>CAXXIG010000004.1:0-742500 GCA_963674505.2 Desulfobacterales bacterium
CCGAGAATGCGGGTATGGGAATGTTTAGGAATCTCGGCGAGCCGGGCCTGCAGTTTTTTCCCATCCTCCCCCGCCTCGCCGAATCCGCTGGCCACCACCACGACATTTGGAATTCCGGCTTGCGCGCATTGTTCCGCCACTTCCACCGCCGGTCCGGCCCCCACTGCAACCACTGCCAAGTCCGGTGTTTTCGGGATTTGCGCGACGGTTTTCCAGGCTTTCAGCCCCAAAACCTCGCTTTCGCGGATATTCACCGGGTATACGGGGCCGGGGAAGCGCATCAGTTGCTCGAATATGATTCTGCCCACCCGGCCGGGCTTGCTGGTGGCCCCCACGATCGCCACCGAGCGGGGATTGAGCAGGCGGTTCAAGCCGGAATCGATGACTTTTTTCATTGGCGATTCTTTCGTCGGAATAATTGGAGAGCAAATCGGTTCATGAAAATGATTTAACCTTTGAAAGGGACGAGGTCAATCGGGACTTGGATTGGCGGCAATTCTGATTTTGACGGAAATTCCATGCCGAAGAGGTTGCAACGACCAAGGTAACCAGACCATCCTGGTCTGGTATGTGGTATGCCCACGGTAAAAGGGCATTTCCCGACGCGCCGAACCAGACCGGGATGGTCTGGCTGCCTTGAAGGCGCCGGAGACACCCACAATTGGAATTGCTGAGGATTTAAGACCGGATTGCAGGGACCGTTCGCAACGCTTGGGAGGGTATTCAGGTTTTGGTTATAAAGTCGGCCTACCAACACCGTCATTCCGGGCGGAGTTTGCTTTAGACCCGGAATCCAGGCGATGATCGAAACTGTTGGATGAAAACCGGCAGAAGTTGAAACCAAGCCCGGTATTTTCATGGACAAGATGAAATGCATGGGCCGCATGGACGCCATGAACACTTTCGGCGGGGGGCGGATTTTTCGGGCGGCCGGGACAGATGCTGTCCCTGCCGCCCGAAGTGTCTGTCTATTTAAAGAAGTGTCTGTCTATTTAAAAAGGATATGAGGTCCTAGTAGCCTCGCCCGCCGCTTCTGCCGCCTCCGCCCGGACCGCGACCTCCCGGCCCGCCGCTGCGGCCGCCCCTGCCGCCGCCACCCCGGGGGCCTCGTCCGCCGCCGGGACCTCGTCCGCCGCCGCCGCCTTCTCTGGGACGGGCTTCGTTGACCTTGATGGATCTTCCTTGCAACTCCTTGCCGTTCAGTTCGTCGATGGCCGACTGGGCCTCTCCTTGGGAGGACATTTCCACAAACCCGAAGCCTTTGGACTGTCCTGTGGACCTGTCCTTGATAATGACGACCGAATCCACGTTTCCGAAAGCCTCGAAAGCGGCTTGCAATTCGTTTTCAGTGACTTGGTACGCCAGATTCCCCACGTAAATTTTCATTACCGTCTCCTTGGATAAAAAAAATTGATGAAATTGTGTCTTTGCGGAAACGCATTAAAAAAAGGACGAAAGCCACGGGTTTGATCGAACACTCGGCAAGTTCTCCGTTAATATTTTCTGCGAACCCACAATACTCTTGACCATATGCATTTTTACCAATAGGGTTGTCAACGATTAGTTTATGAATTTTTTTGCCTTTTTACAGGGGCGTGACGCAATTTTTGAAAGCAAGTGCAAGGAGGTTTGCCCGAGATGGGAGCCGAAAAAGAAAAAATCATATATTCCATGATCAAAGTGAGCAAGTTCTACGACGGAAAACCGGTTTTGAAGGACATTTCCCTGTCGTATTTCTACGGCGCCAAGATCGGCGTCATCGGATTGAACGGTTCGGGAAAGAGTTCCCTGCTGCGAATATTGGCGGGGGTGGATTCCGAATTCAACGGAGAGACCATCCTTTCGCCGGGGCACACGGTGGGCTACTTGGAGCAGGAGCCGCTGGTGGATGTCCGCAAGACGGTGCGGGAGGTCGTCGAGGAAGGGGTTGGGGAAACGGTCGAGCTGTTGAGGGAGTTCGAGGAAATCAATATGAAGTTCGCCGAGCCCATGGACGACGATGCGATGAACAAGCTCATCGAACGGCAGGGGGACGTCCAGGAAAAACTCGACGCCCTGGACGCCTGGGACCTGGATTCGAAGCTGGAAATGGCCATGGATGCGTTGCGATGCCCGCCGGCCGACACGCCGGTGGATGTGATATCCGGCGGCGAAAAGCGCAGGGTGGCGCTTTGCAGGCTCCTTTTGCAAAAACCCGACATCCTGCTTCTCGACGAACCCACGAACCACCTGGATGCCGAAAGCGTCGCGTGGCTGGAACACCACCTGCAACAGTACGCCGGCACCGTCATCGCGGTCACCCACGACCGGTATTTCCTGGACAACGTGGCCGGATGGATTCTGGAACTCGACCGGGGCCGGGGCATTCCCTGGAAAGGCAACTATTCCAGCTGGCTGGACCAGAAAAGAGAGCGTCTGCGCCGGGAGGAAAAATCGGAAAGCACCCGCCAGAAGACCCTGGAACGGGAGCTGGAATGGATCAACATGTCTCCCAAAGGACGACACGCCAAGAGCCAGGCGCGCATCAACGCCTATGAAAAGCTTTTGTCTGAAGATAGCCGCGACCGGGAAAAGGACCTGGAGATCTACATTCCGCCCGGACCTCGGCTGGGGGACCTGGTCATCGAAGCCCAAGGCGTCTCCAAATCCTACGGAGAACGAATTCTGGTGGAAAACATGGGCTTCAGCCTCCCGCCAGGCGGCATCGTGGGCGTGATCGGGCCCAACGGCGCTGGCAAGACCACGCTGTTCAAGATGATCACGGAGGTTGAGCAGCCCGACCAGGGAACCTTTCGCATCGGCGACACCGTCCAGCTCGCATACGTGGACCAGGACAGGGGACTTGATCCCGAAAAGACCATTTGGGAAGAAATCTCCGGGGGCGACGACCGCATCCGGCTGGGGGACCGCGAGGTCAATTCCAGAGCATATGTCGCCAGGTTCAATTTTTCCGGCAACGACCAGCAGAAAAAGGTGGGGGCCGTTTCCGGTGGACAGAGGAACCGCGTCCATCTCGCCAAAATGCTCCGGCGGGGCGCGAACGTTCTCCTCCTCGACGAACCCACAAACGACCTGGACGTCAACACGTTGAGGGCGCTGGAGGAGGCCCTGGAAAATTTCGGCGGGTGCGCCGTGGTCATCAGCCACGACCGATGGTTTCTGGACCGTATCGCCACGCATATCCTGGCGTTCGAGGGAAATAGCGAAGTCGTGTTTTTCAACGGGAACTGGTCCGAGTACGAAGAGGACCGCAAGAAGAGACTGGGTGCCGACGCGAGCGTTCCTCGCCGCATCAAGTACCGTCAACTGACCCGGTGAGGTACAAAAGGGCTTGGTTTTAACGTCGGAAAACCAACTCCGTCATTCCGGGCGGAGCTTGCTTTAGACCCGGAATCCAGGCGATGGTCGAGGCTCATGGGTCAAAAAGCCGGTCGAAGTTAAAACCAACCCCGGCATAAAAAATGTCGTCCCGGAGCATTCCAAAATTCCAAAAACCGTCTAACCCGCTGATTATAATGGAGATACGCCGTTTCTTTTAAATATTGACATATCGGTTTTCAATTGGTAGAGATGGCAAACTATTTTTTTTTAACTTGAAAGGAGGTTCAATAGGTTTATGAGGAAACAGTCTTTATTAGTAACCTGCGCCACTGCGGCCGTCGCCACGTTTTTTGTCGCCGTTGGTGTTTTCGCGGGAGCGTTGGGGCCCGACGTAGTGAGGATGGAATCGGATGCTTACGACACCCATGAGCGGGGCATCGTCGAGTTCAGCCACAACAAGCATGTCGCCGAATATAAGCTGGGCTGCGGCGAATGTCACCACAATGAAGACGGCGAGCCATTGGATTCTTTTAAAATGGGCGAAAACACGCCCTCCTGCATCAACTGCCACGATCTGGACGAAACCCACAATGTCCATGGAGATCAGGGCTGCGGCGACTGCCATATGGACAAAGAGGGCAACCCGATAGAGGTCATGAAAATCCAGAAATGCGTCGAATGCCATCAGACCCCGGGCTTGGCCCCCAGAGGACTGACCGCCCCCAAAATGAGCAAGGGCGAACGCCTCGAGTACCATGGCGAAGCGATCCATTATAATTGTCGCAACTGCCACAGAGCATACAACATGGAAAACAAAACCAAGGCGGCCCCCGTCGCGTGCAACGCCTGCCATCCCAAGAGCGGCGCCCATGACGAGGAAGCGGTCGAAGGCGAAGAAGGCGCCGAGGAGACCGACGAGGAAGCCGTGGAGGCTGAGGAAGCCGAAGAAGAGGCCGAGGAGGCCGAGGAGGCTGAGGAAGAAGGACATGGTCACGGCCACGGCCACAAATAGAGGCGCGAGAGCAATGCTCCTTTAGACTTTCCGAGGTTTTCCGATGAGAGAATAGTCCGATATTCTCCGAAAAAAAACACGACGCCCCGGTCCACGCCTTGACGCAAGGCGAAAACCGGGGCGTTTTTTTTTGAAAAGGTCGTTTTCGGGGTTGGTTATAACGTCGGCCAACCAACACCGTCATTCCGGGGGGAGCTTGCTTTAGACCCGGAATCCAGGCGATGATCGAAACTGTTGGATGAAAAACCAGCCGAGGCTAAAATCAAGCCAGTTTTCGGTCCTATTTGTAGTTTTATCCTGGTTATGACGGATTTGGGGGAACGGCAATGCGTAGGTTTGGTTGAGCGGGTTTCATGTTGGGTTTCGCTTGCTTCCCATCCATTTCGCGCGCCTTCTCTGTTTGTTTGATAGAATTCCGTAGCGAAACCCAACAATTGACGACGCTCAACCCAACCTACATTCCACCCGCCCCCAAATCCGTTATAACCAGAAAAAGATCTTTACGACAGGACTCTTGAACTGAGAGATGAAACATAACAAAAGAACAAGATGTTTTCTTCTTTTATAGCGAGTAACAATTATAGTGAGCCTAATCCTCCACGCAAATCCTCGATGATATCGTCCACATCCTCCAACCCCACCGAAAGCCGGACAAGCCCGTCGGAAATCCCCGCTTTTTTTCTTTCCTCGCTGGAATAGGTGGAGTGCGTCATGGACGCGGGGTGCTGGACCAGCGTTTCGCAGTCTCCCAGGCTCACGGCCAACACGCAGAGTTTAAGAGCGTCCATGAGCTTTTTGCCCGCCGCGACGCCTCCGGTCACTTCAAAGGCGATCATGCCGCCGAATTTTTTCATCTGCTTTTTCGCGGTGGAATGTCCCGGATGGGAAGCCAGTCCCGGATAGTGCACCTTTTCCACTTTGGGTTGCCGTTGGAGCCATTGGGCGATGGCAAGGGCGCTGTCGCTGTGGCGGTTCATGCGAAGGGCCAGGGTCTTTATGCCCCGCAGGAAAAGCCACGCGTTGAACGGGCTCATGGCCGGGCCGAAATGGTTGGTGTATGTTTCCCGAATCCGGTTCATGTTCTCCTTGGTTCCCACCACCACCCCGCCGATGATGTCGCCGTGGCCCCCGATGTATTTCGTGGTCGAGTGCAGGGCCATGTCCGCCCCGTGCGAAAGCGGGCTTTGCAGGTAGGGGCTGGCGAAAGTGTTGTCCACGATCAGCGGGATGCCGTGCTTTTTGGCCACCGACGCCCACATTTCGATATCGAAAACCTCCAGCGTGGGATTGGCCGGGGTCTCCATGAAAAGAAATCGGGTATTTTTGTCGATCTTGGCCTCGATGCTTCCCGCTGTTTTTCCCTCGGAAGGAGTGATCAGCCGGGGCTGAATGTTCAGAGACGGCAAGTGCTTGCTGAAAAGCGCGTAGGTGCCTCCGTAAACCGTGCTGCTTGCCGCGAAATTGTCCCCCGTTTTGGCGAACGAAAGGGACACCGCCGATATGGCGGCCATGCCCGACGCCGTCGCGACCGCGTCCTCGCCGCCTTCCACAACGGCCATCTTTTCCTGGAACAATTGCACTGTGGGATTGGAAATCCTCGTATAGACGAACCCTTCCCGCGATCCGTCGAACAAGCTCGCCCCGAAATCGGCGTCCTTGAACTTGAAGGTGGATGTCATGTGAATGGGCGGAACCAGGTCCATGGACGTGGTATGAACTGTCTTTACACCGTGGACGATCAATGTCTCCAAAGAATGTTTTTTCATTTACGCCTCCCCGTGCAAATCGAAAGTGACGGCCCTTTTCCACAGGATGTGGGTACCAGTCTGAAACGTGTACATCAGCCAGTTGTTGTATGACATCCAGTCGGCGCCCGGCGCCGTCCAGAGTTCGTGGAGTTTTTCGATGAATTCCTTGTTCAGGTCGGTCTCTGCCAGGACCCGGATGATTCCATGGACATCGATCAGCGCGCGGGAAAACCTCGAAGGAAGGCGTTCGAAAAACAATTCCGTTTCCTCCGGGTTCTGTTGCCGCTCGAAATCCGGGTTGCAAGGCGTCGGCAAGAGAAAATTCTTCCCGAATTTCCAGATCGCCAGCGGATATTCGTCGTGATAGATTCCGTAGCCCGTGAGGTTTCTGTATTCCAGGATGTCCACAGGCCTGGGAAAGGGAATGGATGTCAGAAGATGAAGCCCTTCCGAAGTTATGTTCAAGATGGACGCCTCGAAAGGTTCTCTCCAGCCCGGATAGGGGTGGCCTTCTTCTATGTCGATTTCAAATTCGTTCATATCTCGTTCTCGAAATAAGAGGTTTCGTATTCTATTGTCGGGAAAGCTTCTTTACTTGCAAACCTCCTCCAGTGCAATTATTTCCGGATCTCCGGTCCATATTATCGCATCGATCTCATCCGCCAATGCCACCGCAAACGCATCCGCATATGACAACCGGTACTTTGACTTGAAAATGGCTGCGTTCAAGATGTCTTTTTGGGAAGGTTCGTGCAGTTTTATCGGCAGTAGCAACATGTAGGAAAGAACCGAATCCGCCTCGGAGCGTCCTCTCTTAAAAGCAAGTCGATAATAAACCTCCCCCATGTTTATCCAGGACATATGAATATCCATCGGTGAAACCGCAGGGCCTTCGAACAGCATTGATACTTGCGCCGCAGCAGGTTCTTCCTTGAATAACATGGCAAGCATGGCCCATGCGTCAAGAACGATCCTCTCGGGAGATTTCCTCGGCATGGTCCTTTTCCAATTCGCTCAGAACGCCCTTGTCGTCGAACCTTCCATAAAGATGCTCGATAGGGCTCTTCTTCAATGGTTTTAGCAAGATTATGTCGTTTTTAACACTTATTTCAAGAAAAGAGCCGTAGGCGAGGTCGAGTTTTTTTCGGACTGAAGCCGGGATTACGACCTGACCCTTGGATGATATTTTTACGCATTCCATGTTCTTGCCTCCCGTCGTTTCTTACTTTCAACATACTGCGGTGCATTTCATTTTTCAACAATTGTTTGAGAATGTTCCTGATTCTGGCGGATAGGGTGGGCGGGCGGTTGGAGCGTAGGAGCGTAGGTTGGGTTGAGCGGGTTTTATGTTGGGTTTCGCTTGCTACCCAACCATTTCGCGCGCCTTATCTGTTTGTTTGATAGAATTCAGTAGCGAAACCCAACAATTAAGGACGCTCAACCCAACCTACATTCCACCCACCCCCAAATCTGTTATAACCAGGATAGCTCCTTCCTTACAGAGTTCCTGGGTGAACGTCCGTTTGACAAAAGAGTGCCTATTCGGTTAATATCCCTATTTTTTTATGTTGTTTGGAACCGCCCGGTTCTGGAATGATAACGGCCAATCGACCGGTTCGCGTACTGAATTATTCCGGCCGCGCAACTTCTGGAAACGGTTTTGATTATAACGTCGGCCAACCAACACCGTCATTCCGGGCGGAGCTTGCGGAGACCCGGAATCCAGGCGATGATCGAAACTGTTGGATGAAAACCGGCCGAAGTTAAAAACAAGCCCCTGGAAACAATCAATGATAAGCGTAGAAAACCTTCACAAGAGCTTCGGCGGCCAGGTCCTTTTCGACGGGATCTCGTTTAAAATCAACTCCAAGGAGCGTGTCGGGCTGGTGGGAAGAAACGGCCACGGCAAGACCACCTTGTTTCGCATCGTCATCGGCGAGGAATCCGCCGACGACGGGACCGTCGTAGCCCCCAAAAATTACCGGCTGGGCTATGTCCGCCAGACCATCGAATTCGCCGAGGACACTGTTTTGAAAGAGGGCATGCGGGGGCTTCCCGAAGCCGAATCGGACCATTATTGGAAGGTGGAGAAGGTCCTGGCCGGTCTCGGTTTTTCGGAAAGCGACATGAAAAGACACCCCGACGAGTTTTCCGGCGGATACCAGGTCCGTCTCAACCTCGCCAAGGTCCTGGTTTCCGAACCCGACATGCTTCTGCTGGACGAACCCACCAACTATCTGGATATCGCGTCGATTCGATGGATAGAACGTTTTCTCGTGTCCTGGCCCCACGAGATCGTCCTGATCACCCACGACCGCAGCTTCATGGACAAGATCGCCACCCATATCGTGGGAATCCACCGGAAAAAGGCGCGGAAAATCGAGGGCGACACCCAAAAGTTCTACGCCCAGATGGCCCAGGAAGAGGAAATTCTGGAAAAGACCCGCCTGAACGTGGAACGGCGAGAAAAAGAGATCGAAAACTTCATCAACCGGTTCCGGGCCAAGGCCCGCCTGGCCAACCTGGTCCAGTCCCGTGTGAAGACCCTCCAGAAAATGGAAAAGGGCGAAAAGCTCAGAAAACTGAAGACCCTCGATTTTTCGTTCCGGAGCAGAAAATTCGGCGGAAAATCCGTCATGACCGTCAAGGACCTGTCGTTTTCCTACGACCAGAGCAGCGCCGGGACCGAAAAAAAACTCATCGACCGTTTCGAAATCTCGGTCGCCGCCGGACAAAGGGTCTGCGTGGTGGGCAAGAACGGCAAGGGAAAGACCACGCTATTGAAGCTTCTGGCCGGAAAGCTTTCTCCTTCGTCAGGAGAGGTCGTCTACAATCCCCAGATCAAGGCCGGGTTCTACGAGCAGACCAACATTCAGAGCCTGGTGGATTCGCGCACGGTGGAGGAGGAGATTCTCTATTCCCACGAGGACGTGGACCGGCAGATGGCCAGAAACATCTGCGGCGCCATGATGTTCGAGGGGGACTCCGCCTTGAAGAAGATCAAGGTGCTTTCCGGCGGGGAAAAAAGCCGCGTGATGCTGGGCAAGCTCCTGGCCGAACCCGTCAACCTTCTTCTTCTGGACGAACCCACCAACCATCTGGACATGGAATCCTGCGACGCTCTGCTGGCCGCGCTGGACAATTTCGAGGGCACGGTGGTGATGGTCACCCATAACGAAATGTTCCTCCACGCCCTGGCCGACCGCCTGATCGTTTTCACCGACCACGGAATCGAGGTCTTCGAGGGCGGCTACGGGGAGTTCCTCGAAAAAGGCGGGTGGCACGACGAGGACGAAAAAGGGGGCGGCAGCGGCGATGACAAGGACGGAAAAGGTCCCAATCCCCCTGAAAAATTCAACAAGAAGGAACTCCGGAAGATGCGCTCCGCCATCGTCACGGAACGCTCACGGGCGCTCAAGCCGCTGGAAAGAAAAATCGAGGAGGCCGAAAACCTGATCGACCGGCAGGAAAAGGAAATCGACCGGTTGAACCAAGAGATGATGGAGGCCACGGAGGCCAGGGACGGCGAAAGGATCGGCGTCGTCTCCAAGGCCATTCACCAGTGCCAGCAATCCATCGAGGAACAATTCGAAAGACTGGAATCTCTGACCGAGGAATTGGACGAAAAAAGCGTCGTATTCGACAAGCGTCTGGAGGAGCTGGAAAACGAGTGCGAATATTGAAAAGAAGGCGGTGCCATCTCGTTGTCGGATTGGGAGAAAAAATGGGCTTGGCTTTAACGTCTGCCAACCAGTTTCGCCATTCCGGGAGGAGCTTGCGGAGGGAATCGCACTGTAGCCAACCCGGCCTCCGCAAGGGGGGGGGGCAACCAACTCCGTCATTCCGGGCGGAGCTTGCGAAGACCCGGAATCCAGGCGGCCGAATTTAGAACCAAGCCCCCAATCCCGAAAAAATCAAACTCCTGTTTTTTTCGTGTGTTTTTTTAATTTCGTGTATTTGGTGTATTTCGTGGCTCTAATTTCATCTGTCCGGTCGGAGAAAAAATGAACAAGAGGCAAAAGATCGTCGTATTCGAACAAAACGGCAAGTCGGAGGCCAAGACCGCCGGGATTATGGAATTCGGAGAGGGACGATTCGACCTGGAGGTGGTGTCCATCGATTCCGACCTTCCGCCCGTGATCGATGACGCCAGGGATTTTTTTCCGTCGAAGATCGACGCGGACCTCGTTCTGGACTATCTGATCCATCCCGACCTGTCCCACGATCTCGGCCTGATCTGCGCCGAGCAGGGCATACCGGTGGTGGCGTCGTCGAAAAAGAACAGAATCAAGGGCGTTTTCGAGCCGCCCACTTGCTGCGGTTTGGCCCGGCACGATTCCCTGGGCGCATACGGACGGCATTTCGGCGCGCCGGAGTTAACGGTGGAATTGGCCGAAGGTAGAATAGAAAAAATCGATGTGGTGCGAGGCGCTCCTTGCGGGGCCACCTGGAGGGCATGCCGCAAGCTCGTCGGCGCTTCCGCAGAGGAGGCTCTCACGAGAATCGGGCTGGAAGCCCAGTTCTTCTGTTCCGCAGACCCCGCCGGCTGGGACCCCATCTACGGAAAAAGCCCCGTGCATTTCGCAGGGCATGTGCACAAGGCCGCTCTGAAAAAGGCCATCGAAAAATGTTCGGAAACCATCTGAAACGCATTGGAAACACAGCAATTCTAATTTTGACGGAAATTCCATGCCAAACAGGTTGCAGCGACCAAGGTAACCAGACCATCCTGGTCTGGCGTGCCCACGGTAAAGGGGAATTTCCTGACGCGCCGAGCCAGACCAGGATGGTCTGGTTACCTTGAATGCGCCAGAGACACCCAGAATTAGAATTGCCTTTGGAAACAGATACAAATTGACAAAAAAACGGGTTTACTGATACAAATAATCCTTGACAACCCCAACTTGCGGATTTTTGGGCGAGTGGCGTAGATTTTTTTTTCATTGCCAAGCGTATTCACGGCGCCATTGAATTGCTTGCAGCAAAAAGCGGAGAAAAGGGGAAGCCGAATGATGCACGCCAAATCCATCGAACGCGACAAGCGCCAAGAGGTCATAGGGGCCGACGACGATACTGCGGGCGAACCGGACAAGATCACGCCCGTTCTGGAACTGATGAAGGCGACCAAGGACCCGAGGCTGGGCTTGGTTTTTTCGGACCTCATCGACGCCATGGACATCGCCATCTGGGAACTCGACAAGGATTACCGGGTCGTGGCCTTCAACAAGAAGGCCGAAAAAATCTATGGCGCTGGAATCATCGGTCGGTTCTGCTATGCCATCGCCGCCAAGCTGGACCATATCTGCCCCGACTGCCCCGCCCAGAAGGTTTACCAGGGCCTTCCCAGCGGACGCTCCGAGCACAGGCGCGTCAAGGTGACCGGAGAGGTCATCTACATCGACCACATCGCCACCCCTATCCGGGACAAGGACGGCAACGTGACCGGCTCTTTGGTGCTGATCATCGACATCACCGATCGAAAGCGCATGGAAAAGGAGCTGAAGCAACATCGCGACAAGCTCGAGGACTTGGTCGAAGAGCGCACGAGAGCATTGAGGCTCGGCGAAGAACGCTACCGAAATCTCTACAACGAATCCAAAAAGGCGGAGGCCGTCTATCGTTCCCTGATACATTCCTCGGCCGACGCCATCGTCATGTACGACCTCGATGGAAACGCCCAGTACGTAAGCCCTGTCTTCACCCAGCTCTTCGGCTGGACCCTGGACGAGGTCAAGGGCAAGCGCATCCCCTTCATGCCGGATTCGGAAAGGGAACTGTCCATGTGGCACATTCGCAACGTCCTGGAAAACGGCTTGCTGTGCCAGGGGTTCGAAACCAAGCGCTTGACCAAGGACGGCAAATTGCTGGACGTCAGCGTCAGCGCGTCCATGTTCACCGACCACGAAGGCAAGCCGGCCGGAATGCTGGTAATCCTTCGCGACATTTCCGAACGCAGGGTCATGGAAGCCCGGGTGCGCCAGTCCCAGAAAATGGAGGCCATCGGCGCTCTGGCCGGGGGCATCGCCCACGACTTCAACAACATTCTCAGCATCATCCTGGGAAACGCCGACCTGGCAATGTCTTTCCTGCCCAAGGGATTGCATGTCCGCCAGTTCATAGAAGGCATCCGGACCGCGAGCCTCAGAGCACGCGACGTCATCAGGCAGCTATTGAGCTTCAGCAGCAAATCGGAGGAAACCCGCCACGTCATTTGCATCACCCCCATCGTGAAGGAATCCATGAACCTCCTGCGCTCCTCCATCCCGGTCAACATCGAATTCCGGAGCAATATCTGCTCCGCCCCCCGCTCCATCCTGGCAGAACCCACCCAGATCCACCAGATCCTGATCAACCTGTGCACCAACGCGGCCCACGCCATGTCCGACAAGGGAGGCGTACTGGAAATCGTCCTGGAAAACGCCGACGTCCCGCCAGAAGGCATAGAGTCCATCCCGGAGCTTGCCCCCGGCGAATTCCTCAAGCTTTCGGTCCGAGACCAGGGCGGCGGCATCCCCCCAGAAAACCTCGAACGAATCTTCGAACCCTACTTCACCACCAAGGAATTCGGCAAAGGCACCGGCATGGGCCTTGCCGTCGTCCACGGCATAGTAAAAAGCCACGACGCCTTGATCAAGGTCGATAGCCGCCCCGGAAAAGGCGCCTCCTTCGACATCTACTTCCCCGCCATCGAGTCCCCGGCGGAGCCTTCCGTCGTACCCGAAAACCCCTATCCCAAGGGAACCGAGTCCATCCTCCTGGTAGACGACGACCACTCCATCCTCCACGTCGAAGAACAAATCCTGACCCTTCTCGGCTACTCGGTAACCTCTTTTTCCGATCCGGAAAAGGCCCTCTCCGCCTTTGAAAGATCCCCCGACCGCTACGACCTGGTCATGGCCGACATGACCATGCCCAAAATGTACGGCGACGAATTCCTCCGCCAAGTCTTGGAAACCAGCCCCGAAACCCCCACCGTCCTTTGCACCGGCTACAGCGAAAACATCGACGAAAAAAGCGCCGCCAAGCTGGGCATCGATACCTTCCTTATGAAACCCGTCAAGCTGGAGAAGCTGGCTTTTTCTATAAGACAGTTGCTCGATAAAACAAAATAGCAGTAAATATTATGCCCGATTCTTACATCGCGTCTGCGATGCGATAAGATGTTTCGGTCGATAATACTTCAATCGGATTTTTTTCTTGACTTTTTTTGTTTTTTCTGGTGAAAACAAGCTTCTTGTTCTCTCTTACATAAAAGATGCTGAAATTTTTCAAAAACTGAGGAGACGGGTTGAAATGGACAATGAAACGAGAAAAGAGGATGAAAAGAGGGAAGTGACCTTAAGGGAAATCGTATGGGCGACACTGGTTTTTATCTTCGCAGACACGCTATTCATCATTCTGGTCGCGCTATTTGTGCTGGATAAAATCGGCGCGCAATTCGTTCCGACCAACGTGGTTCATTACCGGGTGTTTTTTCAATACGTATGGTCGCACGGGCTTTTTTTGATTGCCGTTACGCTGGGTGTGCAACTGATTTTCGGCTATATCTTTTACAAGGCTATGAAATTGAAGGATTGGATTGTCGTCGGAATCGTTGGGCTTTTTTCGACTGCGTTGATTCTTTTGATATATCCGGACACCTACCTGGGCTACAATCATACGGAAAAACAGAAAGCAATCGTTGAGAATATCATCACAAAAATCGAGTCCGACAGCAAATGGGCCTGCGCGGAAATGCAAATCATGCCGAAAAGTATCGAGGACTACAGTTGCCTATACGTCGCGCTTCTGCCGATACTTGTCGAAAAAATCCCGCAGGGTTGGACTTATTCCGGATGGAACACTTTCTATCATCGCCACTACAAGGGCGAAAAGACCGGTAGCATGGATTCGACTGCCTTGCGACTGATTCGCGAGGGGGTCAAAAAAATCCTGCATTTCAGCAACACGTCGAACCCCCATTCGCTGCACGAATTGTACATGGACTTTTTAAGGCTGGAAAAATTGCAAGGCGAATCGGACGAAAGCGTCGAAGATAAAATGGTCGCCAAGGTGGCGGAAACGCTTGGAATATCGGCGGCGGACGAAAATGAAGAGCCACCCTGCATAGGGCCGGGGCCCCGAAATGAAAAAGGTCCCCAGGACCATGAAAACATGTCTGCGCAGGATGAATCCGGGACGGAAGTCCTCGATCTCGCTAAAGCCAATCCTCCTTGTCTTGAAAAACAAATCGACGACGCCGCGAAAAAAATGGCAACAAAAGTCTTGAAGAAACTCTCTACAATTAGAACGGAAAAACCGGAGGAGTTCATGAAAATGAAATCCGACGACGGCAAAATCAGAATTCTGGTTCACGACGAAGACGCGGCTGGAGAAATGAAACGGCAGATGCCTGCAATCAAGACGCTTGTGAGATGTTTCAGATACCATATTCAGGATTTGAACGGCGGCGAAGCCGGATCGGCCCTGAACATCGTGGTCTTGGAGGACAAATATATCTACGACCCTAACGCCAAAAGCGACCCGGACTGCCGAGTCGTTCTCGGCCTCTCCAATGCGTCCGTCGTCCTCGGGATAAAAGGAAAAAGAATCGACCGTGGAACGTTGCGTTTCAGGTTCCAAGGATATTGGCATGGTCTAAACGAACCGATACAGGGCCTCGCTTGCCAGGAGTATGTGACATTGCACGAAAGCTACGACGAAAAACAGTTCGAGTACCTCAAGCTTCCGAAAAACTACAGAACCAGCAACGGACCGCACAATCCATTCGATACTGACGAGCAATACAAAATGTTCCGGTTCGTCGCCAGGAAAATCCAGTGCGAGTTGCGAAAACGAGACGACAAGTCGAGCCAAAATGGCGGAGAAGCTGAAAGCGCGCGAAAGATCCTTGGCCCTGGCGATGCCCCGCAAGACAAGTCGAGCCAAAATGCCGGGGGGCCTGAAAGCGCGCGAAAGCCCCTTGGCTCTGGCGATTCCCCGCAAGACAAGTCGGACCAAAACGACGGAGGGGCTGAGAGGCTATCCGAATTGCCCATCATGGTCCGTTTTTTCGATGTCGAGGAAAACGTCAGGTCTCTTTACGAATCGATGGAAATTGAGGAGAACCTCTACCAGCATATGGTGGAGATCGGCCTCAACGTCATTCCTCCCAAGAGCGATATCAAGAAGCTCGTGGATGTGATCGAAGAGACGCAGAATGACGTATACGATAACGAAAAGTCGTCTGGAACAGGCCATATACCACCCGGCTGGCTTCTCGTGACGGGTGTGCTTCACAAGAAGACCAGGGTGGAAGGGGTCGCCGAACTGCGGGTCCGCACACTTTCGATCATGGAGGAGATACGCGTTGGCGAATGGAAGGAAACATCTCTGAAGCAAGGCTCCCCTGTCGCGCCGGCCAGAGCGTTTTTCAAGTTCGACACTTCGCTGTCGGGACACCCTTTCGCTTTTCATGGAATCGGAACGAGGCTTGGCCATGTCCCTTCTGAGCAAGGGGCGGTTCTTGTCGCGGGTAGCTGGCCTGCTTGGATGAAGACGGGACTTCCGCTCGGCTCGGTCCCCGATCCGGTACCGGGAATCGACGTAGACGGCGTGGATTTGCAAGATGTCCTGAAGTATGTCGAAGGAGTGAAATACGAAGATTCCCGATACGATTACAGACTGCCGACCCTGCAAGAGATCCAGTCGAGCTTGCCGGAAATCAGGAGGACCCTGCCGGAGGCGAATTACGTTTTCTGGTGCGGCCAGCAGGGTTGCGGCGCCTTCAATATGAAAAATCGTGAATGCGATTCGGGAAGCACCAAGCTGAGCGCCGCCGTGATCGTCCTGGTCCGGGAACGCGTCGGCCGCTAAGAACAGGAGAGATACTGAAATGGTTTCGACCTTCATTACAATCGCCGACGAAGGGCAACCGCGAAACGGCGAAGTCCTTTCCGTCAAGCAATTGCCTTATCTCGTGTACGAGGACGAGTCATTCGTTCCTCTCTGTCTGGCGTTGGAAGGCAATTGCGAAGACGGACGGCCCCGTACGCTGAAAGAGATTTGCATAGAGGCGGGGGCCTCGGACATCTGGCTGGAAACCGTGATTTACCATTTCCGGAGGTTGCGAGAGGAACGGGTCGCTTCCGGCGGGCATAGGGAGTCGTCGGGAAAAGGCGGGCGGCGGGCAAGGGCCGTCATGATCGCGGACTTGGAACAAAAATCCACCCGTATGGCCGAATGGATGGACGGGGACGACCTCTATAAGCTGCTGTTTCTGCGGTCGGGACTCAGAGTCATGATGGGAAACCGGCGCGGAGCGCTTCTGGATCTGGAGACAATAAGCGGCAACCACAAATCGCTGGGCGCGTTTGTCGAATTCGATTATCTCTGCCGGCACAACCGGGCGGTCCTGCAAATCCTTCTGGAAGAAGGATCTGGCTTCAGCATCCTGGCAGACATTGTCAGGAGCCTATGGCAGGAAGTTCTCGGGGCGCTGGGGACGAAAAAGTCCGGAGGCGAGAAGGGCGGCAGCAAAGAAGGCGGGCGGAAAGGCCAGAAGGTCGCTCGCGCCCAACCCCCCCAAGACGGTTCGGCGACGGCCGACGCTTCCATCGACGTTCCCGACCTCATGGAGGAGGCCATAGAAGAATTGCCCGACGACGAGGGGACAAAAGGGACAGGGGCGAAAGCCGACTCGAAAAGCGCCGACGTCAAACAGCCTCCTTCGCCCCCAAAACAATCGCTCAACATATTGCCGACACTCGTATCCTGCATGGAGATAAAAAGCATTCTCGACAGGCTGGACGAACGCTACGTACCGGAAGATTTCAAGGAAATAACCTGGAGCCAACTGCCCGGTCTGATGGACGAATACTGGGAATACATGGACCGGTCCGACTGGGCCAGCGACATTCTTCCGTGGTTCTACGAAAAAGAGCCGGATAGCATCGCGAAAGGCTTCGGGCTGGCCTTGTTTCTGGACTCGCGAAAGGACCACCGGGAGATCGCCTCCTGCCTGTCGGAAATCCGCGCGGCAAAAGAAAGCCTAATGGAATCGTGCTGCAACTCATATTTCGAGGTGTTTTCAGCCCCCTCGCCTGCAAAGGCGCTGGAAAAATTTCTCTATGCGGAAAAACGGCAAAAGAGTCTCGATACGAACCTTCGTTCCGCAGAATTCAAAGAACGATTCCGAAGCGCGGCGCATCAGGTCGAAAAGGAAATCAAGAGGGTGGCCAAAAAGTTCAAAAGCAGGTTGGACAGCCTCGAGACGAAGGTTTCCTCGGACGAAAGGATCGTTGGGACCTTTCTGGTCGCGCTCAAAGAGGAGAAGGATGCGCTCGTCGAACTCAATGACCGCATCGCCGCATACGTGAAGTCGGGCGACAACAGGTCGTTCTCTACCTTGGAGGCGCTGGCGGAACGCTGGCGGCGCTCCTACTTCAGGGCCAGGATCGTGTTCGACATGCTGGACTGCGGATACATGATGCTCAAAAACGCGGAGCAACGGCTCTCCAAAAACGATTTCCGAGATGTGCGAGCCGAGATGGACAGCTTGGCGGCCGAGTGGGAAAAACGCTTGGCGAGCAGCGAAAGCCCTTGGATGGACGCGGACGGCAACCTGGATTCTTGGCGTTATTGGGGCATTTGCCATTGGAAGGCCTTTGCGGCGGAATTCGTCATCCATTTGATCGGCAAGGCGAACAAGGAAGGCAGGATGCCGCCCGCATGGGAGGGCCTGCCGCCGGACTTGGCGAAAAAGCGCAGAAACGAAGTTTTCCACGCTTTGGCGTACACGCTCGACGGCTTGGTGATCGACGCGGACGGCATGAGAAAAAGGGCCATCCGCTTGCTGGACGATGGCGACGAATTTACGGTTCCGGAGGACAAGGCGTTTCTCCGCGAGAAACGTTTTTTCCCCGAACACCTTCGCAGCCTCGGTTGGAGTTTGCTGGAAAAGTTGTATCCGCTGCTGAGAGGAGATGCGGACGAAATCCTGAAGAATATAAAATCCGACAATGCTTCGCTTGACTCGATCAAGCCCTTCGATATCCCTTACCTCGGAGACAGGATGCTGAAAAAGTTGGAAAGGGAGATTAAATGGCACTTCCCGCCCGACCTCACCGATGAAAAAGACGAGAGTGTGCAGGATCTGTTCGCGATGTTCGAACGTTATTGCCCCGAAGACGTCGCGAAAACGCGCCTGGACGCCGAGTTCCACCATCTCGTCCAGGCCGAAGGCGTGCTAGACCGCCTGAAATCGGTCAAGGACCCCCAACGGGCGGGAATCTCGCAAAGAAGGCTCAGGCAATACGAATACCGGCTCAAGGCCATGTACGGATGGAGAATTCTCAACATGGTCAAAGATCTTTCCACAGCGGGACGCGAGACGTTGTCCGACGCTTGGCGCGATTTCGAGGAGGCCTGCACGTTCGTCGCCCAGCCCCACCTGGCCCTTTGGGGGAAGGCCCACGTTATAGTAAGCCGCACCTCGCTCGACATCTGGGTCCAAGACGCCCTGCTGGCGATTCTGGTCGAAGGAAAGGGGCTCGACGATTTCGATGCCGTGCAAAAACAGGAAGTTCTGTACGGCACAGATAAAAAGGAGCCGGAGGACATCGCAAGCTACGAATCGGTTACCAGGGAGCGGTACTCGAAATTTGTCGAGGCCGTGAAAAGGCTGGAACAGGGCCGAAAAAAATCGGGATGAAGGAAATTTTCAAAGCCCGCTTCTTGCGGGACTGTATTTTTTCAATATGCACGAAAGGCTTTGGCATGAAAAGAATTTGTGCTTTTTTATGTCTTGTGTTCTGTTTGTCTTTGGTTGCCGCCGAATCGGAGGCCGACGAACACATCAACGTGATTATCGCCATCGACGAATCCGGGTCCATGGACTGGCAGGACCCCAACGGCCATCGATTCACGGCGCTTCAAGAATTCATGTATGTGGGAAAGGCCCTCGGCGCGTTTCCGATCAGAATTGGCGTCTTGCCTTTCGCCGAAGACGTATTTCCGGGCGAAGCCGTTTTGCAGCCGGTCGAGCCCGCTGGCATCGAAGTGCAAAGCGTCGTGGACAAGATCAAGACCGGTTCGAAAAGCATGAAAAGAAACTGGACCCATTTTCCCACGGCCATGAAAAGGGCATTCCGGATGTTCGAAGCCTACCCGTACGACTACAACCATCTGATCGTGCTGTCCGACGGAATAGACAGTTGCTACTGCGAGAAAATGTATTCGGAATTGGTGAAAAACGAATGCGGACGCTACCAGGAAGAATTCGAACTGAACAATGCTTTGATCCCAGGCACCGAGCTTGAAGAGGCCATCGGCTTTTTCCGAGGAAACAAAATCAAATTCCACAGCGTCAACATCAATATGGAATATGGCTACGCGCCGGGCGAAGCCAAATTGACCGCGCAGAAACGCAAGGAAATGAAGGTCGGTCGCAAATTGCTGGAGCGCATCAGCGAAGAGACTGGAGGAGAATTCAGGCCGTTGGGCAATCCATATGTCGATGCCGACGGCAGTCTCAAAGCCGTCAACCGGATCTTCGAGGAGTTCATCGGCATTATCGGGAGCGAAGAAAACGTACCCATCGAGAATGTCGGGATGGGCGATGACAACGGGTTCCGCATCGAACTCAAGCACGGCACGGTCGTGGCGATCAGCCCGGATTTGTATTACGTGCAAACCGCCGACGGAAATATGTTCGACGTCAAACAGCTTCAACGGGACGTCACGGTGGAGTTGGACCATGTGAAGGCCACAAGACACCCTTTGGAAAATCAAGACGAAGAAATTTACATATTCAACCGGCCTTCGAACCTTTCGGGCGAAAAAAACGCGCAGGCGGAGAACCAATGGGCCAACTCCAGGGGATGGAAATTTCTGGACCGAAACAAAAGAGCCATACCGGAACGCCTCGTTCAGATCAAAGCGATTTCAAACCTGAAAATCAAAAACTTGATGAGGGACGACTACAAGATCAACGACTGCCCCGTAATCAAATACGACGTGTCCGATGTGATATCCCCGGAATCCGTTTCCGAATCGTTCTGGCAGGAGATCAGAAGCCGAGCGGAGGCCAAGGGCGCGATCGGCAAGTCGCCGGAGCCTCCTGCGCAGGGCGATCCCGCTTGGCTTCCCCTTTCGTTCCGAAACAACGAAATCTATGGCCAGCTCGGCGAATTCAAGCAGCTTGGCAACTACTACGCGCACGTGCAGCTCTATCTCAAAGGACAGAACGAGATCGTCATCGCCTCTGGAATCCGGGACCGCCTGCAAGTCGAGGACACGGACCAGAAGGTGATCGTGACAGGCGTCCTGTTGAAAGACAGAAGGGGGCGGCCCACAGAAACGCCGGACAGCCTTCGGGATGTCATTCCGGGGGAAAATCTCGAAGTGAGGTTCAACAAGCCGTCGGGCATTTCGAACCTGAAAGTCGATGTGAAAGGCGCAAAGGTCGGCAAGAACAATCTGAAAGAAATTTCCGGCTCGGGAAAAACGCAAGAAGGCGTAATCGACTTGCAGGTCGAAGAAAAAGGCGAAAAGCTCGAACTAAAAATGGAGTACGAGCGGAAAACACCCGACGGGGAAATCAGAAAAGGCAAAGCGACGGTCTTTGAAATTCCGAACCGGGGAGGGCCTTCGTTGTTGCGTATGAGAATGGAGTGGAAAACGAGGTCGCCCGTGTCGCTGATGGTCGGAGAGGCCAGCCGGTTCGAACTCTCGGTGGAGATGGAAGGAGGGCTTCTGGCCGACCGGCAATGGGTGGATACCAATCCTCCCTCTATCGCCGTGGAAAGTGCCGATGGCTTCGAAATCGGTCATTGCCGGTACGACAAATCGGAAAAGGCCGAAGGAAAGGCCTTGCGCTACGGATTGTACGTCGTCGGCAGTTGCCTCGAGGACCTCGGTCCGGGAAGTTATCGGCTGGTTCCGAATATCGATGATCGTGTGATGTCTCGAATCGGTATGCGCGGCGGTTTTCCGCCGATCCTGGACGTGACGCTTGAACCACCGCCGTTCGACGCATTCTTCGTTCTGATCGAGGATGGCGACGGAAACAAGGTCGAACAGCGCCTGCCACTTGCCCAAGACGAAACATTCGAAACGGCCGGTCGATACAAGGCGGTCCTTGCATCCAAACCCGAATGCGGCGGATCGCTTCCCGAGGCCCTGGAACTTTTTTACGGCACGGCGGAGAAGTTCTTCGATACGCGATTGGCGGACAGGCGGGAAAGAACGGACGTTTTGAAATTCACGAAACTGACGGGAAAGAACGAATGGGAGACAGAGCCATTCGGTTTCAAAAGAGCGGGAAACGTGCAAATCGGATTGGCCTTCAAGGACGAAACCGGAAGGACTCGGAACGTTGTTTTATCGGGCGGCTTCGTCACCCGAACTCCTCCTTCGTGCCTCGCAAGGGTCTTGGAGAATGAGTTTCCGATCGGCGGCGGGTTCACTCTTCCTATAGAACTTGAAATACGGGGTGGCGTCGCCTCCGACCTTCCCAACGTCATGAGCGAGATCCGGACCACCTTGAAAAGCTCCTCGTTCAGTATTCAATCGGAGGAAAATTTCTCCAGGGTCATAAAATCCGGTTCCGAGCCGGTCTTTTCGAAAACCGAAAATCGTTTCCAAATAAGGTTTTCCGAAATGCCGGACAAGCCCGGGAAATGGAACCTGGTCGTCAGGTTTCCAGAGGAGGGCGTCTTGGATTGGATTGCCGCTTTCGACATCGAAGACGGCAAGATTTCATTCGATTACCCCGAGCCTCCCTATTGGCTGATAGCGGCAGCCGGGACCTTGATTGTCTATCTGCTCTTGGTACTCGTACATTTGTTTGCCAAAAGAGATTTTCCAAAACTGGAGGTTCGAGTCAAAAATCCGGCCAAGACCGATTGGCATCCTCTTTTTCCCTCGTTTTACAAAAGGATGGAAGGCGCCGTCTGCATCTGCGGCAGAACAGTCATTGATATCCTGTACCGGAAACAGCTCAGGGGGATCTACAAGGACGGAGTAAAGAACATCGGGCAGCCGGATCTTGTGAAAAAGGAAGGATTGAAAAGCGTCCTTCGCCTGAACGAGAAGCCCGAACTGGTTTTCAAAAGGGAAAAACGATTCGTCGTGGCGTGCCTTTCGATTGCCATCGCGTTGTGCGTCTTCGCAATCGGCATGTTTTTTTTCCATTGCGTAATCTTTCCGTTAATGTTCGCTCTGGCGGCGCTTGGCTTGACGATATTCGTCGGCATTGCCATATACCAATTGCCTTTTTCTTTGGCAACAAGGAAAGCTTTCTATCCGCTCGGGTTCTTGTGCGTCGATATTGGGTCCGGCCAGCTGATAGACGAGGGGCGCTTGGAATTGGCACACGGAACTCCTAAGACGGTGAATTCCATCAGTGATAGGGACAGGACGAAACCGGATTCGTCGCCAGATGGAAAAGACATGTCCGCAAGGCCGGGCGGCAACGCCAGAACAAGAAACGGGGGGACTATGGACAATGCTTGCAGGCAAACCTGCATTTGGGCCAAAAGCGATCCGGAATCTCTTCTGACGACAGCTTATCGTTGCCGTTACCAGGAAAGGGCGCCGGAAAAGTCGTGTGCGCCGCCGGTCGAGGGTGGCGGAGGAACATGGAAGATCGTGGCCGGGTATCGCGAGCAGTACAATAATCCGAGAATCAAGACGGATTCCGGCAATTTTACGATGCAATTCAGACAATCGGACGACGGCGAGCAATCAAGCCAAGAAAAGAAATCAAATCAAAGATGAGGAGTGAATGGGCCATGGTGGGCAACAATGTGAGGTTCGACAAGGACAAGGATTTTCGAAGGGTTCTGCTGATCGGTCTCGGAGGCGTCGGGACTTCTGTCGTGCGCCGAGCGGGAAGGTGGATACGGGAATTGTGGGCGAAGAAGAACGACAAGAAATATCTTCCTCCCTTCATCAAGATTCTGGCTTTCGATACCGATACGCAGGAAAATTTCAGTGGAGACGTACACAGGCTTCTTCCAAATGTGCAGTACGTGAACCTGGGGGGCTTTTCGGCGACCCGACTTCTTTCAAAAAAGCGGGAGGTGGACAGGAAGTATAAGAACGGCGAACGATTGGACTATCTGAATCCGTTCGTAGACAGAGACTTGAACCCGGGGATCATTCGCAACGGCGCCCATGGCATTCCTCTGATCGGAAGACTATGCTACGTCTACCATCACGGCTCCAGGATACTGGCGCCCCTGAACACGGCCATCAGAGAATTGCTCGACCCCATGCTTCCAATCAAGGCACAGGCCGAAGACCTGAAGATGGAGATGCAACAGGATACCATTGCCGTCCATATCATAAGTAGCGTTTGCGGAGGCACTGGGGCGGGAATCTTGATGGATATGGCGCTCGACGTCAGAAGAGCGGTCAGAAAATACTCCGTTCTCGATCCCGAAATCACAGGCCATTTCATTATGCCGAACCATTTCGGCAAGGAGCACAACGACGATCCCCTGATCAGTTCGCAGCTCGAGCGCAACGCTTACTACTTGCTGTCTCAAATCGACTTCCTCATGTCCAAGCGGGACGACGATATCGAGGTGACCACCAAATACAGCTCCGGAATCAGGAATTCGCTGGGCTCGCTGGACACTTTGTTCGACTCGGTCTATTTGATCAACGAGGTCGTTGAAAGCAAACAGAAGACGGAGGACATCATAGGGCGGGCGATCGTGGCCCTGACCCTTGAAGATGCAGGCAGAATGGTCAACACCCTCTGGGACAACATTCAAAGCATCAAAGCTCAGAAAGAACCCATCCACATCTACAAATGCTACGGCATTCAAACATTCCAGCCCCCGTCGGATGAAGAAAAGGCCGCCAGGCTCAAGCAACTCGTGTCTGCAGACCTGATCGAATATCTGCGCGGATTGCGCGGTAGAAAGCGCGAAATAGATTCGAAGAGAGCGATGGCGGAGTTCGAAGATCTAATCGAAGAGCATATGGGCGAAGAACCGATCGTAACGCATGAAAACATCGAGGATTTCCAATACGACGACGAGATAGACATCCCAAATATTCGCACAAAGGCCGCCAAAATCGAACAGCGCCTCCAGAAACATCTGCTGGATGTTTTTTTTCAAAACGGAGATGTCTTCAGGCTGTTGCTCGAACTCTTCGACTGGGCCGGCGAAAAAAGCATCGAAGCGCTTAAATCGAAGTGCGATGAATTGCAACGGGAATGCAACGTACTGAAGGAAGATGTAGATGCGGTAAAGCTGAATGAAAAAAAACCCGAATTTTATCGAACGGCTTGCCTGCTTTCTATTTGCGAGAGGCTGCAATCGCTTGAAGCCAAGCTGGAACTCGACAGGCTGGAACAGGAGCTGAAAAGCATCAGGCAGGAATTCGTCAAAGAGATCAAAGGCTCTCCGGATTTCGTCGATCGCAGTTTCAGCGATCTGAATATCGACCTGTCAGAGATCAGAGTCGAGATAGACGACAGAATTCGGGAGTCGCGCTATCCGGAGCTGATTCGAAGGCTTGCTGCGAAAAAACTTGAAAATTCCAAAAGCGGCGCTTCCTCGGCCACAAGAAAAGCAGATATCAAGGCTTGGATAAGCGAACTCTACGAAAGCAAGGATTTCAAGAAAAACAGGGACGAGATGATGGCGAGTCTGGTGGGGAAGGCCTTCAAGGACGGCGACGCCATGCAGATCCTGTCCGAAAGCAATCTAAATCCCTTCATCAATCTCGATGAAAGCGGAAACAGCGAAAGCTCCGAAAAAAGGACTTTCGTCCAATTCTACGGCGGAGAGGAAGAAGACTTCCCGTCACGCCTGAGTTTCATTCCGTGCCCTACGAAGGAAAATTGCGATTGGATAGTAATGAGAAGCTACCTGGGGTTCTCTTTGGAGCAGGTGCAGGACTTCATGGGGAAATACAAAGACGAGTTCGTGAAAACCCTGTCGGAAAATCAACAATACAAGCTTTGGAGATGGCCCTTGTTCGATTTCGTAAAGGAATCCGGAAAGCTCGAAGACGACTATTATCTTGAACGCGTTTTCAAGCTCGAAAAAGAAGATATCGAGAAAATCAAAAAAGAAAAGTCGTGAAAGCGACGACCGTGAAAGCGACGAGGCATTATGGATGACAGGATAACGACATTGCCGACAATGCTGCTTTTCAGCGGGGAGGTCGCCGGAAAGGCGTGCGAGGCATTCAACGCGAAGGCGCGAGAGAAAGCGGGCGACATGGAAAAAGACGCCTGCATCGAACAGATCGGCGTGGATAGTTTCGATCATCTGGCCGACAATCTCAGGAAAAGCCTCTCGGAACGCATCGGCAAGAAGCTTGTCGATGCACAGAGACGGTGCGCGGGGCGAAGCGCCGGGGACGACGAGTTCGAGGAGGAGATCGATCCGGACGACATGGGCTTGCTCAACACCGTCCTGATGATCGACAGGACGGTCCTGCAAGATTGGAAGGAGCGGGAGAAGGACGCCAGGGACATCGTCGGAATGAGGCGCAGGGCTGTCCTGATCGTAATCGAGGACGAAGACGACTTCGAGGACGGAGAACATCAGGAACTGGTGGAATGGGTCCAGACTTTGGAATGGATCGACAACTGCTGGTGGATCGACCAGCAGAACACCGAGACCGACATCTCCTTGCCAGAGCGAATCGACCAGGCCGCCGCGTGGCTCTTTTGCGCCATCTTCGACAAGACCGCCCCGTTCCTTAAAAACGAGTCGTGGTCTGGTATCGACGTCCGCGCTTCCGCAGGCAGGGCGAAAAACATCGTGGGCAGCTTCCACGTCGAGGAGATTCCATTCAAGGCCGAAGCGAACTTGGCCGTGATAGTGTCCGTGTTTTTTCACGAATTTCTGTTTCCCAAGAATGGGAATGGAGCGGCTGGACGCCCGAACAGGCTTCGTCTTTTCAAGATGATGACGGAAATCAGAAGCAGGGCCGGAGAACCGGGGTATGAAGGGCCCTACTTCAACATTCCTCTGTATCGGAGCCAGGATGCGGTGACGATATTCATGAACCAGTCGTTTCGTTTCGGGGCCAGAAGGGGCGATGTCGTTTTCATGGCCGTGGAAGAGGTCCGCAAGACCAAGCGGGTGTTGGGAAGCTTGCAGGACGCCCATGAAATCACAAGGCAGAGGGACGACTATCGGCAGCTGATCGACCGGATTAGAAAAAAGGTCGCAGGTCCCAGAGAGCGGCAAGGTCCCGGCGATGGGAACGTCTCAGATAGCCCTGCCGGAGGCGGTCCCGTACGCGAAGACGGGGATAGCCCCTTCGACCCGCGAGACTCCTCGCGCGAGGACTTGCGCCGCACCAATCTCGACGATGTCGCTCTGGCGACGCAACCGCCTGCCGGCGCCGAAGCGAAGGACTACAAACCTGTCGCGAATATGCTTTCATTTGCGCATAAATCGGGCGTTTGGGGATTGGCTGCGTTTGTCGTCGCAATGTTCCTCCTATGGCCCTACTTCGCAGACGAGCCGAAATATTGCAAGTTCGTCCCCCTGCTGCGCCCCGAACACTATGCGATCATTTTCTTGCATTCCATGGTGCTTTGGCTTTTTCTCTCTCTGCACGAAGGCGGCAGGCGGTATGGTAACGCCGACCGAAGACAGGGACTGGGGACCGCCATCGTCGCCGGCTGCGTGGTGGTCATGACCGCGTTGTTGCTGGAATGGTGCGAACGAATCCTGGAGTTTCTCCCGGAGCTTTTCTTCATGTTCGTCGATGTCGATCATTCCTTTCGGTTCCATCTGCCGAGCACCGGCAGGATGTACTTTTGGGCCGCCGCGTCTTTCGCGATGGCTTTGTTTGCCATAAAAGCAAGGTTCGAAAAAATGACCAGCGACCGCCGTGACTATGCGATGCTGAAAAAATTCTTCGCCATGGGCCTGGGGACCGTGCTGTTGTTCCTGTTTCCCCATTGGTTTCAAGGGGCGCTTCTTCTCGAAGAGTTGAAGCTTCCATATCATGGGTTCTACAGGCTTTCCGAATTCGTGCAGTTTCATGCCCATTGGCTTGCGATCCCCTGCCTTTTGCTGAGCTGGCATGTCGGGATGGTCGCGTTTTCCATCGCAAAAACCGAACACCAGGAGCGGGAAGGCAGAATGAAGGCCGTGGATTCCAATTTTCGAACAGCCGCTTTATATCACGAGAGTGTGGAGGCGAGGGTGGCATCTTTGAGAAATTTGATCGACGACTTGAGAAAAGAGATCCAGAAGTTGCAGGATGAAGCCCCCGAAATGTTCGAAGAGGAGGGGGCAGGCTGGATGGGTGCTGTGCCGGACGCTCCTGTGCCCGTTTCTATCGTGCAAAGGGAGGAAATCGTCGATAGGGCCGCTTTTTGCCAGAAGATCGACAACATCCTGTCCCAATATCTCGCGGTCCTTCAGGGCAAGGAGTCCCTGCGGGAGGACGAGGAGATCGCCAGAATCAGAAACATCATTCTGGAGAACAGGAAAACCCGGGATTGGATCGATAGAGCTTTCGGAGAAAAATTTGGCGAAACGCTTTTAAGTTTTCTCCCCGAGCCCCAAAAACGAAAAGAAAGACATTCGGGTCCTCTGCCCGAAGAGAAGAAAAAGCTGACAAAGCCGGAAAGGTTCCTGTTCGGCTGCCAAAGCTTCCAATGCTTCATGGACAAGTGGATGGAAACGTGCCTCGACAAACTGGGGGGGGCGGATGGAAAATATGCCCAGGCCGCCAACGACGCCGTCTTCGAGGCGATTCGGGGCAGGTTTTCCCGCATCGTGAAAAACCACGATACCTCGTGGCGCCTTTCGGCCCCCAACAAAACTCCCCGCTGCGTCATCGTCGGACAGAGGGACAACGAGCCCGGACTCGAAAGCACGAAAAGGACCCGTCTAGGAGAAGCGCCCGTTGCACAGGAAGGGGCTCTGGAAGCCCGGCCCAACGAAACCGAGCTGGACCGGAGACTGAGAGAAGCCTTCGGCTCGCCCCCCGGCGTCGTATTCGTCAGGTCCGATTTTTCCGAATCCTTTAAAATCATACACTACGAACAATACACGGGAGAATGACATCGTGATAAAGACGCTGCGACAACTGATCCGCTTGCAAAGGGTGCTGCAACAATTCCATTTAAAAACTTCCAAAAGCGCCGGCTGGCTGCTTTCCGGCCAGGGGCCCTGCGAAAGGCTCGGACGCGATCTGTATTCCAATTCCTATCCCGTCACGGGTTTCATGATCGAAAGGTTCAAAAAACGGTTTTGGAGCGCTTTGGAAAAGTGCATGCCGTACGAGTCCCCTATTGCTCGCGACGATATGCCAGAGTGGCTCAGGATTGACGAATCCTGTATGATCGACGAGGTCGAGAACCTTGTGAATTTCGTCTTCAGGCTCCATCCGAAAAGCTCCGTCGCCGCGCCCTGCTCCCTGGTGGCGACTTTGGACGATCTCCTGGAGGAAGCGCAGGCGCAAATCGACGATCTTATCGAGCACTGCCTGGAACAACTCATGGAAAACGAGCAGGAAGAATCCGATGGAGAATAATCCCAGACCGCCCAAAAAATGTCTCGTGTTGATCGAAGGAAGAGAAGAACGAAAACGCCCGATCCCCGACGATCCGTATTTCAGGAATGTCCCGGCGTTGCGCTTGGCGTGCGAGCCGGATGTCGAAGGTCCGTACGTTTACGACTTCAGATGGCCCATGCCCGGAAGAAGAAGGCCACTGACCTTGGAGGAATGCCTGATTCTGCATTGCAAATCGGGTCCCTTGAAACTTTATCTGAAGAACATGTTCAAGAAGCTATCCCCCTACGCGACCATCTGCCTGGACGCTTCGCACGCCTGCGTCTTGGGGGCCGGAATCGTCGCCGCCATGAAAACCGTCTTCGAAGCGAGGCGTCCGGGCCAAAAAGTCCGGTATATCCTGAGAATCCCCAGTATGGTCCCGTCCGAAGAAATCGAAAAAGGGCCTTTGGAAAGGCTCTTGGAAAGCTGCGCTCGCCTTTTTTCCCATCTCAAGTCCGAAAAGGCGGGGATCGTCCTGATCGAATCCGACCGGGAGTCGTTTCCTATACGACCATGCTTTTACGAATTCGTCGATCATTGCTATTGCGACAAGACTTCGCGCCTTTTTTTCCTGCACCGAAAAGAAGCGCCCCTGAGCTTGTTCGGCATGTCCGAGGAGACCTTCGGATACGCCATCGGCGAGATTGCGTGCGATCCCGAATTCGAGGAGACGGATATGGATGGCTTTAGTGTCAAATGCCTTTGCGAAATTTCTTTTGCGAAATTTCTTTCATGCATGCATAAAAAAATATCGAACCCAAGCGAATTGATTTTGCTTTCCCAGGATGAATCTTGATCTTGTCGGCACGATCATGAGGAAGCAGCGAAGGGCGGCAATCAAAGGAAATAGTATGGTACAATTCAAAATTGACGCGAAAACGTTATTGATCATGCAATTTTTAATTCTCTTTGCGTTAATTGGTCCCAATTTCGTTTCGTTTGCAGGTGCAGGTGCAGATCAGAAAATTTACAAGCTGTTGATATTGGAGCCGGGCAACGAAGACGGCTTAGACGAAAAGCATGTCAGGTTTCTGAACGAAAACCTTCGCAAGTTGAGTTCGAGCAGTAATTGCAACTGCTGCGAAGCGATCACCTATGACGAAGATGTAAGAGATAAAATTGCAAAATGGATGAAGGAAAGGGACAATGACGCATTTGAACAAGAAAAGCCAAGCTTGGGAAAATTAAGTTATCCCAACTATATTTTCAGGTTGAACGTGCGCATGGCTAACCTCAAGGGGTTTTGGGAGTTCACGCTCACACTGACAAATTTCGAGACGGGAACGGACCAAGGCCCTGTGGTTAGCGGGCTTCAAGCTTTTCCCCCTTCAAATCCGAGCGTGACGCAAATGGAACAAATCCGCAGGGAATGGTCCGCCGCCATGAAAGAAATCTTCGACGAACTAATTGGATGTCCCGGAGGCTAGGCCCCGCAAACGTCGTCCCAAGAGCCTCCAGCCGGAGGAAGTAACGAAGGCGGACATGAGACTATTTCTTTCGACATTCTCGACTATCTTCCCGGCGTTTTTGGTTCGAATGGCGATTACAATTTCAAGAAAGCTCTTGATAGCAAGGCCGAATCGGTGGCTACGAAGATCAAGGTGAATGAAGATGCCGGGTTTTACATCCATTGGGTTGGAATGGAGGGTATGGCCGACGGAATTGAAAACAAAGGGATAAAAGGGACCGATTCGATAATGGATGGATGTGATGACGAACCGAATATCGCTATCTTTAAGTACGAAAAGGCGGACAGGGCTCTGGCTCGTCTGAGGTTGTGCGAATTCAAGAAATTGGTGTTTAAAAAGCTGGAAAAAGAATTCAGGATCGACCGCGAACTGATAACGGACATACCGACGGATATGGGCCAAGGCGGAATGTATAGAGGTGTAAAGATAAAAATCATAATGATTCAAAGAACCGAAAGAGATTAGCAGGAAAAGGAGCCGTGGAAGAAATGACAGAAGATGTGTACGAGAGCACGGAAAAAAAAGAAATCCCCCGAATAAGCGGCGGTATGGTTTTGAAGGCAGTTTTCGTTGTCTGGTTGACCATATTGTATGCGATCTTTTTAATTTATTGGATGGAAAAACTATTGATTGAGGAGCGGCAACAATCCGAACGCATCGCCAACCGGGAACAATTGGAAGCGGAAAGAGAAATGCTCGGCGTCAGAAAAAAAACGATGCTCGAAGGCTTGAAGCTCGAAAAAAAGAAGCTGAGATTGGAATATGAAACCAGAGCTGTCGGCTTGGACCAGAAAAAGGCAAAAACGCTGAGCGACCGCGCGTTTGGAGTTAGCATGATTGTAAAAGCCGATGAAAAAAGGAATAACGATGATGTTGATTACTGGATAGGCGTTATAGATGATAAAAGCATTGCAGATAGCAAGAAAACGAATATTGAGGCTCAGTGGAGACGTTTTAAAGAGCAAGACCCAGCCCCTTGGGAGGCCCAAAGATCCGAACTGTTGAAAATTATCGAAGAATTAGGGGAACTCAGGAGAGGAAGGACATATTTTTCGGAGATATCCGAATCCATCGATAAAGCCGTCAAGTCGATAGAAGTTATGCGAAGTTGCCTTGCCGAGCGTAACGAGCAGGGCTTGACGAATTGCAGTAAATTGAACCATGAAATGGTTTCCGCCATGCTGGAACTGGAAGAAGTCTACGCCGACTTGATGCTGCGACGGATGGAGACCGCCATAACGGAGATCGAAGATTAAATATCGAATATTTAAGTTGTCATGGGAACACGATCAATGGAAATGAATTGCAATTGCAAGAGGCTGCGCGATTATCCCGGCATTGTGGAGTTTTTCAAGCCGATCTATCTGGAAAACCGCGCAAAATGGCGCAACTGGGTGATCGGGCTAGGAGTGCCCGAAGAGGATGCCGACGACATCATGCAGGATGCATACATCGGGATGTTCAATTGGAGGCCCAAGACGGAAAAACGGGTCGGGCTTGAAAAGGAGGCCGCAGAAGGAACGTTGTCCAACGCTCTGGCCGCCATATATTATGTCAATCTAAGATTCAAATGCGGAGATCATTTCCGAAAAAGGAAAAAGCGGATACGGAGCAGCATAGACGATCCTCTGGTCCAGAGGCAATTCGATGGTGAGGACCGCGACAATAATAAATGGCGAATGATCGAGTTCTACATGTCTTTTCATCCCCACATAGTGGTCGATGTGGCAAAGATCGTGGAGGAAGGCGATGGCGAGGAAATGTTGAATTTCTACCGCCAGTTGTGCAAAAAAGCGAGATTGGACGAAAAAGAGAAGGCTTTCATTCTCTATATGCTCAAAAAGGGCAACAACAAAGACATGAATTTCGACCGGAGCTTGAGTTCCGCTCAAATCAGCAAGATCAAGAAAAGAGCTTTTGCAAAGCTCGGCAGATACATGCACCGCTTTTTTTCAGAAGTGGTTATGGAAACAGGAGATGGGAAATGATGAACTCCCACCGGCGCAAACAAGGGGCGGCGGCTTCCGCGATAGCGTCGCTCAGGGCTCGAAGCGCTCGCGTAGAGCGCTTCGCCCGGAATTTCGAGAACATGGCATTGCACAGGATGTCCAACTTTAAAAAAGCGCCGGTTCGTTCGGACATTACCGGTCCGGGCGAAAAAAACGCCATGGAATTCGAAAAAAGAATGAAAAAACTCAAAGGGAGACGAGAACCATGAATAACCATGATAACAACCACACTTGGGTCGAGCGATTCGTGCGACTGGCCCTGAAACGACTGGACGGAGTCGGGCTGAGCGAGTCCGAGAGAAATTTCATGGCCGGTTGCGAAAAAATGGCCGACCTGATGCCGGGAGCGCTCGAGGACATGATCTTGGATTACGGTTTGGCCGGTGGAGGAGAGAACGCAGAGGATGGAAGACAGGAGGTCCGGGATGAGCTTGCCGACAAATTCGCCGGTATAGAGTACGGAGGCTTCGACAAGTACGGGCTCGCCGACGGCTACTACGAAGGCTGCGACGGGGGCCTGTACGAGGAATATCGGGTCGCCGCTTCCAGCGCGAAAGATTTGGCGGAGACTTTCGAGGAGGCGCTCGTAAAGGGGCAAAAATTTGTTACCGTCCAGATTGGAAGCGAAGAGATCGACGCGTTCGAGATTCAGTCCGACGGCATCGTCAAGCCCTTGCACTTGGAAGGTATGACCTTCCGGATCGAAAGGTCCGACGACGACGTTCAGGAGGTGGACCCATATGGAGGGGTCTATCTGAATCTAAAGGACCTGAAACGATTTAAACTGGGAATCGACATGGACAACAAACTGGTTCGGCTGTATCGAAAATGACAGTCGCGTGACTGAACGGGCCGCAAGCCGGAAAGGGGGCGTTGATGGATTACCAAAAGGACCTGAACGGTTCTCACCATGGAAGGCTGTTCACGCACGTACTTTCCTTGATAGACGCTATTCTGGAGACGCTGGACGGGGCTGGGAATCCGTCCTCCGGCACGTTGCGGCATATTTCCGAAATGATCGACCGCGATCCCGTATACAAAGTGATCGCGGCCCCCAAAATCCGGCCTCCCGTGCGAAACGGTCCGTTTCACGGCAAAATCCGCGAGCGTCTGAGATCGCTGAAGGTCCTTTGCAAAAAAATGGCATCGTCGTCTTCTACAGGCTTCGGGTTTCTCGAAACCATCCACGATACCCTGGAGCGGTTCGTGGGCTTTTACGGCTCGCGTTGGGACGATTCCTCCAGCGTGATCGTCCCCGTGATCAGCCAGTCGGACGACCGGGGGGCGATCTTCTATCTTCAAGGAAGCGAAAAGATGGTCGGGGCGGTGGACGGCCGCATCGACGCCCACAGGATGTTCTGGAGAAGCAACTGCCTGGACCATCAGCTGGGCGAAATCGAACGCATGGTGCGGCTGGCTATGGGTACGCTGCATCGAACGGAAGAGTTGCCCATGCAACGTTTCGACGGAATCGACAACTATCGGTACGGGTTTTTGCTGGACTACTTCATCTCGGAAGGCCGTTCATGGCAGGCGGGAATGCTATCCATCCTGGCGATCAACTACCTGTGGCGTGTTTTGGGCGAGAGCTTCCACGAAACCGTCGCCCCCAGGCCAGGCACTGTAATCACCGGAATCGTAGAGGAGGACGGGCAGCTTAGCCCTTCCGCAGGGATAAAGAACAAGCTGCGAAACGTCTTCGAGGAGTTCGGCCCCGACATTCGCGTCGTCTTGCCCTGCAAAACACAGATCCCTGCGGACGTGAATTTCGACGACAAGCGCCTGTTCCGAGTCGCCGACGTGGAGGGGCTGCTGGAGGCGGTCCTTTGTTCCGACGACGGCTCCAAGGGCCTCGACCGGGCGACAGATGCGCTGAAAGAACTGAGTCGGGGCGGCGCGCCATCGTTTATAAGGCCTGCCCAGGCGGAAGGTCCGGAAAAGCTTTCTTCGGGGAGGGCGGTTGTTTCGTCGTCGGGACGGGAATCGAACCCGGGCGGGGCGTACTCATTCTCCGAGGCTCGGAGCGCCGGAGAAAAGCGGTGGAAAAAAAGCTGGAGGGAGGACTGCAAGTATGTCGATCCCGCCACTATGGCATCTTCCCGGATCGAGGGTAGCGGTTCCAGCCTGGGAACGTCCAAAGGCGTCGTGGACATCCATTGTACGAGAACACACCAAATCGTCGTGGACAAGTCGGCCGTACGCGTGTTCGATCTCGACGGGCAGTGCCTGAGAATCTTCGGGGGCGGCTGGTTTCGCAAGATCGTCGCGGCTGCGGTCGATCCGGAACTCGAAATTTGCTACGTGGTTTTCTCCAACAAAAAGATCGTGGCGTGGAGCTGCTTCACCAAGGAACGGTTTTTCGAACGAAAGTTGCCCTTTGTTCCGGAAATCATGGCCCTGGACGACGATGGACGCCTGAATGCGGCCAACGGACACGAGTTGGTCCGAATCGATGCGGACAGCGGCGAGGATGTCTCTCGCCCCGATGTTTCGGGGCCTTTCGAAAAACCCGTGTTCGACTCTTTGGGAAACATGTCGTTTTTGGGGGCGGATGGAACGTTGTGCGTGATCGGCGCGGACGACAGGCTTCGAAAGTTCGCCGATGTCCCGTCTTTCGAATACTGCGGCATGGCTGTTTCCGAGGACAACCGGTATTTGGCGGGTTACAGGGCCGAAAACGACCATTGCCTTTTCGAATTCCACGACTGCCTTGCTTTGCGCCGCATTGGCCGGACGAAAGTACGCTGCAGCGTCGATGGCGTGAGCGCCTTCGCTGGGCCGTTTTTCTTCGTGTCGGCCGGACTGGATCTGCTGTTGCTAAACGCCGTTTCTGGGCGAGCGTACTTCCGGTTTCGGCTAAAATCGAGCTGCGACTTCATCCGGGGGCTCCGTCCCTGCCGCCTTTTGTGCAGGAATAGAGACTCCCGGATTTTTCGGTACGAAATCGACTTGGATACCACCTCCGTTCTGCTGAGGGAAATGAAGGAGGTCTTTTCCTCCCCGGATTCGCCCATCGGCCAGGAGGAGATTGCGGGGCATTACCAACGACTACTTTCCGTCCTGGGGCCGCAGTTCGAGGCAAAACTGTACCTTTCCGACGACAAGGCCGCCCTCGGGGACCTGAAAGGCCAATTCCGGGAAAAACTGGCCGATGTCACGTTCGACTTTTTCAACATGCTGAGCTTCAACGGGCTTTTTACTCCGTCGGTCAAGATACTGATCGACGCGAAGCGGAAGGAATCCGAAGTCGAATTTTTGAAGAAGTCCAGAAAATACGTGAAAATGTTCAGGCAGAAGCTTTCTTGAGACAATTTCCAATATATCTTGCCGCATTCATTTTCATATAGGAGAATAGCGATGAAGGAAAGAAGAGGGTTGAAAATTCTGATCATCGGATACCACAGGTCCGGAAAGTCAACATCGGTCGTGTCCACCGTGCTGGCCTCCGAGCTGAACAAGATCGAGATGGGGGCGACCCTGTCGTGGATCAATGCCGGAAGCGACGTCCAGAAGCAGCGTTACTTGCAGAACTTTAATCGGCTGATGAAAAACGACGTGGTGGCCAAGACGGAGTTGACGGACTGGATCAAGCTGGGACTGCGGATGAGTCTGGCCAAAAGGGATTATGAAATCGAACTGGTGGACTATCCCGGCGATATCCTGATCGATCCCAAGCAGTTCGAAGATTCTTCCGACCTGGTTAAATTCCTCTTGGAGTCGGACGCTTTGTACCTGTTTTTCGACGCTACCCTGTGCGAGGGAGCGAAAAGCTCGTCGATCAAGTACGAACTGCTTCGGGGGCAGGTCAACGCAATAAATCAAGCTCAGTTCGTGTATTACGACAAACGTCCCGGCAGGCCGGTGGTGTTCGTGGTGACCAAATCCGACCGGCTGTTCGAGGGGTTCGACCCGGTCGAGATCGAGCAAGAAATCGAATCGTTGAACAGAAACCCGTTCAAAGCGAAAGCCAAGTTCAAGGAACTCTTCGGCAAGCAGGCCCGACTGTTGCTCAAAAGGAAGGGGGGAAGAAAACCCTATCGGATCGTTTACGTAGCCGCCCTGGGCGCAGCACCCAAGGCGTTCGAGAATCCGAATCTGCTCGACCCGATGTACTCCATCGAGAGCATCGAAACGTGGGAGCCGATCGGGCTTGAAAAGATGTGGATGGCGGGGACGTACCGGGCGTCGGACGTGGTCGAGGAGAAAACCGCCCGCCAGCGCTGGAAGAAGCACAAGCTTAAGTTTCTGGCGGTCGCGCAATTGCTGGTTCTGCTTTTTCTTTGGTTCGTCTGGGACGCCAACACGGCCGAAGACGTGGGAACGCTGGCAGCCAAGTACGACGCCGGCATCGTGCAAAATCCCAATTACGTCCTGGAAGACGCGGAAAAGGCCCTGCGATTCTACCATCCGTACATTTGGCTGCCGGGGGCGAAGACGATATTCGGGCCGATTCCCCATTGGGAGGGCTCGGAGACTGTGGTTGACGTGCATCGGCGGTTTCGCTTCATTGCCATGAAAGAGCGGTTGGGAGGACTGGAACAGAGAAACGACCTCGTCCGGGAAGGCGAAATCGAGGTCGCGTCGTTTCAGGGCGCCGTCGATCGACTGGAAAGATTGCAGAACGACTGGAAAGACATGCTTGCCGACGCCCGCGACCTGATCGAGGAAGAGGGAGACCCCGAGGAGAAAACCAGAATCGAGAACGAAGTCCTGGCCCCTTCGCGGGAAGGGTTGGCGAGCTTGCTCGTCGATGCGGTCGGTCTCGTGTGGGAGGCGGCGGCGAATTTCGGAATGTCCGAAGGGACCGCCAAGCCCACCGCCCTCATCTACTTGACCGCCCTGGAGCAAATGGACTTTCCAGAGGCTCGCGGCAGGGTCGCCGACGCCACCGCCGCGTTTCGCAGTGGAAAGTGCCAGGTGCTGGTCAACGAATACAAAAAGATGGACCCGAACGACGCTTCCCATTTCGACGTTTTCATCGGTACGCTGGCGAAAATCTGCCTGGATTGCGAAGCCTCTATGCCCGAGGGCGACTGCAAACGCCTGCTTTCCGCCTACGTAGACGAGTGGGACCGCAACGACGCGGAAAACTTGCTCGAAAGCTTTCCCGGGGAGCAAGGCGCGTCTGCCTTGACCGGGGACCATCTGCAAATGTTCAAGACGTACCTGGGTAACTGCGAAAAGCGCCGCGAGTTCATTGGCCGTAGCGGCGTGTACGAAAATGAGGCGAATCTGTTCGTCCAATGGACGGAAAGACTCGACGGGGTTCACAACTTGGGTTCTCTGGCGGTGATCGTCGACAGGGACGGACCTTTTCCCGACGTGGAATACCATACGGAGGAGCGGTGTCCAGGACTATGGGAGCCATGCTACGACGTGCAGGTCAAGGACGTGATTCCGCCGGACGGCGAACTGGAGATGTTCATCGACGGAAAGAAGGTCGCGGAAGGCGGTTTTTCGGGCTTTCACGGCAATGTGCCCGTTCAGACCGGGGTGCGCTGGTCGCCGGGGCAGGCCGTGGAAATCCGCGTCGGAAACAGGCACAACGACGCGCAGGTTGTCAAAGAGTTCAAAGGGGAGTACTCTCTGGTCAGATTCGCCGAGCAGGGCATGAAGACCAATGCGCTGGAAGTGACCCCCATCGGGTTCGATCTGCCCCCGATGGAACCCGCGTCTTTGTCCCCACTGCCCGAAAGCGGCTCGGAATAAAACACAGGAGACGCCTTGACACACAAACTCTATCATTATCTGTACGGGGAATTGGACTACCGCAGCGACGCCCGCATTTTTCCGGAAAGCGCCGCGCCGCTGCTGAAGCATCTCAACTCGTGGGCGCCGGACTTTTTCGAAAAATCCCAGGAGGCCGTGGTCGATCTTGAGGGGTGCCGAGAGCTTTGCACATTATGGCGGGAAAAGGACATATCCGAGGAGGTGGGGGTGTGCTCCATGCCGCTGACGCCGCCGCCGGGCGCGACCGGCGCGGCCCATCGCATCGCCGTCAGGTCCTACTTCGCCTACGCGTCCGGCCTGCGGGTCTCGCGCACGCTGCACGGCATGGTATTCGACGAAAGCCTCTGGCGAGACATCGAATACAATCCGTTTCTGCTTCCCCACGTTGTGAAATCACCCGTTTTTTTCGAGCGCAGCGAGAAAATCGACCCCCCCGTTGTCTTCGATCCTTCCGACCAGCCGGATTCGTTCGAACGCTTATCGGAAATCGTGGGCCAATACGGCGTGCCCGACTCGTTGCCCGCCGAGCTGGAGCGGCTGCTGGGTCCAGATGCCCGTCTGCGTCTTGCTCGCGAAACGCAACAGTGGCGCTTCGAGCTGCTGCTGTTGTGCCTGCCCTTTTCCATCCGGAAGGATTTGCGTGTCGCCACCGGGCCCATGGGCGTTTACGCGACCTACAAAGACGCTTTCGAATTGGCCATGGCTTCCGAGAAGGAACACGGCCAAGAAAACGATCTTCTCGATGGGGGACCCGAACGCGTGTCGCCCGATGTCGAGCGGATCGTGGATATCGTGTCCAAGCGAGACCGAGCCTCGTACGATTCGTTTGTCCGGGAAGTCGCCCGGCCTGCCGCCATGGGTTTTCCGAGACCTTTGGCGGAAGCCGTGCCCGCATTGCCGTCGAAGTTCGAGGACGAGAAAGCGAAAGATGCGGATTCTGGTGTGCCAACAACACCTTCAAAGACATCCGGAGAAAAGGCGGTGCCTGATCCGAAACCCGGCTTGCGTTCGAAAGGCGAGCGAAAAAAGAAGCCGCGAAAAGGTTTGTGGCGGTTCACAGTCGCATTCGCAAGCATAGTGGCGAGGCATCCCAAGGCCGCCTTCGTCGTCGTCGCGGTCGTTTTGCTGTTCGCCGGCTTTCAGAAAGCGCGGTTCGCTTTCTACAATGGCCGGGTGGACGATTGGGTCGCCGCAGTCGAAAGCCGCGCTGCCGAGGATCCGTTCGTCCTGCTGCGGGAGGCGGACGAACTGCTCGGTGACGCGCCTGCATTCGGTCCTTTCCGGGCGGACGACACGGTGGTCTCGGACCGTATCGACTCCCTGGTGGCAGGGATCAGCGGACTGGTCGCCCAGTCCTCCAGTTGGGACGACATGGAAAAGGTGCATCGACTCGTTTGCGCACTCGACTCCGCCGAAAGCCTGGAGCATGTCGGCCTTTCCGGACGCATGCCCGTCGATTCGCAGTTCTCCATCCTGTTCGACAAGGAGAGTGACTTGGTGGTCCGGGCTGGCGAAAAAAGCTTGCTCGAAAGGCGCAGAACGCTCGACCGCCTGGCAGGTCTCTACGAGACCGATTCGTGCGAACGGGAAAACCCCCGCATGAATGCGCTTCGGCGTGAAACGGTTCGCATGGAGGCCGAAAAGCGTCTGGGCGAATTGCTGACCCGCTGGGACCCGAAGATCGAATCGGGCGCGGCGTTGCTCGACGTCCGTACGTTCGGCAGGGAGGTCCAGAGATTCCGGAGCGATTTCCCCGACGCCAAGAGAAGAGAAGTCCGAAGCCTGCAGGTCAGGTTCTACCTCAAGTACGAAAGACAAGTACGCCGAGTCTTTATAGAATCTTTCGAAAAGGCCAAGCTGCCATTGGATCAAAAGACCCTGCAACGCCTGAACGAGGCATGCGACGAATATGCGAAGGCCGCAGGCGAAATCCCGGCCGAGTTCGATATTTCCAAAATCGACGTCCACAAACTGTCCCGCCGCCTCGCATCCGAGCCGATTATCAGTCTTCGTGTCCGACCGGAAAAGGGCTTTCGAGCACGGATCGAAGTCGGCGTGGCACGAGGGTATCGGCCCTATCCGACCAAATGCGAGTCGGCGAGCTTCGAGAAAAAGCTCTCGTACGGCCTTGCCGACCCGCCCGAGGCGTGCGTACGATGGCAAACCGGCGAAAAAGATCCCCTCCAATACGATTCCATCGACATCCGCTCGGTCGCAAGCGGCCGCGCGGCTCGATTCGATGACGGCAATTTTCGCGTAGAAGGAAGCGTTCGATGGCCCGATCCGAACGGTTTCGAAAAATAGGTTCGATCTATCTTCTTTTCCTGGCGCTTCTGTTCGCGCGCCTGTACGCGGACTGGCGCCGATTTCCCGTCGATGGCTTCGTCGATCCGACCCCGGTCGCCGTGCTGGAAGCCGCCGGCTTCTACGTGTTTCTGCACTACGCCTTTTGTTTTTTGTTTCTGAAAAACGGCGTCTCGCAGGAAAAATCGCTTCTGCTGGGCACTGTCGCGGCGGCCCTGTACATGTTCACGCATTTTTTGGAATATTTTTTCTATATGGGCGGACGAGCTTCTGTGTATGCGCCAGTCGATAATTTCATTGTCAACATCTTCACCGCCTTTATCCTGACCGGCGACGCGGGGTTCTGGCAGATCATGCGCATGCCCGTCTGCTGCGTCTTCATATTCGCCGCCTTGCGCCGCTGCGGAAAACCGACGAAAAACATTGTTGCCAGCCTCATTCTATTCTATCTCTTCGGCATGGTCCTGGTGCATCACGAACTCTGGAGGTTTCTGCCGCAAAAGCCGCAGGACATCCCCTTGGAACTCGCGGAAGCGGGGATTTTTTCCGCCATTTCCGCCTCCTACGGAATGCTGGGGCTTGCCATAGTCGCCCTTGCCGATCCAGGATCGAGCCATGGCCTTCGATGCCTGCAAGTCCGGGAGCGCTTCGGATACCTGGCCCGGTGGATCTCCGCATATCTCGCCTTGTCCCTGTTTCTTCCTTGCTGGCTGGCACAAATCGACGTTTCGTTGCTGTTTCTTTTGGTCATATCCGTCGTCATCGTGAGAATCGCCCTTTTCCCCGTGGCTGCGGAAACCGGCTCGTCCTCCAATGCCTTGACCATCCCCTTCGAGCCCACCGCCAGCCTTTTGCCGAGGCTCGCCGCAGGCGCGATCGCAGCCGCCATCTCCGCCCTGCTCTTCCCGGCCGCCTGGGCGTTTCTGGCGTTGCTTTGCGCCACGGCCGCTTTCGAACTGGTTATCGGCAGAAAAAGGACCGGCCGATTCGCCGGAAAGAACTTGGCCCTTCCAAGTGCGGCGCTTTTCTTCACGGCCCATTTCTTCATATTGCAGCTTTGAGACGCCCCTCCCGCAGAAAAGGACCGGCAGGCCGGAAATCCTGTCTGTGGCTCTGTAAACGCGAAGTTCTCCCGATCTCGCTTTCTTGCACTTCCGCCAACGCCCTTCGTTGAGGATGCCGGCCATCCCGTAAACACCCGTGTATTTTTTCTTTTTTTGGTGTCGGCCGACCAGAATTTCCATTTTTGGGGATACAAATGAAATAAAAAACGAAAAAGTCGTAATATTGATCATTGGAAAAGAAGAGAGCGTTTGAAAACAGTCGTCGGCAAAAGGTTTCGTATCGGCGGTGCGCGACCATAATGATCGTTGCCGGCAGCCGTGCCCGCGTCCTGCCCCGAACGATGAAAAACATTTCGAATCGCCGACGATAATGAAAAACCTATAGCGTATTATGCAGATACATATGCCGATTTCACCGTCAGGTATTGATTGGGGAAAAGGAGATGGCGTTCGACGAAGACAACGCCGAGGATGACGGGGGACAGGCGCATCGCAGGAATCTGGCCTGCGGCAGAAGCTTCGGACGGCGGCGTGTCGCCGGATTTCGTAGACGAACCTGCGGAACGGACGCATCGCCGTCTTTGTGATATCGTAATAAACCGAAAAACATGGAGGGACGACATGGGGTTTATAGCTTCCAACAAGTTTCACTACGGCAATTTGTTCAGCCACTTGGGGTTTCTGCTGGTGTGTTTGAACTTTCCGTTCATCCTTCCCGGGAAACCCTCCGAGGAACATTGGCGGAAGATGGCGACCGTGCTCTCCAACGACCCCTTCTACAAGGCCATCGCGTCGGAGGGAATCAGGAGCCCTGTCGCGCAAAGCCCTGTCGCCAGGGACCTTTTCTGGCTGCTGGGCCACCTTGAAAATTTCCGGCGCGACATGGAATCCTTCTCGCTCCATGGCCTGCTCTTTCACGAAAACGTCTGTATCGCCTATCGGCATTTTCTGAACAGCTACGAAAAGATCTGGGAGCGTCATCTGCGCCCCTACCTGATCGTTCCGGAGCCCCGCCCCGACGCCGAACCCGGAGGCCGCGCCTGCATGCATTACATCGCCCCCTGCCTTGACAACGCCTCCAAGCGCGAACCGGCGGCAGCACGGCCCCGTTTCTGTTTCCGCGTCGCCGGACCTGGCGCTGCCCACCGCGAATTGTGCGAACTGGCCGATACGACTATGGCAGCGTTGTCTTGCGCGAACCCTTTGCACTTGGACAGTTCCCGAATTGCTGGCGACTTTTCCTTCTTTGACATGTTCGGCTTTCATTTTCAAAACGTTCGCGCCGCCGATGCCGCTTTCGCCGCGCTGATCGCCATCGATTGCCTGAAAGCCGTCCTCGGCGACGAATTCGCACGAGTGGCATCGCCCGTCCCCGGCACGGTGGTTCTGGGCCGCATCGATGCAGAAGGCCGAATCACCGCCCCCGAAGGCTCCGAAGAAGCCCTGCGCGCCGTCCGAAAAGAATTCGGCCCCGCCATTCCCGTGGTCGTCCCGGCGGACGCCAATCTTCCTGAAGATACGCCGTTCGACGAAAGGGCGGTTAAACGCGTGAAAAGCGTCGATCAGCTGATTGCGGTCGTGCTTGGCAGGGATTGGCCATCAGGCTGAAGCCCATAGCGACTTTCCATGGTCGGTTGGGAGGCGATTGGCGCTTTGGGTGTGCAACTTTTCGGGTTAGATTCCGCCTCTGGAAAGATTGGCGATCCAAAATATTTGAAGAGGCAGGCCGGGATTTTTCAGCAGTGCTCAAACCGTGAACCAAATTTATCTAATAAAAACAGGGGGTTCCGATGAACAGGGCATGGACGGCGGAGCGAAATGGAGAGATTGGCGAAAGCGGTTGCCATTTTGTTCGCCTTGTGTTAAATAATCCATTCATTTTTACGAGGAGCGGCTGAAACGGTTCGGGGAGAAGACTATGAGCTATATCGTTGGCGCATTTTATTACCTGCATAGCAGGAAAAAGGCAACGGAAGGGGCTTTCGCAATTTCGACTCCAAACAACAAACGAAACAAGAATTACGGGGAGCGTTTTTTTGTCATCCTAAATTTCGTATTTTTCTAATTCGAATTGTCCGTGATGAGGTTCGCGCAAGTGTTGCAACTCGCTGAAAATTGGAAACATTTTCCATTGCATTTTTTCGAGGACCTGAAAGAGAGAATTCATTTCAGTTGCCTGATTCTGGTTCCATCGTCCACCTTTGTCGCAATGTGCGCACTGGCCTATTGGGAATTAAGAGACAATCTCGGCGTCCATTTAATGCTCGATCTGGCGTGGATCGGAGAGATCAATACGGTATATTTGGACGGAAAACTGTACGAGTATTCATTTTTGCATTTGTTCTCGATTGTTCCGGATATAATGAGGAAAAAGAGGCCCTCGAAGCCTGTCGCGCAAAAAGAAACTCCGTCCGGCGGCCAGCCTGTCGAAAAGACCTTCGAGCGGATAAAGAGTACCGTCTTTACGATGCCCTTCCTTTACATTTTTGTTGCTGTCATGAGTATCATTGTTTTCCACAGCCAATGCGTGAGTAGCGCGGCCACGAATCCATTTCGTCCGGAAAATTCGTTTTATAACCGCACTCCATCGGATTTTTTCTCCGGGAACGGGTGGGCGGGATTCCAGGAACGGGTCCTCGCGCCCTTTCTACTCGACGGCGACCAAGCGGTTTCAGAGGACCGTAAAAGGGAAATCGAAAAGGACGCCCAGGTGTTCATGCATGCCTGGCCAGCGGAAAAATGCACGGACCGGGCCTATAACGAGTGTTACGTTTTCGGCGCGAGCCTTCTCAACCGGGCTTTCGGGTTAAGCATTCCTGAGCCCGAGCTTCAGGCGCAGACAGACAAGTCCGCACTCTTTTGTAAATTCGTTCGCCGCATCGACGATTCGATTCTGGCTCGTGAAATTTGCGACCTTCTCGGGCTGGAATGCGCGGGGCGCGGTTGGAACTTGCACTGGGTCAGTTGGAAGGAATGGGAACGATACGGTTTCGAGAAAAGACAGTTTAGCCATTACAAGGCACGGTTTGCCAACAACATGTTGCCCGAAGAAGCCATCGAGTTCTTGGCGAAAATTCAAAATAACGACTGTCCCGATTGTCGCTTTCCGACGTTGCACGAAATGGAAAGCTGGTTCCCTGATTTTCATTCGTTCAAAAAACGTTATATGGAGGATATGCGAAAAAGAGGTTGTTCCATCGAACCCCTGTCGAACGAGAGTATAGAAATTCCTCGTTTCGTGTGGATAAGTCGCATGGGGCTGAAGAGAAAATTTCCGGGTCGAGTCTCTCTATTATATTGCATAGATGAAAGAAGAGCTTTCAAATGGTCTTCCGAAGCGCCGATTCACGTGGCTATCCTGCTGGTCAGGTCCACACGGGCCTTCGGGAGAAAAGAGCAACCGCCAACGCTTGCGAGGTAGCCGCCATGAGCGCCAATCGATTGAAAATACTGGACGGCCCATGCAGGGGCAAAAAACTGCATATGCCCTTTCTCACGGAAGAGATCATCTCGCTTCAAAGTCTGACTGCGGACGCAACGGTAAATTGGGGAGGGAGTGTCCGCAAATTGAAAGACGTCTCCGGGGCCGTGGAGGCCGAAAAGCTTGTCGATCACATCGCCGGACTTTACAGCCGGAAAAGGGAGGACATCGAGGGTGAAATTACCCTGAACGCACTTTTGAGCGAATCGAGCCGACTCATCGAATGGACGGGGGACGATCTGAACCGATTGCAGCTTCTTTTGCTGCGTTCGTCGCTTTATGCCGTCCAGCGAAATTATTCCGAAGCTTTCGACGACATCGAAACTATATTCGGGTATCCAAAGATTTTGGGCAATTGCCCTAAACTCAAACAGGTCGTTATGCACAACCGTGCCGTGCTGAGCCTCTACCTTAAAGGGGGCGACGCCCTGCAGCACTTTCTGGACGCATACAATTTCGGCAAATTGCGCAACGAGCACCTTCCGCAGACGCTTGACGCCATGTATCTGATACTCAACGAGGCGGAACAAGCCGGGGTGAACGAAAGGGACCTCCTTTACCCGTCCCTGGCACAGATCAACCAGGATCTTCTTGGCGCCTCCCTTTTTGCGGCGGTCGGGGACGATCATTGGGTGGAGGACTTGGTGCCGGGAAGGAGCCAGGGCATTTACCAGAGCGGCATCGGTGTGGCCATGTCGCTGGAGCCTGCCAGAAGTGTCTCCCTCATCGCCGGTCAGGTGGCCGCCAAGAAGGAGAGTGAGGATTTCAACCTCAGGAAAATAAGAAACGAGTACCAAAAAATCTGCGGCATCGCGGGAAGCGACCCTTACAAAGCGGTTCGAATCCTCGCGGAGACGGCGCTTCAGCACAAAGGGAAAGCCTACAGGACGTACGAGTCCATCAACGATTTCAACAATGCCAAAGCCGCGATCAACGAAAGCCTGATCCAAAGGCAGGACCTTTGGCATAGGAAATTCGCCAATTGCGTCGATTCTTTCGAGGCGAGTCTGGAAACCAGCAACGAATCCCGGTTGATGGACTTGATCAAAAAGTCTTTGGAACAATTGCGAGAGGCTACCGAAAAACTCCAAGAAACCCTTGTTCCCGAACTCGAGTATTTCGATCCGCAACGAGCTATTCGAGACGCCTCGGAATGGGCGGCCTCGCAAAAGTGGCATGATCGGAGGACCGACCTCCTCGTCAAAGGGTTCTACGAACCGAGAGCGCAGCTTTTCTCGGATCCGGCCGATCCCGTCAAGTCCATGCCGCAAAAACTGAAGGAAGCCAGAAAAGCTTGGCATGACAGGATACTCAGCCAACCGCCCTGGAAATCCAAATCCAATGAAATCCTGGCCTGGCGATCTTGGGCCAGAAGCTACTGGGCCGCGTTGATGGCGGAGTTCTGTATCAACGAGATTCAAGCGCTGATCGTCAAGGAGCCGGACGCCTTCCAGAAAGACGATTCGGTCGCTACGGCCGTTCTCGGCCTGCTCACTGAAGCAAGGAGAAATTACGGCGAGCTCCAGTCTCGCAAATCGAGCATGGGCGACGGCGAGGATTCCCTGTGGGACCCCATCGACGTGGATATTCTGAAAATGGCCAGGGAACGGTTCTACGAGATTAGCGCCCACGGGTTCGACCAGGCCGTCGAACGCTTTTCCGTGTTGTCGAAAGTCGAAAGGGAAAAACGAAGGCTTCTGACCAAGAATGCAAAAAGTTTTCCGAAGGACATGGTCGCACCGGATGCCTCTGTAGTGGCCGAGTTCATGGACGCGTTCGCCAAGTATATCGACACCGCCTACGGCGAGGTGCGAATCGATTTTGACGATCTGCAGTACGAGGAGATGCGGGCCATCGCGGACTACTTGGAAGAGGTGACCAGCCCGCGCAAGGGCGACCAGGCGATCATGGATTACAACCAGCTGCGGTCGGTGGTGGTCGGTTGCAAGGGGTGGATGATGATCAAGGAGAATCAGGATTTGGAATCTTCGGGCGGCTGGAATCCAAGCGTATACCAGGAAATCGAAATGTGCATGGAAGAATCGCTGGCGCACGATCCGAGGTCGCCTCTGGCCATTTACGGGCTGGCTCACCTGGCGTGTCTCAAAGCCGAGCTGCCCCCACATCAGCTGACCTTGCTCATGTATGCGTTCGGCAACACGAACCAGGCGTTGGGGCAACTGCAAATACCGGCGGACCTTCCGAAGTTGCAAGCCGCGATCCAATCTTCCTCTGCCACGTCCCCGTCGGCGGGCGGGCAATCGACGGGGACGGTTTCGGGCTCGGCCGCGCCAAGCGCTCCGTCCGTCTTTATCAAGGACTACGTGACCGCCGGCAGGCTCGAAGAGTTGAAAACTGCTTTGAACAATTACAATGGGTCCCAATCGGGATCTCAGCCTCCTGCGGGAGGTGGTCCGGCGACTGTTCGGCCCGGCTCCTCTTCTGGGGGGGGGGTCAGGCGGGTGTTAAGGTTTTTCGGGATAGGGCGCAATTGAGAAGACGAACGAAAAGCGGGCCTGCATGGTTGGATTCTCGAAAATTCATAGACAATCGGGGGGCTTGAAATAATGGAAAAAAGGAGAAACGACGAAAAAGCACGAAATAAGCCAAAAGAAGGATGGACGAAGCCGGGCCGTCTCCGGTGCGCGGTTTTCGCTGCGGTTTTGTCGATATCCTTGGCTCTGGCTTGCTCCAACCATGCTTGTGCGGGGACAGACCCGCCACTTACCCAGATCGTTGTGGCCATCGACGAATCGCAGAGCATGTCACTCAAAAGGATATCGAACGATCCAGAGGAAAAACGATACGATGCGCTGTACGACCTCCTGGTTTGCTGCTATTCGGCAGAGCAACTGCGTGGCATAGAAGTAGGGCTGCTCCCTTTCGCAAACGAGCCCTTCGGTTTGGGGGAAGGCTTGGTCGATATAACTTCTCACAAGTTTCTGCTTGACAGGTTCGACTCGATCATCGGGAACATCAAATCGGTTCCCGGCAAACAGAGATGGACGACCAATATGTCTCTGGCCCTGGAAAGAGCATTGCAAATGTTTTCGCCCCAGGCCGGGAAAAGAATCGTTCTCCTTTTGTCGGACGGCATAGACACGTGCTATGTGGAGGACAATTCGAGAAATCGCGTGATCGCACAGACGCCGGAATGCACCAAAACTAGAAATCTGTTTTCGAACGAAAAATCTTTGATTCCCGGGACCAAGTTGGCCGATATTTACGACGCCTGCAAGCGCCAAGGGGTGGAACTCTGGCCGATTATTATCAACAAGCAGTCCGTGGGAATATCGCACGGCGAGTTGTCCGAGGAGAGCAAGAACGGCATAGAACTGATGCGCCAGCTGGCGTTTCCGAAGAGCGATGTCAATCCGACGCTTTTGTTGCCGGAAAAGGACCTCCGGGACGTCTTTCTGCAAGGGTTCCTCAGGGATGACATACTCGGGGGAAAACACGCACCTCACAACGAGTCCAACGAAGCGCGGTTTTCCATAATGGGAAGCCATTACAGCGTTTTCATCCAAAGCGACGACGTCCGCTACATAGAAATCAGCGGTTATTCCGGCTTGATTCAGATCGACAATCCCCCGCGCTGGCTGGAGTTCAAGAAATTCCAATGGAGGGGGAAAAAGCGGTACGTTTTCTATCGTCCCGAGTTGACCGATTTCGACAATCTGAGAAAGTGGCAAGGCGATTGGACCCTGTTGGGCAAGGACAAGAAACCGGTTTCCTATGTCGAATCCGGAAAAACGAAAATCATTGTTTTCAACGATATGGCGTTGTCCGGCAACATGCCGCGCCGTTGGTTGCAGTACAATGTGCCAGTCTTGGATTTCAATATCGAGGACGTGATCTCAAAAGGATCCTGGAGGACGATTTGGGGACAGGCCAAGGCGAGGGGGGCCTTGACCCAAAGCGCCGATTCCGCCCCCGGTTCCATCCGATGGAAAGACTTGGACATCGACGAAAGCGAAATGAGGGTCAGTGGGACGATAGACGACGATGTCTTTCTAAACCAAGGAAAATATTTCGCCCATGTGCAAATCTACCTTCAGCATGGGACGGACGACATCGTATTGGTCCACGACGAAGTGGAACTGACGGTCGATCCGGCCCCCCCCTTGCAGGGGCGATATTTCATAGGAAACACCGAGTATCCGATCTGGATTTCTCCCGACGAATCCGTCAGACCGGGGGAAATAGACAATGTCCGCGTGGCGGTGAACGTTCCCGAGGATGCCATCGTAGAAATTGAAGACCTGGAAAACCTGGACCCCCCGGACCCCGAACAGCTGCGTCCCTCCGCAGACAATCCCGAGCTTCGCAAAATGACGTTCAAAGTTAAGGAAAACGCCAGGGGACGTCTCCGAGCTTCCGTCAAGGTGAAGCCGACAAGGGACCGCGACAAGCCTGACAACTATTATCCAAACGTTATTAACATTCCTTACGGGGGGACGCCGCTTCCCCGTATTTCAAACTTGATTTGGTCGATAAAAGGGCCGGTGACATACTATCTCGGAGAACACGACAAGGTGGGAGTGACCGTCGAAATAAGAGACGGCGACATTGACGAGCGCCATGTGATCGCGAACCATCCACCTCTGCTGAGAATCGACGGTCCCCAAGTGGCCGTGTCCCAGATGAAACTGGAGCCAGACAGCGAGCCGGGTCGCTCCGTGCTGCATTTCCAAAAAAGCACCTTCAGCAAGGAATTTCTCCGGTTGATTCCGGGAAATTACGAAGTCAAGCTCGACTTCACGGATCCCGTCAAACAGATCGTGGCTCAGGAAAGGATTGTCGATTTGCCGCCGAAAAAACTTGTCATCATGGACATTCCCTTCGACGTCAAAATCCGAAGGTCCGTCGATAAAAAGGAAATGTCCCGGTTGTTGAAGGGGATCAGGACCTTGGAGACCGGAACTCCTTACATTGTGTCCGCCATTCCCAAGGGCGACGCCTCGCACCTCAGGCTGGAGTCGATCGCCATCAGGGAAGACGGAAATGGAAGAGACGGCAACCGCGAATTCGATTCGAACGGGGAAACGGAAGCCTTCGATTTCAACCAGGAGAAATTCGTGTCTCTCTTCATCAAGTTTGCCGACAACAGCGGAAAGACCCACGTTTTGCCGATCACCGAGGAAGTTCGGGTCGTCTGGTCCGATATCAAGGCGGAATTCGAGTTGGAGGCGCCGGAAAAGACGTTCGTCGCGGGAGAACAGATCGAATTCGCGGGGTACGTCAAAGTGCATGGCGGCGACGAAAACGCCCGGCATGAGCATCTGCGAAAAATTCGAGAGGCCTTGGAAACTTTGCAGAATACCAGGGGCGTCTATCTTGTGAACGAAATCAACGAGAAAATATACTTGGAAGACCATAAAATCGAAAACGACGGGGGGCGGAATAACCATTTGTACAAAGTGATCTTCGTGTTTCCGAAGACCGGAATCGGCCGATGGACTTTGGTGTTCGACAGGTGGAGGCCGCTGGGAAAGCGCGTGGTTCCTTCTATCCACAATTTCGCGTTCTCCTCTGTCGCATTTGCGGCAGGTTCCCCGTCGGAGGATCGACTGGACAGGCAGAGCGCCGTGCTGAGGCTCGAGGAACTGGTGGAAATTCCCAAGGATCTCCAAATCGTCGTGGAAGCGCCGAAATGGCACTACGTTTTTCTCTGTTTGGGTCTGGTTGGCTTTTGCATCGGGGGCTTCGGCCTGTTCGACTGGTTCGCAACGTTCACGAGAAAAGGGAGTCTGGTCGCCATTCAAGACCGCGATGTCACGAAAAACCGGCACGTAATCATGCCCAAGCCTTTTCTGGCATTGCAAATAAAAGCCAGGGCCAAAGGGGAGACGGTGGCGTTGTACGTCAACGGAAAAAAATCGGACCAGGTTCCGTCGTCGGATTTCCAGGGCCATTTTTGGATTTCTCTCGCGATATTGGCCGTTTTTACCGTCGCGACCATCGCCTACGCGTACATCGTCAGAAGCGGCGCCATAGGCCTGGACCTTGCCATCGGCGGTCTGGCGCTGATTGGTGCGTCCTTCCTTTTCGTATGGTGGAGGCACTACCGATTTCCGTATGTCGCATCCGACATCCTTTCGGGGCGAAAAGGTTTCTACTTTTCTTTCATGAAACTCCCCAAGGGGGGAATGCTGTATTTGTGCCGACCCGGCCCTGGCGACAAGATCGGAAATGGTTTCTATTGGGGCATTTGGAAAGAAAAATTGCTGGTTCGCAACCAGAAGTTCTACGAACAAAAGGAAGACCCGTGCCCGAAAGTGACGCCCCTTGACAAGGCGCAGTGGCATTTGATCGATAGCCCGATCAAAATTCAAAGAACTTTATCAAAGGGTACGTTCGATTTGGTGTGAAGGAGTGATCGGCTCGGATCGTCGCGTTCCGGCTCGAGCCTGCGGGCGGTTAGGACCGCAAGCCTAAAAACATTTTTAACGGTTTCAGAAACGGAAAGACAAAACCACTTAACAGGGAGGCTCGTCGAATATGAACCGGCTGATTTTCAGAGAGAACATGCAATACTATCGGACCATTTTCATCGGCTTGGGAGGGATCGGGACCCAATGCGCGCGATGGGCGATGAAATGGATCAAGGACAAGTACGACAATCGAATACCTCCGTTTGTCAAGGTCCTGGGCATCGATACCGACGCCCAAAGAGGGTCTTCGCCGCCCAAACTGGATTCCAACACCCAGTTCGTCAATATCAGCGGTTTTTCCGCCAACAGGCTTGTACAACTGGCCGATTACCCCGATATCAATCAAGTGCCCATGTACTTGAGGGCGTTTCGGGGAAGAAACCTGAATCCCGCGCAAATCCATAGCGGAGCGCACGGGGTCCCCATCACCGGGAGACTGTGCTACGCTTTTCGGCACAAGATCGTCGCCGCAGCCCTCAAGCGCGTCGTTTTCGAGCTTTTGCATCCAGCCTTGCCTTACTATGTCAAGCAGAAATGCGGCGTGGATCTGGAAACCAGCGGCGTCATCAAGATCCACATCATGAGCAGCGTCTGCGGCGGAACGGGCGCCGGCATCCTGATGGACACCGCCATAGACGTGAGAGAGACGCTCCGAAGAAACATGACCATCGACCCGGACATTTGCGCGCACCTCGTCCTGCCTCCGGTGTTCGGCACCACGCTCGACGCGCTCAAAGAACAGCATCAGCGCAACTCGTACTACATATTGCGCCAAATCGACCATTTGCTCAAAGGCGACTACGAAGTGATTACGCACTACGGCGACGGCGAAACGGCTTCGCTGAAAAAAGGGGAAGCCATCTTCGACAGCATATACGTCTTCAACAATTCGGGGCTTCCCAAGAGCGAAGCGGAGGAATACATCGGCCGGATGGCGGTCGCCAATTCCCTGGAGCCGGTGGGCATGGAAATCAACAGCACCTGGGACAACCTGAAGGCCAGCTATATCGCCAAGCAGAAGGCGTACAGCGGGTACAGCGTCATCACATACACCATGCCCAGTCTGGAAAAGAAGAAGGAGCTTCTGGGCAGTCTTCTGTACAAGGAATACCTCGCCTTCTTGACCGATGCGGGCATCGTCGGAAAAACTTCTCCGGACACGGAAGACAAATACCTCGAGGAGCTGGAGCGCTGCATCGAAGATATCAGCACGGAGATCAAGGATAAGGATGAATTCGAAATCGACAGAACAAGGACGGACACCCGAGCATACGTCCAGGATGTGAAAGAGGTCATGGAAAAGTCCTGCAAAATCCGGGAATACAAAGATATCGTATGGAAGCACGTTTGCAGAAAACTCGAAGACGACATCGACAACAGGGACATGCTTCAGGCCTTTTTCAGCAACGTCGAAAGAATGGAAAGGCAGGATGACCGCGAGCGCGAAGATCTGAAAAAAGATCTTAAGGAAGCCGAACGTCTTCTGAGTGTCAGCGAGGAAGGCGAGGAATTCTTCGAAGTGGCCACCCGTTTCGAGGAAATCTATGAAAAAATGCGGAATATCGAAATCAGAGAAGAAATCAGACGGCAGACCGACTATTTCGCGGGCGAAAACCTGAAAAGCAACCTGTTGTCCCTGGAAGAAGACAGCGAGAAGAGAATCAAGGAGGACAGCTCCCAGAAGAAGCTCGTTTTGGACCGTCCTCTTTGGTCTCTGGCTTTCGCCGGGGAGAAGAAGCCCATCCTCGACGAGGACGATTGGTACAAAAGGCATATAAGAATCATGCGCGAATGGGCGACGAAAGAAGACGATGAAGGCGATGACGATTCCTCGTTCAAGGGGCAGATCAAAAAGTTCATCAGGGAGATTGTCGAGGAGAAAAATGCCTCTTTGGAGGAAAATTTCGTTCGCGACATCGTGCTGAGCGGTTCCACCAAGGAAATAGACAAGCATATCGACAGGGAGCAACTCCAAGCATTTTTGACTGCGGAGGTCGAATCCGAGGCCAAGGTGCAGGGCTGCATTTTTTTCCAATTGCCGGGATTCGAAAAGGTGAGAGATTTGGACAGCCTGGTCGGCTATCGGGTCACTTTGGCCAACAAGAACTGCGATTGCGTCGCCATCAAGGTGAAAATGGCGTACCCTTTGGACAGCATCAAACAAATCAACGCCACCTACAAGGAAGAGTTTATCAAGGCTTTCGTGGAAAAGCCCGAAACCTGGTCCATGCCCATTTTCGAGATGGCGGACTCCTCCTGCGACATCGACGCGGCGATTTGGTGTATCGACGAAAAGAAATTGCAGGAAATGAAAGAGAGCATCGAAAAATCCGAAGGCGAATCCTGCAATTTACCCCAGATCGCATGATTGACGCCTCGGTTACGGAACGTCGAGGACGGTCCTCCCGAAAGGAGATGCAAATGCGCGCAAAGATGGCTCGGACGGCGACGCATGAGAAGAATCGAATGGCAAACAGTTCGAAAGCCCCGAGCCGAAAAACGACAAGGAGCAGAAGAAGAGGAATTCGCAAGTGATACCACCGATTCATGTAGTACCGACTTTCCTGTTGCATGCAGGAGAAGAGTCTGGGCGGCTCGTCGAGCAGTATGCGGTCGATAGAAAGATCTTCGTCGAAAGCGCGGAGGTCGATGTCCCCGACGACCTCAAGGCCTATATCGACGCCCCCATTCCCTGCCCCGCGCAAAGCCTTCTGGGGTTTCTGGAAAGACATCCCGTCTACAGAACCTCGCCCAACTGGGAGAAGGACCTGGGAGTGCAGCTGCTGTTTCTGGCGGACAGGTCGTGGCTTACACGGCATATCGGCACAGCCGGGGGCGGCGCAGCGGGCGGACAGGCCCCCGCGACTTTCGATGACAGCATCAAAAAACACCAGAGGCTGTTGACCCTGATTGTATTCGAAGACCAAGAGAGCTATCCGGAGCAGGAATTCCTGGAACTGTTCGACTGGGTCTCCAAATGCCGTTGGATAGACAGCTGCTGGTGGATCGACAATCAGACGGAGAATTTGCAGCTTTTAAAGGAAACGCGCACGGATCAGGCCCTTTTGTGGATCGACTGCCTTGTGCAAGGACAGTTGGCCGAAAGGTTTTTGTCTTCGGAATACGTCCACAGAAGAGGAACGGAGTCGGGCGCTCTGGATCGTATCGTCGGAAGCTTCCGGGTGCTGCGCATTCCGTTCGGCAAACTTGAAATCGTCAGATCCCTCCTACAGGTCCATTTGGACCGAGAGCTTTTTTCCGAGGAAGCCCGGCGCGCAAGGACAGAGGACGAAGATGTGGATATCGAGGCCGCTCTGTTCAAGTATGCTTCGGAAAAAGACCATGACATGAGGTACAAACTCGGACTCGATCTTTTTTTCGAAGTGGCCGTCTGTTCGCGAGGAAAGGAAAAAACACAAGGATTGGCGGAACTGATTGCGGCGTCGGAAAGGCACTCGAACACCCTGGAAAATTATATGGACCGCAGATGGCTGTTAGAGGACTTGCAGAGATTCCAGAGGGCTGTGGAATTCACCAATTTGATCACGAAATACAAAAGAAACGCCGAATCCGGGAGGAAGAAGCCGGAAAAGGCGGGGTTCTTCGGACGAGCGCGACGAAGCTCGGAAACGGAGGAAGGACCCGATCAACATGCTGGTGGCAGTGGCGATGGAGTGATCGACCCCGATGCCAAAAATGCCATTGACGAGATCGAAAGGATTGGAAAATTCATCGAGCTGGCCAGCCAGTTCCGAATGCAGCTCAAACAGCGCATGGCCCCTTGGAACTACAGCCAGACGTTTTCCCTCAAGGATTACGTGGTCGCCAGAAAAAACGAAAAAAGATGGCTCGCTTGCTTCGAAAATGCGGACAAATTCGACATGAAAGCCCTGTTCCTGGACGCTGCGGCCAAATACCTGAATGACAACGATTTCGTGACTTGGCAGGATTTCTATTCGAGATGGATAGAAGAGGTAGCGGAAAATGCGGTTCGCGACGACATCGTCAGTCAGGCCACCATCGACGACATCACAGCCGACATCACCTCCGAGATCGTCCAATACCTGAAATCCCCCGCCCTCCTCTGGAGGTACGACGAAACGAACTATTCGGCCAAAGCCCTGATCGCAGAGTCCGATTTGACCGAAGAGAAGAAAGTCCAGTGGGAAAACAGGATGAAAAAAGTGAAAAGAGAGCAGATCGAAATATTGAAAAACCACGAGGAAGAATGCCTGAAAATCATCCATTTCGGGCAGCGGACTTGACAAATAGGCTCAACGCCCATTTGTGGGGAGTTCCCCCCTTGAGGGGGGAACCCAAATACGAACATTTCCCCACAAATCCACGATGAACCGAAAAATAAATCCGGAAACCTGACCCGGAAAAAAAGCGACGGAGAACGGAAAGAATGGATTCCAAGGTGCGGATTATTGATTTGATCGAATTGGAGCGTTGTCTTCAGGATTTCAGGACTGAAACGGCGCTCTCATACGGATGGTGGTTTTTCGACGGGGCCCAAAGCGAGGTGGATATCGCTCGAATCGCGGATCAGCCATTCCCCCTTACGGCGCGCGCGGTCGATAAGTTTTACAAACGCTTCCGCCAAGCTCTCGGGTCCTGCGGCGAAGACAAAGGCGGCGGTGGTCGTTCCGTACTTCCCGAATGGCTGGCGAAAGATCCGGAGACACGGCTCGAAGGCCTGGATGCTTTCATGGAAAACATCGTCAAGCTTAAGGGAGAACAAAACCTGATGATGCAGCCCGCACTGCTGAAGGTGCTGAAAGAATATGCCGAATGGGCCATCGAGGACATCCAGGGCCAGATCGATACGGCGCTGGAAGACGAGCTGGAGAATCAGAATTGACACGGGGCCGCATCGAAAAAGCCGGGAGTGTTCGGAAGATGCTCTTCGTCGTTTCCGAAAAGCCCCTTTTGTCGCCCCAAAGCATCCGCGAATTGCGCGACAGTCGTTTCCGGCTACAAGAAATCCTGTGGCAATCTCCCCGGTTCGGCATCGACCTCTATCAGTTGTGCATCGAAACCACACACGGGAAAAAACATGTGCGCGACGTCGATCTGGCCTTGGCCGCAAGCTGCCAGAACGGACCTTTGTCTCTCTTCGTTCCCCTCCTCACCGAAAAATGCTCATCCAAGGACCGAATTGTCGTCTACGCCGATCTGGCGGAAAGGATAACCGGTTCGGTTCCGTCTCTCGTGTCGTGCATAAGAAAAGGTCGCAAATACAAAACCGTTTTTGTCGTGATCTCGCTGCCGAGAATGGTCCAAATGTACGATCCCGCCATGGCCGAATCGTGCGCTCGACGTTGCGCTGTGTTGCGGGATTTTTCGAAGCGTTGCCCGAAAACCCTCGTCAAGTGGATCGTGTGCGACGGAGAAATCGACAAGGACTTCCTTCCTCTCGAAACGATGCTGCAATACGTTTTCTCTTACGAGTGGCATCGCTTGACACAGGTGTTTCTCGTTTTCGACGGACGTTTCAGTCCCCATTTTGTGGGTTTGTACAAAAATATCCTGGAAAACTTCGCCTGTGAAATGCAACCGCCGGAATACAAGGAAGAAAAACGGCTTCCGGTTTCCGCAGTGTGCCTCGACGGGATCAAACCCTGGAGTTTTTTCGATCTGCTGAAAAACGCGTATTCGAACGAAGGAGACCCGTACATGCATTTTCTTTAAGCTTTCGAAAGGAGATTCAAATGACGCATGGAAAATCTGCCGCAGCAATTCTGATCGCGCTGAGCTTCGCTTTTGCGCCGCAAACACGTGCCGAAGCGGAAACCTTCGAGCATTTGGTAACGCAGTATTTTGCCGGAAGCCAGAGTCCGGACGACGCCAAGAGGGCCGCTGTCAAAAAAGCCAGGCTGGAGGTGCTGGATATAGCCGGAGGATACGTGCAGAGCCTCTCCGTAGTGAAAAACGGGTATATGGAACACGATGAGATCGTAGAGATCGCCGGTGCGGTTCTCGAGGCCGAAGTCGTATATGCCAGGCCCTGCAAAACCACTGCGGACGGCTATTGTGTCGAGGTCTTCACAAAGGTGACCGTCGATGACAGTGAAGTATCTCAAAAAATCGAGGAGTTGCTCAAGGACCGCGTTCAGACCCAGAAGAAAATAGGAATGCAGAGACGCGACAAGGAGTTGGTGGCGAAGCTGGATCGCCTGCAAAAAGAATACGAAAAACTTGAACGGTATTGCAAGGAGATGGAAGGACAGCTCGATTCTAAGTTTCGGAAAGTCGTCGAGCAAATGAATGCCACGGACTGGAATGCCAAAGCCTTTGCCCTTTGGAACGGAAAAGCATACGAGGACCCCGACTCGGCTCTGCAATACCTGAAAAAAGCCATCGAACTGGACTCGTGCTACGCAGAAGCCTTCATCAATATGGGCATTGCTTGGTTTCAGAAGGGTGATTACGAAATGGCCGAAACATTTTATTCCAAGGCCGTCGGTCTGAAACCCGACAATCCGGACCTATATCTGAACCGGGGGGTGTTTTACAAAAGCAACGGAAATCTGAAAGAGGCCCTAAAGGACTACAACCGCGCCATCGAGTACGGCTACAAGGAAATTCCGGAAGCCTTCTACAACCGGGGACTGGTCCATTACGAGATGCGCCTTTTCGCCAAAGCCATACAGGATTTCGACGAGGCCATCCTACTGGACCCGAACAATCCATCGGCTCATTTCAACCGCGGATTGTCCTGTCACCAGGATGGAAAAACAGACCAGGCCATCCAAAGCTACTGCAAAACCATCGATCTGGACCCGACCCATGTCAGGGCATATAAAAGCAGAGGCAAAGCCTATTTGAGACTGGGCATGGAAAGATTGGCATGCGATGATTTTCGCCGGGCTTCAAGTCTGGGGGTGTCGCATGTTCTGGAAAAAATGAAAAGGCAAGGAAAGTGTCTGGAGCAATGAAGACGATTCTTTTTTGCATGATAGTCGCTTTGTTTTCGACCGCCGCGATGGCCAAGTCCACTATTGCCATTGTACTGGACGATTCCGGTTCAATGAATTCGTTCGAACAGATCAAGCCCGTTCTTGAAAGCTTTGTCGCAAGAATCGGGGATTTTGCCGACGTCGTCTTGGTCCCGATGAGCGATCCCGCCGGTGGCCGACGCGTTATCGGATCTTTGGCTCCAGGTCCTGGCAGACGGGCAATGGTGGCAAGGGGGGTGGATGTTTTGGATTTCACGGGGCAAAAAACCCGCTTCTTTCCTTCCCTTAAACAGGCCTTCGATTCCTTGGGCCCCGAAGAGGAATACTCCTGCCTGGTCATGGTGTCCGACGGCGTACCGGATAATTCCGGAAGACCTGCTGTTTCGCAATGGGCCCTGGAACCGGACGATTACAAGGACATCGAACAGTCTCTGAGCTTGGCAGGCGAAAAAGAAGTCCTCATTCATTCGATATGGTTGTCACCTGCGGCGAGAGAACCAGATGTCATAAAACTCGACGAAATGCTGAAAACGCGAAGTCCCTGCAATTCGGAAGCGTGCGCTTTGCAATTGGGAGCGTCATACCTGTCCGCCATGTCGAATCTTAAAGGGGGCTTCTTCGCCAAGGCCAACAACAGCAAAAGCGCCTCGGAGAAATTCGAGTCCTTGCGAAAAAGAATCGAAAAAGAGATGGACAGCCTCAAATCCCATACCGGAAGTTCATCCTCCTGCGAGTCCCCGCCCCCTGCGGATTTGACAAACAACGGAAGAGGCAACGGAGATTCGCAGTCGGGCCCCTTCGCTGCTTGCTCTTCGAAGTTGCTCTCCAAGTTTAAAACAGCTCCTTCGGACGAACGGATTTTCAAGGAATTTCTGTCCTACCTAGAAGAAGAAAGTTACATGGAAGGAAAGGATTTCAACGTTTTCGCATCCGTTCTTGAAATAGGCTCGGAGCTTGAAAAGCAAAAAAGCGTCTCGAAAGCCTATGCCCTTTGGATCACTTTGGAAAAAACGAAGTTTGAATATCCGATCAAAGCCGGAAGTTCGGATGAAAGAAATTGTATTGCAGCGTTTCATAAATCGGTCGCATATCTTAATATTTGGTCTCTCGCAAATAAGTGTGCTCCCTGCGATTTGCCGAGTCCGAGGCAAGAATGCGCTTCGGGCTACGCTCAAAAGCTTTGTCGCATTCTTCGCGATGACAGATTCGTCGGCCAATGCGGCCTGGATAAGAGACTGGCAAATTCGGAGGCTACGGAATTATACAGGGACTGGCGTCGCAAGACAAACTGCAGCGACGAATTTCTTAGGGGAGGAGTCGGAAGATGAGCTATATCGAAGGCTACAAATACGATATATTTATCAGCTATCCTTGGATGGCAAATATCGCTATTGAAAACAACATAAAGCCTTGGGTCGAAAATTTCGTCGATCATTTATGCCTTGAGTTGATGCAAATTCTCGATGGCAATGGAAAGTTCAAACGCTATTTCGACCAAAGACAACCAAACAACAGAGATGTGCAAAAAGATGTCGAAGACGGCGTACTAAATTCAGCCTTGTTTCTCGCTATCCTCAATAATCGCTATTTGGCATCGGAATGGTGCATGATCGAATATGCGATGTTTATTGAAAAAGCTCGGCAAAGAAAGATGGCGGATGAACGCTTGTTCTTGGTTGAGCAAAGGAAAGTCCAAATAGACGCTCTTAAAAATGAAAAAAGCAAACCGTTGAGATTAGGGGGGAGAAAATGGGACAAGAAAAAGCTATTGATAGACATCGCTGATCGCGGTTGCTATCAATTTTTCAAAACAAAATTCGGCCGGGACAATGTTGAGGTTTTGGGCCTTCCCAAATGGGACCCGGGTACTGAGAACGGGAGAGAATATAGCAGAAAGATAAACGAACTGGCCGCCCATATAAAAAATACGATGGTTGCTATCAGGAATGAAGAGAGGCCGTAGCCAATTGGCTTTCTGCCTGACTGGCGTTGCGGTAGGCCAGGATGTTTGAACGAAAATAAAGCCAAATATTGTTATTCGAATCGGTTTAAAATGAGTGAAATTAAAATCTTCATAAACTATGCGCCTGAAGACGACCAAATAGCTGGTACCCAACAAACTACTTGGGTTACTTCGCTTGTAAATATGTTGGAGTACCACCTGCGAGACAATGCTGTGAAACCAATAATTGAGGGAGGGGAGTTCTCGAAACAAGGTAGGATTGATCGTCATATTTGTAACTCCGATTTTTTTCTGTCAATTTTATCTCCTAATTTTTTTAAGCGAGCGGATTGCTTGGATCGTATCGAGACCTACCATAGAAAGTTCCGTGAGGATAGGTTCGAAGAAAGGGTGTTTTTCGTTCACAAGCGACCATGGAGTAATACAAAAAACGAGGGGTTGGCAATTAATCCCGAAAAATTTTTCGGACTCAGATTTCATAGCTTAGAAAAAGGTAGTGGAGAGCCGTTGGATGTTGCCTCCTCTTTATTCGGAAGGCAGATTGCTGAATTGTCCAATGCGATTCGTCGGAATAGGAAAAAACTGTTTGGTAATGTGATAGTCGAAACAAAAAGCCACAAAAAAATGCTTGGAAAAGTTTTTTTCGGAATTTGCCTGGACCCTAACATGTCAAAATGGAAAGATGCAAAAAAAATATGCGAACAAAAGGGGTATGAGGTTTTTTCCGCAAGCGATTTTTTTCCCGAATTCAACGAGCTGGATGAGCTACCGGAAATGAAGGCGTTCGAAGAAAAAATTGAAACGGAAATAAGTGGATGCAAATGTTTTATTCAATTCCTGTTTGATGTGCAAAGTGCAAAGGCAGATGCAGCTAAGAAATATTGCGTAAGGGAATATGAATTGGCCAAAGACAAGCTGCCCGCGAAAAACACCTGGAGGTTTGAAACGTTTCCGAAGGAGCCAGCTATGTCGGACTCGTGTCCGGAAAAACAAGACGAATACTTTGAACATATGTCACCAAGTGATCTTGAAGAGGAGTTTTTCAATTACGATGCCTTTCTAAACCTTCCCGAAAAGCTCAATAATAAATTCGCTTCATTGGAAGCTTCGTACATACCTATTGGTGCCAGCGCGAATTGCTCGAATATTGGACTAAGCCAAATGTCTCGGAATACAGCATGCATAGAGACCTCCGAACTGTGGTTCTGGATGATTGGAAATGGAAGAACCTCTGACATGCGACCTGTCATAAAGGAGGAAGGGAAATTCTATTTTCACGGCAAAGAGGCGATTTTTCGTTTCAAATCTGACCGATGGTATTGGGTCAAAAAAGAAAACGATGAGTATCATCTGTACAATTTGAATCAGAATACTGAAAGTAGCGATGAACATGTCGAAGATTCAGGCAATAGATCCAGGCAATTGATTTTCTCATGCCATAGAAACGAAGGCGTGTCATTGGAATCTTGTGAGGACTTCGAGAGTTTATAGATCTCAATTTAAATCTAACAAGTGTATATATGGATTCAAATAAAAAATCGTCGTCTACCGATAATGGCAATTCAGGTTCTGGACCTTATCCTGGATTGAGGCCATTTGAAAAAGAGGACAAGTATCTCTTTTTCGGAAGGAATGAGCATTCTCTCATTTTTCGAGAGCGGATATACAAATCCCATTTTGTCTCTGTTCTTGGCCCTTCCGGGAGCGGAAAGTCATCTTTTGTAAGAGCCAAAATTATCCCTGAATTGGAAGAGGAAGGTAAATCTCCTGAGGACCCCGACCGAAAATGGACGGTAGTGAAGATGCAGCCGGGAAAAGAGCCGATGGAAAATTTGGCCTCCGCCCTCACTTCAAGAATTCCCGAACTATTTCACTGGGATGAGAATATCACGACTAAAAATGTACCTGAAGAATTGAAATATTTCGTTCGGGACAAACTGTACGATTCGCCTCTGTACCTCGTCGAAAAAATTCGCCTATCCAAAGGGTTTCATGAAAAACTTGTGATATTCGTTGATCAATTCGAAGAGGTTATTACGCAGGGTAAGAGAGAAAATTTCGAGAAAACGAACAGATTCATACAATTCATTCTGCAAACGTTGAAGGCCACCGACGTACACGTTTATATTATCACGGCTATGAGGGCCAATTACCTCGAACAATGCAATCGATTTCCTGGTTTTCCAGAAGCATTGAACCGGAATCACTTTTTGTTGCCGCCTCTAAACAGAGAGCAATTGAGGGAAGCGATCATTGGTCCGCAAAGGAGCGTGGATGAGCACGGAAAAAAGCCATTCGAAGAATTGGTTTTCGACCCGGTTTTTGTGAACGCGTTGCTCAACGATATGGAGAGAGAACCTTCCGGGCTTCCTTTCATGCAGCATATTTTGTTGAAAATGTTTAATGAGGCCAGAAAAAAAGAAGAATGGAAACTTGACCAAAAACTATACGTGGAGCATGGAGGTCTTTCGAAAGCGTTTGAAATACATGCAAACGATATTTTTGATAAAATGTACGCTATGCGACAAAAAGCATGCGAGAAGATGCTTAAAAGCCTTTGCTCCAAATCCGTGGACGGCGAGGGAAAACGATTTAAAAGGACATTTACAGAACTGGCGGAAGAAAAAAGCCTCAAAATTGAAGATATCGACAATGTTATCTCAGCCTTTAGAGACAACGGGTGCCAAATATTCACGACACATCGCGATGATGATGGGGATGAGTGCGCAAGAGAAAAGCCGGAAGATGGTCTGATAACAATAGTCCATGAAAGTATCATCAATAAGTGGAAAAGGCTTAGTGATTGGGCTGATCAAGAGGCGGAAGCAAGTACAAAGTACTTTGTTTTGCATCATCGGGCATTGAATAAAAACAAATCACTTGGAGGACTCCTTCAAACGTCGGCTGCACATTACAAAGAATGGTGGAAAGAACAAGAACCAACGAAAGCGTGGGCCCGTAGGTGCCTTGAGTCTCATGTGAATACCAGAGACGGCAGAAGTTTCCAAGACAAGGAACAAGGGGAGAACCGTTTAGAGAGCAATGGAAAACAAAATGGTCTGAAGAAAGTAAAATACGAGGAGGAGGTCTCTTTCGAAGAAGTAAAAAAATATCTGGACGACAGCATCATCGAAGAGGAGCGCCGAAAAAAAAGGTACTGGTATGCTACGATTTTCATGGCAATTGTCGCAACGATAGTCATTCTCTTCGGCATGTTGGCTCTGGGCTTAAAGGCTGAAGCCGAAAATGCCAGAAAGGCTCTGGCTGATCAGTACGATATAGCCAGAAAGAAAGAAAAGGATGCCCGTAACGCGAAGAAGAGAATGCTGGATACCGAATCTCGATACCATATTTCGAGGTCCGCCGAGCTTTCGAAAGTCGAAAAGTTCAGGCAAGCGGCCGATCATCTGGAAAAGGCTCAAAAATTCGTTGGCGATGGCGAGTTGAAAATGAAGAATATTTATAGTCTTGTAAAGTGGCAGGTCGATTTGTTGGGGGACATACGGGCCGAGGAATTGGTCCATGACGAAAACAAACGATTTTGCAGTGTGAGCTACAGCCCCGAGTACGAGACGTTGGCGTTTACCGGCAATGCAGGGTACGCGGCAATTGCCGCCTGCAAAGGGGGATTCGCTGTCAAAGCCTTGACTGGTTTGGATGCGGATTCTATGGCCGATAACGGCTTGCACTCCAAGGAAGTGACGGATTGTCTGTTCCATCCTGATGGCAAATGGCTTGCGACAGCGGATGTGGGGGGAAGCATGAACTTTTGGGACTTGGACGGGAAACATTTGAAAACAATGGAAATAGACACTGATGTTCTTGCGATGGACATCAGCGACGACGGCAAATATTTGGCTACAGGGGGAGTAAGAAACGCCAAAATTAAAATACGCGAATTCGATGATAGGCAGCCGTTGACTTGGGCAATCGAATATCCCCCAAAAGGAAGCAGCCTATCCTCACAGGACTTTAAAGGCGGCGATTTCATTAACGCATTGGATTTTTCTACGAGGCCGGAAGAAATTCTTTTGGCGAGTGCTTCTCAGTATGGAGACGTTATGTTCTGGAGGATCGATTCGGACGACTTGAGCAAAACCAAACGACTCGACACGGATCTCATGAAGATAAGGGGGCAGTCGGTCGCTTTCCTGCCACAAAACGGCAGGGGTGAATATGACGGCGTTTACGCCATCGGAACGGTTGACGGCTACATAGAAGTTTTCGACAAAGATAACCAAAATAGAGGCTTCGTATTGCTGAAGGGCCATCGGGAAGCTGTGAACGACTTGGCATTCGACAGGCGGGGACGGCTGTATTCTGCAAGTCAGGATCGTACAATACGTGTATGGGATTGGAAAAGAGGAATCGAGTTAAAGGTCTTGGAAGGACACAATCTCGCCGTAAAGGCCATTGCACTGGACAACGAAACCGGGGCCGTTTTCAGCGTTGGAAACGACGGGTTGGTTCTCAGATGGCCCAATTCGTTCGAAACCGAATCGCCTCTCGGCAGATTTTTCGTCGAGGTCGGCGACATGCCGTCTTGCCTTGCTTTTTCTCCTGACGGGTTGATCGTTGCTGCCGGTATGGATGACGGGGTCATAAGGATTTTCGACGCGTTTTGGCCAAAAAGCACGGCATCAAATCCTACGAGCCGCCCTGCGAAAGAAGATGCCGATACAAGAGAACGAAATATTGTCACATTGAGTGAAAAACCGGATACATATGGAAAAACGGTCAAAACCATGTCCTTTTCTCCAGGCGGAAATTTTTTGGCCTCCGCGTCGGGAAATCAAGTGGAGATCTGGAAACTGGAAAACGGAAAATCGACTAAGTTGGTCGTTTCGGAAGCTTATGAGCATGAAGTTGCATGCTTGACGTTTTCCAAATGCTCGAAACATGTTTTCTTCGCCGACGCGGCTGGCAGGATAGGGACCTTGGGGACAGAAAGCAAGGAGGATGCCGTATTTGTCGATACCGATCACGAGAGAATCAACAGCTTGGAGTTCAACCAAAACGGCGATATAGCATTGACCTCCGACGACTCTGGAAAGGCAATGTTGTGGCGTGTCGATGGGAGTAAATTTGACAAAGTGGATGAAGTTAACGAATTTAAAGGAAATAAAATCGTTGCGGCCCTTGATTCAGAGGGAAATCAAATAGCATTGGGGAGCTATTATGGTTCGGGGAAGATTGTTTTATACAGTTACAACAAATCCCAAAAGAAGATCGAAAAGATGTTTGATTTGGAAGGCTTGAAGCCGCCGGTATATGCGATTGGTTTTTGCCCTTGCGACAATCAGCTTGTGAGTTTGAGCTACGAAGGCAAGCTGACTTTTTGGAACGTCTCGGGGAAAACGAACAAAAAAGACGACGACAGCAAAATGATCATTCAATTGCCTGTGCCCTTCGACCAGGAGTCCGCAGACCGAATGGATGGCTTGAACATGGCGATTCACAGTCGGTGCAACCCGGAAACCGGAAATGAAGAGTTCAGAATTGCCATAACTTCGCTGAAAAAGGAACTTCCTGGAGAAGTAATGTTTCTCGATTTGGATGGAGTTTACCAATGCCGTTAAGATAGGGGGCGCTTATCGCGAGAAAGGAGCAATGGAGGAAATTGTCGATTCTATGATAGAGATCGGAGCAATCCGAGAAGTCACGGAGGCCGAGGGTCCCGGTAGGCGGTTCGCGGTGTGGGTGCAGGGGTGTTCCATTCGGTGCGCCGGGTGTTGCAATCCGCATTTGTTTGACAGGGGCGGAGGTTCGATGATGTCTGTCGACGACCTGTTGGCTCGCGTGCGGCGGGTGCGGGATCGAATCGACGGGGTGAGCGTGCTGGGCGGCGAGCCTTTCGACCAGGCCGGGGCATTGGTCCCGTTTCTGGAAGGAGTCCGGGGCATGGGGCTTTCGACGGTGGTTTTCACGGGGTATTTGCTGGAACGTATAGAGGAGGGCGGCATCGAATCGGGGCAAGAGCTTTTGCGGCATATCGATGTTCTCGTGGATGGGCCTTTCATCCAAGGCAGGATTACGCGGAAACGACGGTGGATAGGCTCGGACAACCAGAGGGCGATCTGTCTTACGGACAGGCTGACGGGCGCCTTTGAAAAAGGAGAATCGGAGCGCAACACGGTCGAAATTCGTCTTGCCGGGGACCGCGTATCCATCAACGGCTTTCCGGTATTCTCCGAACGGGAACTTCGGGACTTGGGGCTTTGGGTCAAATGAAAGCAGAGGCGGGAAGACTAAAAGGACCGTCGGTCGTCGAGATGGTCGAAATGCTGGATGAGCAGGGCATCGTTTCATATTTTCGTTCGGCTTTGGGGCATTTGGCCCTTGGAGCGAAAGCGGAGTTTGCGCCCGATATCAAAATTAGTCGCACATTTTGGCCTTCTTTGAAAATGGGGAATCGACGAGGGGTCGCCATCGATTCCAGCGCCGAGCAGGTCAAGGCCGATTTTCGGCTGAAGGCCGCTTGCAAGGTTTTCGAACTGCTTTTGTATTCCGAGAGGAACCTGGATGTTTTGGGCGAATTGGCCTGGCGGTGGCTCAACGAGAACACGGTGGTCGCGCCCGGAAAATCGTTGACGGCGGGGATCAAGCAGGCCCCGAAATTTTCGCCCCTGTCCGTTGCATTGTCCCTGTCCTTTTTCGAGTTGCTCGGGGGAAACAGCAATTCCGCGTCGAGGCTGAAGACGCTCGTCGATGGCGCCGTCAAAAAGCTGGAAGTCGAGTTTCTTTCGGGCGACGTCATTCTTGTCCACTATTTCGCGAACGACCAGGATTTGGACGAAAACTCCCGAGTCGCGTTCCGAAAACTGTTCATGGAATACGACACGATCGGGAAAACGAAGCCGGAATACTCCGGGAAATGGGATAGCGAGTCGTGGCACGGTCTGCGCGACTGCATCGATTCTTTTTCATGCGATGATGGGGAAAACGTGGCGGACCTTACGGGGTTGCTTTGCCGCAATCTTCTTGCAAGGAGGGATTTAAGCCGGGAGCAGCTGGAGAAGTGGTCTTCGTTTTTTTTGGCCCTCAAGTCGAGAACGGTGGGCGGGTCAAGAAGATACGGAAATTTTTGTTTGCAGTTCTGGGGCCTTGCCAAAGCGTGCAACGTCTATCGCAATCGCCTCCTGCATCCGGAAACGAAAGACGAGACGGTCCTTGCATCCATGTACCACGTGTTCGAGTGGGTGCATCGCGACATCGGAGAGTACGTGGAAAGCCGTCGCACCGAAGGCGACGGGCACGCGCAATGCCAAACGATAGAGCTGAGGGAATACAATCCGAAGTTCAAAAGAGTGTTTTTTCTGCTTTCCGACCAGCTTTCGGCCGACCAGGATTTGCAGGAAATTCTAAAGATCAGGTACGGACTGGATCTCTCTGCGCCGAACCCTTTCGGGCAACAAGACGAAGATGTCGGCGTCGCCGAAGAAACGTCCTCATGAAAAAAAGGAGGGGCCTGTGGAAATAAGCGAACTGCAGCAGGATGCGCCCTGGGCGCACGACGCCGTGGGAACCGTGTACGAAGAGAACATATCGGAGATTGTCCGGGGCCTGACCGCCGGAAATTCGGTCCTGGTCGTCTGCGACAAGAGGCTTTCGTCCTATGTGCAGGGAAACTTGCGGGGACGATGGAAGGAGGAGGGGACCATTGCCGTTTCCCTGCTGAAGGACATCCGGGAGATTCCCACTGTCCAGGCCATGCGGGATTCGTCGGAAACCATCCGGAAGGCTTTGCAGGAGCAGCCCGAAACCCCCAAATTGGTAATTTTTCCGCATTTGGATTTTCTGACCACGGTCGAGGAGGGTCGCATCAGCGAAGAGACCCGGAACACGATTTTGCAGATACTGTACATCGTCTGCGACATGAACGCCTCGATTCTCGGGTTCCGGGATCCCAGCCTGCGGTTGCCAGCCGTACTGGAACGTTTTTTCGACTTGACGGTCACCATCGACGTGATGGACGACAATCGTTTTTTGAGAGCGCTGTCCAGAAGCCAGGCGAGCATTCTCGACCGCGACAGAATAGACGAGTCGCTGAGGATGCAGCTTTTCCAGGCGGTTTCGGGTTTGAACGTGGTCGAGTTCCAAAGGCTCATGAGCAATTTGGAGCGCGAGTTCGAGGCGGCGCCCGACGGCGAAGACCAGAAGAAGATCCAGCGCGACCGGATTTTCAAGACAATCCGCGATTTCACGGCCTGCGGACCGATGCGGATGGCGGTCCCGACCAATGTGGAGGTGGGGGGATACCACGCTTTGCGCAAAAAGATCGAGGACGAACTGATCGAACTGATTCGCCAGCGCCGCACCACCTCGAACGACGCTCTTATCCAGCGCATAGACAGGCTTTTGCCGCGAGGGATCCTTTTCGAAGGTCCCCCCGGCACCGGCAAGACCCACTTGGCCAGATGGATTGCTTCCGAAATCCAGGCGACCCTCTACGTGGTCAACGGACCCGAGTTGAAGAGCATGTATTTCGGGGAGTCGGAGAGCAAGGTGCGCGAAATTTTCATCAAGGCGAGAAAGTCGGCCCCCAGTATCATCGTTTTCGACGAGTTCGACTCCATTGCGGGAAAGAGGGGCCAGCAATTCAATTCGGGGGTTTCCGATTCCATTGTCAACCAGCTGCTCACTGAACTGGACGGGTTCCACCACGAAGAGCTTTGCCTGGTTGTCGCCACGACCAATTTCTTTGAAAAAATCGACTCTGCCTTTTTGAGGCCCGGCAGGTTCGAGTACATTTACAGAGTGGAATACCCGGAGTCTGCCGGGGAAATCCGGGAACTTCTGGCGATTTTTTTCAAGCAGTTCGGGATGCGGCTTCCGGCCGAAATGCTGGACTCGTTGGCCAGCGACATGGCTGAAAAGCCGATCGGCGAGCCCTTCAGTTGCGACGAGATCAAGGGCTTTTGCAGGCGTCTGGGAAGAGAGTATTTGCGACAAGGAGCTCCTGGAAAGGTTTTGGAAATGGTCGCGAAGGTCAAGGAGGAATTTTACAGTGACATCAAAAAAGTCAGGCAGGAGGGATAGGGTATGATACAAGCAACCCGATTTCAGACAGTCGAAGAGGTGATCAGATGAGCGACGATTGGCAGTCACGAATTCCGCCCGTGGTCATGGTGAACGAGCAATTCGCCAGCACAGTGGCCTGGGCGCCTTTGTGCGAGGTCCCGGAAAAGGATTTCGGGCCTTTGGCAAACTATCTCGAGGCCGAGTGCGGCTGGCGGAGAAGCGGCGCTTCGCCTCTGAGTCTCGAGAAGCAACTTGCGTGTTCCGCATCGCGCATACGGGTTCGAGTCGATTTCAGGAAACGAACCATCATGCTGGATGGCAGCGTATCGAAGAGCATTCCCGAGGAGGGGGCCAAGGCCGAGCGCGAAGCGCTCAAGCGGAAGCTGGAGAAAGACGTCACCCGCACACAGGTCGAAATCCAGCGCGACTTGAATGCCGCCCTGGAAGAGATTACGACAGACATCGAATCTGCGGATCGCTACGCCATATGCGTCGATTGGAAAAGCGTACTGGGGACGCATCCGACGGAGAAGGCTTCGGAGATCGGCGTTCGCTGCGGCTGGGCCGTTTCCGGCGAAAACGGAAGAGTTCTTGAAAAGCCCTTGGGGGAGGACGGCAGGCTCAAGCTGGATTTGGCGCGAAAGATCGCGATGATCGAAGCGGCCAGGCGAAAAAGAATCTACGTCAAGGACCGGGCGGCCCGCAAGGAAAGCCTGGACGAGCAGATCTTCGATACCGTCGAGAAGCTCAAGGATTCCGCTCTGGAGGAGCTTGGAACGCTCAAGCAGCAGATCTACAAGGAGGTCCTGCTCGAGTTCGCCCGCTCCAAGGGCGAGTGCAAGGTCAAGGAGACCCAGAACGGGGACGAGACCCTGATTACCATCGAAGTCATGCAGTAGGTGCGAAAATGCCGAAACGAAAAATCAAGATTCAATTCAGCCTGAACAAAAGGACGGGGCGCCACGTGCTGACCGTCTCCTACGAATCTTCGCCGGGCACGCCTTTGTACTTGCACAACAAAGACCATCGGGACTTGTTGGGCGAAGTAGCCTCTGCGCTGAAACAGCAGGGCCTCGAGATAGACGATTTCGAAGTGGTCGTAAAGGAGATCGAAAGGGAGCGCCCTGCGGAGACCGAAAAAAAACGCGACGAGGTTGTCAAGACGGGCCAGGTGATAAAGCAATAGGTCTATGGCCACAACGGTCCAGGGCGGACCGGTGTGAAAAGAGGCTCGTCGAGAATTTGTGGAAAAAAACCGGATTCGGGTTCTCTTTCGAAGCGGAGGGGAAAGGTAACCAGAGCTTCCAGCTCTGGTCCGATGGCGCGCATACCCGCAACCTCGTCGAATCGAAAGCACGCCAGATCAGGATGGTCTGGCTACCATCGGGGCGCATTTTCCCCCCAAATCCGCGATGAACCCGAAAGGAAAGGAACTGAGCCAAATGGCAGCCAGCAATACCATCGGGATAGCAGCAGTCAAGGAGGCCTCGAAATCCGTCGAGGAATTCCGAGGCCTGCTCGCCGAAAACATCTACGAGAAGAAAGAGCTGATCGACATCATGTGCGTATCCTACGTCGCCGAGGAACCGCTGTTGATTATCGGACCGCCGGGGACTGCCAAGTCCATGCTGGTGAACCGGTTTTGCGAACTTCTCGGTTTCAACGACGACTATCGTCGCGTGCAGGACTGCCGCAAGCTGATCGCAGGCGCGAGCGGAAAGGAGCTGGTGGAAGCGTTGAGCAGCTTTTCCAAGGCGGAGACGAAAAACAGCGGCGCGGGCGACGAAATCCAGTGGGAGGAGGAGGCGTCGGGGGGCGGCAAGCAGCGGTCGAGTTCCGGCGACCTTCAGGCCTGTTTCGGGGAATTGCTTGATAAAACCGGGTTTTCGTTCCCCCGGTTCGCCCATTTTCTAAAGCGTTCGGGGGCGACAAAGGACCCGGGCGCCCCCGATTTCGCCCAGAAAGTCTTGGACTGTTTTGTTCGGGCGGCCGGTCTGCGGGAATCCGGATGCGGCAGAAAATATTTTTCCTACCTGCTTACGCCCTTCACGGATCCGGCGGAGATATTCGGCCCCGTGGACATCCAGAAGCTATTGGGGCAGATGGTCAGCTTGCAGGCCGGCAGCGTGGACAAATATATCGGATTGCAATCCGAACTGACGGAGCGCATCAACGAAGGGGCTCTGAGCGCCTCCCGGTACGAAAGAATCACCCGAAACATGCTTCCCGAGGCGGAGGTCGCCTTCCTGGACGAGGTCTTCAAGGCCAACAGCGCCATACTCAACTCGCTTTTGACCATCATCAACGAGCGCAAGTACTATCAGCCGGACGGCAGCGTGGACGTTCCTCTGAAAATGCTGTTCGCCGCCTCCAACCGCCTTCCCCGGGACGAGGAACTCAACGCGTTTCTGGACCGTTTTCCGTTGCGGGTTTGGAGCCGATCCATATTCGAATCGGCCCCGGAAGACACGGAACAGATACGCGAACTGTTGAAGAAAGCGGAAGCGGGGGAGGGCGGCGGTTCGCCCGACGAAGCCGAAAAAAGACGATTCTCGGAGGCCTTCGATACCCTCAGGAACTATCTGAGGCTGAACATGAAGCAGTTCTACGACGCGCCGAGGCGAGGGGCCAAAAAAGACCCCTTGGAACAATTCTTCCGCTTCATCGGAAACGTTTCGTCCGACGACGGCGCGTTTTTGCCGGAAGCGGACAGGAAGACCTTGAGCGACAGGCGCTTGCGGAAGCTTGTGCGGCTGATGTGCGCGCGTTCGCTGACGCACGCGAGCCAATCCCTCGACTGGCGGGATGCCGCCAAGGATCCGTTTCCCTTGAGCATGGAAGATCTGGTCGTCCTGAAACACATTTGGAGTGTGGACGAACCCTACCACATCAAAGAGCTGGAGAGCAAAGTCGAAAACTTCATCGAACCGAAATCGGAAGAGCGGCACGAATGAGCGACTGGAAAACGATGGCGAATTATCTGAATTTAAGCGGCAGGACCCCGGAACCAATCCGAGAGCCCCTCAAGGATGACGGGTCGTTCAACAAGTTGGCGTCCGAGTTCAAGGCCGTCTTGAGCCTCAAGAGGGACGATTTGCGGCAAGTCTTTCTCGCTTTGGAGCGTAGCCTGGAGGAGGAGGATGGAGGCGCAAGACGCCCCGAAGCGTCCGTTTACGGTCGATTGGCGGAAAGCTTGGGCGAGCAGGCCGACTCGGAGGTCGGCAAGAAGCTGCTCGAATTGATGTGGAACAAAATCTTGTCCAACGGCGCGGGCTCGATCGCCCCCGAATTGACCAATGTCGCGGTCGATCCGGACCTGTCTGCCTGGCGGCGGGACGAAGACGCAGAGGGCGCGGCCGTGCAGAAGGCTGCCTATGGCGAATTCGAGAAAAGATCTTCCGACCTCGATGCTATCGACGATATCGAAGACGGGGACGCCCTCGGCGTTTTGGCGGGCGCGTCGAACCCTGGCTTTTTCTATCGCTTGGACCGCCCCATGCTGCGGCTTTACAAAAACAACCGATTCGGCCCCCTTTTGTCCGAAAAAGCCTTGGTCTCTCGAAAAAGACGTCTTGCGAGCCTGAAGCGCAACGTTTTCGTGCAGCCCAGAGATTACGGGGGCAACGACCGCGTCGTGTTCAAGTCCCCCGCCAACCACCCCCACAGAATGCCCGTGCAGGAATTCGCGGAAACGAAGGCGAGGCTGCTGTACAAAATCGTCAACGGCAAGGCATTGGTCTACGAAAGCCTGGAAAAGAGCGTGCATACTCCAAGCGCGCTTGTCACTCTTATTGTGGATTGCGCGCAACCGGAATGGGGAGGCGGCGACGGTTCGCAGGCCGCCTCCAAGGTCAAGGCGCTGGCCGGGCTGATTGTCGATTTCCTGTTTCATTTCATGGCGGATGTCCGTATCGCCCGATTGGATCTGGAAATTCTTATTTTCCGGCCCAGCCGTCTTTTGGAAACGACGACGACCAAACGGTGCGGGATATGTTCGAGAAGGTCTCGCGGGACCTTTCGGCCAGAGGCGGACGTTTGCAGTCCATGCTGACTCTGGTTAAAAAGCGCCCGTTCGCTTTCGATTCTCTGAACTTTATCGACCGCGCGGGGAAGGTTGCGGGTTATCGGGTTGTAGAGAGCGCCTTGTGCGACCTGCAGAAAATCGCGGGAAGTGCCAAGGCGACGATGATGTTGAAAAAGCTTGAAGGCTCGACCTATCTGGACCGGGACGATTTTTTGGCGGCGGTCAAGCAATGTTTGAACGGCTTGTGCAACGCGAAAGCCGTCCGCGAAGTCGCAGGCGAGCTGGAACGAAGCTGCCAGCTTTGCTCGGAGACGCTGACATTGACCCGAAATATGAAAGAGATTACCGGTGTTGTTTCGGATAAGCCGTCCAGTCGCTGCACGCCGGGCCAGAGGGGACGTCTCTATCGATTGCTGTATGGCGTGCTCTTCAAGCGGCGACACCCCGTCCGGGTTTCCCGAGACGGCATATTGGACGTCGATCCCAATGCTTTGGAAACGTTGCAGATCGTCGACCGGTTCCTGAAAAAAGAGAGAGGCGATCCGCGCGTCTCCTCCGCGCCGCAGACGGATTACGCGGCGAGGCACGTCTGCCACGTACTGCCCCGGATCGCGGACAGCGAAAAAAAGATGGAAAGGGATAAGCTGTCCCGCGAAAACTCCGGTCTGGTTTGCGGGCTGGAGCTTTCCAATTGGCCGAAGCTGGCCTCGCCCGGCAAGTTCGACACGCTTTACTGCTTCGAGATCCAGAGAGACGAGGCGAGCAGGCTGTCGTTTCGCGGGAGAAACCTCATGCGAGAATACAAGGGAGGACGCGAAGAGATGTCCGAGCAAGATTACATGTGCGAATACCTGTCGAATATCATGGACGCGGTCGAGCGCATGCACTCCTGGAAGGGGGGGCGGTGAAGCATATTCGTTTGCAGCCCTGCGACCTGGAGGAATTGAAGGAGCGCAAAAAAATGGTGCGGCGCGGCGAATCCCGACTGGTCGTCCGCGTACGCCCCGAAGCCGTCGAAAAAGCTGCCAAAGAACTTATGAAGGCGCTGAATAATGCGGTCGTCCATGCACAGTCAAAGATTTGGACCTGTGAAACGTGTTCGTGCCGTCTGCGAATTTTCGATTTTCGGACGCAAAAAACGCGGGAGTTGGACGGGGAAACGGCATATTTGATCGACGGATTTCCCATGGACGCCGTTTCCGAAAAAATTCTGCAAAGCAGCAGGCATCTGCACGGTGTCTATTACCAGGCCTGCAAGAAAGGCCTCGCGCTGCCCTGGAATTGCCGTCTGCCTGAATTGGAGCAATGGAACGACTGCTCTGAATTTCTGGAAGCCGGAGATGTCGTTTGCATCGACGGCGACGCCCTTGCAGGAAACGACGGCGCCGTGTGCAGGCTGTTGCGATTCGAGATTGCCGAAATGGAATGCTTCAACAAACGGATCGAGCCCAAATTGCCTTTTCGCGGACTGAAATCGAAAGCTGCGGCCTTTGACGGAAAAAACATACCCAAAATCCCGACCGGTCTCTACCTGGAGAAGACCAAAAGGTTCCACGAAGATAAAATCACTGCTCGCAAGCAGGAATACGGGGCGATGAAATCCCTTCTGAACGATTACAAGCGTGTGGACCGGCAGAGCCTCAAGAACGAGCAGGAGCGGACCGAACTGCTGGAACGTTTCGAGAACGCGATTCGGGAACGCTTCCAGGCAAGCCGCAACACTCTGGAGGAGAGCGAGAGGCTGTTCGGCGAGCTGGAATCCCGTCTGCGGTCGGTGAAAAGCGAATACGAAATGCTCTCCGGCAAAAGGGACGATGCCGAAAAGCTGTTCTGGATATCCGGCGCCGACCCCCGTTTTTCGGAAATGGTGAGAAAAACTCCTCTATTTGTTCTGGAAAACGTCGTGGGGATGCCGCTGTACATAGATATAAAGGATACCCCGGAGCAGTCTTGGCTGGAAGAGGAAAAGCGGCCAAAGCATCGCGTATGGGCCTCGGGCCTCTTTATCAAGACAAAGCCGAAAGGCCCGGAGAATCGCTGGTTCGATGCGTTCGTCAAGGGCTTCGAATATAAGGATTCCGAGCGAATTTCTATAATCCCGTATGCGCCCGATCCTCGATGGGAAAATTTCCATATCCGCTTTTGGGTACCCCAAGGCTATTCGCTCAGGCCGTTTTTTTTCAACTACACGGACACCGAAAGGAAACTGGCAAGGTCTCACTTGCTTTCCGCGTTCGAATCCTGCTGGGAGGAATGCGAAGAGCTTTTGGAAAAGGTGCGGCAAAAGCTGGAACATGAGGAGGACTCGCAAGATTCTCTTGAATTCGCCCTCGTCCCAGGCGCTCGCGCCTCCCGAGGCTCCCGCGACTGGGAGCGGCCGTGCCTGGTCGCTATCGACAACACCCAATTCGTCCCGTTGTCTAAACAAACCGCATGCGTCAATCTGGTCCATAAAGCGTGTGCGCCGGAGGCTTTCGAAAAAATTGCGGGGCTTATGCGCGAAGTGACGGTTAATGAATTCAGGAGTCGGTTTATTCCGAAAGAAAGCGACGAGAGCGCGGGGCCGTCCGCCGAGGGCAGAAGCGACCTCGTAGAATTCTGGCGCTATGCTTTGACGGAGGATGTGCAAAAGTACCTGATTCGCGAGCTGAAGGAAAAACTGGTGGGCCGGGCAGAGGCACTCGTCGATCAGAGGGCCGAGGAAATTTGTCTGGAAATGGAAGATCGCATCGACCAGTTGGAGCAAAAGAGGAGGGAATTGAAAGCGAAAACCGACCGGGCGCAGGAGGCCTTGGAACAGCATCACGCCCAGTGGACGGCCAGGTTCCGGGAATTCCGGCAGAATCTGATCGACCGGTACTACGCCCCGGTCCGGCAGCTGGAACGGCAGTACCAGCAAAGGCTTACTGCGATCAGGACCAGTTGGCAAAACCTGGAGAACCAAAGCGACGCGCTGGTTGCCATTCGGCGCGAATTGAACGACACCAAGGGTTTGTTCGACCATCTCATGGGCAGGCTCAATCTGACCCTTGCCAAAGGCGTTGCCGTGACTGTGGCGATCATCGTTGCCATAGCCGCGATTTATCTGTCGCTCGACCGGTTCGGGGGTACTATTCCATAAACTTTAGGGAAGCATCGGCATGGCATCCAAAATTGCAGAACAAATCGAAAGACAAATCGTCGAACAGGTTCGCGAATGCGCTCGCGAACGCTTGAACGCCGTAACAAATCGAAGACGCGCGCAGCTGGATTCTGCTTTCGAAGATGCTTGGGCGGCGGCGAGAAGCGAAATGGAAATGGAGGACCGCGCGCGCCTGGCGTTTCTGAAAAGCTTGTTGGAGGAGGCAAACCGATACGAGGGAAACGATGGCGCCGATAATTAGAAGAGCCTTTGGTTTTTTCGGAAAGAAAAGGGGGGACCTCTCGATCGGTCCTTTGTCCCGAACGTGTATCGACGAGGCCGGACAACTGCTGGAGCGATTCGGGGACAGGCCTCTGGAGTCTCCCGTCTTGGCGCGGCAGTTGCACATGATCGAGGAACAAAACGGAAGGGTCCGAAGAAACGCGGAAAAAGCGCGTATACATTTTGCAGAGCAGATGGCCGCTCGACGAGAAAGCTTTTTTCTCAAGCTGGAAAAAGCCGGATACGGGGAATTCCCGCCGGAAATATCGCCCCCCGGTCTTCTGAAGTCGCTTTGGGTCAACTTGCTGCATATGTATCTGAGCTTCTTCGTGGGTCCTGCCTCGTCAAACTACCTGAGCCGGTACGAATCCTTGAAAAGAAAAGTGGAGAATTTGAAGAATGTGGGAATCTGAGGATATGCGGCCTGACGTTCGCGGATTTGGAGGCCTGTTGTGACAGGCGCGGGAGGTTCTCGTTTTGTGCTGCCTTTGCTTGTGTTTTCGGCCTTTCATCTGGTTGCCGCGTTGCTGTTGAGCGACGGCGGCTGGTTTTCAAAAGGCAAGTCGTCCGCTTGCGCCTGGCGGGCGAAAGTGACGCTTGTCGCTTTGCCTGCCTTGGCTATCTGGTCGGCGGGCGGACTCGTCTTTTTCGATTTGGCCGACCTTTTCGATACGCCGTTTTTTCCGTTCGCCGTACATTTTAAAATCTTCTTTTTCTTTTTGCTCGTATTTGTTGCTGTGCTGGCATTGGCGAAAAAGGCCATTTCCCTCTGCGATAAAGCCGACGGAAAGGGCGCGGCTGGCGGGGGTGGCGACGGTCGCTTGCCGTTGGTTGTCTTTTACTCCGTTTGCCTGCTTCTCTTTTTCGCTTGCTTGCCGGTCTGGGACCGCTTGTCCATGCCGTTTCTTCTAAAAGTCCATTCCTGGATGGACAGTCTTGCCGTCCCCGTCCTGGCGGCGCTGGCGTTCGGATGGGCGCTGTTGCGCTTCAGCGACGACCTGTACTGCAACGCGAGAACCAAATTCGTCAAGAACGTTTACAGCGCGGCGGTTTTGTACAGCCTGGAAAACAAGACAATAGCAAGGTTTGCTCGAAGGGCTGTCGAGTGTTCGGCGTTTCTTGTCGCTTGGATGTCCAAGTTTCCGGTAAAGCGGTTTTTTCCCGTTGCAAAAAGAAATTTCTTTCGGCGATACCAGACATTTTTGTCGAGGCTTCAGGAGCATCTGGCTGTTTCCGCGTTTCGGGAAATCATGATGCTTGGCACGCCCGCAAATACGGAAGGCAAGAGGATGAGCGCTGCCAAAAGGGCTTGGAAGGAAAAAAAGGCGGGAAAAAAGCACCTCCCGCTGCTGTTTGCCTCGTGCGACGCCCTGAACGAATACTGCCTCTGTTGCCGCCGATTTTTCGGCAGGGGCGATGAAGCGGAGGTCCGGAAGGTCCTGTCGGCGAGGGCGGTCGCCCATTTGAACCTGGTTTCATATTTTGCGGCACGCAACGAGGACAAAAAGAGGCTGGCAAGGGCCTTCAAGGAAATCGGAAAAACGGTCGAGGAAGGTTTCCCCGAGGTCTGGGAAAAGCGCGGAGACGAAACGCTGTTTTTGCAGGAGATCGAAGGGTGGCCGGAACGTTTCGCCATGCTGTCGCTAAAGGTCGCCGCGTTGCGTGTCTTGGGCTCCGTGGACGGCGATGCGTTTCGAGATCGGTTTTTCCGTCTCGAACCGAAGATCGACCATTTTCTGGAGTTCCATTTTTGCGAGTTGCGGGACAATGCAAGTGGGGAGCGACTCGGAAAACTGGCCGGGATGTTCGGGCTGGGCACGAGGGAAAAGCCGTTTTTAAAGGATCTCGACAAACCGGAGGACTACGAGATTGCGGCGAAAATCCGCCGACGGTTCCCGCCTCCCGAGGAAGAGCACGGTCTCGCCGAGACGGTCCTGCTGACCGAGTCCCAATTTCCCGCTCTGTTCCTTGCGCTTTGGGCCTCCTTTTTGGACAATGCCGCTGTCAAGGCGGACGTGCATCCCGCTCGCGTCGTGGATGTCTTGTCGCTGCTGAACGCCAAGCCCCGAATCGGAGCATTTGCGAGGCTTTTTCATTTTTTGCTGCACAAGAATCTGAAAGCCTGCGGATTCGACGACGACGCCTTGAAAACGATGGAAATTTCCCACGGCTACATGGCCAGATGCTTGATTGACGAATGAGCCGGGACTCCAATCCTTTCACTATGATAAATTTTTGACGCCATGGAAAACGAAAAGAAACTGAAAAAATGCCAGGATGCGGAAGATCCTGTTTTCGAGCCGCGAAACGCTTTGGAAAAATGGGAGACGGATCGCATCGACCATACCTGGCGCCATGCGGACCCTTTCTCCTTGACAATAGGCCTTGTCGCGGCCCTCGTTTTTTTAATGGTAGCTTTCATGGTCGTTTTTCCCGTGGCGAGAAAGCTGTTCGAGACCAAATCGCATTTCCGACCCGTCCACGACTTCAGGATTTTCGAAAAGTACAATGACAAGCCATTGAGCGGAGCGTTCGGTCTTTTGAAGGACGAATCGGCCCTGTGGATCGGGACGTCGGGCGACGGAGCGCACGAATACGAATTCGATACCATGATTTGGCGGCATCACGACGTCGAGACGACGGATAACAGGTTGCCTGGCAATTTCGTAAGGGAAATTCTGTGCGACGGCCAATCGGTCTGGGCGCTGGCGGGCATTCCGGGACGCCGCAAAGGCGTCGATTACGGCCTGGCGAGGTTCGACCTTTCGGGCAGGCGTTGGGAGACGGTCATCGGCAGCCGTTCGTTTGGTATCGCCGGCATCGGAGATATTCTGAAGGTATACGAAGGGGAAAACGGCGTTTCCTTTGTCTGCACGCGACATTCCGGAATCAACGCATACGACGGAAAGACGCGGTCATGGCGTTTCGAGGATCCGCTTCTGAAAAATAAGACCGTCAACGATCTGGTTGTCCGGTCCGATGTTCTGGCGGTCGCTACACCGGAAGGGATCTTCCTGGCGGAGGGGATCGAGGGACCGGCGCCCCGGGTCGCCGCGCGTTTGCTCCCCAGCCGAAACATTGTCCAATTGTGCCGGTCTCCGGAAGGCGAAATCCATTACTTGAGCGAAAACGGAGAAATCGGAAGGCTGGGAGACGGCCGAACCGTTTCTGTAATCATCGACGAGGATACCAACTTCCATGAATACAAGAAAAAGCTTCTCCGGCAGGATGGCATCGTAGCCGTGGCCGAGGACGAAAACGGCCGCTACTGGATCGGCACGCAAGACATGGGCGTAGCCATCTACGATCCGAACCTGCACTCGTTTCGGGGGGGCAACCTGGAAACCCTGGAAACGATGGTATCGGACCGCGTCACGGATTTGGAGAACGCTTCCTGCGGCGTGGGCGTGGGGACCGATGTCGGGCTTTATATCGGAAATTTGGACCCGGACGGCGAAGACTTGGGCATGCAGGTAGTCGATGCTGGCTGCCATGTGCATCGCCTGGCCGCAGACAGCGAGAATGGTGCGTTGTATGCCCTCGCATCCCTGGTTGGCCGGGATATGGAAACCAAAAGCGTCCTCGAAGTGCGAAAAGAAGAAGACTGCCTTGGGGGCTTGGGAAACATTCTTTCCCGAACGGTTTTCGGGGACCGCAGGCTTCCCGAGTTGGCCGACGACCGGTTCGCCGGGGCAGCAAAGGACGCCTTCGGCCAAATCTGGGTGGGAACGGAAAAAAACGGAATCTGCCTGTACGATACCCAACGAAGGGATTGGATTCGCCACCGGGACATTTTCTTGGAAAACCCGGAATTGACCCTGGAAAAAATTCGATATTTGAACATTTCCCAAGACGGCTCCACCGCGATATTCGTCACCGGAAAAGGCGGTGTCGGGACGTTCGTTCCCCGAAAAATCGATTTGGCGCAATCGCAGGAGAAAAATACGAAAGGCCGAATACGGACGGCGACAATGGTGCGAGAGGGCGGCCCTGCATTGGGGCGGGTCGAAGACGTCGCTTTTTGGAATGGCAGCCTGTATTTCGCGTCCAAAGACAAGGGGCTTGTGCGATACATCGCGGATTCCCACAAGTGGGAAATCGTCAATGAAAAATTGCATATTGAAAATTTCCAGAAGGATGGGGCGAATGATGTTCTGTACGGATTGAACGAAAACGGTCAAATCCATAAGATTCCGGGTTTTGAAAACGCAGCCCCTATTGGCGACGAATTGGTCGAAGAGTTCCGGGCGGCTCCAAAGGGTATCATCTCCAAAACCCGATCCGGAAGGCTGTTTTCGTCTTTTGGGGAAAGGCCCTGGCTGATTCTCGATCAGTATGCGAATTGCGAGGATTTCGACACCAAAAATATCGTCCATGCTTCTTTAGATGGCCGTTCCGTCCCGCCAAAGCTCGCGTGGCTGGCCTCCGAAAAGTGTATCGCCGCCTACAATATCGAGCAGCACTTTTGGCAGGCAAATCGCCTGATTGCCGACATTCGATGGATTCATTCGCAAGACGGATACGTATGGGTATGCACCAAAGGAGGTACTCTTCACTGTCTGAACGGCTTCAATCTGCATTCGGAGAGGAAGGAAGAAAGGCATGTCTCAGAAGCCGATTACTTACAGGGCATTGTTGTCGCGGTTCAATCGGAAAGGGGAGCGGAAGGCGGGCAAAGACTTGTCCGGTTCGGACCCAAAGGCGAGGTCGAGCTGGCTTCGGGAACGAAATTCGGAAATCGAAACGAGTCCCAAATCTCGAAGGCGCTTTGGGACGAAAGGTCCGAAGCACTGTTTCTGGGCGCAAACGGTGCCGTTGCCTTGTACGATCATTCTCAAAAACGTTCCTGGAGCGTGGTCAAAGGCCGGATTTCCGGCACTGTGGATAAAATGGCACGGAATCGGTTCTTGTGGCTTCATACAGATACCAACCAAGCCGTCGGCCTGCAAATCCATCGGATTCAAAACGGGCCTCTGGCAATTGCGCCACCAGCCGAGCCATGGCTTAAAGCATTGGATTTCACCGCGCAAGACAGCCAGCAAGACGGAAGTGCCGTCGTTCTGTTTCAAAACGGCGATTTGGCACAGGTTTCCCTCCCCCACCTTAGCCGTCCGGTCGTGGAGGGAAAAGCCGCCTTCGATTCCATGCCGTCTTCCAGGGCCGCTGTCTGTCTGGATGAGAGCGCGAAACGCCTGTATTTGGCAGGAGGTTCCAAGGGCCTGCACAAGTACCAATTCGGCGACGACGCACATTCCTGGAGCATCAACAATGGCATTCGAGGCGATTCGGTCAGATACAACGGCAAGCTGTGGTGCTACGGAGATCGAAAACTCGTGCTGGTCCATCCCGATACCATGAATACCTTGGGCGAATACGACCTGGCAACGGGAGGACCGATACTGGATTTCCAAAGCCAGGACGGCGTCGTCTACAAGGAAACGGACGGTTCTTTGAAGCAAGTGGCGTTCCCGGCGGGCAATCCCAGAACATCAAAAGCCATCGTGGGAAAGGCGTTCGGCAATTACGACCGGCGGCACATTCACCTGGTGTCGGTCCATCCTGAAAAGCCTTTCATCTACGCGGCCGCCGGCCCCGGAAGCGAGGGGGAGTTTCACTTGGGAAGATACGCTGTCGAAAAGCACCACTGGGATAGGGGAAAAATCGACGCGTCCGCCGAACGACTGGCCGTTTCGGGAGGGTCCGTGTGGTGTCTTGCGAAAACAGGCAGGCTCTACCGCTTTCCAGACGACTCGGATACCTTTGCAAGCGCGCAGGACTGGAAAAATGTTTCCGCCCTCGCGGCGAGCGATGGAAAAGTTGCCATCGTTCAGGATGGAAGCGTGAAGAAGTACGGAGCTTCCGAGGAGGGGGGCGATACAAAAGGCTTCCGGATCGTCGCCCAAAACAATTCCATCGACGAGAATGATCCCGACATCCGCCAAGCCGTTGTAACCGGGAAGGATTTGTGGCTGGGCACGACCCGGGGGCTGTGGAAATACAGTACGGCCATCCACAAATGGAAACGCGTGGAGGGGGTGGATGGCTTTTCCACGCCTTTTCCATCGAATCCGAAAACGGGAAAGCGCAAAATCATGTCCGACATCGAACCCGTGCCGGGCGGGTTGGCGGTCCTGGACGAGGACGGCAGGCTTGCTTTGGTGGAGGACGGCAAATCCGGGTCCTTCGAGATTGCTCGGAACGTCTACCGTTTCGCCGTGTTTGAAAGCGACCTCTTCTATTCGGACGACCAGGGAATCTTCAAGGTCGAAAAGTTCGAATATCAGAAGAAGCGCGTTCAGAGGGAAATGGCGGAGATCGAAGCAAAAGCCGCATCAGGCAAACCGTCCTCGACGATTCCAGAAAAGCCAGAGATCGATACCGAGCTTCTCTTTTCCGACGGTAGCTCCGAAATACAATCCGTCGCCTGCATGGCCGGTCGCAAGGGGTTCCTTTACGCAGGGGGGAAAGGGGGGAAAATTCAGGTCTACGATTCCGAAACCCATAGATGGGGCGTCGCTGGAAAACTTGAAGCCGCAGCCTCTCGAATGCTCGTCTCCAAAAGCAGCTTGTGGGTCGAAGACGACAACGCGAGTTTGTACCGTTTCGCGCTTTCGGATTTCAATGATAAGAAAGGCTCGGAATTTTCCAGAAAACCGGTGGCGAAAAAGGTATTGAACTGGCAGTTGCGAAATGGCGACGTCTGGGTCTTGGAACAAGACGGCTTGTACAGGTCCAGAGAAGATGGCGACGATCCGAATCAAATTCTCGGCAAGGGGAAATGCGAATTCGGCGGTCTGAAAAACGTGCTGCACTGTTTTGTGCTCGGAGACGCCGGCAAATTGCATTTCCTGACCAAAAAGGGCGAAATCCATGCCTATGACGCATCGGAGCGAAGCTGGGAGAAAATGGCGTCCGAAATCGAAACGCTCGGTCGCGGCCAACAGCCTGTTGTCAGAGGCCGGGGAAAACTCCGGGCATATTTGAAAACCGAGCATGCCGTTGCCTTCCTCGGGGGCTACGGCGACAAAGAAGTTGCCGTCGCAGACATGGTCCCTTCCGAAATTTCAACGGGCCAATTCGATTCGGCCTCCGAAAAGAAACCCGCAAAGGAAAAAATAGAGAAAATCGTCGATTTCGACCTGAGCGAAAAGACGGTCTTCGCGGTACTCTCCGACGGACGAGCTTTCGCTTGCAAGCGCGGCAATTTCGAAAGCCCCTGCGAGGAAGCGGATTTTTCCATGGGGTTGTCCGTGGAAAAACAGGACATCGACGATGCCGTCCTTCACTACGAGACGCCTCAATCCGACGTGCTGGCGACCGAGGACAAAGTCCTTATCTACGACCGCGAGCTTCGCCGATGGTATGAATACCGGCCATACGAATCGCTGGGAAAATACGTATTCGCCGGAGGATGCCTCGTTTTGCTGCACGGTTCCGAGCCCAAAGCCCTGAAAATAGAACGGAACTCGGACGACTTTTCCGAGGGACGCTACATCTGCGAACTCTCCACCGAGTCGTTGGTCGCCGCTCCACCCCTGGAAAGCATCCGCGAGTGGAAGGGAAAGATCGTCGGACTGACCCTGGACGGCAAGCTCGTTCCGGTTTTAATCGATGACGACGGTGCCTGGAGGGATAATTTCGAACTCTCGTTGCAGGGCTATCTCGAATTTCTCCGGGACATAAACCGGGGAGACGAATTCTCCGGAGAAGAGAACGAGGCACAAGAAGACGAAAGTTTAGAAGAACCTGTCCCGATCGACTGGAAGATCGAGCGTTTCGTCGTCGAGTCCTCCGGAACGTGGGCATTGCGGGTACAAGACGGTCTTTTTCGAAGGTCCCTGCGGTACGAGCACGACAAAGACCCGGCATTCAGGCAAATCAAGCCGTCCGATTTTCCGTCGGACGTCCCCGAGGCGAAGCGTGTTTTGATCGAACTTCCGATGGAACCGGCGGGAGCGGGAGGCAAGGTTGACCGCGTACGGCTGAAAAACGACCGGATCGTCGCCGTGGCTGCCAAAGGCCAAAGCATTTTGTACGCCCTGGAATCGTCGAAAGGAGCGAAAAACCAGGTCTTCCGATGGTCCCCGAGCGACGGGACCGTCGAACCGGCGGACGAAAACGCCATACGCCAAGCCAGAAACGAGCAGGACCGGCAACGCGGACAAGAGACGAAAGCTCTCATCGACGCTGAAGAAAAAACTGCGAATTTGCCTGGATACCGGTCGAAACTGGGCCGCGACGGGGAATGGGACCACGACCGGTTCCAGGCTATGGCCATTATCGACGATACGTTCCACATCGCCTCCGACGGCGGCGGAATGCTTTTCGACGCAGATGATAAAGGCTTGGCATTTCGGGAAATCGCTCCCGCCTCCGATCCGTACGGAAACCTTCGCAACGCGGGTTGGACCGTCGAAGACATGGCGAAAGGCCGCGTCCGGTTTGTCCGGCCTCGCCCGGACCAGTGGGTCGAGGACTATTTCGTCAACGGAAGGCGCATGGATGTTTCCAAGGAGGGCGATAGCCTCCGAATCGGGCACGACCTGGCCAAAGACGCGCCGTTGCTTTGGCAAGGCGGTTTCGACTGGGATCGCATTTCGGATTTCGCCATAGACGGCGACGGGACGATCTGGATCAGCCATGGAGACAGAATGGCCGCGTACGGCCAGGAGCGGCGGCTGCTTCGGTGGCATGTCGCCGGTAGCCAGATGGACGACCTTCTGTTCGATTCTGCGCACCTCTTTTTCGTTTCGAGCGGCGGCGTGTTCAAGGTTCGACAGCCTGCGGCCGATGGACCCGATTGGAAAGAGTCGGCCGACGATTCCGTCTACGTCGAAATCCGGGAAAACCTTGCCGCTGGCGACGACTGGCGTGTGAACCGGCAAAAGGGAGTCGCCTCGATTTTTTTCCGGAACATGCCCGCAGTCTTGTCCGGAGGTCGATTTGTGTTCGACAAGGTCAACGACCTCCTCGCAGACAAGGATTCCCGGCGTTTGCTGGCGGCGACCGACGGCGGACTGGTCGATTTGACGGAAGACGACTGGCAGCTTTACCCGCTCGGCGAAGATGGAACAACCGCCGTCGAGGGACTCTGGCCGCACCCGAAAGGCGAAGAGCCCATTGCGTCCATCTCCGGCAAATTGTACCGGTTGATCATCCGGGAAAAGACAATCGACTTGTCGCCATGCCAGGACTGCCGCAAGGACTTGGATCGCTATCTGACGACATACGAAAACGACACGTGGAAGTTCTATTGCGACGGGAACACCCCCTGGTCGATTGAAAGCGTTCCGATCACGTTTGGCCGGGGGAGGTTCGGTTTCGACAACGTCTTGGGGGTCGTCGCCGACCCTCTGATCGTCGCTTCGGAAGACGGGGTCTGGGCCGGATATTCCCAAGGCGCGATGGGCTTCTACCGGCACGAAAGCGAGGACTTGCGACACGCGAACCGTCTTTTCCGTTCCCGGTTCGACCGAGACGACGCCTACCTGCTCACTGGCGAATCCATGTATAAATTCGAAGAAAAAGGGGCGTTCAGGGCCTTGACTTCGGAAGCCAAAAACAAAATCCTGGCCAAGGAATCGTCCATTGCAACGGACAAGGACTATGAGAACTGGCTCTTCCCTGCCCGTACGAAATCGGGGGATAACGACAAGTACGTCTTCTATCGCCTGTTGAACGGGCGTTGCCTCGAACTGACCTTCCAGAAAGGCCGGTTCGGCTTCGACACGGTTTCCGACCCCCAGTATATCGACGGCGCTTTGCACTTGGCCACTACCGACGGGGTCGTCATTTGGAACATCGGGCAAACGTCCTCCTGGCGGCTCCAGCAGTATTCCAACAGTGGCGAATTTTCCGCCCTCGAAACCGAATGGAAGACATGGGGTGCCCAAAAAGGCTGGAGCGTAGCCCCGTTCCGAAACGATATTTCGCAAGGACTGCACGGGCTGGACGTCATATTCCGGCACAGGTTCACCGGGGAAACCTTCGCCTGCCAGGATTCGTCCTGCTCCAAAGGCCTGACATTCGCCTGGGAGAACGACGGCTATCGGCTGGCCGGGGGAATCGGCGAAAAATGGACGGAAAGCGAATCCACTCTTCTGGATCAAGGGGCGGGAAAAGATTGGACCTTCCATGCGAAACCAGGCAACGGCCCCAAAATCCTTTTCAAGGATTTCAGCGCGAAAGCAAAACCTGTCACGTTCGAAAACGGCAATTTCGGCTTCAACAAACGCCGGCTCCTGGCGGCCAAAGCCGACGGCCTCTTCGTCGTTAATGAAAACGGCTCGTCCGTCTACGACGCTCAAGGCAAGTGTGTTCATTTCGAGTTGAACACACGCTGGGACCCGGAGTCCAAAAATGTCGAAAACGCAAAGGATTCGTTCCAGGCTGTCCTGCACGACAAGTACAATCCTGGGGACTGGTGGGCGAAGCTCAAAGACGGCTACCTGAAAAGCCGGGACGGCAAAGCCTGGAATCGGGAAGTGCCTGACGAGTCTGTCAAACAACAGTTTCGGGGGGAATTGCTGATGGACGAAATCAACGGCCATTGGCAGTTTCGCAAACGGGAAAACGGCGACAGAGTATTCCGTCGCCTGGTGCAACAACAGGGAAAATGGGTCGAGTTCGACGTGACCGGGGGCAGGATGGATTTCGACGTCATGGCGAAACCCGAGGACAAAGGCGCGCTGGCCTTTTTCCAAGGCAATGTTTGGTATGTCACGGAGGCCGGGGCCGCTGTGGCCATGGACCCCGAAAAGGGCCGCATCCTGTTCGATTTTCGCGAGATCGACGGGCCCGTCAAGTTCGAACATATCTACGAGAAAAAACATCAGTTCGAAGAGGGTGTCTTGCTCGCCCAGACGGTTTGGGATGGAAAAAAGAAGGTAGTGGCCTGGGACCCCGAAAGCGGACGATGGAGTGGCTGGGAAGCGCAGGAACACGACTCTTACAAGGTTTTTTCCAAGACTCTTCTGAAAAACGACAACTGGCTGGTGAAGCGCCCGGAAGAAGGTGGCGGCCTGGACGTATTCGCGCATTCCGGCCGACAGCCGGACGGCCTCTATTTTCCCGTGTCTTTAAGCAAGCTTGGCGGCTTTCTTGCCGACCAAGTCCATTGCGCTTTTCTATCGAAAGACGTGTTGCTTTTGGGAACGGAGGAGGGGATGCGTTTTTTCGATGACCGTCTGCCGTGTTGGACGAACCATCGAATGGCAATCGAAGGCGAAGCCATGGCATGGTTTTCAGATGGCATCGATCCGAATGAGGAGCAAAGACAACGCAAGCAAAAAAACATGGCTGCTGCGACGCGTGGCGGTTTTGTCGCGGATGCGACCATCTCCGACGGCCGCCCTTGGATCATGATGAACAATGGCAAGGTTTATCTGGTCAGGGGGTCAAAAAACGAACCGTCGCCCGGTCCAGCCGACGATCAAGATCCCTTCCCCGCACCTCGGATCCGGGATGAAAACTGGTCATGGCATATGGCTTGGAAAAAGGGGCCCGGAGAGCGCGGCGTCGAACCGACTCGTGTCGTTGAAATTCACAGCGTGGAGAACCCGGAAATCAAACGGGCCATGAGCAAAAGGGGCAACTTTTCGGACAACATCGTTCTCGATTTCGATGCGGAAGATGGAAAAATGCTGGTAGCCAGCGAATTCGGCGTAGTTCTGTACGGCCCGGGCATGAAGATGGAACGTATGTTTCCGGGAGAAACGGACGCACCGGCCTTGTATCAGGACGGGGGCTGGTATTTTCGCCGCGATGGCAAGACTCGCAGAATCGGCAAAACTGCGCGAGCCGTGGAAAAGGAAGACGACCCGTTCTGCAAACGTCGCCAGACAAAAGGTCCCGCCGAATTCTTCAAGGACGAAAACGGCAGGATCTTCCTTGTGCTGCACGGCAGGCGTCTTCCCGACAATTCCCTTGTCTCCGAAAACGGCCGCTTCCAAGTCGATGAAATCACTCGATTGTTTTTCTTCCAGGACACCTTTTGGGCGCAAAGCGCTGCGGGAATCCAAAAGCTGGAGCGTCGGGATTTCGGCGTCCTGCCCGTTTCGGACCACTTCCCCTGCGTGCTGGGAAATCGCGTCAACCACATGGAAATCGAGGGTGCGGGACGGGTGTTCGCCGATTCGAAAAGCGCATTGGCCGTCGATCAGGACCCTTTCTGGTTCGCGGCACGGGAAAGTCTTGAAAAACACGACATGGAACTTGCCGAAGCCATCGAGAAAGAAATCGAGCGCCTGTCCATCAAGTCCTCCGACCCTCAATGGGACTGGATCGAAGACGAGAACTGCCGGTACCGGATCGTCCATCGAAAAACGGGCAAAGCCAGAAACATCGTGGATGGACGCTTCGACGAAGACCGGCCCGAAGAGATTTTCCAGACGGGAAGTCAAATCGGCTGCCGGACCCCCGACGGCCGGTTCCAGGTCTTGGACAAGCGAAGTTTCGAGCTGCTAGGGTTCTGGTCCGGACGCCTCGCAGGGTTTTCGGCCCCTCAGGTCTTTCGCGAAATCGAACAGGCGGACATTTCCATCGAAGAGGACGGGATCTCCATCGGTGAAAAAATTGTCGTTCCGCCGGAGGAAAAGATTCATTCCCTGGTATATGCGGATGAAAATCCGTATTTGATCGGCGAAAAATTCGTCTACAAGGTGAAAACAAAATAGAACAATCTCTTTGGAGAAAGGAGAGCTGATTTTGGCGACCACTTGCAACCGCTGCGGAGAGTACATCGATCAGAGAGGAATCGACAGGTGTCCGGCTTGCGGCAATCGCATCGACCCGTCGGAAATCGAATGGGCCGAGCCCGAAAACGTCGTTCCGGACGGTTTTTTCGAAAAAAGCGAGCCCGGTTTTTTCGACGAGCCGTCATTCGGGCCGGGCCAAATGAACGGGCCGATGGCCGGTTATGAAAGGGAGGGGCAACAAGTTGGCCCTTCGGCGGCCGCGCCGCCATCGGGCGGAGGCGCGCACGGAATCGAGCGCCCGTACGGCCCGGTCCGACAACCGAGTGATGCGACTGGCCGCTCCGGTGCTGCGGCAGACGGCGATTACCAGTTGGTCGGGCAGGTTTTCGAGATCCACCGAAGCAGCGAACCGGAACCCTTCAACGGATACAAATGGATGACCCGCCTGCTGGAGGGGCTCTTGCTGTCCCCTTTGATCATCATGATTTTCACCTTCGCCACAGTTGTTTGCATCCTGCCCATGTTTCTGAGAAAAAACAGCGGCCCCGCGCCGATCAACCCGTTCGCCTGGGCTTTCAAAATCATCGGCCCGTTCGAAGTGCTGGTCCTGCGGCGCGGATACCGGGCGGATGCGCTGCCCGTGATTCGGGGCTTGGTTCGGGACGAGGAAAATCAAATGCACGAATTCTTCCTCTACGGTCAGCTTACGCGAGGCAACTTCCACGAGGGCCACCGGGTGGGATTGCGAGGGCAGTGGGGGCACAACACGCTGATCGTCGAGGACGGTTACGATTTCGAAACCCGTTCCAACATCGAGACCAACTACGCGAGCTTCTGGAAACGATCCTTTTTCATCATGGCGGGCCTTTTCGCGGTTTCGTTCCTCATAGGCCTGGCAATGCAAATTATACAATACGGGACTTTGCGATACTAACCTCTCTTCTTTCAATCCTATAGACGAGGACCGAACGAAAATGGCATCCGCGAATCAAAATCCATTTCCGGACCTGACGCCCGCCGAAGATATTCGCCAAAAGATCTGCCTGGTCCAGCGAGCATACAGGGCGAATTTCCCCTTCGGCGTACCCGAAACCATTCTTCGACGCCTTGACACCTTACGGTTCGTTCAAATCCAGGGGGCGTTCTTCGACGACGCGCCCGACGGAAAGAAACGGTCGATTTCCCTGGATTGCGGCTGCCTGTCCGCCCTGTACTCGGCCGAGACGCCCTTCGTCTTCATCGTGGAATCGGCAGGGTGGGAAAAACGAATTCTGGCGGGTGCGCCGCCGCAGGCGCTTCCGGTCTTGACCGGCATCCTCGCGAGCGTTGCGGGACCCGAGTCCGTAGGACGAAACCCCGTTTCTCCCCGGTCGCCGGACGGATGGCAAGCGGGGCTGGTCACGGGCATCCCTGCTCCGGAAAAGGAGGGGAAAAGCATAAGCAAGCTCTATCGCCCAAAGGCTGCGGACATGCTTGCGAACACCCTCGAGTGCGCCGACTGGCAGTTCTGGACCATCGCGCGTCCCTTGAACCGGGCGAGGGCTTCCGTGTACCAGGAGGCGGTGGGAAACGAGATCCAGGAGATCAAGGCGACCAACCCCTCGCACTCTCCGAGAGCAGGCCGCATGGCGTCCCACTACATGCAGCTTCTCGAAAAGACTTTTTCCCGGCTTCATACCGGACTGCGATGCGGAATGTGGGAAGCCGGCCTGTACTTCTTTTCCCCGAACCGCACAGCCGAGGGCCTGGCCTTGCTCCTCTCCGCTCTCTCCGGAGCAACGGCCCAGCCAGAACCCATGCTGTCTCACCGATGCGCGCAAAACGGGCAAAGCTACACGTGCCCCTGCGTACTGACGTCCCCGGAACTTTTGTCCTGCCTGAAATTTCCGGACAAGGAATACCAGGGATTCCGGTTGAAGGAGCGAGTCGATTTCGATGTCGATTTCCGTTCCCTGGACGGGCCATCCTTGGAAATCGGACGCATCGTCGCCGGCGGACGTTCCACCGACGGCGTCGCGGGCATCGCGCCGAAAGATCTGACGCGCCACGCGTTCGTCGCGGGCGCGACCGGATCCGGCAAGACCAATACCATGTTCAACCTCCTGGCGAGCCTGTGGAAAGCCTTCCGCGTGCCTTTCCTCGTGATCGAGCCCGCCAAATCGGAATACCGGGACTTGCTGTGCGGCATTCCCGAATTGCGGATTTTCACTCTGGGAGACGAAACGCCAGGCAAGTCCTCCCCCTTTCGGATCAACCCGTTCTTCTTTCCGGACGGCGCGTCTTTGCAGACGCACATCGACTACCTCAAAGCCACCTTCAACGCGGGCTTTCCCATGTACGGCCCCATGCCGTATATCCTGGAAGAATGCCTGTACGAGATCTACGAGGACAAGGGCTGGGACCTGGCGTCTTCGGAAAACGCCCGAGGCGTATGCTCATCCGCGTTCCCGACCATGACGGACTTGTACGGCAAGATCGATCCCGTCGTGAAACGGATCGGCTACGATTCCAAGCTGGAATCGGACATCAAGTCCGCACTGAAAACCCGGATCAACAATCTGCGCGTCGGCGCCAAGGGAAAAATGCTCGACACGGAACGTGGCATCGATATGGAGGATCTGCTGCGCAGACCAGCCGTCCTCGAACTCAAATACCTGGGAAACGACGACGAGAAGGCCTTCGTCATGGGATTGGTCTTAGCGGCCCTCTACGAACACTACGAGTCCAGGGACGCGGCCGGGGGCGATTTCGACATCGGCGGCCTCCGCCATGCGACCCTGATCGAAGAAGCCCACCGCCTTCTGAAAAATGTTTCGGCGGAAAAAGCCTCGGAAGATTCCGGCAACATGAAGGGCAAGGCCGTGGAAACCTTTTGCAACCTGCTGGCCGAAATTCGAGCCTACGGCGAGGGCATTCTCGTTTCCGAACAGATTCCCTCCAAGATTTCCCCCGACATCGTCAAGAACACCAACTTGAAACTCCTGCATCGCATGGTTTCCCAGGAAGAGCGCGAGGTGATGGGAAAAACCATGAATCTTTCCGACTCCCAAATCCGCCACGCCGCGACCATGGCCGTCGGGGAAGCCGTTTTCTTTGCGGAAGGACTCGACAGGCCCATGCTCGTGCGGGTCCCCGAATCCTCCGTTTCCACAGGCGGTCGCCAGATCGGTCCGTCGCGCCTCCATCGGCACATGAAAGAAAACTATTTTTCCGAACGCCCCCGCATGCTTCTCAGATTTCCCCTGTGCCTATCCTGCCCTTTGAGGGAAACCTCGGCTTGCGAAAGGACTGCCAGGCAAGTCTCTGCCGTTCTATACCAAGAAAATGGAGAAGCCCTCAGAACTTTCGCCGCCGCCATGGCAACCGGTTTTTCCGAAAACGAGGACCCGTTCTCCCCCTTTGCGGGCGGCCCCGACCCCGCTGCCGCCGGCCGTTGCCTGGAAGCCCACGCGACGCAACACTACCTCAGGCAAGCCGGTCGCTTCCACCATTGGCCGCACAAACTCGCGGAACAAATCGCCCAAAACGTCGCCAAGCACGGAGAGCCCGCCGGCCGCATGGCGCTTTTTTCCAAGGCGATACGAAAGGCCGACGCCAAATCTCCGCCCCCTTTCCGGCTCTGTCCCGCCATTTGCGACAGCGTCTGCCTGTACGGTTTCCAAGCGCAAATCGTCGGAGAGTCCGACTTCATCCACAACACCATCCTCGACTTGCTGGACGCCGCCGATTCCAAACAAGACCCTCCCATCGTCGCGATCAGGGAAAAATTGCGCGACTTGATTCGCTGGAGGCTCAGGAAAGAGATCGACCCTCGTCTCGCAGACAGAATCGCGGACTGCCTGGTCGTTTCCAAGCTGGACGAAATCGGGGCGACCGAGGAACAGCAACGCTTCGTATTCGGAGTTTAAACGCAAAAAAAAATGGAGGCAACGATGGACAAAACCAGAGAAAACGACGCTCCCAAAGAGAAGAAACACCGACAAACGGAATGGAAAGACGTGGACAATCGCCTCAAGGTCGCCGATTCCGGGTCGGAAAAATCGAAACTCTCCGCCAACCGCCGACCCGTATCGACCTCCGAAATATCCGACCTTCGCCGATGGAACCGCATGGAGAGGCAAAAGCGCGACCTGCCCCTTCCAGCCATGGAAGGCTTCGACAAGCTCGACACAGCCCAGAAAAAGGAGCTGGAAAAGTTCATGGCCGAAAAAATCCCGGAAAAACATCTGAACCAAATCCGAATCGAACGAATCACCACGGATGCCATGTCCGACAGCGGAGAAATCCGAAGGCTCTCCACATCCAAGAGTACCAAAGCCCTGTGGGAAGGCCGGCCGGAAAACGCCCCCAAGGTCATGCACGTCCCGGAAGCCGCCCAGGAGAATGTCGATATGGAAAAAATCAAGGATGCTATAACCGAAGCAGCCGCTCAAGACGCCTACGACCGGCTGGAGCCGTCCAAACGAGCCGAATGGGATCGCATCATGCCCGCAGACAAACGTTCCGCTATCCAAAAAGAGTTCCAAGAGGCCTACAAACAATTCGCCCTCCAACCCAACACCCTGAAAACCTTGGATAAAGAGCGCTACGAATTTATGAAAAACGAGATTTTTTAAAAAGTCTCGTATTTAGTCAGGCGACAAGTGATAAACCGTTTTGAGTTCCCGGATTCAAAAAAGGGGGGCGGGGGGGAAGCAAGAACGTAGAACCAGGTATTAAGCCGTGAAGATTTTTATCCAAGATTGATAGATTAAGAAAAGTATGGTATATCGCACCGCGTTGTACGAACAAACTCAAACTCGATGTTCAATATAGGACTGGAATCATGAACTTGAATATCAAATCCGTAACTTTTCCTCGCAAGCTGATCCCGCTTGTCGTTCTCGCGGCCGCCATCATTTTGTTTACAGGGTGTTCCGTGTGCAATAGAAGAGGGCTTCAAAAGGCCGAAGAGCAAAAAAATGTTGATGAAAGAGTCGCGGCATATGAAAAAATCATCCGCGAATGCCAGGATTGTCCTGAGATCATAAAAGATGCCCGAGACAATATTACCCGGCTCTTTTTTCTCCGAGCGGAAAGGGAAAATGGATCTGTCGCCTACTCGAAATACGAACAGGTCGCAAAGTCCAATATTCCGAGTAATGAATACGTCAAGCGATCGAAAGCGGAAATGGAGAGAATCCGCAAAAAGGATCTCGGTGAAGCCATGATCGAGAATACCAAAGAGTCGTACTCAAAAATTTTGAATTTGTATCAGGGAACGGCCGAGGCGGATTTGGCCTACAGGGGGATTGTCGGCTTGGATTGGAAACAGGCCGAAAAAAACAACGAACCGATTTCTTACAAGGGATTTTTGGAACAACACAGGCGGTTTTTACAGGACAAAGGCGATCCCGGAAATTACATGGGAAAGGCCAAAGACGCGTTGGAATGGTTCGCGATTAAATCCAGACGCTCCATATCCGAAACAGAAACGTACCTATCCGGCCATCCGGACAACGCCGAGGCGGCAGGGCACCTGAAACAGCTTCATTTCGATGAAATCGGTGCGGCGCGTTCTGTCGAAGCGACCATCAGTGCTTGCAAGACCTATATCGATAAATACCGGTCGGATCGAGATCTCCTTTTCAGGAAAGTGTCGATCAGGCTGGAAAACGCGAAGTACAAAAGAGCGATGGAAGAAGAAATCGTGGAGAATCAACTCAAGTATTGCGATGATTTTCTGAACGAATATCCGGACAGCGAATTCAGATTCGACATTCTCGATGTCCTTTTCCGGATACATGATTCCGGCGACGGATTCGGTTGCGGAAATACCCCGGTCAAACTGCCCGAGATCTCCGAATCTTATTGCCAGCACCTATACGCATGGCAGCCTTTTTCGAGATACGGTTTCCTGAATTTTCGCCCGGACGATTTGGGCGCAAGGTACAAAAAGCACGTGGAAAGGTGTCTCCAAAACGAGAGCGAGCGCCTCAACGACCGCTGGACGGAAGATTATTTCGAATACGTGAAGCGTTACAACGATGCGCAGAAAAACATGATCGGCTTTCTGGAGGATAAAAACGAACTGGCGAGGCAAATCGGTTCCTTGTCGCTCATGGAAAAGTCCATCCGTTCGGCCAATGCGATTTTGCAGACACGAATATCCGAGATTCCGGAAAGCTACATCGTTCATGTCAAGATCGCGGATGCCCATCAATTTTCGACCGCCGAGCTGAGCCGTCTTTCCATGAGTCGATCTTTCGGTCTTCTCGAAAAGGTCTTTCCCCGATTGATTCAAACCATGACGTTATCCTACAACGGTAGATTGAAGGAAGAGGTCATAGAGATGTTCACGGAAGGAAGGGTTGAACAGTACGAATTCGATCCCGTTTGGTATTTCCCCGATGAAGGTCGGACAGGTTCGAATGTCTTCAATTTCATCCAGGCGTTTCGAGTCTATCCCTCGATAGGAAATACGAGAGCGGGAGAAATGTCGAGGTCGAATCCTTTGACTGGCATTCTGCCGGACCCGGTCCCACCTGATTATTCAAATACTCTGTCCGAAAATTCGAATTTTCCTCTGGTGATCGCAAAGTTTTATGAAAACGGCAAGGTTAAAAGCAAGTACTGCAAAGAGGTAGCTTATATGAAAGCCAGAGTATCCAAAAGCAACCGGGACAGCTCGGAGAAAAGGCGACTCGCCAATACAGAGTACGGAAAGAGGGTGCAGAAGGAAAAAACTTTTTTCAAGGCGAAAAAGGACGACATCGAGAAAAAGACGATGCGATTATGCCACAAGCTCGCCGATTGGGGCGCGAACGACGGCTTCGAAAATCTCGGCCAAATCGTCGGCGAAGATATGGAACAGAGGTTGGACAACTTTTCGATGCCCATGTGTCGCATGGGGTCCAACGGCATAGTTGCACAGATGAAAGACAATCTCTTTCAATTTCTGAATACGGCGGAAGAAACTCTTCAGAATGCCATAAACGAAGCTGCTGACAAGCTTAACGCGCATGTAGGCGAACGGGAGATCATACTCGTGACCAACTCGTGGGAGCCAATGGGCCACGAAATCGACCCGGAAGACCAATTCCTGAAAATCAAGGAAGAAGTGGCTACGAAATACGACGAGAAGGTCGAAAAAATCGCCAGATTCAGGTTCTATCGAATCGAAAACGGGGCTTTCAAGGAAGAGTTCGCCAAGGACTATTACCGGAAGCCTGTGCCAGTTTCGTTCACGATCCCTTTCAAGGCGGTTTCGACCATCGACGACCAAACACGCAAGCTCGACACGTTGGTGGGGCTGAAGGTGAAATTGTCCCGACTGCCGTCGGAGGGATAGACGGACCTGTTACGCTTTCCCAAACAGACAGGTCTTTGATCAAAAGGCTCCCGAAGTTGCGACGAGATTTCCATTGACTTTTTTTCCGAATCAATTTAGAATTTTTTTCGTTTTGAGCGGAGAGTTTTATAATGGCAAAATTGATGTGAAACGTCTCGTTTTCGCTCTGTTCATGCAACAAGTGCAAGGAGATCGAAGAAAAGATCGAGTCCGTCAGGAACGAAGTCGCAGACATCCGCAATGACGTCGCCAACGCGGCAATCGAGCCCGAGCAATTGGCGCAGCGGCTCGCCTTGGAAGAAGAGGAGATTCGGAAATACGAGCGCATCGAAAACTTGCCTCCGGACGCCCAAAAATGCGTAAAACGACTGACGCTCGAAATCGAACAGGTTCGAAACGCGATCGTCTCCGCAAAAGCCGATATCGAGGTCGAGACGTTCAAAAGGCGAATCAAAGCATGCGGCGCTTTTCTCGAACGAATGGAAATAAAATGGAAAGAGGGAAGCGCTTTGGAGCCCAAGGAACGCGACGAAGCCAGAGCACGGCATTTAAATCCGCTCAACAGGGACATCGCGGCATCCAGGTTGTCTTGCGACTCCAAAAAGAAGCTCAGAGAAGACTTGAACCGATGCTTCGCTCGATTACATAAATTGGAAAAAGGCGTCGAAGCCGAAAAGTGCAACAAATATTGCGAAGGCTTGCGAAAACTGCTCAAGGAGGGCGACAGGAAGGCGGGCAACTTTCAAAGCGACGTTCGGCTGGAACTGGCGGTCGAATCGCTGCTAAAGGCCAAGAACGACTTCGAGACGCAAAAGCGCCAGAATCTGCTGAGCCAAACTTGCGCCTGCCAAGAGGCTGAAAAGCTGCTCGTCGAAAACGAAACCAAAACGGCGTGCCTGCAATATTCCATTTCCATTCTGGCATGGCTGAGCAGCGCAAACGGGCATTTCGAAAAAGGACGGTGGGCGCAAGCCGCTTCCGATTTCGAGAAGGTCCTGTCTGCCGAGCGCCCGGCCTCCATTTCCTGCGACCGACGTTCCATCGAGCGCACATTGGAAGAAGCCAGAACCGGATCGAGCTTGGCCAACTCGAATCTGGCTTGCCAAGACGCGACCGAAAGGGCCGAAGAGGCGTTGCGTCATCTTCTGTCGGATTTCGAAACCCGATCCGACCATAACCGAACGAACCGTCACGCAACGCTGGAAGGTTACGCCAAGTACATGCAGGAGCTGAAAAGGCCGGGAACGGATTGCGAATCGCTGAGGCCCCTCCGTGCTCGGTTGTTCCAGACGTTCGACAAATGGACGGGGGAGGAATGCGAAAGCTTGAACGGCGAAATCGTTTCGACGCTCCATTCCGCCGAACAGGCATTCGAGGAGCGCCGGTGGAAGAAAGCCGCCGCCCACTACGGGAGTGCGCTCGAATTGTTCGATATCTATACTCCTTTTCCTTGCGCGAAGGACGAGGATGCAAGGGCCGCGAGCGTCAACCGGAAAAGGGTTTGCCTGTGCAATGCCGAAATCGAAGATGCCCGTTCGAAACTGAAGTCCGTCCAATCCATGATGGAAAATGATCGGAAGCGCTGGATCAGCGAAAAGCCATTCGCGTGCGCGGCTCTGCGCGCCATCTCGGCCAAAGCGATGGAAGGCTGCCCCGGCCTCGACGCGATCAGGGACGAGGCGGCCGCGACCGTGAAGGAATCCTGCAAATACCCCATTTTCGTCAAGAGAATCGACTTTGACCAATTCCCTCGCAGAGGCCGAATCATCGATTTGGAAATAGAGCCGGAAACGGTCGTAAGGTTCGCGTTCTCTTGCAGCGAAGATCGGCAGTTCGAATTGCTTTTACCCAGACCGTTCGACGAGGATATCGAGGAGCAGAGGCGAAAAATAGAGGAACAGCGCAAGATGGTTATCGAGCAAGAGATGCTCTTGTTCGAAATAAATAATATGGAAGAGGAATTTTTCGGATGGGTTTATATCGACAGGTATCTGTCCGAGTGTTCGCAAAGATCGTTCATCGAACTGATCAATTTAAACGAGGAAACAAAAAAAATCAAAGTCGTGCCGAAAGCTCTCATATGCGGCACTCATTTTTGACCTCAGGTAAATCCGAACCGAGCGGAGACAGTGCCAACGACATTGCGACATTTCGAATTCGAATCCAAAGGTAAGAGGCCAGGAGCACTTCTGCAATGACGAGCTATTTCAGACGAATCGACGGCATTTCGAAAAGCGCTTTCGTTTTCACAATCTTATCGTGTATCGCTGGCTTTTTGATCGGATGCACACCTCCTGCGGAAAACCAGCTTAAAGTCGCGCTTCAAGCGACAGGCGACCATCTACGATTCGCCAAACACATTCCTTCGGTCGAAAAAACGGATTTGTACGAAGACTACCTTTATGAATGCATTTTCGATGGCTTATACAATAAAGTTTCCATCAACGAAAAAAACGGCATACCCAAATACAAGGGCGGAGGAGGTTTGATAAAGGATGGAATCAAGCGGGCTGACGGCACTTATTTGTACCGCTTGAAACGCAATGTGCCTTGGCATTTCGACAAGTTTCTCGACCGGATCGATTATCCCAAATCTCGCTACGTCACCGCAGACGACGTGGAGTTCACATACGATTCTATCATTGCCAGCAAGAATTCTCCCTACAAGGATAGGCTCAATCGGTACATTGAAAAAATCCACGCAAGCGATGACGACGATTTTTCCTTCGAAGTAATCTACAAGGAAGAACCGGAAAACTCTACCATCACATGCGAACTTCTGACCTTCAAGATATTGCCTCGCTATGTCCCTGCTTACAATAAAGTCAAATTTCACGAGATGAATACCCAATGGGGCGACAATCAGAAACAATACTTCAAAGATTATTTTTTCGGAAGCGGGCCCTACATGGTAAAAGGCGGTATTTTCGAGCATAAGTGCGAGCTTGTCAGAAATCCGCATTACCAATTTCGGGAGACCGATGACAACGGGAGCCGAAACAGTTCGAAGCCGTTTTTCGAAAGCATAGTTTTCAAAATCGAAAACGATGCGGCAGACATCGTCGATGGCTTCAACGATGGGGATTACGACTTGGTGATCCACCTCCCCAGGACCGAAGCCGAACATATCGATCGAGAAGAAAAGCGCGAACTCGAATTCCTGCCGCTCAGCTTTCTGGCGATCGCCTTCAACTGCGAAAGGCCGGAAACGCGCTATCGATGGGGGTTGGCTCTCGTGATCGACAAATCCAAATTGCTCAAAACGCTTTTGCCTAACACTGGGATTGCCGAGCTTTAATCCTATATGAACGACAGCATTTTTCCTCGAAATTCATATTACAGAAGAAAATACGGAAATGCTCTACTGGCGGGAATGCCGCATCCCCACGGGCCTTCCGCCGCTGTAGATGAAGCGTACAGATATCTCGAGCACGACCGAAGAATGGAACTGGACCTTCTCGCGCTCGAAAACACTTTTAACGAGAAAATGGCGGAAACGGTCAAAGATCAGATCGAATCGGCGTTTCCAAACATCAACGTGAGGATCTCCTACGAACGCGGCTTGCCATTTCGCAATAGGCTTCGTCAAGGCATGTACGATTTGGCAATCAAGGAAGAATTCTTCGACCACCGGCACGATTTTTACCCTTTGTTCGAGCGCGGAGGGGAAAGAAACTACACGAGATTTCACGACGATACTCTCGATTATTATCTGAAAGCGTACCACGAAGCCGTCAGTTTCGGCCCCAAGCTCTCCGGCGCGGCGCAGGAAATCCACCGCATTGTGGCAAAACAATTGCCCTATGCCGTGCTGTTCACGATTCCCGAAAGGGTGTACCGTTCCGGTTCGCTGGAACATGTCGATATTCACCCGGAAGTCGGCTTCGCGACAGTCGAGGAATGGTACTTTTCGGATTTGGACAATTAGGGGGGGGCATGGGTCCGCAAAGTTGCATTGTTTTCTGTGCAATCATAGTTTCGATATTGCATTTGGCGACGAACGCATCGTTCGCCCAACAGCAAAAGGCGATCTTCGTCAAAGAGCAGATCGTGGTCTTGGCGAAGTTGCCCGATCCGCAGAGCGAAGCTTTGGGCGGCCCTGCCCAGACGCAGATTCTGGAGCCTGGCGCATTTCTGAAAGTCAGGCGTGAACCGGACCCGCAAGTTTCATGCGCCGATTCCCCTTATGATCCGGGTTGCTACTACGAGGCGGTGAAAATCTGGAACGGCTTCGACCGGGACGCAAGAAGAGACGTTTGCTTTTTGAAAAGCGGCGACGAACTCGGATCGAAAATCGTCGTCGTCGACGTGGATCCGGAAACCACGTTCGGCGCTCCTCTTGTTCCGGTCGCGAGGGCGGACAGGAGGGACATCGACGAAACGGCGTTCGCGAACGCCCTTGCGAGCGCTCAAAATCGAGTCCTTGAGCAATACGAAACAGCCATCGGAAAAATCGCGTCGGACACTCGGGACGGCGGACCCCTCGCCGCTGCCGGCGGCAGCGAACCGCACCGCCTGTTGCGCGTGACTCCCGGAAGCATCGCGCTGGAAACATGGCCGGATTACAGCGTCACCATACGGATCGACTCCGACTGCCCCGAATTTCCCTGCTTTCGGTTTCCGCGATTCACTAGGTATCTGTTTTTCAGATTGATCGACGAAGCGTTCAAAACAGCCAAAAACGAAGATTACGATTTCGATCCCATGAAAGCGACGGTTCGAATCGTTCTCCACAGGGGCGAGACCGCGATGGAGCAAAATCGGAATGCGATCAACGCATACGTGAGCCTGACCCATGAGAATTGGTCCAAACTGACCGGAAACGGCACAATCACCGGCTTGGAAAGAGGAAAATACGTTTCCTACACCGACTTCTGGCGTTTCGCCGACAAAGGGCCGCCGCAGGCTTGGGCTTTCGCGCCCCAGGGAGGCGACCGCACACGTTGAAAAGCCGCGCCGCGCATATCCTGTTCCGTTTTCTGGCCGCATTCGCCGCCCTTTTCGTCGCGGGGTCGGCTTACAGCCTGGCTTTGTTCGTTGTGCTGAATTTCGTGCCCGCATTCAAGCTGCAAGATGTTTCGAAGGACTGGGTGCCCACATCCTCGGAATATTGGGAAATGCTGCTGGACCAGGATGCCGGCGACGCCGAAATCCTGCCCAACGCTCCCGATTCCGACATGTTCGCGCGGCTGATCGCCAAGGACGCAGAGGAGTATCGACGCCATGTGGACTTCCGGGGCTGGCCGGAACGGCTTTCCGACTACTTTTCCCCGTATTTTCGCTGGTTGCGCGATTTTTCGACCTTTCAATGGTCGGGTGCCGAGTGGGGGGACATGGATTTGAAGCGGCTGCTCTTTTGGGACACGCCTTCCGGCAACGTCGTTTTCACCGGCATATTCGTGACGAGTATTCTTGTCGTCAACGCCTTGCTGCTCGGCTTTCTGCTGGCCGCCGGAATCGCGCTCGAAAAGGCGGTCGGCAACGAATTCAACCGCTCAACCGTTTCATACGCAGTCGCATACGCTCTTTCGCTCGTCCCGATTTTTCTGTTCTGCTTTCTGTTCGTCAAGGATTCCTGGGGCTACAGGAACGTCATCGAGAACAATTTGATGGTAGGCGTCTTCATTCTCGCCATTTTCGACTGCACACTGATCGACTTGGCCAAAAAGATGGCCTACTTGCTGGAACAAGAGGACAGAAAGCTTTTTTACACCAAGATGGCGAGGTTGAAAGGCATGGAGATCGTCAACAGAGACAAGATGCGACGGATTTATTTCCTGGCGTTCGCGGCCGTCGCATCCGTCTTTTTTGCGTATTTGCGATTGGGAGACAAGAGATTGACGCCGTCGATTCTGTGCCTGTTTTTGGCGTTCACGATTCTCATGGCGCTCGGCGTACGGGCCATGCATTCCATCGGATTCCGATTCAGCGTCGCTGGCCACGCCTACAGAAACAGCATAGGCCATTTCCTTCCCGACCTGTCCGGCAAAATACCGGCCCTCCTGGGAGCGTCCGTTTTGGTCGAAATGCTTTTGGGCATCGAAAACGGCATCGGAAAAGCCGTCATAACGGCGCTCGAATTGCAAAACACCCCCGTGCTGCTATCGTCGGCCTTCATATTGGCGGTCATGGTTCATTCGGCATCGCACGTCTTCGACGCCATCGGGGAACTTTTGAGGCCGCGAGAATGAAAACGCTCTTTCGCGCACGAAGCGGGCCCGCCGAATTGTCCGAATTCACGGTAAAGAAAATCAGGATTTTCTGCGCCTTCGGATTTCTCGTCTCGCCCTTTGCTTTTTTGCTTTTTTCCTGGGCGGTTCGGGACTTGGCCCGACTCTCCTTGCTCTGCAACGCAGCGTTCGTTCTCTATTTCGCGGCGCGGAGATGGTCCGCCTCCCATCCGCCCGGTTTGACGGCGTCTTCCCTTGGCGGCACTGACCGAAGCGCATCCGAAAGGGCCGTCGATCTCTTCTGGTACGTAATCTTGATCGTCGCGGGAGCGGTTTTGGCAAGCCAATGGGCGACTTCGTTTTTCGCCCAAACCTCCGAATCGGCGTCCTTCCATCCGTTGGCTCTCGTCATCTTCCTGCCGTTTTCTTTTGCGACGAATTTTTTCTGCATTGCGAACGCGTCGTTGAAATCTTCGTCGGACATCGGCGAACGCTGGGAGCTGGCGCTGCTGTGCGCGCTTTGCTTCATCGACGTCATCGTCCTTATCTTTTACGACCGGCCGTCTCTGTCGGTCGCGAAATTCGCGTTGCTGTGCGCCTTCATACTTGCTAACCGTGCGACCGGAATGCGCCGCGCCATTCCCTACAACGTCAAAATGGCTTTGGGCGCGGCGTTTTTGTCCTACGGCTTTCTTTTTCTGTGCGTGACGGCGATTCTTCGCCCTCCCGTCTCGGGCGCTTTCATGCGGCAGCTGGAATTCGCGAAACAGATTGTCTTCGCCAGCGAATCGACGATGCTGACGGCGGCCGGTGCCACGGCCGTCGCAGCGGTCATCGGCATTTCCGCCGGCGTTTTAGCCCATTATCCCTGGCCGTCGGCGGGAAGATCTATCCTGTTCGCAACCAAGCAGATCGAAGCGATTCCCAAAATCATTCTCCTGATGATCTGCTTCGTTCTCGTAGATCAGATCTGCGACGACAGAACCAGGGCTGGCAAGGGCATTTTTGTCATGGCGGCGGTCCTGGGGGCGACTTTTTCGACGGAACTCGTCAGGTCGATCCACGCGAAGGTCGAATTCTTCAAGAGCCAGGACTTCGTCGTAATGCAACGGCTCAACAAGTGTTCTTCCGCCAGAATCTACTGGCATCATATCTTCTTGAAGAATTGCGGATTCGAAACCCTATTGAAATTGAGCCAGATTTTCGCCGCTTCCATGCTCACGGAACTGAGCCTGATGTATCTGTACGAAATCGGATTCGGACGCTCTGGGGCGGCGCATCACGTTTCGTGGGGAGCTTTGCTCGCGAAGAAAAGACAGGAGTTGATGTCCGCCGAGGGTGCCTTTCTCGTCCTCGTCGTGATCTCCACGGTTGCGGGGCTGTATCTTTTTACCGACGGCTTCCGGGAAGAGGTCGAATCGCCTCCGTCCGGGAAAAAGGCGAAGCCGGCTTTCTGGGTGGACGAAGGACTGTCGCGCCTGTTCGAGCCGGAAACGAGCGCCGTGTCGCGCGAGGAGGGCAAACGGAGCGAATGAAGAAAAACGCTTGCGCAATAGCGTTCCAAAAAACCGAGGTCGCCCTGTGGGGGCGCGATTGGAAAGCCGCCCCGTTGTTTCATTTGGGAGGAGACGGAACAAATTTCGTGCCGTTCGAAGAAGACCGAATCGTAGTAGTTCTCGGTCGTTCCGGAGTCGGAAAAAGCCTGTTCGCCCGCGCGTTTTTGGATTCGCTTTTCAAAAAGCCGGACAATCGCGACAGACGTTCCGAGTACGGGAGATTGATTCAGCAGCCCCTTTTGAACACCTCCATAAACGACTGTCCAGCCATAGGCCTTGCGGGCGCCGTCTTTCAAGAGCCCATGCGCTGCTTCAACCCCGCGCTTCCCGTCGAAACGCAATTGCGGGAAAGCTGGATGCTGGCTCGAGAGGCCTTTTCTGCAGACGGACCGTCGGAAAGGCAATATTCGAAGGATCGGGACGAGGTCCTTCGAAAATTCGAGATCGGCGGCACCTCCGTTCTGGGCAAATACCCGCGCCAGCTCAGCCTCGGGGAGTTGCAGCGCCTGCTGTTCGCCATGGCCTTCATCGGACGGCCTCGTCTGGAGCTTCTGGTCGCCGACGAGCCCACTAGCTCCTTGGACGTGTCCATCCAAAAACGGATTCTGGACCAGCTCAAGAATCTGATGGGCAGGCTTCATCGCCCCGACGGCGGCAAACCCCGGCCCGATCCCGTATTGAAGAGGCTTGTTTTCATCACCCACGACATTTCCCTGATCCCGTATTTGTGCAGAGCCGACGACAAGGTGATCGTAATCCAAAAAGACAAAGGCGGATTTTGCGGCAAGCCGTTTTTGTTCGGAAAAAAGCACCTTTGGACTACCGTAGACGCATTCAACAAAAGCGTGCGATGGATCGGAAGCAACGCGCCGGCCGTTTTCGCCTCCAAGAGCAAAGACGGAGGGAAAGCCCAAGCCGCCATCGGCGAATTGTACGAAATCATCAGCGAAAACATCGCGTTCGAAAACAAGAGAAGTCTGAAAAGCTCCAAGCGCGAAAATGCCGCGAAACAGATTGTTTTCCAAAACGTCTCCATCTTGATTCCCGAAAAGCGCTCGCTGTTCAGAAGGAAGACCGTCCTTATCTGCAAAGGGATTGGCTTCGAGGTTCGCAAAGGCGACATTTTCGGGATCGTGGGCGAAAGCGGCTTGGGCAAGTCCACCATTGCGAAAGCGATCACTGGCATTTTGCCGGACAATGCCAGGAGAAAAGGACAGTTCTATTTGGGAAGCAATCATCGGGACCGCCGGGATTTCCTGCAATTGATTCCGCAGGACCCGGGTGCCGCCTTCAATCCGGGATGCACGGTCGGGGAAATCCTGAAAGAAACGTTCGACAATTTCCAAGGCGCCAAAGAGCGATTCGAACTCATCGAAAAACAGCTCCGCCTGTCCCCGGCCATCGCCGAAAGGTTTCCGGGCGACTTGAGCGGAGGAGAAAAGCAAAAGCTTCTGGTCGCTCGGGCCCTGTCGACCGGGGCGGACGTGATCGTCGCGGACGAACCGTTCTCCAGCCTCGACATATGCGTCAAAAATTCCCTCGTCGATCTGTTTCTGGACGAAGCGCGAAAAGGCAGAACGTTCGTGGTGGTATCCCACGACTTGGGACTCATGCTAGAGATCTGCGACAGAATCGCGATTCTCGGCGAATCGAACTTCATCGAGACCCTCGGAACCCGGCACGATCTTCGCCCGTCCCGCCTGCCGTCCGCCATCATCGCGGACATATCCCTGCGGCGTTCGGGATCCGGCCGAGCCCCTGAAATCGCCCCTTCCGGCTACATGCCCAATCTCACGAAGGAAGGCAGGCGATATCTTTTCGACCTGATCGATTCCATCTTCCGCTTCGATACGGGCAACGTCGATAAAGTGCGGAAATTCTTCGAGAAGAAGACGGGGCATTCCTCCGGAAAAAACGGAAACGGATAGAATCTTCGGGGACGAATCGTCGCCGGGTCTCGACCGCCAAGTCTCGTTTTCAATAATAGATCACGATTTTCGGCTTCGTGAAGATCTCGCCTTTGCACCGCCTCGAGGCACCATTGGCCAAGTCCATCCTCAAAGCGTCCTTGGGGGAAAGAACTATGTCGCCGTCCTTGACCGCGCCTTTCACTTGTATCGGCAGCTTTCCCACGAGCCTCCTCCGTTCGGCCTGGGTGATTTTTCCATGTCGCTTCAAAGTGAGGACCGGCCCTTCGCACAGGCTTCGCCCTCCGGCGATGATTTTGTTCCAAACGATTTGGCCGTCGCGATCCTTGATTTGCAGACAGCCTTCTTCGAAGTCGGGGCTGTCCGCCAGGATTTCCACGCCGGTGGCGTTGACGGTTTCCAGCAATCCGCTGATCTTCCTGTTGGTTTCGATGATCTCGTCGATGGAGGATTCGGGAATCTTTCCGTCCGGGCATTTTCTCGCTTGCGACTCTATGGCGGCCAGGATGTCCCTCCTGGCTTCCTCTAGGCGATCGGCAACGTCTTTCGCCGCGCCTCTTTCTTCGCTGAGCGTTCTTTCGATCAAGGATAGCCTGTCCCCGATCAAGCCGACGATATAGTCGGGATCGTAAGAGGGCGGACCGCAAATCTGCGATCCCGCGAAGTAGGGAGGGTACTCTCGAACGCTTTCTTCCAATTTCGAAAACGTGCCGTCGTCGTCGAGCTTTCCCAACAGCCGCCCGAACGCCCGGTCGTACATCGACTCCCAATCCGAATACGTCTCGACCCTTTCGTTCGGCAAATCGACCGAGGAAATCCCCCGCGAAAACAGGGGAACGATGGGCCTGTCGTCATGAACCAGTTCCAATTCGCGCAAGCTTGCGCGCAGGTCCACGCAAACGCTGTCGTCGCCCGTTTCTTCGGGGTCGAACGAATCGCAAGGGACCTTTTCCTCCAAGCGGAGAACGGCCCGCAAAGCCAGATTCGGTTTCAGCCTGTCCTGGTTCGGCAGTTCCAGAAACGAAAAGCCGTCGTCCAAACGTCCTTTCAACATTGAGCGGAACGAATCGCTCAGCTTCTCGGCTTTGGGGTCGCCCTTTTCGCTGCCCAGGATTTCGACGTCGATATACATCGGGGGCACTTTCGAGAACGAACCCGACGATGCCGGCGAAGAAACCTGCCTTCGCTCTTGCTTCGCGAAACAGACCGCGTTGCTACCGGCTGGCACTACGGCCAAGCCGACGAATAGAAATGCCGCTATCGACGCCATCGTCAACCAATGCTTTCGCTTGATCGTTTTCATAATCCGAACCTGCTCGCTATCAAGTCCCATTCTTCATTTTCGCGTGCCATGTCTTCGAGAATTCGATCCATGCGCCGCGCGGCTTCGCCGTCGAATTTCGCCCGGCGCCTTTCGTAGTTGCAGACAATTTTCGAAAAGAGGGTTTGGGGTTCGTATATTCGCGCCACTTCACAGAGTTTCGAAGCGTCCAGCCCGCTTGTTCTCGTATGCAAACCCAAGTCGGCCAGATGTTCCATCTCGTCCAACAGAAACTCATGCGCGAGCTTCCTGTCCGCCGAACTGGACGCGTTTGAATCTACGACACCGAGAGCCACCTGCTGCAAAGCGGCGAACGCCGAGAAGGCGCAGAATTCGCTCCAATCGACCGGACGCCGCGCCTGAAAGGCTCGAATGTACGCTGCCGCATCGCTTCCATAGCTGTTTCGGGTTTCCGCTAGCAATCTTTCGCAGTCCTCCGGTTCGATGGGTGGGTACCATCTCGTCCCGGCAAAGAAAACCTTTCCCGCCTGGCCGATCCAGCTGGGCTGGCCGCGGCTCGCGTCCATGAAGCCGAGCAAGACCGCGAAGAAGGAGACGAGCAAAGCCGAACGGAAAAAAAGCTCCAGAGGGGAGTTCATCCTTTTCCACCCTGCGCGGACGCGCAAGCCAGCTTGCTGGCGGTCTGCGACTTCAATTTCGACTTCGTCCTCCGAGGACGCCTCCTCGCCGCTCGCCTCTTGCTCCCGGCCGTCCGTTCCTTCCGGCCCGTCCCCGGGCGGATCCGTTCGGTCCTCTTCTGGCCGTTCGCCTTCGACTGGTTCGCCACCGGCGGCGGGCGTCGCGTCCTCCCCAGGACTCCGGTTCCCGGAAATTTCCTCGTCCGGCTTCGGCGCGTCCAGCACCAGCGCCCTGAAATGCCAGAGGGTAAACAGGGAAAAGAAAAAACCGAAAAACATGAACGCCATCGAGTGGAAAAAATCCCATCGAAACCACTTGTTGCTCTCGTAGCCATGGTATTTTTCCGGCATCGCGAAAAAGAAAACGACGATCAGGGTCAAACAAAAGACTGTCGCCATTTCATCGACGATTTTTTTCCCGAACTCCGGATGCTTTCTGTATCGTCCGACGTAGATCCTGAAAACCAAGCCGACCAGTATGAGAATGATGGTAATGAACGCGAGGTAGTTTTTGGTGTAAAAACCGGCGGAAACGTTCAGCTGGTTGACGCACATCGCGCCCCCGCAGCCGACGCTCCAGCCGAAGGCGACCGGCCCCGAAAACGCGAGAACGAGCAGCGAGCACCATCCGAGTCCGCGCAAGGACAGCCACTTGACATCGGGATCGTCGGCCGGACAGCAGGGAATCGAATGCCTTACGTTGCTTTTGAGCGCCGCCCAGAAGCTTCCCTCTATTTTTTCCGCATCGCTCATAATTCGGAATATGCTCTATTTCGAAATCCCGCGAATGCACTTCGCAATATCTTCGACGATGCCGGGAACGACGGCGTTTGAAAAGGATTTGACGCCCTCTCCTGTGGCGATCTCTTTTTCGTCACGGCTCAGAAAAAATGGATCTTCCGGCTCGGACACGAAACATTCGCGTTTCATGGAGGGCCACTCCAAAACAGTGACGGAACAATCCGCCTTGTACTTGTTCAGGCTGTACCGATCATCGTACAGAGAATAATCGCAGTGGCCCCGAACGACGAAATCGGTTGTGGTTCCGCCGATACGAATCGGCAGGCATTTTCTTGTCAAGCCTTCCGTCAGCCTTTGCTCCAGCACGGCCCCGATACCGTTCTTTCCTCCCATCTGGATGGAAAACGAGGGTGCCTTCAAGCGCACGGCTGCGGAAGCGGCGGTCAGGTCTGCGGCATTTGCCGCCTTGATTCGAAAATCGCCTTCCGGAAACTCGTCGCATCGGAACTGCTTTTCGCGAAGAATTGGCGAAATCGAGACCCATCCGCCGTCCTCGCCGAGCTTTTCCACGTTGAACGACACGTCGTCCGCCTGCTCGAACGGATACTCCCACCGAATGTCGAAATGCTCGCACGTCTTGCCGGAAACCATGACGTGGGTCGGAGGCGCCAGAGAGGAGGTCCGGTCGAAATTCTTTATAACCGTCGATTCGTTGCCGGCAGGGTCCCTGGCTACGATTTTGAAACTGCCGAAACGCCTCTCGCCCAAAAAGGCCTCGATCTTGTTGCGGTTTTCCGCCACGGGGACCCATCCTCCGTTCTCCTTCGCGAAAACGGAATACGAGGTTGTCCCGCCGCTGTCACCGTCCCAAGCCAGAAAGAAGCCGTCGCTTCTTTTTGACACGCGAACGTTTTCGGCGGGCTTCGGCGCCAATGCGTCGACCGCCACCCACTCGCCCTCTCCCAGGACCACGCCCCAGGACTTGTGCGTGATCTCGATGGGAGCTGCCGGCACGCTCCGCAGTTTCGAACGCCCCACGTCCATCTCGCGCGATTCCAGATTCTTGTCGTCGATTTTTGAAAACCCCATTTCGAGAGGGCCGATTCTCGCGACAAGATCCTTTTCATCCAAAAAATCCGGAATGCCGCCGGGATAGCGGAGAATGACCTTGAACGAAGAATTTCTCGCCAAAACGAGAACGACGGTTCCATCGATCCTCGAAACCGACATCGCGTCTTTGGCTAACACCCACGCCTGAAACTCTCTTGCATCCCGCAAGGCCTCCTGCGTTCCGAAGCTCGGTTCCGGAACGGACGCCTGCCGGGCGCAGGATGACGCCATAAGAGCGGATGCGAAAAACGCGACGGACAAAAACAGAATTCGGCAGCCGTTTCGGTTCATGTAGCCTCCTTTGCGCTTCCTTTAATTCGATCTCACCAGAAAAAGCTTGCCGTCGCGTACGCCGACATCGTCAGGGGGGCTCGACGACACCACGGCGGTGATCCGGTCCCCCTTGCCGTTCATGGCGCCTTCGATGATGATCGTGCGCTTCATGCGGTTTTGGAACTCGTGATCGTGGTATATCTCCAAGTAGAGCCGGTCTTGATCGATTTCCAAGAAATTGCGGCCGATTTCGAAATGGTCCTTGTCGAAAAGAGTGGCACGGTGTTCGCCGTCGTCGCTGGCGATGATCGCCAATTTCGCCCAAAGCGGCCCGCTCGGCCCTCCGTTTCGGATGTCCCAGCTCCCTTGGAACTTCGAAGGCCCGGCGCCTTCGTTCCAAAAATATGTCTTCGCGTCGATCCCCATGACGACCAGGCCGGTTTTGGCATCCACAAGCTTGGCCCACGCCTGGCACAAATCGTCTTTCACCTGTAGCATGTCCAGCTTGAGAATCCAATTGGCGTCGATTTCCGCGCCAACCCCCCGGTCGAATTCGACAAGTTGGATTTCGCCGTAATCGTTGATGTAATTTCTGAAAAAATCCTGGAAATTTCTCGTTTCGCAACGGCTGCTTCCTTCGTGCAGATACCCTATCCTGATCCGGTGCCCGCTGTACTCGTGCTGGTATTTGCAAGTCAGCCTCAAAGCCATGTCTTGGGCCATTCCGTCGAATTCGTCCGCGCTATAGGGATTGAAACGCATTCCCTTTAGCGAAGGGTTCGGAAACGTCTTCGCCAGCAGTTTTCTCTGGTTCGGGTTCAGCCAAACGCGATCGGCGGCGGCGGACAGGCCGGACATGGGCTTCTCCGTTTCGAAATCGTACAGGGAGAATCTCACCCTGACCAAGTCCTTCCGGCTCTCGTCGAACTGCCTGACGGACAGCGTCAGAAACGTGTCGTAAGCCTGGAAATATTGGCAGTTTTGCCGGTTCGGTCGGTATTCCCCACCCCATTCCGGTTGCGGGTGCCGGAAGAACACCTCGATCCCCTCGTGTTTCCTCAGCTCGCTTAAAAGCCTGTCCAGAACGTCCTCGGTCAATCCGTCCATTTGCGAAGAGATTTTCTCCCTATCTCTTCGGACAGCCAAATAACGCCTTCCTTTCAGCGCCCTGCTGTTTCTCAGCTTTTCCGTGATTTCGGGAAATGCGACGTCGGCAAGCCACCGATCCAGCTCGACGGCGTTTTCCGGGCAACGCCCGGTGGTCGCGCATCCGGAAATGCACGCGACGGCTACAACCAACAGACCTATTGCAACTACGTTCCATACTTTCATTTTCGAACTCCTTTCAAGATCAGGGATTTTCATTCAGATAAAAAAGGTACCTCAAGAATATGTTCCGGTTTCAAAGGATATTATTGCACCAAGCCATGACAATTTTGTGGAGCATTTCATCCACGGGACATCGAGAAGTAAAGGCAGATGCGTTTTCTTTTTCAAAAAAACTTTTATCCGATCTCCGGCAATTTCCACGGAGGCGCCGTTTTCAAGAAAATTTCGGCTTATTGTTTCGACGGTGCATTTTTCAAAACCTTCAAGATGGCTTGCCAATATCCGATACAGGTTGTGGGCCAAAAGGGAAATCGTCAGGTCAAAATCCACCTTGACAACAATTGAAGAGGAAGGATTGTTCAGGTTGAAAAACGCCACATGCTCGGCAATTTCCTGTTCCACCAGCCATCGGCCTGCATATTTTTTCACAAGCTTTCCCACATCCGCGTCAAAGTCGTTGGTAATAAGAAAGGTCGGTTTTCGTCTTCCATGGTCGGTCATAACGATTTGTCTTACTTCGCCTTTGTAATGTCGCAATTTGCAGTGCTCTTCGTATATTCTGATTTTCTGATATTTACCCTTCGAACGCTCGACGGATATCTTTCGCCAATGGTTGCTTTCGATTTTTTCCGCCTTTTCGATCAGGCTTTTACTTCTCCTTCTTATGGTCAGGAACTTGATTTTTTCCTCGCTCTGATTCAACTCGCTCAAATTCTTGTAGGTCGTGAACTTCGAATCGAAAATCAACATTTTCGGGGCCACGCCGCGACCTTGCTTCCAAAAATCGACGAAATCGAAAACGGCGTCGCTTTGGTTCCTGTGCTTTACTTCCGCATTGGTATAGGAAAGATTGCCAGTTGAAGGATCCTGCGCAACCAGGGCGAGAAGGCTCTTCATCGCCTTCGATCTGGAACCCGCCCAGTTTTTTTCGAGAACGCTGGCGTCTCCCCAATGCGGTATCGCTTTGAAATCCAGATTGAACTCGCCATTTTCGAGTTCGTCGTCGCGGAAAATGCGCGACAGCGCGGAAAGGAACCTTTTGTTCTGCGACCTTGACACGCGGTAGGAATAGGTTGAAAGAGTAGTCGATTTCGGCAGGACGTTGAGTCCGGCAAACAACCCGAGAGCCCTGTCCATGTTCCATTTCGTATCGTGGGACCATCGGAGGCCTCCCAGCAGTTTCAAGGCCAGAAAAGACAGAACGCTTTGAAGGTCGTCGAGTTCGGACGTACGGGGAAATCCGGCGCTTTTGATCGCCTCCGCCAAGCCGAGTTTTTCCATGAGGGGTAAAAAAACGAGGGGACCGGCGCCGTGTTCCGTTATGAACTTTTCGTCGGTCAGTTCTATCGACACGCTTTTCGGCGCCTCGATTTTTTCCGGAACGGAAACTGCGAGCCTTTCCATTCGAGTCCTTTTGGGCAAAGGCGCGAAGCCTTCGGCCTTCAGCACTTTATCGATGGTGTCGAGCGAAACGGCATTTCCCTTGGAATCAAGAAGGACCTTGATGTCCGTGATGGAATAATTCCGCTTACGCAATGCGACAATAAGCTCTATCGTTTGGTCGCTTGTGGAACGCTTTTTGGGACCGGGCTTTTTTTTCGAGAAAAACGGATTGATTCCCTTTTTGAGATTTTGCAAAAAAAGATGGCGGAGTTTTTTGAAATAGGCTGGCGACAATCCGTATTTTTCGGCCGTTTCAGCCGAACCAAGTCCGTCGCAATAAAAAGCTTTCAAAGCTTCGTAATTTCGATGGTCTGGCAAAAGCGGCTTTTTGAAATAATCAACTGGATCCATAATAAGAAGGTTACTAAAATATCCTGAACGATACGTCAATAAAAAAATGTATGTTGTTATAAAAAATCAGCCGAAACGTTTATATTGGTTGTTCTTAGTAAGTCTGTTCGCGAACAAATCGATATAAATGCACAACTATATGCAAAATACAAAAATGTTAAATTGAATTAAAATCTTATGGTTCAGGTAATTCCAGTGCCGTTTGGCGAGGGAGGGTTGAGGGATGGAAACATAACATCCTGAATATACGGGATTATTCCGTTATAGCCTTGACTGTTAGAACTCTGTGCGGTTACCTTGAAAAACAGAATGAAAATCCCTGAAGATGATATGCGTACAGGCATTTGGCTGCCCCCGCAAAAACTCGCGATCCACTCGAACCGATCATCCCCATCGACGACGCCCTGAATTTATCGGTCATCTGAACTCCTGGCATTAACGAAATTGCCCATTTCTGAAGCAGCTCCCACTACCAGCAGTTGGTTCTCGGAACAGAAAAACCAGCGAAAGGAGATGGGCAGTTGAGCAGTTGAATTCAATAAGCAACGATAATAATGAGTAAGGTGCGCAACAAAATTGTAAAATCTTTTGCATTTTTTGTTTATAAGCCATAGGAAAAAACTCCGTCGAACATACTTGTGAAATTACCGTGTCTGAACACTTTTCACATCAGTCCTCGCTCCGTATCGATACCACCCATTTTTCAAAAAACCCCTTGTTCAGGGTACCCTTCACCTGGACGCACCAGCCGTCGGCGTCCTTATTGTAGGAGGCGTCGCCCGCGTCGGTGTACTGAACGCCCGGGGGCGCGAAGCCGCTCATGCTGGTGATGATTTTGTCTTTCAAGTCGGTCCCTTCCAATTCCGAGTGGGACTCTATCCACGGGATGACATACTTGCGGACGAATTCGCGGTCGATCATGATGGTGGCCGCTCGGTAGGCCATGGGTTGGGTTTTGCCGCAGCCGGTCTGGGTGACGGTCCAGGTTTCGTCGTCGTTTTTTTCGAGGAAGGCTTGTACGGCCCCGACGTTCAGGTATTTCTGGAAGGACAGATAGTTTACGTACTTGCGCTTTTCCAAATCGATGGTGTCCACGAGGGTGAGCTGGCGACTGCTGTCGGAACCGGCCATTCTCACGACAAGCAGGGCCTCGGGGAATCTTGCCTGGCCAGACTTCACCTCGGATTCCGGCAAAAACGCGCTGTGGCCGCCTTGGATTTCGAATTGTTTGATAAATTCGCCGACGATGGCCCTTGTTTTCGGGTCCAGGGGCATGATTTCAATGTTCGGCTTGCCCTGCAAGCGGCTGGCGATGCTGTTTTCCAGGATGCTTTGCAGTTTTTGCGAGCCGGGAAACTCCTCCATGGCGGAATCCCTGACCGTCAGAGAAAGACGCAGGCTGTCGAAGCCCTCTTGCAGGAGTCTGTTTACATAGCTTTTGGATACGCTTTCCGCCCAATTGCCGATTTCATCCAGGTCGGACTTGGATTCCAGCATCACCGGCTTTTCCAGCTTGGTCTCGAAACCGTCCGACAGAGTCACTTCCTCCACGCGATCGAAATATCCCGGCTTGGCGAATTTGATTAGTACTGCACCGTCTTTTTCCACGAAAAGTTTGAACAAGCCGTTTTCGTTCGACGTGAATTCCACGAGCCGTTGCGGTTCTTCGATTTTCACCTTAACATAGTCCAAACCGGACCCGGTTTCGGAATCGATCACGCGCCCGATGATCAGAGTGTGGCATTTGAGATCTGTACCATAAAAATTGTTGAGCATTCCGAGGATGCGTTCGGGGCATTCGGGGAAAGGATTTTGAATGAACTTCGGCGCGTTTTCAAGTTTTGTCGGGTCGCAAGCTATTTTGTCGGGGGATCGGGCAAGAGCCGGGTCTACTATCGGCCAAAGGCATTTACCGAGCAGATACATGTATTCGCAATCCGGATCGACGTTTTGTCTTGGCCACGCCAAATGAAGGCCGTAGGCGCGTGCCCATGTTTCGGTTCGTTCCGAATCGATGAGTCCCTGGTTCATTTTGTCCAGAACGGTGCGATAATATTGGGTGCTGGGTTTGTATCCCTGGTAATAAGCAGGACCGGTTGGCATCATGAACCAATTGGCAATAAAAGATACAACGAGTACTGCGAAAGGAAGAAACTTATAGCAACGAATCTCGGTTTCGTCCTCCATGCGGTTGGCAAAATCGATGAGGAGGAAAATGAATGGCAGAAAAAAGCTGAAGAAGCCGATATGGCTGTATATGACGGCCACATCGTACGCACCGAAAGCGTAAGGCATCCAATATCCGTACTTCATTTTAACCAAAAACATGATGAACGGCACAGGCAGGAATGCCAAAACAATCAGGACAACAAGCTTGCCAAAGCCTGCGTGTTCCAGATCGCTCGTTGCAAACAGATAGAAAACAAAAATGACGAACGGTACCAAGCTGACCAAAGAATTGACTGCGAAAAGGGAAAAATCGTAACGGAAATATGAAAAAGATTGCAGGCCGTGCATCAAAAGCGGCCCAAAAGAACAGGCGCAGAGAGAGATGATGAAATATTGGATGTTGACCCGGTCGGAAACGTTTTGGTTCATTTCAGTCCTCAAGAAAAGAAAAAAGTCGGTACAAATCAATTCGGAAAAGTCGTTCTCACCCATATGGGCAACGGCTGGCTTTTTTCATTTCAGGCCTTCTCGGCTTGCGCCCTGAGGGATGAAAAAAACGGGTGCGAGCCTGACGAGGTTTCTATACGAACGAAAGGCCTCTCTTGTAAAAAATTGCCGTCAATGTCGCCAAAACCGAACCTATACACCAAAACGCCCGAAAAAGCCACCGTGTTTTTGAGAGTTCACTCGAAACGGATTTGAAAACGCATACCTTTGCAAGTGTTTGGCAATTGCGGCATCGTTTCCCGCCTGCGGGGTTGGTTCTTGTTTCGGCCATGCATTTGCGAGGCTTGGTTTTAAGATCGGTCGATTCCGAATGTACGATCCAGAAAAATCCGCATCAATGTGACCTATGAGACGAATAGGACCTATATCCGGCCGACTTTTTCAGCCCAGCCCCATTTGCGGAACGCGGACGCGAAGCGTCCTGGTATGCATTCCAACGCGAAGCGTTGGAACGAGACGGTGAGGGAATGGCCGAAATAGGAACCACCCTCCCCACGCCTACGAACGAAAGTTTGCCCTGCACCCAATGCATGCGCTACAGCCCCGGCAACGCGTCGAGCATCATGCCGTCGGAGCTTGCGTTGAGTTGGAACCCGGTGAGGAGCTGTTCCGAATAGTATCGAACGTAGGTGGCCGATGAGATGTCGGAGTCGGGGAAGAATTCGGAGGCGACGGCGGCGGTTTTGGATTTCGGTGCGAGGGTCAGGGTTCGCCGGGCGATTTCATGGCCGTTGTCGTCGAAGGCGGCTATCACGACCTCGGCTTGCTGGTCGGAGACGTTCAGGAGGGCGAATCCGGTGGCGCCGTCCTTTTCGATCTTGGGGAACACTCCAGTGTTGTCTGCGACGCCGACTGCGGTGTAGCCTGCCAGGAGTTTTTCGTCTCGGGTGGTGAACAGCTCGAAGCCGGTCACGGGCGTGTCGCCGTCGATACGGCACCAGGCGGCCTGTTCAGGCAAGCCGAGGGTTTCCACGGTGCCTACGAATTTCTTTTTCGGCTCGACGGAGACTTCGGTTTGCTCGAGAGGTTCTCCTGAGGCGGTGAAGGGGGAAACTGTAATCCGGCATGGATCGGGGCCCGGGTTGTAGGCGACGATGCCTGTGGACCAGACTTGGTCTGTGGCCAAGTGCGACAGGTGGATGGTTTGCGAAGTTTCGGATTTCAGGGTTATGCCGCTAAGCAGGGTGCCTCTGCCGAATAGCTCGAGGCCGACAAGACCGTCGGCGTTTTCGACCACCGCCGAACCGATGTTCGGCTGGGGGGCGTCGGAAAACAGGGATCGGACCGTGAAGGACCTGTGCTGTCCAGGGGAGAGGGTCGTCGTGTAGGAGATGTCGTTGTCGAACCGGATGTCGATCTCCTTGTTTTCGTCCGTAAGGTTGACCAGAGCGATGCCGGTGAACCATAAGTCGTCGGAGGCGATGTGGCTGACGTAGAAGTCTCCGGAATTTGGACGGGATGCCGCCGGCAGGGCGACGCTGTATTGGCCGGGAATAAAGAATTTCGTGTATCCGCAAAAATCCGCCAGGTCCGTTTCGAAAATGGCGTATCGGATGTCTTCGGCGGAATCGAATTCGTCGCCGATGGAAATTTGGCGTCTTCCCAGGGGAGGCAGGGATATGTCCATGGCGGTGCCGGTTTCGATCCCTTCGCCGTCGAAGGCGGTCAGTGTTCCGGCCATCGAATCCGTTGCCGAATCGTTGATCACGGCGATTTCGGTCCGCCAATGGTTTCCGGCCGCGACATGGGGGAAGTAGAGGGAATATGTCGGGGTTTGGGCGGCCACGTCGATGCGGGAGATGCTGCCTGGCTCGCCGACGACGATTTCGCCGTTCTCCGGGGAAACGACCCGCATTTGCCTTCCGTTTTTGAACACCGCCAGATCGACGGTGTCTTCCGGGTTCGCTCCGCCGGGCTGCAATGTCTCGTGGTATATCGGAATGTCGATGACGTAGCAGTCGCTGGAGTTCAAGCCGTTGGAGTCCTCGGCCGCAGGTTCGAAAGGCTCGCCGTTTTCGCGCAGGACCTGGACGGAAATGCCGGAGGCTGTTTCGGCTGTCAACGGAACTCCGTCTATGGAGACCTGTCCTCCGATTTTCGCGGGGACAGGGGGTTGCGCGCACGAGTCATGTGTTGCCAGAAGGCACGATGCGGCCAGGGCGACGATGATGAAGTATGCTTTCACTGGGGCCTCCGTCTGGGTTGACGGCCGCAAGTCCGGATTCAGCCGTCGATTTTTGGTTGTTTCGAGTTCCATGGGCCAAGTTTCGAATGGTTTCGTCTTAATCTGGCAGCTTCCAGGAGCATTCCTGGTTCGCTTCGATCCAGTATCCCTCTTTCGGCGACATGGATTGCAGTGAGTCAAAGCCGGGAGTTTCGGGATGATGGGACAGCCACGTGTCTTTTCTCATGGTCCATGCCGACAATACGCAACCTTCGACGGAAACAAGGGCTTGGGAGACCGACATTTCGGCGTCTCCGTTGTATCCCACCAAGTTCCATCCCTCCACCAGATCGACCGGGCCCACGGCTTTTGTTCCGAACACCGTCAAAACCGCGGCCTGGGCGGTCTCGATCCAGTATCCTTTGCCTTCTTGCATCGAATCGAGTTCGCTCGATTGCGGATTGGCCGGATCGAAGCGCAGCCAGGTGCCGTTTTCGAAAGAATAGACGCATATGATTTCATCCATGATGTAGCCCAAAATTTCTTCGATGGCGACGTTTTCCGAGTGCCTGTCCAAAGAGACCAGGTTCCATCCCGGGTTCAAGGCAATGTCCGACCTTCCGACCAGAATTTCGCCTTCCGCCTTCGCCCCATCCTCGCCGAACAAGGCTTTTGCCACGACGGAGTATCGTCCTGCGGCGTCATCGGGAATGGCCCATTGGAATGATAAGGTTTCTTCGTTGCTGGCCTCCACGTCGGAGACGACAGGTACGCTGTTTCCGGAATAGGTACCGTCCCGGTAGAACAGCAGTTCGAACTTCACCTCCATGGATGACTTGGACAGGTTCTGGAAAGAAAGTGAAAAATCGACCGTCTCTCCGGGGTCGGCGCTGGACGGGTGCTGGAAATGGGAAATTCTGCCGGATTCGACTCTCACTTGGCTTCGGGAGGCCCCGATTTCGCCGCTGCCGTCGGACACGGAAAAATCGACGAAATAGAAATCCGGGTCCGACACCGGATCGAATTCCAGGTTGGCGGTCCCGGTTTCGCCCGAGGCGAGAGCAAGGGAAGTTTCCTGTTTCTGCACCTCTTCGCCCAAGCCGTTTTTGACGGAGGCTTGAATGGCATACGATGATTCGGCCGCGCTGGTGTTCTCCACGCCGACGGTCCCGGAAAACGATTCGCCTGCGTTCACCTCCCGCAACTCGGCAGCGGCTTCCTGCAGGACCCCGGTCTGGGCCGTCTCGTACTCGATTCGGATTTCCAGCTCCGTGTACAGAACAACCTGGCTCGATACCGGATCAAAGGTAGCAGGGACGAGGTCGAGTACGACGGTCTTCTTGCCGATCTCATGGACTACGAACCATATCGGACACCCGACCGGGTCGAAAAACTCCGCGCCTTCCGGGGCTTCCGTGTACATGTCCGGGGAATCAACCCCATCGAGGGGCGGGTAGTCGTTGAACCAGGGAACAGGGACTTCGCCCAGATCGACGGGGACCGACGCGGCCACCGAAAGCGTAACGTTTTCGGTGGCCGCCGGAATGTCCACTTCCACGCGGCGGCACGGCAGGACCGGGTACTGGTCCTGATCGAGCAAGTCGTATCCGTCGATGCGTAATTCTTCGAACCCGTCTGTCTCGGCGATCATGTAGTCTCCGTCGGAAATAAGAAGGTTCAGGGTCTGGACGTATTTTTGTGTGTCCGCTTCTTCCTGCATCGACCTTTTCGAGGGGGAGGCTATAGAGATCGTCCGGGAAATGCCCGACTTCGCCGAAGACGAGCGCGAACGGCCGGATTCGACGACCTGGTTCGGATTTTTGTAGACGAGCCAGGGGATGCCATAAAGTGTGTAGGCGAAATTGGACAATTTTCCGAGTCTTGACCAAGGGTCGTATTTTCTCTTGCCGTAATTGAGAGCTTCGCCGATGGTGCTGGGTTCCGACCTGTTTTTTCCGGTTAATTTTTCGACGAAATTATTGTAGAAATCCTTTCCTCCGACAGTCGTGAGCGCTGTGCCTGCGATAACGCTGGAAAATCCCTTGTCCAGCAGCGCGACCGTTAGAATCGGCTGGTCATGTTTGTACGTGTAATCGTCGTTGAAATCCGCGAGTCCCGACAAGCACGAAAAAAGGAAAAAAGCAGGAAGGTTTTCGTGTCCTGCCCAATTGGATAAGTAATCGCTTCGAATCCCGCCCGAAGTGAAAATGCTTCCATGCGCTTTAATCGCATTGCAGTCCGACACGACATAGTCGTCGAATCCCCACGTTTTGCCGGGTAAGCATCTGGTTAGCCAAGAATCAATCTCCTGCCTGCCCAACAGGCACCCGTCGTTCCAGTTCCCGTCCCTGCAATCTTGTCCGCAATTACCGTCACTCTGACATCGTATTGTGAATCCAGAAGATTGGAAGTCGTCGTATCCTTCCATGATCCAATTTCTGAACTTGTCGTTTTCATCGGAGCATTTTTCGCCGTTGTTTGGTTTCCCGGAGCTGAGGGTTGCGTCTTCCGCCGTAATCACTCCCTGCATTGTGCAAATATCCGGATTTCGTTCTCTCGTAAAACGGGCAAGGTAACTCGCGATGCTTTTCGGGCCTTCACCCACCAGTCTGCCCACATACATGTCGTCCACATCGCCTTCACCCCATCCTGAACCATCGACGTCCTGGTAAATGCTATCTGTGAAAATCCAATTGAATTCGGCCATGGCAAGGGTGTGATCGCTTGACTTGTAGGAGGTCTTTGATGATAGAGTTTCAGAACCCGCTATTGTCGGCAGGCCAGGCATTTCCAGCTTGATGAATGTCGGATCGAACGCACGGTAAAAAGGTATTACCTGGTCGTCTCCGACGATGAACATCCAGTGCTTCTGAGACTCTCCGCCCGTCCTGTCGATCCAATAGCGGGAATAAGCGTCTATGGCAGTGGAGACTTTGTTCAATTTTTCTTCGGTGGCCAGCCTTTCATCTTTGTCTGTTTCCAAGGTTATTTTATATTCGGAGCAGGAGTATTGGGCTTGGCTGTTCTCTCCATTTTCGTCGTTTGAAAAGTTGCAATCATAATACGTTTTTCTATCCCAATAAGCCAAAGGGCCGCTGTCCGCGCAGTACGCCGAATTGCCGACCAGCCCGCAATCCGGATTGAGCCCGCTGAAGTCGTCGTACAAGTCCCAGAGATCTACGCACATGACATAGGCGCCGCTGTCGGAGGCCAGCTGGCAGATGGCGTCGAGGGCTTCGTCGATTTGTTGCGCGGCCTCCGGGTCGAAGCTTGTCTCCCCGGAAGTCCCGTCGTCATTCGCAAGGGTCGCGTACCTTTTATATAGCAGCCTTCTGTTGGTCAGCACGATTTTGCGGAAATGGGGGTGGACCCGCAGTTTCTTTTCTATTTTCACGTTCTTGTCCGCGAAGTTCTGTCCGCCGTCGTTTTCGAGCTTGAACTCGAAGGAGTAGTCCGCAGTCGGCGTGTCCAAGGGTACTGCCAGTCTCAGCAGGGTCCACTGCGACACTGAACCCGGCTCGGCTTCCATGCCCGATACGGACGCGAGTCCCTGCTCGGAGGAGACGTTGTCCGCAGGGACGGCCTGCTCGTCTCCCCACATGGCCTCGCGCGTTTTCACGGCGGCGGAAAGGTCGTCCAGGACCGGTCGCCATTGATCTGGATAGTCGAAGGTCAGCTTGGCTCGGACGTCGTATTCGGAATCGTTCTTCACGCGGCAGGACAACGTGACGAGGTCTCCGGGAAGCTTGCTGATTTTCGTCCCGTTCGGGTTTTTCCAGGCGTCGTCCAGATGGCAGTTCAGGGACACGCCTTTGGTTTCGACGCTTTGCATGGCGTTTCCGATGACGGCCACGAGCCCGTCCACCAAGTCCTCCTCGGGGGCGTCCGAGTAGAAAAAAGCGCCGTGGGTGGCCTCGGCCATTCTCTGCGCCGCCTCCTGCATCTGGTCGTACCAGCCGCTGCAAAGGATCGGAATGATCACCACCTGGTTCTCCAATGCCGCCTCGATGGCGCTCACGACCGCCTGTTCGTCCGCGTCGTCCCATGTGCCCCCGAATTTGTCAACGTCCGAGGGGTTGCCTCCGTTCTGGGTTCCCTCGTCGCTTAAAGTGACCACGACCCTGACCCTGCCGGATTCCCACGGATTTCGTCGCGACAGATCGACGATGGCCGGCCCCCAGTCCTCCTCGTGGTTCACGGTGCTGCCGCCGTTGCGCGACGCCAAGGCCTTGACCGTGTCCGTGGTGCAGCGGTAATTTTCCGAGATTCCCAGGATTTGATACGAAATGTCGATGTTTTCCAGGACGAGGCCGCTTACCACCTTGCCGATCTTGTCGCACAGGACCGCGAACTCGTCGTCCATGGATCCGGACGTGTCCAAGGCGAACAAAACTTGCGCCTTGGAAACCGTTGTCGAGGAGCGCGACCGCGACCGAGTGCCCGTCGATTCGGCGGAAGGCGTTTTCAATGGCGCTGGAGGTTCCCACCTGTGCGGGTTTCCCTGGTCGTCGTTCACCCAGGCGGCCTGTGCCGGGGAAAATGAAAATGCGAACAATGCGAGACAAATCGTTGTCATGCGGGCGATGATTTTTTCGATCTCGACGATTCCGAACATGTCGCTTCCTTTCATTCGAAAAAGAGGTTTTATTCATTGAGAGTATTGGTCCTAAAAAAGTTTACCGAAAAAATCAAATGATGTCTGATCGAAAAAAAAACGCGTTTGGCTTCTCTTTAATATCAAAAATTGTTTTTTTTTCACCCCAGGCGAATTTTTAATGAAAAACCACGGGTATTTCGCATTGTTGAAAATTATTGGGACATGAAATTTCGACTTTGAATTTCGTCAGGGATGCACCGCCGTTTGGAATGGGCGAAAATTAAGATTGCATCCGACGATGATTGTCGGTTGCCGTGGTATGAAAAGAAATGGAGTCGCGGGAGGTTCTTGGAGGATACCGCGAAAAGAGTTTCAACATCAACTGTCAACAAGCGAGGTGGACATGAATAGAAGGACGTACGTGGCGGTGATCGTTGCGATTTGGGTCATAGCGGGTTTCCAGGCGGGGGGGTGCTTTCCTGTTTCCGTTCCTCGGGTGGAGGCTGGCGATGCGGCTGTCGGAAACGGTCCTGCAATTCCCTCTCTGTCGCCTTTGGCCGACAGGATGTGGCCGTCGCTGGAGAGACGATTCGGAAGTGGAGAGGTTCGGGCGGTTCTGGGAATCACCAGCCCGGAGGGGACGGAGAACGAGCTTACGGCCAGGCTGGGCGACCGCCTGGCGGCCGAACTATCGAAATCGGGCCGGATCGTGGTCTTGAATCGGGATCAGTTGCAACGAATCGCAAGGGAAGTCAAAAGGTCGGTTTCAGACATCTTCGATCCTGCTTTCGCTCCCACGCTGGGTAAGATGAAGGCGGCCAACCTGCTGGCGGCGGGTACGCTGACCCTGGTTCAGGGAAAATTCATCTTGAGACTGAAACTGGTCGATGTGGAAACGACGGAAGAGCTACTTTCCGGAGTGAACGGAGAGCTGACCTTCGATGCGTCGCCGGAAACCATCGAGATGTGGTACAGGCGAACGGCCGGGGGGAAGGCTCTCGAACACGGCGGCAAGACCGACCCGGGATCGGAAAGCGCTCCCAAGAGGCGTCTGATCGTCGAGGCTGTGGTCGCAACGGGCTGGGCGGCGGTGGATGGCGAAGGCGGGTCGCTGCGGAACAAGGCTTTGCGCCTCGCACAGATCGAATTGATATCGAAGCTGGGTTTCGCTTTAACTCCGGAAGAGATCGAACAGCTCGAAAGAGGAAATTATAAGATCGAGAATGCAAGGGTCGAATACATTCGTGAAAGCCCCGACGGCAAATCCTGCGAGGCATGCATATCGGCGATTCGATATCGAAACGAGGAATCGGCGGACCCCTCCCGGTCCAAAAAGCCGGTAGCCGGTTGGCGAATGGTCTGCTCCAGGGGGAGGGCATCCATAGAAAACCAGCGCATGGGATTCAAACGCTACAACGGCTACGACCTTTCCGAAGGACAATATTACAAAAACGCTGTCCAAGTGGCCAGAATGGAAGCCTATCGGGACGTTTGCCGGCTTTATTTCGAATCGGAGGAAAAGGCGGAATGGGGCTCGATGATAAAAAGCACTGCCGAGATCAGGTCCAAGTGCGAAATCCGCCAAATTCCCGATTCGGGCCTTGTCGTCAGGGTGGGGGACACGGTGTACGCGGAACAGTGTTTTTGGGCGATAAGCCTCGGGGGGCCTTGATATCGGGCCGACAGGTCTTCTTATTCAACGTGCATGATAATAGGCAGGAGGTTTGCTATGTCTTGGGGATTTAAGGGGAAAAAAACGAAAGCTCCCGTAAAAGCCGACGGGGGGCGAAAGGGCGAACTCGGGAAACTCTATGGTGTTTTGTTCGTTTGTTTCATAATATTCCAGGCGATTTCCTTCGGCAACAGTTTTGTAGGGGTGATGCTCTACATCTCGAACGCGCCTGTGGAAACGGATTTGGTCGAGACGATTTTGAAGCATCTGCCCAAGGATCATTACCGGTTCGACAAAAACGACGCCAGGCGCTTGACGGATGTATACGGCGCGCCCGAGCAGATCGTGATGAAAGTCCATTCCGCCATCGGCGACAGGATCTACTTCGATGAAAAGCGGCTGCTCGAGGAGGTCCTTGGCATTCTCAACGACCTGGACCCCGGTCAAGGCGCACCATGGCTACAGACCGAACCGTTCGTAGAACTCGCGCGGAAAGTGCGGGAGGACGGCAAGTTGTCCAGGGACGACTACGAAGCCTTCCTGTCCCGGCTCAAGGCAAGTCGAGAGGCCTTCTACCGCACCCGTGCGAAGCTTTTCCAGGAGGTGAAAAACGATGAAACGGGCACGGACTGGAACGGATGGAAGTATTGGAACGGGTTGGGGAACTGGCTGAAACGTGTGGCGAGTTTTTCTCGGGACGCCAACGCGAAAACGGTTTCCGGACCGCAGGAAACGGACGCTTTGAAGAACGTATCGAAGCCGGAGGAAAAAGCACCAGCCAGAGCGGGCGATGTCGGCGCTTGGCATGGAGAAAAAGCCGTGCGAGACGCGCTTTGGATCTATGTCGGTTCCAGCGAGTTCGACCCCGCGAGGCTTTCGGAAAATGTGATCAGGCTGGGGCACTTCCAGGCGAACGAAATTCTGGCCCATGCCATCGTTTCCATGTCCGAGCGGGAAATATCCGCAGGGGTCGGCTATTTGGCCGGTGCGGGCGCCCCGGCGGCGTTCGCGTTTGTCGCGGCCATGGCATGCACCCTTTTCGTGTCGGCCTCCATGCTCTTGCTTCAACGGCGAGGCCGGGACAACGTCGCAAGAAAGATGTTTCTTGTCCTGGTGCTGGTTCTCGGGTTCGCTTTTTCGGGGCTGTCCAGCTATTGTTTCAACTGGAGTATCAACAACTCGAAATCCTTTGTCGATCAGTCCATGAAGCTTCGGCGGCAGAAAATTGACGCGGCCATTGACAAATCGAAGGACAACATCGTCGAGTACTTGAAATCCAAGGTGAAAGATATCTACGCGGAAAAAAAGAACCGGTACTTGGCGGATGTGGAGAAGTCCGGCTTCGATTTCGCGACCTTGGTCAGCCAGATGGAAACGGAAGGCGCTCGGGAAGCGAAAGTAAGGCTGTTTGAAAAGTTGTACCAGGAGCATTTCGTCCAGAAAGAGGACCCGGACGCTTTGCAAGCCCGAAACGCCGCCATGTCCCAATTTTCGGACAAGGTGAAGGCCGCCCTGGGGGAAGCCAATGGGGAGATTACCAACGTGATCGGATATGGCCCCAAGTCCCAGTCCTTTCTGTGGGACGCGGGAAGCGCTCTTTTGTCGTGCCTGGACCGTTTCGGGCAAGCCGAGTATGCCGTTGCGGCAAAGGCAGGCGCGGATGGGGCTTCTCTTGAAAAATACCGGGGCAGCAGGGCCGAACTGGGTAAAATCGCGGGAAAGTTCAGCGACAAACGAAGGCGCGAACAGCTTAATTTCAGGGAAGAGGCCAATCGAATGGCGGAGGTGGTCGGCGAGTATTGCGGCGCTGTCCGGGGACTGATCGCCAGGTCGGGCGGAACCCGTGGCTCGTCTGCCGAAGAGGGCGCGTTGGCGGAGATCGACAGCTATTTCGTCCGGGAACGGGACAAGGCTGAAAAAATGTGCGAAAAATACAAGCTGCTTGTCGGGAAAGCCCCTGCCTACGAAGACATGGAGCATCAGTACCAGGCCTTCCAAGAGGCCGCCCATTCGGCGTTTCCCGGCGCTTCCCTGGAAGATCCCGGAAAGAAGGCGTTCAAAGGCATTCACGAAGCGGCCCGCGAAAGGCTTTGGGCCTTGAATCCCTTTTGCGACGCCTATTTTTTGCCCGCGCAATACGTCCGGAGCCTCGACGGCAAGGAATCGGCGAAGCTGGCGAACCAGGAAGTCCACCTCGACCGGGACGACTGGGTCCGCTCATACGAAACGAAACTCGCAGCGCCCCTCTCCGTGCAGAAAAGGCAGGAGATCGCCGCCAACCTAGCGCCCAGGTCCCTCGATTTGAATATGGACCTTTTTCCTCTCGCGGTGGCCGTGGCCTGGGATTCCATGTCGCTGATCTGCGCCGTCATCATGGGGTTCATGGCCAATCCCCTCGTAAAAGGGGCGTCCGCCGCCGAAAGCGGGAAAGGCTTCGGCTCGTGGTGCAAAAACGCGGCAGTCAATTCCTGGATCGGCTATCGATTGCGGTGGTTCGGGGCAGGCGAAGACAATCGGGAAAAAATGGAGAAAGAGCGGCAAAAGCTCAAGGACAGAGAGACTGGTTTGCGACAGATGGACAAAATCGCAGGTCTCAAGGCCCATATGATGGAACGTTGGGTTGAGGAAGCGGAAAACGACCCCGATGGCAAGTCCAAACTCAACACGGCGCTGTCTTCCATCGTGTTTCGGGACTTCGAAAAAATAGCGGCAGTGCCCCTTTTCAGCGAAAAGATGTTGGAAATGCTGGAAAACGGCTTGAAACTGACTTCGAAAGTTTCCGATGCGTTGAAATTGGATGAAAAGCTGCAGAAGGAAATCGAGCAGAACCTGCGCAGCTCGTTCCAGCACATGGATATTTTGGACACGATCAAGGAGGTCGCGAAGGCCAAGCGGGACATGGCGTCTGCGGAAGAACGCGCCGCCGAAGCCAAGATTTTGCAAAAGACAATGAGAAAGCGCATATTGGAACTACAGAGGATGGAAGCGGCGAAAGTGGAAAAGGAATTGCCGAAATTGGCCGAAGACCTGAAGACGCAGTTGGTCAACCTGGTGGTATGCGGCGAAAACCTGAAAAAGGCCATGGGCGACCAGAAAAACGACTCCGAGCTGAATGAATGGATCAAGAGTTTTTGCTCGATGACCCGGAACTTGTTGCGGGAATAGCAGCGGAGGGGGGAGCTTCGCCTTTTTTCCTGGGGTTGATAAGGCACCGGGAACTCGAGCGACCATGGACCGTTCACGAAGCTTTCCCTTCTCTGGAAATGTCGCAAATGGAAAGGGAGGAAAAATGAAAAAGGCCGAGGAGCAACGGGCGCGCGACGACCTGAAACAAGAGATCGGCCGTCGCATAGACGGAAAAATCCCGTGCTATAAAAGCGTTGTGGAAGAATTGTCGAAGCTCCGATCGGAGCGCCTGGCCCAGGACGGGGGCAATCCTGTGTTGGCTTCCATGCTGGAGGACTACGACCCGGCCGTCGAATTCGGACTGTTTTTGCAAAGCCCTTCCAGAGGAGCGGGCACGGATCGTTTCGACGACGCGTTGAACAAGCTTTGGATCTGGGTCAAGCTGGACGATGTCAATTCGTTCAGGTTGGAGCAGCACCACGAATTGCTCTATCAAACCCGAGCCAGCTTGATGCTTGCGGAAGCCGGAAAAATACCGGCCGAATATATCGACCAATTGGGTAGCTTGGCGCAAATGGCGGACAAAAGCCGTTCCCTGTTCATGAAGTTGGACCGCCTGGCCGGTGAACTCGCCAGGCAATCTTTCAGCAGGAAGGTTTCATACGTCGCTATCGCTTTGGTTCTGGCAGGGTTCGCCGTGATGTTATTCCTCGTGCAAAAGATCGATTATGCATTATCGCCCGAAGCCGGACTTGCCGGGCCGGTCGTAGAGAATTCGAGGGAATCGAATCCGCCGGTGCCTGAAAACGCCACTGTTCAAGGGCCCGTACGCCAATCCGACCAAGAGGACACGAAAATAGAGTTGGCTCGATTGGAGACCGAGCTGGACGATCTGAAAGAACGTTTTAAAAAATTTGAGCAGAAAAAAGAAAGGCAGCCTGCAACAAAGGCTGTACCGAGACGCAGCTCAAACGAAAAGAAACGCAGCCAAAAGCGAGTCCTGCCCCGCACCGAATCGGCAGGCAAGCCAACGACGAGAAGCTCCGATTATGGCCTCGGTGAAACGGCAAAAAAGACCAAAGCCCCTCCCTTGGAACTTTATCGAGAGGTTCCAAAAAAGGAGCGTGAAAGTCGAAAAGTTATTGGGACGGAGCAGGATCGCACTCAAACCGAGCAGAAAGACGACCTTGATTACAAAGGCTCCAATGAGGCTCTCAATGCGTTGATTGAGCAGGCCATCAGGCAGAAGTTGCAGGAATTCGCGAAAAATACGAAAAGGCAGACGGAGGAGAATGGCGAACGGCTGGACGAGCTGATTAAGCAGCACGAAAAGTCGAGACAGGCATTCCAGAAAGCTCTGGACGATACGAACCGCAGAAGGAGGTGACATCATGGCGACGAAACCCGCGAAAACCGCCATCTTGGCGCTGTTGTTCACTTTTGCGTCGGGCGTTTTTTCTCCGGCCCTCTTTTCCCAGCCTAAAGGTCTATCGGAAAATCCTTTGGACGAGGTGGTTGCGCAGCAACAAAAGGTTGTCGAGATATTAATAGAATTTTTGGAAAAATCCAACCGGGATTACCGGGATTGGACGGAAAAGCTGAAACAGGAGTACGATTTCGAAACCATCCTCGCTGCCCCACTGCACGGCGGTTCGCTCCAGGGACACGCGCCCAGCATGTCCTATTTGATGTTCACCAGCCTGGACCGAATCGCCGATTTCAACTTGTGGCGAGCCATAGGCGCCCAACGGCCCGAGACGCATATTTCTTTCGACGAAAATCCCGAACGCGCCGATACGAACAAAAGCGAGTCGCCCGACGGGGAGAAACGTCTCGCCTTCCGGGAAAAACAGCTCGAAACGCTGAAAAGGGAACTTGATCCCGGCGCCGCATGCCTGGTCGAAAGACTCTCCGAATCCGAGGGACCGCTGAAGGTGCTGAACAAAAAAGACCTGGAGCTTTTCGAAGGTCCCATGGGCAAAGAGGCCGCAGATCTGCTCCGAACCGACGGGGACTGTCTCTGCTACGAGACGGACAGGCTCGAAAACGGCGTTGCGCTTGACGACATCTATGTCCTGGAGCGAAACGGGCGGCATTCCGGACGGTACCTGTGCCTGACGCAAGACGGTTTGGAAAAAGCCGAGAAGCTTTTGAAACCGGAAACGTTGGCGTTTCTGGACGCTCCCGACGCCGATTGTGTCGATTTCGACGAAGAAAAAGCGCGGGAGGCGGGCGGGCTTTCCGACGAAAAGGACAAGGAGAGGATCGCCTTCTTGACGCAAGGCCGGTCGCCTTCGCTGATCGACGAGGAGACCGCGAATATCGCCATAGAAGGATTGTCTCCAGATAGCATCCGCGCTATCGAGGAGGGGCCGCTTTCGCCTGGCAGACCCGGCATGGATGTCCCCTTTCCGGAGATCGAAATGGTTTCGGATTCGGCGGAAAGGGACGCAAAAATGCTCGAAACCTTGGAAGACGTCATCCAGCCAGTGCCCCCTTCCGACCTGCCTGCCATCGCGGGCCCTCTGTTCCTTCCGCCCGGTGTGGATGCCGACGGCAAGGCGGAGAAGGAAGCCGCGTTTCCAGAAAGCTACAGCTTGCGGGCCTATGAGGTTTCCTTGTGCGAACTGGTCTTGCAACGTTTGGAGCAAAGGGGCGTCGAAATTTCCGATTTCGACGAAAGAATGGAGGTTTGCAGGCGCAACAACGATTTTCTGATCGGTTTCGAACCCGGACGATATGAAGTTTACCAAACCGCCCATCCTGAGGAGGAACCCATCGTGCGAGAACTGATTGGAGAGTATGTACGCGAACATGGCGGCCCTGTGGACGGCGAAAATTTGATCGTATTGATCTACGGTTCGGGGGATTGGTTGCGATACACCCGGCGGGAAGAGCTGCCGGTGAATCCCATGGACCTGGCCAGGACCAGGTTCGTCGATGGCCAATGGATAAAGGACCATCTGGCCGCGAGCTACGAAAACCGGGCCGACTATCGGGTCCCGGTTCTCGACAAGCGGGTGCTGCCGTTCGTGCGGGCCCTGAAGCTGAAAGAATACCTCCAGGATATGGGGTTTCTGGCTGAAAACGGCAAGGCCCGCATCTGCATCGAAGGACGGGTGCGGGGTGGGAAAGCCAGGGACGACGGCACGCTGGGGGTCCCGGAGAACCGTTCGGCGGCATTGTACTTCATTTTCTTCGAAAAAATCGAAACAGAGAAAGGAGCAGCGGACCATGGCTAAATACTTGATAACGGTGCTTTTTGCCGTCCTGTGCCTCGTCGGCACGGCTATGGCGCAAGACAATCAGGGCGTTCGACCCGCAGGGGAACTCACCGGGTCGGACGCGTCAAAGACGGATGAGACCGGAAGGACCGTCCTGAAAAACGAGCGTGTCTGGGAAGGCCAAAAGGTCGAGTGCGGCGGGACCGACGTTTGGACCACCGAACCCAATGAAAACCGCGACATCGTTCTTGTCCCCCCGGACGGAAGCCGTTGCGTCGTAAGACAGTATTTCCAGGACAACACCTCGGCGGACACGGCCCGCGCGCAGGCCAAGATGCGATTCGCCGAATGGGTGAGCGACTACTGCGGACACGCTTTTCTCGGCATCCACCAGTTCAGGGACGGAGCATTGATCAGAGACGCCAGCCTGATCGCTTTTATGAACAAGGTCCACCCGGACGGCGGGGACGTGTCAGCAAGGGGATTCGTGCCGGGAAAAGGCTGGTGGATCGACGTTCCCATAAGCGCAAAAATCCAGAAAGTGCAATTCGAAAAATATGTCAACCAGCTCGCCATGGACATGAGAAAGGATAAAAAGAAACTCAAGGAGGTCACAGCGGAGCTTGAAGTGTACCGAGACCTGTTGAGCGCATCGGAAACCTTCCTAGAAAGCGCGGAAGGCGAGTTGGTAAAGGAGAAAGGCAAAAGCGACCGGCTGGCCGCCGAACTCAAGACGCTCAGGGCCCAAGCCGAACTGAAAAGCATCCAGTATGTTCAGCAGATAAGCGACCAAGACGAGATTGCCGAAACGCCGGAAGATGTTCGCCGGTTAAAAGAGATATCCGAGCTTGCCGGACCTGTGGCCCAAAGAAGGATCGACAAGATACTCAGGGATGTGTATTCGAAAAAGCAACAGTACGAGGAACTCATCAATACTGCGTCCCGGCTCATCGACGACCCCATGGCCGGGGCCGACTGGAAGGTCTACACTGCCAGGGGGGTCGCGTTGTGGAAGTCCCGAGATCGATTCGCCGACGCGGAACTCGATTTCAAAAAAGCATTGGAGCTTGGCCCACCCGAAAAAGACCTGCATATCGTGGTCAACAATTTGGCCGTCGTTTTGGCCAAGCAGCAAGACATGCAAAAATTAAAGGAAGCCTTGGACCTGATCGACGACTTCGAACACCGCCGCCCGTTGGAGCGGGATCTGTTTGATACAAGGGCCGTAATCCGATCCCGATGGTCTCAAGCCATGAACTGTCGGGATCTGCAAAGGGCCTGCGGCCTGGGAAATTGTGCCAATTTTAAAGCCGCTCAATCGAGAGGGGACTGTCCCAGGATCGATGAGGAGCATGCGACGAAAATCGAAGAGTGAGCAAACTCGTCGGGCAGAGGAATAAAACTTGTAATATCGATTGCGGAGGACTTTGTGTATGTAGTTGGGATATGCTAAATAAACGTTGTCGAGGTGTTGAAGAGTGCGACGCGGATTTTTCGAAAAAGAAATCCTTGATTTTTTCATATATTTTTCATACCAATCGGAAATAATTTGGCGCGCTGGCATTTTTCGTCTTGAAAACCTCGGGTCGCCGGCTGGAAAGCGGCCCGGAGTTTTTTGTTGGAGATACGTTGCACAATCTACCCTCGGGATCGAAACGATGAACATGATCAATATCGACGCGAAAAGCAAGTTGTTGGATGATTGCATCAAGATGCTTCTGATTCTTTTGGCAAAAGGCGGCTATCCGCACGAAATCCTGGTCTTCTTGTTGACCAAGGGCTTCTATGTGGACGATTTCGCCGAAAGGGACCCTGAAAAGGGCGAGTTTAAAATCCAGCCCAAATTCATTGTCGAGAACTTGGCCGACACTTATCTTTGGGAACTTACCATCCTGGTGCTGGATCGGTTCCAGCAAAATACCCGAGTCTTTCCGCCGGAACTGCTCGGGGCCTGTTTCATGAAATTCTGTGCGCGGCTGGAAAAGAAAGTCTCCGATATCGCCAGGGCGACCGGCAGCGCGCCGAAGCGGTGGAAAGCCTTCGCCCATCGCCCTGTCGCAAAAACCTGTCTTCGCGACTATTTCGGAACAAATCCTCCGGCCAACATCGCCGACTGGTCGCACAGGGTTCAGAAACGAATGAGAGAGATCATGGTCGAGGACGGCTGGATCGACCGCTCCACGGACGACATCTTTGCTTGGCTGGAATCGACGGAGTGACAGGGCGCTTACCCATGATCAATTGCTGTCTTGGGGCATCTCGGCCGGTTCGCGGGCGGGGTTTGTTTCTCGAATATCGCCTTGGCGCGATCTGTTTCCCTTTTTTCAGGCTTGTCATGCCATGTCGTTTTTACAATCGAAAATTTTTCGGAAAAATTTTTCCAGGTGACGAGAATCCCTGTTTCCGGTGGTAATAAACGGGTAGATTACAAAACACAAGGTTCGCCGCATTGTAAAAAAATCGGCGGTCCAACGGTCATTTCAGAAGCCGGAAATTTGTAACAACCGATCACGGACGAATTACAAAGGAGATAGAGTCGTGGACGAAAAAAAACATCTCACGCCCAAACAGATCGAGCAACTCGTTTCGTCCCCCGAAAAAAGGGTAGATGGCGAAATGAAGGGGATTCGAGAACACCTGGGAAGCTGTCCCGACTGCATAAAAAAAATCAATGCCATGAAACGCTTCCAAGGAGTCCTGGACCATTTCGAGCCGGGTTTGTTCGACAAGGTCTGGTCTGTGGCCGGCGACAGTAGGAAGATCGAATTGTCCGGCCAGTGGATTAGGCGACTGAACCCCGCAGGGGTGGATCCGCGCGTCGAGCTTGCAAAAAAATTCGGAAAACCCGGCAGGCTCGCCTCGATGCTGGAAGATCGGGATGGTGCGCAGGGCCCGGTGCTGCTGGCGGCAAAGCAGAAAGACAAAGGCGTGACGGCAGTCTGCAAGGGCGTCGCGTTCGACAGAAAATCGGGAAGAAGCTACCTTGTGAACGTTTCGGCCTGGGTCGATCAGGAGGTCAAGCCCACTGGCGGGGAGCTGCATTTGGCGGGCAACCAGGTGGACGAAGAGCGCCACGGGGACGTGGTGGTGGCCGCGAAGCCGCTGAATAATCTCAGAGATCTTCTTTACCAGCTTTTCAAGGCCGTGCCCCTGCTTGAGTCCCATGAACTCCACAAGCATGATATCCTGGTCACCATCTGCTCCCCCGAACGCTTAATAGAATCCCAGAGCCTTCTTCTGGCGACTTTCATGGCCATCTTGAAGTCGGCCAATTCCATAGATTCCGACGACGATTTCGTCTACAGCGGCCAAGTGGGCACCAACGGGGCCGTCAACCCGGTCGGGGGCGCTGACGAAAAGGCGAATGTGCTCGATACCTGCGATTGCCGCATGATTATGTCCAAGGAAAACGAAGAGGACTTGGATGAAAAAACGTTGGCCAAATTCGGAGACAGGATTCGTTTCGCAAAGAACATCGACGATGTCATCGGTTTTGTCTGGCCCCAGGGCGTGGTGTTCCGCGAGGCCGTGGTTTCGGATCTCTCCAAAGACCAAGAGGAGACAGGCGGACGCAAAACCGAAGGCTTTTCTGTCCTCTCCGCAGCCAAAAGCGTCTTTGTCGGAGGCTTCGCCGCATTGACCGTCCTGTTGTTTCTTTTGGGACTGAGCGCCGGGTCGCCCGCATTTCTTTCGGACTTGATGGCCGCTTGGCTTTTGTCGGGCTTCGAGAACATGAAAGCTGCGGCGATGGCGATCTGCGCGACAGGATATGCAGCGGTGGCGATTTGGGTGGCCTGCAAGATCGCCGTCGAATTGAAGGGTGCCGGCAGGAGACCAGGCGGTGCAAAGGCGGCAGGGTGGAACGCGAACCTTGCAACGACTGTGATCGTCCTTCTGCCCGTGCTGTTCTTGGCAGTCAGCTCCCACTTATTTCTTTCCGTTTTGTCGCCGGGGCAGGACGACAGCGAAAGATACGAGCGAGTCGCGTACCTGTTCGACAAGCCTGTGGTCGGCACCTTGGCCGGCGGCATCTCGAATCGAACGCTGGAAAAAATCAGGGCGGCCGGAAACGAAAAAAACTCCGACGCCGCACGAATGGTTTCAGAGGTGGTCTCCGTGCTGTCCCCCGCCAACCCCGATTTCGACGCCGTCTTCGTTCAAGCCGCCGGACTGTTGATCGCACCCGGCTGCAAGAATGACGAAGCCGCTGTGCTTTTGATAGAGAAATACTTCGATTTCTCCGATGCCGTCGAGGGAAAAGACGGCGCGAAGAAAATGATGGAAAGGTCCCTGGGATATGCGAACATTCTGATGCTCAAATACCGCATGAGGGATTTGAAAACCGACGGCGAAACATTCGATCAAAGACTGACGGAAATAATTGAAAAATTCGGAGTCACGGAGACGATAATGCCATGAATGCAATGTATAAAGACAACAAAACTTGGAAAGAAGGAACTTTTTCAACAATCCAAAAAGGAGGCAGTGACATGATGAGAGCGATTACAATCCTGATGGCCTGTATCATCTTATTCGGAGGCGCGGCTTATGCCAAGGAGCTTCAGCTCAACCCCATCACTCCCGATCTCGGGGCGCAAATCAAAGAGTCGATCGATATGGTGAGCAAAGTGGAGAGCAGGGTCAAGCCGATGGTCAAGAAAATGGAGGAAACCTACGAATCTTACAATGCATGCACCAAGTCCAACGATATGGGGTGTGTGGCCATTAAAAAACAGCTGGGCCAGCGCTACAAGGATGTCCTGGATGCCGTGGGGGAGGTCATTCCCAAGCTGAAAGGCACCGTGAACGCCACAGCCGAGGAACTCGGACGATCCATCGACAAAAAGACCAAGGGAAAAGACCTGAGGGAACTCTACGAGGACATCTCGAAAAAAGGCAAGGCCCCGATGGCCAGAGGGCCTTTGAGCAAGAAGCTTTCAAACCTCCTGAACGCCATGGGGGGCTCCAGCAACTACTCTATTATGGAGATGAGCCTTCAGACCCAGGTGGATCTGATCTCGGCTTCCCAGATTCTGGAATTCCTGGAAGGCAAGGTCAGCCAGCTGTCCGCGATGGTCGATCTTGGCAACGACATTCCTGTGCTCAGCGAGGAGATGACCACCGTTATGAAGGGGGTGGGCGAACTGTTCGGCTACGACATGGACTTCATTCCCGAGGTCGATGCGGTCGAGGGTCAGGACGGCAGCTGGGACTCGCTGTAGGTCCGAACGATCGTCCTGTAGTAAAAAACGTAAAAAGCAAATCGATCCAAAAGGAGACATATGAAAATGAAAATGAAAGCGATGACGATCTTGTTCTGCTGCGCTTTGATCTGCGCGGCCTGTGTGCAAACCAAAAGGGTCGAGGTCGCCCCCAAGCCTATTCAGATGGTGGATCCTTGTCCGATACCCGAAGGGTATCTGCTCGACGATGCGACGATCGCCCAGGCCGAAGCCTCGCTCAGGGCATGTCCCAGCAAGCTGGACAGCATTACGGCGGCGCTGGTCGAAATCGGCAAGGACAAGCCGGACCGGGGCCATCGCCAAGTCGTAGGCAAAATGTTAAAGGGTCTGACCGCCGAAGGCAAAATCTCCGAAAGGGAAGCCAAGCGTCTTTACGGAAAATACTTCGAGGTCAACTTCGTCAGCCTCCCCGACCTCAGGCCCATGTCGCTTCCGGAAAAGATCGACGATATCAAGCAGGGGCTCAAGAGCGAACTGGAGTACAAGAGGCATGGCCTCCAGGAATGCTGCGGCGACAAGGAACTCTACAAAAGGGCGGAGCAGGAGTACGGCAGGCTGGTCAATTACATGGAAAATCTACTCTACAACCAGGAGTACGTGAGAAGCCTGAACAGAACCTACTGATTCTGACCTGCCGGAGGGCGGGCTCGCGAGCGAGGGGGCCCGGAGGCAATGCCCCGGGCCTTTCGGAAAGCTGAGAATCGAACGCGTCGCTGTCGCTGGAATCGCAGGCGGGATCGCCTTTTCGCTCGGCGCACGAAGGAGGGAACCGATGAATACCCCGGATACCGAATCCAAACAGAAAAAAATCGTCTATTTCGCGTCAGGCATGGTCGCTACCCTCGCGGTTCTGACCATCCTGTTCCAGGCCGGGGTCATGGCCTACATGGGCGGGGGCTCGATCATGATCGCCTTCAATCTTTTGATGAAGTACCTCGGGTACTCGGTCGCTTTCTTTCTGCTGGCGTTCGCGGGGTATTGCATTTATTTCTACAGGCTTCGCTCCAGCCTGAAACGCTATCGGAAACACCCTGGCGCTGCGGATGCAGTTCGCTACTACAACGCAGGAGTGGATATCTGCGTAGGAATTGTGCTCGGAATCGGGGTGTTGTTCACCGCCTGGGGGATGCAGAACGCTCTGGTCAGCGCCCTGGGGGGACTCTCCAAGACCGAGGCCTCCAGCATCGGCGCTTGGGGCATCTTGCAGCGCATGGTGGACAACGGCATCCTCATCTCTCTATGGACGACCATCGTCGGATTGACTGGGGGCTACGCCCTTCGTTTTTTCAAATACCTGACAACGGGCGCGAAACTGATCCAGTTCGCGGATAGCGAATCGAAAAAGGCCATGAGGCCGTATCTGGAAAAATTGACGTCTATCGAAGAGTATGCGAACCAGATCGCAGACGTCCAAAGGGATGAAACCCGATTTGCAAAAAGCATCGTGGCCATGGAAAAACTGGTCGCCTCCATGGAGAAGCAGTCGAGAAGTGTCGAAACCCTCGGCTTGCGAATGGTGCAATTGCAGGACAGAATAGAAAGGATAGCAGGTGCAGGCCATGTTTCCGAACCAAGAAAACTTGTTGCTGAGCAACCAGCAGGATCTGGATATCGAAACCATCCAGACGGACATCCAGAGGTTCATGGCGATTCTGGGGTTCTGTCTGATGGCTATTTTCGCTCTGGTCCAGTCCATTCCCGTGACTTCGCCGGAAGCCGAGAAGACCATCGAAAGTCTGAAGACCCGGTTGGTGGAGCAGAATTTCGAACTGGAGAAGATGAAAGCGGAAAATGAATCTTTGCAGTCGCGGTTGCAGAAAGTTGAGTCGAAAGCGAAAGCCGAGAAGTCCAGCTGGGAAAAATACGAGGTGGCCAAGCGACAAGTCGATGCCCAAGAGGCCCGGATCGAAACGCTGGCCGCAAAAGTCCCGGACGAATCGCAGGATGCGTTGCGATTCAGAGACGAGCTTTCCGAACGCCAGGAGGCCATTGAAGAAATGAAATCGGAAATGCGAGACGTCGAGCGTTTCGTGGAATCGCATGAGAAAACGCCCCTTGAAACTTCCCGAAAAGCCAAAGACGAATCTTCGAGCGCGTCCGACGGTAAAGGGGAAGGCATCCGAGGCGTGGTTGTCGCGTTCGCTTCGGACGAGGCCTTCTTGGACTTGCTTTCCCGTTCCGAAATCGCTCTCTACGTGAAGGTTTCCGGGCTGGACAAAGCATTCATGACCAAGATTGTCGGCGGGAGGATCGATTTCGAAGCCCGAGAAATAGCAGCAGGTTATGACTACTGGGAATTGCAGGCCGCCTTGGCGCCGGAAAAGGTTTCCAGGGCGTTCATGTCGTGGACTTCTTTGGCCAGCAGGAAAAAGGCATATATCGTCGGGTTGCCCTTTTCCATATCCCAAAAGGTGAGAAACGCCGCAGGCAAGAACGGCAAGTTTTTAATCGAGTCTGACGGTGGCGTGACATTTCAACCCTTTTAGAAAAGGCGAGGTTAATCGTGAAACAATTCAAGAATTTAATCATCTGGGTCTGTCTGCTGCTGTTGTTCTTCTGCGTGGTCGCCGACAGGGGATTCGCGAGCAAGGAAATACCGGACGAATACCGAATCGACAAAAGCTGGCGGGATTTCAAGAGCGAAGCCGACCGCGTCGAGCTAAAGGGGGCCTTTCCCTACATGGAGTGTTTCCGGGAGTCGGCCAAGCGCCACGGCCTGCCCCTGGCCCTGTTGCTGGCGGTCGCAAGAGGGGAGTCCAACTTCGACAAGAACGCCGCCAGTTCCGCGTCCTGCTATGGCATTATGCAAATCCAGTGGCCGGGGACCGCCAAAGATCTCGGAATCTACCAAAGAAGCGACCTCTATAAGCCTTGCGTCAATATCGACGCAGGCGCCAAGTACTTGGCTTGGCTGGCGAGACGCTACGACGAAAACTACTATCTCACCCTGGCTGCCTACAACTACGGTCCCGGAAAAGTAAAACGCGGTAGCGTGCCCGACGGGGCCAAATGGTATGCGCAATACATCTACGACCACTTGGAAAAGATCAGGAAAAAAGGCTTTCGGGGGACCGACCGCATTCTGCTTCTGGAATTCACCTACTACCGGACCGCCAAATCCTTCTTGGAACGTATAGAGGAAAAAATTCCCGACGGGCCCTTCGAAATTTTCAAAAGCAGGACCTACTCGTACGACATCTATCTGATGTACGCGAACTCGAAAGAAAGGGATCGTTATTTGAGGCTGTACCGGGAAAAAATGGGGCTCGAACCCATTGAGACAAAAAGCTAAGGAAAGGAGAAGAATCATGAAAAGAGTGCTCGACCGTCTCGCCTTATTGGCGCTCGTCGCCTTTGTGTTCGCCGGTTGCGTGACCACCGGTTCAAGACCCCAGGGAAACGGTTTGACCAAAACTTCAGGGGGCGTGCCCATTCATGACTGGCTGGAGACCGATGGCTATCAAAGGGTCGTTGACGCGCTTACGGAAAACCCGGACTTGAGGGGCAGGCGGTTCCAGATCGTGCGCGGCACCGGCGATTCGGTCTCTGTCGCGCACGAAACCGACCGGCTTACCGAAGATATCGCCCAAGGCCTCAGGGCCCGGGCCTTGGGACAAAGAGGCTTTGTGATCGTTCCCCGTCGCCCTCCGAAATTGGAGCCCGGTTTCAAATTGAGCGAACTCAATTGCGACCTGTTTCAGGAACACGACGCTTACCTGACGGTCACCATCAGCGCCCGCAGGCCGGAGTCGGACCTGCTTGCGCGAATCCAGTTCAACGCCTTCGACGCCAAGGAAAACGCATGGATTGGTGGCTTCTCCGTGTACAATGACCGTGTCGGTCTGACAAGTCAGGAAATGGATGACTTGAAAAAACCATATGCGGACAACTCGTTCAAGGGTACTGCCGTCATGCCGTATACCACAAATGAAATCCAGCAAATGGCATTGTATCTGGCCCAGTCCCTGACGTGCAAATACCAGCCGTATTACAGGGGGGAAGAAATATTGGTATATCCCGAATACGACGATCTTAGCAGGCGCAAAGCCGCCGATATCATGGATGCCGTCGAGAGCAATCTCAACAACCTTAATGAAATTGCCGTTACCGACGACAGAAACGCTGCAGACTGGCTTCTGAAGGCCAAAATGAATCCTGACGGCCCCAAGCAAGGTTCCCACAGTCTATGGGTCGAACTCGTTCGAAAGGACGGCAGGCATGTCCAGGGCGTGTCGGCGCACGCTTTCGTGGTGATCGACAACTCCCCGGCGGCCAACTTCTCCGGCCTGTGGAATATTCTCGACACTCCCGGCAACCGCCAATGGGGGAAGCTGCACGTGTTTCAACAGGTCCCCGGACGGTTCGCCGCGAATGTTCTGGGACCCGATGGCGATTCCTTGATCGCTTCGGAAGTGGATGTCAAGATCGAGGGCAACAAAATTCATTTCACCCTCGTCGCCCGAGTTGAAGACAGGCCGAGAACCATCGATTTCCAAGGCGTTCTGACCGAGGGGGGGGCAAGGATCACCGCGAGGGTCGAAGCCTTTCCCCCGTACGAAGGTTTTTCCAAAAACAAAGTCCTCGTGAAGTTGGATTACTGATCTGGAGGTAATGACAAATGGCTAATAAGACAATGAAGAAAAGCTTGATAGCGGGGGCGATCATCGGCACCTTGGTTTTTATCGTGGCGTGGGCGGCCCTGACGCGACCCCCTGCGCAAACCGAGACGGTAGAAAGTCCGCCTTCGGGGGCAGTAGCTATAAATAAGACCGAACCGGAAAAAACGGATCCCCCCGGACCGGAGAAGGCAGGCATCGGCCCTGCCGAGGTCAAGGCGCCTGAAACGCCGGGGGCTCAAAATCAGGTGGAGGGAGACGCCTCTGGAGTAGACGCTCGGACTGCCACGAATCCCGAACCGGGCCCTGCCTCGAACGACGGTCCGGAAGTCGCCGTCGTTTCCACCGGGGCCGGGGAACCGGAAGACAAAGCGCGCGAAATGCCTCCCCTGACTCCATACGAAGACGAAGAAAAAATGTGGGAGGCGATGCTGGCGAGGCCGCAACGGTTACAAAACCCCGAAAGCTTTCCCTATTGGGATTGCGTACTGGTATCGTCCAGCGAGAACGCCTTGCCTCCGGCCGTGGTGCTGGCATTGGTCAAGCTCTCTTCCAATTTCGACCCCAAGTATACCGTGGACGAATACCACGGCCTGATGAAAATCGCATGGCCAGAACCGGCCAGGACCTTGGGGTTCGATGAGAAAGTCTCTATGTTGGAAGATCCATGCCGCAACATTGAAGCGGGCTGCATAATGCTCAGAAAACTCTTCGACTCGAGCGACCGACAGTGGACCCCTGCCTTGGCGGCCTTCAGAAAGCAGGCGCTTTCCGTCAACCCTAAAACGCTGTCCCCCGACGACGTGAAATTCTCCGCCGCCGTGAGAAACGAGGTGGAGTCAATAATGGCGCAAGGCTTCGTGAAGACAGAGAAGGAATTTTTCATGGCCTTCGACACCAAGGTCGGAGCGGTCAGCATGAAGGAACACATCAAGAAGGAAGCGGGGGTCGAAATGGCCATCGCCGAAAACGAATACGGCTATGTTCTGATGCTTCCCTATCAAGGCGAAGAGCAGAAAGCCGAAAAGCTCGAAAAAATCGAAAAGTACACCGGGCTCGCCCCGCAACAACAATGACCGAATTCTTTTAGCAGGAGGTTGGGATGAAAATCGGATCGCCAATGTCAACAAGCTTTAGTTTTAAGATTGGACGTCTTCTGCCCGTTGTTTTTGCTGCCATTTTTTTTGCATCCTGCGCCAGCCAAAAGGCTGCGAAGTTCCCCGGCGGACCCGGAGAGGGCAGACCTTCCGTTCTCGAAGAACGCAAGGCACCCGATTTGGCCGCCGCGCAATCCGCCGAACGCCCGGAAGAGACCTCGCCGCCCTTGGACTTGGCGAAAGAATTTTCCTTGGACCTCCAGGTGCATCCGGCAACCACATGCGCCTATGCCGGGGGACCGGAAATCTACCATCTGGGGGCAGGGCACAAGCTGGCTATGGTGATCCAGTTCGACCGTCCCGTGGCGCAGTTGCTGGACCCCGGTAAGCTGTACGCCAAAATCGACGGTCTCGAAAATACACTGCGATTTCAGCGATGTATTTCCCAGACGCAGATCGTCTCCGATGCGACTTTCATGGAAAGCATGCTTCCGAGAAATCGCGAATTCGGTCCGAGCAGGGTGGAAATCTTCTACGAACTCGAAGGCCAAGGCTACTATCTGGGCCATGGCGAGCTGTTGGCCTTCGACACCGTCGCTCCCCCGGCCCCTTCTTCGCCAACCGTGGCGGACGCGAAAAATGATGAATTTACAGTGGAATGGTCCATCGACGAAAGAGGCGACGCTGAAGACGTAAAGAAATTCGTCGTCGAAAAGGGCGTAGGCAATTCCTGGAGTCCAGTCGCGTCGGCTTCCGGTTTGGCACCGTATCGTATCAAAGTGCCGGTCTCTCCCAAAGGGAGCTTTCGCGTCGTGTCCGAGGATTGCGCTGGCAACCGTTCTTCCACAGAGTTTTTTCCTTCATTGCTCAACGTTTCCTTCCGAGGCTGCGGGCCGTCTAAAAAGGCCGCCTACCAAGAAGCCAAAAAGGGCTTGATTCAGGCCTTCCTCGAAGAACACACCTACCCATGGCTCGCCCAAAATACGGGACTCGGCAGTAAGAACTGGGTCCCGGATCAGATTCGACGCCCGTCAACCTCTCTGGAGGACGCCGATTGGAATATGTCCGGAGGGATTTACTGCGCGACGATCTCAGAATCCATAGACCGGGATTTCTTTCGGTCCTGGATCGAGAAAAAAACACGGTTATTTATCGCCAAAGGCAAAAATACCGTCGTGGTCGAACCCGTCGGTCCAGGCGCCGGAATATTTGCCGATCTTTTCAAAAGCCGCGCCGTAACCGAAGGCTACAAGGTCTACGACGCGAACGACCACTTGGATTTTTCTCCCAACTACCGATTCCGCGTCGAAGTGGAGCCCGGACGCCCGAATCAGGTCGAAGGCTACGGTCAATACTGTTGGCACGTGAAAGTCCATATCTACTTCATGGACTTGCTCAAAGACCGCCAGATACCTCTCGCTCACAATAACGTCGAAGATGCCGATCCCAGAATCTACGCATCCGACAGCGACCCCGAATCCCTTGCCTTGCAAAAAGCCTTGGAAAAAGCAGGAGGAAATGGTTTGCGCCAGAGAGTTGCCGAGCCGATGATCGACGACCTTTTCAGGCGGATCAAAGAGGTGTGGTAATTTTCCTGATATGTGATTTTCAAGAAAAAGCACAAAGACACTACGATTGTCAAATACGGCGCTTTCCGATTTTGCCACTTGATGTGCGGATTTGTTTTCCAATGAGTCAGACAGTTGCCGCGTCGTTGCGAAAAGCTTCGCGATGTCCTAATCGGCATCTTCTATTAACGTTGCGGTGCGAATCCCGTACTTGTCGATTCTCGCGTGAAGCGTCGGGCGGGACAGTCCGAGGAGTTTGGCGGCTTTGCTGCGGTTGCCGTTGGCGACTTTCAGGGCTTCCTGGATGATGAGGCTGGCGTAGCTTTCCATGCGGGTTTCGAAGAAGTTTTCTCCGGACGCGTTGAGGAGGTCCTGGCGGATGTGTTCGCGCAGGATGTCGTCGGTGTCCGATGGGGCGCTTGCGGTATCGGGGCCTTTTTCGGCGAGGGCCTGCTGGATTTCTTCGGGGGTGATGGGGGTGCCGCGGTTGAAGATCAGGACCTTTTGGATGGTGTTGGAGAATTCCCGGACGTTGCCGGGCCTGGGATAGCCGGAGAGCAGGCCGACCGCCTGGGGGGTGATGCCTGGGTTGCCGATGCCCTCCTTGGCCGACAGGCTGGCGAGGAAATATTTGGCCAGCAGGGGGATGTCGTCCGGGCGTTTTCTCAAGGGGGGCAGCCAGATGGAGACCACTTTCAGGCGGTAATACAGGTCTTCGCGGAAGCGGCCGTCGGCGATGGCTTTTTCCAGGTCCCGGTTGGTGGCTGCCACGATGCGCACGTCGGTGGGGACCGTTTCCCTGCCGCCGAGTCTTTCGATGCTCTTTTCCTGAATCAGGCGAAGGATCTTGGCCTGCAGGCTCAGGGGCATGTCCCCGATTTCGTCCAGAAAGACCGTGCCGCCCCTGGCCTGTTCGATCTTTCCCACCCTTCGATGGGTGGCGCCGGTGAAGGCGCCCTTTTCGTAGCCGAACAGTTCGCTTTCCAGGAGAGTTTCGGGTATGGCCACGCAGTTGATGGCCAGAAAGGGCTTGTCGGCGCGGTTGCTGTGCTGGTAGATGGCGCGCGCGGCCAGTTCCTTTCCCGTGCCGGATTCGCCCCGGACGAGCACGGTGGCGTCGGTGGGCGCGACATGGGGTGATGAAAATCCACAATAAAACCCCTTAAATTTCCTGCCGGGAAATGTTCCTTGACAGATTATCTGCAAATGAATTTTATGATAAGCATGAAATAATAGCTGTATATTTGACTTAATCAAGTGTATTTGCACAATTTTAACCTTGTTTTTCAGGAGATTGCACAATGCCCGACAATAAAATCGGTGGTGACAAGCCGGTATACAAAAGTCCGCCTTCGAAGCTCGCGGCCTTTTTCAAAGGAAGCCGGGACAAGTGGAAGAAAAAGTTCATGGATGCCAAGCGAAACGTCAAGCGATTGACGGAACAGGTTCGATATTGGAAAAGGCAAAGCGACGATCTGAGACGGCGGGTCGGGGAGCTTGAGGAGGAAATCGGGAAATCGCCAAAAAAAACTCCGAAGGATGCGATGCGCCGGCCTTGAAATTCGGCGAGGTCCCGGCATTCCACAAGTATTCCTACGGGCATATGCACCTGTTTCTTCGACTCGTTCTCGAGGCGAGCGCAAGTCTGAGGGGGCGAGCCGCAGCCTGGATATCGTCGGCTCGTTTCTGGAACTCGGAATCGAAATGCCGAGCTGGAGCGCCAGTCGTCTGTGGCTTTTGAGAATCGGCCTTTACAATCTCGAAAGACCGAAAACGATCGCCGACGACTGGATATGGATAATCGATCACACCGTTCAGCTCGGAAATGAAAAATGCATGGTGATTCCTGGCGTCAGGGAGAGTTCGCTTCCGGACTGCGAACTGCATCTGAAACACGAGGATGTCGAACCCCTGGCGCTTTTCCCCGTTGAAAAATCCAACGGCGAGGTCGTTTTCCGACAGCTCGAGGCAACCATCGAGAAAACGGGGCTTGCCAAACAGATCGTTTACGACCATGGCGCCGACGTAAAGAGCGGAGCCGAAAAATTCTGCGAAAAGTACGGCGTCATCGGCACCTACGATATCAAGCACAAGGGAGCGACCATTTTGAAAAGGGAACTGAAGGACGTCCCCGACCGGGAGAATTTTTCGACGCAGGCTGGCAGGACGAGCAAAAAGGTCCGGCAAACGAAGTTCGCCGACATGGCGCCTCCGAATCAAAGAAGCAAGGCCCGGTATATGAACTTGGACGAACTGGTGAACTGGGGAGCGAAAACCCTTGTGCGGCTGGACATCGAGAAAAGGGAGCTGGGGGACCAATTCGAAAGCTGCGAAATGAAAGAGAAATTCGGCTGGGTATGCGAATACCGCGATCGGCTCGGGGATTGGAAAAGCCTTGTTGACATTGTGGATACCGCCGCCTCCTTCGTCAATTTCACTGGATTGTACAAAGGTCTGGACGCGGATTTGCGCGTTCAATCGGACGAATTGCCGCGCAATCCTCGATTCGCCGGAATAAAATACGAATTGGCGGAGTTTGCCAGGGGACGGCAGTCAAGGCTGGCAGGCGGGGACAGACTTCTTGGCAGCAGCGAAATAATCGAATCGGCAATCGGAAAATACAAGCGGCTGCAGAACGATCAAGTTAAAGGAGGCTTCACCGGCATGCTTCTCGGATTGGCCGCGTCGGTTTCCGATCTCAGCATGGATACCGTAAAAAAAGCGATCGATTCGACGCCGACGAAGAAAGTTTGGCGCTGGATTCAGGAAAAGGTCGGAAAATCTGTTCATGCACGCAGAAAAGAATTCAATAAAATCGTAAAAAAAGAGGAACAAAAAGCGGCAGAAAATTCTTGTGCCATTTACGGGTGATTTTCATCACCCCAGGCGCGACCCGTCCGATCTCCTTGTAGATTTCGTGCATGGCCTTGCTTTTTCCGACGATGGCCTCCTCGTGGATGTTTTCCGGCGGGGGGTTCATGGAGACGGGGGAGCGCATGAAGCGTCCGGTCTCCAGGGCCTTTTTCACTGTCTGCAGAATCTCGGGAATTTCGAAGGGCTTGAGAATATAATCGAACGCTCCCAGCTTGGTGGCCTCGATGGCGGTTTCGGTGGTGCCGAAAGCGGTCATGACCACCACGGGCAGCTTGGGCTCGATCTGGTGGATCAGGCGAAAGGTCTCGATGCCGCTTTTTCCCGGCAGGCGAACGTCTATGATTGCCAGGTCCGGGCAGGATTTCTTGATTATTTCCAGGCCTTCTTCGCCCGACGCGGCGCCCTGGACCTCGTATCCCTCGTCGGTCAACAGTTTGACGAAGCTTTTCCTCAACTGGTCGTCGTCGTCTACGATCAGGACTTTTTCCGAAGCGTTTTTCAATGGTCGGTCCCCCGGGATATGGGTATGGTTATGGTGAAATTCGCGCCCCCTTCTTCGTTTTCGCCCACTTCGAGGATGCCGTCGTGCTCCTCGACGATTCTCATGGCGATGCTCAGCCCTAATCCCGTCCCTTCGTCCTTGGTGGTGAAAAAGGGGTCGAAGATCTTTTCGCGGATGGAGGCGGGGATGCCGGGACCGTTGTCGGATATTCTTATCACGGCGGCTTTGCCCGAATGTTCGTCCCGGATGGTTTCCTCCTCGACGACGATGGTGCCCGAATGGCCGAGGGCTTCGCACGCGTTGATCATCAGGTTGGCGAGGACTTCCTTCAGCTGTTCCGGGTCCAGGTTGATTTCGGGAAGCAGGCATTCCCGGACCACCTTGACTTCAACGTCGTGGGATTTCAGGCGGTGCGCCAGAAGTTGCACGGCGTTGTCGACCACGGTGGAGGGGCTGGTGTGCTGCATCTTGAGCCTGGAGGGGCGGGAGAATTCCAGAAAGTTCTGGACGATGGTGTCCACGTGCCGGATTTCTTCGGATATCACGTCGAAATCTTCCTGCTGGGCCTCTGCAAGTTCCAGGCTGCGGCTCAGGGAAAACAGCCTCATCTTGACCGATGTCAAGGGGTTGCGGATGCTGTGGGCGGTGCCTGCCGCCAGTTTTCCCACCATGACCATCTTTTCCGACTGGGCCATGTATTCCCGGCTCCTGCGAAGCTCCCGATGGGTTTGGCCCGCGTCCTTGATGAGACCGCGCACGCTTTGGCTGAGGGCTTGTATTTCGTTTTTTGCGTCGGCCGGCGGCTCGTTTCTTCCCGTTTCCGTTTCCCTGGTCAACTCTTGGACAGGCCCCAGGATTTGCGTGACAAGGACAAATGCCAGAAAAAGGGACAGCACGAATCCGGTCAGCACGCCAAAATAGACCGTGGTCCTTATTTCCCCTGCGCGTATTTCGCTTTCCTTCCTTGCCTCGATCATTCTCTGCACGTGGATTTTCTTGTATTCCTCGCACAGTTCCAAGGTCCTGAAGAAATGGTCTCGCGCCTTTTGATGGGAAGCGGCGCACGTTTTGCCGTCTTCGACTTTGTAGCATTCGATGACGCGGTCCTTGGCGTCTATGTAGACCAGGTATTCCCTTTCGATCTTGTCGAGGGTCTCCTTTTGCCGATCTCCGTCGATGTATTCGCGGGTCTTTTCGAGGCGGTCCTTGAAAATCTGCCGGTATTGCCCAATTGCCTCAGCCAGTTGGGGTCTCCGTCGAGAAAATAATAGGAGACGAAGCCTTTCTGGTTGATCAGCGCGATCTCCAGTTCCTCTGCGACCCGCAGGGAGGCGACGTCCTTTTCGATGATCGAGGACAGAATCTCGGACATCCGGGAAGAATACCAGGCGGTGATCGTTCCGCCGGTCAGGTTGGTATAGACGCAAAAGATCCGGTTCGCTATCAATGGGGCGAAGAATCGCGGAATTTCTTCCATGAAAAGGAGCTGGCCAACTATGGAATCAACCACGTCGAACGAAGCTTGTTTTCATCCCAGACAAACCTGGCTCGTCGGTTTCCCAGAACACCGAGCATCAACCAATCGATAATATCGATTCGACAGGCAATGGACATAAAATTGGGACGCCCCCTTTTGCTTTCAAAAAGCGTAGGAATTTTATTCCGCAAAAAATCGGGCAATCCGGACGTCGGCCTGTCGATCGGCGTGCCGGGAGGTTCTGCAGTGGCGTAATTTAGCCTGCTCGTTATCGCGGCGGCGTCCCATTGTCTATCGGCGAAACGATCTTGCGAATGCAGTGTCGCCTTTCCGAACATTCTCAATTGGACTTTCTTTGCGGGATGATAAAAGAGCCAGGAAATGCGGTCGCATTCTTCGATTTCTCTTGCTTTGGGTGCTCTTGCATCCGTATGGCAAACCAAAACCCGGTCCCGCATGATGAATTGCCGGAGAATCACCGTGCGCACATTGCATCCTCTATCTCCGGATGTCCCCAAAACCGGCCAATGAAAAGGATCGTCAGAGCGCTTGGCCCCTCTTTTCAGCATCGCCCAAACTTCGTCCAACACACCGTCGAGGCTATCCAATGTTCCTTTTTCTCTCTTCATCGAAGGAATCGACCAATCCATCTGTTTCAAAATGGAATCCCAGGATCCCAGGCTTCTTTTTTTATCTCGTCCTCGTCCACTTTCTCGGCTATCTCGTCCTCGTTGAAAATTCCTTCGAAAGCGTCGAAAGCCTCGAAAGCCTCGATATACAATGCATTCTGAAAGACTTCGTTCAAGGCCGATCCCAGCTCGTCCGCATCGAGATAATAGCCTCCGGCTTTTCTGCGCTTATTCGTACGCTTGATTGCTTCCAGGGAATTACGTATCGATGGGCTTGGTTCTAAATTCGGCCACCTGGATTCCGGGTCTACGCTACATGTTCCAGTCAGGAAATTTCCGGAAGCGACGGAATCCAGCTGTTTTATCGACACCCGGGGTACATACCGCTCCGCCCGGAATGACCACCGCCGCGACGATAGTCCCTGAAAGTGGCCGATGTTAAGACCAAGCCCCGTATCGATTTTTCACATGATCGGGTCGAACGCCGCTCCGCATGCTGCTTGATCAAATGGATAAGCAATATTTCCATAGGGACTTGGAAATAAAAAGTTCGGCCAAAAATGCGCTGGATTTTCGTTCATACGGGCCAAAAGACAAGAAAGATGGCAGATTTATTTGTTTCCAAGTCGCCATATAGCTTTCAATCTTGTTGATTTTGTCATCGCGGCTCATTTCCTCCATTTCCCCTGTCAAGGCCAATGCGTCTTCATAGCGTCCCTGTTCGATATGATTTTTCAGTTCAAACAATTCTTCCATTGTGTTGCCCCGACCTGAGTATTCAAATTGATAACCGTTTAGAAAGTTGGTTCATCGCGGATTAGTGGGGAGCGGTAAAGGTAACCAGAGCTTCCAGCTCTGGTCTCATAGCGTGAATATGCCGCCGCTTGGAATCGAAGGCATGCCAGACCAAGATGGTCTGGTCACCATCGACATGACCTTTCCCACAAATCCGCGATGAATCAGAAAGTTTTCCCGTTCCACCCGAACATGTTCCGTTCCAAGTTTTTGAAATCGATGAAGACCCTGTCGGGCCGAACGCGCAATTCATCGTTCATAAACTGACAAATCCTGCTCGAAAATTCCGAGCACCTGTCTGCCGGCAACCCGATGCTTTTCAGCTGGACGAAAGCGGCCGGTTCGGCATCCGCGCCAAACATCATCTGTTTGTTGGCTTCGATAGACACCATTACATACTGTTCCGGCTTGGCCAGCATGTCTGAAATGAAGCCGGAAGCTCTTTCAAGAATGCTTTGGATGTCCGTATCGTCAATCTGGCGGCTTGTTTCTATTTTAAAATGCGGCATGTTTTTTTTCCTTTCCTTTTTTGGGGTTGAACAACTGCACCCCTTTTGCATGCGCGAGCGAGGTCGGGCCTGTTTTTTTCGGCCATGCCCTCGCCGCGTCGTTTCAATGCTTCGCGTTGAAATGAATACCAGAACGCTTGGCGTCAGCGTTCCGCAGTGCCATGGCCGAAGAAAGAACCAAAACCAGCGAAGGTTTTGATTATAACATCGGGAAACACCGTCATTCCGGCGTAGCGCAGAGCCCCCCGGGTCTCCGCTACGCCCGGAATGGCGCGCATCTCAAGCTGTTGGGCGGAAAAAATTGATCATCGGGTTTCAGGTGTAAGCCGTGGTGATCACAAGTTTTAGAGACGGTGTTCTATTAAAAATGATTCGAAAATGATCCAAATCTTCCGTATGAAACACTGCGCCAATGGACATTGCCTCGAATGCAATGCGAAGGTCGTTGACAAAGGCGGCATTCCGAATGAGCGAACGGCATTTTGCGGGAAGATCCGCCACAATTTTCCTATTGCCCGACCTCCTTTTTTCCACATTACCCGATAAATAATATGGGAAACACCGACGTTTTGCAAAAAGAAACTGATATTGTCGCACCATTCGTTTGGCCGGTGAACCCAATTCATCAAATAAATATCGAAAAGGTTTGACATTAAAAGTCTTTGGAAATAAATTTCTCCATTGTTGGTGCCAAATCACCCCGGAAACACTTGCCAATTCGGGATCGCTCTCTAAATATTGGAAGCGTAATGTCGTTGTGTTGGTTTACGGGGTGATTTTGTTATTTTGAAACCCATAGATCGAAGCAACGGAAAGTATCATGAAAGGGAAAATGCGCGTCGATGGAAAACCCGAGGATGTTTGGGAATCCGTTCGATTGGCGTTTTTTGCGGTCTTGATTCTTTACGCGACACATGTATTGTTCTGGTCGGGTCCTTTGAGGTTCGGGGTCCCGTCAGCGGAAGCCGATATCGAAATATCCTACATGCGCAGTCCGCAGGATTCCGGACAGGGCCAATTGCTGGCGCTGGCGAGCCTGTCGCCGCCGTCGGCCCACATTCTCAAGCCGCCGAAAAGTCAACGAAAACCCGAAGTTCCCCTGTACAATTTTCCCAAGTTCCGGGGAAAGAAGGGGGAGGAAGAATACCATCCGATCATCGAGGAAATCGCGGAGCAGCACGATATCGATCCCGCCCTGATCAAGGCGATGGTGATGGCGGAGTCCAGCTATAACCCGAGCGCCGTCTCCCAAATGGGGGCTGTTGGGCTTATGCAGCTGATGCCCGCGACTGCGGAGTCGTTGGGGGCCGTCAACCGGTTCGACCCGGAGGACAATGTTCGCGCGGGAGTCAAGTACATAAAAAAGCTCATTGATCGTCTGGATGGCGACTTGAAGGCGGCCATCGCGGCGTACAATGCCGGACTTGGCCCCGTGTTGAGGCACAAGGGCGTGCCGCCGATCAGCGCCACCCGATATTATGTCAGCAAAGTGCTGCATTACTATAAGTACTACAAGCAGCAGGAAATCGAATCGGCGAAAGAAAGCAAAGACAAGCAGGCCGCCCGCGACAAGCCCGGCAAGGACAGCGACGAAGCGAGGGAATCGATTCGCGACGATGTAAGAATCGCCCAGGCTTCGAGATAGTTCTCCTTACGGCGTCATCCGGCAGCCAGTGCCATTTTTCTGATCCGGGCGATGTCCTCGTCGGAAAAGACGCCGTTTACCCCGGAGATGGCGGCGAGCTTCATGCCGTGTTTCAGGCCGAGCTTGTAGATTTCGCGCACTTTTTGCCATTCTATGTTTCGTCCGACGGTGAAATTTTCGAAGCGCCCTTCCAGGGCGAGCACGATGGTTTCCGCCAGACAGGCGTAGGCCACGCCGTGGGGAAGGCCGATGTTTCTCATTTCGGGATAGCCGGGCAGCTGGATTTCGCCCGACTCGATGACCATGACGTCCGGGCGCTTGGCCACGTCTTCGGGAGAAAGGTCCAGGGGCCTGGCCACGTCTGTGACGACGCATCCGGGCTTGACCCTGGCGATGTCCAGGACTTTTTTGCCCGCGCCCGAAGTGGCGGTCACGATGACATCCATTTCCGGGGTGAACTTGTCGGCGCGGGTGGATATAAACAGCTCGACGTCGGGGTTTTCTTCGGCGATGGACTCTTTTAAGGCCAGCAGCTTGGCCATGTTTCTGCCCACCATGTAGACTTCTTCGAAGGCGTATGCCAAAAGCCGGCAGCACACGGAGCCGATGGAACCTGTGGCGCCCATGACCATGGCCTTGCCCCGGATGATTTTGCCGGGTTCGGCTTTCAGGATTCCCATGCGGCGAACAGCGTCGGCAGCGGCCCAGAGCGCGCCGGACGCGCTGTAGCTGTTGCCGGTGGTGATGGGAATGTCGGCCTGCCTGGCGACGGTGGCCCCGGCGTCTCCCACCACTTTGGTGAACGCCCCCAACCCCATGATCTGCGCCCCCAGCTTCTTGGCCATCTTCGCAGCCTGTAGCAGGCGGCTGTAGGTGAATTCGGGGGAGCGCGACAGCATCTCTTTTGGGGTGCCTCCCACGGTGATCAGCCACCCTTCGGCCTCCACGCCCTGCGGGGACTTGATTCCCGTGACCTTGGAATACACGAAGGGAGGGGTGTAGGCCGCGACTTTTTCCACAACGTCCATGAAAGCCGGCGGCGCGACCCCGGAAAACATTTCCACCGGCTTTACGTTCTTGAAATATTCCTGGGACAAGGGATGGATGACGAACGCGAACCGGTTGATTCTCTTGGGGCTGCCCGAAGGATACACCACGCGAGGGTCCATCTTTTGTTCGCTGATAATCTCCAGAAGATCGTCGTCTTCGATTTCCGACGGGCTTTTTTCCAGCGCTGTCAGGATCAAGGCTTCCAACACGCTCAAGCCCACCACCCGTTCCAGAATTTTCGGGGTCGTGTCGATGACCACATCCACACCGCGCTCTTTTAAAAAGGCCACGCGGTCATCGTAGGCGGTGGTGGTGATCACGATCTTTCTTCCCAGTTCCTCCACGCTGGTTTTTTCCAGGTATCGGAAAAAGCCGTAGTAGGGAACAACAATGATGTGGGCGTCTCGCATCGCCTTTTTGATCAAATGGGCGTTGACGGGCTTAAGCGCGGGAAAGGGCCAGGCCAAGCTTTTTCCGGGGATGAATTTCAGAAGGCCGCGGAAAGTCTTGGCATACAGCTCCAGTTCCTCGACCGAGCCGAGGAATTTCGGGACCCCGCTTTCCAGAACGGGATCGGCGAATGTCAGATTTTCGGTGAACTCCGACATCACCTTGGCGATCCGGTAGTGGGTCATGCCGGAAAGAAACAAAACGCGGGCGTTGTCGAAATAGTGCCCGAACTCGAATTCGATATGGCGCAACGCCCATTCGTAGGCCACGTTTCTTAAGGAATCGCCGGTGCAGACCGGGGTCTTGATGCGCTCTGCCAATAGTTCGAGCTTTTCGGCGTGCCTTCGGACCAGCTTTTCGTGCCCGATGGCGTATGGCAATTTCACGCCCCCGATGCTGATGGCGTCGGCCTCCCGGTCGAATTTGCGGATGAGTTCCGCCGCGCGCGCAATATCGCCGTCCACCCCGATTCTGGAAATCCGGAACGTCTTGCCCAAAAACCGGGTCTGGAACTCGTAGTCGTCCCTGGCGGGTCCCAGGCTTACGCTGACGATTTTTTTCATCGCCTCTCTCCTTTCACATGACCAGGTTCGAAAGCCCCTTTTCGTCGAGGTAGCGAGGGTAAAGCTCGTACGCCGGTTTCAAGATCGGCAGAAGCTTGAGGGTCTTGGGGACGTTTCCCTTGGCCACGACCTGCCGCCTGGTCAACGCGGCCACCAGGTTGGCCTTGCCGTGCCAGAACTTGTGGGCGAAATCGGCCTCCATGCTCATGACCACCTCGGGTTCGCCGTCGAAATCGTCGCGCACGATGCGAAGTTCCTCTCCGCTGGCGTCTATGGTGATCACGCCGGCAGGCTTCGCGTATCGAAACTGGACCACCAGGCCGGTCTTTTTCAATGCCGGGCCGATGTCCGGGTGTTTCTTGAGCTGTTCGTAGAACCCCAAGAGAACATCGTAGAGCATCTCGGAATCCTTGAACACGTTTTTCATTTCCTTGCGGGTCCTGGCGACCATCCTCGGCCGAAGGTCCTCGTCGGCCACGGGCAGGGGCGAAAGGTCGGAGTGATAGGCCTTGCGAACGATGAATTCCACTTTCTCCCGGGTGGGTTCCTTGGGGTTGTAGAGCATGGCGCCGTCTTCCATGGCCGTTTCCACGACCTGGTCGAGCTTTTCCAGACGGTCGTCGATGCCCGCCTCCCTCAGGTTCAGGGGCATGTCGGCCAGGTGGGCCAGCTGGCGGTTCAGTGTCCGGACCTTTTCGACGGCGGCCCAGGCGGCCTGCTTTCTGACCCAGCGGTCCACGAACCCCAGGTTGTCCATGGCTTTGGCGGCCATGCCCCGGATCGCGCCGGTCTTTTCATCGAGCCATTCGCGCAGGGAATCCGCCGGCACGAGCTTTCGCGCGGCGCCCGCCAAGGGTCCGGTTTTAATGAAACTGCGGCTTTCTTCCACGAAATGAGGATAGTCGATCCCCATGGCCTCGGCGATGTCGGCGTACCGGTCCAGGGATTCGTCCATGTTGAACTCCATCACATCGGGCAGAACCAGGGCGTTGGCGATGCCGTGGGGGATGTGGTAGACCCCGCCCAGCGCGTGGGATATGCCGTGGGCCATGCCCACCATGGAGTGGGAGAACGCCACGCCCGCCAGGAAGCTTCCCGCAAGCATCGCGCCCCGGGCGCGAAGATCGTCGGGCTTGGCGCAGACTTGCAGAATGTTGTCGGAAATAAGGCGAAGGGCGTGAAGTGCGAGCGCGTCGGAGGCCGGGGACCACTCCTTGTCCACATAGGCCTCGATGGCATGCGTCAGGGCGTCCATGCCGGTGGCCGCTGTCAGTCTCGGAGGCATGGAAACCGTCATTTCCGGATCGAGTATGGCCAGGTCGGGCAGAAACTGCTCTTCGGCGAAAGGCAGCTTGACCTCGTTTTCCGGGTCGAAGATCACCGCCACCTTTGTCACCTCCGACCCGGTGCCCGCCGTCGTGGGAATGGCCACGAACGGGAGCAGGGATTCGTTGGGATCGAGCAGGTACGCGCCCTGGTGATCGGCAAGCTCCCCGCCCTTGACGGCCAGCAGGTTGGCGACCTTTGCCGTGTCGATCACGCTGCCGCCCCCCACCGCCACGATCATGTCGCAACCGTGCTCCTTGGCGGCCTCGGCGCAGGCTTTCACCGCCTCGGTGGTGGAATTCGGCGGGACCTTGTCGAATATTGCCGCGATCTCGACCGGCGTGTCGGAAAAACCGGCCTTGACCTTATCGACCGGCCCGGCCTTCAAAAGAATTCCGTCTGTGACCAGCAGCGCCTTGCGTTTTCCGAACCGAGCCAAGGGCCCGGACAATGCGCTCGCCACGCCGATTCCGTAAACGACCTTCGTCGGCGACCAAAATTCGAAATATTCCGGAAGCATGTTTTTTTTCCTCGCTTGGTTTGGGGCCGTGGGCCCGAATCCTTTTGCAACCTCATCCGACCGCCCGGCGTATCGGGCTGCGGCGCACAACGAAAGCGGGTCAGGAGGATAGAATGGAATTCACTTCCCCGTCGATTCTTCGCAGTCGGGCCGTCATTTCGTCGGCGCTCGCAGCGCTTGCCTGCTTGAGCTGCTGCCCCCATTTCTGAAGCATGATCGTATCGATCTTGCGGATTTTCGGGTCCTTGGCCCATTCCCGTCCGATCTTTTCCCCCAGACCTAAGAGAAGGGAGCGCAACGCTTCGCGGTCATTGGGGGGGGCGGCCCTCAAAATCTGATCGGCCCTCGCGTTCCACCCTTTGATGAGAAACGTGCCTTTCAAAAATTTTTGATATCTTTCTTCCTCTTTGTTTGTAAGCATGAGACGCTCCTGAAAAACACGCGATCAAACCTGTTCGAATCGCGCATTGTCATTCGATTGCAAGTTCCTGCCGAAATTCCGGCTGCAATATCTACGAAAATTGTTGGAAAACGATTCGTTCACCGGATTTTGTTTACCATCATCGGCCGGGTCTGTCTATGGTCAATCGCTCCACGTCTGCAAAAAGGAATAGAACCGACCGGCAGCATGCCTCCAGCCATGTTCTTTTTTTTTCCATCTCCAACCTTTGAACAATGAAACCAATTGTGTTAGCTTTCCTTATAAACTGCGAACCGTATTTGAAAAAGGAGTGAGCCTTGACAATGCCGCATGCCAAAATGAAAGTGCAGGTCAGCACGTCGTCGTTCGAGCGCATTCGCCAGGACGGCTACATTTACGTTGACAAGACCCGCCATATTTTTCGTCTTTTGCAGGAAGGCTTTTTCTATTTCATGTCCCGGCCGCGCCGCTTCGGAAAATCATTGACCGTTTCCGCTCTGAAATGCCTGTTCGAGGCCAGGAAAGACCTTTTCGATGGATTGTGGATTGCAAGCGAGTCGAACTGGGAATGGAAAAAGCATCCGGTTGTCGTCCTGGATTTCAACGAAATTAGCCACGGCGAAACCGACAGGCTCAGGGCCGGTCTCATGTATGCCCTGGAGGATATCGCGGCCGCAAACGAAATTCAATTGAAAAGCGCCCTTCTCAAGGAACGTTTCAAGGACCTGCTCCTATCCCTTGCCAAAAAAAACGGTGCTCCGGTCGTCGTCCTGATCGACGAATACGACAAACCCATGATCGATCATCTGGGAAAAGGCGATGCGGCTTTTGCCATCGCCGAGGAGAACCGAGATCTTCTCAGAAGTTTCTTTGGCGTTTTGAAAGGCGCGCAGGTTTCATCCGTGCTGCGATTCGTGTTCATCACGGGCGTGTCGAAATTCAGCAGGGTTTCCATTTTTTCCGAGCTGAACAATCTCGAAGACATAACGCTGGTCTCCAAATACGCCGACTTGATGGGATATACCCGAGACGAACTGATCGAAAATTTCCGACCCCATATTCGCAGCATGGCTGAAAAGACTGGGGAAACCGATAAAGAAACTTTGGCCAAGCTAGAAATGTACTACGACGGGTATCGTTTCTCCGAACGCGACCTTCGTGTATTCAACCCTTTTTCCGTGATGTCCGCCTTGAAACAAAGGGAATACGAAGCCTTCTGGTTCGAAACCGGCACCCCCAAATTTCTGATCGATCTGATCAAGGAAAAAAAGTATCCGATCCCTGAACTCGAGAGGCTGAAAGCCACCAAAGCCATTTTCAGTACCTTCGAACTTGACAATCTAAAACCCGAGGCATTGCTGTATCAAACCGGATACACGACCATTTCCGCAGTCCAAGGTAAAATCTACAGCTTCGATTATCCAAACCAGGAGGTCAAAACATCGTTTTTGGAGTCCCTGCTGCATTCGTTCACAGGAGGGACTTCTCAAAGCCACTTGTTTGCATTGCTAGCCCAATACTTGCAAAAGGATGAATTCGAACCCTTTTTCGAGACAGTGACCGCCATTTTCGCCTCGATTCCCAACATATTGGAAACCAAGAGGGACGAGGCCTATTTCCACACAATCTTCTACCTGATGCTCAGCGCTTCCGGCGTCGATGCGAGAAGCGAAGTTTTGACGTGCAAGGGCCGGATCGATTTGGCTATCCATTTTTCCGACAAGATTTACATCGTCGAATTCAAATGCGACCAAAGCGCCGAAACGGCCCTCCGTCAAATTCGTGAAAAAAAATATGCGGACCCGTTCCTGCAAAGCGGAAAGGAAATCATTCTATTGGGAATCAGTTTCGATTCCAAAAAACGGAATGTGGCTGCATGGAAAGCGCAAACAATTTAGTGGAAAAAAGCCTCCCAAATCGCCTCGTGAATTTCGTTCATGCGGGTTTGCAGCTTGTCGGTGTATTGATGCACGCCCGTTTCGAATACCTCGTCGATTTCCGCGAACGCCAGGTCCGAATAAAGACGTCCGAGGAGTCTCTCCGCAGAATTCTCCCATTCCCCCAGCGGCACGCCCGTGATTTCGTGCAGAGAACGCCGTGCTTCGCGTACGCAGTGAAGCACGGATCTCGCGAAATTGGGCTCGAAAAACAAAAACTCCACCACGTCGTTGGGGACCACCCGTCCGTATTGCTGGCGGTAGGCGTCGAGCCCGCCGCTGGCCCGCAGCAGCCCGGCCCAGCGCAAATAGTCGAACGCGACGCTGGTGTAGTCGGATTCCGGCCTTAAGATGAAATATTTGACATCCAGAATGCGCGTGGTCTTGTCGGCGCGCTCGAGGTATTTTCCCAGGCGCGTGAAATGCCATCCTTCCCCGTGCAGGATGGTCTCGTTGATGGTGCCGCTTAAGGCCATTCCCCTGACTTTGACTTGCTGGCAGAAGTCGCTGGGGTTTTCGTAGATATGATTCTTGTCTTTTCCGGCATCCTCCACCATATGGAAAAAGCTGTTGACTTGCTCCCAGATCTCCACGGAGAGAAACTCGCGAATGGTGCGGGCGTTCTCCCTGGCGGCCCTCAGGCAGGAAATGACCGAATGCGCGTAGGACGTGTCGAACAACAGGAAATGCAAGACGTTTTCACGGTTGTAGATGTCGAAACGTTCCTGGAACGACTTGGCGTCGCCGGTGGTGGAGATCAGCGCGCCCCACTCCCGGCATTCCTGGTCCGGCTGCTCCAACGTAAGGTGCCAGTTGACCTCGATGTATCTCGATATGTTTTCCGCTCGCTCCAGATAGCGGGTCATCCAATACAGGGAATCGGCCACTCTGCTCAGCATGCGTCACCTCCTTGCGTCTGCGATTGCGAGTTCTGGATTTGCAGGGCTTCGTCCACGACCCAGGTGTCCTTGCTGCCGCCTCCCTGGGACGAATTGACCACCAGTGAACCCTTTCTCAGGGCGACCCGCGTAAGCCCCCCCGGGAGCACGTAGATGTCGTCGCCGTAAATGATGTAAGGCCTCAAATCCACGTGGCGTCCCTCGAAAAAATCCCCCACGACGACCGGCACTCTGGAGAGCCCCAGCGCGGGCTGGGCGATGAAATTGCGTGGCTTGGCCTTGATTTTCTCCGCGAACGCCTCCTGCTCGGCCTTGTTGGATGCAGGTCCCACCAGCATGCCGTAGCCGCCGGACTCGTTGGCGGACTTCACCACCAGCTTCTCCAGGTTTTCCAGGACGTACTTGCGGTCCTTGTCCTCCCAGCAAAGGTAGGTCGGGACATTCGGAATGATCGGGTCCTGGTCCAGATAATATTTGATCATCTTCGGAACATAGGCGTATATGACCTTGTCGTCGGCCACCCCCGTTCCGGGAGCATTGGCCAGCGCGACACGCCCCTTTTTGTATGCCTCCATGATTCCCGGAACTCCCAGGACCGATTCGGGGCGGAACGCCTCCGGGTCCAGAAAATCGTCGTTCAACCGGCGGTATATCACGTCGATGCGCCGGGGGCCCTTGGTGGTCCGCATGCAGACGAAGCCGTCGCAAATGGTCAGATCGGTCCCCTCCACCAGCTCTATCCCCATCTCGTGGGCCAGAAAGGAATGTTCGAAATATGCGGAGTTGTAGATTCCGGGGGTCAGAAGCCCCACCACCGGATCGGCCACGCCGGGGGGCGCGATGGAAATCAGCATGTCCAGCAATTTGGACGGATACCTCTCCACCGGCTTCACCTTGGAGGCGGTGAACACCTCCGGAAACGTGCGCCTCATGAGCCTTCGATTGGAAAGCACGTAGGACACGCCCGAAGGACACCTCATGTTGTCCTCCAGCACGAAGTACTGGCCGTTTTCGTCGCGCACCAGGTCCGTTCCGGTGATGTGGCACCAGATCTGGCGGGGAGGATCAAGCCCGATGCAGGGCTTCAAATACCCCTCGGCCGACTCGATCAATTCCAGGGGAACCACCTTGTCCTTGACGATCTTTTTTCCGTGGTAGATGTCGTCGATAAAGAGGTTCATGGCGGTGATGCGCTGTATCAAGCCCTTCTCTATGGTGTTCCATTCCGAAGCTTCCACGATGCGGGGAATAATGTCGAAAGGCCATATTTTTTCCGTGCCGTCCTGGTGGCCGTAGACGCTGAAGGTGATGCCGCTGTCGAACAGGGCTTTTTCCGCAGCGGTCTGTCTTCTGCCGATCTCGCCCTGGGGCAGGGATTCGATCTTGTTCGCCAAAAGCTCTGTCCCCGGTCTTGGCTTGCCGGGAGCTTCGAACATTTCGTCGTAGAATGGTCCGATATCGTAATCTTTAAAACTCATGGGGGTCCCTCCCTTTCAATTCCGTTTCCTCATGTCCGAAAACCTACACTTATGTAAAGCGCCATTATTCATCAGGGTTTGCATTATGTAAAGGAAAATTTTGGGGGATTCGGAGCAAGCTGCCTGCCAGTCCGCCGAAAAAACCAGCCGATTCGGAATTTGGCTCATCGCGGATTTATGGGAAAATGGGTGTCGATGGTAACCAGACCATCCTGGTCTGGTCTGACCTGCCCTCCAAGCGATGGCATATCCGCGATATGGGGCCAGAGCTGGAAGCTCTGGTTACCTTTACCACTCCCCATAAATCCGCGATGAACCCGGAATTTATAATCGCTTGCAATCACGGGTGAAAAATAATAATTAATATGAATTGTCGAAAAGATTTCGCGACGCGGGCGGAAACATATCGAACGCAGCCGCCTGTTTTTTCCGCGTATGAACATCCACCTTTTCCCAAGGAGTCTCCGGTATGTCCATTCATGTCTCGGTCAATCATCGTACGAGGTACCAGTACGACCGATCGATCAATCTGTCCCCCCACGTGTTCCGGCTCAGGCCCGCCGTGCATTCCCGCACACCCGTCAAGTCGTACTCGCTGACCATTCGTCCCGAAAACCATTGGATCAACTGGCAGCAGGACCCGTTCGGAAATTTTTGCGCGCGGGTGGTGTTTCCGGAAAAAACGAAGGAACTATACGTGGAGGTGGACCTGGTCGCCGAGATGACGGTGATCAACCCGTTCGATTTTTTCGTGGAGGAATACGCCGACAATTTTCCGTGGGAATACCCGGATCAGCTGAAAAAGGAGCTTGGCCCCTACCTGGAAATTCGCGAGCGGGGGCCCCTTCTGACGGAATGGCTGTCGTCGGTAGAAAAGGCCGACAAAAACACGGTCACGTTTCTGGTGGAACTGAACCAGCGGCTCTACAACGACATCAACTATACGATTCGTATGGAGCCCGGCGTGCAGACCTGCGAACAGACCTTGGGAAAGGCGTCTGGATCGTGCCGGGACTCCGGATGGCTGCTCGTGCAAATCCTGAGACACCTGGGATTTGCGGCCCGGTTCGTATCGGGCTACCTGATCCAGCTTACGGCGGACGTCAAATCTCTGGACGGTCCATCCGGCCCGGAAGCCGATTTCACGGACCTTCACGCCTGGGCCGAAGTCTACGTGCCGGGCGCCGGGTGGATCGGGCTGGACCCGACATCGGGGCTTTTCGCAGGCGAAGGACACATCCCCTTGGCGTGCACGCCCGACTACGTGAGCGCAGCACCGGTCACCGGCTTCACGGACAAGTGCGAGACCGAGTTCTCCTTCAATAACACGGTCACCCGCATCCACGAGGACCCTAGGGTGACCAAGCCCTACACCGACGGCCAGTGGAAACGAATCATCGATCTGGGCCAGCGGGTGGAAAAGGAGCTGATCGACGGCGACGTCCGCCTGTCCATGGGCGGCGAACCCACCTTTGTCTCCATCGACGACATGGAGTCGGCCCAGTGGAACACCGCGGCATTGGGAAAGGACAAGCGGCGTCTGGCCGGCAACCTGCTGGTGCGGCTTCGCGAGACGTTCGCCAAAGGCGGCATGCTGCATTACGGGCAGGGCAAGTGGTATCCCGGAGAACCGCTGCCCCGGTGGTCCCTGTCGTGCTTCTGGAGAAAGGACGGCGTCCCCATGTGGAAGGACATCGACCTTCTGGCCGACGAAACCCGAAACTACGGCCACACCGTCGAGGACGCCCGGCAATTCGCTGAAGGACTTTGCCGACGCCTGGGACTGCACACGGACTATATCGCGCCCGGCTACGAGGATATCTTCTACATTTTGTACGCCGAAGGCAAGCTTCCGATAAACGTCGATCCGCTCTCATTCGACCTGAAGGATTCGGGGGAACGAAAGCGGCTGGCGAAAATCTTGTCCGGGGACCCGGGAAAACCGGCGGGGTTCGCGCTCCCCATCGCCTGGGACTTCGAAAAGGAGGCGTGGAAAAGCAGCGTCTGGGAATTCCGGCGCGGCCGCATGTACCTGACCCCCGGCGATTCTCCCATGGGCCTGCGCCTTCCTCTGGAGTCCCTTCCGTGGAAAGCCAAGGAAAAGGAAAGGCCCATGCCGGAGCGCACCCAGTTCGAGGAATATCCCCGGCTGGGCGACTTTCACGATGCGGCCGCCCGAAGAGCGGAAAGCGCCGGGCCGGTCTTGCAGGCGCCGGAAAAAGTCGCCGAGGACGAGACAGAGGAAAAGGAAAAATATGTGGACGTTGCCCACACGGCCCTTTGCATCGAATCCCGGAACGGAAGAATCCACGTTTTTCTGCCGCCCGTAAGCTACCTGGAGCACTACCTTGACATTCTGGCAGCCGTGGAACTCACCTGCGGCGAGCTTTCAATGCCGGTGGTGCTGGAGGGATACACGCCGCCGGAAGATCCGAGGATTCAAAACCTGAAAGTGACCCCCGATCCCGGCGTCATCGAGGTCAACATCCACCCGTCCGAAAACTGGAACGAGCTTGTGGAAACCATCGAAACATTGTACGAAGAGGCCCGCCTGTCTCGCCTGGGGACCGAGAAATTCATGCTCGACGGCCGCCACACCGGCACCGGAGGGGGAAACCACGTCACCATCGGCGGCCTGAAGCCTGCGGACAGCCCGATACTTCGACGGCCGGACCTTCTGCGCAGCATGATCACCTACTGGCAGCACCATCCGGGTCTGTCGTACCTGTTTTCCGGCATGTTCATCGGTCCCACGAGCCAGTCGCCCCGCGTGGACGAGGGACGCCTGGAACAGCTCTACGAACTGGAGATCGCCTTCCAGCAGCTCGACAGGGAGAAATCCCCTCCCTACTGGCTGGTGGACCGCGCATTGCGCCACCTTCTGGTGGACATCACCGGCAACACCCATCGCGCGGAGTTTTGCATCGACAAGCTCTATTCCCCGGACAGCCTGTCGGGCCAGCTGGGACTGGTGGAGTTTCGCGCCTTCGACATGCCCCCGCACGCCCGCATGAGCATCGTGCAGATGCTCCTGATCCGGACGCTGATCGCGCGGTTCTGGAAAAAGCCCTATCGCCATCCCTTGGTTCGCTGGGGCACGGAGCTTCACGACCGCTGGCTGCTTCCCCACTATGTCTGGGAGGACATGCGCGAAGTTACGGACGACCTTCGCCGCGAAGGATACGATTTCGACCTGAACTGGTTCGCCCCGTTTTTCGAGTTCCGGTTTCCCCACTACGGCACTGTGAACATCCGCGACGTGGAGATCGAGCTTCGAATGGCCATCGAGCCGTGGCACGTGCTGGGCGAGGAGGTGACCCGAGCGGGGACATCCCGGTTCGTGGATTCGTCGGTGGAAAGATTGCAGGTCAAGGCGAAGGGCCTGACCGACCGGCGGTACGTGATCACCTGCAACGGGCGGCCCTTGAGCCTGAACAACACCGGCACGCACGGAGAATTCGTCTGCGGCGTCCGCTACCGTGCTTGGCAGCCGCCGTCGGCCCTGCACCCGACCATCGGGGTCCATTCCCCACTGGTGATCGATCTCATGGACCGGTGGACCGGACGATCCCTGGGAGGATGCACCTATCACGTGATGCATCCGGGAGGAAGGAGCTACGACGTGTTTCCTGTGAACGCCTACGAGGCGGAGGCGCGCCGCGTGACGAGATTCTGGGCGTACGGCCACACGCCGCCGCCGGAGCCCGCCGCCGACATACCGCCGGACGCTTCCTCCTACGGCAGGTTCGAAACTGCGGGAAGTCCCGTGGGACCCGCCGAAATACCCAGGTTCGAACACAACCCGGAATATCCGCATACCCTGGATTTGCGCTTCGATACGGAAGAGAAATAACGAGAGATGATTCAATCGCAAACGCAATCGCAAGACAAGCGAATCGAAACGAGGGCCCCCGTCGTGTGCACTCCCTACCAGGCCGTGCCGAACGTCTACGACGAGATGTGGGACCAGCAGGGGCAGGCCAGGAAACACTGGGCGCCTTTCATCGACGCGCTGGAACAAATAGGCTGCGACGAGCTGGAGAAGGACCATCAGGAGATGATCCGTCTTCTGCGGGAAAACGGCATCGCCTACAACATCCACGGCGATCCCCAGGGAATCCACCGGCACTACACGGCCGACATCATTCCGCTGATTTTCGGCCGCGAGGACTGGGCGATCATCGAAGAGGGGCTGAAGCAACGGGCCAGGCTTATGGACATGATCCTTGCGGACATATACGGCCCCCGCACGCTGATTCGGGAAGGGATCGTGCCCATGGAGCTTGTCTTTCGACACCGGGGGTTCTTAAGACCCGCCGACAAGATCAGCTTGAACGGCCCGCAACGTCTCGTGATCTTCTCCAGCGACTTGGCGAGGGGGCCGGACGGCCAGCTGCGCGTCATGAAGGACCACACGGCCAAGCCCATCGGAATCGGATACACTTTGGAAAACAGGACGGCCATGGCCAACGTGCTTCCGGATCTGTTCCGGGACTGCAAGGTGCTTCGGCTTTCCAATTTCTTCCGGACTTTCCGGGCCGAGATGGCGGCGTCCGCCCCGTTCCATCGGGAGCAGCCCCGGGTGGTGATACTGACGCCCGGCCCCAAGGACGAAACCTATTTCGAGCACGCCTACCTGGCCTCCTACCTGGGATACCCGCTGGTTCAGGGGGACGATCTCACCATTCGCGACGGCAACCTCTGGCTGAAATCCATGGAAGGATTGCAGCCTGTGGATGTCGTGATTCGGAAGGTGGAGGACACCAACGTAGACACCCTGGAAATCGCGAGCGATATTGGCGAAGGGGTCGCCGGATACATGGAGGCCCTTCGCCGGGGGAGCTTCGCCTCGGTGAACATTCCCGGTTCGAGGGTCTTGGACAATCCCGGCCTGATGCCCTTTCTTCCGGCGGTCGCCAGGCACTTTCTGAATGAGAACTTGCTCCTGCCCTCGGTGCCGACCTGGTGGTGCGGGCAACCCGAGGCATTGTCCTACACCCTGGAAAACCTTCCGCGCCTGGTGATCAAGAGAATCGACAGCTTCGGCGACAACGAATCCGTCTTCGGAGAAAATCTGACGGAGCAGCAGAGGGAAGAACTGAAAGCCAGGATTCAAAAGGACCCCCAGCTTTTTGCGGGACAGGAAACAATGCGATTCTCCACGGCCCCGTCTTTTATCGACGGCGTTTTCGCGCCGCGACATGTGGCGTTTCGCACGTTCATGGTCGCTCGCCAGGAGGGCGGCTACGAAGTGATGCCGGGCGGCATCGCCCGAAGCGTCGGCCTGTGCGAGGAGCGAACCAAATCGAAAAAGCTCCCGGGCATCTTGAAGGATGTCTGGGTGATCGCCTCCCAGCCGCAGAAGCATGTGAGCCTGTGGATCGAAACCGCCCGCCCTGACAGCGGCCTGAAACGCGCCGGAATTCTGACCAGCAGGACTGCGGAAAATTTGTTTTGGGTGGGGCGATACGCGGAGCGCTCCGATGCGTTGATCCATTGGCTGCGAACAGTGATCAATCTCTTGTCCGGCAGCGACCGCTACGGAGACGAAGCCGAATACGAATGCACGCAGCACCTGCTTCGCGCCATGGGCAGGCTGATAACCTCCAATATCGTGTCGCCCGGGCCCGACGGCCTTTATCCGCGCCTGGATCCCGGAGAACAGCTCAAGGCGGCCGTTTTGGATACGCAAAAGCCGGGAAGCCTCGCAAACACACTCCAAGCCATGATCAACGCGGCCTACGGGGTTCGCGACTACTGGTCCAACGACACCTGGCAGGTGGTCAATTCCCTGGAAAGCCACCGGGATTCCCTGGGAAACATATCCAACTTTCTTTCCCGGTCGGTCCTGTACAATCTGAACCGGGTCGTCACGTCCCTGAACGCGTTCACGGGTTTGTGCATGGAAAGCATGTCCCGGGAACCCGGCTGGATGCTTCTGGATATCGGAAGAAGAATCGAGCGGTCGCTGATGTTCATCGCGCTCATCCGCTTCAACCTGGTGGAGCGAAAGCAAAGCGAAGTCTACGATCTTCTGCTCGAATCGGTGCTGGTCGCGGCGGAGAACATCATCACCTATCGAAGGCGGTATCGTTCGTACCTGGACCTGGAAACGGTCCTCGATCTCCTGTTGCTGGATGAAAACAACCCCCGTTCCCTCCTCTATCAGCTCAACAGGCTCAAGGAACACATCGACCGGCTGCCGGCAAGGCGGGACAGCCACCGGTTGAGCGACCACGAACGGCTCGTGTTGAAGGCGTGGTCGAGATTGAGGTTGATCGCACCGGAAAGATTGGCTAAAATTGCGGAAAAATCGGAAAAGTACAAAGGCGTGGAGGGGCTGCTTTCGAGCATCAAAATCCTCCTGGAACGGTCGTCCGAAGCCTTGTCCCGCGCCTATTTCAGCCACACGCAACCTTCGCGCGCCCTGACATCCAACACACCGGGACCCGTGCCATGATTTATCGCGTAGCCCACAAGACCCAGTATATCTACGACGTTCCGGTCAGCTTGTGCCACAACGAAGTGCGGCTGATTCCCAGGGACCTGCCAGGCCAGAAGCTCACGGGAAGGCAGGTGGTGGTGGAGCCTACACCGTCCGCCTACCGGGAACGGGAGGACTTTTTCGGAAACCGGGTGTGCTATTTTTCCATACAGCGACCGCACGAAAAGCTGGTCATTTCCATCACCAGTTCCATCCGGCTGGAAGAAAACGGAAACATTCCCGATTTTTCGCAAAGCTCCGCCTGGGAAACAGCCAGAGAACGACTGGCGAAAGAAATCCGGCCCGAAACCATCGAAGCGCGCCAGTTCGTTTTCGACTCGCCGCTGGTGTCGGCCTCCCCCGCGCTGGCCGATTACGCCCTGCCATCGTTTCCGCCGGGAAGGCCCTTGCTCGCGGCCTGCAACGATCTGACGGGAAGGATTTTTCGCGAATTCGAATTCAAGTCGGGGTTCACCAACGTCTCCACACCGCTTTCCTACGTGCTGGAACATCGAAAAGGGGTCTGCCAGGACTTTTCCCATCTCGCGGTGGGCTGCCTTAGATCCCTGGGACTGGCGGCAAGATATGTCAGCGGCTATATCGAAACGCTCCCGCCGCCCGGCAAGGAGAAATTGAAGGGGGCCGACGTCTCCCACGCCTGGTTTTCCGCATACGATCCGGACCTGGGGTGGATGGATTTCGACCCGACCAACAACCTGATCCCGGCGGACCGGCATATCCTGACCGCCTGGGGACGGGACTTTTCAGACGTCACCCCGGTCAAGGGCATCATTTTCAGCGGGGGCGGACACAAGCTGAGCGTCTCCGTGGACGTGGAAAGGAGATAGTCCGATGTTCCAGAAAATCATGGAAAAGCTCCTTAGCCTGAAAGAGTCCCACATCTACTGGCTCATCGTGATCTGCGCCGTGGTGATTTCCGAAATCCTCTGCGTAGCCACCAGCTGGGTGGTGGAAGGCAGGATCAACCCGGTCCTGGTCATCGGCGGCATCCTCGTTCCGCTGATCGATTCGGGCCTCCTGATTCTGTTTCTGGTCTATTTGATTCGCGAACTCAGGACCATCCAGAACCATCTGGAGGAAATCGTCGAGGAAAGGACCGAAAAGCTCAAAAACGAAATCGCGGAAAGAAAGAAAACCGAAGAGAAGCTCAGAAAGAGCGAGGAACGTTTCAATCTGGCGGTGAAAGGCTCCAACGACGGTCTCTGGGACTGGGAGGACCTGAGCACGGAAACGGTCTGGTTTTCCCCGAAGGTCTACGAAATGATGGGATACGAATCCGAGGGGCTGGAACTGAATTTTTCATCCATCCAAAAACACACGTACGAGGGCGATTTCGAAAGACTCAACGAGACGTTGCAGTCGCATCTGAAACATTTCCAGCCCTTCGACATGGAATTGCGACTGATGACCCAGTCCGACGGGTATCGGTGGTTCCGCGCCAGGGGACAGGCGATCTGGGACAGCGCAGGCACTCCTGTCCGCATGTCCGGCTCCTTGCAGGACATCACCGACCTCAAGGAAGCCGAACAGGAGCGCGCCAGGCTCGCCATGGCCACGGAACAGGCCGCGGAGGCCATTATCATTATGGACGCGGCCGGGGAAATCATCTATGCGAACCCGGCCTTCGAGACAATGACGGGGTTCAGCCCGGAGGAAATCGCCGGGAAGAACTTCCAGTCCCTCAATTTCGACGAAAAGGAGGACAACGCCTACGCCGAGGCCTGGGCCCGGGTCGAGAAGGGCGAAACGTGGAGCGGACGCTTCATCAACAAGAGAAAGGACGACACGTTTTTCCACGTGGAGGCCACGGTGGCGCCGATCAAAAACGCCGCCGGAGACATCCGGAACTTCGTGTCGGTCCAAAGGGACGTCACCCAGGAACTGAAGCTGGAGGAAAAACTGCGGCAGTCCCAGAAAATGGAATCCATCGGCACCCTCGCAGGCGGGATAGCCCACGATTTCAACAACATTCTCACATCGATCATCGGCTTTGCGGAGCTTGCCCTGGACGAGGCCGAAAAGGGCTCCTTCCAGTTCCAGAACCTGAACGAAGTCCTGATCGCCGGAAACAGGGCAAAGGACCTGGTCCGGCAAATCCTGACGTTCAGCCGCCAGAGCGAACAGGAACTCAAGCCGTTGCAGATCAGCCTGATCGTCAAGGAAGCCTTCCGCCTGCTGCGGGCGTCGATTCCTTCCACAGTGGACATGAAGCAGAACATCAGAAGCAACTCCCTTGTCATGGGCGATCCGACCCAGGTCCACCAGGTGGTCATGAACCTGTGCACCAACGCGGCCCACGCCATGGAGGACAAGGGCGGCACGTTGAAGCTTTCGCTGGTGGACGTGAAAATAGAGGGGTGCGAACCCGACTTGCCCGGCAATCTGCCTCCGGGCGAATACCTGCGACTTAGCGTCAGCGACACGGGCCACGGCATGTCCGCAGACGTGGTCGATAGAATATTCGACCCTTTCTTCACCACCAAGGAACAAGGCAAGGGCACGGGCATGGGGCTTTCCGTGGTCCACGGCATCGTGAGGGCCTGCAAGGGAGAGATCGCGGTTTCCAGCGTGCTTGGAAAGGGGACCCGGTTCGACATCTATTTTCCGGCCGCCGAACGAGGAATGTTCGTGCCGTCGGAAACCATCGACAACCTGCCGACCGGGACCGAACGAATTCTGATGATCGACGACGAAGAACAGATCGTCAGGATGGGAGAACGCTTCCTTTCCAAGCTCGGCTACGAAGTGACCAGCAGAACCGACAGCACGGAGGCACTCGAGCTGTTTCTCTCCCAACCGGACCGATTCGACCTCGTCATCACCGATATGACCATGCCCCGCCTGACCGGCACGCGGCTGTCGGAAAAAATGCTGGAGGTGAAGCCGGGGCTTCCCATCATTTTATGCACCGGCTTCAGTTCCAGCGTGGACGAAAAGACCGTCGATTCCATCGGCATCAAAGGGTTCCTTTCCAAGCCCATGATTAAAAAAGAGATGGCCGTCACCATCAGAAAGGTCCTGGAAAACGCCGAGGCGGGAAGTGTGAATGCGAAGGCCTCCTAGTGCGGTTTGCGACACTTCGGGACTTTATTGTCTGTCGGCCCGGCTATCGACCATGATTATTCTCCGCACAACATTTCGCAACATGCCGGTGACACAATGTCCCTGAGACATCTGTTTCGACAGGCCGAAAAAATCATCGCGGACTCGAGCCAGGAAGATTTGGAGAGGCTCGAACGAATCTGCCTGGAAATCCGGGACGCTGAATTGGAACTTCAGGAAAAAGCCAAGCCGATCATGTCCCGATGCATCCACCGATGCGGGGGCATTTGTTGCAGAAACGTCCAGATCGACTTGATCATCGGCCTGTGGGACTTTCTGTTCATAATGATATCGAAACCTTTTTTGAAGGAAAAAATCGAGGAATGCCTGGAAAAGGAGGAACCGTTTTTCTCGGCCGACTGCGTTTTCCTCAATGACGGCGTAGGTCCCTGCATTTTTCCGTCCGATGCGCGACCGGAAGTCTGCCTTGTTACATTTTGCGGCGATACTTCGACAATTTCGAAGGAAATCGCCCGTGTGAAAAAAGCGTTTTTCAGATTGACATGGTTCGTTATGACACGAAAGCTCAAATCAATCTGCAAATGGCTGGTTTGCAGATGATAGGGAATCGGCTTTTGGAGGGGAGCGCGTATCATCGACAGCGAAAAAAGGATCAAGATCAAAATCGGTACCAAGATCAATCCATTGACGTGATCATAAAAATGAATCAGCTTATATATGCATGGCAATTAATCATTGACATCCTGTATTTATTCCAACTATTTATAATAATTGCAGTTGCCAAAGCCATCTATTTAAATTAAATTCGACGATTCCATAAAGGAAACACAAAGTGCAGACCATAATATTATGCGGAGGACTTGGAACCAGATTAAGGGAGGAAACGGAATACAGGCCCAAGCCCATGGTGAAGATTGGCGACAAGCCAATCTTATGGCATATAATGAAGACGTACGCGACTTACGGCCACAAGGATTTTGTTTTAACCTTGGGCTATAAAGGCGAAATGATCAAGGATTATTTTCTTCATTATGAGACAATGATCAGCGACGTAACCTTGGAACTGGGCAATCCAGGCTCGTTTTGTATCCATGGACTCCACGACGAGACCGGTTGGAACATAACGCTCGCAAACACCGGAGAACGTACCCTGAAAGGGGGACGTATAAAAAGAGTTGAAAAATACATCCGAGATGATGTTTTTATGTTGACCTACGGAGACGGAGTTGCGGACATCGACATTTCTGATCTCCTGTCGTTCCACAAATCGCACGGAAAAATCGGGACGGTAACCGGCGTGCGTCCGATAGCCCGTTTTGGAGAACTCATGGTCGATGGGGACAAGGTCATCTCCTTTAAAGAAAAGCCGCAAGTATCTTTCAAAGGAGGACTGATTAGCGGTGGCTTTTTCGTTTTCAACCGGGGCATCTTCGATTATTTGTCCGAAGATGAAAATTGCGATTTCGAGCATGGCCCCTTGGAAAAACTCGCCTCGCAGAACGAATTGATGGTCTACAGGCACGATGGCTTTTGGTACTGCATGGATACCTTGCGGGACACTGAAATGTTGAATTCAATTTGGCAAAGTGGAGATGCTCCCTGGGTAAAATGGTAATGTTCGACAGTGTTTACCGAGGAAAAAAGATCATAGTCACTGGCAACAGCGGATTTAAAGGCTCATGGCTGTGCCTATGGCTGTCCCGTATGGGGGCTGAAGTCTTGGGCTATTCGCTGCCGCCGGAAACCTCGCCTTCGCACTGGCAACTGCTGAAGCTGCCTATTCAATTCGAAAAAGAAGACATTCGTCATTATGACCGGCTCTTAAAAACCTTCCAAGATTTCAACCCGGAAATTGTTTTCCATCTGGCCGCCCAAGCTTTTGTTTCCAGAGGATATGAATCTCCATTGGAAACTTTCGAAACCAACGTAATAGGAGTCGCCAACGTTTTGAATGCTTGCGGACAATGCGGGTCGGTTCGCGCGGCAGTCGTAGTGACTTCCGACAAATGCTATGAAAACAGAGAGTGGGTTTGGGGCTACAGGGAAAACGACCAATTAGGAGGCTACGACCCCTACAGCGCCTCGAAAGGATGCGCCGAATTGGTAGCGAATTGTTATCGAAATTCTTTTTTCAACCCCGAGGATTTTGGTAAAAAGCATTCGCTACTTATAGCCACCGCGAGGGCTGGAAACGTGATTGGCGGGGGGGACTGGGGAGAGAACAGGCTCATTCCGGATATCGTTCGCGCCATAAGCTCCTCCGAGAAGCTGCGTATCAGGACCCCCCAGGCCGTCAGGCCATGGCAGCACGTTTTAGACGCTATTTCCGGCTACCTTCTCTTGGCAAGCCGACTATTGTCCGGCGAAGTGCGGTTCGCCGAAGCCTGGAACTTCGGTCCTTCCGATTCGGAAATTTTTTCGGTGGGCGATACCGTGAAAAAAATTCACACAGTATGGAATTCATTTTCCTATGAAATGGACAATGCACCCAAAAAATTCCACGAAACACGAACCCTGAAACTCGACTCTTCCAAAGCAAGAGCCTTGCTTCCTTGGAGACCGGTTTGGAACACCCTGACCGCGATTGAAAAAACATGCGAATGGTACCGCGCCTTTTACGAGAAAAACGATGTACTTAGTAACAGACATATCGCCGACTATGTGGAAGATGCAAAAAAAAACGAACTGACTCGGGCAAAAAAATGACAACCGTCTAACGAGCTATGAACAAAATAGGAAAAATCGTAAGGGTCGCATGGCATAGCCCAAGCTGCAACGGAACTGTCGAAAAAGAACTGGTCACGGCAGCGATAGTGGCCGATTGCTCCCTGTCCGGCACGGACGTGGATTACATAGTTGCCAAGATAGATTTTCCCGAGAATTGCCCATCCCGGAACCCATATGCGCTGGTCTTGGACAGGGTTGGCCTCGAATTTTTTGAAAAAAAAGCGAATATCGTCCTCAGACTCGACAAAACCTTTTGGATAAACGAAGATTCGATTTGCGAAACTGACCTAGGTCGGGTGTCCGGCCGGCAAATCGACGAAGCTTTGAAGAAATGGTCAATGCTCGCAACGCATTCTTTCTTTTCGGCCGTCCATCAAGAAGCCCTCGAATCGGATTTCGTTCCGGGACAATCGCGCGTACAGTATGCGGGCCGTGTTTTCGACACCGGCGAAATGGACAATCTCGTCGGTTCGTCCTTGGACTTCTGGCTTACCGCCGGTCGCCACACGGAAAAATTCGAAAGCAAACTGGCAGAATTTTTAGGGGTTGACTACGCACTTTTTGTGAACTCGGGCTCCTCGGCGAACCTCTTGGCCTTTGCCGCCCTTACCCATCCGTCGCTTGGCGATTTCGCCATAAGGCGAGGCGACGAGATCATTACCGTGGCCGCCTGCTTCCCCACCACTGTCGCTCCCATTTTTCAGTTCGGGGCTGTTCCTGTCTTTGTCGATGTTGATCTTGAAACCGGCAATATCGATACAACTCAGCTCGAAGCCGCAATCAGTTCGAAAACAAAAGCGGTTGTTCTGGCGCATACCCTGGGCAATCCCTTCGATATTCGGCGGGTAAAGCAATTTTGCCAGAAATACGATCTCTGGCTCATAGAGGACAATTGCGATGCTTTAGGCAGTGAATACCTTGCCGAATCCAGCTGGGAAAAACCGCCCTTCTTGCATTCGACGGCATCCTGCCCAGGCCTTCCCCGTCCTTGCAGTATTACTACTCGAATGACAGGTTCTTTCGGCCATATCGGAACATCCAGCTTCTACCCAGCTCATCATATTACAACTGGAGAAGGCGGGGCTGTATACACAAAGGATAAAAGGCTCTACAAAATATTGCTGTCCCTCAGGGATTGGGGAAGGGATTGCCATTGCGCAAGCGGGCAGGACAACGCTTGCGGGAAGAGATTTTCCCAACAGCATGGCTCTCTTCCATTCGGATTCGATCACAAATATGTCTATAGCAGCTTTGGATACAACCTTAAGGCTACCGACTTGCAAGCCGCCGTTGGATGCGTCCAAATCGAAAAAGTGGAAGATTTTATAAAAAAAAGAAGAGAAAATTATCGAACCTTTTCTCATGGACTGGCGGCGCTCGATCACTATTTTCAGCGCATGCGGGCTGAAGCGTTCTCGCTTCCGAGCTGGTTCGGATTTATGCTGACCGTTCGCAGCGTTGCGCCATTCACAAGAAACGAAATCGTCGGGTTTCTGGAAAAACAAAATATTCAAACTCGCATGCTTTTCGCCGGAAACATTGTCCGACACCCCTGCATGGAACATCTTCTCCATGGCAAAGACTACAGGATTGCAGAACCGGGTCTTCCCAACACGGATGTTTTGATGGAAAACGCTTTCTGGTTCGGGGTTTATCCGAACATGAAAGACGAGGCCATTCAATTCGTCATAGACAGCATTGCGGAATTTGTCGAATCCAATGAAAATTAAAGAGACAAAAATCCCTGGTTGCTTTATTTTGACTCCGATGAGATTCAAAGATGATCGGGGAGAATTCTTCAAGGTTTTTCAATCGTCGTTCTTCGACGAAATGGGACTGGAAACCGAGTATAAAGAAGATTTCTATTCCACATCTCGCAAAAACGTTTTGAGGGGACTTCATTTTCAGCTTCCACCTCACGAGCATGTAAAGATGGTATACTGCGTTTCAGGTCGAATCTACGACGCTTTCGTCGATATTCGCAAAGGGTCGCCGACTTTCATGCAGTGGGACGCTGTGGAGATCGATGGAAAAAACGCCCGTATTATCTATTTAGACAAGGGCATCGCGCACGGGTTCTACGTTCTCAGCCAGGAAGCTACCGTCGTTTACAAAGTAGGCAGTCTGCATTCTCCCGAACTCGACTCCGGCATCCGATGGGATTCGGCAGGCATAGCTTGGCCATCCGACTCGCCTATTTTGTCCGACCGCGACCGGCATCTGCCCGCCTTGAAAAATTTCCCGACTCCTTTCACATACCAAAGGGGAAGGCAATGAAAGCCTTGGTCACAGGCGCCAGCGGCTATCTGGGCTCTCTGCTTTGCCGAAGGTTGGTCTTTGAAGGCTGGCAAGTCCATGTCGTAACCCGGCCCGAATCCAGCATGGCAAACATCGACGATATCGCAAAATCCATATGCGTTCACGAACACGATGGCTCCATGGAAAAAATGGCTACAATCCTCCTCGAATCCAAACCAATGGTAATCTTCCACCTAGCGTCCTTTTTTCTATCCGACCACAAACCTTCGGACATAGACGGGCTTATTAAAAGCAACGTGCTTTTCGGAACGCAGCTGGCCGAAGCCGCAGTTCGCGCGGGAAGTCTCTGCTTCCTCAACGCAAGTACCTCTTGGGTTCATTTTCTGGATAACAGCTACAATCCCGTCAACCTTTACGCGGCGACGAAAAAAGCTTTCGAAGATATCCTGAAATTCTATTCCGAGAGCTTGAACCTGAAAGTGATAACGCTGACGATTTTCGACACCTACGGCCCCGGAGACTGGAGACCGAAACTGCTAAACCTCCTCGCGGACGCAGCCGACAAAGGAACTGTTCTCGAAATGTCGCCCGGAGACCAGAAAATTGATCTTGTACATGCAAAGGATGTCGTTGAAGCCTTTATGACAGCCTCTGAGCTGGTTCGGGCGAAGACGTGCAATAACATAGAGGAATATGGCGTTTTATCGGGCCGGCCCTTGTCCTTGAAGAATATCGTGGAATTGTTCGAACGGTGTTCCGGAAAGAAACTGAGAATCAAATGGGGCGAAAGGCCCTACCGGCATCGCGAAGTTATGGTCCCATGGAGTAAAGGAAAGGTCCTGCCGGGATGGACGCCGAAACATGACATTTGCGCAGGCATATCTGAATTGATGTCGTATATTGGAACTGATGGGAAACGGTGAACGCAAAGAGCATATATTTCAAGGCCTCCTTTTCCATCGTCCTGGCGAACATGCTACAATACGGGGTCGGTTTTTTCTCCGTTTGGATATTAACCAGGTATTTGGCGAAATCCGGTTACGGAACTTTTGTTTTTTTCATGAATATCATTTTTTTGGTTTCGACCATTTCCTACAGCGGCCTTGAAAAACTTCTACTTTATAAAATTCCCAGGCTTATCGGCACGGGAGAGGGGCAGATAAAATCTGCCATCATTAACTTTTCGTTGTCCTACGGCATGAGCGCCGCAACGCTTACGGCTTTGCTTTTGACCATCCTTTTTTTCATTTCCCAAGACACAAACGAAGACCTGGCATTTGCTTTCCTGCCCGCGCTCATCCCATTCTACGTTGCCCTCCAGATTTACCAGGCTTGGTTGCGCGCTCTTCAAAAAATACCCACGGCTGTCGTGTACGGCCAAGTAGTCTTCAACGCGATCAAGCTGTTCTTGCTTTGCCTTCTTTTCCTGTTCCCATGGAAAGGCTACGCGGTCGTTTCCATAATCGCTAGCCATATTCTTGCTTTTATCATCGTTTTTATCCGATATCCTTTCAAATTTCTCTTTGAACCCAAAGGAATTACACGATGGGACATCAGCTATATCCTCAAATCCACCTCGATAAAAATCGTCAATGTTGGAAATGACAAGCTTTCCATAATAGCCATCGGTGCGTTTTCCACATCGACAGTTGTCGCCGATTTTTCCGTCGCTCTGCAGATCTCGGCGTTCATAGTGCTGGGGCACGGTATATTGAGTTCCATATACGTGACAAGAATAGGAAAATTGATATCCGACAACGAAACGGAAGCCCTTATTGCCGAATTCGATCAAACTCGCTTCTTTGCGACGGCCCTTGCTCTCTTCGGTCTCGTATCGCTCCTTTTATTGGGAAAAATCGTATTGTTTTACCTCGGGGGTTACGAAGAGGCGTTCCCGGCTCTGATCGTACTGGCCTTGGCACAGCTGACCAATGTCTCCTTCGGACCCAACGGGCCTCTTTTATTGATGCATGGAAACAGCGAAGAGCTACTCTATATATCGATTCTCGTGCTGGTATGCATCGTCGGGCTCGTTGCTTTTCTCACCCCCTCCTATGGAGGCGTCGGAGCTGCGGCGGCACTTTCCATATCGCTGCTTTTCGGGAACATCGCGACAAATTTCTTCATTTACAGGTCATACAAAATCGCCCTGTATCCAATCCGTTTGGCAGTGGTCATCTTTCTTTGCTGGCTTTTCGTCTTTTTGTTTTTCTTCGCCGACATATCGGAAAATCTCGGCGCCTCTGTCCTTTTTCTTGTCTTGTTGCTCTATCTTCTTCCCGAACTCTTAAAAAACAGGAGGAATATATTACAATGGCGAAACTACCTCTCGTAAGCATTTGCATTCCTGCCTACAATTCAGAAGCTTTCGTCGGCGAAGCGATATTGTCCGCTGTTCGACAAAACTACAAAAACATCGAGATTATTATCGTGGATAACTGTTCCACGGATTCGACCCGACGGATTATCGAGAAACTCGCAAAAAAAAACAACAAAATAAAATCATACGTCAACAGGCAGCATGTTTGCATGTATGACAACTTCAACCGTACGCTCGACTACGCAAAGGGCGATTATATCAAATTCCTTTGCGCTGACGATCTTCTGCATGAAACATGCGTGGAAAAATTCGCGGGCGTCATGGAAAGACACAAAGATGTCGGGATTGTCACTTGCAGGGACCTGACCGTCGATGAAAACGGCAGAAAGATTGCAAGCTACCACCCGATGAAAAAAAGCGGTCCGATGAAAGGCACTAAAGTCATAAGAAAAATGTACAGAAGAGCCTTGGGAGATTGCTGCAACTCGCCTACCCACATCATGTTTCGAAGACAGGGCAATTGCAAATTCTCCAATTTTCACCAGGATGGCTGGGGAAACGACACTTTGAAATGGATGGAAATCCTGTCCAGTTCGAACTACTATTTTATCGACGAGGAACTGATCTGCAACAGGGTTCATCCGACAGCGGCCAGCACCGATATAAAAAAGCAAAAGAGGCAGTTTCAAGAATACTATGATTATTTCCAATTCTTTAGACGAAAAAGCGGACTTTATTTTTCTCCTATCGACGACCTTATTTTCTCGCTCAATTTTCTGGAAAGGCTCGACGCTGAAAGCTTCGATATTGACGAAATTGCCGACGGTTACGGAATATTCGGACAGGCCGTCTTGCAACTCCACACTTTTATTTCTATAATACCGAAGAGAAAAAAATGACCAAAAAGGTAGAACTATTCCACGTTGGGCCTCAAAAGTCAGGAACAACGTGGTTTTACAGTTGCCTGGCAGAGCATCCCGAAATAGCCTGCTCCGAAAAAGACTCGATTCACTATTTCGACATGTATTACCACAAAGGCGAACGCTGGTACCTGGACCACTTCAGGGCTGCTAAGGAAGGGCAGTTGCTGTTCGACCCGACATACACATATCTTCGTTCCCCCCAAGCTCCGGAAAGGATCGCAAGTCACAATGAAGAAGCCAAAATCATTATCACGTTGAGAAACCCCATAGACCGAGCTTTCTCCCATTACTGGCACGAGAAAAAAAAGGGAAAATACAACTTCGCATTCTCCGAGGTTTTTTCCAACTACGATCTTTTTTCGTCCTGGATAGAACCGGGATTTTACGCCTTGCATATCAAACGTTTCGCCGAATATTTTCCCCGCCATCGGATTTTGTTCCTTTTATTCGACGAATTGGTTGAAAACCCCGAAAGACTTTTAGAAAAAGCCCTTGAATTTATCGGTGTCCGTCACAAATTCAAACCGTCCGTGCTAAACAAAAAAATCAACCAGGCAGGCACTAAAAAAAATATAGTATTCAAGCTGCTAAATTTGGTATCCAAATACGCAGGCGAAATCAATCCGGCATTCAGGAAAATCTCGGATATAGGCAGGGCGGAATATGTCAAGGGGATTTCACCGGAGACACGCGCGATGCTCTACGAAATGTTCGAAGCCGATATAGCCGAAACGGAAAGAATCGCGAGACTGGATTTGACATCCTGGAAAATATGACACAGGAATACGAGCAGGCAGGTGCGAGCCTGTCCAAGAGACGCACTTGAATTTTGGAGGGAAATATCAAGGAGACCTTGCAATGGCATGTCAAGTAGTTTACGGCCATCGTGTTTTGAAAGAAAAACCAAAAGGATGCGACTTGAATTCTGCAAATAAGGTCACTCTGGCGCAATTTCTGTCTTTGGTCGATAGATTTTCTCGTTTCGAATACGACGATTTTGCAAAAGGATGCGCCGAAAAAAAAGCTTTAACGCATCAATCGTCCAAGGAAATCCTGTTTCCGACATTCGACGATGGATACATAGACGTGAAAGAATCGGTTTATCCGATTCTCGCAAAAAAGGAGATTCCTTTCATTTTGTTTGTAACGACAGGCTTCTTGGACCAAACCGCATATCCGTACGAAGAACAATTGGCCACTCTTGTCCAGGAGCTTGATCAAATAAAAACCTTTGAAGCGGGTATCTTCCAAACCGACGACGAAATTCAAAAAGAAAAAGCCTATTCGAAATTAAGACTTTTATTCAAACGCCGAAGCATTTCTGAAAGGACGCGATTCATCGAAAAAACTTACAGAATCAATGGTCTCGACCCAGAATCTTCAATCCGACCGATGTTCCTGTCATGGGAGGATGTCGTTGATATGGCGCAAAACCCCCTTGTTTCCATAGGGTCCCACACGCTTTCTCATGCTTATTTGCCTTGCTTGCCATGGAAGCAAGCCTGGTTCGAAATATTTCGGTCGAAAAGCCTGATAGAAAAAAAATTGAACAAGAGAATCGATTGCTTTTCCTTTCCATACGGAGCCTGCAATCCCATCACTCTTCTTCTGTCAAAAATGGCCGGATACAGACATGTTTTTACTACAGATCATCGGCCTTTGCCAGGACTTTTTCTGGCCAAGACAGGTATTCCCAGAACAGATATCCAAAAACTGATAAGAAAGCCCGCGACATGAAAAAAAAGCCCAGGATTTTGATCGGGACCCTCTATTCCCGAGAAAACGAATATGATGAATCAAAACGGTCGTTGATCGATCAGACCTATAGCGACTGGCGGCGTGTAGTTTTCGCCCATTTGCCCAACAAGCTGGCCCATGATTATCTATATAAAACTTTCATGGAAAAAGGAAGCGAGTTCGATTTGTTCGTCAAGCTCGACGCGGACACCGTTTTTCGGAACAAATCAAGCCTGAATGAAATCGTTGATTTCTTTTTAATGAGGGAAGGACTGGATCATGCAGTATTCGGATTGTGGGATTGGTTCTCGGATAGCATGATCATGGGGCTGCACGCTTTTTCGAACAGAGTGAAATGGAAAATCGGAAAGGAGAATTTATTCGTGGATCTTTTTCCCGAAATTCCTGGATACAGGATTGAAACAAAAGATTTTCCTTCTCCCGTCGGGATTCACAGCCCCAACCCTTCCGCCTTTCAGGCATTTCATTTTGGCGTGCATCGCGCCCTCAAGGTTTTGCAGCTTGAGCAACAAACCTTCGATTTGGGCCAGTCAAACTTCCAGTGGAGCATATTGAAAAAAACTTTTCGGAATTTCGCGGAAAAGATGGACAAGCGCCTGGGCTTTGCCTGTCTAGGTGCAGAACTGGTAATGAGGGATAATATCATGGGGTATTGCCAGGACTATACGTCGAACTATCTTGAAGAAAAATTCGAAGCTTATAAGGAATACGACGCTCGGCATCTTTTGAAACTTCTTGAATCCGGCAGAAGTTTTCCGACACAAATGGAAAGAGAATTTCGCCGGTGGAATAAAATATTGAAATGCCATTTTACACCAGTCGCAAAAAAACTGTTCGGGAAAATCGGCAGAGCCTGTTTGCATAAGTATTTCTCTCAAAATTTATCCAAAAAACCATGAAACGCATATTTTGGAAAACGTTTTTCGAAATCTTATGTCGAATTTGAGACCAAAGGTCGTATCAACCGCCACTATGGAGCAAAGAGGTGCATAGCAAATGACAACCGAAGAAAAAAATCTCAGACTGGTTTTCTATATCCATTCCCTGGTTAATTTCGGCGGCGCCGAGCGAGTATTTCTTCTTCTATTGCAAAACTTGGACAGGAAGAAATTCGATATAACTTTGCTGATGTGTAAAAAAGAGGGACGATATTTGAATGAAATCCCCCGAGATGTCGAAGTGGTTAGCCTAGAGGAGGATAAAACAGTCTACGCCATTCCAAAAATCTTGAAATTTATCTGGAAAAGAAAACCGGATTTGTTTTTCACAATAAGAAACATATTGCTGGCGGCTGTCTCAAAAATAGCCCGCGTATTGTCCCCGCAGACAAAATTTATTGTGAGGGAAGTTATAATACCGAGCATGCACAACCAGAGCGAACCCTTTCCCAAGCTTTTCGATTTAGGCTATAGAATCCTTTATCCTTGGTATGACAGGATAATATGCCAGTCCGACGATATGCTCGAGGACTTGAAGACTACCTACTGCATCAAGCCCGGAAAGCTTGCAAAAATACACAATCCGGTAGATGCGCGAAGAATATCCCGGAAGTTGGCGGTCGATCAAGTCGAAATAGCGGACGGCCGGAGAATTCGCTTGCTGGCCATGGGGAGACTGATGCATCAAAAAGGTTTCGATTTGTTAATAGAGGCCTTTTCCAGGCTACCAGAAGAGTTTTGCCTGGAGATCTTGGGTCAGGGCGAACAGCGTGAAATGCTGCAAAAAATGATAGACGAAAAGAACTTGGCAGGCAGGATTTCGCTGGCCGGATTCAGAGAAGACCCTTACAGCCGCATTGCTGCCGCAGACATATTCGTTCTCAGTTCCAGATACGAAGGCTTGTCTAATGCGATCTTAGAAGTAATGCTTTGCGGAACACCCGTGGTGGCATTTAACTGCCCTGGTGGCATCCAGGAGATCGTTTTACACGGAATCAACGGCCTTGTTGTGCCGCCTTGCGATGTCGATTCTCTGGCCGAAGGAATTTTGAAGGCTTCAAAAACGATTTTTTCGAAGGGAAAAATAAAAAATTCCATACTCGGGAAATTCGCCCTGAGGGAAAGAGTTTTGGAGTACGAGAGGCTTTTTATCGACGTTTCGGATTCGACGGGCTGCCACCGATAGTCAGCGCCCTTAGCCAAGGCAAGAAATGGATCACCGGAATGGTCAGGAACGTCTTGAAATCTCCAGGTTATCTCCACGCCCTTGGATCTTCATGTATCGAATCGCGCGCGCCAGATTCCTCAATGGAATCGAAAGTATTCGGGAAAAACTCGAGCCTGTCGCGACAGAAATCAAACCTGGATACCAGGCGGTCCCGGTTTTTATCCCCCTGAATCCAAGGGAAGTTTTTTTGGCGCTTCCCGCTCCCTCTTCGACTCTTCTGCCTATTATCTCCCGCGCGATCTCTTTAGAAGGCATCACGGTAATATGCCTGGAGAAATTCAAGGCGGCCTTCTCCAAATCTTCAAGGGTCCAAAGATTCACACAACCCGCCAAAAGCTTTATTTCCTCTTCAGAATCGTCTACTCTCCGCAAAACGCTTTCAATGATTGTTCTATGGATTTCTCTTTCGCGACAACTTATACCCGAAGATCTTTTTAAGACGGGCGTTGCCACGCCATCTTTTCGAATTATCTTTGCCACTGTCCCGACAGGCTCGGTTAAAATCGTATCCCAAACCCTTATGGCGCCTGCCGAGGAATCGACGGGATCGTGATGCTTGCAATTCCGGAAATCGTCCCTGAGCATCCCGTACTTCTTCGAATTCCGGCTCGGCGCCAGTCCCTGGTTTCCAGCGCCCAGGTAAATGCCGCAAACCATATCCGTGTCTTTCAGTGAATTCGCCAGGCAATCCTGGATGGTTCCGGCCCAGCCGGAATCAACCAATGCGATCCTCTTCAAATTGCTATTTTTTCCAACCCCCTCCAAATAATCCTTTAACAGTTCGCCGTGGCGATCAATTTCGACAATGATTTCCTTTTCGAACTTCCTGCATGCTTTTTTTATCTTTTCCCTTGCCGAAGGACAAAACCTGGCGCCCTTGCTCAATTCGGACTCGCGGAGAATCTTTGTTTTCAAATCCTCTTCAACGGTAAAGTTGTCAAGCCATTCTCCCACCGTCTTTTTTCCGATTTTTCCCGGCATCGGCAGGGCCTTTGCCAAAAGATTTTTCGGGTGCAAAAGAGCGACAGATTTTCTCGAGATCCTGCAATAATGAAACGAGGGGCATTCGGGAAGCATGCCGGACATTTTCCTGAAAACCTCGAAGGGAATTTTGGCATCCCTTGCAATGAAGAAAACTACGTCGATGGCTTCCTCCCGAAACAATTTCCACTGGATCAGCGAAAAGACAATCAGGACAGGCGCCAGAAAAAAATACCCCATTTGACTAAGACTTCTGCAGGATTCGAAGTCTTGTGGCATTAGTATTTTCTCGATATAATTTTCCGGCTTCGGCCTCAAAGGTCCTTTCCAAAAAGTCTTGGGTATCCAGGTAGGCAAAAATGGATGGCGCCTGGGCACCCATATCGAATCCCAACCTTTGATTCGAGGGATTACGAAATCGCTCGCCAGATTGTCTCCGATATGGACGAACTCGGCCCTCGGAAAATCTTTTTCGACAGTTCCGAAAACAGTCCCTTTCGATTTGGATGCCTTTTGCGTACCGGAAGTATAAACCTTTTCGAAATGCATTTTGAAATGACCAAGAATGCTTTCCAAATCCTCTTCTTCAAGCCAAATATCGCTGACGGCGATCTTAACGCATTTTTCATCTTTCAGTTTTTCCAGCACCAAGCTTACCTTCGCATTGGGTACAAGCACAGATATTTCGGCCTCGATTTCCGCTTGACGCCCTAATTTGGAAAAAAGCACTGGATCGATTCCAAACTGTTCAGCAGAACCCTTCAGCCACTCGCCGATTATCCATTCTGCGGATTTGCCGTCTTTGGAAAGAGAGAAATCCTTTCTGCTTTCGATTATTTCGGACGTCGATATCTTCAAGGTAGTTTCCGCATGGACCAAGTCGCGTAATTTCATGGCGGCCAACTCGGTAACATATTCAGACGGAAACACCCGCAACAACAACGTGTCAAAAACATCGAATGAAACCACACATGGTCTCTTGAGATTGGATAGCTTGCTTGAAATTTTTCGCAATAAATCGTTCTTCATCCTTCGGCACCAGAAATTCCCCTTTTTCAAGACTTTCATGTCAAATTATCGATTTTTACAATAATATTGTCTTATGTGTCAAGCCAGACCTCTCGTATTTGCCTCGAACGACCCTCCGTCGTCTCCTATCCTGCCGTGGTCCCCCAACACTTGCATATGCGCAAAACCGTCGAATGACCGCAGAAAGTTTTTCGAGTCCGCAGTGTCTTTCCTCATTCGAAAACACGCACGCAGAAGCTTGCATTCGCTCACCCGATCATTGTTGGAGCAGAATCGCGGCCACGAATACCGATCAACTTTTTGAACGATCCTCAGAAATTAAAGCTTGAAAAAATGGAGACGAAAAGTGTACATGTTGAATCGATTTGGTTTGACATCCGGGTCGGTTTCGTCGTGAAAGGACCCCCCATGTTTCCGTTTATAACCAGTTAGAGGAGCCACGATGAAAAAATCCAGGCCGCCAGTGGTCAAACGCTCGCTGCTTTCCTGGATCTTTCCGGGAAATGTAAAGTTGCAGATCCTGCTGCTTTTGGTCATTTCCGTGACAGTGTTCGCCAGGGTCCTTCCGTTGGAGATGCAAAAGCGCATCGTCAACGAGGCGATCAGGCTGAGCGACATGGAGAAGCTGCTTTTGTACTGCGGCATCTACCTTGCCGCCGTGGTCACGGCCAACGGCCTGAAGTTTGTAATCAACGCCCTGGAGACGCTCGTCGCCCAGCGCACGCTGATGAACATGCGAAAGGACCTTTACGCGCACATCATCACGCTTCCGCTGGGATTTTTCAGAAACACGCAGCCGGGCATGGTGGTGTCTGCGCTGGTCACGGAACTGGCCACATCGGGAAATTTCGTGGGCATGGCGGTATCGGCGCCCGTGATCAATGTGTTGACCCTGCTGGCCTTCGCCGGGTACCTGATCTGGCTCAACTGGCTTCTGGCGGTGGTTTCGCTGTCGATCTACCCGCTGGTGCTTTTCATCGTGCCGCTTCTGCAAAAAGGGACCAACAAGGCCAACAAGAAAAGGGTGGACAAGACGAGGGACATGTCGAGCAAGATCGGCGAGTCCATCACCGGCATCCACGAAATCCACGGAAACGGCTCCTACCGCATCGAAAACCGCAAATTCAACAATCTGGTCAAGGACCTGTACCGCATCCGCCTCGTCTGGACCCTGTACAGATACGCCATCAAGGTGACCAACAATTTTTTCACCAACTTGGGGCCATTTATCGTGTTCATCCTGGGCGGCTACCTGACCATGCGCGGGCAGCTGGAGCTTGGCGCGCTGGTGGCCTTTCTTTCCGCGCAGGAAAAGCTCTACGATCCTTGGAAGGAACTCATCGAATTCTACCAGGTCTACCAGGATGCTTCTGTCAGCTACAGTCGCACGATGGGTTATTTCGAGACGTTTCCGGAACACGCCCTGGAAGCCCCCGGGCAGGGTCCGCGCAAGCTGTCTCCCGACGTGGAGGTCAAGGACCTGTCGTTTGTCACCGACAGCGGAATCGTTCTTCTGGACAACCTCTCGTTTTCCCTCGAAAAGGGCGAGCAACTGGCCCTGATCGGCTTTTCGGGCAGCGGAAAGAGCACGCTGGCGCTGTGCGTGGCCCAACTGTACAAGTACACGTCGGGCTCCGCCAAGCTGGGCGGGATGGAGGTCGCGGAACTTGCCAAGACGGACATGGTGGAAAACATGGGGTTCGTTTCCCAGAGCCCCTTCATCTTTTCCGGGACCATCAAGGACAACCTGCTTTACTCCTGCGTAGCGCGCGAGGAAATCGAGGACGAAGACAAGGGACGGGGGCTGCCCAACCTGGACGACATGATCGGGGTCTTGCAGCAGACGGGTCTTTTCGTGGACGTTCTCCGATTCGGGCTCAACGCGGTCCTGGATCGGGGGGAGTACGAACACGTGGTGGAGAAGATCATCCGCATCCGGAACGACTTTCAGGAAAATTTCGGGGAAAAGCTCTCGGACTACGTGGAGTTTTTCGACGAGAACGAATACCTTCATTTTTCCAGCGTGGCGGAAAACATCGTTTTCGGCGCGCCCAACAAGGAATCGTTCAGGGAGGAAAACCTCTGCGACAACCCGTATTTCATGGAGTTTCTGGACAACGCCGACCTGACCCGTCCGCTTTTGGGACTCGGGTCGGAGCTTAGCCGCCAGACCGTGGACATCCTGGGCAACCTGCCGCCCGAGGCCGTTTTCTTCGAACAAAGCCCCATCGGTCCGGAGGAGCTGGAGGGCTTCAAGATTCTGGTAGAACGCCTCAAGCAGACACGGCTGCACCAGCTGTCCTCGCAGGACAGGCGGAAACTTCTTGAACTCGCCCTTCGGTTCACTCCCGGCAAGCACAAGATGGCCTCGCTTCCCCAGATGCTGGAACAGCTCATTTTAGAAGGCCGGGCGCTTTTCAGAGAAAAGATCGAAGAGGACGACCCCGAGGCGTTCGTTTTTCTGGGCACTTCCGCCTACATCCATTCCCAGACCATACTGAACAACATTCTTTTCGGCCGGACCAAAAGCTCCAACCCCAGAGCACAGGAGAAGATCGACCAGAGCATCATCCAACTTCTGATCGAAGAGGACCTTCTGGAGACCGTGCTGGAGATCGGGATGAACTTTCAGGTGGGAAGCAAGGGAGAAAACCTGTCCGGGGGGCAGAGGCAGAAGCTTGCCATCGCGCGGGTGTTTTTGAAAGCGCCCAGACTGATGATCATGGACGAGGCCACCTCGGCCTTGGACAACAAATCCCAGGCGAGAATCCAGGACCTTCTGGAGAGGAAATGGAAGGGCCGTACCACGGTGATATCGGTGGTGCATCGGCTTGATATCGTCAAGAATTATGATAAGATTGCCGTAATGAAGGCGGGAAAAATAATAGAAATGGGCGCTTACGCCCAACTCATGGATAAAAAAGGGGTCTTTTATGAACTCGTCACAGGCAAAAGATAGCGGCCGGGAATCGTGCGAATTCCAGGAAAATCTGTCGATTCTGAGGGAGATCGATTTTTTTTCGGAACTTCCGCTGGAAATACTGAAGGTCCTTGCCTACTTGTGCACCAGGGAAAAGTACAAGGAGGGGGACTTTCTCATCCAGAAAGGGGAGGACGACGGGCAGGCGTTCTATATACTTTCGGGAAGGCTGGGGCTATTGTACGACGACCGGTCCAAGGATGCCGGAGTCGTCCGCGTCTACGGCCCTGAAAAGTTCATCGGCGGGCTCAGCCTGATCGGCAAAATGCGGCGTCTGTTTTTCGTCAAGGCCCTGGAGGACGTCACCTGCCTGTGCCTGACGAGGGAGAAATTCTCCAAGGCGGTTGCGCAGTTTCCGGAATTGACGCCCCGCCTTTTCCAGGCGGTCATCAACCGTATCTTCAAATGGGAGGAGCGGATGTTTTTGGAACACGGCCAGAGCAGCGACACCTGCGTGAACATCGCGGGCGTCAGCCTCGTCTGAAGCCAGGAAAAAACAAACCGGATGCTTTCGAGAGGACCCCGTAGATGAATGCGGCCGACCACCTGACGTTGCGATTGAAAAACGACCTTGCGGAATTGGAATCGCTGACCGCGAGCGTGGAGGAATACTGCGACTCGCACGGACTCCATCCCAAGAACAACTTCGAAATGACGCTCGTTCTGGACGAAATCTTCACCAACATCGTGTCCTACGGTTTCTGCGACGAAAAGGAACACCATATCAGAATCGATCTCGCCCGCAAAGGCGACAGAATCGTCATCCGGGTGGAGGACGACGGCATGCCGTTCGATCCGACCAAAGCGAAAGGTCTGGAAAGGACGTGCACGCTGGAGGAGTGTCGCATCGGCGGACTGGGTCTTCATCTGATCAACCGGCTTATGACACGGGTGAAATACGAAAGAAAAGAGGGAAGGAATATTCTCGTCCTGGAAAAGCGACTGGTCGAGGGTTGAACGCCAGGGGACGGCGAGGCCTTTTTCGGGATGCCAACACAGGGCGAACCAGGAGGAAGTACTCAATGGAAATCATCGAAGAAAAGCAGGATGAAATAAACGTCTTCAAAATCAAGGGCAGGCTGGATTCCCGGACTTCGCCGGAATTCGAGGACAAGATCGCGGTCGCGTCGAAAAACGGGGCGCAAAAGATGATCTTCGACTTCGCGGACCTGGAATACATTTCCAGCGCGGGCCTGCGGGTGGTCCTCAAGGCGGCCAAGGACATGAAGCGTATCGAAGGCGCCGTGGTGCTGTGCTCCATGCAGGACTATGTCAGGGAAGTGTTCGAAATCGCCGGGTTCGACTCGTTTTTGCCCATCGAGCCGTCATTCGAGGACGCGTTGGCTAAATTTCAGCATTGAAGAAACAGGTATTGAACCGCAAACAATGTAAACAAAAACGGAGAACAAAGGATTCATATGGAAATCTACGCCAAGGACGTCATGATCACGGACGTCGAGACGATCAGGGACGACGCGCCGATCATCGAGGCGGTCGATCGGATTCTGCATGGAAAAATCAGGGACACCGGACACAAGACGGTCAGCCTGATGGTCATCGACGAATTCAGGAAGCTGGAGGGGGTCATCTCCCTGTTCGACATCCTCTACCATTTCCGGCCCGACTTTCTCAACTGGGGCCTGGACGCAGTGGAAAAGTGGTCGGGGCGGCTGATGCCGCTTCTGGACCAGTTCAAGGAACTCACGGTGGAACAGGTTATGAGTTCCCCCGTGATGACGGTCTCGCCCGACGACCATCTGATGGTCATCATCGACACGCTGGTGAAAAAAAAGCTGCGCCGCCTGCCGGTCGTGGAAAACGACAAGCTGGTGGGGGTTGTCTATCTTTACGACGCCTTTTATCATCTTTTCAGCAAGTGGTGCGATATGGAATGCGGAAGATGAACCGGAGCGTCTCATAGGCCCCGAAAAATGCAGCCCAACTGCCGATTCAGTTTTTCCATTTCATACTGTTCGGCAGTTTTTATATAACGGATTCCCTCCGGGAGATTCTTTTACTCAACAATAACGGTAGTATCGCATGTACTTGCACAGCTTTCTCCTCAGAAATTTTTCGTCTCGTGAAGACAGGAGGCTTTTCCAATAATTTATTTTTGAGTCATCTATTTCAACGCTGTTGTCAAAATCATCATCCAAGTCCAAAAAGCGCAAAATCTTGTTTTTGGTTGCACGGCGATTCAAATCTTCCAGCTTGATTTCAATAAAGTCGATATTGTGGGACTTGGCATAGCTATTCGCTGTGATAAGCTTTTCGTAGATATTGGACAGAAACGCGACAGTCTGATCGTACTTTTTTGGCGCCCACGTTTGATTGGTCATCGAATAGGCGACTCCAATGGGATTGCGAACAATGTGAATAAAATAAGCCTGGTCGAAAAGCCTTTTCAAGAAATCCAAATGGAGGACATTGGCAGGTGTATCCTCGCACCAATTGTTTTTCCCATGGCGAGATGCGAACGTATAGAACAAGTTGTTGACAAAACAGCCCATCAATTTCAAAAGCTCGCCTTCATCGCTAAAGTAGCGGGCAATATACACCGACTTTTCGGGAGGATCGAAAAACGGCAAGTTTGCCTGCTTGCCAAAATATTGCCGGGAAATTCTGTTGAAATAGATATTGCCTTTCGCAAGGTGCTTTCTGATGAAGCGGCGTAGACTCCACATTCTTTCTTCAGTCTGTAAATGACTTCCTACAAAAGTTCCACAATGCAATCGGTCGAAAAAAGCCGAAAACTCCTTTCTATAAAATTTTTCTCCGAAAACACCAAAGAAATCATACCAAAGATAAGGAGAGTGGTATGGGGTATTGACATGATACATCATCAGATCGTAGAAATGCTGCAAAGCAGCCCTGGATTGGGCTATGGAATAGTTTTTTGTAAGCGAATAGAATAAATCGATCAATCCGCCCTTGTCGAGTATAAACCGGGACTCGACAGGAATTTTGCAGATGTCTCTATGGCTGCCCAGCCATCGGGAAAGAATTGTGGTCCCGCTTCTGCCGGTTCCTCCGATCAATATTTTCTTATTCATAGACAATATTTTTTTATTGCGGCATTTTCATAAATCAGTAAACAATTCTATTAGCTGATCGTTAAGCTTGTCAATGTCGAATTTTGCGGCGATGCTACGATAGCCTTCTTCGATAATCGTGTCCTGGTCGATTTTCCCGTCGATTATATTTTCGAGAATTTCACAAAGGCAGTTCTCGTCGCGTTCGGGCACAAGAAAACCGTTCTGCCCGTTGACGATCAGTTCGGGTATACCGCTGTGGAAGGTCGAGCATACGATAAGGCCACTGGCCAAGGCCTCCATAAGTACGACCGGAAGTCCCTCCTGGTCGCCGTCGGACGACCTAACACTGGGAGCCAACAAAATCCGCGCCTCTTTCATGAGGGCTGAAACATCTTCCTGCGCGAGCCCCCCGAGCATTTTCACATTTTGTTCGCAGCCAAGTGAATGGATCAGATTGTCCAGCTTTCTTCTCAAGGGGCCTTCGCCGACGATTTCATATAGGATCGGAATTGTCGGACGTTGCCGAACCAGTTTCGCTATCGCCTTGATACCGTATTCGACGCCCTTTTTCTCCACCAGTCTTCCCACCGAGAGAATTTTCGTTGGTTCTTGATTTCGTTGCTTATCTCGGCTTCTACGCGGGAATTTTTGCAGGCTTATCCCCATCCTGTGGACTCGAATCCGCGATTTCGGACACCCCAATTCCATGAGCCTCCCTTTCCAGGTTTCCGTGACGGGCAGAAACAAGTCGCCTGCGGCAAACAGATCTTCGTAGGCTGCCGGGCCTCGTTCCCTGACATAACGTGTCATATCGAAACCATGGAAGGTTGTCGCGACTTTGAATTTCCAGCCGATCAGTTCTTTCAAGCGGACGGCGAAAAAACCGGACGGGCCGAAATGGCAATGGAGAACATCGAAAGGGCCGTGCTTCAAAAAGGGTTCGGCACAGCATACCAGGCGCAAAAAATCCAAGGTGTCGGAGAAACCGTTGCCAAGGGTCCCTGCCAGCTTTACAAAGAGGCGCGGGTGCCTGTGAAGGTTCAGGAAAATAACGAACAGGGATTTCAAAACAAGTTTCCAACGGCTTCGGGGCGCTTCAACGATTTCCAGCCTTTTGTGGAGGTCATACTTGACCACGTCTTCGTGGCGCGTTCTGTTGTAGTCCTTGGAAAAGGCGAAGATACGCACGTCGTGGCCCCGATCGACAAGGCCGGTGATCTGGTTCAGGATGAACGTTTCCGACAGAACAGGAAACATCGGAAGGACGAAGGCGATTCTCATTTCCTACTCCATGCTTGTATCTGCTTGAATACGTAGTTTCTGTATCGATTGAGAAGCCCCCTCGGAATCGCGCCGAGCAAGGACAGGCCCACCGGTTTTTTAGCCGCCGCCGCGTTCAGGTACGCCAGAAGCGCTCCCAGTTTTCCCCCTGCCTTCGCCGCGGCGACGCCATTGCGGTTTGCAGCAGGCACCGGCTTGTTCAATCTCTTCAACAGGGCGAACCTGTGCGACGCCGAATGCTTTTTTCTCAAAATGATTCCCTGCTGGGATTGCACGACCTTTTCTATGGTCGTCGGCCGCAGCGTAATCCGGCCGCATTTTTCCATGTTTCTCAAATGTCTATGTATACCTTCGTTTCTCACGACCGCAATGGAAGTGCCAATGGAGTCTGTTTCCGTCACTTCCGGAAGCCATGCGTCGCCCAGTGAGATGTCCGCGTATTCCGCAGCGAAATCCGAGCATGAAAGGCAACGATACGGGCAGAAAAAGTATGGTGCGATATAGAAAGGCCAATAGGAATTGTGAGGAATGAAAAATTTGCGGCCGTTTCGGTACTCGACGCTCAAGCCGCCCGGCCAGCCATCGCCCCTGTAGCGTATTGCCTTCACGCCGGTTGTTCCCTCCGCGAACTTGTTCAGCAGAAAATCGGTGGCGTAGGAAGTAACCCCCCGTCCGCAGAACAGTCCCAGGGAAAACTTGATGGCCCTCGCGGCTTTTCGATCCGCTTTCATGAGTTTCCTCAGCCCTTGGATATGGCATGGCAGACCGACGAAAGCGTACCGCTTTTCCAAATCGATGTCGCCGATGGTCGCCAGTGGACTGGTAGGGCCGTATATGGAGGACTTGGCGCTCAAAACCTCCTCGGGGGTTCGGGCCACGAATGTTTTGGTCCCGTAGCCTTTATTGAAAGCGGTCCTCGTTATGATCGCGCCGTCGATGATATTTTCCTCCAGCATATAGACGAGGATTTCAGAACAAAGGCCGCCGGAAGCGCAATTCTTTCTGATTTCCCGGTCGTTTCCAAAACCGATGTAATTGGCGACATAGCCCCCCAAATCCGCATGCTGGTTCAGATTCGGGGCGGTTTCTTCTTCGTAGCATCGAATGCCGGGGCAGACCCGAACGCATTTGCGGCAATCGACGCATTTTTCCGGGTCCCGCACGGGCATGTACTGGCCTGCCGTCAATGCCATCTCGACGGCGCCGACAGGACAAACGGCCCGACATGCTCCGCAGCCGACACACAAGTACTCCAGGTCCAGTTCGGAAACGTTTTTCTTGCCGTCGCTTGCTCTTCCCTGTATTTTTCTCGCGTAGGGTTCGAAATACCTTTCCGTCCAGTCTATGGTTCGCGGCGCATCGACGCATAACGCCCTTTGGATGCTCTGCCCGATTTGGCCGGACGATTCGGACCAGAACACATAGTTGGTGCCTTCAAACCAGTCGAAGGCCGAGGACAGTTTATGATCGACCGTTTTCAATACCACGCACGGAGTGTTCGTAATGACTGAAAAAATGACCCCGTGGAACCTGTCGGTGATCACGAGCCTATAGCCGGAAAACATTTTCAGCGTCTTGTCGAGCAAAGCATCCCTGTCTCTTCTCCGAATGGGAGTCGAAAATGTGGTATCGAAATAGTCGAAGGCGTACCCTTTTTCCTTCAAAGCCCCTTCGATGTTTTCGATATCTTTTTCTTGAACAATGGATTCGTTGTCTTTTCGCAGGCAAAGCAGGACATTTTTCCTGTCGCACGTTGAAATGCGGCGGCGTCCATGAAGGTAAAGGACGAAATCGGGGATTGTCATCCGCTTGGCGCGGGGGAAATATTCGGCGGCCAGTTCGCCGCTACGGTAGTCCCTGGCGGTGATCAGTAGATTGGGATGCCTGGCGTAGATTTCACGGGAGGTTTCGAGTTCCTTTCGTCCTTTTGCAGTGTCGCTGAAAAAAATCGTCTGGGGAAGAGACACGATTTCATGGTCGCAAAAAGCCTCTATGATCTTACGCCTGCCGGTTTCCGACCAGATGCCTCTGTCGCCCATGTTGCCGCCGCTGTGAAGAAAAATCGGACTGTCTTTTCTGGCGATGAATCTGATGAACCTGGTTTCGGAAATGGCCTCTTCTTTGTCGAATTCCAGCACGACATTTTCCGGGTAGAAATCCGAGAACCACTTTTTAATGGCGACCACTTGGCCATGATCGCCGATGTTGGACAAATAGGGCGGCGGAGTCAGAACGTATATGATTGTCTTGCGCCCAATGCTTCTCGCCAGAAATTCAAGATATCGAAGGTACCTTTTGACACGCTTTGTAAAGCCCCATTTCATGTCGAAGCCCTCCCTTGCTTGGCGTTATCCTTATTCCATGCGTTCCGTTTCCCATTTCAAGGGAACGATCAGCGTTCCCGGGCAGCCGGCCGAATAGCTTTTCCCTGAAAACGTCTCTCTGATTTCGGATATGTGAAAAGATAATACATCGCCCTTCCGGTCGATTCTTCCGACCCCGTTTCGATAGGAATTCAGCCAAAGGGTGTATGTCCCTGCTTTCAGAAGCTTTCGAGGCAGTTTCACCCTGGCCATGTAGACTCCGGGCGAACGGCTTCCCGACAGGTCTTGCGCCAGATCGGTATCGTATGTAGCAAATAACGGGGTGTCCGATTTTTTCACGATCAAGGTCAGGTGGCAATTATCCACTTTTCTGTGGATTTTATAGGTTATTCGAACTTCCAACTCGTCATTGACGTCGATCATGGCGGAGTTGTCCGAGTTCAGATTTACGATCTCGATTTTTGCGAAGCTCAAATCCAGCTTGTCGTCGATTTCGAATTCGACAGCGCAGGTTTGGTTGTCCTCGCAATTTTTCAAGTATTCCGCTATGACCTCCGCAGTCCGGCCCTCGCAGACCAGGCTTCCGTTTCTGATCAGAATCGCGCGGTCGCAAAGCTTCTGCACAGCTGCCATGTTGTGGCTTACAAACAGGACCGTTCGGCCTTGACGTGAAATGTCGCCCATCTTGCCGAGACATTTTTTCTGGAATTGCGCGTCGCCGACAGCCAACACTTCGTCGATCAGGAGTATCTCGGGTTCGAGGTGGGCTGCAACGGCGAAAGCCAGCCTCACCTGCATGCCGCTGGAATACCTTTTCACCGGCGTATCGATGTACCGTTCGCAACCTGAAAACTCGACGATTTCCTCCAGCTTTTTGTTTATTTCCGCCTTGGTCATCCCCAGTATGGCCCCGCTCAAAAAGACATTTTCCTTACCGGTCAGTTCTGGATGAAAACCTGTACCGACTTCCAGAAGCGCCCCGACCCTTCCTTTCATCAGTGCCCTGCCGGACGTTGGGGCGGTGATTCGGGTCAGGATTTTCAGCAAAGTGGATTTTCCGGCGCCGTTGCCGCCGACGACTCCCAGGACCTCCCCCTCTGCGACCTCGAACGAGACATCTCGAAGAGCCCAGATCTGCCCGCCACATTCTCTCAATACGTCTCCTGAGATACATACAGGAAGGGTCGGGTCGGACTTTCCTCGAACTTTCGCCCACAATCGTTGCCAGTCCTCCCGCAAAGAGTGCCCCCCGATCAGTCCCAGGCGGTACTTTTTCGATATTTTTTCAACCCTGATAACAGTTTTCGCCATTGCCTAAACAGTGTCCATGAACGTCCTTTCAATTCGATTGAAAAAAACAAGTCCGACAACCAGTACCAGGAGCGAGAAGAGTCCGCTGTATAGCAAATGAAAGGCGTCCAACGATCCCGCGCCCATAAATCCGTAGCGAAACGCCTCCACCACAGGGGTCATCGGGTTTGCGAAGAGCAGCCAGCGATACTTGCCTGGTATCGCCGAAAGCGGGTATATGATCGGCGTAGCGTACATGAGCAATTGGGTGCCGAACCCTACGAGATGCTGCAAGTCGCGGTATTTCGTTGTGGCGGAAGAAACGATGATTCCAACACCAAGTCCCATTGCCGCCATGAGAATCAACAGAACGGGAAAAAGCAGGATCGCCGAATTCGGATGAACTTCCGCGCCTTTAAAAAGAAAGTAGCCCAGGAAACAAAGGAAAAAAAGGAATTGAATGGAAAACGCGACCAGATTGGTCAGCAGTTTTGAAATGGGCAACGACATCCTGGGAAAATAGACCTTGCCGAACAACGCGGCGTTGCCCGAAAACGTGGAGGAGGTTTCAGCGAGACAATCGGCGAAGTAGCGCCATACGACCGTACCGGACATGTAGAACAGGAACTTGGGAAGGCCGTCTGTCGATATCTGTGCGATGTTGCCGAATACGACAGTAAAAATGCCCGCGCTGAAAAGCGGCTGAATCAGGTACCAAATAGGCCCGAGTATCGTTTGTTTGAACCTGGAAACGAAATCTCTGTGAAAAAACAAATATATCAGGTCGCGATAGCTCCATATTTCTTTCAGCTTCAGATCGAACCACTTGCCTTTGGGTTCGATGATGTACGTCCATTCTTCCGGGTATTGCGAATCGTTCATCAACAATACTTCGCTCCTGAATTCAAAGAGGGCTTCTTCGAAAATGCCTTTGTTTTCGACGGGAACGCCAAGGCGGACTGGCCGGGGCTTCGGTCCGTGGCGCGCGGGCTGCCAACTCGACGTCGGGAATTACAAAAACCAGTCCAGTGACAAACCAGAAGGGTTCCATGACTCTGACGATGATAAAGGTATTGGCGCCGACGGAATGGACTATCAGTCCGATCAGGCCCGCGATATATCCCATGCAAAGCCCCTTGGCATAGGGGGCGGTCGCCAGGCGATAGTGAACGGCGGCCATGTTGAAAACGGTCAGCAGCAGCAGGCAGAAGGCGAAGAACCCGACAATCCCGGTTTCGGCGAGTACCTTGGGGAACTGGGCGTCGATGAATCGATAGCCTGTTACGCCGTATCCGAAAATCGGCTTTTTTGGCCAGTCTCTGAACACCGCGACCCAGCTTTCCAGGCGGGCCGATGTGGAAGTGTCGATTCTCAAATCTCCGATTTGTGCCTGCCCGCTTTCCTCGGGCTGGCTGAAGGTAAAGAGGACCCTTTCCTTGATGGTGTCCGGCAAGATCACAGGAGACGCGAGGACAAAAAGAATCAGCAAATGAATTATGATTTTCCGATTTTTCATCATCATGGTCAATGCGATGACCATCGCTACGAAAGCAAGGTAGGAGGCGCGCGATTGCGTATACAGGAAAGGAGGCAAACTGATCGCGATCAAACCGGCCAACAGGAATCTGATTTTTCCTTCCCTGATGTGATACAGCATCCCCAAGGCAAGGGACATGAAGAATGCGAGATAGCCGCCCATGGTATTGGGCTCTCCCTCCTCCCCTTCGAAAGGAGCGCTGACTCGCTCGCCGGTCGGTATTTGCAAGATTCCGACGATGGCAACGATCAGGCAGGTCAGAAAAAGACAGACCAGGTATCTTTTGAGCTGCTGTTCCTTCCGCGTGATATTCACCACCATGAAAAAAACGACGAAATACTCGATGTACTTCAAAATGAAAAGCATGCTGGTCTTTGGGTTGACCCGTCCGGCGACGATGCCGAAGGCCGTGGCGACCAGGCAGGCAAGGCAATAAAAAACGATCGGCTTGTTCACGGGGGTTTGGCGCAACAGGGAAAGCTGCTTCGATACGGCGCTTTTCAAAAACCAGCTGGCGCCGATAACGATCAGAAGAAAATCTTCTATGCGCACCGTAACGCCACGTCCCAGGGCATTGCCCTGCGTCGCGCCCAAACTGATTTCGGGGGAAAGCAGCATCGAAAAAACCAGAACATACAGGCCGAAGCCCGGATCGACGAAAGTCGCGCAAAAAACAAACGGCGCAAGGATGCTTCCGATCAGCAAGAACGAAACCTTTTGCAAAACCAGGCACACACCCGCAATGATTAGAAGGATGATCGCCACGATCAGAAAAACTGGATTCATGCCGCACAGGCCCTGTTTTTTCGGAAACCGGACGAATAGGACAGCAAGAATTCCGCACGCATTCGTAGTCTTCCATCGGTAATGTCTGATTTAAAAAAGAGAGGCCGCGATTCTTCTGAGACTCGAAACCTTTTTTTTCGTTTCTTCTTCCGGGTTCGCATACTGGTAGAACGTATAATATTTAAAATAGTCCGGGGCGTCTTCCGGCTTGATGTCGTTGAGAATCAACCCGACCAGATTGGCATCGACGTTTTGCAACGTCGCCCTGGCCCTTTTCAGCACGCTTTTGGAAAAGCGTCCCAGCGAATAGACGAAGATCACGCCGTCGGCGTTGGGCGCGATTTCGCACGGGTCCGCCACCGGCAGTACCGGGGGGGCGTCTATGATAACATATTTGAATTCGGCGGAAGCCTCGCGCAAAAGTCTCCGGAACCTTTCGGAATTGAGAATCTCGGTCGGATTCGGAGGTTGGGCGCCTGCCGTGATCAGATGCAGATTGTCCATGCCGGGATTCTTCAGAATGTCTTCGATTTCGAAATCCCCGAGCATAATGTCCGTGATGTTGTTGACGATTTCCTTCCAGTCGTAGTCTCCCAGAACATATTCGGTCACGCCGGGGGACCGGGGCAGCCCGAAAATCTTGTGGACCGAGGATTGCCGCAAGTCTGCCTCCAGAATCAGCACCCGGTCTCCGGTTTGCGCAAGCGTCAACCCCAGGTTCATCGCGTTGAATGTCTTTCCCTCCTTTACAAACGAGCTGGTCACCAGATAAATCTTGCTCTTCTTCTCCAATTGAACGAATTGCAGATTGGTCCTCAGATACCGAAAGGCCTCGGAGACCAGAGATGCCGGGTCGTAATGGGCGATCATATCCCTCGTGCGCTCGGAGTCGGATATCCTATTGGCCTTCGACTTGCCTTCCGCGCCGTCGTCGAAATGAGGGATGACTCCCAGCACGGGAGCTTCCAGGGAAGCCTCGACGTCCTCGACCGATCCCATGGACGTATCCATCATTTCCAGACCGAACGCCAATATCACCCCCAATATCAAGCCCACCGCCAAACCCGTGAAGGAAACCGCCATGTTGGATGGAAGGTTGTATGGTCCCAAGGGGGCGATGGCCGGTCTGATCACCGTGATCGTGTCCTTCTTTCCGGATTCCTGGATCATGATGTCCTGATGTTTTTTCTGCAGCTCATAGTACAGCTTCTCCTGAAGTTCGGATTCCTTGATCAACAGCGAGAGCCGGTGTTCCTTTTCGGGCAGCTCGCGGGCTTGGGCTTCGAGACGTTCTATTTTTCCCAAAAGCTCCTTTTCGCGGAACTCGATGGATCGAAGCCGGGCTTCCAGGTCGCTTTTTGCATCTTGGACGATTTTTCGGATTCTGTTGTCGATATCCATGACCATAGGATGTTTTTCCATATATTTCGACAACAGTCCCTGTCTTTCCAGCAAGAGATTGTCTAGGCGATTTCCGATGCTGTAGAGTGGGGAATCCTTGGACGCGTAGGTGAGTTGCTTTGCCATTACTTCGGCCATTTCATCCGATTGATTCCGCCGAATCCTTTCGAGTTGCTCTGAAAGGACCCTTTTTTGCTCCCGGAGTTCCTCGTGCTCTTTTTTCGCGGTATCCAGAAGGCCCTCCAACTTTTGGGTTTTCGAGCCGACGGCGATCATGTCGTGGATTTCTTTGAATTCCCGGAGGGCGGACCTGGCGCTTACCATTTTTTCCGACAGCATTTCCAACTGCTTTTCGAGGTATTCGCGCATGTCCTGTGTCCTGCGATCTTTTTCCGTTCTATTGACTTCCCGATAGGCTTCGGCGATGGTGTTGGCTATGGTGGCGGCCTCCTGCGGTTTCATGGAAACTGCGGCAATGGTGATCGTGTTTGTGTCTTTCGTGGCGCTGGTGAAAACACTGGATTTAAGTCTATTAATAACGTCCAGCCATTTGTGGTCCCTGTATACGTCATCGTCGGACAACCCTTCAGGAAGCCATCCGATTTTAATAGCGCAGGATTTTAACACGGAAAAACTTTTGATGGCGTATGCGTGCGATTCGATGCTTTCGTTTTGTACCCAAAAACCGGCGTTTTGGACATAGGACATGTCCGAATGCTTTTCGATTTTAATTTCCGTGCTGGCGCGGTACAACGGTTCGGGCTGCTTGTATTGGGAATAGGCGTACCCCCCTGCCCCGACTGCGATCATGCAAAAAAGAATAAGCCACCTTCTTTTCGCAAGGGCTCGCCAGTATTCCTTAAGATCGACATCGTATTGGCTCATATGAACGCTGCTCCTTGACTAAGCCGGCAGATAGGGCAATGGTAACGCGGCCAGAGACACGGCGATTGCCAAATCATTCGCCATAATATCTTTCAAAAGACGTGATCGCGCTCGCAGGTGCGGCGATCAATCTTAATATGGGGCTTATCCGATCGACAAACAAGTTGATGCTTCCGAAAGCCGACCGAGGCACGTAGACCAAGTCGCCGTCCAGCAACTGGATGTTCTGAGTCTGGTCTCCGGTTTCCATCAACGCTTCTATGTCGGTTTCGATGATTTCCGGATTGGTGATGTCGCCCCTGACGATTCGCGTTTCTCCCAGGCGACCGAACACGGTCGGACCGCCGGCGGATGCGATGGCATCCATCAGTCGTATGCCGGAGCCCGAAAACGTATACGCCCCTGGAGATCCGACTTCTCCGAAGACGAACACCCGGTTTCCTTCCTGAGACACCACGGAAACATAGATGGAGTCGCCGCTGTCCAATACGATGTCCTGGCTCCTGTCCCCTGAGGTCATCGCCTTGTAGACGTTGAGTTTTTTGGTTCGGCCATTCTTTCGCGTCACGAGGACCTCTCTCAAGTTGGCGTTGGAAGCGAGACTGATTCCTGACAAAAGCTCCACGAGGGACACCTTGCCGTCGAGATAGTAGCGCCCCCCCCGCCTTCCTTTGTCGCCCCCCCACCCGGAACCTGCGTGTTGCGTCCTTCCAGGTCCCAAAACAGAGACCCATTTGCTCATGTAACGCCCGACCGTCACCGTCACCCTCGGGGATTTGATATATTCGCCCAGCTTTTCGGTGAGCATGATATCCAGTTCCTTGGCGGTCAAGCCTTCCACAGGGAGATCTTCCACAAACACAAACGACAGCGTGCCGTCCGGCATCACCTCCACCTCCTCGCGGGTCACCCCCGACGGCTCCCACAGGGTAATTTCGAGAACATCCCCGGGCCCGATCTTGTATTCCACGAACCCTCTTTCCGTTGTGAACACATCGTTTTCGGCGACATCTTCGGGGGCCGTGCCTTTTTCGAGGGAATCCATCCCCTCGAAGAGGTCTTTGGTGGAGGCGCTGTAGGGCCAGTTTTCTCCGAAAAGCACCTTGAGCCCGCCTCCATAGGAAGCCGCGATCATTTCGTCCTTGCCGTCTCCGTCCAGATCCGCCATCTTCAAATCGTAGTACTTGCCGAGGGCCGGAAAAACATTCTCGATTTCCCGCCAGCGATTTTTTCCTAGATAAAGCCAGCCGCGAAGGCCTTTGCCGTCGATGGAACTTGCCATGACGCCCGCCTCGGTCGAGCCTTCGGTCTGCATATCGACGCAGATCGCCCTCCAGTAGCTGCCGGTATCTATGGGAGAAGGCATCGGCGCGAATGCACCGGTCCCGTCTCCCAGGAAAATATGGATTCCGCTGCGATAGGATCCCGCCAGCAGGTCCGCGTTGGAATCGCCGTCGATGTCCCCGACGGAAAGCCCGTTGAAATTGCCCAGTACCACGGGAGCAAGGGATGCCCAGGAGCCGGTGCCATCGCCCAGCCATACACCGACCGAACCGCTGAGTCCCCAGGAGGCCCCGGCGATATCGATGTTTCCGTCCCCGTCGAAATCGCCGACTTCCACGTCCATGTACCGACCTTCGGAACTCGGACCGGTTTCCCTGACCCATCGTCCTCGGCCGTCTCCCAGCCAGACCTGAACGCCGCCGTCGTTTTCCGACGTGGCATTGGCCGCGATCACATCCAGCCTATTGTCGTTGTTGATGTCCGCCAGACGAACCCCTTCGTAACGACCGATTTTGCTGGGCTCGGTCCCTATTTCCCAAGCTCTTGCACCTTTGTTGAGCCAAATCATGATCCCGGAGGATTCGCGTTGAGCGGAAGCCACGATATCCTTGAAGCCGTCCCCGTCTATGTCGCCTGCGGCCACGCTTCGAAAATCGGCTTTGATCGGCAAGAACACCGGCATGGCCATTTTTCCGAACCGCTGCCCGTACCATATGGCGATTTTCCCCGGATCGGTGCTCGCTCCGACAATATCGAGGTACGAGTCGTTGTCCAAATCCACAGCGGCGACTCCCCGGTATTTTCCGGATGTGGTCAATCCGCCGGTCTTGAACCAGGAGAAATCGGCGGGGCGTGTTCGCTTCTCGGCGCAGCCGGTCGCGATGGCAATCAGCGCGACCGCAAGGGAGAAAATCGCGATACGCCTGGTCATATTTTTTTCTTTACGTTTCATTATTCCCGGCAAGCGAACGAGCGCAGGATGCGAATCGCGATCAAATCGTTTCCGAAGCGGCGTCCCTGGCGATTTGCGCGGTTATTTCCTTTGATTTTCGCATCAAACCGAGCAGAAGACAGCGGTCGCAAATATTGTTGATTCTCAGGGGAATGCCCCGCGAAGACTTGAAAACCTCCATCAGAGCCTGCTTGGTAAAAATCCCCCGACCCAGTCCCGCCCGCTTCAGCCTGTAGTATATGTAGTACGCGGTATTTTTCGCATCCAGAGGCGGAAGCTCGATGCGCATGGCTATGCGTTCGCTCAAAGGACGCAGACTCGCGATTTGTCTGGGCAGCCGGGGCTGACCCGATAAAATTATGGTCAAAAGACCTTTGCCGTCTATCTGCATGTTCAACAGCATCCTGATCTCTTCGAACGTCCGCCGATTCGAAATCATATGGGCTTCGTCTATGACCAGCACCGTTTCCACGCCTTGGGCCACCTGCTTCTCCAGCCTTCGTCGAAGCCTGTCCAACAGGACCGCCTTCGAAGGGCTTTCGCAATCGTCGCCGACTTGAAAAAGCACCGCCCTGATCAAATCGGTGGGATCGACCGCCGGATTGTAGATAAAAAGCAAGTCGTAGCGATCATCGATGAAAAAATTGGACAGTGCGGCAAGCAAGGTCGTTTTCCCGCAGCCGACCTCTCCCGTGATCATGGCCGCGCCCTTGCGGTGCTCGATGACGTACATCAGACGGTAGACGGCTTCCTTGTGCTGCGGAGACTGGAAAAAAACGTTGCGGTCGGGGGTGTTGCTGAAAGGCGCGGCATGCAACCCCCAATAGTCGAGATACATCAACGCCCCCTTGCGCTACGCAACCAAAAGCCTTGAAACGAATACGGCATTTCGCGGCGAGTCATTCGTTCCCTTTAAAAGGGAAGCTTTTCAATCCGCAAAATCCAAGTCTCCCACCGAATCGACGATATACAGGAGCGGATTATCCTGTAAATCTACGATTCGCTCCGTCAATACGCTTCTTTTGCGGGAATCCAGGAACAACTTGAGCTTCGGTCTCAACGGCTGTTCGGGGCGAATGCCGACTACGCGGCCGACAGCCCCCGAATTCAGCTTGACGTAGCTGTAAAGGGGAAAAAGCGAAAAGGCGCCGATCATCGCTTTCAGCAGATGACGTTTGAAACGATGTTTTTGTTTCCTTATAATCTCCTTGATGGCGGCAAAATGGGAAAACCTTCTCCGATGCGGCCTGTCGTGGATGAGCGCCTCGTACATGCCGACCAAGCCGATGATTTGGGCGTAATCGAGAATCTCGTCTTCTTTCAGACCCGCCGGATACCCGGAACCGTCGATTCGTTCGTGCACTTGGAGGGCTGTCTCCGCAAGAAACGGAAAGCTGTCGCTGTAATTTTTGAGGACCTTGTAGCCGAATACGGGAATTGTCCTCATGATCTTCTTTTCCGCATCGGTCATGGGGGTATCCTTGTAGAAAATATCTTCCGGTACGAAAATCGAACCGACAGCGTGCAGAAGAGCGGCAAGGCAGAGTTCTTCCCGCTCCCGGGATGCAAGGCAGAGCCCCCCTCCCAGCTTGGCGGCCAGAATCGCCGTATTGACCGAATGATGTTGCAGAAACCTTTCGCCGTACTGCCGGTGCACGGCGATCAGAAACAGCGCGTCGTCCTTTGCCGCAGACTCGACCAGCATCCCCGCTATTTTTCGACCTTCTTTCAAGTCGAACATTTTTCCCCGCCCCAGCAAACCGAACGACTTTTCCATGAAGGCCAGTGCTTTTTCGTACAACTCGACGCCCGCCGTCTTGTCCTGATCGGCACCGGTTCCTTTTTTTTCCTTTTCGGGAGCAGTCGGCGCGGCATATTCGGCAAATCGAGAGACCTTCGCAGGCGTTTTCGGTTTTCTGAATCGGTCTCCGCCCAGCTCTGCGTAGAGGTTCGCGAAGCTTTCCCTCGGTCTGCCTTTGTTGTTTTCGTTTCTCACAATACGCATAACACCGATTATTTTAACAAAAAACCGAAGAGAGGTTAAGGCTTTTCCAAGCTTCTTTTCTTCCCGTCGCCGTTCGCCGGGGTACCGAAGCGGCCCTTGCGCTCGAGGACCGTTATCAGCAGCACCAGAACGAAGGCCTGCGCCACGAGCAGCACGGCTTCGAGCGGTCCCGCGTGGCGAAGAACCACCGCCCCGATACCCAGACAAATGCACAGCATATAGATGAACAGTACGCTGACCTTGTTGCTGCCGATCACCTGCGCGAGCCGATGATGCAGATGATCGCGTCCCACGTATTCCAGCCATTCTTTCACGGTCGAGACTTTTCCGGTCACCACCCGGTCGATGGAAATATGCGCCATGTCGAAAATCAAAATCCAGAAAATCAATAGCGGAGACACCAGCGCGACGACCGGGTCGTTCTCGGCCCAGTCCCCGTAGACGGCTATGCTGGCCAGAACAAACCCGATGGTCGTGCTGCCCGCGTCGCCCAGGAAAATGAAGGCCTGGCCGTTTTTTCTGAAGTTGTACGGAAGAAAACCGAGGCATCCGCCCATCAGGGACAAGGACATCCATCCAAGATAAGGCTGGGAGGTCTGAAACGCCATGATCGCCAGAAAAAAAGATATGATCGCTCCCAATCCGGCCGCAAGACCGTCCATGCCGTCGAAAAAGTTCATGGCGTTTGTGATCCCCACGATCCAAAGCACGGTCAGGAAGACATTGCCGATGACCGAAACGAACCCGAGCTGTTCCGGCAGGACCCGCAGCACCATCCCGAAACACATGACGAGCAGGGTCGCCCCCAGCTGCACGGCCATTTTGACGGATGCGGATATTTCATTGCGGTCGTCGATCACACCCGTTGCGAAAACAACTGCGGAGGCCACCAATATTACCGCGAGATTTCTTTCCCAAACGCCGTTTAAAACCATGGCCGCGACCATGGCAAAAAAAACGGCCGCGCCTCCCAGCAGCGGCGTGGGGCTTCGGTGGGATTTTCGAAAATCCGGTCTGTCCACCATGTCGAGACTTGTGGCGACAATTCCGAACAGCGGGGTCAGGCCGCAACCCAGAGTGAAGGAGACCGTCACAACATATGCCCACCGGAATCCTGTCTCGAAAAAAATCCGGCGAACTTGCGGCAGTACCAGGACAACCGCCGAAACCAGCATAAGAAACGGCAATATTTGGGATGGACGATTATTTTTCATGTGCCTATCTGCAAGCGTTTTCCTCGTCATGGGTCTCGATCACCGCGCGAATCACCCGTTCCACGGATTCGTCGGACAAAGACGGATAAATGGGAATCGACAACCATCGATGCCAGGCGTCCAAAGCGCGGGGACAATCGCCGGTGCCAACGTAAAGGTGCAAAGGACGGTAAACCGGGCGAGCCGATTGTACGCCTTTGGCTCTCAATTTCCGAATCCACCGATCCGGTTCCGCGCCGCCCCGCAGACGAATGGCGTAACGGAAATAGATGCGACCGGGACATCGCGCGGGCAGCCCGACGTTCAATTCGCGAAACGCCGTGTCGTATTTTTCGGCGATCATCTGGCGACGTTCCAGGAAAGAGCGCAACCGAGAAAGTTGGACGAGACCGATAGCGGCCTGCAAATCGGTCATCTTGTAGTTGTAGCGAACCGCGTCGTCGTCGCGATTGTCGTAGTCGCGCAAATCCAGCGCCCGTCCTACCAAATCGGCCGAGTTCGACGCGAGCATCCCGCCCTCGCCCGTGGCGATCACCTTGGTCGCGTAAAAGGAAAACACGGCCGCCTCTCCCCAAGTCCCCAGGGGCCTGCCCTCGAGGCAGGCCCCGATGGACTGGGCGCAGTCCTCGATCACCGGCGGCCCCAGCTCGGACAGCCCGGCCATGTCGGCAGGCATGCCGAACATGTGCGCGACGATGATCGCCTTGGTCCCCGGGGTCACTTTCCTCGCCGCATCCTCGGGCACCATGTTGCCGGTCGCCGGATCGACATCGGCCACCACGGGCACGGCGCCGACATATCGGACGGCATGCAGCAGAGCGGTGCACACGAAACTCGGCACGATCACCCGGTCCGACTTTCCAACCCCGAGCGCCATCAGCGCCAAATGCAAAGCCGCGACGCCGGAACTGACGGCGCAGGCGGAACGCAGGCCGATCTTGCTGCAAACATCTCTCTCGAACGCCTCCACCTGCTTTCCCTGGGCAAGCTGCCCGGAAAGGATGACGTCCGTCGCCGAACGCGCCTCCCGGTCTCCCAGGAGGGGACGGGAATGGGGTATTACGCCGTTTTCGTTCATTGGTCGCTCTTCATATGTTGATGAACAGTCGCAGGGCCGCGAAGGCTTCCGCATATTTCACCCGTCCTTGTATGCCCCGGAAATTGGCGCACGACCGGACGATTTCGATGATGGTAACATCCTCGATGTTCGTTTTCTTTATCTGGGATTTATGCGCGGTGAGCGTATCGACCTTTCGCTCCAGTTCGTTGGCGATGTCGATGTAGACGTGCGGCTCGAAGCCTTCGGTGGTGGGGCCCTCGTAGAACAGAACGTTTCTGATGTAGCGGGTGGCGGATATGGTCATCTGCGCGAGATGCCGGTGGTCCTGATGGGTGTCGCAAGCGAAGTGGCAGAAAATCAGGTCGGGCGACACCTTCGCGATCACATGCTCGATTCGCTGGATGGTGTCCTGTTGGATTTCGATCCGGGTGTCCGTCAATCCTCCCCAAAACAACTCTTTCGCATGCAAAATCTCCGCGGCCCTTTCCTGCTCCGCCGTGCGAATGGTTCCGTCGCCGCCATGCTCTCCGTTGCTCATCACCAAAAGGAAAACATCGTGCCCCCTGTCCGCATACTTGATCAGGGAGCCCCCGCAACCGAACTCGATGTCGTCCGGGTGCGCGCCGACCGCCAGAATCTTCATTTTATTGAGCAAATCGTTCCTCCCGAATCCGTTTCAGCCTGGATATTTCGTCCTGTTTCCCTCCTGGACGCCAGAGTTTTTCCGTTGCGCTTTCCGGACCATCGACATGCTGTCCGGACCGCAATTCATGAGCAAGTCCACGACCGACATGAAGGATTCGAAAGGGCCGAACAGCTGGGGATACACCGGGTGCTGGAAAGACTGGAAAACGAGGCGAACGCCGCTGGCCTCGAACTTTTCCACATCCATGTACCCCGCTCCGCCCGCGCCCGCCAGGTACGTATCGCCGCCGAGCCGGCGGCAAATATCGACGAGCCTTTGGGTCGGCTCCTGTGTCAAAACCATCTCCGAGGAACGCACCGTGCGGACATCCTCCATTTCCAACGCCTGGCACAGGCGTATCACGAACTCGATATTCAGATCGGCCAAGCCGGTCCATTGCCTGTCGAACATTTCTTCGAAAAGGCCCGCGTATTGCTTGAAAAAACGAGCCTTGCCATAATTGGTGCAAATCGCCTGGAAATGCTTCCGTCCCCATTTGACGCCGTTTTTGATCGTCACCTCGTCGATTTTCCACGGAAAGCGGTAATGCACCGGCACTGTCAGCCACTGCCATCCTTGCGGCGTCTTGATCCGATTGCGGTTCTGGTATTCGTTTTTCTTGTATTGGACATCGTCCAGAAAACAAAACACGTCGGCCTGGTCGATTTTGTCGAAATACCCCAGCCAGGGGAGATATTGGGGTTGATGGATGGCAACGATCATTTTCGGGCGCCTCTCTGCTTTCGTTTCTCTCCGGTGGATTTGCGTCGGCTTGCTCCGTTTCGGGCGAATCCGTATTTCATCACCGATCCGTCGCCTGCCCGTTCCTTAGATAAACGGTTTCGAGCCTGGCGATCATGGCGTCGATGCCAAATTTTTCCGCGAGTTCCCTGGATTTGTCCCCCATTTTCCTCCTGAGGCCCTCGTCGATCAGAAGATGCTGGATGGCCGACGACAGCGCCGGGACATCGCCCGGAGGAACCAAAAAACCGTTGGAACCATTCACGATCAGGTCCGGGATTCCTCCCACGTCGCTTCCCACGACCGGCAGGCCCGACGCCATGGCCTCGACGATGGCGCGGCCCATGCCCTCGTTGAACGAAGGCATGACGAGAACATCCGCGATTTTCAGGATTTCCGGCACGTCGTTTCGCCATCCGGCCAGATGGACCTTGTCCGAAACGCCCGTGTCGGAAGCTCTATCCCTCAGCCGGTCTTCCAGGCAACCTTTTCCGACGAAAAGCAGGTGCGCGTCGATACCCTTCCTCCAAAGCCGTTCCATGGCCTCCAGCAGCACCTGCGGACCTTTTATGGGAGTCAGCCAGCCCACCGAGCATACCACCGGCGCATCCTGTGGAAGACCCAGCGAAGCCTTTTTCTCCCGCTCGTCGATGGAAACGTTCCGGAATCGGTCGAGATCGACGCCGCTGTGGACCTTTTCCAGTTTTTGCTCTCCACACAGTTTCAGGTCCAGGTAATCCGTTTTTTCTCCCTCGGTCAACGCGATCAACACGTCGGTGATCGGTTCGCTCGCTTTCTCCAGCCAGAAGAACAGCCGGGAGAGCCACTTGTTGAAATGGCCGTAGAACACGTGACCATGGGGCGTATGCACAATGGTCGGCGCGCCGGCCAGCCATCCGGCCCATCGCCCCAGAAGACCCGCCTTCGAGGTATGGGTGTGGACAATGTCCGGCCTCTCCCGCCGGATGGCCCTCCAGAGGGAAAAAAAGGCACGGGCGTCCCTGACCGGATCGATTCTTCGCACCAGATCGTCCAGGACGAAACATCGAACCCCGCTTTCTTCGGCCCTTTTCAAAAGACCATCGACGGCCCCCCTTTCCAGCGCCGTCATCAGCGATTCTTCCGTCGCCCCATATATGGAGACCACGTCGAATTTTTCCTTGTCCAACTCAAGGCAGCTGAACAGCGTGTTCTGTGCGGAGCCCCCCATGTCCATCCGCGTAATCACGTGCAGGACCTTCTTTTTTCCGGCAACGCTCGGTTCCATGTGCCGTTCCTCTATTCATAGTATCTATCGTACCAGTATTGAAACACGATGAGGTTCCACAGCATCCAGGACGTGTCGGTTCGGTTGTCGAACAAATCCGAAACCAATCGACGAACGGTTTCATATCGGAAAATCTGCTGGGTTTCAATCCTCTTTTTGGATAGATAGTGGAAAATCAGGGATTTCAGGTCGTTTTTCAGCCACTGTCCGATGGGGATTTCGAACCCCGCTTTCGCCCTTTTCAGCAGGCTTGGCGGGAGGATGTCCCGGAATGTTTCCTTCAGGACATGCTTGGTTTTAAACCCCTTGATTTTCAGATCTCCGCTCATGTGGAAGGCGAGTTCCACCACCCGGTGGTCCAGAATCGGAGTGCGGACTTCCAAGGCGTGCCGCATGCTCATGAGATCCACCTTTTGGAGCATGTCTCCCGGAAGAGAGTCCACCAGGTCCGTGTAAAGCATCCGGTTGATCCGGTCGCCGCCGCCATACCGGTCCACCAGGCATTTCACCCACGAAAGCCCGGCGGAGGCGTCGTCTTCGGTCGCGGTGTCGCCCGGATTGCAAAGCAAGGCGCTGGAGAGAGAATCGGGAAAAACCCGCTTCAAACCGTAAAGCCTTTCGGAATCGCTCCCGTTCATGGCCCCCGCGAATTTTTTCAAGCGCCGGGCGTACTCCAGCAACCGGTCGTCCCTGGAGTCGGGAAGGTTTCTGACGGTCCTTTCGAACCAGTCCCGGAAGGTCCCGGGCAGTCGCATATAGGCCGGGTGCCAATATTCTCCCAGGTAAGAACGATAGCCGCCGAACAATTCGTCGCCGCCGTCGCCGGACAGGACCACCGATACGTGCTTTCGGCTGTGCATGGAGACGATGTAGGTGGGAATGGCCGAGGAATCCGCGAACGGCTCGTCAAAGGAGTCCAGAACGTTTTCCAGCACGTCGAGCATGTCCGTTCCGGCGATCCGGAATTCATGGTGGTCCGTGCGATACATCCTTGCCATCTCTCGCGAGTACCGGGTCTCGTCCAGCAGGCAGGGGTCCTTGAAGCCGATGGAGAAGGTCTTGATCGGGCGGTCCGAATTGCGGGCCATCAGCGCGGTTACAATCCCTGAATCGATTCCCCCGCTCAGAAAGGCCCCCAGGGGAACGTCGGCGATCATCCGGGACACCACGGCCTCTTCCATGGCTTTGTAAAGCCGCTTCTTGTTGAAGGCCATGCGACGCGAGTAGGTGGCGGGATCGGATTTCCGCGCCCGGCTTCGAGGGACCCGCCAATACTTCTTCAACGACGCGCACCCGTTTTCGAAGACCAGGCTGTGAGCAGGCGGCAATTTTCGAATCCCGCGTATCATGGTGAGCGGAGCGGGGACGTAATTGAAGGCCAAATAGAGTTCCAGCGCTCGCCGGTCCAGCGCCTTCGGAATATCGCGCAGGGTCAGAAGTGATTTGATCTCGGATGCGAAGGCGAGGTCCGCGCCGCTCTGGAAATAAACCAGGGGCTTGATTCCGAGCCGGTCCCGGCACAGCCAGAGCCTCTTTTCACGGGCGTCCCAGAGGGCGAAGGCGAACATGCCGACCAGACGTCGGACCGAATCGACACCTTCCTCCTCGTAGAGATGGAGGATGACCTCCGTGTCCGTCTCGCTCCGGAACACATGGCCCTTGGCGAGCAACTCCGCCCTCAGCTGCCGGAAATTGTAGATTTCGCCGTTGAACACCAGCCAGACGGTGCCGTCCTCGTTGCACATGGGCTGGCGTCCCGAGGCGGACAAGTCGATGATGGAAAGCCGCCGATGGCCCAGAGCGATTCGCATTTCCCCGCCCCGCCGGTTTCGGGTATCGCGGATATATACGTCGGAATCGTCCGGTCCCCGATGGGCCAGGGCCTGGCACATGCCCTCGACATGCACTCTTTCCGCCGCCAGTTCTCCGCAGGAAAGTATGCCGCATATTCCGCACATTCGTCCTATCCCGCCAGCAATTTTTCAAGGGCCCGGATATTGTCGTCCCAGGAATAACGGTCTTCCGCGTATTGGCGGCATCGCCGCGAGAGCGATTCCAGGCTTGAAGGTTCGTTTATGAACTTTGCGCACAACACGGATATCTTGCTTGCCATGGCGTCCGCAGAGATATTGTCGAAGAGAAGCTCCGGCTCGAAATCGCCGAGAATTTCCGACGTGCCTCCCACCGGAGTGCCCAGAACCGGGGTGGCGCACGCCAAGGATTCCACCGTGACCAGCCCGAAGCCTTCCAGTTCCCGGGTGGGAAGTATGAAAAGATCGGCCATTGCGTAATAGTCGGCGAGTCGGGGTTCGGGAATAAATCCGACAAAACGGACGTGTTCGCTCAAGCCGAGAGCATCGACCGTTTTCGACAGTTTCCGCCGCAAGGGCCCCTGTCCCCCGATTACCAGAAAAAGCTCGGGGACCGCGCAAACCGCTTTGGAAAAGCCCGTTAGCAGGTTCTCCAAGCCCATGCGGGGCACCAGATTGCGCACCGTCAGCAAAACGAACCGGTCCGTCGGAAAACCCAGTGATCGTCGGATGGCCTTTCGATCAAAAGCGGGACGGAACCGTTTCAAATCCACGCCCCCAGGGATTACCGTTACCTTTTCCGATTTCACGCCGTGGGCGATTCGCAATTTTTCCTTCGTGAATTCGCTCAACACGCAGATGCGATCCGCGCGCCCCAGACAGTAGCGCTCCATCCATTTTCGGAACAGGATATGCGAGCGGAAACCCAATTTGCCCGGTATTCCCGGCGGTTCGAGGTTCCTGGAGGCGTATTCCTCGAAGGCCAGCGAATGGCAAGTGTAGACCATTCGCTTCTTCCCGGCCGACGGTCTCGCGCAAACTGCCGTTGCCGAAAACGGCTGGTGAAAAACGATGGCGTCAAATCCGAATTTACGTTCCAGTTTTTCGAACAGGCGCCCCCCGTTTCGCAAAGTAGCGGATAAAAAGGCAATCGGCGTACGCCAATCCACAGGATATCTGTACTCCAGCACTCCGTGGATGCCTGCTGCGGAAGTCCGATGCTCCGGGGCCATTCTGGTGAGATGAACGACGCGATGCCCGCGTTTCGCCAGGCGGGTCCCCTGCTCGTAGATCACCCTCTCGGCCCCGCCGATCACCTTGGAAATGGAAACGTCGGAAACCAAAAGAACGTTCATTTCCAGCCTTCTCCTGGCTTTCGCCCTTTGGAATCTCCCGACACGGCTCGATACACGCCCTCTATCTTGGAAACGGTCCTCTGAATCCCGAAGTTCCGGTTCACGCATCGATATCCCGCAGATGCAATTCGTTGGCGATTACCGGGGGCCTCCAGCAAGTCCGTTATCGCGCCTGCCAAGGCAGACTCATTTTTCGGCGCTACCAACCTCCCGTTTATTCCAGACCGGATGAAACTGACGGGCCCCCCGGCCGCAGTCGCCACTACCGGCGTGGCCGCAGCCATGGCTTCCAGCAGAACCAGTCCGAAAGGCTCGCGCAAGGACGGCAGGACAAAAACGTCCATGAGAGGATATAGCCTTTCGATGTCCTCGAACACGCCAGGGAAAACGCAATTTTCAAATACACCCAACATCTTCGCCTGTTTTTTCAGTTCTTCGAGCAAGGGGCCCTGCCCTATGAGCAGGCATCGTATTTCAGGATGGCTATCCTTCAGCAAGGCAATTGCCTGGATCAGGAAAATTTGCCCCTTTTCCGCGACCATTCTGCCGACCGTCCCGATCACGGGGCCTTTCCCGCTCAGCCCCAACCTCCGCCGCAAATCGTCGTCGGCCCTTGCCGGCCGAAATCGTTTCAAATCGACGCCGTTGGGGATTTGCACCAGCTTGTTCATCCTGATCCCCGCCCTCAACATGTCCGCAAACATGGCGGGGGATATGCAAATGAATCTCCGGGTAACGACCGAAGATGCTCTTTCCGCGATCAGATAGGCCCGGCGGACCATAGCAGGAGTGTCAAGGTAGTCGTACAGAGACACATGCACCGTGCAGATATGCTTTGCTCCCGAGACAAGCGCCGCCAGACGGGCGTGCAAATTCGCCCTGTACCCATGGGAATGGACAATGTCCGCATTGTGCCGCCGAAGACACCGGGAAATGTCCAAAACGCATCTGGCCGAAAAACGTCGCCGCATTCCGACCACGGTCACAGGACAATCGGCCCTTTCCAGTTCGGTTTTCAGCGGGCCGTCGTGGGGAACGATTACGGCGTGACGGATGTCCGAGGAGGCATTCCTCACGGTATCGACGACATAGCGCTCGCCGCCGCCGAAACCCGCGGAATCGATCAAGTGGACGACCGATGTCCTTTCCTGCCCGTGTCGCAAGAAAACAGCTACCTCCTGCCGCGAAACAACGACAAGGCCTCGTCGATCACCAGTGCCGCGTTCTTCGACCGGTCGAAATTGTCCTTCACCCACCTTCTGCCTTGTCGCCCTGCGTCGTCGGAAACGACGGAATGCCCGAGACTCTCCAAAATGGCGCCTCCCAAAGCTTCCGGATCTTCCGGCGCGATCAGCGTCACGGCCTCGACGGCTTCGAAGATATCCGTTGTCCCCTCGATGCGGGAAGCAATCACCGGCCTGCCGCATGACAGGTAGTCGAACATTTTCACGGGAGAACGATATCCGGCGTTTCTCACATACGGCGCCAAACATACGTCCATGGCGCCGATCCAGGCAGGCAGCTCCTGGTATGGGATCTGACCCGTGAAAACGAATTCGCGCTCGAGCTTTAGACGCCGGACTTCCTTTTCCCAGACACTTTTCATAGGCCCTTCGCCGACAATCAGGAACCTGCAATCGGGTTTGTTCCGCCTGACCATTTCCGCCGCTTCGATCAACACGTCGATGCCCTGGTGGTCGAGCAGCGAACCGACGAATCCGACATATTTATTGCCGGAATCCAGTCCCGTAATCTCAAAGGCCTTTTTTCTCGGCACGGGAGCGAACAGGTCCGTATTGGCTCCGCTCGGCATCAATACCAGCCGACTGCGGGAAATCTTGGGGTTTCGTTCCAAAATTTTTTCCAGAACTTTCACGGATATGACGAAAATCCGGTCCGCATTTCGAAGGTTCAACTCGTCCAGTTTTCGATACAGTAGCTGCCGCAGCCTAGGCAGCATATCGACATTTTCGTCCCCGAACTCCCAATAGGGATCGTCGTTGACCTCGTAGAAAAATTTCGCCCCTTTGATTTTTGCATACATCAAAGGGGAGATGGCCGTCGTTCGCCTGAGATACACGACATCAGGCGACTGAGTTCCGCGACGAAACAGAAGGTCCGCCAACGCAAACAGGTTGTAGGAAAGCGGCCTCAGCAGAGGCATTTGCACAACAGGGACTTCGGCCAGCTCGAACGGCGCATCGTTTGATTCGACGCCGCACCGGGGCACGAAAAGCACCGCGTCACAACCGGCTTTGCCCAAATTGACGGCTAGGTCCCGAATCTTGACGCTGGCCCCCACAAATCCCCTCCAGCGGGGGTCGTGCCAGTATGCGAACAAAAAAACGACCGTTTTTTTTTGCAATCTTTATTTCCTCATCGCGACGTTTCCGACGAAAGGCTGAAATCGGGAGGAAAGAAACACGAACCCGGAGGGACTACAGCTTTTGAAAAAGTACTTCCATTTCAGGAACGATAAAGTCGTCGAAATTGTCCGTTTTGCTCCTGAAGCAAGATGGAAATCGAACGATCAAGTCCATAAAATCGGCGTTTCTGTATTCGTAGTAACGGATGGTGCGAAGGCGGCGGGCGAATTTTTTCCAAAGACCGCGGAAATCTTCGAGGGTCCATCGGTTCAGAGAAGAATAGTCGGGCGGAGACAGTCGGTTCGCGAGGCAAAAATTGGTCAATACATCATCCGGGAAGAGGACCTGGCAGAAAGGGACCGACAGGGAATGGTAGGCGTGGAGTCCGTACGCAGTCAGATAAAGGGGGCCGAAGTGGAGGTACAGCAGGCCCCCCCGTCTTGCCACCCGAACCATTTCGTCCATGACCTTTTCGGGGTCTGCGAAATGTTCGAAGGATGCCAGCGAATAGACACAATCGAAGCTTTCGTCCCGGAAGCCCGTTTCGGCCGCGTCCATTTGCATGAACAAGGCTCCGTGAGGACGAATGGCCGGCTTGAAGACCTTCCGAATATCTATGCCCGCCACCGATTTCCCTTGGTTGGACAAAGCGGCGTCCAGAGTTCCTTCTCCACAGGCGACATCCAAAAACCTGCGGCATTCCGAAACACGGCTTCCCAATCTTCTGTAAATTTTTTTTACCCTTTGTTCCGCGCCTTTTCGAAGGGCTTCCGGAGCGTAGCTGATCGTGGATGGATACGCGTACTCTCTTTGCAGCTTTTCGAGCATGACGGGTTGAAGATACGCGGGCGAAGTCGCCGTTTCCGCGAATGCGCGCCTTGCAGCGAAGGTTTTTGTATTTCTGAATGCGTTTTTCCCGTGATACCGCAAAAATTTCGGAAGCAGGCCTTTCGCGTACTCCCTTAAACCCTCTTTCATGCGAATCGATTTCCTTTCATCGAGGCCGCCATTGCCGATTCGTACATCGCCTCGGCCTCTCGCATTTGCTTAGCATGTTCGGCCTTTTCGGCGATCAAGCGCCGGTTGATTTCGTTGCAGCTTAGGCGTTCCTGCGGGTTGTCCAGCAAGTCGCATATCGCTTCGGCAAGTCTATCGACATTGCGGACCGGGACGATCCGCCCGTTGACACGATGTTTCACCCACTCCATCGGCGCCGGAATCGCGCTGACAACCGGGGCGCAATGGCAAGCCATGGCCTCTTTCAAAGATATCGGGCCGGCGTCCCACGACGGGACCGAAACGTATATGTCGGACATCGCGTAAAGCCGCGGCAGGGCGTCGTGTTCGTACTTGGGGAGAAAACGAACCGACGCCGCAATCCCTTTTCGCTCTACGAGCCTTTTCAGCTCTTGCTCCTCGCGTTTTTCCTCTCCGGCATTTTGCAAAAGAAGGACCGCATGCGGATGAACTTCGAGAACTTTCTTCATGGCTTGTACAACAATGTCGTTGTTGTACAAGGCCGAAAAGTTTCTGTTGCTGAGAATGACCTGAGCGTTCGACGGAACCGACAACTTCGCTCTCAAAGGCTCGACGTCGATGTCGGGACGAAATTTCGATGTATCGACCCCCAGAAAAAAGACCCGGACCTTTCCGGGGTCCGCCCCCAGCCTGACGCATTCGTCGCGCAGGTATTTCGAAATGACATTGATATAATCGGCTTTCCTCAGAGCGTATTGGGTCATCCACTTGCCGATTTTGGCCCGCGATTCGTAAGGCAGTTTTAAAATGTCCGTCCCCCAAGGTGTCAGAACAAATGGCCGGGCTCCCGCAAAAGCGCCCAGCCAGCCGTACTGATGGACATTGTGGGCGTGCACCATCCCAGGGCGAATGTCTTTTATCAGTCGCCGGACCTTTCGAACGGTCGCGAAAAACGCCGGAGAATCATAATAAAACCGCTCGACATTCAGTACGTGGCGAACACCTTGCAGCGTCTTCCTTTTCTTTCCGATGGTAACGATGAAGACATCGTAGCCTCGAGACTGGAAGTGGCTCACCCAGCGCTGCGTATGAATGCTTGTGGAGTCCGCGATATAAAGGATGCGTTTCTTTTCGGTTCCCTTCGTTACTGTCAAGACACCCCTCGTCGCCCATTGGCCGCCGGACCGCATGCCACGACCGAAGCCATGATTCGAATCACGCGGTCCGTCATTTTTCCGACCGCGAAACTTTCCGCAACCTTCTTTCTGCCAGCCTTTGAAATGCGCCGCCTTTTGGGATCGTCGTCGATCAATTCCATTGTCCTTGCGGCGAGTTCGTCGATGTTCCCCGGCTCTGCCAGCATGCCGTCGATACCATGTTCGATGACCATGCAATTGCCTCCGACCGAACTGGCCACGACCGGAACGCCGCATGACATCGCCTCCAGCAAGACGAAAGGAAGCCCTTCGATGGTCGTGGAAGGCATCAGGAAAACGTCTGCCGCATTGTAGCAACCTACGATCTCGTCATGGGAGACGAAGCCCGGAAACAAAACCCGTTCCTCCAGGCCCAGCCTGCGAGCCTTTTCTTTCAAAGGCCCCAGATAGTCTCCCTCCCCGGCCAAAATCAATTTGGCGGAGATGTTTCTGCGTATGATTTTCTTCAACGCTTGGATGGCCAAATGGTGCCCTTTTTCCTTGTTCAGCCTTCCGAGACTCAGCAAAAGCTTTTCGCCGCGAGCAACGCCAAGACGCTTCCTGACGCTTTGGCCCTTCTTCGGGTCGGGTCGGAAAAAATCCGAATCGATGCCGTTTTCCACTACCGCGCATTTAATCTTATACCTTCGGCCGAACCATTTCCCGATGTCTTCGGCGACAGAGGGACTTACGCAAATCGCGCGGTCGGCAATGGAAAGCAATGGCTTTTGGCAAAGGAAGTAGGCGTAAAACAAGCCTGCGAACCCTGCGGCGAACCGGGACGGCTTCTTGGAATAAACGCTTGCGTTCGACAAGAAGGACTTGGCTTCCTGGGCGACGCAACCGTGAAGGGTCGCAACGATCGGGGGCCTCTTTGCAAAGCGCCGCTTCCTGGCGAACCCGAAAGCGTCGAAGCTCTGGCTCCAAATCAGGTCGAAGGGGTTGTGGCGATGCAACCTTTCGAATTTTTCGACGCTTTTTTCCGGCCAGCCGCAGCGTCTGGAACCGAAAACCGTGTTTGGAAGATAATGGATATCAATCCCGTTTTTTGAAGAAAAAACCGTTCCATCCGGGTGTTTGGAACTCAGGATTGTCACGCGATGGCCTCGGGCGACGATTCCTTCGGCGAGCAGCTTTCCGTGCAGGTCCATGCCGCCCCTTATGCCGTGCCAATAATTGACCCGCGAGAACATGCAGATGTTCATCGATTCTCCCGCGCATCGCCGGAGGCACCGAGGCAAACGCCCCTCTCGCCGATGCTCTCGAGCAATCCGACAAAGTCCCGAGTCTGTTCGACTTGGCTGTAACCCGCTATTTTATCCAAATCCGGCTTGAAATCCGAAGCCCCGCTCTCCCAGCTCCGATACATTCGCAAAACTGCCATTCGAATCCCTTCCAGATCTTCGTAATCGACAAGCGTGCCGGTCCGGGTGCTTTCGATGATGGATGCGACTTCGCTTTGTTTCGGAACAATGGCTATTATGGGCTTGCCGGATGCCATATATTCGAATGTCTTGCTGGGCACGACGTATGCGCCCCGTTCGCGGCTTAGCAGCAAAAGCAGCGCGTCGCTTCCCTTCACATGTTCCAAGGCCTTTGAGTGGGAAAGGAAACCTGTAAAGCGACAGATGCCATAGTTGTCGATTGCTCCTGTCTCGCCGGGCGTGTTGGCACCTACGAAAAGAAGACGAATTCTGTCTTTGGGTATGTCACGGCTTTCGATCAACGAGTTTATGGCGGAAATAACTCGGGCCGGCTTGAAATAGGAATAAAACAGACCGGAAAAGGCGATTGTAAATATGCCGGCCTGGTCCTTGGCCCCTTGTTTCGAGGAAACTTTTTCGAATTCGGCCGGATCGTATCCCATGAAAATGGTCGAGCACTTTTCTTCGCAACCGGGGTGCTTGGAAAGCAAGCCACAAAACCCGCTCGCTGCGGTGATGATTTGATCGGCAAATGCCACGACCTTTTTCTCCAATTGAAAATGAAATCGCCTGTGAAACCTCGTGGGGTAACGATGATCGGGATTTTCATACCATTCGTCCCTGAAGTCCGCAATCCACGGGAGGCCGGTCTTTTTTTTCAAAAAATATGCGATGATATGGCAGGACATGGGCGCCGAAGTGGAATACATTGCTTGAATCGAATGGCCATCGATAATTTTCAGGCCGGACGAAAAAGCCGTCGGCAACCATCCGACTTGGTCGTCGGGTTGCACCAGGAAACGCCTTATCCAACGGTCCATAGCGGAACTGCGCAGAGGATTCAGGATACGATATATCCATGCGGACCGCAACATCGGCGACCGGCATATTTCGATTTGGTCTGGCAATTCGTCGATCAAGGCCTCGTCCCTGCCGTAATACCAATCGTGGTTTTTCGCAGTCAGCACGACCGGTCTCCACCCGTACGACGGCAAATACTTGGCAAGTTTGACGGGGCGCAAGGAACCCGCCCCGCCCAACGGGGGAAAGAAATAAGCCACCATCAGGAGCTTTTTATGTTTCATTCGCCGACAGTATGCCATAGATTTCAGGCCAGACGAATCTTTTGGCCCGCTTCTTGATTTTCATAACGTTTTTCTTTCCGCCAATTCCGCGACTCGAGATACAGGAAACATGAACAAGCGGCGCCCGAGCCCCATAACCTTCCGTTCCGAGACAAAATCCGGGTGCTTCATTACCCTGCGTAAAAAAAAGCAAATGGCCGCCCATCGTCCGGTGCGCCTCCAGATTTCGAATGTCTTGAAATAGGAAACATCGTTTGCTATTCTATGAGTTCTTTTTCTTATCTCCGCTTCCGAAAGCCTGCATCGCGGGCCGTATTTTTCTATGAGCGGAACCGCTTCCTCGTGGAATTTCGAGGTATCCTGGGATTTGGTTTCCATGTGGTCTCGATACCTCGACAGAGTTTTTTCCAGAAAAAAAGGTCGAACGCCTTCGAGGCCTATTTTTAGGAAGAACTCCTGGTCGAAGACATAATGAAGAAACGGGTCGAACCCGCCGACGCGCCGGTGAAGGTCTTTACGCCAGAACGAGGAGGGCTGGGGAAGCGTATTGCCGAAGGCTTGCAGATAATGCTCCATGTCCTCGGGCCACCACTTGTCGAACAATCTTTTCGGGCCGGTTTCGTCGAATATCAGGCAATCGCCTACGATAAACGGAGGATTTCCATTTTCCAGATAGCATCGCGCCACCGAAGCCAGCGCGTCTTTTTCAAGCATGTCGTCGCTGTTGACAAACCCGAAAAAGTCTCCCGATGCCTTGTCGAACCCCTTGTTGATAGCATCGCTCTGCCCCCTGTCGGCTTCGCTAACCCATGCGCGAATCCAGCGGGAATACTTTGTGATGATTTCGACGGTTTCGTCGGTCGAGCCTCCGTCGATGACGATGTACTCGAAATCCGGATACCCTTGGAGCAAAACGGACCGGATGGTCTCCTCGATATATCTGCCTTGGTTGAAGCTCGGCGTTACCACGCTGAATTTCGGAAGAGCCTGCTTGGTTTCGCCCGAAATCGAGAAAAAAACGCTTTGCTCGGTCCAAGGCCAACCGGTCTTTGCCGGCGGGGGATCGGGAAGGTCCTTCAACGAGGGTGGTCGCATTGTTCCTCTCAGCCTCTGTTGGAATATACGCCGATGTAGTTTTCGCCCAGAAGCTGCAATTTTCCGAAAATGCGCATCCTGGCCAATTCCACCATCAGTCTTTCCAGCACGAATGCCGCCCGGTCGGGGACCATCCGTTTGCCATCGTAGGCAAGTCCTGCGAAAAGATGGCCTGCGTGATCGCACTTGGAAAGCCCCGCTTCCGACATCAGACGGTCGAGCAGTACCGGGGAGTACCATTTTCTGATCAACGGAGGAGGGCCTGCCATATTTTTTCGAGGTCTCCCCAGAACTCTCTTCGAAAAGTCCCCCGCTTTTTGCAACGCCTTGGACACATATGTCAACGGATTGAAAAACTTACAGGGGCCGTCTCTAAAATCCAAAAGCCTCGGAAGACGCCAGCGGTTCCAGATTTGGGCGATGCATATTCCGGACGGCCCCAAAAGCGCGTTGACTGCCGCGATCACCGGTATCGGCGCCAGTATGTATTCAAAGTACCCCAGTGCCACGATGGCGTCGAAACGCCTTCCTTTCGAGACCAAAGCCTCGATTTCGCCCACGACGAATTTCGTTTTCGCTCCCAGTCCCATGCTTTCGGCGTTTTGCCGGGACAGTTTGATCATTTCCGAAGAATAATCGATCCCGACGACTTCATATCCCTTTTGCGCCAGCATGCAAGCAACCTGTCCGGTACCGCAGCCTACATCCAAGACCTTTTTTCCGACAGGAACATATTTCTCCACAAAAGCCACCGCGTAGCGCGCCCGTTCCTGCTTGGCATACGAATCGTAATCGGTACCTCTGTAATAGTCGTCCCACCGCGAAGAGATGCCTTCGAAATGCCTCCGCCAGTCCGACGATACTGCTTTTGAAATGTCGTTCATCCTGCGATATCATCCTCGAAAATCGCGCGCCTGGTCTCGAACATCATATGCCGAGCCATCAACGCCTTGTCCACGTTTCCATTTTTTCCGCATACGTTTTGACAGTCTACGACGATTCTTCCCCAGATTCGCTTTTTTCCCGGCGTTTCAGCCAAGTCGTTTATGACGGAATCGCTGGAAAACATCAACTCGAAACCTTGGTTGCGCGCCATTTCGATCACCCTTTTCGAATACGAGCCGTGGGGAAACGAAATGGCGCAGGGCCTTTCAGCTACGCCTCGCGAATCGAAGACCGGACTTTGGGCAAGTCTTTCGAATTCTTGCGCAAGCTGTCTTTCATCGAGCTTTGCGAGAGGTCTGTGGGTAAATCCGTGCGCCCCCAAGGCCACCCCGTTGCTCCGAAGTTGCTCGATCTCCTCTTTGGATAGCATTTGCCTGGGGAATCTTCTGACAGGTTTGCCCGCATAGTGTTCCAACTGCCCCTCGATATCCTCAGGCATGTCTTTCTGCAAGCGCCGAATCAAAAGCCTCGCCAGCTTCTCTTCGTCCGACGGTCTTTGGCCGCCCCCCACCCCCAGATCGTCGAGCCACCGCCCGACCGAATCGTTTTTCAACGCCCCCGTTTTCCAGGCGGCGAACACCTGCTCCTCCCAAAAGGGTTCTTCATGACCTACGCGATGGACAGCCAAAAATAGAACAGCGGGGCAACTGTGGGCTCGCAGGACAGGCAAGGCGTACGTATAGTTGTCCCGCCAGCCGTCGTCGAATGTAATCAGCAACGCCCTTGGAGGAAGGACTGCACCGCCATGCGAATGCCTTCGGACCTGCCCCAGAGACACGATGTTGTAGTGACGCATGAAAAATGCAATCGCATCGGAAAGGATTTCAGGCCTTATGGTCCATAAGGGATCGGCACCAAGTTCTTCCGCTTCCTTTTCCGGAAGGACACGGTGGAACATCGACACTGAAAGCGTATGTCTGTTTTTCAAGCGATGTTGAAAAGGAAACACTCCCGAATGGTATAAAATTTTTTTCGCGACCGATTTCAACAAAATACGTGTTCTCCGGGTTTGAAAATGCAGTTTAGAAGAAATAGACCATATCCCCCTTTTCGCAATCCGTGAGCGGTTTGCGGCGTTCCCGTTGAAACTGCCGTTCCGACAATCGTTTCTTCTGCTACGAATAGATACAAGCCTTGGCCTGCTTCCATCTAGCTGTCCAAGTGTGAGCCGAACGCATTTCCCGATAGTTTCTTTCGATCAAGGGAATATATTCCTCGAAATGCGACAAGATATGAGCGAGCTGCTTTTCGGGCCTGCCCATATCGATTTCCACAATCGGATTATAGGAAAACAAATCGTCCATTTCCTTGGGCCTGACACCAACGACCAGACACTTGGAAGCCATGGATTGATAATAGCGCGCTGTCACGGTCGAAACGCCACCGGATCTCCCGGGGTGCGTGACGCAGGAGGGAACGCAAATCGAAATCTTGGCCCGTCCTAGTCCCTCCACGAAAGAATCCCGGTCCGGAAAAACAATCTCCCCTTTTTTCTTTTCATATAGATACGAAATATTATTTTCGAGCGCGAATCTTTTCACGATTTTATGATACCGGTCGTATTTCCGACCGAATTGAACGATATCGATATTCCTGTCCCCAAAATCCGAAGGGCTGTAACCATCCGGCTCGACGCCCTCCGCGATCCAGTGAACCCTCCTGGGTCCGTATTTCGCGCGAAACCAATCCGTTGCCTGGGAGGAGGAGAAAAACACTGTGGATATATCGAAATAATCGATCAGGTCTGCAATTTTCGAAAAATTTTGATCAAACGCGTCGAACAGATAAACATGTTTTCGTTTCGCCGACAAAAATTGCGGCAGACACTTGATGAAATCGCTTGGTCCCATCAGAACAGCGAAACATTCTTGGGGAATAACACGAGGGATGACAAATCTGGCAAGATCGAACCTTGCCAGGTGCTTGCGGTTGAATTCGTAAAAGAACATGCAGGCGCGGGAAAACCGGGGAAACCTCGAATTGTCCGTTAAGGAGACGCAAGGGTCCTTTAGAATTGACATTTCGAATTCTTTTACAGTATCTTGCGAGGGATGTTTCGATATCTCGCGATTGACGATCAGTTTCATGGCGACGATTTGAATATGCGATTTTTCATTGGAGGTGAGAAGCGATGGGAACGGCAAAAAATTTCGTTTTTGTAAACCTTTCGATCAATTCCGGATTCTACGGGCTCAACCACGGCATCGCCTACCTGGTTCCAGTCGTGAAAAAAAACGGGTTCAGGCCCAGCTTGATCAACCTGATGCACGAAATGGACGCGGACAAGTTCCGGGAAAAAATCGAGGCCCTCGCCCCGCAAGTCGTCGGTTTTTCCGCGATGAGCCCCCAGTTGTCTTTCCTGAACAGGTATTCCAGGGCGATCAAGGATTTGCCTGCGTTGAAAATAGCGGGCGGGGTGGGCCCTACGCTGTCGCCGGAGGATTTTTTGGCCAACAGCGGTCTCGACGGCGTACTTTCGGGAGAAGGGGAAATCGCGATAGACCGGCTCCTCTCCGCCATCGACAGCGACCGAGACATTTACGGAATCGACGGCTTTTGCTGGAACCGAAACGGCAAGGTCCTGAAAAACAAGCCAGCCATGTTCGTTTCCGATCTTTCAAGACTCGCCCTTCCCGACTACGACATTTTCGGCGCCGAACACGTGGTCGGCAAAAACGGCGCCATCGCCGTCATGATCAGCAGAGGATGCCCCTACAATTGTTCCTATTGCTGCAACCATGCCATCAAAAAGGTGTACCCCTCGGCAAAAGGCTACTTCAGGCTAATGGAGGAGACAAGGGCGATTCTCCTGATAGAAAACCTTCTTGTAAAATACCCCAGCGCCGAACGCATCGAGTTTGAAGACGACCTGCTGATCGCCAACAAGAGATGGTTTGAAAACTTTTCCGATCTGTACCGGAAACAAATCGGAATTCCGTACCGGATGAACGCAAGACCGGAATGCGTAACGTCCGATATCGCCAAGCGCCTGTTCGAATCGGGCTGCGACATCGCCTATCTGGGGCTTGAAAGCGGAAACGAGAATTTCAGGAGACAATCCCTGAATCGGCAGCATGGAAACGAAGTGATCGAAACCGCGGGAAAAAGACTCAAGGAGGCCGGAATACGACTGTTTACGTTCAACATGGTCGGCCTTCCCGGCGAAACCCCCGAGCAAATGCGAGACACGCTCGCCTTGAACAGGAAAATGAATCCCGACTCGGGAATATGCACGTTCTTCTATCCATTCGCCCACACCAAATTGTACGACTTTTGCGAAAGAAACGACCTTCTTCCGGAAAACGAGATTTCCAGCACCATTCACAATTACAATTTGATTCCTTCGCTGAGGTTGCCTCCAAAAAGCTTCCGGACAGCGGTAAAAGTAAAAAACGAACTCACCGACCTTTTCTTAAAGAGAAAAATCATCCTAAAATACGCCGCCATCCAGAACGCTCCCGCGAAAACCCTGTACATATACTATTTTCTCTTGCGATATTACCTCTGGAGCCGAATCCTGAAAAGAGCCATCCCCTCAGCGCTGAAGGATAGATTCGTGCGCGTGGCGGAATCGTTAGAAAAGAAATTTCTGGCGTTTTCCCAGAAAGTCGGAAAGTAGCCCTATACGGCGCGAGCGGCCTTTTTCGCGATGGCGCCCTCTATGGCCGCCACGGCTTTCCTGGCGACCTCCCGCCAGTTGTATTCGTCGACGACCAGCTTTCTTCCCGCTTCGCCCAGCTCCTTGACAAGGGCCCGATTTTTCGAAAGCCCCGACAAAAGCCTGGAAAGCGCCTCGGCGTCGTCCGGGGCCAATAGAAAGTCCGGCCGCCCAAGCCTGTTTAAAATCTGCGCCATTTGAGGCTGGGCAGTCCCGACCACCGCCAAACCGCTGGCCATGTAGTCGAAAACCTTCAAAGGAGAAAAAGAATCCGCCATGCTTGTATTGTAGAGACAAAGGCCCACATCCATGCGCGAAAGCATCCCCGGAAGGTGCTCGTAGGGGACGTAGCCATGGAAGCGAATGTTCGGCGGAGCGTGGTTCAAAAGGTCGGACTTTTGCCCGACAATATGAAAAACAATGCCTCGCCCGCTTGCGGAGCGATACAGGGCTTCGGCTGAAGCCAACATCATTTGCGCGTTATGCCAAGGCGCATCGAGGCTGCCGATCCACGCGACGTTAAATGCACTGTCGTCGATTCCAAACTCTCGTTCGCTTTGGGCACCCGGATAAAATATTTCCGGGTCCGAGCCGTTGGGAATCGTTATCCTGTTTCGCACTCCGATTTTTTCGCCGACGTATTGGTTCAAGTGGTCGGAAACGCAGATCGCCAAATCGCAGAGACGACTGTGTTTCTTCAAATCGGCCACGCTTTTTCGAACCGACGACTCGTCCATCCCCATCAAGGTCGCGACCTCGGGCGCCCCGTTGAATTCCCACACCACGACCGTTTTTTTCAAAAACCAGGAATAAGGGGCAAGAAGCCAGTTGCTGTCCGGGGGCAAGCACGTCTCCACTCGATAGTAGAGAACATCCATGCGGCAAAGCGCGAAGAAGAAGGAGAGCCATCTTCTTGGAAGCTTCTTGGTCAGAGGATGCTCGTCGCAAGCTGCGGCATATACCGTATGGCCTTGCGAAACCATATTATCCATGAAGTTTTTGACATGGATGTTGCCTCCTGTTTCTCTCGTCTTCTTGAAGAAAGAGCCCAAATATGCGATGTTCATGCTTTCCCCAAGCTGCAGTCCTGTCGGTTTGAACCGGGGACCCGACCACGCAGGCCGGGAAAAGAAACGAGCATGAAGGCATGCCGCTTCTGCTGTCTGAGACTGGCTAAACCGGACAGATGTTTCATGGCGAGGCGACGATTTGCCGTTTTTCGATCAGTTTGCGCCACCACAGCCCAGTGCATGCCAGACGCCATGCCATGAGAGGGTCCAGATCGACCAACTGTTCGAAATGCAGCAGAAACGCATTTGTATCCAAGTGGGGGACATGCAAGTCCTTCAAATTGGCCGAAATCGCTTTTTTGGAATGCAGCAGCCATGTCTTGTAGGGAAAGGGGAAACCCATCTTTGTCTTGCGCCAAGCCACCTCGGGAGGAAGGACCTCCTGCATGGCTACGCGCAATATCCATTTGTACCAGCCGTCTCTGATCAGATACTCGGGCGGAAGCGAAAAAGCATATTCGACCAGGCGATAGTCCAAAAACGGGTAGCGCGGTTCGATCGGAATCCCCAGCGTGGATTTGTTCGACGAACGCAGCCAGTAATTCATCTTCCATGCGGTCATATTTCTTATCATTCGCAAGGAAAAGTCCAGCGAGGACAGATTTCGGCGCGACAGTTTTTCGGGCCTCCTGTAAATAGTGCCGACTATCTGATCCCTTTTAGCCAGGGACTTTCTGAACTTTTTGGGGAGCATAGGCAGCAACAATTCCCTGACCGCCCTTTTGGGAGCATATTCCGTGTTTCTTCCGAACTCTTCGGCCAACAGGGACCACCGGCCCTGCGCGAGCAGATAGGCCAGAAAAGGCAGGAAGTATTCGTTGGAATAGCCCGCGAAGATTTCATCCCCGGCAGCTCCGGAAAAAACCACTTTTATTCCGCAGCCCCTGATCGTCTTTCTCTGCTGCTGCCCGGTGTGCAGATTCGGGGAGTGAAAAGGTTCCTCCTCCAGTGCGACGAAACGGTCTGCGTCGGTCCAGAAATCGTCATCGCCCGGATCGATGACGTTGTAATCGATCTTATCCGGATAGCGTTCGGCCACGGCTCTTGCGAACGGTTCCTCGTTCGACGTCTCATCCTGAAATCGGGTGGTATACGTGGAAAACCGTTTCGCGCAGTTTGCGGCGCTCAAGGCCACCACCGACGAAGAATCCATACCTCCGCTCAACTCGAAGGCTATCGGGACATCGGCCCGCAATCGCAACTGTATCGAGTCCCACAGCAATTCCTTGACCCGACGCGATACCTCCTTGACGGTTATCTCCCTCGCCGACATCCGCTCGGAAGGCAATCGCCAGTAGGACTCGGCCCGAAACGACAGGTCCGGATTGATCCACGCATAGGAAGCAACGGGGAAGTCCTCGACATTTTCCCAGAAAGTCCCGTCGAAATCGCGCAGTCCGTGCATGATGTAATCATCGACAGCCTGGTCCCTGACGCGAAAATCTTTTACGTCGCATACTGAAAAGAAAGCCTTGATTTCGGAGGCCCAATAGAAAAATCCGTTTTTTACTGTATAGTATAAAGGGACTTTTCCGATTCGATCTCTGGACAACAGAAGCCTGCGGACCCTGCGGTCGTAGAGAGCCAAGGCCCAGAAGCCATTGAACCGGCAAAAAGCGTCCGTCCCCCAGTGCAAATAGGCTTTCAGCAAGACTTCCGTGTCGGAGGAAGTTGAGAATCGGCATCCCGATTCTTCAAGCTCCTTTCTCAATTCTACGTGATTGTAGATCTCGCCGTTGAACGATACGCAAACACCTGCCTCTTCGTTCCACATGGGCTGATGCCCGCCTTCGGTAAGGTCTACGATTGCGAATCTGCGATGGGCAATTGCCAGGTCGTGAACAAAGCCGCTCCCGAGATTCTCGATGTCCGGCAACATTTCCCTGACTCGCTCATCGCTTTGAGCCCCTGAAAAATGTCTTGTTTCTCCCGTGCGAGTATTTACCAGAGCAAACCCTTCATCGTCCGGTCCCCGATGCCGTAGCGACCGGACCATCGCAGCAACGGCATTTTCTCTTGCCCCATTTGTTTTTCGGGTCAGATACCCCGCTATCCCGCACATGCTAGATTTCTTTCTCTTTGCATAAAATGTCTACGAGGTTCAAGTACGACGCATCGATAAAGGAATTTACCTTGTCAAATAGAAAAGAACGCGGCCCCACCAATCTTGTGGCAGAAAGCGGCTTTTTCCTCCCAACGCGACGAGAAGGCGGAACCATAGCCGGAAAAGGACCTTGCTGCTTGGGTTCAGTACCGCCTGTCTCTGCAAGCGCATTTCGATATTCTCCGGGGCTGTTATGATGGCAAGCCTGTCGTTTTCGAGTCTATGAGTCGCATCGCTCAAGAGAAACATTTGTTTGGTATAGCCGGCAAAGCTTCGGTTGATTTCGGCTTCCTTCCCATGCCAGATCGATCTTTTATCTTCTCCCGCATGGGAATAGTCGTGATTTTGGTGAACCGCCATTACATGTTCCGTCGCGTCGATTACAGGGTTGCCACTCAGACGCGCCCGGAAAATAAGCCAATTGTCGTAGGCGGGGCGGCCGATGGCGAAAGGCGGTATTTCGCCGAACAGGCCCTTTGAAAAAATAAAGAAATCTGTTCCTGTAATAGGATGTAGTTCGCCTGCTCTGCCGATCTGTTCGCGCAGGGCGTCGCGCCATCCCGGCTTGAATTCCAGCGGTTTGTCTAAATCGATGTCCCACCGACGCCCCACTGCCAGCAAATCTTTCGCAAGACCCGACACTTTGGAGAAGAACTCCATGAAATCGTCCATCAGAATGATGTCCGAATTGACGAAGCATCCTAATTTGCCCACGAATTTTCTTTCCGCTTGGGAAAAAATATCATTCAACAATGGCGTGCCAAATCCATTTTTACTGACTTTTGAAATATGAACGATCTTCAGCTCTTTGGCGATTTGCGCTGTGCCATCCTCGTCTCCGAACAGAATTATGAGCGGTTTGGGCGCAAGCAGCGTCCAGCTCCTGATGGCATTGCGTTGAATCGTCTCGAAATGGCCCCGGAACGCCTTGGGGATCGCAAACAAAGTCAACAAATTTTCGTCCCTTAACTGGCCGTTTTTTTCAGCTCGACCGCTTTTTTCAATATTTCCATGGGTCTGGCAATGAAATTTACGTGGAGTTTTTCGTCCTGGCACAAAGCAATTTCTTTCTGAAGGTTTTCATCGGACACGATTTTCCCGAACCTTTCCGGCATGTCCGCCATATCGTCGCACAGGCACTCCGGATGACAAACGAGCCTGTGAAAGGCCTTGTCCTTTTCGCCCACGCAGATGGCCCCAAGAGAAGCAGCGTCGCAAAGGCCTTGCCCTCCGCCGCTGTAGCGACCGACGGACACATAATATTTGCATTTGCCCAGTGCCTTCAAATATTCGGCCCCGTCGCCGTACATGGGCGGATCCGAGACTCCGTAAGGGCTTTTGTTGAACTCTCCCACGTATCGCACCGGCATTTTCAATCTTTTTTCAACACGGCCAGCCGCCTCTTCGGCTGCATTTGTCCAGCCTTTCGCCATGCTCAAGGCGACCAGCGTCCGCCAGTCCAGCCAAACCGAATCCTCCTTTTCCTTTCCGAACAGGGAGCGTACGATTTCCGGCGATCTCATGTAGGGAAAGGACATGGCTTGAGGAAGCCTGTCCAAGTCTTGCCCGGCATCCATCATATGCGCCAGAAAAAGATCGTATCCGCCGAGCGGGGCTATTTTGGATTGGCGGTAAAACGAATCCCAATGCTCGTTCATGAAGTAGGCCATCATTGCCGGAGAGCGGGATTTCTCCATCAGTATCGGATCCAGCGAAATAACGATATCGTAGTCTTCAAAGGGGATGGTCTCTGGCGCCACCACGTTGAGAGTGTATTTTTCTATTATCGATTTGCGTCCCGGATACCGAAGCACGGCGTCCTTGATATAATCGGTTTCCAATATCTGAGGAACAATATACCAATCGGCTTTCAAGGCGCAGGTCATGTCCCAGTAGGTGGTCTTGCAAGGCCAAATATCCAGGAGTTTTTCCGGAGAAGTGTCTTCCCATTGGACCGAAGACCAAGGGCCGAACACGTCCAGATGCTGTTTTACGAATGCTGTTTTCATAGTTGACGGGATTTTATTTCGGGGTACATGGGATGTTCGGGCTTCACAGCCATCATCATGGCGTTGTAGCCATGCGACGAATCGCGTTCTATGACACGGCCGCTTTGCCGGTCGAAGACAAAAAGCCGATATCCGCATTCTTTGAGCAGCCACATGATTTCCACCGGGTGGTAGGCGAAGCCTTCGGAACACCATTCGAAGCTTTCGTAAAAGACCATAGGAGCGTCGTCCGACCTCAAAATGCGTTCCGCGCCCATGAAAACCTTCAGCTCGGCGCCTTCCACATCCACTTTCATCAAATCTATCCGCTCTATTCTGCTATTATCGACGAAACCGTCCAGCGTGAGGACTTTTGCGTTTTCCCGGCCGACCACCTCCGCATCGGGATGGCTTGCCTGTCCCATGGTGTTGAGGCCGTCCTTCCAGGGTTTGTTCAGCTGCAAATGGCATTCGCCTTCGTAGTCTGCGATGGCGCCGTTGGTCACGACAACATTTTCGAGGCCGTTCAGAGCGATATTTTGTTTCAGAAGTTCGCATGTCCACGAACACGGTTCGAAGGAATACACCTTTCCGTTGCCGATTTTCATGGCGCAGGGTATTGAATAGAGGCCGACATTCGCCCCTATATCGAAAAAGGTCGCGTCCGGTTTCAATAAATCCAAGACGAATTCCAATTCCTTGTTTTCAAATCTGAAACCGCACCAGTATTCCTCTGCGATTTGCCCTTTGGGAATCATTGCGAAATTCGTGTTCCCGGCGCTTATACGTAGCGGGCGCTCCGATAGAACATGGTTTCTGGCCCTGAAAGCCAGTCGCATCGCCTTTGACCGGGTCGCTATGAACTTTCGAATGAGTCGTGTTCTCAAGCCTGGCATCATTCGAGCCAAGGCTTTTTCTATAATGTTTCCGGTTGGCATTTTTTATATGATCAAGTTTCCTGGTTCAAATCCTGTCGAGGCTTTCGAGTTCCCATTTTGCCGGGGGACAAACGAGCCCGGAGGATGGAAGCGCCGCAAGGCCCGCTTTGGAAAATTCCTCCACATGGAAATCGAGACAATTTTTTACCCAGTCGTAGCTTTTCCCGCGCCCCCAATACCCCGGTTCGGGTTTGGCGGCCAAGTGTATTGTATAGACCCCGGGCATTAGATGAAGATCGGCGGATACCCTCGCCCGACAAGTACCCTGTTTTAAATCAAGAGGTCGATGTTCCGGGTCGTCCGAGCTATGGAAAACGCACACCATTGTGCCGTCCATTTTTTCGACGGCGATCATGAGTCTGATGGATTCCAGGGTTTGGAACACTTCCAATTCCAAATCGAAATGCAAGCGGTCGCCGAAAAAAAGGTCTCGGCAGGGTTTCAAATCTCCGTCCAGGACTTGGACCTTTCTGAAATAAAGTTCGCCTGTCGCGTTGATATGCATTTCGTCGGAGATTCTGCCGTCCATTAGCTCGGGCTTGTCGGACATGAGGTAGGTTGTGATAGCGGAAAGCACGTCGCCGTCGTGCTCTATCGTTCCTTTTTTCAGTAGAATGCAGCGCGAACACAAATCCGAAACGGCTCGCATGTTATGGCTGACAAACAAAATCGTTCTGCCTTGCCGGGCCACGTCCCCCATTTTTCCTATGCATTTTTTCTGGAAAGCCGCGTCGCCGACCGCCAGAACTTCGTCCACGATCAATATTTCCGGATTCAAATGGGCGGCCACCGCAAAAGCCAATCGTACTTTCATCCCTGACGAATAGCGCTTGATAGGGGTGTCTATGAACTTGTCGATCTCCGCAAAAGACACGATTTCGTCGAACTTGTCGTCGATCTCCTTCTTTCTCATTCCGAGAATCGAGGCGTTCAGGTATACGTTCTCTCTTCCTGTCAGTTCGGGATGGAAGCCGGTGCCGACCTCCAACAAGCTCGACGTTCTGCCTCGGAGCAAGACCTTCCCCCCCGTGGGTTGCACGATTCTGGAAATAATCTTCAGCAAAGTACTTTTGCCAGCCCCGTTGGCGCCTATTATGCCGACGACCTCCCCGTTGCCGACCTCGAAGGACACCTCTTTCAAAGCCCAAATCACATCTGCGGCGTCTTCGGAGCCTGGTTGGAAGCGGGTCAATTTTCTAAGCTTACGGAAATTGGCAAACGGCGTTATGATCAAATCGGCAAGCGCGCCGCAAAGGTTTTCATGGGTTTTGTCCTTCATGCCGATGCGGTATTGCTTGGACAATGCTTCGACCTTTATGGCAAAATCATGCGACATCGGCGAATACGGCTTCCATTTTTTTGAAATAGCCCATTCCCGAGATGAAAAGAACGACCGCCGAAAAGGTCCCGACCCAAATAAGGTCCCAAGGCATGGAGTTGGTTTTCAGCAAAGCCGAACGAAACCCCTCGATCACCCCGGCCAGAGGGTACAATCCATAAAAAAGACGGAATTTGTCGGGAATAAGCGAGACCGGCCATACCACAGGGGCCGCGTATAAAAGGAGCTGAACAGCGAACCCGATCGCATGGCGAACATCGCGATATTGGATACCCAAGGCCGAAAGCCACATCCCGATGCCTGACGCTGTCAAGATCATCAAGGCGATTAAGAGAGGCAGGAAAAGGATTGCCCCCCCCGGCACTATGCCGTAGCAAGCCATCATTACGCCCAGGACGGCGAACGCGATTCCGAAATCGACCAAACCTGCCAATACCGGCGTCAAGGGGATAATCAGCCTTGGAAAATAAACCTTCGAAAGCATGTTGGCATTTCCCACGAGGCTCTGGGTGGAACTGGAAACAGCCGTTGAAAAGTATGTCCAGGGAATCAGCGCAACAAATGTGAAAATAGGGTACGGAGCGTTGTCGCTGGGAATATTCGCGAGTCGCCCGAAGATAATCGAAAAAACGACCATGGAAAAAACCGGCCGGATCACAGCCCACAGGAAGCCGAGAACGGTCTGCTTGTACAATACCTTTATATCCCTTAAAACGAGAAAATAAAAAAGATCCCGGTACTCCCACAATTCTCTGAAATCATAGAGGTTCCACCCTTTTCTCTGCTCTATTTCTATCAATGGGGGCTGGCTGCGGGTCATGGTGCCTTTTCGCTTCCCGTTTTGGGGACCTTTGTTTTTTCGCCGCAAGGCTTTCCGGAACGAAACTGGCCATGGCCACATTTTCGATAAAGCGCAAAAAAAAGCAAAGCGACGGATTGGGTGTCGATTTGATAAAAAACAGGATGTTTTTCCACAGTCTCGGTGGAACTGCGGACTCCAAAGTTCTCCGTTCTCTTTAGATAGCTCCGCCTTGTGGGTTACAGCCGCAAAAAAGCGCAACACGCTGAATCTGTCGTTCGAAAAACTGAAATATTTCGGAGACTATGCTCGTCAGGCTGCGACATCCCTGATTTGCAGCGGGAGAATTCCGCCATCGAGGGGGCAAGCCGGGAATCCGGTTTACAACAACCCTTCCCTCCCGGTTGGCTCGTTTTTTTCAATTCGGGGAATAGCCCCGATGTCGGGAACTTCAAGCTGTTTCGGCGAACACGCCGGAATAAAGATGCTCTCAGGTCGAACTGCCGAACTCCAAGACAAAAAATCGCCCAAGTCTGTTTCTTTCCACAGGCGATTTTTTTTTGAGGGGGGTAATCCATAGGCGGGCAACGCCCATTCCTGGATAGCCGATGGAGCTGCGAAATACATTTGACGACAGTGTCCATTTTTTCCCGACGAAAACAAGCTTTCCATCTCCGCAAAGTCGTTTTAAAACAGTCGCAATCTAAAAAAGTCGCCGGCAGCATGGATCGCGCAACCGGTCTCTGGCAGTCTTATTGATTTTGTAACTTTTGTCAAATTAAAAATTTCTTAATGAAATCGGCGGGATAATGGATTTTTAATACGAACAAAGCACGAACAGACGAGTCGAAACCGTTTTTTTCCACAGATTTGTTTACAGACAGGTAAACGATACAGAAAAAGGGGTTGGATTTTAGATCGGCCATCCGCACTCCGCATCGTTCCCACGCTTCGCGTGGGAACGCATACACCAGGACTCTTCGCGTCCGATTTCTGCCAAGGCATGGCCGATTTTAGAACCAACTCCCAGAAAAAAACTCCGGCCCGCCCTTCCGCAAACGTTTTATGCGGGAAAGCCGGACCGGGAGTTTCCCTTTGTTTTCCCAGGACCGCCGAAAAACGGGGGTGCCTGAAGACAGCGACGGTATTCCTGTAAAGCAAAAACGGGAATCGAAACAGCCCGCCTTATCGGTCCTGAATGCCGCAGTCCTACATGCCGCCGGTCCTGCGCACCAGAAGCTTGGCTTCGGCCTGGCGGATGCGGTCCTCCTGTTCGTCCTTTCGTTTCCTGGCCCCATCGAGCTTTTCGGCCAGATCCTTGAAATCGGCCGGCTTGAGCAGATAATCGAAAGCACCGAGTTTCATGCCCTCAACAGCGCTTTCGGTGGTGCCGTGGCCGGTGAGCATGATCACCTCGATCAGGGGGAAGCGGCGCTTGATTTCGCGAAGCACGTCGATGCCGTCCATGCCCGGCATTTTGATGTCCAGGATCACCACGTCGATCTTGCCCGACTCCTTATCCAGGACCTCCAGGCACTCCTTGCCGTTGTAGGCGCACTTGACCTTTTCCCCGCCCTCTTCCAGCCGCAGGGAAAGCATCTCCACGAAATCCTCCTCGTCGTCTACGAGCAATATGCGAATGGGTATTTTTATCATTTCCTTCATCTCCTTTTTGGATTGTTCGATATTTGGAAAGCGGCCCTGCTATTCGAGCCAGCTTTTTATTTTGTCCATGACACTGTTGCGTTCCTTGTTTTCCGGAGAATCGGGGGCGGAAATTTCTGCATTCCGTGGCAGCGTCACCGTAAAAACGGTCCCGCGCCCCACCCTGCTGACAACCGAAAGCTTGCCTCCGAGTCGCTGGACGATTCCCTTGCTCACGAACAAGCCCAGCCCCGTGCCCTTGCCAGGCGCTTTCGTGGTGAAGAACGGTTCGAAGATCTTCTCCAGGTTTTCAGCGGGAATTCCCTCGCCGTCGTCCTCGATATCGATCCGGACAGAGTTTTCCATCCCCGTGAGACGAAGCGCCACCCTGCCTTCCTGGGGCGCGGCATAGACGGCGTTGCTGATCAGATTGAGCAACACCTGCCGCAACTGGTACGGGTCGCTGTAGATGGTGACATCCTCGCGTCCCGCAAGCTCCTTGGCCAGCTCCACGCCTTTGTTCAAGGCCTCCCGCGCGGTCAGGCGCATGGTCTCCTCCAGAAGTTCGGACAGATTCACCGGAGAAATGGCCGAATCGTTCTTCTGCACGAACCCCAGCAACTGGTGGGTGATCCTCCTGGCGCGCTCCACGCCCTTGTCGATCTTTCCCAGGGCCTTGAGCAGGTGCTCCTTCCGGGGCATGTCCGGCTCTTTGTTCACGATCATCTCCATCCACCCCGCAGACTCCTTGATCACGGCCAGGGGGTTGTTGATCTCGTGGGCCACGCCGGTGGCCAGGGTCCCCAGGGCCGCCAGGCGCTCGGTGACGATCATCTGCTGGGCCATCTTTTCCTTGAACTCGAGTTCCTCGCGCTTTTCCTCGCGCCTTCTCACCTGGTCTGCGGCCTGGCGAACCTTGCTCAGAAGGTGCTCGAACTCCACCGGCTTGGTCAGATAGTCGAACGCGCCCGCCTTGATCCCGCTGACTCCATCCGCTGTCGATGCGTGGCCGGTGAGAAGGATCACCTCGATATCGGGATGATCCTCCTTGAGCCGTTGCAACAGCTCGAGGCCGCCCATGCCGGGCATCTTGACATCGGAGACAACGACTTCCGGACTTTCCGTCTCCATGATTTCCAGACACTGCTCTCCGCCTGCGGCCTGAATCACCGTCATGCCCCTTTTTTCCAGTCGCCTGGAAATGGTGTCCCGGAACGCGGCCTCGTCATCGACCAACAATACGCATATGGTGTCGGCAGTCATTTCCGTCGTCCTTTGCGTTTCCATCCGCTGTTAAATACGATGTTGTTCAGCATGCCCCCGGGACTCCTATACCAGCCCCAGCACTTTCCACCAGGTCGATGCCACGATGACAAGCACGAGCAGCAGCAATGGCGTGGCGATCGCGCCGCACTTGGTAAGGTCCGAGGATTTGAAATAACGATAGCTGTAGGCGATGGCGTTGGGCGGACATCCGATGACCAACAGCATGGCAAAGGAGGTGGCGCATCCAAGGCAAAGGGCCAGGACCGCCGGATTTACGCCCTCCAGCCGGGCCATTGGAATTACGATGGGCAAAATCAGAGCCGCAGCCGCCACATTGGCCATGGCGTTGGTAACCAGCGCCCCGAACACTCCTATGCCTACGAAAAGCAGGAACCATCCGCCTCCCTGCACCAGCGGGAAAAACAAGTTGGCGAAATAGGCGGCCGCGCCCGAATAGCCCATGGCCAGTCCCAGGGATATGCCGCCGCCGAAAATGAACAGCGCCGTTCCCCATTCCAGGTTTTCCTGAATGTCGTCCCATTTCAGCACGCCGACCATGACCAACGCGCCGACCCCCAGCATGCCGGGAACGGAGTAGTCCAGACCGTGGAGGCCTTTGGTCAACCACATGACGAAACACGCGCCGATAATCCAGATGGTCTTTTTTTCCAGGGAACTCAGAGGGCCCAGTTCCTCGTCGAATTTCGGAAGTTCGTACTTGTCGTTGGGACGAAACACGAAGTATACGATAAGCACTGCGATGGGGACGGTCAAAATGGCTGCGGGCGCGCAATACTTGATCCATTCGAAAAAGGTGATTTCGATGCCGGTGAACTCTTTTAGGAACGCCGCCGACACCATGCATCGTCCGCCGCCGATCAAGGTTCCCATGCCTCCGCAGGAACATGCGAAGGGCAGGGATAGCATCATGAACTTGGCGGTCCGGGAATGGGGTTCAATGCCCGCCGCCTTCATGAGGGGAAGCATGGTGACGATGCCGATGGCGCAGGCGGCCGCGTCGTGCATCACTCCGGAGGCCAGTCCCAGGCCGATGGAAATGATGAACGTGAACTTGGTGATGCTGCTTCCGGCCTTTCTGATGATGAAAAACCCCAAACGCTTGGTGATTCCCGCCTTGTCCAGGGATATGGCGAAGATCAGGCAGCACATGATGAACACCACGACCGGATGCATATAGGGCGCCCACGCTTCCTTCACCGAAGCGATGCCGAAGGCGCTAAGAGAAACGGCGATCAGTATGGCGGTGATCTCCAACGGAATGGGTTCCGCCACGAACATGAACACCAGGACCGCCAGAATGGCCAGAAACCGCTTGCCTTTGGGCGGAAGACCGTCCACGTAGCTCACGTCCACCTTCTTCAGATTCAGCTCTGCGGCCTTGGCGTCGATGAACGCCTTGCTTCCCTGAGGGGTCCCGGGTTCCTTGGCCTTTAAGATATAAGGCGCGTCGTCGGTCTTGCCGGGCTCCAGGTCGAAATGTTGCTGCAAATTGTTGTAAAGCTGCCGGCCGGAGTCCCCGGCCACTTTGAACTTTGTTCCTTCCGGTCTCGGCAAGAAGGCTATCACCACGCCGATCGCTACCGCCAGAACAAGCAGGAACATCTTTGATTTGAAAAACATTTTCCGTCCTCGTTTATATTTGGCTGTCGTGTTTGAGCGCCCTGTCCCGCCTGGCCTCGAAAGCTTCGCGAATCTTCGCCGTCAGCTCGTCGATTTCGCACGGCTTGGTCAAGTAGTCGAAAGCGCCGGACAAGAGCCCCTCCCTGGCGGCCTTCTCGGAGCCGTGCCCCGTGAGCATGACCACCATGAGGAGAGGATCCATTTTCCGAAAGATTTTCAATACCTCGATGCCGTCCATGTCCTCCATTTTCAAGTCCAAGACCGCCACATCGAAATCCTGTTTTCGCAACGTGCGGATGGCGTCGCCGCCGCTCTTGCACTTGACGACGTTCAGACCGCGCTTGCCCAGTCGGTTCGCCAGAACGTTCAGGTACCCCACTTCGTCGTCCACGAGCATGACCCTGATGGACTTGGACGGGGCCCCTTCTGATTCACGGGTCTCGTTTTTTTCAGACATGATGCACCTTCCCCTCGCCTTCCCGGGACAGGGTTTCCGATTCGGCCGTCCATTCGCCGGACTGTTTCCGCGCTTGGCGCGAAAATGCCTGCCGACAAGTTTCGCGTCCTTGTTCCGCCAAGCCGGGACCGAACCAAGAACCAACTCCCCTTTTCGCCTCTACGGCCGATGCGCTACGATTTCCTTGACCCTCGCCTCGATGATCTTCTCCTCGTGCGCCCGCTTTTTGGCGGCGGCCTCCGATACCTTCTGGAGCAATACGTCGATGTCGCAGGGCTTGAGCAAATAGTCGAAAGCCCCCAGCTTCATGCCCTCTATGCCGGTCTCCACCGTGGCGTGACCGGTGAGCATGATCACCTCCACGAGAGGAAATTTCGCCTTGATGTGCTTGAGGGTCTCGATGCCGTCCATTTCCGGCATTTTGACGTCCAAGATCACCACCTCGACCGAAGAGTCCTTCTCCAGGGTATCCAGGGCCTCCGGACCGCTGAAGGCCTTGGTCACGGAAAGCTCCCTCTTGGTCAGGCGCTTGGTCATCGTATCGACAAACCCTACCTCGTCGTCCACCAGCATTACGTTTGCAATAGCCATGTCGTACCTCCTCTTTTCAATGTGTAAACGATGTTCTCGTTTCCTATTTTCAATGCCTTCGGCATTATCCCCATCCTACGCCGAACGCATCCGGAAAAGGTCTTCCAAAAAGACTTTTTTTCAGGACGCCGGTTCGACTTGCAGTTTTTCCGTGCTCTCTCCGGCCTTTTTCCGTGCGGGAATCCTGACGGTGAACACGGTGCCGTCGTCCACCACGCTGCGCACATCGATATCGCCGCCCATCTTCTTGATGATCCCGTAGCAGATGGAAAGTCCCAGTCCCGTCCCCTTGCCCACCGGCTTGGTGGTGAAGAACGGGTCGAAAATCCTCGGCAGATTGATCGCGGGTATGCCCGGCCCGTCGTCGGCCACATCGATGACCACTTCCCCGTTTTCCTCCCGGGTGTAAATGTCGATATGGCCCAGGTCCCCCTTCTTTTCCAGCGCGTACAGGGCGTTGTTGATCAGGTTCAAAAGCACCTGCTGGACTTCGGTGTGGGACGCGGTAATCAGCGGAATCCCCTCCGCCGGATGCACCGTCATCCGGACCTTTTCATATTTCGCCTTTTGACCGGAAAGCTCCACGACCTCCTGGACCAGCTCGTTGACGTCGATATTCTGGATCCTGGAATCGGTCTTTCGGGCGAAACTGAGCAGCTTGTGTGTGATCTCCTTGCACCGGATGCCCTGGGTATGGATTTGCTTCAGCGAACGTTTGAACTCGTCCAGGTTTTCCGCCTGCTTCAGGTCCTCCTCTTCGAGAAGGTCCTCGATCCACCCGGCCTCCTCCACCATGATGGCGACCGGATTGTTGATCTCGTGGGCGATGCCGGCCGCCAGCTCGCCGATGGACGCCAGCTTGCCGGTTTCGATGACCTGCCGGTTCATCATCTCCTTTTCCCTGTCCACCAGCATGATTTGCGAAATCATTCTTCTGGCGAAGACAAAAGCCGTCAGCATGATGCCGAGGCTGCCCAGAAAAATGAGCGCGAACGCGATCTTCTGGGTGTTGTACAGCTCGGAAAAGGCGTCGGAAACTTCCTGCCGAAAGACAAGCAGCCACTGCTCGTTTTTCAGAAACGCGCCAACGTAGATGCGCTCCGTTCCATCCTCGTCCTTTTTCTCGATGATTCGAATCCCGCTGTGCGGGTGGTCGGCGGTCTTGAGCATTTCGTAGAGGGCCTTCTTTCGGCTTTTCTCGGGCTCGAATGGCGTCTTTGTCTGAAGTTCTCCGTGCTGGTTCAAAATGTAGGCGACCCCGGTCTTTCCCATGCGAAGATTTTCCACGATGGAGTTGAACAGCAAAAAGTCGATGGTGGCCCTCAAAATCCACTTGCCTTCGGCCGATTCGTTCAAGACCGAAATGATGAAATGGGGTTCGCCCCGCAAGCCCATGAAGACATTGCTGATGTAATAGTCGCTTCTTATGGCGATCTTGAACCATTCCGCGTCGGAATAATCGGCGTCCGACAATTTGAACGGTCCGGCGTAGGCGATCTGTCGCCCGCTTTCGTCGATCACTCCCAGATCTCCGAAAACCGTTCCGTATTCCCGACGCAGATCGGTCAGCCTGTCGCGGAGAAACTGCTCGTCGGCCAACTGTTTCACGTTGAACGCGGCGGCCATGAACCGAAGGTCGCTGAGCTTTTCCAGCAGGAAACCGTCGATATTCTGCTTGTGTTTGAGGACCAGTTCCCCCAGGTGGGCGTGGATCTTATCGCTGTACGACACCCGGTACTGCTCCAGAATGAAACCGCTGACCAGCATCATGGGGGTGATGGCCACCACGATCAGGATTGTGGCCATCCGATTCGTCAACGATTTGTATTGCGTGCTTTCTTCGGTTGCGTTCATGATCTCGACCCTGATGCGCCTTTTCGCTCGTCCAAGTTTTGCGCCCTTGCCGTTTTCGCCCGTCCGCCCGCCAGAATCTCCCCGATGGCACGTATCAGCAGTTCGGCGCTTCTCGCGCTTTTGGCAACCGTCGCCGAAGCATCGTATACGCTCGGCAAAGGCGCGTGTTCGTTGGGAAAAACGTGAAGAATCACGGGAATGTTCGGCAGGCGGTTCTTCAGTTTCTCGACCAGAAGCGATTCCTCTCCAGTGACGATGTCCGGATCCAGAATCAACAAGTCGGGGGATTCTTCCTTGTAGATCGCGGCGACAACCTCGTAGGCCGTGTTCGCCGCTTCGACCCCGAAACCGGCCTTTTCCAGTTCCCTCATCAGAAAATGCCGAATCCCCCTGTTTCGGTCCGTTATTAAAATTTTCGTCTGCGTCTCCATAGTCGTTCTCCGTTTTTCCCCGTTTGAAATACAATTTGGCAAGGAGCGTGCCAATCGCCGGAACGGCCGGAAAAAGGACGAAACCGCCTGAAAATTCAAACGAATCGGAAAAATTCCCCGCAGGTCTTTCATTTGGCGTTTTCGGAAAGGTTGTCGGGTTGGTTTACAACCTGTAAAAGGTTGCAGCCAAAAGGTTGCGACCTGTGCGGTTGGTTCGAAGGATGCCCGGAAGTTCCTCGCACAAAGGCAAAAAGACACCAAGATTACCAGGTCGCTTTGTGTCTTTGGGCGAGGATTTTGAAGGGTTGTCGCACAGGTCGAAAGGTTGCCGCAAAAAATTCCCGCCCCGTGCGGATGATGTTCTTGAATAAGCGGATGGTGTTCTTGAATAAAAGGGCAAGGCCGGTGAAAAAGGGCAACCCTGGTGTGCCCGGTAGCGCCGCCTTCCACGGCGTCCAGACGCCCGTGCTCCGGTAGGGTAGCCTCCCGGGGTGATGAAAATCAAACAATTTCGAGAGATTTTTTCCGGTTATAACAGATTTGGGGGTGGTGGAATGTAGGTTGGGTTGAGCGTCGTCGATTGTTGGGTTTCGCTATAAAATTTTATCAAACAAACAGAGAAGACGCACGAAAAAGTTGGGAAGTAAGCGAAACCCAACATGAAACCCGCTCAACCCAACCTACGCACTGTAAAAGGTTGCAGCCAAAAGGTTGCGACCTGCGCGGTTGGTTCGAAGGATGCCCGGAAGTTCCTCGCACAAAGGCAAAAAGACACCAAGATTACCAGGTCGCTTTGTGTCTTTGGGCGAGGATTTTGAAGGGTTGTCGCACAGGTCGAAAGGTTGCCGCAAAAAATACCCGCCCCGTGCGGATGATGTTCTTGAATAAAAGGGCAAGGCCGGTGAAAAAGGGCAACCCTGGTGTGCCCGGTAGCGCCGCCTTCCACGGCGTCCAGACGCCCGTGCTCCGGTAGGGTAGCCTCCCGGGGTGATGAAAATCAAACAATTTCGAGAGATTTTTTTCTGGTTATAACAGATTTGGGGGTGGTGGAATGTAGGTTGGGTTGAGCGTCGTCGATTGTTGGGTTTCGCTATAAAATTTTATCAAACAAACAGAGAAGACGCACGAAAAAGTTGGGAAGTAAGCGAAACCCAACATGAAACCCGCTCAACCCAACCTACGCACTGCCGCTCCCCCAAATCCGCTATAACCAGGATTGTTTTCTTCCGCTATTTGTCCCCCCCCTCGCGGCAATCCGCACGGGCTGGTTCGGAAGCGCAGGATGGGTGGGTCGATGCCCGGGCATTGTCGCCAAGCCAACTTCTCTTGAAATAGAGGGCATGGCAGTCCCGTCAGGGACGACAGACAATAGCCCGGCATTTTATTGCCGGGGTTGGCCCGTCGTTGCGTCCCGAGTCCCGTCAGGGACGACAGACAATAGCCCGGCAATTTATTGCCGGGCTTGGCCCGTCGTTGCGTCCCGAGTCCCGTCAGGGACGACAGACAATAGCCCGGCAATTTATTGCCGGGCTTGGCCCGTCGTTGCGTCCCGAGTCCCGTCAGGGAAGACAGACAATAGCCCGGCATTTTATTGCCTGGGTTGGCCCGTCGTTGCGTCCCGAGTCCCGCTATGGACGACAGAAATAAGAGTCCGGAAACAGGGCCTTCCGCCTGGTCTGCAGAAACAGGGAAACGCTTCCCGCAACAGATCCTTCCAGACATGGGGCTGAAGGTCGTCGGGAAGGACGGCAAGAACGTCTTGTCCAAAAAGAAAGCCGGACTCCGCCGACAGTGCAAGCATACGAACGCGGTCAATACCGGGCCAGCAAGCGTTCGAACTGTTCGATGTCGTCGTACTTGAAGACCTTCTTGAAAAGGACTTTGAGTATATCGACGTCGTCGATACTTCTGATCTTTTCCAGTACGCCCTTGGGAACCACGTCGAATTTTTCCGCGAGGGCGTCGAAAAGCATTGCCCTTGTGTTTTCCAAGATGCCAAGGGCTTTTCCCTCCTTGATTCCGAGCGATTTTCCCTCCTCGATTCCGAGCGATTTTCCCTCCTCGATTCCGAGCGACTTGCCCTCCTCGATTCCGAGCGACTTGCCCTCCTCGATTCCGAGCGACTTGCCCTCCTCGATTCCTGCGCTCTTGCCTTTTTCGTGGGCGATTTCCAGAATGTCAAGCATTTTTATTTCCTCCCATATTTCTTCCAAGCGACCCTTGGGGTGGGCCTTTTCAAATTGCGCTGTTCCTCGAGATGAAAAACCTTTCCCGCGTCGTCGCGGAACATCACGTACACCCTGCCGATCCTGACGGCGATATCGACCGGCTCGAAGCCGAACACATCCACGATGTGTCCGGTGTCCACCCCGATCGCCTCCAGTGTTTGTCCCCGGAAGGCCTCCGCCAGCCACTTGACGACAACATCGTAATTTTGCGGATATTCGAGTCCGTTCTTTTCCGTCATGTTTTCATGCCTCCGCTTCGACCGAATTTTTTGCGCAGTTCGGGCTTCGTTTCTATTTCGGCAGTGCCCTCACCGCCTCGTTCCAACGCTTCGCGTGGGAATGCATACCAGGACGCTTCGCGTCCGCCTTCCGCAAAGGCATGGCCGAAACAAAAACCGAAACCCGCAGTTCGAATCCGACCTACTATCCATACTTTAACAAAGGTCTCCCAATGCTTCAATGCAAATTGCCGGGGTTACTGTACCCCGGCTACGCAGGGCCGAATCCTGTTGACTCCCGAGAAAAACGGAGGTAAGGAGGTTTCGAAAAGAAACGTCCTTGCGTTCGGCAGGGACATCTTTGACCCGGGGCGCCCGGGACGACGAAAATCGTTCGAAACGGTTGAATTTTCGCCACCCCGTTTCGGACTTTTGGAAAGGAGAACCCTCGGGAAAAACGAAGTCCCGACGGAAGGATGTTGAACAATGTCCCATTATTTAAGTCTGCGGCTGCGTATATACGTGCTGCTGGGCCTTCTGGCCGCGACCAACCTGACCGGCGGAACGATCACCGCCTGGTATTCTTCCCGGATGTCCGAGATTTTGACCTCGGTCATCGAAAAGGACGTCGCCTCCCTGCGGGTCGCAGAGGAACTGGAGATCGCGCTGATCAACCAGAAAGGCTTCGTCTCCTATTATTTTCTCGACGGAGACCCCAACTGGCTGAGGCAATTGGGCCAATACCGGCAGATTTTCAAGGACCGCCTCGAAAAGACCCGCGAATACATCGACGGAGATCGGCAAAAGGAGACCCTCGACAAGATCGAACAGGAATACCTGGTCTACATAGACGCCAAGGACCGCGTCATCGAATGCTACAAAGTCGAAGACGGCAAAACGTGCGCCGCTTCCCATCAAAAGGCGCGAGACCATTTCTTCAGGACCTTGGAACTGTGCGAGGAATACAAGAAAATCCACGTGCAGAGAATGATCGAGGCAAGGAAGGAAAGTGAAATACGCGCCGGGGAAATAAGGGCCACGGTCTATTTTGGCGTGCTGACCGGATTCGTGCTGTCCCTTTTTCTGGCATTTGTCCTTGTCACGCAAATCCTGGGGCCTGTCCAAGAGTTGACCAGGGAAACGGAAACGGGAAGAAACGAGCCGCCGGCCGACGCAAAAAACGAAATACAAGCCCTCAGCCAAAGCGTGCGCGGTCTCATCAAGGACGCGGGCCAAACCCATCGGGAGCTTCGCAGGAGCCGGGAATACATGGCCCAGTCGGAAAAGATGGTCATGGTGGGAAAACTGGCGGCAGGCACCGCCCACAGCATCCGCAACCCCTTGACATCGGTCAAGATGAGGCTGTTTTCCCTGAGCCGCAGCCTGGAACTTACCGAGGCCCAGCAGGAAGATTTCGACGTGATATCCGAAGAAATCCGGCACGTGGACACCATCGTCCAGAACTTTCTGGAATTCTCCCGCCCACCCAGGCTCAAGATGCAGAACACAAGCCCCTCCACCGTGGTCGACAACGCCGTGCAACTTCTGGCGCACCGCCTGAAATCCCACGACGTCGAAGTCAAGGTGGTCCGGGAATGCCTGCTTCCCGAAATCAACCTGGACCCGGAACAGCTGAAGGAAGTCCTCGCCAACCTGATGATCAACGCGTGCGAAGCCCTCGGCCATTCGGGCACCATCGTCGTCGAGGAGGAAACCATCCGGGACGAACATTCGGGCAAAGCCGCCGTAATAAGAATATCCGACAACGGTCCCGGCATCCCCGCCTCCATCCGCGAAAAGATCTTCGACCCCTTTTTCACCACCAAGGACGAAGGGACTGGCCTGGGGCTGAGCATCGCCATGAGAATCGTCGAGGAGCACGACGGCATCCTCGAAGTGGGCGAAAACGAAGAAGGGGGCGCGAATTTCACCATAACCATACCCATATCCCGGGGGACCGACCATTGAAAAACGCTTCGGAAAATATCCTGATCGTAGACGACGACGACCAGTTGAGGAAAAGCTTCGTCAAACTGTTGACCGACGAGGGATACGAGGTCCAGGGCGCCGCGTCGGGCGAAGAAGGCCTGGAAATAATCAAGAAATCCTGCCCGGACCTGGCAATCATAGACGTTCGCCTGCCGGGAAAAAGCGGCATCGAGACCTTTCGCCTGATCCACCAGATCGAGCCCAAGCTGCCCGTGGTGGTCATGACCGCATTCGGCACCACCGAAACCGCCATCGAGGCCACCAAGCTGGGAGCGTTCGATTATATTCTCAAGCCCTTCGAAATCCCCGAGATGCTGCAGACAGTGAAAAAGGCCCTGGAGACCGGACGCTTCATGCGCTCCCCCGTCTCCATGAACCCCCCGCCGGAAAACATCCACGAGGAGGCCATCATCGGAAAAAGCAAGGCCATGCACGAAATCTACAAGGAGATCGGACGGGTCGCGCCCACCGACGCCACCGTGCTCGTCCGGGGCGAATCCGGCACGGGAAAGGAACTGGCCGCGCGCGCCATCTACCAGCACAGCAACCGCGCCGACAGGCCCTTTCTGGCCATCAACTGCGTGGCCATACCCGAAACCCTTCTGGAAAGCGAACTGTTCGGCTACGAAAAAGGCGCCTTCACCGGCGCCACCCATCGAAGGGTGGGCAAGATCGAACAAGCCAGGGGCGGCACGGTCTTTCTGGACGAAATCGGAGACATGCCCCTGAGCCTGCAGGCCAAGATCCTCCGCCTGATTCAGGAAAAGAGCATCGAAAGACTCGGCGGCAGGGAAACGGTCCCCACCGACGTGCGCATCGTGGCCGCCACCAACCGGGACCTGGAAAAAGCCATCGGCGACGGCCGCTTCCGCGAAGACCTCTATTACCGCCTGAAAGTGGTCTCCATCTGGCTGCCACCATTGAGAAAGCGCCCCGACGACATCCCCCTGCTGGCCAAATATTTCCTGGCCAGCCTGTCGGCCAAGGAGGGCATCGGCAACCCAGGCATCACCCCCCAGGCGGTCGGCCTTCTGTCCGCCTATCCCTGGCCCGGCAACGTCCGGGAGTTCTCCAACACCATCCAAAAGGTCCTGATCTTCAACCGCGGCGCCCCCATCACCCCCGAAGAAATCCAGCAGGCCCTCGCGGAAAAAGGCCCAGAAACCGCAATCGCCCCGTCGGACTCCGACGACATCCTGCGCGAACACATCCGCCAGGACCTCCTCAACGCGTCCGGAGAAAACTTCTTCGAAACCCGCATGGAAAGCTACGCCAGCCTCATCATCCAGGAAGCCCTGAAAGTCGCCAACGGCAACCGCAGCAAAGCCGCCAAGCTCCTCGGCCTCTCCCGCCCGACTCTTCATGCGAGAATCGACAAGTACGGGATTCGCACCGCCACTTCCATAGATAATTCTGACTGAAAACGGAAGGTCGATTATTTCTGTCGAAACGAATTGGCCCCGGACAAGACGGTGCAGAGAAGTGGCGCACAAGCTTGCCCCAAGCCGATGTCGGCAGGTCGCACGAACCAGGAAGGAGCCTTCATAGCGAAAAATACAGCTACTACTCGAGCCTGACAAGGCGAAATCCGGTGAGTTCGCACTGTTTGCCACTCACTCTTGGTCTCTTGGTCAACAAAAATGTGACGAGGATATCCGCCAAATCGATGATACAGATATCCAAAGCATTCTTGAAAGAGCGTACGGCTTCATTTCGGATATGCTGACCAAACCGGTAAATTATGCAATAGTGTCCATCGAAGCCAACAAACAGATGATTTTTGGTTCCGCTTTCGGTGTCTTTTTTCGCCACGAACAGGTGTGTTTCTGTTCTCGGAAAAAGCCCACAGCGATTAGGTCATTCGATGATCAAGCTTTCGTATCCCTGCGTATCGATTCCCTGGAACCAAAAGGCGCCGAAAAGAGCAAAGCTGGAGCCAGCCAGCCCAACCGATGTGATTGGCGCCGAACAGCCTTCCTCGCACGAGCTACAAAAAAGCCTGATCATCGAGATTGATATAATCAAGCGGCTTTTTCCATATCGCTATTATATTCTCCTGATCTGGCGAGCCCGTTGCACTTGGCCCTGTGGAAGAGAGCTTTCTGGGCGGCGGCGTTGTTGGCCGGATCTCCCTTCCACGTCATCAAGGGCGGTTCCTGCAAGGCCCGTCCATAGGAAAAGCTGATTTCCCAAGGCAGGTTATTGTCCATGGCGTTCATGGCGTTGAGGTGTTCGGTGGCGACGATGGCGCTTTGGCCGCCGGAGAGGAACACGGCCCCGGGCAGCGCGGGGGGCAGGACCCGTTTGAAGCAGCGCAGGGTCATTTCCGCCACGGTTTGAACATCGGCCTGCTCCGGGCAATCCAGACCGCTGATGACCATGTTGGGTTTCAGTAGCATTTGCTCCAGCACGACACCCTGCTTGTGCAATTCGTAAAAAAGGCATGCCAGGGTGTCGGAGGTGACTTTTTCACAACGCTCGATGGTGTGGTCCCCGTTCATGAGGACTTCCGGTTCGACGATGGGGACCAAGCCCGCGCTTTGGCAGATGGCGGCATAGCGCGCCTGGGCGTGGGCGTTGGCCTCGATGCAAAACGGAGTGGGGATGGCGTGGCCGATGGTGATGACCGAGCGGAATTTGGCGAACCGCGCGCCGAGCTGATAGTATTCGTCCAGGCGAGCCTTGAGACCGTCGAGTCCCTGGGTCACCTTTTCGTTTTTGGTTCCGGGCAAGACGGCAAGTCCCTTGTCCACCTTGATGCCGGGAAGGATTCCCTTGTCGTGCAACAACTCAGGAAAAGACTTTCCGTCTTTGGTTTTGCTTTTGAGTGTTTCTTCGAACAAGATGACCCCGCTGATGTAGTTTTCCAGCCCTTCGGTGGTGAACAGCATTTCGCGATAGCCGTTGCGGTTTTCCTCGGTGGATTCAACATTGATGGTGTCGAATCTCTTCTTGATGGTCGGCTGACTTTCGTCCGCTGCCAAGATGCCTTTCTGCTTGGCGACCAGCGCCTGTGCGATTTTCTCCATTCTTTTTTCCTCTGTTTTCTGAGCCAGGTCCCCTTCGCGCTTCTGGTTTGACCAAGTCACGATGAAGTCCGGCCTTCGGTTGATTATTCGAAATATATGTCACCAAAAAGCTCCATTTGCCAAGTATCAAGACCGCAAAGTGCATAAATCCGAAAATTGTCCCAATCCGGCCCAAGTACCAAATTACGTTTATATAAAAGGTGGTTCGGCACTGTCAACCGAATATCGGATTCGAGCGGAATGGATTTTTCCAGAGAAGCCCCGACGCCTGGCACCCAAAGGGAGGCGGCCAGGCGATTCGGAAAACGTTGGGTTGGACTTTCTGCAAAATCGGCAGGGTCTGCCCTCTCTCAGGGACTGGCAAGGAGCGTTTAGGCTCATTGCGGCAACAACATGGAGTACAGATGCATATGCGCAACATAAGGTAATAAGGTTGGGGGGGAGGGCGATGCGAGGTGCTACTAAGGTCAAGAACCAAAAATAAGGTTTTTTCAGATTGCAATGGAGCTTGGACAAAGGTTGAAAAGCAGGTCGGATAGCGGCAGGGAACAAATACCAGATTTGGGACCCAACGCAGAAGGCGTCTAATGGGCCATCGTGACAGCCAGCACCTTGGGATACGGCGACCGGGTCGCGCGCAGCTGGCTAAGGAAGCTCGTATCCGTTCTGCCCATTGTCGTCGCTTTGCCGGTCTTCGCCACCCTTTCGTCCAACATCACCATCCAGACCCTGAGGACCACCATCGGCGGCCTTCAGGATCTCGTGGAAAGACGCGTGAGGGTCCTGCACGGAAGCACCAGCGAGGAATACATGCGAGGCGTGAAAGCCGTGGCATTTTCGTTCGACCGCATCGAGGAGGCCTACAAATGGCTGGTCGAAGGCAGGCTCGAAGCAGTCGTGTACGACCGGCCCAACCTTCGGAACTACGCCCGCAACGAAGGCAAGGGAAAGGTGGTCGTGGTCGGGCGGACCTTTGCGCCCCAAGACTATTGCCTGGCCATCCCCCAAGGCAGCCCGCTTCGTGAAGACTTAAGCAGCGTTCTTTTGAACATGATGGAAAACGGGTCCTTGGAACGAATTCGTTCGAAGTGGTTCGGGGCCGAGCCTTAGAGAGCGCTCTTCAGCAACTTCTTAAGCCCCTCCAGGGTCCCCTTCCAAGCAACGTCGTCGCCCGCCATGATGGCCACGATGGTGTTTTCCTCCACGCTGACTTCCAGGACGATCTCTTCGTCTCCGACCTTGAATACCGATTCGCCCCAGCGCTCGGCCGGAAACCCGGTCGCCTCGCATTCGTAGTCCGTCCTGAGTTCGCCTGTCATTCGAATGTCGCTCATGTTTTTTTCCCTGTTTGATTTTACATGGTAAATGGTTGGTGATCGCCTGGAAGGTGGAGCCGGTCCGCCACCGGTTTCATAGCCCCGACCAGCGTGGACCTTTGATGGATGATCCATTTCATGTCCGATGTTTTTCAGCTCGTTCTTGACTGTGATCGCATTTAAGCTATAAAGTGAGCTTCTTTTTTCCCGCTTTAATTTCAGAGATGGCCTCATCGAGCGAAAGGTCGGCAAGCCATCTTTTCCGTTCTTTTGTGTAGTCGCCTTGGCCTATCGAGAACTGATTCAAGAAACGGATCGTATCGACAACCCCCATCTCTTTAAACAAGATGCGAGTAGCCCTGCGGTTTATTTCGGAAATAGTTCTTGTTTCTGTATTCATAGGTCCAATTCCATTACCAATTCGGTGGGCGAAACCACCTTGGTTCTTAAGTTAGAAAACCTTTTGGCTTTTTTCAGAAACTTGTCGTCACAGGTACAAAAATAATCAACTTCTGATGTGGATGCAAAGGCTAAATGCAATGCATCCAAGGTTTTCAGGCCAGACGTTCCAAATCGTCGGGCCAAGGTTTCAATTTCCGGTGTCAGTTCAACAGTTTCTTTTGCTATGTTTAGAACATTCAACGCATCGGTTTTTCGACTGTGATCGGGAATTCGGCCAATCTCCAACAACAGGGCATCCGAGGAGACAAGCACGAAAAGCCCCGATGCACATAAGGCGAGTATATTAAGCACAGCTTCGGCCTCAACCGCTATTCTGGGCTGGGACTTGTCATCGAAAGGGCGTTGCAAGCTACAACAATCAAGATAGAGTCTCATTGAGGCAATCCTTGGAAATATTATCCCCCCAAAAAAAATTTACCCGAAAGCGAGTTCGAACGCGTTTTTGACGAGTTCTATTCCGCCGGGTGCGTTTTTGACCCCGAACGCCACGACATCGAACCTGGCCTTGGCGTTCAGAAGGCGGTTGGCCTTGAGATAGTACAGGGCCGCGATGGAAATTCTTCGCTGCTTGGTTTTGGTCACCGCCTCCTTGGGATTGTACCCGGAGGTCCTTCGGGCCTTGACCTCCACGAAGACGATGGTGTCGCCGTCCTTGGCGATGATATCGACCTCGCCCGCCTTGGTGCGATAGTTGCGGGTCAGGATTTGGTAGCCCTGTTTTTTCAGAAATTTTACGGCGGCGGTCTCGCTGGTTTCTCCGAATTGTTGTCCCGGTGTTTTCATGTTTCAGACATGCTCCTTGACGCCTCGGAATGTTTTTCTGTGGATGGGGCAGCAGCCGTGTTCGGCGATGGCCTCCTTGTGGGCTTTGGTCGGGTATCCCTTGTGCCGGTCGAACCCGTAGACGGGGAATTGTTTGTGGTATTCCGCCATGATTCGGTCTCTGTGCACCTTGGCCACAACGGAGGCCGCCGATATGGAAATGCTGAGGGAATCCCCCTTGACGATGGCCTTTTGCGGAATGTCGGACACGATGGTGAATTTGCCGTCTATGAGCAGATACTCTGGACGAAGGCGTAGGTTTTCCACGGCGATGGCCATGGAAAGAAGAGAGGCTTGCAGGATGTTGATGCGGTCGATTTCTTCGGGGCCCACGATACCGACCCCCACCGCGAGCGCTTCTTCGAAGATCTGATCGTAAAAAAGGTCCCGTTTCTTCGGGGTGAGTTTTTTGGAATCGGTGAGTTCGGAGGCTTGAAAGTTTTCGGGAAGAACGACTGCGGCGGAAACCACCGGTCCCGCCAGAGGCCCGCGTCCAGCTTCGTCTATTCCCGCAACGCGAGAATATCCTCGGGCGAACGCCTTTTTCTCGAAGGCCCAGGGACTGAAATCGGTTTGGAAATCCCGGAACATGGCGGTTTCGTATTTTTTGTCAAGGATGCGAGGGGCGGGGTACGGGCGAAGCGCGGTGGCAAAGCGCCCGAGTCCGCCCCGAAGATCGAGCCGAAAGCTAAACGAATCTTTTTTCCTTGATTCTGGCGGCTTTTCCGCGAAGCTTGCGCAAATAGTAGATCTTGGCCCTGCGTACGCGGCCCTTGGTTACCAGTTCGATCTGGTCGATGATGGGCGAGTGCAACGGAAACACCCTCTCCACGCCCACGCCGTAGGAAATCTTGCGCACGGTGAAAGAGGACTGCGCCCCGTTGTTCTTCCTGCTGATGACGACACCCTGAAAAACCTGAATACGGGTTTTTTCGCCTTCCCTGATCTTCACATGGACCTTGACCGTGTCTCCGGGCGAAAAGTCCGGAATGTCCATGCGCATCATTTCCCTTTCCAGTTTTTTGATCACTTCCATGGTTGTGTCCCCCTATGCTTCTATAATGCTCCGATTTAAATTTTATTTTAATCTTCGTTGTCGTGTTTGTTTCAACCGCCGCCGGTCCTTCCCAGCAGCCTGTCCAAAATGATCGCGGATGCCGCGCGAACCGAAAGATGGTTGTAGTCCGTCGCTCCGAAAATAGGTTCCAGAAACCAGTCGGCTTGGCGGATCATTTCCTCGGAAATGCCCCAGGCCGTTCCGAACAGCAAAAGGTACGGCTTGCCGTCCCGAAGCATGCCCCGGAATCGTTCGTAGCCGAGGCAATCGTCCGTTTTCCTGGCGCTGGTGACCACCGTCTCGGGAGCTTGCGAGCATCTGCTCCCGATGTCATCGACTGCGTCGGCGACGCCATCGACGATCTTGATTAGTTCCAGAGCGTCCCGTCTGTCCGGGTTGTAGGTCTTGCCGTATCCCTCGGTCCAGTGGCCCACGATCTTTTTCGCAAGCTCCTGCTGATCCGCCAGCGGGGTCGCCACGTAGTAGGTCTTCACCCCGTATGTTCTGGCCGACCGGGCAAGATCGTGCAAATCCAGGTTCGTGACGGCGGAGGCTATGGTCTCGCCGTTCTTGTTCAGTACCGGGTAATGGACCAGCGCGATGGACAAATCCACCGCCGAAAAATCGTCATCCAATTGCCGCAACGTCTCGCCACGGGAGCAACCTCCCGTCTAAGTTTCGGAAACCGCCTTCTGATAATCGAGGACTTCGTCCAGCTCGGTCTTCCAAGATTCGAGGATTGCCAGCTCCTCCGCGCTCAGTTTCCGCTGGGTCAGCAAATCGCTTCTTTTCAAAAACGTCCGTATGAGCGACGACCGCATGCGCCATCGTTCGATTTCCGCGTGATTGCCGGACAAAAGAGTTTCCGGCACGCTCTCGCCTTCGAATTCGAAGGGCCTAGTGTATTGCGCGTGTTCCAAAAGCCTGTTTGAAAACGAATCGTCCCCGCTGGAATCGGCGCAACCCAGAACGCCGGGAACGAACCGGCAGGACGCGTCCACGACGATCATGGCGGCCAGTTCCCCGCCGGTCAGGACATAGTCTCCGACGGAGATTTCGTCGTCGATGAAGTCCTGGCAGAAACGCTCGTCGATGCCCTCGTACCTGCCGCACACCAGAATCAGGCTTTCTTGCTCCGCCAGCTCACGGGCCAGCTCCTGCGAAAACGGACGGCCCTGGGGAGTCATGAGGATTTTCCTGGCCCCCGGCGCCTTGGCTTCCGCCGACCGCACAGCCTCTGCCAGAGGTTCGGGCTTCATGACCATGCCGGGTCCGCCGCCGTAGGGGCGGTCGTCCACCACATGGTGTCTTCCTGCGGCAAAATCCCTGATCTGGATGGTTTCCGCCGTAATTTTTCCAAGCTCGACCGCCCTGCGAATCATGCCGTGGTTCCAGAAAGGTTCGAAGAGTTCCGGAAACAGGGTCAGCACGACGAATCGCACTACAGCCCCTCCGGCAGCCGCACAAGCATGGCGCCTTCGCTCAAATCCACTTTCAAGACCACCGATTCCAAGGCGGGAACGAGTATTTCCTTTGTTTCGCTCTTCACGACGTAAACGTCGTTGCTGCCAGTGGGAAAGATCGAATCCAGCCTTCCCAGATAGGCCCCTTCGTCCGAAAATACCGAAAGGCCGATCAGATCGACCCAGTAGTACTCGTCTTCTTCGGTTTCGGGAAGGAGGCCGCGCTCCATCAGAAGCTCCGCGCCCGCAAGGGCGCTCGCCTGCTCGAATGCCGCGCATTCCTTGAAAAAAAGAAGAAACCCCTTTTTGTGGGGTTTGATCCAGCCGACCGTCAATTCCAAGAACCGGCCATCGATGTTACGGACGGAAACCCTGGCGTCGGGTTTCAAAAGGCCTGCCGAATCCGAATAGGACAACAGTTTGACAGCGCCTTTGACGCCGTGGACCCCCGTTATTTTCCCGATGGAAACGAATCGGCTGGTTCCCATGGCGTCGGAACTACTCGATGATTTCCAGGACGGTGCGTTTCTTCACCTTGGCCGAGGCCGCGCTCAGAATCGTTCTCATGGCGCGTGCCGTGCGTCCCTGCTTGCCGATGATCTTTCCCAGGTCCTCCTTGGCCACTTTCAGCTCCAGAACGGAAGTCTGGTTGCCAGTGATTTCCTCGACGAAAACTTCTTCCGGCTTGTCCACGAGCGCTTGCGCAATAAACTTGATTAGCTCCTTCATATTTCACACTCCTTGATCTGGCAGTCTATGTGTAGTCGGGCTTGGAAGCTTATGCAGCGGGCTCCGAGGCCGTCTCCTTTTTCAGCAGGCTCTTGACCGTGTCCGACGGCTTGGCCCCTTGGGCCAGCCAGTATTCGAGCCGGTCGCTTTTAAGGTTGACATCCGCCGGTTCGGCCAACGGGTTGTAGGTCCCGACGATTTCGATGAAACGACCGTCGCGCCTGCAATCCCGGTCCGCCACAACGATTCTGTAAAAAGGCCTTTTCTTGGCGCCGTGCCTGGCCAATCTGATTCTTACCGCCATGTTTTCGATATCTCCTTTTCTCGAACTCCTTGGTAAAATAACGTCTTCGGTAAAGCAACGTCTTCGTTAAAATGGCAGTTTCATGCGACCCAAGCCTCGCATGCCGCCTTTGTTGAACTTCTTCATCATTTTCATCACTTGGGCATAGTTTTTGATCAGTCTGTTGACATCCTGGACCGTCGTTCCGCTGCCCTTGGCAATCCGCTTGCGGCGGCTTCCGTTTATGATGCTGTATTTTCTGCGCTCCTGGGGAGTCATGGAATTGATGATCGCCTCGATCCTGACCAGTTCCTTGTCGTCCACCTGCGCGTTTTTAAGCTGCTTGATCTTGTTCATGCCGGGAATCATGCCGATGAGTTCCGAAATGGAACCCATCTTGCGAATTTGTCTCATCTGATCCCGGAAATCCTCGAGGGTGAACTCGCTTTTCCTGAGCTTTCTCTCCAGCTCGACGGCCTGTTTCTCGTCCACCATGGCCTGGGCTTTTTCGATGATGGTCAACGCATCGCCCATGCCCAATATTCGGGACGACATCCGATCCGGATGGAACGCCTCCAGCTGGCTGGATTTTTCCCCGACGCCGATGAACTTGATCGGCTTGTCGGTGATGGCCTTGATCGAAAGAGCGGCGCCGCCCCTGGCGTCGCCGTCCATCTTGGTCAGCACCACGCCCCCGATGTCCAGCTTAGTGTTGAACGACTGGGCGATGTTGACCGCGTCCTGGCCGGTCATGGCGTCGGCCACCAGAAGAATGTCGGACGGAGAAACGCCGTTTTTGATCCGTTCCAGCTCGTCCATGAGCTGCTCGTCAACATGAAGCCGTCCGGCCGTATCCAGCACAAGCACGTCGCAACCGGCCTTCTGGGCCTCCGTTTTGGCCAGGCGGCAGATTTCCACCGGGTCCATGTCGGTTTTCGAATCGAAAACCGGAAAATCCAGTTGCGTACCGAGTTTCTTGAGCTGGTCGATGGCCGCCGGCCGGTAGACGTCGGCCGGAACCAGATACGGGGTCTTGCCTTTCTTTCTCAGAAACACGGCCAGCTTTCCGGCCGTGGTGGTCTTGCCGGAGCCCTGAAGGCCCACCAGCATGACCGACGCCGGCTTGGGACCGCCCAAGTCGAGCCCCTCGTGGCTGGACCCCATCAGTTCCGTCAGCTCTTCGTTGACAATCTTGATCACCTGCTGGCCCGGCGTCAGGCTGGCCATCACCTCCTGGCCCAAGGCGCGCTTCTTGATCTCCCCGATGAACTTCTTGACCACCTTGTAGTGGACATCGGCCTCCAGCAGGGCCATGCGCACCTCTTTCAGGCCGTCCTGGATGTTGTTTTCGGACAGCTTTCCGTGGCCCTTCAGCTTTTTGAACGTGGCCTCGAGTCTGTCGGCCAGATTGTCGAACATAATTTGCGCTCCGATATTTCGCGAACTAAAACCTTGAAAATATCTTGCCATCAATGGTATGTCAAGACTTAAATCGTCGGATCGAAAATCAACCCATTATATCGGAAAGAATTCGATATGTCACTACCAAAAGACATCAAAGATCTGTCCAAGGACGAGCTGGCCGCCTGGCTCGTCCGACACGACATCAAGCCCTACCGCGCCAACCAGATCCAGAAATGGGTGTATGTCCGCCAGGCCGATTCCTTTCAGGAAATGACGGACCTGTCCAAGGACCTGCGAGCGTTCCTGGCCGAACATTTTGCCATTGAACGGCTGAACGTATTAAAGGTGCAGACCTCCCGGGACGGTTCCAAAAAATATCTGTTCGGACTGCGCGACGGAAACCGGATGGAAAGCGTCCTGATACCCGAGAGAAACCATTACACGCTTTGCGTATCCAGCCAGGTGGGCTGCGCGCAGGGCTGCGAGTTCTGCTGCACGGCCAGGGGCGGTTTCATCCGGAACCTGACCGCCGGAGAGATCGTCGGCCAAGTCCGGGACCTGATTCGGGAAATCGGGGGCGGACCGGAAGACGCCATGCGCTTGACCAACATCGTGTTCATGGGCATGGGGGAACCCCTGGCCAACTACGAAAACCTTTTGAAGGCCTTGAAGATCATCGTCGAAGACGATTGCGGGTTCCGGTTCGCGTCGCGCCGTGTCACGGTATCCACGTCCGGCCTGGTTCCGAAGATCGAGCGGCTGGGAACCGATTCGCCCGCCAGTCTCGCCGTTTCGCTGAACGCCGCCGACAACGAAACCCGCAGTCGCCTGATGCCGATCAACCGGAAATATCCCCTGGAGCAACTCGTCGAGGCCTGTCGTTCCTACCCGTTGAAAAGCAAGCGTCGCATCACTTTCGAATACATACTCATCAAGGGCGTAAACGATTCACCGGCCGACGCCGTGCGTCTCGCCGACCTTTTGAAGCCGGTCCGGGCGAAAATCAACCTGATACCGTTCAACGAGTTTTCCGGGTGCGAGTTCAAGCGCCCGGAGGAATCCGCAGTGATCCGTTTCCAGGAAATTCTCATGGAACGGCATTACACGACCATTGTACGCCACAGCAAAGGCGCCGACATCTCGGCCGCGTGCGGGCAACTGCGGGCCAAGGCCGAGTAGAAGCCTCGGCTTCAGACCATCAGGTGCCTGACGTCCTTGGGTTCGACGGGAAGCACGGTCAGCGTTTTTTTTCCGTCGGGGCCTTCCACCTCGACTTCGACGGCCGAGGACGCAGGGGCCTTGCTGTAGCCGGCGCACATGGCCGCCGCCAGGAACTTTTCTCCGTCGGACGCCGAGGCGGGTACGATGACGATGGGACTCGGATAGCGGAGCGTTTTCAAAACGGCGTCCCTTTTGCGGTCGAAATGTTTCAGGATGTTTCCGTTGTCTCCCTGGGTGCGTCCCACGATGATTTTCGCTCCCGAGGTCGCACGAAAGTGCCGGCCGAATTTCAACAGCGTCAGTTCGCTTTCCGACAGTTCCTCCTGGCGGTCCATCAGGTCCTTGAGGCGGCGGGAGTAGCCCTTGTCGGTGAGAAGGCAGCCGCCTGCGGGGGCGGGATATTTGGTCACGCCGAATTCCCTGGCCAGCTGAATTTGTCGTTTCCGGCCCCTTCCGTACAAGTCCAGAAGCTGTTCCCGGTCCACCCACCCCTCTTTTTCGGGAATGGTTTCCTCGAGCTTCAGCGCGCTCAAAGGTCGAAGGATGTATCCCTTCATGCCGGAATGTTTTTCCACGTAATGCAGCGACGGCCGGGTCTGGGACATGGGCCGCTGGCCCAGGACCTCGCCGCTGAACAGAAAATGAAAGCCCCTTTGGCGCATGATTTCGCCCGCCAGCTTGAACATCAGCGCGTGGCAGTCCATGCAGGGGTTCATGTTTTTTCCGTACCCGCAATTGGGGTCCTTGAGCATGTGCAGATAGGCAGGGGTGATGTTTTCGACGGACAAGGCAATGCCCGTCGCCCGGGACGCATTGCGGGCCTTTTCGGCGGTGAAAAACGGCGTTTCGAACGTAATCCACTCGACATCGACGCCTTGCTTTTTAAGCACCAGCGCCGCAAGAATGCTGTCCAGCCCTCCGGAACACAGCCCCAAGCCCCTTATTCGATTTCGGTCGGCGTTCATGAGTCGGTAAAATGTAACGATTCGTGTTGATTTAAAAAATTATAGGTATTACAATCCCCCGCATTTGTTCGCAGCATCCAGAACCGACCATCGCCTTTACGATTTCGGATCGACCGTTTTTGATCGTTCGAAGCCATGGGACACAACCAGGGGACCGCGCAATGAAGCTCAGGGAACGAGCCGACAAGATTCGGAAAATTTTAATGGAGAGATACCCCGATGTCAAGACTCCGCTGAATTTCTCGACACCGTTCCAGCTTCTGGCCGCGACGATATTGTCCGCCCAGTGCACGGACAAGCAGGTCAACAAGGTGACCGGAACGCTTTTCGAGGAGCTTGCGGCCCCGGAGGATTTCGCGACTGCGGACCTTTCCCGCGTAGAGGAACTGATTCGGTCCACCGGTTATTACAGGAACAAAGCCAGGAACCTGGTGAACTGCGCAAGGACCATCGTGGAAAAGCACGCGGGGGCGGTCCCGGACAACCTGGACGATCTGGTGCGGTTGCCCGGCGTGGGGCGGAAGACCGCCAATGTGGTCCTCGGGTCCGTATTCGGCGTGCCCGGCATCGTGGTGGACACCCATGTTTCCCGGATTTCCCAGAGATTGAAATTGACCAGGAACAAAGATCCGGTCAAAATCGAGTTCGACTTGATGAAGGTCGTCCCGAAAGACGATTGGGAGGGTTTTTCGTTGCGTCTGATCTTCTTCGGACGGGAGTTTTGCCAGGCCAGAAAGCCTCGTTGCGAGGATTGTCCCGTTTGTGATTTGTGCTTCTATCCGAACAAAACCGCCTAGTGCGTATTTTCGCAAGGACCGAGCGCTGGGTGTCGGATGGAAATGAGAAAATGTTTTCGACTGAAAAATAATCCCTTGTTATGCCGTTTTGGAATTCGAACAGAGAGCAGCCCGACAGAATCCGGGAATTGGAAGATGAGAACGGGCGTTTGCGCCGGGAGCTGAGCGAACTGCGAGCGCAGCGCGACAAACTCGAGAAGGAAAAGGACGAACGGTTCCGATGCACGTTCGACCAGGTGGCATTGGATGAGTTGCGAGCTTCGGAAAGGCGGTTGCGGGTCCTGATCGAATCCTCTCCCATAGGCATCCGGATATCGCGCGACGGCAGGGTGGCGTACGCGAACCCCAAGTTCGTCGAAATGTACGGCTACGTCGATCTGGAGGAGATCGTCGGGAAAGCCGTCGAATCCCTGGCGGCGCCGGAGGAGCGCGATAAGGTCCTGCGGAGGCAGGCGGAGCGCCTCGCTGGCAAAGACGTGGTCTCCCACTACGAGCTGAAGGCCAGGAAGAAAAACGGGGTGCTGTTCGACGTCGAAATGTGGCTGGAGCTGATCGACTACGAAGGCGCCCCCGCCATTTTGGCCTTTGTGGTGGATACCACCGCGCAGAAACAGTTCAAGGAGCATCTGGCACGGTCGCAGAAAATGGAGGCTCTGGGGACCCTGGCGGGCGGAATCGCCCACGATTTCAACAACATTCTCTCCGCGATCATGGGCTACACGGAGCTTGTGGGGCTGGAGCTGGACAGAAAAAGCGATTCCTGGAAAAACCTCGAACAGGTCATGAAAGCCTCCAACCGGGCGAAAGATCTCATACGGCACATCCTTTCCTTCAGCAGGCAGACCAAAAAGGAGAGAGAGCCGATTCAGATCGCCCCGATCGTCAAGGAAACCTCCAAGCTTCTCAAGGCCAGCCTGCCTTCGTTCATCCAGATTCGGACCGAAGTGGACAAGAACTTGGGATACGTTCTGGCCGACCCCACGCAAATCCATCAAATCATGCTCAATCTCTGCACCAACGCGGCCTTTGCCATGCGGGAGACAGGCGGGATCCTCTCCATCGCCCTGAAAAAGATCGACTCCGACGAACTCGACCGGCTCGCTCGGACGCAACTGTCGGGGGGAAATTATTTGAAACTGTCGGTTTCCGATACCGGCGTGGGTATCGCTCCGGAAATTTCCGACCGGATCTTCGAACCCTATTTCACCACCAAAAACCAGGAGGAAGGCGTAGGGCTCGGACTCTTCACCGTACACGGCATCGTGTCCGACTACCAGGGGGCGATCGCCGTCGAAAGCGAGCCGGGAAAGGGGGCTTCTTTCCACGTGTATCTTCCGGTGAGCGAGGGAGCAAGCCCAGCGGCGGAAATGGTCCACGCATCTTCGTTTCCCAAGGGAAAGGAGCGAATTCTCATCGTGGACGATGAAATGGCGCTGGTCAACTTGGAGAAGCAGTTCCTGGAACATCTGGGCTACGTGGTGGAATCCAGCGTCAGTTCCTTGGAAGCCCTGAAAAAGTTCGAAAAGCGTCCCGACGATTTCGACCTTGTGATCACGGACATGACCATGCCCGACATGACCGGCGACAAGCTGGCGTCGGAGATGATGAATATCCGGCCGGACATTCCCGTCATCATGTGCACGGGCTTTAGTGAAAAGATGTCCGAGACCGGTGCGAAGAAGCTGGGAATCAAGGATTACATTCGAAAGCCCCTGATGATCGGGGAACTGTCCGAGGCGATAAGAAAAGCCTTGGACGGTCTGTCGTAGCCTGCCTATTGCAGGTGTTCGCGAATCTGCAATAGCCCCGGAATATCGTAGATGTCTCCGTCGAACAATGGTATTTGCCGAATGGCAACATCGGATCCCGCCTTTTGTTTCAAGCCATCGATGGCCGAAGCATCGCTTTTGGCAAGTCTGTCGAACTGCTCGAAATTTTTCGCGATTTTCTCCGAAAGCGCCGTGTCGAACCCGATATCCTCGAACAAGGGCTTTCCGGCTTCCGAGTCCTCCGCCGAATCGTCGAAAGCATATTCCGGATGGACCCGGTTGACCACGAACCCGCCGAACGCGATATGGTTTTCCGCAAGCTTCTCATATAGGTAGAGCGCTTCTTTCAACGGTCTCGCCATGGGACTGGCCACTGCGAAGAACACTGTTTCCGGACTCGCCAGCAGCTTTCTGACTTCCTGCGCCCTTTTTTGAAAGCCCTCGAAGAGCATGTCGTCCCAAAGATTGAAAAATTGCGCGGCGTCCTCCAGCACCTGCCCTCCCATGACCTGGCTCAGCGACTTGATGATCGGCGATGCGAAGATCGTGAAAAGACGGAATCCGAAACGGCCGGCGTACAGGTAGGGACGGAAGAACTTGAAGAGGATGTTGTGGCCCAGAAGGTCCGTGAGACGCGCGGGAGCTTCCAGAAAATCCAGGGCGCGCCGGGTGGGGGGCGTGTCCAGCACGATCAGGTCGTAGTCGTCCTCGTTGTAGATCTGGTGGAGCTTTTCCATGGCCATGTACTCTCGGGAGCCCGCCAGCGTACTGGAAACGTGCTGGTAATAGCGGTTGTCCAATATTTTGTTCCTGGCCTGGGTATTGGCGTACTTTTCCACCACCCTGTCGAACGTGCGCTTGGTGTCGAGCATCATGGCGAAGAGTTCCCCGCCCGGTTCGAGGCCGTTGGCCGCGAATTTTTCCGGAGGCACTTGGCGGATTTCGTGGTCGAAATTGCCCAGGCCGAGGGAATCGGCCAGGCGCTTGGCCGGGTCGATGGTGAGCACCAGGGTCTTTCTTCCGCTCATGGCCCCGGCGAGACCGATCGCGGCGGAAACCGTGGTCTTGCCCACGCCGCCGCTCCCGCAGCAGGCCACGATGCGGGGGCCGTTTTCGACGAACAATTCTTTTAGCATGGCGTTTACGCTTCCTTCGAACGCGACATTTCCGCCCGAAGACGCCGGGCGATGTCCGCGATCTGTTCGCTGTCCAGGTTGTTGGTATAATAGTAGGGGATTCTGAGGACCGGATGTTCGCCTTCCTTCAAAAGCCTCTCCATATGAGACTCTTGAAGCCTTCGTCGGCCGATCTGCCTTTTTGCCGCGCGAAGGAGCGCTCCTTGCCTTGCGCTCGCAGGTTCCTCCTCGACGCCCTCGATGCTTCGGACCTCGTCCGGCTCGAATAGCTTCGGATAGACCATGTTGACAACGATCCCGGCCACATGCATTTCCAGGTCGTTTTCGGCCTTGCGGCAAAATTCCAGTGCTTCGTTCACCGGAAGTTCCTCGGGAAGAGCGGCCACGACCAGGCAGGTTTTTTCACGGTCCCGAAGCATTTCGTTCACCCAGCGCGTCTGGTCGGCGATAGGGCCGGTTTGAAGCATGGAAATCAGTGCCGTCGGCACTCGCAGCAGGCTCAGTCCATGCCCGGTGGCCGGAGAGTCCACGATGATCGTGTCGTACAGGGGCTGCTCGGAACGAGGCTTTTTTTTCTTCTCGAACCTCCAGATTTGCGCCAGCGTCATGACCTCTTTCAATCCGGGGGTCGCCGACGCCACATGCTCGAAAATGTTGCTACCCGTGATCTGATACGCTATGAAAGGAAGGGTCACGAACTTTTTCACGTACTCCTTCAAGACATGCTTCGGATTGATTCGGGCGCCGTGGATGTTTTCCGTCAGCAGCGTCGGCTGTTCGTCCAGGCTTTCGACGCCGAAAAGCGGCCCCAACGCGTCGTTTTCCTGCGTTTCGACAACCAGCACGCTTTTGTTTTCCTCCGCCGCAGCCAATGCCAGCGAACAGCTCAACGTGGTCTTTCCCGTGCCCCCCTTGCCCGCCACGATGATGACGCGCTTGTCCAAGAGTCCAGTCATCATGAGGGGCCGGCCCCCTTGTCCGTCGAACCCTTTTCCTTATCCGTTTCGGTATCCCGGTGGCGCCTGAGAAGCATGTCCACGCTTCCCATCAGCGTTTCCACCCTTTTCGTCAAGTTCGCCACTTCTTCTCCCGACGGCACGCCGAACTTGCCGATCACGCTTTTCAGCTTTTCGTCCAGGGTCTTCTCGAAATTCTCCTTGCAGGACTCCGCCGTTTCCTTGGCCCGGGACAACGCCTCTCCGGCTTCCTCCACGCGGCCCTTGCCCCTGAACTCGTACTTGCGGCCCCGTTCCGCCAATTCCTCCAGGAACTTGGCGCCCCTCTCCTCGGCGATGGAGATCGCACCGAGCCCCGCAAAAAAAAGTTTTTGCGCGGAGTTTATGAAAAATTCGGGAAATTTACCGGGGTTTGCCATGCTACCGTCTCCCTTCTTCGGTGTTTTCGTTTTTGATTCCGGCCTCCGGCCCCTCCGAAAGGTCCGGCTCGGCCGCTTCGGCCGGGGATTCCTGTTTTCCGGACGAATCCCCCTTCTGCAAATGCTCAAGCCGCTCCACCTTCTTCGTCAGCTCCTCGATGGATTCCGTCAGCCTTCGAACTTGCCCCCGAGTGGCCAGGTTCATTTTGGCAAGGACCTCTCCCAATCGCCTGTCCACGTTTCGACCGATCCATTCCTTCATGTTTTCCGAATGGCCGACCATTTCCTCTTTCAGTTTTTCGCCCTCGGCTTTGGAGATTTCCCGGTCCTTCACCAGGTGGTCCACGATCTTGTCGATTTCGTCCTCCGCCATGTGCACCGTGCTCTGCCACAATGCCGCGTATTTTTTCGCATAGTCCCTGACAGTCAGGCCCCCTTTTCTCAACAGATCCACCAGTACGCCGGACGCTTCTTCCGACCCGCCCGCCACTTTTTCGCGGGCCAGCAGCTGGGAAACCACTGACGCTGTGATGTCCTCGCCGGTCCTGTTGTCGATCACCTGTATCTCTTCTCCGCTCTTGATCAGATCGGACAACACGTCCATGGCCACGTACTTTTTGTCCACAGTGTCGTAGAGTTTTCGGTTGGCGTATTTTTTCACAATTCGCATGAGCGCCTCCTTGGTCGATTTGCAAAAAGCCGGGCGACGAAACATTTTTTGCGCCCTTTCCGCGACGCAATATGACGCATTGCGTTATCGATGTCAAGCGAAACCGGACGATATACGAATTTGTAATTTTTTCGGAAAGATCGGTTGATTTTACGACGAAAACTGGTATCTTGTCACAACTGTGAAACACGTGGAGATTTTTTTTGAAAAATAGAATTTGCAAGAGGATTTGCGGACAAAATCAATGAAGACCATCGAAGAAGTCACCTTATTGTACGAGATCAGCGAAACGCTCAACGAACATCTGGAGTTGAAAAAGGCCCTGTACAAGGTCATGGACATTCTGGCCAGCTCGCTGAACATGGTCCGCGGGACCGTCACCATATTGAACCCGGTGAGAAACGAGATCAATATCGAGGTGGCGCACGGCATTTCCAGAAGCGCCATGGAGCGGGTCAAGTACAAGCTTGGGGAGGGCATCACGGGGCGCGTGATCCAGACGGGAAAGCCGGTGTCCATTCCCAAGATCAGCGAGGAGCCCCATTTTCTGAACCGGACCGCCACCCGGAAGGCGAAGCTGGACGACGAACTGTCCTTTATTTGCGTGCCGCTGAAGAAGGGCAACCAGGTCATCGGGGCGTTGAGCGTGGACCGTCCCTACGAAGAGGAGTTCCCGCTTCAGCAGGGAGAAAAGCTGCTTGCGGTCATCGCCACCATGATCGCGCGGCACGCCATCAATCTGGAGAACATCCGCCTGGAAAAGGAACAGCTGCGCAAGGAAAACGCCCGCTTGCGGACCGAGCTGGAAAACAAGTACCGGTTCACCAACATCGTGGGAAACAGCAACAAGATGCGGGAGGTTTTCCAGATGATCTCCCAGGTATCGCGCAGCAACGCGACAGTACTTATTCGGGGCGAGAGCGGGACCGGCAAGGAGCTGGTGGCGAACTCCATCCACTACAACAGCCATCGTGCGAAAAGCCCGTTTGTGAAGGTCAATTGCGCGGCGCTTCCGTCCAACCTGATCGAAAGCGAGCTGTTCGGCCACGAGAAGGGCTCCTTCACCGGCGCCATCAACAAGAAGCTGGGCAAGTTCGAGCTGGCGGACAAGGGTACGCTTTTTCTGGACGAAATCGGTTCCATCGGCCTGGACGTCCAGGTCAGGCTGCTGCGGGTCTTGCAGGAGCGGGAGTTCGAAAGGGTAGGGGGGCACAAGACGATCAAGGCCGATGTCCGAATCATCACCGCGACGAACAAGAACCTGGAGGAGGCCGTGGAAGAGGAATCTTTCCGGGGCGACCTCTATTATCGCTTGAACGTGTTTCCCATCTACCTGCCCCCGTTGCGGGAGCGCAAGACCGACATCCTGCTTTTGGCCGACCATTTTTTGGAGAAGTATTCCAAGGAAAACGGCAAGGACATCCGCCGTTTTTCCACGCCCGCCATCGACATGCTCATGGCGTACCACTGGCCCGGAAATGTGAGGGAGCTGGAAAACTGCATCGAACGGGCCGTTCTTCTGTGCGAAGAGGGCGTCGTCCACAGCTACCATCTTCCGCCCACCCTTCAGACCGGGGCCGAATCCGACACCCTTCCCGGCTCGTCCATGGAAGACGCCGTGGCCAGCCTGGAAAAGGAGATGATCATCGACGCCCTGAAAAACACCAGGGGCAACATCACCAACGCCGCCCGGCTGCTGAAGACCACCGTGCGAAAATTCAGTTACAAGGCCAAGAAGTACGGGGTGGAATACCAGATGTTTCGGTAATAGCCCATCGGCAAGGAACCCGTCGCCCATGCTCTGCGGCATTCATTCACCCTCTACTGCCCCGGGGGTGGTTCTTGTTTCGGCCATGCCTCTGCGGAACGCGGACGCAAAGCGTCCTGGTATGCATTCCAACGCGAAGCGTTGGAACGAGGAAGCGTTGGAAGCGTTGGAAGCGTTGGAACGAGGAGAACGAGGAGAGCGAGGAGATCGCGGTCCGGACGCTCTGCGTGCTGTCCGAGTACGGTATGAAGTCCGGGGTTTGGTCTTAACATCGGCCACTTTCAGGGTCTATCGTCGCGGCGGTCGTCATTCCGGGCGGAGCGGTATGTACCCCGGGTGTCGATAAAACAGCTGGATTCCGTCGCTTCCGGGAATTTCCTGACTGGAACATGTAGCGTAGACCCGGAATCCAGGCGGCCGAATTTAGAACCAAGCCCGAAGTCTGTTCCAACACCCTTTGAAAGGAGCTATTCCCTTTGAAAAAAATCGCAATTGTGTTCGAAGATTTCTCTATGGAGGCCGATTTGCTGGAAACCCCGACCGGAAACCGTATTTTCGAAAGCCTTCCGCTGCAAGGCGCGGTGAGCGTATGGGGAGAGGAACTGTATTTCATGGTTCCGGTGCGGCTCGACCTGGAGCCGGACGCTCGGGAAGAAGTGGAGGTCGGCGACTTGGCCTATTGGCCGTCGGGACCGGCTTTCTGCATTTTCTTCGGCACGACCCCGGTCAGCACCGGCGAAAAGCCTCGGGCGTACAGCGCGGTCAATGTTTTCGGCAAAATCGTCGGAGACACGGCACCGCTGAAAAAAGTACCCCAAGGTGCGCAGATCGAATTGTCTGCCATTCTTTAGTCCTTTTTGCACAAACAAGGTCCTGCGTTCCTTATTCAGCGCGATCAAAGGCTTCGTCTTCGGCCCATATCGTCGTATCCATCATTCACCGATTTGCCTGGCCATGAGCGCTTGCCTGAAAAGTTGGTCTGGTATAAGATCGTCGTTCACGCGGTTTTCGGTGCCTCCGAAAAAATGCTTCATCGGTGTTTCGGAGGAGAAACGCACCAGGAATATGGAGTTTCGTTGAATAATTGTGGCAATTAACCGTTGATTTCAATAAGCGACCCCTGCGGATCTAAAAACGCGGCTGGCATCGACTGAAGAGGGATTGGGAACAATTGAACCCGGAAATCCAAAGGCAGTTGGATGAAGTCATGCGTCCCGAAGGCCGAACAAAATTAAATAGGGGCTTTGGGAAAAGGCGATGCGATTCAAAAAAAACGGGAAAAAAGACCTAAAAAGACGAAATACGAAAAAGGAGGGGGCGCTTGTAAAAGTCGCGAGCCCGGAAAAAAGGAAACGAGGACTGCTCAAAGGCGTCAAGTTCGTCCCGGAAGGCGTACAGGCGCTATGCAGAAGAGGGTTGCTCCGTCAAAAGGAAGCCGAGGCTTTCGGAAAACTGAGCAATTGCGCAAAAGCCGTTGAATGTCTGAAGAGGGCCGTATCCTCGTACGACCGAGTTCTCAAGCTAAAGCCGAACAGCCGGAACCTATATGAGAAAAAAGGAAACGCGTTGGTCGCGGCCGGACGTTTTCTCATGGGCATCGGGGACCTCCAGGCTCCGGCGTTAATGCAACAAGGCCTGGGAAGCCTCTTGTATGCGGTCCGGATATCCCCGACCCCCGAACTGCTTGAAACGATGGAGAGGCGTTACCGGACTTCCTATTTCGGATTGATTGCCAAAAAAGCCTATTCTGCCGATGCGATGAAAGGAATTCTCAAAGTCGGAAAATCCATCGCAAATCTGCGAAGCCGGCTCGATCCGATTCTCAACAAATCGGCCACGGTCAATCTCGCCATTCATTTCCGGAACATGAACCGGCCGAAAATCGCGCTGGCCCTCGCGAACCGAGCCTTGAAAAAGCCTTCCTCCGCACCGCCTGCGGCAGCGCTTGGGGCGAAAATCCTGTCCGAGGACATGGGCCGACCGGCCGAGGCGATACGATTCGGGGCGGATTTTCTGAAAACCACGAACTTGGACCAAGCTTTTTGGGAGGATTACCTTTTGTTGGTTTTTCAATGCTGCGGCTGTCTTGCGAGCGTCCAGGATCTGGAAATCCTATTGCCCGGAATCCTTCGTTTGTTGGAGTTCGCAACCCCCTCTTCCGATTCCGAATCCTCGTTCCGCGACCTTGTGGAAACGGTGGGGGCCGCGACCAAATCGTGGGAAATGTTGAAGACCGATTCGGACGATTGGGAACGGTTCGCCGCCTTGCGGGCGAAGACGGACAGGAGCGTCTACGGATGTCTGAGAGTATGGCAGGACCATGGTTTTTTCTGCTCGGAAGAAAATGATATCGGAAGCGAATACATGAACATGACCCTCGACGAAGCCCGGCAAATCAGAGAGCGGCAAACGGAATACGCGGCCGAAAAAATCATGGTTTTTCTGGAAGGCGCATGCGACATTATGAAGGACTGTCTTTCCCGCAGCGACCGCCCGATCACGGAGCGTCTGGTCGATGCCTATCGGATTTTCAGGGAGGAATTCGTCGAGGAGACCGACGAGACAGACCAGCTTGCAGCCGAAAGGTCCTTTAAATTGTTGGAGCGTCTGTTCCTGCTGGATCTCCCCCTTCAGATGGCCGAGGAGAAAATCGAACTCGACATCGAAACATGGCCTTTTGCCGAGCCCGGAACGGAGAACCTCGTGGCCGCCTCCCATATGCTTCTCAACCAATGGAAGGAGGAAGGGCTCAACTTTGGAATGGCTGTTATACCGTTGGCCATCGCCATCGAGGAAGAGTTTCGCGCCAAGCTGCTGAATCCCCTGAAGGAGGCTGCGAAAACGGGAAAACTGGGGACTTTCGACCTCCAGGCCGAGGCGTGCGGTCGCGACAACACCTGTGACCGTTACCGGATTTTCCTAAAGGACGGAAAGGAACGTTTCGCGTTCGGGAACTTGACCGCCACTTGGGAAATCCTGACCGGCGAACGAAAGAAGGTCCCCGAATTGCTGAGCGTGATCGCCGCCTGGTTCGGGGAAATCATGGAAGATACTCCCTTGGTGGACAAGGAGGTCCATAAGGCGCTGAAGGAAATAGGCGCGTTGCGCAACAGAGCGGCGCATCCCGGAAAGCCCCCCGTGGAAGCCGACTTGGCTCGAAAGGCCTACCAAATGTGTGTGAATGGAGTCTCCGGGAGCCGTCCGTTCGGGCTGATTCCCGAGATGGCGAAAATCGGAGCGAAAAACGTTTGCTGAACAAGGACGGTGCCATGTACGTATGCGAAAAATGCGGAAGGATCTGGAAAGAGAGCGACGCGGACGACAACTGTTATGTTTGCGTGAAAAAATGCGGTGGCGCCCTGCTGAAAACAGAGCGCCGACACGGCGCGGGCGACCTGATCGACCGTCTGCCGTTTCCCGTGGCCTACCCTTGGCACATGTGCGCCAGTGAGAGCATCGAGCCGATCAAGAGGGTGCGGAACATGGTGTTCACCGCCTACCAGGCGTTGCGGACCGTGGCCCTGGTCCTGCTTGCGGACTACCTGGAAACCCCCGGCGACTGCCCTTCCCTGGGAAAGCCCCTGGCACGCATGCGCATGCCCCACTGGGCCGAGTGGATGACCCTCGCCCAGACCCTGGCCAAATTTCTCGCAGGCCGAAACAATCGGTTCCAGCCGGCGGGAACGCCGTTGTTCAAAGACCTGGCACTCTCCTGGCTGAACCTGGGGAAGGCCTGGAAGCATAGCCCCCTGTCCGCCCAATTCGCCCCGAACCCGGGCGCGGGGTCATCCATGGAGATCTTCTGGGACCTGCGAAACCGCATGGCCCACAACCAGGGCGTCCTCGGCGAGGACGGCGAGGAGCGCGAGATCTTGGACTCCTGCCTGCCGGTCCTGGAGCACATGCTCGACGCGCTGTTCTCCGACGTTTCCCTGACCCTGGTGCGGCTCCCCATGGCCGGGGCGGGCGGCGCGGAGTCATGCGACAGGATGCTGGATGACCCTCTGTGCGGCGAAATCGACCTGATGCGCCTTGCCGGACCCCACCCGGATTTCCTGTTCGAACTGGAAAAAACGGCCCTGGACGATTCTCTCCGGGAGGCCTTGGCCGCATCCTCCATCGCTGCGGTTGCCAAAGGGGAAACGCTTCCGGTCTATCCTTTCTTTTTGGTTTTGGACCGTGAGGCGGACCTGGTTTCCGGCATGATCGAGCCGGTCACCATGGTGGATTCCTTTTCCGAGAAGAAAGTGGCGCACCTGGGGGTCAGGAGAAACGGGGCGATTCCCGGGCTGGGGGCGGTGGTGACCCGGCGTCTGGCGGAAAAAAAGCACGAGCTGGGACTGACCCGGGACGAGTCCAGCCCCTGGCTCATGGTGGAGTGGGCGCGGGACAACGCCCGCGCAACCCTGGACAATCTCACCATGACCAAGTATTTTCCCCAGTGCTACGTGCCCCGCCTGGCCGACCGGCTGTTGGCCCAAACCGCTGGCACGTACACCGGCCCCGTGGTGGTGGCCGGGGAGGCGGGTTCGGGGAAAAGCTCCCTGCTGTGCGCCATGGTGGGGTCGCTGATCCGGACTTCGGAGTCCGACGAGGACGCGGGCGAGCGTTTTCGCCTGCACGAAAAGAAGGTCCGGGGCAGGCTCAAGTCCGACGAGCGCGCCATGGACGCCTTTTTCTCGCTGAAGGGCGCGGGGGACGTGGTGGTGTTTCTCTCGGGACCCAAGGCCGTGGTCCCCGACGCGGAGGAACCCATGGAGCGCGCCTTTTGCCGCGCTCTTTTAAACGCCTGCGGGGTGATGCCATCGGAGTTCCACACGGCCGAGTCCTTCATGAAGCGCATCGACGTATCCAAGACCGCCCCGGAAAACAGCCCCGCAAGAGACGAAATCCAGGAGCGCAAGGTCTGGATCGTCCTGGACGCCGTGAACGAATCGGACCGGTTCCGCGACCTGGCGGCGGTCCTGGATCGTTTCGCCGAAAGAACGCGGCAATATACGTGGCTGCGGCTGGTCGTCTCCATGCGCGCCGGCGCGCTGGATTCGCTGCAAACGTTCCACAAGGCCAAATTGGCCCACGGCCTCGGTCCTTTCACCGACGAAAACGTGTACGCCGTTTTCGTCAACGAGTATGAAAACGGCCCCAGGGAGGAGCCCCGGCTGAACCTTCCGCGATTCACCGGGGAAGAAGCCCGTGCGGCATATGAAATCCGGCGGGAAAAGCTCCCCGAACGCGCCACCCGCACGCCCTACGAGTTCCTGCCCCCCGAGGTCGCCGCCCTGCTGGCCTCCCCCCTGTACCTGCACGTGTTCAACGAAACCTGGAAAGGCGTCGAGGCCGACCTGACCCTGGCGTCGTCGGAATCCGCCCTGTTCGAGGCCTACCTGGACTCCCTGGAAAGGGACCTGCCGGGCATGGGGGACGTCCTGGAGGTCATCGGCGACGACCTGTACCGCGAAGAGGCGCCGGTCTGGACCGAAGAACTCGCCGAAGCCTACACCGAACACTGGCGGAAGAAAATGCACCTGGACTCCATCATGAACGTCTGCACGCTGTCGCCGGTGGAGATGCTCGTGTCCGCCTCCCTTCTCATGCGTCCGGCCGAGGACGAGTCCGGATACCAGTTCAGCCACCAGAGAATCTGCGAGCAGGTCCTGAAACGCCGGATGCTCAAGGACTGGGAGCGCGCCGACAAGACCGAGGAAAGTGCCGCCGCCGTCTTCTCCCCCTGGATGGAAAAGGCCGAACGCTTCGACTGGATCGCCAACGCCGCCGCCGACATCTTCGGCGGATGGGCCGGAAAGCCGGAATCGCGGTTTCTGCCCGTGCTGGCGGGGGTCGATGTCGAGGCCGGCGACGCTTTTGAAACCGTGTTCAAGTCCGTGGTGATGGAACAGTGCCGGGCGGGAACGCCCGATGATAGCATGGGTGAATTCCTCGATACCGGCTTTTCAAACGACCGCTGTTTCAGGCCGCTTTTGTTCGCCTTGGCCGAATCGTACGAACTGGCCACCACCACGGCCAAGACCATGGGCATATTCCAAGTCCTGAAACTGGCCGTGCCCGCCCACGAGCGACGAGCCGGGCGCGATCCGGAAAACACCGATTTCCAGCGGGACCTAAGCGTTTCCTACAACAATGTGGGAAACATTTACAAGTCCTTGGGTGAAGGGCAAAAAGCGCTGGAATTTTTCGAAAAAGACCTTCAGGTCATGCTTCGTCTTGTGGAAAGCGAGCCGCACAGGACCGATTTCCAGCGGGACCTAAGCGTTTCCTACAACAATGTGGGAAACATTTACAAGTCCTTGGGTGAAGGGCAAAAAGCGCTGGAATTTTTCGAAAAATCCCTTCAGGTCATGCGTCGTCTTGTGGAAAGCGAGCCGCACAGGACCGATTTCCAGCGGGAGCTAAGCGTTTCCTACAACAATGTGGGAAACATTTACACGGACTTGGGTGAAGGGCAAAAAGCGCTGGAATTTTTCGAAAAATCCCTTCAGGTCATGCGTCGTCTTGTGGAAAGCGAGCCGCACAGGACCGATTTCCAGCGGGACCTAAGCGTTTCCTACAACAATGTGGGAAACATTTACACGGACTTGGGTGAAGGGCAAAAAGCGCTGGAATTTTTCGAAAAATCCCTTCAGGTCATGCTTCGTCTTGTGGAAAGCGAGCCGCACAGGACCGATTTCCAGCGGGACCTAAGCGTTTCCTACAACAATGTGGGAAACATTTACACGGACTTGGGTGAAGGGCAAAAAGCGCTGGAATTTTTCGAAAAATCCCTTCAGGTAAGGCTTCGTCTTGTGGAAAGCGAGCCGCACAGGACCGATTTCCAGCGGGACCTAAGCGTTTCCTACAACAATGTGGGAAACATTTACACGGACTTGGGTGAAGGGCAAAAAGCGCTGGAATTTTTCGAAAAAGACCTTCAGGTCATGCTTCGTCTTGTGGAAAGCGAGCCGCACAGGACCGATTTCCAGCGGGACCTAAGCGTTTCCTACAACAATGTGGGAAACATTTACAAGTCCTTGGGTGAAGGGCAAAAAGCGCTGGAATTTTTCGAAAAATCCCTTCAGGTAAGGCTTCGTCTTGTGGAAAGCGAGCCGCACAGGACCGATTTCCAGCGGGACCTAAGCGTTTCCTACAACAATGTGGGAAACATTTACACGGACTTGGGTGAAGGGCAAAAAGCGCTGGAATTTTTCGAAAAATCCCTTCAGGTCATGCTTCGTCTTGTGGAAAGCGAGCCGCACAGGACCGATTTCCAGATTGATTACGCGATTTCGCATTGGAACATGTATCTCTTGTGCGAGAAGGAGGATGAACGATACTGGCTGGAAAAGGTCCTCGGCATCCTGATTCCGCTGAAGGAGAAGGGGAAGACGCATTTTCAGTTGGAGCAGTTGCTGGGGATGGTGCAAGAGGCCTTGGCGGGACTTGGCGGGTGATGCGGGGGCGCGTGGCGTGAGTGGGGCTTGGTTTAAACTTCGGCCGGTTTTCATCCAACAGTTCCAATCATCGCCTGGGTCCCGGGTCTTAAGCAAGCTCCGCCCGGAATGGTTCATCGCGGATTTGTGGGGAAAGGCACCTGGATGGTAACCAGACCATCCTGGTCTGGTGTGCCTTGGTTTTGAGAAAGTGGCACATTCGCGGCACCGTGACCAGAGCTGGAAGCTCTGGTTACCTTTATCGCTCCCCACCAATCCGCGATGAATCCCCGGAATAACGGTGTTGGTTTGCCGACGTTAAAACAAAAACCCGTTTGTTAGGAACCAAAATTAAATAACAGGGACAAAATTATTTTTTTCTGATCCTAAAAAAACCTTATTTTTATCTTTTTAACCTTAGTAGCATGTCGGATTCTCTCTCTCCCACAACCTTATTACCTTATTTTGAAATTTTTGCTCTGAACGAAGGCATTTATTTCGATCATGAAAAATAAGGTAATAAGGTAATAAGGTTGTTGCTTAGAGCGCAATCGAACAGCTACTAAGGTGTTCAAGTACAAAAATAAGGTTTTAAAGTCCGTTGTTTGGATTGCGGTATCCAGGGACTTTCGAATGCGAACCCGGGACTTGGTTTTAACGTCGGCCGGTTTTCCATGTCTATTCCTGGATTCCGTGTCTCCGCAAGCTCCGCCCGGAATGACGGAGTTTGTTGGCCGACGTTAAAACCAAGCCCCGAACCCGCAAATCAGGGACTGTGCGTGGACGAGACACGGAATTTGGGCAGCGCCGCAAAGGGCCCCTTGTATGTGGACGGAGGCTGCGAACATGATCGGGTGCAGATGATGACGCAAAGACGTTGATCCCAAGGGAGGACCCGTGCTCCGAATCTGTGTCCGAAAAAATGGAATATTGTTGCGTTTATTTTGTTTTTGTTCCTTATTCTTCTTTTAAACATCAACGAGTCGCGAATAGGTTCGAAATGGGCGATCAATGAAGCAGAAATCCACTTGAGAAATGTACCTTGACGATACGAAAATTCTTCCGTTGAAACAGCGCCTCCGGCAAGCGGATTTGCCCCCGGACCTTTGCGCCGTCGTGCGAATCCAGCGCAAGAAGAACATCTCGTTCGACATGGTGGAGGGCCGGTGCCAGTCGGTGGGGCGGAACATCACGGAGGGCATGGGGTGCCAGATCTATTCGAAAACCGGGGGATCGTCGTTTGCTTCGACCGATAGGATCGGTCCTCGCGCCTTGGACCAATGCCTCGAAAAGGCGCTTTTGTTGCTTCCGAAGGGTCCCGAACCCCGAAGCGTGTCTGCGGAGGCCCTCTTTGCGTCCTCCCCCGACGTTTGCCAGCGTTTTCTTCCGGTAAGGCACGGGCTGGAGACCCTTTCGGTGGCGGATGCGACAGGCTTGCTCCTGGATTTTCACAAGAGGCTGAAAAAACTGAACGACAACGTCTCCGCCGCAACCGGCTTCGGGATCACCCTCGACGAGTGGCGAATCCTGAGGACCGACGGTTCCGACGTCCACTTCACCATGCCCCGGTCCATCTTGCGCCACAGGATCACCCGCGCTTTCCAAGGCGAAAGCCACACCCTTTCCACAAGCTGGATCGGAAACGATTACAGCCCGCTTCTGGAGGACGAGACGAAAAATACGGTGGAGCAAAGAGTCCAGGCGAAGCTGGAGCTTCTGGAACGGTTGTCCGGCGCTCCCAATGTCGCTCACGGGAGCTATCCCATTCTGATCGACGCCCACCTGACCGGCGGGCTGGTCCACGAGGCGTTCGGCCACGCGGCCGAGAGCGACGCCGTGATGAAGGGGTCGGTCTTGGGAGAGAAAGGCCGGTTCAAGACCGGGATGAAAGTCGGTCCCGAGACGATCTCCATCGTGGACGGTCCCGTGGAATACGACTGGGGATACCAGCCGTACAGCGCCAACGGGTTTCCCCGGCAGACCGTGGCGGTGGTCCGAAACGGCGTTCTTGCGCAGGCCCTGGCCGACGTTTTCACCGCGTCGCCCACCGGCACGGTCCCCACCGGCGCGGAGCGCGCGGAATCCTACTCGTCGGCGCCCATTCCCCGGATGAGCAACATCCGGCTCGAGATAGCCGGCGCCGTGCCGTGGGACGTGGATTTCCAGGATGTTTCCGGGCCGGAACTTTACCAGTTTCTTTTGGACCGCAAACTGGCGAACTTTTCCGAGCAATACCTGTTTCTTTCGGGCTACAAGGGCGGCCAAGTCAATTCCACCACCGGGGATTTCGTGTTCAATTGCGAGCTGATCCATTCGTTTCGGCGCGGAAAGACCACCCTTTGCCGCCCGGCCATATTCAGCGGAAACATCTTCGCGGTATTGCATTCCATCCGGGCGGGAATCGGAAGACAGCATATCCGCCGCTCCGGCATGTGCGGCAAGCTGGGGCAGCGAGTCCCGACCTCCGGCGGCGGGCCGCTTTTCACCTTGATCGGCGCGCACCCGGACATTCGCATCGGAGGACGATGAAAACACACAATATCGACAACCTGTTCGGAACCCTTGAGAAGCGCGAAAAAGATCGCGACCGTCTCGGAATCCGGGAGTGGCTGCTGTCTGTCTCCGAAACCGAGGGCGTCTCCATCGGATCGAGACAACGGGAGACGGCCGGTGTCTACTCGCCCTCCAAGGCCACGGTTCAATTGAGCGGGAGGCTTTATGTCCGATGGCAGGACGGCCTGGCCAGCCGTATCCGCCTGTCGCGCCCGCTGGTCCAGAACCCGGAGGAACTCGTGTCGTTCATGCGCGAAGCCGCCTTTGCCGATCCGTACGCTCCTGACATTCCGCCGGTGCAACCCGCCGCCGACGTGGAGGTTTTCGATCCCGCCGTCTCCGACCTGATCGGAAAAAACGCCTCGGAGCTGTACAAGTACCTGGACGAATCCACGAAAACCTTCCGGTCCCTGGAGACAAAGAACTGCCTGGCGGGCGTTTCCTGCCGGAGGACCCAAAGGCGCATCGCTTCGAGCAGCGGCCTTCGCTTCGAATACGATGCTACGCGCATGGGCTTTTCCGCCTCCGCCGACTCCCTTTACGGCGCGGGCAAGCACTCCCGTGACCTGGTGCCAATCCTGGAGGTCCGGGACCGCCTGGAACATCTGGAACGGATGGTTCGGATCATGAGGGACAAGGCCCCCGCGCCCCGGCCCGTCTGCACCGTCATCCTGTCGCCTTCCGTCGCCCAGGCGTTGCTTTGGCACTACCTGTTGAAAAACCTCGACGCCGAGGCGATCTTCGACGGCCGGTCCGCCTTTTCCCTCGAAACCGTAGAAGAAAAAGCCTCCCGATTCCACCCCGGCTTCAGCCTATGGCACAACCCCTGCCGCCCGATGCATCCCGGCTCCTACCCCATGGACGGCCAGGGGCTGGGGGCAAGGCCGGTTTGCCTGGTGGAGAACGGAAAAATCAAAAACGCGCGGGTTACACTGAAGGGATCGAAACAAACCGGATGGCCCCCTACGCCGTCGGTCGATTCGGACAGCCTGGAAATAAAATGCGAAAAGGAAGAGGACCTGTTCGATTATGTGGGGAAAACGGAGCGCGGCTACATCGCGACAAGCGTTCTCGGCCTCCACACCCAGGATTCCGGGACCGGGGACTACTCCCTGGCCGTGCCCCGGGGCGTCGTGGTGGAAAACGGCGAAATGAAAGGCTCGTTCAAGGGCGTCTTCAGCGGGAATTTTTTCGACGACTTGAACATGGGCTTGGTCGCCCTGGATTCTCCCTGGCATTCGTTCAAGGGGCTTGCGTTCGAGGGGAGGATCGACTCGTGAAACGGCGACGGGAAGCGCCGAATGATTCGAAGTTGACTCGTTGACAAGACACAAAACACGATAATGGAGTCATGGCATCGTTTAGAACACATATTGTAACGGGAGTTGCGGTAGGATATGCAGCGGGCGCGATAGCCGTGGTCTATCGGTGGGTCTCTTGGGAGACAACGCCTTTTTTCATGTTTTTGGCGTCCTTTGCGGGGTCTTTTCTGCCGGATTTGGACTCCGATTCCGGCAAGCCGGTCGCCCTGGTTTTCGATTTGGCGGCAATTCTTTCCGGATGCCTCGCTTTCGGCTATTGCATTCGACAAAGTGGGCTTTCTGTGCCGTTGCAGCTCGGGATTCCGCCGCTGGTGGCCTTGGTCATTCGCTTCGAGGTGTTGCGAATTTTCAAAAAGTTCACGGCTCATCGCGGTATTTTCCATTCCATTCCGGCGGCCCTGATCGCTACGTTGGCCACGGCTTGGCTGCTGCGTTTCTGGCAGTTGGCCCCGATGGATATCCTGGCCATCTCGCTGTCTCTCGGGGCGGGTTTTTTGAGCCATCTCATTTTGGACGAAATTTATGCCGTGGATTTCGAGGGGGGGCGGTTCAAGCCGAATAACGCTCTGGGAAGCGCCCTTGCCTTGTGGGCGCCGTCGATCCCGGTAACCATCGCCGCCTATTTGGCGCTTGGGGTATTGTTGTTCGTAAACTGGCCGTTGGTTGAAATATTTTTGTGAAATAAGGAGTCCCCGTATGATTTGGCAGTCTAAGATCGTATCCGTGTTGTTCTCGATGTGCTTTTTCGCTTGGCTTTGCCTTGCCCCGGGCATGGTCGCCGGTACGCGAGTGCCTGGGTCGGCAACAGGCGCCGGGGTCGAGGAGCATATCCGTCATGCCCTGACATATTACTCCCTCGGGATGGAAGAGAATGGAAATATCGACGCTTTTCGAAAAGCCCTTTTCCATCTGGACATCGCGGAGAAATCGGCCAGGGGCGGTCCGGCCGGAAGGGCTATTTCCGGCGAGACCGTCGCGCAAATCGAGGCTTTGAAAAAAGAAATCCGGAACCAGACCGAGGTGCACCACGACACGCTTTACGGAGTGTTTCCGCTGGTTCGGCTTTTAAAGCGTTCGCTGTTCGTCGATGCCTTTGCCAACAAATCCTACGAACTGGTCGATGATCCTGCCGTAACTGCCGCGACCGCAGCCGGCATGGAGCTTTCCGACAAGGTCCTGGCACGCTGGACGGCCAAGCCCCAGCTCGATGTCGTGGTCAACAGCATTCCCGAAAACGGGGGCTTGGAAAGCGAGTTGCTCTACATTTTCGAAGCCAACCCCAAGCTGTTTACCAGGACCGCCACCGATGTGGCGCGGGCTTTGGACCCTTTTGAGTTTTCGGAGTTCAAGAAAGGAATCGTAACTCGGACGGTCAAGGATTCGATTTGCGACCATTTCGGGATTGACGAATTTCTCGTGGTGACGATCGGGAAATTCGACGAGGTGGATGGAATCCATGCCTACGTTCTGGAATCGAAATTGTGGGACAGGCAGGGCGATGTTCCCGCCGATTTTATCTTCACCAGGGGGACATGCAGAGATTTGAGAGGCATGTTTGTGCCCATCGTGTTCATAAACGTTTTTCTTCTGTTGGTGGCCCTCGTTTTTGCCCTGGCGCTGGTTGGTTGCGACCAAATCAGCGCGGACCGCATGAATATCGTTCTGGGTCTGACTTTTCTCGGTTTTTTGACGGGCAGGGCGCTTCCCTGGTTCGGCGTTCCGGCCTTCGGGAATTTATCGCCCGCGCCCGAAACTCTGGCGATACTGTCTTTCTGGTGGCCTGCGGGACTCGGTTTTTTGCTCTACATCGCAACGACCATCGGCTTTAAAATGGCGGCCGTCAAGTTTCACCTGGAAAGAGTATCCGGAGCGGAAGTCCCTGTGCTGATGGGAATTTCCCTGGGGATAACCGCTTATCTTGCAGGGCCGATATTTCTGTACACGCAAGGCAAGGCGTACCCGGTCGTGGTTCCTTTGGCCGTCGGCGGGGCGGGCGTATGCTACATTTTCCAGATGGCAATCGGGCGCAATGACGCAAGAAACAGGCCTTCGGTCGCGGTGGCGCTGCTTTTCGCCGTCCTGATCGGGGTTTTCATGACGCGAGTCGATCCGATACCCCTCTGGCTTCTGGCGGCGGCCTCCTTGGCGCTGGCGGCGCGCATGGCGTCGAAACAGACGGAAAGCGGGAGAAAACGGCGCAAATCGAGGGACGGCGAGCGGCCGGCCGAAGCTCCGACCGACATTCTTTCCTTGAAACAAAGGATCGAAAACCCGAATTACGTGAAGCCGGACTATTTCGACGAGGTCTTCGAAAAGCATATCGGAAAAAATATGGATTCGAATTCCAAGGTCGCGTGGCTTTGCATCGAAGGACCTGCCGGGGCCGGAAAGACCGCGTTTGCCAGGGCGTTGAAAAAGGCCCTCGAAAACGACAGTCCCTTGGAAAACATCAAGGTCTTGAAAGGCGAATGCTCTTCGCAGGCTACGACCGACGAAGACGCATCCATGCCGTACGCTTGCTTTTTGAGCGCGATGGGGGACGATAACGAAATCGCGGCTTTGCTGGGAGACAAAAAAAACATGTTCGATCTCAGCGCAGTGACCAAAATGGTGGAAAGCACAATGCCTCCTTATTTGTCGCATTTTATTTCGAAAACGGCGGGAGAGGAGGACTTCGCTCCTGCTTGCAGTTTCCGGGAGATTCGGAAGACGGTCCTGGAAAAATTCCGGAAGCTGTCGAGAAAACGCCCCCTGATCTTTTTTGCGAACGACATTCAATGGATAGACGAAAATTCGGAAAGCCTGTTGAAGTATCTCCACGAAAAGCTGGAAGCCTCGGAGAATTTCGCACTGTTCTTGCTGACCGGGACAACAAGACCCTGTTTTCTGGACGGCGCCGATGTCTTCGAAATGGAAATGCCCGACCTGATCATGCAACGCAAGATATTGCGCCGGGGGATTGGATTGAATCCCTCCGCCGCCGACGAAATAGCGAAAAAAGTACAGTTGGGTTCGCTGGGCGGCGGAGGTCTCGTCGTGCTTTTCCAATTCGTATTCTACCTGGCCCAAAAGGGCTATTTGACAAAACTGGAGGACGGTTTCGGGTGGTCGGAGCTTCGGAAGGAATCCGACGACCTGCCCGTGCCCGGAGACCTCGAATCGATATTGGACCAGCAGCTCAAAAGCGTCAGCCAGGAGGACCGCGACATCCTGGAATGCGCCGCAGCCTGCGCCGGGGGCAAGTTCTACGCCGAAATTCTGGCCGAATGCTTCGAAGAAAAGCGGCTGTCTATCCTCCGAACGCTCGCCAGGCTTGAAAAGGAAACCCGCATCATCCAGGACGACCAGGAAAACGACGATGTGTACGAATTCAAAAATCCTCTGATCCTGCGGATGCTCAGGGCGAAAATGAACTATTCGGGGGCGGGTCCCGAATTGACCAATGTTCCGCAAGTCGTCCGGGAGTACCATCGTCGGCTCGGGATGGCCCACGAGAAGAAATACATTGCAGGGAAAGAGCCGGAACATCTTTTCAGGGCCGCCAGGCACTATTACGCGGCCGGCAGGAATTTCGCGGAAAAAGGATTCGAGTTCTGCATGAATGCGTGCAAGGAATCGTGCGGCACCCACGCGTACCGAAACGCGCGCAAGTATGTCGATATGGCGTCCGAATGCGCCAAGTGCATCTCCGCCGAGGCCGACATGGAGCTGGAAAAGCTTTCCATCGAATGCGAGGAGGCCCATGTGAACGGCAACCGACGAAAAGAAACGGCGGACAAGGTATACGAATACTGCAAAAACAAACCCGACTTGCCCCCGACCTTTTTGATCAAGGCGGCAAGGGCCTGCTATGACGCAGGTTGCGATAACAAAAAGTATTTCGAGAAATCCGCGGAAATTGGCAGGCACGTCATGGGCTTCGCCGGCAACCTCGTGGACAAAATCGAAGGGGAGCAGTTCGTGGTATTGTCCACCGACAAGGAAAGCATGAAACCGGCGGAGAAAATAGCAAGCTTCGGACGTATGATCCTGCAGCTGAAACCGCTCGCCGAAAAGGACATCCGCGCGAAAACCCTGTTGGCGCGAATCTGCGATTCCCTGGCCAACCTGCTTTTAGACAGGGACGAAAGAGACCTGCCAAAGGCGGAGGAACTGTTCGGCAGAAGCATCGAGATCAAGAAACTCCCCGAAGTCAACGACCTGCCGGGGCTCGGCAGGTCGTACGGCGGATTGGGACGCTTGAAATTGGAACTGCGCAAGGAGGCGAAAGAGGCTGGAAACTTGGACGAAAGCAAAAAGCGCATAGAGGATGCGAGAGAATTTTTTCTCAAAGACCTGGAAATTTCGGACAGAATCGACGACCTTGTCGGAAAAGCCAAAATGCACAGTTCCATAGGCGAATGCTTTTTGCTCGAAAAAGACTTTGAGGCGGCGCTGAATTCCTACAAGGAATCGTTTAAGTATGCGAAAGAGACGCCCGACGCGGTGATCGACCGCATGTTTGCCCTGGCGGGGTGTCTGCGTTCGGCAATGGAACTTGGCCGGTGCGAAGAATGCGACCGTTTCCTGGAGGCGATGCTCGGAATGAAACGAGAGATCGAAAATTTCCTTCCCGTATGGGCGTCAGACATCCAGGAAGCCTTTGCGAAAGACGACGGCTGTATTTCTCCAGAACTGCGGGCGGGGGTCGAGGCGTGGCTGGCCGAAATTGGGCGTTGAGCGGAAACCGTTTGCAGTGCGTCGCGAGCTGTTTCGCCGGTGGGGGCTTGGTCTTAACATCGGCCACTTTCAGGGACTATCGTCGCGGCGGTCGTAATTCCGGGCGGAGCGGTATGTACCCCGGGTGTCGATAAAATAGCTGGATTCTGTCGTTTCAGGGAATTTTTTAACTGGAACATGTAGCGTAGACCCGGAATCCAGGCGGCCGAATTTAGAACCAAGCCCCGCCGGTGTTTATCCGGGAAAGCGCTGAAGGGGTGGACGCGGAGCGTTCGAAAGGCGTTCCCACGCGGAGCGTGGGAACGAAGAAACGATGGCGTGTAACAAAGCCTGGGTTGAAATAAGGCTTTCTCTCAAAGCCGGTCGGGGCCAAACTGTCGGCTACGGGGCCATGGCTGCGACGCCTGCGTAGTTGTACGAGCCGGTCTTCAGGTCATGATAGAGGGCGAACGCGACGACGCCGTTGGTCGATTCGATCTCGACGCTTCCGGAATCCTGCGCGGTGTTCTCCACCAAGTCGCTCAGCGCGTATTCTCCGGCCCCCATGGCGGGAATCTGGTATACTTTCGTATACAGGACAGCGCCGTCGGAGTCCACAAACCTCAACGTGACGGCGGTTTGCGCGCTGTTGGGGTTGGCCACGTACACGACCGTGTCCCAGAACTCGTTTTGGGCCACGTGCGGCACCTGCAACGTCGTGTTCAGCTGGGAATAGATCGGCATGTCGGCCATGAAATTCATGGTATCCAGGGTGGAGAGGAAACAGACGCCGGTCAGGGCGACGTCGGAAACCATGTGGATCCAGCCCTGTTCTCCGGCGTTGCGGCCCAGGACTGCGGCTTTCTGGCCTCGCGCGGGCAGGGAGAAGTTGTCTGTCGCTATGATCTCGCCGGTCCGGGAATAGACGATCACGCTGACCTGGGCGGCTTGTTCCACCGAGGTGTTTCTGAGTCCCAGTCCCACCGCGTGGGCGGCGTCGTCCCGGAAGGTCGGCAGATAATACTGGAAGCCGCTCCAGGCGGTGGTATCCAGAGCGCCGTATATGATTACCTTTTCTTCATCCACAAGCTTCCAGCCGTCCTCGAAAATGTCTATGTCCGTGGTCCCTTCCGGAAGCGGCTCCACGCGGATGATCGTGGCCGTGCGGCTGGCCGCGCCCGCATTGTGGTCCCATTCGGAGTCGTAGGGCCAGACGACGTCCTGGTTGTCCGCATTGCTGGCCTGATCCGGGGGCGACGGCGTCTTTTGCGGGGGCACGACCCGGAAAGGACCTTCTCCGTCGAGCTTGTTGTCCTCGCTCAGGATTCCGGCGTCCATGTCCAGACCCTCTCGCTTGGTGGCCAGGAGCATTTTGAGGCCGCCTTCGACCGCGATGGTGTCGCCGTTGTTTCTGCCGGCGCACGACGGCGCGCTGTAGTCGCACCAGCCGTCCTTGACGTTGATCGCCGTGTCGGCCTGTTCGTCGTAGTTGTAGACCGCTTCGGGATAGACGCCGTTGACATGGTACAATTCCGGGTCGGGGTCGATTTCCAGCGGGTGGTACGTGGCCCATCCGTCGGGAGCGAACACCGTGATGCCGGTGGCGCTGTCGGAGATTCCGGCGTGTTCCAGAAGGTCTTGCATGGGTACCCCGGCGTATTCGGCGTAGAAGTCGCCGGAACGGCTCGTGTTCATCAGCATGAACTGCGTGTGCAAATCCATGGCGTTGAGCTGCGCCTTGGTGTAGATGCGATAGGGCGCGACGACCTTGCTCGGATCGTCGGAATCGTTTCCGGGATACCGGACGGCCTTGATTTCGGCCAGGTTCGAGTATCCGTCGCCGTCGGAATCGATGTTCTCGATGGCTTTGACGGCATCGGCGTTTCTGCCGTTGTAGTGGTAGTCCTTGCCATAGGGGTTCATCGTGTCAAGGATGTTTCCGCTGGCGTCGTAGCCGTAGCTGTAGTGGCACCACTGGCAGCTTCCCAGTTCGACCATTTTGCCGTTTCTTTCGTAGCTGCCCGCGCTGTGGCAAGTGGCGCAATGATCCAACTTGGTCCCGGCCTTGTCCGGATAGACGCTCAGGAATTTGTCGGAATCCGCCTCGCCTTCGTGGTGGTAGGCGGCGAATGCCGTGGCCGCCGTCATGAAAACGATCAATACAATCCAAACTGCTTTTTTCATGGGTCCCTCCTCCTCATCGTTTAAGATCCATCTGTCTAAGGTGCCGACACCGGATACCCGAACACCGAACACCGATAACTCTCTTAAAAGCCTATCTGGAACCTTCCTGTCACGACGTCTTCTCTGTCGCTGTAGATCGCCTGTCCGGTCCGGGAATCCCGGAATATCAGCAGGGGCTCGTCGAATTCGGTCCGGGTGGCGTCCAGCGTGAGACGGGCGAAACGATTGAGATACCAGTTGAGCGCGATACTGTAGGCGGTGGCTTCGCGTACGGAAGTTCCGGACTGCACCAGATAGTCGTAGACCGCTTGGTCGGCCTCGAAGTCGTCGTAGCGAAAGGCGATTCCGAACGCGCCCAAGCCCCCCTCGGTCACGGGGCGGTCAGGTTCCACCGGCAAAATGCGTCCGTTTTTAAAGCCGATATGCTCCCCGGTGAGCATGAACAGGACGGAACCGTAGGCGTCTTGCGCGTCAAAGGAAAAAACGTCCGTTCCCGCTTCCACATCCTCGAATTCGATCTTGGAATATTCGCCCCAGACGGCCCACGGGCCGAACGAGACGCCCAGGTCCGCCCCCAGCCTGTAGCGGCTGTCGGCGTCCTGAATGACATGGAACTTGGCCGACGACGTCACTTCCAGAAAAGATGTCAGCCCTGTCGTCTTGACGTCGAGCCTCACATTGTTGCGGTCGATTTTCGCGTAGGAACCGGAGAGACCGAGCTGGAGATCCGCAGGCAGGGCGATGCCCGTGTCCTTCAGCGGGCGGAAGGCAAGGCGCCCGGTGGTTTCCAAGGCGTCTTCGTCCCCTCCCGAGGCGTCGTCCTTGCCGTCGCCGTTGAACACGCCCAGGCTGTAATAGAAACGGTCGTTCCAGAAATTGCCGAAGGCGGAAAGGCCCACGTCCCTGCCCGGGGTCAAATAGTACCCCATGGCCCTTTCCGCGAAGAACAGGTCCTGGTCCGAAGAGGTCTGTTCCAGGCCGAACGGTTCCTTGTATTGTCCCAGCCGGAGCGTGGTGTATTCCGCCAGGTCGATGTCGGCGTAGGCGTCCAGAAGCCGTCTGCTTCCCGCGCCCTCGAATTCGTACTGGAAATAGTAGCGGGCCAGGTCGGTCAGGTCGCCCCGGAGAATCAGCCGCGCCCTGCGAACGTCGAACTTGTCCTCGGCCGGATCTTCTCCCGGATAGTCGTATGCCCGATAGTCGGTTTGCAGGAGGCCTTTGATAAAAAGGGACATGTCGGGCTTGTTTTTGGTGTACAGGCCGAATCCGTCGTCGTAGGCCGTCTCCAAAGCCAATACTTCTCTTTTCTCCTTTTCGGCGTCGGGTGCGGGGACGGCTCCGTCGGCAGGCGCAACGGCAAGGGGCGCCGGCACGGCCTGGGCCGACTTTTCCGAGAGCGACTCCTCCCATTTCTCCAGGCGCTTTTCCTTTTCCTCCAGCATCGCTTCTTTTTCCTTCAGGGCCGACTGCTCGGAAAGGTAGGCCGCCTGCAAGGCGCCAGCCTCCTCGACGGTCAAGACCCCCTTTTGTTTGAAAATCGAAAGCAGCTGTTCGAAGGCCGTATCCTCGCAACGGCCTTGGGACGCCGGGAAAAGAAAAATGATGAAAAACAGGACCGTCGTGCGGAATATGACGCTTTTTTTGCCGTTCATGAAGCCTCGCCGGGAAAATCAGATAAATGTTGAAAATGGTAACTTTATAATCCGTTTGAATCTTCCGTGTCAAATTCTAAAATATTAGACTGAAAATATTTCCCATGAAAAAACGTATAGTTTCCAAAAATCGGCTTTTTCGGAGAAGCATCGGAATCTTTCCTCTGGTTATAACGGATTTGGGGGTGGGTGGAATGTCGGTTGGGTTGAGCGTCGTCGATTGTTGGGTTTCGCTACGGAATTCTATCAAACAAACAGATACGGCACGCGAAACGGTTGGGAAGCAAGCGAAACCCAACATGAAACCCGCTCAACCCAACCTACGCATTGCCGCTCCCCCAAATCCGTTACAACCAGTCTTTCCGATTCTGCGGATGGCCCTTGCTTGACTCGTTCCCACGCTCCTGCGTGGAAACGCATATCGGGACGCTCCGGCGTCCTGGCAACTCTATCGCGTACCCCTGTCCCGTGTTTACCGTTCTTCTGCGATAAAGCCTTTCCGGCAAACGGCTTCGCAAGGCGTGGTTCCTCTATACGGGACGCAGGAGCGTCCTTCAGGCGTTCCCACGCTGGAGCGCGGGAACGAGTCGGAGAATGGATTAAAGGATGGGGTATGCTTCTGCGGCGAGCTTTTTGACTTCTTCGTAGCGAAAACAACCCGTCAGATGATCGTTGACAATCCCGGCCGCCTGCATGAAGGCATAGCAAATGGTGGGACCGACGAAACTGAAGCCCCGTTGTTTCAGGTCGCGGCTCATGGCAGTGGATTCGGGGGTTTTGGCGGGAACGTCCTGCGGCTTTTGCCAAGAGTTCACGACCGTTTTTCCATCGGTGAACCCCCAGATGTACTTTGCGAAAGTGCCGAACTCGTCGCGGACATCTATGAATGCGCGGGCGTTTGCGACTGCGGAACGGATTTTCATGCGGTTTCTGACGATGCCTGTGTCCTGCAAGAGGGCGCCGATTTTCGCATCGTCGTAGCGTGCCACGATTTCAGGGTCGAAATTGTCGTAGGCGCGCCGATAATCGTTTCGTTTTTTCAGGATTGTGATCCAGCTGAGTCCCGCCTGTGCGCCGTCCAAAATAAGGTATTCGAAGAGGGTCCGGTCGTCTTGGACTGGAACGCCCCATTCCAAATCGTGGTATTTCACATAGAGCGGGTCGTCGCCCGCCCACCAGCATCTCGTTTTCATCCGATCGCTCCTTGCCGCCGTATCATCGAAACGCATATGCGCGCATCGGTAGGGAAGGCGGCGTGCTTCTCTTGGAACATAAAATATTGACATGGCCGTGCCAAAATCTTTATTATCGCCTAAGCGTACCGAGAGGAACCATGCTTGCGAAAGGCTTTGTTTCGAGAATGGCGCTGTCGAACATCGCGCCAGTCCCGAGGTCAGCCATGCCTTGATCCAATCTCCACCCACCTTAGAACGGAGGACGGAAACCATGAACGATCACAAACACCTAAAGCTATGGTTTTTTTCGGCGAGAGCTTTCGCCCTGATTCCGGCTGCCCTTTTTATCGTGTCGGCTTTGTCTTTCGCACCGGCGGATGCGATCGTCCTCACGAGCGGAAGCGAGGATATGAAAGCCAACAGCACCTGCCAGCGGGCCGGAAGGTTTCAACTGACGTTCGACAAAAACGATTATGACATCATTGTCGCTCATTTGGCAACCGAAGATTACGTGTTCATACGAGCCACTTTTTTCGGCGAGGGAGTCGCCTGGAGAGCCCGGCAGCCAGTTCTTTGCAGAAATATCGAAGGCGGGCGCGACCTTCCGTGGCAGGACGGCACGGTGGTCTTGGACGTAATCGACGAAGAGGTCAGCGACATCAGCACTCCCGACGGCGTTCCCGACGTGGAGGCATTCGTGTTCGGGCAGAGCGGGCGGCAACTCATCGAGATCTTTATCACGGACATACAGCCTGCCGCAGACTGGAACGATATCACAACCCATCCCTGGATTATGGTGGGGTTGTACGAAAGGGTTGTCGGCAAGGGAGACGGGCTGGGAACCGCCATGTGCGTAAACGCCATAGACTTTGGCGGACTGGCGACACTGCATTTCTCCATGGACATCATACCCTGGGAACTGACTTACAACACCTCGGACAACCAGATCGGCCATTTCATAGAAGGCCCCGACGGCGACGGGGTCGATGACGAGGAGGAACAGGGGCCGGACGGGCAGGAGCCCAATTACGACGGCAACGACGACGGCGCATCGGACTGGCTGCAAGGCAACGTGTCTTCTTTTCATACCCGGACCAAGGTCCGCCGTCCCTACATCACCATAGCGGCCCAGGATGGATTTCAATTTGCGGGGCCTCGTTCCATATCCGATTACGGGACCGTGAACCAGTGGGTGACTTTGCCTTATGGCTTTTTTTCGTTTCAGCTTCTGGGCTTTGAGGCCGGTGCAGAGGTGTCTGTGACCATATTTCCCGACGACTCGCCAACGCAGAGTTTCTACGTCTACGGGAAGACCCTGGAAAACAAGGCCGATCACTGGTACGAGTTTTCCTACGACGGAAATACGGGGGCCGAGATGGTCGATGATACCCTCGTGTTGCATTTCATCGACGGCGAGCGCGGCGACTGCGACTTGAGCGCGAACGGAAGAATCGAGACCGCAGGGGCCCCCGCATTGGTCGAAAGCCATCAGGTCCTCTTTTTTCCGTACCTGACGGACGAGGATGGCGACCATGTTCAAATGAGCATCCTCAACTGCGAAACCTACACGGTGGGGGCCATTCTGTATTTCTATGACCAGCAGGGAGCGTCTATCATCCAGGTGGCTCTGTCGCTTTCGGGATGGGGAAAAAGGGATATCTGTTACGACGAGATTCCCTCCGGCGCGGCCACGGCCATCGTTGTCGCGGACGGCGATCTGGCCGGGTATGCGCGGATTGAAAGCGCCAGCGGCCAGAAGGCCTCATGGCCTGCGGGCACAAGCGGCGGCTTGCGGGCCACGGTTCCCCACGTGGCGGTGGGAAACAACTGGCAAACACAGATCGCCATACAAAACATCAACGATTCCGGAATGACGCTCTGGCTTGGCGGTGCATCGGGGTCCATCCAAAACGTCTCTGTGCCGGCCTATGGACGAAAGACCATTGTCTTTTCGAAACAGACGCCGCTTTCCTATATCGGTTCGCAACAGCAGTTCGTCGCCATGCTGATGTTCGAAAGCATGGCGACCGGCGCGGATCGGGCCGCTTTGCTTCTGGACGACCGGAAGCTTGCGCCTCTTTGTGTTCCGGAGATCTATTCCGGTGCAGGGCGATCGACGGCGGTCGCGCTTGTCAACACCAATTCGGACGGACCTGTTTCGGCATTCGCGTACGACGATACCGGAGTTTCGGAAGAAATCTACCTCGGTATTTTCGAAACCTGGAACAGGATCGTCATGTTTCCCGGCAGCCTGGCAACCCCGTCGCCCGCCTGGGCCTGGCTGGAGGGCTCGATCTCGATGCCCATTCCCTTCTGCGACCCGAACATGTATATGCAGGGCTTGGCGATCTACGCGGAAGGCGGAATGGCTGGCTTCGGCGCTGTCAAGCTCAACAAGATGCAGTTCAGCACTGGGCTGATACCCCTGTTTGCGAGCGACGACAGCGGGTTCCCGCAAATTTCGTTTTCCTTTGCCAATCCGGGCGAAACCGACGCCGCCGTCCATGTCATCTCGTTTCTAAACGACAGGAACACGGTGCTGACCGACAGCGAGCTGACCATCGGCGCCGGGCGGAACTGGATCGGCGACCTCCTCGACCTGTTTACGGAGGAAACCGCCCCCTTTGAGCCGACGCATGTCAGGATCCGCTCCGACCAGCCGTTGCACGGGTTCCAGACCTACCGCCACGCGGATTGGCGCATGGAAGCTCTTCCGGTGCTCCGAATTGACTAGGGGGATGGCGAGAGGGATTGGACCGGAAAATTAAACAACACGAAAACGGGGCCCAACGTCCCGTTTTTTTAGGAGGATGCGATGCCACTCGATTTAACAGACGAAGCGTTGTTGAAAAGACAGTGCCGGATAGGCGGAAAATGGCTCGATGCGAATTCGGGACAAACCTTGGAGGTCCTCAATCCGGCCGACGGTCAAGTTTTGGGAAAAGTGCCGAACATGGGGGCGGAAGAGACGAAGCGGGCTATCGAAGCGGCCGAAAGCGCATTTTTCGAATGGCGGGGAAAAACAGCCGGGGAGCGTTCGGTCCTGCTGCGCAAATGGAACGATTTGATCCTGGAAAACCAGGAGGACCTCGCCGTGCTGATGACCGCCGAGCAGGGCAAGCCCCTGTCCGAATCCCGGGGCGAGATCGCCTATGCGGCGTCTTTCGTCGAATGGTTCGCGGAGGAGGCCAAAAGGGTCTACGGCGACACCATTCCTCCACACCAGGCGGACAAGAGAATCGTGGTGATCAAGGAGCCCGTGGGCGTATGCGCGGCCATTACGCCCTGGAACTTCCCGTCGGCCATGATCGCTCGCAAGGCGGGAGCGGCGCTTGCGGCCGGATGCGCCATGGTGGTCAAGCCCGCGTCGTCCACGCCGTTGTCCGCGCTGGCCCTGGCGGAGCTGGCTTCCCGCGCGGGCATTCCCGCCGGGGTCTTGAACGTGGTGACCGGCTCCTCTGCGGAAATCGGAGGAGAACTGACCCGCAACCCGACGGTGCGAAAGCTTTCTTTCACCGGCTCCACGGAGACCGGCAGACTGCTCATGGCCCAGTGCGCGGATACGGTGAAAAAAGTCAGTCTCGAACTCGGCGGAAACGCGCCCTTCATCGTGTTCGAAGACGCCGATCTGGATGCCGCCGCCGAAGGCGCCCTGATCTGCAAATACAGAAACACCGGACAGACCTGCGTGTGCGCCAACCGGTTCCTGGTTCAGTCGAGCGTCTTCGACGCCTTTGCGGAAAAGCTCGCCCAAAAGGTCTCGGTCCTGCGGGTCGGCGACGGTCTCAAGGGCGAAACCGACCAGGGGCCGCTCATCGACATGGCGGCCTTGGAAAAAGTCGAGAAGCATGTCCGCGACGCTCTTGAAAAGGGGGCGGTGTTGAAGACGGGCGGCAAGCGCCATTCCCTGGGAGGCACCTTTTTCGAACCCACCATTTTATTGGAGGCAAAGACGAACATGCTGATTTCCGAAGAGGAGACCTTCGGCCCGGTCGCTCCCCTGTTCCGGTTCCAGAGCGAACAGGAGGCCGTCCGGATGGCCAACGACACCCGTTTCGGACTGGCCGCCTATTTCTACTCTCGCGATCTCGGCAGGGGCTGGCGCGTCTCCGAAAAACTCGAGTACGGCATCGTCGGAATCAACACCGGCCTGATATCCACGGCGGTGGCTCCGTTCGGCGGCATGAAGGAATCCGGAATGGGCCGGGAGGGCTCCAAGTACGGCATCGAAGACTACTTGGAAATCAAATATTTGTGCATGGGCGGAATATCGTAAACGCCCCTGGCGGAGAATCGGATATGGAATCGACGAAGTGGAGGATTGTCAACCCGAACGGAAGCAAGCGCGTGATCGTCACACGGGAACTTCCCGGGGAACGTTGGCTGGATATTCTCAAGGCCGCCGACTGTTCGGTGGAAATTCGGGTATTGCCCGACGTGCCCGATACCGGTGAATTGAGAGAGAAAATCGGGGACCGATGCGACGGTGCCATCGGCCAGCTGACGGAAACCTGGGGCGAGGAACTGTTTTCCGCGCTGAAAAGCGCCGGTGGCAAGGCCTACGGCAACTACGCCGTGGGCTACGACAACGTGGATCTGCATGCCGCCACCAGGCACGGCATACCGGTCGGAAACACCCCCGGCGTACTGACCGAAACCACGGCGGAAATGGCCGTGGCCTTGACCTTCGCGGCCGCCCGGCGGGTCGGCGAGGCGGAACGGTTCGTGCGCGACGGTCGCTTTGCCGGGTGGCTCCCGACGATGTTTCTGGGAAGACTGCTGTGGAGAAAGACCCTGGGCGTGATCGGCGCCGGGCGCATCGGGTCCGCCTACGCCGAAATGATGGTGGAGGGGCACAAGATGGATCTGGTCTATTTCAATCGCCGCCCCAATGAAAAACTCGAATCGCGCATCGCGGCCTATTCGAAGTTTCTCCAATCCTGCGGGGAAAAACCGGTTTCGTGCAGGCGCGCCTCGAGCATCGACGAAGTTCTCGAAACAAGCGACTGCGTTTCGCTGCACACGGTGCTCGATGACACCACGCGTCACATGATCGATTCTCGCCGCCTTTCGCTCATGAGGCCAAACGCTGTCCTGGTCAACACGAGCAGGGGGCCGGTGATCGACGAAGCCGCGCTGGTCGAACACTGCAAGTCCCACCCCGAATTCAGGGCGGGACTGGACGTCTTCGAAAACGAACCGTCCCTGCAACCCGGCCTGGTAGAGTTGGAAAACGTGACCGCAGTGCCCCATATAGGCTCGGCCACCAACTGGACTCGCAGCGCAATGGCCGACCTGGCCGCGTCCAACGTGGCCGCGATTCTCCAAAATCGCCCCGTGTGGGGAGGTTCGGACATCGCGCCGTTTCTATCGGACAATCCCCCGGACGCAGCCCCCAGCATCCTGAACGCCCGCGAACTGGGCCTTGATTTTTCATCGACCGAAACGAGGAAGCCGCAATGACCCCGGAAAAAAAACGAAGCCGATTCATTCCGTTCCGCAAGACCGACCTGATCGAAATGCTCATGAAGGACGAGCGCCTGTCCGAGGAGGAAAAGACGCGCTTCCGGGAATTCGGAAAGATTCTGGAGGCCGTGTTCCACTTCGAGTTCCACCGTAAGCTGGAGACCCTGAAGGACTGCTTCGAACCCTTCAACCCGGATTCCGACACGCGCAAGCCGCTTGAAATCTCGGAAGATGAAAAAAAGGAAAAGCAGGCCCGCCTGGGGACCGAGCTGGCCGCACTGTTGGAATCGGCCAACTACGAGAAGATCCACGACGAGGACTTGAACCGCGCGCTGGAAGAGGAATCCTTGTTCAAGGTGCGTCTCGAAGTCAACTTCGACGACTTCGACGACATCGTGTTCTTCCGCCGGGGCGAAACCGTCAAAAAAGAAACCCTGGTCAAATTCGGCGGGCTCAAAAAAAAGGAGATATCCTTTGCCAACTACGACCGGGTGGTGATCTACGTCAAATTCAAGGACCAGGAGTTTTTCGACCGGAAAGGGTGCAAGAATTTGAACTTCGCGCCAGGCTCCACCCTGATCAAGCTGTTCCAGAACGTTCCCAAGGCCGACCTGGAAATGCTGTTTCCCAACAGCGAAGTGCGCATGAAGACCATCGACAAGATCGTCATCGGAGTGCCTGCGGCGGTAAGCGGCGTCGTGGTCGTCGCCACCAAGCTGGGCGCGTCCCTGGTTCTGATCGGCTCCGTTCTGGCCTTCTGGCTGGGACTCACGGACCGAAACGTGGAGATCAACCAGCAGCACCTGATCGGCCTGGGCGCCGGGCTTGCCGCTCTCGGAGGCTTTCTCGTCCGCCAAATCGGCAAGTTCAAAAACCGCAAGATCCAATTCATGAAGGCCCTGGCCGACAATTTGTACTTCAAGAACCTCGACAACAACGCCGGGGTGTTCTTCCACCTGATAGATGCCGCCGAAGAGGAAGAGTTCAAGGAGGCCATGCTGGCGTTCTTTTTCCTGACCGTGGAAAACAGGAAGATGACCCGCGTGCAGCTCGACCGATGTGTCGAAGACTGGTTCGCGGAAAAATGGGACTGCCAATTGGATTTCGAAATCGACGACGCTTTGAAAAAGCTGGAAAGGCTCGAACTGGCAATCCGCAATGCGGACACCATTCGCGCAGTGCCTTTGGAAGAGGCCAAGACACGAATGGATGTAATTTGGGACAATTATTTCGAGTACAATACAGTTAAGGAATAAAAAAGACGATAAGCTCCTCTTGTGGCGTTGCAGGTCCCTTCCATCTCGAACGATTTCAACGATCTGTTGGGTTGTTATCTTCGCCTTTGTCGATGGGGGCGATCTGTACCAGCCTGGCTTTGGGCATCGGCAGGGGCAGGGTTACTCGAACATTTGAAGCTGCGTCGGCTTTTTCGGATCCAGGACGATTTTTTCGGACGCGAATCGACTTTTTCGGATGCCGTTGAGCCTGTTGATGTTTTCGGAGATGGTCGGCAGGCAGTAGTCTTCCATTTTTTCCAGGACCTGGCTTGTGTTGAACCGGAGCACGCGCCATCCAACCGTTTTCAAGTCGTTGTCGCGCAGATTGTCGCGTGCGGCGCTTTCGGGGTTGGCGTGCCAGGTGTCGCCGTCCACCTCCACATCGATTTTGCCCCCCGCGCAATATATGGCGAAATCCAAGGCGTATCGCCTTTTATCGACGGCTATGAATTCCTGTCTTTCCGCCTGTATTCCGAACTTTTTGAACGTGGTCCAGAGACGGTCTTCCAGGGGACTTTCGTCGTAAAGGTCGTTTATTTCTTGTGCGAGTTCGAACTTTTGGCGGTTTGTGGGGATGAAAGTGATCCTTCTGCGCCTTAAGCTGACGATGGGTCGGGAAAGTTTCTCCAAGGGGGCGAAAAAAATCTGGTAATAGCGTTTGTGCGATTTGGCGTTTTTCTTTTCTTCGGGAAACAGTTCTTTTCGGCCTGCTTTTCGGATATGCAGTACACGGGCGAAATAATTGACCGAAAAGGCTTGGTTTTCGAAGGTCTTGGTCTGGTAAAACGCCAGCCATGCTGGAGGCCAGGCTTTTTTAGCCCATTTTCTGGCGCTTTGGACGGGAATGCGATACCAATTTTGCCTTTTGGCAATGGCGAAATCCGCTTTGTTGTTTATTATCGCCACAAGCAGTTTCTCTTCGTCACCCATGTTTTGTTCCTTTTGGTTCGGTTCCGGTTGGTTCGGTTCCGGATTTTGACGCCTGTTCCATCGAGATGTCGAAGGTCGGGCAAGAGCGGTGCCATCGTTGCCGCATGGGATTTTTCATATCAAAACGGCGGTTCGTTGTAAATCGGGATTTCTTTCGGCCGGAGACCGATTCCCAAGGTAAAAGCCGCCAGATTGATCTTGAATCTCTTTCGAAATGCGCCTTGGTTCAGTGGAAAAGCGGAAAATGACCCGCGCGCAACTCGACCGATGTGTCGAAGACTGGTTCGCGGAAAAATGGTGGGTTCTACTCCGTTCCGGCTCGAAAGGCACGGGCGTAAACAGGCCGCGAACCAGTCCAAAACACCCGGGTCCCGATCCACCCACTACGACCCCGACCAGCGCCTTGGCAGATTCGCGGAACAAAAACCGGCAGAAAATTTTCGACCTGTGCGGTTGGTGTTCTCGCAGAAAGGTCAAAAGCCGGATAGCCCCGGTAGCGCCGTCTTCCACGGCGGCGCGGTGCCTCTCGGATGGTGCAGCGCCGCCGTGGAAGGCGGCGCTACCGGGTGATGAAAGGCGGGCTTCCGCACAGGTCGAAAATTTTGAGCAAAATTGGAGACATTTTCATCACCCAAGTCAAGTTCTATCCCTGCCTCTCTCTTCCGTCTCGAACAATGTCAACGATCTCCTGAGTAGTTATATTTGCCTTTATCGTTGGAACGTCCAGAGGAGAAGACTCGCATTTTTCCGGAATTAGAGCGAAGGTCCTGCCATCATTCCTTCGGATCAATACTTTACCGGTGCTTTCCGCTTGTTCAAGGACCGTGGCTAATTTTTGGCGGGCTTCCGCATACGTGTAAATCTGCATTTTATACCTCCATTGTCTCTATTCCCAAATCTTCTGCGACCTTTTTTGTACTAAGACTGGAATTCGGTTTAAGCAATGAGCGGCGACAATATTCGCAACTGTCCTCACTTGTAAACTTGTCTTTACCAACTGAAAATGCCGAATCGGCTTGCAATAATCGACAGGAACATCATTAAATCAGTATCATAGCCTGTTGACACCCTGTCTTCGGTTGTGTTACAAATCGTCGATTTTTCAATTTTATCAACCTGAAAAACGGGGGAATTCGCATGGACGACATTAAAAAGACGGAAAAACAGAAAATCGAGATCGGAATCATCGGCGGGCGTTTCGACAAGGTCTCTACGGTGCTGGAGGAGTTCGAGCCGGGAGACTCCAAGTTTCTCCACTCTTACGAGAAAATCGGCGTGGCGCCTCGCAAGGTCGGCGACATCGAAATGGGACGGGAGGTCAAAGTGAAGGTGCCGGCCAGGCTGCATCCTACGGTGCTGGATATGAACTGTTTCAACCTGAACCGCCCCGGCGGCGGCGGCGTGGGCGTGAGCATCGCCGTATATTTCCACGCCACCGTGAAGACCATCGAGGAACCGGAAATCCGTGCCACCGGGGAGCGGGGGCTCATCGTGGAGCATTTCGGACACATTTTCAAGAATTTGCTCGGATACGAAGGCGGTTTCGAGATCGACCTCATGGACCACAAGCGCAGGCACGTCGGGCTGGGGTCGTCCATCGGAAGCATGTGCGCCATTTGCATCGGCATGAACGAGGTCCTGGGAAGGCCCTTCCACGGATGGGAGCTTCGAAGGATCATGGGGTACCACTCCTGCGAGGAAAGCCCCATGACCGAGGGATGTCTGCTTCCCGCGTTCGAAACCGGCATCGGCGCGATGGTCGGGATCAACGGCGGATGGGTGGTTGCCAGCGACGACCTGGTGATGGTCCAGCGCGCGCCGCTGCCCAATACCAAAGTCCTGGTGTTCATTCCCGAGGTGAAGAGCCTCGAGGACGAATTCCAGGGCAAGGAGACCTCTGCGGAATCCGAGGTGGAGCTTCTGCTCAGACGGGCCAGGACATTGGACAACATGCAGACCGGCGCAAAGGCGAGACTGGTCCTTTTCGACATGATTCCCGCCATGATCCGGGGGGACTTGAAAGGCATCGGCGACGCGCTTTTCGACATCAGCTACCTGGGTTCCAAGCGCGCGGAGTGCGAACAGCACGGCGCGTATGGCACACCTATATATAGCTTCATCAACGCGTTTCGCGAAATGGGCATCGAGATCGCTGGCATGAGTTCGGTCGGGCCCACGATTTTCGCGCTGACCCAGAAAGAGGACGCCTACAGGCGTGCTCGTTCGTACCTGGATTCCCTGGGCATTTCCGAAACCAGGATTATCGAAACCGAGGTGGACAACATGGGCGGGACGATTACGGAAGACGGCGTCGAGCGGACTTTCATCAACGATACCTGGCTGAAGGGCTAAACCATGGCAAACGGCTACAAGGCAAAGATTTGCGGCACGACCAGCGTCGCCGACGCCAGGCTCGCCGCCGACCACGGGGCCGACTTTTTCGGGGTCGTGGTGGAGGTGGGGTTTTCCCCCCGTTCTCTTTCCATCGACGAAGCCCTCCCACTGTTCCGATCGCCTCCGGTTCCGGGAGTCGCTCTCGTTTTCGAGATGGCCCCCGACCGAGTCCGGCTCGTCATGGAGAAATTGAAGCCCTACGCCGTTCAGTTCCTGGGGCGGACGGACCCTTCCTTGTTGAGAGAATTGAAACAGGAAAGGCCGTCCGTCCGGCTTTGGCAGTCCATCCATTTGCCGGAGTCGGGAGCGCCGGTGGCGGTGGACGATTTCGTCCGTGAATTTCGCGAATATGTCGAAGCGGGTGCGGACGCCCTTTTGTTCGATACGGCCGTGGTTTCCGACGGCAAGATGAAATTCGGCGGGACCGGGACGACATCGGACTGGGACGTGGTTAAGGAGTTGATGAAAAAGGTCGAAAGCCCCGTTCCGGTCTGGCTGGCGGGGGGAATCAATCCGGGAAACGTGGGCGCGGCCCTGGACGCCGTGGATCCGTACGGGATAGATCTGTGTTCGGGCGTGGAGGCCTCGCCCGGTAAAAAAGACCCGGAAAAGGTCCGGGCCTTGATGGAAACCATCAGGGAAAAATCCAAGACGAGGAGATAGCAAACGTGAAAGCAGCCGTCGTACATGGAAAGGACGATATACGAATCGAGGAATACAAGGACCCGTCGCCCGAGCCCGGCGATTTGGTCGTGAAGACCAAAGTGTCCGGCATTTGCGCCACGGACATCAAGACGCTTCTGGGCCAGGGCCTGCCCAAGGACCTGCCCACCATATTGGGCCACGAGGTGGTCGGCGAGGTTTTCCAACTGGGCGAAGGCTGCGAGGGCTTCGAAATCGGAGACCGGGTCGCCGTATACCCCATCGCCGTCTGCGGGGACTGCTATTATTGCAACAAGGGCCGCCACAACCTGTGCGAGCACGAATTCGGACTCGCGCACGGAATCGAAGGGGGCTTTGCCGAGTATGTCAGAATCCCCAGGCAGATTGTGAACGTGGGCGGCGTGGTGAAGCTTCCGGACGACCTTTCCTTTGAAAAGGCGGCCCTGACCGAGCCGTTGTCCTGCACGTACGCGTCCTTGAAGGCCTGCAAGGTGCAGGCGGGAGACTTCGTGGTCGTGCTGGGCGCGGGCCCCATGGGACTGATGCACCTGAAGATGGCCAAATGGGCGGGCGCCAAAGTCATATCGGTCGATCTTTTGGACAACAGGCTCGCCGTAGCCGAAAAGATGGGCGCGGACTACTGCCTGAACCCCGAAAAGATCGACCACAAGAAAGAGATCAAGAAGATCACCAACGGCCGGGGCGCGGAGACCGTGATCGGCTCGCTGGGCATTCCCAAGGTGATCGAGGACAACCTGACCCTCACGGCAAAAGGCGGGACCTTCAACATCTTCGGGGGGCCTCCGGCAGGGCAGACCATCACTGTGGATCCGCGCTGGCTGCACTATTTCGAAATCAATCTCACCGGCACGTTCGCCGCTTCTCCCGACGACTTCAGGGCCTGTTTCGAGTTGATCGCCAAAGGGGAGATCGAGGTGGAGGACCTGATCTCGGACCGGTTTTCCCTCGACAATTTCCTGGACGCCGTGGAACGGGCCAAGAACCAGGAGATGATCCGGGGAATCGTAGTGTTTTAAACCCTATGAAACGAACAAGCGGATCGAAAACGATCATGATGCGATTCGAATCCCAATAAATCAATCAAATAAGGACAAGCAATGAACGGAAAAGAAAGACGCCTGAGAAGGATATTGAACAAAAAGACGGGGCGCAGCCTGGTCATCGCCGTGGATCACGGCATGGCCCTGGGCGCCATGACCGGCATCGTGGACATCAGAAAGACCATCAGGGAACTGGACGCGCTGGACAAGATCGACTGCTGGCTGATGACCAAGGGGATCTACACGTACGCATTCGATCCGGTCGGAGATCCCGGCGTGATTCTCCGCGCCAGCGGCGGGGCGACCATCGCCGGCCCCGAACTGACCCGCGAGGGACAGACCGCCACGGCCAAGGAGGCCTTGTTGCTCGGGACCGACGCCATGGCGACAACCGCCTTCGTAGGATCCAACTTCGAACACGAAACCTTGATCGGCATGGCGGCCATGTCCACGGAATGCCGCAAGTGGGACATCCCGCTGCTCGGGGTCATCGGACTCGGAAAGATCAACGAGGACAAGAAAAAAGACCCCAAGTTCATCGCACTGGGCGCGCGGGTCGGCGCCGAACACGGCGCCGATCTGATCAAGACCTACTACACGGAAACCGATTTCGAAAAGGTGACTGCGGGCTGCCCCGTGCCGGTCCTGATCGCCGGCGGCCCCAAATGCGAGACCGATCTGGACACCCTGAAAATGATCCACGGCGCGCTTCAGGGCGGCGCCAAGGGAATCGTCATGGGACGCAACGTATGGCAGAGCCCCCACCCCACAGCCCTTCTGACCGCCGTTTACGGCCTCATCCACGAAAACCTCGGCGTCCAGGAAGCCGCCGAATTGCTGGAACACGAAATAGCGAAATAGAACGCGTAAGAGACGGGGCGGAATCAAAGCCCTTGCTTTGGTTGCTCGGAAGTTGCTGGCATAGGAAAGCTCGGACTGGAATCCTGATGTGGCTACTCGTTCCCACGCTCCAGCGTGGGAACGCATTCCGGGACGCTCCAGCGTACAGTCGCCCGAACGCGCTTCCTCGTTTGGTTTATCGCGGATTTGTGGGGAGCGGTAAAGGTAACCAGAGCTTCCAGCTCTGGTCCCACATCTCGAAGATGCGGCCGCTCGGAAGCCAAGGCGGGCCAGACCAGGATGGTCTGGTTACCATCGACACGCATTTTCCCACAAATCCGCGATGAGCCCCTCGTTTTTGCCATCCTATGCGGGAGACGGGACGCAGGAGCGTCCTTCAGGCGTTCCCTCGCAGGAGCGTGGGAACGAGTAGTGCTTTTCATCGCCTCCCTTTGCCCTTGTATCCGTTTCATGGTGCCCGCCCTATGCACTCTTCGTTTCGGGTCCCGCAATACAAATGGTGTTTTATCGATATTCCGAGTGTGTTATCTGTTGTAATAATCCTGCAAATCTGTTTTAAAAAATCATAACGACGAAGTCCGACCGATCCAGAAAGGTTCGATAGTAACCCATGCAGGCACGCTTTGCGGCATCGGTCGCAAACAACAAACTCATTCGAACGAGGAGGAGAATATGCGTAAACGAAGAGCGACCCTGGCAGTTTTCACGTTTTTGGCTTTTGCGTTTTCCTTGTTTATGGCGGCAGGACCGTCTCTGGCCGAGGGGCCCTGCAACGCTGTCTACGGACAAGGACCGCACAAGTTTTCGCTCGCGACGGGAAGTCCCGGTGAACTGGGCCTCCTGGAAGCCTTGGCGCAATCGTTCAACGAGGTGTTGCCGAGCACCCTGTGCTGGGTGAAGGCGGGGTCTGGAAAGTCCCTGAAGCTTTTGCACGAGAAAAAGGTGGATTGTATCATGGTGCATGCGCCTGCAGCCGAGAAAAAAGCGGTGGAGGACGGCTGGGCTGTCGGTCGGACTCTGATCGGTTCCAACGAATTCTACATTGTCGGCCCAAAGGCCGATCCGGCCGGGATTGCCTCGGCAAAGACCGCAGCGGAGGCATATGGGAAAATCGCGAAGGCCGGGGCGTCTTTTCTATCGCGGGGCGACAATTCGGGCACCCATAAAAAGGAGATGGCGATCTGGGCCGCAGCGGGAATCGAACCGCAGGGCGACTGGTACGTGGTCACCAAGGATTTCATGATGGCCACCCTGAAAAAGGCCGACCAGATCGGCGGCTATTTTATGACCGACAGCAGCACCTGGGTCGCGGGCAAAAAGGAACTTGGCAACTTGGCGGTCCTGTTCAAAGGAGATCCGGTCCTGGTCAACACCTACCATGGATTGTCCCAGCCCGAAGGCCAGGGATACGCCTCCAGGTTCATAGAATTCGTCGGTTCCGGCAAGGGGCAGGAGGTCATTCGGAGCTACGGAAAAGACTTGTATGGCGAGGCCATGTACAACGACGCCCAATACGCCACGCAATACGACCACTGACGTTTCGAGTATCGTTCGATTATCGGGGGCCGGGCGGCAAGCGCCCGGTCTTCATCGCATGTTTCTTTGCTGGGCCTGCTCGTCTTTCATGTGTTTCTCGCGAGCTTTCCGGGCGTCGGCGAGCATTTTTTCCACTTTTTCTTTAAGATATGGGTCGGTGGTGGTCTCAAGCGCTTTTTGAAGGTGGAACACCGCGTTTTTCGGTTCTTGCTTTTTGGCGTAATAAATGCCCAGGTTGTAGTGGGCTTCTCCCAAATTTCCGAGTTTACCGTAGCTTTCGCCCAGAAAATAATAGGCTTGGTCGTAGTCCGAATTGTTTTTGACCAGGTCGGTCAATGATTCCGTCGCCTGCTGATAATGGCCCAGTTCCATTTGGGTCCGTCCGAGATAGAACTGGGTGTCGGGGTTGTTTCCGAACAGGCCCCGGGACCCCTGAAGCGTCGAGAGCGCTTCCTCCAGTCGTCCGTCGAGAAAATACACCCGTCCCAGTTCCCCAAGCAACGAGCTGTCCAGAGGGTCCTTTTCCAGTGCGATTTGCAGTTGCGACGCGGCTTCCTTTCGATTGCCCGTCCTGGCGAGAATCAGGCCGTAGCCGTAATGGGCGAGGGGGTCTTCCGGGTTGTTTCGGACCCATTTTTCGAAGCGTTCCAAGGCCTTTTCTTCGTCGCCGTACAGGGCCAGAAGTCTGGTCTGGGTTTTTTGGAAGGCTTGGGTGGCGCCTTTGGGCTGGGTGTTCGGATGGTTCTGGGACCAGGCGTCGATGTACGCGATGCGGTCCTCGGCCGCAGGGTGCGTGGTCAGATAGGTGGGAATGTTGTCGAACCATCGCTTGGCGCGAATCTTGTCGAGGGTGGTCATCAGTGCGGTCCCGTCGTAGCCCGCTCGGGATATGTTTTCCAGCCCGACCTTGTCCGCTTGGATTTCATCCTCGCGGCTGTAGGCCAAGGCCATGGTTTGGGCGGCCGCCATGGAGCCCACCGTCACCGCCTGGGCTGCTTCTCCCGCGCCCCCGACCCCCAGGAAAATTCCCGCGGCCAGACCCGCCAGCGCCGCGACGTTGAGTTTCGACGAGCGATCGATCTTGTCTGAAATATGCCTGCATTGCACGTGGCCGATCTCGTGCCCCAGTATTCCGGCAAGTTCGTCCTCGCTGTCCATGGCCTCGATCAGGCCCCGGTAGATGAAGATATGTCCGGCCGGCGTAGCGAAGGCGTTGTAGACGTCCGAATCGATCACGTAGAATCGATAGGCGAACGGTTGCGGAGGAAGTTTGTCGAGGATTTTTCGTCCCACGGAATTGACATAATCGACAATGTACGGATCTTTGATCAAGTCGAAACGCTTGTTCACTTCGGCCATGAATTGCCTGGCAAGATCCTCTTCCTCCGCCAGCGTGATCGCTGCCACCGGGGCTGGCATGCAAGAAAGGATCAAAAAAAGCAGGGCCGTGGATATACATATTGATTTTTTCATCAATCTCATTAGAATGGTGACCTTGATGTTGGTTTTATCGGCTGTTGGCATAAGCTTTCACCCCAAATCATTAAACATTTTCTCAAATAACGTCAATCGGCAATTATCGACCATTCCAATGTTCTTTTCAAAACAAACCATTTATGGTAGGGTTTTTCGATTATGGCGCAAATCATCTGCATAGCCAACCAGAAAGGCGGGGTTGGCAAGACCACCACGGCGGTGAATCTATCGGCTTCTTTGGCCGTGTCCGAAAAGAGGACGCTGTTGATCGATTGCGATCCACAGGCGAACGCCACCACGGGGGTCGGCATCGACAAGACCGCGCTGGAAAAAACGTTGTACCATGGGATGATCGGCGGGGCCTCCGCCCAAAGCCTGATTGTGCAAAGCGAGATCGAAACCCTGAAAGTGATACCGTCCAGAGTGGAGCTGATCGGCTTCGAGGTGGAAATGATGGGCGCGCAGGGCAGGGAGCGCGCTTTGAAACGGCTCATTTCCGGCGTCGAGGACAGTTTCGATTTCATCATACTCGATTGTCCGCCGTCCTTGAGCCTGCTCACGGTCAACGCCATGACGGCGGCAGGGTCTCTCTTGATACCGCTTCAATGCGAGTTTTACGCCCTGGAGGGACTCGGCCAGCTTCTGCAAACCATCAAGAGAATCAAGCAAAGCCTCAACCCGTCTCTCGCCATCGAGGGGATTCTCCTGACCATGTTCGACAAGAGAACCAATCTTTCCCACCAGGTCGCAAAGGATGCCGAAAAATATTTCAACCGTCTGGTTTACTCGACGAGGATACCGAGAACGGTCAAGCTCGGGGAGGCGCCCAGTTTCGGAAAACCCATTTTGCTCTACGACGCCGCATCCATTGGCGCTGTCAGCTACATCAATCTTGCGAAGGAGATTCTGAGTTCCTCGTAAAGCATAAAAAACGGACGGGGCCTGGGGGCCGACCGCCTGGCGGCGGATGAAACAGGGCTGGGCCAAGGAGCGCGGCGGGAAGGGGCGAGACGATAGTTTCGGAATAAATCATGAAAGACGACCAGACCAACAAGGAGCCCGAGGGGAGAAAATTGAAGAAAATGGCCTTGGGAAGAGGACTCGAAGCCCTGTTGCCGGGTATCGAATCCGTGGACAACCGTCCCAGCGAATACATCATGTGCGATATCGAATTGATTCGTTCCAACCGGTACCAGCCCCGCGTGAAATTTTCGGAGGACGAACTGGAGGCGTTGACCGAATCGGTGCGGGAGCAGGGGATTCTTCAGCCCCTGCTGATCAGAAAGGACGACGATGGCTACGAGCTGATCGCAGGGGAACGGCGCTTGAAAGCCGCCAGGAGGGCGGGTTTGACCCAGGTCCCGGCCATCATCCGGGACATCTCCGACGCCGAACTCCTGGAAATCTCCATCATCGAGAATATCCAGCGGGAAAATCTGAATCCCATGGAAGAGGCCGAGGCCTACAAGCGGCTCATGGACGAATTCGGCATGACCCAGGAACAGGTGGCCACCCGCGTGGGAAAAAGCAGGCCTGCGGTCGCCAACTTCTTGAGACTGAACCAGCTGCCCGACGAAATCAAGGACAGCATCATGGACGGCGCATTGTCCATGGGGCATGCCAGGGCGATAACGGGACTGGAAAATACGGCACAGCAGCGCTCCGTATGGCGGCAGGTGATATCCAAAGGCCTTTCGGTCAGACAAACCGAAAGCCTGGTCAAGGCCATCAAGGAGAACAAGGAAAATCCCGAGCCGAAGGAGCCGACTTCCGAACAAATCTATTTTTCCGGCTTGGCGGAGGATTTGTCCCGACGCTACTCGACCCGGGTCCAGATCAAGCGGCAGGGCAAGAAAGGCAAAGTGGAAATCGAATTCTACGACAACGACGACCTGGATCGCCTGCTGAACCTTTTGAAAAACGAAGAATAACCCTATCGACTTGGACTATTCCGCAACCCCGCGATGAACCCAACAAATCTCTCATGCCGTTGCATATTGTCATAGACGGATACAATCTCATTCGCCAGTCGACAATGTTCATGGGCTTGGACGCAAAGGACATCCAGCTGGGAAGAGACGCTTTGGTGGATTCGCTGGCGGCATACAAGCGCTTGAAGGGGCATCGCATCACGGTGGTTTTCGACGGGATCGAGGCGCCCGCGTTTTCAGATCAAAAAGACCGGGTCAAGGGAATCGACATCCGTTTTTCCCGGCGGGGAGAGCAAGCCGACGCGGTCATCAAGCGCATGGCGAAAAAGCTCGGGCAGAAAGCCCTGGTCGTTACTTCGGACCGGGATGTCGCCGATTACGCCGATTCCCACGGGGCGGTCGCGGTCAGCTCCCCGGAATTCGAGGACAGGCTCGCCATGGCATCCTACCTGGACGCCAAGGACGCCGAGGAGATTGTCGAGGAGGGGGGATGGGTGCCGACAACCAAGAAGAAGGGACCCCGAAGGCGTCTTTCGAAAAAGGCAAGGAAAAAAAAAGTGAAGATGCGGAAACTTTAAATTGCAATCGTCGGCAAATTCGGGTTAATTAGACGAATGTGTCTTTGATAGACTTTTTGCCCTTTTTTTACGAACCATAAAATAAGAGGAATATCGAGATGTGCGAGGCAAACGCTTATTTAATTAGCAACGGGGACGAGCCCGAGCTGATCATGGAGGCGGTGGACGTCATCGAGCCCGAGAACGGAGGTCTGAGGCTCACAAGCATCTTCGGCGAACAAAGGTTCGTCGATGGCAGCATCCATTCGGTTTCCCTGGTGGACCACAAGGTTTTCCTGAAGATGCTGGAAAGCTGATTCTTCATGCGGTTTTCCATTGGCGCATGAAGATCGTCGTCGCGAAAACAGCGGGTTTCTGCATGGGCGTGCGGCGAGCCGTCGAAATGGTTCTCGACGCCGCAAAGAAACACGAGGGGGAGATTTACACCTACGGCCCCTTGATCCACAATCCCTGCGTATTGGAAATTCTTCGCGAAAAAGGCGTTCGGATACTGGAGGAAATACCGGAAAAAGGAGCGGGGACCGTGATCATCAGAGCCCACGGGGTCCCGCCGGATGTAAGCCTCCGCCTCGAAAACGCGGGCTTTAGTGTGATCGACGCCACATGCCCCCGGGTCATCAAAGTTCAGACAATCATCAGGAAACACGCTTCCAGAGGATATGCCTCCGTCATCGTCGGCGACGAGGACCATCCTGAGGTCGTAGGGCTGATGGGATACGCCCAGGGCAGGGGGGTGGTGGTCGGAAAATCCGACAGCCTCTCCGACCTTCCTCTCTTTGAAAAAGCAATCGTTGTCGCCCAAACGACCCAGAACACCAAATTCTACCAGGACGTGAAGTCCTGGTTTCGCGAAAACCGTCCCGGCTATCGAATATTCGATACCATATGCGACTCTACGGAAATGCGGCAGGCGGAGGTCCAGAAGCTGTCGAAGGAAGTGGACGCCTTGATTGTTGTCGGGGGATACACCAGCGGCAACACGCAGCGCCTGTTCGAAATCGCCAAAAGGTCTGGCAAGCCCGCGTTTCATGTGGAATCGGAAGCCCAGCTGGATTTGGAAGGGCTTTCCGGCTGCAAATCCGTCGGAATCACCGCAGGCGCTTCCACTCCCAATTGGGGCATTCGCGGCATCTATCGGGCGATGGAAACCATGCCGTTGAAGTTCGGACGGCAATTTTCCAAATTGATTATCGCCGTTCAGCGAACCGTCTTGTTTTCCAGCCTGTATCTGGCAGTGGGCGCCGGGGCCCTCTGCTATGCCTGCACCATGCTCCAGGGGCTCGACGGTTTTTTTCCCCATGGTCTCCTCGCGTTTTTCTACGTTCTGTCCATGCACATTTTCAACAACCTTACCGGAAGAAGGGCCGACCGATACAACGATCCGGACAAGGCGCTTTTCTACGACCAAAAGAAGACGCTGTTGCTGGTCGTCGCGAGCGCTGGCGTCATCGGCGGTCTTGCTGCTTCGATAACGGCCGGCGCAGTTGCCTTTTTCCTGTTCTTCCTGATGAGTGCGGCGGGTTTGCTGTACAATATCAGGTTTTTTCCTCCGGGATTGTTCGACATCGATGCGGAGCGACTCAAGGATATTCCTGCGTCGAAAACCGTGTTGATCGCCCTCGGGTGGGGAATCGCGGCGTCCTTTTTCGCCCCCCTGGAAAGCTATGGAACGATAACGCTTGCCTCGGTGGCGGCTTTTTTTTGGTCGGCCGGTCTCGTTTTTGTCCGAACCGCCTTTTTTGACATACTGGACATGCACGGCGACCGGTTGGTCGGCAGGGAGACCCTGCCCATCGTGCTGGGGGAAAAACGCACTTTTGCTATCTTGAAGATCGTATCGGGGACGCTTTGCCTGTTCGCAGTGGCGGGGAGCGCTTCTGGCGTTTTCGCTCCTTTGGGTTATTGTCTCTCCCTGTGCCCGCTTTTGTTCCTGGTTTTGATTGTCCTTTGCGAAAAAGGCTGCCTGATTCCCAGCCTGCGATTGGAATTGCTGATCGAATCCAATTTCATCCTGGCGGGACTTGTCGCTTTGACAGTCTCTGTTTTCTAGAATTCAAATCAGGGGCCTTCGGCCCTTTCTCCCCTGTAATTGTTCGAAAAAGGATTTAAATTAGAACAATTTGCAAATGAATCGCGGTCAAGATCGCAAACTATCGTATGTAAGTCGAAATAATCAAAGGTGAATTCATGGAAATATTGGTCTTGTATTATTCGAAGGGCGGCAATACGCGGAGACTGGCGGAGGCGGTCGCCGAGGGTGTAGAGCAGGTGGAGGGTGTCCGTGCGAACCTCAGGCATACCGATGATGTGAGCAAGGACGATTTTCTATCCTGCGCTGGGGTCATCGCCGGTTCTCCGGTATATTTCGGAACCATGGCGGCCCAGTTGAAAAAGGTGTTCGACGATTTCGTCGGAGTCAGGAAAAAGATGGAGAACAAGGTCGGCGCGTGTTTCGCCACCAGCGGCGACCCCACCGGCGGCAAGGAGACCACCATGATGTCGATCATTCAAGCCTTGTTGATCTACGGCATGATCGTCGTCGGCGACCCCATGGCCGCAACCGGGCATTACGGGGTCGGGTGCGTGGGCGCTCCTGAAATCCAGTTCAAGGAAAACGGGAGGAAGCTCGGAAGGCGAGTCGCGGAACTATCGAAAAAAATCGCCTGAAACGCCGGAAAAACGGGAGGACTGGAAATGTACAGGGAGTTTGCGAAAAAGATCAAATGGCTCGGCCATGACGGTTTTCGTTTGGAATCGGGCAAGACCGTCTACATTGATCCTTACGAAGTGAGCGACGGTCCTGCTGCGGACATCATCCTTGTTACGCACGAACATTTCGATCACTGTTCGCCGGACGACATCGAAAAGCTGAAAGGTCCCGATACCGTGATTGTCACGGAAAAAGATTCCGCCAAAAAAATCGGGGGGGACGCGAGAATCGTAAAGCCGGGCGATTCTTTGGAAGTGGCAGGCATTCGAATCGAAGCGGTGCCCGCCTACAACGTGGACAAGCATTTTCATCCGAAAGAGAAGGGGTGGCTTGGGTTCGTCGTGGAATTGGAGGGGGTGCGCGTCTATCACGCAGGAGATACCGATTTCATAACGGAAATGAAGGACCTCGATGTCGATATCGCCTTGTTGCCGGTTTCCGGTACGTATGTGATGACCGCAGCCGAGGCTGTGGAGGCCGCACGGGCCATCAAGCCGAAAATCGCGATACCGATGCACTACGGCGCCATCGTAGGCGATGCGGGCGATGCTGAAGTCTTCAAGTCCGAACTTGAAAACGAAATGGACGTTATCGTTTTGGAAAAGCAGTAATGCTTGGGTTGCGACGAGAGCAGACCTGATTTAAAAACATGGTTCAAGATGATATGGACAGAGGCCGAGAACGGTCGGAACGGCGGGCGAGAATGGAAAGAGGGGACGAACCGATTTTTGAAGACAATCTGGCCCGGAAAATTTCCTTGGCAGTAGTCCTGCCCGTATTGTTTTTCGGCCTCGTTTTCGGCACGGCCGTCGTTTTTTTTCAATATCAGGGTTCGAAAAACGAATTGATGTCGAAAGCAGAACGTTACGCCGAAACAATCTCAGTCGTACTTGCCCAAACCGATGCCTTTTCCCCTGGCGAACATCCGGGATGGCTCGTCGATGTTATTTCGAACGATCCGGAAATAGCGGGTGTCGCCGTCGTGACCTCGGGTTTTTCCTTCGGAAGCGACCCAAGCAGTTTTTCGGAGGACACGCAGAGAGTCGTACGGAAATTCTCCCGCAATAAAGAACCCGTGTCCGGCGACATTACAGTATTTCTCGATCTTTCCAGTGCCAAGGTCAAGACCGTCGGCTTCGCTGCGATTCTATCGGCTTTTTTCCTTTTGCTTGGCATTGTGGTTTTTCTTGTCAGCCGTGCGCGTTTGCATGCGATGGTTGTCGGGCCTGTCAACGATTTGTCCAATTTTGTTTTCGATTATTTCAGGTTCGAAGATCGACGTAAGTTCGCGATACGCGAAAAAAACGAAGTAGGGCGTCTAGTCCACTCCTTCAATCTCTTCGCGAAAAAATCGGGGGACCGACTGGTTCTTCTCAACGAGGAGATTGAGAAGACAAGCGAAGAGCTGGTACGCGCCAAAGCGGATTTAAAACGCCATTCCAGAATCGACGCCCTGACTAAATTATGCAACCGCAGAGAATTCGACAAGCTGCTCGATGTCGAATGGAGAAGAATGCAGAGGCATGGGCGGCCCGTGTCGCTGATTCTCTGCGATATCGACGCCTACGACCGGTTTCGGGAGATGTATGGCAAGGAGGAACATGATGATTGCATCAGGGAGCTTGCGAAAATTGTGGAAAAAAACTGCATGCGTCCCGCCGATCTGGTGGCCAGATTCGGTGCCAAAACCTTCGTAGCGCTGCTTCCGGAGACGGATTCGAGTGGAGCTTCGACCGTAGCCGGGAGAATCCAGGACGCCGTGCTCCAAGCCGGCATACCTCATGAAAGCTCTCCGGTCGCGCCCACAGTCACTTTCAGTTTCGGCATCGGTACCGTGGTGCCAGCCAGAGGCGCGGATCCCAATTATCTCGTGGCCGTGGCGGATTCCGCCCTTTTCGAAAGCAAAGAAAGCGGAGGCGACAAGATAACGGTCAATTTCGCCTGATCTTTTGGCTCATCGCGGATTTGTGGGAAAAGGCTCGTCGATGGTAACCAGACCATCCTGGTCTGGCATGTCTCGAAGTCCTTGGACAGGGGATAGCCCCATACAGCTTTAATCGAGCGGTTCGCCCTGCCGGTCCGGTCGTTCTTGCCTCTGCCGGTGGTCTCGCCGAGACGAATCCAGTTGGCCGCGCGGTAGCAGGTCCCCGAAAAGCGCTCCGTATCGACGAACGTCTCCAGGAAAAACAGCCCGTGGCCGTAGATTTCACGCCAGTCCGCAGCTATCTTCGCGGCCATGCGCCCGAGTATGTGGGACGCCAGATTGGCGACCCTGCACCAGGGCAGCACCAGGAAGCGGACGTTGCAGGCGATCAGGCCGAGATTGCCTTCCCTCTCCGGCCGGGACCAGCCGATGAACCTGTCCCCGCATCCGATGTGACGGGGCGCGGAGGACCACGCCAGGCACGCGACCGGTCTTTCCGAGGAAAACACGATGTACTTCAGGTGTTCGCCCACCGGCCGGCGGTAGCCAAAATAATGGTACTGCTCCACGAGCCCGTCGAAGAGCCCTTCCAGCTCGCTCCTGCGGACCTGTCGAAACTCCAGTGGAAGCAGCCTTCCGATGTCGGTCGCCATCGGGGTCCGGTCCGTTTCCACCCGCCCCGGCTTTTTGCGGACCAGGAAGGGATTTTTCGGAGAGCACTTTTTCTCGGGCAGACGGATATGGCCCGCGCGGTGAAGCTCGAGAATGAATCCCCGGCATATCATGTCCTTCGGCGCGCCGTTCGGCTGCCTCCAGTCCCAGGCTTCGCAGAGCTTCGACGAAAGGGCTCGTCTGCTGTCGTCCGGATTTTCGGCCACCAGCCTCCGGATGAATTCGACCTCTTCGGCGGTGACGCCCCGGCCTCTGTATTTGAAGTTTTCCAAGTCCATGACGGCGACAATACCACCGAAACAGCTGGAACGTATGACGTATTTTCATTTTACGATATTTTCTTCCAAGGGGGTTGCGCGACGGCCTTTTCGGGGTCTCCGTTGTATACCGGCAGCGAAAGCCGGTGGGCGTCGAGACGCCTGGCCGCGCCTTCCGACTTTCCGGGGCGCCAGACGAACCTGCCCCGCGAAAGCCCCTTCTGGCAAAGCCAGTATCCCTGCCCGTCGTAGACCAGTATTTTTATGGCCGTGCCGCTTTTGCCGCTGAAGTTCAAATTCTGCGTTTCCAGGCGAGCCTGGCCGCCACCGCCAAAAAAACTTGCCAGATAAACGCCATGAGGGGGATTGAGGTCGCTTTGTCTGACCCATATGTTGGGGAATGTTCCAATATCAATCAGCTTTGTCTGACTCCAGCAATCTGCAAAATTCCATGATAAATGGGTGATATCCCCGACTGCAAGGATCTCCGATTGAAGATATATAACCTGAGAATAGGTATAGCCGTAATATGATTCAATGGGCAAAGGCGTCCCGGTTCCTGCGCTGTCGCCAACGATAATATCGGCAAAAGAAAATCTTGCTCATGAATTCAATATTTGCTTCACCCTTCCGACCAGCCCGTTTTCCAGACGGACCTTGATTCCGTGGGGGTGGGAGGGCGATTTGGTCAGGATGTCCTTGACCACGCCTTCCGTCAATTTCCCGGATCGTTGGTCTTTCTTTAATACGATCCGAACTTTCAGACCTGCTTTGATGTCCGCGCGATTTTTGCCGTTCATGTTTTTTTCCTTTCCGTTTACCCCATGCACTGTGAAATTCCGTATGCTTTTCTCAATCGACCCGTATCGGCGACCCGAAATTTATGCCATAGGAGAATGGCGTCAAGCCTTGATCATAGAGGAAAAGCACCGGAATGGTCAAGCGGCAGCGTGTTTGCCGCGGATAAGCGACAGGCACATATAGAATCGACGGCAGAATCGAAGAAGGGTGAGGACGAATAGGGGACGGAAACCAACATTGGCAATGGACCGAACCGGACATTCCAGCAAATCCTTTTTTTAAGAGAACTTGATCTTCAAACCTATACGATAGTAAGCATATGCTCGTTTGTCGGTCGGACGAACAATATTTTCAAATGCGATGCGGGCATACGCCGCGTTTTTGGATTCATGCTTCGTTTTCCGTCGAACCAGTGGTAGGACAAGGCCCTTCAAATTGTCTAAAATCCACGCTTTGGAATTGAAAACCAGGGAACCGAGGAGATTCGAATGAGAAGGCTTATTTTGGCGGCAATGGGATTGATTTTGGCGATATGCATCCTGAACGCGGCGCCGGTCGCGACGAAAGCAGCGTCCGGTTTCGACGGCGCGGGCGACACCTCCTGCGATCAACGGGGTGCAAGCCGCGAATCGACGAACCCGCCCGGCAACTGCCTCGACTTCGACGGAACGGACGACTATGCGGAGGGCGCGGGCGTATCGACATCGCTGACCCAAGTCACCCTCGAGGCCTGGTTCTACCACCGCACCTTGCCGTGCGGAATCCAGCGCTACGTCACGTTGGGAGACGAAGTCGCGGTCATCCGTCACGACGGCAACGTCCAGGCGGAGCAGTTGCATTTCTACATCAAGACCGACGGTTCTTTCCGCCAGCTGCGCGCGTCAACCACGTCCTCGACACGGGGAATTGGCTCCACGTGGCCGGCACTTGGGACGGGACCGACATGAAGCTCTATCTCAACGGCGAAATGGTCGCCTCCGACAGGCCGTGCGGCGTTCTCGACGTGCTCGGCGCTTCCGCCGCCAGCGACATGATCGCCTGGTACGAGAGCCAGTCGGCGCCCATCCTGACCACGGCCAACATCACCGACATCGGCACCGACAGCGCCACCTGCGGCGGCAAAATCACTGAGGACAACGGCCGGACCATCACGGCCCAGGTTTGCGTCTGGAATACCGCCAGCAACCACACCGTCGACAGTTGCGACGGCAAGACCACCGACAGCGGCAACCCCTTCGTTAGCAACCTTACCGGTCTGAGGGCGCAGACCTCCTACTGCGTCCGCGCCTACGCCACCAATGCCCAGGGCGAGACCGGCTACGGCGAGCAGCGAGTGTTCACCACCACCGGAAGCGGCATGACACCGCCAGGCAACGCGCTCTCGTTCGACGGCACGGACGACTACGCCGAAATTCCACACGCGTGGATCGGCAACCCCGGCGGCAGCTTCACCATCGAGTGCTGGGCCAGACTCGACAGCGGCGTTGGCATTGCGGACGGCTCCACCGCCATCTCGGCGGAAAACGGCACCGATTTCGGCGGCGTGACGATAGGCGGGAGTACGGTCGCGCACACCTTCACCATCGAGAACACCGGAGCCGGCCCTCTCGACTTTGCCGACTCGCCCGCCGTGACTCTCGCGGGCACTGGCGCCATACACTTTGCGGTGTCCGCGCAACCGGCGCTCGATCCCGTACCCATCGACGGAAGCACCACATTCCAGGTAACATTCGATCCGTTCGCAGGGGGCGTGCATACCGCCACAGTCGGCATCGCCAGCAACGACCCCGACGAGAGCCCCTATACCTTCGACATCCAGGGAACCGGACGCGCACCAGGGTTCACAGTCGTCGAGTCCGACGGCAGTACCGAGGTTTCGGAAACGGGCACGCAGGACACATTCACCGCGGTGCTCGACGCGCAACCCGAAAGCGATGTCGTGATCACGGTCGTCAGCGCCGACACGGGCGAAGCGACCGCGAGCCCTGCTACCCTGACCTTTGCGCCCGAAGACTGGAATATTGAGCAGACGGTAACCGTGACCGGCGTGGACGATATGATCGTCGATGGCGACCAAACAACGCTGGTGACCCTGTCCGTGGACGACGCCTTGTCCGAAGACCTCTTCGATCCCCTGGCGGACCGGACCGTGACCGTGACGACTGAAGACGATGTCGCCGACCACCTGAAGGGGGATGTGAACGGCGACGGCGTAGTAACGCTCGACGATGCCGTTCTGGCCCTGGAAATCGTATGCGGGGTCGATACCGGCGATACCTTATGTCAATATGGAAGCCGATGTGGATGGAGACGGCGCGATCGGGACGGCCGAGGTGGCGTATGTTCTCCAGGTCGCGTCGCAGGCCTGAAAAACGCATTGCGACATCCCGGCCGCTTTGGCGTATTCCCAATTGTCAAAGCCAACTTAGGCTCGCGGCGTTTCTATAGGCCTGCACAATCGTCAAAAAAATCTTGGAGCGCCTCGATCTAAGATAGGAAATCGAGTTTTGAGGATATTATCCGCCATGCGATACATGAAAAGGACCCTTTCGGGGGACATTCCCGCATACAGCCCGCTGCACGTGCCGAAAATGAATCGCCCTCCCGGGACGGCTGCGGAAAAAAGTTGCATCATGGCATTGGACAATTCCTCGTAGCTTTCCTTTTCCTTTTTTGAATCGCTGCTTTCTATTAAAAGCGCCGGATCGATATTGCCCATGAGGCAGAGATCTTTTCCATATTCGGACTTCACTTTCCCGATATCCATTCCGGCGGCCGGTTCGATGCATTGGAGTCCGTCGAACCCGGCATCCTTGATCAGCGGCAACATGCTGTCGATCTTTCCGTCGCTGTGGAAAAACACCGGGACTTTCAGATTTCGGGCGGCGTTGACCTGTTCCCGCCAGAGGGGTGCAAGGTATTGTTCCGCGAAAGGTCGGGAAACAAATGCGCCTTGCGCGTATGCGATATCGTCGGCGACAATGATTCCATGGGCGCCTGCTTTCACTCCCAGGGCCATATCCTCGAGCCTCTCCCGCGAGATTTCGGCCATTTTTTCGAAAACGGCTTCCGGATTTTCGGCGATGGCCACATTGAAGTCGTAGAACCCCATCCGCGTGCTCGCGGTCTGGTACGCCCCGTTTACGATCCAGAACACGAAAAAGCCATGGCTTGCGAACCGGCCGACATACTCGGCCATTTCGTTATGTCCGTGGCAATGGTTCCGGACTTCTTCGGCCTGGAGACATACCAGGTCCGTGTTCAGACGACGGCAGCACTCCAGCAGGACCTCTCCTTCTTTGACGGAAGACGGTCCTCCTTCGATGTCGTGCCATTCCAGAAATTCCCGGGCAAATCCCAAATCGACTACCAGTTCGCCTTTGGCGAAAGGGGCGTCCGGTTTTCCACCTATGGCGTTATAAACCCGTTCGATACGGTCCGTTGCGGTATTCATTGATTTCCCCTTGGCATTTCTAATGCGGGTTTGGTATCGATTTCGGCCGCGACACACCGCATCGTTCCAACGCTTCGCGTTGGAATGCATACCAGGACGCTTCGCGTCCGCGTTCCGCCGAGGCATGGCCGAAACAAAAACCAAGCTCTCGCATTCCTTTCCACAGCTACAAGGTAACACAAAGTGCGAATCTTGTTAAACTCAAGAAATATGTAAATTTCTTATGCAAGGAGTATGATGTGAAAAAGAGCGGAAGATCAACGACGCCATCATCGAAAACATGCTCTCCTGGCACCACACGGGATTTCACGTCCATATCGGCGCAAGGATTTGGCCCGAAGACGAAACCGCCCTCGGAAACCTTGCGAAGTACATTGTCCGAGCCAGTTTCTCCCGGGAGCGCATGCTTTACATACCCGCCGAAAAATCCGCCGACGGCTCGGCCAAGTCCGTCTGCCAATCAAAAGACGGAAAAACCGAACAAACCTTCGACGCTCCGGACTGGCTCGCGAGGCTCGTCGTCCATATTCCGAACAAATACGAGCAGCTCGCCGGATACGTCGGGCATATTCCAACAAGTACAGAGGCATGCGCAAGAAGGCGGGAACCGACGACACCGCGCCGTCCATCGCGCCCGGAGAATTGACGTCGAAACAGTTTCGCCGCAGCCGGGCGAGGCTGATTCAAAAGATATACGAGGTCGATCCGCTCTGTTGTCCGAATTGCAGCCGGCAGACGAGAGTGATTTCGATCCTCGAGGTAGGCCCGATCGTGAGAAAGATCCTGAAGCATCTTGATCTATGGGATGTCCGCAACCACGATCCGCCCCCCGAAGAAGACTCGCATATCTCCGAACTCGTCTATGACGATTCGGACTCTAAAATCCCGCAATACGACTATTGGGACTGACTCCCTTCCCGCCCCCAAACAAAATCGAAATCCGGGATTGGCGTCGGACTGCGGCCCGAAACAGGCCGTTTCTCGTGTTTTCCATGCTGTTTCCAACTTTCCGCAAACCATTTTCAATCCATCGGAAATCTTTGCCCGTTCCCGTCCCTATTCGACGACCGCCCGTCCGCCCGCGCCCGCCCTCCGCCGCAACATGTTGCGGCGGAGGGCGGGCGCGGGCGGACGGCGAACCATAGAAAAGCCCGGTGTAGTTTCGTTGACAAAAAGCGAGTTCCTATCTTTTATAGGCGAGTCTCGCTTCGCTGCCTGATTTTGATTTCGCGGTATTCTTTCCGGAGCTTTGCCGCGTCTACCCCAGCGTCCATGGCGGCGCGAACCAAGGCGTTTTCCGTGGGAGAACCGCATAATGCCGGGTCTTCGCACTCTTCGGATTTTTCAAGGCTGGATTCGCTGCACAGGCAGCAGATATCGAAAAGGCACCGGAATTCTTCGTACTTCAGGAGATCCAGGTCTTTACCGCCGCTTTTGTAAGAGCTGTTTTTCGCGTCCACGCACATATAGCCGGAATACAACTTCTGCACAGTCATCCGGTTTTGCGTGATGGTGCCGGTCTTGTCCATGCATACGGTCTGGACCGCGCCCGGGGTTTCCACGGCCTGCAGCTGGCGAATCAGGACCCCGTGGCTTCTCATCCTCTTGATGCCCAGAGCGAAAGTGATGGTAGCGGCAGCGGGGAGTCCCTCCGGCACGGCGGCCGCAGCCAGCGAAATGGACATGCGGAGCATCTGCAAAATGCCGTATCCTCGCAAAAAGCCCATGCCGAATACGAGGCCGCATACCCCGCCGCACATGAGCACCAGTTGATCTCCCAGTTGCCCCAGTTGTCTTTCGATGGGCGTCTCCGGCGCGGAGATTTCTCCCGGAAGCGTCTGAAGCTGGCCGATCTCCGTGTTCGAGCCTGTGGCGACCGCCACCGCCAGGCCCTGTCCGCCGGTACGGACACGCCCGTCTTTAACATAATCAGGTCGCCCTTGACAATGCTTTCGGCACTCACCAGCCGAACCGCACCATCCCGGATCACCTCGGCGGCCGGTCGAAAGAAGGTTTTCAGCGAATGGATGGTCTTTTCCGCCTGGTTTTCCGTAAGATAGCCGATGACTGCTGCGTCCAGCAAACCGCCCGTAAGTATCGACACGCCCGCTGCGGCGCCCAGCAGATAGACCGGCAGCGAATTGAGCTGGTCGCAGAAGATCTCCAGGCCCGTCCTGGGTTTGGATTCAGGAAGCGAGTTCGGTCCGTAGCGCTTCAATCGGTCTCTAACCGTCTCTTCCAAAAGGCCTTTTTCAAAGTCGGCCGAAAGCTCGGCTATCACGGCCGGGGCATCCATGGCGTGCCAGGACGGCGGAGCTTCTTCCGGAGGAAAAATCATATCCTTGAGCGCAATTTTCTCCCCCGCCGACGCGGCCTGACAACAGGCATTGACGACTTGTGAAAGGTATCGGCGGTTGCAGATCCGGATATTATTTCTTATCGATCAACGACTTGCTGAAAACTCCGAATGAATACCAGAAGGCGGTGTAACACGGTGGCGTCCTGAAGTTGCCCCTCATCAGTTCCACGGCGCCCAAGCCCAAAAGTAAAATGAATATGGCCCCCGGAAGTTCGAAATCTCCCCCGAAAACCTGTTTGATACTCGCATTCATTTTCAAAACCGGGCTGCTGATCTATTCGCTCGCGACCTCGGATTTTTCGGAAATTGCGGCCTTGGCTTCCGCAGCCATGTCTTCCAAGCCATATATGGTCTCGGCTGCGGCGATCCTGGCCTTCTGATAGGCGATCATGCTGCCCTTGATGATCGCCTTGGTCAGAGATTTGAGGACATTGGCGACCACGGGAACAACAAAAAAGGCCAATATCACAATTCCCGCTCCCGAGGGCACGCCGCTTCCCATTTTGAATCCGCCATTGAAAAGTTTCATCATACACTTCCGTTTGGAATAGTTTTATAAAGTGTCGAACCACGGATATAAACTATACGATAAAGGAGGTTCGCGCAAATCATTCTTCCATCAGAAACCTAAAGGCAAAAACGATGATAATCGCCTCTATGTGTTTGGAAAGTATTTAAATAACATTAAAAATAAATTTATCTTTCCCGGATGGGTGTTAAGCTTGAGCTAAAATATGTTAATGGAGTATTTACGATTGTCCGATATCCCGCATAATCGTTCCCGACATTTAACATCCGGCTAATCGAATGGACACATTGCTTTGAGATACAGGCAATGGATTTCTTCCGGTATGGGAAAACAAGAAAATCATCGAAAGGAGCAAAATATGATCTCGAACATCGTGCCTGGAGACTTGTTGAATGCTTGGAACGACTATGTCGTGGATTCAAGCCAGCGAAGCGTTCTTTTCTGGGATGTGTTTAGAAAGCGCGGCAACAACTATCTGGCCCACATTAGAAATGGTCAGCCGCCGGTCCTGGTTTTCGACTACGAAATCATCGTCGACGGCAGGAACCTTGAAAAACCGGTCAACTATGCTTTGGCGCGGATCGTGCCGCCGGAGGGCGTCGTTGTCGATCCGGAAAAACGGCCGGTGGTGGTCATCGATCCCCGGGCCGGCCATGGTCCCGGCATAGGCGGTTCCAAGAGGGATTCGGAAATCGGCAGGGCTTTCGACGACGGACATCCGGTCTATTTCGTGTTGTTTTATGCGAAGCCGGAACCCGGGCAGACGCTTGCGGACGTCGAAAAGACCGAAGCCATGTTTATCGGGAAAGTCCGCCAGCTGCATCCGGAAACCCAGGAACCGGCCGTCATCGGAAATTGCCAGGCCGGGTGGGCCGTGGCCATGCTAGGAGCGGATCGTCCGGACCTGACCGGACCGATGGTGATCAACGGCTCGCCCCTGTCCTACTGGTCCGGCATACACGGGGCCAATACCATGCGTTTTCGCGGCGGCATCACCGGAGGGTCCTGGGTGGCCCTATTCCTGAGCGACTTGGGCGGCGGGATTTTCGACGGCGCCCATCTGGTCTCCAATTTCGAGGATTTGAATCCTGCCAACACCCTGTGGACCAAGCAGTACAATCTGTACAATAAAATCGATACCGAAGAAAAGCGCTACCTCGATTTTGAAAAATGGTGGGGCAGCTTCTTCACCATGACCGACGAGGAGATGTCCTTTATCGTGGAGAACCTTTTCGTGGGGGACAGGCTGGAGCGCGGCGAAGTCAAGCTGGACGACGAGAGGACCATTTCCTTGAAAAACCTGGAAGATCCCATGGTGGTGTTTGCCTCGAAAGGCGACAATATCACACCGCCGCAGCAGGCTTTGAACTGGATTGCCAACGTCTATGGCACCGTGGACGAAATAAGACGCCACAAACAGGTGATCGTCTACCGAATCCATGAAAAAATCGGCCATTTGGGAATCTTCGTGTCCGCCTCGGTTGCCAGGAAAGAGCACCGCGAAATCGTCGCGGGACTGGACATGCTGGAGTTTTTGCAGCCTGGCCTCTACGAAATGGTGATCGAAGACAAAGCGGGCGAGGCTGGCATAACCGACTATGACGTAAAATATGTGGAGCGGGATATTCCCGATCTTCTGGCTTTGGACGACGGCCAGGAGGACGAAAGGGGGTTTGCGGCGCTGGCCAAGGTGTCGGAATTCAACGCCGGATGCTACAAAAACTTTGTTCGCCCCTGGATTAAATCGATGGTCAACGAAACCACCGCCGAACTGGGCCGGCAGCTCCACCCGCTTCGCGTTCAACGCTATCTTTTTTCGGACCTCAATCCTTTCATGTGGCCTCTGGCGCCCATGGCGGAATATGTCAGAAAAAACCGCAAGCCGGTCGATGCCGACAACCCTTTCAAGCAAAAGGAAGAAAAGATCGGCCAAGGCATCGCCGACGCGTTGGAAAAATACAGGGAGATGCGCGACGGCCAAAACGAAAGAATCTTCTATATGATCTACGACAACGCCTTCATGCGGTCGCTCTTCGAAGAAAAGGAGGCGGCTCGACAAGCCGAAGCGCGGCAGCCAGGCATAACAGAAAAAGAAATACAGGCCGATACCGAAAATTGGCTGGCAAAGATGGAGGAAGGCGGCTTCGTCGAGGCGGCCATTCGGGTCATGCTCGCTGTGGCGGGCGCGGATCACGCTTTCGACAAACGGGAATATCTCGTCGCCGAAAAGATCGTCAAGAGACATCCCAAGCTCAGGTTTTTCAAAGTGGACTCGTTTCGGGAGAAAGTGAAGGAACAATCGAGAATTCTCCAGACCGACCGGCAAAAAGCCCTCCAGGCCCTGGCGACAATGGTCCCCGAAGAGTATGATCGCGGACAACTTCTCGCTCTTGCACAAACCATCGCGGACGCCGACGAGATTGTCGTCGATGACGAGCGGCAAGTGCTCGGAACCATCCAATCGGTTTTGCAGGCCGCCGAATAGCGCGCACGCAGCCATTGGCCTCGGCAATTCTAATTTTGACGGAAATTCCATGCCGAAGAGGTTGCAGCGACCAAGGTAACCAGACCATCCTGGTCTGGTTACCTTGAAGGCGCCAGAGGCACCCAAAATTAGAATTGCTGCATTGGCCTTGAAATCCGCCGGAAAATTCCGGCGGTGCCAAACAGGAGGATATATCGATGACCCCTGAAAAAATCGCAACCTATTTGAAAAACGAGGTGGCGCTGTTTAGACATTTCGAAGAAACGGAACTGCTGGAGATGGCAAAGAAATCCGGTTTTGCCGCTTATGAACCCGACGAGTTTCTTCTCGAATTCGGAGAAAAGGCACGTTTTCTGGGAGTGCTATTGGAAGGAGAGGCGGAGCTGTCGGTGACCAAAGACAACGGAGAACGCCAAATCTTAAACCGGATCGCCGCCGGCGAAGCATTCGGCGAAGAAGCCATGATGACGGGCGAAAAAAATGTTGCCGACTGCATTTGCAGCAAAGCCGCCAAAGCGCTCCTTATTCCCCAAGACCTGTTTTCCGGCAAAATCGCGACCAACCCAGGGGCGCTGGCCGACCTTTCCAAAATGCTGGTCAAACACATGCGGGAGCTGAAAGGCGACAACGGCGACGAAGATTGGAGAACGAATGCCGCAGTCGCCGGCGACGATCCCTACGGATTCGAACTGAGGAGCAACGAACCGTTTAAGCTTTTGGTCGTCAATTGCGGCTCGTCCACTCTAAAATTCAACATGTTCGATACCATGGCCCCCGATCTTTTCGCAAAGGGGACCGTGGAGCGAATCGGCCTTCCGGAGACCTGGCTTTCCTACGAGTCCTCAAACGGAAGCGCCGAACGGGAAGTCGAAGAAGGTACCCATTCGAAGGCCTTCGATGTCATGCTCGAAATCCTGTCCGATCCGGACATCGGAGTCGTGAAAAGCCTGGATGAAATCTCGTCGGTGGCCCACAGAAGCGCCTTGGGAGGAGAGAAGCACCGAGGGGCCGTGGTGGTGACCGACGAGATCATCGAGGAAATGGACGGATTCACCTCGGTTTTTCCCCTGCACAATCCCCCCATCATCGCGGGAATCCGCCTGGCCCGAGAAATGCTCCCGGACGCCGTCCAGATGACGGTTTTCGACAGCTCCTTCCACACCACCATTCCTTCTTTCGCCTACCTGTATGCGTTGCCCTACGAATATTACGAAGAAAAAGGGCTTCGACGCTTCGGCTACCACGGCAGCTCCCACAAGTATGCGTCCCTCAGGGCGGCCCAGTTTCTCAAAAAGCCTTACAACAAGCTGGAAACCATAGTCTGCCACCTCGGAAACGGGGCGTCCGTGTGCGGAATCGACCACGGCCGCTCCGTGGACACCACCATGGGGTTTTCCCCCCTGGAGGGACTGATGATGGGCACGCGCTGCGGCGACCTCGATCCGGGATTGCTGCTCCATCTCATGAAAAACGAGAACATGGGATACGACGAATTGAACGATCTGCTCAACAAAAAGAGCGGCCTGCTCGGGCTGTCCGGCGTCTCCAGCGATTTGAGGGAAATAGAGGCCGCCGCCGACGGAGGGCATCACCGCGCCATGCTGGCCATCAAGACCTATGCCTATCGGGTCAGGAAATATATCGGCGCCTATGTGGCGGCTATGGGAGGCATGGACGTGCTGGTCTTTACAGGCGGAATCGGCCAGGGAAGCGTGCTTGTCAGGAGCCTGGCCTGCCAGGGCCTTGACGTCATGGGGATTTGCCTCGACGAAAAAAAGAACAGGGAAGCCAAGGGGTTCAAGGAGATCTGCGATATCTCCTCCGCCGATTCGCGGGTCAAGGTCTTGGTCGTTCCGGCGGACGAAGAACGCATGATTGCCCGGCAGGCCTTGTCCACATTGGAACAGCGGCACATGGTCGGAGTCATGGAGTCCCTCAAACCGGCACCGGTGACCATCGAGATATCCGCCCATCATGTCCATCTGTGCCAGGAACACGTGGAGTCGCTGTTCGGACCGGGCCACGAACTGACCGAGTTCAAACGGCTTTCCATTCCCGCAGGTTTCGCATGCAAAGAAAAGGTGCATCTGATCGGACCCAAGGGCAGGGTGGACAACGTCAGAATCCTCGGTCCGACACGCAAGCAGACCCAGGTGGAAATCTCCATGACCGAACAGTACATGCTGGGGATTCACCCTCCCATACGGGAATCCGGCGATCTCGACGACACTCCCGGCATCACCCTGGAAGGTCCGGAAGGAACGATAGCCATCGATCAGGGCGTTATCTGCGCAATGCGGCACATCCATATGACGCCGGAGGATGCCCTGAAGATGGGCTTGAAAGACAGGGATGTGGTTCGGGTCAAAGTGCCGGGCGACCGGGAGTTGATTTTCGGAGACGTTCTTGTCCGGGTCGATCCGGATGCGAGGCTCTATATGCACATCGACACGGACGAAGCCAACGCCGCCAATCTGAAAAATGGCGTCGAGGGGTATGTGGAGGCAATCCAGCTGCGTCGATAGTCGCACGGGTCGTTGTCGGTCGATCGGCGAACGTACCCTGCTTTGTTGTTCGATTCCGAATGGCGCAACGCGATGTCCCAAGCTCTGTAAGAAAAAGGGGTTCATCGCGGATTTGTGGGATAGTTTGGTCCGATGGTAACCGACCATCCTGGTCTGGCGTGGCTCGGCTCCGGCGGGATTGCATATCCGTGGCTTCGGGCCAGAGCTGGAAGCTCTGGTTACCTTTTCCGCTCTCCACAAATCCGTGATGAACCGAAAAAAGTTATGGGCGACAAAAAAGCAAGTGAAAACCATGTCGTTGGCAATTCCCATGATCGCCTTCTGGTCTGCGGCCTGGGCAGCCTCGGGCAGTATTGCGTCCGCGAACTGGCCGCATTTGGCGTCCTGGTCAGCGCCATCGAGCTTTCGGTGAACCCGGATTGGGAAATCGACGGCCTTGAAGACATGCTCGAAGAACTGCACGAGGGAGATTGCCGGCAGCATTCGTTGCTGGAACGAATCGATTTGTCCCGGTTTCGCGCGGTGCTGCTGGTCACCAACAGAGACCGGGTCAATATCGATGCGGCTTTGACGATCCGGCTGCTTTCGCCGAACATCAGAATCGTGATGCGGTCGAGCAAGGAAGGCCTAAACAAACTCCTGTCCGATCAACTGGGCGATTGCATCGCCTTTGAACCGACAAAACTGTCCGCCCCCGCATTTGTATCTGCTGCCATGGGAGACGCGCTCATCGCGCACTTCCAGCTCAGGGATTGGTTTGTCAAAGTAGAGCGGCATACATCTGAAACGCATCCGGAGTTGACTCGAAAATCGCTGGCGTGCTTTGAATCTGGCCTTTCCACGGTTCTGTTCGTTGAAACGGCCGGGTCCGAATTCCAGGAGTTTTTTCAATGGGACTATGAAAACACCGTCGGCGAGAACGATGCCGTAATTACATTGGAGGTGTCTCGAAGGCCCGATATCGCAGCCGCGAAAGTCGCATCGAATGGAACCGAATGGGATGGCCGAGCCGGCAACGACCCAAAACGTACCCAAATAGAGAAAAAAGGGACAAAAAGAATCTTCGCCCCGCTCAAAAAGGGATTATCCAACATACTGAACTGGGTGCTCGAAGATCAGGTTCGAAGGGTGGCCCTGATATATTCGGCTACGATCATTGTTCTTCTGTGCATCAGCGCGCTTTGTTTCCGCCTGTGGGCGAGGGGCATTTCCACCGTGGACGCGATCTATGACTCTGTCGTTCTGCTTTTGGGCGGTTACCCGGATCTTTTGGGTTCCGAACTCAGATTCAGTCTCGAAATACCATGGTGGTTGAGGCTGATGGGACTGATGCTGACCATGGGCGGAACCGTGCTCATGGGATTGATATACGCCGTCATCACCCAGCATCTGTTGAGCGCGCGGTTCCAATTCGGCAAACGCCAATCCCTGCCGACAGAAAACCATGTCATCGTCTTCGGCTTGCAACGCGTCGGCGAGGAGGTTGTCAGGCAACTCAAATCGTTTAAGATGACGATGGTGGGCATTTCATCGAACGATTCGGAAGATCGCGAGATAGCGATCGTTTCAAGAGATGCGGCAGGACTCGAAAAATGCCTGAACTTGGCCAACTTGGAAAGGGCGGCAAGTCTTCTGTCCCTGTCCAGGGACGAACTGGTCAATCTGGAATTGTGCCTTCTGGCCAAGCGAATCCGGCCGGATATTCGGCTGGTGATTCGTACCTGGGATGCGCGATTCAGCGACCATTTGGCCAGGCTTTGGCCCCAGGCCAGGGTACTGTCGACCTCCGGTCTCGCTGCGAAGGCCTTTGTCTCGGCCGCATTCGGCGAGAATGTTCCGGCCTTGTTTTGCTTTGGAAGCAAGACCATCCTGGTGACGGAGTATCGCGTGCAAAAGGGAGACACGCTCGAGAACATGGTCCTCGTGAAATTCGCCTGCGGATACGGCGTCGTGCCGCTTATGGTAGTGAAGGCAAACGAGGAGAAAACATTTGCCCTGCCTCCTGAAGATATCGTCCTCGAACAAGGAGACATCCTCTATGTCCTTGCACCCATAGAAGGCATACGACGGATCGAAAACGGGAATTTGCTGCCTGCCCAATACATCTTGCATGTCGAAAAACCTTTGCGGGAGGACGCCTTGTTCAATGGCGCCAATATCCTTTCCCGAATGACCGGCGTGAGCATCGGCCAATGTCGCGAATTCATGACAGGTCTGCCCGCGCCGTTTCCCGAAAAGATGTATCTTCACCAGGGCAAGCGTCTGGTCTCGCTGCTCAAGCGAAACATGCTGGCGGCGGAACTGAGAGCGGACGACCCCGATTGACACGAAGCATTCCCGGCAAACGGTTTCTGCGTCTCCATCAGGTCGCTCGATTCGTTTCCACGTGTAGAAAATCAACGAGGTCGCTCCGCTTATTTTGCCCCTCTCATCGGTTCAATGAACTTTTTCCAAAAGCTGCAAAGCTTTTCGGGCGATTTCATCCGAGAGGGGAATGTAGCCAAGTTCGGCGTTCACCTTCTGCCCGTCTGTCAGGCAGTAGCGTATCAGTTCTTTCAGCGCTTTCTGTTGTTCGGCCCTTTCGGATTGTTGCCGAACCAGAAGCCAAGTGAAGGCAACCACCGGATAGTTTCCGTGGAAGGCCGGGTCGGTCAGAACCACGGTGAGATCGTCGGGGATTGTCGCTTCTCGCAGCGTTCCCTGGAAAGTCTTCTGGCCGGCGGCCACGAATTCGCCCTTGACGTTCTCCATTTTGGCGATGGGAAGCTCGGTCAGATAGGCGTGGGAATATTCGACATAGCCGATGGATGCCGGGAGGGCCTTCACCATGTTGACGACCCCGCCGTTTCCCCGCGCCCGGATCAGGTTTCCCCTTTCCTTTATTTTTTCCGGCCAGACCGGGCTTGTGGAAACGCCGACGGTTTTGTCGAACTTTTCGCTGACGGCGCTCAGGTGGCGTGTCAGGGTGTAGGTCGTTCCGCTGGCATCGGAACGGGTCACCAGGACGATGGGAGAGTCGGGCAGGTTCGCTCCAGGGTTGGATTCGGCGATGGCTGGATGGTTCCATCGATCAATTTCGCCTTCGAATATTCCGGTGTAAGCCTTTCTGGAGAGCTTGAGATCCTCGACCCCGTCGAGGTTGTATACGAGGACCAATGCGCCGGCAGTCATCGGGATCTGGACCACGCCGCCTTGAACCATTGAGACTTGGTCCTGCGAAAGCGGCACGTCGGTGCCGGCGAAGTCGAGCCTTCCGTCCATGAACTGGGAAATGCCCGCTCCGCTGCCGAGAGGTTGGTAATCGATCAAAACGTCGGGATGCTGTTTGTAAAATGTCCGATACCATTTCTGGTACAGTGGCGCCGGAAAGCTGGCGCCTCCCCCCACAAGTGAAATGGAATTGTCCGCGGCGGCCGAATTCGGCCAGACGAGGAGCGCCGGAAGAATTGCCAGAGCGATCCATCCGAGTCGTTTCAGTCTATCGAGAATTTTCATATCATCTCCTGATCCGGATATCCGGATGATTGGTATGGTTCTATTTGCATTCACCGAATGTTGTCCAGCGCTTTCAGAGCGGAGGACGCCACAGGTTCGGGAAGAGGAGCGTATCCGTAGTCTTTCGCGAAACTTTGACCGTCGGTCAGTCCCCAGCGGACGAATTTTTTGACCCTGTCCGCCTCGATCTTGTCGGGATATGAACTGTAGAGAAGCAGCCATGTATAGGTCACGATGGGATAAGAATCCTCCCCGTCTGGGTCTGGCAGGAACATGCGAAGGTTCGATGGCATCCGGGTCGATGTGTTGGCGAGCGTGACGGTGCCGCTGGAATCCGTAGGTTCGACGAAACGGCCCTCCTTGTTTTCCAGCGCGGCCATGTCCAGGAAGGCCCGTTTGGCGATGCCGTATTCCACGTAGCCGATGCTTCCCCTAGAAAGCTTGATCTTCATGGCCACGCCTTCGTTGTATCGTCCCGACATGGAGTTGCCCGGCCAATCGATTTTTTTGCCGCGTCCCGGTCCCTGGTCTCTCCAGGAGTCGCTGACAGCGCTCAGATGGTTGGAGAACGCCCAGGTCGTGCCCGAGGAATCGCTTCGGCAAACAGTTGCGATGTGGATTTCGGGAAGTTTCAGGTTCGGGTTCAGTTCGGCGATGCGCGGATCGTTCCATTTCTTGATCTTGCCGAAGAAAATATCGGTATAGACCTTGCGGCTCAGACGGAGCCGTCCCCCTAGATCGGGCAGATTATATGCCAGGACGATGATCCCGGCGGTTGCGGGTATCAATTGCACCCCCCTCTCGACTTTCGAGATCTGCTCGTCGTCCATGGCGGCGTCGCTAGCGCCGAAGGCCACTTTTTCCGACATGAAACGCTTGATTCCGTCGCCGCTGCCCACCGCGTCGTAGAAAAGGGTGAAATCGGAGACTTGCTTTCCGAATTCCTTTATCCAGCGCTGGTACAGCGGAGCGGGGAAAGTGGCGCCGGCTCCGACGATATCGGCGTTGTCAATAGTCGCCGGGCCGGCGGCGATTCCCGTGGTCGATAACAGGCAAAACAATATGCACAGCGACAAAAGCGTGGCAAGGGTTCTGTTTTTTTTCATGGCACACACCTTTCGATCAGGAGAAATCACCGTGGAGATACTCCTTGGTCAACTGTTGCTGCGGGTTTTCGAAGAGTTCCTTGGTCGGCCCCATTTCCACCAGGTAGCCGGTCCTTCCCCCCTGGGAAATATCCACCGCGAAAAAGGCCGTCTGATCCGCCACGCGCTGGGCCTGCTGCATGTTGTGGGTCACGATGGCCACCGTGTACTTTTCCTTAAGTTCCACCATCAATTCCTCGATCATTCTCGTGGCGATGGGATCCAGCGCGGAACACGGCTCGTCCATGAGCAAAACTCCTGGCTCGGTTGCGATGGCGCGCGCAATGCACAGGCGCTGCTGCTGGCCGCCGGACAACGACAATCCGTTGTTTTTCAGCTTGTCTTTGACTTCCTTCCAGAGGGCCGCGCCCTCCAATGCCTTTTGTACCTTTTCGTCCATGTCTCCCTTGAAACGGTTCAGCCGCAGGCCGAAAGCCACGTTTTCATATATGGAGATGGAAAAAGGATTGGGTTGCTGGAACACCATGCCGATATTGCGCCGCACGGATACCGGGTCGATCTTTTCGCCGTAGATGTCGATTCCGTAAAGATAGACCTTTCCTTCGAATCGAAATCCGCGGATCAGGTCGTTCATGCGGTTGATGCTTTTGAGCACCGTGCTTTTGCCGCAGCCGGAAGGTCCGATAAAGCCGGTGATCTGTTTTTTCTTGATGGGAACGATGCTGTCGCGGACCGCCAGAAAATCTGAGTAGAAAATCTTATCCACCTGGCAGTCCAAGGCGATGTCGTCCGAGACGCCCTCGCTCGATGGTTCCATGTCATCGATTTTTTCCGCTGGTTCCATGGGTGTGCTCTGCTCCTTAATTTGCTAGTTAGGCTTTTCTTTGCCCGATCGCCCGGCTGATGATGTTCAATACGAATACCATCACCACGAGAACGAGGGAGGCCGCCCAGGCCAGCTCGATCTGGTTTTCGAAGGGCATGCCGGAATAGTTGTAGATGAGGACCGCCAGGGAGGCGGTGGGTTCGTTGGGACGCAGCCAGTAGTCGCTGAACAAGGCGGTAAACAGCAACGGCGCGGTTTCCCCCGCCGCGCGCGCCACCGCCAGCACGACCCCGGTGATCAGCCCTGGCATGGCCACCGGCAGCATCACTTTCCACATGGTCTGGGAAGGCGTGCAACCCATTCCGAACGCGGCCTCCTTCATGGGGCGGGGCACCATTCGGATGGCTTCTTCACCGGTCAGCATCACCACGGGAATCATAAGCAAGGACAGGGCGACGCCGCCCGCCCACGCCGAATAGTGGCCCATGGTAAGGACCACTGCCGCGTATGCGAAGACCCCCGCCAGAATGGAGGGCAGTCCGGTCAGGGTCTTTGCGCAGAAACGGGCGATGTTGGCGATCTTGCTATGGGGGCCCAGCTCTGCCAGATAGATGGCGGCCAGTATGCCGAAAGGCACGCTGATCAATGCCGCGATACCGACCATGAACAGCGTTCCGGCAATAGCGTTGCCGAAACCGCCCCCCGTTTCGAACGCTGTCGGAGGCAACGCGTAGAACAGCTCCAGGCTCAGTCGCTTCCCGCCGCGATACAACAGCATGATCAGCACCGAAAAAAGCGGAATGCACGCGATAACCGCAGCCGATATGGTGATGGCGCTTAAAAGGATCGATTTGAGCGCCCTGGGTTCGAAAGGCTGTTTTTCGAGGTTCGGCACCAGGAAAGCGCCTTCGATTGTGTTTTCCCGATTCATTTCTTTTCTCCCGTTCCGGTTTTGGCGATGATGGCAGCGCCGGCGACATTGACGAGCAGTGTGATGAGCAGCAGAGCGCAAGCCGCGTACATCAATATCGAGGCCTCCAGCTCCCCGGCTTCCGGAAAATTGAGCGCCAGCAACGCCGCCAGCGTGTTGGCGGGCGCAAAAAGCGACAGGCTGATCTGATTGGAGTTGCCCACCAGCATGGCCAGGGCCATGGTTTCGCCCAGCGCGCGGCCGAAACCGAGTACGAGCCCGCCGAAAATCCCCCCGGATGCCGTGGGAAGCATGACTCGCAGAATGGCCTCCCAGCGGGTCGTTCCCATTCCGTAGGCGGCTTCCTTGGTTTTGTGGGGTATGGCCTTGAAAGCGTCCTGGGAAATGGCCGCCACGGTGGGCAGGATCATGATCGACAGCACCAGCGCCGCCGGAAAGAGCCCCGGACCGCTGAGACTGGTGGAGAAAAAAGGAATCCAGCCGAACTTGTCGTACAGAAAATCCGCGACGGGCCGGATCAGGGGGATCAGTACGAAGATGCCCCAAAGCCCGTAGACGACGCTGGGGATGGCGGCCAGCAGTTCGATGATGTTTTTCAGTATCACCTCGATTTTATGGGGCAGAAAATCCTGGGTTACGAAAATGGCGATGGTGATGCCGAAAAATCCGCCGATGACCAGGGCGAAGAAGGAGCTGTAGAGCGTGCCCCAGATTTCCGGCAGAATCCCGAACTCCTGGGCGTTGACGTCCCATGTGGTCGATACGAGAAATCCCAGGCCGTATTTCGACAAGGCGGGAATGGCCTGCCCGCCGATTTTGATTACGATTAGGGCCAGAAGAAGCACCGTGGCCCAGGTGAAGGCGTACGTCAGTCCGCGAAAGAGCTTGTCGAAGAGAATGTCTCCGGAGGACGGCGGCTTGGACAGCGTACCCGACTGTTCCAACTCGGCGATTACGAGATTGGTCATGATGATTGCTCCGTTTGGTTCCGATTGACTTCGTTCCGGCGTTTCGGAAGCGCGCGTCCATGATGACGGCGCGCCCCCGATTCGCTTTTTTAATGTTTTCAGATTGTTTACTGGATGTTGGCGGAAGCCTCCCGGACTTTCTCGACCACGTTGGCAGGCAGGGGAATATAGCCTGCCTTGTCGGAAATCTTTTGTCCTTCGGTCAGGCAGTATTCCACCATTTTGCGCAGAGCTTCGGCCTTTTTGGGGTCTTCGTATTTCTTGTAGAAAATCATCCAGGTGTAGGTGGCTATAGGGTAGGATTTCTTGCCTGCCGGATCGGGCAGCCAGACAATCATGTTGTCGGGGATGGTGGCTTCGGCCAACGAAGCCTGTCCGCCTTCGAGCCCGGGAGCCACGAATTCGCCATCCTTGTTTTGCAGGCTTGCCATGGAGAGTTTGGCCATGCGAGCGTAACCGAACTCGATGTAGCCGATAGCGCCGGGGGTTTGCATGATCGTGGCGGTCACGCCGTCGTTTTTGGGGGCCTTGACCAGCTTCATGCCGTCGGGCCAGTTTACGGTTTTGCCGACTCCGGGGCCTTTTTCGAAATCCGGGCTTATGGCGCTAAGGTGCTTGGTGAAGACATAGGTGGTTCCGGAGCTGTCGGCGCGAGTGACCACGGTGATTTCCTCGTCGGGAAGCTTGACGCCCGGGTTGGCGGCGGCGATGGCCGGATCGTTCCAGTTTTTCACCTTGCCCAGAAATATGTTCGGATAGACCTCGCGGGGCAGTTTCAGTTCCTTGACGCCCTTCAGGTTGTAGGCCAGCACGACCTCTCCGGCGGTCATGGGAAGAAGTTGCACGCCTTCTGCGACTTGGGCCATTTCCTCTTCGCTCATGGCCGCGTCGCTGGCGGCGAAATCGACGGTGTGGTTTTGAAAGTCGCGAATACCGGCGCCTGAGCCTTTGGCTTGGTAATTGACGCGGATATCCTTGTTGGCCCGGCTGAATTCCTTGAACCAGGTCGTGTAGATCGGCGCGGGAAAGCTGGCCCCCGAACCGGTGAGGCGGGTTTCCGCATTGGCCCGTGTCGCGGGGAAAAAGACGATTCCGACCGAAAAAATGACGAACAGGCTGATTAGGGCAAGGGACGAACTCTTTCTCATCTTAAATACTCCTTTCTAAAGAAAACTGTGCTTTGACGTAAAAAAATGCCTGGTACGCAATGAAGAAAAAAGGCATGTTAAGAATTTTGTATTTAAACCTCAAATTGTTTCCGATTGATATCTTTCATGTTATAATTCGGATAGATTCATATGAGATTCTCAATCAAGGCGAATTCGCAGGATTGAAAGTTTTAAGGGCATCTTTTCCTCAGCTGGATTTCCATCCGAATAGATCGCCGACCTCAAATCGTACTGCTTAAACGCATATCCAGACAAGATTGGGGTTTAAAAGATGCAAGCAATCGAATAGGAAGGTTTGAAAAAAACACATAAGCATAACGGGGATTTAACAATCGAGGATTACCATATGTTATTTCAAGGATAAAAATGACGTATTTAATACCTTGCGTTTGACACTCGATTTCTGAGCCAAAACCGTCGGAATCACCGGCAGGTTGGCGGCGGAATTTTCATCACCAAGGTTCGAACCATTGTCGAGATGCGAATGGACAATTTATTTCGTCGAAAATTGGGTTTGTTTCCGGGAGTTGTCGCCGGCCTGCTCTTTTTCGCCCTGCCATCTGCCTGCCATGCCGACCAGGACGTATTGCTGGTTGGCATCAGTCCCTGCCCCCCCTTTGTCATAATGAACGACAATCATGCCCCCGAAGGGTTCTCAATAGACCTGTGGCAGGCGATCGCCGAGGAATTGGATCTGAATTACAAGTACATCTACAGTACTGCGCTCGCGGGAAAACTCGACGACGTGGTCAAGGGGCGCGTCCATGCCGCAATAGGGGGAATATCGGTAACCGAGGAGAGGGAAAAGATCGTCGATTTCACTTATGCATATTATCACACAGGGTTGGGCATTCTTGTCAATGCGAAGCGGAAGTGGTCCGTTGGGAAGCTTTTTGCCTCCTTTTTCTCTCACAGCAAACTGGTTGTTCTTATCAGTTTCATTGTTTTCATCGTATGCGCCGGCCATATTGTCTGGCTTGTCGAAAGGCGCAATTCCAGCGAGAAAAAATCTTTCAACCGAAATTACTTTCCCGGAATCGTCGAAGGCATGTACTGGGCAATCGTCACAGCCAGCACGGTGGGATATGGCGACCGGGTGCCGCGCAGCTGGCTCGGCCGACTGCTCACCATCCTGCTGATTATTATCACCCTTCCTTTGTTTGCCTTCTTCATCGCCGAACTATCTTCGGACATCACCCTGCATGAACTTCGGACTGCGATTAACGGCCCTCAGGACCTTTTCGAAAAAAAGGTCGGCGTGGTCGATGGCACGACCAGTCAGCAATATGTCCGGAAAATCAATGCCGTCGTCAATTCCTTCGACATGATCGAAACCGCCTATCTTTGGCTGGCGGCGGACAGGTTGGATGCCATCGTTTTCGACCGACCGAATTTGCTTTACTACGCAAGAAACGCCGGAAAAGGCAGCGTCAAAGTCGTCGGAAAACCATTTTCCCCGCAGGATTACGCAATTGCCGTTCCCCAAGACAGCCCGTTGAGGGAGCGTTTGAATCGAGTGCTTTTGTCGATGATCGAAAACGGCAAATTTGACGAGATTCGCGCCAGTTGGTTTGGGGCCGATTTGTAGAGATTTTTTCGATCATCGATATAAAGGAGAAAAGAACCTGATGAAAGTACTGGCTTTGGGAGGCGCTGGCAAAATTTGTGGAGAAGCGGTACGCGATCTGGCCGAATTTTCCAATTTCGAAACCATTTCCGTGGCCGATATCCACGAATCTGCCGCTCTCGAACTCATGGAATCTATCGAAGACCCGCGCATCGACTATCAATATGTGGACATCCGCGATACCGAGAACGCGGTCGCTCGCATGAGCAATTACGACATAGTCATGGACGGCACCCCGATTCATTTGAACGACCAGTCCACCCGTTGCATCGCGGAGGCGGGCTGCCACGGCGTAAATTTGAACGGGTTCGGCGAGGAATACAAATACGACGACAGGTTCAGGCAATTCGGCAAAACCCACGTGCCGGGGTTCGGAATGACGCCGGGCGTTACCGACATGATGGTCCGCTACGCTGCCGACCGTATGGAAACAGTCGAAACTGTGCAAATCAGCCACGGAGCGTTTCGGCCCGTCGCTTTTTCCGAATCGATAACGGAAACCACGATTTACGAGTACGATCCAGACCTGCCCGGCAGGGTCGTATTCGGAGACGGTCGGTTCGTCCAGGTACCTCCCTTTGCCAGGGAACGCGAAATCGCCATTCCCGAACCCTACGGGGTCCATCCTCAATGGATAATTCCCCATTCGGAAATCAGGACCGTCCACGCCTATTTGAAAAATAAAGCGGTCCGGCTTATCGAGGTGCGGGGCACTTGGCCGCCGAAAAACATGCAACTGATTCGAACATTGTACGACTGGGGCTTTCTACGCAACGACAAAGTGCGACTGAACGGATCGATATGAGTGTCTCGAAAAAGATAAACCAAATTCCGGACGACGAAAAAAGTGCCCTTGTCCTTAGCCTGATTGAAATCATCCAGTTTCAGCAGGAGACGATTCAAGCCTTGAAAGACGAGGTGGCGAGGCTTAAAGGCACCAATCAAAAACCAAAGGTTCCCCCGTCGAATCTCGGCAAGACGAAGAAAAAAAAGGGCAAGGGCAAAAAGGGCAAGCAGGCCGGCTACAAGGATTGCGTACTCAATGTCGATGCGCTGGCCTATATGGCCGATCGCGGACTGCCCAAAAAAATATTGCGCTCGCTGGCCGAGCACGAGAATACGTTTCTGGCCGATGAAGAGGCCTGGAGCGGCTTTTTGAAAGATCTCGGGATAACCGGGCCGAGGCACGTTCAAATCGCCGCGGAGGGTGCTCTCGTCGGCAGCCTGATGGAACACGGCTTCAACGTCGATCTTGTCATAATCAGCGACGACGCGGGGCAATTCAATGTGTTTCTCCACGCTCTTTGCTGGATTCACGCGGAAAGAAGCGTCAACAAGCTGACGGGATTCAACGAAAAGCAACGGCGGGCTCTCGAGAACAAAAAATCGGAAATCTGGAAATTGTGCGAGAAACTGAAGAAATACAAGGATAATCCGACGAAGCTGCGAAAAAGCTTCATCGAGAAGCGATTCGACGAAATATTCCTGGAAAAAACGGACTTCGCGACATTGAACGAAGCCTTGAGACGAATTCACGCCAACAAGGACGAACTTTTATTGGTTTTGAAGCGTCCGGATATTCCCTTGCACAACAACCTGAGCGAAAGCGATATTCGCGATTACGTGAAAAAACGCAAAATCAGCGGTTCGACGAGAAGCCCGACTGGAAGAAAGTGCAGGGATACCTTTGCGAGTCTGAAAAAGACATGCCGGAAGCAGGGTGTCTCGTTCTGGGAATATCTCATGGACCGTTTGGGCGGAGCAAAACGCAGGGTGCCGTACCTTCCCGATTTGATAAGAGGAGTATGTCCGAAAGCGTCGTAGTTCTCTGCCTAGTGTCCTGTGCTACCCGACCTTTATGAGAAGTTACTCGAGCCCATGGTCCTGCGCAAGTTCCTTCGGATCGACCGGGCGGGAGACGACTGGTTCGAATGGGATTCCATGGGAGGCCCCGGATACTGGAACCTCGCCTGGACCGGATTGTTCAACGGAGCGACAGTCCGTTTCTATCGAATCGTGGATGCGGAAGGAAACCCGTTGAGCTACAACGGCCTGACCGATATGAACGATACCGAAGGCGCCCATCATGTGCTGTTTATCGGCGAATCGACCATCCCGGAATCGTCGGAGGAACATCCTCTGGGCGGCTACATCGCCAACGACGACCGGGACGGCAGCGAAGCCAACGACATGGCCAGGGTCTATAGCGAAACCGAAAATCTCGGGCTCCGTTTCGGCGACTACGCCTACATCAAGCTGAAAACCAACTACATCGGCCCGGAAACCAGCCCTCCGGATCTGAGGCAATACTGGGACGGGAACCATCCCTATCTGACAAACCTGTGGGATGACGAATGGACCGGCTCCATCGTGTCCCATCCCGAACCCGTGCCCTCGCAATTCGACGACCGTGGAGAAACCTGCCTTCGCGCGGATTTCACCGAAGCCGAAACAGCGCGTTTGGGCCAATACGTCTATTTTCAATGCGACGACGGGGAAGGCCAATGGCACAGCCAGTTGCATCCGGGGGCCAGTTATCGCGTGGAGGTCTGGCTGCGTCAGGAGGGACTTGGCAACGGCGGCGAGGCCAGGTTCGTGTTTGCCAACAGCGACACATACGCCGCTGTCAACCAGACCCAACCGTGGATCGTAACCGGGCAGTGGCAGAAATTTTCCTACGATTTCGTCGCCCCCAGTATCCCGAAGACAACGAGTGGCACATTGCCCATGCCCTGGAATTTACCGGCCCCGGCACGGTCTGGATCGACAATTTCGTTTTATTCAGAAACGACGAGAATCACGAATTCCGTCCGTTTACGCCCCATGAAATTTCTTTCGACGAACTGGCCGACTCCATGCCCGACATGGGCGAAAAACCCGCGTTGCGCTTTTACGATACGATCTTCCATCCGGCAGACATCCAAAGCATGTTCACGAACTACGCCAACGGCACCTACAGGGTGGCCTGGAATTCCGGTCCGGGCAACGCCCCCTCCACCACCATCGCCCAAGCCCTCTACTGGGCGTACAAAACCGGCGACCGGCCGAACACGCGAGTGGTTCCCTATCTGACCTGCCTGGAAGAATACACCGAAAACGAATGGATGGCTCTCGTGGAGTTTCTGGGGGTTCCCTACGATCCTGCCACGGATGATCCCGCAAGCAAGCCCTACGCATATCTCAGATACAAATACCGAGACGACATCGTGCCGTTTATACGGTCGGGTGGGTCCGTTTTCCGGCGGAAAGTGGGTCCGAATTTGCCCGGAGCCAACACTATGCGAGCGTTTGGTTGATCCCCGACACCCTGATACGACCGCCTGAAACCTCCAGCGTATTGAGTGCCGCATAGTCCTGCGGAATTTTTAAAACGTCGTTTAGACCGATGCCCTCGATCGTCGCCAAGATCATGCGGTTGACACCTGCGTGAGCCATGATCATGAAATCCTCGCACGGGGTTTCCGCGATTTTTTCGAACGCCGGAACGACCCTGCGCGCAAGAGCCGAAAAGCTTTCTCCTGCGGGCGGACGAAACGCTTCGAGGTTTTCGCCTCGCAGGCGCCACTCTTCGGGGAACTTTTCGCGTATGGATTCCATGGTGTGCCCCTCCCAGTCGCCGAGGCAGATTTCGCGCAGGTCTTCAATTATAAAAATATCGGCCACGTTCTTTCCCGAAACGATTCTCGCGGTCTCCGTCGTTCTCGCCATCCCGCTGGAATAAACGGTTTCGGGTTGCCGTTTTTCGAAATGCCTCCGCCAAGCCATGGCCTGCCTCTTTCCCTCGTCGCTTAAGGCAATGTCCGTCATCCCGCCCACGTAGCTCTTCTTGGCGAAACCTTCCGTTTTGCCATGCCGCAGAAGATAGATTCGTTTCTCGACCCTTTTCAATGATCGCCTCCCATTCGTTCTTTTGCGACAACGCCCTTTTCCACGCGGATAAATTGGACGGCGGTCAAGGACGCCAGGCTGGCGAAGGCGCCGCAAATGAAGGGAATCCTGTAATCCACCATCCACAAGGCCCCGCCGACGGCGGGAAAGAATAAGGCCGCGATGTGGTTGATGGTGAATCCCACGGCCATGCTCGGTGCGATGTCTTTCGGATCTCCCACTTTTTGGAAATAGGTGCGGATGGCGAAGGAGAAATTGAAAAAAACATGATCCAGAATGTAAAGCAGCGCCACGACCGGCTTGGAATCGACGGCAGCATAGCCGGAAAAGATGAAAACCAGGCTGAAATACTCGAGTGAAAGCACCTTTCTTTCCCCGTGGCGCACCACCCATTTGCCTATAAGCGGGCTGAGCAGGTAATTGATCGCGTTGTTGACTATGAACAGAAGCGTGATTGCCCTTACACTGAAGTCGAATTTCTTTACCAAAAGGAACACCGCGAATGCCACGAACACCTGTCTTCGCGCGCTGGCCAAGAAGGTCAGGATATAATACAGCCAGTATTTCTTCCGGAATCCCATCCGTTTTCGCTGAACAGGGACATCTGCGTCCGAGGGGGCCCTGGCATATCCCCATATTCCGGCAGATGCGATCGCAATTAATGGGACGTTCGTTCCGGCAATTAATGGGGCGTTATGCTGCGAGTTTTAGGAATGGAAATTATTTTAATGAAACATAAATGGGGCAAACCAAATCTGTAGAAAGGCATGTGGAATTCATATTTTACGATAGATTCAACGGTGGACCAACTGTCGAAAGATTTCCCGCAAAAGCGAGCTGTGGAATGTCAAGATTGTTTGATTTCGAACGCGTCTGCAATTTTAATTATAAAATATTGTAAAGTTTAAATTGAACGCATAACAAAAGACTGGATTTTTGTACAAAAATATGTCAGACACAAGGTGTTCGCTTTAACCTTCAAAGGAAAGGAGCACCTTGGATGTCCGAGACTCGAAAAAAACCGGGCCCCAAAAGACTCGCGCCTTACAGCGAGGATGTCGAAGAAAAAACGAAGGCTTTATACAATCAACTGTCCGAAAAGGACCGGAGAATATACGCGGCTGCCGAAGCTCAAAAATCAGCGTGACAGTCGTCGACAGGCTTTTGAAAAAGCACCGTTTCGTCAGGAGAAAGGTCCAGAAGACCGAACCTGTCGGAAAATGCGAAAATCGAAACGAACAATTCGAAAATATAGCCAGGCTGAAAAAGGAATACGAGGAAGCCGGCAACCCGGTCTTAAGCGCGGACACAAAAAAAAGAGAAATTAGGGAATTTGTACAGAGACGGCAAGGTCTACGCTGCGGAATCGATCAGGGTCTACGACCACGATTTTCCTCATCTGGCCGATGGCGTCGCCATTCTGTATACACTTTACGATTACTTTCGAAACGAGGCGTACGTGAGCATAGGAACATCCAAGGACACCAGCGAATTCGTCTGCGATTCGATAAAATCATGGTGGGAAGGCCCCGGCAGGGAGAATTACCCGGATGCCACGTCCATTCTGTTTCTCGCCGACGGGGGTGGAAGCAACTCGGCCAGGCACTATATTTTCAAAGAGGACCTTCAAAAGCTCGTCGACGAGATAGGGATTGAAATAAGAGTGGCCCACTATCCACCGTACACGTCGAAATGGAATCCCGTCGAGCACAGGGTGTTTCCGCATATTACAAGGTCGCTGAGCGGCGTGGTTCTCAGAAGCCACGAATTTATAAAGGAGTTGATTGAAAACACGACTACGAAAACAGGCTTGAAAGTGCACGCGCAAATCGTAAAAAAAGTGTACGAAACAGGAAGAAAATACGCCGATGATTTCAAGGAAAACATGAAGATCGTCTTTGACGAATTTTTAGGCCAATGGAACTACCGAGCAGTTCCTTCAACTTTGTAATTGTGTTTCAATAAAAAAATTTCCATTCCTTAGCACTTTCATGATCGGGGTACAAGACGCCTTTGCCACTGGGGGTGAAGGTGGGATTCAACTTCGTCGAAAAGGATAGTCGTTCGATCTGTGGCCACTTTCTTCTTTAGCTTGGCCGCCGCCTTGTTCTCGCTCCACAGCCATACGAGAAGGTAGGCGATCGATAGCACTCTTCGGCAGTCTGATGACGCATGGGTAACCGGGACCTTCCCGTAGGGCATCCGAATCGTGGGAATCTCCCGCGTATCCTCAACGGAAATCCGGATTGGTTTGTCGGGAACTATCCGTTCGTCGTCCGAAGGAGATAGCGTCTCTTAATCTATGACAAACGTCTTTCCCAACCCGTTGTCCCGGTCAGCAAATTAAGCCTGGGGGCAAAATCCACCCTCACATGTCGCGATGGCCCCACATTTTGTAAGTCAATAAATTTCAACATGGTTTATTTTATACTCTTGGTTTTCTATTGGTGTACATATTTTTTTCAACGATCATTGCGCGAACCTTGGCCGCGACTTCCGAGACCGGTCGCTTTCCATCGAGTTCGTCGGGGTCTATTTCGCCGATCAGTTCCAGGCGGACGGTGTTTTTCACGCACGTCTCGAACCGGAATTTACCGGGCGGGAAGAGTCGTTCGGTGTTTCGGACGAACAGTACCCTGATCGGCGCGCCGCATCTTTTTGCGATTTTGAATATTCCCTTCTGGAACTCCCCGATGCGGCCCTGCCGTCCGCGTGTTCCTTCCGGATACGCGAAAAGATTGCCCCCCGAGGCCAGGTAGTCCGGAAGCGTCTCGATTTGTTCCAGCATGGTTTCGCTGCGGTCGCCGCCGGAGGGGATATATCCGGATTGCCTGAGCACCCATCCGAAAATGGGCACTTTGAAAAACACGCTTTTCACGATGGTTTTCTGTTTTTCGTACAGGGATATCAACAGGATCGGATCCAGGTACGACACGTGGTTGGAGACGATGATCGACGAACGGATTTTTCGGACTTCCGACTCGATGGCGAAATCCAGGCCCGGCGTCACGATTTTCATCAGGCCGAAAAATCCTTTGAAAAAAAGATGGTTCAGCTTTTGGAAGCCCTGTTGTCGGTTTTCGGAAAACAGAAAGGAAAAGAGATAGAAGGGAAAAAAAACGACGACGAACCCGAGAGTGAAGTAGGTCCAGTAGATCAAGGTCAGGATCAGATCCGCCGCCGGTTTCAAGCGCTTGAATAAGAAGCTGTCGAAGAATGATCGCATGGGTTCGGGGCGAGTTTCACGGCTTTTTCAGCACGAGGCAGGTGTTGACGCCCCCGAACGCGAAATTCTGCACCGACGCGATCCTGACGTCGGCCTCCGCAAGTTCCCTGGCATGGCGGATCATGGCGCAGCGCTTGTCGATCACATCCAGGTTCAATGTGGGGGCGACGAACCCCTGCTCCATCATGTACAGCACCAGCATGGTTTCGATGACCCCGCAGGTGCCCATGGTGTGTCCCATGTAGCTTTTCAGCGCCGTCACCAGGGCCGAGTCGCCGTAGACCCGGTGGATCGCCTGGGCCTCGATGACGTCGCCCATCTTGGTCCCTGTGGCGTGGGCGCTGACCAAATCCATGTCGTCCGGAGCGATTCCGGCGCTCTCCAGGCCGAGCCGGATGGTGTCGGTGATGCCCTTGGCGTTGGGCAAAATGAGGTCTCCGCCGTTGTTGTTGCAGGAAAAGCCGATCACTTCCGCCAGGATGTTCGCGCCTCGTTTCCTGGCGGCGTCGTACTCTTCCAAAAGGACCGCGCCCGCGCCTTCCCCGACCACCAGGCCGTCCCGGCTGGCCTCGAAAGGCCGAGGGGTTTTTTCCGGGGTGTCGTTGAACGCGGTGGAGCAGGCCAGAAGGTTGTCGAACACCGCCACGGTGGTGGTGTCGTACTCGTCGGCCCCGCCGCAGATCATGGCGTCCTGCATGCCGTATTTCACCATTTCGTATCCGAACCCGATGGACTGGCTGCTGGTCGTGCAGGCGGTGGAAGACGAAATCACGCGCCCGGTAATCCCGAACATCTTGGTGATGTTGACCGCCGTGGTATGCACCATGGACTTCAAATAATCCACCGCTCCGATGGTGGAAAAGCGCTCGTTGGAGCCGCTGAAAAAGGTCTTGTAGATGTTTCTCTGGACCGTGGGGCTTCCGTGCGTGGACCCGAATGCGACCCCGAGCCTGCCCGACCTGACGAAATCGTCGTCCAGGCCCGCCTGCTCCAGGACCTCCTTGACCACCTGGCACGCGTAAAAGGCCACCGGCCCCATGGTCTTTCGATAGGTACGCTTGAAATCGAACTCGACCGGATAGTCGATGGTGCCGAACACGCCGGAATGGATGTGCCGGGACAGCAGCCCGTCGTCTTTCAAAGGTTTCACGCCGGAGATGCCGTTTTTCAGGCTGTGCAAAACCGCCTCTTTTCCATGCCCGATCGGGGTAAGTATCGACCCGGCTGTTATCGCGACCCTTCTTTCCATCAGTTCATAGTCCCGGAGAAATCGTTGTGCGCCAGCCTGCTCGACCGGCGAAAAAAAATTATAGGTTAGATTAATCGATATCTTCGAGTCAACCGGAATTTAAGATAGGAACTTGCTTTTTGCCAACGAAAATACAACGGGCTTTTCAAATGTGTCCCGTCCGACAAGGCGGAAACGCTATGGAAAAAGAGTGTCTTTCATTTCTAAATCTCGTCCAAATGTATACTCCACCAGTCTACGCCGTCGTATTGAGCAAGCAAGTCGCCGCCCCAGGCCATCAGGACTCGGTCGATGGTTTCGAGTCTGTATACGACGATGTCTTTTTCATGCTTCAGGCTCGAATCGACGACCTTGTACAAGCCGTTGTCGCCAGCCGCCGCATAAACGGTTCCGTTGAACCGAGCCAACGAGTAAAACGCAATGTCCGGGGCATGCAGCTTTTCCCAATTTTCTCCGTCGCCCCTTGAAACAATTCCCCTGTGTCCGCAGAGGTAGATTTCATCTTTAGAAAAACAACGAACATACAAAAGATGTTTTCCGGTTTGTTCTGGAAGTCGATTCCATTTTTTACCGTCGTATCGAATGGTCAATCCATAGTCGCCTACAGCATAGATGTTGTCGGAAGCCGAACCGGCTACGCAATTGAGTGGCATTTCGTGGAATTTGCAGAATACGTCAGCTTTTCGGGGTCCGATATGAATGCATTCGCCATCTCGTCCCACGGCGAAAATATGATCGTTGTCCGCCGCGCAAATCGACGCGATACCACCTATGCAATTCAAATCCACAGTTCTCCATTTGTTCGATTTGAAATAGTGGAGGAGCCCTCGCATGGAGCAGGAATAAATCTTCCCGTCCTTGGTTTCGGCCATGGATGTCAGCCAATCGGAGGTTTCGTAAAGGGGTTCGATTTCCAAACCCGTTTGCGGCGAAAAGGACAGCTTACCGATCATGGATTCCGTATCCTGCCAACCTCCGGTTTCCGTGCCGTAATTGCACATGATGCGCAGATTGTCGGTCGCGTCGCCCGCGATACCAATAATGGTCGTTTTCAGGGTATTTTCATCGCTCATTTTATTTCCTTCCTATATTCCATATGGTCGATTAACTTTTCTTCAATTGAGCCGGAGATGCTTTCTTCGCTACTTTATTGGCGGGCACGGCCGCACCGAGGCTTTCGACTTCGCCTTTGGTTCCCGGCACTCGCAACTTCATGTCTTCAAGGTTTCTTTTGCACATTTCTTGAATTTGTTTGTTCACCTCCGCCATGATGCATTCGGCTTTTTCTTCGTCCAGCTCCACCTTGGAACACGACTCGACGAGTTGCTTTTTCGCATTTCCCTGGCATCATAATAGCTGATATACAAGTCCTCGTCGCTTTCGGACATGCCATGTTTTTTTCTCAATTTCGCGGAATCCGACACCTGAAAGCTCAAAATCGGAACAAATCTCGGCAGAAAATAATCCCAAGAAATCGGATGATTTTCATCACCTCAGCATCCTCCTTTCCTGAGCATGTATTCCCCGATCTCCAGCAACAGGACGCCTTTCCAAACAGTTGCGCAAGACGTGTCGCTTTGATACGGGACGCAGGAACGTTCTTCAGGCGCTTCCAGGCAGAGCGCGGGAAAAAGGAGAAGCAGGATTGCGCCGACAACGCACTACTTCATTTTGACGTTCCCGCCGGACTTGTCTAAAAAAATCCTGGCCTGGCCTTTTAGCGACAAGGAAGGACACCATCTTCACTGGAAGCCTCCTCGGTTTTTGTCCAAATTTGCCTTGACATTTTTGTCGGTTCCGTCGTATTCGTTTTTTCTATCGATAGCCTGACATGAACTTGGGGACCGGTTTCGGCAATGATAAACGGCGGTCGATGATGCGTTTTCAAAAGCCTAAGGAATTGGCGAAATATCGGCTTTGCCCGCATAGACGAAAGGGATGGCAGCGTTATGGCGGCATTGGAATTGGCAGTTGATGTGGCGATACACTAAAAAATATTCATGGACTGGCCCGCGAAGGCCTGTAATCGGCTCTTCCAGGTTCCGCAGGCATCGCTTGCGAATCGTCACCCAATTGGACCGCCAATCACTATCGCGACAACTCCGATGGCGGCTGCGCCCTTTGCATCTTCTTAGGCTGTGCGATCGAAAGTGTAGCATGCGGCAGACGATTGGATTGATTGGAACAGAAAATCGAAAGAGAACTCCTGGTTTTTACGGATTTGGGGGAGGGTGGAGTGTAGGTTGGGTTGAGCGTCGTCAATTGTTGGGTTTCGCTACGGAATTCCATCAAGCAAGCAGAGAAGACGCACGAAAAGGTTGGGAAGCAAGCGAAACCCAACATGGAACCCGCTCAACCCAACCTACGCATTGCCGCTCCCCCAAATCCAATATAACCAGGAGAACTCCCATGTTACGGAGCCATTGCCTGGCGGCGCTTTCATTTTTCTGCCAGTCCAGGAAAGACGACAGGCTGCAGCCAGAAAATCTATCGCCGGGGTGGGACCGAAGATTGAGCAAATCCTGTCAGGGAAGACAGAAGGGAAAAATATGGCATGCTGGCCGATATCCCTTCTTTTTCCCTGCCGCTTTGCAAAAAATGTTCGAATCTAAAAACTGTGCGAATCTTGTACCGATCAAGGGAAACGACATCTTCAGGTCGCCGCAAATCGAACAATGGGGCTCGGATCAAACGGGGGGTGGTTATAACGTCGGCCAACCAACACCGTCATTCCGGGCGGAGCCTGCTTTAGACCCGGAATCCAGGCGACGACCGAAACTGTTGGATGAATACCGGCCGAAGGTAAAACCAAGCCCGATCAAACGTGATCCAAAGCCAGGGGGACAATTGAAATCGGTAGGGCATCGAATCGAAAATCCGACCGTAAAACGACCCTTTCGAAACAGGAGAAGCATGAGATGAAAAAGACCCTTTTGTACTTGCTGTGTATTCTATTCGGACTCGACGGTCCGCTTTGCGCCCAAATGACTATGGACGGGGAAGGAAATGTGGGGATTGGCACGGCGTCTCCGACCGAGAAGCTGACTATTTCCGAGGGAAATTTTTTACAGACGACGGGATGTCCGCGCCATTTGAAATCACTGGATGACAACGAGAACTTGCTCATCAACGGTCCCAGGGGAATATCTGTTTACGGCAAGTATGCTTATGTGGCCGCCTATGAAGAGGACGGCATTGCGATCTTCGATGTTTCGAATCCTTGCAATCCCGAACAAATCGGAACTATTGTCGATGACGAGCAAACGCAGCTCAAAGGCCCTCGGATCGTAAGGGTTGCGGGCAAATATGCTTACGTAGCGTCGTTTAGCGACGGCGCTATGCAGATTCTGGATGTTTCCGATCCTTCAACCCCTATGCACGTAAGCAGAATAGGAGGAGGAGGTACGATAACCTCCGGCATATGCGACATCCATATTTCCGGCAACTTTGCATATTTGGCTTCTGCCGGTTCCGACGGCGTTGCGATAATGGATATTTCCGATCCCTACAATCCGTATCAAATAGGCGGCATTAGAGACACCGACAACCCGGACTTGGAATTGGATGGAGCAAGGAGCATTTTTGTTCGTGGCAAATACGCTTACGTGGCGTCGGAAATAGACGACGGGGTCGAGATATTGGATATCTCCGATCCATCCGCTCCCTCCCATGTCGGCTCAATTACAGATGGTGATGCAACGGCTCTTGACGGAGCTTTTGGCATCCACGTTTCAGGCAAATACGCATATGTGGCTTCAAGCGATGATAGCGGCTTGGAAATACTGGACGTTTCGGACCCTTCAAACCCCACTCATGTAAAGGCCGTCTTCGACGACGAGACAATGGAACTAGGGGGGGCCAGATGCGTATTTGTTTCAGGCAAATACGCTTTTATAACGGGATGGGAAGATGACGGAGTAGAAATTCTGGATATCTCGGATCCGACGAACCCGATTCACGCTGGCGCGATTGCCGATAACGACCAGGAAATCGAACTCAATGGGGCCCTTCACATATGCGTATCCGGAAAATACGCCTATGTAGCCTCTTCTCACGACGACGGTATCGAAATCCTCGACATCTCCGGCCTTGACGCCCCCGCCGCCACAATCGGCGCCATCGCCACCGACGTGCTCGACGTCTCCGACCACGCCCAAATCGGAAATACGCTTTCCGTGGGCGGGGGATTGAACGCTGGTGCGGGCGGGATCAAGTCGGACGGTCCTCTGGCGGCGGAGGGGGACGTTTCTTTCGGCGGGGATTTGAAGGTGGAAGGCGCGGCGTCTTTCGGGGGGGAAGTGAGCGTGGGCGGGCCTGTGACAGCAGGCGGCTTTCTCAATCTGGTCCCGCGGGAATCGCCTCCCGGCAGTCCCGAAAACGGGGACCTCTACTACGACAATTCAGCAAGCGGCCACACTCTCTGTATCTATGTGAACGGGGCATGGCAGGCCATCGCGGGCGGAGGGACGTGCCAATGAAAACGGACGGAAATCGGAGGAGGAATTTCATGATGCGAACCGTGTTCTCAAGGCCGGTTTTTCTTGTTTTGGCTGCGGCCGCGCTTTCGATGCTCGGCATGGCGGCAGCCGGTCCGGGCATCGAAGGCAATGCCAACGGCGCGGCGGTATTGCCTCCCGAAATGGCGAGATGGGAGGGGCCGCAGGACATTGGCATTGCCGAGTCGGAAAACCCGAAAATAGGCCCTGAACTCATGGGGCTCGTAAAATCCTCGGATAGCGACAGCAATGGCGATTCCACGATGGACTCAAGCTCTTTGGCCGTTTCAGGGGCCGATCTCGTACCCATCCAAGTCCTTGCGAAACCCGATGATCTCGAAACCGTCAAATCGGCCCTGCTCTTTCTCGGCGGAGAAGTCGGCGGCATTGGAACGGTCGGATTCGGGGAGGGGGGATGCGAGCCCGATCTGACCATCGTCCAAGGATTCGCGCCGGTCGCGGTTTTGGAGGAACTGGCGTCCCGTGATGCGGTGGCCTACCTCCGCGTCCCGCTAAAAGCGCTGATGGTGCGCGAAGACAAAGACGCGCAGCTCCCGGCCGATTTCGACCTGGAAGCATGGCACAAGGAGGGATATCGAGGCGGAGGCGTCAAGGTCGGCGTCGTGGATTCCGGGTTTGCCGAAAACGCATCCACCGACCTTGTCGGTTTTTCCGCGACAAAATACCGGAATTTCGCGGACGGCGAGCCCGAAGATTCTCCGGGCGGCGATTCCTTGCGAGGCTGGGAAAGCGTTCGAATAGTGGGCGAAATCGCCCCGGACGCCGAAATCTATGCGGCCCGGGCCGAAACGTACGTCGATGTCCAAGAGGCCGTTTCGTGGCTTGCGGAAGAAATCGGGGCCGATGTGATCCGAGTTCCCGTAGTTTGCTTCCCCTCCGAAGACGCCCCCGCTTTCCCAGAATCTTCGGACGTTTTCTGGGCGACCCCGAACGGCTTCGCCTGGAACGAGTATGGTTTCGGCCCTTTCGACGACGGTGGAAACGGCCTTCACCTCTTCGGCCACGAACGCAACGTGGAACCCGTATATTTCGCCCCCGACCCTCCGCTTTCCTCCGGAAACGTATTTCTTCGCTGGGAGGTCGCGGCGGACATGAACACGGACCTGGACCTTTTCCTTTTGAGATGGGACGGTTCGAACTGGCAATTGGCAGGAAAAAGCCAAAAGGCGCAGCCCAAGGCATTGAGCCGGTATCCGCTCGAATTTGTTACGGAGATCGCTTCCGATACGGAAGCATTTTATGGCTGTGCCGTTTTCGGACGCGAGGTCCCGGAAGATCTGCGGTTCGATTTGTTGACATTTAAAGACGATGCAACCGAAGCGACCGGGGATGTCGGCATGCATGGGTTGACAACATCGCAAGTGGCGGGAGTGGCGGCATTGATCAAAAATGCTTATCCGGAGTTTTCGGCAGATGATGTCCGCTCGCTTGTTGGAAATGCATTTGAGAATACAAGAAACTCTTACGTGAATTTTTTCGGGGCCAACGTGCTTTCCTTTCAGCGAAATGCAGCACAGTCCTCTTGTAAAACTCTAGAATGGGGATACTCCGGAACTTACGCAACCGGGAATGCTTGGTCAAGCCTTACGGTTTGGACTCCCGAAGTTAGCATGTCGGTGCTCAGTCTCAAGGTATATACGCCCAATGTCGAACCTGACGTCGAAAAAGGTGCTCAGATCAAGATTACATTCGAAAGGAGCATTGCCGAAGGGGAAAAAGTCGAGTATTTTGCAGATTCCTGGTCGATTGATAATGCGGGAGACAACAATCATGAAAATAACGTATCCTTCAGCATTGAGGCAGAAGATACTATCCAATATTATTTCAAAAATATGGAATTCGTGATAGGGACCGAGCCGCTTACTGTAACAGTCTGCGACACCCCTCTATCCACCGGAACTCTCATCGTGACCATCACGCCCCAGGAGGCTGTCGACGAAGGCGCCAAATGGCAGGTGGTCGGGGTGGATGGCGAATTTTGGCGCGACAGCGGAACCTCGTTGGATTTGCCCGAGGGAGGATACACGATTGGATTCAAGGAAATTCATGGCTGGGACACCCCGCCGAACAATAGCGTCGGAATCGTCAAAGGGACCACCACCGAATTAACCGGCACCTATACTCCGCAATACGGATCGCTCCGGGTGACGATCAGCCCCCAGGCGGCCGTCGATGAAGGGGGCAAATGGCGCGTGGACGGCGGGGATTGGCTGGACAGCAGCCATGAGAAAACCGGTTTGAGGGTGGGAGACCATGTCGTATCGTTTAGAAAAGTCAGAAAATGGGTCGAACCGCAGGACAAGACAATTTCCGTGGAAAAAGAAACGCTCGCCAATTTCGAAGGTACCTATTACCCGGAACCCTTTATGACCGGCAATTCCAAATTGACCCAGGATTATAACGGAAACGTGGGAATCGGGGCGTCCTACCCGGACGAAAAACTGGTTCTCTCAGAGGGGGGCTTTTTGCACAACGCCGGGGGGCTGAAGCACATGGGTGCCATTTCCGATGACGAAACAACAGAACTAGATGGGGCCTGCAGCATTCACATTTCCGGAAAATATGCCTATGTGGCAGCGTTTTTCGATGACGGCGTCGAAATCCTGGATATTTCGGATCCGTCCAATCCCACCCATGTGGGCGCCATTACCGACAACGAGACAACGGAACTCGACGGCGCTCGCAGCATCCAGGTATCCGGTAAATACGCCTATATTGCATCGGTGCTTGACGATGGCGTGGAGATCCTGGATATTTCGGACCCGTCCAATCCCACCCATGTGGGCGCCATCACCGATGACGAGACAACGGAACTCGATGGCGCTTGCAGCATCCATGTATCCGGCAAATACGCCTATGTGGCAGCGTCTGAAGATAATGGCGTGGAGATCCTGGATATTTCGGATCCGTCCAGTCCCACCCACGTGGGCGCCATCAGCGCTGACGGGCCAATAAAACTGTTTCTCCCCTACAGCATTTATGTGTGCGGCAAATACGCCTATGTGGCAGCAGCTGGTTGTGACGGCGTAGAGATCCTGGATATTTCGGACCCGTCCAATCCCACCCATGTGGGTGCCATTGCCGATGACGAGACAATGGAACTCGACGGTGCCGGGGGAATCCAGGTGTCCGGGAAATACGCCTATGTGGCATCGATTACCGATGGGGGCGTAGAGATCCTGGATATTTCGGATCCGTCGAATCCCACCCATGTTGGCGCCATTTCCGACAACGAGACAACGGCGCTCAATGACGCTTGCAGCATCCATGTATCCGGAAAATACGCCTATGTGGCAGCGGCTGAAGATAACGGTGTAGAGATCCTGGATATTTCGGACCCGTCCAATCCTACCCATGTTTCGGCCATCACAGATGACTTGACAACAAAACTTATGGCGGCCTACGGCATCCATGTGTCCGGAAAATACGCCTATGTGGCAGCGTTTTTCGATGACGGCGTCGAAATCCTAGACATATCGGGCTTGGATGCCCCCGCCGCCTCCATCGGCGCCATCGCCGCCGACAACCTCGACGTTTCCGAACGCCTCCAAATCGGAAATGCGCTATCGGTCGGCGGGGGAGTGAACGTGGGGGAGGGCGGAATCAAATCGGACGGCGCGTTGTCGGCGGAAGGTGATGCGAACATCGGCGGGGACTTGGATGTGGAAAACGCGGCGTCTTTCGGCGGGGAGTTCGGCGCGAGCGGGCGCATTTCGATCAACGACGCCCTCAAATTGGCCCCGCGCGAATCTCCGCCGCCCGACCCGCAGAACGGCTATGTCTACTACGACCGGACCGACCCGGACGCGGTTTGCGTGTATCTGGAAGGCCAGTGGGTAAGAATCGCCGGAACGGGGGCATGCCAATGACATCGTATGAAACGACGGCTAAACGGCAGGAACCGGTCAGGCATGGGGACCTGGAAGCGACATGCGCGAGCTTGTTTTTATTTGCGGCCGCAATTTTTGCCGAGATTCGTCCGTGTTGGTCCGTGCCTGTCCGTGTCTGTCCGTTTCCGGGCTTGGTCAGATGTATCGGGAAAGGAAAAAGGCAGATGGAAACTGGGGTGATGAAAATGCTCCCTGTTTAGCCGCAGCAATTCCGCCGGGTTTTATTCCGCCCAAGCTATCGCGGGGCCTGGTTCGGGAGCGTAGGGTGGGTGGGTTGAAACCCTGGCGATCGGGGCTGGTTCAAAGCTTGTTAACGCCCGCGCCCTTCGAGCCTGTACGAAGCCCAACCCACCATTTCCCGAGCCGCCTCGATGTCATTCGTTCGAAGAAGCGACGAACTGGCGCGGAAAATGGTGGGTTGGACTCCGTGCAAGATTGTCGGGCCATCCATTTCAAGAGAAGTTGAATTGGCGACAACGCAAAGGGATCGACCCACCCACCCTACGCTCCCGAACCAGCCCGTGCAGATTGCCGCGAGTGGGAACAAATCCCGGCAGAAAAAAATCTCCCGAAATTGGATGATTTTCATCACCCCAGATGGAAACCGAGCCCGGTTTTTGCCTCGATCTTCCATCCCGGCGAATATCGCCGGTCAGGGGCATTTTCGGCAACCGTATAGTGAAACTTGAGGATGAAAGATGAGAAGGACTTTTATTTGGACGGTTTGTATTTTGTGGGGAATAGCCAGCTCTATGCAAGCGCAAATGACTGTGGACGGCGATGGAAACGTGGGCATCGGCACGTCTTCTCCGAGCGAAAAGTTGACCCTTTCAGAGGGAAGCTTTTTGCAGACTGCTGGCGTTCCCAAGCATAAGGGAGCCATAAGCGATAACGAGAACACAGAGCTTGACGGCGCTCACGGCATATTCGTTTCCGGCAAATACGCCTACGTAGCAGCTTATGCCGACAATGGAGTAGAGATTCTGGATATTTCGGATCCTTCCAACCCAGCCCACTTAGGAGCAATTAACGAAGATGGAACAACTAAACTAAAAGGAGCCAATGACATCCACGTATCCGGCAGGTACGCCTACGTGGCTTCGTATTATGATCACAGCTTGGAAATCCTTGATATTTCGGATCCGTTCAACCCAACTCACATAGGTGCCATCACCGATGACTCAACAACTGAACTCGAAGGGGCTTACAGCATCCATGTATCGGGTAAATACGCCTATGTGGCATCTTATATTGATAATGGAGTTGAAATTATTGATATTTCGGAACCATCTAACCCCGTACATGTAGGTGCCATTTCCGATGATGAATCAACAAGGCTGAGAGGAGCCTGCAGTATCTATGTATCAGGTAAATACGCCTATGTCGCGGCATATGAGGATGATGCAGTGGAGATACTAAATATTTCGGATCCCTCAAATCCCACCCACGAAGGCACTGCCACTGATGACGAAACAATGGAACTACATGGTGCTTGGAGCATTTATGTATCTGGGAAATACGCCTATGTGGCGTCAGCTTATGATGACGGCGTTGAGATCCTGGATATTTCGAATCCGTCGAATCCAGCCCACGTTGGCGCTATTACCGATAATGATACAACGAAACTCGATGACCCACGAAGTATCTATGTTTCCGGAAAATACGCCTATGTAGCGTCGCGGGCTGATGACGGCATTGAGGTCTTGGATATTTCGGATCCGACGAATCCCACCCACGTGGGCTCTATCGATAATGAGGACACTTCGTTACTCCAAAACCCGGTCGGTATACATGTATCCGGAAAATATGCTTACGTTGTTGAATCTTTCAATAACGGCGTAGAGATACTGGATATATCCGGCATAGACGCCCCTACTGCCTCTATCGGTGCCATCGCAACCAACAACCTTGATGTTTCCGGCAGCGCCCAAGTCGGAAACACGCTTTCGGTCGGCGGAGGATTGAACGCGGGTGCCGGGGGAATCAAGTCGGACGGTCCTTTTGCGGCGGAGGGCGACGGTTCTTTTGGGGGGCTGCATGTGGGCGCAAACGGGTCTTTCGGAGGGGATGTCAGCGCGGCAGGGCCTGTTTCGACCAACGATTTTCTCGCGCTGACTCCGATGGCGTCGCCGCCGGGAAGCCCCATCGACGGGGACATGTATTACGACAACTCCGAACCCGACCATGCGCTTTGCATCTATCTCAACGGCGCATGGGAGGCGGTCGCGGGCGCCGGGCAATGCGATTGAATGCGGATAGCGTAAACCGGGCTTGGTTCTAAATTCGGCCGCCTGGATTCCGGGTCTGCGCTACATGTTCCAGCTAAGAAATACCCGGAAGCGACGGAATCCAGCTATTTTATCGACATCCGGGGTATATGCCGCTCCGCCCGGAATGACGACCGCCGCGACGATAGTCCCTGAAAGTGGCCGATGTTAAGACCAAGCCTCGCAAACCTTTCTTTCCAAGGAATTCCGGACGAACCGGGAATCGCTTTTTTCGCGCATAGAATTAACCAGGATCGCCTTTCTGACGTGTCCTTTTTGGCTATTCGACCTACAGCGGCGGTAATGACAGAGATGAATTTCACTCGATTTTTTCGACCTGTGCGGTTGGTGTTCCCACAGAAAGGTCCAAAGCCGGATAGCCCCGGTAGCGCCGCCTTCCACGGCGGCGCGGTGTGCGATGCTCTGCCAGGATGGCGTCCAAACGCATGAAGCTCCGCGCCGCCGTGGAAGGCGGCGCTACCGGGGTAAACGAGTTTTTTCGCCTATCCGTCGATTTCAACCGCACAGGTCGGCTTTTTTCCCGCTGCCGCCGCGTGGTTGCATATGGCCGATCGGAAAACCATCCACAGCGCTTCGTGATCACGCGCTCGTTCCCGCGCTCCAGTGTGGGATCCAGTGTGGGAACCAGCAGCCACATCCGGCTTTCAGCCTGATTCGTTTATGGCGGCAACATCCAGATAACCGCCGCACGGGTTTTGGATTGCGAGGAAGTTGCTTGGCAGTGCCTGCGTGCCCGTCATGATCGAATTCGCTTGGAAATCAACAAGTCGCGTTTGTTGGCATCGAAATTGCCCATGAATTCGGAAGAGATGCGTATTGACCCGACGATCATTTTTTGCAATATAGAAGAACAACTTATGAGTACCAAAAACGCACTTGATTTTATCGACCGTGGACTGAGAGACAGCGAATTGAGGGGACGCCTGAATCGCGCGACAACCCTTGCGGAACGCGGCGACGTTCTGGCTGGCGAAGCGCTCGCATTTTCGCCTTCCGAGTTCGAAGAAGCTTTCTACCTGCGCCTGACCCAATGCCAGGAGGCCGAGCAGGCCGGGCAGCTCAAGGAATTCAAGGCGTGGTGGGATTTGCCGGCCCAGAGCTTTCAACCGGCCCAGAGTTTTCAACCGGCCCAGAGTTTTCAACCGGCCCCGTGCGGCGGCCAATGCGCCGGATGCGGGGCTTGATCGAAAAAAAAAACGAATGAATGGAAATGACAATCCGATGGGACCCCAAAATTTAGGACCGCATCTCATTCAACTGGATGCCTGGATAGATTGCGCACCGTTCGAACGGCTGTTGAACATGGAGATCGTCAGCGCCGACAACGGCCGCGCGATCCTCAACATGCCCTTTCTTGTCCAATACGCGCAGGGCAAGGGACTGATGCACGGCGGCGCGCTAGCGGCGCTTGCCGACACTGCGGTGGTCATGGCGATCAAAAGCCTGCTTGCGCCCGATACCCATTTTGCCACCATATCCATGGAATCGAAGTTTCTGTACCCGGTGAAACAGGGCGTGGTGACCGCGAAAGCCACAGCGAAAAAAGAAGAGGAGCGCACGCTTTCCGGCAGGGCGACGGTCTACAATCAGGATGAAAGACCGGTGATGGAATTTGCGTCGATGTTCAAAATCGCAAATCATGCGCCAAAGCGATAAGGGCTGTTGCCATGAAATTCCCATACGGCATATGCGATTTTCGAAAAATCATCACCCAGGATTATTTCTACTGCGACCGGACAGACCGGATTCCCCTGTTGGAAAGGGGCGTGTACCAGCTTTTCCTCCGCCCCCGGCGGTTCGGCAAAAGCCTGTTGCTTTCCACGCTCTTCAATTATTACGACGTGGCCAAAAAAGAAGAATTCGAAATCCTGTTCGGCCATCTGAAAATCGGAAAAAATCCCACTGCCCTGCACAATAAATATTTCGTTCTCCAGTGGGATTTTTCCTGCGTGGAATCCTACGGAGATGTCGAGCGGATCAGGCGGGCGCTGCACGATCATATCAACGCCTGCATAAAGGACTTCAGGACGTATTACAGAAACTTTCTGGATACGGAGATCGAAGTCGATCCCCGGAATGCCGTCAATTCAATCCAGTCCCTGATAACATCTGTCCGAACGACGGATTATCCCGTCTATCTTCTCGTAGACGAATACGACAACTTTGCCAACGAAGTCATGATGGGGATACGCAGGGACAAGCAGGAGACATACGAGGCCCTAGTATATGAAGAAGGGCCTTTGCGGACGATTTTCAAGGCCGTGAAATCTTCCACAAAAGAATCCCTGTTCGACCGGATTTTCATCACCGGAGTCTCTCCGGTGGTCATGAGCGATATCACCAGCGGGTACAATATTGCGGAAAATGTCTATCTCCACCCGGATTTCAACGATCTGTGCGGTTTTACTCATACGGAGGTGGAAAAAGCCGTCTCGGATACGGCGGACGAGTGCGGTCTGAAACAAGAGGATGCCTCCGAGGCCCTCGATATGATGCGCACGTATTACAACGGATATCGATTTTCTCCGGACACCGAAAATGATGTCTATAATCCCACCCTGGCCGTTTATTTTTTAAAGTCATTTTCCGAAAGATGTGAATTTCCCAGAGAAATGCTGGATTCCAAACTGTCCATGGATTCAGCCAAATTGGAATATATCTCCCGGATTTCCAAGGGCGGTCAGTTGCTGCTTGATCTGGTGAAAAAAGACCACCGTGTGGTAATAGCGAAACCCGCCGACCGGTTCGGTATCCGGCAAATGCTGACGGAAGAGAGCAAAGATCGCGCTTTCATGGTGTCGTTTCTCTATTATTTCGGTGTGCTTGCCATAGAAGATCTGACGGACGACGGCGAAATCGCAATGGCAGTACCCAATCTGGTTATGCGGAAACTCTATGTGGAAAGACTTCAGACAATGCTTTTGCCGGACCCATGGGAAAGGGACGACGGCATCTCCGCCGCGAAAAGACTGTATCAGAAGGGCGATATGCAACCCCTGTGCGAATTTGTGGAACAAAGATATTTCAAAGTCTTTCACAATCGCGACTACATCTGGGCCAACGAGCTGACCGTAAAGACTGCCTTCCTGACCCTTCTGTACAACGACATCTTCTACATCATGGACTCCGAAAGCGAGGCAGACCGGCGGTACGCCGACCTGACCATGATCGTCCGGCCGGATATGAGAAGATTTACCATTCTGGATATTCTGATAGAGTTCAAATTTGTGAGGCTGAAGGACGCAGGGGTGAGCGGCGAACAGGCCCGCAAACTGACGAGGGAGGAGCTTCAAGCCCTTCCGCAGATGGCCGGGGCGATGGACGACGCGAAGCTCCAAGTGAAATCCTACGGCGAAACCTTGGAGAAACGGCACGGGAAACTGCGCCTTCGGAAATATGCGGTGGTCTCGCTGGGGTTCGAGCGGATTTGGTGGGATGAAATCTGACGGTTGAAAAAAATCTGGTTATAGCGGATTTGGGGGTGGGTGGAATGTAGGTTGGGTTGAGCGTCTTCAATTGTTGGGTTTCGCTACGGAATTCTATCAAACAAACAGATAAGGCGCGCGAAATGGTTGGGAAGCAAGCGAAACCCAACATGGAACCCGCTCAACCCAACCTACGCATTGCCGCTCCCCCAAATCCGTTATAACCAGAAAAAAATATATGTTAGACTAATCAATATCTTCTAGTCAACCGGAATTTCCGTCGGCGCGGCATTTCCTTTAGTTCTTTTCTTTTGTCATCACAGGCCGTCCGATCAGGGATGCGAGCGGAAGAACGGCGAACCCGTTGTTCTTCAAGCCCCGGAACAATCGTTCCAGTTCGGCGAGCCAGACGTCCAGCATGGGAGGGCCGCCGGGCATTTTTTCGTGAAGCAGGACAATGTGGTCGGGGCGAACGCGTTTCAGGATGCGCCGGGCCAATCCCTTTATGAAACGGTTTCCGGCGTCTTTCGGCCGGAAGCTGAATGTCACCGCGAACATTGCTGTTTCCGCAAGGACCCCCCGGAGCCGGGGATTGGTCACGCCCACCGGCGGACGAAATGCATGGGAGGTCACGCCGAATTTCGCAAGAGAGTTTGCGGTCCGTTCGATTTCCCGTTTCAATAGCCGTCGATTCTTTAACATGATGAAATTGTCATGGGTGTAGGTGTGGTTGCCGATGTCGTGGCCGTGGGACAGGATTTTTTCGATCAGGTCGGGATGCTTGTCTGCGTTGGCGCCGTTGACGAAAAAGGTGGCGTGCAATCCATGCTTTTCCAAAAGCTCCAAGATAGGAGGTGTCGTCAGCGGGTCGGGACCGTCGTCGAAGGTGAGCGCCACGGCCCTGAGACCCGATGCGCCCTTTGCCACCACCGGAAGAAAGAACGAGATCGATGGGCAAAACGGGGCGGCGGCGCATAGGACGACGAAAACGGCGAGAGGGACGGCGGTCAGGCGAAAATCGAACCACAGGAGGCAAAGGGCGAGCAGAAAGGCGCAAATGCCCGTTTTTTCGGCGACCGAAAACGAAAAACGTGGACAAGAACGAACCCTCCTCGGAAAAAACTCTTTCAAAAGCCCCTCGTCAAAAGCTCCTTATCAAGTCAAAAGCCCCTTATCAATAGGAACGCTCCGCCACAAACCAGGAGGATTCCACGTTGCCTCCGGATGGTCCCGAGTATTCCAGCCGAAATCCGGCCCCCTCGATGGTTCTTGAAATTTTATCGATAGGCCGGAAGGTGGGCGAAACCCCGGCGATTTTCATTTTCACGGCTTCGAAATGCCAAGTCCGGGAATATTTTCCATCGGCCGGGGGAATCACCGCCCGAACCACCAGCCTTCCATGGGGACGCATCCGAAGGGCGAGTTCGGCCAGTGTTCGTTCCAGTTCCGAATCGGTCAGGAAATGAATGATGTCGAGTATGAATACGGCGTCCATGGGTTCCGGCAGTTCGGGTATTTCTGGCGCGTGCCCGCATTGGATTCGCCCCCTTTCCCCCAAAGCCAGCGTTGCCACCCGCACCCGTTCCCGGTCCGGATCGAACCCGTAGACCGTGGCTTCGGGAAAAAACTCCAGCAGCCAGGCGGCGGGTACGCCGTGACCGCATCCCACGTCCAGGACCCGGTCCACTTGCCCCAGGTCCTTGACGATTTCGGGCAACTCCAAAAACATCGGATCGAGCTTGATCTTGAACCGGGCGAACAGGCGAGGATAGGTTTCCCGTTTCCTGTACCGTTGGGCGACCCTTTGTTCTATGGACCCGCTTTTTCTCCCCGACGGTTTCCCCCTGCGGTAAAAGGCCGACAGTACAGGCGGAAGGATCGCAAAGGTCCCGGCAAAGGCAAAGGCGATGCCGAGCAGCGAGGTGAGTCCCGCGCTTTTCAGCAGTGAATGCTCGGAGAAGACGAGCACTCCGAAGCCGATCATGGTGGAGGCTGCGGCCATGAAAACGCCGGTTTCGATCAGGAGCGTGTCGGGATGGTCCGCCGCCTCTGTTCTCTGAAAGGCGCGCACGATGTAAAGCGAATAGTCGATGCCCATGCCGAAAACCACGATGGAGAGCATCAGTCCCGGGATATCGAGGGGATGGCCGATCAGTTTCATCGACCCCAGGGCGCAGGACATGGCGAACAGCACGGGAAGCAGGGCCAAGGCGGTCAGTTTCCAGTCCAGAAAAAAGACGAAAAGCAGCAGGGCGACCCCGGCCCCGATTACGACAAGCATTGTCGTGAAGTTGTCGAAAAGTAGCCTGCCCAATCGTTTGGAAAACAGATCGGCGTCGAAGACCGGTCCGAAAACACGGTATGTTTCGTAAAACGTTTCGGGGTCGTACGCGGGTCCGGGACCCAGGATGGAAAACTGGCTCCAGCCGGATCCGTCGTCCTTTTTCCGGATGCTCGACAGTTCGAAGAACTCCTCGGGCATCTCCCGGTTTTCCAAGTCGGCGTATCCCGCAGTCAGCCTTTTGAAAAAGGGTTCGAAGGCATCGGGTTTGAAACCCGCCCCGGCTGCGGATGCCTCCAAAGCCTCTCTGAACGAGCGGATGCGTTCCGGTTTCCAAAAGCTTCGCCACGCGGTGTAGTTTTCCTTTCGGACCTCGTCGCCGGGAAAAATCATGGACGGGACAAAGGCGGAAGCGATGATTCCCGCCTTCTTGTCCGTCTCCAGCCGTTTCATGAGCCGGTCCCACAAAGGGCGCATTTTTTGCGGGCTTTCCCCCTCGGTCATCAGAAAGACTTGTTTGAAAACGCGGTCTCCCCAGACTTGCGTCACGCGGGTTTCGGCGGCCTTGGTTTCCTTGCTCACCGTGTTCATGGCGCTCAGTTCCACGTTGAATTCGGGCTTGGCGAAAAAGAGCATCGAAATGCCCAGGGCCAACGCGAACCAAGCTCCTTTTTTTCCGCCGGACGAAAGCCAGGGGGCGATTTTTCTGAAGGGAAGCGAGCGGGGTTCGGCCGGAGGCATGATTGGAAAGAGCCTGGGAAACATCGTATGGACGAAAACGAAGGAAAAACCGATGCCAAGGGCGGTAAAGAGCCCCAGTTGCCGAAAGACGGGAAAGGCGCTGAAGCAGAGCAGGCCGAAAGCCCCCATGGTGGTCAGGGCGGCGAGCATGCCGACGGAGCGAAGCTTCTCGGACGCTTCCTTGCCCGTGACGCGCCACGGCTGGTCCAGAAACAGCAGGTAGGCGATGCCGTGGTCCACGGTGATGGAGATGATGGCCCCGCCGAACCCCAAGGCCATGATGGAAAGGGTCGGAAACAAAAGCGCGCAGAGCATGAAGGCGACCGCCGTTCCCGCCAGGGCCGGCAAAAACGCCAGCAGCCCCACAAGGGGGCGGTGAAACGAAAAGACCAGCAAAAGGGCGATGCCAAACGTGGCGATAACGACTGCCCGGTTGACGTCTTTGCGCACGATGGTTTCGTTGTCCAAGGCGGCGCGGTAGGCGCCGACTGGCGTCATTTCCAGTCGATTGCCGCTTTGCCTCGCCATTTCGGCCAGGCTTGCGGATATTTTGTCCATTTCGGCGTCGAGCTTTTTCGCAAAGGCGGTGTCCGTGCCGGAAAACGCGGGCCTGGCCAGAACCAGCAGGTGGCGGCCGTCTGCGGACAGCAGCTTTCCCCGGTGAATCTGCGCGTCCATGGTGGGGGCAAGGGACGCGAGCCGGGCGAGCACAAGGTCTGACAATCCCAGAGGGTCCCTCTCCATGTGGGATGCTCGACCGATGCCGTCCAGGCCGTACAATGCTTTTCGCATTTCTTGCAAGCGATTTTCGAGAGCTTCCGGCCGCGTACGTTCGGCGATTCGGTCCTTCAATTCGCTTTCGGAAAACAGGACGGGCAAATTGGCCAGGACATGTTCGATCAGCGCGGGCATCAGGCTTTGGAAGCTTTCCAGGCCGACGCTTTTAAAAAGGCCGCTTTCTTTCAGCATGGCCTCGGTCTGCCGGCCGCATCGCAGCAGCAACTCCCGGTCCTCTTTTGCGAGATAAAGATCGACCGCCACCTGGTCTCGCATGGGGTGATGTTTGAATATGGCGGAGGCATCCGCCAGGACCGGTTCGTTTCGGGGCAAAAATCGCGTGATATCCGTGTCGATTTCGGCAAGATAGACGCCGAAGCCGAAAGTCGCCCCGATGATCAGAATGAAAAATAGAAAAACCTTGAAACGAATGGGGATGAATTTCATGAAATAAACCAGACCAACAAAAGAATCGCGGCGAGATGGGCCAGGATGATTTGGATTCGTCGAAGGTGCCAGAATTCGTCCAGTCGTTGCAAGATCCGAAGGCCTCCGAGCAGGCGCCGGAACCTGTCCAGCCTGAGGTAGCGTTCATTGTCCGAAGGGGAATTGCTCTGAAATGCGAAGGACGGATAAAGAGCGAATGCGCGGTCGTCTTCCAAATCCCTGAGCATGTCGTCGTAGGCGACCCCTTTCCACGGCTCGATGGTTTCGGCAAAGCGCCGGTGAATGGCATAGGCGTGGGTGAGGCTTCGATAGCGCACCTTGATTACAGAGGGACAGCCAGCGTGGCGACTCGCCTTAACCATGCATCCCAGAAAGAGGAAATGCCAGTCCGGCGAATGTTTCAGAAAGTCGATGCCGTTTTTTAAAACACGGGGGTCGAAGTTGCGGAAAAGGATGTCGTCCTCGAATAAAAGCACGGTGTCCGCGCCTTCTTCCAAGGCTTTTTGGATGCACCTAAAATGGGATACGTAGATTCCCCGCTCCGGATTGGCGGTGTCTTTATCGAAGATTGCAAATTCGACGAGGCCGGCAAGCCCCGCCTTTTCGAACTGGGCCTCGGCTTCGGCCTTGCGGTCCGGTCTTTCCCGAAGAGAAATGCAATAGATTTTATCGAAATAGTCCCAGCTCAAATTCGGTCGCTCCGGCCCTGAAAAATAAATTTTGCATCCTTATATTCCACAGTGTATTATTGCGATCCTGTTGTTTATCGAAATAGAAACTATTTTTCAACAGGTTTTGTCGGGTTTGGTTCTTGTTTGGTCCATGCCTCTGCGGAACGCGGACGCAAAGCGTCCTGGTATGCATTCCAACGCGAAGCGTTGGAACGAGGCGGACGAGACGGTGAGGACATGGCCGAAATAAAAACCAAGCCCGTTTTGTCGTTATTGCGAAAAAAAACGAAAGGCTGCAACATAAACGCCAATGATACAATTCGTACTGAAAAGAATGTCCCGGAGCGCCTATGTGCAAAGCGCCATTGCCGACCGGGCGGACCTGAGCGCCTTCAAGGAGAAGCCCACGCCGCGCATCATATTCGGCCTGTTTCTCATCGGTTTGAGCTACACCATCGGATGGCCTGCTGTCAGCGCCTTGGGGATGCTTTCCGTATATTATAAGGAACCGTTGATCGTGGGAATCGGAGGACCTCTGACCTATGGGCTGTCCCACCTGGTCTTCATCGCCGGAATGTATTTCGCCGGCGCCCAGTACACCAAGATTTTTCTCCGATGGGCCACGCGGATGTTCATGGAAAAGACGATGGGCCGGTCGGAGGCGCTTGCAGCCGCTTCAACCTCCTCCGCCGCCAACGACGAGAAAGCGTAGGAAATGCTTTACAGTGCCCCGCTGTTGTCAAGAAAAAGCAGCCATGCCCTTTTCATGGCATCCGGGGTATGGCCGCCTTGGGTTTCGAAAATTCGATCATGGGGCAGGATTTCGCCCAAAAGCCCGTGGGCCGTCGCAAAATCGTCGTCCATCCCGTATCCGAGATATATGGGCGGCCAGTCCGACGGGTTCTCCCCGACTGTTTTCAGCCAATCCCAGAGCATCCGCTGCCAGTCTTCGGAAGGGTCGTAGTTTCCGGGAGACCAGGAGCGTACGCCTCCCGCCTCCGCGATTTCGTCGACAATGTCGCTGTATCCCAAAAAGGGCGCAATCAGATAGACGCCGGCAACATCCTTCGGATGCGAACGCGTGTACATCAAGGCCCCGAGTCCTCCCATGGACACGCCGACCAGCCAGATGCGCCTGTAGCCCTGCGCTTTTGCCGGATCGACGATGTCCTCCTTCAGGCGAGGGACCAGGGTTTCGGAAAAATAATATCCCAAATGGGCGTTCGGCGCCATCATGTCGTAGGCCAGCCCCCGTTGGCGCACGCTGTCGATGAAACCTTCCTCGGCGAAATCCTCGTGGCTGCCTCCGCGGCCCCTTAGAAAAACGATCAGGCTTTCATTGGAAGGGTCCTGCGACCGGTAGGTCAGGGTTTCCAGGGGCTTGTCGCCTCCCCAGAATGCGCACCCCGAAAACAAAAGCGCAGGCAGAAGCGCCGTTGCGAAGCGTCTCAAGCCGTTGCTGAAAAAACGAATCATTTTTTCATCTCCTTTCCAAAAAACCAGCCGGAAGTGGCGGTGATATCGGGATTCCATGCGCAGGTTTCTCAGGTTTTCGAAAAAGCGGCTGTCCGCCAAGTATTTTTCCATTTTCCTTATTTCTCAATAATGAGTCGCTGAATATCACATGTTCGGCGCGATGGCAAGATTTGCGATTATTAAAAAGCTGGCTTGGTTTCAATTCCGATAATCCAACAAGGGGCTTGGTTCTGTATGCGGATGCCTGGATTCCGGGTCTACGCTATATTTTCCAGTTAAGAAATTCCCGGAAAAGACGGAATCCGGCTATTTTATCGACACCCGGGTTGCATACCGCTCCGCCCGGAATGACGACTGCCGGGACGATAGTCTTTGAAAGTGGCCGATGTTAAAACCAATCCATAGCGGAATCGAATCCGAGTCATTGCGGCCGACGTTCCGTTTTTTTTTCACTCCGGCATTTCCGTGCCCGTCATTCCGGCCGGAGCGCGCGTTTCCCGAGTCGGGCGGGAATTCGGCGCATGCGCGAGAGTCCGTTGAATCCGGCGGTGTCGCATTTGAAAACGCGCGCGGAGAGCCGGAATCCAGGCTTCCGTTCAAGTCCCGGCGGCTCGGCGGCAGACGGCGGCGAAAATTTCCGAACCGCAAGCTGCGGCATCCTGACGGGACAAGAACGCCGATGCGCCGGGAAACGAACGCCTGCTTTCCAAAAGTTCGGAGCCGAACATTCCGCCTCGCCCCGTTTCCGAAAACTCGCCAGAGCCTTGATTCCGGCTCTCCGCGCGCGCTCCGGCCGGAATGACGGTCCTCTTGAAAATCTGAGGTATAGGCGAACCCCGCAAACCGAAAGCCGGCACTTCGGAAAGGAAGAAAACCTACTGAAGAACTATCCGCCATTCCGGGGGATTTTCATCACCCCAGGCGCGTCCTTGTCCCGACCTGCTGTCAGATCGTAAACGGAAACCGCCACCGGCGCGGGATTTCGCCATTGAAAAGGCACGGATATTGTGTGATATTGATTCGATGTTCATGGCATGACAATAAAAATATCAGAGTGAAATTGCATGCTTGATATTTTGGAAAGGAAGATATCATGATCAGAATTTTGAGATGGTCGGAAAACAGGTTTGTTCCGACTGATACCATCGAAATGGCCAACATATACACCAATATTCTCAGCGGAATGATGGACGCGTTCGCGTCGGTTATATCGAACAACTTGAATGTCGTCATGAAAATTCTGACATCCATAACGATCATCCTGATGATTCCCACCCTGGCCGCAAGCATCTACGGGATGAACATTGAACTTCCGTTCCAGCATTCACCCCATCCTTTCTACCTCGTTGCCGGAGTTTCATTCTGCGCGTCATTGCTCTGTATTCTCATATTTTTGAAAAACAGGTGGCTATGATACGGGATAAGCACGAAAGGGAGGGTCGGCTTTGTTCACGGTGGGGCTTGGTTTTTATTTCTGCCATGGCCTCGACGACTCGTTCCAACGCTTCGCGTTGGAATGCATACCAGGACGCTTCGCGTCCGCGTTCCCCAGAGGCATGGCTGAAACAAGAGCCAAGCCCATCACGGTGCGAAACAAGATGAAAGACAAAATATCAATTTTGGAATGCCTGGAAAAATCGCCTGCTATTTTTTCGGAGTTGATTCGGTCGATTCCAAGCCGGTTCATTACAAGGCAAAGAGGCGAAGGCTTTTGGGCCATTGAAGAACATGCTGTCCACCTGGCTCAGGTCCAGCCGATGTTGCTCGAGCGCTTGAACCGATTTGTCGAGGAAGAACGGCCGGAATTCACACCGTTCATTCCCGAAAATGAAGGTTCCGGCAGCAATGCGGAATGGAGAAATGAAACCGAAATGGATTTGGACACTGTTCAGAGAACGGGGAGTTTCTTAAAAGGATGGAACCCACTGGGAACATAGACGACTGGGTCGAATGCAGCCGATGCGGAGGCTGGTTCACCGTTCGGCAGCTGATCGTTTCGGCGACGGGATGCTACCGCGATTTGAGGGTCGTGCGTTCTGCTACATCGTGCTGCCAGTCCGCCGAAGAACTCTGGCTGAGAAACGGACTTGCATCCAGGGGATATATCTACGCAGCAGGCCAGGCCCATTTTGCGGACATGGAGCAGTACGATGCTCCGGGATTGGTCGTCCGGTACGATCAAGAACAAGTTCACATAAAGCTTGGCGACTTTGAAAATACCATAAAAAGGGACCGGTAGGCAGCCGATCCGCTTGAAATAAATACTTGGACAAATAAAATGCAGGCTTACCCTTCAAAGCGCGACTGGTGGCTGATGGCGATCCTCTGGGGCTTGTCCGTTTTTTTCATTTACACGACGTTCACCGTGCACACAGAGCCAGCCGCTCCCTGGATGAAGGTGTTCGCGACATGCTTTTTCGGCTTTTTGGCGCTTCTGACAATTGCCACGGGGGTGCTGGCGCATCACACGCGCTACTTGCTGGATTCGGCGAACCTGACGATACAAATCGGCCTTTTCCGCAAGAAAATTCCAATCGCCGAGATCACAGAGGCTTTTCCGACGCGCAATCCGTTGTCCGCGCCGGCATGGTCGCTGGATCGAATCAGGATTCGGTTCTCCGGCTCCCGGTTTGGCGTGTTGATATCGCCGGAAAACAAGCTGGAATTCCTCGAGGATCTCAACAGGCTCGCGCCGCACCTGGAACGTAAGGGCAATGGCCTGGTCGGAATTGTCCCCTGACCTGCCACGCCTGTGTGTGGACAGCCGACCGCCACCGGGGACCGGTATTTTCCGTTTCGAAATGCAAATTTTCATGCTATTGTTTTTTTCGAAAGCCGGTCCGAAAACAACGGACCCGGGCCGGAAACGAAAGGCGGGAGGGGAGGTGATTGAATGAAAAAACTGATCATTGCCATTTTGTTCGTGGTGCTCACGTCCGGAGTGGTCATGGCCGGAGGCGACCAGAACCATGGCGATACGGGTTCCGGGACCACCTCGACGGGCTCCGGCGCGCAGGGAAGCGCGTCGCAATCGCGCGCCGGTCGGTGATGAAATTTCTATGAATTCGCTGTTTTTTCGGGTTCGCGGGAGAGTTCTACCTGCGGACCCGAACGTTTTTTCCCGCGAGTTTCATTGCCACAGTCGAAAAACCTTCCTGTCGCCTTCCATGGCTGCGCGGATTTTTTCCATGTGCCTCAATGTGGCCATTTCTCGTTGCAGATCGCTCGGGCTCAAACCGACTTTCACCGCCAAAGCTTCCGGTTCGATTCCATCGGTTTCTTTCAACACGGCCAAAATCTTTTCTTGCAGGTTCGTCAATCGGGAATTGCCGTCGTTCATGGATTTTGCCGAATAAACGGCCCAAGGGTCGCAGGCTTTCACAGGAGAAAGGGCATCCATGTAACAGTCCTCGCACAATACATGCCCCATGTGTTCCCTTTCCTCGCCGTTTTCGATCTTTGCTTCGCATGTGTCGCACTTCATGTTTTCCCCCTTTCGAAACATTGTGTCGGGTCTCATGTCACGTCTTCTCGGGTCCTCGCTCCAAGTCCTCCGGGTCGAGGTCCAATTCGGAATACAGTCTTTTGGCGCAATTCGGACAAATGCCATGGCTGAATTCGACTTCGGAATGCTGCTGTATGTAGTTTTCGATTTTGTTCCAGTAGCCTTGATCGTCTCTGATGCATTTGCAAATGCAGCAAATCGGCAGCAGGCCGCGAAGAATTTTTACTTCCGACAGGGCGCTTTTCAGTTGTTCGTTCATGTCCACCAGCGACAGGTGGGTTTCGACAAGCTCCTTGAATTCGTTCAGGACTTTTTCATAAACCTCCCCGAACGGGTTCTTTTTGGAGTCGAGCACGCAAATGGTTCCGAACATTTCGCCGCTTGGCCAGCACAACGGGTATCCCAGGTAGGCGGTCATTCCGTACTCGATCTCCGGGGCCGCGTTCCACGAGGGATCTTCCGGCGCATAGGCGACTTTCATTTTTTTGTTTTTGGTCACCACGGCTTCGCAATAGTGCTTTGCCATCATTACCTTGTCTCCGGACTTGTACGGATTTCCCTCGACCCGTGCCGACCTGAGCACCTCGATCTCGGGCGGATCCACTCTCGTAACCAGGGCCGACGGTACTTTGAGCACATCCGCCATGATATCGACCACATTCTGCCATTTATCCAGAATGCTGTCCTGGATGATTGTTGTTTTGGTTTTGATCGTTTCCATTTTCTTCTATTTCTTCGGCAAGCCTCTGGATGATTATCGTGGGGAATGGTTTGTTCCCGAATCCAGTATTTCCCTGATTTTTCCGGCCAGCTCCCTGATATTGAAGGGTTTCTGGATGAAACCATTGCATCCGCGTTTCAGAATTTCCCCGGCTTGTCCGTTGATGGAATAGCCGCTGGACAAAATCACCGGAATGGAAGGACACACTTCGCGGATACGGTCGAAGGTCTTTCCGCCGTCGAGCCCCGGCATGATCAGGTCCAGAATCGCCAGGTCGATCTTTCGCCCCGCGTCCGATACGGTCCTGATGGCGGCCGAACCGCTGTCGGCGACCACGACGCGATATCCCAGCAACTCCAGCATGGCTTTTCCCACATCGACGATCAACGGCTCGTCGTCGATCAGAAGAATGGTTTCCGTTCCGCCGACCATTCCCCCCACAGTGGGTGCTTCCGCAGAAGCTTTTTCTTCGCAGCTGGGCAGGTATATGTTGAAAGTACTTCCGTGCCCCGGTTCGCTGTAAACCGTGATCATGCCGCCATGGTTGCGAACGATGCCGTAGGCGGAGGCGAGCCCCAGCCCGGTGCCTCGTTCCTTTTCCTTGGTCGTGAAGAAGGGATCGAACACCTTCTGGCGGACATCCTCGGTCATGCCGACGCCCGTGTCGGTCAATGAAATCTTCACGAAACGTCCCGGCGGGACCTTGGAAGGGTTGCAGGCGTCTTTGTCCAGTTCCACCGTGCTTGTCTCCAGAATCAGATCGCCGCCGTCGGGCATTGCCTGCGACGCGTTGACATATATGTTGAGAAGGACTTGCTCGATCTGCCTCTTGTCGGCCTCGACCATCGTCGATTCGGGCGTCGTTCTGATTTTTATGCGGATTTGCTTGCGGGTCCGTCCGAACATGGATGCGGAGGTTTCGAGCAGGGCGTTGATATCGACCGGCTTGACCTCGAGCTTGCCGCTGCGGGCAAGGCCGAGCAATTGCTTGGTCAGGCTGGCGGCGCTTATGACATGTTCCTCGATGGCGGCGATGTGCTCGCAATGGGGATGGCCGGGCGCCAGACTCGCCGATATCAGGGAAGCTCGACCCTGGATGCCCATCAGCAAATTGTTGAAATCGTGCGCCACTCCGCTTGCCAGGGTCCCGATGGCTTCCATTTTCTGCGCCTTGCGAAGCGCGTCTTCCATCTTTTTGGATTCGGTGATGTCGAGAGAGATCTGGAGCCTGACGATCCGGCCGTCGATCCATTCGATGGCGCGGTCGTAATTGATGAAGCACTTGCCGGAAATGTGGCTTTCCCCTTGCCAGGCGAAAACCCCGGCCGGCTGGCCGTTTTCGTCGATCAGGAGTTTGTTGGTGCAGCGTTTGCAGGGCGCCGTTTTTTTCCGAAGAGCCTTCCAGCAGATTTTTCCGGTCCGGTCGCCGCCGAATTCCTCGATCATGCGCTTGTTCATGAAAAGAATTTCATAGGTGTCCATGTCGGCCACGAAAACCGTGGCGTCGATGCTGTCCAAAACAGTGGTGAAACGCCGGTGGAAAGCTTCGCGCTCTTCGAGCGCCTTTCGGCGCTCGGTGACGTCCGACATGGTTACCAGGCGGCGGCCGTCCTTCAGGATGACCACGCGAAATTCGATGTTCTTGACGCCGCCGTCCCGGCAGGTCACTTTGAATTCCCGAACGGCAGTGCCACGGCCTTCCGCATTCGACCATTCCTCCATCACGGCGCGGCGATAGTCCGGGTCCGGGTACGCCCTGGGAAACCAGTCTTCCAGAGATTTCATTTCATCCGCAGTATATCCGGTGATTTCGGTAAATCCTTTGTTGGCGATCAGCAGGTGGCCGTCGGGGGCCAGGACGGCAATTCCCATGGGCAGGTTGTTGAACAGGCTGTTCAAAAGATTGCGCTGGCTGCACAGGGCTTCGTATGCGTGGATTTCTTCGGTGATGTCGTGGGCTACGGCATAGGTCATCCCTTTTTCCGGGACCGGGCTGGATACCCAGCTGAGCCAACGGTATCCGCCGCTCTTGCAACGATAGCGGTTCTTGAAATTGACGACTTTGCGGCCTTTTCGATCACTTTCTTCCAGCATCTTCAGGGTGGGCCCCAAATCTTCGGGGTGGACGAAATCGGTGAAGGGCACGGAAAGCAGTTCAGACTCGCTGTAGCCCAGCGTGGTCGTGAACGCCGGATTGACTTTGAGAAACGTGGATGTATGGATGTCGGCGATGCAAACCATGTCCAGGGACATGGAGTAGATCGCCTGCAGTTCCTTTTGTGCCTGGCTGATCAGGTGCGGCTCGAGTTCCCCGCAGTCCTCGGCGAGCAAGCGCTCTTTCGCCTCCAGCTCCGCAACGCGTCTTTCCAGTTCTTGGTATGATGGCTTATCGGTCATGACCATTGTCCGCGATCTTGGTGACAGGTATTGCCAGAAATTTGCGCATTTTCAAAAAGCATCTCTTGCCGAATGCATTCTCGCGATCATTTCCAGTGTCCCTAACCTTAACCCAACCTCCAATGGTACGTCAAAAGATTTCAATCGAATTCCCTTTTTTTCTGTCCAGACGCTTCATCAAGGACCTTGCGCACCATTTTCGCCATCTCGGATTTGATCGCCGGCTTCATCAGGACCCCTGAGATTCCCAGATTTCCCGCGTTTTCGTCGTTTATTCTTTCGGAAAACCCCGTGCAAATGATGATCGGAATGTCGGACCTGATGGATTTGATCTCACCGGCGAGCTGATCCCCGGTCATGTTCGGCATGGTCATATCGGTCATGATCAAATCGAAGGAATCGGGCTTCGTTCGAAACGCTTCCAAAGCCTCCAGGCTGTTTACTCGCATGGTCACTTGATAGCCGAGACGTTCGAGACTCTGCTTTTCGAGTTTTGCGATGGACGGTTCGTCATCGACCAGCAAAATCCTTTCCGTTCCTGTTCGAAGGACCTCGGCGCCATCGGCCGTTGGGGTGTCGGGCGGTTTTTCCATCATGGGCAGATATACGTTGAAGGTCGTCCCTTTGCCTATCTCGCTGTAGACCTTGATATTTCCCTTGTGTCCTTGAACGATTCCGTAAACGACGGCAAGGCCGAGGCCGGTCCCCTTGCCCTGTTCCTTGGTCGTGAAATACGGGTCGAAGATTTTTCCTATCAGCTCCGCAGGCATCCCATGTCCCGTGTCGGAAACAGACAGGACCGCGTATCTTCCGGGCTTCAAATGGGTCCCGGGCAAATCCGAACCATCCAGCTCCGCCTCTTTCAGCCGGACGGTTATCGTACCTCCGTTGGCTTCGACGGCGTGGTACGCATTGGTGACGATATTCATGGCGACCTGGTGGATTTGCGTGGGGTCCGCCATGATCAAGCCGCAGTCGGGTTGTATCTCCCGGTCGATTTCGATGTAGGATGGAATGATCGACCTTGCAAGCTTCAGGACCTCTTTGAGAATATGCTGGACCCGTGTCGGGGCCATTTGGCGCCCGGACTGGCGGCTGAACGCGAGGATTTGCTTGACAAGCTCGCCGCCCCTTTTGCCCGCCTTGAAAATCTCCTCGGCGTTTTCTCGCTCGAGACTGCCTTCGGGCAGATCGTCCAGAAGCATTTCGGCCATTCCGATGATAGGAAAGAGAATATTGTTGAAATCATGGGCGATTCCGCCTGCGAGACTGCCGATGGATTCCATTTTCTGGGCTTGCTGGAGCTTGGATTCGAGCAGCTTTTGGCGGGTGATATCCTGGTTTACGCCATAGGTCTTCACCGTTTTCCCCGTATCGTCTTTGACGACGAAATACCGGACATTGATGTAGCCGACCTTCCCGTCGGCGTACAACATCCTGTGCTCCACTTGCCGGCTGAAGCCGGCATCGGGTGTTTCGATGGCTTTGCGAATTTCCTTTCCGACCATGTCCCTGTCCTCGGGGTGGACAAAGCGCCTGGCGTATTCCGCAGACGACATGGAATATCCCCCGACCTGTCGGGCCGTGGTTCGAAATATTTTGTAGAACTGGTCGTTGAAAGTGAAAAGGTCGTTTTCGACATCGAATTCCCAATGCCCGAGATGGGCTATTTCCATCGCCTCGGACAGCTGCGCTTCCAGCTTTTTCTGCTTCTCCTGCGCTTGTTTCAAATCGGTGATGTCCTGAAAGGTCCCTTTCAGCCTGACTGTCTTTCCGCGGACGATTTCCGGTCGGCAGATGGTGCGTGTCCACAAATGCTTTCCCCGCGCGGTGATGAAGCGGACCTCCAGGTCGTACTGCTCTGCGTGATCGAGGGCGCGCTGGACGGCCTGCGCCAGTCGCTCTCTGTCTTCCGGATGGAAGAAGTCGATAGCCTCCTGCAAAGATGGCTTGCGGTCCGGCGGGACTTCGTGGATGCGATAGGTTTCGGCGGTCCAGGTCACCTCCAGCGTTTCGGCGTCCAGTTCCCATCCACCGACTCTGGCCATGCGCCCGGTTGCGTCCAGCAGGGCCTTGCTTTTCTTCAACGCTTCTTCGTTTCGTTTCCATTCCGTGATATCGCGGGCGATGGCAATGGTGATCCTTTTTTTCGGATTGGGATGGGATACCCAGCTTAGCCAGCGAAAGCTCCCGTCCTTGCAACGATACCGGTTCTCGAAATTAATGACTTTGGCGCCGGTCTGCAATTTCTGCTCGACCACCGACCGGGTCGCATCGATATCGTCCGGGTGGATGAAATCGAAAAAAGGCTTTTCCAGAAGCTCTTCCTCGGCGTATCCAAGCACTTCCGTGAAAGCGGGATTGACTTTGATGAAGGTCGCCGTATCGATGTCCGCGATGCAGATCATGTCCAGCGACATGGAAAAAATTTGAGCGAGTTCCTCCTCGGTTTTCCTGCGTTCCCATTCTACCCGTTCCAATTCCCGGACCCTTTTTTCCAAATCTTCGTAGGATGGTTTGTTCGACATGGCTAACACCTGTTTTTATCGTCCAGAACGTCTCGAATTGTTTTCGCGATGTCTTTCCTTGCGATCGGCTTTTGAACATACCCTTGAATGTCCGTCTGCCCGGCTGTTTCCTCGTCGATCAGCGCACTGTGGCCCGTGCAGAGGATGACCGGGATGTCCCTCCGGATTTTCTTGAGTTCTTGCGACAGTTGAAGTCCGGTCATCTTCGGCATGGTCATGTCGGTAACCACCAGGTCGAACGCTTCGGGTCTCGACCGGAAAAGCTCCAGGGCCTCCACGGGGTTTGTTCGGGTCTCGACCGAATACCCAAGCCGTTCCAGCATCTGTCCCCACATTCGGACAATGCCCGTTTCGTCGTCGATAAAAAGAATCGATTCTCCCCTGCCCTGCGAGATTGTCGCGGATGGGGCAGGGGCCTTTCCGCGCATTTTCGCAATGGCCGGAAACAGGACGGTAAACACGGTCCCTTTTCCCGGCCGGCTTTCGACGGAAATGGCCCCTTTATGGTTTTTTACGATGCCGTGGACCACCGCCAGCCCCATCCCCGATCCCTGGCCGATTTCCTTGGTGGTAAAATAGGGGTCGAATATCTTGTCCTGTACGTGCGGTTCGATTCCGGTCCCCGTGTCTCCGACCGTGATTTTCAAGTAATCGCCTGGGGGCGTGTCGGAGTAGTTATCGCGGGCGACATCGTGAATCACGATATTTTCAACGGCGACATCCAAAATTCCCCCCTTCTCCTCCATCGCCTGAGAGGCATTGATGCAAAGGTTCATCATCGCCTGGCTGATCTGGGCGGAGTCTCCGAGAATCGTGGTTTCCGTTTCGGGAAAGCGCGTTCGGATTTCGACTGTCGCGGGAATCGTAGAACGAAGGAACTCGAGAGCGTCTTTGACGACTTCTACTGCGCCGATGGGGCCTATTTCCTGAACGATAGGCTTGCGGCTGAAGTCGAGCAGCTGTTTTACGATGCCTGCCGCTCGAAGGGCGGAGGATTTGATCGCTTTTAAGTTGGCGCGCGCCGGGTCCCACTCCGGTATGTCGTCCATTGCCAGCTCCGCGTTTCCGCTGATGATGTAGAGAATGTTGTTGAAATCGTGGGCGATGCCGCCTGCCATGGTCCCGATGGACTCCATTTTGCTGGCCTGGCGTAGTCGAGACTCGATGGCTTTTTGTTCCGTTACGTCTCGGAAAAGGGTCAATTTCGAAACCGACCCGTCGGAATGATGAATCGGCGAATCGACGACGGAGTAGTACCGATTGTTCTTCGGGTCCGCCCATTCATGCTCGACATGCTTTCCTTCAAGAACTTGGCCGTAAACGCACCACGGGCACTTCTCGTTTTTGCCGTAAATGGCTTTGTGGCAGATTTCGCCGGTCGCGTCCCTGCCTACCATTTCTTTCATTCTCGGGTTCATGTATTCTATGCGGAATCGGGGGCAGCAAATGTAAGCGGCGTCTTTCATGGAATCCATCATGGTCCGGTATTTCTCCTCGCTTTCCCGAAGGGCCGCCGCCGCCCGTTTCCTCTCGATTATTTCCAGCTTGAGTTCGGCGGTGCGCTGTCCTACCAATTGCTCGAGATGTTCTCGATGTTCCAACAACTCCATCTCGGCGTTTTTTCTTGCGGTCACGTCGCGCCAGATGCTTATGATCACCCCCAGCTCTTCGTCGGCGATCCGTTCCAGGAGCGAAGCGCTCACATTCAGCCACCTGTCGCGGTTCCCTGTTTTCAGCCTGAACTCCACATCCTTGCAAGCCTTTTCACGATTGACGTTGTCTACCAGTTCGAGCCAGCGCCGCACGGCTGCTCCGCCGAGCTGTTGCAGCCAGACCATCAGGCTGGTTTCCACGACATTGCGCAACAAAACATGGGAGGATAGTTGGCGGGCAGCCTGCAAATGTCCCCGTTGTTGGCCGGGTGGCCTTTCAACCCCCGGACCTTTGCAATCCTGCCCTGGTCCAGCCCGACTTCGACCCCGCAGCCCAGCCCGCAGAACGGACATGTCGATTTGTGCCAAGTGGTTGTCATTTCGCCCTCCCTCGAAAAAAATGCAGGATATCCCGTTCCAGTCCCGGCCATGTTGTTTCGCCGAGGGTATGCAGGAAAGCCCCCTCGCTGTCCTATGGCCTTGCCGCCCCTTGCCGCAGAACGATTCCGCCCACGGGCGCGCCGATGTCCCCGGAAATGACCGGGCACTTGATCTGCAACAGGCAGAAGACCCTGGGGCCCTGGTCGCTCAAGCTTTCGTAGTTCGCCTGTCCCTTGGCGATCACCAGGGGGGCCGCCTCGTAGAGTTCCATGAATTCGCGGCTGCAAAGGGACAGGATTGTTCCTGGCGCGTCCGTGCCGTTGTCGACGATTCTTGCGACGGCGTCAATCCCTGCGGCCACGGCGTCCTGCCGGGTTGCGTCGTTTAGAATCGGGGCCGCTTTCACCGCGTAGACGACGGGCATGGGCAACTGCTCGATCAGTATCCGGTCGAAGACGGTTTCACCGGCGTTGTCCGCCAGGAAAAGCACATGGCCGGCGGACTGCGACCGCGACCGCAGGGCCTGCCCGTGATCGATGGCATATCGCTGTTTCAAGACCTTTTCCACCGTTTCCCACAGGTCGTCGTGGTGATCCGAAACGCCGAAATCGATGATGTTTCCGGCGATGCTCAGTCGAATCGCGGTGTCCAGGGGATCTTCGCTGTGCGAAACCAGTTGCTTCAGCCTGGGATACAGGTCCAGGGCCGCTCGGGTGCTGGCGGCTTTCACTTCCCTGTAGGGATCATCCGCCGAGATTTCCTCCCGGACAATCCGATGCACCTGGCAGGCCATCTCCGGTGGCGTGGTTTCGGAAGGAAGTTCGCAAAGAAGCTTCATTGTCTTTACGACGACCCGGTGTTGTTGCGCGGGAGTTCCTTCGGCAAGCCTCGAGGCGTGAAGGGCCTGCCGAAGAAAGCATGGGTAGCAGTCGAGATAGATTTTCATTGGGACCTTTTGTCTTTGTGGCTCATCGCGGATTTGTGGGGAGCGACAAAGGTAACCAGAGCTTCCAGCTCTGGTCCCATATTGCGAGCACGCCGCCGCTTGCAATCCAAGACATGCCAGACCAGGATGGTCTGGTTACCATCGAGCCGTTTTGTCCCACAAATCCGCGATGAGCGGTCTTTGTTGTCTTCGTACTCTTTTCAGAATATTATTTTACCAACGATGGTCTTTCCTTGCAATTTTTGATTTTTTCCAAGGCCTGCTCGGCGCTTTTTCGCACAAGTGGGCTCGGGTCTTCCGCAGCGTTGCGAAGGGCTTCCTCGGCCCTATTGTCGCAAAGCGCCCCCAGGATTTCGGCAACCGTCGCGCGTTTATGGTTTTCCTGGTATTCTCTGGAGAATGGCGCCATTTTTTTGACAAGCGCGGGGACGGCCTGCGGACCCATGCGCAAAAGACCGGCTTTGGCGGCTTCGGCCGTGTCGGCCTCTTCCCCCTCGTCCAATGCTTCGATCAAGATATCGACGGCTTCGGGGTCTCCGATTTTCGCGAGGGCCTCTATGGCGTCGTGCCGGGTGTCCGCCATGTAGGCCGCCGAGAGGAGCGGACCGACGGCCCTTGCATCCCCGATTTCGCCCAGCGCCCTTGCGGCCATCTCTCTGTAAATCCAGTCGTCGGCCCTGTTGCCCAGCGCCTTCAGAAGAATCGGGACGGCCCTCGGGTCTTTGAGTTCTCCCAGGGCGCCGATGCAGGCGGCCAGAATACCTGTGCGCATCTTCATGTCTTCCCGCATCGTCTCGATCAGCGGTTCCACCGCTGAAGCATCCCCCAGCGCCCCCAGCGAACAGGCGGCCCCCATGCGAACCTGGCCGTCCTCGGACGGGTCCCGCAAGATTCCCAGAAGAGGATCTATCGCGCGTCGGTCGCGGGTTTCGCCTAAGGCATATGCCGCCTCTGCGCGTCGGTCGGCGTTTCCGCTCTTCAACTGGTTGAGCAAGCTCGTTACCTCGTCCTTTTCCGAAGCGGTTATTCGCGCCGGACAGGCACAGCAAATGAAAATCGCGACCGAAAAGAACAGCGTCGCGGTTCCTGTCAATTGCGACAAGCCTGTGCTTTCGCTGCCGCCGAAAAACTTTCTATGAAGAAGGTTCGTCATCTCTTTCTCTTTCGAAGCTATGGCTTTTTTGCCTTGTCAAGCACTTTTCGGACCATCTCTGAAAGCTTGGTTCTCAGGATCGGTTTCAAAAGAAAGCCATCGGCGCCGATCTCCTTGGCCTTTTTCTCGTCGATTCTCTCGCTGAACCCCGTGCAGATAATGATCGGAATGTCCGGCCTTGCGGCCTTCACTTTCCTGGCTATGGTTTCGCCGGTCATGTGCGGCATGGCCATGTCGGTCAGGACAAGATCGAATGCGTACGGGTCGGATTTGAACTCCTCCAAGGCGTCGATGCTGCTGGTTCGCTTGGTTATTTTGTATCCGAGCCTTTCCAGGACTTCTTTCAGAATGTTGGCGATGGGGTCCTCGTCGTCGATCACCAGGATCCGTTCCGTTCCGAAGTTCATATTTCCGGTTTCGGGACTGGATTCGGCTGCATCCGAGACGGGCATCAGGGGCAGGTAGACTTGAAAGGTGGCGCCTTGGCCCGGCTTGCTGAAGACCCGGATGTCGCCCTTGTGTTCCTTTACAATGCCATAGACGGCGGACAGGCCGAGTCCCGTTCCCTTTCCTTTGTCCTTGGTGGTGAAGTAGGGTTCGAAGATCTTATCCAGGTGTTCTTCGGCAATTCCGATTCCGTTGTCCGACACGGACAGCATGGCGTATTCGCCGGAGGGCAGGCCCTCGAAGGACAAGTCTCTCGAACCGGTTGGCAAGCGGACTTCCCGAACTTCCACGGTAATCTTCCCCCCGTTGTCCTGGACCGCGTGGTAGGCGTTGGTGACAAGGTTCATGCCGATCTGGTGCACTTGGGTGGAGTCCCCCAGGACGAGGCCGCAATCGGTTTGGAGACTCTGTTCGATTTCGATGTTCGTGGGGATCGAGGCCCGGCTCAATTGCAGAACTTCCTTCATGACGAACTGCACGCGAACCGGCGCCATTTCGTGCTTGTTCTGGCGGCTGAAGGCGAGGATTTGCTTGACCAGTTCGCTGCCTCTGAGCCCGGCTTTCAGAATTTCGCTGGCGTATTGCTTTTTTTGGCTGCCTTGCGGAAGGTCTTCGGCGAGAATTTCGGCCAGGCCCACGATGGGAAACAGGATGTTGTTGAAGTCGTGGGCGATGCCTCCGGCCAAGTTGCCGATGGATTCCATTTTCTGGGCTTGCAGCAGCCTCGTTTCCCAGTTTTTGCGCTCGGTCAGATCGATTCCCAGGCAGGTCAGGTCGGTGACGTTCCCGTCGCCGTCCTTTGACAGCGCATTGGACCACGCCACGTTTCGAAGCTCCCCGTTTCTAAGCACGATCTCGTTTTCGTGGGTGGTGAATTCCATGGTTTCCCTTCTCCGTATCACTCTCGCGAATGAGTTTCGTATTTCCTCCCGGCAGTACTCGGGCACGAACATGTCGAACCAGTTCCTGCCGATGACTTCGTGTCTTTTCCACCCGGTCAGTTTCAAAAAATGGTTGTTGGCGAAGATTACTTTTCCATCCGGCGCCAGCGAAATGCCGATCTGCGGCGTATCGACCAGAATGTTTCTCCATTTATGCTCGGAGATTCTCAAAGCCCTTTCCGCTCTTTTTCTTTGGGTGATGTCTTTTAAAAAGCAGACGAAACGCCCCCCGTCGTCGGGTCTATGCTGGACGCAGGCTTCTATGTCGAAGAGGGTGCCGTCCTTGCGGCGGTGCTTGCTTTCGAATCGATCCTCGCCTTTTGCGACGATTTTTTCCATGCGCCCGGCCAATTGCTCATCGGTTTCAAAGGCGTCGAGGTCCCGGACCCTCATGTGCAAAAGTTCGTCCTGGCTGTAGCCGCTCATTTGGCAGTAGGCTTCGTTGACCTCCAGGAGTCTTGCGGTGGCGGCGTCCGCCAGCCAGAATCCGTCCATGGCCGTCCGGAGGATCGACTTGTGCTGTTCGGCGCTTTTCTTCAGGGCGTCTTCGGCCTGCTTGCGCCTGGTGATGTCGCGGGTGATGGAAATGATCAGCTCTTCGTCCTTGAAGGTCAACACCCCGGCGGACAGAAGCCCGTCCTTGAGGCTTCCGTCTTTGGCGACGAATTGGGCTTCGAAATTTCGCACCCACCCCTTCTCCCGCAAGGCCTCTTTCAGCCCTTGTCTTTCCTGCGGGTTTTTCCAAATGTTCATTTCGATGGAAGTCTTGCCCACGGCTTCTTCTCTGGCATATCCCATGATCCGCGTGAACCCTTCGTTGATATCCACGCACATGCCGTCTTCGAGCCGGCTGAGATAGATGGCGTCGGGACTCGTGTGAAAGACCAGGCGGAATTTCTCCTCGCTTTCCCTCAGTACCGTTTCGGCCCGTCGCCTTTCGGTGAGGTCGATGCCGAGGCAGGTGATGCCCGCATTTTCGCCGCCGGGTCCCCTGGAAAGCACGTTCGACCAGGCCACGTTCAAACGCTCCCCGGATTTCGCCAGGATCTCGTTTTCATAGGTGGAAAACCCGTGGGCGTCTTGTTGTCCCATGATCGTGCGAAAGAGATTTCGAATTTCATCTCGGATATCTTCGGGAATGAAAATATCGAACCAGTCCCGGCCGATGAGTTCCTGTTCCTTCCAGCCGGTCGTCTTCTGGAAATACTCGTTTACGAAGACGATCCTGCCGTCCGAGTCCAGGCCGACGCCGAATTGGGGCACGTTGACAAGGACATGCCTCCATTTGCGCTCGGAGGCGGAAAGCGCCTCCTCCAATCTTTTGCGCTCGGTGACGTCCCGGCCGACGCCGAGAATCGACACCACCTTTCCGTTTTCGTCTCGTACGGCGGTATCCATCCAGCCAAGCCACCTCCAGCCGTCCTTGGTCATCGCGCGTTGCTCCAGGTAAGCGGTATAAGGCGGACGGTAGAGGTCCTCCATGGCCTTGGCGGTGATTTCCCGGTCGTCGGGATGGACCAATGGCATAAAGGCGTTGCCCAGCAGTTCCTCCCTGGTCTTTCCGAATGTCTTGCAGTACGACGGGCTGACAAACTGGAACCTTCCTTGGGTATCCACCTTGACCATGAGATCGGTTTGATTGTCCACGATCAGGCGGTACAGCTCCTCGCTTTCCCTGAGGCTTTGTTCGGCTTTCTTGCGGACGGTGATGTCCGAGAAGATGCAGGCGAACCGGTTTGCCGCAGGGCGAAAGGCCGTCACCTGGAAAAATTTGTCGAGTTCCCGCGAATAGTCTTCGAAAAGGACCGGCTCCCCGGTCATGGCCACCTGTCCGTAGGTTTCGATCCAATGGGGTTCGGTGTTCGGCATGACCTCCAGAACGGTCTTTCCGACGATGTTTTCGCTCTTCAAGCCGGTGGCTTGTTCGAAGGCCGGATTGACCGCTATGAAACGGTAATCGACGGGTTTTCCGTCGTCGTCGCACATGATCTCATGGAGCGCGAACCCGTCGATCATCTCCTTGAACAGCATCTGGTAGTTCTTCTCGGCGTAGTACTGGGCGGTGATGTCGGCGATGGCGGATACCATGCCGCCGAAGTTCCCCTTGCCGTCCAGGATGGGCGCCGAATTGATGGACAGCAGGACCCGTCGGCCATCGGGCCACTGTATGGCGTGGCGCGCATCGAAAAGCGGCTTTTTCGTCCTTTTGACCACGTTGAAGGGGAGGTCTTCCTCCGGGAGCGGTCCCCCCTCGTAGTCGGTGATCTTCCATTCCGGATCGTCGAAGGTCCTTTCGACAATGCCGGAAGAACGCAGCCCGAGGATTCTTTCGGCCTGTTCGTTGGCAAAGGTGACATTTCCGTCCGCATCGACGAAGGTTATGCCCGCCGGACTGGTCTTGATGATACGCTCGGCCAGAGAACGTTCGGATTTCAAAGATTCCTCTGCGCGCTGGCGCTCGACGATTCGTCCGATCCGTTCGGCGATGGCATCGACCAGTTTTCGCTCCTCCGAAAGAAACGGACCTTCCGCCTCGTCGGGCATTTCCGTCGTATAGCAGACCCGTATGTCCCCGGCCGGTCTTTTATCGACAAAGATCTCCTGCGTCATGGCTTGACAGGAGCATGTTTCGCACGACAGCCCACAATCGCGGACAGGCCTGAATATTTGATCGCCCAGGCGAATCTGGCTAACAGTGACTTCTGGATACTGCCAAGATCCGGGAATCAAGTCCGCGATTCCCTGCAATATTTTATGCAAATCGCTTTCCGATTCCACGATGCGAGAAATCCCGTAAAGGCAGTCAAACTCCTTGATGCGTTCCCGCAGGTTCCTTCTCAGCTTGCCATTTTCCCGTTCGGAGCGTTCCAGTTGGCGAACTCGTCTTTCCAAATCTTCGTAGGTCGGCTTGTCGTTCATCTCGTCCCCTTGCTGTCAAAAGAATAATACCCGATCGAGTAACACTACTTCTATTCTGCTTTTCTTTCTCCGGACCGTTCGACCAGCGGCAGGTAGATAAAGACGCTTGTGCCTTTTCCGGGCCGGGACTCCACCGTTACGGTCCCCCCGTGGTTTTTGACGATGCCGAACGCGGCCGGCAGGCCAAGCCCCCGCCCTTGGAACTTGGTGGTGAAAAACGGATCGAAAATGCATCCAAGTGTTTCTTCGTCCATGCCCCTGCCGCTGTCTTTGACAATCAGGCACGCGTAATTTCCCGGTTTCAGCCCGGCCGTTTCCTTGCTCGCGTCGTTTTCAACAGTTGCTTTCCGAACCTTGATTTCGACCCGGCCTTCTCCGTCCATGGCTTCGGACGCGTTGGTCAGGACGGCCGACAGGATCATTTGCATTTGAGGCTGATCGACTTGGACCATCAGGTCCTCGTCGATGAATTCCGCATGGATGTCGATGCCGGGTTCTCCTCCGTAATGGATGATCGGCAGCGCTTCTTCCACCAGATCGCTCAGAGACAAAACCACGGGGTGGTATTTGCCGCCCCTGGCATAGGCCAGAAGCTGCGCGGTCAGCCTGCTCATGTGCTCGGCCGAGGCTTTCATATCCGCAGCATATCTTTCCACGATTTTGTTTCCGGCGAAATCCTCTTCCAAGAGTTCCAGGTTGCCCAGGATGACGGACAAGGCGTTGTTGAACCGGTGCGCCACCCCGCCTGCGAGGGTCCCGATGGCTTGCATTTTGCGGGCTTCGATGCTTTCCCTTTGCAGTCTTTTCTTTTCGGTGATGTCCCGGTTGCTTCCGCGCTTGCCCAGATAACGCCCCTGGCTGTCGTACACCGGCTGGCAGACATGGCCGATCCATTTTTCTTCGCCCTGCCTGGTTCGAATGCGAAATTCGGACTCGTGGGGCTCGCCTTTTTTTTCCGCCTCTCGCTTATGCTCCAGGACCGTCGGCAGATCTTCCGGGTGGACGATCGCGTTCATGAGTTGCGGATCGTCTGCGAATTCGTCGGGATCGTAGCCGGTGATTCGCTTGCAGGAAGGAGAAACGTAGACAAAACGGCCCTCCGGGTCGATCCAGGTCTCCCAGTCGTACGTGTAGTCCGCGACGGTTTTGAACTTCTGGCGGGATTCTGCGAGCGCCCTTTCGGCTTTTCTGCGAGCGGTGATGTCTCTGCCGACGGCGACGACTCTATCGATCTCGCCTTGGTCGTCCGGAAGTGCCTTGAGCGACCAGCCGAACCAGCGCCACCCATCCCCGGTCTTCGCCCGTTCCTCGTGATAGGTTTGATAGGGATGTTTTCCGAGGGTGGAGATGGACTTTTTCACCGTTTCCACGTCGTCGTCGTGGATCAGCGGGAAAAACTGCTTGCCGAGGACCTCCTCCTCCTCGACGCCGAATGTCCGGCAGTAGCTCGGGCTGGCGAACAAGACCCTCTTTTCCCGGTCGAACTGGATGACAAGGTCGTTCTGGTTTTCGACGATCAGGCGGTATTTTGCTTCGCTTTCGACCAGCTTCCGCCTGTTTTCCCTTTCTTCCGCTTCCTGTCGAAGCGCGTGCGTGATGCTGCCGCAAGTGGATAGAAGAGGGGCCAGAAAATCCGGAATCTCCCGGTCGTACCCGCCTTTTCTGTTGGCGACGCCCGCCACGCATATCAGCAGGCCGCCGAAGAAAACGGGCATGCCCAGAAACGAGTTTATCGGCGGATGGCCCTTCGGCAGCCCCTTGGATCTTTCGTCTTTCGCCGGGTCGTTGGAAATGACGGTTTTTCCGGTCAGCGCGGGAAGCCCGGAAAGGTTGTCGAGAAAGTCGAATTTCAGGTCCCGGTCCTGCAGCATCTTGTAAAGCTTACGGGAATCTTCGTCCCACGCGATGTCGGAAATCGCCAGGTTCTTCTTGTAGACCTTGCCCTCTTCGTCGTAGAAGACCTCGTCGAGAAAACCGTACTCGCTCTCCGTTATTTCGACCAGCGACCGCAAAAGGAGCTTGTATATTTCGCCTGGGTCCGATTCGACGATGTACAGGGACTGGGCCATGCGGATGGCGTTGAGCAGGAGCGTGGATTTCCGGTGGATTCGGCAGGTGTTTTGCCATTCGGAGGACCTTTGTTCCAATAATCGGACCTTTTCCAGAAGCTGCTCATAGGAGGGTTTTTCCGACATTGTTTGCACCTGCATTCGTTGATCGCTTGAAATACGAAGAAAACGTTCCGGGTACGGACACCAAAAACTCCCGGGTCTCTCGGGTTTTTTTTCCGTGTTCGTGCCTGCAACGCGCGTCTGGTCTCCTTGATGATAATGGAACTGATCGACGAATGTCAATCTGAACCAAAACGAAAACTGCTGCTGTGTTTCGGGGTTGGTTCTTGTTTCGGCCGTGCTTGGGCGGAACGCGGACGCGAAGCGTCCTGGTATGCATTCCCACGCGAAGCGTTGGAACGAGGCGGACGAGGCGGTGATAGCATGGGCCGGAATAGAAACCAAGCCCCGTGTTTCCAAGATCGTTTACGGATGTGCCGAGATCGGTTATGCTGAAAAACAGCGTTTGAAGGTTGAGAAAAGTAAGAAAATGTCTCGTAGGTCTCGTTCCCACGCTTCGCGTGGGAATGCATACCAGGACGCTTCGCGTCCGTGTTCGCAGGCCATGCCCGATTTAAGAACCAACCCCCGGGCAAGCGGTTTCTTCCGCCTATCCGTCGATCTCAACCGCACAGGTCGATCTCCTTTTTTCGCGCAGATTCCCTCTTCTTTATGCGTGTCCTCAAGGACTTCGTTCTTTCATAGAAATCCCGCAGATTTTGGATGTCCCTGAGCACTCTTTCAATCTTTGTCATTTTCCAGCGCCTCTATGTCCGCCATGTCTTGCTTTGAATTTCTGGCTCTGTCAATAAAAAGGACAGAGTTTCGGTTGCGGTCTCGCGAATGAGTCAGCCGAAATCAAGATTTTGCACCATCCTCTTTTTCGGCTGCCTTTTTTTCTTCTTCGGCAATGGCGGAAATGGCTGCCGCGGCCCCGGCCTCCTTGATTTTTTTTGCGGCTTCGTCGTCGGTCGTCCCGCTCTGGCCGCCGCCCTGATTCGGGTCGGGCGGCATGTACACGGTCACGTTTCGATGGGCGAACTCGATGCCCTCCTCGCGAAACGCCTCCTGCATGAGACGATAGACTTCCTTTCGGATGATAAACTGTTCGCCGGGGATGGTCTTGAACTTCACTCGCATGATCATGGCCGAGTCGTCCATTTCGCGCACGCCCTGGGATTTGATCTTGTCCAGGAGCTTGGACCCCAGTTCCTCGTTTTTCAGAATAGGCTTGTAGACTTTGTTCTTGATGATCTTGCGGATTTTTTCCACGTCCGCGTCGTATCGGACCCTGAAGTCGAGCTTGGTGATGATGTAGTCGCGGCTGAAATTGGTGATGGTGCCCATGCTTCCGAAGGGTATGGTGTTGACCATGCCCCGGGGGTGCCTGAGCCTGACCGACCGAAGGGAAATATGTTCCACCATGCCCTTGGTGGAACCGGTCTGGATATAGTCGTGCAGGCGGAACGCGTCGTCGACGAGAAAGAACACCCCGGACAGAATGTCCGTCACCAGGGTCTGGGCGCCGAACCCGATGGCCAGGCCCAGGACCCCCGCGCCGGCGATCAGCGGGCCGATGTTCACCCCGAGAGTGGACAAGACGATCATTGCTGCCATCACGACAATGACGACCATGAGGAACTTTCTCAAAAGCAGCAGCAGCGTGCCGATCCTGGAGCCGCCGGAGCCGCCCTCCTCTAAGTCCTCGCTGTCGCCCATGGGCATCTCCTGCGCTAGCTTTTTCTGGATGAGCGCGTTGGCGAATTCCCAGAACACGTAGCACAGCAGCACCACGAGAATGATCTCCATGACCGCCCCCGCCGCAGTCTGTCCCACGGGAATCTCCACGCCCCATATTTTCAGGGTCCAGAAAACCACCAGGAAAAACAGGGCCGTCCTCAATCCGGTTCGCAACACGTTTCTCATCCGGTCGAAGCCGAGTTTTTCGGCAAGCCCTTTCTTTTCAATTTCTTCGATGTCGCTTGCGTCCGAGGCGTCCGGTGCGGGTTCTTCTTCGGCAGGCTCTTCGGAAATGTCTTCGTTCTCCTCTTCCGGAACGTCTTCGCTGTCGGAATCGGTTTTTTCCCGGGTCGCCTTGTTGGCCGCAGAAGAACTTTCGAATTTTTCCGCGATTCCGAAGGCGGCTTGCAGCATGATGCGCAGCATCCAGTCCAAAAAGAAATAGAGAGGAATCATCAGCAGCGTTTTCAGGCCCGCGTAATTGATCTGGCCGGAGACAAGGCGGTTGACCACGGACAAGGAGAGTAGCACGAACACGCCGAATATGGCCAGATGGTGCCAGTACCTGGCGATGGATTCGGGCCAGTTGGCAGCCAGCGCTTGGGCCACCGGCTTTCTTTTTTGAACGATCATGGCGACCAGCATGGCCGCGATGGCCGCGCTGACAAGTGTGACCATCTGGAAATGCACGCCTTCGTCGGCGCCGGCAAGGCGGGCGATTCCGCAGGTCAGAAGCCCCAAGACCCATAAAACATTGACGAGCATCAGCCATCGGAAAAGATAGGACGCGGCCCCGTCTTCGATGGGAAGAAAACGCAGCCTCGGCGATTTCGGCGTCAGGACGACGCCCAGGATCACGCCGACCGCCCTGATGACCAAGATTCCGAAAAGATATGCCGCAAACAGGACTTCCTGGGGACCTCCGCGCTCCAGAAAGATATAGAACAGCACCAGGGCCGCCACGGCGAAGGCCGCGATGCATACGACATCGAGAAGCGACTTGAAAAAGAGCAGGGCCGCCTTGACTCTCCAGTTATCGACCGGCGTTTCTTCCAGCTTGCGCCGGGCGGCTTTGGCATACAGCCAGAACAGGCATTCGATGAGAAACGCGCCCAAAAATACGCCTGCCACGCTCATGATATTGACCAGCGGGTCCCCGCTTCGTTTCTTCCCCGACCCGATCATCTGCAAGAAAGCGGGCAACTCGCTGGGCGCCGCCTTTCCCCCGGATTGCAAGAACTGGATGCGCTCGCGTATCCGGCTCGCCGCGCTTCTCGCCCGATCGACAAACCCCGCGAGCCCCGACTGTTCCCGCGCCGCCATCTCGGCCGCCTTTCTTTCCGCCTGCTTCTTCCATTCCTGAATCAGCAGCTCGCGAACCTGCTCGTCGTCCAGTTCCGCCACGATTTCGTAAATCGCCTCCTTTTCTATATGTTCCGGTATCTTCGCATGGTCGCTTCCGCTGTCGGTCTTTTCCTTTTTCGACGCGGTGAAAAGGGCGCTCTGCGCGTACACGGTCGAGAAAAACGGGGTGAACACAAGAAAAAACAATAAAATGGTCGAGAAAAAAGAATGCGGAATATGTCGTGCCATCGTTGCCATCCTCCCTGAATAGCCTGAAAGAAATTTGCGTTTTTTGTTGAATGGTACTTTGAGTCCGCAGCTACCTGAAACGGAGCCATTTTGAAAGCATATCTCTCAACACGCTTTCGGTACAACCCATTTTGCGAGTTTCCATCCATCGAGAATTTTATAAATACCCAACGATTGCGCATAGCACCATACGGTAAAAAAGGCAATAATCAAAACCCCTTGTACAAGAGAGATTCTTTCGACTTGACACTCTATTTCGTATACTACATAAATGTTGTGTATGGACGATCCGACAAAAAAACAATCCGAAATCATGACATGAAGAGTTCTGCGAACCATACGGACATTGTGCGAGCGCATGTTTCAGCGCCTCCGGGAATGATGTTCCATGGCTCGTTGGCATCTGTCCGGCAAGATGTTGCCATCGAATCCTATGTGTCCGTCATCGACCGGGCATGGCGCGAAATGAAACTCCAGGGCGTTCTTTGCCTTGACGGTCGTCCGGTGTTGTATCTTAAAGAATACGGCAGGCCTTTTTCGGTTGCGGAACGGTTGCGGTTGCAGAAGCTTTTCTGGAATCAGGGCGTGGCAAATGTTCTTGTCCTGATCGATCCAACATCCGTCTATATTTATTCGGGGCTGGTGAAACCTTCGATAAACCCTCCCGATGAGGAAGCGGCGGAAGCCGCGTTGATCGAGGCCTTGGAGAGGGCCGAATACGTACAGGGCATCCAGACATTTTACCATGCCCTCGCTACGGGTCGATACTACGAGAAGAATCGGAATCATTTCGATCCAGGCCACGCGGTAGATTCGTGGTTGTTGAACAATCTGCGCGATTTTCGAGACGATTTGATCGACGGCGAAGAAGGAATGGACCTCGGCGAGGCCCATGCGTTCATCGGCCGTATCCTTTTCATATGCTATTTGTTGGACCGGGGCGTCGTGTCTATTGGCAAACCGGGCAGGGGCGAAACCGGAACGATGCGTTTTGCGGACGAGTTGGCAAAGCGCTCGCCCGATTCGCAAATCGGATTTCTTTACGACCTTTTTGAAAACCTCAAAGACCGGTTCAACGGCAACATGTTCGACCAGGACCTCGAATCCGAAAAAAACATCATCCGTCCGCATTTGGAAAAGCTGTTGCGATTTTTCGGCGGTCAACACGCGAAAAGCGGACAGATGTCGCTGTTCTGGCCGTACGATTTCAAAATGATCCCCGTTGAAACCATTAGCGCCATATATCAGGACTTTCTTGCGGCCGAAAATCCGAAGGGACAACGAAAACGGGGCGCTTTCTACACGCCGAGGTTTTTGGCGGAAACGGTCGTGGATATGGCGATACGCGAGGAAGCGGACGCTTGGAACTGGAAATATCTGGACCCGGCATGCGGGTCCGGCATTTTTCTGGTGATTTTGTTCAGCCGTTTGGCGGCACATCGGCTTGGTCGCTTGGAAAACATCCATTACGTGAAAAAAGCCGAGACGCTTCAAAATATTCTCGCAAACCAGATTCGAGGGGTCGATATCGAAGAAACCGCTTGCAGAATCGCTTGCTTCAGCCTTTATCTCGCCTATCTCGATTTTTTCGATCCGCCCGATGTGGAAAACTACATTAAAAAGACCGGCAAGAAGCTGCCAAGATTTATAGATTATGGAGACGATTCCGAAAAACCGGCGGCGGATATCCCTGTAATCGGCAAGGCCGATTTCCTCAAGGACGGCGTGATGGCGGACGAGCAATTCGACTGTGTTATCGGCAATCCTCCTTGGGAAGGACGAGGAACCAAACAGCTTGCCCAAAAATTCCTGGAAAAAGCGCCATTCTTTCTAAAAGGCGGCGGTATCGGATGCCTTCTTTTGCCGACGAAAATCCTCCAAAACCAGACGGATGCCTTCCAGGCGGAATGGCTTCGCCGAGTGACCCTGGAAGAAGTGTTGCAGTTGGCGGACTACAGTTTTCTTCTCTTCCACAATGCTTTATGCCCTGCGATTATTTCGAAATTTCGGAATTTTCCATTGAAAAATGATTTTCACATGGTCGAGTTTAAAGCTCCTAAATTCAATCGTGATGGCCTTCGTCAGGGCGTCATTATCGTTAATCCGTCATCTCGGACGTGGATACCGCTCTCCGACATTCTCGCAGCCACTCAAACAAAGACCGCTCCCGTCGTCTGGAAAAGACGTCTTTGGGGGACGCCGAGGGATCAGAAGCTCCTTGATTTGCTTCAGTCGTTGCCGTCGCTTTCGGAATTGGCAGGTGAGCCGAAGAAAGGAAAACGGTGGATCAAGGGCCAAGGCCTTCAGCCGTATTATCCTGAAAAAGCCATGATCGATTCCAGATATCCAAAAGCAAAACCAAATCCTTGGAAGCCTACCGATCTTTTCATTTTAGCGTCGCAAGATATCCAGTCGGTTGCAATTCAAGAAGAATGCACAACCCTTGAAAAAAGGTTGAATGCAATAGGCGCTTCGCAAAACGATATGCGCCGTGCTCCAGACCCAAATCTTTTTAAATCCCCCATGGTTCTGGCGAGCCAAGGATTCGGCAAGGTCGCATATTGTGATTTCGATGTACTTTTTCAGCATTCATTGCAATCCATTTCCGGTCCCCCCGAGGATACGGAGCTACTCATGTTCTTGGCTGGGTATCTGCGCTCGAACCTTGCGAAATATTTTCTGTTCCATACTGCCGCAAACTGGGGCAGCGAGAGGGACAAAGTCCATTTGAACGAACTCCTCAGGGTTCCCTTCCCTTTGCCGGGTGACGATTTCGTTTCTTCGGATGCAATGGAAATCGTGAAAAAGGTGGCTGGAAAATTCCATAAGCTTCGGGAGGAGCTTAAAAAGATATACGAAACATTGAAAGCCGATGCCAAGCGCTATTCTTTTTTTGACGATGCCGAAGTTGACGAGCGACAATGGCGGGTGGAACGTAAAAAACTTGTGGATTCCGTACACCAGGAAATCGAACCACTGATTTATCGCTATTTTGGTTTGACCGATCAGGAAATCGAAATCATCGAAGATACCGTGCGGGTGTTTATCCCCAGTTCCACCCCCGGAACGTGGAACACCTCTCAAACCTTGACTCTCGACCCGGTCGATCGGGCCAGGGTGGAGCCATACGCCGAGAAGGCGCTGGCTGCTTACGCGAACACCTTGACGGGAACAATGAACAGTTGGGCTGGGCAGGAAGGCTCGGCATATCGTGTTTGCGCGGAAGGAGGAACAGATCGGAAAACCGGACTGGCAATGGTCACCGTTTCTATTTCCGATTCCGCGACGGCTTTTGCGGAAAAAACGATATCCGTCGAGCTGGCCGAAGTTTTACGCGCATATTACGAATCCATCTCCGAAACGGCAGGGACCTTGATCTACCACCGCGACATTCTTTTTTTCCAAGACGAACGCATACATATCGTTCGTCCGAACATCCTGTTAAACTGGACGCGCACGGCGGCGCTCAACGATGCCGCACGCATTTATGGCGAAATCGCAATGGCGGAAACGGATTATGATTAACGGCGATTCCCGGGGATTCAGACGGCTTTTTCCTCAAAAACAAATTCCAATAATTCTGTCGGCCATTTTGCGCGAAGGCGAGTCGATTCGTAAAAAGACGGAAAAGGACAGGGAGGATTGGCTTTCCAGACGGTTATGCAGCCGGTTGATAAAGATTCCGATTTTTCGCGACGGACCGCTCGGAATTCATCCCAAGCAGGAAATTCTCTCTTCGGACCCGGAATCTGATGGCGCGGCCGGGGAAATAGATATTCTCGTGTCATGCGGACGCGGTTCCGAAGTTTACTTCGCAATCGAAGCAAAGCGTTTGCGGTTTACATCATCAGGCGGCATTTTCAAGACCGGAAGCGACGAATACGTGAAGAACGGAATGATGCGATTTGTCGAGGGCAAATACGCGCCCTTCATGGAACGAGGAGCAATGCTCGGCTATGTGTTCGACGGTGATACCGAAACGGCCCGGTTCGATATCGACCGGTATATTTCCAAAAAGGCCAAAATGCTCATGCTTATGACTTCGAAACAATTTGAAAAGTCGGGGATCTTGCCGAGAGAACCTGTTTATGAAACCCATCATGATTTGAATCGTCGCGTTTTTATCATTTATCATATGTTCCTGGAGGTGTAGCGATGCGGGATGGCATCCTGCCGGGTTACTCGGCATATGGCTTCCGTTCCATACCGGCGTTTTTTTTCCCTCTCAGGTAAAAAAAGATGTAACTGTCAATTTTGTTTGTCTTCTGCGGTCCGAACGGCAAATTACAGAAATGCGCCATTGTCGTTCCAGGGCATTCTCGCAATAGTCTGTGAGAGAGCGGGAGGGGGGAGATAGTGAGATAGTGAGATAGTGAGATAGGCTCCCCTCTCTCGGCGTTTTTTCTGGCTGCAGGCAAGTTTGCATGTGCTTACCGCCAACACCAGTGGGCGCTTCGGTGGGTTGCGGCAACCCTTAAAATTTCCAGATCACCGGATTGTCGTCGAGGCGGTCGGTGACCAGCCTGCCGATGGCGTCCATTTCTTCCAGCACCTCCTTGGACAAGACGACTTCGGCGGCGGCCGCGTTCTCCCGGACTTGGTCGGCGCTTCTGGCGCCGGCTATGGCGCAGGTGTTCGGGTGCGAAAGGACCCATGACAGCGCGAGCTGTCCCAGGGTGATGTCTTGCTTTTGCGCGAGCGGGCGCAGCCGCTCCAGGGCTTGCTGGACCCGTTCGTACATTTCCGGCTGAAACAGGCGGCTTTTGCTTCTATGGTCTCCCTTGGCGAAGGTGTGGTCCGGGCCGAACTTTCCGGTCAAAAGGCCCTGGGCCATGGAGGAGTAGGCAAGGACCGTGATGTCGTTTTCGCGGCAGAAAGCGGCGGCGTCCTTTTCGAAATGTCGCCAGAAGAGCGAATAGGGGGGCTGGACGCTGTCGATTTGGCCGTAGCGGCAGGCCTCCTCGATTTGCGCGCGGGAGAAATTGGAGACTCCGACGGCTTTGATCTTGCCCTGTTTTTTCAGTTGCTCCATGGCCGACATGGTTTCTTCCACAGGGACCTTTTTGCTTCCGAAGGAACCGGCGGGCCAGTGGATTTGGAAAAGATCGATATAGTCGGTGTCCAGGTCTTTTAAGGACTGCTCGCAGGACCGCAGGACCTTGTCGTAGGCCAGGTTGTGGGCGAACACTTTCGTGCAGTAGACCAGTTCGTCTCTGCGGTCGCCGAGGGCCTTGGCGACGATTCGCTCCGAATGGCCGTCCCCGTAGACCGCCGCCGTGTCGATGGTGGTGATGCCGGATTCGTAGGCGGCGCGCAGGGCCTCGATGGATTCGGAGTCCTGGATGCCTGCCCACATTTTTTTTCCCGCCTGCCAGGTGCCCATGACGACCGGGGTGATTTGAATGTCCGATTTTCCCAATGCAATGGTTTTCATCGCGGATGCATCTCCTTTTTGTTTTTGTGGCCGCTTCCTTGCCGATCAGGTCTATTCGGGCAGCGCGGCGCGAACGTCGGTGCGTAGAAAAGCGTCGCTTGTAAAAAGCAGCGGCTCGTCGGTGAATTTGGACAGCGCGTAGGCGCAGCACTGCCCGATGTCTAGGCCGGGGCCGGTTTGCTTGTTTCCGTAAAGGCGCATGGCCTCCCGAGCCAGGTTTCTCTGGCTATGGTTCAGCGGCAGTATTTGGGCATGAATCCGTCGAAGCAAGGATTCCAAAAGCTTTCTGCCGGCAGCGCCCTTTTTGGCGTCTATGATCGTTTCGGCTTCCAGGACGTTGAAAACGCCGATCAGCCGGTTCTTGTCCTCGACGACCGCGCGAGCCAATGAGGGCGCTTTTTGTTCGTCGAGCAAAATCGCCAGGATTGCGGATGTATCTATGACCATCAGATACGACCTCCTTGTGGTTGTGGCTCATAGCCCAAGATTTCGCTGAATGGGCGCGAGTCCGATTCGGGAAGCTCCCGGCATTGGCGGGAAATCTCGAGTATCTCTTCGTAAAGGCTTTCAGTTGCCTTGGCTTGGCGCACCCGCTCCAGTCGGTCTTCCAAGGCGTTTGCCATGGCTTGGGATGGCGTTTCCCCCGTTTGGGAGACGACCTCGTCCAAAAGCTTTTCTACACGGGAATCCTGTATTTCCATTTTCGCGTGTCCTCTTTTTTTTCAAAGTCCAGTTATGGACGACAGACAATAGCCCGGCAATTTATTGCCGGGTTTTCGAGCAGGCATCCAGAAAGTCCCGTTAGGGACGACAGAAAAAACCGCAGAGAAAAGCTCTGTCGTCCCTAACGGGACTTGGCTCACCCCGCACGCCCACCCCGGCAATAAATTGCCGGGCTATTGTCTGCCATCCTTCCGGGATTGCCAAGAAACCGGGAATGCTGCCCGTCTTGTACCCGAACGACACTATCGAATTTTGGGTCCATTGTAAATCGGGAATTTTCGACCTGTGCGGTCGGAATCGAAGAATATGGCGCAAAAGCTCGCGTGTTCCGGTAGCGCCGTCTTCCACGGCGGCGCAATGTCTCGCGGGTACGAAATCATGGAAGGGCCGCGCCGCCGTGGAAGACGGCGCTACCAAGCCTCAACGGACCTGTTTCTCGAATAGAAGGCCACCAACCGCGCAGGTCGGATTTTTTCATCAAGCACGATGGATAATCTTTTTCTCGAAGTTGATTTTTTCGAGGTTGCCGTGCATAATCGTTTTATCGTCAATGAAAAATCGTTGGAGGTGTTCGATGCAAATGTCGGAAGCGGAAACCATCACCGTAGATGAATATTTCAAATTGGAACGATTGTCGGAAGAAAAACACGAGTATCTCAACGGCGAGGTTTTCGCCATGGCGGGATTTTCCGTTTGCCACAATATGATCGTCGCCAACGTGATCGTCACCATGGGCATCGCTCTCGATGGAACGGATTGCCAAGTGTTTCCGAGCGGCATCAAGGTGGAACTCGATCCCGGCAAGCACTACGTGTATCCGGATGTCAGCGTCGTGTGCGGAAAGGTTGAAACGGTCGAGGGGAGAAACGACGCGATAACGAATCCGAAAATCGTCTTCGAGATACTGTCCGAATCCACGAAGGACTACGACAGGGCGTCAAAATTCAAAGCGTATCGGAAGTTATTGTCGCTTACGGATTACATCCTGATCGACCAATATTGCGTTTCCGTGGAACATCATCGTAAGCAGGGACCGGGACAATGGGTCATGCGGGAATACGAAAGTCTCCAAGACATTTTGGTATTGGAAGAATTCGGAATATCCCTCCCCCTGTCCCAAATCTATCGTAGGGTGGACTTCGAAAATGGATAACGCCTGGGGTGATGAAACTGGTCTTCGTTTTGATGTTTTTTTTCCGCCGGGTTTTTATGCCGCGATATGGAGTTGGTTCTGGGGTGATGAAAATGTTCCCTATTTTGCAGTAATTTATCTGCCGATTTTTGTTCCGAGAAAACTATCATGGAGCCTGATTCGGGAGCGTAGGGTGGGTGGGTTGGAACCCTGGCGTTCGGGGCTGGTTCAAAGCTTGTTTGCGCCCGTGTCCTTCGAGTTTATACGAAGCCCAACCCACCATTTCCCGTGCCGCCGCAGTGCATTCGTTCGAAGAAGCGACGAATCGGCGCGAAAGATGGTGGGTTGGACTCCGTGCAAGATTGTCGGGCCATCTATTTCAAGAGGAGTCGAATTGGCGACGATTCCCGGGTTCCGACCCACCCACCCTACGCTTCCCAAGCAGGCCGTGGCAGATTGCCGGAGGAACAAATTCCGATAGAAAAATATCCTCGATCAAGTCCTTGTCGTTTCTCATAATGGAATCGCCTCCTGAAAGACCTTTTTCCGGTATCGTTCGCCGATACCTCTTTCGCTCGCCACTTCCACCTTGATATCCAGCAGAGATTCCAGGTCGATGATCAGGGCGGCGTGATCCATCAGTGAACGCCCGTCTTCCATATTCACAAGAAGATCCAAGTCGCTGGCCGGTCCCGCTTCTCCTCTGGCGTACGATCCGATGATTCTGACATTCCGTGCGCCGTGTTTGTTTGCGATGGTTAGGATTTTGTCGCGATTCTCTTTTATTTTTTGCAAAGCGATCATTTTGGTTTATCTCCGAAAAAAACGTGATGAATTGTCAAATTGTCCCCGATTGCGAACGCAAGCAAAGCAACATTCATGATATCACCAATTTGCCGATTGAACAGATCAAATTTCAAAAAGGATATTCATCGAAAAGAAGGGCTTGGTTCTAATTTCGGCCACCTGGATTCCGGGTCTACGCTACATGTTCCAGTTAAGAAGTTCCCGGACGCGACGGAATCCAGCTGTTTTATCGACACCCGGGGTACATGCCACTCCGCCCGGAATGACGACCGCCGCGACGATAGTCCCTGAAAGTGGCCGATGTTAAGACCAAGCCCGAAAAGAAATCCCGGCCGCCTTCAGTAGGATGAGAATGTTGCGGACGATCCTGGGTAGCCATTCGGTTGCTACGGAAATGGCTTTTTCTCTTGTTTTCCGACAGGAAACTCTTCCAGGCGAATATTGCATGGCGATGCTTTCGGGCAAGAGCGCCCCTGCCAGGTACCGGATTCGGGAGGCGAAATCGTTTATGCAGAAAAACCATAGCAGGTTTCCCAGGTCCCCGATGGAATGGCCTTCCGCCGTCAGGTCCAGGATGGCCCGTTCGAATTTTGAGAAACGAGCTTCGGCCAAATTTTGGCCGCTGCTGCGGCCATGTCCGAAAATCCGGTCGTGCAAGTAAAGCGCATAGGCGACGGGGCGTTGCTGGGCGAGGCTGGCTGCGCGGTTTTGCAGCTGTTTTCGAAATGCTTCGTCTTTTTGTCTCAGGACTTCGCGGATATCGACCAGCCAAATCAGTTTGGAGAAGGAATGCTTGACCATGTGGTGGGCCATGAGTATCAGGTGGTCCTTGTCGTCGAGCCTTTGCAGGGCCTGGCAGCCGGATTTCCATTCTAAAGAGTCTTTGCGGAGCGATACCGCGTCGAAGGGCAGGATTGCTTTTCTTCCCGTGAAGCGGTCGGCGTGGATCGGGTGGACGTGGAGGTCGATGAGGACGCCGTTTTTTAAGAACATGTGGGGGAAGGCGGCGTCTTCGACTTCGTAGCCCGAATTTTCCAGGATTTTTCCGATGGCCGGGATGTCGGAATGCCGGACCAGGAGGTCGAGATCTTCCATGGGGCGCAGGCCCAAGTCCGGGTAGGCGGTGTCTAAAAGGGCGGCTCCTTTTATTGCTATGGCGAAGAGTCCGTGTTTGGCGAGGCGAGCGTCGAGTTCCTCCAGTGCCTGGATTTTGCGGGCGTTTTCGAAGACGGTCCTGTAGTAGGCCTTTTGGAGCAGTTCAAGGGCGTGTTCCGGGGCGTGGCGCGATTTGAACTCGGCATAGGCGATTCCCTGGAGTTGCTGGCCGAAGATCCAGTCCATAAAGCTGTCCCAGACTTTTTCGGTCTGCGTGGATGGAGGTCTTTTGTCAGGGAAACGAGCCTGGATTGTTCGGGTAGCGTCGTCTTCCACGGAGGCGCGGCGCCTTTTTGGGGTTCGAATCTTGGATGGTGCCGCGCTGCCGTGGAAGGCGGCGCTACCGGCACTATCGAGTGTTTGCGTCTTATCCGTCGAGCCCGTCCGCACGGGGCGGACTTTTTCTTCGTCGGGGGACGGGCGGTTTTCGAATAGGGTTTGGATAAAAAGGCTTTCGATCATGAAGGGTGTGGTCCTTGATTCGGCCATGCATCGAGGGAGAGCGGACGCGAAGCGTCCTGGTATGCATTCCAACGCGAAGCGTTGGAACAAGGCGGACGAGGCGGACGAGGGGGATGGAACGCGGCCGAACTAGAAACCAGAGCCATCATGCGGAGAATCGGCGGATATAATTTTGCAAGACATCGACGACGCCCTGGTCGTTGCGAAATGTCAGCAGAAATCCGGGGACCTCGGCGGCCAGTTGTTCCAAAAAGGACATCGTCCGGTCGATTTTTCCCTTGTCGTACCAGGGCACGGAGACCACCGGCAAAAAACGGTAGAACGCATCCTTGAAGTCCAGTTGGCTTATTTCGTTCTTTTCTCCCTGTTCCAGGAAGAAAACACCTTTCAGCGGCGCGCGCCGGTTTTCCGCAAAGCCCCCTTCGCCCGGCCAGGGGGTCCCGTAGGCGAAGAAGCGGTTTTCGATTTTTCGGACCGCGATGCGGTCGTCGCTCAATAGCGTTTCGCCGGTTTTGTCGCGGATCAGGTTGGATACCGTGCTTTTTCCCGCGCCGGACTTGCCGGGGAAGATCCAGGCCCTGCCGTCGGATTCCCATCCGGCCGCATGGATGAGGGCGCCGTGGTTTTCCGCGAGCAAAAGGACGGTCAGGACTTGATCGAGAGGGTAGGAGAAGGGGAGGTGGGTCAGTAGGTTTCTGTTTCCATCTACTATTTCCGGGTTGCAGAAGATATCGACGCGCCTTTCCGAAATATCGAGCCTCGCGGTCCAGACGGGGGAAGTCAGGGGCGGGAAGACATGCCGGACGAAGTACTCGTCGGAGCGGGAATGGATTTCGCAGCAGCTGTTGTCGTCGAATATTTTCCGGGACCCTGCGGGCAATTCGAGAGATTGCTTTTCGACGAAGACATCGACGTCAATTAGGTACGCTCCCTCTTCGCCTTCCTCCGACGAATCGCTTTCGGATAAAAACTGTCTGTAGTCGCTGCGATCTTGGGCGCATACCGGCAGTCCCAAACGATTTTTCCGAATATGAAATCGAATATCCCCTATGGTCAAATGCCGAACGGACAAAGTCATTCTCTCAGGAGCCCTCGTTGAAGCATCGGTTGACCATGATGCAGCCGAAGAAGATCGGGCTGGGTCCGCGCCGTCCATAATCGGCCTTGCAGCCGACGGCCAGCACCTGGTCGGCGGCCAGCTCGATGATGGTGACATCCGGCTTTTCGTAAGGTTCCTTTTTATTTCGCATGTTTTCCTTCATGTCGTCTCTTTCCGCCGCAGGCTTCATGTTCCAGGCGTTCGGCCATCATGCGGCCGATTGCGCACAGGTACGGCGATATTTGTTCCTCGGCGCCTGTTTCCAGCTTGAAAAAGGCCGGGCAGTAGCCGCAGATCGCGTGGAAGTTGCAACTGCGGCACGGGATTGCGGCCGGCGTTTTTTTATTCCGGATTTCCGGCATCGCGTTTTTCCATCCGTCGGCGAAGCTTCCTTTTTTCAGGTTGTATCGGGGTCGGTCCACGATCACGCAAGGGGCGAGCATGCCAGACGGTCCGATATGGAAATTGGTCAGGCCCGCCCCGCAGCCGTACATGACATCCGACAGCGAATCGTTTTTCGTCCTTTGGTAAAAATCCATCCAGGCCGCCTTGCGTTGCTGGTCGGCCAGGTTTTTTTCCACGACCTCCTCGGGCGCCACCCGGTACCCAAGGGGCGACCGGTCGCCGTCCAAGCCCCCGAAGAGAAGGGCGTCGAACCGAAATTTCAGGCCGCGTTCCCTTGCCATTTGTTCGATGCCGTCGAAATCGTCGCGGTTCAAGGTCGTGAGCATGGTTTTCACCCGTACGCGAAGGCCTGCGCGAAGCATTCTGTCCAGGTTTTTCCGGCATTTTTCGAAGCCGTCGGCCCGGCCGGTCACAGCCTTGTATGTCTCGGGACTCGCTCCGTAGATCGAGATCTCGACATTGTCCGGCGGGTATTCGTCGAACGCGGCGAACGTTTCCTCGGGCACATGGTAGCCATTGGTGAAGACCGTCGTCAAGAGCCCGCTCGCCTTGGCGTGGGCGTGTATTTCGAGAAAATCTTTCCGCACGAACGGTTCTCCGCCGGTAAAGAGCAGAAAAATGCATCCGGCCTCCGCGATTTGATCGACGATCTTTTTCCATGTTTCCGTCGATAATTCTTCCCGCGCCGCTTGCTTATTCTTCCGGCAGCCGCGCTGATAGCAATGGAGGCAGTCCAGGTTGCAGCGCCGGGTGATCTCGATGCCGCCGCTGGTGGGTATGCGTTCGCTCCTCAGTTTTTTCGAAAATTCGGCGAGTCGGTTTTGGGAATCCGACGGCAGGGCGCGGGAGCAGTCCATCAGTTGCCTGCCTTTTCGCTGATCAGGCCCAAATCGGAGAGTTTTTCCACCAATTCGACCATGTCTTGTCGCACATCGGCCGGGTCCGCTTCGAAACGTTCCAGAACGGCGTCGCGGATTTCTGCCAGGGTGGTTTCGCCCTCCAGCTTTTTCCAGACGAATTCCGCGACCCGGTTGAGCATGAAAAGCCTCTGCATGCCCGAAAGCTCGCCTCGGACGGGAACCAGGAGGGTTTCGTCGGCGACTTTGCGGGTCATGATGTCGGGGTTTTTCTCAAAGACCCGGTCCCAAATGTCGTTCGAGACGCTCATGGCAAAGGTGCTTCCTTCCTATTTCAGTGCCAGGGCCGGGTCGCCCAGCAGGTTGTAGATGCCCAGCATGAAAGGGTAGGGGAGGCTTCCCCGGCTGTTGTATCTTTCCAGGGCCATCTTGACCGCGTCTCCGAGGCGTTCCGCGTTTTCTTCGAATATGGCGTGGAACAAGTCCTCGTTCATCTGGACCGCCTCGCTGTTGACCGACAAGCCGGTGGGTGCCCAAGAGGCGACGAAGCCGCCGTCCGGCATGATGGTCAGCTCTTCGCTCAGGCAGTCCAGGTCCGGGTATGCGAAGCCCCCGACCAGGCATGTCAGCGCGACATAGATCGGAAATTTCTCATTGGCCAGCTTTCCTTGCAAAGCGCTCGATTGCAAAAGGTCCGAGCTGGTCATTTTTGTATATCCGCCGTGCCCGATATAGTTCACGATCCAGACGCCGCCGTCGTTTATGTTCGACACGAACTGGTTTCTCATTTCGGTGTCGGTCATGCCGGTGGCGTTTCGGAACAATTCCGTCGCCGTGAACCCGGCAGGGACTTGGCTTGCGACCTGCTGGCTGTCGGCCGGAAAATTGTTGTTTTCGGGACCGTCGGGATTGTCTGCGACCATGAGCAATCGGTTCGGATATCCGGCCAATCCAGCCTCGTATGCGGCGATTTTGTCCACCATCGCCTGGACCTCTTCGTCGGTTTTCGCGGGGAACCGTCCGATGGGAACGTTCGGCAGGCCGTCGCCGTCGGTGTCCGCGTACAGGTTGTCCGCCCCGTAGATTCCGTAGGGGGTGTGAATCACCAGGACCGGAATGGGATTGTCGATGGGAAGGCCCCATTTTGTTTCCAGCGTTTCCTTGAAATCGGCGGTGCCGTGTCCCACCAGCGCCACGTATTCCGGCGGCGTGGCCCATTTGGAGAGGGCATGGTCGATGAAGTCCCGGATCGCGTAGGGATCGTAAATCCCGTAGGAAAATTCGTCGAACACGTCGGTCAGCGCCGCGATTTTCACGGACATGGTTTCGGGGGCCTGGTTTTGCCGGTAATCGGCGAGGGCCTGCGCTCCGGCCAGCAGTTCGTCGCCCGCGATGATCAGGTATTGCGCTTCGTTGCTCGCATCCTTCAGGTCCGAAGCTTCTTCCGCTATGAAAGCTTCGGGCGTTTCGGCGGAATTCAAATCGACCGCCAGGTACGTGTTGTTTTGCGCGACGGGCTCGAAAGAAAGGCTGGATTCGTCGATGGCCACCCCCGACAGGTGTTTGGGACGCTTGGCTTCGGCCAGGTCGAACAATTCGAGTTCGAGCGACGAACCTGCGAACCCGGAAACCGTAATCAGTTCGTAATCCTTGGAATCGAACTCCAGCCTGTTTTCATATGCCGTATAATACCTGGAATATTCAATGTCGAAAGAATCCAACGCGAACTGGTCGTATGTATATGCGCCTTCGATGCCGATCTTGTTCTCGCCTTCGAGCAGGTAGGACTGATCGACGGAAAAGGTTTCCGAAACGGAGTCGAAACCCTGCCACTGCACTGTTCCGATCTCCACGCCCTCGCCCGGATTCAAAGTCAGGGTGGCTTCATGGGGATGGATGCTCAATCCTTGCAGATTGACCGTGATTTGCGCCGTGTATTCCGGCGCGACCCCTGGAGTCTGGATGGCATAATGATCGCCAGCGTAATCAATGGCCCAGCCATTTTGGTAGAAGTCCCAAATCCAGAAATCCTCCGCGTCGATATCCACATCGGTTTTGTAATAGAATTCTTCTTCGAAATGGGCGGAAAATCGGAAATGCAACCCATCGGCGGTGGAAGCCGGCGGGGTGCCCTGCACCGTTTCCATGGTCGGCACGATATAGGGCTGGTTTTCCATGATTTCTCGCACCACGCTGGCGGCCTCCGCCGACCCCACCTTGCCGTCTCCGTCGGCGTCCGCGCCGGAAAAGGCGTAATCCTCGACTACGCCTTCGGCGGCAGCTCCGGTCATGATATCGAGACAAATTCCCAGATCTGTTTCGTCCGCGACGCCGTCACAGTTGACATCGCCCTTGTCCATGCCCGCAAGGACCGTCAGCCAGTAGACGTTTTTATCCGTGTAGATGGACGAATAGGGCTGCGCGTAGAAATACAGAGCGCTTCCGTCCTCGGCGGGAAGGTACGTGACCAGTTTTCCATGGTTGAATATCCGAATGCGATTTCTCTGGATTCGCTCGACAATATAGGCTTCTTCGACTTGCAGGGTGTCCCCGATATAAGCCGCATCGACCTTGTGCAAACCCTCGGCGCTGGTTACGATTTTCAGGGATGCGTCTTCGACCAGCAGCTGGGCCAAAGTCCGGTTTCTCGCGACAATGGTGGGAGACTCCTTTTCTCTTCCCGTCTGCGTCTTTCGGGAGAAATCGATTCCTTCGTAGCTGGTGTCGTACCCGAATTTCAGAAGTACCGCCGCTTCGTCGGCCGAGGGGGCCTGGGAGCGGCTGTCGATCTCGACGGTATAGGGACCGTATCGCCTTTGTACGCCGGAGGCTTCGATTTCCGCAAGCCGGTAGGTCTGAGGGACGACCGGCTCGGCCCACGGATCGATGCACCAATAGCGCCCGCCGTGCTGGACGACGACCGCCGGTATCAGGTCGTCGTTCACCCTGCGGTATTCTCCGTCGGCTTCCTCGCGGTACAGATAGAACCCCAGTGTCCCGATCTCCGAAGCCGTTTCCCATTGCACCGCGAAACGCCCGTCGATCTCGAAGGCCTCGAAGGAAGAAACCAGAACGGAGGTGGGCTTGGGGTTGAGGTAGCCGAAATTGATCCCTCCGACATCGCCCGAGGTCGTATCCACGGTCTCCATGTCGTCGTAGCCGCCACCGAGTCCTTCGCTGTATTCCCAGGTGGTTTCCAGTCCCGTCAGAATTTCGTTCTCGTCGGTGATTTTCACCGTGTACGTTCCCGGCGCGATTCCGACAAACGAGTAGTAGCCGCCGGCGTCGGTGGTGGCGACGGCCATCAGGCTGTTTTGGCGGTAAAGCTCCAGCGTGACGTCCTCTAACCTGGCCTCCCCGCCGTCTATGGCCCCGTTTTCGTTGTCGTCTTCCCAGACCGTGCCCGAAATGGCGCGGGGATTGTCCGCGCGATAGCCGAAATCGGCGTTCAGGTTGGAAACGCCATCGACGATGGTTTCCCTTTGCTGATGCCCGGTTTCCGGAGAATCGTCGGCGGAGGAGAGGCTGAAACCGTCCAGCGCGGCCTGGCCTGCGTCGATGCTGACGAAATAGGTCCCGTCGTCCAAGCCGGAGAAAAGATAGGTGCCGTCCGAATCGGTCACGGTGGCGCCTACGGAATCGCCGTCGTCTCCCCCTGGTTCGAACAGGCCGTCGCCGTCGGCGTCCATGTAGAGATGCACGGTCGTTCCCCCGATGCCGGGTTCGCCCCCGTCCTGGACGCCGTTTGCCGCCGTGCCGCCCTCCTGGCCGTTGTCGTTGAATACCTGGTCTCCCAGCGTGCCCGCCAGGTTGTATCCGAAGTTGGGGTCGCGGCTGTCGGGCCAGTCGGAATCGTCCTCGTCGGTGAAATCGATGTCGTCGTACAGATTGTCGATGGCGACTTGCCTTTGGACCGCCTCTGCCGTGGTTCCGTAGTAGTCCTTGAGCTTGCCGTAGGTGTCGGTGACGCGAATGGTGTAGTCGGCCCCGTCGCCGAGGACGCCGGAAAACTGGTAGTAGCCGTCGGCGTCGGTCTTGGTGCTGGCCACGACATTCTTGCTGGCGTCCAGAAGATCGACCGTGACGTTGGCGATTCCGGTCTCCGCGCTGTCGTCCGCGGCGACGTCGTCGTCTCCGTCTCCGTCGTTGTCGAACCATACACGGTCCCGGATGGTTCTTGTTGAAGCGTTGTAGAAGCCGAAATCGTAGTTGAGCAGGATGTCGCCCGCGTCGATGTCGAACACGTCGAATACCGTATCCGTGGTCGGAGCGTAATCCGCCAGGACAATTTGGCTGGGGTCCGCGTAGACGAAATAGTCCTCGGTTCCGGAAGCCGCGATGTTCGTGAACAGGTAGGTGCCGTCCGGCCCCGTCTTGAGCGTATCGACCAGAACATCGACGGCGGTGTTGAAATAGCCGTCTCCGTCGGCGTCTCGCCACAGAGCGACTTCGACATCGGCGATTCCCGGTTCGCCGTCGTCCTGCTTTTCGTCCCCGTCGGTGTCGCTCCATACCCGGTTGCCGATGGCGCCGTAGTCCGGCGAGGGCCGATATCCGAGATCGGCGTCGTCATACAGGTTCAAGAATTCGGCAAAGCCGCTGTAGGAGATCTCCAGGTCGTCCACGTAGAAGAAATCGTCCGGGTCGCCGTAGCCCGCGTTGATTTTGAAACGAATCGTGGTATTGGAGGACTGGTAGTCCGAGATATCGAAGTTGGCCGTTCCGGACATGCTGCCGAGCGCGCTGCCGAGTTCGGTCCAGCTGCCTCCGTAGGTCCTGATTTCCAGTACCATTTCGTCGTCGGCTTCCACGCCCGAAGTCCGAAAGTCGAAGAACAGCGTGGTGGTGTCGGCCCCTGGCAGGATGGCGAAGGAACGCTCGATTGTGTTCGCCGCCCCGCCGGTGTCGCCGTTGATGCGAAGCTCGCCCCCTGCGATCAGAATTTCCCCGCCGGTCGCCTCCCCGCCGCCCGCGTCGTTTTCAAACCAGGGATTGCCGAACCAGTTCAGCGAACTGTCGCTGTTGATGTAGCTGGCGCTGCCGAAATTGTCCCGGTAGTTTCCGGGGGGGGCGATGCCGAACGGATTGCTTCGGTCGTCGGTTCGGCCGGGACCCGTTCTGACGAACCCCGCAGGCAGGCCGCCGGAGATCTCCACGTAGTAGTCCGTTCCCGGAGACACGCCGGTGAACAGATAGTTGCCGCTCGCGTCGGTCACGGCGTAGGCGAGCGGCGTGCCGTACTGGTCCTTGAGCGCGACCTCCACGTTGGCGATGCCGGTTTCGGAAACGTCCTTGATCCCGTCGCCGTCGATGTCGAGCCATACCAGATCGCCCACTTCGGCGGTTTCGGAACTGGGGACGACTACGATGTTGGAGACGCTGTCGCCGATCGGCACCAGCAGCTGCTCCGTGGTGACCGTCGCCGTGTTGACGATTTCCCGGATGCCGGTTTCCAGGGGATCGTCCACGGTCACGTCGAAGTCCAGCGTAAGAGTGCCGCCCGGAGCAAGCCAGTAGCCGTCGCTTGCGGACATGAGGTTCGGGGGCGGGTTCGCGGCGTAGGTTTCCATTGTCCAGACGGTGTTCGCGATTGCCGAAAAATCGATCCCCTGGACCCAGGCCGGAAAGGGCTGGCCCGTTCTTCTGCGCTCCATTCTCACGGTGGAATCGCCGATGTAGCGCGCGGAAAACAGGGGGCGCGGATACGCCGTTCCGGTCCCTCCGCATCCGTTATAAGCCAAGGCCATTCTGGCATTTGCCGTATCGGCGGTATCCACGGATATGTCCACGGTCGCATCGTCGGTGTTTCCGTCCGACTTGAACTGGTAATCGACTGCCAGGTTCGGGTGTGTCAGGGCGTACACCTCGAAATCGATACTTGCGCCGTATTCGTTGGTCGCCGCCACGGTACTTTCGACGTCGTTCTGGACGGCGCCGTCGCCCAAAGTGATCAAAACGCCCTCGGCCCCGTCGCCGAGGCCGTTTTCGGCAGTGTGGCCCGTGCCCCAGACCCAGGTGTTGTCCCGGTCCACGGGGGAAATGGAAGCCGTGTTGTATTCCGATGCCGCATCGGCCCCGTCTCCGCCGTTGCTTCCGGTGACATTGGCCCGCTGGACGGTCCATTCCGAGCCCCATTGGACGGCCATCACCGTGCTTGTCGCCTCGCTCAGTTTTCCTCCGCCGTCGTCCCGGGTCCAATTGACGGTGTTGGTCCCGGAAGGCCAGATTTTCGCCCAACAGGTGGGCATGTTGCCGACACCTCCTTCGGAGGTTTCGCACCCCGCCCCGTTGAAGCCGCCCACGAGCATTGCCTGGCCGATATCCGACCAGCTCGTCGAGAAGGCGTCCGTGCCGCCATAGGCGTCGTCGGCGTGGTTGACCCGCTGGACGTCCAACAAAGTGAATCCTGCTGTCGCGTGTTCCGAAAGGCTTTCAACCACGGTCACCACTCCCGACCAGTTGTCCACGCTGTTGCCTCTGTTCAACGTGATGACATCGGGGCTTCCGGACGAGGACAGATCGCCCGTGCCGAACGGATCGGCGGTCAGGGCGATGTAGTTTTCGTCGGGTCCCCGGTTGCCGTTGCCGGTCCCGTTGCCGTCCGAACCTCTGACAATGACGAAATAATTTTCCGCAAGTTCCTGGTCCAGGGTAAGATTGTAGGTCGTGCCGGAAAATTCGCCGGTCCCCGTGCCCAGATAATATTCGGTGGCGCGGATGACAGGGCTTGGCACCGGATTTTCGACGGTCACCGTCGCGCTGGAATCCACGTAGGAAACGCCGTCGGGCAAAGGATCGTAGATGGCGATGCCGGTCATGTTCTCCGCCATGACAGGCGGGTTGGAGACGCTCACCGAATAGGTGAAGGTGTCTCCGGGGTTCAGGGGATCGATGCCGCTGGATGCCTTTTTCATTTCCAGGGCGCCGTAGGACACGTAGGTGAAATCGGACGCCGCGAAAGTCTGGATGACGCCTTCGACCGTCCTCTTTCCGATGACCTTTGTTTCGTTTTTCGAAAGGTCTCCCTGGCTGAATGCCTGGGTGGTTTCGGCATCGAACCGGATGACGGTTTCCTGGTTGGGGGCCAAGTCTCCCAGAAGGCTTTCGGGCCAGGACAGCCCCTTTCCGCAGTCGATACGGACGTTGTCGAAATAGATCCGCTCTCCCGGGTCCAGATCGTTTCCCTCGTGGGAAAACTGGACGGCGAAAGTGCCCGAGTGCGGATTGTCGAGCACTGTCGCAAGGTCCACGGAAAAGCTTTGATAGGACGCGTCGTCGAAGTCTCCACCGATAGAGGCTACCAGGGTCCATCCGCCGGAATCGTTGCAGGTGTTCGGGTTCGACGGCTCGGCGTCCATGCATACCCGGCAATCCACGGCGTCGTTGTAGTAGTTGAGGCCGTCTCTGCGGTAGTCGAAGCTGAGGACTGCCCCGAATCCGGCGGAAAGGTCCGCCATGCGCGCCACGGACCAAGGGTCGGGAGGATCTGCGCCCAGAAACGCCAGCGAAACGGCGCCGGAGACGTCGGTGTCCGTCGCCACCTGGATTTGACCGCTGTAGGCAAGCCCGTCGTCGTCCTGCTCGATCCAGTCGGTGGTCCAGGTTCGCGAACTGGCCGCCGCGTGGGAATAGTCGCCCAGGGCGAAGTCGTCCAGGTATTCGAACCCTTGGACAGGATCGGCGGCGGCGCCGGACACCACCGTTTTGTCCGCCAGCGTCACCCATGCGCTGCCGTCCACGTACTGCCATCCATCGGGAAGCAGGTCGGTAATCTGGATGTCGTCCAGCGAATGGTCGTAGGTATTGACCGTGAGGGTGAATGTGGTCCTTTCCCCGATTTCAGGGGCGACGACTGTGGGCTCGGCGGTCTTGTCGATGGTCAGCGCCAGCTGTATGAAATCGTTGGCCGGTATGGCCGTGTAACCCACATCGATGGCCGGGTCGGCGCCGGGCGCGGTTTCCGGGTTCTGGCCGTAGGCGAGCGCGAAGGGGCCTGTGGCGGTGATGTTGGTCTCGGACAGGTCCCCGTCGGTGGGGTCGTAGATGAAAATCGTTTCAAGCCTTCCAAGATCGTGGGTTTGGTCCGGGGTGCCGTCGTTGTCGAAATCCACGAATACGCGGATGTTGTCCTGGGCCTGGCCGATGAACACTCCCGAATCGGACTGCGAATTGTGGTCCGGGTCGTCGCTGCCGGCGGAGGCGCCCACCGGATAAGCGCCGGGGGACCAGCCCATGAAATGCTCTTTTTCCAGAAGAAACGCTGGAACCAGGCTGTAGCCCCAGTCGTGGGTCCGGCCTGCCCCGAAGCTGTCCGTGTCGTGTGCCGACGTGTCTATGATGGAAACACCCCAGAAGACGTCGTCGCCCTTGAAATACAACGACGAATCCACCGGCGCGTATTCCCCGGTTTTGGCCTCGAACGACGCCGACGACTTTGCCGCGATGGTGAATTTTCCATTTCCGGCGAGCGATTCGTAGGATACGGCCAGGTCCTTGTCGTGTGGGTTGTATAGATAAATATCGACGTCTCCCTCCGGGTCGTTTCCGCTGTCTACCGGAGCGTAGTATTCGTCGTCCCACAACCCGCGCGGAAACGCGGAAAGCCCTCTGATTTCGTAGTTGGACCCCTGGTCCCCCACGATATATTGGACCTGGACGGTCTTGTTGGCCTTGATGGTGGCGCCGCTGTCCAGGGAAGAAAAATCCAGAGAGCTGTTTCTGTCGAGACGAAAGACATCGCCCGCCTGAAGCTCCACGGTGGTGTCGTCGTAGGAGTCGTAGACGCCGTTTCGGTCCTGGTCCAGCCGGTCCGGAGTGCCGTTGTTGTCGAAATCGACGGTCACAACGGTGTCGTCGGCCGTGGCCTGGATCAGTGCGAAGACCCTTTCGAAATCCTGCAGGTTGTACGACGGATCGCTTGCCAGGTTTTCCCCGAAGGCCAGAATGTAGGTGGTCAGCTGGGGCCTGACAGGGTAGACTTCCCACGCCACCGCCAGCAGGACCCCGGCGGATTCGGTCCAGCTGGCCCTGCTGACCGTGGCCGCTCCGCCGGCCACGTAAATCCTGTCCCGGCCGTCGTAATAAAGAGCGGTCCCTCTGGGCTCCGTGGGGATTCCGGAGCCCTCCAGTATGAGACTGTCGCCTCGCTTTTCCAACTTGGGGGTCGTGTTGGCGTTGAAAAACTCGTCGGCCGTGCCTTCCGGGTCGTCCGGGTCGAAGCCGTAGCCGTTCTCCCAGTGGTCGTAATAAACCGACGTGGAGTCCGCCCAGGCCGTGAGGGTGATGAACGCGTGCATGTTCGCGTTGGGATAGCCCTGGTCGCCGTTTCCGATCTCGTCCAGGATGGAATGCAGGATTTCCTCGTCCCCGGGAACGATATACTCGGAGAACCCGGCGGTGGACGAACCCAATGCGGGATTGGAAATGAAGAGAAGAAAACAAAGCGACAGGGTCGAAAAGATCGTTATTCTGATCGTGCGCATAATAGGCAGCCTCCGGTGCCGCCGACAAATCCCGATGGCCGCGCGGAAAACCTGTTGTTCCGCCGGTCGCATCATCCACCGCTCGTACGCAAACGACCTTTTCGTCGTTGCCCCGTGCAAGTCTCCGAATATCGGCCTTTAGCTCCTTTCCATACTCTTGATTGAATAGCATTTTTACAGCCGATCTTCAAGGGAAACAATCTTCTGCCGCAATACGCTGTTGCATTGTCGGCACGAACACCACATCTTTGTCCTCAAAACATTTTTCGGGGTTGGTTCTTACTTCGGCTGTCCCCACGCTGCCTCGTTCCCACGCTTCGCGTGGGAATGCATGCCAGGACGCTTCGCGTCCGAGTTCTGCCAAGGCTTGGCCGAAGTTAGAACCAACCCCCATTTTTTATCCGGGAGACGGACCATGTCCAAGGCAAAGCTGTTCGAAAAAAGGGCGCCGGAAGAAACCGGCGTTGTTGTGAAACACTGGGGCGGGCGGATTTCTGTGTGCCTGGTCTACCCCAACGCCTATCGGGTCGCCATGAGCAACTTGGGGTTCCAGACGGTCTACGACCGGATGAACCGGTTCGAACACGTGGTTTGCGAGAGGGCGTTTCTTCCGGATGCAGGTCCTGCGTCGGGTCCCCCACGTTCCAAGGAGTCCGGACGGTTGCTGACCGAATTCGACATGATCGCCTTTTCCATCTCGTTCGAAAACGACATTCCCAACGTTTTGACCGTTTTGGAATCGGCCGGAATTCCCTGGCTTGCCCAGGACAGAGGGCCCGAACATCCGTTGATCGCCGCCGGGGGAGTGGCCGTCTTTCTGAATCCGGAACCGTCCGCGCCTTTTTTCGACCTGGTTTTCATCGGCGAGGCCGAGGGAATTCTGGACCGTTTTTTCGAACATTTCGATTCCGGAGAGGACCGGCGGGAGAACCTGGAGCGAATCGCGAAAAATGTCAGAGGCGCTTACGTGCCGTCGTTCTACCATGTGGAATATGCGCAGGACGGCACGGTATCGTCTTTCGAACCGACGGCGGACGTGCCGGAAAGAATCGAAAGGGTCTGCGCGTCCGACATTTCCCGATTCTCCACGACCAGCACCGTGATGACGAAGGACACGGCTTTTTCCGATTCCTACTTGGTGGAAGTTTCCCGGGGGTGTCCCCACGGCTGCCGGTTTTGCGCCGCAGGGTTCGTGTACCGTCCGCCGCGGTTTCGTCCGGGGTCTCTTCTGGTCGCGGACATGGAGGCCGGAATTCGAATGTCGGGAAAAATCGGCCTCATGGGCGCCGCCGTTTCGGACCATCCGGATGTGGAAATGCTTTGCGAAACGGCCGGCGAGAAGAGCGCGACCCTGTCTTTCAGCTCCTTGCGCGCCGACGCCCTTTCCGACGGCCTGATCGAAGCGTTGAAAAAAAGCGGGGTCAAGACCGCCACCATCGCCCCGGACGCCGGTTCGCAGCGCATGCGCGACGTAATTAATAAAGGTGTGACCGAAGATCATGTCCTTTCCGGGGCCGAAGCCTTGGTGGCGGCGGGCATTCCCAATCTCAAGCTCTATTTCATGATCGGGCTTCCGACCGAAACCGACGACGACGTCGAGGCCGTCGTCTCCCTTTGCAAGAAAATCAAGCACAGGTTTTTGCAATCCAGCCGCGCCAGAAAACGAATCGGGGAAATTTCCGTGAGCCTGAACTCGTTTGTGCCCAAGCCGTTCACCCCCTTTCAATGGACGGCCATGGACGATGTCTCGTCGTTGAAGAAAAAAATCAAGCGGATCAAAAGCGGCCTCAAAAGGGTTGCGAACCTGCGGGTGCACGCCGACGTTCCCCGTTGGGCCTACGTGCAGGGCCTGCTGTCCCGGGGAGACCGCAGGGTTTCCCGGTTGATTATGGAGTCGGTGAAAAACGAGGGAAACTGGCCCCGGACTTTCAAGGAATCCGACTTGAACGCCGATTTTTACGTTTTGAGGAAACGATATGAGAACGAAACGTTTCCATGGGACTTCATCGACCACGGCGTGAAAAAAATGTTTTTGCGAAACGAGTACCGCCGCGCTCTCGACGGGAAAACCACGCCCCCGTGCCCGGCGGACGGGGCTTGCAGGCTCTGCGGAGCGTGCGGTTGAAAAAGACGCTTCGGTTTCGCAATTCCCTGCCGTCCGCCTGCCTCCGTCTATTAAGCGTATATTCGAAAAATACAGAATCCCCAATGATTTCGGCAAGATAGCTCAAGTCGCGCCCTGTCAACCTTTCCTAAAAAAAAACTTGCATGCCAAGGACCATTATGTTAAGTGAACGCTTTGATTTTTGGAGCAACAGGTTTTTTTTTTAATGATCGTACAGGGAAAGGAACTCGTTTAAAATGACTTCAAAAAAAGAACTAAAGCTGGCTTACTGCATGGCAATCGTTCTCTTGGTCGTGGGAGTGCTGAGTTACGCGGCCTTCTCCGCAAAAGCGCCCGATGAACCCTTACGGGTCATGTACCACAGCGCTGCGGGCAAGGTCATGTTCACCCATCAGACCCACTTGGCGGAAGATGGCTACAGCCTCGATTGTTCTTCCTGCCACCACCACGGCGAAGAGACATCGTCATGCGGCTCCTGCCATTTGAAGGTGGAAGGAGGGTTCGCGATGTCCTGCATGGAGTGTCACGAGGTGGAAGACCATGCGGACCTGGAAGTTTCCACCAAGAAGGGCGTGGATTTCTACTCGGCGGAAAGCTGTCTGGACTGCCATGACAACGTCGAGGAGATGACGGCCATGACCAGCGCCAACGCCTTCCATGGGCAGTGCATCGGGTGCCACACGGAAAACGAGGCGGGGCCTCAGGAATGCGGTGAATGCCATTTGAAGTAAACTTTTGGCTTCGGCTTTCATGATTTTAACTTGATTTGGCGAAAAAAAACAAAGGGTAGGCTATGTTTAAAAAATCTTTTATTGGTCTGGTAAAACCCCGGATTGATCATACTCTGCTGACGGAGTCGGACCCCGCCTTGATCGAAGTCGCCGAACCCAAAAAGGCGACGTTGCTTTTGGAAAGCTCTCTGGAACAGTTCGACGCGGAATTGAAGACGGGCGATTCGGTAAAAACCGGGCAGGCTATTTCAACCTCCCAGTGCGTTTGCGCGGCAAGCCCCGTAACGGGGCAGGTGGCGTGCATCGCTCGCTGGGCAGGCGATTACGGACGCATCTACACGGCGGTCACCATGGATGTCGCCAAGGCGGAGGAACTGGACGAAGCATTCGCAGGCGTCTCCAAGGAATTGACCTTGGATACCGCGCTGGAATATCTCTCCCAAGTTCCCGGCGCTCCCCCTCTGAAGCTCTTCAAGGACGAATCCAAGGACATCAAGGCCATCGTAATCAGCGGCATGGACGAAGACCTGATGGTCTGCACCAGCCAGTACATCGTCCAGTCGCGCATCAAGGCCGTCAAGGCGGGCGTGGAGGCGATCAAGAAGATCACGGGCGTTGCGGACTTGTACATCGCCGTCCCCGACAGGCTCAAGGCTTGGGCGGCGACCTCGGGCGCCGAGGTCAAGGTCGTGGATCTCGAATATCCCTCGGCCAATCCCAAGATGATTATGAAGGACCTGTTCGGCCAAGTGGTTCCCGCCGGACAGTCTCCCGAAGATCTCGGGTACTGCTTTATGAAGGCCGAAGCCGTGGCCTCCATCGGAGAAGCGGTTACTTCCGGCAAAATCCCCGCCAGGAAAATTCTCACCGTAATCAAAAAGGACGGCAGCGCGAAACTGGCTTCCGTCAAAATCGGCACGCCGATCTGCGAGCTTTTCGACGCATGCGGCATCACCGTGGAGGAGAAGGACCAGGTGGTTTTCGGCGGCCCCATGAACGGCGCCGCGATCTATTCGGACGAACACCCCATCATGGCCGATACCGACGCCGTCATGGTGCAGGACAAGGACTTGGTCGCCCTGGCTTCCGACTACCCCTGCATCAACTGCGGCGACTGCATTCGGATTTGCCCGGCGAAAATCCAAGTGAGCATGCTGGTGCGTTTTTTGGAAGCCAACCAGTACGAGGACGGAGCGGACTATTACGACCTGTACTCCTGCGTGGAGTGCGGTCTTTGCGCTGCGGTCTGTCCTTCCAGGATTCCGATTTTGCAGTACATAAAATTGGCGAAGTACGAACTTGACCGCGCCAGGCTGGCCGAAGAGGCCGCAGAGCTTGCCGCGGAAGAAGACAGCATAGCGGAAGAAGAGGAGGACGCGGATAATGTATAGGCAGAAACAACTTATTGTCTCACACGCTCCGTTTCTTCATGACGGCGGAAGGGTCCCCGAGAGGAATTACAACATATTGGTGGCAGCACTTCCGGCGGTGATCATGGGGTGTATTTTGTTCGGCGTTCCCGCCTTGGGCGTGATCGCGCTTTCGGTTTCCTCCGCCATGGTGTGGGAGCTTGGAATCTGCAAGCTGAGAAAGAGCGAACCGAAAATCGCCGACGGCAATGCGGCGGTGATCGGTTTGATCCTTGCAATGTTGCTGCCCGCTCAGGTGCCATGGTGGTTCGTAATCACCGGTACGTTCTTGGCGATCGTTCTCGGCCAGGGGATATACGGCGGCATCGGCGGCAACCCTTTCAATCCGGCTGTTGTAAGCGCATTGATTCTCGCCATATCATGGGGAAATTATTTCGACTTCAACGAGGCCTACATCAACTACGAACTGGCCTTCGCACCCATCTATCCTCTGACCGCCCTGAAATCATTCGGGCCGGATGCCGTGGCGAATTTCACTCCGGCCGATCTTTTGATGGGCAAGCAAATCGGCGGCATCGGCGCGGTTTTCGGAATAGGGCTGATCATCGGCGGCTTGTTTCTGATTATCCGCGGCATCGTTCGATGGGAAATCTCCCTGACCTTCCTGGCGGGCGTTTTCATTACGGCAATGGTCTTCAACATGGTTGACCCCGAAAAGTATGCCAATCCCATGTTTCACCTTTTGACGGGCTACACCCTGATCGGCGCGTTTTTCCTGGCGCCCGAGGATTCGTCCTCTCCGGTGAACTTCGTCCCCATGTTGATTTACGGGGCCGTTGGCGGGTTCATGACTGTTCTGATCAGAAACATCGGCGCCTACATCGACGGCGTCTTGTTCGCCATTCTGCTCATTAACCTGCTCAGCCCGCTTTTTGACAAAATAAGACCCAAAGCGATTGGAAAGGTGGATTGATATGAAGGATATGATGAAAATGGTCATCGTCCTGACGGTGTTGGCTTCGTTTTCCGGGGGACTATTGGCCGCGATTCGCAACAATACCCAGGCAAAAATAGAACTCCAACAGCTAAATTTCGTTAAAGGACCGGCCATCAAGACAATCATGGAAGGGGCCTCCAACGATCCGATCACCGACCGTTTCAAGTTGCAGATCGGAGAGGCGGAAAAAAGCTTTTTCGTCGGCAAATTCGACGGCAAGGCCAAAGTAGTCGCGTTTGAAGACTACGGCAAGGGCTACGGCGGGGATGTCGGCCTCATGGTAGGCATCGATGTGGAAAACGACACCATTATGGGCGCTTGGGTAACCACCCACTCGGAGACCCCTGGATTGGGCGCAAAAGCCAAGGACGATCCGTCCTTCGTTTCGCAGCTCAAAGGCTTAGGCCTCGAAGATCCGATCAAGGTTTCCAAAGACGGCGGTACGATCAATGCCATGGGCGGCGCCACAATTACTTCGCGTGCCGTCTGCGCCGCCGCCACTGCGGTTGCCAGCACCTACAAGGAAAACAAAGACCAAATTTTGGAACAACTGAAATCTTTCTAATAAGGTTCAAACCCATATTCCAGGGAGAAAAAGATGGCCAAGACATTAACTCAGGAATTTGTAAAAGGCTTATGGGACGAGATACCGCCGTTCAGACTGGTGCTTGGCTTGTGTCCTGCGCTTGCCGTTACCAAGTCTGTGGAGAACGGACTCGGCATGGGCGTGGCCACGACCTTCGTGCTCGTCTGCTCGAACATTCTGGTATCCATGCTTCGAAAGGTTATACCATCCAAAGTCCGTATCGCCTGCTTCATTATCATCATCGCCACGTTCGTTACCGTGGTCGAACTTCTCATGCAGGCGTTCACCTATCCCCTGTTCTTGAAACTGGGTATTTTCATTCCGCTGATCGTCGTCAACTGTATCGTGCTGGGACGTAGCGAGGCTTTCGCCTCGAAAAACGGCATGGTCCACTCGGCCGCCGACGGTCTGGGCATCGGGATCGGCTTCACCCTCGCCTTGGCATCCTTGGGCGCGGTGCGCGAGATCCTCGGCAACGGCACGGTTCTGGGGATCAACCTCTTCGGTCCGTCGTTCGAGCCTTTTTCCTTCATGGTGGAAGCCCCCGGGGCATTCGTCGGGCTCGGACTCATGCTTTGCATTATGAATTTCGTCGGAAAAAAATAGATAGGAGAGCATCATGGGCGACCTCATAGTCCTTGTCATCAGTTGTATATTCGTAAACAACATTTTGTTGGCCCAGTACCTGGGCAACTGTCCCTTCCTCGGGACCTCCAAGAAAATGGAGACTGCAGTGGGCATGGCCATGGCTGTTGTTTTCGTATTGGTCATGGCCGGAATGATCACCTGGGTGACCAACACCTTCTTTTTGGCGAAGTTCGGGCTGGAGTACCTGCGCACCATCGCCTTCATTCTGGTCATCGCCTCCCTGGTGCAGTTCGTCGAGATGTTTTTGAAAAAGAGCATCCCGGCCCTGTACGCGGGCCTCGGCATCTTCCTTCCTTTGATCACGACCAACTGCGCGGTCATGGGTGTGTGTCTTATCAATATCAACGAGGAATACACGTTTGTGGAAACGCTGGTCTCCTCGACCGCATACGCGGTTGGTTTCGGCCTGGCTCTGGTCTTGTTCGCGGGCGTTCGCGAACGAATCCTTCTGGCCAGGGTGCCCAAGCCGTTGCAGGACACCTCCATCGGTCTGGTAACCGCCGGACTGTTGTCCCTTGCGTTTTTCGCATTCAAAGGGATGGTGTAACAGACGAACGAAAGCCGCGATTCCGGGTACTGGTTTGCGGCTTTCTCCCTTTTGACCTTCAATACGGATCAAAAGTTCGTTATAGAAAAACTTTAAGGAGGTTACTGTGATAGAAGCCGTATTGTTCATGCTAGGACTGGGGGCGTCTTGTGGAGGAATCCTCAGCGCCGCCTCGAAAATATTTTATGTTTATGAAGATCCCAGAATCGCGGAAGTCGAATCCAGCATGGCCGGCGCCAACTGCGGCGGCTGCGGGTTCGCAGGTTGTTCCGCAGCGGCGGCCGCAGTGGTAGCCGGAAAAGTGCCTCCCAGCGTTTGCGTAGTCGGTGGCGCGGAGTCCGCCGCCGCCATCGCGGCAATCATGGGATTGGACCCCGGCTCGGCCGAACCGCTGAAGTCCAGCAACACCTGCCAGGGCGGAAACAGGGCCGAAGATAAGTTCCTGTATTCGGGCGTGAACAGCTGCCGGGCCTTGGCCGCCTTGTACGAAGGAAAACGCGTCTGTTCCATCGGCTGTCTCGGCATGGGCGACTGCATCAAGGCTTGCAATTTCGACGCCATCGAGATGGGACAAGACGGATATCCCGTGGTCTTGGAAGACAAATGCGTCGGCTGCGGCGCCTGTCTGAAAGCCTGCCCCAAGAACATCATCAAGATCAGGACCATGTCCGACCGTTTGCTCGAACTCAACAAGGAAAGCGACGCCTTGGCGCCTTGCCAGCAGACCTGCCCTGCCGAGATCGACATTCAGCAATACATCGCCCAGGTTCGCGCGGGCGATTACGCCGGAGCGGTGAACACCATTCGCGAAAGAAACCCGCTTCTGCTCGCCTGCGGTCGCGTATGCCCCCATCCCTGCGAAGACAAATGCCGCAGGGGCATCGAGGACGAGCCGGTTTCCATCAACCAGCTCAAGCGCTTCGTGGCCGACTACGAGATGAATTCCGGCAAGCGTCTTCCCATTCCGTGCGCGCCGGACACCTATAGAAAGGTCGCGGTGGTCGGTGGCGGTCCCGCCGGTTTGAGCTGCGCATACTTTTTGAGAAGACTGGGTCATACGGTCACCATTTACGACGACAACCCCGAGCTGGGCGGCATGATTCGCTACGGCATCCCGGAGTACCGTCTGCCCAAGAAGGTCTTGAAGTGGGAGACCGACGGCATCCTGGCCTTGGGCATCGAGGCCAAGATGAACATGAAGCTGGGCCGCGACTTCACCGTCGGCAAGCTTCGCGAAGAAGGATTCGATGCCATTTTCCTCGGCGTTGGCGCATGGAAGGACTACACCCTGAGGGCGGAAGGCGAGGACTTGAACGGCTGCTACACCGGCATCAATTTCCTCACCCGTTTCGCCACGGCCCAGCAGGGACAAAGCAAAGAGAAGATCAAAATCGGGAAGAAATGCGTGGTCATCGGCGGCGGCAACACCGCCATCGACTGCGTGCGTACTTTGATCAGACTCGGCGCCGAAGAGGTCAACCTGGTCTACCGCAGGACCCGCGCGGAAATGCCCGCCAACGAGGTCGAAATCGTCGCGGCAGAACACGAAGGCGTCAAGTTCACCTTCCTCGCCGCCCCCACCAAAGTGGTCGGGGACGAAAACGGCAACGCCACCCATCTGGAATACTTGAAGATGGAACTCGGCGAGCCAGACGCATCCGGAAGACGCCGTCCCGTGCCCATCGAGGGTTCCGAAACCCTGATGGAATGCGACATGCTCATCACCGCCATCGGACAGGGGCCGGATGTTTCCTTCAAGGAATCCGACATCCCCACCGTGAGAGAAATCGCGGTGACCCGCTGGAACACCATCGACGCGGTGAATCCCATCACGCTGCAATCGAGCATCCCCTACATTTTCACCGCAGGCGACGCCGCAACCGGCGCTTCACTCGTGGTCGAGGCCATCGGCGGCGGAAGACGCGCTGCCAGGTCCATCCACCAGTACCTGAACGGCGAAGAAGTCAGTGCTCCGGAAGACGCGCTCTTCAAGAGGAACATCAAGGAATCGATTTTCAAGAGCGTTCCCGGTATCACGCCCAAGAAGCGGGCCGAAATGCCGGAGCTGCCCGTCAAGGAAAGAATCAAATGCTTCGACGAAGCAGACTTGGTACTCCAGGAAAAGGACGCGATCGAAGAGTCCAAACGTTGCCTGTCCTGCTGTAGAATTTGCTACAACAAGGACATCGCGGCCGCCTAAGACGGCCCGTATACATATATAAACGACAAAGGCCTTTCCTCTGTCCTTTCGGGCCGAGGAAGGGCCTTTGTTATTATGAAACTTCCTTCCTGTCGATGGCTTCCAAGGGGCAGGCCTCGATACAGTCCCAGCAACCCATGCACATGTCCTGGAAAACAGCCGGCGATTCAAATCGTCCGTCGATCTGTTTGATCACCTTGTGGGAACATACCTCCACGGCAGGGCAGATGCCATTTTCAGGATCGCACTCTCTGGGGCTGCATTTTTCATAAACAATCATTGCGAATATTTTTTTGGGTTGTCCGCTCATTCATCTCCTCCGGTTTGCGTTGCTTATCCATTTTTTCGCATGATATTCTTTTAATCATTCAGAACCGTTTATGGAACCATAATTTCCAGCTTTTCATCAACGACGACAAGTTCTCGAAGGTCGTGGTGGCCCAAGGTTAGGCCCTGGCTTTTTGAAGAAGCCGAAACACTGAGGTACATGCGCGATGACCAGGAGTTGAAAAGTTCACGTGCCTATACTGTGGAGGAGGAACGTTAAAATGAGAATTGCTGGTTTCCTTGACAAAAAGCAAGTTCCTAACGTATCTTCTGCAAAGCGGAACCCGGCAAGCCAAGCAGCCGAAGCAATGATGGCAAGGGCTCCGCCTTCGCGTGAGCCCTGGAAGAAGTCTCCAACTATACCCTCAAAGCGTTGGACACGGACGGTTCCGGCTTCGTCGAAGCGGGTGAATTGGAAATATTTCTGGAAAGGGAAGTTTGCACACTCTCTTCTTGGGACCAGAAACCGGTATTGGAAGGGGCCGAAAACGGGCATGTCTTCCCTGTCCCATCCGATTGACCGCAATCCGTACAGAGGAAAACGAGAAATGACCGAACATTTTTGGCTGCCGTCGATACGAATCCGAGGCTACCGTCCTTTCAAGGACGCTTTGTTTCGTTTCGAACCGCTTCAGGTCGTCGTTGGCGCCAACGGGACCGGCAAATCCAGCCTGTTCGAATTCTTGAAATTTCTCCGCGACGCCTGCCGCCAGGAAATTCCCCCCGAAATCGTCCCCGGGACGATCGGGCAGCGGATATTTCACAAGCCCGGCCCCGACAAATTCGAATGGGAGGCGGAAATCGTATCGGAGACCACTATCATGTATAGCGGGGAACTGATGGGGCCTGCGGGCGCCGGAAAGGTCGTCGCCGAAAGGGTCGCTGGCAAAAAGCGTTCTTTTGGGAGCCTGCGGGAAAATTCCGGAATGGAATACGTCTATCTGGATTTTCGCATGGGAAAAGGAAAAGTCGGAGATCCCCGGAAAAACGAAGGGGCCTGCAAGGAATGGGACCTGAAGAAAACCAACATGCTCGGCCTTGGCGCCATGTCGGACTCGTCCCTCGCCTTGCTGTTCGACCTTCGAGAATACGTTCGTGGATGGCGTTTTTTCAACGCGTTTCATATCAACACAGAGAAAATCAAAAAATCCGTGCCGACCAGCCAAAACCCCGTTTTGGACGAAGACGCCGGCAATCTGAGTGCCGTTTTGCTGTTCCTGATGACCGAACATCCGGAAAATCTCGAAGAACTGAAATCGGTTTTGAAAGCGGCGATTCCCGGCTTCGAATCTTTGACCGTAAAAGCCCGGGGAGGCCCGGGGGAAGTGATCGCCTTCTGGAAGGAAAAGAGCGTCGATGCCGATTTGAACCTGGCGGACCTTTCCGACGGCACTCTCCGTTTCATCGTTTGGGCGACGGCGTGCGTCATGCCCAATCCGCCGTCTTTGATCTGCATCGACGAGCCGGACTTGGGCGTGCATCCCAGAACGCTTCCCGTCTTGGCAGGTTTATTCGAAAAGGCGTCTCGACGGACCCAGGTGATCCTGGCTACCCATTCGTCCTATTTTCTAAACCAGTTCGATCTCGAACAAATCGCGGTAATGAAAAAGGCCGATGGCGAATGCTCTTTTTTGCGGGTCGAGGATTCGCGCACGCTGTTGGACAATCTGGAAGACTTCGGGGCCGAAGAACTGGAACGAATGCATCAAAACGACGAACTGGAGAGTCTGGCGTGAGAGAAACGTTTGTTTACTTGGAAGGGCCGAGTGATCGGCTCGGCATGGAAAAATTGTTGTCGAATGTTATCGATTTGGCCGCCGAAAAAGGCAACTCCGTCAAATTTATACCTTTGAACGGCAAGGAGCCTTTGCTGAACAAAGGTCCTGCGCGCGCAGTCAACATCCTGAGGAATCGGCCGAACAGCTGGGTGTTTTTGGTTCCGGACCTCTATCCGCCCAACAAGCCTTTTTACCATGAAACCTTCGAAGAATTGAAAATGGAACTCGAGGAACGATTTTTGACCGAAATTCGCCGGAAAAACATCGATGCGCGAATCTTGGGGAGGTTCCGGGTCCACTGTTTCCAATACGACTTCGAGGTCCTGTTGCTGGCATCTGACAGACTGCTTTTCCAAAGAATAGGCGCAAAGCCTGCGCCGGCAAAATGGATTGTTCCGGTGGAGAACCAGAACCACGGCAGGCCTCCCAAGCGTGTCGTGGAATCGCTGTTTTCCGAAGCGGGAAAAAAGTACAAAGACACCTCGGACGCCCCTTGGATATTGGAACGATCCGATGTCCGAGATTTGATGGAAAAATGCACAAAACGTTTCAAGCCGTTCATGGACGATTTGTTAGAAATCTTGGAAATCCTCTGAAAGCCTTGCCAACCCGCTCGTTTTTCGAGAAAGATTTTCGGGGAAGGCCTTCTCCCCGGGGGCTTGGTTTTAACATCGGCCACTTTCAAGGACTATCGACCCGACACTCGTCATTCCGAGCGGAGCGGTATGTACCCCGGGTGTCGATAAAACAGCTGGATTCCGTCTTTTCCGGGAAATGTCAGGGAACTGAGCAACCTGATGATGAAGCTAAAAATACAAAATACGCTCGTTATGGAAATCGTTCCGAGGTATGGGGAATTTCGAGTTCGGCAATATGATCTTCATCGGAACAGGTTCTTCCAGGGCGGTCGGAAAGAGTGGCAAAAAGCGAGGCGGGTTTGGTAAAATGGCTTGGAAAAGGTCGTGTCTCGTGGTTTTCATGTTTTTTCTCGTCGTTTGTGCCTGCGGCGATGGGGAAGACGGTAAACACGAACGTGTCGCCGGAAACGAAAACACGCTGAACTTCGATGTCAGCGTTCCCTTTTCAACTCTGAATCCTCGCGATGCAAAACTTTCCGGCGCATCAAACTTTGCCTTTCCTCTTATATACAGCTATCTGGCTGTCCTCGACGCCGACGGGATACTGCATGGCGACTTGGCAGAATCCTGGTCCTACGACCCGGAACAACTCCTGTGGACGATTCGTCTGAAAAATAACGTTCGGTACCATGACGGGACTCCCTTGACGTCGGAAGACGTCGTTTGGTGCATCGAATCGAACAGGAACCCTTCTATTGAATCCACGCTGGAAAACCTGGAAAATGTCCGGTCCGTGTCGCCTTTTGTCGTCGAAGTAAAACTGAAACAGGACGATCCAAAGTTTTTGAAAAAATTCTGGGATTCTGAGATCATAAAGCCGCCGGGGCGGAAACAGATCGATTACTATAACGCCCCCATCGGTTCCGGGGCCTTCAAATTCCGCCATAGAGAGGGAGACAAGCGGGTTTGCGTCGTCTCCAACCCTGACTATTACGACACGCCGCCTTCCATAGGGCAAGTTTGTTTCCATTACGAGCCTAACCCCGAGAAGACCTGGGGGCGGCTTTTGACCGGGCGAACAGACGCCGCGACGGACCTGTCTCCCGAAAATTTCCGAATCATGACCACGTATGGCGACCGTTTCCATTTCCATCGTTACACTTTGAACCAATATTCGTTGATACTATACAACACGAAGATCGATCTGTTTTCGACGCCGAAAGCCAGAAAAGCCATGACCCTGTGCATCGATAAAAACTACATCGTGAAGCAGATTCTTAAAGGATACGGGCAGGTCGCCGCTGGTCCGCTGGGCGTCACCTCGCCCTTCTACGACGCAGAAACTGCTCCTTCGGCGGAGTACGATCCGGAAAAGGCCCTGGTAATGCTCACGGAAGAAGGATGGTTCCTCAATGACAATGGAAGATTGATCCGGGATAACAAGAGGCCTTTCGAATTTACGCTTTTGTTTGCGAAGGAAAACGATCTCGACCGGGAAGTGGCACAGTACATCCAGTTGTCGCTGAACGACATAGGAATCCAGGTTCGCTTGCTATCCATACCGACGTTTCAACTGTTGAAGTGTTATTCGCGAAAAACGGATTTTCAGGCCATCCTCACGCAAGTGTCAGGCCTATACAGAAATCCGCAACTTTTGAAGCATTTCTGGGTTTCCAAAACGAATCGATGCTCCTACTTGGGATGTTTCGAGGACGATTCGATCTCGGAGGCGGTCGAACTCTTTCTGAACGAAACACACATCGACGACAAAGAAAGAGGAAGCAAAATCCAGAGTGTCTTCCACGAAATCCATCCTGCCACGTTTCTATTCCACAAGTCTTCATTGGATATTCTTTCAAAAAGAATCGATTACCCTTCGTTTGTCTTTTTCAATTCCAGCGGTGTCTATCGCTTGAAATTCGCTACCATCGCAAAATAGCGAAATTTCTCCATTAAAAGTACGAATATTGAAAAGTACGAACATTGAGGGATATGTTCGTACTTGCCTATTTTAATATCTCGACAGTCGTAAGTTTGTAAAAAACGGTTGGACTCAATACGGCCCTGTCATCCATAATCTTTGGATAACTGTCCGATCTGAAATCCGTGCAGATGCTCGATTCCCTTTTTAAAATGCGCCATTTGTTCGGAGAAGGCAATTTCAAGCTGTTCATCAACGACGACAAGTTCGCTTTAGGTATCGGCGCGATAATCGCTCAGGCCCGGGCGTTTCAAAGCGGCCTCGACGCATAGCATCGTGTCGTCCGGGGTTGAAGGCCCATCTGCAAGGATGGCCATGGCTTGAGCCGTAAGATCGTCGCTGTAGGCGGATCGGCATATCTTTCGACAATGTTGCCGTACCGCCTCGTTTTGACAATCCGCTGCAAAAACCGAAAGGGCTTTCGATATCAAATCCGGCGCGTCTTCGCTAAAACTCCCGAGCAGACCGACGATTTCGTCGGTGGCGCAGCCCGGCGAAGCCTTTTCCATGGCAACGAGAACTTCCAGCCTGGTTTCAGTATCCGTTGGGGGGCTCCGCAAATTGTCAATAAGGATCGATTCGTTGTCCTTGTACTGGAAAACCATTGCTTCGATGATGTCTTGGAGGCTTTCTCTTTCGGGCCGATTCAACAGGCCCGCGCTATGAGACCTGTTCAACATCGCATAGAGAAAGAAGGTATGTTGCGAAGATTGATGGCTTTTCAAAATATCGACCATCCACAACGCCATCTTTTCAAGCCACTCGGGATTCACGCCCGCTCGAAGGCAAAAAAGGGCCAGGTTTTCCAGCAGCTGGTCGCCGACGCGCTCGCCCGCCAGAACCCGGCGGACTATGGCCAGGAACTCGGATTTGCTGTAATCCGTGCGCTGCCGGTCCAGAAACTCCCGCAAGGGCTCCACCAGGGCGTCGTGTACTAGTTCGTAGCCGTCGCGAACCTCGTCGAAGACGACCAGGCGCCTCCGAGTCAGCTCGAGTAGCATGAGGCCGATTTTGTCCTGGTCGATAAAGCTGCCCCGGATTTCTTGCTTTCCCACCAGCCTCCGACGGTCTCCTTCGATCAGCAAGCTGAAAATTTTCAGCACCAGATGCCGGTCCGGTTCGAAGAGCAGAAGCTCCAAGATCGCCTCACGGAAAAACGCGTCCATCAGGCGGCCTTTTCCGCTGAATTCGAGATAGTCCTGCGAACCAACGATAATCGTTTCGTCGTATCCGCGCGCTTGCCGGTGTCTTTCTTCCAGCCATTCGAAGAAACGGCTCGCCAAGAGCTGCAAATACGGCAGAAACGGCTTGTCCCTCTGTTGCGAAGAAGAAGATGCGTCGTCGAGAATGCGTCGAATGCATCCTTTTTCGAGGCGATAATCCTTGGATTCGAAAACGGTCCCGATCACTGCGGCTGCCGTTCGCCGGTCCAGGCTTTGGATCCAGCGCGAGCACGTGAAAATTGGCCGCCCGGTATCGATACGGGGAAAGGCCTGGAAAGGGATTGGCGCGGAACAGACGACGCCTGGGGTGATGAAAATGTTGCTGAAATCATACCAATAATTCCGCCGGTTTTTGTTCCGCCCAAATGCAGTGTCGGCCTTGGCGGGGATCGTAGGGTGGGTGGGTCGGTACACGGGCTTTTTCGCTGGTTCTGAATTTCTCGGATTCGACGGCCTCCAATCTTATACGGAGTCCAACCCACCATCTTCCGAGCTGTCCAGTAGCATTTCGCCTGACTGGAAGCGGCAGGGAGATTCTGAAAAATGGTGGGTTGGACACCATGCAAGACTGGCAGGCAAGTCCCCCCCGGAGAGTGCGAAACAGCGCGCAACGCAAAGGTCCCCGACCCACCCACCCTACGATCCCGAACCAGGCCTGCGGTAGTTGTAGCGGAACAAAACAAGATTTCCACCGGAATGCGGGACGGGTCGAAATAGGGGGAGAGGGTGTGGGGATGCTCCACGCTGCCGCAGAATTTCACCATTAGAGTCTTGTCGTCCGGCAAAAGGACTTTGTCCGGCTCGAAAAAAATCGAACGATGCGCCCTTCCCGCATCCTTCAGTGCCCACTCCATCAGCCGGTCGGTGTTGGTGGTCATGTAGGCCCTGAAATCGATCCGGGCGGCGATTTGATGGATGTCCGACAACGGCGCGGCTTCGTCGTCCAGCAATTCGGCCAAATGCCGGTGCAGACACTCCGATCCGTGGATGCGAACGATATCATCGCACAGGTCGGGCGGCGGTTGGAGAGGCAATCCTCCCGCCTCCGCCAGCCTTTCCCAAATGGTTGATTCATCCGGCAAGCCCGAACGGACACCGATCTGCGGTCCGAGCAACAGCACCGCCTGTCCGGTTTCGACAAACCTCTTTCGAAATTCCGCAAGCCGTTTTTGCTGCGGCAATGGCAGAAAATCGATATAATCGAGATCTGTTTCCGCCGATGCGACATCCCCGGTCAAGGTTGGGCTGGATGGCCCTTTCTCGTCGATCAGGCCGTTTGCCAGACCTAAGTCGCGCAGGGTTTGGGTCGCTTTGAGCAAGTAAGCGCGCAAGGAGGGGAATTTGTCCGCATCTTCTCCGAACCGGGAAATCGCTTCTTGCAGAACCGCTATGGCGTCGTCCGTGAATCCCTTGCATTGCAGCAGTCTCGCCTTTTCGACCATGGCGCATGCGACCGGCTCGGAAAAGAGTCGCCTGTCTTCGGCGTTTTCGAATGTCCAACGCTTGTCGAAGTCGTCGGTCAATCGGCCGTACAGAGCAATGGCGGAATCCGGCCGGCCTGTGGATTCCAGAAAACTGCCGTATTCCAGACAGATACGCGACAGTTGTTCCAGGACCGCCGTGTATGGGCTTGCGGAATAGCATTCTATCAGGCTGTCGTACAAGGAATCGGCTCGACGTTTTTTTTTCCTGCCAGCTTCGAGAGAGGCTTTTTCCCGCTTTCGGGTTGTTTCAAGAAGCTGGCGCGTTTCCTCCACCGGAACATGCCGATCCGGCTCCCGAAGGTCCTCGTCCAGATAGTTCTTGAAATCGATCAAAGGCACATTGGGTTCCAGCAAATCCGAAGGGATGCCGAAGCATGCGGAGATCTTGCCCGCCAATTTTGCCGATACCGCCCTTCGGCCATTGACGACCTTGCTGTAGTCCTGGGGCGTCTTGGGGACTTCAACTATCCTTTTCCAATCCTCCCATTCCAGCAGTTCGGCCTGGGTCACATTGGGTCTTCCCGTTTTGTCCGGGGCCTGCCATTTCATTTGTCCGGCCCGGACAAGACGTTTGCGAATGCTTTCGATTTTTTTACCCAACAAGGCTTGGTCTTTGGAGGATTTCATTGTCGGCTTACGGCAAAAGGTTGCGGTTCTGGCTATTCGGCGGCGAAACGGAATGCCAACAGTAATGCCTGTTTTTTCAATTCGAATGCCAATTGCAGGCACGCTCTTTGGGTGGCATTCTTCCCGAAAAAGGAATACCAGAGAAGGAATATCAAAGATGGATGCCAAAGACAATCGAAAAAAGTTTCCAACGTTCCACAACATGGTTGGTGGGAGCGCTGCCATGCGAAAGGTGTTCGATCTTATAGGAAAAAGCGCGAAAACCGATTCGAGCGTTCTGATCGTCGGGGAATCGGGCGTCGGAAAGGAATTGGCCGCCAAGGCAGTGCACGAGTTGGGACCTCGAAAGCGCAATCCGTTTGTCGCCGTCAACTGCGGAGCACTTCCCGAGCACCTGATCGAAAGCGAGCTGTTCGGCCACGAAAAAGGGGCTTTCACCGGCGCTTTGAAAGACAGAAAAGGGCGTTTCGAATCGGCCCGTTCCGGCACCCTGTTCCTGGATGAAATCGGCGAAATGCCGCTGGGGCTCCAGCCGAAACTGTTGAGGGTCCTGCAGGAAAAAACATTTCAACCTCTGGGTTCGGATCGAACGGTATGCTCGGACGCCAAAGTCGTCGCGGGGACCAACCGGGACCTGATGGAGCTGCAACGAGCCGGGGCGTTCAGGTTGGACCTTTATTTCCGCCTGAATGTTTTGAACATAACCATACCTCCCTTGCGGGAACGGGGGGAGGACATCGAAATTCTGGCCCGTTGGTTTTTAAATAAATATACGGAAAAGGAGAAGAGAAACGATTTGGAAATAAGCCCCGGCGCGCTGAAGTCGCTGAAAAAGTACCACTTCCCGGGAAATGTCAGGGAACTGAGCAACTTGATCGAAAGAGCGGTGGTTTGGACCGAGGGGAATCGAATCGAGAACTTCGAATTCGAAGGTTCTCGGAGCGAACATCGCGGAGGTGGCGGCGGCGATGAGACGGGGGCGGCGGCCGAGGGGGAAAGGGAGGGATTGTTGGCGGATTTAAAGGAAATAGAGGTGGTTTCCGGAAGGGAAAGCATGAGAAAATGGCATGAGACGTTGCGTTGCGTCTCCATCGAGAACATTTGCGATTTTTTACACGGGACCGGAGGGCGGGAATTCTCCCGGAAAGAGTTCGCCCGGTTTTTGGAAACTGTCGCAGGCAACGGGGGCGACAAATACAAGACGGCGGGCGTGTATCTGAAAATTCTGACCCGAAACGACGTTTGCGAACACAACGGGCAACAGGCCAACCGGTCGGGTTACATTGTTTTGTACGGAAGGTAGAGTAGTGGTGAGGCGTCTCGTTTCCACGTTGGAGTGTGGGATCGAGTCAGGACAAACCATACCAGGATGGTCTGTTTACATTTCGGTACGCCTGTCCCCACCAATCAGAGAATTGCCGAAAAGCCTTTGCATGTAGGATGTAGCGGGCGGGCCATACACTGAGGCATTGTCTCCTTCCTTGGCGTCGATGGAAAAATCGGTTTGAACATTTCGAATATTTTCATTATGATGAAGGCCAAATTGCAAAATACGAACGCAATGGAAATCGTTGCGAGGCATGGGAAATTACGAGTTCGGCAATATGGTCTTCATCGAAACAGGTCCTTCCAAAAAGGTTGGAAAGAGTTGCGATGGCAAAAAGCGGAGCGGTGTCGGGAACAGGGCTTGGAAAAGATCGTGCCTCGCATTTCTCATGTTCTTTCTCTTCGTTTGTGCCTGCGGTGATCGGGAAAACGGGAACAATGCACGTGTCGCCGGAAACGAGAACACTCTGAATTTCGATGTCAGCACCCCTTTTTCCACCCTGAATCCCTACGAGGCGAAAGAGTCTGGAGGTTCGGCTTTCGTATCTCCGCTTTTGTACAGCTATCTGGCCGTTCCCGACGCAGACGGGGTACTGCAGGGCGACTTGGCCGAATCCTGGTCCTACGACCCGAAACAATTCCTGTGGACGATTCGTCTGAAAAAAAACGTTCGATACCACGACGGGACCCCGTTGACATCCGAAGACGTCGCTTGGTGTATCGAATCGAGCATGAACCCTTCCATCGAAGTCCTATCGGAAAACATGGAATATGTCGAGGCCGTGTCGCCTTTTGTCATCGAAGTCAAGCTGATAAAAGACGATCCTGAGTTTTTGAAAAAATTTTGGGATTCGGAAATCATACAGCCTCCGGGGCGAACACAGATCGACTACTATAGCGCCCCTGTCGGTTCAGGGGCCTTCAAATTCGGCCATAGAGAGGGAGATAGGCGGGTTTGCATCGTTTCCAACCCCGAATATTACGACACTCCGCCTTCGATAGGTCAGGTTTGCTTCCATTACGAGCCGAACCCGGAAAAGACCTGGGGGCGGCTTTTGACGGGGCGCACGGACGCCGCCATGGACCTGGCTCCCGAAAACCTTCGAATCATGACCAAGTACGGCGACCGTTTTCATTTCAACCGCTACACTTTAAGCCACTTTACGTTGATATTGTACAATACGAAAATCGATCTGTTTTCTACGCCGAAAGTCAGAAAAGCCCTGACCCTGGTCATCGACAGAAACTATATCGTGGAAAAAATCTTGGAGGGCTACGGTAGGGTCGCCACTGGTCCGCTGGGTGTCACCTCGCCCTTTTACGACCCGGACGCCGCTCCCGAAGCTGAGTACAATCCCGAAAAGGCATTGGCCCTGCTTAAGGAAGAAGGATGGCATCTCGACGACAAGGGGAGATTGATCCGGGGAAAAAACAGGCCTTTCGAGTTTACTCTCTTGTCCGCGAAGGAGAACGATCTCGACTGGGAAGTGGCCCAATACGTTCAGCTGGCGCTGAACGACGTCGGGATCCAGGTTCGTTTAAAGGCCTTGCCGACATTGAGCTTGTGTAAGCGTTATTTGAGAAATACGGATTTTCAGGCCGTGCTCGCGCAAGTGGCAGGCCTATGTAGAAATCCGGAACTTTTAAAGCGTTTCTGGGTTTCCGCAACGAATCGATGCTCCCTCTTGGGATGTTTCAAGGACGATTCGATCACGGAGGCGGTCGAACTCTTTCTGAACGAAACGAACATCGAGGACAAAAAAAGAGGGGCCAAAATACAGATAGCTTTCCGAGAAATAGATCCTGCCACATTTATGTACCATAAATCTTCATTAGATATCATGTCGAAAAGAATCGATTGTCCTCCCCCCTTTTTTTTCGATTACGAAGGGGTTTGGCGTTTGAGATTCGCTTCCATCATTAAATAGGAACCATTTCCCGATAAAAAGTACGAACATTGAAAAGGGCGAACATTTACGAGCAAGTTCGAACTTATCGATCTTCGGATGACTCGAGCAAGATCGACGTGTCGATGTAACATTCTGAAATTACAATAGATATTTCCATTTTTTATATTTCTGCGGAGATTGGCATGAAAAATGATAAAAAGATTTATAACGGAGCGCTCCCATGAAAAAACAGAAAGAAAGGAGGTGTGAACCAATGCTGACCATTATCGAAAAATGCTCCTATAAAGTCAAAAGTGCGGGCCACCCGTGTTGCGATGGCGGGCCCACGCTGAGAAACTAATCGTCTGATTCCCGAAATTCCCCGAGCGTCGCCGGCGCGCTCGGGGTCAACTTCCAGAAAGGATTTCCCATGAATGCCTACAAAAAGAGCATGTTTACAATGACAGTCGAAGATCGAGAGCAAAAGCTGGCGAGGACATATCTGTTCAACACCCTCAACGGCGCGCTGGCCCGTATCGAGGACAAAGACTGGCCCGGCATCCCGGACGGACCGTTTGAAATCGACGGCCGAGACGATTTGCGGGCGTTGGCGGAACAAGGGTTCGCGGTCCCGGCCGAAACCGACGAAAGGGCCGTGTTCATTCTGTGGAAGGCGCAGCATGTCCACGATTGTTCCACCATCAAGTCCAAGGTCCTTGTGACCAGATGGTGCAATCTCGGCTGCGTCTATTGTATTATGGACCACGAACCCACGGTCATGACGCCGGAGACGGCTTTGGCGATGGATCGATTCTATATGGAGCTGATCCGGGAAAAAGGTCCTGCCTTGGTCGAGGACAATTATCTGGGCGGGGAGCCGTTTTTAAACGAGAAGGTGATTGTCGAAAGCGCCTCCCGCCGTTTCTATTTTTGCCGAGGCAAAGAGATCGACTACCGGTTTTCGGTCACCACCAACGGCACGCTGGTTTCTCCCGACATCGTCCGGCGTCTTGTGGATGCGGGCTTGAGTTCGATTCGCGTCAGCCTGGCGGGCCCTGCGGAAATTCACAACCGGTTGCGCCCGTTCAAATCGGGAAAAGGCTCCTACGCCGTGATTTTGGAAAACCTGAAACGAATTTCCGGACTCGTTCCCATAGGCGTGGAGTGCCAGTACGACGCCGCTTCGCAGGATTATCGGCGCATTTTCGAAATGGTGGACCAGCTGATCGGGCAGGGCGTGCAGCTGGAAAGCATCGCTTTTACGCCCATTCTTCCGAGAAGGACGAACAACCGGTTCGATGCCGGTTTCTCCAACCCGGAAATTCAGCTGGAACTATATCGGCAAGCGGCGCTTCGCGGCTTTCCCGTCTTCGAAAATCCGCCTTGCTCTGCGTGCATGGCCGACTTCCGGGCGCAACTGGTTTTCGATGCCGACGGTTCCATCATCCCATGTCCGTCCCTGCAAGGCGGGGAAATGGCCCTGGGACATGTCGAACGAGGCGTCGATTTCATCGAGGAATCCCAGCGGCTGGAGCGAAAATTGCCCGAGGAATGTTTTTTGTGCGAGCTGCTCCCGCTTTGTCAGGGGGGATGCAGACTCCAGGCCCTGACGAAGGGCGGCGATTTCGACGGCGTCGATTGCAACCGGAAAGCCTTGGCGTTGCACGTGGAGAATTATGTGCGTCGAAAGGGAGGCGGCGTTGGTTTGAAAGGGCCGTAATCCTGGGGCAAGGCGCGGGAGCGGGGTGCGCTTGCCCGACATCGAGCCTGTGGGAAGCCGCTTCGGTCCGCCCGCATTGCCAAGCCCTTCGCCTGGGAGTATAAAAATGATCTCGAAAGCATGGTTTCATTTACCCCGGCCATCTCCGACGGCCTGGGTCGGGACCGTATCCCCGACGGCCTGGGGCGGGATCGTAGGGTGGGTGGGTCGAAGCCCGGATGCTGTCGCTAATTCAACTTCTCTTAGATGAGACGGCTCGGCAATCTTGATCGGAGTCCAACCCACCATTTTCCCGAGCCAATTCATCGCTTCTTCGGAGGCTGGCTTGATTTCTATTTCGGCCAATTTCGCTGCATCGTTGGCCTCGTTCCAACGCTTCGCATTGGAATGGTGGGTTGGACATCGCGCTATATCGAAGGGCGCCGGAGCAGACAAGCCGCGAACCAGTCCAAGAGGCCTGGGTAGCGACCCACCCACCCTACGAATCCACCCAGGCCCGGCGCTTCTTCCTATGCAATCCATTGAGGGGGCGCTGGAAATGGTGGGTTGGACATCGCGCTATATCGAAGGGCGCTGGAGCAGACAAGCCGCGAACCAGTCCAAAAGGCCTGGGTAGCGACCCACCCACCCTACGAATCCACCCAGGCCCCGCGCTTCTTCCTATGCAATCCATTGAGGGGGCGCGGGAAATGGTGGGTTGGACACCGCGCTATATGGAAGGGCGCCGGAGCAGACAAGCCGCGAACCAGTCCAAAAGGCCTGGGTAGCGACCCACCCACCCTACGAATCCACCCAGGCCCCGCGCTTCTTCCTATGCAATCCATTGAGGGGGCGCGGGAAATGGTGGGTTGGACACCGCGCTATATGGAAGGGCGCGGGAGCAGACAAGCCGCGAACCAGTCCAAAAGGCCTGGGTAGCGACCCACCCACCCTACGAATCCACCCAGGCCCCGCGCTTCTTCCTATGCAATCCATTGAGGGGGCGCGGGAAATGGTGGGTTGGACATCGCGCTATATCGAAGGGCGCTGGAGCAGACAAGCCGCGAACCAGTCCAAAAGGCCTGGGTAGCGACCCACCCACCCTACGAATCCACCCAGGCCCCGCGCTTCTTCCTATGCAATCCATTGAGGGGGCGCGGGAAATGGTGGGTTGGACATCGCGCTATATCGAAGGGCGCTGGAGCAGACAAGCCGCGAACCAGTCCAAAAGGCCTGGGTAGCGACCCACCCACCCTACGAATCCGCCCAGGCCCCGCGCTTCTTCCTAGGCAATCCATTGAGGGGGCGCGGGAAATGGTGGGTTGGACATCGCGCTATATCGAAGGGCGCTGGAGCAGGCAAGCCGCGAACCAGTCCAAAAGGCCTGGGTAGCGACCCACCCACCCTACGAATCCACCCAGGCCCCGCGCTTCTTCCTATGCAATCCATTGAGGGGGCGCGGGAAATGGTGGGTTGGACATCGCGCTATATCGAAGGGCGCTGGAGCAGACAAGCCGCGAACCAGTCCAAAAGGCCTGGGTAGCGACCCACCCACCCTACGAATCCACCCAGGCCCCGCGCTTCTTCCTATGCAATCCATTGAGGGGGCGCGGGAAATGGTGGGTTGGACATCGCGCTATATCGAAGGGCGCTGGAGCAGACAAGCCGCGAACCAGTCCAAAAGGCCTGGGTAGCGACCCACCCACCCTACGAATCCGCCCAGGCCCCGCGCTTTTTCCTAGGCAATCCATTGAGGGGGCGCGGGAAATGGTGGGCTGGGCATCGCGCAGGATCGAAGGGCGCGGGAGCAGACAGGCCTCGGACCAGTCCAAAAGGCCTGGGCAGCAGCGACCCACCCACCCTACGGACTCGCCCCAGGCCCCAAGCTTCTTCGCCCGTTTTGGTCGAGGGCAGGTAAGATGTCTCCCAGGGCCTTTTCCAGCGCCGCTTTCAATTCGTCTCTCCGGTATGGCTTGCTTAAAAAGACCTGGGGTTTTTCGCCATGGTCTTCGGCCATGAGCGAGGCCTCGTCGTAGCCGCTGGCCAGAATCGCCGGGATATCGGGGCGTATTTTTCGCAGGGCTTTCAGGGTTTCCCAGCCGTTGAGGCGCGGCATGGTCAGATCCGTGAGCACCAAGCGGATGTCTTCCGCCCTTTCGCGAAAGATTGCAACGGCTTCGGCCCCGTCTGCGGCGGAAATCACCTCGAAACCGAGGCGGTTCAGAATGGTTCGGGCCATGTTGCGCACCAAATCCTGGTCCTCGACCAGAAGGACGATGCCTCCGCATTTCAATGCCTTTTTCGCTGCGTCCCTTTTCGTCTCAGTACCGGGAACGGCATCCGGCGAAAGTGGCAGAAAAACCCGGAATTTGCTCCCCCGTCCCGGTTCGCTCTCGACCGCAACGACCCCGCCGTACGAGCGGACGGTTCCCAGGACCACGGACAGGCCGAGGCCCCGGCCTGTGAACTTGCTTGTAAAAAACGGGTCGAAGATTTTTCCGATGGTGTCGGCGTCCATACCGCAGCCGGTGTCCTCCACCGCAAGGCAGGCGCAGACATTCGCATCAATTTCGCAGTCCGGGGGGAAGCACCGTACTTTCGGGATATCGGCGGCGGTTACCACGCCTGTCGATACGGACACCTTGCCCGGCATGCCGTCCAAGGCCTCGACCCCGTTGGCTATCAATGCGTTCACCGCCTGCTGCAAAGAGACTTTGTCCGCTTCTACCAAAAGAGGCGGCCCGGTCAGGTCTGTTTTTAACAGAACGTTTTCGGGCAAGTCGGTTCGCAATTGGTCTATGCGATGTCGGCAGAGTATGGAAAGATCGACCGGTTTTTTCTGCGTTTTTCCCTCGCCCAGATAGGCCAGCATGAGCCCGCTGGTCTCCGACGCCCGCCGGGCCGCCCGCATGGCTTCGCCTAGGAGTTCAAGGCCGCCCGCGACCGGCGGCAGGTCCTCTTCGAGCAGTTCCAGATTGCCGATGACCGCCGTCAGCTGGTTGTTGAACAGGTGTGCAACGGCCCCGGCCATTCGCGAGAGGCCCTCGACCTTGTTGTTGTAGGCGCGCCTGGAGTCGTCGATGTCGATCGCCATCTCAAAGCGGACCATCCGACCGTCCGGCCATCGGATAGCACGGTCGATGCAGCGGTACCACCGCTCGTTGACCTTGTTTTGAATTTCCCAGATGTACGTTTTTCCTGTGTTTTCGCCGAAGATTTTGTCGTTGGTGCAAAACGGGCAGGGGGTGGCGCGGTTTTGCAAAACGCGGTGGCATGGCTCGCCGAGCCGGTCTCCCCAGCGTTCGCGCGCCCGGGCGTTGAAATAGAGAAGCTCATATGTCTGCGGGTCGGCCACGTAAATGGCCTCGCCCATGTGATTGAACATGGCAAGCAGCTGCTCGCGTTCGGTCTCGAGGGCCTCCTCGGCCTGCTTGCGCTCCGCAATGTCCTCGGCAGATATGAGAACGAACCGTTGGCCGTCGGAATCGAGTCCCCGAGCCCGGAATTTGATCCACAGGGCGCCGAGACCGAAGCGTCTTTCCACAAGCGCTTCGCCTTCGACTTTCTCGTCGCCGCCGCCTGCGATGATCGACCGGATCGTCTTCAGCAGGGAACAGGCGTGGCAATGGGGGGAATACCCGCACCGGCCTGCGGTTTCATCGCCGTTTTTGCAGAAAAAGAAATCGTCCAGGCGACAGCCTGCCGATTTTCCTGATTTGTTTCCGATCAGGGTTTCCGCCGCCGGGTTGGCGTACACCACCCTCTCGTCGGCATCGACCAGCAACATGGCGACCGGTATAAACGACGCCACGGCATCCAGGCTGACCGGCAAAGATCCGATTGTAGAGTTCATGGACCCTTTCCCGAACTATCCGATGACCATTTGTCCAATCCGACGATGCCGGATTTTCTATGCTTGATCATAGAATTTATTGTTTTGTACACCGCAACGATATTTTAGGGTATAACGGATTTGGGGGGAGCGGCAATGCGTAGGTTGGGTTGAGCGGGTTTCATGTTGGGTTTCGCTTGCTTCCCAACCATTTCGCGCGCCGTATCTGTTTGTTTGATAGAATGCCGCAGCGAAACCCAACAATTGACGACGCTCAACCCAACCTACATTCCACCCTAAGATCCGGATGTGCGCCATGTTGTTTCCGGAGGTCCGGGGGCGGCTTTTTTCTTCTTCGCCGCAGCCTCGACGGGGAGGGCGTATTCCTCGGCATGGCAGGGCGCATAAGGCGCTTCGCGCTCCATTCGCAGGGGCTCGGAAACTCGGGGCCGTTTTACGGATACCGGCTGCGCCTTTTGTTTCGTGCTCGTTGTCGGTTTTCCGTTGTTGAGAGCCTTGGCCATCATTTCGGACAGCCGGAAAAGAGGGCGGACCTTGGCCGGGACCCAGACCGGCTCGTTTTTGGCCGGATTTCTTTTCATGCAGGCCTCGTATCTTTTCGGGGTGAACGACCCAAAGCCCCTGAACTCGACCCGCTCGCCTCTTTCCAGCGCTGCGGCGATCTCTTCGAAAAAGATGTCCACGATTTGCCTGGCGATTTCTTGCGAAATGCCTGCCCTGCCAGCGAATTTTTCGACTATTTCTTTTCTATTGATTCTCATTTCGGTTCCCAATCTCCCTATGGTCTTAAGTAAATAAATCCCGTTCAGTTCGATTTTTCGTTTGAACTTTTCACCCCGGACCTGTAATCTGACAGGTTCAAAAGGCCTTGAGCGGTACCCGGTGGCTTCTGACCGGTTTCTGCCAAAGTTATGGACTGGAGCAATATGTGTGCCCGAAGGCCTGAAAAACCGCCAAGTATCCGGAATCGTTTACTTTTCCATGATTCGAAAACCAGAAGGGTTGCGGGCAATGTTACGAAACGTTACGAAGCAGCCGAAAAACGGGGCAGGAGACGTGAAGATAGGAAACAGAGACGGCTCGCCTTTGGTGCTGGCTCGACGCTGCGCGCCTTCCCCTGAAGCGAACCGACACAGGACGAACCCATGAAGCCGAAAATATTGATTGTTGATGACGACAAGACGTTCATCACGTTTTTCATTGCCATGCCCGAGGCTCGGCAGTACGAGTTTCTGCCCGCGTATACCCCCGAGGAAGCCCTGGAGATTCTGGGAAGAGGGGGGGCGTCTCTCGTGATATCCGACGTGGTGTTCGGCCGGGACGAGGACGGGGGGATCAAGCTTGCGGCGGCCGTGCGCGAGGATTTTCCCGAGGTCCCGATCATTTTGCTGACGGCGTTCGGGACCGTGGAAAAAGCCGTGGCCGCCATCAAGGAGGGCGCCTACCACTATTTCCAGAAGCCGTTGAGCGATACGAGCACGGATCTTCTCTGGACCGCGATTCGGGAGGCCTTGAAGCTCAATCGCGCGCAAAGGCGGGTGAAGAGCTACCGGATAGAGTCCGAGTTTAACAAGAAACTGGCGCATCCGCCCATCCTCGGGGAATCCGAGGCGATCCGGGCTGTTTTGCTTACCATCGACAAAGTGGCGGAGTTCGACATGGACGTCCTGGTTTCGGGCGAGACAGGCACGGGAAAGGAGCTTGTCGCCCGCGAAATCCACGCCCGCAGCGCCAGGAAGGACGGAAGTTTTCTGCCCCTCACCTGCGGCGTGCCTTCCGACTCCACGCTGGAAAGCGAGCTTTTCGGCCATGAAAAGGGCGCGTTCACCGGCGCGATCGAAAAGAGGATCGGGGCCTTCGAAGCGGTCGATGGCGGCGTCCTGTTCCTGGACGAAATTGCGGACGCTTCGGCGGATATGCAGAGGAAACTCATGCGCGTTTTGGAAAACAGGGAATACAAACCCGTGGGCGGGACCTATCCCAAGAGGACCGATTTCAGGCTCGTGGCCGCCACCAACCAGTTTCTGGAGGACGAGATCGAAGCGGGCCGGTTCCGAAAGGACCTGTTTTTTCGGCTCAAGGTCGCCCGCATCCACATCGCTCCCCTTCGCGACAGAAAAGAGGACATCGTTCCCATCGCAAACCATTACCTGGACCATTTCAAGACGGTGTATCGCAAGAAAATAAAAGGCTTTTCCGAGGACGCGGAACTTGCCATGGTCTCCTACGATTGGCCGGGAAACGTAAGAGAATTGATACACGCCGTGGAGGGCGCCTTCATTCATTTCAGAGGCGACGTCCTCACGGCTCACGACATGTTCCCGATCAAATGCGCCCATGAATATCCCCCCTCCTTCAAGCTCAAGGATGTGGAAAAATTCTACATCAAGCTCGTCTTGGAACGATGTGGCTACAACAAGGCGGAAGCGGCCAAGATCCTGGATGTGAGTCGAAAAACACTTTATGAAAAAATCAAAAAGTACAAGCTGGAGAAGAAATGAAGATGAATCGAATTTCGAGTTGCGAAAGAAAAAGCGCGGTTGGTGCCTTTTTATCGCGGTCGTTGTCTTTGCTGTCGTTGTTTTGGGTCGCGGTGGGACCCTGCGCGGCGCAACTGCCGGGCGAGATCCAAGAGCAGGACGAGATCGTGGTCACCGCCTCCCGTGCGGCTACGCCCCTGGACAAAGTTTCGGCCAACCTGATGGTGATCTCCCGCGAGCAGTTGGAAAACCTGCCCGTTTCCAACCTGGGTCAGGCCCTGCAATATTTTCCCGGCCTGTACATCGAGTTCGCCAACGGGCAGGGCGGGTTTTCTGTAGCGTCCATCCAGGGGGCTGCGGTGCGGCATACGGCGGTCTACCAGGACGGCGTTCCGTTGAACCAGCTGGACAACCCCTTGACCGACCTGTCCATGATCTCGGTGGAGACCGTCGAGCGGGTGGAGATCTACAAGGGGGCAGCGTCGTCGGCTTGGGGGTCGGCCCTGGGGGGCGTGATCAACATCATCACCCGAAGCCCGGACCCGAAAAAGGCCTTTTCCGCCGATTTGAAAACGTCCTACGGCGAGTACGAGACGTTCAAGGCGCGGGGAATGGTTTCCGGCGGGAAAGCGGGCCTGGGAGTGCTGGCGTCCTACAGCCGCGACGAGAGCGACGGTTTCATGAAGCACACAGACTACAACCGGGAATCGGCCTACGCCAAGCTGGATTATTCGTTCAACCCCTCCAACCGGATCGATTTCGCGTTCAGCCGGATGACCCACGACCTTTCCGACCCCGTGACCAATTATCCCGAGTTCTGGGACGACGCCGACCAGAAACGAACCTACCAGAGGCTGCTTTTCGAAACGTCTCCCGCCGACGACATGCTCATTTCCCTGGAAGGCCGCCACAGCGAGTACGACATAGAGGTGGAAGACGTTTACACCAATTTCAGGGCGATCTACAACGACTACGAGGACGAGATCTGGGGGATCGGCGCCAGGTTCGCCTGGGAGTCCGGGGGATGGAACACGTTGAGCGCGGGGTTCGACCAGGACTGGGGCGACTACGACTGGTTCGCCTACGATAGGGACTACGACACCCGCAACACGGCCTTCTATGCCAACGATTCCTACACTTGGAACAACCTGACGGTCAACGCGGGAATCCGGCACGACGACAACCGCGATTTCGGCGGGGAAACCAGTCCGTCCATAGGCCTGGTGTACCGCTTCCCCGCGTGGGGCAGCCTGATACGCGTGCAGGTGGCCAAGGGCTTTTCCGCGCCCCCCGCGTCGTGGGTGCACGATCCGACGTACGGAAATCCCGACCTGGACCCGGAAACGGCTGTCAACTACCAGTGCGGGGCGAGCTTTCCCCTCTTCGATTTCCTGAGGTTCGAAATCGGCGCGTTCCGGGCGGACGTGGACGACCTGATCGTCTTCGACCATGACACCTGGCGATACCAGAACATAGAGGAGGTCACGCGGAAGGGTTTCGAAGGCAAGGTAACGGCCACATTCGACTGGGGACTCTCCGCCAGCTTCGCGGCGACCTACACCGACGTGGTCGACGACCGCACCGACGAGGAGATCGAGGACATTCCCCGGACCATATTGCACCTGTCGGTTCTTTACGCCAACTCTTGGACGAGCCATAGCATCGCGGGAAAATACATCGACCACAACTCCTCTTACGAGGAGACCCGCGACCAGCGGTTCGTCTTCGACTACCTGGCGAAATTAAAAATCCCCACGGATGAAAGGTACGGCAAGCTGAGCCTGTTCGGCGCGGTCTACAACGTGACCGACTGCGACTACGTCTACCGCGACGTGTTTCCCCAGCCCGACAGATGGGCGGAGGCGGGAGTCGTCTACGAATATTGATTGCTATGCCCGATGAAAAACAAGCTCGCGTATAGGTTTCTGTTCGTCGGCCTGCCCTTGCTGGTCTTTTCCCTTCTGGCCACCAGCATGGCGCTTACGTGGCTGAACTATACGCATTTGGAAAAGACGGTCCGGGACGACTACGAGAACATCGTCAGGGTCGCGGCTTCCGAGATTCGGTCTTTCGCGGCCGGTGCGGTGGTCACCGTGGAGGCGCTGGCGGCGGTGCTACAGGCGGTCAGGCCCGACGAATGGGGACAGCTGATCGCGCTGCGAGCCTTCGGCCACGTGGAGAAGCGCTTCCAGACCCTGGCGCTGTACTCCCCCCGGGGAGAAATATTGGCGGGAGACGAGGAAGAAGAGGAGGAGGAGCATTTCGCCGAAACCAAGGACGAGCTTTTCGCCAAGGCCCTGTCTGGAGAAACGGCCATTTCCGAGGTGCATTTCGGGAAAATGCAGTCTCCATACGTGCATATTGCGGTCCCCTTGAGGCATCTGGGGAAAATTTCGTCGGTGTTGCTCGCCAAGTTCAGTTTGAAGAGACTCTGGGACCTTTTGGAGGAAATCTCCGTAGGCCAGACGGGACGCGTCAGCATTCTCGACGAATCCGGGCGGTTCGTCGGTCACCTGGACATGGAACGGGTCGTGGACGGTTGGCCGGGAGCCAATCCCGAGGTCCTGAAGCAAATATTGGATTCTCGGGAACCCGTACAATGGCGGGAAGGAGAAAAGGGAAACGACTTCTACAAGATCGCCATGCACATCCCCGAGCTGGCTTGGATCGTGGTATTGTACCAGCCGGTTTCGGAAATCCACAGGCATTTTTACGCCAGCATGTCGGTGGCGGCCGGCGCGACTGCGGCCATATGCCTTTTGGCCGCGTTTTTCTACTGGCTCTGGTTCCAGGGGATTCTGACCCCGATTCTTCGCCTCACTCATCAGACCAGGCGAATTATCGGCGGAAACCTCGAAAAAGGCGTTTTCGTAAAATCCGACGACGAAATCGGGGAGCTGGGCAGGGCCTTCGACAAGATGGTCGATTCGCTCAAGGAAAAGATCGCCAGCGAGAAGAAAATCGCAGCGGAGCTGGCCCACAAAAGAAACCTCGCCATCCTGGGAGAGGCGGCTTCCAAGGTCAACCACGAAGTGGGCAACTTTCTCAACAAAGTCAACATGGTGAACCGTTCCTTGAAGGCGGAAAACCTGAGCGAGCCCGTCAGGGAGCTGGTGGGCCTGATCGGGGAAGAATCGACGCACCTGGGAGATTTCATCGATAAATTCATGAACGTCGCCAGAAAGAGGGAACTCTTTGTCCAAAACGCGGATTTCGACATCGTCGCTTCGGAGGTGATCGCGTTCTACGGTCCGCTGGGGGCAGAAAAGAACATCGTCGTGGAGAAGGAGGGCTTCGAAGGGCTGCCGGAGGTGCGCGTCGATTTGCAGCAAATGCGCGGCGTGATGGACAACCTGGTTAAAAACGCCCTGGAGGCGGTGGGCGAAGACGGCAGGGTCGTCGTGCGGGGCGCCTTCGTGGATAGATGGCTGGAGATCGGGGTGATCGACGACGGTCCCGGAATGGACGAAGAAACGGCGAAGAAAATATTCGAGCCATTTTTTACGACCAAGGGCGGAAAAGGAAACGGCCTGGGGCTCGCCATGGCCAAGAGCGTGGTGGAGGCTCACGACGGCGAGATTCGTTGCGAATCGAAGGCGGGCAAGGGCACGACTTTCATCATTCGGATTCCGGTGGGGTAGGCTTGGCCTGGGGTGGTGAAAGGGCCGGTTTCTCGAATTTGGATTTTTCGCCCGCTCTTTGTTTAGGCCGGAAACAAAATCAATGGTACAAAATTTGGTTCGAGGGTTTCCACTTGAAGGGCATGAGCGATAGCTTAATGGGACGGGATTTGTCTTTCGTCATTCCGGGCGGAGCGGGCAAGCTCCACGGAGTTCCAATAAAGTTCAGAGCTTTGGTCCGGCGCGGAGTCATGAAAATGAGAAAACCTAGCGGAGAGCCGGAATCCAGGTGCCCCATCATTAAAGTGCCCCATAAGAAATCCTGGATTCCGGGTCTCCGCTAAGCTCTGTTATTCCCTAAAGTCCCCGCAAACCTGAAGACAGACGGTTTTTCGGGGCGTGTTCGGAGTATGCCCGCTCCGCCCGGAATGACGGTCCGACGAGGCTTTCATTATTCGTTGCAAGTCATAGTTCGTGGGGGTATCCGGCCGCGCGCCGCCGTGGAAGACGGCGCTACCGATGAAAAAACCGATTCATCGCGGATTTGTGGGGAGCGATAAAGGTAACCAGAGCTTCCAGCTCTGGTCCCATGTCGCGTATATACCGCCGTTTGGAAGTCGAGGCATGCCAGACCAGGATGGTCTGGTTACCATAGACACGCCTTCTCCCACAAATCCGCGATGAACCAAAAAACCGCGCGTGGGCATGCGGGGCGCGGACGCCATGGTGGCATTCTGCTATTTTACGGCTCCGAGCGCGCCAGGGAATTGAGTTTCAATGTCATCGGACGGTCCTCCACGGTGTCTCCGGTCAGGCTGCCGGGGCCGGGAATCCTGTAGCATTCCGGGCCGGTGTCGGCGGCCAGCCATTTTTCCCTGAGGGCTTTCACCGCGCGGAACGCGGGCGATTCGACGTCCACGATGCTTTTTTCGAGCACCAGCTCCAGCTTTCCTTTTCTCTCCTCCAGGTGCATCATGGGGGCGATGGGAACGCCCATGGGCTCCCAGTGTTCGAAACCCATCTCCAGATTGCGAATGGCGGCCATCTGGCCGGTGGCGCCGTTTGCGACCAGGCTGAACACAGTCTGTCCCAGATTGTAGGTGTAGGTGCAGTCGAACCAGGTCGGCGTGCTGCCGCGGCCGTCGTACCCGTAGAAATGGGTCTGGGTCTTGAACTTGGGGTTCGACTTCTCGAATACTTTTGCTATCGTCTTGGGCGCTTTGTCGCCGCTTTCCAGAAGGCCTTCCTTTTCCAGCGCCATCTCCAGGGTCTTTTTGGAAATGATTTCCTTTTTGACCAGCAAATGCCCGTCGCCTTCGTAATTTCTGAAAAGAACGGGGCCGTAGACTTCGGGATCGAGACCGCCTTTTCTCATTTGCTTCCGGTACCAGCTCCTGGAAAGACCCAGCTTGTATTCGCCCTTTTCCTTCAGAATATCCAGATACTCCCTGACCAGCCCCAGAAGCACATGTTCGGTCGGCACCAGCGAGAACGGAAAATTGCCGTGCTGGTCGCGTTCCATCAAAAGACCTTCCTGGAAAAAGTCCGGCACTTGGTTGAAAATGGCGTCGTCGCGCGAGTTCCAGACCGACCCGGGACCGTTTTCCTCGGAAAGCATGGCAAGCCTTGCCAGATGTTCGCGCTTGTCGTGCAAAAGCGGGTACGAATCGTGGAAGGTCCTGTCGTGTGTGCGGTTGTAGTCCGCGATGATGGTGTTGAGCTTGATGATGAACATCTGGATTTCGTTGATGAACTCCAGCACGCCCTCGGGGATGACCAGCAATCCGTAGTTTTTTCCCACCGCCGCACGTCGCGCGATGCCGTCGCAGACGACACGGGAAAGGTGGCGCAGGGTCATGCCGTAGGCGGTGTAATCCACGGTGTTTTCCTTTTCCGCTTTTTCCAGCCTTTTCTCGTCGAGGTAGTCGGCCAGGTCTTCTCCGATCAGGGTGATGTTCGGGTGGGCTTGAAGAGCGGTCTCCAGGGCCAGGTGGCTCGCCACGCGCCCCATAACCTTGCACACGTGCCAGTATTTCACATCGGAACCGCAATCCGTGCACAGGTTGCTCACCGAATTGGCGAACCCCTTGGCGGCGGAATGGAAGCCGAACGACATGGCGCAAAGCACCTCTCCGTTGGCGTCGCGCACCTGGATGTCTCCGTCGATGGTCTTTGGAACGCCGATCACCTGGACCCCCTTGTAGATCATCTCCTGCGCCAGAAACGCGGCGTTCGTATTGGAATCGTCGCCTCCTACCACAACCAGCGCGTCCATCTGCAATTCCTTCAGAGTCTCGGCGGAAAGGTTCATCTTTTCAGCCGTGTCGATCTTCGTCCGTCCCGTCTTGATCATTCCGAACCCGCCCAGATTCATGTGGCTGTCGATCATTTCGTCGGTCAGCTCCACGGCTTCGTTTTCGATGATGCCGTCGGGGCCTTGGAGAAACCCGATCACCTTGGATTCGGGGTTGGCCTTCTTGGCGGCATGGTACAGTCCGGCGATCACATTGTGCCCGCCAGGCGCCGGACCGCCGGAGAACACGATTCCGATTCTTCTCGGCTTTTGAAACTGGTTTTGGGCGGCCTCGTCGAGCGAATCGGCTCCGAGAACGATCTGTACTTTGTTGTCGATGATGTTCGGCAACTGTTTCCGGGATTCCGGGTGGATCTGAAACTTAAAACGGTCGGTCTCCTCCAGAATGGTATACGGGCTTTCAAACACCGGGCATTTCGGCGGCCGGAAAGAACACCTCCCGGCCATTTCCGGACTGATATCGGATAGAGCTTCCCCGGCTGTCGGGTTTTCGATCAGTTTGTCGTCGCTCATGTATTTTCGACCTGCCATCGCATTCCTCCATTGCAGTATGTTTTGTTGGTTCCGTTCATGCTAAAAGGAACAATTAATCACGTACCGTTTTCAGTCGTCAAGCCTATTTTGCGCTCTTTTTTCGGCATTTTGAAAACTTCGTACCGGAAAAAACCTCTTCGAAGTGGCGATATCTCACTGCATTGACGATAATGGTTCTCCTGGCCCCTTCCCGGATCATGTTGACGTCCAGCATGAATCGTTTCCTGGATTCCGCCCCCCGGCCGCCTCGGTGCGTTTCATAGCCTTCAGGGGCTGCAAATGATTTAAGCGGCAAAGAATCGGATTTTACGGGTTGCGGCCCGCCAGAAAAGCTCTCACGGCCTGCTGGGCGACCCTCGCCAGGTTTTCCCGGGCGTGTTTCATCGACTCTTCGAGGGTTGCGGGACCGGTGCACAGACTGAACACCGCATTGATCCCGATGGCATGCAGATCGCCCAACTCCTTGCCGATGGAACCGGCAATGGCCAAGCAAGGAACGCCTCGGGCCTTGGCGGCGGCGCCTACGCCGCCAGGGGCCTTGCCGAAAACGGTCTGGAAATCGATCTGTCCTTCTCCGGTGAGCACCAGGTCGGCGCCGGCCAGTTTTTCATCCAATCCGACGAGATCGAAAATAACGTCGATTCCTCTGCGAAGTTCGGCCCCCAAAAAAGCGTGCAGGCCTGCTCCGAGGCCGCCTGCCGCGCCTGCCCCCGGCATCTCGGCCACATTCGCCCCCAGTCGCTTTTTAATTACGTCGGCCAGATTTCGGAGTCCTCTGTCGAGTTGCTCGACCTGGGCCGGGCGGGCCCCCTTTTGGGGACCATAGACAGCTGCGGCGCCTTTGGGTCCAAAAAGCGGATTGTCTACATCGCAGACCGCCTCGAAATCGGTCGCTTGGATTCTGGGATCCAGTCCCGAAAGATCGATGTCGGCAATGGCCGAAAGGGATGCCCCGATTCCAGGCAATTCCTTGCCGTCTTTGTCCAAAAAGCGGGCGCCGAGGGCCTGGGCCATGCCGATGCCTCCGTCGTTGGTGGCGCTGCCCCCGATGCCGACGGCGATATTTTCGACTCCCAGATCCAGGGCGGCGCGGATCAGTTCGCCCGTGCCGAATGTGGTTGTAAGCGTGGGATCCTGCATGTCTTTGGGCAGCAGGGCCAAGCCGCTGGCAAGCGCCATCTCCACGGCAGCCAGGTTCATGGATTCGACGAAGCAAAAATCAGCCGTTACCGGACTGTTGCGGGGACCCGTGACCACGAGCGTGCGCCTTTCGCCTTGCAGGGACTCCATGGCCACGTCCACCAGGCCGTCGCCTCCATCGGCCACCGGAACCATGACGATCTCGGCCTCGGGAAGCACTTGCGCGACTCCCTCCGCCATGGCCAAGGCGGCTTCCGTGGTGCTGAGGCAACCTTTAAATGCGTTAGGAGCTATAACTATTTTCATGGTATTTCCTCCTGAAAAATAGGGGTACGTTCACCGTCCGCATCATTTGCGCCAGCGCTTGGGGGGAATCGGACGCGGGGTCGATGGTGCATCTTTCTCTCGTTTCAGGATTTTCGCTTATTTCTAATCATCTCTGTTTTTGCGTTGCTGACAATTTAAATCATATGTCGATTTTGATCGTCAAGCCAAATTTCGTTTTTCCATGAATACGAGCCGCACTTTTGGAGAAAGCTTTCGTCGGCAGTATTCGACGTATCCGAGCTTTCGATAAAATCGGATATTGTCGATGCTTTTTGTACCGGTGAACAATTCAAACCGTTTTGCATCGGGAAAAGTTTTTTCTATGTTTAGCATAAGCGAGGATCCGACTCCCTTTTACTGAAAATCCGGGTGAACTATCAGCCTGTCACAGGCTCCCGCGATAGAAGCTTTTCGTCGGCCAATGCGTCAGGCAAGCAGGGTATTGAGAAACTCCACGTACTTGACGGCGCGATTTGTCACCGAAAATTGCTTCGCCCAGGCCTTGGCGTTTTGGGAGAGGTGCTTGGCCAGGGCCTTGTCCTCGGCGATTTCGCGAATGGCGCGCGCCGCGTCCGAAGCCGAACCGGGGTCCGCCATGAGGGCCTGTTCGCGGTCCTTGACAAGACCTTCGGTGGAGGGAACGCGGGTGACCGCCATGGGCCTTTCGCTGGCGGCGTATTCGAACAGCTTCAGGGGGGACGTGAAAAGCTTGCCCTCGGGACTTTGCCCCAGAGGAAGAAAAAGGCAGTCGGCTCCTTTCAAAAACGTTGACACCTTCACCGGCGGAAGAAAACCGACGTAATTCACACGGCCCTGCACGCCGTGCCTTTTCGCCATTGCTTCCACCTGGCGCGCCGATTCCCCGCCGTCGTCCATCCTGCCCCCGGCCAAATCCAGCACGTAGTGTTCCGGAAGATACCGAAGGGCTTCGACCATGATTTCGGGGTTTTTCCAGGAGGAAAACCGTCCGGCGTAGCGGATGCGAACCTTGGACCCGTCTTTTTTCTCCGGGCTTTGCCCGTCGTCATCCGAAAAGAAATGGTCCGGGCATCCGCTGGGAAGGTATTCGACCCTGGCGTGGCCGGCAAACAGCCTGTCCAGGTATTCCACCTGGGGCCAGGTGTTGCACAGAAGCCCGTCGGCCCGCATGTAGACCCGTCCGGCATCGCGCAATTTCAAAAAAGCCTTGACCGGTCTGCCCTTCTCCTTCCAATGCAGATGGGGAAACGGGTCCTGGTGCAACTCCGCCACGACCTTTACCCGGTCCCTGCCGTATCGGTTTCTCAGCGCAAGTCCCGCCTTGGATTGGGAAAAGGTCCTGGCGACGAGGAAAAACGGACGGGTAGCAGATTCGACAAGCGACATGGCCTTGGCCATGGTCCTTCTTTTGCCGAACCAACCGTCTTCGATGCAATGGAAATGGAACTTGTCGTCGATGGCGCCGCCATAGTCTCCGAGCAGTCGGTTCAGATGCGTTTCGTCGTAGGCCTTTGGTCCCCGGTAGAACAGATGCACGGAAGCTATCCGTCTGGATACGGCGAAAAAATCGCGGATGATTGCGATGGTCTGCCCGGAGGCCGAGGGAAAAGGCAGGCGATGGTAGTAAATGAGATGAAATTTGTCGCGCATGACGGGGCTTTTGCCTTTTTCAATCCTTCAATGTTTGAGCAAGGCGAAAGAAAGCCCGCCGGCAGAGACCGTTTCTTTCCAGATCTCATCGCGGTCTCCGACCGGTTTCAAACGGGCTTTCCTGTCACCTTCCGTTTCTCGAAGGACATTCGTATAGCACCCGTCATTTTCATTGTCAATCGCTTGAATTGCTTATCAGCCTCCCCGCTGTCTTTTCCACAAGCCATCGGATTTCCTGTATTTTAAACAAGTAGCCTGCGGCGAGGACCAACCCGGTAAAAATGATTCCGCAACCGCAGCATGCCGCAAGGCTTTCCAGCGTGGTGGAATCCTGCGGGGCGGGAAGAAGGGTCGTTTTCGCCCAATGCAGCGCGAGTCCGACCGGGACGCTCAGAAGGATCATCTTGATGTAGGCGCGATAGACGGCCCAGGTCCCCTGGTTTTTGGTCCGGCGGTTCCAGAGGATGTAGAGCAGGGCCACCTGAATGATGGCCGACAGGGAAATGGCGAGCCCCACGCCCCGCACGCCCATGGTTTTCATTCCGACATAGAACAGGGGGATGCTGGCGGCGACCGCGACCGTGCCGAAGACGGCGGGAAACAGGGTGTTCTTCATGGCGTAGTAACCCCTCACCACGATGGTCTGGGAAGCGAAGGCGAAGGCGCCGGCCAGCAGGAAGAGCAGCGCGGAGGCGGTCAGCTCGGTGGCCGACGCGTCGAAGCGTCCCCTTTGAAAAAGGATTTTGACCACCTCGACGCGAACCACCATGACCAGGACCGACACCGGGATCACGAGCGACAGGTACCGCAGGGCGTCGTTTATGAGACTGTTCATCCGCTGCGTTGCGCCCTCGGCAGCCAGGCGGGCCATGAAGGGAAAGGAGGCGGCCCCCACCGCATATCCAAAGAAGCCCACCAGCATGAAGGTCACGCGCAGGCCGTAGTTCAACGCGGCGATGCTTCCCTCGCCCAGAAACGAGCCGAAGAATTTCAGGAACAGCTCCGTGGAGAAGGTCATGGTCAGGCCGACCATCAGAGGCAGGGTAAGAAGGAAATAGTTGCGCAGTTCCGGGTGCCTGACGTCGAAAAGGAGCCGGATTTTCATGCCCGCCTTTTTGGCGCCCCAGAACTGGAGCGCGAAATTGCCGACGAACGCGCCGGCCAGCACGCCCCAGGAAAAACCTGCCATGCCGAAACGGGGTCCCAGAAGCAGCCCGCCGACGATAATGCCGGTATTGTAGACCAGCGGGGCCAGGGCCGGTATGGTGAAACGTTCCATGGCGAACTGGATGGCCATGAACAATCCCCCGGCGAAAAAGAAGAACTGGGCGGGCAGAATGATCCGGGTCATGCAAACCGCCTTTGCGACAAGGGCCGGGTCTTGGAGGCCCGGCGCCAGCACCGCGATCATTTGCGGAGTGAAAATCCATGCCCCCGCGACGCCCGCTGCGAGAAACGTTCCGAAGCAGGTGAGCACCACGGACGCCACGCGCCATCCCTCTTCGCGGTCCCCGCTGGCCAGATACGCGGAAAAGATCGGAATGAACGTGACGGAGAGAAAGCCGCCTGCGACAATGTGATTCAGAATGTCGGGGATGGCGAATGCCACGTTGTAGGCGTCCACTTCGGCACCCGCGCCCCCGGCGTATGCGATGGCCATTTCCCGGAGCAGGCCGATCACCCGGCTCAACAGCACGGAGGCCATCATGATGGCCGAGGCGACGCCGATTTTTTTGTAGAGTTTTCGATTCAAATCTTCGTTCCCGCTTTTTGTCCGCCGATGCGTCCGATTATCGTCTTGACTTGGCAAACCGATTTATCTATACTTTTTCGTCTGTACGCAAGGTAGATTCATGGAAAAAGAGGACATTGTCAACATTAAAACGTCAATGAAAAAAATGACCGAGACGGCGGGGACCTATCGAAGACGAAACCGCGAGCCAGCTTATGTGTTTGTCGGCGGTGGAAGGGACCGGAAAACGCGTCCGAGATCCGGATTTTTTTCACTTGGAATTTGGACTGGAGAGATCCATGTACCGTGAAAACTACATCAATTCCCTCCGGGCGGAGCTTGTCGCCATGGTGGCCGACCATCTGACGCCTGTGGCGCTCAAGTACGGCTATAGCGAAGTGCCCCTGGAAACCAACATCAAGTGGCGGCCCCAGGTCCTGGTCATCGGGAACTATTCGTCGGGCAAGTCCACCCTGATCAACGAGTTTCTGGGGGCCAATATCCAGTCTACCGGCCAGGCGCCCACGGACGACTCGTTCACGATTTTGACCTACGAGGAGCCCGAAGACGGAAACAACGAAATCCGGGTCCTCGAGGAGCGGGACGGAAAATACCTGTTGAACGACCCGGAGTACCCTTACGAGATTCTCAAAAAGCACGGGCATCGATTCGCTTCGCATTTTCGTCTGAAAAAGATCAATTCGCCGTTTCTGAAGAACCTGGCGATCATCGACACCCCCGGAATGCTCGACAGCATCACGGAGCGAGACCGCGGCTACGACTACCAGGAGGTGGTCGGCGACTTGGCCCAGGTGGTGGATCTGGTCCTGGTCCTGTTCGACCCGCACAAGGCGGGCACGGTTCGGGAGGCGCACAAGAGCCTTCGGGAAACCCTTCCTCTGAAAACGTTCGAGGACCGGGTGCTCTATGTTCTGAACCGCATCGACGAATGTTCCTCGCTCAACGACCTTCTCCGAGTCTACGGCACGCTTTGCTGGAACCTGTCGCAGATCACCGGGCGAAAAGACATTCCCATGATCCATTTGACCTATTCGCCCCGGGCTGTGAACGGCAGCGTCAATCAGGACCACCACAAGCCCGGCTTTCTGGATTCCCTTCAAAACCAGCGCGACGAACTGAGAAAGGCGATCAACCAGGCGCCGCGCCAGCACCTCGACCACCTGGCGGCTTTCGTGGAAACCCACGGCGAACGTCTCGCCCATATCCTGGAATCTTTGACCAGCTACAAGAAGAACCTTCGGGTTTGGCACCTGAAGTACGCCTTTCTGGGAATCCTGGTATCGATTTTGGCGGGGGGCGCCTCGACCTTCGCCATGATGAGCTTTCCTCTGGTCGCCGGCTACGGTCCGTACGCCTGGGCGGGCGGCGGCGGGGCCGTTGCGGCATGCTCGTTCGCCGCGTGGATGACCTTCGTCCGCAAATTTTTCAGAAACGCGTTCCACCGGAAACAGATCGCGGCCGTCGATGGTTTGACAACGTTGGAGAACCAGACCCGGAGGGATGTCTGGGAGTCCGTGAAGGGGTATGTCGTGGCGTTTCTGGAACGTTCCGGGGGACGATTTTCCTTTGCGAGCCTCAAGCGCGAATTTTCTGCGGTGCGGCAGATTCGCGACGAAGGCTCCCGCGAAATCCGGGAGGCCTTGGGCGAGCTTTACAATTTAAAGGAGGAAAGCCGGGAACGGCAACTGGGGGCAGACGCATGACACCCGCGAGCCCCCGTGTTCCCCGGCCGGAAAGGACCCGACCATGGCCGACTCGAAAGCAGCAGTGAGAGTGGTTCTCGCCGAACCGCAAAACAGCGCCGTATCCATCGAAAGAGCCCTTCTGACAAGGCGCTCCATCCGGTCCTTCGACAACAAATCCATTGCACGGGCGCATGTCGCCCAGCTCCTGTGGGCCGCCCAGGGCGTCACCAGTCCCAAGGGGTTTCGGACTTCTCCGTCGGCGGGCGCGTTGTACCCTCTCGAAATCTTCCTTGTGGCGGGTTTCGTGGAACAGCTCGATCCCGGAGTGTTCCGGTACGATCCCGGAAATCATGAAATGATCAAGACGAGAAACGGAGACGCACGGGCAGGGCTCTGCCGCGCGGCCTACGGGCAGCGAGGCGTCTTGCACGCCCCCATATCCCTGGTCATATGCGCCGTCTATGCGAGGGCCACGAAAAAATACGGGGAAAGGGGAATCCGATACACCCACATGGAGGCCGGTCACGTGGCGCAGAACATCTGCCTGCAAGCCGCCGCCCTCGGCCTGGGAAGCGTTCCCATAGGCGCATTCGGCGACGACGGCGTCAAGACCATACTGAACGCCAAGGCCGACGAAGAACCGCTGTATATAGTATCCGCAGGATTTCCGGAACAGATCTGAAAGTGGCATGGCAATCGTTTCAAGACCGTCGAATCATGGATTCGTCGAAGCGTCTTTTATCGAATTGAAGGAGAAGGAGGTCCCATTGTGCCTTGGATGGAATACAAATGTCCCCAATGCGGCCAGGAATTCAAAAGGCTGATTTTGCTCGGCGAAACACCGCCCCTGCCCCGATGCCCCGGTTGCGGGGCGTCCGATATCCAGCCATCCCTGTCCTCCTCCCCCCTTTTCGAGGGCATTTCAAATGCCAGCCAGATGGCCGGCGACCATAACTGAAACCGTTGAACCATCGCGGCGGACCGCCGCGAACGCGCAGGCTTTTCCTGTCGCCAGGCAAAACCCATCGGACCTTCCCGATTTCAAATAACAGTTTTTCCCCGTCACTTTACGACCAGAATACACCGCTTGAACCATCGCGTGGCCGTTTTACATTTCCTTTCATGAAGGAAACAAAAAGAAAATGCAAACGGACACAAAATGAAAAGGAGGTTGGCAATGGATAGAAAAGAAAGCAACAAATATTTCGAGGCCAAAGACGCCGAAGGCACGCCATTTCTTTGCCCTGTGGACGGAATCGACAAAAGCAAGGCTGTAAACGGGGAAATCGACGATGAAATATGTTTCGAAAAAGACGTGATGGGCCGATATGCAGCCGACATAGAAATAGAATAACATTTGCCAAGAAATGCTTGGAAACAATTTACTGACGCGATAATGCGGGGTGTGAAAATGGACAGCGAAACTGCGCAAATAATGACCATTGTATCAAATATCGGCGGCCAGCATGGATGTTCGATAACGCATGTGGACCTTGAAAACCATGTGATCGAGCTTGAGGGGACAGATGAAGCTCGGGAAGCATGCGCTCTGGCTTTGGCGGAGGTTCTGGGGTGAAAAAAGCCGCCATTAACGACAGAAAAGAAAAAACCCCTGTTCGAACAATAGCCGAACAGGGGTTTTTATTTACCGGGAGTACTTAGCGAGCTGGCGAACAACCGGTCGAATTGAGTACCGGATCCGCCTTGGAAAGCAATCCGGATGCCTTCGAATCCCGCCATCGACGGGCGGTTCATTACAGGCGAAAAATCGAAAAGGAGACGCCATGGGAAAAAAGGTTGATCGAAACGTTTTCGACCTGCGAACCCAAAAAGTTAGCAACTGGACAGAATTTCAATAAGGTCGCAAATCGCGCTTTCGTTCCCGCGTTTTGCGCGGGAACGTCTTTGACAGGTCAATCGCTCAGAAATTCCGCAGGAAGTTCGCAGGCGGCCCCCGATTTTCTCGTCTCGACATAGTGGGCGGCCGCCAGAGCGGCGATGCATCCGTCGGAGGCGGAAATGACAATCTGGCGCGCGTATTTTTCCCTCAGATCCCCGATGACGTAAAGACCGGGAATTTTGGTTTCGCATTTCTCGTCCGTGATCACATACCCTTCCGCGTTCAGTTTCACTCCTCTGGGGACCAGCTGGTTGTTGGGGAGAAAGCCCACGAAGATGAAAACGCCGTCCGTATCGAGGGTGGATTGTTCTCCGGTTAGCGCGTTTTCCAGGGTGACGGAATCGACGCCGTCCTTTCCGGCGTTGATGGACTTGCATACCGTGTTCCAGACCATCTCGATCTTGCATTCGTCCTTGATGCGTTGCTGGAGTATGGCGCCGGCCCGCAGTTCGTCGCGACGGTGAACCATGTACACCTTGCTGGCGAGCTTGGAAAGATACAAGGCCTCCTCCGCCGCCGTATCTCCGCCTCCGATCACCACCACCGTCTTGTTTCTGAAAAAGAAACCGTCGCAGACGCCGCAATAGGAAACGCCCTGCCCGTAGTACTCCTCTTCGCCGGGAACATCGAGCCTGCGCGGAGAGCCGCCAGTGGCGATGATCGCCGACAGCGTCCTGTATTCGCTTCCGTCGGCCAGCTTGACGGTATGGTGGTCGATTCCCGGGACCACATCCACCACTTCCTGACTGACGATTTCAAGGCCGTAAGACTGGGCGTGGTCCGCGAATTTCTGGGAAAGCTCCGCACCCGACGCATGCACTATGCCGGGATAATTGTCCACCTCGTCGGACATTACCACCTGTCCGCCCGGTACCGCCTTTTCGATGAGGACCGTCTTCAACGCCGCCCTCATGGCGTAGATTCCGGCGGAAAGCCCTCCCGGGCCGCCGCCGATGATGACAAGATCGTAAAGTTGATTTTCCGCCATGGATAATATGTCTCCTTTTTCCAATACGCTTGATGATCTTCGTGTTCGCATTTGCTTGGCCAGAAAGCTTCACGCCGAATTTCCATTTATTAATCTCTAAACAATGTTTTGTCAAAATTTCGAGAGGGCCATGTCGTCATGGAGAAGGGAGGGCGACCGTCAAGGGCCGCCCTCCGGCCTAAGGGAGGATTGGGGGGTGGAGAAATCCACAGCATTGGAGGGTGCTGTTTTTTTGTCCAGCCTGTCGGTTTCCGTACGCTGCGCGTCCTCCGACAGGCTGCCATTGATTAAAGCAAATTCAATGCCAATTTTGCATTCCATTTCCGGGAAAATTTCCACGCGTTCATCATATCACGCTTTTGGACAGAAACCGGCCGCACGGGACAATACCGCGAAACGATAACCGGTTTCTTGTGTCAAAGCCTGTCTGTGTATTTTTTATTCAGCGAATCGATAGGACGAAAGCCGTCAGTGTAAAAATTACACGCCAGGGAAACGATGGACCTGCGCGGCAGCAATCCTAGCTTTGACGGAAATTCCATGCCGAAGAGGTTGCAACGACCAAGGTAACCAGACCTTCCTGGTCTGGTGATCCCAGGTAAAGGGGAATTTTCTGATGCACAGAACCAGACCAGGATGGTCTGGTTACCTCGAAGGCACCGGGAAGACCCATATTGGGAATCGCTGCCTGTGCGGCAATTTCCTTGACAAGGACAGTCTGTCCATTTAAAAATTCCAAAAAAACGCACTGAAAAAAGGCACAGTGGAAAAAGACGGAGCGAGCGGCGGCCTTTCCGCCTCTGCTCGCCGTGCGCCCTCCAAGGGCTTTTGACGCAACAATGACGAAAGGATGCGTACAATGAGGAAGCTTCTCGGTTCGTTTGCAAAGGTATCGGAATGCTCGGTTCGGAATGTCGCCACTGCGGCGTTCCTGCTCTTGGCGTTCACCGTCTTTTTCGGCCAGTGTCGCGCTGGGTACTGCGACAGTCTCAGGTGCAAGGGCAAGATCGTCGAATCGGGACTCCACATGTCGGAGGTCCTCTCCAAATGCGGCGAACCCGACTGGCGGGGGGCAAGGACGGAAGAGAAGGTCGAACAAGTTGAGGACTTGAACAACGGCGAGGACGAAAAACACTGGATCAGAAAACGGGTCGCGGTGGAGGAATGGCTCTATAATTTCGGGCCGGGAAAATTCATGCGTGTCCTTACTTTCCGTGACAAGCGCCTTGGCGAAATCAGCTCGCTGGGATACGGATATTTCGACACCGATATGCCTTCCCCCAAAGAGTGCATCGACAATGTCGATTACGGCGACAGAATGCCCGTCGTGGTCTCCAAGTGCGGAAGCCCCTCCTACACCGAACGCTATTTCGAAGAACACACCCGCAAGAACGAGGACGGCGACTATAGCAGCTATAACGTCTATCTCGACGAATGGACCTACGATTTCAGACCGGACTATTCCAGCTACACGTTCAAGTTCGAAGACGGCATACTTTCCGTGATCGAGGAGCTGGAATAAGCGTGGTCACAATGACGGATTTTCTGAAAAAGTTCGAGCGCCTGGTCGTGGGCGCCCTCATCCTGATGATGGTCGTCGTCGTCTTGATTTCGACTGTGGAATTGGGCTGGATCATCGTAAAGGACATCCTGGCCGAACCCCGGTTTTTCATCGAAATCGACCAGTTGCTCGAAATCTTCGGTTTCTTTCTGTTGATTCTGATCGGCGTGGAATTGCTCGAATCCATGAAGGCCTATCTTGCCAACAAGGTGGTGCATTCCGAAATCGTCTTGGAAGTGGCGCTGATCGCCATTGCCAGAAAAGTGATCATATTGAAAGTCGATGAATACCAAAGCACCACGATTCTGGGCATCGCCGCTTTGATCATCGCCATCTCCGTATCCTATTTTCTGATACGGAGGCTAGGTTGCAAGACGAAAATCACGGATTTTTAGGATGATTTTGATCCCTCTGTTCGAGACTGCCCGCCCAGTCGCACATCTACCTTATATGACGTGCGTACATTAAATAATAGGAGTACGTTCGATGTTTCCCATAAAGAAGGGATAATCGCCCTTTTTTCTGTCTGCAAAGAAGCGTCTCAGGGTTTTCTCCACGACCGGGAATGCGATTTGTTCCCAGGGGATTTCATCTTCCGAGAACAGGGCGACGGACAGGCTTTCTTCGCCCGGTTTGAAGTCGAGGCGTGCGAGGCGCGCGCGGAACATCATGTAAACCTGCGCGATATAGGCGATGTTGTAAAGCGCGTATGGACGCACGTCGTCCAAGCGGGCGCAGGCCTCCTCCCAGGTTTCTCTCCGGGCGCCGTCTTCCACCGTCTCTCCACTTTCCATGAATCCGGCCGGAAGGGTCCACTTGCCGTATCTGGGTTCGATGGCCCTTTTGCAAAGCAGGATCTTGTCTTCCCATTCGGGAACGGTTCCCACGACGATTTTGGGGTTTTCGTAATGCACGGTGCCGCAGGCGTCGCAGACATCTCTTTGGCGGTCGTCGCCCTCCGGCACTGTTTGTCTTGTGGGGGCGCCGCAGTTTGCGCAGAATTTGGCCATGGTTTTGTTCCTCGCGAGTTTTACGGTTGTTTGACGATCAGGTAGTCGGCGTCCTCGACGGAAACCGTGTCCGGCATGATGTAGCCGGGGGTTTCCGGCAGGAGCACGGCATGGGGCAGTTGCGAACGCTTTTTGATTTGGGTCGGTATGCCCAGCTTGCGCGCGTGGCCGTTTCCGGTCAGAAGCACCATGATGGAACCCGGATTCTTCTCCAGGTATTCCAAGGCGTGTATGGCCATGACCGTGTCCCAGACCAGCTGGGCTTCGCAAAAGTGTTCGAAATTGAGCTTGCCGTGGGAATGGTCCCCGAACACCTTTTTAATAAAGGCCATGTAATTTTCGTCCACGATGCAGGCGACATTGTCGAGCTTGCCTTTCTGATCGACGCTCAGCGACTGAAACCCCTCGTAGGCCACCTGCCGGGTTATTTCCCGTCCGACATTCAGTCCCGCCATGGGAATCTTCTTTTCCCGGGCGTATTCGAAGATCATCGAGTAGTAGGGCCATGGGAAATTCCAGTTATCGTAATAGACCGGATGGAATTCGTCCGGGGGCATCTCCCCGGATACCCACTGATCCAGGGCTTTCTGGCTGTCGAAACGAAACATCTCGAGACCGATGGCGACTTTTGCGCCTGCGTCGTGCAGGGCCTGGATCACCGCCAGTTGCTTTTCGTGGTGCTCCTTGTTGTCGTGAAGCTCTCCGACAAGAATCAAACGGTATTTCGCAAGATCGGCGACGGCCTGCTCCAAGGGGACCTTTTCCCCGGTGGAAAGCGACCGGACATGGAAGGTGCCACCCAGGGCGACCGGTGCGAAAGACATGAGAAACAGCGAGGCAAAAAGGGCGCTCGCGAAATATTTTCCTAGGGTGCTATTCTCAAATGTATTCATGGCGTTTGGTCTCCGTGTTTGTTCCCATTGGTTCATTGTTGCTCGAAGCGGTGGATCAGGGGCGACTTTTCGACTCGCCACGTTCCCTTGTTCCGGTTTTGTCCGTCGGAAAACGCCAGGTAGCTGTACTTGCCGTAGTGCGTGATTTTTCTGATTGCCGTATCGACGGCTTTCTCCGACAGGGGCAAATAGATCCCTGAGACGCTGTCTTCGGTCCCCGGCCTCGGAAAAACCCCGAAAAACACATCATTCGGCCCGTCGTATGCGACGCCGTCGAGCCGGAAGCTTTCCTGCGCAAGCCGCGCCGTTTCCGGAACGTTCGCGAAGCGAGCGAGATTCGAGGGCAGTCCCACCCACAAAATGTCCGCGTCTGAAACATTGTTGGCTTCCATGTCTTTTTCATCCACGACCTCGAATCGGCCGATTCCCAGGGACCTCATCAGAAAAATCGCGGCCGAACGGAGCTTTTTCGAACCGTCCCCTCCTATGACCGCGACCGTGGATTGGGAGGACTTCAGGCTGTTGACCGTCGGGGGAATTTCCGATTTGTAGAGTCTTCGAAAGATATCCACGCCGGGGTCCGCCTGGAGGAGTACTGGCGCTCCTTCGGCCGAGAACTCGAATACGGTCTTTCTCCCGCGCGCGGGCACGGTCTTGATCAGCCGAGAACTATCGGTTTCCAGCAGAATGTCCACATCCATATCGTAGAACGGGGCTTCCTGCAAGATCGCGCCCTTCACTTTGACGGTCCGCCCCGATCTTTCGCTCGATATGTTCGCAAGCGCCAGCGTCGGTCCCCCCTTGCGCAGGATCCACTGGGCGAAAAAATCGTCCAGCGGCTCTCCGGCCAGTCTTTCATAAACGTTTTCGAAGTCTTTCCAAGACGCCGTTTCGAACAAAAAGTCCCGGTACATCTCCCTGAGTCCCTGCCAGAAGATGTCGTCGCCCACCTTTTTTCTCAGCATGTGGAAAAACATGGCGGCCTTGTCGTAACCGACCGCCTTGGTGACCGGATCGATCCGGCTTGTGAACTTGGCGACCGGAAAGTCGTCGGGATCGCGGACCAGGGCGGCGTAGTTTCTCAGCCATTGCAGGCGGTGTTCGCGGGCTTCCTCGGCGGATTCCCTCTCTTTGAAGAGGTAATCGGCCACATAGGAGGTCAGGCCTTCGCTCCAGTTTCCTTGAGAGTAGTCGGGAAGGACCCCGTTTCCCCACCAGCAGTGCGCGATCTCGTGCCCGAGACTGGTGTAGACGATAAAGGGCAGGCGCAGCACGCGCGTGCCCAGAAGGGTGTACGATGGAAAACCGTAGCCGGTGGGAAAGAAATTCTCGACTACCGCGAACTTTTCGAAAGGGTAGGGGCCGAAAAGTTTCGAATAATCCTGGATGTACCTTTCCGAGGCGTCCAGATAGCTTTGGGCCAGGTCCTGGCTTTGCGGAAGGAAGAACGTCATAACATCGATGTCGCCCGCCTTTTGGCGCCGCACCTCGTATTGTGCGGCAGACAGCGCCAGACCTTCCGGCGCCTTTTCGATTTCCCATCTGGATATCGTATGTTCTTCCCCGCTTTCCGATCCCAGATACTTGCCCGCCGTCACCGCGATCATGCCTTGCGGGGCTTTGATCTCCAGGTAATAGGAGCAGCTTGCCTCCAATACTCGCGGGTACCATCCCGATCCGCTCAGCAGAAACACGCCTTGGTCGCCTATTGTTCCGGCCACGCCGAAACCGGGATTGTCCATGTTGGCGGGCATCGACGGGGCCGGATCGTCGAATACGGCCTCGTATTCGAATTCCACGGTGGTGTTTTCCATCCCGCCGGCTGGCTTCGGCACGGACAAAATTCCGTCGGTAAAGCCGTGTCTTCCTTTTTCGCCTTGTATCAGGAGGTTTCGAACCCTGGCATGCTCGGCCAGGCCAATTTCGACGGGTCCGTCTTCCCATTTGTCGAAAAGGAGTTCGACCTTGCCCTTGAGCATGCTTTCCGACGGAATCAGCTCTACGGACAAACGTTGCTTGATTGGCAGATTGTCGGCCTTCGATTCGTCGGAAAACAGAAGAACGGAGACGATGGCCGCCGCCAGTGCGACAAGGCGGAAAACGACTGGCGATCTATCCCGTACGTATTGCGAATTGACCCGTTTCATGGCGGCATTCCTGAAAATATATTTGTTAAACGAGTATGCGTTTACAAGTTGCAAAGGTTCAAAATATGACGTTCTGTCTTTATGACAAGCCAATACCAAGTCGTTGCCCTTTTTTCGGCGCGGCCTTTGTGAACGAGACTTCGCGGCTTTGGCTGTTTACAATACCGGAAACTTGAATTAAATATTTGGGATAAGGGTTCGCAAATTCTTTTTGCGGTTTTGCGCACCGATGCAAATGAAAACGTTCGGATCTTTCAAGAAAAATTTTCAATTGCCCGAACCAACTGTATCCCAAAAATGAAAACAATTCGTTTGCGAGCATGACGACACATCGTCCAACAAAATGCATTGTCGGTCCTTGGGACCTTATCCGAAAAACAGGAATAGGCGTGGTCGCCATTCTTTTGGCGACCGTATTGGCACAAGCTTTTCCGACCATTTCATCGGCCTCGCCGAACCCGGAAAAAATCCAGATACCGGCGAATGTCACCGAAGGTCTGGGATACTTGCTCGGGCTCGTGGAAAAGCACGGTCTTCGCCATATCGACATGGAAAAAGCGGGTCCCGTGATCGATTTCGTCCTTTCCGAGGACAAGACGCGACCGGCCCTCTATTATTCAAAGGACGACTTCGGTCCCGACTCCGCCTACCACGAGTTCGAAGTCGATCAGGGACTTGGAAACATCGTGGCCTATGCCTATTCTCCCTCTATTCCGTCCGAAGCGGTCATCCCCAGCTCCATCCGGGTGTCGTTCTGGAAAAAGACCAACGGTTTCGACCATGTCGATTCCTGGTCCTGGGACTATCCGCCAAAAGAAGGCGCCGTGCAGGCCGTCACCGGAATCGAATACGAGGAAACCACGCCGGACGTTTTCTCCGGCACCTACTACGGCTACGATTTGGACCGATCATTGATTCTGTGTCGATATGGCGAGCGCAATGTTTTTTTCTCGATATCCCGCCAGAGGGAGAAAGCGCCGGGGAAAAAGGCGTTCACTTTGGGCGATGACCAGGACTGGGCGTACCTGTACACCGACGAAACCGGAATGAACAAGGCGGGAATGGGGTGGGTTACCCCGTACATGTACGAATCCTTCGCGGTGACCGTTTTCATAGATCGGGGCGAGGGCGTGTCCCCCCCGGTGAAAGGTGCCATGTTCAAATGGCTCGACGCCGGGGCCGGCGGCATGAACATGGTTGCGACCCGCCACATCGACGCGGGGATCAGGCGTTTTGAAAACGCATTCCGGACGGTCATGGAAGATCCGTCCCTGCCGCCCCCGGAGGTGGTGTCGGATGCGTTTTCGAAAATCGAAAGCATGCCTGATGAGGGCATAAAACGCCAAGTCGAACTATACTTCGATCTATTGAAAAAGAGATACGGCCACGAAGAGGTCTTCCAGGACGAGGACTTCGCCGCCAAGTTCGCCGGCAGCGAATATGTCGCCCAGCTGACCCGCCAGCAAATGGAGGGTATTCTGGGCGTCGAGTACATGAAAAATGTTCTCGGTAAGAACCCGATCCTCGGCGTTTCCCGCTTTTTGAGCCAGAAGTCCTGCCAGTCCGGTGTCTCCCCGGCCGGGATCAGCAATCCTAATTAGGGGTGTTTCCGGTGCCTTCAAGGTAACCAGACCATCCTGGTCTGGTCCGGTGCGTCAGGAAATGCCCCTTAACTGCGGGCATACCAGACCAGGATGGTCTGGTTACCTTGACCATCGCAACCTCTTCGGCGTGGAATTTCCGTCAAAATTAGAACTGCTGGGCCGGGACTCACTGATTCTCGATTCGAATCGGCGATTGGCCCACCAGCCCTTTTTGCCGGATCCAGTCCGGAATTTCCGGCAGGGCCTCCTCGATCTCCTGCGACAACCCCAGGATTTCCACCGCCGCCCAAGGCACGTCGAAAGGCTTGATGGGCGTGCCGGGATCTTTTGTCAGCTTCAGATTCTTCTCCGGCGAGATGAAGGTGGTGACGATGTGGTTCAGGGAGTGCGACGAGCTGAACTCCTCGATGTTGCCGTGATCCGAAGTCAGGATGAGGCAGCAGCCTTCCTTCATGCAGAATTTGAAAACCGCTTCGACGATCTGGTCGATGTATTCCAGCCCTTTTACGCCTTCCTCGAAATGCTCGATGACCAGATGGCCCAGCATGTCGGGGTTGGACAGATTGACAATGGCCAGATCGTAGACCCCTAGCGCGAACTCGTTCATCAATTTGCCGGCCACTTCGAACGCCTTCATCTGAGGGGTCTTGTAATAGTCGTCGTCGGTCGCGATTCCGTGTTCCTCGCCGAAGGAGGGCATGACGAATCGGGATTCGCAATCCGGGGTTTCGTTGGCCTCTCTGCGGCCCCGGATGAAGTACCCCATGTGGACGGCCTTTGTGCTTTCCGCGCCGAGCAGGTATTTGAAAGGGCGTCCGGTCTTTGCGCAATGCGCGGCCACGATGGACAGGAAGTTGTGGGTCTGGGGCTTGATGTCGTAGGCGATTTTGGCGCCGTATCCGGCGAGGGCCGGGTGGTATTCGGTGAGGCAGTAGACCGAAAGTTTCATGTCCTTCATCCAGTCGAGCTTCCAGGCCTTGCCCTTTTTTCCCGCCTCCGTCTGGAGAAATTCCCCGGCGTTCAAAAGCGCGGCGATTCTGGCGCGCTGACGGTCCGCGCGGAAATTCAGGTCCACGACCACGTCTCCGGGCTCGATCTTTCGGGTTTTCCCGCTTTTGTCCCTTACCGCGATGGGCTTTACGAACGGGTCGAAAATCTTTTCCGAATGGAATTTCTTCACCATTTCGACGGCGTCGTCGAAGTTTTCGGCCTCGATGCCCTGGGCCTCGGTCAAAAGCATGTAGTCGGTTTTGGTCCTTTCCTCCTCGTAGTCCCGGTCCATGGCGATTCCGCGCCCGACCACCCAGGCGACGCTTTCCACGGCGTCGTATTTTTCCATCAGATCCTTGAGCTTGTAGAGAAAACCGAGCTTTTCGCCGTCCTTTTCCACCGAGCTTTTCAGCGGGGCGTCCCTGCCGTCCAGGATGGCTTGCAGCCGCACTTTTTCCGGGGCCATGCCGTGGCGGTCGAATACGATTTTCAAAAAGCTTTCCAAATGGTTCCAGCAACTGTGGACTCTGCCGTCGTCGCCGAACTCCCCGGAGGCCATGATGGTGATGTTGAGGTTGACGTTCCGGCGCTTGGCGTCCTCGACGGCTTCGTTGAGCAGGGGGTGCTGGTGGAATCTGCCGCTTTCGATATCGATGGCGATTTCCAGGGGCACCTGGGGGGCCACGGTGAAATTGCCCAGCTGCTGGTGGCCGGTTTCCGAATTGCCCTGCACTTCCGGGCGCAAATCCTCGTAGCCCGCTTCGAGGCCGGAGGCCTTGGTGGACGCCGACGGATATTGTTCCCGCAGCCCGTCGATGAAGGGGGTGCGCGCCGCCCAAGCCGCGTATTTCTTTTCCCTCGCCGTTTCGACGATCAGACGGCAGACCTCGTCGCACGTTTCGGGGCGGACATTCTTCAAATCCGTCCTTTTTTCTCGAATTCGAGCGAGCGCTTCGGACGAAACGCCTTCCAAGTCCCGCTTGACGGTCTCGTTGTAGTGAACGACGAGCCAGTTGCGGTTGAAAAGCAGGATGAACGCCAGTTCTTCCGTAATGCCGGGGTGCTGGCTTCTAATGGCGGGCAGAAGGTCGTCCTGGAACTGCTGCTTCGATTCCGGAGACAATTTCGAAAAAACGTTCTTCAGAATGTCGATTTCCGTTACCGGATTGTATCCGTACCCGTCTATGATGATTTCAATGATTCGCTGTGTCATTTGCGGCTTGTGCCCCCATGGGATTCGGTTGATTAATAAAACGGCTGTCACCCAAAAAACTAAGGCTCATTGCGGATTTGTGGGAAAAGGCGCGTCGATGGTAGCCAGACCATCCTGGTCTGGCATGCCCTGGCTTGCTGGCGGCGGCATATTCGCGATATGAGCCAGAGCTGGAAGCTCTGGTTACCTTTACCGCTCCCCACGAATCCGCGATGAACAAAAACTTATACGTGCTGCGAATAACAGATGGGCCGTCGAAATGCAAGCATGAGAAATCATTATTTGGGGTTAGGCGATTTCAGACTCTCTTTCAACTGCCGTTCCAGATTTTCGAGTTCGAACTTGATGAAAAACCAGTTGCCGGAGGCTTCGGCGAGGCCAACAAGATAGAACAAGTTTTCGTCCCCGTCCCCGTCCCCGTATCTGGACTGGAGAAGCTGGACCACGGCTTCCTCCGTATGCGCCGTGAACATCCTGCACGCGGAAAAGCCGTGGCCGGCGGTGATCTTGGAGCACAGCAGAAACACCGGCTTGAACGATTTGACCATGGCTTCCAGGTCCAGATCTTCGTCCGCAAAGTCCGATGCCACCGTTCTCAGCTGGCTGTCCAGGATGCCGATGCCCTTGTATCCCTTGATGGCGCGGAACTTGTCGATTTGACCGCCAAGGATTCTCCTGAACCGGACAAATGCCTGTTCGCCAAGCTTTTGGGTTTGGGAAGGCGCGTCCTCTTCGTCGGTAAAGTCCTCCTCCACCTCGTCGAGTTCGATTTTATCCTTGTCCCAAGTAGCTCCGATGATCTCCATCAGGTTGACGTTGACCCGTTTCTGATAGCGTCTTCTGGGAAGATCTCCCATGTTCAGGCTGATATTGTCCCATTCGATCATCTCCGCCGCGGCCTTTTCCGGGGGCAGGTCGTCGTAGTGGGCGTCGATGAGCACGCCCTCTTCGAAATAGAGATAGCCTTTTCCTTTCGCCGAGGACAGGACTTCCAGGCGGCAGGTTTTCCGTTCGATTTCCAGCAGGGGCAGGAAACTGCTCAAGGAAATGCCCTTGCCTGCTTCGCCTTCGTCGCGCAAGGTCAAGCCGACGAAAATGGCCGAAACCAGACTGACCATATTCACCGGTTTTTCCACATGATACAGGATTTCGTTCTGCGCGCGGGGCTTGTAGAACCAAGGTCTTCCATATGACGACATCACCACGCACGGGGTCCCCCGCAGCTTCCTGGTCACATACGCGATAAGTTCCAGGCCGTCGATTTTTTCGATGTTCGTGTCCGTGACGAACACGGACACGGGTATCGTTGTCAGGATCTCCATCGCCTTTTCGCCGTCCGACACGCACAGGACTTCGAACTGATGAAGCTTTTCAATGCTGTCGCGCAGACGTTCCAGGACTTCGGGGTCGCTATCGACGATCAGAACTTTATCCATGGCAATACGTCAAAAACCTTGCTATTTTTTGTTTTTAAGTTTTTCCCAGGTGTCTCTCAGAGTCACGGTGCGGTTGAACACCAGGCTGCCCGGAGCGGAGTCCCTGGCATCCACGCAGAAATAGCCCTGCCTTTCGAACTGGCAGCTATATCCCGGCGCGGCGTCGGCAAGGCTGGGTTCCACCCGGCAATCCTCCAGAGTTTGCAAGGAATCGGGATTGATGTAATCCTTGAAGTCCTTGCCCTCCTTTTTGTCCAAAGGGTTGGGGACGGTAAAGAGGCGGTCGTAGAGGCGGACCTTGGCCGGGAGGGCATGGGCGGCCGACACCCAGTGCAACGTGCCCTTGACCTTGCGGCCGTCCTCGGACCACCCGCCCCGGGTCTTCGGATCGTAGGTGCACCGAATCTCGACGATCTCCCCGGTTTCCGGGTCCTTGACGGCCTCCCGGCACTTGACGTAGTAGGCGTAGCGCAGGCGCACCTCCCTGCCCGGGCCGAGCCGGAAGAATTTCTTGGGAGGGTTCTCCATGAAATCCTCGCGCTCGATGTATAATTCCCTGGAAAAGGGGACCATTCGCTTTCCCTTGCTTTCGTCTTCGGGGTTGTTGATGGCTTCCAGCTCCTCCACCAGGTCCTCCGGATAGTTTTCGATCACCAGCTTGACAGGGTTCAGCACGGCCATGACCCGGTCTGCGGTCCGATTGAGATCTTCACGGAGCGAGAATTCCAAAAGCCCCATGTCCACGACGCTGTCTCGCTTGGCCACACCGATTCTGTCGCAGAAATTCCGCAGGGCGGCCGGGGTGTAGCCTCGCCTGCGCATCCCCGAAATGGTGGGCATCCGGGGATCGTCCCATCCCTCGACTAAATTTTCTTCCACCAGCTGGATCAAACGTCTCTTGCTCAGGACGGTGTAGTTCAGGTTGAGCCTGGCGAACTCGTACTGCCTCGGGCGAGACTCGGTCCGCAGCGTGTCCAGGACCCAGTCGTAGAGCGCCCGGTTGTCCTGGAATTCCAGCGTGCAGATGCTGTGGGAGATGTCCTCCAAGGCGTCCGAAAGGCAATGGGTGAAGTCGTACATGGGGTAGATGCACCATTTGTCGCCGGTCCTGTGGTGCCCGACGCGCTTGATGCGGTAGATCGTCGGGTCGCGCAAGATGATGTTGGGCGAGGCCATGTCGATCTTTGCCCTCAGCACGTGCTCGCCCTCCTGGAATTCCCCGTTTTTCATCCTTTCGAAAAGATCCAGGTTTTCCTCCACGGACCGCTCCCGGTAGGGGCTGTCCTTGCCTGGCTCGGTCAACGTGCCTCGGTATTCCCGAGTCTCTTCCGGGCTCAAGCTGCAAACGTAGGCCTTGCCCATCTCGATCAGCCGCACGGCGAAGTCGTACAGACGGTCGAAATAATCCGACGCGTAATATTCCCGGTCTTCCCAGTCGAACCCCAGCCAACGGACGTCCGCCTTGATGGAATCGACGTATTCGACCTCCTCCTTGCTCGGGTTGGTGTCGTCGAAACGAAGGTTGCAAAGCCCGCCGAACTCCTGGGCGATTCCGAAATTCAGGCAGATCGACTTGGCGTGGCCGATATGGAGATATCCGTTCGGTTCCGGGGGAAAGCGGGTCCGGATGAAGGTATGCTTGCCGCTTTTCAGGTCGTTGGATACGATTTCGCGGATAAAGTCGTACGAAGGTTCGTTTTCGTTCATAGACACGGAGACCTTTCTGGTATTCAAGATAATGAAAAAAAAGTTTGTTAAAAATGCCTGTTTCGCGTTCGCACAAAGCACGGAAACAGGAAAAAACGTCAAATCGTCAGCCTCCATTTATACAGATGGAACCGACCAAATATCAAGGATTTTTCATTTTTGAAGGGACAATCGTCGAAAAAAGCGCAGATGGTGCCGTGTACGTATTTGCGCAAAACGGAAAAAACATTCGATGTTCTTTTCGTGCCTTTCGTGTGTTTTCGTGGCCCCAAAAAACTCGTATCGCCCCCCCCCCCCGAGGCTGTCTGGCGCTTCTTTCGAGTTACAGGATCGAAATTCCTCTGGTAATAACGGATTTGGGGGACTGCACGTAGGTCGGGTTGAGCGGGGCGTCGCGTTGGGTTTCGCTTGCTTCCCGGTTGCATCGGGCACCTTATCAGCGAGTTTGAAAGAACAAGGCAGCGAAACCCGACAATCCACGACGCTCAACCCGACCTACATTCAACCTCTTCCCCAGAGCCTTTACAATCAGAAATTTTTCGACCTGTGCGGTTGGTTCGAGTATCCCCATATAATCCTCACACAAAGGCACAAAGACACTAAGGTTGCCGAATCGTGACTTTGCGTCTTTGTGCCTTTGTATGAGGATTTTGAAGAGCAACCGCACAGGTCCAAATTTTTTGGGCCATGGCCATTTTTCGGGTTGAAAAGCGCCTTTGAAATTGATTAGAATGAAGTTCGGGCGGGTCGCGTTCACATTCCAAGTACCAGGGTTCCGCATGCAGTTTGTCCTGGGGCGTCAGGACCGGCTCCGTATCGGAGCAACCCATCCTGTTGTCAGGAGCGCCGCGAAAAATCTGGCGCGACCCGTCCACCCCTTTTTCATCGCTTGCGCCTCATTTTCCCGCCAACGCCTTTTTCAGGCTTTTCTGGGCGGGTTTTTCTCCGAGCCATATGCCGAACAGCGCCCGCTTGAACTCGAGTCCCGGAATCGTTGCTTTCAGCGTTTCGTTCTTGAAGACCTTCACGCCCTCCGCAGTTGTGTAGACCAGGTCGAAAATGTCGTTCTCCTTGATTTCCTCTCGGAAGACGGCGATGAACCGGTCGATCTTTTCGGCGATTTTCCCGGTGTCGCCGTCCGTCGAATTTTCGAACCCTTCCCGCGTGGCTTTCTCCATTTTTTCGCTGGTGATCAAAGAAGACACGATATGGAGCCGAATGGCCATGGGCTCGTCGGATTCCACGATTTTTCCAGGGTCGCTCGACTTCTGCCCGAGGAACAACCCGCAGACATACAAGTCCATGAAAAACTTGCTGCGGACCCCGGCGCCGTTCAGAATCAGCTTGTTCGTTCCGGCTTCGAAAGATTCGGGCATGTTGACGCCCTCGATTTCCAAGGCGCTGCCCGTCGATGCGAACATGAAAAGCGACAGCGCGACGACCATATATTTCTTGAACATGCTTTCCTCCTTTGCTGGGCGGGTCTTTTTTGAAGGTAACCAGACCATCCTGGTCTGGCTTGTTTCGAACCATGCGCGGTTTGGTTTTTGGTTATAACGTTGGCCGACCAACAACGTCATTCCGGGCGGAGCTTGCTTTAGACCCGGAATCCAGGCGACGTTCGACACTGTTGGATGAAAGCCAGCCGAAGTTAAAACCAAGCCCTGCGGTTTGTTATTCGCCAGGCCGTGCAGGACCAGAGCTGGAAGCTCCGGTTACCTTGCTTCGACCTGTCAGCCTTCCAGGCAGGCCCCCACGCACCCGAAGAAAAAGCGCTTCCCGAGCTTGGCATGCAGCATGGCGGCCTTGGCCAGGCCGGTGCAGTGGGAACACCCTACCTTTTCGATGTCGTACTTGTCGATGGCCTTCGCAGTCTCCTCGAACTGCTCGTCGGTGGAAAATCCCAGGTGCGTGCCCCCGACCACCGCGTAAATGCGATCCTTGCCCGTCTTTTCGATGGCGTAGTCCAGGATGTTGATCATGCCCGCGTGGGCGCACCCCAGAACGACAATCAGGCCCTTGTCGGAATCCAGGATGAGAGAGAAATCGTCGGGCAAGGGGTCGGGCTGGATCTTGCGGCCGTCGGGCATGTGGGCGACCATGTTGGCGTCGCCTTTTTCAAAGGGGCTTTTGCGCGGTATTTCCCCGGTCAGAAGAACCCCCGGCCCCACTTCCACCATCTCCGTGTTCAAACGAAACGACGCGCCCATGGACTCCAGGTACTCCCTGCGATACGGCATGCCGATATGCCGCGTGGTGGTTTCGTCGGTCCAGTACCGGTCGATGAACATCGTCGGATGGCCGTAGACGTCCACGGGACCCTTCGCCCTGAGGACCTGCGGAAGCCCGCCGGTGTGGTCGTAGTGCCCGTGGCTGATCATCACGGCTTCGATTTCCTTCAGATCCTTTTTCAGCGCGATGGAGTTTTGCACGATGCCGAACCCCTGTCCTGTATCGAAAAGATAGTTGCCGTTTTCGGTCTCCACATAGCAGGCGAACCCGTGCTCTCCTACTACGCCGAACGGCACGCCCACCGAATTCTCGCATAGGACCGTGGCTTTGACTTTCATGTTTTGGCCTCCTTTTCTTAAGTAAATGATTCCCAGCAAAAAATTCCTCCGCCCGAAATCGCCTTGCACATGGCAGCCGTTTCCATGACATCCTTTCGAAGCACGTTGAGCATGGTCATGGTCAGTCCGGAGGCGGCCAGCATGGGAAGGTACGTTTTTTCCAGAAGTCTCTTGGTCTTTGCGGGTCCTTGCACGGACGTGAGGTTGGAAAGTGCGGCGATGGTCCGGACCGGATACCCCAGAAGATTGGGAAGCTCCCGGATCACGGTCAGGATCTCCATGGCCTGGAAGGGACCGTCCTGCCAAGTAATCGGGACGATGATGGGATCGACGATCAGCCGGTTCTTGTCGATGCCCGCGCTTTGCGCCGCCTGGGACAATTCCAGCGCCATGGCGAGCCTTTCCGAAGCGTCCGGCGGCACGTGGCTGTCGGGATACAGAAGATAGCCGACGATATCGACGTCGTATTTCTTCGCCAGAGGAAGTATGGTCTGGATTTTTTTCGGTTCCGGGGTGAACGCGTTGATGATCGCCCGCTTGCGATTGGCGACGAGTCCCGCCTCCATGGCCGTCGGGTTGGCGGTGTCCACGAACACGGGAAGGTCGGAGATCTCCTGCACCGTTTCCACCAGGAATGTCATCTTCTTCTCCGGCGCCTTGGTCAGGGGGCCGGGGTTCAGGTCCAGGGCGTCGGCCCCGGCCTCTTCGCACTGGCGCACGATTTTCCTGATGGGCTCCGGATCGAATCGCTCGATGGCCAAAGCCACCACAGGATCGGTGACGCGGATGTTGTCCGCAACGAGCATACGGAATCTCCTTTCGACGTTATCTGTTCTTTGCCGCTTTCTCGTTTTCCTCGTTCCCGCGCTTTGCGCGGGAATGCATACCAGGACGCCTCGCGTCCGCTCTCGTGCATGATAGGCAGTCATGGTTTGTCGCAGCGTTCAGAAACATTGAAGTCCATCCGTTTGTTCCCTGGGGCTTGGTTCTAAATTCGGCCGCCTGGATTCCGGGTCTACGCTACATATTCCAGTTAAGAAATTCCCTGAAACGACGGAATCCAGCTATTTTATCGACACCCGGGGTGCATACCGCTCCGCCCGGAATGACGACCGCCGCGACCATAGTCCCTGAAAGTGGCCGATGTTAAGACCAAGCTCGTTCCCTGAAAAAATGTCCCGGCTCCGATTTCGTTCTTGCCCTCCATGCGAATGTTCACTATACACAGAAAAGGCGAGTACATCAATGAGTCCCGTGGAATTATCGGCCGGGGCGCGCGCAGTCCCGAAAACCAAAACACCAAAATTTCATTAATTCATTCAAAGGGGGAAAAAGGATGAAAAAAATTATTGTTTTGTCGATGGCCGCCATGTTGATCCTGTCCTTCGGCGCCGCAGCCGGCGCCGCCAACATCATGAAGCTGGGGCTGGATGCCGACCCGGTCACGCTCGATCCGCACATGCAGCTTTCCGGCGGCATGTTGCAGTACTCCCACTGGGTGTTCGACCCGCTGGTCCGGTGGACCCAGGACATGAAATTCGAACCCCGCCTGGCTACCAAGTGGGAGCGTATCGACGATTTGACCATGCGCTTCTATCTCAGGCAGGGCGTGAAATTCCACAGCGGAAACACGTTCACAGCCAAGGACGTCAAATTCACCGTGGAAAGGCTGAAAACAAGCGTGGATTTCAAAGCGTTGTTCGAACCTTTCGAGGGCGTTAAAATCATCGACGACCATACCGTGGATATCGTGACCAAGAAGCCCTACGCCCTCCTGCTCAACATGGCCACCTACATTTTTCCCATGGACAGCGAATTTTATTCCGGCACCGACGAGACCGGCCAGCCCAAGGACGCCATCGTGAAAATCGGGCCTTCCTTCGCCCTGACGAACGAATCCGGCACAGGCCCTTACCGCGTGACTTTCCGGGAACAGGGGGTCAAGACCGTCTTCGACCGTTTCCCCGAGTACTGGGACAAGGACTCTCCCGGAAACATCGACAAAATCGAGCTTACGCCCATCAAGGAGGACGCCACCAGGGTGGCGGCGCTGCTCTCCGGCGACGTGGACTTCATCTCGCCTGTGCCGCCCCAGGACTTCGACCGGATCAGGAAAGACGACAAGCTCGATTTGATCCTCTATCCGGGCGGACGAATCATCACCGTGCAGATGAACCAGAAGCGCCGTCCCGAATTTAACAACGTCAAGGTTCGCCAGGCCATCGTTCACGCGGTCAACAACGAGGGAATCGTGAAGAAGATCATGAAGGGTACCGCCACGACCGCAGGCCAGCAGAGCCCCAGAGGATATGCCGGGTACAATCCGGCCCTGGTCCCCCGGTACGATCTCGACAAGGCCAAGGCCCTCATGAAGGAGGCGGGCATGGAAAAGGGTTTCGAATGCACCATGATCGCCCCCAACAACCGGTACGTCAACGACGAGAAAATCGCCGAAGCCATAGTTTCCATGCTCGCCAAGATCAATATCAAGGTGAACCTGAAAACCATGCCCAAGGCGCAATACTGGGACGAGTTCGACGCCCAGGTGGCCGACCTCCAGATGATCGGATGGCATTCGGACACCGAAGATTCCGGCAACTTCACCGAGTTTCTCACCATGTGCCCCAACAAGGAGACCGGGTACGGCCAGTACAACAGCGGAAACTACTGCAATCCAAAGATTGACGAGCTGACCCTGGCCGCCCAGGTGGAAACCGACTTGGCCAAGCGCGCGCAAATCCTGCAGGAAATCGAAAAGATACTCTACGACGACGCGGCCTTCATCCCGTTGCATTGGCAGAACCTCTCCTACGGCGCCAAGAAAAACATAGACGTGCAACCCGTGATCAACACCATGAACTTTCCGTACTTCGGAGACATGGTCATGAAATAGCAAGCTGGCAGCTCCTCTCGTTCCCGCGCTCTGCGCGGGAACGCTCTTCGGACGCTCCGCGTCCCTTCGAGGGAAAGCGTCGTGGAAAACAATAGAGTCCGAGAAGCTTTATGTTCGCATTCATCGTAAGACGCATCACCCAGGCGATCCTGGTCATGCTGGTCATCAGCCTGGTCGGGTTCGCCATCAAGAACAAGATCGGCGATCCGGTGCGCGATCTGGTGGGAGAACGGGTCACCCCGGCCGAGCGCGAAAAACTGAGAGACAAGCTGGGCTTGAACGACCCGTTCATCGAGCAATACGCCCGGTTCGTGAAAAACGCTTTAAGAGGCGACCTGGGCTTGTCGTTCTTCCACAAGAAATCCGCGCTGAAAGTCATCCTGTCCAAAGCCCCCGCCACCCTGGAGCTGGTTTTCGGAGCGGCCTTGATCATCGTGCTGGTGTCCCTTCCCGTAGGCGTCTTCTGCGCCATCAAGCCAAAAAACTTCTTCTCCCGTCTCGTCATGGGCTTCAGCACCCTCGGGGTCTCCATACCGGTCTTTCTCACCGCCATCATGCTCATCTACCTGTTCTCCGTGGAACTCAACTGGCTGCCCTCCTACGGACGGGGCCAAACCGTGAACATATTCGGGTGGGAAACCGGATTCTTGACCGCCGACGGCCTGGTCCACCTGATTCTTCCCAGCATTTCCCTGGCTTCCATCATGCTTCCCTTGTTCATCCGGCTCATCCGCGCGGAGATGATGGAAGTGCTGGAGACCGAGTACGTGAAATACGCATGGGCCAAGGGGCTCAGCCGGAAACGAATCTGGTTCGTCCACGCCTTCAAGAACACCCTGCTGCCGGTGGTCACCGTTTTCGGCGTGCAGATCGGCATCATGTTCGCCTTCACGATCCTCACCGAAACCGTGTTCCAGTGGCAGGGCATGGGGTTCATGTTCCTGGAGGCCGTGGAGCGCTCGGACACCTCTTTGCTGGTGGCCTATCTGGTGGTGGTGGGCGTGATTTTCGTGGTGGTCAACACCGTGGTGGACCTCATCTACGGTTTTATCAATCCGACGATTCGAATTGCGGGGCGCTAAAACATGGAAAATGCTCTGAGAAGGTTCCGTCAATCCTACCTGTTCTACAGTTTCAAGCACGACTACGTGGCCATCGCGAGCTTCGTGGTTCTGATCATATTTTTGGTCTTGGCGGCGGCGGCCCCGCTGGCCGCGCCCTACGACCCGTACGATCCGTCCAGCATCGACATCATGAACGCCGAAATGCCGCCTTCTTGGATGGAAGAAGGCGAGGAGGCCTTTTTGCTGGGCACCGACATCCAGGGCCGCGATTTGCTGAGCACCATGATCCACGGGCTCAGGCTTTCCGTCCTGATCGGCTTCGGGGCGGTCCTGCTTCAGGCCTCCCTTGGGGTTCTCGTGGGGCTGACCGCCGGATACATCGGCGGACGTATCGACGCGGTCCTGATGAGAATCGCGGACATCCAGCTGTCCTTTCCCTACCTCATGGTGGCCATCTTCATCAGTGCCATTTTTCAAGTGGCGTTCGGAATCGGCCGCTACGAGCAGCTCGCGGTGCCGCTTTTGATCGTGATCATCGGCCTGGCCGAATGGCCGGTCTACGCCCGCACCGTGCGCGCCTCGGTCCTGGGGGAAAAAAACAAGGAATACGTGGAGGCCGCAAGAATCATCGGCCTGAGCAGGCCCGTGATCATGGTGCGCCACGTGCTTCCCAACACCATGACCTCCGTGCTGGTCATATCCACCATCCAGGTGGCCAACGCGGTCATGAGCGAGGCCGCCCTGTCGTTTCTGGGCCTGGGGATGCCCGTGACGAAACCCTCCCTGGGTTCTTTGATACGCTCCGGGTTCGAATACATCTTCTCCGGGTCGTGGTGGATCACGTTCTTTCCCGGAATTCTGCTGGTGGTGTTCGTCCTGGTGATCAATCTGCTCGGGGACTTTCTCCGGGACGTGCTCAACCCCAAACTCTACAAAGGATGAAAATGTTCGGATGGCACCGCTGCTGGAGGTAAAAGACCTGGAAGTCAAATTCGCGCTTCGATTCGGGGAGCTGACCGCCATCGACGGCGTGAGTTTCACCCTGGACAAAAGCGAGCGCCTGGGGCTGGTGGGCGAAAGCGGGGCCGGAAAGTCCGTGACCGGCTTTGCCGTCATCAATCTTATCAGCAAGCCCGGATACATCTCCGGGGGCTCGGTCAAGTTCAACGGCGAGGAGCTGACCGCGCTTTCCTTCGAGCAAATGCGCAACATCCGGGGCAACCAGATCTCCATGATTTTCCAGGACCCCATGATGACATTGAACCCCGTGCTGACCGTCGGCACCCAGATGGTGGAAACCCTGCGAGCCCACCGGAACATCTCCTGCGCCGACGCGGAAAAAATCGCGGTGGAAAAGCTTCGCAAGGTCTACATCCCCTCGCCGGAAAAGCGCCTCAGGCAGTACCCCCACGAATTTTCCGGCGGCATGCGACAGCGCATCGTCATCGCCATCGCACTGTTGACCGACCCGGAGATCATCATCGCCGACGAACCCACCACCGCCCTGGACGTCACCATCCAGGCGGAAATCATGGACCTCATGCTGGAGCTGTGCGAGACGGAAAAAGTGGGCCTCATCCTGATCACCCACGATCTGGGAGTGGTGTCGCAAGTGACGGAGAAAATCGCGGTCATGTACGCCGGAAAAATCGTGGAGTCCGGTCCCACCCAACTGGTGACTTCCACTCCCGTTCACCCCTACACCAAGGGACTGGTCGCGGCCCTTCCCGGAAGCCTCCAGCCCGGCGCAAGGCTCAACCAGATTCCGGGGACCATGCCCACCCTGACCGACATACCTCCGGGATGCGCCTTTCACCCGAGATGCGCCATCAAGGGCGAAATTTGCGAAACCCAGGCCCCCCCGTTGATGCCCTTAAAGGACGCCCGGCGCATGGCGGCCTGCCACATGGCGAGATAGCGAGGTCCCATGGAAGAAGCCATCCTGACAATCAAGAACCTGGTGAAACACTTCGATATCTCCGGCGGTTTCCTGGAACAGCTCCGGTTCGAAAACGGACGCATCCGCCTGAAAAAAACAACGGTGAAGGCCGTCAACGACGTATCCTTTGCAATAAAAAAAGGGGAGACCTTCAGCGTGGTGGGCGAAAGCGGCTGCGGAAAATCCACCCTGGCCCGGGCCGTCATGGGCATCTACCCGCCCGAAAGCGGAGAAATCCGCTACGGAAAGGACCGCATCGACAACCTGTCTCCCAGGCAAATGCTACCGTTTCGCGCCAAAATGCAGATGATCTTCCAGGACCCGTACGCTTCTTTGAATCCCAGAAAGACGGTGGCGCAAACCCTGGAGGAACCCGCGTACTTCCATTTCAAGCCCATTTCCTCCAGCGAAGTAAAGGAACGCGTTGCGGCGGTCATGGAACAGGTGGGCGTGGACCCCAAATGGGCCGGGCGCTACCCCCACGAGTTTTCCGGCGGACAGAGGCAAAGAATCAGCATCGCCCGCGCCCTCATGGTGGACCCCGAATTCATCGTGGCCGACGAACCCGTGTCCGCCCTGGACGTCTCCATCCAGGCCCAGATTCTGAACCTCCTCATGGACGCCCGGGAACAGAGGCAACTGACCTACATGTTCATCACCCACGACCTCTCGGTGGTAAAACACATCAGCACCCGCGTGGCGGTCATGTACCTCGGAACACTATGCGAACTGGCCCCCTCCGCCCAATTGTTCTCCTCCCCGAAACACCCCTACACCCGCGCCCTCCTCTCAGCAATTCCACGGCTTGGGGTAGCCAAACCAAAGCACATTCGCCTGAAAGGCGAAGTCCCCACCCCCATCGACCTGCCCACCGGCTGCGTATTCCACCGCCGCTGCGTGCATGCGAACGACCGCTGCAAGAAGGAAATTCCGCTTTTGAGGACATCGGGCGACAAATGCTTCGTGGCATGCCACGCCGACGAGGAAGGAAGGCTCCCGTCCGCAGAAGGACCGGAATTCGGATGAAAAAAAAGACTTTCCCTTCGGGCAAAGCCTGGGGAGGGTGAAAATCGCCTGTTCAGAGCAACTGAAATGAACGACGGCAAATTATGAGAAAGGAGAGACAATCATGAAACAGACAGGTATACGGAACCTGATGATTGTCGCCGCACTTGTTGTGCTGCTTACCGGCGGGGCGGCAACGGCGGATTCGTTCGAAATGCTTCAGTTCACTTCGGCCGGGCACGTCATCGGATTTCAAAAAGACCGGTTTTTGCATGGCAACCGGGACCCAAGCGCAGATTGTGCGTTTCGCGGGGCCCGTTGCCCTTGCCTATGAGCGGGCCCACGTCTGGTCCGCCAATTCCGAAACAGGTACGATCTCGCGTGCCAGGTTCAGTTAAGCTCATAATCAAAACATTAGAACAGCATCCGCAGTTTCAGGCCCGGATGCCTTCAGAGCCAACAAAAATAGGCGGTCTTTTCGAAGTTAATCGACCGTGACACACTGACGTCATCTCGTCCCCCATCCTTTAAAGTTAAGCAACATTTGAGAATGCCGACCGCCATTCCAACACGACCCAACATACCGCATCGGAGAACAGATTATCAAGTACGCCAAAACTTTCAACAGGTCGAACAGTTCGGCCATCTATTTATCGTTGGCATAAATCCAGGCCTTGCCATAGGCTGCGATCTTTTTTTCACAATGCACGGGTGAAAACAGGAAAAAACAATGGTACAATACGCTTTCAAGCGCATTGCGGCAAATGCGAACGAAATAACATGAGGGAGGAATAAAACCATGAGGATAAACGCATCGGTTTTCATCGTTCTTTTGGCGCTTTCCATGACGGGCGTCGGTTTTGCCTCCGACGAGGCGGTTTCGGCGGACAAGGGTGTCCTGATTGTGGCGACGGATTATCCGCCCTACGAATTCGAGAAGCCCGAAGGGGACTTGAAGGGCTTCGACGTCGAGGTGGCCATAGAGGCCTTTCGCCGGGCGGCTTATGCGGCTTCGGTGGAATTCTATCCCTGGCCCAGGTGTCTGGACATGGTGCGGCAGGGCCTGGCGACGGCGGCTTTGACCTGCGCGAAAAACCCGGAAAGGGAAAAATTGTTCGTCTTTTCGGAACCGATCAGCCTGATGACCGACGTGCTGGCGGTACACAAGGATTACGCGGGCCCGGAGCTTTCCAGGCTCCGAGAACTGGGAAGGCACAAGCTTCTGGTCGGGGCGGCCAGGGGGACCTACACGGAAAAAAGACTGGTTGAATATAAAATCCCCCGCGATATTTCGACTACCGAGGAAATCGTCGTCAGAAAACTGGGGGACAAAAGAATCGATGTCATGCCTACGACCCTGGAAAACTTCCTCTATCTTTCCAAAAAGGAGGGAGCTGCCGGCCAATTCAAATGGTTCGCCATGCAAGATGCGAAGACCAGCGAATTTCACTTGGCCTTCAGCAGAAAATGGCCCGGAGTCGAAGAGCTTGTGCCCGAATTCGACCGGAAGCTCGAAGAATTGAAGCAGGACGGGACCTATGAAGCCATCCATGCAAAATATCGGTAGTGCCACAGCGCCATATTTCCCTTTTCCTGTCTGCGGCGAGCGGATGGAGACGCATGTGTGATGGCGCGCCCCGTGTTTCGAAATATCCGGTCGATCAACGGCAAGTTCCTTTTGATGGTGGTGCCGCCGGTAATCGCGATCACTGTTTCCCTGATCGCGCTCAACGGGCTGTTCGCCTACCGGGACATGCAAAAGGAGTATTCCATCGCCCTGGCCAATTTCACGGAGATTCAAGGCGCGGCTTTGGCATCGGACATTTGGAACTACGACGACCAGGGATTGATGGACATCCTGGACGCCATTCAATTGTATCCGGGAATTTCCGGAGTCGTCGTTCGCAACGACCGGGGGCAAATCCTGGCGCAGGTGGAAAACCACCGTTCCGCCGAAATCGCCGGGGCTCTGAATAGACTCGAATATCCCATATCGTACAGGAACCCGTACAGAGACCAGCGCATTGGCACTTTGACCATATTCTATCATTTCGATCCGATACGAAGCCGCCTGAAAAAACGATTTTTCCGCGATTCCGTCATTCTGTCGGTGTTCGTCCTTCTGGTCGTCGTCGGGGCCGTGGTCGCCAACAGACTGATCATAGGAATTCCCTTGCAGCGTCTCGTTTCTTCCGTCTTAAAAAAGGATTTGGAAAATATTCACGAACCGGTCGATTGGCCCGCCCTCGACGAAATGGGAACAAGCATCGCCGCATACAACGATCTTCTGGCCAAGCTGACGGAGAAGGAACAAGGCTTGAAGCAAAGCGAAGAAAGGCTGAAAGCGGCCTTGGAGAAGCTCAGGGAGAGGGAAAGGGCCCTTTCCACCCTGTTGGGCAACCTTCCCGGCATGGCCTACCGCTGCCTTAACGACGAGGATTGGACCATGCGGCTGGTCAGCGAGGGATGCTTGCCCTTGACCGGGTACCCGTCGCATTCGCTGGTAAACAACGCCGAGATCTCATACAACGATCTGATTCACCCCGGCGACCGGGATGTCGTTCGACAGCAGGTATGGGAAGCCCTGGAAGAAAGGCGGCCTTTTCAGATCTCATATCGGATATTGACGAAAAACAGAGGCGAAAGGTGGGTGTGGGAGAAAGGCGTGGGCATATTCGCAAGCGACGGGGAAGTGACCGCCCTGGAAGGCTTCGTCAACGATATCACGGAGTTGAAAAACGCCGAAGGGTCCTTGAAAAAGGCCAGGGAAGCCGCCGAAACATCCAGAATGGAGGCGGAAGCGGCCAATCGGGCAAAAAGCGCGTTTCTCGCGAACATGAGCCACGAGCTGCGCACTCCCATGAACGCCATACTGGGATTTTCCCAGCTGATGTTCCACGATCCCGGACTGTCGGAAGAAAACAGGGAAAACCTCGACATCGTCCGCAGAAGCGGCGAGCACCTGCTGAAACTGATCAACAACGTGCTGGTCATGAGCAAAATCGAGTCCGGAAAAATGCAGCTGCAAGAAACGAGTTTCGATCTTTTCCGCATGTTGGACGACATCGAAAAGATGCTGAAAATAAAAGCGAAAAAGAAGGGCTTGCCTTTGTCTTTCGAGCGCGGCCCAGAGGTTCCTCGCTACATCAGGAGCGATGAAATCAAGTTGAGGCAGGTTTTGATCAACCTGATCGGAAACGCTGTCAAATTCACGGCAAAAGGCGAGGTGAACGTACGTGCGAAGGCCCTTGGGACGGAGAAACCGGATATTGAAATTCTTACGGATCCCGTCCGGCTGTTTTTCCAGGTCGAAGACACCGGTCCCGGCATATCTCCCGAAGAAACGGGCCTTTTGTTCGAAGCTTTCGGACAGACCCAGGCGGGATTGAAATGCATGGAAGGCACGGGCCTGGGACTTGCCATCAGCCGCAAATTCGTACGATTGATGGGCGGCGACATCGGGGTCGAAAGCCAGGAAGGCAAAGGCTCTGTGTTCTCTTTTCACATCGGCGCCCATATCGTCGATTCCCAAAGCCTCGAATGTCCGGCACCCCTTCGACGGATTGTCGGTATCGAGCCCGGCCAGCCGAGGCTCAAAATGCTGATTGTCGATGACAACGCGGTCGGCAGAAGGCTGCTGTCCAAAATGCTCTCGCCCTACGGCTTCGAATTGATGGAGGCTTTGGACGGCAACGAGGCGGTGCGAACCTGGAAAGAACGGAGGCCGGACCTGGTCTGGATGGACATGAAAATGCCGGTCGCCGGCGGTCGAAAGGCCGTCAAGGCCATGCGCGAATGGGAAGAAAGAAGGCCGGATCTGCCAAAGACCGTCATTGTCGCGCAAACTGCCAGTTCGTTCGAAGAAGACCGCGAAAAGGCGTTGGAGGCCGGATGCGACGATTTTTTACGAAAACCATTCCAAGAGGCGGAAGTCTTGGAAATCATCCAAAGGCATACGGACATGCGCTTTGCGTACGAAGACCAAGATACGGAAAACGGGGAGAAAGAAAGCTCTGGCGATGAAGACACAGGAACCGAACCCGCCATACTGTCTTCGCTTTCGCCCGGCATTTTGCACCGGCTCAAACAGGCCGCCGCCGACGCTGACTTCCAAAAAGTGGAGACGCTCATTGACGAAATCGAAAGACGAGACGCCGGTTGCGGGAAGTATTTCGCGCGGCTGGCTTCGGACTTCCAATACAAGGAAATTGTAGAAATAATCGATAAGTTACCCGTTACATCCTCATGAATCTGATTGGTGGCTCTTTTCCGCGCATTGCGCGGAAACGCGACCCGGTCGTTTCATGTCCCTTTATTCATGCAAACCCATCGACCATTTGGCTCGAAAAAGGAAAATAAGATGGAAAAAACAGACAAACTGGCTGTTTTGATCGATGCGGACAATGCCCAACCAAGCATCGTGGACGGTCTGCTTGCGGAAATCGCCAACTACGGTATCGCGAGTGTGAAGAGAATCTACGGCGATTGGACCGAACCCGGCCTCAAAGGATGGAAAGAAGTCTTGCTGGAGTATTCCATTCAACCCATACAGCAATTCGCCTACACGAAGGGCAAAAACGCCACGGACAGCGCCATGATTATCGATGCCATGGACTTGCTCTACACTGGAAGTTTCAACGGGTTCTGCATCGTATCCAGCGACAGCGACTTTACGAAGCTTGCCTCCAGGATCAGGGAATCGGGGCTGCTGGTCTACGGATTCGGGGAGAAAAAAACACCGTCGGCCTTTGTTTCGGCTTGCGACAAATTCATCTACACCGAAGTCCTCCGCTCCAAGAACGACGAAAACAGTGCCATCGCCAGAAAATCGACCAACGAACTGAAGCAGGACGCCAAATTGGTAAACCTGTTGAGAAACGCCGTGCAGGCGTCCTCCGACGAAAGCGGGTGGGCCCACCTGGCGCCTGTCGGGAGCCATATCGCCAAGCAATCGCCCGAATTCGACCCCCGCAACTATGGATACGGCAAGCTGGGGGAACTGGTGGCCGCGACAATGCTCTTTGAGATGGAAAAAAGGAAAGTGGGCGATGGCACGACCAAGGCGATTTTTCTACGCGACAAACGATTGAAATAGGTTGATCATGAGCATGAACCAAGAGCCATCCATACTTATCGTGGACGACAACCCGGAGAACCTGCGCCTGCTGGTCGATGTCTTCAAAAGACAGGGCTTGAGGGTCAGGCCCGTTCTGGACGGGGCCGCCGCCTTGGAACTCGTAGACCGATTTACCCCCGATTTGATTCTGCTCGATATTCTCATGCCGGAAATGGACGGCTACGAAACTTGCCGGAGAATCAAGTCCAGGGAAACCTGTCGCGACGTTCCCGTCATTTTCGTCAGCGCCCTGAAGGAACCGCTCGATATCGTGAAAGCCCTCGAAGTCGGGGGCGTGGATTTCGTGACAAAACCCTTCAACACCGAAGAGCTTTCGGCCCGCGTCCACACCCATTTGTCCCTGCGCGAGGCAAAACGGACGATCGAGGCGAAAAACAAACGCCTCGAACATGAAGTCCAGGAACGGGAAATCGCCAGGAAAGAGGCGGAAGCCGCGCGTCTGGAGGCCGAAGCCGCGCGTCTGGAGACCCGGCAGGAAAGAGACCGGTTCCGAGTTTTGTCGGAAGCGGCCTTCGAAGGCATCGTTTTTTTCGACTCGAATGGAATCGTCGATGCCAACCCCGCCATGGAAGCCATAACCGGATATTCGAGGCGGCAGCTGACAGGCATGGACCTCTTGCGCCTTTTCGCCACCCGGTCGCGGGAGCGGGTTGCCCTGTTTCTGAAAAGTCCTGGCAATCAGGCGCTGGAAGTCCCCGTGATCCGAAAGGACGGGGCAAAAGTCGCCGTGGAGCTGCGCAGCAGAATTGTCGAATTTCAAAAAGATCGTTTCCAGATGCTGGCCGTGCGCGACATCTCCCGCACCCGCACCCTGGAGTTCGAAAACACCGCCTTGCGCGCCGGACTGGAAAAATCCGACCGCTTCGGCGACATGGTGGGAAAAAGCGCCCCCATGAAAACCCTCTACGACCATATCATCCGCTCGGCCATGACCGACGAAACCGTCCTGATCTCCGGAGAAACCGGCACAGGCAAGGAACTGGCCGCCCGGACCATCTTCGACATGAGCGCCAGCCATACCCGCAAATTCGTGGTGGTAAACTGCGCGGCGGTGGTGGGCCCCCTGTTCGAAAGCATGTTTTTCGGACATGTCAAAGGCTCCTTCACCGGGGCGACGGAACGTCACGACGGTTTTTTCAAGGAGGCGGAAGGGGGCACGCTTTTCCTGGACGAAATCGGAGAGTTGCCCGTCGCTGCACAGGCAAAGCTTCTTCGGGTCCTGCAAGACGGAGACTACACCCCCATCGGCTCCGCCAAACCGAAGACGGCGGATGTCCGGATCATCGCCGCAACCAACCGCGACCTCCGGCAGATGGTTGAAGAGGGCGTCATGCGGGACGATTTCTACCATCGAATCAACGTCATTCACCTCCGGCTCCCCCCTTTGCGAAAACGTAATGAAGACATCCCCCTGCTGGCGAACCATTTCCTGGAAAACAACAGGTCGCAGGGCACCGCCCCGGTGATTCTCGATGCCGAACAGTTGAAAAGCTTCCAGGAATACCACTGGCCTGGAAACGTCAGAGAGTTGTTCAACAAGCTGAGACGATTCGCGGCCATCGGAGAGCTGTCCCTGGAGTACGCGCGGGAACCCGAACGCGCCGAGGAAAATGGCGGGTCTTTTGTGGAAACCGGCCAATCCTTGTCCCAGGCCGTGGAATCATTCGAAAAACGACTCGTCCTGCGGGCCATAGACGCGTGCGGCGGACAAAAAAAGCTGGCCGCCGAACGGTTGGGCGTGGACCGCAAGACCTTGTACAACAAACTCCAAAAATATGGACTGGGGACCAAGGGCACCGGATGATTCGTCTTGTTCGAACAAGGCGCATCTGGTAAACCCCTTTAGGGATCGCAGACAATAGCCCGGCAATTCATTGCCGGGGTGGGAGAGCGGGTGCCCCAGTCCCGCTAGGGACGACAGACAATGGGCTGCCGAATCCGTCGCTCGATACGAGGCCTATCGCCGAGGAGAACTTGAAGCTCACGATTGGGATGAGATAAAAAACAGGTCAAATCATTTCGTAATCCTGAAACCTCCACATGTTTTCAATTTTCTTCATTTTGCGAAGGAAAAACAAGGCGTTAAAACTCGATGATCAGGTTTTTGGTACGACGTCGATTCTCCCCCGTCATTCCGGGCGTAGCGGATTTCCTGCGAGCAGCCCGGGCAACTCCGCAGGCTTTCCTGTCCGCGATATTGCCAATGTTGCAAACGAAGCGAAGACCCGGAATCCAGGATGCTTGTACGTGCTCCCTGGATTCCGGGTCTTCGCTTTAATTGCCTGTCGGGCGACACCGATAACGCAATATTTTTCGGCAGCATGTTCGACGCCGAGGATAAGACCCGCTCCGCACGGAATGACGGACGAACCGAATCAGGCCGAAAAAAAACTGATCATCGAGCAAAAGGATTCTGGTTATAACGGATTTGGGGGAGTGGCAATTCGTAGGTTGGGTTGAGCGAATTTCATGTCGGGTTTCGCTTGCTTCCCAACCATTTCGAGCGCCCTACCTGTTTGTTTGATAGAATTCTGTAGCGAAACCCAACACTTGAAGACGCTCAACCCAACCTACATTCACCCACCACCAAATCCGTTATAGCCGGAAAGGATTTAATCCTTTCAACAGCTGCCGTGTCGAACATCGTTCCCCTTCAGTGGAACATCTTCCCCGCTTCGCATATCATCAACAATATCAAATAGTTATATCGCGCCCTCGACAGTTTGTGTGGAGATCCTTCCCCGTCGGTCCGCCACTTTCTTTCTGCCAAAAACGGTCCGATAGACTCGGATCTCTTTTCATTTCAATGGGTTAGGCGATCTTCCCGTCGAAAGGCATGAATCTTGAAATGTTATTGGAACTGGTCTTTACGCAGGCACTTTCGGACGGGCACTCTTGCCTTGCTCGGGAAAGATCGGGCCGACAGCGTGTCCGGGGGTAGCCGGATCGACGATCTGCGCAAGACGGGTTTTGGGGGCCCGACGGTATGTAGCCGGGATGAACAACGGGTTCGCATGTTTCGAACGAAGTATCGCTATTCATAAAGGAGGATGAATCAGATGGGGATGGAGAAAGGGGTTATTCTTGGGGGAAAATGGAAACGAGCAACATCGAAACGGAAAAAAGGAAGGCACTCCGGGATGATGTTCCCGGTCTTTATGTGCCTGATGCTGGTGTTTTCGGGAAGCGCCACATGGGCTGCTTCTCCTGGAGGACTCGACGACGCCAGCCTGAAGCTTTGGCTGAAAGCGGACGCGATATCGGGCCTTGCCAACGCAGATCCGGTCGAAATCTGGGAAGATCAGTCCTCAAACGGCTACGACGTCGTGAAGGACATGGGATTGAACCCCGTCCAGTATTACAACGATGAAAACGCATCGCCGCAGCACATCATGAATTACAACCCGTCCTTGTGGTTCAACGACGGCGCGTTTACCAACGCGAACCGGATGTTTGGCCAGTGGTCGGCGTTTCACGCCATCGTGGTGTCCTCGGACTCCCGGGGCGACCTGGCCAGCAAGAGAGCGCCGCTGGGTTTCGGGCACGACATACTGAGCGCGGGCGACTATCCCGCCTTCGACATCCAGTTCGACTGGTACAGTCCCACGGGATGGGACCCCTACATGGCCTTCTGGTCGGGCGAATGGAACGGCAGCCACAAGGACCTGCACAAGCACCGCCCCGAGATTCTGGCGCTGGGCGGCGCCAATGGAAACACCAACCTGTGGAGCCACTTGAACGGCTACAGGCAGGAGACCACATTGCGCGTCAACGGCCAGGTCGGCGTTGGCAAGGGGATCTATGTCGGGTCCAGCGGCGAGTTCATCGGCCTGGACGGCCCCTGGGTGGGAAACATCGCCGAGGTGATCGTCTTTGACAAGATGCTCGGCGACGCCGAGATGCAGAAGGTCAACTCCTACCTGGCCATCAAGTACGGCCAAACCCTTCTTTTTAACGTGGCGGGGCTTATGGATTACGTCGATTCAGACGGTTCTGTCATCTGGGCCGAGGACGCCACCTACTGGAATAACGTCGCGGGCATCGGCCGCGACGACGCCTCCGGCCTGGACCAGCGAAAATCAAAGAGCGTACTTCCGGATGCTCTCGTTACCATCGACAACGGCGGTGCTTTTTCCGCCGACAAGTCGTTTCTGATGTGGGGGCATAACGGGGCTTCACTGGGTTACGGCAACATTTACGACAATTATATTTACATGAACCGCGTTTGGAAGGTTTCCGAGACCGGGACGGTCGGAGAGGTGACCGTTTCGGTGCCTGAAGGAGCGGCCAAATATCTGTACGTAAACAACACCGAGGATTTCTCCGGAGGAGGCACGTTTTACCCCCTTAGCAGCGGTTCGGCTTCCGTCAATCTCGCCGACGGTCATTTCTTCACCTTTGCCAAAGATAAAACCGCCGCTCCGGGCGGCGTTGTCACGAACCTTCAGCTTTGGGTCAGGGCCGACGCCGGAACGTCTTCCGCCGTGGAAGATGCCAACATATCCCGGTGGGAGGACCAAAGCCCGCTGGGCCATCACGCGGTCAACGACGGGACCGGCCAGCCGGGCCAGCCCCAATATCAAAGCGATATCATCAACGGGTATCCGGCCCTCTACTTTGAGGGAGGGACGACCCTTGGCCCCGGCCCCGGCGCGAACCGGGACTCTTTGAGTACCGAGAACAACCTCGGCATTGACGGACGAAACGAATTTTCGCTCTTTTCGGTTTTCAGCGCCGTGGACGAAGAAAGATTCAGCACCATCCTCGGTCCCACCGGAACAGATGGTGGATTGCAATGGAGAGTCGATAATGCTGTCGTGGTACCTCCCAATCCGTCCAGGCACATGAGACTTGCAAAAGAGCAACAATTCAGTATCGCCAACGGAAATATACCGGCGGTCGGCGCTCCGCTTTTGGCTGCGGTAACTCGCTCGCGCGCGGCAATCCACGGCGAAAACCGCATCAGCTTCTACATGAACGGCGGCCCGGACAATCCGGGAGGCGCGGGATGGAACAGCGACGAAGCCTTTTCAAACACGCATATGCGAATCGGAGACGAGAACAACGATCCGGGCGGTTTAGGCTCGGACAGTACCGAAGAAGCCTTCAAGGGCCATATCGCCGAGGTAGTCGTGTACAATACGCTCGTGTCCGAGGCGGACCGCAACAAGATCGACTCTTACCTGGCACTCAAATACGGCATCACACTACCCTCCACCATGGATTACATCGCCACGGACGGAACGACCGTGATCTTCCGCAGCACCTCCGACAGTGCCGTATTCACGAACGACATCGCGGGCATCGGACGCGACGACGCCACCGCCTTGAACCATCCCGCGTCGATGAGCATCAACGACGACACTGTCGTCAGGGTGGAAAAGGCATCTCCCGTATTCAAAGCAGACAAGACTTTTCTCGCTTGGGGCAACGACAATGCTTCTCTTGAGGGCGTCGCGGATGTCCCAGCCGGCTATTACCAACGAATTTCACGCAGCTGGTATGTCAACGAAGTGGGGGAAACCGGCGATTTGACCGTGAGCTTCGACGTAAGCAACGTAACCAACCCTGCGGCGGACACGACACAGCCCAGCGGTTTCGCTCTATTGGTGGACCGCGAGGGGGTCGATTTCAGCAACGCGACGGTCATAGATGGCGCACGGATCAACGGAAACACGGTGACCTTCAGCGGTGTCGATCTGCAAGACGGAGACTTTTTCTACCTGGCCTATCCCAGTTCCGCCGATCCGACGCCAATCGCAGGCTTGTCCCTTGCCAGTAACAGCCCTGTGACGCTGGGAAATGCTATCGATTTCCAGGCCGAGGTCGCGACCGGTTCCCCGGTCGATTGGACCTGGGACTTCGACGCCGACGACGGCAACGGGACCGGCGGCTCCGACAGCAACCAGAAGGACCCGTCCCACACTTACGCGAACGCAGGCGCGTACACTGTGACCTGCACCGCCGACAACGACGCCACAGACCCTCCGGCCACGGCCACCATCCAGGTTCTGGTGAGCGACCCGGTGACCAGCGTGGATCCGCAGGTGAGCAAAACACCGGCCACAGTCGGCGAAACCCTCGATTTTACCGGCAACGTTGTCGGTGGCTCCGATCCCGTGTTCTACTCGTGGAATTTCGACGATGGCTCGGGGGCGGACACCGAAGTTGCTTCGCACAGGTTCTGGACGGCAGGTCCCTATCAAGTGGGCTTCAAGGCCTATAACGGCGCCGGGGAACGAAGCGGCACCCTCAACGTGACAATCAACGACTTGCCGCCCGGACCTTCTCCCGGAGGCGTCGGAGACAGTTTGAAATTGTGGCTCAAGGCCGATGCGGGCGTAACCGAGACAGCAGGCAAGGTCTCTCAATGGGACGACCAAAGCGGCTACAGCAGTCACGCCGTTCAGCCCACGGCGGCGAATCAGCCGGATTACGCGGACGCGGCAAGCGGAATCAATTTCAACCCGGCTTTGGATTTCGAAAACGCGGAGGGAATGTATGCGCTGGACATCGGCGTGGAGACCACCGATTCGGGGGCAATATTTACCGTCTTTTCCGAATATAGTTTAGTCCTGGCCGGTTTAAGAAGGGATGGCGACGACCGAGCACGAGATCCGGCCTTGGCCACGCAACAAAACGAACTCGGGGTCGTTTCGGCTTCTCCTTCAACGGACCAAATCGTACATTCCACTGTTATGGAGGAGTTGCCGACGATCGGTATGACTTCCTGGTCTGCGGGAGATCCCGACTCCACCCAAGTCGGCTTCAACGGAGACAGGGAAACGCAATCCCTCAATATTTCCCCGGGCAAGGATTTCGCCATAGGCTACGGTTTCGGCCCAATTCCCGGAACTGGCCGCATTGCAGAAGCCGTCCTGTACGACGGCGAATTGACGGAAACGGAAAAAGACAGAATCGAATCCTACTTGGCGATCAAGTACGGAATCACAAAAGCGGGCGATTACCTGGCCTCGGACGGTTCCACAAAGGCATGGGACGCAACGGCCAACGCCGCGTATCACAACGACGTGTTCGGAGTGGGCCGCGACGACGAGTCCGAACTGGACCACGCGAAATCCAAAAGCGTCAATGACAGTGCCATCGTAACCATGGACGCGGGCAGCCTGCCCAACGACAGGTCCTTCGCCATATTCGGCAACAACGGCGGCGATACCAATTTTGAATTGGCCGCCGGAAACCATTTACACATGAACCGTATCTGGAAAGTGTCCGAAACCGGCGGCGTTCCCGTAACTTCCCTCTGCATCCCCGACACCTACAACGCCGAGGTTTTTCTACTGGACGACGACGGGGACTTCTCCAACGGAGGAACGACAGTTTCCGACATGTCCGACCCGGCCGGGGGCGTTCAATGCGAGGACGGCGGCGTCGATTTCACCAACGGCCAGTATTTCACGTTCGGCATTTCATCCGCGCCGGCTGCGCCCTCGAACGGCACGGCGACTCCACTGGACAAAAACCCCGTCCAACTCGCCTGGCTGGACAACAGCACCAACGAAACCGGCTTCAAGGTGGAGAGAAGTCCCAACGGGACGGACTCCTGGGAACTTCTCGACACTGTCGGGTCCGATGAAAAGGCCTACACCGACAATGACCCGGCACTTCAATGCGACACCCTTTATTACTATCGGGTGACGGCCACCAACGGTGCCGGCGATTCCGATCCTACCTCTGTTTTCAGCACGAAAACCGCCCCGTGTGCACCAAGCAACCTGACCGCCGACCCGAAAAGCCTCAGCCAGATCGACTTGGCATGGCAGGACAACAGCGACAGCGAGAGCCGTGTCATCATTCAGAAAAGCGGAAGCGATTCCGGCCCATGGACCGATCTCGGGACCGTCGATGACGATGTCGTATCCTATACCGACACGGGGCCTTTCGCTTGCGGAACAACCTACTACTACCGGGCAATTGCCCAAAGGGACTTGAATACAAGGAGCGCGGCCAAGGTGGCTGCAACCATTGCGAACAGCGCACCGAGCGGTGTGGCAAGCGCCATCACGCGAAGCTGCATTCCCGGCGACCCCACCGACGGCGTCGCCAGGCCGCTGAACGAAAACAAGATCCAAGTCGGCTGGAAGGACAACAGCGACGATGAAACCGGGTTCAAGGTGGAACGAAGCCCCAACGGGACCGATTCCTGGCAATTGATCGCCACGGTCGGCCCGGGCGAAGAGTTCCACGTGGACGACGACGCCGCGCTCCAATGCGGAACGACGTACTATTACCGAGTCACTGCCACCGGCGCGGGCGGGGATTCCTCGCCCACCGACGTGTTCGGCGCCAAGACGTCCCCGTGTCCGCCTGAAGGCCTGGTCGTCGATCCGCAAGGTCCCGACCAGATCGACCTTTCGTGGATTGACAGCAGCGACGACGAAAGCCGTTTCGTTATCCAGAGGGGACCAGGTTCGGGTGGACCGTGGACCGACATCGCCACGGTGCCGGCCGGAAGCCAGTCCTACACCGACGACGACTCTTTTAGTTGCGACAACACATATTGCTACCGGATTATCGCGCAGAGGGATGTCGTAGTAAACACAACCAGAAGCGCGGGATATGTGAACGGAGAACCTTCCACACCGGTCTGCGGGACCACGTCCCCCTGCCCGCCCACCGGCGGCGAAGCGGTGGCGGTCGATAGCCACACCGCCACGGTGACCTGGACCGATTCCTCCATCTTCGAAACCCATTTTGTCATCGAGTATCGCATCAAAGGCTCGGGCGACGAATGGCAGGAAGTCACGGTCCCGTCGGACGATCCGGCCGGATCCGAAGGCCGGCAGAGCCTCGACATCGAAGGGCTCGAATGCGAAACCGAGTACGAATTCCGCATCGAGGCGGTCGGTCCCGATGGCGAGACGGTCCGGGCTGCGAACTCGGACAGGGCCCCTTCCGACTACACGGACATATTCACATGCGTCACAGGACTGTGTCCTCCTTCCGACGAACGCTCCGAAGTGGCCTCATCCGAGGGAGACGTCCTGGTGGAGTTCACGGACAACAGCGCAGGCGAGGACCACTTCTTGCTTGAGTACGGGGAGACCTCCGGAGGCCCGTATGCCAACCAGGAGACATTGCCCGGGGCCTCCGGCGTCGGTTCCACCGTCCAGACCACGCTGACCGGTCTGGCTTGCGATGCCGTTTATTACGCCAGGATCATTGCGGTGGATTCGAACGGACTGCAATCTGTCCCGACGGCCGAGTTCGAAATCAACGCTGGCCCGTGCGAGGCGATACCGACGCTCGGAGAGTACGGTATGATTTTCATGGCCTTGCTGATCTCATTCTCTACCATGATAGCGGTCGCGAAAAGACGAAACAACGAAAGCTGAAGGTGCTTTAAAGATAGCCGGTCGGCAAAGAGCCGATCAACACGGCAACCGAACCTTGCGGCAAAACGGTTTGCCTGAATCGGAGAAAACACTCCGATTCAGGCAAATGACCTCGATCAATTCCGAACAAAAGTAAGGAGGCAATGCCTTGATCTCTGGCAATTTTATGAATTCAACTTTTTTAATTCCTGACTTTTAATTTCTCGTTTTCGACAAAGGAGCTATAGTTATGCCATCTTCACGATTTTCTGTTTTTCTGTTAGCAGTCCTGCTCATCCAGCTTATGAGTGTTTTCACGGCCCAAGCGCAACCAGTCGGTCCCCATCCGGAATCGGGACTTTATATAACAACCTCCACGGATGGGGCGACTACCTTCGCGTTCACGGATTCGTCATCTGCCACCGGCGTCAGATATACCGACCCTGAGTGTGTCGGAGGCGAAGGAGGTCAATTTTCGGCGGATCAATGCTGGGGAATTCGCATCGGACGCTGCGGAGTAAGCACGACATTTGGAATCGCCAGCGATGAAGGTCCCGTCGGAAGTGTCACATGGGAGCCGCCCGATGCTGTCAATCTATATGTTTCCGGCTGTCTCGCAGATGAATATGGACTGTTCCGGGACGAAAGCGGCGGCGCGTGGGCGATCAAGTTCGATGCCGGTCGAAATATCGACTTTTCCGCAAGTCACGCGTGCAACTCCTCCGATGTATTTTCCCGAGCGACAGGATGCGCCCCGGGCTTGTCTTCCGCTCCCGGCGGTGTATCCTCGAACCTCGTGGGCTGGTGGAAAGCCGACGCGGGCATTGCCGGCACAAGCGACGGCGATCCGGTCCCCCAATGGGACGACCAATCGGGAAACGCCAACCATGCCATCCAGGCAACGGTTGACCGCCAGCCCTACTATGTCTCCGGCGACAACGGCATCAACTTCAATCCCGCCATTCATTTCGACTACTACGACAACTGGCCCCACTTGGAGGTGTTGGACACAGGTATCGCAACAACGGACAGCGGGGCGATTTTCAGCGTCTTCAAAAACTTCGACGGCACTCTTGTCGGGTTGAAAACGGATGCGGGCGACGATGCGGAAGATCCGATGATATGGATAGAAAACTTCAACGACTTTCAAGTCTATTCCGATACGCCTACTGAAAACGCTTATGTTCAGCATTCTGAGACTTTGGATTCCATGCCGAAACTTGGCATGGTTTCCTGGACAAACGGCACCCCCCCTGCAACGGAAATTGGATTGAACGGTGCCAGGGAGGCAGGCGCCCTGAATATCGAGCCGGGCGACGATGTGGGTATCGGCTACGATCTTACTGCCGGGAGTGGAAATTGGGGAGACGGATACATATCCGAAGTCGTTATCTACAACGGCGCTCTGACTGCTGCAGAGAAAGAGAGAATAGAATCGTACTTGGCCATCAAATACGGCATTGAAAAATCCGGCGACTATCTTGCCTCCGACGGCACCACAATATGGACTTCCGGCGGCGGATACGACAACGATATCGCCCTAGTCGGGCAGGACGACGGCTCAGGAATGGTCCAGGCCAAATCGTCGAGCGTCAGCGACGATGCCATTGTTTCCTTTGAAAATCCGGACGATTTGGCGGACGGCGAATTCTTGGCATGGGGAAACGACGACGGCGCGCTGACGGAGCAGGCAACCGAAGTGCCATCTGGCATAGGCCTTCGATTGACTCGCGAATGGAAACTGTCCGAAACCGGGGAAACCGGAAACGGAAAACTGGTCATGGACGTCGGAAGTTTGGGTTTGACTGGAACCCAGGCATTTTTATTGATCGATGACGACGGCGATTTTTCCGATGCGACAATCGTTGCGGCCGATACCTACGAAAACGGTTCTGCCGTATGGGAAAGCATCGGTTTTTCAGGCGGCCAATATTTTACGTTGGCAACGAAAATCGCAGACAGTCCTTCGCCCGTCACATACTACGTTTCGCCGACCGGCGGCGGCAACGGCACCGGTTGGGGCGACGAGACCGACTTTCAAAACGCTTTGCAAAACGCCAAATCCGGCGATTCCATATATGTCCTGACGGGTACCTATTACCCCGACCAAGGCAGTGGCTCCCGGGAATCCAGCTTTGTCATACCCGACGGGGCGGCAATATACGGTCACTTCGCCGGCACTGAAACCGACGCGAGTGAACGGGACCTGGGCAACGACGACAACAGGTCCATCCTCAGCGGCGACATCGGCACTCCCGGCGACAACTCCGACAACAGCTTCCACGTGGTTTTGGCCGATGGCGTAGGGTCCGACACGCTTTTCGACGGCTTTACCGTCACAGGCGGCAACGCGGACGGCAACAGCAACCCCCGAAACAACGGCGGAGGGATGCTGAACACGAACGGGGCTGCGCTGACGATAAGCAACTGCATCTTCAGAGGCAATGCGACAAGCAATGAAACAGACCTCTATGCCCCCGGTGGCGGCGGAATGTACAACGTCGATTCCGATGTGGTCGTTACCGATTGCATCTTCAAAGGCAACTCTGCTGGATGGGGTGGAGGGATGTTAAACTCTACAAGCGACCCGACCGTAATTAACTGTATTTTCAGCGGCAACACGGCTGAACAGTTGGGCGGCGGGATGTCTAACAATGCTAGTGACGCGAACATAATCAACTGCACATTCAGCGGAAACTCGTCTTATATGGGAGGCGGGATGGATAGCGGCGGGGCTGGCACCCCGAATGTCGTCAACACAATCTTTTGGAACAATCAAGCAGAATGGTCGGGAGCGCAAGTTTATCCGGGCAGGGGCGGAACCAACTTTGCCAACTGCAACATTCAGGATTCCGGGGGAAGCGACGGCTGGAATTGGCCAAGGGGTCAAGTCGCCACTGACAACGGGGGAAATATCGATGCCGATCCCCTCTTTGTAATTCCTGTCGATCCGGCAGCTGCCCCCTCCACGGCGGGAAACTTGCACTTCTTCGTGGGGTCTCCCTGCATCGATACCGGGAACAACGATTCCGTAACGGCGGCTTTGGACTTGGAAGGCGACGTCCGCATTCAAAACTCGGTCGTGGACATGGGGGCTTACGAAGGCGGAGTGCCGATCCCCCCGGCCCCGGGCGGCGTTCTACCCGGCCTCTCGCTTTGGCTGAAAGCCGACGCGGGCGTTGTCGATACAGGCGGCGAAGTGGACAAATGGATCGATCAAAGCATTTACGAACTGGATTTCGCAGGTGCCGCCGGAACCAAGCCCGTTTTTCAAGCCGCAGCGGCAGAAAACTTCAATTTCAATCCCAATGTCGATTTCAATACGTCCGACTTTATGACGACGAAAAACGGAAGTTGCGTATTTAACGGTACGAGCGACTCTGCCGAAATTTTCGTCGTGGCAAATGCCGTCGACGGCAGCAACAAATATTTCGGTACCGACACTGCCGGTTCGCCGAGCACTGGCGCCCAAGGGGATTACCCGGCACTAATGTCGAATAGCGACAACAAGCTTCAGTTCTATAACGAAACGGGGAATTCGTTGAAGCTTGGTTCCACTTCGTTGCCGTTCGGTTCCACTCACATATTGGGATACCGATGGGCGGGCGGCTCCAACAGTGTTTCTCTGGAATACAATGGAACGAACGAAGGAACGTTCGGCGCGAATACCACGACGGGGACCTACCGGAATATCATTGGCGAAGGCCCTGGCGGCAACAACGCCATAGATGCGAACATTGCCGAAATCGCGGTCTATCGCAGAGAACTGAGTTCGGCGGAACGACAAAAAAACCGATCCTATTTCGCGGTCAAGTACGGCATCACCCTGGACAGTGCAGCCGGGGCCTACGTGGCCTCCGACTACGACGCGGAAGGGACTGTCTGGTGGAATTTCGGCGACACCGCAGGCTACCACAACGACATCGCGGGCATCGCCAAAGACACGGCGTCGGGACTCTTGCAGCCCAAATCCAAGAGCATAAACGACGGTTCGATTCTGACCGGAGAGCTTCCGTCTATTGGAAAGAGCAGCCTGCGCGGACCGACGGACGCCTTTCCCGGAGACAAATTCGGGCTCTTCTGGGGCCACAACGGAGGCGACGCCGATTACGAGAACACACCTGTCGGCGCGACAAACATGTTGATCATGAACCGCAAGTGGCTCGTGGAGGACAACGGCGTTTTCGTCCAAGACCCAGTACGAGGGGCCAGCGGTTTCGGATCGGTCGTTTACTCCATCCCCGCAAGTACAGGCGCAAGCCAAATGTGGATCGACCGCGACGGCGACGCCGATTTCACGACCGGAACAGTGGACAAGATCGACTCCGTCGATTCCCAGGCCGATCCCCTCGTGTTTTCCGCGGACGTGGAAGACGGCCAGGTATTCACCTTCGCAAAGCCCTCCGTACCCGATGCGCCCGGCGACGGCACGGCGACGCCTTTGGACGAAAACCCCGTCCAGCTCGCCTGGCAGGACAACAGCGACGACGAAACCGGGTTCAAGGTGGAGAGAAGTCCCAACGGGACGGACTCCTGGGAGCAGATTGTCGCCGTCGGGGCCGATGAACAGACCTACACCGACGACGACGCCGCGCTCCAATGCGATACCCTCTACTACTATCAGGTGACCGCCACCGGTGATGCGGGCGATTCCCAGACCAGCGGCGTGTTCGGCGCCAAAACCGCGCCATGTCCTCCCAGCACCCTGACGGCCGACGCCTTGAGTCTCGACCGGATCGATCTGGCCTGGCAGGACAACAGCGACAGCGAAAGTCAATTTCTCGTACAAAAAAGCGGCAGCGACTCCGGGCCATGGACTGACATCGGAATCGCCGGCCCCAATGCCGTATCCGTGACGGATTCGGGTCTTTTTTCCTGCGGGACCACCTACTACTACCGGGTGATCGCGCAGAGAATCTCGGGCGGAGGCCTCGATAAGTCGCCTGCTAGCACGGTAAACAGCGCACCTTGCCCTGCGGCAGGCGCCACTACGCAAAGCTGTGTCCCCGTCGCCCCGACCGGCGGCTTCGCCATGCCGCTGGACAGAAACCCCATCCAAGTCGCCTGGCAGGACAACAGCGACGACGAAACCGGGTTCAAGGTGGAACGAAGTCCCGACGGGACCGGTTCCTGGCAATTGATCGCCACGGTTGGGGCAGGCGAGCAGGTCTACACCGACGATGACGCCGCACTGGGATGCGATACGGTCTACTTCTACAGAGTGACCGCCACCAATGCCGCAGGCGACTCTGCGCCCGGCAGCGTATTCAGCGCCAAAACCGCGCCCTGTCCGCCGAGCGGCCTGACGGCCGTCGCCCGGAGTATAGAGCAGATCGACCTCGCCTGGCAGGACAACAGCGACAGCGAAAGTCAATTGATCGTACAAAGAAGCGAGAGCGACTCCGGACCCTGGACGAATATCGGGACCGTCGATCCCGATACCGAATCCCTGACGGATCCGGGGCCCTTTGATTGCGGTACCACCTACTACTATCAGGTGATCGCGCAGAGGACATCGGGCGGCGTTCCCGGCAAATTGCCCGCAAGCATGGTAAGCAGCGCCCCTTGTCCCGTGGCAAGCGCCACCACGCCGGGCTGCGAGCCCGGCACGCCCACCGACGGTGTCGCCAGGCCGCTGAACGAAAACAAGATCCAGATCGGCTGGAAGGACAACAGCGACGACGAAACCGGGTTCAAGGTGGAACGAAGCCCCGACGGGACCGGTTCCTGGCAATTGATCGCAACCCTCGGCCCGGACTTGGAGTTCCACTTGGACGACGACGCCGCGCTCCAATGCGGCACGACGTACTTCTACCGCGTCACGGCCACCAGCGATAGCGGGGATTCCGTGCCTACCGACGTGTTCAGCGCCAAGACATCCCCGTGTCCGCCCGAGGGCCTGGTCGTCGATCCGCAGGGCCCCGACCAAATCGACCTTTCGTGGATTGACAAAAGCGACGACGAAAGCCGGTTTGTCATCCAGAGGGGACCAAGTTCGAGCGGGCCCTGGACCGATATCGACACGATCCCGGCCGGAAGCGAGTCCTACACCGACGACGACTCTCTTGGTTGCGACAATACATATTGCTACCGGGTTATCGCGCAGAGGGAAGTCGCCGTGAACGCAACGAGAAGCGCCGGATATGTGAACGGAGAACCTTCCACACCGGCCTGCGGGACCACGTCCCCCTGCTCGCCCGAAGGCGGCGGCGCGGTGGCGGTCGACAGCCACACCGCCACGGTGACCTGGACCGATTCCTCCATCTCCGAGACCTCTTTCGTCATCGAGTATCGAATCAAAGGCTCGGACGACCAATGGCAGGAGGTTACGGTCCCGTCAGACGATCCGGCCGGTTCCGGAAGCGAGCAGAGCCACGATATCGACGGCCTCGAATGCGAAACCGAGTACGAGTTCCGCGTCAGGGCGATAGGTCCGGATGGAGCAGTCGTCCGGGCGGCTGTTTCGGAAAGGGCGTCTTCCGACTACACGGACGTCTTCTCGTGCGTCACGGGCCTGTGCGCTCCTTCCGACGAACGCTCCGAAGTGACCGCGACTCTGGGAGAGGTCCTGGTGGAGTTCGTGGACAACAGCGACGGCGAAGACCACTTCGTGCTCGAATACGGCGAGATTTCCGGAGGGCCCTACCCCAACCAGGAGATCGTACCCGCAGAGCCCGGTATCGGCGCCGCCATACAGACCACGTTGTCCGATTTGCCCTGCGGCGCCACCTACTTCGGCAGGATCGTGGCGGTGGACGCAAGCGGCCTGAGGTCTGCCCCGACGCCGGAATTCGCGATCAACACGCATTCCTGCGACGCGATACCGACGCTCGGAGAGTACGGTCTGATTTTCATGGCCTTGCTTCTCTCGGTCGTCACCATGGCGGCGGTCGCAAAAAGGAGGAACCGAAAAAGCTGAACGGACGCGGTTGATGGATGGACCCGACTAAGTCGAGTCCGCAAAATAAACGAAAACGGATAAGGGAAAAACGGCACCTTCGGGCGGAAACGTCCGAGGGTGCAACTTGTTTTTAGAACGACACAATTGGAGAGACTTTCAAAAGTCGCCCCGCATCATTTCGCCAAAGGATGATTCGGAACCCCAAGTCTCTTCGGGACCTCAGTTCAACGAAGTCACACGTAAAGGAGAATTTTATAAATGAAAATCACCGGTTACCTATTTGTCAGCCTGTTTCTCTTTTTTGTTTCCACGGTTTGCCCGGCAGGCGGCTCCACAACCCTTGTAGATTCCACCGCCAACGGCAACGATGGCGAACTGGTGAGAATGGACTCCGCCAATGACTGGGTAGAGTCCAACGCCACGCGGAGCAATAGCTACGGCCCGGGCGCGGCCTCCGGTCTCGCCCTCTGGCTGAAAGCCGATGCCGGCATTGTCGAGACAGGCGGCGAAGTCGACCAGTGGATCGATCAAAGCGGCAATGGACTGGATTTTTCAGGCGCGGGCGGAGCCAGACCCGATTTTCAAGCCGCAGCAGCCGAAAACTTCAATTTCAACCCGAATGTCGATTTCAATCTGTCCGAGTATATGACAACGGCAAACGGGAGTTGCGTCTTCACCGGCGCCGGCGATCCGGCCGAGATTTTCATTGTGGCGAATGCCGTCAGTGGCTCTAGCAAATATTTGGGTACCGACATCGACAGTTCGCCGGGCACCGGCGCCCAGGGAGACTATCCCGCAATAATGTCCAATGGGGACAACAAGCTTCAGTTCTATAATGAAACGGGGTACGTGCTGAAGCTTGGTTCGACTTCGTTGCCATATGGTTCCACCCACTTGTTGGCATACCGGTGGGCGGGCGGCTCCAATAGTGTTTCTCTCGAATACAACGGAACGAACGACGGAAACCACAGCGCCAATACCACGACAGGGACCTATCGAAATATCATTGGAGAAGGTCCCGGCGGCAACAACGCCATTGATGCGAATATCGCCGAAATCGTGGTCTATCGCCAGGAATTGAATTCGACGCAACGACAGAAAACCCGGTCCTACCTCGCGATCAAATACGGGATCACCCTGGACAGCGCCGCCGGTCCCTACGTGGCTTCCGACTACGACACGCTAGGGACCGTCTGGTGGGATTTCGACGACACCGCAGGCTACCACGACGACATCGCGGGTATCGCCATGGACGCGGCGTCGGAACTCTTGCAGCCGAAATCCAAAAGCATAAACGGCGATTCGATTCTGACCGTGGAACTTCCGACCGGCGGGACCCGCACTCTGCGGGCTGCGGCGGACGCCTTTCCCGGGGACAAATACGGTCTTGTCTGGGGCCACAACGGAGGGGACACGAACTACGAAGACACTCCCGTCGGAACGACCAATACGGTGGTCATGAACCGCAAGTGGATCGTGGAGGACAACGGCGTTAACGGCGCGGGCAGTTTCGGAGCGCTCGAGTACTCCGTCCCCGCAAGCACCGGCGCGAGCCAAATGTGGATCGACCGCGACGGCGACGGCGATTTCACGACCGGGACCGTGGACATGATCGACCCCGTCGATCCCCAGGCCGATCCCCTCGTGTTTTCCGCCGACGTGGACGACGGCCAGGTGTTCACCTTCGCATTTACTATCTACGGCCCAGGCGAGGCCTCGGGTCTCGTCCTCTGGCTGAAAGCCGATGCCGGCATTGTCGAGACAGGCGGCGAAATCGATCAATGGATTGATCAAAGCGGCAATGGACTGGATTTTTCAGGCGCTGGCGGAACCAGACCAGATTTTCAAGCCGCAGCAGCCGAAAACTTCAATTTCAACCCCAATGTCGATTTCAATCTGTCCGATTATATGACAACGGCAAACGGGAGATGCGTCTTCACCGGCGCCGGCGATCCGGCCGAGATTTTCATTGTGGCGAATGCCGTCAGTGGCTCTATCAAATATTTGGGTACCGACATCGACAGTTCGCCGGGCACCGGCGCCCAGGGAGACTATCCCGCAATAATGTCCAATGGCGACAACAATCTTCAATTCTATAATGAAACGGGGTACGTGCTGAAGCTTGGTTCGACGTCGCTGCCATACGGTTCCACGCACTTGTTGGGATACAGGTGGGCGGGCGGCTCCAATAGTGTTTCTCTCGAATACAACGGAACGAACGACGGAAACCACAGCGCCAATACCACGACAGGGGCCTATCGGAATATCATTGGAGAAGGTCCCGGAGGCAACAACGCCATTGATGCGAATATCGCCGAAATCGTGGTCTATCGCCAGGAATTGAATTCGACGCAACGACAGAAAACCCGGTCCTACCTCGCGATCAAATACGGGATCACCCTGGACAGCGCCGCCGGTCCCTACGTGGCTTCCGACTACGACACGCTAGGGACCGTCTGGTGGGATTTCGACGACACCGCAGGCTACCACGACGACATCGCGGGTATCGCCATGGACGCGGCGTCGGAACTCTTGCAGCCGAAATCCAAAAGCATAAACGGCGATTCGATTCTGACCGTGGAACTTCCGACCGGCGGGACCCGCACTCTGCGGGCTGCGGCGGACGCCTTTCCCGGGGACAAATACGGTCTTGTCTGGGGCCACAACGGAGGGGACACGAACTACGAAGACACTCCCGTCGGCACGACCAATACGATGGTCATGAACCGCAAGTGGATCGTGGAGGACAACGGCGTTAACGGCGCGGGCAGTTTCGGAGCGCTCGAGTACTCCGTCCCCGCAAGTACAGGCGCGAGCCAAATGTGGATCGACCGCGACGGCGACGGCGATTTCACGACCGGGACCGTGGACATGATCGACCCCGTCGATCCCCAGGCCGATCCCCTCGTGTTTTCCGCCGACGTGGACGACGGCCAGGTGTTCACCTTCGCAGTTTTGTCTGCTCCCACCCCGACTTACGAAACCTGTGAAATCAGCCAGCCGGAAAGCACCAACGCCAGCGTTACGGGCGAATACGGCCAGTCTTTCATCCCCTGCGCTTCCGGCCGCGTATGGTCCATCACCGTGTACGCGAACACTGCGGCCACCGGAAAATTGTCGCTGTACAAGACCGACAGAGGATACAACGACGCCGACCTGCTCTTCGAAAAGGACAATATCTCCTTCAACGGCGGACAGGCGGCGACTGTCGTCGATTTGAGCACGGGAGGGACCGGCGATACGACAGTTTCCCAGTGCAACGCCTATCACTTCAGGCTCGAAGCACCTTCCACCGGATGGGTGAAAAAGGACGGGGGGGACGCCTACCCGGACGGCCATCTTTTGGTCACCGCCGGGATTGTCAAGGACCAGTACGACTTGAAATTCGATTTGGAAATCGAGAAGACTCCGCGTCCCGAAACCGTAACGGCTGTCTCGGTCGATCCGGTCGATGACAAACTCAACGTGCCGGTCGAAAGCGACATCGTCGTGCAGTTCAGCGAGCCGATCTGCGAAAGCACTTTGGACGGCGATTCCTTCCAGGTGTCCGGTTCCGTAAACGGCGCATATTCGGGAAACTTCTCCGTGGCCGGCGATACGGTCAGGTTTACGCCGGACTCCGTTTTTCAGCCCAGTGAAACCGTCACCGTCACCCTGACGCAGGTTATCGAGGACACGAGCGGAAACATCCTCGACGCCGAAACCGTTTCCAGTTTCAAGACCCTGGCGGCCTGTTCGGCGCGCAACCCGAAGCAGCGTCCGGGCGCGCAGCTCGCCTACAGTACGATAGGCCAGTCGTTCGAAGCCTGCTACGACGGCGTTGTCACATCCGTCCTCGTTTTCTGCGGAGGCGGCGGGACCGGAGGACTTGCGCTGTACAAGGGCGCGGCCGGGTTCAAGGCGGCCGACGAAATATTCCGTATCGACAATGTCCCCTACATAGGACATCCCAGCGGCGCTCGGGGGACCTGGATTCAATTCAGCGACGCCGGGATCGAACTGCCCAGGGTGGTAAAGGGGGAAACCTACCACTTCAAGGCCTGGACCAACGCAAGTCAAGGCAACTGGTACGTGATCGGGACCGATTCCTATCCCGACGGCGACATGCTGAGCTGGAACGGTTCCGTTTTCATCGGTTACTGCGGCACCCCCTACGATCTGGTCTTTACTGTAAATGTGGCCCCGGACGCCCCCATTACCAATGTCACGAAAGCCAATCCGGCGACGCCCGCTCCCGATACGACCCAGACCTTCAAGGACGGCGACCCGGTGGCCGAGGTGACCTGGAGCGCGACGGGAACGCCCCCGGACAACCTGGATCTGACCTACAACACCGGGGACAACTATCCCAACCTTCCGGCCGGGGTCGATTCTTCGACGCGCACATGGTCCTTCAACGCCACTGGCGGCGGGGACGACTGGAGCGCGACAGTGAAACTCTACTACGAAGACGCGGACATCGCGGCGCTGTCGGGAGAAAGCTCCATCCAGGTCTGGAAAACCGACGACAGCGGCTTCAGCTGGACCGAGGCCATGATCGTCGCGCGCAACGAGGCGGAAAACTGGATCGAGGTGGAAATAACCTCCTTCTCCGATTTCGTTCTCACAGACGAGCCCCTGGGAGTGCCCGCCGCGCCCGAAGACCCGGCCGCAGTCTCTGTCGATTCCGCGACCAACCGACTTTCCTGGACCGACCGCAGCGCCAGCGAAACCTCCTTTGTCGTCGAATACGCGTACGACACCGCAGGGCCTTTCTCCTCGGTCGTCGTAAATTCCTCGACGATTGCGGAGACCATGAACACCGTGCGGTACGACCACGCAGGCTTCACCCAAGGCCGGACAGTCTACTACCGAGTGAAAGCCCGAAATAGCCTGGGCGATTCGGACCCGACATACGTGTTCGGCATCGACGGTTCGGTGAATCTCCCGCCGGAAACGTCGGGCATCCCCTCCGCAGCAGTAAATTCCGACCTCGAAAATTCGGTGATCGACCTGTGGGATTGTTTCTCAGACGACCACGATCCGGTCTCCGACCTGGCCTTTTCGATCCAGAGCAACAGCAATCCGGACCTTTTCGATTCAGCCCAAATCGTGGACGGACGATACCTGGTCCTGGACTACGCCACAGGCCCCGACGGAACCGCCACATTGGTCGTGCGCGCGACGGACTCGGAAGGACTGTTTGTCGAAACGGATCTCCAGGCCCATCTAATGGCGGAAACGGACGCCATTCCCACATTGAACCAATGGGGAATACTGCTGTTGATCGGGCTCGTTTTCCTCGCTTCGCTGCGGGTCGTGGCAACCCACCGGAACAAAAAGGCGGTCGGAAAACGACTTGAAAACACCAGGATCGCATAAAAGCGTATTATTGCGGGAACACGAGAGAACTACTCGTGTTCCCGGTTTCACGATGCGGCACACGATCTTTCGAAAAAGAAATAAGATCCACGGAAGAAAAAGCAAATCGGACATTTTTGATAGGGAAAACAGCAAGTGAACATGAACAGAAAAAAAGGAGGATAGACAATGCGCAAAGGAAAATGGAAAAACGCAATATTGCTAATGTTGTGTGGGGGACTGCTGGCCATGCATAATCCGCCGACCGCGCAGGCGGCCATATGGACGGTCTGTTCCGACGGGTGCGATTACACGACTATTGCCGATGCCATCAGCGGAGCTTCACCCCAAGACACTCTTGATCTCCAGGCGGAAACCTTTCACGAATCCGGACTGGCGGTGAATAAAGCTCTCACCATCCGGGGCCAGGGTGCCACGAACACCATTGTCGATGCCGAAAATGTGGACAGGGTGTTTCAGGTCAGCGCGGACATTGATGTTACCATTCAGGATCTCACTATCCGGAATGGAAACGCAACGAACTCCTATGGCGGTGGCGGGATTCTTCAATACAGAGATCCTTCGTCGGGAACGATTACAGTATTGCGCTGCGCAATTTCTGGCAATGAAAGTACTATCGGCGGTGGCGGCATCTTCAGCCTGGGAGGCAACCTGGTTGTTACGCAATCTACTGTTTCCGGCAACTCCTGCACCGGCAACGGTGGCGCCATTTATACCGAGAATGTCAATGTTGCGATCACCAATTCGACCATCACCGGAAATAGCGCCGGATCTCAGGCTGGCGGTGTCTTAATCGGAAATGGTTCGGCAACGATTATCAATTCAACCCTGGCCGGAAATTCAGCCACCGCTGCTGCTGCGAATTTACGGTCATATGGATCCACAATGCACCTGACCAACAGCTTGCTGGCCGATGCGGCAGGCGGACTCCCCGATTGTTCCACCGCGTTAGCCACCAACGACAACAACCTGATCGAAGACGGCTCATGCAGCCCGGCTGTCACCGGCGATCCCATGCTCGGCACCCTGCAGGACAACGGCGGTCCCACCTACACCATGGCCCTGCAGGAAGGTAGCCGGGCCATCGGCAGGGGAGACGACGGCAGCGCGCCGACCGTCGACCAGCGGGGCGAGTCCCGCGTGGGAACTGCGGACATCGGCGCGTTCGAATACCAGGGGATTTATCCGGAATATACGCCGGACAGGATCGGCGCGGACAATTATGCCGATATCGACGGTCAGACCTTTGACATAAATGACGGCGGCACCGACCTGGCCGATCTTGAAATCACGTCCGGTTCTGGCGCGGGAAGCCTCACCGTGGAACGGTTCGAAACCGGTTGCGAACCCTCCAGCGTGGGGTTCTGCTGGGACGCCGATGTTACCGGATCATTCACCGGCAACTTGACTTTCTATTACGGCGGGCTGAACCTCAACGGACTCGCCGAAGCCGACCAGAAACTGTACCACTGGAACGGTTCCTCGTGGGATGAAATGGGCGGAACCATAGACACCGAGACGGATACCATCACGGTAAACGGCGTCACCGAGGCCGACTTTTCCACCTTTACCTTGAATTCATCCTCGCCCCTGCTCATCGAGCTTTCGGTCTTTACCGCGACATACGGAAAAAACGGCGTGCATCTCTTTTGGGAAACGGCCTCGGAGATTGACAACGCGGGATTTCACCTTTGGCGGAGTGAAAGCAAAAACGGCGAATACACCCGCATCACCGAAACCCTCATCCCGGCTATGGGCAATGAAATTACCGGGACCGCTTATTCCTACACCGATACATCTGCTTCCAATACGGAATACTACTATAAACTGGAGGATATCGACTACGACGGCAAGAGCGCGATCCATATTTGTAACGCTCGGTATCTGAACCTGGAACCCGGCTGGAACGTACTAAACGGCAGCACCTTCGCAGGCCTTTCCCCGGAGACGGCCCTTGCCTCAGTCGGCGCAAAGTACACCAACGTATGGGGATTTGTCGGCAATAGCTGGAAAATGCACGACCCGGAACAGCCCGAACTCGGCGACTTGGGAATCTTTGAAGCCGGGAATGAATACTGGATCTACATGGACGAGGCCGGTACGATGGCCCTGCCTTAACGGCCCAAGACCATTTTTTATTCCAGACTGATTATAAAGGATTTGGGAGAGCGGGGATAGGTTGGGTTGAGCGGGCTTTCATGTTGGGTTTCGCTTGCAGGCTGCCTGCGTCGTGTACCTTCCAGTTGCAATTGAAAGAAAAAATTAGCGAAACCCAAAAATTAACGACGCTCAACCCAACCTACGTTTCAGCCTCACCACCAAATCGGGCTTGGTTCTTATTTCGGCCGTCCCACCGCAGAACGCGGACGCAAAGCGTCCTGGTATGCATTCCAACGCGAAGCGTTGGAACGAGGTGGCGAGGACCTGGCCGGAATAAAAAACAAGCCAGCCAAATCCGTTATAATCAGAATAATTGTTCTAAACCTCGGGGAAAGCCGGTTTGCCATACAAACGCCAAGCGGGAAATCGAGCTCATGGTCCCGCTTTCAACCGGGAGCCTGGTCCTCTGTTTCAATCAATTCTACTATTTTCCCATATTCAAACCCATAGGCCAGCGTCGCAAGGAATTCCGCCGATTCGCCATGGATTTTCCGGATCTCGTCGATAATCTTGTTCACCTGGTCCATGTCCGCGTCGGCCGCCGAGGTCTTCAGCTTTTCCAACAGATCGCGGGGGATGCAGGCTAGGGAAACCTGTTCCCCCCGTTCCCCCCGCTTGGATTTGCGTTTATGCTCCCTCTGATTTTCCTTGTATGCCTTGTCCGTCTCGTAGATGAACCGGATGCCGAGATGTTTTTGCATAAGCTCGAAAATATCCGAATCCTTGTAAGGTTTCCGAAGGAAATCGTCGCATCCGGCATCGAGGACCGTCATGCGGTCTTCTTCGAAAGAACTGGCGGTTTGAGCGATTATGACGGTCTTAGAGACATTCGGATCGTCTCCGGAAATCCGCCGGATGGATTTTGCGGCTTCGCAACCGTCCATGACCGGCATTTTCATATCCAGCCAGATCAGCTCCGGCCCCCATTCCCGCCAGATTTCAACCGCTTGTTTTCCGTTTTCGGCTTGGCGCAGGCCGAATCCGAACGGCTCGAGGATTTTATACAATAGCTTCCGGCTCTCCTGGTTGTCGTCTACGATCAATATCTTGCGCCTGTCGTCTCCCGGAGCTATTGAAACAGCCCGGCGTGCCGGAGACCGCCTTTGCATGTCCGCGGCATCAATGGCACGAACGCGGACGTCGAAAACAAATGCCGTACCCTTGCCGACCTGACTGTGGACAGCAATATCTCCGCCCATGAGTTGTACGAATTGCTGGCTGATGGACAGTCCCAGGCCAGTCCCTTCACGTGCCCGCATTCCGGTCTTTGTCTGCGCAAATGGCTCGAACAGGACCCGCGTTTCTTCCGGGGCGATGCCAGGACCAGTGTCCTCGACCGTGAATTCGATCATCGGAAACGAGGCATCGACCGGCACATCCTTGTTCTTTACCTTTACCGCCACCCCGCCCTTGCCGGTAAATTTGACGGCGTTGCCGATCAAATTCAGCAGGACCTGCCTCAGCTTCTTTTCATCCGACCGAATGTACCGCGCGACATCCGGTGAATGTTCGACGACAAAGGACAGCCCTTTCTGCCTTGCCCGAGAGCCTATCTGTTCTTCTATGTCGTCCAGCATAAAGAACAGGTCGAAATCGTTGTCGTCCAAAGCGATTTTTCCGGATTCGATTTTCGACATGTCCAGCACGTCGTTGATAAGGGAAAGCAGGTGTTCGCCGCTTCGCAGGATGGTGTCGAGATACTCCCTGTGCTTGGCTGCCACGGTGCTGTCGCGTTGGAGCAAGCGGGAAAAACCGAGAATGATGTTCATGGGGGTGCGCAGCTCGTGGCTCATGTTGCCGAGAAATGCGCTTTTCGCATGATTGGCGACTTCCGCTTTTTCCTTGGCGACCTCCAGCTGCTTGTTGGATTCGGACAATTCTTCCGTCCGTACCGCTACCAAATCCTCGAGGTTTTCCCGATATTTCCGCAATTGCCTTTCGACCTTTCGGCGCACTCCCCGCTGGACCAGCAACATGAAGATCAGCAGAGATTCCGTGGAGACGACGACAACGCCGGCCATGATCCACATTTTGTACAAATCCCAGGCCGAAGGCCGTCTATTGATGACAATGCTGTCCTCCGGCAGGAGCTTTTCCGAAATGCCGTAGCGATGCAATTGCTCCCAATCGAACATGAAGACATTGGCTTCTTCCGAAGCAATGGGAATATTCCGGGGTTTTTCCCCGTTCAAAATACGCATCCCCAGTTCGGCGGCCTTTTTTCCCTGCGCCTGGTAACTGCTCAGGTATCCGCCGACAATGCCTTTGCCTATATACGTATCGAAGACGCCATAAATCGGCACGCTCGCAAAATCGGCCATATATCGCAGAGCGTCCATCGGCGTCAGAATTGTCCCCGCATCGTCCTTGACCAAAGAATTCACATAGAAAACGACGGTTTCCGGGGGCAGGTTTTCGACCGCCCGAATCAATTCGGGGAGCGTCGGAACACTGACATAGCTCAGTTCGAGACGGGATTCGTAATTGCGGAAAGCTCGACGGGCCATTTCCGTCATTTCCCGGCTGTGAGCCAGGCTCGTATCGGAAATCACCACGACGCGTCGCGTGTCGGGCTGAATCGCAACGGCAGTCTCGATGGTTTTTGCAAAATTATATGAAAAGGCGCTTCCGGTAACATTTGGACCGAAAGTGCGCGCGCGGATCGCACGATGGTCCATAACGCAAAACACGACCGGCGTATCGGGAAACAAATCGTTTCCATACTGTTCGATAAAATCGAACGCGGGAGTCATCACGGCAATGATCAGGTCCAGATCGACGTTGGCGTACTTGCTTGCGAAATATTCGCGGAGCCGCCGAATATCCTCGCTCCCGGAAAACCGTTTCATATCCATATATTCCGTGAAAAACTCGACCGCCCGAAGCCCATTGTTCGCGAATGTTTCATGGATGCCCTGCTCGATCAGAACATCGGACCTCATATATCGGTCGAATGAATATAAAACCAATATGTTTTTGGCGTCATCCCGTTCAGAAGGTTCCGTGCGAACAGGGAAAAAGAAGGTGAACAACAAGAGCAACACAGCCGCCGCAGCCCGTTTTCTGTCAATCGATTCCGCGATGGTCATTGTTCCGTCCCATTGTTCATCGTATCGTTTTTTCCATTGTTGCAAAATCCATCCGTTCTTTCGATTGGCGTTGCGATTTTCCGGCGCTCAAGTTTGCCCGTCGGTTTTTTTAAGACAGGCACTCGTTTTATGTCAACGATAATTTAAAACGCCGATGCGTTCAAGTACTGCAACATGGATTCGGCGGTGGTCACGGAGTGTAAATTGAAGAAAATCCGGAATTTCGTTCTTTTCACTCGATGATCATGTTTTTTCCGCCGACCGGACCGAGGCGACCGTCATTCCGGGCGCAGCGCAGCGGAGACCCGGAATCCAGGAGATCCGCAGAAGCGCATGGATTCGAAACTTTCGGGGAATGACGAAAAAACTTGATCTTCGAGTGTCAGGGTTGAACCTCTGATTTGTGGCGATAAGGTAATAAGGTTGGGGGGGAGGGAAACGTCCTGTGCTACTAAGGTTAAGAGCAGAAAATAAGGTTTTTTCGGGTTGGCTTTTGATTCGATCATTGGCCAGATAACGCCTGGGGTGATGAAGATTATCCATATCTTGCTGTAATACTTACGCCGTATTTTGGTCCGCTACGACTATCGAAGGCCAGGGGCGGGATCGTAGGGTGGGTGGGTCGGGGGCCATTGCGTTGCGTGCTGTTACGCACTTTCTGGGGGCTCGTGCCTGCCGGTCTTGCATGGCGACCAACCCACCATTTCCCGAGCGGCATAGGTGTCATTCGTTCGGAAAAGCGACGAATTGGCACGGAAAATGGCGGGTTGGACTCCGTGAAAGATTGTCAGGTCGTCTATTTCAAGAGAAGTTGGATTGGCGACAACATCCGGGCATCGATCCACCCACGCGACGCTCCCGAACCAGCCCTGTGCGGATTGCCGCGAGGGGAACAAATCCCAGCGGAAAAAAATCTCCAGAATGTCGATGAAAAAAACAGCTCAACGAGGATTTGTGGGAAAAGGCGTGCCGATGGTAACCAGACCATCCTGGTCTGGCATGCCTATGCCTCTGAACGACGGCATCTTTGCGACATGGGACCAGAGCTGGAAGCTCTGGTTACCTAAACCGTTCCCCGCAAATCCGCAATGAACCCAAAAAACTTGATGATCGAGTAAGAGGAGACGGAAAGCGGGAAAGACGCCGCGAGCGTTCGATATGCTATTGATTTTCGAGACCATTTGTCATAACACTGAGCGGAAAGGGAAAAATGGAAACGTGCAAGGGAACCGACGAATGACGAATCGCAAAGAAAGGAACGAATCCATGGCCGATGCCGACGCATTGCGCGAACTGTACAAGACCTTGAGCGGCAGGGGGGCGCTTCCGCTGGAGCCCGACGACCCCTACTACGTGCCGATCCTGGAATCGTCGCCGGAGAGCGATCCCATCCTGGCCCTGTGGCAGCGGATCGACCTGGCGGAGTCGGAAAGCGTCAATCTTCTCACCGGGTTTCGCGGCAACGGCAAGAGCACGGAGCTTAGAAGGCTCAAAAGGATGCTGGAGCAAGACGGCTGCCGGGTGTTTCTGGTCAACATGCTCGACTACGTGTTCATGACCAAGGCCCCGGCGCTTTCCGACTTCATCATCTCGCTCATGGCCGCCTTGGCGCGGGCCGCCGAGGAAGCGCCGGAAAAGGAGCTGGCGCCCCTGAGCCGGTCCTTCTGGGAGCGGCTCCACGATTTTCTTTCGACCAGAATCGAGCTGGACAATATCGGCCTGGACCTGAAGGGACCGGGCGCGGCACTCAAGCTGGGCGGAAAGCTCAAGACCGACCCTGAATTCAAGGTCCGGATCCAGGAGCGCCTGGAGGGCCACCTGACCCGCTTGGTAGACGACGCCGGGGAGTTCGTGGTCAAGCTGGTGGACGCCGTGCGCTACAACTCGGGAGAGCCGGACAGAAAAGTGGTGCTTCTCGTGGATTCCCTGGAGCAGCTCCGGGGCGTGGGCGATGACGCGCAAAGCATCTACGACGGCGTCGTGGAGCTGTTTTCGGGCCAGGCGGCCAATCTCTCGTTTCCCAAGCTGCATGTCGTCTACACCATCCCGCCGTACCTGACCGCCCTGACGGCCAGCCTGGGGCGCATTCTCGGAGGCAATCCCATCACCCAATGGCCCAACATCCACGTCAGGGACAAGCATGGCAAGCCCGACCCCGCCGGATTGAAAGTCATGGAATCCATCATCGCAAAGAGGTATTCCCGGTGGAGCCAGTGCGTTCCCGGACCGTACCTGCGGCAACTCGCGGAGGCCTCCGGCGGCGATCTGCGTGATTTTTTCCGGCTGGTGCGGGAATCGACGCTGAGCCTGCGCACGCGCATACGCGTCACCGGCGCCGAAGCGACCATGGACGACGAGGTGGTCCGGCGGGTCGTGCAGCAGTTGCGCAACGAGCTGCTGCCCATCGCCGAGGACGACGCCCGGTGGCTGGCCAGAATCCACGAGAGCAAAAACGCGTCGCTCAAGACCGAAAAGGATCTGTCCGACTTGGCGCGGTTTTTGGACACCAACCGGATCATGAACTATCTCAACGGCGAACCCTGGTACGACGTGCATCCCCTCCTGGTGGACGAGATCGAGCGCATCGCGTCGGAAACCCAAGGATCGTCGGAAACCGGCGGGGACCCATGCCGAGCCTGAAAGTCCGCCTGACCATCGAAGGCGAAGAGGCTTGGCTCCGGCTCATGCAGCATTTGCGCTGGTGCGACCATTTCGCCTTGGGTTTCGTTTTCACCGAGCACCCCCAGGTGACGCGCGTTTTCCGCGAAAGGCTGGCGGGCATTTACCGCGCCCGGGTGACCCTTCTCAAGACCCCGGAGTTCCACGCCCCCGCCGATCTGGCAGAAACCATTCTCCCCTATCTGCTAAATCCTCCCGAGCACGAAGCCGCTCTGAAGGCCCCTGTCTGGCTGGACTTGAGCCGGAACGGCGGGGAGGAGTGGTCGCGGGCCAGGCTCGAATTCCTGATTCTCCTGAATGAACGGCGTGAGGCTTTGCGCAATGCGCTGAACAGGCCCTTGGTATTGCTGGCCCCCTCGTCGGAACGGAACCGCATCAAGGAAATGGTTCCCGATCTTTGGGCCATCCGGGATTTCAGCCTCGACACCGGGGCGTGGGCCGAAACCGATTCCAGCATGGAAAAAGGCCCGGAAACAGTGCCTTCCGCGCCCGATCAGTTTCCTTTCGACGAGCGCGAAAAGTCCCTTGTCTCCGAGTGGGAACGCCTGCATGAGAAAGGCGCCTCCGATCGAGGCTTTCTCGCCGCCTCCTACCGCGCTTTCATGGCCTGCATGAGGACCGGCCGGTCGCCCTTCGCCTGCCAAATCGCGAAAGCCATGGAAACAGCGGCGAGAAAAAGGCTAAAAACCGCAGGGCAAACGCCGGAAGCCCTGCGCGACCTGTCCGTTTCGCTGGACAACGCGGGCGATGCGGCACGCGCCATGGGCGAATGGGAAAAGGCGCAAAAAAGCTTCGAGGAAAGCCTGGCAATTCGTCGTCAAATCCTGGAACGGGTGGGGCAAACGCCGGAAGCCCTGCGCGACCTGTCCGTTTCGCTGGACAAAGTGGGCGATGCGGCACGCGCCATGGGCGAATGGGAAAAGGCGCAAAAAAACTTCGAGGAAAGCCTGGCAATGAGTCGTCAAATCCTGGAACGGGTGGGGCAAACGCCGGAAGCCCTGCGCGACCTGTCCGTTTCGCTGGAGAAAGTGGGCGATGCGGCACGCGCCATGGGCGAATGGGAAAAGGCGCAAAAAAGCTTCGAGGAAAGCCTGGCAATGAGTCGTCAAATCCTGGAACGGGTGGGGCAAACGCCGGAAGCCCTGCGCGACCTGTCCGTTTCCTTGAATAAGGCGGGCGATGCGGCCAAAGCCATGGGCGAATGGGAAAAGGCGCAAAAAAGCTTCGAGGAAAGCCTGGCAATGAGTCGTCAAATCCTGGAACGGGTGGGGCAAACGCCGGAAGCCCTGCGCGACCTGTCCGTTTCTTTGAATAAGGTGGGCGATGCGGCACGCGCCATGGGCGAATGGGAAAAGGCGCAAAAAAGCTTCGAGGAAAGCCTGGCAATGAGTCGTCAAATCCTGGAACGGGTGGGGCAAACGCCGGAAGCCCTGCGCGACCTGTCCGTTTCGCTGGACAACGCGGGCGATGCGGCACGCGCCATGGGCGAATGGGAAAAGGCGCAAAAAAGCTTCGAGGAAAGCCTGGCAATGAGTCGTCAAATCCTGGAACGGGTGGGGCAAACGCCGGAAGCCCTGCGCGACCTGTCCGTTTCTTTGAATAAGGTTGGCGATGCGGCACGCGCCATGGGCGAATGGGAAAAGGCGCAAAAAAGCTTCGAGGAAAGCCTGGCAATTCGTCGTCAAATCCTGGAACGGGTGGGGCAAACGCCGGAAGCCCTGCGCGACCTGTCCGTTTCTTTGAATAAGGCGGGCGATGCGGCACGCGCCATGGGCGAATGGGAAAAGGCGCAAAAAAGCTTCGAGGAAAGCCTGGCAATGAGTCGTCAAATCCTGGAACGGGTGGGGCAAACGCCGGAAGCCCTGCGCGACCTGTCCGTTTCGCTGGAGAAAGTGGGCGATGCGGCACGCGCCATGGGCGAATGGGAAAAGGCGCAAAAAAGCTTCGAGGAAAGCCTGGCAATTCGTCGTCAAATCCTGGAACGGGTGGGGCAAACGCCGGAAGCCCTGCGCGACCTGTCCGTTTCTTTGAATAAGGTGGGCGATGCGGCCCGCGCCATGGGCGAATGGGAAAAGGCGCAAAAAAGCTTCGAGGAAAGCCTGGCAATGAGTCGTCAAATCCTGGAACGGGTGGGGCAAACGCCGGAAGCCCTGCGCGACCTGTCCGTTTCTTTGAATAAGGTGGGCGATGCGGCCCGCGCCATGGGCGAATGGGAAAAGGCGCAAAAAAGCTTCGAGGAAAGCCTGGCAATTCGTCGTCAAATCCTGGAACGGGTGGGGCAAACGCCGGAAGCCCTGCGCGACCTATGCGTTTCCTTGAGCAAGGCGGGAGGGATAGCCCAGGAAAGGGGGCAGCGGGAGACGGCGCGGGAATGCTTCGAGAAGGGACTGGCCATTGCCGAACCGCTTTCGCGAAACTTGGCGAACCATTCCGAGTATGCGGGATTGGCGGATTATTTTCGAAACCGGCTGGATGCGCTGGACTCGGAGGAAAAGAAAGAATAGGGTCAGACATCGCAAATGCCGCCAACCCACTCGCTGCGCGCAGAGCCCGGGGCTCTATGGTCCGTTGCCTGCGCCGGCGAGCTTGACGTTGAAAAGAGACACGCATCTGAAACTGACAGCTGAAATATGGATTGCATTGTTCGGGTTGCAAGTAAAGCAATAATCGGCGATTGCCGAACCAATAAATTCAGCGCACGCAAAAAGCCGCGCCGCTGATTTCAATGTTGTGGCGCCAACAAAATTACAGGAGTCATGGTATGTCTAGGGGACTTTTCGCAGACATGAGGAGAGCAGGCTTTGGGATTGGGGTGTCGAAGACAAAGCTTGTAAATGCGATGCTGGAAATTCTTCCACAGTTGCCGGATGGCACATCGCGTCTAAAAGACACAGTGGTCGCCCACTTGGGGACGCTGGGCCAAATGGCGCCCACGCGCGACCTTAATGCCGCCTGGAACGAGGCAAAAAAGAAAGCGGCCAAGCAATATCCCGATAAATTCATCCTTGACGGAAGGAACGTCCTCCACTGGAACGACGGATCGGTCGCAGTTCTCGACAAGAACGTTTCAGCCGCCAACTTCAAAAAGCTTAACGAGCTTGCGAAGATCGAGGGCTCGACAGTGAATCAACTTTTGTCGAAAATGATAAAATTGTATCGGAAAGAAAACCCATAGCCTCGGGCTGGCGAGGGACCGAAAAAAAAACTTCGACCTCTGCGGTTGGTGTTCTCTGAGGAAGGTCCAAAGTGGGGTGATGAAAATGTTCCCTGTTTTGCCTTAAAAAGTCCGTCTGGTTTTATTCCGCACGATCTATCGCGGGGCCTGGTCCGGGAGCGTAGGGTGGGTGGGTTGAAACCCCGGCGTTCGGGGCTGGTTCAACGCTTGTTTGCGCCCGCGCTCTTCAAGCTTGTACCAAGCCCAACCCACCATTTCCCGAGCCGCGAGGTGTCATTCGTTTGAAGAAGCGACGACTTGACACGGAAAATGGTGGGTTGGACTCCGTGCAAGATTGTCGGCATCTATTTCAAGAGAAGTCGGCTTAGCGACAACACCCGGGCATCGACCCACCCACCCTACGCTCCCGAACCAGCCCGTGCGGATTGCCGCGAGGGGGAACAAATCTTGGCAGAAAAAAATCTCCCGAAATTGGATGATTTTCATCACCCCAGGTCCAAAGCCGGATAGCTTCGGTAGCGCCGCCTTCCACGGCGGCGCGAGGCCTCATGCGTTTGGATTCCATGATGGCGGGGCACCGGACACCGCGCCGCCGTGGAAGGCGGCGCTACCGGGCAAGCGAACTCTTTCGCATATCCGTCGATCTCAACCGCACAGGTCGAAAAAGTTCGCACATTATCGATATCTTCCCACATTTAATGAGTATCTCCTTGTCTCTCAGGATTACTGTCAGGTGGAAAAATATGGTTCATCGCGGATTTGTGGGGAGCGGTAAAGGTAACCAGAGCTTCCAGCTCTGGTCGCGGTGCCGCGAATATGCCACTCCCTCAAAGCCAAGCCACAACACCAGACCAGGATGGTCTGGTTACCATGGAGGCACCTTTCCCCCACATATCCGCGATGAACCAAAAATATATTCGTTGCGACGATGGCGGATGGAAATATTTTTCTTGCGAATACATGGGACAGACTTTTAAAATCGAGCCCATTGAATGTGAATCGCCATTGTCTGAAATCTATTACCGGGTCGCGTTTGATATTGGCAGCAAGTACAATCGACACGCAGAGCCGACCGCGTGAACGGTGGCAGAAGATCACCCGAGGGGCAATGCGCGCGGACATTCACTCGTTCCCACGCTTCGCGTCCGAGTCCTGCCAGGACATCCCCGATTTTCCGTCTCGTATGCCATATCGAAGGTATCCCCAATAATTTCAGATAGATAGAGTTCTTGACAATCCGATGGGCAGTCGGATATAAATGCGCGCCTTTTTTCATTTTCCGCAACAGGACAATGAAAATGGGGGAACCATTTGTCCGGTTCATTATTAACTCAAAAAAGGAGCGTTGGATGAACAAGACACACACTTTGATTTCATTTGCATTGGCGATGTTGCTATGCACCGTTGTATCGTGCGGCGACCAGGGACCCAAGTATGAAGTCGGGCAGGAGATAACGGTCAGCGGGGTCATGAAAATTTACGACAATGACGGAGAAGTCTATGTCATTGTCACCGAGAATAAAGAATTTTACGATGTTCACGACATCAAGGAGCAATATAAAAAGGACGACGTTCCCATCAAGGCGGTAATCAAGGTTGTGGCGCCGAGATGCCTCCACGGATTCGGCCCTGAATGGAGTGTCGTGGAATACCAATAGGCCGGATCGTTTCTTTTGACATATCGGTTCGGTGGATGGCCACGGCAAATACCCGTCACTTGCCAAAGGCCGGTTTCAGGGTCCGGCTTTTGGCAAGAAGCCCCGTAATGCAAGCGTGGGGCTGTCCAATCTCGATTTTTCCGGCATGCGCCTGGCGCATTGTCGCAGCACCACACCAAAGCGCCAGGCTATTCCAGAAAAATTATGACAGGCTGACATCGGTCTTTCCAGCCATTGCTTCATTCGCCAAATCTCCAAAGCACTTCGCCTGGAGTGCTCCAAACTCAAAAAAGAAGAGCTGGGAGGATGTTCGGAAAAAAGGCAGGCGGTAACGGGTTAGCCGCTGTCAATCGCCCGGTGTAATATCCTTTGCGTCTTGCTCCCTTCTTTCATCGAGCGGAATATGCGCGATCTCCTTTTTGGAGAAATCGATATTGTCTATAATATATGCCTTCCTTGGAATTGTTCAGTGGCCGCGCCGTCTGGATATTTTGGGGTTGCGCCGGACTTTTTCATGGAAGGCTTGAGGCAGGGCAGTGCTGTTTTTAATCCGCCGACCTTTCCGTCTCTTCCGCCATCGGCGGGATAGCCTTCGATTTTTTGCTTTTGGAGCTTTCCTTGCCCGTCACCTGACAGGCATCGCTCATTCAAGTGGAAATCCCCAACCTGGGAAGGATGTAGGCCTGGAGCAATACCCACGCGCCGATAAACGCGAGGAAAATCAAAATTTCTTTCATATTGTGCGCCTCCTGTCTGTTTTCAGTTCATTAATTGATAAGGATACCGCAGGCTGTTATCAAGTTCAGTGGGCGGCATTCCGCCGCAGGCAAGACTTTCGACCTGCGCGTATGGATGATTTCAATCAGGGGAACAAGCCCGGGTGCTCTCCGGTAGCGCCGTCTTCCACGGCGGCGCGGTATCGGCCGAATACGAACCATGGAGATGTCAGCAACCGCGCCTCCGTGGAAGACGGCGTTACCGGGTCGATCCAGATTTGTTGCCAGGATATAAGGTCGTCATCCGCACAGGTCGCAAGTTTTTGCGACTTGTCCGTTGCTCCCGTCCGCGCAGGTCGAAAAGATATCGTTTGAATTCGGCCGGGCGGACCGGCAATGCAAAGCGCGGCCGCCGATGTTGTTTTTCGGAAGCCGCGCCGGGCTTTGACTGTTACGAAAGCAGCATGGTGGAGGGGTTGAGCCGCAGGGAGGAGTTTTCGGGCAGCCCTTTCAGGGGCTTTACGAAGACGTCCTTGCCTTCGGGGATGAGCTGAACGGCCAGCTCGAAGAGGTCCTCGATGCGGGAGAAGGCCGGGGGAAGGCCGTCGGGGCCGGGCTCCTCGTGGCGATGGGTGGTCATGGTGAACCACGCGTGGAAACCCAGTTCCTTGGCAAGGGCCTTCAGATCCTCCAGGGGCGTCCTGTTTTCGTTTCCGAACGGAAAACCGTCGATCAGAACCATCTTGGGCACGAATATGCCTTGTTCGATCAGGTCGTTCAGGCGCTCCTCCAGGACGGGCACGGAGAAGCTCTCCACCTTGAAGGTCATGATGAACCGATGGGGAAGGATGGTTTCCCAGAGACGTTCCTCCTGGGAGACCTCGTATTTTTCGATCAGGTTCTTCAGGACCTCGTCGTACCAGAGACAGACTTTCTGGACGGGATCGTTCAAGGCGATGTGCAGGACATTCTGGTGGCGCAGCTGGCTGCTTATGGCCAGCTGCACGCCGATGGCTGTCTTTCCCACGCCCGCTCTGGCCATCACGACCCCGAATCCGCCGTCGGGCAGATCGCCGTCGGCGTCGTGGCCCATCTGGCGCAACGGGTTTTTGGTTATCAATTCCTTTTTGAGCATCGTAAAATTCCTTTCTCTCAGAAAAACCACCCGGGCGCGCTCGACGCCCGGGCTTTTCCGCTCCCTAAGCAACATTCTTCTTATCGTCTCTCGCTTTTTTGATCAACTCTTCCGCTATGCTCTGGGGAGCCTGGCGGTAGGTGGAAAATTCCATGGTGAACTGGGCCTTGCCCTGGGTGGCGGACCTCAACACGGTGGAATAGCCGAACATTTCGGACAGGGGCACCTGTGCTTCGATGACGCACATGACGCCTTCGTCCTGGGTGCCCACGATCATGCCGCGCCTCTGGTTCAACGTTCCCATGACGGTGCCCTGGAACTCGGTGGGCGACTCCACCACCACTTTCATGATGGGTTCGTGGATGACAGCGGCGGCCTTTCGGTAGCCCTCCAGGAACGCGCCCCTGGCGGCCGCCTGAAACGCCATTTCCGAGGAGTCCACGGAGTGCGACGCGCCGTCGTTGATGGTGATCTTCACGCCGGTCACGGGAAACTCGAGCAGCGGCCCCTTTTCCATGCATTTCTGAAAACCCTTCTCGCAGGCCGGAATGAACTGGGTGGGAATCGATCCGCCGGTGACGCTGTTTACGAATACGAAATCCTCGTCCGCGACCGGTTCCATGAACCCTGCCACGCGACCGAACTGGCCCGAGCCGCCGGTCTGCTTCTTATGGGTGTAGTTGAACTCGGCCCGCTTGGTGATGGTCTCGCGGTAGGCCACGCGCGGCATGCCGGTGGTGACCTGGGCGCCGTACTCGCGGCGCATGCGCTCGATGTAGACCTCCAGATGCAGCTCGCCCATGCCGGAGATGACCGTGTCGCCGGTCTCTTCACTCACGAAGGTCTTGAACGTGGGATCTTCCTTGGTGAAGCGGTTCAGGGCCTTGGCCATGTTGATCTCGGCCTTGTGGTCCACCGGGGCGATGGCCAGGGAGATGACCGGATCGGGCACGTGCATGGAGGTCATGGTGTAGTTGATCCCTGGGCTGGCGAAGGTGTCGCCCGAAGCGCAGTCGATGCCGAACAAGGCGCCGATGTACCCTGCGGGTATGGTCTCGATGTCCTCCATCTGACTGGCATGCATGCGCACTAGGCGTCCGATCTTGACCTTCTTGCCGGTCCTGACGTTTATGACGGTGTCGCCCTTGGCAAGCGTTCCCTGGTATACGCGGATGTAGGTCAGCTGGCCGTACTGGCCGTCCTCCAGCTTGAACGCCAGCGCCACTGTGGGGGCCTTGGGATCGGCGGAGAGGACCTTGGGGGCTTCCTCGTCGTCCATGTCCAGGGCCTCGTTTTCCACGTCCGGAGGACAGGGCAGCAATTTGGTCACGCCGTCCAGGAGGGGTTGCACACCTTTATTCTTATAGGCGGAGCCCATGAACACCGGTGTCAGCTCGCGGGTGAGGGTAGCCTTTCTGACCGCCTCCAGGAGTAGTTCCGGTGTCACGGCCTCCTCCAGGGCGGCCTCGGTGAGATCGTCGGAGAACATGCTGGCGGCGTCGATGAGTTCCTCGCGCCTTTCGTTGGCCAAGTCCAGCAATTCGGCAGGAACCTCCTCCTCGCGGATGACCTCCCCGTTGTCGCCGTCGAAATAGATCGCCTTCATGGTCACCAGGTCCACGACGCCCTTCAGATCGGCTTCCAGGCCGATGGGGATCTGCATGGCGATGGCATTGTGCCCCAGGCGCTCCTTGAGCTGGCGCACCACCCGGTCAGGATTGGCACCGACACGGTCGCACTTGTTGACGAAGGCAATGCAGGGCACCTTGTAGCGCTTCATCTGCTGGTCCACGGTGATGGACTGCGACTGCACGCCGCCCACCGAGCACAGCACCAGCACGGCGCCGTCCAGCACGCGGAGCGCTCTTTCCACCTCGATGGTGAAATCCACGTGCCCCGGCGTGTCGATGATGTTGACTTCGTGGTTGTCCCATTGGCAATAGGTGGCGGCGGAGGCGATGGTGATGCCGCGCTCCTTCTCCAGCTCCATGGAATCCATGGTGGCGCCTACGCCGTCCTTGCCCTTGACGTCGTGGATGGCGTGAATCCGTTTGGTATAGAAGAGAATCCTTTCGGTCAGGGTCGTCTTGCCCGAGTCGATGTGGGCGCTGATTCCGATGTTTCGAACTCTCTGGATGTCGGTCTTCATAACTTCGGCTTCCTTTTCAAGCTACTTTGATTAGAGACAAAAAAAAATCCCCCACTTGGATTTTCGCCGGCAAGGGATTTATGGTCCGATTCGATTAAAAATTTTGAACAGATTAATAAATGTTCGCGGAGCGGGTGTCAAGGAAGATTTTGTTGTATTGCAACATTTCGGTCCGTTTTTAACGAATCTCCAACAATTTTTCGTTGACAGCCGGGTGGTTTGTGTAATATGTATCCATGTTTTTTATCCTTGCTCCGGCCGGTTCGGACCGGGGCTTTACATCCACAAGGAGGTTCTATGAGAAGGTACGAAACAATCGCCATTTTCGACCCCGACCTTTCGTCGGAAGGTCGAACCCCCCTTCTAGAAAGGTGCAACGAAATCATCGACCAGCATGCAGGCAAGGTGGTGGATGTCGATGAATGGGGGGTCAGAAAACTCGCCTACGAAATCAAGAAAAAGCCCCGGGGCTACTATGTCCTCTTCGATTATTGCGGAGACGGCGACCTGGTCCAGGAGATGGAGCGCTTTTTCCGAATCGACGACCGTGTCATGAAATACATGACGATCATTCTGGACAAGGATGTCGATCTGGAAAAGATCCAGGAGGAGATCGCCGGAGCGGAAGCCCGCAAGGCTGCGGCTCAGGCCGAAGAGGAGGCTTCCGAGTCCGATGAGGCCGAAGAGGAGGCCAGGGAAGGCGAAAAAGCCGAAGCCGTGTCCGCCGAAACCGAGGAAACCGAACAGCAAGAGGAGGAATAACCCATGGCGCCCGCACCCAGAAAAAGTTTTGGACCCAGAAGAAAGAAAAGAGTCTACCATCGCAGGAAAGTCTGCCGCTTCTGCGCGGACAGCAAGCTCGAGATCAGCTACAAGGACCCTGCCACGCTGAAATATTTCACGACGGAACGGGGAAAGATCATTCCCCGAAGAATCTCCGGCACGTGCGCCAAGCACCAGAGAGCGCTGACGCTGGCGATCAAACGCGCCAGGTCCATCGCTCTTCTGCCCTACGTGGGCACGTTCGAAGTGAGCTGATTTTTTCAAAGTCTTGCGACCGGAAATCCGGAGCACGTCGAGCCCGGCGCGCAAAGACAGGAGCGCAAAGAAGGGATGGGAAATTTGAACGGGACGCCTGCCGACGACGCGAAAATACACATCGCAAAGGGCATAGCGGCGACGAGCCTGATTTTTTTCGTCTGCATATTCATCCCCTTTTTCGGCATTGTTTTCAGCGTGCTCATCCCCTTGCCCGTCCTGCACTGCCGGTCCAAGCTTGGACGGCGGCCCGCAGCCTGGGTGATCGGAGGGACGACGGTCCTGATCGCCTTGCTGACGGGTGGCGCGACGTTCGACGTGTTCTATTTCGGGCAGCTCATGCTGCTGGGATTCGCTTTAGGCGAGATGTTTCAAAGACGGCTGCCGGTGGAAAAGACCGTGTTTTACGCCTGTGCCGTGTACTGGGCGTTCGCGGCGGCGGTCGTGCTTTTCGCGAGCGCTGCGGCCGACACGGATATCCTTTCCTTGGTGGAGGGATTCATCGACAAGAACTTGGCGATTTCCGTGGCGTATTTCGAAAAGATGGGGGCCGACCCGGATCAGATGGCGGCCTTGAAACAATCGCTGGACAAGGTCCGGTTCATGATGATTCGGATCATACCCGGCACGGTGGCCGCAGCCACTCTTTTCGCCGCATGGTTCAATCTGCTTGCGGCCAGGAGGTTCTTCGCGGCAACCAACGTCGCCTATCCGGATTTCGGACCCTTGAGGACTTGGAGCGCCCCGGAGCACTTGGTATGGGCGGCGGTGGCGTCTGGCACGATGCTTTTAATCCCCTGGCAGTCCCTCTTTCTGCTGGGATTGAACGTATGCCTGGTGCTGGTCGCCGTCTATTTCTTCCAGGGGATCGCCATCGTGTCCTTTTTTTTCGAAAAGCACGATTTTCCGCCGTTGCTGCGCGTCATCGTCTACGCGTTCGTCACCATGCAGCTCATGATGGCGTGCCTGGTGGCCGGAATCGGTTTTTTCGACACGTGGTTCAATTTCCGGAAACTCGAGAGACGGGTTGAAAAACAATAGCTGCCCGAAACCAATTTTTAAAAACAATCCCATAGGGAGGCAAATATAATGAAACTGATATTGAAAGAAACCATCGAGCATCTCGGGGTCATCGGCTCCGAGGTGGATGTGGCGAAGGGCTACGCCAGAAACTACCTTATGCCCCAGGGCAAGGCCGTGGAAGCCACGCCGCAGAACCGAAAGATGATGGAGCAGGCGAAAAAGAAGTTCGAACTGCAACGTGCCAAGGAGAAGGAGCACGCCCGGGAGATGGCGTCCCGAATAGAAGGCCTGGTGGTCACCGTGCCCGTCAAGGTCAGCGAGGAGAACCGACTCTACGGTTCCATCCAGGTGCGGGACATCGCCCAGGCCCTGAAGGCCATGGACGTGGAGATCGAAAAGAGAATGATTCTTCTGTCCGAACCCATCAAGGAGCTTGGCACCTTCCAGGTGCCCATCCGGGTCTACGCCGAAGTGGAGCCGGAAATCACCGTGGAGGTGGTGGCTGAAGAGTAACCGGGGAGTTTCGAGGGGCGCAGACGCAGGCCAAATGTTTTCGCCCCTCGAAAATGAAAGGTCGGGGCCGAGCGATGAAAATCGGTTTATCGCGGATTTGCGGCAACACGTTCTCGGCCGTTCCCCCTTTCGAGAAAGCCGATAATAAGGTAACCGGAGCTTCCAGCTCTGGTCCTATGCCGCAGCGTTGGCATTCTTTCCAAGCAAAACGCGCCAGCCCCCAAAGACGCCAGACCCCAAACACGCCAGACCAGGATGGTCTGGTTACCATCGAGAGGAGCCCCTGCAATGGCCCAGGCAAAGCCGAACAACGGTCAGGACCCGTCCCGCATCAACCTGCCTCCGCACAATCTGGAGGCCGAAGAATCCATATTGAGCGCGGTCTTGTTCGACAACAGCACGCTGCTCGATCTGCTGGACACTCTGACCCCGGACGACTTCTACCACAAGCACCACCAGGTGATCTTCACCGCGATCGCCGAGCTGTTCACCGACAACCAGCCCATCGACCTGGTCACGCTCACCAACCGTTTGCAGGAGACCAACAAGCTGAAACAGGCCGGGGGCGCGGCCTACTTGGCGAGTCTGGTATCCAGCATACCGCTCGCGGTCAATGTCAAGTACTACGCCAAGATCGTCTACGACAAGGCCTGCCTGAGAAAGCTGATCAAGAATTCCCAGTCAATCGTGCAGCGGTGCTTCGAGGACGGCGGAGACGTGGACGAGGTGATCGATTTCGCGGAAAGCTCCGTGTTCGAAGTTTCGGAAAACAAGATCAAGCCGTCCTTCTACCCCCTTTCCAAGGTCATCGACGAAAGCCTGCACGCCATCGAGGACCGGCAGGGCCACAGGTCCCTGATCACGGGTGTGGAGACAGGGTTCACCCGGCTGGACCGGATGACCTCCGGTTTTCAGAAGTCCGACCTGATCATTCTCGCGGCCCGGCCCAGCATGGGCAAGACCGCCTTCGCCCTGAACCTCGCCAGAAACGCCGCCGTCAAGGCCAACGTGCCGACCGCCGTATTCTCTCTGGAAATGTCCAAGGAGCAGCTTTCCATGAGAATGCTTTGTTCCGAAGCCAGAGTGGATTCCAACGTCGTGCGCACCGGTTTTTTCAAGTCCGACGACTGGAACCGCCTCACCGACGCCGCCACACTGCTGATGAGCGCCCCCATCTTCATCGACGACTCGGCCGACATATCCGCCCTGGAAGTCCGGGCGAAAACCCGGCGGCTCAAGATGGATCACGACATCGGCCTGATCATCATCGACTATCTCCAGCTCATGAAGACCCGCCAGAGCGGCGAAAGGCGAGACCTGGAAATATCGGAAATGTCGCGGTCTCTGAAAAACCTCGCCAAGGAACTCGACCTTCCCGTTATTGCGCTTTCGCAGCTGAACCGCAAACTCGAAGAAAGAAGCGACAAGCGTCCGCAGCTGTCGGACCTGAGAGAGTCGGGCGCACTGGAGCAGGACGCGGATGTGGTCGCCTTCATCTATCGCGACGAAGTCTACAACAAGGACGAAAACGCCGTATCCAAGGGCACAGCGGAACTAATCATAGCCAAGCAGAGAAACGGCCCCACCGGGACCGTGCCCCTTACGTTCCTCAACAAGTACACCCGGTTCGAAAATCCCGCCAGCGAAGCGTGACGGCGAAGGGAAGCATTTTTGGGCAACCGGAGCTTCCAGCTCCGGCCCTGGATCGCATATGCAAAAAAAATATCGGGGTCAGGGCAAACCAGGCCAGGATGGCCTGGATACCTTCAAACCACTTTCCGACTATGAAAAATCAAGGAACGAGAATGCTCCCGCAGCGAAGCGAGGCGGTAGACGTTTTTCTTAAGAATCCTTATTATTGTTTTATATGAAGAAAATCTACGGAAATACGACAGGCCTGAAATCCAACCACGTCAAGAGGCTGGAACGGCTTTACCAAAGAAAATCGTCCCCGGAAACCATCGCGTCGGCGGAACTGTCCAAGGAAATCTGCGGGCTGTCCCATGAGATCGGCCGTCAGATCGGTCTTATGATCGACAGGCTGGGCAAAGTCCATTATGTGATCGTGGGCGACCAGCAGAAGATCGTCATTCCCGACCTGAGCGCCTACCGAATGGCTCCGGGACGACTGAGGGGGCTGCGCTGCATCCATACCCATCTGAAAAACGAACCTCTTTCCATGGACGACCTCGCCGACCTTTCCCTGCTGAGCCTGGACATGATCGCGGCCGTAACGTTCACCGCCGAGGGTCTTCCGGAAATCATCCACGCGGGGCACATCCTGCCCGGCAATTCGGACGCGCCCTACCAGTTGATGCCTCCTGTGGATCCCTACCACCCGGACATCGGGTGCGCGGGCCTGGTACAGGCCCTGGAAGCGGAGCTGGCACGAAGAAGACTCGCGCTGCAATCCGGGACCATGCAAGAGCGGGCGCTGCTGGTAAGCGTGACCTCCGCGTCCCGGGCCGACGCAGAGGATTCTCTGGCGGAACTCCAGGAGCTGGCGAGGACCGGCGGAATCCACGTGGCTGGCACCGTGCTTCAAATGCGAAAAAAAGTCGATTCCCGATTTCTTCTGGGGAGGGGAAAATTGGTGGACATCATTGTCCTGGCCATGCAGAAATTCGCCACCCTCCTGATATTCGACCAGGAGCTGAACCCCTCGCAAATCCGCTCCATCACCGACGCCACGGACTTGAAGGTCATCGACCGGACCCAGCTCATCCTGGACATCTTCGCCCAGCGCGCCCGTACGAGAGAGGGCAAGCTGCAAGTGGAACTGGCGCAGCTCAAGTACATGCTTCCCCGCCTGGTGGTCAAGAACACGGCCATGTCCAGGCTCACCGGCGGCATCGGCGGAAGGGGCCCCGGAGAAACCAAGCTGGAAATCAACCGGCGCAGGGCCAGGGAGAAAATCACCCGCCTGGAAAATTCCCTGGAATCGGTGCGAAAACAACGCAAGCAACAGCGGGCGCTCAGAAACAGAAAAGGCCTGCCCGTCATCTCCATCGTGGGTTACACCAACGCAGGCAAGTCCACCCTGCTCAACACGCTCACGCAAAGCCGGGTACTGGCCGAAAGCAGGCTGTTCGCCACCCTGGACCCGTCGAGCCGGAGGCTGCGGTTTCCCAGAGACATCGAAGTGATCATCACCGACACCGTGGGGTTCATCAAAAACCTCCCGGAGGATCTGAAGGTGGCGTTTCGCGCCACCCTGGAAGAGCTGGAGAGCGCCGACCTGCTCCTGCACGTGATCGATATCGGCAATCCCAGGTTCGAAGACCAGATCGAGTCGGTGGAAAACATCCTCGAGGAACTGGATCTGGACGGTATTCCGGTCATCCGGGTCCTGAACAAGATGGACCGCGTGGATTCCGCCCTGGTGGAAAAGCTGGAAAGAAACAAGGGAGGCGTCGCCGTGTCCGCGCTGGACTCCTCTACCTTGGGACCGCTTTTGAAAAGAATGTCCGACTGGTCCGAAACCCTCGCCGAAATCACCGGCCAATGACCCGGCGCGACCCGACAGCCCCGCCCCCTGCGGCCTTCCGGCCTTCTTTTTTTTCTTGACAGCCACATTTCTTTTTTGTAGGTTCTTACTGAAAACCAAATTGGATTCAGTTTTTTAACACAGATTAAACCTTGGGCCGAATCCAAGCTCCACCATTCGTTTCAATCGTTTTAACAGTTGTCAGCGACGGAACAGATTAGCATTCTAACCCGGTAACTTTTTTTCCGATGTTTAACAGTCAAACCCTGCAGGTGGAACTTTCCGATGTACAACATTCTTATCGTAGACGACGAAGACACATTGTTGGAGGCTTTCGAGGATTATCTGTCCGATTTTTCGGATCGACTCGAAGTTTCCTTGGCGAGCAACGGTAACGAAGCCGTCAATGTCCTGGAGAACAAGCCTGTGGACCTTGTGGTCACGGACCTGATGATGCCGGAGATGGACGGTTTTGAGCTGTTGACCTACTTGAACAACAATTTTCCCTCCATTCCCATCATCGTCATGAGCGGCTACGGCAACGCCGAAACGAAAAACCGCTTGAAAAGCCAGGACAGCCTTGTTTTCCTGGACAAGCCCGTCCGACTGAAGGATTTGGAGGAGGCCATTTTCGCCGGATTGGAAGACGGTCCGGGCAAGGGTTCCATCACAGGCGTATCCCTCGCCAGCTTCGTGCAGCTGATCAATTCCGAACAAAAGACCTGCCTTTTGGAGGCCAAGACCGAAGGAAAAAAACCAGGCTACCTCTATTTCAACCGCGGCGAACCCTGGGACGCGGTCTGGGACGATTACAAAGGTAAAGAAGCGGCTGTGGAAATCATCGGATGGGAACGCGCCGAAATCAATTTCAAGAGCCTGCCCAAAAAGAAGATCAGGAAACGGATCGACGCGGAGATCATGAGCCTGATCATGGAAGCCGTAAGCAACAGCGACGAAAAATCCTACGAAAAGAAAGTCCGCATCGAAGATGCCGGAGACGCCGGGGAAGACTTCAACTTCGAGGATGCGTTGGACTTATCGGAAAATACCGGGGGTCCTCCGAGCCCTTTGGCCGAAGAGTTGAGACAATTTCTCGACATTCCCGGCGTCGAAGCCGTCATGGTCATCGACAATGACGGCGCCGTGTTCGAATCCACCGCGGCCACCGGCGCCTACGACATGGAAAAGATCGGAGCATCCTTGTCCATGGTTTTGGGCGGCGTCGAGAGAATGGGCAAGGAACTCGAAATCGCGCACGTGCAATCCCTGACCTTAGAGTCCGCCGACGCCATGATCGTCGGCGCGCCCGTCGGCAAGCGTCTTCTTGTCATCGTGGCGCGGGATTCCCAGCGACTGGGGATGATCCGCAATCGAATCAAGAAAAAGACGCCGGATTTGGAAGAGCAGTTCAAGAACGCGTGAAGCGGGCAGTCAATACAACCAAGGAACCGAACTTACCAGGCAAAAGACGAAAGGAGGCCGGATAATGGCGCTAAACTTGGAATTCACATTCGATGACAAAACCTACCGGCACTACATGAACGGCTTTTTGACCGTCATGCACTGCCACCATTACATGACGTTGTTGACCAAGCTTGCGAAGGATTTCGACGACGTCGGAGGGACCGCGATTCTCAAAGAATCCGTGGAGGATTCCATCAAGCCGATGATCGACGACTACTGCGCGAAAAACAACCTCGCTTCTTTCCAGGACAGGCTCAATGTGGGAAAGGAGTACTACTCGGTGATGGGAATGGGCAAGATGGAGGTTTCCGGGAGCGAACAGGGCGGCGAGGTGACCTTGAGCAGGTCCCACGTGGACCAGGGATGGACCAAGAAATGGGGGGAAAACGACGCGCCCGTCAACTTCTGGACATGCGGCTACATATCCGCCATGTTCGCTTCGGCCGCCAACAAGCCCGCCCGAAGCTACGAGGTCGTCGAGGAAAGCAGCATGGTCATGGGAAACGAATCGAGCAAATTTTCGGTAAAAGCGAAATAGGGAGGGGTATCGATGACAGTTCAGCGAGACGTGGTTGTCAAACAACTGGCGGAATTGAACGTGCAGGGCGACGAAGAGGGATTGATTCCCGGCTACAACGTTCTGGTAAACCTTCTTCCCGTCGATTTCTGGAACACGTTTACCAAGAGAATCATGGAGGCCGTTCCCGACGACCGGCGCCAGGAGTGCGAGGAAGCCCTGGTCAACTGCGCCCTGGAATGCGGATACAACACGGGGTACGGCATCATCAACTCCGAGGAGTTCAAATCGGTTGTGGAACCCATGATCACCGAGGGGGCCAAGGACGTTCTACGCGGCGCCTACGCGGTATTCACCGCCTGGGGATGGGCGAAATCCGGCATCGTGCAGATCAAGGAGGGAGAAAGAATGACGGTTCGGGCGCAGGATTATTACGAGGCGGACATCGCGCCCGACTACAAATGCGCCTTCATGATCAGGGGGGTCAGCTCGGCCTTTTTCGACCTTGCCTTCGGCACTCCCTATCCGGACGGCATTCGCACATTCAAGTGCGAACAGACCAAGGGTATGGAAGTCGGCGATCCTTTCGGCGAATTCGTCGTCACCAAGGCGTAGGCCGTCGAAACGAAAGCGTTGCGCGTAATCGGATTTCGAATTTTCGATTAAACAAAAACATTCCCAAAGGCAATCAGAAGGGAGACTTTCTATGGCTGATACAAGAACTTCCACCCAAATACTCCAGGAACTTTTGGAGGCCCCCGGCATCAAGGGAGTCGTCGTCGTTGCCAAGGACGGCTTCGTGATCGAATCGGCGGGCTCTTTCGGCAAAACCGACATGGACACCATCGGCGCGTCCGTCGCCATGGTCACCATCGGCGCCGACAAGATGGCCGAGGAATTGAGCATCACGGCCTTCAGTACGCTCACGTTCGAAGCCGCGGACGCCATGATCATGTGCGTACCGGTCGGAGACGCCCTTTTGGTCATACTGGCCCCGGATTCCAAGACGCTTGGCATGATACGGCTGCAAGCCAAAAAATTCATACCCGCTCTTTCGGAATTCTTCTAAACCCAACGACCGTTTCGAAACCAAAAGCCTTGCCGGTGTGGAAAAGGGCGATCATTTTTGCCGCGCCATATCGTCGGGGCTTTTTTTCCTTTGAAAACAAGGCGCTACAATGATCTATTTCAACAATGCGGCGACCAGCCACCCGAAACCCGACGGGGTCGCCCAAGCAGTGTCGGAAAGCCTGGTCGCGCCGCCCTCGAACCCCTATCGGGAAAACGTCACCCGGAAATCCGTCGTCGAAGTGTGCCGGGAACGTCTTGCGGAGCTGTTCCGCTTTTCCGACCCGAACAGAGTGATTTTCTGCTCGGGTTCCACGGAGGCCCTCAACATCGCCATCCACGGCCTCATGGGCGACCCGGGACACGTCCTCACAACGCAGGTGGAACACAACGCCGTATTGCGTCCGCTGCGCTATCTGGAATCCGAAGGCCGGGCCGTCGTCGAAATCCTGCCTTGCGAACCTCCCGGCTTCATCTCCCCCGGAACATTCGCCGAAGCCTTGCGCAAAGACACCGTGCTCGCCGTCGTCAACCATGTGTCCAACGTCACCGGCGCCTGCCTGCCCGTATCGGAATTCTACGAAATTTGCGAAGCCAGAAACATTCCCCTGATCATCGACGCCTCCCAATCCGCCGGCGCTTTGGAACTGGATTTTTCGTCCATGCCCCTGGCGGTGTTGGCCTTCACCGGCCACAAGACCCTCATGGGCCCGAAAGGCATCGGCGGCCTTCTCATCGGCGAGCATTTGGATTTGAAGGTGTGGAAAGCCGGAGGCACGGGCATCCGCAGCGACATCGAGACCATGCCCGACCTGTGGCCCGTCAAGTACGAGGCCGGAACCATGAACGAACCGGGGATCGCGGGCTTGGCGGCCTCCATCGGATACGTCCTCGAAAAGAAAGTCCCGGTATTGCAAAAAATCAAAATGGATCTGGTGAAGCACGCGGTCGAGGAGATGGAAAAAATGCCGGGCTTGCGCATTTATTCCGAGCGTCCCGAAAAAAACCGTTGCGGTATCGCATGCTTTAATGTAAATGGTTGGGATGCAGACGACATCGGATATGTGTTGAGCGATTCCTTCGACATCCGCGTAAGGACCGGACTCCATTGCGCGCCTCTGATTCACAAGGCCATCGGGACTTTTCCCAAAGGCGCGGTTCGAGCCAGCTTTTCAAGTTTCAATACGCATGAGGAAATCGATATTTTCACGGGCGCTCTGAAAACCATAGCGGGCTGACAATGAAAATTCTGGAAACAAAGCTCGTCGAGGAATGCCTGGACGGGGTCGTGATCAAGGAGGCCTTGCTGGACGGACCCATCGACGAAGGTTTCATCAGAAGCCTGGAGGACTTAGGGAAGCTGGAATATTTTCCCCACTTTCCAAAGCCGTTCTTCCGTGTCCGAAAAAGCGGAAAATTCATCATCAAAGGGGTTCAGGGAAACAACACCTGCCAAGTCTTCTGGGTGAATTATTCCGAGGAAACGGAAAAAGCGATCTTCAGACATATCGAAGGGTATTCCGGCAACTGAATCACGGTCACCCAGCCGGGTTTCGTTCCAATTTCGGAATTAACTTCAAAGGTTTTTACCATGATAAACGATCTAAAGAGCGTTCTCGGTGCCATGGCCGACGAACTTCCGGGTTTCGCCGCCTCTGCCGCAGTACTCGCCGACGACGGACTCGCCATCGCCGCCTTGAGCCGGAGTGCCGACATCGATCCAGACGCGATATCGGCCCATATGACCAGCATCGTGCAATCCAATCTCAAGGCGTTGAAAATCGTCGGCGACGGCCAAATCACAAAGGACATCCTGATCACCACCAGCGACTATTATTTTCTGATCAGACAGGTCCCGGACAAACCATATTTTTTCTTCGTCACCACCCATCGAAGCGAATGGCTTGGCAGGACCCGACTGGTGATGCAAAAATACGAAAAGGACATCGTGCGCCTCCTGGGTTGACAATCCCATGCATTATTAAATTCATGGCTCATTGGCGATTTGCGGCGATTTCCCCCCCCCTTGAACTGGGAATATGCGCTGCGCATTTTCCCGTAAATTCGCCACGAGCCAATTTTTTTTTACGGCGTTTTCAAGGAGGAAAAACGCCCTGGAAAGGACAGTATTTCATTGGATTCGTTTCTTCTTGTCATCAAGTACGTACCCGCGCTTATCGCGGCGCTTTTGCTGGGCAACTGGTTCATGGCCGAGGTCAGAAAGGCCAAGGCAGCTCGAAAACCCTGGTATGCGCCGTATCTCACCGCGCCCGGAATATTGATCGTCATTGCATTCGCCCTGCCCATCGTGCTCAAGCTGTTTTTCAGTTGAACCGCGACATCCGAACCAAAATCGCAGACTGGTATCAGGAGAACAAAAGAGACCTGCCTTGGCGGCGCACCGAAGATCCCTACGCCATATGGGTCTCCGAGGTCATGCTCCAGCAGACCCGGGTGGCGGCCGCGATTCCCTATTTCAAAAGGTTCCTGGAACGATTTCCCGATGTCCGGGCTTTGGCGGAGGCGGATCTTGAAACGGTCCTGAAAGTCTGGGAGGGCATGGGATACTACGCCCGGGCACGGAACCTGCACCGGGCCGCGCGCATGGTCGTCGATCAATACCAAAGCAGGCTGCCCGCCGATTTCGAGGAACTGAAAAAATTGCCGGGAATCGGGGACTACATCGCGGCGGCGGTCTCCAGCATAGCGTTCCAAAAGGCCCAACCCGTGGTCGATGGCAATGTCAAGCGCGTCCTGGCAAGGCTGTTTCTGTGTTCGACCCCGGTGAACTCGTCCGGAGCGCATCAGAAGTATCTCGCCTTGGCCCGACAGTTCGTGGACGAGGAAACCCCCGAAAGCCAAGGGACCTTCAACCAAGCCCTCATGGAGCTGGGGGCGATGGTCTGCGCACCGAAAAATCCATCCTGCCAGGCCTGCCCGGTCTCCGACCACTGCCTCGCTTTCCGAAAAGAGGCCACTGGAGACTTTCCCAAGCGCGAAAAACGCAAGAAAATTCCCGAATACCACGTCTCGGCCGCCGTTTTGAGAAAAAACGGCAAAATCCTGATCACCAAAAGGAAGCCCGAAGGGCACCTGGGCGGGCTGTGGGAATTTCCCGGCGGCAAGGTGCGGCAAAACGAAACCCCGGAAGAAGCCTGCGTCCGCGAAATCAAGGAGGAAGTCGATCTGGAAATCAAGGTGGAATCCCTGCTCGCAAGAATCCGGCACGCCTACACCCACTTCAAGATCGTGATGGACATCTACAACTGCGTCTTCGTATCCGGAAAAGTCAGGCTGGACGGGCCCGTGGACTACCGGTGGGTGAGGCCGGAGGAGCTTGAGCGATATCCGTTTCCAGGGGCCGACCGGAAATTCATGGACCTGATCGTGAACGGGTCGAACGTAGAGTAGGGTGGGTCGATCTCCCGGCATTTGACGCTGGCTCACCGTCTGTTAACACCCATGCCCTTCGAGCTTGCACTGAGTCCAACCCACCATTTCCCGCGCCTTTTCCGAACGCACGGCCCCGAGGCTGCTCGGGAAATGGTGGGTTGGATTCCGTGCAAAACTGCCAGGCCGTTTTTCCGAAAAAACAGATGGAAATCCCAAGGTCGAAAAGCCGGCATTTGGGCTTGGTTCTAAATTCGGCCACTTAGATTCCGGGTCTACGCTACATGTTCCAGCCGGGAAATTCCCGGAAGCGACGGAATCCGGCTGTTTTACCGACACCTGGGGTACATACCGCTCCGCCCGGAATGACAACCGCCGCGACGATAGTCCCTGAAAGTGGCCGATGTTAAAACCAAGCCCCGGCATTTTCATCCCCCCCGGTTCCGATATGTAAGCATCCCCTTCCCTTTTCTTATCGATGATCAAGAAATTTTCCACGTTGGAAAAAAAAATGACGAAACGCTCCCGGAAGGTCCAGCGGCCTTTTACCAACCAGTATAAATACGCAATGATATCAGCATGTTACAACTTACTCACTCCCGTATTTTCGGCACGCTATTTGCCATAATCTCAATTGCATCGAAAAGGTCGCGAAGTCGGCAATAACGACTGGACGCAAAAAAAGATACCGCTGAAAAAAAAGGGAGAATACACCGTGAAAAGCTTTTTAAAATCCAAAATGTTTTTGTTTTCCTTGTCGCTTTTGTTCGGCCTCGCCGTCATGCTGGCGCCGAGGCCGGAGGGGACCCGTTTCAAAGTGTCGGGAGACCCGGACAGGGCGTTGCATCGCAGTGTCGCGGCCTCTTTTTCCATCGTGGGGGAAAAAGAGGGGGCGGCCCCGTCGAGTTCGTATGTTCTGGAAGCCAAAAATCCAGGAACACCGCAAGGCAGCGCGCGCTTTCTTGAGACAAGCGCCGCCGACCTGGGTCTCAAACGCGTCGAGATCGGCTATGTGGACGGTCTTTCGCCCAAGGCCAAGAGGTTTCTGGCGATTCTTGCGGCGCTGATCTTCCTGTTCGTGGCGGAACCCATCCCTCTGGAGATAACCGCCATACTCATCGGCGTGTCCCTGGTTCTTTTCGGAATCACCAGCGTCAAGGAGGCGTGGGCGCCCTACATGCATCCGGTGGTCGTGTTCATCATGTGCTGTCTCATCTTCGCCATTTCAGTGGACAAGGCCGGGCTGACCAAGCGCCTGGGAGTTTTCATCATTCGAAAGGCGGGCAACAGCGTGATACGGTTCACCTTTATTATCTGCATAGGCCTGGGACTGGCCTCGTCGTTCATGCACGACGCGGCCGCCTGCGCCATCGGAATTGTAACGATGGTCCCCCTGATGCGAGCGGCCGGGATCGAACCCCATTCCAGAACGGCCAAATTCATGATGCTGTCCCTTCCGTTCGCCTGCTCCTGCGGCGGCATGGGGTCGCTGATCGGCGGCGGAAGGTGCATGGTATCCGCCGCGTTTCTCCGGGAACTGACAGGTGTGGAAATCACCTTTCTGGACTGGATCAAATTCTGCATGCCTGCTGCAATCCTGACAGTCCCGGCGGCCGTGCTTGTCGTGTACCTGGTTTTCCGCCCGGAAAAGGGCATTCGACTGCCTGCTTTCGAGGAGGAAGCCGCCAAATGGACCGCCTTGGAAATAAAGACCCTCGCCATTCTTGCAGTGCTTTTCCTCCTGTGGTTGACCAAGGGATTCCACGGCATCGACTATTCCGTCACGGGAATGCTGGGCGTGGCGGCACTGGTGTTTACCGGGATTCTCAAGTGGGAGGACATTCAGGCGAACCTGGAATGGGGCACCGCCCTGTTCATCTTCGGGGGCGGAATTTCTCTGGGGTTGGGCATGGCCGATACCGGTGCGGCCGACTATTTCGCCAATCTGTTCTTCCCGCTGGTCAAAGGCGGGGGATGGCTCCTGTTGTTTCTGGGAATCGCTATTTTCGGGGCATTGGTCACCAACGCCATGGCCAATGTTGCCGCCGCCGCGCTGGTGCTTCCCATCGTAATTCCCATGGCAAAGCTCGAAGGCGTGGATCCCCGCATACTGGCTCTCTGCATGGGCATGGCGACATCCTTCGCCTTGCTTTTAGTCATCGGATGTCCTCCCAACGCCATTGCTTACAGCTACCGGTATTTCAAGTCCTCCGATTTGACCAAGGCGGGCGCCGTGGCGACCCCGGTCCTGATCACTATCCTGGTGGTAGTGGCGGCGGTTTGGTGGAAAATTTTGGGCCTGGTTTGAAAACGAAGTCCGCCAGAAGGCGGGAAGAGCATTCTCGTTCCCACGCTCCTGCGTGGGAACGAGGGGAAAAACAGGATTAGAAGACAGCCGGGACGCTGGAGCGTCCCGGTATGCGTTCCCACGCCGGAGCGTGGGAACGAGGGGAGCGGGAACGAGGGGTAAGATGATCGCATTGCGCGTCTCATCCCATTGACCTATTCCTCGGCCTTCTCTTCCGGCTTTTCCTCGACGCCTTCCTCCGACACGTCTTCCGGTGCTTTCTCGGGCTTTTCCACCGCAACTCCCTCGGGAATGTCCCCGCCTTCCTTCTCCATTCTTTCCAGGGTCGCCAGCTTTTCGTTCAAGGCTTCGATTTTTTCCGCCAGACAGTCAAGCTGGTCGCGGGTGGCCAGGTTCATCATGGACATGACATCGTTGATGCGCTCCTCCACGTTCTCCCCCAGCCAGGACTTCAGATTGCCCGTAAAGCCAAGGATTTCGTCCTTGAGCCGCTTGGCTTCCGTTTCGGAGATCTCCTTTCCCTTCACCAATTGCCTGACCCGCTTGTCGAACTCCTCCTCCGCCATGGTCATGGCGCTGTGCCACAGGTCCATGGACTTGCGAGGCACGCCGGAAAAAAGGCCACCGCCCTTTTTTAAAAGGCCCCCGATTACGCTCGAAAATGGCGTTTCGTCTTCGGGTTCTTCTTCCTCCGCCTTTGACACATCCATGGTCTTTGCGGCCTTTGCCCCACCCTTCGCCTTCTTTCCTTTCTCCTTCTCCGCAGGTTTTTCCGGCGAAAGCTTGGAAACAATCTCTTCGGTGATGTCTTCGTCCGTCTTGCTGACTACTACCCGGAAGCCGGTCCCGGCATCGGCCAGAGCTTCGATGTCGCTCATGGTGACGTACTTTTTCTCCGTGGCGTCGTAAAGACGGCCGTTTGTGTATCTCTTGATCAGATGCGTTGCTTCGCTCATTTTTATCTGTCCTCCTTTGCAAGCTTTTGGGTTGCCGCCATTTTGGAGGCGGCGCTGTGCCGCCGCTGTATGACGCATTGCGTTATGAACAGCAATATGACGCATTGCGTTATCAATGTCAAGCGCTTTTCGCAAAACGGTGCCGCTCTTCCCTGCGCTCGCCGCCACCTTGAACCGACAATGCCCTTGAATTTTCGGCCGAATTGGCCTAATCTCCTTACAACGGTGCGCAAGGCGGGAAAGGAGTCGCCGACAAGACCGCGAAAGCGGGGCATTTACCGAAACGCGCCATAAACGAGCAAGGTGGCAAGCAGTGCAAATCATCGTATCCAACACGCTGGTTCTGAAGCACGCGCCTTCGGAATTGCGGCAGACTCTGTCCGAGCGTCTTCGCATGCCCAATCCCAAGTGGCTCGAAAACGAGCGCATGGGAAGGTGGAACGGGGAGACGCCTCAGACGTTGAAATTCTACGAAATCAGCGCCGACGGGGACTTCGTCATTCCCCGGGGCTACGCCAGACAGCTGATCCTGACGTGTCGCAGAAGAAACATCGAGCATGAGATCGTAGATCTTCGAAGGGAGCTTGCCCCGGTGGGTTTCGATTTTCGGGGACGCCTGCGCCCGTACCAGATTCGGGCGGTCGAAAAGCTGCTTTCCAAGGATTTCGGCACGGTGAGTTTTCCGACTGGAAGCGGCAAGACGATACTGGCGCTGTATCTGGTTTCGGAGAGGAAGCAGCCGACGATCGTGGTGGTCCATACGCGGGAGCTGGCGTTTCAGTGGGCCGAAAAGGTCGTGGAGTTTCTGGGCATTCCGGAGGAGGAGATCGGGATGGTGGGGGGCGGAAAGAACCATGTGGGCGAGCGTTTTACGGTGGCGACAGTGCAAACGCTGTACAAATGCGCCAAGCAGGTATCCAAAAAGATCGGGTATTTGATCGTGGACGAGTGCCACCGGGCGCCCAGCCGGACATTCACCGAGGCGGTGACCGCGTTCGACAGCAAATATATGCTTGGACTCAGCGCGACGCCTTGGAGACGAGACAAGCTTTCCAAGCTGATATTCTGGCATTTGGGGGACCTTCACTACAAGCTTGAGCGAGCGGAGCTGATGGAAAGCGGCGATGTCCTGCCGGCCGAAGTGTTCGTGCGCGAGACCGAGTTCAAGCCCTACCACGACCCGAGCACGGAATACACCCAGATGCTGGCGGAGCTTGTGGCCGACGACGACAGGAACCGTCTGATCGCCGAGGATGTAGCCAAGGAGGCGAGGGAGGGCTCGGGCGTGTGCTTGGTGCTATCCGACCGCAAGGCCCATTGCGAGACGCTGCAGGCCCTGCTCAAATACCGCCATCACATTGTCGCGGAACTTCTGACAGGCGATTTGAGTATCGCCGAGCGGCAGCAGGTACTGGAAAGATTGAGGAACGGGGAGTTCAAGGTGCTCGTCGCCACCGGTCAGCTCATGGGAGAGGGGTTCGACTGCCGCGACCTGACCACGTTGTTTCTGACCACGCCCATTCGTTTCAGGGGCCGTGTTTTGCAATACCTGGGCCGGGTTTTGAGACCCGCGCCGGACAAGAGCGAGGCCAGGGTGTACGACTACGTGGACATCCACGTGGAGCCCTTGATGGCGGCGGCCAGGGAGCGCATGGGGGTTTTCAGGACCGCGTCGCGCCCGCCTGTTCGACATACCCTTGAAAACGCTTCTCAACCCGAGACGACGAAAGGCGAAGATGGCTGAAAATCAGGAACAGACCGAGAGGACGAGGAAGGGACTGATGCAGGCTGTGCCGGTTCGAATCATCGTTCCGGTGGTACTGACGGCGGTTTTGTTTTTCATCACCATTTTTTTCCTGATCCTGCCCATGCTCAAGGATCAGATGATGGCCCGCAAGAGGGAGATGGTGCGAGAACTGACCAAGTCGGCCTGGAGTACGCTGGAGGCGCACTACTTTATGGAGGCTTCTGGACAGATGAGCCGGGAACGCGCGCAGGAGCTTGCGGTAGAACATTTGAGACGCGTCCGCTACGGACCGGAAATGAAGGACTACTTCTGGATCAACGACATGCATCCCAACCTTGTCATGCACCCCTACCGGCCCGAGCTGGAAGGAAAGGACATCTCCCATTACGCCGACCCCAAGGGGAAATTGCTCTTCGTGGAGTTCGTGAAGACGGTGAAAAAGAGCGGCGACGGTTATGTGGATTACGAATGGCAATGGAAGGACGATCCTGCGAGGATCGTGCCCAAGATTTCCTACGTCAAGGGTTTCGCCCCGTGGGGATGGATCGTAGGCACGGGCATTTACATCGAGGACGTCCGGGCCGAAATAACGGCAGTCACTCGCAAGCTCACCCTCATGAACTTCGGCATCCTGGGAATCGTGCTGCTTTTATCGAGCTACATCATATGGCAGGGGCTAAAGACCGACCGGCGGCGACTGGTGGCCGAAAGACGCGCCAAGCTGCAACAGGAACAAATCTTCCAGGCCGCCAAGATGGCCTCCCTGGGGACCCTGGTATCCGGGGTCGCCCATGAAATCAACAACCCGATTACCTCGGTGATGTTGAACGCTCCCATCATCCAGAGGGTCTGGAAGAGCATCGAGCCGGTGCTGGAAAAGCATTGCGAGGATCATGGAGATTTCAAGGTCGGGAGCATGAGCTACAACCAGTTGCGCGACCGGATTCCTCGCCTGCTGGAGGACATCGCCGACGGCGCCCAGCGAGTCAAGGTGATCGTGGGGGACCTGAAGGACTACGCTCGCCAGGCTCCTGCGCAGATGAGCGATACCGTGGATGTGAACAGCGTCCTGAAAAAAGCAGCGGGCCTGACATCCAACCTTCTGAAAAAATCCACTTCGAAATTCACCATCCAATACGGGAAACCCATCCCGCAGCTCAAGGGAAATTCCCAGCGCATCGAGCAAGTGGCGGTCAACCTTTTGGTGAACGCCTGCCAGGCCCTGCGCGACACCAAACAGCCCATCGCAGCCTCCACGTTCTACGACGAGAAGAAGAAAGCGGCGTGCATTCGCGTGGCCGACGGCGGGGAGGGCATGCCGCCCGAAGTCCTGGAGAGAATCCGGGACCCGTTCTTCACCACCAAGAGGGAAAGCGGCGGGACGGGCCTGGGTCTTTCCATCTCCGACAAGATCGTGCAGGACCACGGGGGCGAGCTTGTGTTCGAGTCCGAACCCGGCAAGGGAACCACCGCCACGGTGATCCTTCCGGTGAAAAACGAACCATAGCAGGTTTCCCGACAGTAACAAACGATTTACATTCATGGCCGAACCACTCGGAAACAAACCAACAAAAAGGGCGGACGCGAAAATATGACCGAGGAATTAAATCCGAAAAACCCGATTCTGATCATCGACGACGAACTGTCGATTCTCCTGGCCATCGACACCACGCTCCAGATGTCTGGCTACGACAACATCCTGACATGCCAGGACAGCCGGGAGGTCGAGCATATTCTTCCCAACAAGGACGTGGAGGTCGTGCTGCTGGATTTGAACATGCCCCACCTGGACGGAGAGACCCTTCTGTCGAGGATCCATCGCGACTACCCCGATATTCCGGTCATCGTCGTGACCGGGGCGGTGGATGTGGACACGGCGGTCAAGTGCATGCGCACCGGCTCTTTCGACTATGTTGTCAAGCCGGTGGAGGAAGGCAGGCTCCTGTCGGCGGTGGCGCGCGCCTTGGATTTCCGCGAACTCAAGCGGGAAAACTACGCTCTCAAACAGCATATCCTCAAGGAGGACCTGGAACATCCCGAAGTTTTCAGCGAGATCGTCACCAAAGACAAGAAGATGTTCGCCATCTTCCAATACATCGAGTCCATCGCCTCCTCCAGCCAGCCCGTGCTGATCCAGGGGGAGACGGGGGTGGGCAAGGAACTGATCGCGCGGGCGGTCCACAGGCTGAGCCATGTCACGGGAAACTTCGTGGCGGTCAATGTGGCCGGGCTCGACGACAACGTTTTTTCCGACACGCTCTTCGGCCATGCCAAGGGCGCTTTCACCGGGGCGGAGAGGGAGAGAAGCGGGCTGATCGAACGCGCTTCCGACGGCACGCTGTTTCTGGACGAAATCGGCGACCTGAGCCCCAGTTCCCAGGTCAAACTGCTTCGGCTGTTGCAGGAACGTGAATATTTTCCGTTGGGACGAGACGAACCCCGCGCCACCAACGCCCGCATCGTGGCATCCACGCTGGCGGATTTGAAGAACCTGGAGCATTCCGGCAAATTCAGAAAGGACCTGAACTACCGGCTCGGCACGCACCTCATCCATGTGCCTGCGCTCAAGGACCGCAAAGGGGACATTCCGCTCCTGGTGGACCATTTTCTCGAAAAGGCGGCGGCGGAACTGGGAAAGAGCAAACCCACGCCCCCGCCCGAACTCTACACGCTGCTTTCCACCTACTGCTTTCCCGGAAACATTCGGGAACTCCAATCCATGATTTTCGACGCCGTCACACGCCACAAGTCCAAGGTGCTTTCCATGGAAGCCTTCAAGGACCACATCCGCCGGGAACAGGAAAGCCGCAGCCCCGCCAGCAAGAGGCCGAAAGAGTTCGACGGCTCCTCACCCCTGTACATAGCCGGGGACTTTCCCACCATCAAGGACGCCACGCGGTGGCTGGTGGGCGAAGCCATGAAAAGGGCCAACGGCAACCAGTCCATCGCGGCCGGAATGCTCGGCATTTCGCAGCAGGCGTTGAGCAAAAGATTGAAAAAGGAATCTTCATAGCAAAAAATAAAGGAGGGTCCAATGGGAAAAAAATATGCGAAAACATTGCGAGTGGGCGTGGCCGTCCTGACACTCGTGTTCGCGGCCATTGTCGCGGGCTGCTCGGCCCATGGCGGAAACCAGGGCATTATCCGGCTCAGCGGAAGAATCAACGAAATGTTCGAATCCCATCAGGTCATGGACGACTACAATTACTTTTATTCCGGACGGGACGCAGTGCCCGATGCGATTCTGGGCGTAAACAAAAAATACACGCTTCGATCCAGCCTTTGGAAGCCCGTGAACTTGACATCCGGACAACTGGGCCAGTGGATCGATATGATGACCGACCATCGCGGCTTCTCCATTCGAACCTACGGCGCCGAGGTGCTCGGTCCCGGCGACGAACTCATCGGCATATGGTATTCTCCCTGGAGCTGGACGACGGTGCGGCTGGTCGGCGACAACGAAGTAATCATTCATACGCCTTCGGGGGAACCCTTTTATCCGAAAATGGGCGCCACCTTTCGGGGCAGGAAGGAGTGGTGACAAGCGTTGCGCACCGGCCGCAGCCGAACTCTTCGCCTGGTTTCGCCGCAGCGCCTCCAACAAGACCGCCGGGGTGATGCGAATCTTCTATTTTACAGAGTCGCTTTTCTGTCGCTATTTCTTCCAAATGATGTCATCGACTCCGGAAAGGCGGTTCAGGTAGCGAGCCAGAACGAAAAAATAGTCCGAAAGTCTGTTCAAAAAGGCGACGATATTTTTCAGGTTTTCGGCGCTGGCCCCCTCTTGCGGATCGTCGGCCTGTTTCATAAAGAAAACGACACGCCTTTCGACCCTTCGGCACACGGTCCTGGCCAAATGTGCCCACGCGGATGGACGGCAGCCGCCGGGGAGAATGAAATTGCGCAATTCCGGCAGATGCTCATCCATCTTGTCGATAACGTTTTGCAGCTCGACAGCGTGTTCTGAGGAGAACTCCTCGAGCATGGAGGCCGAATCCGACCCCGGAGTCACCGCCAGCCAGGCCCCTGCTTTCAAAAGGGCCGACTGTATGCTCCGCAACTGTTCCAGAATCGCGCCTCGCTCGTTGGGCAAATCGACCGCCAGCGCTCCGATCACCGAGTTCAGCTCGTCCACGTCGCCGTAAGCCTCCACTTGAACGTGATATTTGGATACCCGCTCGCCGCTGAAAAGGCTGGTCTTGCCCCTGTCTCCTCCTCCCGTGTATATTTTCATCGCCCCTCTCCCCTGCTCTGTTTCATTGGTTCGTTCGTCGGAAAACGCGCCCCCCGGCTCATTCGAAACCAGCCATGGCGGCGAAGCCCGGCCTTGACATCCGAAATCGACGAGTTTCTTTTTCTATGATACCCGTCGCCCGCAGGTTGACTCAAAATATCAAAAATTCTGAAAAGAGCAAGGGCTGTGCAAACAAATAAACCGGACATCACCTCGTGGACTGTCGGCAAAACAAACACTCCGGCAGCCCCCCTCCCTCGATCCGGCAGGACCAAAAATGTTCTTTTAAATCAGTTGTTTTCCTGTTATTATCTATGATTGGGTTTCCCGAAAAGGCCGGTTACTGTCAGACCATTCGGAAATGAACGAAACATTTCGGAGCGGAATATACAAGGTATCTGAAAAATTGGAAAAAGCGTTTGACGGACAAGATGGATAAATCGATCGATCCCAAAATAGAGAGGATTCGGGAAAGACTGGAAGACCGAGGGTTCGACGTCGACGATGCCGAACGAGGGATCAGTGTCTTGCTGGATTCCGATGGCGTGGCCTATGGCGGAATGCTGGATTTCTACACGCTGAAAAACGACGACACGCAGATTCGGGCCAGACTTCGGAAGAAAGTGGAAGACCCGGACATTTCCTGCGAAGAACTCGAAGACCGAACCCTTCACGCCCCCTACGACCTGGCGTTTTTCGAAAACGTGATCCGCGAAGGACTCCAAGGCGTCGCGAAAATCGGAAGGTTCCACTATTACGGTTGCAACGACGAAACCCACTACTATTACGCCCGCGTGGAACTTGCCGGCGAGCCCCCGGAGGAAATCCTGAGAAAGAGACTCGCAAAAAAGGCTTTGGAACAACTCGGGGGAATCGATTCCAAAACATTCCGACAGGAACTCGATACACTGGGACTGCCGCGCTCGAGCATTGTCAGACTGGCTATGACACGGATTTTCAGAAGCGCCTCGGATACGACGGAACTCGTGAATGCGGCGGCTTCGGAGGCGGGGCGAATCGTGAACGCGGAGGAATGGAAAACCCTCCGGCAGCTAATGAACGAAAACAAAGTCCCTTTTCTAAGCAATATCCTCTACATTCTCTGGGATCAGGTATCCCGGTACTACATGAAAAAAGCCTGGGAGACGCTTCACGGCTGAACCGGACGCATAGCTGGCGGCAAGTTTCTCTACGGCCTGACCGCGCGCACGGCCCCGCATTTTCGCGAGTCGATCTGCTCTTTGCGGTAGACTGTGGTCTTTTTCGTATCGACGACATCCACCAGGAAAATCCATCCGTCGGAATAACTCTTGTAGCTTACGGAACTCCAATACCAAGGCGCGTCGTTGAAGGGAAAGAAAGGTTCGGACTTGTAGATGCCCGCCAATTCTTCCGGAGTGGGAATTCTCCAGTCGTCGTACCCTCCGATGTGAAGGCTGTCCACGTACTGTTCGGCTTTGTGGTAATCCATGCAATCCTCGGTGGAGTGGCTCGAATCCCACATGGCCCACATGAGCCCTGTCCTCGTGTCGCTAACGACGTTGTCCATTTTCGGCACGAATCGACCGCCGGTGCCCTCGAGCAATTGCATGCGGCGCTCTAGTTCCGCTGCGAATTCCGCCTGCACGCGTTTTTTTTCCACTTTTTCGATCTCTTCCAGCACGCGATCTTTAATGGGAGAGGTGGGATTGAATTCCAGATAACTGTCGAAAAGCTTCCTGGCGGCCGAGTAGTCCGGGCCCTTTTCGGCGGCTTTTCTGATCAATTCCTCCAGAGCAAGCTCCTCGTTCAGCTTTTGCCTGTATCTGTGTTGAAACAGTCTCAACTTTTCGGAGCGTTCGTCGTCGGGAAAAGCCTCGATGAAATTTTCCGCCAGGGCCGCGCATACTTCATATCGTTTCTGTTTCTCGCACTGGTCCAGTTCATCCATCAGTGTTACGAAATAGGCGTCTCCCAACTCTTGAAGAATATTCAGGACGTTTTCCCTGCCTTCGCCGGAAGGATGTTGTTTCAAATAGCGACTGTAGGCCGCGATTCTTTCGGCGACACTCAAATGCTCGATATTGGCCAGAGCCTCGTAGTCCCTTTTTTCGATCAGTTTTTCGAGCGCGGATATTTCCTTTCTCAACCGCATGATACTCGGGCTTCTGGGATTTTTCTCCAAATATTGCTTGTAAACGGTCACGGCTTCCTCGTATTTTTCCTCGCGAATCAGGTCCTTGGCCGAGACTATCAAATCGTCAATCCGACGGGCTTCTTGCCGAGCCTTGTATTCCTCGTATTTCTTGCTGATCTCCGGCGTATACTTGTGAATGTCGTTTTCGTTGAGGTATTTCCTTAACAGCCTGATCCTGTCTTCCAGTTCCGGAAGGCTTTCGGCCTTGACCACGATTCTCTCGTAATCTTTCTTGCCCTTGTAATCATCGTACAGCCTGGATCCCTGAAAATATCCCGCCGCGACGAAAACGATCAGGACCGCCAAGCGAAACAGGAGTTGTTTCCCGGTTTTTTTGGTCTTCGGCTTCTTGGCCGTTTCGATCTTCCACTTTTTTTCCTTGCAATAATTCCGGATGTACTTGACGGCTTCGTCGGGGTCCATGCCGAATTCGACGGCCCTGTTCACCAGGAACGCGAAATTGTCCTTGCGAATGACTCCCTCGATGCCGGCCACGTCGATGTCCGAATCCAGCTCGCTCAAATGGGATTGCGCCCGCGTGGCATCGTAGGAAGCCTTGTTTCTTTCGTTTTTGAACTGGGAAATGCAATGTCCCACCAGAACGCCGCTGGCCGTTGCGACGGCGTCCTTCTTGCGGGACTTGAGCACCTCGGATTCCTTTTCCCTGGCTTTTTGCTGAAGGTCGGCCAAGTCCGAGTCCGGGGACATGCCCAGAAAATCGTACAGGGAGGTTTTCCCGACGACCTTCAAATTGTCCTCGATAATTTTTACGATGGAAGGATCGAGGGCCTTGGTCTTTCTCAGATTGAACTTGCTTTCTTTCTTGATCGGCCCGGAAACCCGGGAGCGGACGTCTTTTTCGTCCATGCCGTGGATCTTCGCCAAGGAGGATATTTCGGCTTCGGAAATGAACCCTTTGTTCATCCGGTTTTGAATCTGCTTGTCCAGCTCCGTGTATTTTTCCTTTTCCTTGGCTTGAATCCGGGAACGTATTTCGTTGGGGGGCACCTTGTGAATCTTGGCGAGCTTGACGATCTCTTCTTCCTTGATGAACCCCTTGTTCATCAGCAGTTCCAAGTGGCGGTCGATGCCCGTAAACTTATCGGCTTTCTGGCTTCTTGCGATCTCCTGTGCATTCCGCGCTTCCTTCGCCCGCAGGGCCGGGTCCAACATGACCTTGCGGATTTCGGGGAGCAACCCGATGTACTTTTGGGCGTTGATGCCCTTGGATGGATGGTTGCGCAGGCGGCTCCACTCTGCCTGCTTTTTTTTGATGGCCTCCTCGATTTTAACCGGGTCGTTTTCGGGAGGGGACGTGGAAAGGTCCAGAATTATGTAGAAATTATCCCTTTCCATAAAATTCCTTTATACAGCGCAAAAAAACGGTTTTCCACCCGGCAAAATGCATTTGTCCGGTGTGCCAAGACATTTTCGTTCGGCATTGCGGCTGGCGAATTCGGGACCAAAACGGAGGCATGGTTTCGGTCAGTATACGATAATGCTCTGGTTTCGGGCAATGGCGTCCTGGAGTTCGTTTCCCTGGATGATGGAACCGGTTTCGATGGCGACCTGGACCGACCGGGACTCCTTTGTCTCCAGAGCGGTGATCTGAAGCCGTCCCTCCTCGTTGAGCTTGAAGGAGATCTCGATGGGTTGTTCCGCCGGAAGTCCGGAAGGAAGGTTCAGCACGGCGGTCCCGATCTCCATGGACTCGTCCAGGGAAACGGTCTCGTCCTTGGATTCGTCCTCCATGATGCGGATGAGAACCGTTTCCTGGTTGGCGACCGCAGTGAAGAAAGCCTTGGTGACATCGACGGGGACGGTGGTGTTCTTGACGATGAGATTGTAGACGAGTTCCCGGTCCTCCGGGTTCCTGACGACCACTCCGAAGCTCTTGCTGGTCACGTCCTTGATGTTCACCCGGGACTTTTGCACGGCGCCGATGGTGTATCCGATTTCGTCGGCGACCTCCTGCGCCATTTCCCGGACGACCATGTCGGGGGTCACTTCTTCGCCCTCTTCGTGGGGAATCTGGTCCAAGCCCTTTAAGCTCTTGTCGGCGATTCTCTTGGCCAAGCCGTCGTTCAGGGACAATTTCCACCCGTATATGGCCGCCCCCTTGGCCACGGCCTCGTCGGGGTCGAAAATTTTCGGTTCCTTGCCGAATTCCTCCCGGAGACGTTCGGATACCTGGGGCATGCGTGTCGCTCCGCCCACCAGAATAATTTCGTCGAACTCCTCGTAGCCCTTGAGCTTTGCCTCCTGGAGCATTTCCTGCGTAAAGACGACGGTTCGCTCCAGAAGATCCTGGGTAACTTCCTCGAACTTGTCTCGTTCCAATACCACTTTGACCCTTTCCCCGCCGTGGGTAATGGAAATGGGGGTCTTTTCCCTCTGGGAGAGGATTTTCTTGGACCGTTCGGCCGAAAGCTGCAAATCCTGCCACGTGTCGGGATCTTCCAGAATGTCCTCGTCGGTGCCGATGGCGGTCTGGTATTCCTGGACCAAGTGCGCCACGATTCTGTCGTCCCAGTCCTTTCCGCCGAGGTTGTGGTCTCCGCCCGTGCAGATGACCTCGATGGAATCGTTTCGGATTTCGATCATGGTGATGTCGAAAGTGCCGCCTCCGAGGTCGTAGACCAGCACGACCTTGCGCTCCGAGGGTTCCGCGGCCCCGTAGGCGATGGCCGCCGCCGTAGGCTCGTTGATGATCTGGCGAACGTTGAAGCCGGCAATTTCGCCGGCCAGGCGGGTGGCTTCGCGTTCGTTGATTCCAAAATAGGCCGGGCAGGTGATCACCACGTCCGTGATCTTCTCGCCCAATGCCGCTTCGGCGTCCTGGGCGACCTTTCGCAGAACGTAACTGGAAATTTCTTCGGGGCGATACGACTTGCCCCTGTATTCGAACATGTAATCCGACTCGCCCATGCTTCGCTTTATGAAGCTTACCACCTCGTTGGGATACAGCTTCGCGCATTCCTTGGCGACTTCGCCCACCACGATGCTGTCTCCATCGAAGAAAACCACGGAGGGCGTCACCCTCTGGTTTTCGGCGTTCGGCAGTATGACGGCCTTGCCATATTCATCGACGTAGGCGATCGAAGAATAGGTGGTCCCCAAATCGATGCCGAAAATCCTTTTCAAACGATCACTCATCTGTTGTTCCTATCTTTTCCTCGGCTGACGGTTCTTTGTAGAGGTATACGGCCACAAACTCGGGTCTGATGACTTTTTCGTCCCACTCGTAACCGGGGCGCAAGCTTTCCGCCACGGTTTTGTCCAAGGCGGGGTCGTCGGTCTCCACCCGCTTCAATACCCTCTGGCGGGTCGGATCGAACTCCGCGCCCTTGCATGCGAAAGGCTTGACTCCCTGATAATAGAAAAGATCCTCCAAATCGTCCGGGACCCTGTGCAGAAGTTCGAGAAGCTTTTCGGGCTCCAAGTCTTCGGGGGGCATCGACAGGTAATGGTCCGAAAGCTTGCGAATGTCGTCGATGACTTTGATGATGTCCATGACCATGGACTGAACATGCTTTTTGATCAAATCGTTCTTGTAGGCCTGCAATTCCCTGTGAAGATTGTCGATCAGCTTGTCTTTGTAGGCGTCGATCTTGAGCTTCTTCGAGAACTCGTCATGCAAGGCGTCGAGTTTGCGCGTCATGCGATCGAATCCTTCTTCGAAAACGCCCCGGAGCATCTGCTCTTCGACAATATCGGTCTGTTCGCCAGCGGAATCGACGGGCTGTTCATCCCGTGCGACATCCAAGGAATCGTCCCCGACGTCTTCCGACCCCGGCTCGGCCAATTGCGGGACATCCTGCGCGTCGGCCGCGTCCTTTGCGTCTTCGTCCCCAGCCGCTCGCTCCTCGTCCGGTTCCACAGGCACCGCGTCCGGCCCTTCCCCTTCATCCGCCGCTTCGTCCCCTGAAACCGACGCCTGCCCATCCTCGAGCAAATCGTCGGGTCCGGAACCCAGAACATCCTGGTCGTCTTCGATCTCCATGCCGAGTTCGATCTCGTATAATTCCTCCTGGTCGTCGTCTTCGTCGATTCGGTATTGCTCTTGTCCCGTTTCGACATTCGGCTGGCCAGCCTCCGGTCCCGTATCCGATTTCTCCTCGTCTGGCGACGCCCCCAATTCCTCATCCACAGGGATACCCATTTCGAAATCGTCTCCGTTTTTGTCGCTCATCGCCTCACAAGCTCCTTGTCTTAAACCATTTCAAATCTCCGGACAAAAGGAGGACCCTGCGGTCCGGCCGAGACCTTCGCGTCAAGCCTTCGGCAAGCCGATTCTTGCAACGTTCCCCTCTTAAAACGGGATGATTGTTCATGCGACCGTCCTCGTCGTTGCGGGCCGAACCTGCGGATAAAAACTCCGGACCCCGTTTCTTCCTCTCAATCCATGATACGAAAAGCCATGGAAAAACAACTTGCGACTTATCTTAGCCAAATCGAACATTTATGTCAATTTGATATTTGAATGTCGCGGGCGGTTCGCTTCGGCGATTCGAACCGTTTTTTCAGAGAAGGACCTCGACATGTTTTTCCAAATCGCTGTCGGACCTGGGGCCTTGCGAACCGACCCCGCTTCCGTACCAGTAAGCAAACGCCCACATCTCCAGACAGGCCGCCTGAAAAGGAGTGAGCAAATCCAGCTTTTTCCTGAAATCCTGGTCCTCGATGTTCCAATCGTTGCCCAAGCCGTCCTTGTCCATGGCCTCGAAGCACTCTCCGGGAAGGCACTTGCCGCTTTCCTCCGGGGAGACCGCCATGCCCTCCAACGCGTCGATAATCATATACAGCTCGTTGCGGTTGAAAATCCCCGCCAACTCCTTCATCGTTCTCCGATACAGCTGCGGAAAACATTCCAGCACGTACCGCGCGCCCTCTTCGGGCTTTTTAAAGGTTTCGTAATAGAAATCGAAGACGCCGTCCCTGATGACGGCGGTGATTTTTTTCTTCATAATGGCCCCCGTTCGATTTTGAACACTTGACTGTGAACGTTGAAAATCAATGCGATAAAGCGATTCTGCCGCATTCGGGAATTCGGCAACATCCGTCCGGCCCGGCGCAAAGATATTTTTCGCGCTCCGAAAAAAAAAGAGCTTTTAACGGGAACAATGGCCGTATCCGGAAGGCGTGGAAGCTCGGCCAATGAAAGATGGCCGCGCTCTGATGGTCAGACGCTTCGCAATTTCAGCCGGGTCCGCCATGGCCTCGGTGGCTTGCGGAAAATCGTCGGCCCCCCTCTTTCCCTTGATTGCCGTCGTTTGTCGTCAGCCGACCTTTACGACGTTTCTGGCTTCCGGGCCCCTGTCGCTTTCCTCGACGTCGAAACTGACCCGGTCCCCCTGGGCGAGGGTCTTGAAACCCTCCATGCTGATCGCCGAATAATGGACAAACAGGTCTTTACCCCCGTCTCTCTCGATAAAACCATACCCCTTCTTGTCGCTGAACCATTTCACAATTCCCTCTGCCAAGGCGTCTTCCTCCTTTCGCGACGAACAAATAGAGAACAAAACTTTTTCAGATCCCGTCCCGCGGCTAAAAATATCGTTTCCAATGCATGAAAACTCTCCGGCATCAGATTTCTGGCGGCAATAGCCGGGGAATTATTCCTTAAATTCATAGGCTATGGCGAAATAAAGGTCAAGGGAAAAATATCCTCAAGCTCTCTTAGAAAAAACGGGAAAGAAAATATCCGTCAAACCATCCGTCGAATTTCGTCGATTTTTCGCTGCAGGCGCTTTTCGGAGACCGGAACCACGGTTTTCAATTCCTGGGCGAAGAGCGAAACCTTGAATTCTTCCAGCAGCCAGAAGAACTCTTCCACGGCCCCTCGTTTCTCCGAGGATGCTTCCGGCCCGAGGCCCTCCAGCATGCCCCGGAGTTCGTCCGCGTATTTCTTCAAGCTCGTGGCCTTTTGGGCGTCCTTCTCCATGCTGTGCGCGCCCCTTTGCGCGCGAATCGCCAAGGCCTGCGAGTATCGGGGCAAATGAAGCAGGCGGTCGTCGCCGTACAGCTCAAGAAAATTCTCTGGTACCAGGTTCGCCAGGGAGTTTCTGATTATTTGGCAAAGCTCGAGCGCCGCAGGATTCTTTCGCTCGGCCGCTTCCAGGCCGAACAGAATGTCGCGGGTTTCCGCTACGGCATTCACGACATCGACGGCGGCAATCTTTTTCTTCAGCGCGGCTTCCGCCAATCGTCCCGAAGCCGTCTGCGCGTGTTCCAAAAATTCTTTTTTCTCGCGGATGTTTATTTGGAAAAAATCTCTCCACACGTTTTCGAAAAGGTCTCGCTCCACTTTCTTGGCACCACCGAACAGCGCGGCGTGTTTTTGCGCTTCGGGCCCGAGAGAAACGGTTTTCCTTAAAAATTTCAACTCCCCGGCCAGTTGTTTCTTGTACAGGGCCAACACGCCTTTTTCATGCTTTTCGACGGCTTCGTCGCGGTTTGCGACCAGACGCAGGGAAATATCGCCGTCAGGGTCCGCGACCAAGGCGGGATGCAGCATCCAGCGCCCTCCGCCGCGCCCCTTTATTTCGATGGAATCGGGCAGGTCCCCGAAGTCCCACTCCGAGATGCCGGTCCTTTCCCACCTTTTGCGAACCAACGCGATCTCGTCGGTGTCCATTTCGGGACGAAAGCTCCCCGAAAGCACCTCCCTGCCCCTTCCGGAGCGCACGGTCCTTCCCTTGGAATCCACCACGGAAATTCTCATCTTCAGATGGTCGGGAAGATCGTCGTAGGGCCACCGGGAAGCGGGAATATCGACATGGAACCGCTCGTGGACAAAGCGGCTGAGAGCGGTGAGAAGAGGAACGTCGCTTCGCGGCATCTCCCTGGCGATAATTCCGGCGGTGTCCGCGACCGGCACCAGATCCCGCCGGTATTTTTTCGGAAGCCCCTTCAACAGAAAGACGATCTTTTCCTCCAGCAACCCAGGCACGTGCCAGTCGATGGCCGCGTCCGCCAGCGAGGAGGCGGCCGCAGCCGGAACTTGGACAGTCAGGCCGTCCTTTTCGTCTCCTGGCTCGAACCTGTACAGACATGCGAATTGGCTGTCTCCCAAATCGAGACGGTCCGGAAATCGGGAAAACAGGTCGGAATCGGGCTCGTAGTTGAGCAGGTCTTTTTTCTTCATCCGAAGGAAACCGTCTCCGCCCGCCTTTCTTATGCGATTCTTCAAGGTGCGTATGTCGCAGACGTCGTCTCCCAAGCGCGATTTGTAGAAACGATACAATTCCTCTTCGCCCACCAGCAGGTCCCTTTTTCTCATCCGGTTTTCCAGGTCCCGCACCTGCTCGATCAGTTCGCGGTTGTGTTCGTAGAAACCGAATTTCTGGTCCAAATCGCCCTCCGCCAGGGCGCTTCTTACGAAAACATCGGAGGCCTCCACAGGATCGATTTTTCCGTACGATACGGTGCGAGAAGCGACGATGACCAGGCCGAACAGGCTCACCTGCTCGGAGGCCAACACTTCCCCGCGCTTGCGGTCCCATCGGGGGTCGGACCAGGAGCGCCGGCAAAGGTCCCCGCCCGCCTCCTCTATCCATCCGACATCGATGGCAGCGCAGGTGCGGGCGAACAATCTGGAGGTTTCCACCATCTCGGCGGCCACGATCCACTCCCCGGCGCGATTGAAAAGCCCGGAGCCGGGAAAGATCATCACTTCCCGATTCTTGGCGGCGCGGAAGATGTTCTTCTCCTTCTTCTGCGCAATCCCGGAAAGAAAACCGGAAAGAACGCTTCGATGGATTTTCTCGTAAACCGGTCCGAAAGCGACTTCGCTCTTTTCATCATCCCGCCTTTCGGCCGAAGCTCCGATTTCGACCTTGCTTTCCTCCAGAATGGATTCGAGCTGCTGGAGAATGTCTCTCCACTCGCGCATCCTCTTGAAGGAAAGGAAATGCTCCTTGCAGAAGCGCTTCAATGCGCCGGCGCTTCTGTTCTCCTTCCAGACCAGGCGGTAGACGTTCCAAAGATTGAGCATGGAGGCGAAGTCGGACATGGGATCGGCAAAGCGCGCCTGTTTACGGTCCGCCTCGTCCGCCTTGTCCGCCGGGCGCTCGCGCGGGTCCCGGATGCTCAGCGCGGCCGCGACCACCAGCATGTCCGCCAGGACCCCGTGGTTTTTCGCTTCGATCAGAATCCTCGATATCCTTGGATCCAACGGCAGGGCCGCCATGAAACGGCCCATTTGCGTCAATACGTACTTGCCCCTGGTCCGCTTTTTCTCCTTGACATCGGCTTCCCGTATGGCCCCGAGTTCCTTCAACAAATCGAAACCGTCAGATATGCTCTTTTGCTCCGGCTTGTCGATGAAGGGAAACGAGGCGACATCCCCGAGGTTCAACGCGATCATGCGCAGGACCACTTCAGCCAGGTTGGACCGCAGGATTTCCGGGGGCGTGTACAAGGGACGGTCCTCGTAGTCCTCCCGGGAATACAGCCGCACGCACACGCCCTTTTCCACACGTCCGCAGCGCCCCATGCGCTGGTCCGCGCTGCTTTTGGACACGGGTTCCACCGGAAGGGCGGTGGTGCGGGTCCGGGGCGAGTATCTGAGGATGCGCGCCAGGCCCGTGTCCACCACGTACCTGATGCCCGGTATGGTGATGGAGGTCTCCGCCACGTTGGTGGCCACGATGATCTTTCTTCCCGGAAAACTGGAAAAGACCCGGCGCTGCTCCCCGGAGGACAGCCGGGCGAACAGGGGAAACACCTGCGCGCCCTTGAACCTTCTTCCCTCGATGATCTCGCAGGTCTCCCGGATGTCCTGCTCCGTGGGCATGAACACCAGGATGTCGCCGAAGGGCCCCCTCCTCTGCAAACGATCCACCGCCTCCACCGCCATCTCCACGTGGGTGATATCCTCGTCGGTCGAAAATTCCTCGGGGGGCCAGTATTTCACATCCACCGGATATGTCCTGCCGGAAACCTCCACCACGGGAGCGTCGTTGAAGGCCTTGGAGAACTTCTCCGTGTCGATGGTGGCCGACGTCACGATGAGCTTCAGGTTTTTGCGCCTGGAAAGCAGGTTTTGCAGGATGCCCAGGGCGAAGTCGATGTTGAGGCTGCGTTCGTGGGCCTCGTCCACGATCAGAACGTCGTACTCGTTCAGAAACGGGTCCGTCTGCGCTTCGGCCAGAAGGACGCCGTCGGTCATGATCTTGATGTATCCGTCCCGACCGGTCTTTTCGTCGAACCGAATTTTATAGCCCACCGATTGGCCCAGGTCCTCTCCCAGCTCCTCGGCGATACGCGCCGCCACCGTGACGGCGGCGATGCGCCTGGGCTGGGTGCAGCCGATCAGGCCGTCGATGCCCCGCCCCGCTTCGAGACAAATCTTGGGAATCTGGGTCGTCTTGCCCGAACCGGTCTCCCCGGACACGATCACCACGGGGTTTTCCCGGATGGCTTTTGCGATCTCGTCCCGCTTGGCGGCGATGGGAAGGTTTTCATCGAATGTGACCCGGGGCCTGTTTTCTCCGCGACGCTTTCTTTTTTCGACCGACGCCTGGACACGGCCATCGAGGGAAACGAGGCTATTCTCCGCGCGCTTCTCCCCGGTCTTCTGCTTGGCAAGCCGTTTGATTCTGTAGATTTCCCTTTGCAGCTTGAAGCGTTCCGCGCCCCACGCCTTCGGCAAAAGGTCTTCGGTTTTCTTTATCCGCTGAAAAAGGTTTTCCAATGGTTCGTTCATTCCCCTTTGATTTCGAGATTTCGGCCCTGCTCGAGCCTCGTTATAGGTTCGGGCACTATTTTAAGGGAACGATGGAATTTTGCAAGTATGGAAAGTTTTTTGTCAGTCATTGAACAGGTTCAGTTCGGGATACAGTTTTTTCGCGCACTCCTTGCAGATGCTGTGGCTGAACTGGGCTTCGGAATGTTCTTGAATGTAGGCCTCGATCTGCTTCCAATACCCTTTGTCGTCTCTGATTTTTTTGCAATGGGCGCAGATCGGCAACAGGCCGCTGAGCTGTTTCACGTTGGCCAAAGCGTCTTTGAGTTCCCGGATCAGTTCCTCGTTGTGTTTCTCGGCGACGTCACGTTTGTCCAAATTGCGGTTGTTTTGGAGCGCGATGGCGGCAAGTTCTCCGAACGCGCTCGCCATCTTGGCGTCGTTTTCGGTGAACCCCTCTTTTTTGTTCGCCAGGCCGATTACACCGACAGGTTTTCTGCTAATGGAGAGCGGGGCAAACAGGACGTTGTCGAGTCGAACATGGCCTTCGGGCATAAACTCGATCCATTGGGAATTCATGAAATCATTTTCGTAGACTGCGGAATTGTTCCGATAGGCAATTTCCCTCAATCCCCGTATGGGCATTGGCAGATCGGGATCGACCGTGCAGGGCCTGCCGCCCGACTCCAGAAACAGAACTTCGTTTTCATGCCCGTCTTCCGACAGCAAGGCGATGTATCCGGAAGTCGAGCCGATCAGCTGGGAGCAGATATCGAAGAGTTTTCTCGCGGTGGTTTCGAAGTCGGTCTGTTCGAGAACGGCGCGCGCACCTTTCAGAAGCCCTCCGACTTCGTCTTCCCTGCTGATGGCGTCAATGAGGGCCTGCCGCAAGTCGGCTTGGGTTTTGGTCAGTTCCGTGGTCAGACGCTGCCGTTCGATGGCATAGCGAATCGTTCTTACGATGGCGGCCGAAGACAAAGCGCTTTTCTGGATGTAATCCTGCGCGCCGTTTTTCACGGCGGCCAGCGCCATCTCAAGGTCGTCGATCCCGGTCATGATGATGCAGGGAATGCGGGGAAAGGAGTCCTTGAACTTCAGAAATGTTTCCAGGCCGAAGCTGTCCGGGACGTTCAAATCCAGAACGGCCACATCGACGTCTTCTTCGGTCGCTTGATGAATCGCCGTCGCCAGCCTGTCGGCATGATGGATGGCGAGTTCGATTTCGCCGGAGGATTCCACGGCCTCTCTGAAAAGGAAAAAATCGTCCGGATTGTCTTCAAGCACCAAAAGCGTTATGTCCTGTTTCATAAATACTACCTCCGTTTGGGAAGCTTGACCAGCTGGAGCCAAAATCCTTCTATTTTTTTAATGATCTCCGCGAATTTCAGAAAATCCACGGGTTTGGTGATATAGCAGTTGGCATGCAGTTCGTACGCCTTGCAGATGTCCTCCTCGGCGCTGGACATGGTGAGCACGACGACCGGCAGGTCCGTGAGGTCCGGATCTTCTCGAATCTCCTTCAGGACTTCGCGACCGTCCATGATGGGCAGGTTCAAATCCAGCAGCACCATGTCGGGGCGCGGCTTGCCGGCGTATTCGCCTTTGCCTCTAAGAAAATCCATGGCCGCCATGCCATCGGACACCACATGAATGTCCATGCGAACCGCCGAATCCTTCAGCGCCTCCAAAGTCAGTTCCACATCGTCCTCGTTGTCCTCGACCAGCAGGACTTGGGCGGGATTGTACTCGCTTATTTCGGTCATCCTGTTCTCCTTTGCGAAGGTAGGGTGAAAAAGAAGGTCGAACCTTTTCCTGCTTCCGATTCGACCCATATCCGGCCGCCATGGCGTTCCACGATCTTCTTGCACAGCGTAAGGCCGATGCCGGTTCCCGAATATTGCCGGCGGCCATGCAGCCGTTGGAATACGATGAAGATGCGGTCGAAAAATCTGGGCGAAATGCCGATGCCGTTGTCTTCCACGTAAAAACGGTATCGGGAGTCGCTTTGGGTCCAGCCTATCTCCACCCTGGGCGCCTGGCTTTCATTGTACTTCAAGGCATTGGAGACCAGGTTGAAAAACACGGTCTCCATTTGGCTCGCATCCGCCATTGCCGACGGCAGTTCGCCGCAATCGACCGTCGCGCCTTTTTGTTTGATTCGGGATTGGAGACGGCCTAAGACTTTGTCCATGATTTCGTTGAAATCGGTCATCGCGAAGTCCTGCCCCCTCGTATCGATCCTGGAGAGCGCCAGCAGATCCGAAATCAGCTTCTGCATGCGATGTCCGGCTTTGACGGTCCTATCGATGTAGTGTCGTCCTTTTTCGTCCAGTTGGTCGTGGTGCCGGGATTCGAGAAGCTGCAGAAAGCCGATGATCGCCCTCAGGGGTTCCTGGAGATCGTGCGACGCCACGTAGGCGAACTGGGCCAGCTCGTCGTTGGAGCGCTCCAGCTGGTCGAGCGTCGCTTTCAAAACGTGCTCGGCGTGCTTGCGGTCGCCGATGTCGTCGATGATCCAAAGAACGCCCTTGTCCAGATCGACCGGCTCGCCGGAATCAAGGGCTTTTCCGGAAAGGGAACACCAGACGGGGGTCCCGTCCTTGCGCCTGAGCTGGTATTCGACATGAAGCACCTCTCCCTGGCTTAGCTTGTCGTAATATTTTTCGCCGAATTCCTGAAAACGTTCTTGGTCGAGGTGCAGGGATTTCATGGACAAACCTTCCATCTCCCTGGGTGTCTCGTAGCCCAATATGTCGGCCAGGCGCTGGTTGCCCTTGGAAAAGAAGCGTCCGCCCCGCAGCACCATCATGCCGACCTGGCTGCTGTCGAACAACGATTCGAACTCGTAGGCGATCTTCTCCAGCTCCCTGGTGCGCTGGCGAACTTCCCGTTCCAGGCTTTCGTTGGCCGCTTGCAGCCTCTCTTCGGCGCGCTTGCGCTCGACGATTTCCCAAGCCGTGTCCGCCAGCCGCCGGACCTTTTTCACATCGTCGTCGCCATAGGGGATCGGCTTGCCGCCGACCCCGACAATCGCCTTGACCCGATTGGAACGGACCACCGGAACCAGCAACTCACGAATAGCAGGCGCATGTTTTTCCGGCAACCCCCTTTTACGGCTTACGTGCGAATTATCGCTATGGATTACCGGTTTTGCCTTGCCGACACATTCTGCCCAGGCCTCTGCCTGCGATATGGGGTAACACCTTGCCATCGGTTCGGTCCCGGGCGTGTTCTTTCGCGCATTCGCGGACCATGCCTGCAATGTTATCGTCTCCTGGTCCGGATCGATCAAATGGAAGAAACCGATTTCGCTTTCGGTGAGCATTTCGGCTTCATCCGACAATTTTTGCAAAAACTGCCTGGAATCGTGCCTCGCGGCGAAATCGATCAGTTTGAGCTGGCTCTCCCGGGTGCTTTCCTGGAGCTTGCGCTCGGAAATATCGACGACGGCCCCTTCCAGGATCTTTTTGTCTTCTCCAAGGGAACCGGACAAGCCGAGCCAGAGAGTCGAACCGTCATCCCGGCGGATTCGGCTCTCCCGGTTTTTCACCATGCCCGTCTTTTCGATTTCCGGCATCATTTCCCTGTACGCTTGTCTCAACAAATGGCTTTCAGAGGCATCGTATTGTTTCAGGCATTCATCCGCGCTTTGATACCCTGCGAGTTCGGCGCAAAACGCATTCGCCTCCATGGGCTTGCCATCGGAAACTCTGCTGCGAAAAAGGCCGACCTGGGCGTTTTGAAAAATCGCCTGGTATTTTTCTTCGTTGTCCTTGACGGACTTGAAAAGGACCGAATAGGGCCGGGTCAGCCCTGTCCTGATCAAGGCATGGTAGATCAGAACAAAGGAAACGATCTTAAAAAAATGGCCGACCAGATTGGAAAGGCCGTAGACGCTGACATAGAAAGTGAACGCCAGTTCGCCGCAAATGGTGGCGGCGATCGACGCCGATATCAGCCGAAAGACCGTGGGATCGACCTGGTCGCGTTTTAAATACAGATGGACAAAGGCCAGGCACAGCAGAAGGCAAATGATGTATTCGCTGCCGATTTTGAAGGCGGTCAGTCCGGTCCCATCGATATAGCAGTCCGGAAAAACCGGTCGATAGAAGATGGAAACAAGAACGGCCGCAGTAATTCCGAGCCAGCTGAAAAACACCCGGTCGGGCCGAAATGTTTTCCCGATGAGCATGGGGTAAAGCAGCAAGGAACCGCTTTCCAAATAGCGCGCCAATATCCAGAGCTGCGTCGGCAGATTGGCGCCCCAGTGCGCGCCGAACACCCCCATGCCCTTGTAGGCCAGGGTGTGCAGAAGATCGATGAATCCGATGAAAAAATAAGAGGTCCCGACAAAAACCAACGCATCGTTTTCCATCATTTCCCGCGTGTTCCAGACCAGAAAAAAAACAGCCCATGCCACCGATATGGAAAACAGCTCGGCGAGAGAATGGAAAAGCAGATAGTTGCGACGACTGACAACCGCAAGTCCCGCCAGGCCGAAAAGCCCGAGGACTGCCCAGAACTTCCAGGAACGGGCGGTTTGCCTCTGCCGTACGATGTTTTTGCCGATGGTTGTCATAACGGGTCCCGAATCGTCAAAACGAAAAAAAGTTCATAGCCTCTCTGTCTGAAAACAACAATCCTATCATCATTTCCAACAGCGGTCCAACTCCACGTTCCCGCATCCAGCAATGCTAATTCTTGACAATTGTAAAATAAAATGTCGCTCCTTCGCCGGGCTCGGATTCGACCCACATGGTCCCGTTGTGGCGTTCGACGATCTTCTTGCATATGGCCAGCCCCATGCCCGTTCCCGGGTATTCCCGCTCCGTGTGCAGGCGCTGGAAAACCAGGAAGATTTTTTCGTGATACTTGGAGGATATGCCGATTCCATTGTCTCTTACATGGATTTGGTATTTGTCGGAGTCGTCGCGGCAACCGATCTCGACATTGGGTTCGACGTTTTCGTTGTATTTCAGCGCGTTGGAGATCAGGTTCTGAAAAACCCTCTGAATCTGGTTCGCATCGGCGCGGATTCCCGGCATTTTGCCGAAAACGACGGCCGCGCCTTTTTCCAAAATAATCGGCCGGAGATTTTCAACGGTGTTTTCGACAATGGCGTCGAGATCGACATATTCGAACGAGCCGCCTTTTGTATCGACCCTGGCCAAGTCCAGCAGGTCGATGATCAGCGCCTGCATTCTCTTTCCGGCCCGGACCGATCTCTCGATGTAATGCCGTCCCTTTTCGTCCAGTTGTTCGTTGCAGCGCGATTGCAGGAGCTGAAGAAAGCCGACGACCGACCGCAACGGTTCCTGAAGATCGTGGGATGCCGCGTATACGAATTGTTCCATTTCGCGGTTTCTGCGATCCAATTGCGCGGTCCGTTCGGCGACCTTTTGTTCCAGGGTGTCGCTGAGCGCCTTTTGCCGCTGAAAAGAATCCTTAAGAGCGGCGATCATTTCCTTCAGATTTTTTTCCAGCTGGTCGATTTCGTAAATTCTGCTTTTTGGCCAATCGATATCCCGGGATGCGGGAAGGCTCGAGGGGACCTTGGCCACAATGTCTTGCAGCCTCGCGGTGCTTTGCGAAAATGTCCTGCTGATAAAGTAGGTCAGGGGCACGATGAATATGACCAGCCCCCACATTGCCCACAATTCTCGCGCGGACCTTCGAGACAGAGTTTTCACCAGCGGATGCAGCGATGCTTCGGCGACGATTTTCCAGCCCAATTCGGGACCGAGTATCCGTTCGGCGGAAATGACCGACCCGTGCCAGCGGTGCAGCAGCGTGGCGCGGGGCGAAAAGAAAGGGGTCCAAAGCCGCGCATTCGTCCCTTCGATATTTTCGGGCGTCCCTGAAGGATGATCGTATGCGGCCATGATTCCGACGTCTCTGCGAGTGCCGATGATCACGCGCCCGTTGCGATCCAGCAATATCAAATCCATCTGCCGGTCGCCTATCAAAGAGACGAACAGATCGCGTATTTGGGCGACATTGACGACACCGCCGCAGTAGCCTTTGAACTCGGGACCGGGAAAACGCGCGATGAGCGGCAAGTCGTACTCTGCCGGCAGGGTCCGGCTGACCACCACGTCCCCGATGTACGGTTTCGGATTGCTCTTTATGGTTGGCATGTACGGCCGGTCGGAAAAATCCAGCCCGATGGTCGAATTTCCCGCCTTGTCCTTTTGCGGGCTGTACGCGACGGAAACCCCGTCGCGGTTCATCACGCCCATGCGGACAAACTGAGGCGAGGCCGCCTTGATCACATCCACCAATTGCTGCATTCGTTCGACAGGAGCGGCATCCGGGTCTCCAATTAACCGGGCCAATGTTTGCACGTTCTTGATATTGTCGTGGATCCAGTCATCGACGGTGTCTTTCGATATGTCGCTCAAGCGGCCCACTTCGTTCGCCAATCGCTCCATCTCCCTGGTCCTGGCCTCCTGAAAATTCAGGATCATGAAGAAGGCCGGGGGAAACAACGCGGCAAACGAAATGGTCAGAAACAAAAGATGGCGCAACGGGACCGTTTCCTGTTTTTTTGAAGCGCAGCGCCCGAAAAGGATATACAGAATATTGGCGATAATGGCGTTGCAGATGCCATTGATGGATTGTTTCAGAAAAACCAGCATGGTCTCGTCGGCCTGAAGGCCCAGGACATTGGAATAGAAGAGAAAGACCGATGGGGACCCGGCCAGAAGCCAGTAGAGCAGATCGCAAACCGGGAGGTTGCGGATTTTCTTTCGGTAAAGCAAAGATACGAAAATTGCTTCCAGCGTCATGATCGCGACCGCCCAAGGGTGCTTCCAAAGGACCCAGGTGCACAGGGAGGCTATGAAACCCGCGACGATGCCTGCGGTTGCGCCAAAGTGCATAATCGCAAACATGACGAAAATGGAACCGAACAGAAACTGAATGTTGAAAAACAGGTCTATTCTGAACCAATTGACGGCAAATCCCAGGAGGCCCAAAAGCAGACCCGCTGCAATCTTTTTCCAAATCATGTCTTCACCCGATTTCATTGCGCGGGATTAAGAGTATTGTCTTGCAACGAGATATTCTTGGCAATTGTAAAATAAAATGTCGCTCCTTTGCCAGGCTCGGATTCGACCCACATGGTCCCGCCGTGGCGCTCGACGATCTTTTTGCATATGGCCAGCCCCATGCCCGTTCCCGGGTATTCCCGCTCCGTGTGCAGGCGCTGGAACACCAGAAAGATTCTTTCGTGGAATTTGGGGGCGATGCCGATGCCGTTGTCCTTGACGAAGAAGCGATATCTGTCTTCGTCGTCGCGGCAGCCGATTTCGACGCAGGGACTGCCGCTCTGGTTGTATTTGAGAGCGTTTAGAATCAGGTTTTGAAACAGGCTCTGGATCTGGTTCGCATCGACGGAGCACTCCGGCAATGGGTCGAAGTGTACGACGGCCTTTTTTTCGAGAACCATCGACCGCAGATTTTCCACGGTGTTTCGAACGACGAGGTTGAGGTCCGTTGCATGAAAGGAGCGGCCGCGCGTACTCACCCTGGACAACGACAGCAGGTCCGATATCAGCGCCTGCATCCGTTTGCCGGCTTTCACCGACCGCTCGATGTAAAAGCGGCCTTTTTCGTCGAGATGGTCGCCATAGCGAGATTGCAGAAGCTGAAGAAAGCTCACCACCGACCGCAACGGTTCCTGAAGGTCGTGGGATGCCGCGTAGGCGAACTGTTCCAGCTCCCGGTTGGAGGCTACCAGCTTTTCTTCGGCCGTCTTGCGGTCGGTAACGTCCCGAATGGATTCGATGGCCCCGATGATTTCGCCCCGAGGTCCCCTGAGAACGGAAGCGTTCACGCTTAGCCAGGCGTTTTCGCCCCGAAAGCCGGGATAATAGTTCTCGGCAGCCATCTTGTCTCTGTCTCTGCGTATCTGCCCATAAGTCGTTTCCAATCCGGGCGAAGGCGCCAATGCGAAGTCCAGCAGCATCGGCCTGCGCTTCTTGTAAAAGGGAAGCGCGTATTCATAGTTTCCCTTTCCCAGCATGTCTTCCTTCTTCACGCCGGTCATGGTTTCTATGGCTCTGTTCCAGGCAAGCACCTTTCCCTGGCTGTCGATGACGAAGGTCGCGTCCGGGAGAAAATCGATGATCCCCGACAGCAGGCGCTCTTTTTCACTGAACTTCTTTTCCAGAAGGGCATTCTGTCGCTGCATGGCGACGGTCCGCCAGCGGTGCGCAAGGAAAAATGCGAGCAGCAGGAACGCCCCGGCGGCTATGCGAAACCACCATGTGCTCCACCAGGCAGGCATGATGACGATTTTCACGCTCGTTCCTTCGTCGTTCCACACGCCGTCGTTGTTGGATCCCTTCACCCGGAAAACATATTCTCCGGGATTCAAATTGGTATACCGGGCGAACCTCTTGTCGCTGCCGGTGTATATCCAGTCTTCGTCGAACCCCTCCATTTTGTGAGCGTATTGGTTTTTCGACGAAACCGTGTAATTCAAGGCCGAAAACTCGAAACCCAGCTTGGACACGCCGGGAGGGACAAGAATTTCCCGCGCGTAGCCGATATGCCGCTTTAACACGGAGTTGGCTGCCGGACGGACGGATTTGCCGTCGATGAGAAAATCGGTCAGGACCACCGGGGGCGCATTGGGATTGCGGGTCAATGCGTTCGGATCGATGACATTCAGCCCGTTGGGGCCTCCGAACCAGAGTTCGCCGGTACGGCTCTTCAACGCCGCAGGATAGTGGAACAGGTTGCCCTGCATGCCGTCGGCGGGACCGAAGGTCGTCATTTCCTTCGTCTCGGGATTGAATCGGCAAAGCCCCTTGCCCGTTCCCAGCCAAAGATTGCCGTCGCTGTCCTGGACGATGCTGGTGACCCGATTGTCCGGCAGTCCTTGTTCCGTGAAATACCGAGTGAACCGTCCGGTGCGCCGGTCGAGCCGGTTCAGGCCGAACGTGGTGGTGGTCCACAGCCTGCCCTGCCTGTCTTCGAACACATTGATGGCTCCATCGCTGCTGAGGCTGAAGGGGTCGTTTTTGTCATGGTGATATTGGACGAACCGTTGCGCTTGGGTATCGAACCGGTCCAGTCCCGAAGAGGTCGTGAACCAGAGGTCCCCCGAAGAGTCCTTGAGCACGGCCCAGACGTTGTCCGTGGAAATGGTGTCCGGATTGTCCGGGTCGTGCCTGAAGCGTTGAAATGTTTGGCTTTCACGGTCGAAGCGGCTGGCGCCGCCGCTGGTGGTGGCGATCCACAGGTGGCCCCGGTCGTCTTCGGCGATGTCGCGGACGGCGTTGTTGCTCAGGCTGTCCGGATTGTCGGGCTGATGGACATAGCGCGCAAAGCGCCGGGTTTGCCTGTCGAAACGGTTCAGTCCGCCTCCCCATGTCCCGACCCACAGCTCCCCTCGGGAATCCTCGAACACGGCGCCCACCACGTCGTTGCTCAGGGTGCCGGGGTCTGTGGGGTCGTGCCGGAAATGCTCGAAGGTCCCGGTGGACGGATCGAAGCGGTTCAGCCCCCCGTTCCATGTCCCTATCCAGATCGCGCCCGTGCGATCCTCGCACAGGCTCAGGACTGCGGAATGGCTCAACCCCGAATTTTCGTCGTACAAACGGGTTTTCTGGTTCAACGGATCGATTCGGCTGACGCCCCCGCCCCAGGTCCCGACCCACAGGGTCCCGCTGCGGTCGCGATACAGCGGATGAACAACATTGCCGCCAATGCTGTGCGGATGCTTGCTGTTTTTATACGAAACAAAGGTCTGCCGGACAGGATCGAACCGGTTCAGTCCCCCGCCATGGGTCCCGACCCAGAACGTCCCGTCGTAGGCGGCGACGATGGAATAGACATCGTTGTGGCTCAGGCTGTCCGGATTGCCCGGATCGTGCCTGAAATGGGCGAACCGGCCGGACGCCGTGTCGAACCGATCCAGGCCCCCGGCCGTGCAGAGCCACAAAACGGAGGTCCCTTCCGGCGAAACCTCTCCGTGGATTCTCCATACCGTATTGTGACTGGGCGTGTCCGGATTCCGGCTGTCGTGCTCGTATCGGACAAAGCGCTCGTTTATACGGTCGAAACGGGTCAACCCCCCGCCGCCTGTGCCGATCCAGAGCAATTTCTCGTCCACAGGGTCGGGCTGTATGGTGAGAATGACGCCTTTGGCGACGCTATCGGGATTGTCGGCATCGTAAAAATACCGCTTAAACGTATTTCGAACCGGATCGAAACGGTTCAGACCGTTTGCCGTCCCGACCCAGAGCATTCCGGAACTGTCCTCGAAAATCGAATCGTAGTGCACGGTGTCGTGGCTCAGGCTCTCGGGATTGGAAGGATCGTGCATATACCGGGTAATGGTCCCGGTCGCCGAGTCGTATTTGTTCAGCCCGCCGTTGCGGATGCCGATCCAGATATTTCCCGCGCGGTCTTCGTAAATGGTGTACGCCGCCCCCGGACTGACGCTCCCCGGGTCCCCGGGAACCGAACGGAATGTGGCGAAGCTGTATCCGTCGTATTTGGCAGCCCCGTCCTCCGTGGCAAACCACATGAACCCCTGGCGATCCTGTAGAATGTCGTATACGACCGGGTGCGGCAAACCGTCTTCCATCGATAGACGGTCGAAACGTACGGCATTTTGCACGGCCTGCGCTGGCAGAGGCAAAAACAGAAACCAGATGGTTAATATCAGATAGCGGCGCATCGCAATCCCCCCGTTCGACCCAAGGAGCTGTTCATATCATTGCAACATCACACCTTCGTTTGTATCAATTAATCCGTTTTCACCTTTTTTGCAAGTGACGCCAACGAACCGGCATGTTCGGATTCAAGCCCTCCATGTCTGACGGCGCGGTCACGATATCGACTGGCGAACCAGTGGTCCAATCCGATTTCGCAACCGTGATTATGAAAGAATGATGGAAATCAAGGAATTTTTCGCAAAGCGAGGAACGGGCAAAGCGTTTTGCCACAGCCATTGTCAATCTCCGAATATGATCGGCAGATAATATTTTTCGCTCAATGCCGCCAACACCTTTCGGGCGCCGAAAAGGATGCGGATGTTTTGACCTCCCGTATCCAGAAGGAAGAAGCGTTCTTCGATCGAATTCTCTTTCAGACAGAAATCGACTGCGTCGGTTATGGAGGAAAGATCGTACCAGTCGCCATGATCGTCCGCAGTTGCCCAATACAAGGCATTTTGGAATATCCATCGGACGTTATAGATTGTACTGTCGCTGTTTTTCGGGTCCGATCCCATGGTCTGATGGATGTGCGTTGGATGGAAGATTCCCCGGCTGATCCCTCTCAGCTCCCGGACCAGCAGGTCGTGCGAAACCGGTGTCTGGCCCGCTTCCAAGTCGATATCGAGCATGGCGCCAGCCTCTTCCAGCAAAATCAGAAAAAGGTTATAAGGATCAGGGTCCATTTCCTTTCGGATTTTGTCGATTAGCGGTCGATAATCTGTGTCCGGGAGCAGCCCTGCTTGCATGAAATCGGCGACGGCTTGTTCAACGGCCAAGCCATTTACCGTCCACATGATTTTGCCTGTTTGATAGGTCGGGAAAGCCTTGGCAGACAGTATCTTTTGCACCACAGGGGGGGATTTCGTTTTTGGACACCTCCATGGCCGCCTTGACAATGGCTGCTTTATCATAGAAGCCGGATTCGTCCAGCGAGGAAAAAGCTTTCAAGAATTCCTCGTCCCCGGTGTTGGAGAATATTTTCCCCGTCGCTTTCAGGGCGGCGAATCTCAATCGTTCGTCTTTCAACCCGTTTAACAGGAATGACCTGGCATCCTCGCCCTTTACGCGGGCGATCGCCCCAAAGAGGGAAAAGCGTCTCGGGTCGGTCTCGTTTTCAAAACGAGATTCGAATACTGGCAGATGAGACTTGTCGCCGAATTTCATGAGGAGTTCGAAGGCCTTTTCATCGCCTTTGCGGTAAAGGGACATCAAATGCTCGACAATCTTTCGTCTCTGCTTCGGTTGAGAATTCTTCATGCAGCTTTCGAGTTTAACGGTATCCAGATCCAGAGCGACCGATTTTATTTCCAGATCGTCATGTTCGACCAGTTTTTTCAAGGCCTCTTTGCCCGCCTCCTGGGACATAGAAAGAAGTATCAGGGCGGCGTCGGCGAGGACATTGGGATGTCGGTTTTTATCGGCGAGGATATCCGTCAATACTGGAATCGCCGCCTAAGGGTCGTCTTGGAACACCTTCCTTTCCAGGTAGTCATACTTCTCTGTAGTGTATGCCAGAGACAATTCGATGGGCCCCATCTCCTCGGCCCCGACTCGTTGCTTGTAGCTTTCAATGGTTTCCGGGTCCGTGTACTTACGCATGAATATCCCTCCTCATCCTGACCGTTTAATCGTTCCCAATAAAGACTCACTGCGGTTTTCCTACTGCTGATCGGTGCCTGCCAAAATGCGCACCGGTTTAACCACCGCGTACCTGTGATCCCCAAATACCCACAGGGAGCCGTCCTTTTTGGCGACAACGGTGAGGTCTCCTCCCGCCGAAACGCTTTCCCAGTCCGTGTCCGTGCCTATCCGGACGGGCCGAGTCCGATCGCCGGCACCTCCCAGTTGCCCCAATCCATCGGCCCCCCAGCCCCAAAGGGTGCCGTCGTGCTTGATGGCGACCGTATGACTGTACCCGGCCGAAGCGGTTTTCCAGTCGTTTTCCTCTCCGACCCGGACAGGGACCCAACTGTCCTCGTTCGTCCCAATGCCCAGCTGACCATCAAAGTTATCTCCCCAAGACCATAGGGTGTTGTTCTCTTTTACGGCTACAGTGTGATTGGAACCCGCTGCCATGGCTTTCCAATCGGAATCCTTTCCGACTTGGACGGGATAGAGCTTGTCTACCGTAGTGCCGTCTCCCAGTTGTCCACGTTGGTTGTTCCCCCAGGCCCATAGCGTTTTATCGGCTTTTATCGCGATGGTATGAGACCAAAGAAAAGAATATGTGCATGCCTTAACGGAAACCCAGTCGCTGTCCGTTCCTATGCGAACGGGGGTGACTTTGCTCTCCAAGGTGCCGTCGCCCAGCTGGCCGCGAAAATTAGATCCCCAGCCCCAAAGAGAACCATCCGTTTTCAATGCCATGGTATAATTGTCGCCGGCTTCGACCAAAAGCCAGTCCGATTCGTCTCCTATTTTTACTGGTTGATCGCGGCTCTCCACTGTCCCGTCTCCCAGTTCGCCCCAATAATTGTCTCCCCAACCCCAAAGGGTGCCGTCGGTTTTTATCGCCATCCGGTGGTCGAACCCTCCGGTGGTCGACGACCAGTCCCAATCCACTCCCACGCGAACCGGTATGGTATGGTACAGGTCATCGGAAACCCGGCCAAAATACCAAAGCGCTCCGTTGGCGTCGATGGAAAGGCTGAAATCGTAGCCGGCCGCCGAATAACGCCAAGGTGCCGCGTGTTCTATTTGCACAGGCACTTGGCTTGTACTTTCCAATCCGTCTCCCCGCTCTCCGTATTCGCCATTTCCCCACGCCAGCAAAGTCCCGTCGGTCAAAACCCCCAGACCGTGGTTGCGCCCGGTCGCCACGGTCAGCCACCGGTCGTCGGCTCCGATCCGGGTGGGAACGCTTTGACCGACCACCGTGCCGTTGCCCATCTCTCCGTTGGAATTTTCCCCCCACGCCCACAGCGAGCCGTCGGTTTTCCCGGCGAAGGTCACCGACGGGCCTGCTTTCACAAAAGACCAGTCGTAGTCGCTTGAAATCCTTGCCGGTTCGGGATCGAAGTCGGAAGAGGTCTGGCCGTCGCCCAGTTGGCCATTTCCGTTGTATCCCCAGGTCCACAGGGAGCCATCGGACTTCAGGGCGGCCATGTGCGCCCATCCGGCGGAGATGTCGGTCCAGTCGTTGTCGTCGCCGACCTGTGCAAGCTCCGGGCTTCCTTCGCCAAAGTAGTAGTACGAACCCGTTTCCCACAAGGTGCCGTCGGCCTTCATAGCGAGGAAAAAAAGATTGGACGCGGCGACGCCCGCCCAGTCTGCATCCAGACCGACCTGGGCGGGCGAGACAATATCGGGTTCCGGGTGTTCCGGACCAAAACACCAATAACTCCATTCCGTGCCATAGCCGTAGTAGCAGTAATCCAGATCGTTCACGCTCATATTCCCCCATCTCCAGAGCTTGCCGTCAGTTTTGACGGCAACTGTCTGATGATACATGGTGGAAATTTCCGCCCAGTCGTTGTCGGCGCCTATCCGCGTCGGGACGAGTCGTTGTTCCCTGGTGCCGTCGCCGAGCTGGCCGAATTCGTTGTCCCCCCATCCCCAGAGGCTCCCGTCTGTCTTGATGGCGAAGGTCTGATTGCTCCCGGCAAAAACGGCGGCCCAATCGACGTCCTGACCGATTCGTGTCGGGACGGCGCGGTCGGTGTCGGTGCCGTCTCCCAACTGTCCGCGATCGTTTTCGCCCCATGCCCAAAGACTTCCATCGGCCTTCAGCGCGACGCTGTGGTCGGCGCCGGCGGCGACGGCGGCCCAGTTTTTGTCCTCGGGATGCTTGACGACCAGTTTGTCCACCAGGATGCGGACGCGAAGATCGGACTCTCGCCGGTCGATGTTCGTGTACTGCTCGATCTTGACGATGCCGTAGCCTTCGACCAGATACCAGTCCTCCACGACCTGCCATCCGCTCGCGCTTGGCTCGTAGAACTGGACTCGCAGCGCGCGGCCTTCGTAGCCGACGTCGGTCTTGACATAGGCCCACTTGTAATCGACTGCCCAGCCACCCTTGGCGGCCCTGTAGGCGCCGTCGTGGCCGATCATTCGATATTTCTGCTCGCTGTCGATATGCGTGGTATAGACATCGAGCGTCCGCAGCCACAGGCAATACGGAGCATAGGCGGAGTCCTGGACCCACCACGTGCGCTGGAAGAACTTGCCGTCCGAACCCCGATAGCGGATATCGTCGGGCTTGTCGTCGTTGAAGACGCCATAGTCGCCGCGGCTGTTGTTGGAGACCATCCAGTCGTCGTTCCACTCGACATACCATTTCAAGAAAATGCCCAGATCCGTTGGCGAGCGGGGATGGTCGCCGCCCAGAGCGCCGTCGGGGTCCTCGTGGATGCCCCAGTAGGTGTCGATGTGGTTCTTGGTGAAGTACGCGGCTTGCGAGCCGTGTTCGTCTTCTTCGATCTGGATGCGCGTGCGGTAATCCGGATAGCCGTACCGATGGAACTCCCAGTAGTTGCCCGTGGTTATCGGCCAGTAATCGGTGGTGTCGATGGTCGCCGGAGCCATTTCGATGTGCCATCGGTCTCCGGTCAGGTCTTCGGCCGAGGCTGCGAGTTCTCCGACCTGGACCTTGCCGTCGCCGTCGAGATCGTGTGCCGCCAGGACCCAGTCGAGGTGGGCCTGGGTGATCGTGCCATCGGCGTAAATCTCGCCGTTGGCGCGCTGATGAAGGAACGGATCGCCCAATTCGACTTCGTCGGAACCGTCGGCGTCGGCATCGTAGATAAACGAGTAGTAGTCGGCATCGACCGCAGCGAGCGGGTCACGGCGATGGACCGTCCACGAGTGGACATCTTGGCCGTTCTTGTAGTTTTGGTATTCGGTGGTGGAAACAACGTTTGCGGGGATGCTGTTGTAGCCCCGGGCGTCGAGTTCGTCCATCTCGTCCTGCGTGACAACGCCCCTGTGGGTTTCGCGCAACGTCCCGTTTTCCGTATAATACCGATTGTAATAAAAATCCCCCGGGCTGACGCCGGAGTCGCTGTCCTGGTCGAAAACCTGGCAGGTTACGTCGCAGACTTCTGTGGCTTGCAGGGCGATGGTCCATGTATCGCTGGTGAAGCCGTTGGCCGACGCCTGGAACTCCTCGATCTGGACGCGGCCGTCGCCGTTTGCGTCGTAGCCGTTTTCGACGACCGCATCGAGGTGGACCTGCTCGATTTCGCCCCGCTGGATGAAACCCGTGCCGAGGCGATAATGCCGCCAACCGTCGCCGAGGCTGACAAGGCCGTCGTTGTCGAGATCGTAGACGACCGAAGCAATTTCCGGATTGTTCAGAGAAATGTTCCAGATCTCGCCCGTAAACCGGCGCGCCCAGGTCTGGAATTCGGAGACCTGCACCTTGCCGTCGCCGTTTGCGTCGTAGCCCCCGTCGAAGACCGGATCGATGTGGAGCTGCCGGATTATGCCGCAATTGACAAGGCCGGTGCTCCAGACGTGGGCCCAGAAATCGCCCGCGCCGACCGCGCCGTCGTAATCCATGTCCTGGATGACAGAGTCGATGGAACCGCCGGCGGCCCCGACGAAAGAAAACGACAAAAACGCCACAGCCAGGATCGACAAGACCTGTTTCGCCTTCATTGGCGCTACCTCCGCAGGTTCAGGTACGGTTTACCCCCTGACGCAATTTTTCAGTCGATTCAAGATGTCGTCGCCCTCGACATTCCAGCCCACGAAGGCAAGGCGGGTGCCGTTGTTGCTGCGACATTCGGACAAATCTCCCCGGCCGCCCACGAAATTGATGGAAGCGTGCCTGTCCTCGAACTTGACATCTCCCTTGACCCGAAAAACCTCCCAGGGCAACTCCCGCAGGAATGCGTTGAAGAGGGACTCGTCAAGCGGACGGTGGTCCTGGAAGGAAAACGAAACGTATCCGCCGGTAACCACGTCGGTATTATGATGATGTTCCCCGGGGTGGCATGTCGGGCAATCGTGGGCATGTTCGTCTCCAAAGGCATGGCCGCAGCTGGCGGAAAGGGCGACGCCGCTCTTGAACGGCAGGAAATGATTCACCATTCCGATGATCGCTTCCCGGTCCTCCGGCGACGACGTCGGGGCGCTGAAAAACGTCTCCGGGTCGATGCGGCAGTGGATGGTGGGCACGATCTGGGACTCGGGGATGGTCTCGTGGATTTCGCTCAGAAAGCGGGGCACGTCGCCGGATTCGACGGTGTCGATCTTGTTTAGCAATATAAGATTGGCGGCTTTCAGCTGGTTTTCGAAGATCGGACCGAATATTTCCCGCGCCTCCCAGAAATCGGCGTCCAGAACGGTGACGATTTTCTTGATTCGGTATTTGTCCCGAAGAGAGGGTTCGGCCAGAATCTCTCTTATGGTGAAAGGGTCCGCCACCCCGGTGGTTTCGATAAAAAGCCGCTTGGGACCAATCCGGGAGGCGATGTCGGCCAGAGCCTGGATCAGACCGACCTTGAGCGTGCAGCATATGCATCCGCTGGTCAACTCCACCATGTCCGCCCCGTTTTCGCCCAGCAACCCTCCGTCGATTCCTACGTCTCCGAATTCGTTGACCAAAACAACGGTATCCTTCAGTGTCGTCTCCCATGAGAGGACTCGTTTCAGCAACGTGGTCTTTCCCGCTCCTAAAAATCCCGCCAAGACCACGACTTCGGTCGGGTTCTTTTCAAGCATCGATTCGTTTCGCATCGCAATCGGCTCCTTTTTCATTTCCATTCCTTGAACACTCCAAGGCCGCCTGTTCAGACGCCCTGCATCTTCGTTTTCAGTTTCTCGTTGAATTTGGCTGCGTCGATCACGAATCGCTCGTGGGCGCCCTCGGATATCTTATCCACACCGTCGTCGTCTACGATGGAAAAAACGAGTTTGCGACCTTCGACGCTTATCAACTCAACTTGGACATGGCTCTCTGCCATTGGTCATTTTTAAGAGGCCACCCTCGTCTTGTCAACGGGCTCGGTAGAGATCCTTACTTCTTCGACCCCGAGGCGAAAAAATAATTGACATTCATTAATTGAAATGGTACCCAGTTTTATTATTTATCTTTTATAATCGATCGCGATAAGAACTCGCACCGTCGAAACAGCCAACCCACGCCGGACCCTGGACCCGACCATGAAGATCAAAAAATCGACACTCCATGTGCGCGTCGCCGACGCTCTCAGGGAAATGATCATGACGGGCGAACTGCGCGAAGGCGACAAGGTCAACGAGACCGAGTTGTGCGCCGCCATGGAAATCAGCAAGACCCCCCTGCGGGAGGCGTTGCGGGTCCTGTGCGTCGAAGGGCTGATTTCCCTGATCCCCAACCGGGGGGCTTTCGTCACCAAGCCGACCATCGACGAAATCACGGAAATGTTCGACGTCATGGCGGTTTTGGAAGGCATGTGCGCGAAAAAGGCGGCCGAGAAAATGACCGAAGCGGACTTTCTGCGGATCGAGTTTTTCCACGAGGCGCTGGAAAAGGCGTATGGCGCCAGGGATCAAAAGACCTACATCCGTGTCAACAACCAATACCATTCCTTTGTCCAAGAGCTGGCGGAAAACCGGACCATCAACGCCATCATCGAGGGGCTGAGAAAGAAAATCCTGCTCCACCGCTTCCAGTCGTTGAACCTTGCCGGCCGCTTCGATGAGTCCATAAGCGAGCATCGGGAATTGCTGGAGGCGTTTCGCAGGCGCGACGCTAAAAAGGCGGAGGAGATCATGAAGATTCATTTGCAGCATCAATCGGCGGCCTTGAAGACACTGGCCAAAAGCGCCGCGGGACGTTCCAAAGGGGGCCTTTGACATGTTTTTGTCGCGCGCCGACCGGCAGGTCGCCGCGACTATTTTTCCCGAAAGGAACCATGGGGAGTGCGGCGGCGAGGCCGCCGGCGGTAATCCGTTCTTCGGATGCCGACATTTCAACATTCAACCATTAGGGGGAGAGAATTATGAAGGAAAGAAAAACGAAGTGGGCGGTTTTTTTCAGTGTTTCTCTGGCATTGGTGTTTTCGGCGTTTTCCGGCCCGGCGCATGCGGGATCCATGACGCTCAAGGTATCCCACCAGTTTGCGGCCGGAGACGTCCGGGACCAGATGGCGCGGGTGTTCGGCGACAAGGTCACGGAAAAGACCAACGGGGAGATCAAGTTCCGCTATTATCCGGCCAGTTCGCTGTACAAGGCCAAGGAGCAGTGGGACGCCCTTCGCAAGGGCGCATTGGACATGTCGGTGTTTCCGCTTGACTATGCCTCGGGCAAGATTCCGCAATTGTCCATCACCCTGATGCCCTGCTCGGTGTCTAGCATCAAGCAGGGGCTGACCTGGCGCAACAAGCCCATCGGCAAGAAGATCGACGCCCTCATGGAGCAAAACGACGTCAAGAACCTCGTCTGGGCGTGGTTCGACGGCGGGATGGGCAGCAAGCTGCACCAGATCAAACTGCCGGCCGACGTCAAGGGCACGAAGCTGCGGGCCGCAGGCAAGAAGTTCGAATTCATGATGAAGGAGGCGGGGGCGAGCATCACCAGCATGCCGTCTTCGGAAACCTACCACGCGCTGTCCACCGGCGTGCTCGACTCCATGCTGACCTCTTCGGCCTCCTTCGTGTCCTATCGCCTCTACGAGGTGCTCGACTACATCAACGCGCCCAGGGACTATTCCATCTGGTACATGGCCGAGAACCTGATCATGTCCAAGAAGACTTGGGATCGTCTCACCCCCGACCAGCAGAAGGTCTTCGTGGAGGTGGCGGAATGGATGCACGAGGAATGGGTGTACCAGAACTTCAAGACGCTGGTGGACAAGCTGATCGAAGAATACACCAAGGCGAACGTGGACATCCATTACATGACCAAGGACGAGTTCGACCAGTGGCTCGAATTCGCGAAGAAAACGGCCTGGAAAGAGTTTGCCGACACGGTGGAAGGCGGTCAGGAACTGCTGGACCTCAGTCTCGACGCCATGAAACAATAGGGTTCGCCCATAGCCTATAGTCCGCGACCGGCGGTGAAAATGCCGGTCGCGAGCCGAGTCCCCGTCAACGCATTTACAATCCCCAAGGAAAATCCCATGAAAAAACTGGGTCTGTATTTCGTCCGAATCGTCGATGGTCTCACGCTGCTGACCGGATGGCTCGCCGCTTTGAGCCTGATTGCGGCGGCGCTGATCATCACCGAGGCGGTGCTAGTGAGAAAACTGTTCGGTTTTTCCACCATCTGGCAGATCGAGGCGTCGGTGTTTCTCCTGATTTTCACGGTATTCGCCGGCGCGCCCTACGTGCAGAAGAGCGAGCACCATCTGAACGTCGATCTTCTGATCATCCACCTGACCCCCAGGACCCGGGAGATCGTGCTGATCGTCGTCTCGGTGGTCACCGCGATTCTTGCCGCCCTGATCGCCTGGTACGCGTGGCCCATGTGGAAGGAGGCCTGGGTCAACAACGAGCACTCCGAATCTCTGTGGGGGCCGCCGCTCTGGATACCCTACTTTTTTCTTCCGCTGGGCATGACGCTGCTTTTCTTGCAATACATCGTCTATATCTGTCGCAAGATCGAAGCGCTCAGGGCGGGCGTTTATCCAGGCGGGCCTCGGGAAGGGGCCGACGCTCCTGAAACCCTGCTGGACGATTCCAGCCAACCTGCGACCGGCCGGTCCGAAACCGAATAAGACGAAAGGGCGATATGGAATGAACGAGTATCTTCTCGCAGTTTTGCTTTTTGGATGCGCCTTCGGTCTTTTGATCTCGGGCATCCCCATCTGGTCGGGACTGTGCGCCATCTCGGTGGTGTTCATCCTGATCTTTTCCCCGTGGCTGATGACGACGCTTCCCTATGTCCTCCACGGCAGCATGGACAACTTCGCCCTGCTGGCGATCCCCTTGTTCATCCTGCTCAGCGCGCCCATCGCCGAGACCCGCGCCAGCAAGGACCTTTACGAAACCCTTCACAAATGGCTGCACAAGATCCCGGGGGGACTGGGAATCTCCAACATGGTGGGCTGCGGCATCTTCGCGGCCCTGTGCGGATCGAGCCCTGCCACGGCGGCGGCCATCGGCGGCATCGGCATTCCCGAGATGCGCCGCAGGGGGTATTCCCCGGCCCTGGCCACCGGGCTCATCGCCCACGCCGGGACTTTCGGAATCCTCATTCCGCCCAGCGTCACCATGATCCTCTACGGCGTGGCCACCGAGACATCCATCGGAAAATGCTTCATCGCCGGGGTGATCCCCGGCATCCTGCTGGTGGCCCTGAGCAGTCTGTGGGTGGGAATCATCTTTCTGTACCGCAAGTTCGTGCCGGCGAAGCCGGGCAGCATGTACTACCTCCATGAAGAAGGGGGGGACCAACATTTCACCTGGTCGGAGCGTTTTTCCTCCCTTTTCAAAATCCTGCCTTTCGTGCTGATCATCGTGGGCATCATGGGCTCGCTGTACGGCGGATGGGCCACCCCCAGCGAGGCGGGCGCCATCGGCGCGGTGCTGTCGTTCATCTTCGTCATGGGAATCTACAGGGTGTACCGCCCCAAGACCCTGTGGCGCATCTCCCTGAAGGCCCTGAACGAAAGCGGGATGATCCTGATGATCATGGCCGCAGCCCTGATGTTCGCCTGGGTTTCCTCCGATTTGTACGCCACCCAGGCGCTGGGCGAACTGATCCTGAAGCTGCCCCTGAGCAAATGGGGCGTCATCTTTCTAATCAACGTCCTATTGCTGATCCTGGGATGCTTCATTCCGCCTGCGGCGGTCATCCTGATGGTCGCCCCCCTGCTTCTGCCCATCATCCAGGGACTCGGTTTCGACCCGATCTGGTTCGCCGTGCTCATGACGGTCAACCTGGAGATCGGGCTGGTCACGCCGCCGGTGGGGCTCAATCTCTACGTGGTCAAAAACATCGCCCCGGACATTCCCATGTACCAGGTGCTTTTGGGGGTGACGCCCTTTGTGATCATCGACTGTCTGGTGATCGTTTTGCTTTGCATTTGGCCCGAACTTGCTCTATGGTTGCCCAACAAAATGATAGGATGACCGCCTGCAATTACAAAAGACGCTCATTGCCGATTTGCGGGAAAAGGCGTGTCGATGGCAACCAGACCATCCTGGTCTGGCATGTCTTGTGGCTTGCAAGCGACGGCGTACTCGCAATATGGGGCCAGAGCTGGAAGCTCTGGTTACCTTTGCCGCTCCCGACAAATCCGCGATGAACCATAAAAAGTTTTTCGCGGGCGTTCCCGAAGATTGGATTATGATCGAATAAATGGAGGTACGTGTATGTCCAAGGATACGTTGAAGGATTGTTTCGAAGAATCTTGCGCGAGCCGCGGGGACGCCCCGGCCATCGAATTTCTGCGAAAGGGACGCCTGGAGACCCTGCTTTCCTACCGGCAGTTGAATCGCGACGCCGACCGCATGGCCCGCAGGTTCGTTTCGATGGGGGTGGAGAAAGGCGACCGGGTCGTCCTGTTCATGGGAAAATCCCTCGCGTTTTTGACCGCGCATTTCGCCCTGCAGAAAATCGGAGGCATCTCGACCCCTCTCAATCCGGGCTTCAAGCAATCCGAGATGGAATATCTTCTGGGCGACGCCGACCCCAAGGCGATTCTCTGCGAACCGGACAAAAAGGAAATGGTCGCGAAAATATGCCCCGCCGCCCAAATCGCGACCGTGGATATCGCGCTGCCCTACCCCCAGGCGGACCTGTTCGGCGCCATCGACGACGACACCCCGCTGGAAATCGACGTGGCGCCGGAAGATCCCGCACTGATCATCTACACGTCGGGGACCACCGGGAACCCCAAAGGCGCGGTCCTCACCCAGGAAAACCTGATCCACGACGCCAGGAACATCATCGACATCTGGGAGATTTCCTCCTCGGACATCCTCTGCCATGTCCTGCCCCTGTTCCACGTGCACGGACTGTGCTTCGCCCTGCACACCTCGCTTCTCGCCGGCGCCAAGGTCAGGATGCTGGACGCCTTCGTCCCGCAGACCGTGCTGGATGTTCTGTCCGACAAGGACCAGGGCGACCCGTGCACCGTGTTCATGGCGGTCCCCGCCATGTACGCCATACTCATGGACAACTGGGGCGACAGGAAGGCCGATTTCGACCACATGCGCCTCTGGACTTCCGGTTCCGCCCCCCTTCTGGTCAAGGAGTTCGACCGAATCAAGCGGATATTCGGCAAGGAGCCGGTCGAACGGGAGGGAATGTCGGAAACGGGCATGAACTTTTCCAACCCGGTGCGGGGAAAGCGAAAATCCGGTTCCATCGGAACGCCCCTTCCCGGCCTCGAGGCGCGGATCGTGGACCCGGTCGAATGCAAGGATGTCGAACCGGGGCAGGTCGGAGAGCTTTGGCTCAAAAGCCGCTCCATCACCCCCGGCTACTGGCGCAAGCCCAAGGAGACCGAGGAGACCTTCCAGTACGGATGGTTCAAGACCGGAGACCTGGGTAGAATCGACGACGACGGCTACTACTACCTGACCGACCGCATCAAGCACATCATCATCACCGGAGGCGAAAACGTGTCCGCCAAGGAAGTGGAAACCGTAATAGACAAGATCGACGGCGTCGCGGAATCCGCAGTGGTGGGCGTCCCGGACGAAAGGTGGGGCGAGAAGGTCGTGGCGGCGGTGAAACTGAACCCCGGCGCCGAAGTGACCGCCGACGCCATCCGTCAACACTGCAAAAAAAACCTCCACGACTGGAAATGCCCCAAGGAAATCCGGTTTACGGAAACCATCCCCAGAAACACCATGGGGAAGGTCTTGAAGGAGCAGGTGAAGAGCTTTTTCACAGCGGAATGAGAAAAAGCGGCGGCCTGCGCCTGCAGGAGGCCTGTGTAGAAACGGCAAAGTCCTTCGAATATCGAATAGCCTGTAACAGATGGCCCGTGTCGATGTCCTACCGACGAGAAGAAATCCTGATTATGACGGATTTGGGGGAGCAGGCGTAGGTTGGGTTGAGCGGGCTTTCATGTTGGGTTTCGCTTGCAGGCTGTTTGCACCGCGTACCTTCCAGTTACATTTGAAAGAAAAAAATTAGCGAAACCCAACATTTAACGACGCTCAACCCAACCTACGTTTCTGTGTTTCGTAGACGGAGCCGCGCCGCCGTGGAAGGCGGCGCTACCGGGACAAACGAATTTCTTCGCCTATCCGTCGATCTCAACCGCACAGGTCGAAGATTTCGGCTGCATTTTCGTCAATATCGCATGCGGCCCGAAAGCCCGGTCGGACTCGCAACGTTCAAATGGAAGGAAACGAGGAAAACCCGGCGCCCTTTCATTCATCGACAAGGGTAGCGTCGAGCCAGCCGTACACCTCCAAGTCGATCTTCTCGCCTGCAACAACCGTACGCTCGTCTTTCAGGTAGGTGCCGTTTATTTTCCGGTAGAATCTCCTGTAGGGATTGAGCTTGAGGACGCGAACCAGCATCGAATAAATGCCGTTTCGGCTCAAATGCCCTGCCAATGCCGAAACGAGCTTTCTACCGACGCCTCGACGCTGATAATCTTTCAAAACATACAGCGTCTCTATTTCACCCTGGTAAATTTCGTCTCCGTCCCTTTCGTAGCCGCCGGTGATAAAACCCACCATCCGGCCAGCCTCTTCGGCCGCGAAACCGACGATAAGGTTGCCGGCGAGTTCATGGAAAAATTCTCTTTCTTGCCGGAATTCGGACATGTGCAACAAATAATCGAACGGTATGGCATTCAGGTAGGTATCTCGCCAAGTTTGCACATAGATGCGAGACATGGAATGCGCGTCGGTTCTTTGGCATGGTCGAATCACCACGAGATCGTATCCTCCGTAGATTTCCTTTAAACGATTTCGTATATTAATGTCGGGTATCGATCTGGTCAAAATTATGGGAGGACTGAAAAATGGCAGAAAATGAAAACAAAAACGAAGAAAAGCTGCAAGTGGATTCCAACCTTTACGTAAACGAGGCGACGCTGGAGCTTTTGCGGCGACGTCTGGAATCGGACGTGAAGATGAATTTATTCCGCTGGGTCGGTTTGCCCGTAGGCGGCGCAGGCATAGTCGCCGTGCTTTTCTTTCTGTTCGTCTGGGGGCCGCAGACCATCCAGGATTATGTCGCAAAGGACCCGAGTGTTCAGGAGAAAATGAGGCAAACCGTGGAGGAAACAACCCAGGCATACTTGAAAAACCCGGATGCAGGCCAGGAGCTGGTGCGAAAACACGTCGGTTCCAGCACGGTCAATTACCTGACGGACGAAAAGAGCGGTCAAAAGATGGTGCTGGAAACCGTGCGCGATGTGGCGTTGAAAAACCTGCATGACCAGGTGTCCGCTTATTTTGATTCAAAGGAAGGTCAAAAATTTCTCTCCCGGCAGCTGGCTGCGGAAATGGCCCATTATTTCGATACCGCAGGTGGCGGGGAGAGGCTCGCGCAGGCTGTGCAGAAAGAGCTGCAATCCGACCAGGTAACCGCCCTCATCACGCAGACAATCAGCCGGGCCGTGCAACCGTTCGCCGACAATGTGCAGCAGAGCCTGAGCAAGCACAAGGACGACTATGTTACCGAGCTTTTTCGGGCCGAGGTCAAGCGCGACCCGGAGGGCTACGACCTGGTGGAACTGTCCGGCAAGACGGCGGAAAAGGTCAGTTTCGCCCAATTCGGCAAGGGCGGCGTGCCGGACCTGTATCGTTTTCTGTCGAGCCCGGAGGCCGAGAAAATAGCAGAGTCCGGGCGGCCGCTGTCATTGACGTTCCACCTCCACTCCGGCATGCGATACGTCGATAGGGCCATCGAGATTTACATCGACGAACTCAAGCAGCGGTTCGGGGATCAGTTCGCATACTGCCTGATACTGGAGGGGGAAAAGGACCGCTTTGTGGCGCTCGCGCATATCGGAGAACTCGTGGATATATTGTCCGGCGACCGGCGGGAAGACTTCATGGAACTGCTCAACGCGCCTGCGGACGAACCAAACCCGGAAGACGTGCGCCGAAAGATGACACATTTGCTCGGCAGCCTTCGCGAGCCCATTGAGCTGCGGCCGGAACTGACGGTCTGGGAAGCCCTGCGCAGCCCCGCGTGGATGTCGATTCCTCTGCGCAATGAAAACGCAGAACTCGAAGAAGGTCTTCCCGTCGTGGATACGGCCGGATCGTTCGAGGGCTTGCTGACACGCGGCCACCTCATATCCCGCTTGCTGATGGGCTGACAATTCTCATCGGACCGGATTTGACCAATTATCCCCTCGAATCGGCATCGCGGATGAAAAGCCCCAGCCCGAGACAGACGGCATTGGCGGCAAGACAGACCGAAAAAGCGCTCTGAAAGCCGGATACCGGATACAGGCCGCCAGCCTCGCCGAAACGGTCGAGAATGGCCCCGGTCAACACTTGGAAAACGGCCACTCCGAAAAACGGGGCGGGATTGAGCAAGCCCGAAGTAAAGCCCAGAATTTCCACGGGAGTGGTCTCCCGGACGATGCCCCAGAGAACGCTGATGAATCCGCCGGCCACAAATCCCATGACCAGCAGCGTGGCCGACAGTCCCGCCATTTGAAGGTGCGCGTAGGCAAAGGTGATGCAAACCCAGGTGAATACGTAGACAGTAAGAATTCCCGTCAGTACGCGACGCAGTTTCAGTCCGAACCGCCCGGGAAGCCATCCGAAGAAGGGAGCGCCGAAGATGACGCCCACCGGAATCAGCATGTTGAGCTTGCCTGCCGCAATGCGCTCGATTCCCAGCACCGCCATGAGAAACGGCGTGGCCCACAGCCCCTGCAAGGTGACCAGGGTCCCGTAAATCCCGAAGAATACAATGGCTGCGAGCCAGAATTGCTTCGATGCCACCACCCTTATAAAACCGGGCTTGCCGGACGAACCTTCCCCGGACCCAGGCGCAGGCTCGCCGGACGTGTCGCGGTTTTCCGAATAGTCCCTGGTGCCGAACAGGGTGGCGAAGGCCAGCGCGAGGGTGATGGCCCCGATGCCGAAAAAGGTGGCGCGCCAACCCCAGGTCCCCGCCGCCCACGCCAAAGGAGCGGTGGCAATGACCGCCCCCAAATTGCCCATGGACATGAGCAGCCCGATCATGGTGCCGAATTCCTTTCTGCGGAACCACAGGGAAAACGCCTTGAGCGCGGGCACGTACACCCCTCCGACGCCGATACCGATGATCGCCCTGCCTGCGGTTGCCCAGCCGATATCCGGCGCAAGGCCGAAAACCAGGCACCCTGCCGCCGCCGCCACGGACCAGTATCCCATCACCCGCCGCGGCCCCAGCTTGTCCGAAAGATAGCCGACCAACGGCTGCTCCGCGGCATACACGTAAAAATACATCGACGACATGAACCCCAGCGCGGTGGCGTTGGTCTGAAACGCATCAAGCAAATCCGTTACGATCACGGACGTGGACACCCGATGGAAATAGACGAAAAAATACACCAGACTGATGGTCCCGAACACTATCCAACGGTGGGGATCGCGTCTCGACGCGTCTTCTGTTCTATTCATATCGGATCATGTCGGACATTCATCGACAAGGGTGGTGTCGAGTTCATGGAAAAATTCTCTTTCCTGCCGGAATTCGGACATGTGGAACAAATAATCGAAAGGCAATGCACCCAAACAGGTACCCCGCCACGTTCGCACATATACGCGAGACAGGAAATGCGCGTCGGTTCTTTGGCATGGTCGAATCACCATGAGATTGTATCCTCCGTCGATTTTCTTCACGTAAATCCATACAATAACGCCGGGTATCAGTCGGGTCAAAATCTTTCGACCCGTGCGGTTGGCGCGTTTGCAACGTTGTGCTTTTGCAGAAAGAACAAAGTCGGATATCCCGGTAGCGCCGCCTTCCACGGCGGCGCGGCGCCTCGCACATTCGGACTGCATAATTGGTGCAGGATAATTCGCCGCGCCGCCGTGCAAGCCGGCGCTACCGGGACCAACGTGTTTTTCACGTTGCCGTTGAGCCCTACCGCACAGGTCGCTTTTTCACGGTCTTGTTTTTCCGCCTGAATTTGTTCCGTAAAAATGCTCGAACGCTGTCGGCGGCAAATGTAGCACGGGAATTTCGTTTTAGATCCCAAAAAAACCTTATTTTCTGTCCTTAACCTTAGTAGCATGGCGAATTCCCTTTTCAACCCAACCTTATTACCTTATTTTTGGTAATTGAAAGGAAAACCGGGATTCAAGGAGAAAATATACCAATAAGGTAATAAGGTTATGGGATAGAGATTCCGTCATGGCTACTAAGGTTAAAAAATAAAAATAAGGTTTTCTTTTGAAAAAACCTTTGGGCGATGAAAAACTCTCCGAAAACATGCTGATTATTCGGCATATTCTTGTTCGGTTTTTAAGGGAGAGGTGTAAGGTTTTAAGTATTAGGTTTAGGACCTCACACCTGCCGCCCTGCAGAACTGGAACAAAACCTTGCGGAAAATCAACCCGGAAAAAAAGGATGATTTTCATCACCCCAGGTCTTCCCGAAAAAGAATTCGCCCGTCGCAGCGTCTGCCGCAATCCTCGCATCGCCGGTTTGCTGCTTCGAAGCAATTATATCGAAAAGATGGGTTCCTGCATTGAACGCATTTATGACGCACTGCAACGAAAACGATGCCCCGAGGCGAACATCCGTTACGACACGATGTTTATCCTCGAATTCCCAAGACCGACCCATACGCAATCCCATGAAGGACCATTGCGGTCCCGAGAACAAACGTCGGGTGAAGCGTCGGAGAAAGTTCTTCGCCTTGTCGCCGAAAACCGGCATATTACCATTGCCGAATTGTCTCGAATGATCGGAGTCACCCCGCGATCTATCGAACGAAACATAAAAAATTTGCAAACACGGGGCCTGTTGGAACGTGTAGGACCGGATAAAGGCGGCTACTGGGTCGCAAAAAAACGGCAGGCCCCCTAATGAACCCAAGGTAACGAAGCCATGCTGCAAAACAATCCCGCTTTGAAATCAAAAATCGACCAGCCTTGGGACAAGTTCTGGTCCGATGTATCAGGGACCTCCATGTCGCCATCCAAGACGCCATGGGTGGCTGGATTACCATCTCCATGAATTCGAGATAAAAGGCGCGCACAAGAAAAAGGCCAGCTTCATCGGTATTCCGCCCGAAGACTGTTTCATCGGTGCCCCTAAAATCCTGCCGGGACGTGAGATACCGATCAGGGGAACTGTTCGATCTACCGGGACGCGTTGCCTGTTATCGTTACGATTTCGGGGATCGGTGGACTTACGAGGTGCTGTTCGAGGCCGCTTTACTGAAAGAGAAGGGATGAAAGTATCCCCTATGCGTGGATAGAAAAAGAGCGTGTCCTCCCGAAGACTGAGGTGAAGTCCGGGGCCACGATACTACGAAGTACCGGGCATAATTTCACAATATCTTGATTTGTCTGTTTGCAACTAATTTGTGCGCCGATATTTTATTAGGTCAGTCCTCCTTCGTGCTCTTCGTGTTCTTCGTGGTTCAAGCCCTTGATTTTCAACCACGAAGAACACGAAGAGCACGAAGAGCACGAAGATATTAAATCCCCACCAAATCCGTTATAACCAGGTTCGTGTCAGCCGATTCTTCTCCCATACGCCAGGCAGGCTCGGATGTCTTCAGGTTCGAGCTATGGATAGACTTCCCGATGTCCGAAAAAATTTCCCCAAAGCAATATTTGCATCCGTACGATTTTTGTGTTACTCGATGATCAAGTTTTTTTATGCGGACCGGACCGAGGCGACCGTCATTCCGGGCGCAGCGCAGCGGAGACCCGGAATCCCAGAGATCCGCAGAAGCGCATGGATTCGAAGCTTTCGAGGGAATGACGAAAAAACTTGATCATCGAGTGTTAGATGAAAACGCCGTATGGGATCGGAAGTTTTTTTAACGAATTCGATGCTGTCGAACGATGAAACAATGGCCAAGCTCGAAGACATTCGCAGGGGTTTGAAAATCAAGGGCGTCCTGCCCGGACAATCGGTTATGATTGTCGATGCCAAGTGGCACGGGGAGGACTTTCTCGAAATCACCTACAAGGACGAAAGCGGCGGGCTCGGAAACGAGTTGCTGCTGCGCGAACGGGAATCCGAACTTGCCATCGAAAGCTCCGGTCGCCGATGGAGTTTCGACGCCGACGGCGAAATGCTCCGTATCGTGTCCGAAGCCCACCGTATTCGGCTCGCCTACCTGTTCGACCCGTACTTGGCGGTCCACACCTCCCTGGTGGAGCCGCTGCCGCACCAGATCACCGCCGTGTACGAGGAGATGCTCAAACGCCAGCCCCTTCGCTTCCTGCTCGCCGACGATCCCGGCGCCGGAAAGACCATCATGGCCGGGCTGCTCATCAAGGAGCTGATCATTCGCGGCGACGTGCGGCGCTGTTTGATCGTCTGCCCCGGCAACCTGACCGAACAATGGCAGGACGAGCTGTACGAAAAGTTCGACCTCCATTTCGAACTCGTCACCCGCGACAGGGTGAACTCGTCTTTGACCGGCAATCCCTTCGACGAAATCGAAATGGGCATCGGCCGCCTGGACCATCTCTGCCGCAACGACGATCTCGTCGAAAAGCTGCGAAAGTCCGACTGGGACCTGGTGGTTTGCGACGAGGCCCACAAAATGTCGGCGAGCTATTTCGGCGGCGAGGTGAAATACACCAGGCGGCATCGGCTGGGCCGGCTCCTGTCGAGCGTCTCCCGGCACTTTCTGCTCATGACCGCCACGCCCCACAACGGCAAGGAGGAGGATTTCCAGCTGTTCATGTCACTTCTGGACGGCGACCGGTTCGAGGGAAAGTACCGCAAGGGCGTTCACTCCTGCGACCCGTCGGACCTGATGCGGCGGATGATCAAGGAAAAGCTGGTGCGGTTCGACGGCACGCCCCTGTTTCCCGAGCGCAGGGCCTATACCGTGGACTATCCGCTCTCGGACATGGAGGCCCGGCTTTACAAGGACGTCACCGAATACGTTCGCGAGGAGTTCAACCGCGCGGACGCGCTCGAAAACGACGGGAGAAAGGGCACCGTGGGGTTCGCCCTGACCATCCTGCAAAGACGCCTGGCATCCTCGCCCGAGGCCATCCACCAGTCCCTTTGCCGCCGACGGAAACGGCTGGAAGCAAGGCTTCGGGAGGAAAAGATCCTCCAGCGCGGCGGAAAAATCGAACCGTCGGTTTTCGGTCCTCTTCCGGCCTTTACCCCGGAAGACCTGGAGGACTTGGAGGACGCCCCGGACGCCGAGGTGGAATCCCTGGAGGAAAAGGTCGTCGATCAGGCCAGCGCCGCCCGGACCATCCAGGAACTGAAAGCCGAGATCGACACGCTGAAGCTCTTGGAAAGCGAGGCCGGGGCCGTGCTTCGAAGCGGCAAGGACCGAAAATGGGAGGAACTTTCCAAGCTGTTGCAGGACCGTCCCGAAATGGTCTCCCCCCACGGAGACCGCAGAAAACTCGTCGTCTTCACCGAACACAAGGACACGGTCAACTACCTGGTTCGCAAAATCGGGACCCTCCTGGGACCCGAGGCCATCGTTACCATCCACGGAGGTCTCGCACGGGACGAGCGAAAAAAGGCCGAACACGCCTTCACCCAGGACAAATCGGTTTTCATCCTCGTGGCCACCGACGCCGCAGGCGAAGGCATCAACCTCCAGCGTGCCCATCTTATGGTCAACTACGACATGCCCTGGAACCCCAACCGCATCGAGCAGCGGTTCGGGCGCATCCACAGGATCGGCCAGACCGAGGTCTGCCACCTGTGGAATCTCGTGGCCGGGGAGACCAGGGAAGGCAACGTCTTCCAGAGGCTCTGCCAAAAGATCGAACAGGAGTCGGAGGCGCTCGGAGGACAGGTGTTCGACGTCCTCGGAAGGTCCTTCTCCGACAAGCCCCTCAGGGATTTGCTCCTGGAGGCGATCCGGTACGGCGACAGGCCGGACGTGCGGGAGCGCCTTTCCAAGGTGATCGATGAAAACCTCGACCGGCAACATTTGAAATCCCTCATTGAGGACCAGGCCCTTGTCCATGAAATGATGGACATGGGAAGCCTCCGGAAAATCCGCGAGCAAATGGACCGCGCCGATGCGCGCAGGCTCCAGCCCCATTTCATCCAGTCCTTTTTCCTGGAGGCCTTTTCGCGCCTCGGCGGTAGAATCAAGCCCCGGGAGCAGGGCCGTTTCGAAATATCCCACGTTCCCGCCCCCATTCGAAACCGGGACCGGCAGATCGGGACCCGAACCCCGGTGTTGAAAAAGTACCAGCGGGTCACCTTCCACAAGGAACACATCCGCCCGCCCGGAAAACCCGAGGCCGAATTCGTCTGCCCCGGACACCCTCTGCTTAGCGCGGTCATGGACTTGATCCTCGAGCAAAACAGGAGCTTGCTGAAGCAGGGGGCCGTGCTGGTCGATCCCCAGGACCCGGAGGAGACGCCGCGCGCGTTGTTCTATCTGGAGCACGCGGTCCAGGATGCTACCGCTTCAGGGGAGGCTGCCAGAAGAGTGGTGTCGCGGCAGATGCAATTCGTGGAAATCGAACCGGACGGCTCGTGCAGGCACGCCGGATACGCTCCGTACCTCGACTACCGTCCTGTTGGCGACAACGAACAATCCCTGCTGAAGCCTGTCCTGGAAGAGCTGCCCGACGGCCCCACCCTGGAGGAAAAGGCGCTCTCCTTCGCCATATCCAAAATCGTGCCCGCGCACTTCCAGGAAGTCCGAAACCTGCACGAGGCCCGTATTCAAAAGACCATGGCCGCAGTGAAGGAACGGCTGACCAAGGAAATTTACTACTGGGACCACAGGGCGGACGAGCTGAAGCTCATGGAAGAGGCGGGAAAGAAAACCCGCCTTCCCTGGATGCAGGCGCGGTCCCGGGCCGACGACCTGCAAAGCCGCCTGGAATCGAGGATGGCCGAGCTGGAGCGCTCCCTCCGGCTGTCCCCCGCAACCCTAGGGCAATCGCATGAAATTTTACCCGCCAATCAGCTTGCCAACATATTCATCGTCCCATCCGGCAACTTTCCTCTTGGCTTTTACTCCTGCTTTTGTCGTGTCGTCGTTTTTTAAAAGGTTTAACGCGATGCGTCTGGCTCTCGAAAAATTCGCAGCGGAATTTCCTTTCCTTTTCCTGCAATCGTCTTCCCTGAATGCTATGTCGAGAGTCCAATGACATCCGTTTTCGACGCCCCAATGCTGCCTTGCGGCTTTCGCAAACAATTCGGGAGCATCAGTCAAAGAAGAAATATAGAATCTGTTTTCAACGGTAATGTCTTCGCCTATATGCCGCTCGGATTGAACCATTCCGATCGAGTTCAGCTCTCTCCATTTTTCTCTGCCTTCGAGCCAGTCGATTTCGTTGACCGTATAGTATCTTCTTATTTCGACTCTGCCGTGATCTCCGTCTATTGTCTCCACCATCCGGCTTTCCACGCCGTCGAATTCCTTTTGCAAGGCGTCTTCGAAAAAATGCTTGATATCCTTGTGCATATTTCCCTGATTCCCCTTTAGCGACAGAACGTAGTCGGCTCCCTGTTCGACGATTTGATTCGCGATTTTCTTCTGACACCCCATGGCGTCTATCGTCACAATGCATCCTTTGATCTCGAGAAGTTCGAGCAACGCCGGAATCGCGGTTATTTCGTTTGATTTCTCCTCTGTTTGCACCTGCCCGAGGGTTATTCTGTTTTCGGAGGCCCACGCGCTCACCATGTGTATGGCGGATTTGTTCGACGAGCGATCATGAGAGCGCCGCAGCGTCTTGCCGTCCACCGCGACGACCTGCCCGTCCGTTTTTTCGAAAACGGCGTTTACCCAGTTCAAAAAGCAACGCTCCATTTCGTCTGTCGATATCATTGAAAATACTCGCGAGAATGTATCGTGGGAGGGGATTCCGTTCGGCAATTCGAGAAAGGTCCCGAGCCAATCCTTTTTTTTATCTCCGTAGAGAGATACCTCGGTCCAGTCGTCGCAACCGCAAATTACAGCGCATATCGTGATGGTTACGATATCGACGAGCTTGTGACGCACCTTGCCTTGCAAACGAGGGTCTGTCAGGGATGAAAAATGGTCTATTATGGCAACACCGGGTTTTTCCGTCATATGTAAACCTCCTTGAAAAACGTTTGTAAAAACAGCTCATCAAGATAGGTTATCATCCCTCTTTCCCCGTGTCCACAACTATTTCATGCGATTGCCCTGCCCGCAACCCCGGTGATCGTCGGGGGTGCCCTGGTCGTTCCCGCAGGCCTGCTGGCGAGGCTGAAGGGAGAAAGAAAGGAGCAAGCCTCCCTGTTCGCCATGGAGACCAAGCGCGTCGAGCAGCTGGCCATGGCGGCCGTCATGGACCTCGAATCCAGCCTGGGAAACGAGCCTCGGGACGTGTCGTCCGAAAAGTGCGGCTGGGACGTGGAGTCGAGGGTTAAGCGGTCCGAAAGCCTTCGCTTCATCGAGGTGAAGGGAAGGCTGAAAGGTTCGGACACGGTGACGGTGACCAAGAACGAAATCCTCGCGTCCTTCAACAAACCGGAACAATTCATCCTGGCCGTCGTGCTGGTCCCGCCGTCGGAGCAAGCGCCCTCGGCCGATCCTTTCAGGATAGGGGAACCCGCGACGAATTACGAGTCCCTCGGCGAACTCGATGTCTTTTACGTGAAAAAGCCCTTCGACCGCGAACCCGGCTTCGCCGAGGTCAGCATCAACTTCAACCTGAACCAACTGATTTCCACGGGAGAAAAAGTACGTTGAACGAAAACGAAAAAACGACTTACAGAAAAAAGCTCATCGAGGTGGCGCTTCCTCTGGACGCCATCAACAAGGCCTCGGCAAGGGAAAAATCCATCCGGCACGGACATCCGTCCACGCTGCACCTGTGGTGGGCGAGACGCCCGCTCGCCGCCGCCCGGGCCGTCCTGTTCGCGCAGCTGGTGGACGATCCTTCGTCGCACCCCGAGCTTTTTCCCACAGAAGAGGAACAAAACCGAGAGCGGGACAGGTTGTTCGCGTTGATCGAACAAATGGTCAAATGGGAAAACACCAACAACGAAAAGGTCCTCGAGGCCGCCCGGAAGGAAATCAGAAAATCCTGGGCGCTGACCTGCAAGGAAACCGGGGACGATCCGGAAAAACTTCCCGCATTCCACGACCCGTTCGCAGGGGGAGGTGCGATTCCGTTGGAAGCCCAGCGACTGGGGCTCGAAGCGCACGCTTCGGACTTAAACCCCGTTGCGGTTTTGATATGCAAGGCAATGCTTGAAATTCCACAGAAATTCGCCGGACAACCTCCCGTGAACCCTGAATCGAGGAAAAAAAGCAGGGGGATGAACGTTTGGAAGGGAGCCCAGGGTTTAGCTGAGGATGTACGCTACTATGGGAAATGGATGCGGGATGAAGTGGAAAAAAAGATCGGAGATCTTTATCCCAAGGTTAAAGTAACTTCTGAGATGATAGAAAATCGACCTGATTTGAAAGAATATGAAAGCAAGGAATTAACTGTTATTGCCTGGATTTGGGCAAGAACCGTTAAAAGCCCAAATCCCGCGTTTAAGCATGTCCACGTGCCATTGGTATCAAGCTTTGTTCTTTCTAACAAAAAAGGGAAAGAAGCCTGGGTTAAGCCGGTGTTATCGGGAGATAGTTATCGTTTTATGATCAAGACAGGCTCTTTCCCAAAAAGTGTTAAAGAAGGTACAAAAATTTCTCGCGGCAGTTTTCGTTGCATCTTTAGTGGAACGCCCATACCTTACACCTATATTGACGAAGAAGCCAATGCAGGCCGCACCGGAGCAAAACTTATGGCGATCGTGGCCGAGGGAAGAAGAGGTAGGGTTTATTTCCCGCCAACGAAAGGAATGGAAAAAGTCGCGACAGAGGCTATTCCATCTTGGAAACCCACTTCTGCATGCAGAGGCACCTTTGCAAGTAATGCTCAAGGTCGTATCTACGGTTTCAAGGTTTTTGGGGACTATTTCACATCTCGCCAACTTGTTGCGCTATCGACCATATCCGATTCACTCGTGAATATTCGTGAAAAAATTATTGCTGATGCCATTTTATCAGGAATGATCGAAGATAAAAAGACTTTGGATGAAGGAGGAGAACGCGCTACTGCATACAGCGACAGCATTGCTATTCTTTTATCATTGGCAATAGACCGTTTGGTTATGTCAAATAATAGCCTAGTTAGTTGGAACTCTTCTGGCCCTAAAGCCCAACATTGCTTCGGAAGACAAGCGCTACCCATGGTTTGGGACTTTGCAGAAACAAACCCGTTCGCTTCAGCAACAGGTTCAATTGAAGCTGCTTATGAATGTGTGGCAGACCCTCTTTCACATTTGGGAAAATTCAAAGTTACGGGGTTCAGCAACCAACTCGAAGCTTCGAAGCTTGATTTGCCAGAAAAGATCATTTGTTCTACCGACCCGCCTTACTACAGCAATGTTGGGTATTCGGATCTTTCTGATTTTTTTTACGTTTGGTTGAGGAAGCATATCAAGGATATATTTCCAGGCCTTTTTTACACTTTAACCACTCCCAAAAACGAAGAGCTTGTGGCAACGCCGTATCGCCATGAAAGCAAAGAAGATTCAGAGACCTTTTTTCTGAACGGAATGAAAAAAGCTTTCTCAAGCATTAAGCACAATTTGAATGAAATGGTACCATTAACAATTTATTATGCCTTTAAACAGTCCGAAAAAGGGGAAACGGGACAGGTATCAACGGGTTGGGAAACTTTTTTAGAATCCTTAATAGATACCGGACTCACCATATTTGGCACTTGGCCTCTAAGGACTGAGATGAAAACAAGGCAGGTTGCAATGGGAACAAATGCCTTAGCTTCTTCAATCATTTTAGTATGTCGGAAAAAAAATTATAATGCCGAAATCACCACGAGACGCAATTTTCAAACCCAGCTTAGAGAGAAATTGCCCAAGACCTTGAGATATCTCCAGAAAAGCAATATTGCTCCTGTCGATTTAGCACAATCTGCAATTGGGCCAGGAATGGCTATATTTTCAAAATATGAACGGGTAATAGAGGCTGATGGCACTCCAATGACGGTTCGGACCGCACTGGAATTGATAAACGAAGTTCTAGATGAAATTCTATCTCATCAGGAAGGTGAACTCGATTCCGACAGTCGCTGGGCCGTTTCCTGGTTCGAGCAGTTCGGAACAGGCGAAGGCTCATTCGGGGTTGCGGAAACGCTGTGCAAGGCTAAAAACAATTCGGTCCAAGGCCTTGTCGATGCTGGGTTTCTTTACAGCAAAGCCGGGCGCGTGCATCTGCTTCGCAGGGACGAAATGAGCGAAAACTGGGACCCGAGTTCGGACCACCGGCTGACCGTTTGGGAATCCACCCAGCACCTGATAAGGGTCCTGGAAAACGAGGGCGAAGAGGCCGCAGCCGGAATTCTCAAGAAACTGGGCGGGGTCGCAGAACAGGCAAGAGACCTTGCCTACCGTCTTTACATGACCTGCGAGAGAAAAGGATGGGCCGAGGAGGCGCGAAGCTACAACGCCCTTGTGGTTTCGTGGCCGGAGTTGAAACGGCTGGCCTCCTCGATAGACGGCGGGAAAGACACGCAAGGGAAAATGTTCGAATAGACGGCTTTCATTCATAAAAATCAGGGGCTTTCCGTTCCAATTTTAACGACGCCTTTGCAACTTATAAGCGAGGAATTTTAACATGAAACCGGATCCAACAATAGACAAGATAAAAAAGACTCGTCATGAAATATCCAAAGAATTTGATCATGATCCTGAAAAGTTGGTCAAATATTACATGGAATATCAAAAAAAATATAGGAACTTAATCGGATCGACAAGATCGGTTGCCGATTTCGTTCCGAAGAAAAACCCGGAGGAAACAACGACATAGTTGATTGAGCTGCTCTGTTAACAATCGGCTGGAATTAGCCAGGGTAACTCTTCGCTTAACCCATCCGTAAAATTGGCCGAAATACATTGGTTCGAGGCCCATGGTATCGGAATGGTAAACATGAAAGTCAAATACTACATTGGAGAGTAGCGCAATGATAAACACAATCGAAGGAAAGAGGCTCGTTTTGTGTATCGAGAACCAGGGAAACGAAGCTTCTTTGGAGAAATGGAAAATATACCAATGCATACCCGACGAGGAGGCCGAAAAACACGGTGAAATACGCGTGATCGACGATGAGGGGGAAGATTACCTCTATCCGGCGGGTATGTTCGCGGATGTTTCGATCGATTCGAAGGTCGCAAAAATGTTCATCGCAGAAAAGCCGAGTGTGAACGAAACCAGCTGAAAGGATAACTCCAATGGCAGGCATTACCAACTACGACAGGGTGACGAAAACGGTGGAATCGCTTCGGGACGGCCTGAAGCCTTTCGTGGCGAGGGAGATGAAGGCGGAGCTGGGCGACCAATGGATTCAAAAGGCGGTTGCGAGACACCATTTTCCCGACGACGTGGTCAATACCTTCGGTTCCGAGGCTGCGGGCGACCTGAAGATCGTTTTGGAAATCATGTGGAATTTCTGGCACGAGGTGTTCAAGAAAACGCTGGGGCACGCCGAAAGGAGCCTTGTCAGCGAACTGAGGGAAATCCGCAACAAATGGGCGCACCAAAACACGTTTACCACCGACGACGCCTACCGGGCCATGGATAGCTCGGAGCGGCTTCTATTCGCCGTGTCCGCCGCACAGCAGGCCAGGGATATCAACGCCGAGAAACAAAAGTTGATGCGAGAACGCTACGAACAGCAGCTTAGAAACGAGCGAAAGAAAAGCAAGCAACTCCTGGTGGAAGGGCAGCCCACCGCCAGTCTTGCTCCTTGGCGGGAAGTCGTGGCCCCCCATGCCGACGTGGCCTCCGGAAACTACCAGCAGGCCGAGTTCGCAGCCGACTTGAGCCAGGTCATCCGGGGAGAGGCCGCTCCGGAATATGGCGACCCCAGGGAATTTTTCCGTCGCACATACCTCACCGAAGGCCTGGAAATGCTCCTTCGAAACGCCCTGAAACGAATCTGCAAAGGCGCTGGGGACCCGGTCATGGAGTTGCAGACGAACTTCGGCGGCGGAAAAACCCACTCCATGCTAGCATTGTACCACTTGTTCTCCGGTGAAAGTCCCGCGTCTCTCAAGGATGTCGAGGAACTGGTCAAAAAAGAGGACGTCTCCGACCTTCCCCCGATCCGGAGGGCCGTACTCGTCGGGACCGCCCTGTCCCCCGCCCAGCCGATCAAGAAATCCGACGGGACCGTGGTTTGCACCCTCTGGGGAGAACTCGCGTGGCAACTCTTAGGCAAAGAGGGCTTCGAACTGGTGGCCGAATCCGACCGAAACGGAGTCAACCCCGGCTCGGACGCCCTTCGCGAAATCTTCAAGAAAGCAGGGGGATGCCTGATCCTCGTGGACGAATGGGTCGCCTTCGTTCGCCAACTATATAGAAAAGCCGACCTTCCGGGCGGCTCCTTCGAAGCCAACATGACCTTCGCCCAGTCCCTGACCGAGGCGGCTCGTTCCGCGCCGAAAACACTCCTGGTGGCGAGCATCCCCGCGTCCCAGATCGAAATCGGAGGGGAGGGAGGAGAGGCCGCTCTCGACAATCTCAAGCACATTTTCGGTCGCATGGAGTCCCCCTGGAGGCCCGCAAGCGCCGAGGAAAGCTTCGAGATCGTCAGAAGAAGACTCTTCGAGGAAATTTCCGACGCCAGACTTTTCGCGGTGCGCGATTCCGCAATCGACGCCTATTGCGACATGTACGGCAAGCAGGCCAACGAGTTTCCGTCGAAATGCCGCGAGAGCGAATACAAAAGGAGAATGAACGCCTGCTATCCCATCCACCCCGAGCTGTTCGACCGGCTCTACAACGAGTGGTCGTCGCTGGACAAGTTTCAGAGGACCAGGGGGGTCCTGCGCCTCATGGCGGCGGTGATCCACAGCCTCTGGGCGAACAGCGACTCGAGCCTGATGATCATGCCCTGCTCGGTGCCTATCCACGACGCAAACGTCCAGCCGGAACTGGTGCGCTACCTCGAGGACTCCTGGGTCCCGGTGATCGAAAGGGACATCGACGGCCCCTACTCCCTTCCTCTGGCCATAGACGGAGAAAACCCGAACATGGGCCGGTACTCGGCATGCAGAAGGGTCGCCAGGACCATCTACATGGCCTCGGCCCCGGTTGCGAAGAACTCGACGCGCGGCGCCGACGACCGCCATGTCCGCCTGGGATGCGTGCAGCCGGGAGAAAGCGTCGCCACCTTCGGAGACGCCCTGCGACGCCTGACCGACCGCGCCGTCCACCTGTACGTGGACAAGAACCGCTACTGGTACAGCACCCAGCCGTCGGTGCTCAGCCTTGCCAAGGACAGGGCCGCCCAATTGAAGCCCGAGGCCGTGGAGGAGGAAATCGAACGAAGGCTCGCAAAGGAACAGTCGAAGCTGGGAGACTTCGCCCGCGTCCACGCGTGCCCCACCTCCAGCGCCGACGTTTCCGACGAACTGGAAGCCCGCCTGGTCATCCTGGGTCCCAACGCCCCCCACGTCGCGAACCGCCCCGACGACTCTCCCGCCATAAAAGCGGCCGAGGAAATCCTCTACAACCGGGGCTCCGCCCCGCGACAGAACCGTAACACCCTGGTCTTCATGGCTGCGGAAAAACGCCAGCTGCAAACCTTCGAAGGCGCGATCAGAAACTTCCTGGCATGGCAGTCCATCGAAAAAGACAAAGGCGCCGAAGCCCTGAACCTCGACGCCTCCCAGGCCAAGCTCGCATTGACCAAAACAAAGGAGGCCGACGAAACCATCGCCTATCAAATCCCCGAAACCTGGCGATGCATCGTCGCCCCGTACCAGGCAGACCCGAAATCCGACAAGCTGGAATGGAAAGTCTACAAACCCCTGGGCGAGGGCGGCCTGGCCCAAAAGGCCTCCGCGCGCCTGAAACGGGAAGAGTCCCTCATATCCAAAATGGCCGGCACGATCCTGAAACTGGAACTCGATAGAATCCCCCTCTGGCGAGGCGACCACGTGGAGGTCCGCCAACTGGTGGACGATTTCGCAAGATACGTCTACCTCCCCCGCCTCCAATCCCCCAAGGTGCTTTCCGACGCCGCGGAGGAAGGCCTATCCCTCATGACATGGCAAACCGACTCCTTCGCTTACGCCGACCGGTTCGACGAAGAAACCAAACGTTACCAAGGCCTGCGCTCCGGCCAAATCGTCCAAGTCGATCCCAACGCGGGCGGCCTCGTCGTAAAACCGAAAGTCGCCAAAACACAAATCGACCAGGACCGCGCCGAGGCTGAAAATACAACGGGAGGCACAAATCCCCCGATTTCGACGACAGGAGCAACGTCAGGCAGAGAAGAAAACGAACTCAGAGAGGGTGATGGCAAACCGACACCCGTCGAACAAGAGTTTAAAAAACGCTTCTTCGGCAGCTGCACCCTCGACCCGGGCCGACTCTCCCGCGACGTCACCAACATCGCCGACGAAGTCGTCCAGCACCTTGCGGCACTTTTGAACACCAACGTAACCGTCACCATGGAAATCCACGCCGACTCGACCGACGGATTTCCCGAAAACGTGGTTCGAATAGTGACGGAAAATTGCGGAACGTTGAAATTCGAGGATTACGGTTTTGAAAAAGAATAATATTTTATGGAAACTCTTAGCCTTCAGAATCGGGCATGAATAAAATGGTGTATACGGTCATTCCATGTTAAATTTGATTAACGATTTTTATAATTTGGATTTTAATATTTTTTGTGGAGATTTTACGTCCATCAAATCCAAAAATATTCGAAAGGGAAAAGGTTATTTGCTCAGATTTTGAATTTTGGAGAAACTGGATTCCTGGCGTATTGTCTAAAAGGCAGATGCGTGAATTAATCGACTTCGGTTATCTGGAGACAGGAGAAAGCTTTGATCTTAAAAAAGATATCGACCATTCTTCCTTAGACCTTCGTTCTAAAGAGAAAATCGCATTGACCAAAGGCATAGCCGTGTATTGCCGAGCTATCGATGAAACCTTGGGTGAAATGCGTATTCACTACGCCGGTTTTGCGCACCCACTTTTTGGAAGAAGCAGAGACGATGATAAGGTCGGAAAACCTCTTATTTTCGAAGTGAGAGCGCACAATGTAAAGGTGAACTTGAGAGATGGAGAAAAATTGGCGCATTTGATTTTCTATAGAATGTCGGAGGACGTTCTTGAAGAAAAGGAAAGTTTAGTAGGTGCCGAAAAATCGGGGTATGAGGATCAAGATTTGAAATTATCCGGCTATTTTGGAAAATGGCCCGAAAAACTCAAACGAGATGAAAAATATCTCGTGCAAGAAGCCGAGGAAGAATAAGTGATGAGAAGTATAAATTCTTTAAATCGCGATTTTTCAATTGCGAGAATAACTCCTTCGGATGTTAAATATAAAACGGATAACTGGAAGATTTTCGAGGAGTTGATTCTCTCCAACGAAAAAATGTATCCTGAAATTGGGGGCTGGTTGAAAAACAAAGTTGTTCCAGGATTGAGTAAGGATGAAAGAATGGCCCTCGTCGGATATCATCACAATCTTCCGGTGGTTTCCGCTGTTTTAAAGTGCAAGGAAAAAACCAAGTTTTGCCATCTTCATATAAACGAGAACTATCGGAATATGTCGCTTGGCGATTTGTTCTTTACGCTAATGATTCTTGAAAGTCGGAACTCTGCAAGGGAGATCCATTTTTCTCTCCCGGAATCATTATGGCAGAAAAAAAAGGAGTTTTTTAAAACGTTCGGGTTCACCAAAGCCATTGAATCCCCAAGTCAGTACAGGTCATTCGAACGCGAATTAAAATGCTCCGCTCCTTTTTACAAAGTATGGAGTACTGCTTTGGAAAAATTCCCGAGATTGGCGGCGACTTTTTCCTTGGAAGATTATGCAGTGAACGATGAAACGTTGATTATGAGCATCACGCCCGGTCGAATAAACAAAATCGTCAGCGGTGAATTTAAAGTAGAAATTCGAAAAAAATTTTCGAGCAAATGGGTCGGGCGCCAGGTTTCTATTTATTCGTCCGTGCCGTTTCGAGGGATCGTTGGCAAAACACAAATTAAGAATGTCGTCGAGGCGGCGCCAGAACGTATATGGGAAGAATTCGGCGCCGAAACCGGTTTGAATAGAAATCAATTCTTTTATTACGTGGGCAATGCCAAAAAGATTTCCGCGATCATATTGAATTGTCCGCAATTTTTCGACCATAAAACCTCGTTTGAAATGACCAAAAGATTATACAACCGTCAGGATTTATTGCTTGAAAAAGTGAAAAATTGGTCAAAGGCGGTGCCTATTTCAACCTTCATGCAAAGCATCGTTGGTTAAGGATTCCAATTTATTGAACAAGATAGTTTGCGTCACTTTGGAATCCCGCGCTGTAACGACCGACGGATTACCCGACAACAAAGTTGGATGATATCAGAGCTGAAAGCACTGGGTACCTTTACCGCTCCCTACATATACGCAATGATTCAAAAAAAGGAGAGGTTTTGTCCGACATTCAATTTCAACCTGAAGAATGGGTAGTTGACCGAAAAAAGCCCGGACAACCGGGTCAATACACCGGACTTTCTCGCAAGGCCGGTCCACATTTGATGTTGCAGATTCGATATCCGGGAGGCGGAACGTCATACAGGCCGTCTTCTTGCCTGGAGCCAATGAGTCGGTCGCCTCGTTCGATTTCCGAGCAGCTGGGTTCGGGGCGATTCGGCGGAATCAACGACCTGAGAAGACTGGTAACCTATGAAAAGTTGAAGGGTACGCTTCATGAGGTCATCTATTCCATGGATGCGGCCCAAATCGATTTCTATCCCTATCAGTTCAAGCCGGTGCTCAAGTTTATCAATTCGCCGACGGAACGTCTTATAATCGCCGACGAAGTGGGGCTCGGAAAAACCATCGAGTCGGCCCTGATTTGGATGGAGTTGCAGGCCAGGCGCCAGGCGAAACGTTTGCTTGTCGTTTGTCCGAAAATCCTGGCCCAAAAATGGCGAGAGGAACTGCGAACCAAATTTTTGCTGGACGCGAGAACCGTCGATTTTGTCGATTTGAGACAGGAGATCGACGACATGCGAGAGCTGGGACCGTCTCATGCGTGTACCCTGATTTCGACTTATTCCGGCCTTCGTCCACCCAAATCCGAATTGGATTTGCTCGACGAACCTCCGGGGGAAACACTGGATTGTTCGCCCAAGACCGCTTTGCTCAGAGAGTTGCGCCACTGGTCCTTGGGATACGATGTTTTCGACATGGTGATTTTCGACGAGGCCCATTACATGCGAAATCCGGGGACAGCCACATTCCATTTGGGCGAAAGTCTAGCGGCGGGTTCCGGGGCCGTGCTGTGCGTTTCGGCCACGCCCGTGAACAACAGCAACACTGATTTGCACAGTCTGCTCAGATTGGTGGATGTGGGTTTTTTTGAAACCCAAGGAATGTTCGAGGAGTTGCTGGAGGCGAACACCCCGGCGGTGCAGTCAAGCAACGCCTTGGCCAGGACGCCGCCGGATATTGCGCTTTTGAAAAAATCCGTCGCGGGAATGGGCAAGAGCCAGTTCATAAAAAGGTCTCCTCTATTCAAACAGTTCCTCGAAAAGCTGGAGGTTTTGGACATAGGCGACAAGGCGCAACTGGCAAAGCTTCAAGACCTTTCCGAGAAACTGAACCTTCTCGGCGGTTACATAAACAGGACACGCAGGGTGCAAGTCACGGAGAAACGCCCTGTGAGAGTGCCGGTGGTTTTAAACGTGGAATACGGCCGGGAAGAAAAGCGGCTGTACGATGGGATTCTCACTTTGGTAAAACGCAAATGCAGGTCGGAAAAAAGCCCTTTTCATGTCTTCCGTTTAATGGGAGTGCAATTGCGCGCGGCAAGCTGCTTGCCGGTGGTGGCCCAGGAAATCAAGCATGGCAGGTTCGGCGTCGCCGAAGAACTTTTCGATGAAGCGTTCGGCGACGACTTGGCAGAGGAACTTGCGGACTTAGGGACCGAGGAAAACCTGAACAAAGAAGCTTTTTCCGAAATGTTGAATTACGATTTCGAAAAAAACGACAGCAAGTATGCCAAGCTTTTAAAAATGATCGGCAACCTGTCTTCGGACGAGAAAGTTCTGATTTTCGCCTATTACCGTCCGACGCTGGAATATTTAAGAAGCCGGTTAATTTCCGATGGGATTGGCGTCGCGGTGATTCATGGCGGGGTGCCTATCGAGCAGCGATGGGAGGAAATCGACCGGTTTCGAGATGAAAAAGGGCTGCGGATCTTGCTTTCATCGGAAGTGGGCAGCGAAGGCATCGATTTGCAGTTTTGTCGGGTTTTGGCAAATTACGATCTTCCCTGGAACCCGATGCGTGTGGAGCAGCGTATAGGGCGATTAGACCGTGTGGGCCAGGTTGCGAAAAGAATTTCGATTGTCAATTTCAAGGTTCGAGATACAATCGAGGAGAGGCTTTACGACCGGTTGCATTTGAAACTGGAACGTTTCGCGAATTCTCTAGGCGATCTCGAGTCCGTGATCGGCACGGAGGTCAAGAAATTGACCATGGAATTGCTAAGCAAGAAATTGACCCTTGAAGAAGAAGTCAAGGTCATGGAGCAAACCGAAAGGGTAATCGAAGACCGGCTCTTGCAAATACAGGCCCTCGAAGAGTCGGGGGACGCGCTGGTGGCTTTTTCGGATTATGTTCAAAAAAAAATCGAGGAGGACAAACAAAAAGGCAGATATATTCTTGCGGATGAACTCGAGGATTACCTCGTCGATTTTTTCGAGCGCGAATTTCAAGGATGCGAGGTCAATCAAAACACTCCGTCAGAAGGTTGCCTTCGAATCAATCTGACCCATCAGGCCCATTCTTCCCTGCGCGGATTTATCAAGGATGATCGAACATTGAGCGCTCGTCCCTTTATGCAAAATAAATTCGACATAACCTTTCGCCGCGAAATTGTTCGAAGGATGTCGGCCAGCAAGCGCGGAAAACTCCATTTTCTCAACCATCTTTCCCCCTTGGTCAGATGGGTTACGGACGTCAACCAAGAGAGAGAACATTCTTTCTATAGTGTATCCGCATTGTCGATAGAGGGTTGCGGAATCGCCGTAGGCAACTATTGCTACCGGGTCGAAAGATGGAAGCTCGCAGGCCTGTCAGACAAAGAAATGCTCGCCTATGGAATCAGGAACCTGGATAGCGGCGAGACGATTACGGGAGACCAAGCTGAAAGCATTTTTCAGACATTGTTGAGAAACGGCAAGGACTGGGATTACGTAGATTGCGATCTCGATATTCTTGCCTCCGCTCACAGTGAATTGGAAAACGAGCTTTTTAAAGTTTTCAACTCGGTTTTTCAGGAGTTTGAAGCGGAGAATACGACGAACCATCAGATAAAAACCCAGAGGGTGAAGACCATTTTCGACCGACGCATATTTCACGACAACCAGAGACTGAAAACCCTTCGTGAAGCCGGACGTGATCCCCGACTCATCAATGCCACAAAGGCAAGAATCCAAAAAGCGATGGAAAACAAGGAACGCCGAATTCGGGAACTCGACGAGAGGGCAGATGTCGAAATGGAAAACGCGGCGGTAGCCGCAGGTGTATTTCGAGTTGTTCAAGGTATGTAAAATCACGGGTAACGTTCAGACACGGATGAAAAAATGAATTTTTTCAAAGCTCTGAAAGACTTTTTGTTCGGGGAAAATCGCAAGACGGATATCGAATCAGTCGCAGCCGAGCCCGAGAACAAGATAGTTACAAAAAAGGGGGATGGTCGAGCTGGAAGGCAAAAGCCGAGGCGAGCGGACAGAGATCCTATTTTCATACAGGTCGGCTTTGATTTCGGGACCTCCTACTCCAAATGCATATGCAGGGATGTATGGACCAACAAAGCCTGGGTACATTGTCCGACGGGAGCGACAGACCAGCAATTGCCCTTTCTAATACCGAGTACTCTTTTGTACCGAGAAGGGCGTTTGAGTATTTCCAGGGACCCTTCCAGCGAGTACCGACAACACGGCTTGAATCACATAAAAATCGCTCTCGAGAAAACCGCTCTCAAGGATTGGGGCTCTCCTGTCCTTAAGCCCTATCGCAAAATGTTGGGCGACTCGTCGAACACGGTCCTTGCCGAATTCGTAAAAAATGCCGGTATTTTTTATTTGGCCAATTCCCTGGCGAATGTGAAAAAAGACATTGTCGGGCGCTACCCGGATTTCGGGCAGAACGATATGGATTATACGGCGATCAATCTTGCCGTTCCAGTGGCAGATGCCGAACGACCCGAGGTCAACGAACTTTTCCACAAAGTCCTGTGGGTTTCCTGGTCGATAGCGGAGCAGGCTGATGTCGGTCCGGAAACAAATTTGGAAACTTTCCGACAAACCACGGACAGATTTGAGAAGGAACCTTCGCAAAATATCGAAGAGTCTTGCTTTATTTATCCGGAAGTCAGTGCCAACGTTCAGGGATTCGTCAGGTCGAGAGTTTCGAAAGAAGGCGTTTACCTTTTCTCAGACACCGGCGCGGGTACTGTCGATCAAAGCGTTTTTATTTTTTTCCGCAGAAACGGAACGGATTTTCTCTCTTATCTTCACGCCAGCTTGTTGCCATTGGGTTCCAGTTGCATCGAGCAACGCGCCGCAATGGTCTCGGGAGATGCAAGCTGGATGAGCTTGGAATCGTGGCGCAAAAAAAAGGAAATGGGAGGGAAGGAACAGGAACTGCAAAAAGCCCGAACCGAAGTGTTCAAAGAGCTTGTCAAGGGGACAAAGTTCACCTTGGGCAATGCATCCAAGAAACTTTTCGTCAAAAAGCAACTCCATGACATCAGGGTGATCTTCGGAGGGGGCGGGGATTGCAGATTTCCCTATAATAGTGCGGTTGAAAATGCCTTTCGTACTCCGTTCTTTCCGGAGAATTTTATAGCAGATTCCGTCGGATTGCCCGTCCCCAAGGATTTGGATTTGCATCCTGGTAAAAGACGCTGGATGACCAGACTCTCCGTTGCATATGGCCTGTCGTTCGTCAAGGACGATCTCGCAAGCAATATTTATCCGTCCGAGCTAAGAGACCCCGAACCAAGTGAAATTCAAACAACCGGCGCAAAAAAGATCGATGAAGCCCCGACAAAAGATGTCTGCTGAGTACCAAAGAAAGCCTTTGCGGAGACCATCTTCAATGCTGTAACTCAAAGCGTGTCAGGCGACGTTGGTTTCCAACCGTGCAAAACGCCATTTCCAAAACACTGGCGAAGGACTTCTTCTGTCGGGTAGCTTGAGGTTTTCTTGCCTGCCTAAACAAAGTCCGCCGGGAGGGTGGGAAATTCCGGCAACTCTTACGGAGGATGTATGTGCTGGTAACCTGATATCGAAGAGGGTCAAGAGCGGATTTCTCCTTGGCCTGTTTTATTTTTTCTTGACGTCATAAGGCCGCCTATGTAGTTTGTTAAACGTTTTGGTTCGTATTGATGTTTTTTTTGACAATCGGGGTCTAAGAAAGCGACATGATTTTTGAAGAAGGATCGATGCTTTTTCATCGCCAAACCTCAAATGGAAACGAGAAAACATGGACAAAATCGTTTATTGGCAAGAGTTAAATCATGCCTCTTGATTTTCGTGATGCAGCAAAGCGGCACTGGAAGGATGCGGAATATTTGTTGGAGGACGAGAGATTTGCCAATGCCGACCATCTGTTCGGAATGTCTGCAGAATGCGCGTTGAAGGCCGTCATGTTGAGTTTAGGAATGCAGATGGTGGGAAATATGCCTGAAAAGACGTATGCGAAACACATCAACCTGTTGTGGGACCTGTTCGGAACATTTGCAAATAGTAGAAATGGCGCCCGTTACGCTTTGCAAATTTCCGGTACGCCGAATCCGTTTTCGAATTGGACCGTCAATCAGCGCTACGATAGCAGGACGGACTTTACCCCTGGGGTGGTCGAAGATCATCGGACGGCAGCCAGAATGGCGAAGCAGGTTCTCGAGTCAGCCATTATCAATGGAGACATAACATGAACGACAATAAACCCGTACTCTTCGACAGTGCTCTGGAAATAGCGGTCGACAGGGTTAAAATAGCCGGTACCGTTCTTGGCGATGAAATCTTTTTGATACGGGACCTTCGGGGCCGTATCAGGGTTTTTCTGCCGGGGCGTTCGGAGGATTTTTCAGGGGAGCCAAAAAAGGCGGTCGGCAAGTTAGGCCAACAGCTTTGGGATGCATTAGGCGCTTATGCATTTCCGGCGGACAGAGCAGTACTGTACGCAGGCGACCTGGAGCAAGGCGACGAGATCCTCTATTCAACCGATCATCGGCTTGTTGCCGAAGAAGACGGATTGAAAATCTGGCTTATAGATCGGCAGATCATCGGCCAAGATTGGATAAAGGGGCCTCTGCGACGCGAGACGACGAACCCGCGTGTCACGTTTTTCGGCATCAAGGGCGGGGTGGGCCGTTCGACGGCGTTGGCGGTTTGGGCTTGGCAACTTGCCAAGGACGGCAAAAAGGTCCTGGTCATGGACCTGGACCTGGAGTCTCCGGGAGTGAGCAGCACTTTGCTGCCTTTCGAAAACCTCCCGGATCATGGTATCGTTGACTGGTTCGTCGAAGACGGGGTTGGCCAGGCAAATCTTGTGGAAAACGGAATGATCGTATCGAGCCCTTTGGCCCGGGACATGCCTGGAGAGATCCGGGTCGTGCCTGCATTCGGGAGACCTTGCCATGAGGGCGATACGGAGGATTATCTTCCCAAGTTAGCCAGATGTTACTCCGATTTCAGCGGAAACCAGCCTATGCCTTGGGCAGAGCGTTTGCAGCGGATGGTGGAGCATTTAGAAATAAAGGAAAATCCGGATTTGGTTATTCTTGACAGCAGGGCGGGGCTTCATGACATAGCCGCAGCGACCGTCACCAGAATGGATGCCGACGCATTTCTTTTCGCCGTGGATTCCATGCAAACCTGGAATGCTTACGCATTCTTGTTCAAGCACTGGCGGAAACATCCCCAGATTCAGGAATTTCGGAGAAAGCTCCAGATTGTGGCCGGCATGGTGCCCGAGACGGGGCGGGCTCAGTACTTTAAAAGCTTTCTCGAAAACTCGTGGGACCTTTTCCTGGAAAATGTTTACGATGAAGCGGGGGCCGACGCCGCAGATGTTTTCAGCTTCGATCTGGACAGCCCCGAAGCCCCCCATTATCCTTTGCCGATCTATTGGAACCGCGCGTTGCAGGAATTTGACCCATTGCGGAATGCAATGAGTGGCGATCGACAGATCGCAGAGGCGGCCATGGGAGAATTTCTGAAAGAGTCCGGCAGAATGGTGTTTGCGCGGGAGGAAAACAGATATGAATGAATTCCGGTTTTCCCAGGACATGCGAGAACTGATTCGAGAAGCCCTGCCTCGGGATACGGCGGTTTTCGGCCGAGCGCCGGACCTCAAGTATACGTTTACGCCGACGGGGCATTCCAGGGCGTTGCATCCGGACGCCATGCTGGTCGTGGGAATCAGGGGGGCCGGGAAAAGTTTCTGGTGGACGGTCCTCCAGAGCGAAGAACACCGACGAATGGTTTCGCATTTGATGCCAAAATCCGGGATCGGCGAGACGACGAAAGTCTCCGCAGGGTTCGGGGAAAAACCCTCCCCTGAAGATTATCCAGGCAAAGACTCGCTTATTTGCCTGAATCAACGGTTCGATCCCCGGCAGGTATGGAGGACCATTGCGCTGCGTCAGGTAGTCAGGGGCGCGGAAACCGAAATCTCCCGCAATGGAAATCATTTGCCGTTAATGGCGGCAAATTGGTCCGACGCCGTGGAATGGACAGAGAACAATCCCGAGGAAGTAGAGCGGCTTTTATATCGAGCGGATCAAAACCTCGAGCAAGCGGGCGACTATCACCTGATTCTTTTCGATGCGCTGGACAGGACAGCGGATGACTGGCCGACCATGCTAAAGATCATTCGCGGCCTGCTGCGGGTCCTTTTGGAATTCAGATCTTACGGGCGCATACGCCCCAAGGCGTTTGTTCGTCCAGATCACCTGGAGGATACCAAGACTGCCGATTTTCCCGATGCCTCCAAAGTACTCAGTCAAAAAGTGGAACTCCGGTGGCCGAGAAACGAACTCTACGGGTTGCTATGGCAATACCTCTGCAACGAACCTGATAAAGGGGAACTGTTGAGGGATGGGTGCCAAAAAATTCTCGGGCTGACTTGGCATCGATACGAAGACGGCAACGTTTGGACGGTGCCGCTAAAGCTTCGAATAGAAGAGGAGGCCCAAAGGAAAGTTTTCCATGCGATCACAGGTCCCTGGATGGGCCGGGATCGCCGCCGGGGCTTTCCGTACACCTGGTTGCCGAACCATTTGGGAGACGCCGGCGGACAGGTAAGTCCGCGAAGCTTTCTGGCCGCCATACGCTACGCGGCCGCAGATACCCCGCGTCCAGACTATCCATTCCCCCTTTACTACGAAAGCATCAAGAGGGGTGTTCAGGAAGCCTCCAGAATTCGCGTACAGGAGATGCAGGAAGACTATCCATGGGTTGATATCCTCATGAAACCATTGTCGGGCTTGACGGTCCCCTGCCACTTCGAGGAAATAGCCCAGCGCTGGGACGACAAAAAAATTTTGGGGCGTCTGAAAAACGATATTGCAAATGAAACCGTCAAGCTGCCCCCGGCGCGTTTGGAAGAAGGTCACGCAGGGATAAGGCATGACCTCGATGCGATAGGAGTATTCGAGTTCATGACGGATGGTCGGGTGAATATGCCAGACGTTTACCGAGTGGGCTATGGGTTGGGGCGAAAGGGAGGAGTGAAGGCGGTTGCTCGGAAATAAATATCGCCTCTGTAATTGTCCTGCTCAATCAAGGAAGGTTATTTTCTCAGATGGGAAGCTGTGGTCAGGGATGAACAGGGGCTGCCTCTTTCGGAAAAACAGCAAGAGGCTCTCGACGGCCTTCTGGATTTCGGCGACGACGACACGCCCATTCTGTACACGTTGAAAATTTGCAATATTTGGGACCCTGTCGATGACCAAAATTTCTGGGAAGCCACTATCGAAATCCCGGATACTTCCACTCTGTTTATAGGTTATGATAATGAATAGCGACGATCCATATTTGGAACTTATAGACGAAGAATGGGATAATCTCGTCATGGTATATAATGCCTTCAGGAGCAAGAGGCCGATCATAGAATTCGATGTTACTCACAAAAGAATCTATGCTTATCCCGCGAAAGATTATATACAGGAACTTAGCCTAAGAACGAGAAGCCACACCAGAAAGATGTACAAGGAAGCGGCGAGGAACAATCAGTTCCTCTTGTTTATCAAAGACTTCGATAACGAAAGGTTGAGGTCGTACGTTTTTGATTTACCGCCTAGAAGCTAACTGAAAAAGCCTTGCGTGATTCACGGGCTTGGTTCTAAATTCGGCCACTTGGATTCCGGGTCTACGCTACATGTTCCGGTTGAAAAATTCCCGGAAGCGACGGAATCCAGCTGTTTTATCGACACCCGGGGTACATGCCGCTCCGCCCGGAATGACGACCGCCGCGACCATAGTCCCTGAATGTGGCCGATGTGAAGACCAAGCCCCGATTCACCGATGGTCGCGCCTGCGGGAGTTGCGGCCAAAAGCCGGGTTCAAAATAAAATCACGCAGCTCGGCCACGGCGTCTTCGCCTGCGACACGTTGCAGGGCCTGGAGGGAGAAGCGGACGGGGGGGGGCGCGCGCCGACGGAAAGAGCCCCCATCAAGGAGCTGCAAGCCTATGCTTTGGCCTTTTCCAAAGCTTGGGTCAGTTCGGCTTTCTCTTTCTTCAAGGATGTCAGCTTCCTTTGGAGACTCCTGATTTCCGTGTTTATCGTTTTTATCCTGTGCTTGATTTTCTGTGTCTCGACGCCGCTTGCGCCATGGAGTTGCTCCGCGAAAGCTTTCACTTCTTCCCGCAGCACCCGGTAATACCGATTCCCATGGGCGTAGTTCACCCGGTATTGCAATTTGCCGTCCTTCATCGCCTGGATGATTTCATCTTCGGATATGCCGAATTCCTTGCACGCGTTTTTGTGGCTGAATGTGCCGCCTTTTTGTGTCCATTGCGAAGTTCCCAATTTTTGTCACCTTTTGTTCAAGCAACATTTTTTGTATTTCTTGCCGCTGCCGCAGGGGCAGGGATCGTTTCTGCCGACCTTTTTCGTGTTTCTTTTGAAGGGCACTGGAGCCTCCCTGTTTTCAACGGCGTCGTGTTCCTTTTTAAGCCTGCTCTTTTCCGCAAGCTCGTTCAATCGTCTCTGCCTGTCCCTTTGCATTTCGAGGTGTTCTTTTCGTTTTTTTTCGATTTCCGCGCTTTCAGGAATGGAGATATTGTGGATTTTACCCAAGCATTCCAGACAATCGCCGACATATTCGGCATCGGTGTCATTGGCATACATATTTTGCAGCGTTGCTATTCCTCGTTTGTCGCCGATCCCTTTAAGGCAAAAAACATACATTTCATAGAAATGCATTTTATCGTCGCTGCCGCCTTCCCAAAAGCGCACGGCAAGATCGTACGCCTCGGCGTAGGGCATGTGCTCGAGTATCGGGAAGCTTTGACACTCCCCCAGATCCTTGTTTTCGATGGCGGCAAGGATATCTTCGTCGGCCGATTCGTCGAGCGCGTTCAGCGATGCGATGGCGTCGCTGTAGATGTAATCAATGCCGTCCGAATTTTGGAGGACATAGACAAGATCGGGGACGAAATCCCTGTCCCCTATCTGCCCCATCAGCCTGACTGTCCAAATGTCTCCCCAAGTCGCCAAGTCCTCCGTCAAATTGGCCTTCAATTCCGATATGGGCGCGAGCTTTCTAATCTTTTTCCGGATGGGCATCGGCAAAACGGAGCCTGTGTTTCTCAGCGCGAAAAGGAGTTCCTCGACGCCGGCCTCGGGATGAGAGGCTCTTAGATAGGCCTCGCGTTCTTTGACGGCGAAATAGACGGATACGATCAGGTTGGCGAGCTTGGTACCCAGCTCCTTGTTGTTTTTGACTTGCTTCCATATGGCGGAGCGCCTGGAAAGATCTTCAAGCAGGGCCATGCACATGGCATCCTGGTCATGGAACTCGTCCAGATAGTCAGGGCGGTCGTTCTGTGGATAGCGCGCATTGACAATCTTGTTGGAATCGGACGCAATCATGGTTGCGAAATCTTCGCATCTCCCCTTTTGGAGAGATTCGACCATACTTTCCAACAAGTTTTTGTCGATTTCAATCTGGGTATTGGACGATAAAAGGCGATTTATCGCTTCGTCGGGTTTTTCCAGAAGATTGTTTCGACCGGAATCCGTAAGATCTGTGAAATAAGCCCCCGCTCCCAAAGGGGATGCTATATTTCTTAGAAGCATGTCGTAGCGGCTGTCGGGGTTTTGCGAAGCGAAATATTTTTCCAGAACCGGATCGAGATCTTCGGGATTGCGATGGTGCAACAGATCTCCTATGGCTGCTCCCAAAAGGAGGGGATCATTCGCGTGGACAACTTCGAACCTCAATGCGTCGTGGCATTTCTCGTCGCGGCTCGATCCGAGATAATCGAAAACACCCAAAAGCGTTTCCACACTTCTTGGATTTTCCAAATATTGCAGCATCGCATCGACAGCCGGCTCGTACTTCATTTTCGCCAGAGCGCCCGCGCAGTTGCCGGGGACATTGCCTTGGCCGCTCCGGAAAGATTCCAGAATAGCCGGAGCATGCCAAACGGCTTCGTGCAGCGCAAGATACTTGGGAGCAACGCATGCCAAGTATTCATTTTCATCGTTTAGCAGGCTGGCAACCCGATCTTCGTATCTGTTGGCGAAACGGTTTTCCAGGGCGTTGAAGGCCCAGCGCCGCACGAGCATGCTCTCATGCGAAAGATGGTTTACGTAATCTTCGTAATTCCAAAGCTTGTTCATAAAAAACCTCAAATGACTTTGCCTAAAAAGCTTTTGGTTCTGTGGTGTTTCGGGGCGGTGAAAATTTTCGACCTGTGCGGTTGCTCTTCTAAATCCTCACACAAAGGCACAAAGACGCAAAGTCACGATTCGGCAACCTTAGTGTCTTTGTGGCTTTGTGTGAGGATTATAAGGGGATACTCAAACCAAGCGCACAGGTCGCAAGGATTTCAGATTGGATGGTTATCCAAAGATTGGGGATAACAGCGCCGGATTGCGTCCAATCATTTTTTGCGAACTTAAGACTGTCGAGTTTTATGAAACAAATGTGTTTTCCACTAATTCGTCCTTCCAAAGAGGAACCTCCCTCTCCCCTCGGGGAGAAAGCGTATACACTCCGAGCGAAACCCTGTCGAACCATCCGTATACGTCTCTGTAAAGGATATTCCTGGCCTTCGGTTCTTCCAGGGTCCGGGCAATGTGCGATGCTTTGGTCGGCCCTTGTTTTTTAAGGAGCTTTGCGATCGCCAGGGCTCGCTGCCGGTAGGCGGTCATAACGCCTTTCCTCTTTTCCGCTCCGCCCAGGTTGGGGTCGCCGACGCGTTTGACAAACTCTCCGAGCAGACGCTCTCGTCGGTGTTTCGATTTCCGGGGTCTATACTCGCCGGGATCGAGGAGCACTTCTACGCCGCCGATATCCTGTTGCGAATCAATTGTCACCAGCCCCAGGCCGAGCATCCTAAGCAACTTGAAAATATGCTTCCGCCGCCGTTTCAAAGTCTTGCATTGTTCGGGGATGCCGATGTACACTTTCGAAGTCAGCGACAGCCTTTCGACAGCCTGAAGAATCACGTCGAGATTGAGCAAGAGTTTCAGTTCCACCACGACTGGCGCTTCTTCGCCCCGCACCGCCAGGACATCGCAATTATGTACCTCCCCCTTCACCTCGTATTTCTGACATTCGAGAAACCGCTTCAGGGGCGGATAGAGGTCGGATTCTTTCAAGCCTTTTCCTTTATCGCCAAACGTTCATAACTTTTTTCCGCAAATTCTGCCAGCTTTCGGAATTCAGTCGAATGCTTTACCAAGGTATTCAGACAGAAGTCCGGAATTCACGGCTGCCTCAAATTGCCTTTTATCCGAAGTGACAAACATTTCGGCGTTCCATTCGAGAGCGCAGGCCACATGCAACGCATCCATGGCACGCAAAAAATTCTTCTCAAGAAGATTGACCGAACAGGAAATGACCGCCGGTGTGAGTTGAAGGATGGTTGCATCATGCACGTCTTCCAATAATAGCCGTTTGGCTTTGCTGTAGTCCTTTGAGGTTAATGAACCTTCCCGTAGTCTCCGATTCAAGCCAGAGACGAGTTCGGGAACGACAATCACGCACAGGGCCAGTTTGGAAGCATTCTGAAGAAAACCTTCAAGTTCGTCGCTGCCTGCCTCGTTGACGTATCTCTTGGCAAATGCCGAAGAATCGACAACCAGCTTCACGAGGCGCCTTCACGTTCTTCCAGAATCGCGGATGACAGGTCGCTTCCTTTGGTTTCCAATCGAATTCCAGGTCTTTTCCACGATGGTTTTCGGGGGCTTTCATCGGAATATGGAGATATCTCCGCCACAGGTTTGCCATGGCGAAGAATGACTATCGTCTCCCCGTGTTCAACCTCGGTGATGAAACCGGAAGCTTTCTTGCGAAAGTCCGTAAAGGTGATGGTCCTCATTGCAATCCCTCCGTTTTCTTTATGTGTACATTCGAATGTACACTTGATGGGGTATGTTGTCAAGCGGTTTCCCTGAGGGCTTTAATTCCTCGTTTTGTGGCTCGCCATTCAAGCGAAACAGGCAGTGAGAGACGACCTGTGTTGAACCAATGGAATTTGCGAGATGGCGATCTGAGTCGATTCAGAATACTGTCCTCCAGCCAGTCCGGGTCGAACCCGGCCCACTCGCCCGCAACGCTTAAAAGATTGTATTTGCAAATCGGGTATACCTCGTCGATCAATATCTGTTCCAGTTCTCGAATCGTGTACGGCGAAGCGGCCAACTGTTCGATTCGCCACTTTCGCGAGAGCGTGACGTCGGTATCCAAAAACATGTCGGCGAGGGTCTCCCATACAGGGCGACGATTTTCAAGATCTTCGGTTGCCGGAACCAATGTGTTCATCCAAGAAACCCTCGGTACATCACATGCGATTTCCGCCGCCGACTTGAAGCACCATCCGCTTCCCATTCCATGCATTGCCCGCCATGGGACTCTATTTCCTCGACTACACGTTCTGCGGATTTTCCGATTTTTCTAGAGTAGAAAGCTCGTCCGGGAGTCGTGGCCTGCGCCGCGTTCTCTTTCGTTTCTCCATACAGTTCCGTCGGTTGGCGCAGATAGGCAATCAAGACCCTGGCCCCTTCCTTTGCCAGCGCGACCGCAGTAGCGGCTCCGATTCCATTATTGGCGCCGGTCACTATCGCGGTTTTCCCTTCGAGTCCTGTGTCGATCATAGATCTTTTCCTGCTTTTTTCGTCTAATTCGTCTGCCCTCGTTGCTTCTGTCGAACAGACTCTTCAGAAGGCACGGTGTTCGCCGTCCGATGAAAGAGATCGCTCTGCGGCACTTACCTGGCGCCAAGAATCCACCCTTCTTGTTCGACACAAACTTGTATCTCTTCGTCGGTCAGTCCTTTGGGGCGATCAAAGAACGCTCCCAGCTTGTTTTGCCTATCCAGTTCCGCCGCCCATTGACACATCGCCTTCACTTGCGCCTCGTCGCGAATCAGATTCGGTTTTTCGGCCAGCAGCTTTTGAACTCTCGTGTTAACAACGCTTGGCCAAATTTCAGCATGAAGAATGAACGGACCTTTTCTCTCAACAGGAAAAGGTGTGAATTCCGTCTCAAAAGGCCAGACTCGGCTTATCCAGACGAGTTTCGGGTGTCGGCGAAGTTTGTGGATATAGGGGATCCCGACCAAAGCCTGTCCGCCAACACGCCCAGGACCCGACAATCCCCAGGCCTCTTGTGTTCCCCTCAGCCGTTTTTCGGGGAGACGCAGCCTTTCTAACTGTGACCCGCCAGCTGAGGAAAAGGGAAATCCGGGGGAACGGGGACGCAGGTGTTCGTGTTCGTCTTTCGCTTTCGGAGGACAGCCCCAAAAGGGGCCTGGCTTGCCTTTTCCGGCGATCATGTTCAGGTCGCTGGCGACAGCGAACCTGTTGTTCTTGTTGTCTTCTGTATCCTCGGCACGTGTTGCCAGTTCCGTCCAGATATTCCACCACGACTGCGGACCGGTCGGAAGACCTAACGCATTGGCAAACCCGGCCGGATAGCCGTATGGAAAATCAAACCCCACCAGCACCCGACGTTTCTGTCTGACGTGTTCCAAGAGCGCAGCTTCGACATGCGCTACGCCGCCCATGCGTGTCCGGTGGTACGTCTCCCTACGATGATCGAGTTCGGGGACCGACTCGGCGGACCAAACCGCGTCGGCGGACGGCTTTTTGGGCTTGAGACCTTGAGAGGCGCTCCAATCGACAAATATATATGCGTCAAAGAGTGGCATGGAATTCCTCACTCGGTTCGGCAACAGGTGTGGAGGGAAGCGCCTTGAGAAGGTTCAATATTTCCGAACGATTGCATAAATTTCCGCAGGCCAACTCACCGATAATGAAGGGATGGCACGCGACAAAGCCTATGTTTTGTTGTACAATGAGTTCAGCGCATGATTCTCTGAAATGTTTGATCCAAACATTGGTATCCACAAGAATCATTTCATCACTCTCGCCTTCGCCGCCTTGGCATTTGGATGTTTTTCTCGCTGCCGCCAAGTTCTGCCAGTCGCTTGCTGCTTTCCAGGCTGATCAGGGTTTCGAGTCCTTTGCGTACAAGCGCGGTTTTTTCTTTGATTCCCGTAAGCTTTGAAGCCTTTTCGACGAGAGCATCTTCGATGTTTAATGTCGTTCTCATTTGAGCCTCCGTTTTGACTTCAGCTTTTATTGTAAGCATTGAATTTGGTCCTGAATGCAAAATGAAATATCCACTCGCAAATGATCGCAAGAGGATAAAATATTTTAATCAATAAGCTTATCACGGATGCGAAATTAGGAGCCAATTTCTCCGCATTTAGCAAACCGTAGGCCTTCGGGATTATTTCACAAAAGACCAGTTGAAATATTGTATACCCTAAAAGGAAAAAAACTAATTTGTTATCGCCAGACAAGACCCCGATTAAAGTCCCCGAAAGGACGCTTAAAGCTGAATGTGCGAGTAATAAAGAAGAAACTGTCAGGACTATACGAGACCGAAGCTCAACCAGCAACTTGCATTGATCATTTCCGCTCTCTGCTTTACGTTTTACGGTTTGAAAAGGCATGCCGAAAAATGCGGCTTCGGCGAGACTGGTCAGAGCAGTTCCCAAGGTTGAAATTAATAGAAAAATGGCATTTCTCAATATCTCTGTATCAATAATCATAGTGTCATGCCATCCTCTCCGTTTCGTTTTATGTCGAACACGATTCCCAAAAACCGAGCGTCTGGCCGGGTTGAAGAGAATTATCCATCGATGGCCCTCCGCACTGTTTCTGCAAGCGTCGCAGCGTCGAGGGGTTTCATTAAAAAAGCGTCGGCGCCGATTTGCGCCGCCTTTTCCTTGTTGATCTTATTGCTGTAGCCGGTGCATACGATGGTTTTAATGTCGGCGTTTGATTTCTTCAGTTCCGCTATGAACTGGTCGCCGTACATTTCGGGCATTGCCATGTCCGTAATCGCCAAGTCGAATTTTTTCGGATCGGCCTTGAAATCTTCCAGAGCTTTGACAGGGTCGGTATATGCGGAGACGGCATAGCCCAGCCGTTCCAACTGCAGTTTTATCGTATTGGCCAGCGCTTGTTCGTCGTCTACGACAAGGACGGATTCGACGCCTCTCGGCAGCTTTTTCCTCTTTTCGGGGGCATCGCCGGGGGCCTGGGGGCTTGGCGGGAAATAGCAGGAAAAGACGGCACCCTTGCCCGGTTCGCTGTCTACCTTGATGAAGCCCCCGTGGCTTTTGACGATGCCGTATGCCACGGCGAGCCCCATCCCCGTGCCCACGTTGACGTCCTTGGTCGTAAAGAACGGATCGAAGATATGCGCCAAGATTTCTTCCGGTATTCCATGGCCGGAATCGGCGACCGAAAGCCTGGCATATACGCCGGGCTCCAAAATCTGGTTGCAGGAAAAAAGCCTTTTCGGCGCGACAGCTCTTTCAACACTGATTTCGACGATTCCGCCTTTGTCCTCCATCGCCTGGGCAGCGTTGTTGCACAGGTTTACGACGAGCTGGTGGATGTGGGTCCGGTCGCCGGTCAACGGGGGGCAGTCCTCGGAAAAACGTTCCTTGAACTCTACGTTCGCGGGAATCGAGGCCCTTAAGAATTTCACCGCGTCTTTTGCGATTTCCGGCAGGTCGATGGGCTGTTTCTTTTCGGGGCTTTTGCGGGTGAAACTCAAAAGCTGCAAGACGAGGTCTTTTCCCCGCAAGCAGGCATTTCGAACTTCGGATAGAAAATTACTCGCCTCGTTCGATTTCGGAATGTCGTCCAGCGCCAATTCGATATTGCCCAGAATGATGCTCAGGATATTGTTGAACTCGTGGGCGATACCGCCGGACAAGGTCCCCATGGATTTCATTTTCTGCGTTTGGAAGAGCTGGGATTGGAGTTCCACCTTTTCCTTTTCCGTCGCTTTTCGTTCCAGTATTTCCTGTTCGAGCGATCTGAGCGTGCTTTCCAGCTCCTCGTTTTTTTTCTCGATTTCCAAGGTCCTGTCTTTGACTTTCCGTTCGAGACTTTCCGCATGTCTTTTCTCCCGCTCCCTGGCCTTTTGCAAGGCATCGACCATGTTGTTGAACCGCCGGGCCAGCGAACCGATTTCGTTCTTCGAGTCGATTTCCACATGCGTCGAAAGCTTCCCTTCCTTTACGCGAGCCGCCCCCTTGGCAAGTTTTTCCAGGGGCCTGACGAAGGTCCTGATGAAAAAGGCAAGGATGAAGACGATGGAAACGACTATGAACACGGCGGCAAAGATAAGGAATTTGCGGGTCATTCGGTCAACGGTGGAATCGAGCGCTTCGCGAACCTCGGCGACGGACGCAAGAAGATTGGACTCGGGAACCACGATTCCAAGGCGCCATCCGGTGGAAGGCATTACATGCGAGGAAACGATCAAGGGGTGTCCCTTTAATTCGTATCGGGCGGAATGGTAATCGGTTTCTATAATTTTCTTGCCGATTTTCACGATTTCGGGATTGGCCGAATCCAAAAGGCTTCGGTTCAATGTCACCGAGGCGTTCACCAGTTTGTCCCTGTCGATATCGATTTCGAACAGGTCCAGGCTTTCGGGAGGAAAAGCGATGAGCCGCCCTCGATTGTCGATCAGAAAGGAAAACAGGCCCTGAATCTTATGGCAGGATGGTATGTTTTCCAAAATTTGTTCCATGATCGAGTCCAGAGTGATATCGACCCCGGCCACGCCGAAAAACTCCCCGTTTTCGCCGTAAACGGGCGTGCTGGCGGTGGTCATCAAGCCATGGCCGACACTGTCCCGGTAGATGTTGGACCAGACCGTCTCGCGTTCGGGGTCGTTTTCCGGCTTGGCGATTACGTACCACGCGGCGTCCTTGATGTTGAAGTCGGTGGTGGGCGGAAGCTTCTCCACTCCGTGAATGTTGGGGTAGTAGCGGGAAATGCCGGGCTCGGCGACGACATAGCAGGCCACGCTTTCTATATTGGCCTTCTTGACGGATTCCAGAAGGGGGTCGAGGTGGCTAAGCGTCCTGATTCGAAGGTCCATTTCCGGCGAAAGGTCCGCAGACGCCCAGTAAAGGACCATTGTTTTTCCGGTCCGCGCGTTGGTGAAAATTCGGTTGCGCGGATGGGCCACCAGTTTCTCGGACGGGTCCAAGGGGGACGCGCCGTATCGAGCTTCATCGTTCAGGAAAAACGCGGCCTGATCGGCGATCAGGCGGGAAGCGCCCGCCAGCTTTGCGAATACGCTCTCGTATCGCATGGCCTGCTCGTGGGTGATGCGAGCCATGAACGCCTTGGCGTTTTCCCTGAGGCTTTCCTCGTTTCTGGATACCGAGTATTCTCCGAAACCGACAACCATGCGGGCGGCTATATAGCTGAGGGCCCCCATTGAAAGCGCCATCGAGAAAGCGAATGTAATCAGCAGTTGAACCCCGATTTTCGAACGCGGCCATTTGAACATAACAAACTCCTTGTTTGTTCTTTTCTTGTATTCGGTCTTTTCTTCCAGTCGAAATGCGTCGGTCAAGATGAATGATAATCAAAAAGTGAACTTAGGATACTAAGGCGCTTTTTGTCAACGAATTGTTGACAAATCGGCCCTTGCGAATCCGTTTTTTCTTGACAGCGGGACGAGTCCCTGATACTGAATGAATATTCATTCATTTTGTTCCGCGTTCGAATATCCGTTCGACCAACGGAGGTGGCGTATCGACAACAAGGCGAAATCCAAGGAGAAATATCATCGCATTCTCGAGGCGGCCGTGAAGGTGTTCGCGCGCCGGGGTTTTTTTCAGACCACCGTGGCCCAGATCGCCCGTGAGGCGGGGGTGGCGGACGGCACCATTTATCTGTATTTTAAGAACAAGGACGACATCCTGGTGCAGTTTTTCGGGTTCAAGACCAGGCAGGTCTTCGACCGGTTCCGAGAGCTGGTGGACCAGGGCGACAATGCGGTGGACAAGTTGAGGAACCTGATTCGGGGGCATTTGGGAGAATTTCAGAGGGACCGGAACATGGCGGTGGTCTACCAGGCGGAGACGCGTCGGAACAGCCCGCTGATCCAGGACCAGACGGCACGGATGTCCAAGATGTATCTAGACATTGTGGCCGAGATCGTGGAGCAGGGCCAGACGGAGGGGTATTTCCGCCGGGACTTGTATCTCGGGCTGGTCAAGAGGTACGTATTGGGCGCGGTGGAGGAGGTGATCAACACCTGGGTGCTTTCCGGGGGCAAATACGATTTGGAAACCATGGCGGACCCTCTGGTGGATTTGCTGGTGCGAGGCATCGGGGTCCCTGGCTCGACCGTCGTCGAGGAATCGGCCGACGCTTGCAACCTTTCGAAAGGAGGATGAAAATGGCACAAATGATTTCGGACAGAAGAGACGTCGATTTTGTCCTCCACGAACTGCTCGAGATCGACAAGTTGAGCGAAAACGAGGTGTTCGCGGAATTCAACAATAAAACCATCGATCTGGTCGTCACGGAGGCGAGGAACCTTGCGATCAAGGAGCTTTTGCCCGCGCAGCCGCTGGGGGACCGGGAAGGGTGTCGTTTCGAAAACGGCGAGGTCAAGGCCCCTGAGTCGTTTCGCCGTTTGTACGAATTGTTCACGGAGGGCGAGTGGGTGGCCATGGCCGAGGACCCGAAATGGGGGGGGCAGGGCATGCCCAAGGTTTTGGCGATCGCGGCCAGCGAATTTTTCGTGGGGGCCAACTGCGCGTTCATGATGTATCCCGGCCTGACTCACGGCGCGGGTAAGCTGGTGGAGGCGTTCGGCACGGACAGGCAGAAAAAGCTGTTTTTGAAGAAATTATACTCGGGAGAGTGGGCCGGTACCATGCTGCTGACGGAACCCGAGGCGGGGTCCGACGTGGGCGCTTTGACCACCGTTGCGGTGAAAAACGACGACGGCACCTACAATCTGACAGGCAACAAGATTTTCATATCCGGCGGCGAGCACGACCTGGCGGAGAACATCGTCCATCCGGTGCTGGCGCGCATCGAGGGGGCGCCAGCCGGGACCAAGGGCATATCCCTGTTTCTGGTGCCCAAGATCTGGGTCGAGGACGACGGCTCCCTGGGGGATAGAAACGACATTGTATGCACGGGAATCGAGGAGAAGATGGGGATTCACGGCAACTCCACGTGTTCGTTGGCTTTGGGGAGCAAGGGGCAGTGCCGGGGAATGCTTCTGGGGCAGGAAAACAAGGGCATGCGGGAAATGTTTCTGATGATGAACGAAGCCCGTCTTCTGGTCGGATTGCAAGGCTTGGGTTTCGCGACATGCGCCTACGCCCACGCGGTCAATTACGCCAAGGAGAGAGTGCAGGGCAAGGAGATTCTCAAGGTCCACGATCCGGAAGCTCCCAGCGTGCCGATCATCCGCCATCCGGACGTCAGAAGGCAGCTTCTGACCATGAAAGCTTACGTGGAGGGCATGAGAAGCCTTTTGTATTACACCTATTATTGCCTCGACAAGGTCCGCGTGGCCGAATCGCCGGAGGAAAAGGCCAAGTACCACGGGTTTGTGGATTTTCTCACGCCCATCGTCAAGGGGTATGTCACCGACCGCGCATTCGAGGTTTGCAGCCAGGGGTTGCAGGTGTTCGGAGGCTACGGGTATATCAAGGACTATCCCATGGAGCAGCTGCTCAGGGACTGCCGGATCACCATGATCTACGAGGGTACCAATGGCGTCCAGGCCATGGACCTTCTGGGAAGGAAGCTTCCCATGAACGAGGGAAAGACGGTTATGGAGCTGATGGGCGCGATGCAGGAGACCCTTTCCATGGCGAGCGAGATGGAGCCTTTGAAGGACCTTGCGTCGAGATTCGAACAGGCCGTGGAAAAACTGAGCGACGTGGGCATGCACCTGTTCAAGGTCACGGGGGCGGGGAAGATCCCCGAAGCGTTTGCTTTCGCGCACCCGTTCATGGATGTGGCCGGGGATGTTTCCCTGGGATGGATCCACCTCTGGAGAGCTTCGACGGCCTGCAAGGCCTTGGAGAAAGGCGCGAAAAAGAAGGACAAGGCCTATTACGAAGGCGTGGTCAAGTCCGCCGAATTTTTCATCCGGACAGTCCTTCCGGTCGCCAAGGGAAAGATGGACGCCATCCTGGACGGTTGCGACGCGGCGATTTCCATAGAGGAAGATTCCTTCGCGGGAAAATAGCGGAAGATCGGCGCGGTTTCATTTGCGGGCAGGACGCGGAGCGTCCGGTTGCCGTTCCCACGCAGAGCGTGGGAACGAAATGGCAACAACGAAATGGCAAAAAGGGGATTATTCCTGCTTCCTCTTTTTCATTTCCTCGGCCCTGAGGTCTTTTCTCAAGACCTTTCCGACGTTGGTCTTGGGCAGTTCGTTTCGGAATTCCACCTCGGTCGGAAGCTTGTACCTGGCGAGCTTGTCCACGCAGTAGTCGATGATTTCCTGTTCCGAGGCCTTTTCGCCCTCCTTGAGGACCACGAACACCTTGATCGCCTCCCCCCGGTGCGCGTGGGGCACTCCGATGGCGCAGGCTTCCTGGACCTTGGGGTTTTCGAAGAGGACTTCGTCGATGTCCCGGGGATAAACGTTGTAGCCGCTCGAAATGATCATGTCCTTCTTGCGGTCCACGATGTAGAAATAGCCCTCTTCGTCCATCTTTGCGATGTCCCCGGTCAAAAGCCAACCGTCGCTGAACGCCGCCTCGGTCTCGCGGGGCTTGTTCCAGTACTTGGTCATGACTTGCGGCCCCTTGATCGCCAGTTCCCCGGGCTGCCCCACAGGCACGTCCTTTTCCGGGTTTTCCAAATCCACGATCTTGCATAGGGTATCGGAAATGGGCAGTCCGATGCTGCCTACCTTGCGCGTTCCATCGTATGGATTCACATGGGTGACCGGGCTGGTCTCCGTAAGCCCGTAGCCCTCCACGATGATCGAGCCCGTTTTTTCCTCGAACTCCTTGATGATCTCCACCGGAAGCGGCGCGCTGCCGGAAAAGCAGCCTACGATGGATTTCATGTCCGTCTTTGCGATGTCCGGATGGTTGAGAATGCCGATATACATGGTGGGCACCATGGGGGCGAAGGTGGGCTTGTACTTGCCGATGGCTTCCAGAAGCTGCGGCGGCTGGGGCTTGGGAACCAGCACGTGCCCCCAGCCCTGCTGGATTGCGAAGTTCATGGCCGTCGACAATCCAAAAACATGGAAAAAGGGCAGGGCGCCCAGCATGGTCTGTTGCTTTCCCTTGAAATCCGGAAACCAGGCCTCGATTTGCTGAACCTGCTTGCTCAAATTCGAATGGGTCAGCACCACGCCCTTGGAAACGCCCGTGGTTCCCCCCGTGTACTGGTACTGCGCAGTGTCCTCGAACGAAATTTCGACTTGGGGAGGGTTCGGGGGATATCGCTTCAAAAGGTCCTTCCATTTGAAAACGTCTTCTGCAGGCTTTACCGACGCGGCCAGTTTCTTTCTCTTTCCCACAAGGGGAAACAAAATATTTTTGGGAAAGGGCAAGTAATCGCCGATGGATGTGTACACGATCTTGCCGATGCCGGTTTTGAAACGAAGGTCGATCATGCGGTTTGCCAGCAGATCCAGCGTGACCAGGATTTTGGAACCCGAATCGTTGAACTGGTGCTCCAACTCGCGATCCGAATAGAGAGGGTTGTTCATGACCGCGATGCCCCCGATCTTCAAGACCGCGTAGTAGGCCACTACGCACGGGATCATGTTGGGCAATAGAAGCGCCACGCTGTCGCCTTTTCGAATACCGAAATCGGCCAGGCACGTCGCAAAGCGATCCACCATTTCTTTCAATTGACGATAGGTCACTTCGTAGCCCTGAAACGACAAGGCCATGCGGTCGGCGTATTTCGCCGCGGACCTTTCGAGAAATTCAGGAAGACATGTTTGCTCGTAATCGACGAATTCCGGGACGCCCTCCTGATAATGCGCGACCCAAGGCTTATCCTGGTAGATGCTTTCGTTTGACACGCCGACCTCCTTGGTCTTGTTGTTTTTTGTACGATACCACCGATAAAAGGCTTGGATGCGGCCCTGCGTTTCATGGAGAAATGGGCTTCGTCCTTTTCCGCATCGATTTGACAATTAAATCAGAATCGACAAGCTATGTAAATTCATTTTTTGAAATGGATTTGGAGGCCAAAATCGGGTATGGTGTGTCCAAGAGGAGTTTGGGTTTGAGAAACGACAGGAAAGTTGCGGAGGCGAAGCTGATTCGGGGCGGCCGGTATTTTCCCTTGGGGCGGGAAGAGCGGCCGCCGGTGTTGAATGAATGCTCATTCATCCGCTTCGCGGCCTTGGACTCCCTGTCGCTTCGGCATTGCGCACCGGCCGGCAATCGTTGCGCCACCAGCAACGGAGCGGCCCCGGAGCGCGACAACCAGAACAAAGGAGACACCACATGCAACCAGTCTTGATTTCGCCCGCAAAGGCGGCGGTGTTCGGAATTCCCGCCGTCGTTTTCTCCCTGATCATCCCGGTGGTCGGCGTGGCCGTTTTCACCTACATCATGGCCAGGCGTACGGCCCCGCTGGTCAGGGCCATGCCCGACATGCGCCTGAATCGTCCGTTGGAAAGAATCGCGGCGCTTTTCAAGTACGCCATCGGCCAGTACAAGCAGCCTCGATACCGGACGGCGGGAATCACCCACATTGTCCTGTTCGCGGGTTTCGTCGTCATTTCGTTGCGTTCGATCACCCTGGTGCTGCTGGGTATCTCCGAGGGCTACCATCTTCCCGGATTGGGTGGCGATCTCGGGACGGCCTACAACATGCTCAAGGACTTGGCGGTGACGGCGGTATTCTTTGCGGCCGCCTTCGCCATGTACCGTCGGGGGATTGTCAAGCCCGCACGGTACGCCGTGCCCTCCAAATACGGAAAGGACCATACCAGGGAAGCGGTGTTCGTTTTGCTTTTGATCTGCGGTCTTCTGGTGTCCGACTCCCTTTTCGAGGGAAGCTTGGCCGCAGCCGCCAAGATAAAGGGGCTGCCCGGTGAGACAATTCTGCCGGGGGCTCTGCCTTGGATCGCGGCGGGTCTTTTGGGAGGAGCATCCCCGGAGGTTTTGCAGAATGTCCATTTGGGGGCCTATTTCGCCCATGAGCTGATTTTCTTCTTCTTTTTGTGCTGGCTGCCTTTGGGGAAGCACTTTCATGTCATCACTTCGCTTCCCAACGTGTTCATGTCGAAATTGGACAAGGGTTCGGTGAAGCCGGTCCGCTGGGGAGTAACGGATGAAAAGCTTGACGATCTGGAGAACTTCGGCGTGACCAAGTTCGAGGATTTCACTTGGAAGCACATGCTGGATTTCTACACGTGCGCCGACTGCGGACGCTGCAGCGACCAGTGCCCGGCCAACGCCGTGGGACGGCCCCTGTCGCCCCGGTTTGTCACCATCAAGTGCAGAGACTACGCGTTCAAGCATTATCCGTTGCGGGGAGACATGAAAATATCGGCCGAACCGCTGATCGGAGACATCCTGGAGGAACACGAAATCTGGTCCTGCACCACATGCGGGGCGTGCGAGGAGGAGTGCCCGGTGATGATCGAATATATCGACAAGATCGTGGACTTGAGAAGGTCCATGGTGGACCGGGGCATGGTTCCGCAGTCGTTGCAGAAGCCTTTGGGCGCGCTGGAGAAGCGGGGGAACCCCTACGGCAAGATGGAGAGAAAGCGCGCCGACTGGATCAAGGACAAGGAGTTCGCGGCGGAATGCCAGGTGAAGGTCTTGGGAAGGAAGGCCAGCGCCGACACGCTTTTTTTCGTGGACAGTGTGACTTCTTTCGACGACCGCATCCAGTTGATCGGACGTTCGTGCGCCAGGGTATTGCAGGCGGCCGGAATCGATTTCGGCATTCTCGGGCCTGAAGAGGTGGATTCGGGGCACGAGGTTCGACGTTTCGGAGAAGAGATGCTGTTTCAGGAATTGCGCGACCGCAACACGGAGGCCATTTTAAAAAGCGGCGTGAAGAAGATCGTGACCGCCGATCCCCACGCGTTCAACGCTTTCAAGAAGGACTACAGCGGGCTTCCTCCGGTCGAGCACGTCAGCCAGACCATCGCCGACGCGATTGCCGAAGGAAGGCTTCGCCCCAAACCCGCGAACGGCGACGGCAAGGTATACGTCTATCACGACCCCTGCTATCTGGGACGACACAACGGGCTCTACGATCCGCCTCGGAAGGTCATCGACGCCATGGAGGGCGTCCGGAGAGTGGAGATGGGCGCGCGCTGCAAGGACCGTTCTTTTTGCTGCGGCGGAGGCGGGCTCTACCTGTTCTACGAACCCATCGAGGAAAAGCGCATGGGGCAGGCGAGGGTGGAAATGGCGGCCGAGGCGGGCGCGGATGTCATCGTGACCGCGTGTCCGTTTTGCATGGTGAACCTGGAGGACGCCGTCAAGACCAGCGGCCTGGAGGGCAAGATCGAAGTCGTGGACCTTGTCGAACTGGTCGAAAGGAAGTTCGACTTGTGAAGCGGGAAGTTTACAAGGTGAAAGGCGAGGTCGGAAAAAAGACCCTCGAAGCCCGACGCCAAATACCGAATAGCCAACAACTAAAAGCTATCGGCCAACAGCCAACAGCTATCGGCCAACAGCCAACAGCTATCGGCTAACAGCCAACAGCTAAAAGCTAAAAGCTAAAAGCTAAAAGCTAAAATATGCACAATTTCGGAAAGAGGAGGAGCACATGGAGATTTTGGTTTGCGTAAAGAGGGTCCCGGACACGGCGGAAAACGAGATCGAAGTCAACCGTGACGGAACGGACATCGAGCGCGACGACCTGGTATACTCGGTGAACGAGTGGGACAACTACGCGGTCGAGGAGGCTATCCGTATCCGCGACGACGCGGGAGGAAGCGTTACGGTGGTGTCCGTGGGAGACGAAGACGCCGAGGAAGTCGTGCGTCGCGAAATGGCCATGGGGGCGGACAAAGGCGTGCTTTTGAAGGACGACGCGTTCGAGGGGTCCGACGGCAAGGGAATCGCTTCCATTCTCAAGGCGGAAGTCGACAAGGGAAAATACGATCTGGTCTTGACCGGAGCGCAGGCGGACGACGGCGCGGGCCAGGTGGGCGGCATGCTCGCGGCCATGCTGGACTGGCCGTTCGCTTCCCTGGTGAACAAGATCGAGATTGTTGGCGACAATAAAATCCGGGCAGGGCGCGAGATCGCGGGCGGCAACCAGGAGATCAACGAAATGGACCTTCCGTGCGTACTCTCCATCCAGACGGGCATCAACGAACCGCGCTACGTGGGCATACGGGGGATCCGAAAAGTGGCTTCCGTCGAAATTCCCACCCGGGGGGCCTCCGATCTGGGAATCTCGGCCGATTCTATCGGAGAAGCGGGCGCGCGGGTCAAAAGGCTCGACTATTTCGTGCCGCCCATCGGGGAGGGCGCCGAGATGCTGGAGGGAAGCACGGACGAAATCCTGGACAAACTGGTCGAAATGCTGAAAGCCAAAGGAGGTATCAAATAATGTCCCGACAAATTTTCGCATACGTACTGCACAAGGACGGAGTCGTAGACGACACGGCACGGGAGCTTGCCGCCGCGGCCAAAAAGATCGATCCGGGCGTCTCGGCGACCGGCATTGTCGCGGGTTCGGGCGACGGTCTTGAAAAGGCCGCTGCCCAGGCCGCGCAGTGTTTCCAAGAGGTCTGGAAAATCGACCACGACTCACTTTCCTACATACTGGCGGACATTCTTCGTCCCATGCTGGTTCGCATCGTCCCGGAAAACGCGCTTGTCCTGATACCGCACGAACACTTCGGCATGGACCTGGCGCCGGGCCTTTCGGTCAAGCTGGGTTCGGCCTTTGTTTCCGACGCCGTGGATTTCGAGGGAATCGAGGGCGACAAGCTCAAGGTTGTGCGTGAGGAATTCTCCGGGCAGGTCAGCACCCATGTTCTGTGCGACATTTCCGCAGGAGCCGTGGTTTCGGTGCGCGCCGGGGCGTTCAAGCCCGACGAGGCGGCGGGCGGACAAGGCTCGGTCGCGGACAAGACGCCGGAGGCCGTCGAGGGCGGCGTCGCAGGGCAAAACCGGCGCTACATCGAGACCATAGAAGCGGAGACCGGCGATGTCGATATCACCAAGTCCGACATTCTCGTGTCGGTCGGACGGGGCATCGAGGACCAGGACAACCTGGAGATCATTCACGAACTCGCCGAGGCCATGGGCGGCGACGTTTCGTGCTCTCGGCCCATCGTGGACGCCAAGTGGCTGGACAAGTCCCGGCAGGTGGGGACATCCGGAAAAACGGTCAAGCCAAAGGTCTACCTGGCGCTGGGCATCAGCGGTTCGTTCCAGCACCTGGGAGGAATAAAGGGAGCGCCGTTCATCGTGGCCGTGAACAAAAACCCCAAGGCCCCCATTTTCCAGGCGGCCGACGTGGGAGTCGTGGCAGACATTCTGGATTTCGTGCCGGAATTGACCGAAAAAATCGAGGACGTCAAAGGCTGAAGTCCGCAATCATCTCGAAAAAGAATTCATGAAGGCCTCTGTCACACTCAAAATGGGGGAAGGACTTCGCAGGTACGGCATATCCGGCCCGACCATGCTGGGTCGTTCTCCCAAAAGCAACATCCGGCTGCCGGACCCGGCGGTGTCGAGCAGGCACTGCGCCATTTTCTACGACGAAAATCGAGGCTGGGTCATCCGGGACCTCGGAAGCAGCAACGGCACTTTCGTCAACGGAATCCGGGCGGAAAGCGACATTGTTCTGGCGGACGGCGACCGGGTTGATCTTGGCGGCAGTTCCTTTCTGTTTTCCTGCGAACCTTCGGTGGAGGACTTCGGGGATTCGAGCCTGGTAGACAGCCTGCAAGACCGTATCCAGTCCCAGGTTTCGCCGGCGGACCAGGACAAGTTCCTGCCGGAGGGCCAGATTCGCGACGAATCCGAGTTGCGGACGGATTATGAAAAGCTGAGAGTGACTTTCGAGCTGCAATCCGATATCGGTCTCGAGATGAATATCGACCGGATTTTGAAGATAATCCTGGAGCGCACGTACCGCTTTCTGAACTGCGACCGGGGCGTGATACTTCTGGCGGGCGGCGACGGCAAGCTTCGGCCCAGAGTGTTCAAGGGCCGAAGCAAGGACGACCGTCCGTCGGTCTCCAGAACGCTTCTTCGGCACATCACCAAGAACAAACAGGGCGTCCTCAGCCTGGACGCCCTGACAGACGAAAGGTTCAACGCGGCCGAATCTCTTGTGATCCTGGGGGTCCGTTCCACCATGGGGGTGCCGATCCTCCATCAAGACGAGCTTTTGGGGGTCATTGTGGTGGATTCATCCACCGCGACCAACGCCTACACCCAAAAAGATCTCAATCTTCTGAGCAACATCGCCAACCGCAGCGCGCAGTTCATCAAGATTTCCCAGATGGCCAAGAAAATCGAGACCGACGCCGTCACCAGGGAACGGTTCCAGCGGCTTCTGTCTCCCAACCTCGCAGAGCTGGTGGTATCCGGAAAGCTGGCGGTGAAAAAGGGAGGGCAAAGCGTCGTCGCCACGGTGCTTTTCGTGGATATCCGGGGGTTCACCGCCATGAGCGAAAACATGAAGGCCGCCGATGTGTTGAAAATGCTCAACTCGTTTTTCGAAGTGATGGTCGATTGCGCGTTCGGGCAGCAGGGTACCGTGGACAAGTACATAGGCGACTGCCTGATGGTGATCTGGGGCGCGCCTGTCGTTATGAAAGACCACGCGGAAAGAGCGGCGAGGGCCGCCATCGACATGAGAAGCAGGCTGGAGGAATTCAACCGCGCGCGGGTGGCCGAGGGGTTTCCGCCCTTGAAAATCGGTGTCGGAATCAATACCGGAGAGCTGGTGGCCGGGTACATGGGATCGACGCGAACCATGAGCTATTCGGTGATCGGAGATACTGTCAACACCGCGTCCAGGCTCTGCTCGGCGGCCAAGGCCGGCCAGATCGTCATTTCCGAGAGCACCCTCGCGCATTTGGGCAAAGCTTTCCGCGTGGAGCCGCTCGAACCCATCCAGGCCAAGGGCAAGCAAGAGCCGGTCAAGGCATACAATGTTGTAGGATAGAGAAACTCGTTTTTGGAAAAAAACGGAGAGATGAAAATGAAGAAAACGATTTTTTGTTTGGCGCTGGCGTACGTTGTTTTATTCGGGGGGCTTTGCGTTGCGGCCGACGATCCTTCGCCGCCTTCGTCGCCTGCAAAGCTCGTGTTCATCCATCATTCGTGCGGGGAAAACTGGCTGGCCGACTACCACGGCAGGCTGGGAATCGCGCTTCGAGACAACAATTACTTCGTCAGTGACACCAACTACGGATGGCCCCCCGACAGCATCGGCGACAATACGGACATCGGCCACTGGTACGACTGGTTCGTCGGCGAAAACAGCGCCAAATACACGTCGGTCCTGTACGCCGAAAGCGACCGGTTCGGGGACTATTATTCCCGTCTGGCCGCGGATCCGGGCGGAGAGAACCGGATTGTCATGTTCAAGTCCTGCTATCCCAACTCATACCTCTACGGACCTGCAAACGCCGCCGCCACTGTTGGCGATAACCCGCTCAGGGGGCAGCCTTCATGGTCCGAACACATGACGGTGGCCAACGCCAAGGGAATCTACAACGACATTCTGGGATATTTCGCCACGAGACAGGACAAGCTCTTCATCGCCGTCACCGCGCCGCCGCAGGTGGACGGCGAGACCGACGCGACCATAGCTGCCAACGCCAGGGTTTTCAACGACTGGCTGGTCAACGACTGGCTCTCCGCATATCCCTACGACAACGTGGCTGTTTTCGATTTTTACAATGTCCTGACCAGCAACGGGGGAAGCCCGGAGATCAACGACGCGGGCCAGGCCGAGGGCAACCATCACCGGTGGCATGGGAGCCAGGCGCAGCATATCCAGACCGTGGAATACGACATGGCCGCCTACGCTTCGGGAGACAGCCACCCAACGGCGGCGGGCAACCTGAAGGCCACCCAGGAGTTTCCGGCTCTGCTCAATGTCTATTATCATCGCTGGGCCGACGGGGGCGGGCAAACCGAGGTCCCGTCGGCGACCACGGGTACGGCCTCCGAAGTCGCGGAAACGGCTGCGACCCTGAATGCCGCAGTGGATCCGGCCGACGAGGACTTGACCTGTCGCTTCGAATGGGGAACGGACACGGAGTACGGAAACGTCACCGACAATCAGGTTGTCGTGGCAGGGTCTTCTGTTACGACCGTCAGCGCGACCATCGACGGTCTTGCGCCCGGCACGGCCTACCATTTCCGGGTCGTGGCGGTTCATTCCGGAGGAACGGTCACTGGCGTCGACGCAACTTTCACCACGTCCGGCGGCACCGCTTCCTCGCATCTGCTTTACTTTCCCCACGCGGTCAGCAACGATTACTGGGAAACCGAGATTTGCGTCGTCCATACCGGAGACAGCGTAATCAATGGCGAGTTCAAAGGCTACGACGCCGAAGGGAACATGCTGGGCGAGCCCCTGCAAGTGGCCGTCGATCCAAACGGAAGGGTGCAGAGAATCCTGGGCTGGGATTTTCCTGACCCAATCAATACCCGCTATGTGGTGTTCGAGTCCGAATCGGAAGATGTGGTGGGATATGCCAAATTCTTCACGGACGGAAAATACCGCGCCGCCATTCCCGCCGTTTCCGAGATCAACGACGGGACCATCTACGCATCCCATATCGCGTCCGATCAGGATTGGGGCACGGGAATGGCCCTGGTCAACACCAACGACTTTGAAGTATCTCCGACCATCGTTTTCGACAACGGAGAAACCGTCGATTTCACGATTCCGGCAAGGGGCTACTATCTAACGACGGTCCGCCAGCTCTTCAACAGGATCAAACCGGACATCGGATCCGCCGAGATACGGAACGCGCAAGGAGTGATAGGCTTGGAGCTTTTCGTCGATGCCGGCAAGAACCTGCTGAGCGGAATTCTTTTGAAGGACGATACCGCCACGGAAATTTTCTTTCCCCATGTGGCAGTCGCCGGAGGCTGGGGGACCGGCATCGTTGCCTACAACACTTCGGACCAGGAGTGCGACATGCGGGTGACCTCCTACGACGCATCGGGGCAGGTTTTGGGGACGGTCAACGAGGTCGTTGGAGCGAATCGGAAGTATTTCGGATCGGTAGCCGCGCTGGGGCTGCCTGGCGGGACCGCCTGGATCGACATCGAGGCGAGCCAGCCGGTCACCGGTTTCGAGCTGTTCACCCAAACCAATCAGCTCGCCGGATATACGGGCGTGAATATCGCTGGTACAAGCGGCGTATTTCCCAAAATCGAAAAAGAGGGCGACACGGGCATCGCGTTTGTCAACACCGAGGACGAAGCGGCGTCGGTGGCACTGACCTGCTACGACGATGCGGGCGAAGTGGTGGCCCAGGAAAATTTCGAACTGGCCCCGCGTCAGAAGGAAGTCCGCCAGGCGGCAGCCTTCTTTTCTTCCGACATCTCCGACGGCACCTACATCGGCTACGAGTCCGACCGTAGCATCGTAGGGTTCCAGCTGAACCTTTCATCGGACCGCATGATGCTCGACGCTCTGCCCGGACTTCGAGCCGACGCTTCCGACACCGGCGCGGAAACCGCCAAATGGACCTATATGGTGTATATTGCCGGAGACAACAACCTCTCCCAGGAAGCCTTCGGAGATATCAATGAAATGGAAATCGTCGGTTCCACTCCTGAGGTGAATGTCGTGGTCCAGGTGGAATTCAGTTCCGCCTTCTCCCCGGGGCTCGGCAGCTATAACACCATGCGGGGAAAAATCGTGGCGGACGACAGCGCATATGTCATCGGAAGCCAATTCGAAGACATCGGCCAACTGGACATGGGCAAAAAAAAACGCTCGCCGATTTCATAGCCTGGGCCGGGAAACACCACCCCGCCCGTCGCTACGCCCTCGTGCTGTGGGACCACGGCGAGGGATGGAAAAGCGCTGGCGAAGGCGCGGCCGGTGTCAAGGGCGCATTGGAGGACGCGACATCGGAAAGCTTCATGTCCCTGCCGGACCTGGCGGACGCCGTGGAGGAAAGCGGGGTGCATATTGACGTCGTCGATTTCGACGCATGCCTCATGGCCATGTACGAAGTGGCGTTCGAGTTCGCAGGCGTCGCCGACTACATGGTCTTTTCCCAGGAGGTGGAACCGGACGACGGCGACCCCTACGACGTTATTTTGGAAAAACTCGTCGATGACCCGGACATGACCCCCGCGCAGCTCGCCGAACTCGTCGCGACGGAGTATGCGGAGTTCTATCGTTCCCTAAGAACTTCCGTCGTCACCAAGTCGGCGGTGGACATGTCCCGAGTCCCGGCCCTGCACGAAAGCCTTTGTGACCTTGCCCGAACGCTCAATGAAAACATGAACACGGAAAGGGCCGCGATTCAGGCGGCCCGCGACGAATCCCTCCGTTTCGATTTCCCGGAAAACCACGATCTGGGAGATTTTTTGAATCTTCTGGCCGGAAAAACGCAGCACGATACCATGTTGTCCAAAATCGAGACGGCAAGGGAGGCGTTGGAAAAGGCAGTGATTCATACCGAAGCCTACAGCCCCGCGCCGGTCGCCGATATCGACCGGGCGGAGGGACTGGCGATCTTTCTGCCTCGACGCGGCGAAGCCACAGACATGGACTTGGCCGATTACAGCCTTCTGTCGATCAACAGGAATCGCAGCGAGGAGACTGCCACCTGGGGAAATTTCGTGAACATGCTCGTCACCGGGGACGAGACCTTGCCCTCCGACCCGCTTGCCAAAGTCCCGGGAAACTTTTCCATTTGGCTGACTTGGGACACCGACGCGGACTTGGATCTGATTATAAGGGAACCCGACGGCGACTATGCAGCACCGTACCAAGAAACGAGTTCGGACAACGGCTTTTTGTCCCAGGATTCTTATGTGTCGGGGGAATCGTCGGAATATTACAACGCAGCCGAGACCGTGGATCCTGGCGCTTATGAAATATTCGTCAATTATTTCCGCGACGGGGAAGATGCCGAAGAGGCGCAAGCTTCCGTTTATTTCATGGATCCGGTCAACGGCGTGGACGAATATGTTTTTCTGGGCTCCAGACGCATGGACCTGTCAAACCCCGCTCCCATATTTTGGTTGGACGACCCGGAACAGATCGAGGATGTGGAAAACGATGCCTACAGCGACTGGTGGCTGCCGGGAGGAGGGGATGCGCCGGTGGTTCGATGTTCAGGCAGATCGGCCGACTCGGATTTCGCGGGGGTGTCTTCGTTCACCTTTCCTTTGAAAGCCAAAACAAAATGAACCCCCAGCATTCGGACTTTCGCTCGCCATCTCGTTCCAACGCTTGTCGTCCGCGTTTCGTCGAGCCTTGACCGAATCGAGAACCAACTCCGCTTTTCATTCGGAAAGCCCCCCAGGAAAAGCAAACAGGGGGCGGTTTTTTTCCGTAAACGAAAAAAAACAACCCCCCGATATCGGCGTTTTGCGAGGAACGCGAAAAGGAAACGAATTCTAACGCTTGGAAAACTGGTAGCGTGCGCGAGCGCCCCTCTGCCCGTATTTCTTTCTTTCTCTGGTCCTGGGGTCTCTGCGGACGAAACCCGCTCTTTTCAGCTGGGTCCTCAATTCCGGGTTCGCCAGAATCAGCGCACGTGTGATTCCGTGGCGGATTGCTCCGGCCTGTCCGGAATAACCGCCGCCCTTCACCGTGGCTCTCACGTCGAAATCTTCCGCCAAGTTCGTCAGAACCAGCGGTTGAAGCATGATCCTGCGGGTGGTGCTGATCTTGAAATAGTCTTCGACGGGCTTGCCGTTGATCACGACCTTGCCCGTGCCGGGTTTGATCCACGTTCTTGCGACCGAACTCTTGCGTCTTCCCGTGGCGTAATAGTTATTTTCTTTCTCCATTATATTCCCCGTGGTTGAAAAAATTTCTGAATTGCCTTTTTTCAGCGTTCCTGTTGTACGATTTCAGGCGGCAGAGCCCTTGGGATCAGCTCAACTGAAGCTCCTGGGGCTGCTGGGCTTCGTGCGGGTGCTTGTCCCCTGCGTAGACCTTCAGTTTTTTGATGATTTTCCTGCCGAGCCTGTTCTTGGGAAGCATCCCCCTCACGGCGAAGCGAACCAAGTCTTCCGGTTTCTTGTCCAGCAGTTTTCTGGCGGTGATGCTTTTCAGACCGCCGATGTAGCCGCTGTGGCGGTAATAGTTCTTCTGATCCCATTTTTTGCCGGTAAGCTCGATCTTTTCGGCGTTGATGACGATGATTCTGTCCCCGGTGTCCACATGGGGCGTGAACAAGGGGTTGTGTTTTCCACGAAGCCGATGGGCCACCTGGGTCGCCAGTCTGCCGAGAATCATCCCTGCGGCGTCCACCACAAACCATTGCTCTTTGATGTCGGACTGCTTTGCGCTGTACGTATATTTGTTCACTTCCAAATCTCCTGTTCTCAATATGTATAATTTCGCGACGTTATACGAAAAAAAACCATATGTCAAGAAAAAATCGACATATGGGTTCGCTGGATCGAAAACCCGATACACATATCATATTCTTTTATAAATTGACATCGAAATGTTCATCCCGTACCATGCTTTTTTCGATGTTTAACGTATCGCCTTGGGCAATAGGAGGCGCCATATATGGAACCGCTTGAAATCGAAGTGAAATTCTATCTCGAAGACCGAAATGCCGTTCGAGAAACAATCCTCGACCTCGGCGCCGAAAGCCGGGGACGGTTTTTCGAAAGCAACATCCGGTTCGAGGATAGGGACAAGAGTCTGGTCAAAAGACGTTGCCTGCTGCGGTTGCGCCGGGACGACCGCGTCCGGCTCACCTTCAAGTCCGAACCCGAGGAAAAAGATCCCCGTTTCAAGGTGTACCGCGAACTCGAAACGGAAGTCGGCGACTTCGAAACCATGGAATCCATTCTGGCCGCCTTGGGGTTCTTTCCCGATCAAAGGTACGAAAAATACCGGGAAACCCTGGTTCTTGAAGACACCCAGTTCTGCCTCGACGAAATGCCGTTTGGAGACTTTCTCGAAATCGAGGGCGCCAAAGACGAAATCCTCAAAATGGTCGCGGCGCTTCGATTGAACTGGAAGGAAAGAATCCTGTTCAATTATCTGAAAATGTTCGAAACGATCAAACAGAAGGAGGAGCTTCGATTCAACGACTTGACCTTCGATAATTTCGAAGGCGTTTCCGTCGATTTTACCAGGCACCTTTCCCTGTTCACGGAGGGCAAATGACGCAGGAATCGAAAAAAATACAAAATGATGGCGAAAAGGATCGGTTTTCCGTTTTCTCTTTGAACATCCGCTTCGGGCTCGCCGAAGACGGTCCCAACGGATGGGCCTTTCGAAAATCGGGATTCCCCGACCTTCTGGGCAAGTACGAGTCCGATTTCATGGCTTTTCAGGAGGTCAACGACTTCCAGGGGGAATTCGTCCGGGGCATCCTCGTCAATCACGATGTCATCGGCAAGCGCGAGTCCGCGCCGGAATATTGGCAGAACAACATCGTCTTCTACAAAAAGACCTGGAAATGCGTCAGGTGGAACCATTTCTTCCTGAGCGACACCCCGGAGGAGTACAGCCGCTTTCCGGAAAGCAAGTGGCCCCGCCAGTGCACCATGGGGCTGTTTGAAAAAGGCCGGACCCGGCTGATTTTCGTGAACACCCACTTCGATTTCGACCGCGAGGTCCAAGTGAAAAGCGCCGCCGTGGTCATGAAGCTGCTGAAACGATTCCCGCAGGACCTCCCGGCGATCATCGTCGGAGACTTCAACTGCCCGCCATCGGAACCGTGCCGCGCCGTCTTCACCGGAGAAAATCCCGAACTGGCCCCGGAAGGAGCGTCGTTTTTCAAACCCGTTTTTCAAGACCTCGGCCACGGCACGTTCCACGGCTTCACAGGCGAGCCGGGTCACGACCAGATCGACTGGATCCTCTACCGTGGAAATATCGAGCCTGTAAATCGGGAAGTCGTCCTCGACAAATTCGCGGACATTTATCCGTCGGACCATTTTCCGCTTTTTGCGGCCTTCGTCGTGTGAGGTTTTTCAGGACGGCCCCAAGGTATTTGCCCTTCCAGCCAAAATATCTTTCGCGATTATAGACAAGTCACTGCAAAATTCATCAGGGTCGGGAGGGATTGTCCATTTTATGGTCGGAAGGAGGTTTGGTGGAAACGATTGCAAGATTTTGGCAATCGCGACTGGATCCACGCCTGCTTCTTTGCTTTTTGCTTCTTCGATAACCGTCATCCATTCGAAGCTTTCGTGTTTCGAAATGATCCAGATATCGACCATGTCCTTTGCTTCGTATCTGAAAACCGCAGCCAGTTTGTTGGACAGGATGTTGCGCCAGCTATCGACGGTTCCCAAAACGGGAGCCTCGATTAAGTCGCCATAATGGGCGGCGATATCGTTTACGATATCGATCTTAAGATCTATTCGCAAATCATCGGTCGTCTGATAAACGAATATTTGTGTGAAATCCTCGTATTTCTGAAGAAGCTTGCGATCAATGTGGAATAAACCGACCGATTCCGCCGCTTCGAGTTTCAGGAGAAGCTTCTTGACATGCTCCGTATATTTTTTGTCTCGATTGGTGAAAAAATCCAGATCGTCGGAATATCTATGACTGAAGTACGCCCTACCCAGTGCTGTACCACCTGTTAGATAGAAGGGTATGTCTGATTTTCTCACGATATTCAGGACTCCATCCTGAAGCGGATACAGTCTCTCCGTGTAATACTGTTCTTGCGAATTCATATTTGTCCCGCAATATGTCGGATTTGAGTTTGCCGATGATTTCCGGCTCCAGTAAGCTTTTCAAATCATCGACCCCGAAGAGCCGTATCAAATCATACCAGGAAAGGCGTTCAAGCATTCTTACCAGAGCCTTTTCTCTGTTGAACCCGCCGACTTCATCCTTGATTCCTGCGGCAACATCGTACAAATCGCATGGATCGATTGAATAGTCCCACAGGATGGGTTTCAAAAGCTTTCTTATTTCTTTTTTTTCCAGCATTCCAACGCCTAAAAAGAAAGACATGAATCGATAGAAAATACATGAATTTGCCATTTTGCCCTATAATTAAACGATAAACCAGCTTTTCCAATTTTTCAATAACATCTAAGGGACTTGGAAATTAATAAAACGGCCAAGGTCGCGCAGGATTTCTGGTTGAAAGACGGTATACGGGCGCAAAGACAGGCGAAATGGCAGTTTTGTTTGTTTCCAAGTCCCTAAAGGACGCGACGCTGAAAAAATTGTAGTTGAGTTAATGTCCCTTCTTTCCGATACAAACGCGAATATCCGGAAACGCGGTCTGATTCTTTTTCAATTAATAAATTTCGTTCAAATCGCAGGATCTCACCTTTGGTCTTGACAAACGAAGCGAACTTTTATGTTATTAGCCCTTTATCTGCGGTGGTGCTTGCGCCGTTTTTCGTTGTAATGTTTTATTGGTTCGTATGTAAGGATCCAAGGAGGAGGTGGAGAAATGAAGGTTTTAATCAGCGACGTACTCGGGGAGGAAGGCATCAGGATGTTCCAGGAAGAGGACGGCATCGAGGCGGATGTCAACACCGGTCTTCCGCCCGAGGAATTGAAGGCGATCATCGGCCAGTACGACGGACTGGTCATCCGCAGCGCGACCAAGGTCACTGCGGATTTGCTGGAAGCGGCAGAGAATCTGAAGGTGGTGGGCCGCGCGGGAATCGGCTTGGACAACGTGGACATACCGTCCGCCACGGCGCGCGGGGTGGTGGTGATGAACACGCCCACGGGCAACGTGGTTACAACGGCGGAGCACGCCATCGGCATGATGGTTTCCCTGAGCCGCAACATTCCCCAGGGCACGGCCTCTTTGAAGGCGGGCCGGTGGGACAAAAAGAAGCTGCAAGGCAAGGAATTATATAATAAGGTTGTCGGCGTGGTCGGTTTCGGAAAAATCGGATCCATCGTGGCGGACCGTGCCCGGGGCCTGCGTATGCAAGTGATCATTTACGATCCCATGGTCAACCCGGAACAAATCGCGAAGGCCGGTTTCGAGAGCGTTTCTCTTGACGAGCTTTACAAGCGTGCGGATTACATTACGATCCATGTTCCCAAAATGAAGGAGACCCTCGGCCTGATCAACAAGGATTCGTTCGCGAAGATGAAGGACGGCGTGATGGTGATCAACTGCGCTCGTGGCGGGATCGTCAACGAGGCGGACCTTTGCGAAGCCCTGGAGTCCGGAAAAGTGGCAGGCGCGGCGCTGGACGTCTTCGAGACGGAGCCTCCGGGGGACAATCCCCTGTTCAAGTACGAAAAAGTGATCTGCACGCCGCATCTGGGGGCCTCCACCAAGGAAGCCCAGACCAACGTGGCTGTGCAGGTGGCCGAACAGATCATCGATTATCTGAAGAACGGCACGGTCCGAAACGCGGTCAACGTTCCCTCTGTCAGCGGCGAACTGCTCAAGAAACTGGGCCCCTACCTGTTTCTGGGCGACCGCATGGGCGCTTTGCAAGCGCAGCTGACCTGCGGGGCTTTGCAAGAGATTTCCCTCGAATACGCCGGGGATTTCCAGGGTCTGGATTTGGCCCCTGTCACTACGGCTGCGATCAAGGGCATTCTGGAGCCCCTGGTCAAGGACGATGTCAATTTCGTCAACGCGCCTGTTTTGGCAAAGGAAAGGGGAATCAAGGTGACGGAGGCCACCAGGGCCCAACCGGAGGATTATCTGAACCTGATCACTCTCAAGGCCGTGACCACGGAAATGACCAGTACGGTGTCGGGCACCATATTCGGAAGAAAGGACGCCCGCGTGGTCAAGATCAACGATTTCCGACTGGAGATGAACCCGGTCGGCCACAGCGCGATTATCCAGAACCTGGATCAGCCTGGAGCGATCGGTGGCATCGGGACAACCCTTGGCAGGCACGATATCAACATTGCGCGCATGACTGTGGGCCAGGAAGAGGAAGGCAACAACAACATCATCTTTTTGCGGACCGATACTCCCATTACGGCCGAAGCCAAGGCGGATCTCGAGGCCTTGGATATGGTCAACTGGGTGCTTCCGCTCGAATTGTAGGACGGTTTGATTCTATTGCCCAATTGTTTTTTTATTTTCCCTGTGACGACCAGGAGATGATAGACGACACGACCCTGTCGGCGCAAAGAACTCCAGAGACCGGGAAAAAAGAAGCAAAGAAGGAGATGAGGCATGACGGACGAGGAAAAATCATTCAAGGTGAGCGACCGCCGCAGGTTCGCCTCCGGGGCGACAGAATCCGAAGGCGAAGAAGCTGGCAGGCAGGAGGCGGCAGGCGAGAGCAGTCAGGCGGAATCTGCCGAGGCGGAATTTGCCGAGGCCGGACAGGCGGGGCAGGACGCGGGCGGCTCGAAGAAGAAGCAAGGCGCTGAAGCCCCTCGCGAGAGGCGTCTTCCCGCGATCAATTTTGCGACCTTCGTTCTTTCCCTGAATTCGTCGGCGCTGGTCCAGCTGGGGCTCATCGAGGACCCGGTGACCGGACAAAAGACCAAGGATCTCGACTTGGCCAAGCAGACCATCGACATTCTGGGCATGCTGGACGAAAAAACCAAGGGAAACCTCGACAACGACGAGGCTATGATGCTCAAGAACATGCTCTACGATTTGCGCATGATGTATGTTCGGGAAAAACAGTGATCGCATTTCGCAAAACAGTGCCCGATAATAGGAAGGGCGGCGATCCGCCGCCCTTTTCGGGCGAGATTTTCATACGTCGCAACGGTCGGGGTCGCCGGTGAAGCTGCTCTCGCCTGCGAAGATCAATTTGTTTCTCCAGGTGACGGGAAGGCGTCCCGATGGCTACCACGAGCTTTTCACGCTGATGTGTCCCGTGGATTTGTACGACCGTCTGGAGCTGGATTTCGATACCGAGGGAATATCCGTATCCTGTTCCCATCCGGATGTGCCCGAGGACGATACCAATTTGGCTTGCCGGGCCGCGCGGGTATTTTTCGACCATTTCGCCGACGCGCCGCGGAGACTGCGGGTTTTTCTGGAAAAAAACATTCCGGTGGCGGCGGGTCTGGGGGGCGGGTCAGGCAATGCCGCCGCAGTGCTGACCGGGTTGAACCGGCGTTTCGGATATCCGTTTTCCGAGGAACGACTCCGATCCATAGGGCTTGTGATCGGGGCGGACGTCCCTTTTTTTATTTACGGAAAACCCGCGCTGGCCAGGGGGATCGGCGATAAGATTGCGCCTTGCCCGGACTTGCCGGATTTCAAAGTCGTCCTGATCTATCCCGGAATCTCGGTTTCCACCGCTCGAGTTTATAAAAATCTTAATTTAAGATTGACAAACTGCGAAAAAAAACTTAAAAATGCAATTTTTAAAAACCGGGGTTTCGATTTCAAAGACCATCTTTGCAATGATCTGGAGGCGATAACGGCCTCATGGCATCCGGAAATTGCGGAGGCGAAAGAGTTCCTGGCCCGAAACGGGGCGGATGGCGTTCTCATGTCCGGCAGCGGTCCGACGGTTTTTGGCGTTTTCGGAGATCCGGAAACGGCAAGAAAGGCAGCTGAAAGATCGGCGGAGAACAAACGGTGGAAAGTGTTCCTGGTCAACCCGATCTTGCATTGATCATTTGATCGGGGACGTGCCGAAGGATGAGAAACGAAAAGTATCCTTTTTCGGCATGGCTATGATGACAAGAACGCGATACGGGAGGTCGAAACTCGGTTTCCGATAAGATTCTGGGGCGTCGTCAAGCGGTAAGACACAGGATTTTGGTTCCTGCATTCGGAGGTTCGAATCCTCCCGCCCCAGCCAAACAAAAAGGTCGGCCACGCAGGCCGCTTTCGTTGTTAGCACCGGTATTTCAATGAGTGAACTGATCATATTTTCAGGCAATGCGAATCCCGAATTCGCCAAGAAGGTTTGCGATTATCTCAAGATGCCTCTCGGCAAGTCCATGGTGAAGAGTTTCAGCGACGGAGAGGTGAGAATCGAAATTAACGACAATGTCCGGTTGCGGGACGTTTTTGTCATCCAGCCCACCTGCTATCCAGTCAACGACAACCTTGTGGAGCTGCTGCTGATGATCGACGCTCTCAAGAGGGCGTCGGCCTCCAGGATCACGGCGGTCATGCCTTACTACGGGTATGCGAGGCAGGACAAGAAAGTGGCGCCTCGCGTGCCGATCAGCGCCAAATTGGTCGCCGACCTTTTGGAAACCGCCGGGGCGAAGAGAATCATCACTATGGACTTGCATGCCGGGCAGATTCAGGGATACTTCAACATACCTGTGGACAACCTGTTCGCCGCTCCCAAGATCATCGAATACATTCGTGAAAATTTCACGGGCGACCTTGCCATTGTCTCGCCTGACGCGGGCGGCGCCGAGCGGGCGCGCGCGTTTGCAAAACGTCTGGACGCCAATCTTGCGGTGGTTGACAAGCGGCGCGAATCCCCCAATGTCGCCCAGGCCATGGCGGTGATCGGAGACGTGGAGGACAAGGTGGCAATCATATTGGACGACATGGTGGATACTGCGGGGACTCTCACGGAGGCGGCCGCCGCGATTTTGAGGAGCGGAGCAAAGGAGGTTCACGCCTGCTGCGTGCATCCGGTCCTGTCGGGTCCGGCTGTGGATCGGATTTGCGATTCCGATCTCAGAAGCGTGCTTGTGTGCGATACCATCCCGTTGAAACCCAATGCTCTGGATTGCGGAAAAGTGGAAGTAATATCAGTGGCGGAACTTTTCGGCGAGGCGATCATTCGCAGCCACACGGGAGATTCCGTGACATCTTTGTTCGTGTAAAAAAATTCGTGTTTTTAAGGAGGACTTTTTTTGGAACTGTTGGAACTGACCGCGAACGTGCGGAAAACTACGGGCAAGGGGACCGGAAGATCTCTTAGAAGAGAGGGGCGCATACCTGGAATTCTCTATGGCCCTAAAACCGAACCCATCATGCTTTCCTTGAATACAAGGGAACTCGAAAAGGTAATCAAGGACAACGGGAGTGTATACACCCCGATGAACCTTACCATTATAAACGGCGATTCGATCAAGAAATCTGCGATGATCAAGGAATTGCAGCTCCATCCGGTCACAGGGACTTACGTCCATGTGGACTTCTACGAGATTTCCCTGGACAAGAAAATCCAGGTGCAGGTGGCCGTGGAGATCACCGGCAAGGCGCCTGGGGTCGAGGAAGGCGGGGCCTTGCAGATCATCAGGAGAGAACTGGACGTTATGTGCCTGCCTCTTGACATACCCGATTCTATCGTCGTCGATGTGTCCGGCTTGGGAATTGGCGATTCGATCCATTTGGGTGAGTTGCCGGTCTCCGAAGGCGTGGAGCTTTTGGGCGACGGCGGTCTCACGGTCATCGCTGTCTCCAGTCCCATGGCAACAGCTGTTTCCGAAAGGGAAGAGGGCGAGGAGGAAGCCGAGGGCGAGGAAGGGGCCGCCTCTGAGGAAGAGGGCGGAGAGTCCGAGTAGATTCCGCATCGACGGACTCCGGCTCCAAAGCTGTCGCAATTGGCTATGAAACTGATCGTAGGCCTGGGAAACCCCGGGTCGAAATACGAAGATACGCGCCACAATGTCGGATTCATAGTGGTGGACCGATTGGCCGAATCCTATTCGGTCGATGTGAACAAAAGCAAGTTCGACGCGATTTTCGGAAAAGGAAGAATCGAGGGAAGCGAGGTCGTGATTGCCAAGCCGCAGGCGTACATGAACCGAAGCGGCCCGCCGGTGCAGAGCTTGGCGAATTTTTTCAGAATATCATGCGAAGATATGGTGGTCGTTCACGACGACATCGATCTCGCATACGGAAGAATACAAATTAAAGAGAAAGGAGGGGATGGGGGACACAAGGGAATTCGTTCCATGAAGGAGACCTTCGGCGGAAAGGATTTTGTACGCGTTCGCGTGGGGGTCGGTCGTTCCCAGTTCGGTTCCGACGTTGTAAACCATGTCCTGGGAAGTTTCGACCCGCAAGAATCGAAACACTTGGACAAAATCGTCGAAACCGCCATCAAAGCAGTCGTTACAATCCTTTGTAAAGGTACAAAGGAAGGGATGAATCGTTTCAATCGATTTAAAACCATTATCTAATTATTAACATGGAGGGAAAAGAATGGAATTTGTAATGAGCAATCTGCCTTTGGTATGCACCTTGATGGGTGTGGTAGGTGTTATCTACGCCATCCTTATCGCGGGTATGATCAAAGGAGCCCCTGCGGGCAACGAAAGGATGCAGGAAATCGCCGCTGCCATCGCTGAAGGCGCTGTGGCGTACCTGAATCGTCAGCTCAAAAGCGTCGCAGTCGCCGGCGGCATCATTTTCATCGTTATCTTCGCAACGATGGGCATGAAGACCGCCGTTGGTTTTCTGATCGGCGCCACCGCTTCCTACGCCGCTGGCTACATCGGAATGAGGGTTTCCGTTCTGGCCAACGTCAGAACTGCAGAGGCCGCCAAAAAAGGCCTGGCCGCCGGTCTCGCCCTGGCTTTCAAGGGCGGTTCCGTCACCGGTATGATGGTCGCCGGTCTGGCCCTGACCGCTGTCGCGGGCTTCTACACCTTCACCCATGACGTTGTCGCGCTGGTCGCCCTCGGTTTCGGCGGCAGCTTGATCTCCATCTTCGCTCGTCTGGGCGGCGGCATCTTCACCAAGGGCGCGGACGTCGGCGCCGACCTGGTTGGCAAGGTCGAAGCTGGCATTCCCGAAGACGATCCCAGAAACCCCGCCGTTATCGCAGACAACGTTGGCGACAACGTTGGCGACTGCGCAGGCATGGCGGCCGACCTTTTCGAGACCTACGCCGTTACCGCTGTCGCAGGCATGCTGCTCGGACACTTGCTGTTCCCGGATCATCCCATCGCCACCGAGTTCCCGCTGGTCCTCGGCGCCATCTCTATCATCGCTTCCATCATTTCCGTCTTCTTCGTGAGACTGGGAAGCGGCGGATACATCATGGGCGCCCTTTACAAAGGCATGTTCGGCTCCGCCATTATCGCCGCCATCGCCTTCTACTATGCCACCAAGCAGATGATGGGCGGAATTCCCGACATCTCTGCCATGGACATCTACTACTCCGCTTTGGTCGGCTTGGTTCTGACCGTCCTCATCGTCATCATCACCGAATTCTACACTGGAATCTATGCTCCGGTTAAGAGCGTTGCCGAAGCTTCAGTCACCGGCCACGCCACCAACATCATCGCCGGTCTGGCCGTCAGCATGCAGGCCACTGCGGCTCCCGTTATCGCGATCTGCGCCGGTATCCTGATCTCCTATCATTTTGCCGGACTCTACGGAATCGCCATGGCCGCCATGTCCATGCTTTCCATGACCGGTATGGTCATCGCCATCGACGCCTACGGCCCCATCACGGACAACGCCGGCGGCATCGCCGAAATGGCCGAAATGGACGAGAGCGTCCGCGCCGTCACCGACCCGCTGGATGCTGTTGGAAACACCACCAAGGCCGTCACCAAGGGTTACGCCATCGGTTCCGCCGGTCTGGCCGCTCTGGTTCTGTTCGCCTGCTACGTGTTCGAGTTCCAGATGCAGGGTGGAAAAGAAACCATGGTGTTCAAACTGAGCGATGTTAACGTCATCGTCGGTCTGTTCCTGGGCGGCCTGCTGCCCTACATGTTCGCCTCCATCGCCATGAAGGCTGTCGGCAACGCCGGCGGCGCGGTTGTCGAGGAAGTTCGTCGTCAGTTCCGCGAAATTCCGGGCATCATGGAAGGTACTGCGAAACCCGACTACGGAACATGCGTTGACATCGTCACCAAGTTCGCACTGAAAGAAATGCTGGTTCCCGCCCTGCTGCCTGTTCTGGCGCCCATCGCGGTCGGCATGCTTCTGGGCCCAGTGGCTCTGGGCGGTCTCTTGATCGGTTCCATCGTCACCGGCCTGTTCGTCGCCATCTCCATGACCACCGGCGGCGCGGCATGGGACAACGCCAAGAAATACATCGAAGACGGACACTTGGGCGGCAAGGGCAGCGATGCCCACAAAGCGGCTGTTACTGGCGACACCGTAGGCGACCCCTACAAAGACACCGCCGGTCCTGCTGTCAACCCCATGATCAAGATCCTCAACGTCGTTGCTCTGCTTATGGTGCCTTTCTTGCTGTAAGCATCGCTATGCAACAAAAGGGACTCGTTCCCGATAAGCTGTAAATAAAAAGGATTGGCGGGCGCAAGCTCGCCAATCCTTTTTTTTTCATTGATTGTTCGAGGCAAAATTGGTATAAATACAGGACGAGCGAAATTCAAACCCTGTAACCATACTAGTGGTGAGGATATGACAGAAAAAGAGTCCGCAAGAAGGTCCGACATTTCCGATAAGAAAAATAGGGAATTTCAGGTCGGAGACCTTGCCGTATACCCGGCGCACGGGGTCGGAAGGATCGAGGCCATCGAAAGCAAGGTGATCAGCGGTGAAAAGCACGATTTCTACATTATGAAAGTGCTGGAAAACAACATGGTGATCATGATCCCGACTTGGAATGTCGAATCGGTCGGCCTCAGGGATGTCATCAGCGAAAACGACATCCCCAAGATCTACGAAATCATGAAAAACGACCGCGACACGCCCATAGACAGTCAAACATGGAATCGCAGATATCGCGACTACATGGAAAAAATCAAGACAGGTTCCCTATTTGAGGTCGCCGAGGTCTACAGGGACCTCTATCACCTTAAGCTAAACAAAGACTTGTCCTTCGGAGAGAGAAAACTTTACGACACCGCAGAATTGCTACTGGTGAAAGAGCTGTCTACCGCTACGGATTGCAAGGAGGACGATGTTCTGAGCGAGATCAAATCGTTTTTTCCCGCGCAGGAAAATTAGCAAAGCCCATAGAAATGGTAAAAGAAGGGGCTTTTACCATTAAAGTAGGCGATGGCGAGATCGACAAGCGACTCGATATCGTCGTATCCGATCGCATACCGAATATCTCCCGCTCGCGAGCGGCGGCCTTGGTTAAGGCAGGAGCTGTCAAAGTCGGCGAAACGGCTAAAAAGCCGAGCTACAAATTAAAAGCAGGGGACATTGTGCGGGGAATCGTTCCTCCGCCCGAGCCCGTCAAAATCGTCGCAGAACCTACATCTTTCGGAGTCTTGTTCGAGGACGAGCATCTGATTGTCGTTGACAAGCCTCCCGGGCTGGTCGTGCATCCGGCCCCTGGTCATGCAAGAGGTACGCTGGTGCATGGGCTGTTGTATCGTTGTCCGGATTTGAAAGGAATAGGCGGTGAAATCAGACCGGGAATCGTGCATCGCCTCGATAAAGACACCTCTGGAATTTTGCTGATCGCAAAACATCCCGCATCCCACGAAAACTTGTCTTCCCAATTCAAAGACAGAAAAATCAAAAAGGAATATCTTGCGCTGGTCGCCGGACAAGTGCGATCATCGGAAGGACGTATCGACCTTCCGATCGGCAGGCACCCCAAGGACCGAAAAAAAATGTCGGTGCATAGTTATTCGCCGCGAAAGGCAGTGACTTTGTGGAGAGTCCGCGAACAATACCCGTGCGCCTGCCTTTTGCAACTTGATCTTAAAACAGGACGAACCCATCAAATTCGAGTCCATTGTGCGGCCTTGCATCATCCAATACTCGGAGACACTGTTTACGGCAAGGCAAAAACCAATATTTTGAAAGACGGGGAAGGCAATCCCCTGGCAATACCAAGGCAGATGCTGCACGCTTGGCGAATCGAATTCGAACATCCTGAATCCAAAAGACGCGTTTCATTCCGGTCGGAAATGCCCCAGGACATGAAGAGGATTGTTGATATTCTAAGGTGTTCTTGAAGGTTTCTGCTGGGTAGCCGGAGGGTGTTGGCTCAGAAATTATTTTGACCTTTTGCACGCTGCGTTCCCGACGCCTTCAAGCCCCGGGAGCAAGAGAAAAAAGGTTCATCGCGGATTTATGGGGAACGGAAAAGGTAACCAGAGCTTCCAGCTCTGGTCCCATATCGTGAATATGCCGCCGCTTTGAAACCAAGGCATGCCAGACCAGGATGGTCTGGTTACCATCGACACGGCTTTTCCCACAAATCCGCGATGAGCCAGAAAAAATTACGAAGCTGCCATTTCCGACTGTTTCAGCAGCTTAGGCCTCCTTGTTTTAAAAGAGGATATGGATTATAATTTTGTTGCTTTGTTGCACTGTGAAATCTTTGATTTCCAAATGTTTCGCGCAAGCGGAGATTTTTTATGCTGAAACTCATGCAAAATCCCGATATCCGGTCCGGCCTTCTGGAGAGGGTCATGGAGACCGGGGCGGATTTGCTCGGCGCGGACGCCGGTTCCCTTCTATTGCTCGATTCGGACTCCGAGAGACTTCATTTCATGGTCGCCACCGGCGAAAAAAAGGACCAGCTGTCGCGTTTTATCTTGAAGCCCGGACAGGGCATCGCCGGACATGTGGTATTGGAAGGCAGGTCCATGGTGGTCAACGATGCTGCGGGCGACGGCAGATGGTACCGAAGAATCAGCGAATCCATAGGGGTCAAGACCCAGTCCATCGCGTGCGCACCATTGCAGCTTAACGGCCTTACAGTCGGAGTTGTAGAATTTATTCACAATGGCGACGGCAAAATATTTCAGCCGGAAGAACTCAAAATTCTGCAATCTATTTCCGAAATGGCTGCCTTTGCGGTGAAAAAGGCGTTCAGTCTTCCAGAGCTTCCGCAATTGCAATTTCCTGTTACCGATGTCACTCCGAATCGAAAGAAAATTATCGGAAAGAGTCCTCTTTTGCTGGAATCCGTCGCCATGGCCGAAAAAGCCGCCCCGACCGACTCCGGCATACTGATCACAGGAGAAAGCGGCGTTGGCAAGGAATTGATGGCCCGCTTGATCCACGAAAAAAGCAAGAGGCACGGAAGAGCGCTGATCAACATCAACTGCGCGGCCATACCTGACACCTTGCTGGAATCGGAGCTTTTCGGACACGAAAAAGGCGCATTCACGGGAGCTTCCTACCGAAGCGTCGGAAAATTCGAACTTGCCGACGGCGGAACTCTATTTCTGGACGAAATCGGAGAGATGACGCCCAATATGCAAAAGAAGCTTTTGCGGGTTCTGCAGGAGGGCAAATTCTATCGCATTGGAGGAACGCAAGAAAAATCCGTGGACGTAAGAGTGGTCGCCGCCACCAATCGAGACGTTCTCCGAGAGGTTCAAAACGGCAGGTTTCGCCGCGACCTGTATTATCGCCTAAACGTCGTGCCCGTGCATTTACCTCCCTTGCGAAAAAGATTGGAGGACATTCCCGAAATCCTCGACCATTTTTTGGGGGAACTTAGCGTCCGAATGGGTCTGGTGCAGCCATCGGTGACCAAAAAGGCAAAACAGCGGCTCCTGCAGTACCATTGGCCCGGAAACATCAGAGAACTTAAAAACATGGTGGAACGGGCGTTGATTCTGGACAGCGACGGCGTTTTGGACGCCGATGATTTCCAAATGCCGGAAGAACGAGTATCTCTCGCAGAGATTTCCATTCAAGACATGGGGTACAAAGAGGCGGTCGATTCTTTCAAGGCACACTATCTGGAGGACACTCTCCGGTCGGTAAGCGGCAGCAGGGTCGAGGCCGCAAAACGATTGAAGCTTCAAAGGACATATTTGTCGCGACTGTTGAAGAAGCATGGCGTGACATAATCCCTTTTTTGAAAGAATTTTCCAGCCATGACGTCCGTACACTCCTCAATCCTCATGAGAATTCTCGTTCCCGTGCTTGGCGAAGGAACGAATTCCAGCTTTCTAAAGGCCCCCGCACAAAGGCGCAAAGACACAAAGCGACGTATTTGGCAATCTTAGCGTCTTTGTGCCTTTGTGTGAGGATAGCAGGGGGACCTTCCGAGCCAACTGCACAGGTCGAAATTTTTTGCCGCACTGCGACATCCATTGGGTCCGTTTTGAAAAAAGTCATTGCGCAAGTTTCCATGCTGAAATATAATAATCCTTCGTGTAAGTCCGACAATATCCTAACATGGATATCGTTCGATTTTGATGCGATGCGACATTAAGTTTCGCCAGATTTCACCGCTTGCTTACGCGTGGTCTTTTTCCCAAAAAACGCCAAAACGGTCTCTCATGGATATCAAAAGAGATTATTACGAGGATGTCGAACTCCTGGATTGTGACACTGTCGTGTTCTGGTTTCTCGCTCTGGCCGGTTTTTTGGTGGCGTTTCCTTTTATTGTCAAAAACTATTACGTGTATATGGCCAATTTCATCTGCATTAACGTGATCGTCGTCATCGGATTGAACATCTTGGTGGGATATACGGGGCAAATTTCGTTGGGGCACGCTGGCTTTTTCGCCATAGGGGCTTATGGGACCGTTATCCTGATGACGCGGCTGCATTTTCCCTTTTTAATCGCATTGCCCGCAGCGGCGCTTATAGCCTCTCTGTTCGGTTTCTTTCTGGGATTGCCCTCGTTGCGGCTGGAAGGTCCCTATCTGGCCATTGCGACGCTTGGTTTTGGATTGACCATCACTCAAATTATAGGCCGCATGGAGCTTTTCGGCGGTCGCCAAGGGATTCACGCGCCGGATTTGACCATCGGCGCGTGGGGGCTGGATTCGGACCGGGATTTATACTATCTTCTGATTTTTGTAGCGTTCGCTTTGGCAATGGCAGCCCGCAATCTGATCAAGACTCGTGTGGGACGCGCCTTTATCGCCATCCGGGACGCCGATATCGCCGCCGAAACCATGGGGGTGAGCCTTCTGCATTACAAGACCCTCTCCTTTGCGATCAGCGCCTTTTACGCGGGAGTTGCCGGGGGGTTGTATGCATTTGTGCTGCGTTTCATCGAACCGGAAATCTTCACGCTTTTGATGTCCATAATGTTTTTGGCGATGGTGGTCGTTGGCGGTCTGGGTTCTATTTTCGGTTCCATTGCGGGAGCGGCCTTGCTCAGCTGGCTCGATTTGCGGCTCAGGAACATTCTGAGCATACCCTACGTGGGAGAATGGCTCGACCAGCTTTCCAAAACCTATTTTTCCATCACCGGTGTATCGAATATTCAATATATCGTATTCGGGGCCATTATGGTCCTGATCATGCTATTCGAACCTCTCGGTCTGAACGGCATCTGGCTCAGGACGAAAAAGTACTGGAAAACCTGGCCTTTTTGACAATGATCTCATGCAAGTCCTTATTGGGAATCGGGAGCGGCCATGCTGGATTTTTTGCAAATGATTGCGGGGGGGATCGCCGTCGGAAGTTCCTACGCGCTGATGGGCCTTGCCATGGTGATCGTCTACAAAACCTCGGCAGTGCCCAATTTCGCGCAAGGGGAGATGGCCTTGGCGTCTTCGTTTTTCACCTACATGCTCCTGGAGCAGTGCGGCGTATCCTATTATTTCGCGTTTCCATCGGCTGTTCTTTTTGCGGTCGTTCTGGGTTGCGCTTTGGAGTTCGGGGTATTGCGAAGGGCCAAGGAGCCGGGGATTCTCGGCATGATCACCATCACCATCGGTCTGGAAATGATACTCTTGGGGCTTGTATCCTGGAAATTCGGAGCGGACCCAAAAACCATGCCCTTTCCCGTCAACCCATACGACAGTTACCTGGTCGGCGGGATCTTCGTGGGAAAATTGGAGCTTCTGACGTTTTCGGTGGCGCTTTCGATCATGTTGATCTTGTTTCTGTTTTTCAGGTTCTCCAAGTTAGGGATAGCCATGAAAGCCACTCAGCAGAATCCGAACGCGGCCAGGCTTGTGGGCGTGCGCACCAATCGTATCACCATGTGCGCCTGGGGGATTTCGTCTTTGGTGGGAAGCTTGGCCGGATTGCTGATGTCTGCGGTGACCATGCAGCCTTATATGATGTGGGACCCGATGTTAAAAGGCTTTGCCGCCGCAGTCATGGGGGGGATGACCTCCCTGCCGGGCGCCGTGTTCGGCGCCTATCTGCTGGGAATTGTCGAGAACCTGTTCGGAGCCTACGTATCCATCGAGTTCAAGTCGGTGGTGGCTTTTGCCGTCATCGTGCTGGTTCTTTGCATTAAGCCGAGCGGACTTTTCGCGAGGCATTATGTCAAAAAGGTGTAGTTCGACCGGCCGGCTGGTTGTAAGCGTAAGTTTCGGAGCATTGCGATTCGGGGAAAATCGCGGTTCTATGTTATCGCAATTCGGACAGTTGGCGACCATAGATTCAGTTTCACCCAAAAAGCAGGGGGAGTAAGGACCAAAGCGACATTCAAGGAGGGCGAAATTATGGCGGGAAAAGGGCTTTTCACAGTTCTGGCAGTGCTGGGAACATCGTTGTTGGCGTGTTTTGGCGTTTGCGCAGAGGAGGGTGTAACGGACACCGAGATCCATATCGGCCAATGGGGCCCCCAGACCGGGCCTGCTGCCCCTTGGGGGGCGGTCGCTCGCGGCACGGGCGACTATTTCAAGATGATTAACGACCAGGGCGGAATCCATGGCAGAAAAATCGTGTATCATATGTTCGACGACGCCTACAACCCCGCCAAGACCAAGGTCGGAGTCAAGGAATTACAGGAGGGCGCCGGGATATTCTTCTGGGCGTCCGGCGTCGGCACCGCCACCGGGCTTGCCGTGATCGATTATCTCATGGATCGCCGAATCCCCTGGGTCGGCCCTGCCGCCGGTTCCCTCCATTGGATCGACCCGCCCAGGAAATATCTCTTCGCGACCTATCCGCTCTACGTGATCGAGGCCAAGGCCTTGGTGAAGCACGCTGTGGAAAAACTGCAAAAGAAACGTTTTGCCATCGTCTACCAAAACGACGACTACGGAAAAAACGGCGTCAAGGGGGCAAGGGAGCAACTGGCCGAATACGGCATGGATTTGATCGCCGAAATACCTGCGGAAATCAAGGACACGGACATGAAGTCCCATGTGATGAAGCTCCGCCGGGCCGAGCCCGACGCGGTCCTTTTGTGGACGTCCCCCGGCCAAGCGGTCAGAATCGTGGGCGCGGCAACAGCCATGCAAATGTCCCCCCAGTGGCTGAGTACGAGCACATGCTCCGATTTTCCGCTGATGATGAAGATCAGCAAGGGGCTTTGGAAGGGCGTCATAGCCGCTTCTTTCACCGAGCATCCCGATTCGGACAATCCGCTCTTGGAAAAATATAAAAAGGAGGTTTACGACATTCATGCCCCGAAAGACGAACGTTGGGGGATCTTCTATTATGCCGGAATCGTTTTTGTGGAACCTGCGGTGGAGGCCATGAGGCGTTGCGGAAGAAGTCTGACCAGGGAGAGGTTCGTCTCCGAGCTGGAAAACCTGACAGGCTTCAAGGGCATCGGCGGAACAGTGGGATTCAAGCCCCTGGACTTAAACGATCCCTACGGTTGCCGCCAAGGGGTCAAGGAGGTGTTTCTGGTGGAATGCCTGGAAGACGGCAAGGCCAGGAAACTGACGGACTGGACGGCTTTTGATTGCAAAATCAAATAGAATCCTAGTAGAACAGCTTTCGATTTGAACAAGAACGGCCAATCAGCTGAGGCATTTTTTATTGCGGACCGGATTTCGGTCTCTTTCGGCGGCTTGCGGGCGCTCCAAGACGTCTCGTTCGAAGTGAAAAAAGGGGATGTTCACGCCATCATCGGACCCAACGGCGCGGGAAAGACCACGCTGTTCAACTGCATCAACGGCATATACAAACCCGACCGGGGAGAGATCCGTTTTCTGGGAGAAAGAATCGACGGCAGGAGACCGGATCGCATTGCTCGTCTCGGAATCGCGCGCACCTTTCAAAACATCGAGCTTTTCAAGAACATGAATGCCATGGACAACATCATGCTCGGAAGACACATTTTCATGAAGACCGGGCTTTTTCATGGCGTGTTCATGTGGGGAAGGCGTTCTTTCGCGGGACGCGAGGAACAGGAGCATCGCCAAAAGGTCGAAGAAATCATCGATTTTCTCGATTTGCAGGCGGCGAGAAACAAAACGGTCGGAGGACTTCCATACGGGACCCAGAAAATGGTGGAGCTTGGCCGGGCGTTGGCCTTGGAGCCTCGCCTGCTTCTTCTGGACGAACCCTGCGCAGGTATGACTGCGGAGGAAAAGCAGGACTTGGCGTTCAAAATCGAAGATATCAAGGAAGAGCTGGGGATTACCATTCTATTGATCGAGCATGACATGGGCATGGTCATGGACATCTCCGACCGGGTGCTTGTGATCAATTTCGGTTCGGCCGTCGCCCAGGGCGCTCCAAAAGAAGTGCAAAAGCACCCCGATGTGCTGAGGGCCTATCTCGGCGACGAGTAGGCAGCAAGAAAAGAGGCTCGTCGAAGATTTGTGGGAAAAAGGCGTGTCGATTGTGACCAGACCATTCTGGTCTGGCATGTCCTGGCTTTCAAGCGGCGGCATATCCGCGATATGGGACCAGAGCTGGAAGCTCTGGTTACCTTTACCGCTCCCCGCAAATCCGCGATGAACCAGAAAAGAGGGCTCCGATTGGCGCAGATACTGCGGATAAAGAACATAGAAACCTATTACGATCTGGTCTGCGCCATCAGGGGGGTGTCCCTGGCGGTGGAAGAAGGGAGCGTAACGGCGATACTGGGCGCGAACGGCGCGGGCAAGTCCAGCATTTTGAAGACCGTGATGGGATTGATCGAGGACCAGCCGGACAAGGGCGAAATCGAATTCGACGGCCGGCCGATTCACGGCATGGACACGGAGGACATTGTCCGCATGGGAATCGGCTACGTGCCGGAGGGAAGGGATGTGTTCGAAGAGTTGACCGTGCGGGAGAACCTCGCGATGGGAGCGTATATCCGGAAGGACAGGGACGGAATAAGGAAGGACCTGGATCGCGTATACGAATACTTCCCCGTTTTAAGAGACCGAAACGAACAATGGGCCGGGACCCTGTCGGGCGGGGAGCAGCAGATGCTTGCCATCGGCAGGGCGCTGATGGCCAAGCCTCGCCTGCTTATTCTGGACGAACCCTCGCTTGGCCTTGCGCCGCTTCTGGTTCGGGAGATATTCGGAATCATCCGCACGATCAACCGGGAAGGCGCGACAGTCCTTCTGGTGGAGCAAAACGCGCGCATGGCCCTGTCCGTCGCCGATTTCGGGGTGATTCTGGAAAACGGACGCATCGTAATGAAAGGAAAGGCCGAGGAACTGGCGAACGACAAGGACGTGCAGGAATTCTACATGGGTGTGAAAAACGAGATATTGGTGAAAGGCTACCGGAGATGGAAGCGGAAAAAGAGATGGAGATAGGTACATGGACCGCGCCTTTTATGTTTCTGGAGGCCGTGAAAAAATGCGGCGAGCGCGTGGCCATACGGAAAAAGGAGCTGGGGCTGTGGCGGGAAATTTCTTGGATACAGTATTACGAACAGGTCCGTTTCGTGTCATCGGCCCTGATCCGGTTGGGGTTGAAAAAAGGCGATAAGGCGGCCATTGCCGGCGACAATTGTCCCGAGTGGATCTTTGCGGATATGGCGATTCAATGCGCCGGAGCGGCGGCAGTAGGCGTTTACGCCACCAATGCCTGGCAGCAGGTCCAATATGTGATCGAGCATTCCGACGCCCGCTTTTACTTCGTGGAAAACGAGGAGCAACTGGACAAATGGCTTCGTTTCGAGGACCGCGCTCCACTGCTGGAAAAGGTGATTGTCTGGGAAAAGGAAGGCCTGAGGAACTTCGACCATCCCAAGGTGACCACCTTCGACGAACTGGTCGAGCTGGGAAGGAGGGTCGCCGAAGAGGAGCCGGACCTGTTCGAAAAGCGTCTGTTGTCGGTCGCCCCCGACGACATCAGTCTTCTGATCTACACCTCCGGCACCACGGGACCCCCCAAGGGCGCCATGCTGACCCACGGCAACGTAGTCTGGACGGCTCGGGCGCTGGCCCGTGACAACCGGATCTTCGAAACAGATGAGGTCCTGAGCTTTCTTCCGCTGTGCCACATTTTCGAAAGGCTTTTCTCCGTGTTCGCCCACCTCGTCCACCGCTATACGGTCAATTTCGTGGAAAAACCCGACACGGTCGCGGACAACATGGCCGAAATTTCCCCCTCGGTCGGCTACGCAGTGCCCCGCATTTGGGAAAAGTACTATTCCACGATCATGATTCGCATGTCGGACGCCACCTTTTTCAAGCGTTTGGTGTTCAATGCGGCGTTGAATATCGGGCTCAGGAAAGCCGACCTGTCCATGAATTTCAAGCCGATCCCGTCGGGCCTGAAAGCCCTCTACGCTCTGGCCAATTTCGTCGTGTTCCGCAAGCTCAAGGAGCGGCTGGGTTTCGACCGAATCCGCATGGCATACTCCGGGGCGGCGCCCATTTCCCACGAAGTTCTGGGTTTTTTCCAAGCCATCGGCGTCAACCTCGTGGAGGGCTACGGACAGACCGAGGGGACAGGCGTGACTTGTCTTACCCCTGTCGGCAAACCGAGGTTCGGAAGCGTCGGGCCCGCCTTGCAGGGCACGCGCATTCGCATCGCCGAAGACGGCGAAATTCTGGTAAAGTCTCCCGGCGTGTTCGCAGGCTATCACAAGGACCCGGACGCCACGGCGGAAGCCATTCGCGACGGCTGGCTGCACTCCGGGGACGTGGGCGAAATCGACGACCAAGGCTATCTGGCCGTAACGGACCGCAAAAAGGACATCATCGTCACCGCAGGGGGCAAGAACATCACCCCGCAATACATCGAAAACAAACTCAAGGCCAGCATCTATGTCAACGACGCCGTGGTGATCGGAGACCGCCGAAAATATCTGACATGCCTCGTCATGATCGACGAGGACAACGTGGTCAAGTACGCCCAGGACAACAAGATCCAGTTTTCCACATACAAGGACCTGACAATGGCGCGGGAGATCGAAGAGCTGATCGGAAGGGAGATCGAGAAGGTCAACGCCACCCTGGCACGGGTAGAGAATGTGAGAAAATTCGCGATCCTGCCCAAAAAGCTCTACGAAGAGGACGGCGAAGTGACGCCCACCATGAAGGTCAAGCGAAAAATTGTCAACGAGGCGTTCGCCGACCTGATCGAGGCCATGTACAGCGAGAAAAAGGATTGAGCGCGCAGTAAATCCAAGCTTGTTGTCATACCATGAAGTTCATGTTGGGCTTGGCAAAAGGATCCGGAGGGTTTTTCAAGAACTCTTCGACGACATTTCTCTCCTCTTCCATGCTTTCCGCGTTTTTCAGTCTTTTGAAGAAAGAATGCCCGTAGCGAAAGCTGGCGCAGAAATAGAGGGCGAAACGCTTGAACCGCCGCAGTCCCATGCGGGGTTCGAAGTGCTTTTCCAGAAGGTCCGCGTATTCGAGCGCCGTGTTTTTATAAATGTCTTCTTGAGCGGCAAAATCGGGGTCGGAAAATTCGGCGAAAGACCAGGGTTTGGAGACGGCGAGGCGTCCTATGGCAACCCCGTCGCATCCCGTGCTTTTGAGCATCTTCAGGCAATCCTGCGCATCGAAGACGTTGCCGTTGCCGAGCACCGGGATGGAAACGGCCTGTTTCACCAGGCCGATATATTCCCATTTCGGCGGCCTGGCCCGGCGGTCGGGCGAAACCCTCGGATGGAAAGTGAGAGCGTCGGCGCCTGCATCCTCGAAACGTTTCGCCAACTCGACCGGGATGGCGGGATCGTCCTTCCAGCCAGTTCTGAATTTCACGAAAACGGGTATGGAGACCGCCCCCCGGACGGCGGAGACGATTTTTTCCGCGTGCGCGGGATCTTTGAGCGCGGCGGCCCCGCAGTTCTGGACACAGATCGGCTTTGCGGTACACCCGAAATTGATGTCCACGCCGAAAAGCCCTTCGTCCTGGACTCTCCTGGCCGCTTCCGCCATGATTGCCGGTTCCGAGCCGTAAACCTGAAAAACGAGACGCTCTCTTTCCTCTTCCCGCCATCGAAAATAGCCCGATGCCTCGGGTTTTTCCGTCGGCACGCGCTTGGCGTTCAGCATCTCGGAAAAAAGCAGGCCGCAACCCCCGAATTTCGATACCAGTTCGCGAAACGCGACGTTTCCCAGCATCGTCATGGGCGCCAGGGCCAGCCTGTTTTCGATGGTTTTTCCGCCGACCGCAAACGGCCGGGACACAATTTTTGACAGTTCGTTTTCCATGTACAATTTTCCTGCGGTAAAGAACGGCAATATAAACCTTTTCCAAGATGATAACAAATGCAAAAAAAATCGCGAAACTCGAAAAAAGCCCGTCGGTTCGAAAATACCGGTCTGAAAGCATCGATTCTCGGGACGGGGCACGGATGGCTCGCCGCCGAAAAGCCCGCGAAAATGTCAGTTCACAACGATCCGGGCAAAGACCTCCGTTCCATGATCGGGGTTTTGTTGGAAAAACATGCCGACATTGCGGAAAAGACGGGCTTCCATCCGGATTACGGGATTCACCCGGTCCACAGGCTCGACAGGGAAACCAGCGGAATCGTCATACTCGCGACCACCGAGGACGCCTTCAAGCTCATTTCGGACCAGTTTGAAAAACACACGGTGGAAAAAAACTATCTCGCCGTATTGCACGGCAATTTCGAGGAAGGCAAACGGGAAGGTTTTTGGGATTGGCCGTTGACCAAGAAACCGGGGGGACGAAAATCCCCCCAGGGGAATGGAAAGCGCCTCGCCTGCCGCACCGGTTTCAAGGTGCTGGATCAAAGCGCCCACTACGCCTTTGTCGAGTGCCGTCCACAAACCGGAAAGATCCACCAGATTCGCCGCCATGCCAAACTCGCGGGCTACCCCGTCGTGGGGGACCCTCGATACGGTTCGCCCCGGTCGCTTGCGTTTCTGCGGGAAGAAGCGGGGTTGAACCGCATGGGGCTTCACGCCATGGAATTGACCTTCACGCCGCCCAACGGCGCGGGGCCCGAGACCATTCGGTCGGAAAAATTTCCCGAGGAGCTGTGGCTCTTTTTCGAGTCGGACAAATAGTCTATCTGCCGAACGCATCCTCGCCTTGGGCTTTTCGGAGCAACTCTTCGAGGTCTTCGATCTTGGGACGAAACAGGAACATGCCCACGGCCGAAATGGCGATGAAAACGCAAAGGGTCGTGAAATTGTCCCCCAGCAAGAACAGTACGAGTCCGTATATCCCGACGCTTTCCGAAAGGGCCAGGGAGACAATCATGGCGACGGTATATTTTTTCATAAAGTCGGAGGCGTTCAAAGGAACCTGCGCCTTGGCGTCCATCGAATAGGGTCCCTCTCCTTTCAAGACCCGTTTGCGAACGAAAAACGCGCCGATCAAAGTGACCGCGCCGACTCCCAGAAGAACGGTTCGCATGGTTCCCAAAGGAATGCCGGACTCCATGCTTTGCGGCAGCGAATCTCCCAATAGAAGAGGAATCGCCACATAAATGATCAAAGAGCCCGCAATGGCCGCCCAGATAATCCACAACTTCATAAACGCCGTTCCCGCCGATTTTGTGTTCAATGTTTTCTCCTTTATTTGTTTGGGTATTCTGACCATCAATGATATATAATTAAACCAATTGCTATATGTTTGGGAAATGATTTTTCAAGCAATTTCACCGGGCGCAATGAATCTCGTCCTTCTTTTTGGCCCGGCGGCCTTGAATAAACAAATGAGGAGGTGGGGGAGATGTCGAACAAAAAGATGGCGTTCAAAATGGAAGACCTGAAATACAACAACGGGATCTTTCCGCGAGAAACGTTGATCGAGGCGATAAATAATCGGGAGCGGATAATACCCGAATTGCTGGAAACTATCCGATTTTCGACTGAAAACATCGAATCGCTGGTTGAGGACGACAAATATTTCGCCCATATCTACGCGGTGTATCTGTTGGCGCAATTCAGGGAACAACGTGCTTTCAGGCTGTTGTTGGATCTCTTTTCAATCCCCGGCGAAATCCTTCTCGATTTTTTTGGGGATTTCGTCCATGAGGGTCTTGCAAGAGTACTTGCGTCTGTTAACGACGGAAGCATCGATTTGTTGAAAACAAAATTGATAGAAGATGAAAATGTACATGAATATGTTCGGGCGGCTGCTTTAAAAACCCTCTCTATTCTTGTGGTCATCGGAGAAAGGTCTCGAGAAGAGACGATTAATTATTTCAAGGAACTGTTTACCGGCAAATTAAAAAGAGAAGCTTCATATATATGGATAGCGCTGGTTCTTGAAAGCATGGATCTGTATCCCGAAGAGTTGTATGAAGAGATAAAAAAGGCATATGACGACGATCTGGTAGATCGTTTTTTTGTCAATATGGACGATGTCGAAGATGCGCTGAAAAAAGGAAAAGAAGGGGTTTTGATCGACTTAAAAAGAAATAGGGAATACAGCCTTGTCGATGATACAATTGGCGACTTGGAAAACTGGGCGTGTTTCAAGCGGACGGAAAAAGAGAAGAGGAGGCGAAACAACGATACCAAAGCTTCAAATATTCAACATAATTCCTTTACTCCTCACGTCAGAGAATCCAGAAAAATCGGGAGAAACGAACCCTGTCCATGCGGAAGCGGGAAAAAATACAAAAAATGCTGTCTGAACAAGGCCTGATTTAGAATCCTATGAAACCCAAACCTTTTGTTCCCGAGGTTATCGACGGCGACTCCAGGTATGTCAGAGACAAGACCAGCGGCTTTACGTGGCACCGGTGTTCGCACCGGGTCCTTTACGCGGACACGGACCGCTCCCAGGTGGTCTATCATTCCAATTATCTGATCTATTTCGAAATGGGCAGGGCGGCCTTGATGAGAGACGCGTCATATCCGTACCGAATGATCGAGGAGAGTGGCTTTGTTTATCCGATCATTTCCGTGGGCGTGGACTATTTCAAGCCGCTGTACTACGACGATTCCATGCACATTCACACCCGTCCTTCGGAACTGGAGCGGGTGAAACTGAGTTTCGACTATGTCATCACCCACGGGCGGACCTGCGAGATCGTATGCAAGGGATTCACCCGGCACTGCGCGACCAATGCCACCGGAACGCCGGTGGGAATCGACGAAATGACATTGGATTTATGGGAAAATTTTCCGAAATGAAAAGCGGAGAAAGGCATCGCGTGGAAATCCATGCTGGACCTTTTTTGCAAGACCACCGTTTTTTGGGCAAGGCCGCCCTGCCTGCGGTCGAGGCCATGAAAGCGCTTGCGCTTTCCACTCGCGCGCTTGCCGACGAACTCGATGTGGCTCGTATTAGAAAAGCCCTCTTTCTGAAATTCCTGTACGTTCCTCCGGAGACCCAGCGCATAGAGGCTTTCAACTTGGTCGAGCGCGACAACGGGGGCAATTTTCTCCGGTCGAGCCTGGTCACGGTTTTTCGCTCGAAAAACTCCTCTATCACCCGTCCCGTCATCCATGTGGCGTTGCAATTCGGACCTCGAGAAGATTTCGCCGAAGACGGTTCTTTCGATATCGAATCGTTTCGGCAAGATGGCGCCTTTGACGATGCGTTCGAAATCGAGCCGGACTTCATTTACGAAAGAATGGTCCCGTTTGGTCCGGCGTTTCGCAACATTGCGACGCCGGTCAGATTGACGCGGCGAGGCGTTTTCGCCGAGGTGTCCGGCGGTTGTCCGGAATACGTGGAAAAATCGCCGTTGGGTTCCCCGTTTCCTCTGGACGCGGCGTTTCACGCGGCATGCGTCTGGGGGCAACGCTATTTTCGGTACGTCGCGTTTCCGGTCGGGCTGGAGGACAGGAGGGTCCTGCGTCCCACGGTCCCGAGCGAAACCTATTTCGCGTATGCGACGCCTGTGATGGCCGATTCCCGTTCGCTTCTGTTCGATATCCGGATTTTCGCCCGGGACGGCGCCCTTTGCGAGGAATGTCTGGGGGTTTCGATGAAGGATGTCAGCGCAGGGCGCTTGAAGCCGCCCCAGGAGGTTTTCGCGCCTTAGGACATCTGTCGGGGATGATTCCAGCCGCACAGGTCGCAATTTTTCGACCTGTGCGGTTGGTTCGAGTATCCCCATATAATCCTCACACAAAGTCACAAAGACACTAAGGTTGCCAAATCGTGACTTTGCGTCTTTGTGCCTTTGTGTGAGGATTTTGAAGAGCAACCGCACAGGTCCCAATTTTTCAGCTCTTTCCCGATTGCGCGAACATGGTCTCCAAGGTTTGCCTGTCGAGTTTTCCCGCCGAGGATGTCGGCAGCTCATCGACGATTTTTATTCGCTTGGGAACGGCATAGGCTTCCAGCGATTCGGATAGCGATGATCTCAAGGCTTTCGCGTCGAGGCTGCCTTGCACCACCGCGCAAATGTCGTTCTGCCTGCCATCGACGCCCGCCAGAGCGAAGACGACGGCATCGACGACCCCGGCGGTCGCCTTTATTTTTTCCCGGATATTTTCCAGATCCACCCGCTTTCCCCCGACCTTGACCACGCCGTCCGCGCGTCCCAGCAGTTCGAATCGCTCCTTGTCGATTCTTCGAACACGGTCGCCGGTCCGGAAGAACCCGTCGTCGTCCTTGGCGATATCGGGGGAAATGAACGGCGAACGGACATGGAGGCGGTCGTCCTTGACTTTCCAATCTACGACCTCGAAAGGCGTCAGGTATCCTTCGCCTTTGCCTCGACTTCTGAAAGCGATCCCCCCGGTTTCCGTGGAACCGTATATTTCGACCAGCTCAACCCCGGTTTGTTCATGAAAATAATCGCCGTCGGCCTTCTCCAACCTGCCTGCGGAGGAGCATGCCAGGCGAAGGGCGCCGGCCGGTATCTCTCCTCCGTTTAAAATCCTGTAATGAACCGGGACTGCCGCGAAGACAGTCGGCGAATCGTGTTCGATGCATTGCCGGATTTCTTCCGGAAACGAGCGCTCTCCGGGCAGAACGCCGCAGGACGAAACAAACGGCGTCAGTACGGAAAAAAGAAACCCATAGATATGATAGGGAGGCGCTGTGCCGAACACACGGTCGTTTTTGGAGAAGCCGAGTTTTTTCGACAGGTAGAAAGCCTCGCCGAAAAGGTTTTCGGGGGTTTTGGTCCAGCTTTTCGGCTTTCCCGTGGAGCCGCCCGTGAAAAACTTGACGAAAGGTTCGTCCGGCCTTTTCGCCAGCGTGGCCGACAAAATCGGGGTCCCGTTTCCAAGACTGCGCCGAGACTTTTGGGATGTTCCGCTTGCCCAACGGTCGTCCAGCACGGCGTCGATATCCATGCTGCTTCGGATGTCCTCTGCGGCCCTGTCGGAAAGGGCATAGGGGAAAACGACCGAAAAATCGGATGATAGAGACGCCAGTACGGCGGCGGCGATCAGCGCCTTGTCCTGCGTTCGGACCAATATGTTCTTTTTTTTCGGGCCGAAGGCCGTCCGGATTTTTTCCGCCAGCGCGTAGACGTCACGGAAAGAATATTCGAATACGACGAATTCGCGGTCGGGGTTTGAGGGACCGGCGACGATACGTTCGAGTTTTTGCGTCAATGGATTCATGGCACGGTGTTTCCGTCCTTTTTCAAATTGTCGTTTTCGGTTCGAAAGCGCGCCGGGCCGCGAGAAAGTCGGGCAGATGCCTGACCAGGTGCCACAGGCTTTCCCGGTGTTCCCACATGCGTTTGCGGAACCTTCGACGCCATCCTGGATCGGAGTAGAACCGCTTGACGTGCCGATTGTACAACTCGTCCAGGGTTTCCCTGGAATCGATGCCTTCGGGGACGAACACGAAATTGAGGCAGTTCATCTTGCGCCAGTCGTTGTCCAGGCGGCCTTGCTCGAAAATGGTCTTCCAGATCGGCGCGCCAGGAAAGGGCGTGAATTTGGCCATGTTCATGTCGTCCAGCTCCAGGGACATGACAAAGTCGCTGGTTTGCGCGATGGTTTCCTCTGTTTCTCCCGGAAGTCCCATCATGAAGAGCCCTTTGACCCTGAGGCCTTTTTCGCGGATTCGTTTCACCGTGGTTCGGACTTCGTCGATGTATACACCGGGCTTGTGAGCCTCGAGAAGTTCGGGAGAGCCGGACTCGATGCCCAGCGACACCATGAGCGCGCCGGCTTCCTTGAGCATCTCGAGCAGTTCCCCGTCGGCATGGCCTACGCGCACGGCGCAGTTGAATTGCAGTCCGAGGGGCTTTTCGGTCAGAAGCTCGCACAGTTTCGATATGCGCTCCCGGTTGGCGGTGAAAAGATCGTCGTAGATGTTGATATGGCGCACGCCGAAGTTTTCCCGAAGGTGTCTCATGTGTTCGTAGATGTATTCGGCGGAGTTGTACCGGTATCCTCTTTTGAACACCGACCGGTCGCAATAGGAGCACTGGTAGGGGCATCCCCTGCTGGTGACCATGGTGGCGCCCGGGGAACGAACATAGCTGAACAGCGGAAGGTTGTATTTCCGGGGAAATCCCTCCAGTTTTTCGTAGGCCGGGAAGGGCAGGGAGTCCAGGTCCGGAACATGGGGCCGGGGTGGGTTGGCCACCGCTTTTTTGCCGTCTCGCCAGGCGAGCCCCTTGATTTTTTCGGGCGAAACGCCCGACGCCAGCCGCGACAGGGATACTTCGCCTTCCCCCATGCACAGATAATCGATGTTTTGGAATTTTTCCAGCAGCTCGCCGCCCAGAGCTGAAATATGCACGCCGCCGAATACTGTTACGATTTTCCTGTCCTGGTCTTTGAGTTGCCCGGCAAGGTCGCAGCCGTCCAGAAAACCCGAAGTCGTGGCGGAAAAACCGACCAGTTCCGGTCCCCAGTCCTGGATTTTTTTCAGGTGCCACGCCTGGTCCTTGTCGGAGTCGGGTCCCAGGCAGTCGTGGACGAAGACCTCGTGGCCTTCGCGTTCCAAGTAGGCGGCGATGGATAGAAGCCCCAACGGCGCCATGCGGTTGGCGGTGGCCGTTATGTCCTTCTTGCCGGGAATCCAGTTCGATCCCTTGGGGTGTACCAGTACGATGCGCATTTTTTTATCTCTATCTTTCTCCCATAATTTCATTCCAAATGTCTCCCCATATGGAAACGCCGCGCATCATAATCCGATGCTGTGGATTTTTCAAGGATTTGATCGACCGGAGTTCGGTGCCGAATCCGTCCCGGCTACTCGTTAGAGGGTAGGGCGGAGGAATATACACCGCCCCCCCCCCGTTGTCGCAAGAGGGTCGATTCCCCCTGTTAGGACCGCCGCTTCAGTTCCCGAATTTTGGATTTGAATTTCTCCACCGATTTGCCTCGCATTTTGACCGAACGAGAACAGATGTCGAAGCCCGGGAAGGAGAATCCTTTCTTGAACGCAGTGACATGAGTCTTTTCCGGACTCAATTTGAGTCCAAGCTGGTTGAGATAACTCTCCACCAGTATCAGCTCCTCTTTCGCCCGGAGCCGCGTCCAACACGGCACGACAAAATCATCGGCATGCCGAACAAAGCGTACGCCTTGTCGGGCAAGATGCCAGTCGAGGAAGTTCAGGGCGATGTTTGCCGGCAGCGGGGAAATGACCCCGCCGCCATTGGCTTATAGGTGCGGGGTACCCTGAACGGGACAGCGTGGGTTGTCAAAAACGCAATGGAGGAACTGACAGAAACCCACTGCCACACGAAAACATCCGGAAGACACCGGAGGATTGCCTTGAGCTTGAGAGGACTGCGGAAAACAGGCACGAGTATTTCGACGGCGAGATATTTGCCATGACAGGAGGCAGCCTGAACCACTATCAAATCAACGGGAATATTTTCAATCAACTCAAATTCTGCAGCAATGAATGGAAGTAGTGAATCGGAAGCAATGGAAAGGTCGTAATGAAAAGGCAGAGCCGTTTGGCTCTGCCTTTTCAAAGGAAATACTGTTCTTTCGGTTACGCTATCTTGAGCTTGTTCCTAAAAAGAACAAGGCCAATGATAACGGGGAACATTAAGACGTTGGTTGTCGGTTCCGGGACCGGCTGCCCCCCGGCTGTGATTGCAAGAGAGGCGGAAATATCGTATCCGTCGAGGCTGAAATCGGGCAGTTCGTAATACTCGGTGATCAAGTTTTTTCCGCCGACCGGACCGAGGCGACCGTCATTCCGGGCGCAGCGCAGCGGAGACCCGGAATCCAGGATATTCCCAGAAGCGCATGGATTCGAAGCCTTCGAGGGAATGACGAAAAAAACTTGATCATCGAGTAATAGAGTCCGGAAAACATGGCGTCGTATACGGCTGCGACACTCAAGGTGTCCGAGCCCAGGGAAAGTGTAGTAAAAGACAGAGTCGTCCGAAGAATCAAGGACGTCTTCCCCGAAGACGGAGGTCCTGCCACGGTGACCAGTTTCATGAACTCTTTCCTCCCGGCGGCGCGGCAGGGGACGGTCGCCCGCTTTTTCCAGGTCCGCCACCACGATCAGGGGATTGACGCACAGGATGATGTACTGCCCGAGGGGATCGGGAACGCCCGCGTCCGTGAAAAGGGCGTTGGGCGCGTAATCCGCCAAATCGGCGAAATTCGTCTTCGGACGGACGAACCGTTCGTAGAACCGCCGGTGAAAAAAGTCGTTGAAATCGGAAGACACGATGACATCGGGCAGCTCGTCCACGGATTGAATATGGCCGACATACGGGTAATAGGACAACTCGTGGTTGACATTGCTCTCCACCGCATAGTTCAACGCCCGCTGCACGTCGTCGGGCAAGTCGGATATGAAAGCCGCCAGGCTTTTTCCAAAAGGGACTTTCAGCCCGCAGGGCATCAGGGTCATGAGCCGGGTGGCCCCTGGATTTCCGCCTCGGACATTCCCGGAGCTTCCATGATCGGCCCTGAGTCACGGGATGCGCACAGCAGTTTCAAAAATTCCGAAGGCGCGATGTCATGGGCCTTCAACGCCGTCTCCAGCGTAAGAAAAGGCCCCACCGCCTGTAGGGATTCCGCGCTCACCAGGTTCCCCAGCCCGTGGGCGTCGAATACCGCCCGGCTTTCCGGATATTCTTCCATGAGTTTGCCCAACCGCATGTCGAGTCGAATGTTTGGTTCCATTACTAATTTCTCCTGTCATGTTATAAAGTGCGACGCCAGCCGCTTGTGTTTGATGTTCGCGACCATGCCCGATCCCGACATGGTTTCGACTCGGCCGCAACGCAACCCTTGATAGATACACTCTCGATGTGGCAGGGTCAAGGTTGATATGGTCGAAACCAATGTCCTTGCACCCACGTTTGGCGGCATTGGCGAAGTGATGAAAATGGCTTTTCTTCGGCTTTGAGATTTCGGGCTTGGCTTCTATTCCGGCCATTCCCTAACCGCCTCGTTCCAACGCTTCGCGTTGGAATGCATACCAGGACGCTTCGCGTCCGAGTTCCCCAGACGCATGGCCGAAACAAGAGCCAAATCGGGCTCGGTCTTACCATCGGCCACTTTCAGGGACTATCGTCCCGGCAGTCGTCATTCCGGGCGGAGCGGTATGTACCCCGGGTGTCGATAAAACAGCCGGGTTCCGTCGCTTCCGGGAATTTCCTGACTGGAACATGTAGCGTAGACCCGGAATCCAGGTGGCCGAATTTAGAACCAAGCCCCTCTGCGCCTCTGCGTTGAAAAATAGCCCCTGCCGTTATCGAGGGGCTGTGGATTCAACGCAGAGGCGCAGTGGCGCAGAGGTACGCAGAGGGAAATTTCGACACTAAAAACAAATGTCCATAGCGGCGAGTTCGAAATTTCAAATACTCCGTTGGTTTGAATTTGACGAATGTTTTTACATCCAGGACCGCCCATCTCCTTGCTGGGCTTGGTTTTAATTTCGGCCACTCGCTTGCCGCCTCGTCCGCCTCGTCCGCCTCGTCCGCCTCGTCCGCCTCGTCCGCCTCGTCCGCCTCGTTCCAACGCTTCGCGTTGGAACGCATACCAGGACGCTTCGCGTCCGCGTTCCGCCAAGCCGTGGCCGATCTAAGAACCAACCCCTCCTTGCGCCAATCTGTCAACAATGCGCAACCCAAAAACTCGTTGACTTTTTTCTAACGTGTGATAGGATTTTGAAGAAACGATATTGCTTAAAGTTAAACAATTTGGAAAGAAGCAAAAGACATGAACCGAAAGCTTTTTCCCCGCAAGTGCGTTACATCGTCAACCAACGATGGAACGCGCACGGACGTGGTACTAACATTGTCTGATTACGAAACACACCGGTCGAGCTTATCCCCGGACCCGGACTTGCTCGCGGGGCTGACCGAAGACGAGCTTCGGGCCTTGGCCGACGGGATGCTTGAGGCCGGACATCGGAAACGGCTGGCGGAATTGTTGAAACGCAATCGCGAGGGGGAGCTGGGCAAGGATGATAATGCCGAATTGGATCGGCTGATCGCCGGCGTTGACACGATGAATATTCTGAAAGCCCGCGCACTGTACACTTTGCGAAAGATGGAATAAGAATGGAATAAGAAAGGGAGAAACCGTTCATGGCATCCGAAATGAAAACATTCCGAGTCGCCTGCGCCGAGTGCGGCAGAAAGTTCACTGTTCGCTTCGAGCTGGTGGACGAAGCCGCCGAGGGCAAAGGCGAAGAGGTCGTGCGTTGCATGTACTGCCAAAAGCAGGTGAAGATACCGCTGGAGAAGAAATACATGAAGGACGGCGAACTGGTTCGCAGCCGGAAGGTGGAACCATGAGCGGGGCGGAGAACGAATACGACATCGTGGTCCGGCCGGAAATCGGGGAAGACGAGGCGGCCGAGTTGAAAAAGCTGGCCGAAAACCTGGACTGGCTCCTGGACGCTCCCGAGGCCAGGGACATGCCCAGGGCCGTGGCAGAGTCCGGAATCCTGGAGGCGATCGGGCAGCGTCTGTGGAACGCGGCCGGGCTGGACGCCGAAGACCTGCTCGACACCATGGAAGACGCCCGGGACGACGACGCTTGCATCCGTCTGGTGATCCAGGGAGAAGAGCACTACGGCTTGCCCTGGGAACTGCTTTGGCACGAGAACCCGGAACTGGGATTTCTGGGACGCCACCCCCGGTGCGTCGTCTGCCGCCGGGCGCGAGGCAAGGGGAAAAAGGCCCCGACCCAAGCGCCCAGGCCCCTGCGGGTGCTGCTTTTCATCTCTTCCCCGGACGACTTGGACCCGGAGCGGTCCCGTCTGGATTTCGAGCGGGAGGAGGAACTTCTGTTCACGGCCCTGGACACCCCCTATTCCCGGGGCGAAATCGAGATCGACGTTGCGGAGGACGGCTTTGTCGCCACATTGACGGGCCGGTTGTCCCAGAACCGATACCACGCCGTGATTCTGAGCATGCACGGGACCCAGGCCGTCAATGCGGACGGTGAAAAGGAGTGGGGCCTGCTGTTCGAGGATGAAACCACCTGGAAGAAAAAGCCGGTGGCAGGGTCCGACTTGGCGAAGCTGCTGGATCTGCTGCCCACGGGCCACCGTCCGGGCTTGATCGTGCTGGCCGCGTGTCGAAGCGCACGGGCCCGACGAGACGGCCGAATCCATCCCGGACGTCGCCCGGCAGCTGCACAGGACGGGGTTCGAGCGGGTCCTCGGCATGAGATTGTCGGTGCTGGACGGCGCGGCCTCGGCTTTCAACGCGGCGTTGTTCGCCAACCTGGCCTTGGGCGAATCGGTGGGGCGCGCGGTCTCTCTCGCGCGAGAGGCCGTGGGGACCGGAGACTGGCTGAAGGACTCCATGGGGGATGTCGTCAAGACCGACCTGTTCGCCCAATGGACCCTGCCTGTATTGTTGGACCGCACCTCCGACGGCCCGCTCCTATACCTGGACGCCCCGGCCCAGGGCGTCCCGCGTCCGCCCCTGCCGGAGGCGCTTCCCGGAGACGGTTCGGTACCCGTGCCCGCCAGGAGCGCGTTCATCGGCAGGCGGATGGAGGTCCGGAACGCATTGGGACAATTCCTGGCGGGCAAGACCCGGCACCTGCTTTTCACCGGTCCCGGCGGCGTGGGGAAAACAGCCTTGGCGGGCCTGTTCGCCCGGCACCTGCTGGACCGTCAACCCGACATGCTGGTCATGGGCTTCCGAGCGCCGTTCGACCTGGACAAGATCTACGAACCCGTCCGGCAGGCCGCCTTCGACGGCGGGGAGGAACCCGGTCTCCACGACTTCATCCAGAAGGAACCCGAGCAAAGGGAGCGCCTCCGGCGAATGCTGGTCTCCCTCGCCAAGCGGGAGCGGCCTTTCGCCGTGGTGCTGGACAACCTGGAATCCCTCCAGGATTTGACCACGTTGGGTATCGCGGAGGAACACGAGGAAAGCCGCTGGCTGCTGAATACGGTCTGCGCGCTCCCCTCGCCGACCCGCGTTCTGATGACGGGCCGATACTTTCTGGACGGTGAAATCGACGCCCCCGTGGCCCGGCACCCGGTGGGGGAAGCCCCCTATGGCGATATCCTCCGGCGAATGAAGCGTCTGGACTGGCCGGAAAGCATGGGGCCGGAAAAGAAGCGCTGGGTCTACCAGGTGCTTGGCGGCAACCACCGGGCCATCGAATGGACGGCCCAGCTTTTGGACGATGCCAAGGAAAACGCCGAGGAGCTGTTCGAGGCTTTGGAATCGGTGGAAGCCCCTTCGGACACCCCCGAAGGCGCTGTTGCGGTCGTGACCGAGGCCATGCGGCAAAACCTGCTATTCAAAGAGTTGCGAGCCCAGTTGACGATGGACCAGGACCGTCTGCTTCGAGCCGCGTCACTGTATCGCGTTCCGGTGAATTCGGACGGATTTGCGATCATCGACCCGGACCATGCGGATAGCGGGGAGAACCGGGAACGTCTTCTGGCATATGCGCTTTTGGAAGAGGTTTGGGACCGTACAGTGAGCCTCCCGTATTACCACGTACCGCCGGTGGTCAGGGAATTGATTGGCGATATGGGGTTCGAAGCCGAGGAGCGGAAGGAACTGCACCTGGTCATGGGGAGCTACCACCGTTTCCAGGGCGAGTATGTCACAAGAGTGTGGTCCGACGATTTGGAGGCGATTCACCATTTCCGCCAGGCCGAAGCACACGAAGATGCGGATTCGCTGGCCGAAGGCGTGACGGGCAATTATTACCGAAGGGCCAATTTCGCGGACGCCGCAGAACTCCTGGCCGATATCGTCGGCCGTCCCGTCCCCCCGCCTCCTTGGTGGGCGCTGAACCGGTACGGTCAATGCCAGCATGTTCTCGGCTCCGGGACCGACGCTCTCGACGCCTTCGAACGGGCACTTCCGCTTTCGCCTACAAAAGAGGAAGAAGGCACAACTCTCAACAACATCAGCCAGATTTACCAAGCGCGTGGCGATTACGATACCGCCCTGAAGTACCTCGAACAAAGCCTCAAGATTCGACGCGAGATCGGCGACAGGGCCGGCGAGGGCGTTACTCTCAACAACATGGCGACCGCCGCGCACGCGCGTGGCGATTACGATACCGCCCTGAAGTTCCTCGAACAAGACCTCAAGATTGGACGCGAGATCGGCGACAGGGCCGGCGAAGGCACAACTCTCAGCAACATCGGCCAGATTTACAAAGCGCGTGGCGATTACGATACCGCCCTGAAGTACCTCGAACAAAGCCTCAAGATTCGACGCGAGATCGGCGACAGGGCCGGCGAAGGCACAACTCTCAACAACATCAGCCAGATCTATGACGCGCGTGGCGATTACGATACCGCCCTGAAGTACCTCGAACAAAGCCTCAAGATTCGACGCGAGATCGGCGACAGGGCTGGCGAAGGCGCTACTCTCAACAACATCGGGCAGATTTACAAAGCGCGTGGCGATTACGATACCGCCCTGAAGTACCTCGAACAAAGCCTCAAGATTCGACGCGAGATCGGCGACAGGGCCGGCGAAGGCCAATCGCTCAACAACATCAGCCAGATCTATGACGCGCGTGGCGATTACGATACCGCCCTGAAGTACCTCGAACAAAGCCTCAAGATTCGACGCGAGATCGGCGACAGGGCCGGCGAAGGCGCTACTCTCAACAACATCAGTGGGATTTACCGCGCGCGAGGCGATTACGATACCGCCCTGAAGTACCTCGAACAAAGCCTCAAGATTCTCCGCGAGATCGGCGACAGGGCCGGCGAAGGCACAACTCTCAACAACATCAGCCAGATCTATGACGCGCGTGGCGATTACGATACCGCCCTGAAGTACCTCGAACAAAGCCTCAAGATTCGACGCGAGATCGGCGATAGGGCCGGTATGATACCGGCTTTGCACAACATGGCTCATATCGCGCTGATGGCGAACAATCCTCAAAAAGCAATTGAGTCATGGTCGGAGGCCATGAACCTTGCGGTGGAAACCCAAAATGCGATGGGGCTCTTTCATGTGGGAAGGGATTTTGGAAGTTTTTTGGCCCGGGCAGGAAAAATAGACGATGCGAAACAGCTATTGAGCATCGCCGCAAACGTTGGAAAGGCGGCCGGACTTCCGGGCGTGAAGGAAATCGAAGAGTTGCTAGAAAGGCTCTGAATGACAGAACATCGATTCGTTCGAATTCCGCAGCGATCATATTGCGGGCATCGTTGCGAATCGCCAAAACAGCCGTTTTACTATTGCAAAAGGAGGGCTTGGTTTTAGTTTCGGCCGGTTTTCATCCAACAGTTTCAATCATCGCCTGGATTCCGGGTCTAAAGCAAGCTCCGCCCGGAATGACGGTGTTGGTTGGCCGACGTTATAACCAACCCCCAAAAGGAAAAAGACATGACCGAAGACCAAATCGAAGAGATAGATTCCATACCGCTGTCCGACGCCGACCGCTACTACCTCGAACAAGGCTACAAAGACCCTGTGGAGCGCATCGGCCGCATCGAGGAGGCCGCCAAGTTCCTCGCCGGTGCCACCGCGACCACCTCCGGCCTATATCTGGCCGCATACAAGATCGCCCTCGGCGATGCCACCAATGCCGCCTTCTTCTGGCTGCAACCCTACATCCTCTGGGCCCTGAGCCTCGTCTGTTTCGTGCTGGTCCTGCTGCCCCACCGCCACCCCACCAAGGAAAACGACCCCAACTCGTGGAAAGAGGCCTTCGTCGAATCCGGCAAACGAAAATATCTTCGCCTGATGATCGGCACCGCGTTTTTCATCCTGGGCATCCTGGCGGGCGCATTCCCCTTCCATGCATTGCCGTAAAAGAGAGACCACGAAATATGGACCACGAAATACACAAAATACACGAAAAATAGGAAATACACGAACGACAAAAAAAAGGACAAAAGTGCATTCTGTCGCGGGTTTGCCTCGTTCCCACGCTCCAGCGTGGGAACGCACATCGGGACGCTCCAGCGTCCCTTCAATCGCAAGGCGTCCTTCTGCTCAGTGTTTCCATCCCTCCGCAAGAATGTGTTTTCGCAACCGGCTTCCCAACGCGTGGTTCCTTTGCACGGGACGCGGGAGCGTCCTTTAGGCGTTCCCACGCCGGAGCGTGGGAACGAGTCTATAAAGGTGCATTCGGCGAGAGGGGGACTCCTTTCCGCGCTGGAGCGTGAGGACGAGAGATCTCATTGCGATTGCCGGTTGAAGCGAACGACTGTTGACGTAGTTGCAATTTGTAGCTACAATAATCGTGGTTTATTGCAAAGGAGCATGGGCGGCATGAAATTCGAATGGGACGAGGCTAAACGAAAATAAAACATCGAGAAGCATGGCATCGACTTTGTCGATGCCTCTGTCCTTTTCCAAAACGTCACGCTTACGATAGAAGACGACCGGTTCGATTATGGCGAGGAACGATTGGTTACGTTCGGAATTCTCAAAGGAAGGGTCCTCGCGGTCGTCCATACGGAAGACGAGGGGTCCATCCGGATCATTTCGATGAGAAAGGCCACGAAAAATGAAGAAAAAGAATATTTTGCGCGAATCCCGTACTGACTGGGAACGCATCGACAGGTTCGCGGACGAAGATATCGATTTGTCCGAAAATCCGGAAGTCGGTCCCGAGATGTTCGCGAAGGCCGTGGTGCGAAAGGGTTTGAAGCCGGCAATTCGAAAAAAGCAGGTTACCCTGAGGATCGACGAGGATGTTCTGGATTGGTTCAAGCAACAGGGAAAGGGCTATCAAACGAGGATCAATGCGCTGCTCAAGGCTTACAAGGAGGCGCATCAGCAATAGGCCCGTCGAAGCCTGACAGCGCGAGTTCATTTGACTCGTTGACTCGTTCCCACGCTCCTGCGTGGGAACGCATATCAGGACGCTCCCGCGTCCCGTCATTCGCAATTCGTCCCCCTTGCCCCGTGTTTTCCATTCGCCCGTCAGAATGCGTTTTCGCAATTGGCTTCGCAAGGCGTGGTCCCTTGGCACGGGACGCGGGAGCGTCCTTGAGGCGTTCCCACGCAGGAGCGTGGGAACGAGTAGACGAATAGCCCCATCCGGCTTCCAGTCTGATTTTCCAATGGCGGCAACGCCTTCCTGAATCCAAGGTCGAGCATTGGCTGATTCGCCGACTCGTTTGAATTGCCTGGAGAAAACAAGCAGTGTTGCTCCGTCATTAGGTTTTGAGGTATATTGTCAAAAACGCCATGGAGGAACCGACATGGACCCACTGCCACACGAAAACATCCGGATGACACCGGAGGAGTACCTTGCGTTTGAGAGGACTGCGGAAAACAGGCACGAGTATTTCGACGGCCAGATATTTGCCATGACAGGGGGGAGCCTGAACCACAACCAAATCAACGGAAATATTTTCAATCAACTCAAAAACAAACTTAGGGATTCGGCATACAGACCGTTTGCCAACGACATGCGGGTCAAGGTTCAAAAAATCGATAAATACACCTATCCCGACATCGTCGTTGTCTGTGGCGATATTGAGCTGGAAAAAAACAAGGGGGCCGAGACTCTGCTGAATCCCGTTGTCATCATGGAGGTCCTTTCCCATTCTACCGAGGCGTATGATCGGGGGGAAAAATTCCAGCATTACCGTTTTATTTCATCTCTTCAAGAATATGTTCTTGTTTCCCAGTATCATTGCCTTGTCGAACAATATGTCCGTGGCGATGGCGGTATTTGGCAAATATTGAATCCATGCGCGGATATGGAGCAAACCGTCAGGATAGAGTCCATTGGGTGCGAATTGGCGCTTTCGGATATCTATGACCTGGTTGAGTTCGAAACCGGTAGCAAGCCCGGCCGGCTGCCTGGGGCCATGCCTTGACTTTTTCTGGTTGTAACGGATTTGGGGGAGCGGCAATGCGTAGGTTGGGTTGAGCGGGCTTCACGTTGGGTTTCGCTTGCTTCCCAACCATTTCGCGCGCCTTATCTGTTTGTTTGATAGAATTCCGTAGCGAAACCCAACAATTGACGACGCTCAACCCAACCTACATTCCACCCATCCCCAAATCCGTTATAACCAGACACTTTTTCGTTTGTTTCGTGTATTTTGTGTATTTCGTGGTCTGTTTGGGCATGCATGTTTGGCACTGCCGGCTTTGATTTTTCATCTTCCCGGTTTCGTCAGATCCAGGCGGCGGTAGATGCGCTGCAAAGGCAATTGCACGCCGATGGAATCGAGTTTTAAAATATCTTTCGGCTTGTTCAGATCTTCCAAAAACCATCGACCTTTTTCGTCTTTGAAGTAATGCTCAACCCACAACGAATGTTGATCGATCAGGATGTATTCCCTCAATGCGGGAATTTGCCTGTAGGCGACGAATTTCGTCCCTCGGTCGTAATCCCGGGTGGACTTTGAAAGGACTTCGAAAACGGCGACCGGATTTACGATGGTGTCGTTTCGGTCTTTTTCCAGTTCGACCTCCCCGCAAACGACGCTCGCGTCTGGATAGAAGAAATGCTTGGCGGCTTCGACGCCCACTTTCACATCGGAGCTGAATACGACACAATCGGAATCCTCCAGGGCCGAATCCAAATCGGACACGATGTTGATTGAAATTCGGTCGTGTTCCAGAGACGCGGCAAATCTCGGGATAATTTTGCCTTGGTAATATTCGTTTTTAGAACCGGAAGCTTCTTCCATGCGGAAATATTCCTCTGACGATATGAGTTTATCTTTAGGATTGAGCATCGCGCTGTTCCTCCTGTATTCCGGAAAGGGTTGGTTCGGGATCGTAGGGTGGGTGGGTCAGGGCCCATCTATTGTCGCTAAGTCGTGTTTTCTTGAAATCGACGGCTTGCCAATCTTGTACCGCGTCCAACCCACCGTTTTTCGGGTATTTTCTTCGTTTCTTATAGGAAAGAGGCCGAGACGGCTCGGGAAATGGTGGGTTAGACTCCTTGCAAGATTGGAAGGCCATCGTTGCCAAGAGAAAATGTATTAGCGACAGCGCCTGAGCACCAACCCACCCACCCTACGATTCCGAACCAGGGCCTCGTGATATTTGTCGCGGAACAAAATCCCGCGTAAATATTGCGGCCGAAATAGGGTAATTTTCATCCTTCCAGATACACCCCATGTTTCTTTTTGACAAGCATCGATTTTTCGGGATGCAGACTCCGCATCGTTAACCACCCGTTAACCCCTCCCCTGGTAAACAAAGATATCATTTCGAAACGATTGCCGGTTCCTTTTCGAATCCGGGCAATCCAGACGGTAAAAAAACGAATTGTGGAGAACAACGCGCAATGCAAAACACATCATTTATCAAACTGCTGTTCCTGCTCTCTACCTTGTTTATAAGCGCATGTGGCATGGGAGTGCGGGGCGAGTTCGCGTCGATGGCAGACGGCGATCTCTCGACAGTCCAGGAGTGGTCCCGGCTGGACGGCGACGGGCAGGCGACGATTTTGGGGGACCTGATTCAATCCTCCGGTCTCGACGCCTTGGTGGACGAAGCCCTGGCCGCCAATCCCGGCTTGCAGCAGACCTTGCTGACCCTGCGTATCCGCCAGGCGGAATATCGGCAGGTCGGCGGGGACAGGCTGCCGGAAATCGAGGCGGGGTATTCCGTCGGCAAGGAGAAGGACGGGGACACGACGTATACGGGTTCTCTTTCCATTCGGTGGGAGGTGGACCTGTGGGGGAAGCTTTCGGACAACACGGCTGCGGCGGGCAAGGACGTGGCCGAGCAGCAGGCGCTGTATCAGGCGGCGCAGGACACGCTGGCGGCCGAGGTGATGAAGACCTGGCTGGCTTTGACTGCGGCGGGGAAAAACATCGCCATCGAGCGGCAGCGGCTCGACACGCTGGAGAAGAACGAGGCTTTCATATTGAAACGCTATAGAAACGGGCTCGGCACTCTGGAGGACCTGGACAGCGCCCGCAGCAAGACGTCCAGTTCGAGAGCCACGCTGGAAGAGTATCGGGAAACTTTGGCGCAGCAGGGGAGGGTACTGCGAACCTTGCTGGGGCAGACGTCCGGGGCGGGGGCTGAGGAGAGGGAGATTCCGGCGGAATATGCGGCAGTGGCCGTGCCTTTGGCGGAAGTTCCGGAGCAGACCCTGCGGCGGCGGCCCGACCTGAAAGCGGCGTACCTGGCCATCGAAGCCGCCGACCTGCGGACCCGGGTGGCCTACAAGGAGCTTCTGCCGAGCATCGATTTGCAGGCGGCGCTGGAAGACGTGGCGTCGTCGCCGGGGTCGGCGCTTCTGACCGATCCTGTCTGGTCGCTGCTGGGACAGCTGACCGCGCCGCTCTACCAGGGCGGCAAGCTCAGGGCGGCGGCGGAAATCGCCGAGCTGGAAACGGCCCGGAACTATCAGGTCTATCGCGAGACACTGCTTGATGCCGTGCAGGAGATCGAAGACGCCATCGGGCTGGAAAGATCGCTGACCCGGCAGCGGGAGCACATCGAAGCGGCCCTTTCAGCCGCGCGAAACAACCTGGAACAATATCAGCGCAAGTATCGCACGGGACTGGTCGAGATACTCGACCTGCTGGAGGTCCAGCAGCAGACGTACGATCTGGACATTCAACTGAACAACCTGACCTATGAACGCCTGGCCAACCGGATCGATCTCGGGTTGGCGCTGGGACTGGGGGTGAAGTCATGATTCGAAAACTATCGCAATGGTTCGTTTTTCTGGCGGCGGTGGGCGTTTTGGCGGTCGCCGTCTTGTTTATCCAAAATCAGATCCAGGCGTACGCGGAGCGTCCCGCGCCGGTCAAGCACGAGGTGGCGCAGCACCCGGACGTATCGGTGATCGCGGCGACGGCCTCCGCCTACCAGGCCAAAGTGACCGGGTACGGTGCGGCGTCCCCCCATTTCGAGCTGGCCCTGACCGCGCGGGTGGCAGGGCAGGTGGAAACGCTGGGCGAGGCTTTCGAGCCGGGAAAGCGTCTGAAGAAAGGCGACCTTCTGGCCAGCCTGGAGGACAGCGACTACCAGGCCGCCGTGGCCACCGCCCGCAAGGATCTGGAGGACGCCCGCCTGTCGCTTTTAGAAGAACAGCGCCAGGGCTTGCAGGCCAAGATGGAATGGGAGGACTCCGGGCTGGGCGGCGAGCCCGCGTCGGAGCTGGTCTTGCGCAAGCCCCAGCTGGCTGCGGCGCAAGCGGCCGTGACACAGGCCGAGGCTGCTCTGGCCAGCGCGCGCAACGATCTGGAGCAGACCCGCATCGTGGCGCCCTTCGACGCCCTGGTGGTGGAGCGCAAGATCGCGCCGGGAAGCTACGTGCAGGCCGGGACTGAAATCGCGCTCCTCTACAGCACCGACCGGGTCGAAGTCGCCGTTTCCCTTTCTTCGGACGACTGGGACAAGCTGCCCGACGCGTCCGTTTTAGACAGCGGCCGCTGGCTCGTGGAACTCGTCGATGTCCAAAACGGCCGGCGCTGGTCCGGGCATGTCCTGCGGACCGAACAGCACCTGGAGGCAACCACCCGGCAGCGCTCCCTGATCGTGGCCGTCGAAAACCCGTTCGATACCTGTCCCGCGCTGCTTCCCGGTACCTTCGTGGAAGCGGCCATCGGCGGCCGGGAGCTTGGCGCCATATGGAAGCTGCCCAGCTCCGCATTCAGCCAGAAGGGTGAAATCTGGTACGTTTCCGGCGACGGCGTTCTGGAATCCTTTGTCACCGAGCCGGTGTTCAGCGACGCCGACGCCATCTATATAACGGCCCCGGAAGCTTTGTCCGACGGCGAGCAAAAGGTGCTGGTCCATCCGCTGAGCAGCTATTTGAATGGCATGGCCGTAAACCCCGTGCCGGTCGAGCCCGCATTGGTCGAGCCCGCATTGGTCGAGCCCGCATTGGTCGAACCCGCATTGGTCGAGCCCGCATTGGCCGAGCCCGTACTGATCGAGGAGGTGCAATCATGAACGACGAAAATCGGGGCGTCATCCCCTGGTTCGCCAAAAACCCCGTGGCCGCCAACCTGCTCCTTCTGCTGATCATCGTGCTGGGAGTCATGCAGATGGGCAGCATGCGCAAGGAGGCCTTTCCGAGCCTTTCGCCCGACAGCCTGACCATTTCCGTCACGTACGACAGCGGGTCGGCCAAGCAGTCCGAAGAGGGGCTGGCGATCAAGATCGAAGACCAGCTCGAGGACGTATCGGGCATCAAGTCAATCACCAGCAGCTCCACGAGCAGGGGCGCCACCGTGACCGTGGAAAAGCAGGCCGACTACGACCTGGACGTGCTGTTAAGGGACGTCAAGTCCAAGATCGACGCCATCTCCACCTTTCCGGCCGACGCCGACAATCCGGTGGTGGAAAAGGCGGAACGGGAGGAACACGCCCTCTGGCTCCAGCTCTACGGAGACAAGGACCGCCACACCCTCCAGCAGCTGGCCGACGAACTCAAGGACGACCTGCTGAACCATGCCGACGTCAGCCGGGTCAACATTTCCGGGTGGCTCGACCCCATGATGGTGGTGGAGATCGACGAAGGGCGGCTCCAGGCCTACGGGCTTTCCCTGTCGGACGTGGAATCGGCCATCAACGAGGGATCTTCCAGCACGCCTGCGGCCGTGCTGCGCAACGAGACCCTGTATTTGCAGCTCAAGGCGTCGGAACAGTCGTACCTGAAGGAGGAATTCGCGTCCATACCGCTTCTGACCTTTCAGGACGGAAGCCGGTTGCTGCTGGGCGACATCGCCGTCGTGCAGGACACCTTCGACGACGACAGTCCCGTGCTTTCGCGCTACAACGGGCATTCCAGCATCGCCCTGGAAGTGATCACCACCGGCCAGGACGACATTTCCAACACGGTGGCGGGTGCCGGTGAAGTACTCGACGAGTGGCTGTCCGACGGCAAGCTGCCCCAGGGCGTGGAACTGTCCAGCTGGTACGACCGCAGCACCATGATCAAGGAGCGTCTGCAACTTCTGGCCAAGAACGCCTTGAGCGGGGCCGCCATCGTGTTCCTTCTGCTGGCCCTGTTTCTGAACCTGACGGTGGCCTTCTGGGTAGCCATGGGACTGCCGTTCATCTTCTTCGGCGCGCTTTACTTCATGGGAGACAGCTATTTCGGCGCGGGGCTTTCCCTGAACGAATTCACCACGTTCGGCTTCATCATGGCCCTGGGAATCGTGGTGGACGACGCGGTGGTGGTGGGGGAGAGCGTATTCACCCTGCGCTCCAGGGACGGCGACACGCTGGAAAACACGATCAAGGGGACGTTGCGGGTGGCCCTGCCGACGCTGTTCGGCGTTTTCACCACGGTGGCGGCTTTTTACGCCATTTCCCGGACCAGCGGGCACCTGGGGGAGATCTACGCCCAGTTCGCCCTGGTGGTGGCCATTTGCCTGATTCTTTCGATCATCGAGTCGAAACTGATTCTGCCCGCGCACCTGGCACATCTGAACACCCGGCCGAAAACCAGCGCGAACCCGGCCATGCGAGTCTGGCAGTTTTTTCAAAACGCCACCGCCAAAGGACTGGACTGGTTCAACGAGCATTGCTACCGGCGGGTCATCGAAACGGCCCTGCGGCACAGATACGCGGTGGCGGTCTTGTTTATGGCCATTTTTCTGCTGGTGGTCACCATGCCCTTTACCGGTGCTCTGCGGCTCAGTTTCTTCCCCGACGTACCGGGGGATACCGTGCGCGCCGAATTGACCATGCAAAACGACGCCAGCTACGGACAGACCCATGCCGCGCTGGAGTTGTTGGAAGACCAGGCGTACGCGGCCGACAGGCAGCTGCGAAAAGCCGATGACGACAGGCAGACGGCCATCGCAAGTCTCCAGGTGATGTCCGAGTCCGACCAGTCCGGTTCGGTCAAGGTCGAACTGGCCGACGACGCCCCGTACGATATCGACAGTTTCACCAGGACGTGGCGGCAACTGGCGGGGCTTCCGGAGGGCGCGCGCACCTTGAGCGTACAGAACAAGCCGATGATGGTGGATGCCCTGCGCATCGAACTGCGGGCCAACGACGACGAAATCCTGACCGCCGCCGGGGAGAAGCTGAAGGAACATTTGCAAAGCATTCCGGCGGTCAGCGGCATTGAGGACAACCTGGAACCAGGGCAGCCCCAGCTGTTTCTGAAACTGACCCACCAGGGGCGGGCCCTGGGAATCACCATGGACATGCTGGCCGGACAGGTCCTGCAGGCTTTCAACGGACGGGTGGTGCAGCGTTTCCAGCGCAACAGCGACGAGATCGAGGTCAAGGTCCGGTATCCCGACGCCGCCAGGCAAAACGCCGCCGACGTGCTAAGTTCCGACGTGCGCACCGCCGACGGCCAGGTCGTGCCCCTGTCCTCTGTCGCCGAGGCGAGCTTCGGCTACACACGGGACTCCATCTCACGCATCGACGGCAAGCGGGCCGTGTACGTGTCGGCCGACGTGGACAAGGAACTCATGTCCTCCACCGAACTGGTCGAGCAGCTGAAAAAAGGGTTCGCCGGACAGCTGGCGACGCAGTACCCGGGGCTGGGGGTCCATTTTGCCGGGGAAGCCGAGGAACAGGCGGAGACCCAGACGTCCATGGTCCATATGTTTCTGCTGGCCCTGCTGATGATCTTCTTTCTGTTGGCGGTGCCGCTGAAATCCTATATCCAGCCGGTCCTGATCATGACCGCCATTCCGTTCGGGATTATCGGCGCCATGCTGGGCCACTGGATAAACGATCTTTCGTTGGGGATTTTGTCCATGAATGGTATAATCGCGTTGTCCGGCGTGGTGGTCAACGACAGCCTGCTTCTGGTTTCGACGTTCAACGATATCAAGGGCGAGACGGCGAGCCTGTACGACGCCATCAGCGAAGCCTGCCGAAGCCGTCTTCGGGCGGTGCTTCTGACATCGTTTACGACCTTCGCCGGGCTGGTCCCGTTGCTCAGCGAGACATCGATGCAGGCCCAGTTTCTGATTCCAGCGGCGGTGTCTCTCGCCTACGGGATCATGTTCGCGACGGTGATCACGCTGATTCTGATACCGTCGTTGCTAATGATCCAGAACGATGTGGCCCGGTTTTTCGGACGGGTGATGGCGTGGAGGGGGATGGCCGCAGGGAGTAAGGCGTAATGGGTCAGGCGGGATGATGAAAAATACAATGGTTCGAGTTTTTTTCATCGCGTTTTTGTCCGGTTCGCATACATAGACGGTTTCTGGCGGAATCGTAGGGCGGGTGGGTTTACATCATTGGGTTGGAGCTTTTACGATTTTCTCTACGCCCGACGGCCTTACGGTTTGGTAATGAATCCAACCCACCATTTTTCAGGCGTATAGGCAACCCCCGCCTGCGAATGACAATATGGCTGTGCAATGCTGGGACTGGGTTTTTGTTTCGGGTATGCCTCGGCGGAACGCGGACGCGAAGCGTACTTGCATACGTTCCAACACAAAGCGTTGGGACGAGGTGGCGAGGGCACGGCCAAAATAGAAATCAAGCCCGCAACGCGGAAAATGGTGGGTTGGTCTTTGTGCAAAATCGAGGGGGCCGGGGTTGAAGGGATGGTGTAATAGCTTGAAAAGCCGGGGTTTTTACCCACCCACCCTACGCTCCCACCATCCGACGCCTTGTTTTGCTATGAATACAGTGCTGGGAGGAAAAAGAGGAGCGAACGAGATGTTGAACGTGCTTTTGGTCGAGGACGATTTCGACCTGGCGGAGACGGTGATCGACTATCTGGAGCTGGAAGGGGTCGCCTGCGACTACGCCAGCAACGGAATGGCCGGCTTGCAGCTGGTCGAGGAGAATTCGTACGACGTGGTGTTGCTGGATCTCAACCTTCCGCGCCTGGACGGTCTGAGCCTGTGCGAGCGGGCGAGGGAGGCGGGCGACGACACTCCGGTTTTGATGCTCACCGCCCGGGACCGGCTCGACGACAAGCTGGCCGGGTTCGAGGCCGGGACCGACGACTACCTGGTCAAGCCCTTCGAGATGGAGGAACTGGTGGTCCGGATTCGCGCGCTGGCCAGGCGGCGCAGCGGCCAGGCCCGTCTGTTGCGCTGCGGCGACCTGGAAATGAACCTGAAGGAGGGGATAGCGACACGGGCGGGACAGGAGGTCAAGCTGTCTCCCACCGGGTGGAAATTGCTGGAAGCATTGTTGCGCGCTTCTCCGGAAGTGGTCACAAAGCAGAAGCTGTTGTCCGCTGTCTGGGGAGACGAGCCCCCGGACAGCGACAGTCTGAAAGTCCATATGCATCATCTGCGCAAGGCCGTGGACGCCCCCTTTTCCGTCCCCCTTCTGCATACCGTGGCAGGGCGCGGCTTCTGCGTCAAAGAGGAACCACGCCAATGAGACGGCAGATCAGCCTGAAATGGCTCGTGACCCTGTCGTTTCTGGGCTTGGCGGTGGTCGTGGTGGTGGGCTATTCGCTGCTCAGCGCCAACTTCTTCATTCGAGGCATGGACAACATCGTGGCCGACAACATGGTCAAGGTGGTGGCGAGCTATGTCGAATCGGTGCCTTTGCCGCAACGAAAGCGCATGAACCATTTCAGCGGTTACCAGATCGGCCAGGACTGGTCGCAGATGCCGGAAAAGGTTCGTTCCGCATTTGAAATGCCTGTCCGGAACTTGGTGATGTTCAAGCACGAAGATTCCAGATGGCTGTCGCGCCCCGACGAAATTCTTTTTGTCATGCGGGTCGCGCACGCCGGCGAGACCTATTTCATCAGCCGCAGCCTCACCCACGACACGGCCTCCCCGCTGGTGGGACGCAACGCGAAGAAAAACATACGGTTGCTGTTGGTTTTGAGCGTCGCGACCCTTGCGACCCTGGCGGCGGTGGTCTGGATGCTTTTCAGGCAGGTCGCCCGGCCGGTCAACGCGCTGGGACAATGGGCGCGCGAACTGAACGAAAACAAGCTCCAGGAGACGCCCCCGGATTTTTACTACCCCGAATTGAACGAGCTGGCGGCCCTGATTCGCACCAGCCTGTCATCGGTGCGGGAAAGCCTGGAGCGCGAGCACCGTTTCCTGCGCCACAGCAGCCACGAATTGCGCACGCCGATCAGCGTGATCCGCAACAATGTGGAGCTTCTCCAAAAGCTCGAAGAAACCTCCGGCAAAAAACGGGAGCGAAGAGAGGCCCAGGCCATCCAGCGAATCGACCGCGCCAGCCTCACCATGAAGCATCTGACCGAAACGCTGCTCTGGCTTAGCCGGGAATCGGAGGCCGCTCCCCAACGAAAAAAGTTCGAACTGGAAAGGCTGATTCTCGACCTGATCGCCGAAGCGCGCTATCTGCTGAAAGACAAGGGAGTCGAGGTCGTCGTGGAAACGGAGCCTCATACCGTCGCCGCAGCCGAGGTCCCCGCCCGCATCGTTCTGGGCAACCTGATCAGAAACGCTTTCCAGCACACCTGGCAGGGCGCCGTTCGCATCGTCCAAAAGGGCGGAGCCGTGGAAATCGTCAACGATGCGGTGGAAGAAGGCGCGGGGAACCAGGACATAGGCTTCGGACTCGGTCTACAATTGACCGAGCAGCTGACCCGGAAGCTGAACTGGTCCTACTCCGCCGAATCGGGACCCGGCCTGCACCGCACTCGAGTCGCCATCGAGTAGCATGGAGATCATCTTGTGAACAAAGTGGAAAAAACATTGGAAGAATTGGTCAAGGAATTACCGCCTTTTATGAGAGCCGAGGTTCGTGATTTTGTAGATTTTTTGTTGTCAAGGCAACCTTCTTCCGGAGGAAAAAGATTGAAACAGACTTGGGCTGGCGGCTTAAATTCCCAGAGAAAAAGATATGCATCCGTAGATTCGCAGCATAAAGCAATGGAATGGCGATAAAAATGACCTGCCTCCTGGATACCAATCGGAAGAAGAAGGCCAGGAGAACCGGGACTTGGGCTTCGGACTCGGTCTCCAAATGACCGAGAAGCTGACCCGGAAGCTGAAACAGGTCCTGCTCCGCCGAGATTATTGAAAATCGTTTGACATCCTCGGATGTTTGTGAGAATAGTTCTCGCCGTTTTTTGTTACATCGAAATAATTTACGGGCATTTTTTTTAATCATAATGTAGAAGACCAAAAGGGGGCGATTAGATGAAAAATCTCAAAAGCGAAGGGATAACGTTTTTGGCGATTGTATTTGCTTTTTTCTGCCTGGAAGGTACGGTGTTGGCAAACGAGGCTTATTCGCCGATCAAATTGGGCGCGTATCAGGCTTGGTTCGGCCAGGACAATCATCTCAAACCTCCCCCTCTATGGAATGGCGAAGCAGTCGTGCCTTACGATTTGGGTGATCCGGCGGCTATCTGCAGGCAGATACTCAGAGCGAAGCAAAGGGGCCTCGACGGGTTCGTAATCGATTGGTATGGCAAACCCGGAACCGGCGCCAACAACGATGTCGATCGAAAGTTTATTGACGACGCCTTGGCAGCATTCTTAGAAGCGGCAGCTGCGGAAGGGGATTTCTTCATAGCAGTCATGTACGACCAAAATACTCTTCAATATTTGGAGTCCGACGACAATCCTCTGTATTTTACAAATGCAGTCAAGGAAGACCTCGCATACGCGGAAGAACGCTATTTCGGCTCCCCGGCATATTACAATATCGCCGGGAAACCTGCTGTTTTCGTGTATTCATATCCCAAGTGGGAACTATTGATCGATTGGAGCGCCGTGCGGACCGGTTTCCAGGAGCCCGTTACGCTGCTGGATAAAAATCCAGATCCAGATAACCCCGAATACGACGCTCAGTTCGACGGATTTTATCCATGGGTACAAGGTGAACGCTGGATGGAAGACGGTTCCGATTGGGGAAAAGAGTACCTGGAGTGGTTCTATCCCGTCATGGTGTCCGAGGCTTATTCCAGCAAAGTTTTCGTGGGTGCCGTCTGGAAGGAGTTCGACGACTCGCTGGCCTCCTGGGGGGAACAAAGATTCATCTCGTCAGGATGCACAGGTGTTTGGGACAGCACTTGGAACCTCGTGAACCAGTACGAGCCGCCTTTTGTGCTAATATGTACGGTAAACGACTACGAGGAAGGAACCGATACCGATCTGGATTCCAGGTATTATTTTCCCCATGTCGCCAGCGGCGGCAAGTGGGAGACGGAAATCGGCATCGTCAACGAATCGGAATTCGAGAACCTTTACGGCAGGCTGACCGCGTATGACAATTCGGGAAGCAAGCTTTTCTATCAAGCGGAAGTAATCGACTGGGAGACCGGCAAACGGGGGATGAAGAGATTCTCGTCCACGAAGTTTGTTTCCATACCTCCGCTGGGGAGATTGGAGCTGACGGTAGGCGAATCCTTCCAGAATGCTTCGGAAATAGGCTATATCGTCTTCGACGCCGGTTCGCCGTCTGCGACGGGCTACTTGAAGTTCTACGTAGACGGTGAATACCGCGTCGCGGTTCCAATGGTGAGCCGGGTAAACGAAGGCGACGTCCATATTTCGCATATCGCCTCGTCCGCCGCGTGGTCTACGGGCGTCAGTCTGCTGAATACGACCTGCGACACAAAGGAACTCGTTATCAGGTTTTCCGACGGATCGGAAAAGTCGCGAACCTTGATGCCGCGAGAACACCAGGCGTTCACCATTCGCGGAATGTTCGACGGAGAGGCCAAGCCCTCCATTTCTTCTGCTACGATCTTAGATGCCGCAGGCATTGTCGGCCTGGAGCTTTTCGGCGGTACTCCGGAAAGCGGCAACCATTATCTAAGCGGAGTACTCCTGAAGGATGAAACTGCGGAGAAAATCTGTTATCCTCATGTTGCCAGCGATTCGGTCTGGCTCACGGGGATCGTAGCGTACAATCCTTCTGATACCGCATGCGATATGGTCGTAACGCCTTACACGGACTCAGGCGTTCCGGCGGACGGGATAACCATAACCATCGGACCATTCGACAAGTACATTGGAACGGCCGAAGCTCTAAATTTCCCTGAGGATACGGCTTGGATCGGTGTTCAGGCGTCTTGTCCCATAACGGGTTTCGAATTGTTCGGCACACGCGACGGAAACCAGCTGGCAGGATATACTGGAGTGAATATCAGCAGTCGAAAAGGAATATTCTGCAAAATAGAGAAAAAAGGTGCCACTGGGCTTGCCATGGTCAATATCGGTGACGTTGCATCGAACGTGAAGCTATCCGCGTACGACGATCAAGGAACATTGATCGCCGAAAGCTCTAGCGCGCTCCAGCCATTCGCAAAAATAGTGAATTTGGCGGAGAATCTGTTCCCGAACAATATCGAAGCCGCTTCTTATGTGAAATACGAATCCGACACGGATGTCGTCTGTTTCCAGCTTAACGTTTCATCCGACGGTATGATGCTCGACGCGCTGCCGGGACAAAAGACATCCGACGCGGTCGATATTTGCGACGCCGACGGAGATGGCTACTTGACAACCCAGGGAGACTGCGACGACACGGATGCAAGCTTGCATCCTCTGTGCCTTGAAACCAAAGGTCCCGACTGCGGTGCTTCCGAGGGGAACATACTCGACATGCAATCTTACGACGGATCTGTCCTAAAATCGCCCGTGGTATTGGTTTGGGACGGAGGAGTCGGAGTACCGCAAGTGTATTACGAGACGAAGCTGGTATTTCCGGTGCCGCCGGAATCGGTTCATACGAAACGCTGTTCGGGCGTCGAAATCCCCTTGAAAAGCGGTAACTACGAATTCAAAGTTTGGATTGACGGAAATGCCCTGTCCACGTATGCACAAGTGGAGGATCAGGCAGGCACGGGTGAAATACCATAGCTGCTATCGAAGGGCCAGAAAAAAAGACTTTCCGTAAATTCCATCATAACAGGGGTCGCCAGATATGGGACGTGTTCCGAGCTTGTATAACGAAGCCCGTCGCCTTTTCGATCGTCGCTGCGGCAGGCTCAGATCGAACGTCCCATAACTGGCCCGGCTCCTGCGAATCGGGACCCGACCTGCATCGCACCCGTGTAACCATCGGGAAGCGTCCAGACCAACCCCTCTCCCATCCACGCCCTTAACAGAAAATTAGCAAAAATCGTACCCGTGATTAACCCAGGCCGTACGCAAAATTAATCCAATCTTTACTGAAAATTCAAATTGATCTGCTTTATTGGAGTCTTTGAATTCCGGGCATGGCAGAAGTTGGACCGTTGCCACTATCCATCAACAAAAAACTGGTGACACTCATGACAAACAACGAAGGTATCGCCGATATCGCAAACGATCTGGACCATCGGAGGAACAAACTCATCGACTTGGCGTCCCGCCGCCGATTCAGCCCCGTCTTTCCGCTGATCCGGCGTTCCGTGGAGCAAACGCTGGGTATCGATCATTTCAACCATTATTACGACCTTTATCTCCGCAAGTTCGAAGCCGCCGGATGCGATTCGGAAAAAGCCTGCGCGCTTGCCCTGGAGACCATCGGGGTGGAATACAAGGTCGATGCGGAGGATTTGGAAAAGGTTCCGGCCAAGGGGCCGCTTTTGGCGGTGGCCAACCATCCGTTCGGCGGCGTGGAGGGCGTCGTCATGGGGGCGATGTTGCTTACGGCGCGCAAGGACGTCAAAATTCTCGGGAATTATTTGCTCAAGGAGATGGACGGCATTGCCGACCGCATTATCCCCGTGGACCCTTTCGGCGGTCCCGACGCCGTCAAGACGAACTTGCGAGGGTTGAAGGAAGCGCTGGCGTGGCTGAAAAACGGGGGTGCGCTGGTGGCGTTTCCGGCCGGGGAGGTATCCAGTTTCCGTTTCCAAAAAAGCCGCGTGGAAGATCCTCCGTGGAGCAGCCATGTCGCGGCCATGGCTCGAAAAACCAAGGCTTCCGTCCTGCCGGTTTTCTTTCCGGGCAAAAACAGCCTCGTGTTTCAACTCGCGGGCTTGGTCCATCCGAGGCTGCGGACCGCGCTTCTGCCCCGTGAAACGGTCAAAAAGGTCGATTCCGAAATCCGCGCCGTCATCGGCAAGCCCATATCCTGCAAGCGTCTGGAGCGCTTCGATTCGGACGCGGAAGCGGTCAATTACATGAGGATGGTGGTCTATTTCCTGAACAACCGGTGCAAGGCGTCCGCCAATGGTATCAAGGCGTTCGTTCCCAGGGTGGTCAGGAAAAGGGAGGCGTTCAAATACGATATTGTTTCGCCGGTCGATCCCGAACTTCTGGAAAAGGACGTGGCAGGGCTTTCTCCGGAGAGTCTGCTCATTGACAAGGGCGAGCTGTCCGTGCACGTCGCATTCGCGCACGAAATGCCTCACATGACGAGGGAAATCGGACGCCTCCGCGAGCTGACGTTTCGCAAGGTGGGGGAGGGGTCCGGCAAGCCCCTGGACCTGGACCGGTTCGACGACTACTACCGGCATCTGTTTCTCTGGAACAAGGAGAAAAAGGAGCTGGCCGGTGCCTACCGCCTGGGCTTGACCGACCGCATCATCGAGGAAAACGGCCCTAGGGGGCTCTATACCTACAAGCTCTTCAAGTTCCGGCCCGGTTTCACCGACCGGCTTGGAAACGCCATCGAATTCGGACGGTCCTTCATCCGGCCCGAATACCAGAAGAAATTCAACAGCCTCATGCTGCTCTGGAAGGGCATCGGGGAATTCATCGCCCGGAACCCCAGATACCACGTGCTCTTCGGCGCGGTGAGCATCAGCCGCGAATACCAGAGAGTGTCCAAGAACCTGATGGTGCGCTTTCTCAGGGAGAAAAGCTTCGACGATTCCCTGTCGAGGCTTGTGTCGCCCAGAAACCCGTTTCGCGCAAGGCGCATAAAAGGAATCGACAGGGAGGCCCTGCGGTCGTCCTTGAAGGACCTGGACGACGTTTCGGTGCTCATTTCGGAGATCGAGGAGGACGGCAAGGGCATTCCGGTGCTTTTGCGCCAGTATTTGAAACTCAACGGCAAGCTGCTTTGCTTCAACGTGGACAAAACCTTCTCGGACGTCGTGGACGGCCTTCTGATGGTGGATTTGAACGAAACCGATACCAGGATTCTCAACAAGTTCATGGGAGCGGAAGGGCATCGAAAATTCAAGGCGTACCAGGAGGCGGCGTCCGACCGCGACCTGGAAGGGGCGCATGAGGAAAGAGCGGCTTGACGCCGGGGCCGTGAAAACATTGTCGCGTGGGGCCTTCGTGCTTTCGTCGCCACGCTCTGCGTTGCCGTCGTTTGCTCCCGCGCTCTGCGTGGGAGCGCGCCCTCGGTCGCTCCGTGTCCGGCCACGCGTTTGTCGAAGGAAGCGCTCCCTATTTCTTACAGGTCCGGCGGAATGCCCCGTTTCCGGACCTCTTTTGTTTCTGTTGATTTCTGTCGTCTCTGACGGGACTTGGGATTGCCTGCGGGCCAATCCCGGCAATGAATTGCCTGGCTATTGTCTGTCGTCCCTGACGGGACTGTCCGGTCGCGCGATTGTCGGAGGGAGCGTTTGGTGCCAACTCGAGAGCGTTGTTCAATCCGGCTCAAGCATATGTCCCGCCCCCGGCAGGGGCCTTTCGAATCTTTGCGCTTTTCCATCGCGAAAACTTGTACTATCTTTCCGCATCGATACCGAATCTTCCCTGTCGGATTATTCAGCGTATTCGGTGCAAATCGCCCGGCAACGGCAAACGAGAGAAAAAGACGGTTTTGCCGAAACGTTCGTGTTTGCGAACGGCGGCTGCCAGGCATAAAGACAGAAACTTAAACGAGCGTAGTATGAACATGCTGAAAGCCAGGATTTTTTTCGCGTTGCTTTTCGTCGCGCTGCCGGCCGCATCTGCGGTTGCGGGAGACGCCCCTCCCGTTGAAACAGCCGCGCCCGCTGCGGTGTCCACCCCGGCGGCCGCTCTGCCCCTTGCCGTGACTCCGGAGGAACGCCACGAATTCGGCGCCGTTGCCGAAGGAACGGTCCTTCAATATGATTTCGTCGTGAAAAACGAGGGAAGCGCCGAACTTGTCATCGACAGGGTCGCGCCGGGCTGAGGCTGCTCGACGGTTTCGTTCACGAAACGCATCCCTCCCGGAGAGGAGGGAACGGTCACTCTCAAAGTCAATACGAAAGGTTACGGAAACAGAAAAGTCGCCAAAGGCGCCAGGGTTTACACCAATGATCCCGACCGGAGAATTTTCAGTCTGACCCTGGTGGGCGAAGTCCACGTTATCGCCGAAATAGTACCCAAAACCGTTCGCCTCTGGGGAACGCCGGAAGAAGACATCGCGGCGGAGGCCGTGATCACCCCCGCGCCCGATGTTCCCTTTGAAATCGTCGGCGCCCATGCGGACAACGCCGCGGATTTCCAGTTCGAATTCAAGAAAAGAAAACACCAGTACGTGCTTTCCATTCGCAACACGAAAAAGACCGTCGGGCGCTACTGGGGCCGGGTCTACCTGGAGACCGACCTGGACGGCGGCCCGGAGATCACGGTCACCGTGCACGGCAACATCTACGCGACACCGGGCAAGACAACAAAGAATAAGTCTTAGCGAAGTTCGGGGAATGTTTCCGGGGCGATGAAGTATCGGGGCTGGTGTTGGCTCGGTCGTCGCTTGGCGCAACGCGGAAGCAAAGCGTTCTGGCATGCATTCCCACGCTGGAGCGTGGGAACGCGTCACGTGTTGGATTGTGGAATTTTTGTTATCCCGGCATCTCCCCCTCCTCCATATCGGCGGTCCAGGTGCATCGGATGCATCCTTTCACCGACGTGTAGGCCGGGCATTTGTCCGCATAGTGATCCAAGGCCCTCTGCGCCCTGTCCCGGGTCCCCGGGGGAATTTTGAAGAGGTATGCCAGGCGAATCTCGGTGATTCGAATCACGCCGTCTATGTCCTCTATGACGCCCTCGGTCTGCGCGACCAGGTTTTCCGCCGCCGGTATTCCGCGCGCTTCCAGCGCGCCCGCCAAGGTGCCTGTCAGTCACCCGGCGATTCCGGCGATCATATAGTCCAGCGTGGCCGGATATTCGGGACCAGTGAACGTCTTGCCGTACTTGTTCTGGTAAAAGTCCTTGATGCCGCCGTGAATGCCGAAATCGACGGGCGTTTCGAAATTTTCGATGTGGGCCGTCCTGTGGGGCCCCTTGTGCTTTTCTATTCTGATGCGACTGGTATGTACGATGCTCATTTCGACCTCCTGCCTTTTTCCGTTTCGGAGACCGCGATTGAAAACTCTCTGTGGAATCGCCGAAGTTGGCGAATCCGCGCCTGTCTCCTCTTTGAATGAACAAACTTTGGATTTGTAGATCCACGTATAAGCACGGACGACCGATCTTGGCAACCCGCAGCGGCATACCGTGTCGTTTCGAATCGTCCGGCCATAGGCAATTTCGGTTGCGAAAATCAGGTCTATTGTCGATTGAAAAAACGCTTGCGGTCGCTTATTAAAGGATCAAGACAATGCGGAAAATCCTTTTAGAGGATTTTGTTCCGAGAAAGAAATGCAAGAGGCTGCAAGCTCGATGAATCCGGCGGCCCTTGGCTTGCCGAAAAGACCAAACATCTTTTAACCTATTGCCGGATCATCTTTTGCATAAACGACAGGTAGGGCCAAGGGCAAAAAAACCGTCGCCGTTTCGCATACTGCATTCTCGAAGGCAACGAGACATGTGCAGATTGGGTTGTCCAATTGACGATTCGGCGGCATTTTTTTTGTCTGCGCGGGTCGAGGTCTTTAGAGTTTCAACGCGTACTTTTCTTCGACGAGTTCGACGCCCCAAACCTTGGACGGCTTTTGTTCCGTTTTTTCGAAGCCAAGCGTCCTGTAAATGTGGGTCGCGGCCGGAAGAATGTTCAGGGTCCACAGGAAAACGGAATCGTAGCTCCGGTCTTTTGCGAACGCCACCGCCTTTGCCGCCAGTCTTTTGCCCAGCCCTTTGCTCCGGGCCGACGGTTCCACGATGAACCACCGCAGCTGCGCCTGGGATTCCGAAAAACGGACGATGGCCACCGACCCCACGATGCGGCCGTTTTGCTCCGCAATCCAAATCCGCTCGTCCCCGTCCCCTCTCAGAACGAACTGGGACATGGGTTCGGCCACGTAGGGCTCGAAGGTGTGATCGAATCCATATTCGCGCTCGTAAAGGACGCCATGGAGATATACGACCGTCCCGAGATCGCCGGGCTTCATGCGAGTTCGTATGGAAATGTCCGGCTCGTTCGGACCGTTGGACTTGTTCGTGCTTTCGGACATGCGTCCCCCTATGCTTGTCGGCGTTTGTTTCCGACCTGGCGTTTGTTTCCGACCTGAATGAGAAATGCGCTCGCCACCACCATGCTTCCACCGACGAAAAAACGCCAGGAGATCTGCTCGGAAAACAGCGCGACGCCCAGAACCATGGCGAAGAGGACCTCGGAGGTCATCAACACCCCGCCCTGCCAACTCTTGCAGTATTTGAAGCCGGTGGTCATCAGAAGCTGCGCGACGGTCGAAGTCAGAACGATGCCCGCGACCAGCAGCCATTCCACGCCCTTGGCGGGAAAGCGGGGGCCGTCCAAAAAGAACGGCAGCGTCATCAGGCCGCCCCACAGGCACATATGGAAATATATGATGGCCGGGCCGTTGTTTTCTCTCAATTTCCTGACCAGGCAGGTGGCCAATCCGGCCAGAAGTCCCGCCATCACTCCCAGCAATTGTCCCGCAAAGCCGCCGTCGAAGGCGTAGTCGAAAAGGACCGCCACGCCCGCGACGGTCAGTCCGATGAACAGGTACTCCTTGCCGGAGGCCTTTTCCCCGAACAGCCGGGAGGAAAAAAAAGCGGCGAAGGCGGGAAAGGAATAGAACAGGACCATGGCCGTGGAAAAGGGGATGGTGCGAATCGCGGCCACCAGGCAAATGAAGGTCAGCCCTCCGGCGACGCCTCGGGCGAGCATCAGCCGGGGATTTTCGGGGCGCAGGAAATTTTCGCGCCATCCGAACGCGATCAGCAGCGCGACAACGCCCCCCCAGAACCGGTACGCGGCGATGTCCCAGAGTCGGAACCGGGGATCCATCATCTTGATGAACACGCCCAGAAACGCGAATATCAGGGCGGCCCCCAGCATCAGCAGGACCCCGGCGCAGGCCCGTTCCCTTTCCCCTTCCGCCAAAGGGGGGACTTTTACTGCAGTTGCCATTGTGTTCCTTCGAGGATTCTCGTTTTCATTCGGGATTTATAACAGTTCTTAAATCCGATGGAAAACGAAAAATTTGACCTCCCTCTCTCGATGCTTAAAAGTGGCTTGTCTATGAAAGGAGGCGAACCATGAAAAAATATACAATTCTGTCGGCAATGGCGGTAGCCTGGCTTGGCAGCGCCCTCGTATCGGCGGCCTTTGCGGCCCCGAAAGCGGAAATATGGCAGCGATGGACCGTGCACGATTCCGAATCGAACCTGACCGTCGATCACGGTCCCTGGAATCGTTTTCTAAACAAGTATGTGGTCGAGGGCGACGACGGCATCAACCGCGTCAAGTACAAGGCGGTTTCCCAAGACGACAAGGAGGCGTTGGACCGCTACGTTTCCTCGCTGGAAGATACGCCTGTCGGCAGGCTGAACAAAAACGAACAGCTGGCGTTCTGGCTCAACCTGTACAATTCGCTCACGGTCAAGGTCATTCTGGACCACTACCCGGTGGACAGCATAATGGACATCGACATCTCGCCAGGGATTTTCTCCAGCGGTCCCTGGGGCAAGAAGCTGGTTTCGGTGGAAGGGCAACCGCTGAGCCTGGACGACATCGAACACAGAATCCTGCGCCCGATCTGGAAGGACCCCCGCATTCACTACGGCGTCAATTGCGCGTCGATAGGGTGTCCCAATCTGAGAAAGGTCGCGTTTGCGTCCGAAAACGCAGACGGTCTTCTGAGTCAGGGGGCCGTGGAGTACGTCAATCACCACAGGGGCGCCAAAGTGGAAAACGGAAAACTCACGGTTTCCAGCATCTACGAATGGTTCCAGGAGGATTTCGGAGGAAACGACCGGGGGGTGATCGAACACCTGAAGAAATGGGCCAAGCCGGAGCTGCTGGAAAAGCTGGAAAACATTTCCAAAATTTCCGGCGACGATTACGACTGGTCTCTGAACGAAGCTCGATGAAAAGGAGCTATCCTGATTGAGCCCGTCAACGCAAGGGACTTGGAAACAAAAAAATCGGCCAAGAAAGATGGCGTATTTCTGGCTCTTACTCGATTCCTGGTTTGTTTTCCGCCGACCGGATCGAGGCGGCCGTCATTCCGGGCGCAGCGCAGCGGAGACCCGGAATCCAGGAGTTCCGCAGAAGCCCATGGATTCGAAGCTTTCGGGGGAATGACGAAAAAAATGGATCATCGAGTCCAACGGATTTGGCGGATTGCGCGTAGGTCGGGTTGAGCGAGGCGCCGCGTTGGGTTTCGCTTGCTTCCTGCTTGTCTCGGGCACCTTCTCGGCGAGCTTGAAAGAACAAACTGGCGAAACCCGACAATCTGCGACGCTCAACCCAACCTACATTCAACCGCCCCAATCTGTTATTATCATGCAGGTTTATTTGTTTCCAAATACCCAAAAAACTCGAGGAAAAACAATTAATGCGCGAAATTAAAGACATACTGATCTGGGGCGCCGGGGCCATGGGCGCCCTTTACGCTCAGAAACTCCACGACTGCGATTCCGGGGTCGTGCGGCTGCTGGCCGACGGACCCCGTTTTGAAAAACTTTCGAAAAACGGTTTGTCCGTCAACGGGAAAACATTTTTTCCGAAGATCGTCCGGCCGGATCGAATCGACAAGCCCGCCGATTTGATCATCGTCGCGCTCAAGCATCACCACTTGATCGCGGACCTGCCCCAGCTGAAAAACGCGGTCGGTGAAGACACCGTGATCATGTCCGTCATGAACGGAGTCGACAGCGAGGAAATCCTCGCGGAGGCCTACGGGCGGGAAAAACTGCTGCTTACCGTCGCCCTCGGCATGGACGCTCTTCGGGAAAACGGCGAGGTGGTCTACACCAACGAGGGCCGCCTCATTTTCGGGGAAATGGATGGAAAACCCCCGGGAGAGAAAGTCGAGAGGGTTCGGAAACTGTTCGAGAAGGCGCAGCTCGCCCATGAAGTCGAACAGGACATGCTTCGTCCGCTCTGGTGGAAGATGATGATCAACGTGGGGGTGAACCAGACCTCCGCAGTCCTGAAAGCGCCGTTCGGCGTGTTCCAGCGCTCCGAGAACGCCCGCGCTCTCATGCGAAAGGCCATGGCCGAGGTGGTGGCCGTGGCACGGGCTCTGGAAGTCGATCTTTCCGAACAGGACATCGACGCCTGGCACCCGATCCTGCACAAGCTCTCCCCCGACGGCAAGACCTCCATGCTCCAGGACATGGAGGCCGGACGCAAAACCGAGGTCGAAATATTCGCGGGAAGAATCGTCGAGCTGGGAAGGCAATACGGCATTCCGACTCCGGTCAACGACATCTTGTTCGACATCGTCAGAACGTCCGAGGAGATGGTGGCGAGGGACTTCGGCCCTTGACAACCCCCGCATTCTCATTACCACAGCGCCGAAAAATTTTTCGGACCGCCAATTTATTGACGTTGACAAGGATTTTTCAACCTTGTATCATGTCGGGTTTGGTTTGTATTTCTTTTTAACCGTCAACACTTGCAGCAACTGGGAGCAATTGGCCTATGATCGAGGTAAGAGAGCTTACCAAGTTTTACGGTACGAAAAAGGCCGTGGACAACATTTCCTTTTCCGTGGAAAAAGGGGAGATTCTGGGATTTCTGGGACCCAACGCGGCCGGCAAGTCGACCACCATGCGAATGATCACCGGTTTCATTCCGCCGTCGGGCGGAACGGCGGTGATCGGGGGCAGCGACATCATTTCCGATTCGCTGGCCGCGCGGGTCAAGATCGGCTACCTTCCTGAAAACGCGCCTGCCTATCCGGACATGAGCGTGTTCGATTTTCTCGATTTCTGCGCGCAGATCCGGGGCTTTGCCGGGGATGAAAAAAAGAAGAGGATCGATGAAACCCTCGAAAGATGCTTTCTGTCCAACGTCAGGGGGCAGACCATCGCAACCCTTTCCAAGGGCTACAAGCAGCGGGTGTGTTTCGCCCAGAGCATCCTGCACGACCCGGAATACCTGATTCTGGACGAGCCCACCGACGGACTGGACCCCAATCAGAAGCACGAAGTGCGGCTCATGATCCGGGACATGGCCGAGGAAAAGGCCATCATCCTGTCCACCCACATCCTGGACGAGGTGGACGCGGTTTGTACGCGGGCCATCATCATCGCCGACGGCCATATCGTGGCCGACGCCGCTCCGGGCGAGCTGCGCAAGAAGTCCGTTGTTCACGGCGCGGTCACCTTGGCGGTGAGGGGCGAGGATTCCCAGGGGCTCATCGCCTGCGCCAAGACCGTGTCGGGGGTCCGGAACGTGGAGCTGATCTCCAAGGAAAACGGAAACGTCACTGTGCGGGTATTTCCGGAAGACAAGGAGGTGTCCCTGGTCGATTCGCTCCTGGCCGCCGTGTCGGAAAAGGACTATCGGATCCAGTCCACCTTCGTGGAGCAGGGACGTCTGGACGAGGTTTTCCGGACGATCACCACGTCGTCCTAGAGCGGGCTTGACGGGCGTTTCCGGACAACCGCGCGGCGGAGCGCCGACATCGTCTCGCTGCCGCATCCAAATCAACACAATCAACCATCGACAGAGGATACATGAACGCAGCAAGAGCTATCAACAACATCAAGGCCATCTTCAAGAGGGAGCTGTACGGCTATTTCGGCTCTCCCGTGGCATACGTGTTTATCGTCATCTTTCTTTTGCTGGTCGGCTTTTTCACATTCAACATCAGCCATTTCTTCGAGATGGGACAGGCCGACTTGCGGGGCTTTTTCGAGTGGCACCCTTGGATATTTCTCTTTCTGGTGCCCGCCGTGGCCATGAGGCTGTGGGCCGAGGAAAGGCGAATCGGCACACTGGAACTGGTGCTGACCCTTCCGGTGACCCTGACCGACGTGATTCTGGGCAAATTTCTGGCCGCCTGGATTTTTCTGGGCATATCGCTTGTGCTCACCTTCCCGGTCGTGATCACAACCAGCTACTTGGGAAACCCGGACCTGGGGGCGGTCTTCTGCGCCTACGTCGGCAGCTTCCTGATGGCCGGCGCCTATCTGAGCGTGGGAATCATGACATCTTCTTTGACCCGAAGCCAGGTGATCAGTTTCATCCTGGCGGTGGTCATGTGCCTGTTCTTCATCCTGGCGGGCTTTTCGCCGGTCACGCAGGCGCTGTCCGGGTGGGCGCCGCTGTGGTTCATCGACGTGGTGGCCCAGATGAGCTTTCTGACGCACTTCGCGTCTATCGAGAGGGGCGTGCTGGATTTCAGGGATATCCTGTACTTCGTATCCGTGATTTTCTTCATGCTGTACACCAACGCGGTGGTGCTTGAAAACCGGAGAACATCCTGAGGGAGGCCGATATCATGTCCGAAAACAAAAAGAGCTTTAAAAAGCCCCTGTTTTCCATCGGGGGGCTTGTCGTCATATTCGTCATCGTCATTCTCGTAAACGTGCTGTTCGCCAGGGTCAACCTTCGGGTGGACGCCACCGAGGACAACCTGTACTCTCTGTCCGAAGGTACCAAGGAAATCTTGGACAACCTGAAGCAGGACGTTACCATCAAGCTGTTCTATTCCCGAAGCCACGAGGACCTTCCGCCCAATCTGAAGACATACGCCGGAAGGGTCCTGGATTTTCTGTCCGAGTACAAATACAACGGGGGCGGCAAAATCGAGGTGGAAGTCTACGATCCCAAGCCCGACTCGGTGGAGGAGGAATGGGCGCAGAAATACGGCATGCAGGGCATGAACATTCCCCTGGGCGACACGATCTATCTGGGGCTGGTCGCCATGTCGGCCGACCAGGAGGAAACCATTGCCTTTCTGGACCCGTCCCAGGAGGAGCGCCTGGAATACGATCTGACGCGCCTGATCTCCAGGGTCCAGGTCGCCGACAAGCAGAAGATCGGAATCGTCAGCGGCCTGGACGTCTTCGGCGGTCCCCCCATGAATTTCAATCCCGCTATGCCGCAGATGGGCGAGCCGTGGCTGTTTGTCAAGGAACTTAAGAACACCTACGACGTGGAGCAAATAGAAACCACTGCGGAAGAGCTTCCCGGCGACCTGGACCTGCTGATGGTCATCCATCCCAAGGACCTGTCGGCCCGATTGGAATACGCCATCGACCAGTATGTTTTGAAAGGCGGCCCGGCCATCGTCTTCGTGGATCCCATGGCCACCCGGGACGAATCCGCCCAGCAGCGCCAGCTTCCGGCTTCCAACTTGCCCAAGCTGTTCAAGGCTTGGGGAATCTCCATGGAGGACGGCAAGGCGGTGGTGGATTTCGACTATCCCACCCGGCTCAGGGCGCAGAACAACCAGGTGGAAAGCAACCCGTCGTGGCTGTCGCTGACCGCGGAGGCGTTCAACCGCGACGCGCTGATCACCTCTCAGCTGGAAAGCATGCTCTTGCCGGTCGCCGGAGCGTTGAAAAAGGCGCCCGACAGCAACGCCGACTACGAGCCTCTGATGCAATCCAGCGCCAATTCTTCCCTGGAGGATTCCTTCAAGCTCCAGTTCGGCGCGGCGAGCATCCGCAGGGACTTCCGCCCCACCGTGGACCGCTACGACCTGGCGGTCAAGATCACCGGCAAGTTCAAGACGGCGTTTCCGGCCGGAAAGCCCAAGAAGGCCGACGACAAGGACAAGGAGGCCAAAAAGGACGAAGACAAATCCGAGGAGGACAAGCCCGGGGAAGAAGGATTGAAGGAAAGCGCAGAGGAAGCCGCGATCATCGTGGTGTCCGACACCGACCTGCTGTGGGACGACTACTATGTCCGGAAGCAGAATTTCCTGGGCATGCAGCTGACCAGCCTTTTCAACGACAACCTGAACTTTTTCCAGAACGCCGCCGAAATGCTGGCCGGCGGGCCGAACCTCATAAGCATTCGCTCCCGGGGAAAATTCGACCGTCCCTTCACCCGCGTGCAGGATCTGGAGAAAAAGGCCGCCGCCAACTGGCGCGACAGGGAAAAGGAGCTGGTTGATAAGGTGGAGGAGACCAACCGCAAGCTCAGAGAGCTGGAAAGCCAGAAGGACGACTCCCAGCAGCTCATCCTCAGCAAGGAGCAGGAGGACGAAATCCAGAAGTTCAAGCAGGAGAAGCTTCGCATCAACAAGGAACTGAAGCTGGTCCGGCGCCATCTGCGTTCGGAAATCGAGTCCCTGGGGACCAAGGTCAAGTTCGTCAACATTTTCCTCATGCCCCTGCTGGTGTCCCTCGCGGGAATCGGCTATGCGTTGTACAGGGGCGGAAAAAGCAAAGATAAATAGATCGGGGAGAAAAGATGAAATCCAAAACTTTTCTTATACTTATAGTCGTCCTGTGCGTTCTGGGGCTCGCTTCCTACCTGACGCTTAATCGCGAAAAGCCCGCGAGCGAAAAATCGCTCATGGGCGAGAAGCTTTTCGAAAACCTTCCGCTCGACGCCGTCGCCGCCGTCAAGATTACCAGCGCCGACGGCGGCGAAGTCAAGACCGTGGAGCTGAAAAAAGGCGACAGCGGATGGGGCGTGGCCGAAAGGTTCGGCTATCCGGCGGACTTCAAGTCCATTTCCGACCTGGTGGAGAAATTCACCGAGTCGAAAATCGGAAGGACATTCGAGGGCGACCCTGCCACGATGGCCAGGTTGCAGCTGAACCTTCCCGACTCCCAGGACGCCGAAGCCGACTCCAAGGGCCAGCGGATTCAACTTCTAGGCGCGGACAACAAGCCCCTGGTCGATACCATCGTGGGAAAGCAGAGGGAATCGTCCGCAGGCCAGGGCGGGCAATACCTGAAAAAGGCCGGCGGCGACACCGTCTACCTGGTGGACCAGTCCTTTCGCTTCATCGACAAGAAGCCTTCCCAGTGGATCAAGACCGACTTGATAGACATCAAGGGCAAGGAGGTCGCGTCGGTGGCCTGCGTTTCCCCCGAAGACGGCTCCGCCGTGTACGAGACCGCCCGTCCTGAAAAGGACAAGGACCCCGAACTCAAGGACCCGCTGGCGGACAGGACCCTTAAAAAACGAAGCGTAAACTCGCTCTTCGACGTGCTGTCTTCTTTGAAAATCAAGGACGTGGCCGGCGCGTCCGGGGAGGTCCCGGACGAAAAGACAGGCTTCAATGAGATCCCGCACCTTGAGTACGTTTTGTACGACGGGACCGTGTACCGTCTGTATCCCGGCAAAAAGGTCGAGGGCGGCGACGAGGAAGGATACTATCTGAAGGTGGAGGTCGATTACCGCAATCCGGAAAAGAAGGTTGAGGCGTCCGAGGAGGCCGCCGATTCCCCGGAAGCCGAAGCGGTCGAAACAGCCGAAGTTGCCGAAACAGATACGGTCGCGCCGCCCGAAGTGGAGATCCTCGACGACGGCAAGCCCGAAGCCGCTCCGGAGGGGGGCGATGCCGAATCTCCCGAGCCCGAACCGACGGAAAAAGAAGCCGACGCCGAACCGGAGATCAACCCGGAGGAGCTGGCCTACGAGGCCGGTCAATTGAACGAAAAATTGTCCAAGTGGACCTTCGTGGTCACCGAGTGGGAACACAAGACCATGGTGGTGGATCCCGAAGAGTTCTACGAGGAAAAGAAGGCCGAAGCCGAATCGGAGGAAAAGGCCGATTAGGCCGAAGGTGTTCGGGACGCAACCTGAAAAAAAGGGAGGAGGCCGCATGTCGAAAGTCCGTGAATTGATTGACAAGGGGGTGGACATACCCTGCCCCGAAAGCGTCATGGTCGGCGACGAGGTCGATGTATCCAGAATATCCGGCGACGGGGTCGTGGTATATCCGGGGTGCAAGATTCTGGGGGCCTCCACCCTGATTCTGCAAGGGGCCAAGATCGGATATGAAGCCCCTGCCACGGTAGACAGCTGCTGGGTCGGCCCGCAGGTGGAACTCAAGGGCGGGTTCTTCCAAGGCGCTGTCTTTTTGAAGAAGGCGTCCATGGGGTCGGGGGCGCATGTCCGCGAGGGCACCATCCTGGAAGAACAGGCCGGCGGCGCCCATACGGTGGGGCTCAAGCAGACCATCCTGTTTCCCTTCGTCACCCTGGGGAGCCTGATCAACTTCTGCGACATCTTCATGTCGGGCGGCACCAGCAGGAAGAACCACAGCGAGGTGGGAAGCTCCTACATTCATTTCAACTACACCCCCAACCAGGACAAGGCCACGCCGTCGCTTTTGGGTGACGTTCCCCGGGGCGTGATGCTCGACCGTCCCCCGATTTTCCTGGGGGGCCAGGGCGGCCTGGTGGGGCCGTGCGTTCTTTCCTTCGGCACCGTCGCCGCCGCAGGGTCCATCGTACGCAAAGACGAAACCAGGGAAGGAAGGCTGCTGGCCACGGGGTACCAGCGCAATGTCAACATCCCCTATTTCCCGTCCGCCTTCGCCAATCTCAGAAGAATCTACGAGAACAATATTCTGTATCTCGGAAACCTCTTCGCCCTGAAGCAATGGTACGCCCACGCGCGCGCCCGGTTCGTGTCCTCGGAATTTCCCGAAGAGCTTCTGCAAGGTCTGAAAACGAATCTCGACAAAGCCATCGCGGAGCGAATCAAGCGCTTGAAGGCGTTCTTCGAAAACTTGCCCGTAGAAAAGCAACGGCAGGGCCAGAGGCAGTCGGACGTTTTTGCGTTCGTCGAACGCGTCGTCGATCGCTGGGACGACTTGGAATACTTATTCCAGTCCAGACAGCAAGCGGACCAATTTGCGGATATCAGGGACCCTTTCCTGGAAGCGCTTGGGCGGGGCATTCAAGACCGGGGCAAGGACTACGTTTCCGTCGTACAGCACCTTTCCCGGGGACATTCCGAAGCCGGTACGCGGTGGCTGGAAAAAATCGTCGACACGACCGTTTTCGGAGGCGCCGAGATCGTTTCCTGAGGTCTCGCAGGCCATTTCGAATCGTTTTTTCGACCGGGATCAGACATGGAAAACCCGGCCGCAGCCCTCTACAGCTACAGGATATACGATGTCGCCGCCGCCCTGGCGATCCTTTCCTCCTGCGGCATCGTCATCTTCGACATGGTCGAATCCAGGCCTATCGGTTTTTCCGAATTGATGGTCCTTCCCCGAAAACGACTGGATTGCAGACTCATGCTGGTGGGCCATCCCGAAGCGCTCGCCCGGCTGGAGGGCCGGGTCCGCCTGAAAAACAAAGCCGTGGTGGCCGTCGATGAATACGACCTGCACCCCAACTCCGCCGCGCCGAAACTCTGCCTGGAACTGGGCCTGTGGCACCGTTGCGCGCATATCGAAATATGCCGGGGAGACCGTTTTTTGGTATTCAGGGGAAAGAACGGCCGGCTGGAACTCCCGGCAGGCCCGGCGAGATGGATCTTTAAAAAAGACCGCCCCGAAACTCCCGCCGAAGCCGCCGCGCGCATTCTCGGAAAAAGATTCGGTTGGATAGCAAGATTGCCTTTCAAAGACGATTCGGAAGGCGAAAAGTGGAGCAATTCTTTAACCGAGTCGTCCAGGATTTCCGTCGAACGAGTCGATGGCGAAAACGTTCGCAGGGAGCATGTCGTCGTTTTCCGAGCTGTCCAGCCGCCTTTCGCCTGAATGGAAGCGGCAGGGAGATTCTGAAAAATGGTGGGTTGGACACCATGCAAAATCGGCAGGCACTGCCCCCCGGAGAGCGCGAAACAGCGCGCAACGCAAAGCCCCCGACCCACCCACCCTACGATCCCGAACCAGGCCTGCGGTAGTTGCAGCGGAACAAAACAAGGCGAAAATATTATAGCAAAATATGGATAATTTTCATCACCCCACATGGCGGCTATGCCGAGCAAGGCCTAAAAGGCTTGGCAAATGCCCTCCGGTTGGCATCGCAATAATTCCCCGAAAGACGACAAATCCTGTCGAGACTCGGCTTTTACCTCGTAGAGGTTGAATTATTGTAGCACCCGTGTCCCCGTCCCGAATTTTCCCTGTAGGGGATGTTCCACGGCGGCGCGACACCCCCCGGCCCCGGTAGCGCCGCCTTCCACGGCGGCGCAATGCACCGAGCCCGGCAACGCCGCCTTCCCCGACAAACGCGTTTTGCGCCTTGCTACCGTTCCATCGATTCCAACCGCGCAGGCCGAAAAAATTTGCTGCTTTTGTTGACAAAAATTGAGCTTTCGCCTTAGAATCCAAAATGTTAGACGCGGCTGCTCGAACAGCGGCGTGGACTTCTTTGCATAGGAGAAAAAAATGAGCGATTCCAGGCAGGGCGGAGACCGTTCCGTGACGGTGAAGGGCGGGGCGTCGGTGGGCGTGATTTCCACCGGCGACTACAGTGTCGTGCAGGTGAAGGGAATCAACATGGGTGCGCTGGCGAATGCCGAAGACGACGACCGGGCGAAGCTGGAGGCATTGGTCGCCCAGCTCAACGGTCTTTTGGGGGCGGTCCCTCCGGAAAAGCGGGACGAAGCCGCGGCCGTGGCGGCGTACACGGAGAGGCTGATCGAGGACGCCGGGGCCGAGAAGCCCAACAAGCCCATGTTGCAGATCACCGCCAAGGGCATGAAGGAAGCGGCCCAGGCCGTCGCCGGGGTGGTGCCCGGCGCTGTCAAGGTGGTGGAGAGCATCGCCGACCTGGTATCGAGATTGATATCGTGAAGCCCGGATGGCTGGACAAGCTGCTGGGGACAGGGAAAGGTCCCCAGCCGAAAAACGAGCCGCCCGGAACCGGCCAGGACCGTTCGGTCGATGTTTCCGGCGGAAATGTCGGGGCCGTGGTCACCGGCGACCGCCCGAGCGTAAAATACCGTCACGTCGAGCAACACGTCGAGCACCACCACTACCCCCCGCAGGAACAAAAAAAACTCCATGTACCCCTGCCGGCGGACGAACGCGCCAGGGACATCTTCATCGGCCGGACCGACGAGCTGGCCTGCCTGGAGGAAGCGCTGCTGGGAAAGGACCCGGCGGCCGTGGCCATCACCGCCATCGAAGGCATGGCCGGGGTGGGAAAGTCGTACCTGGCGGACCATTTCGCCCTGGTCCATGAGCACCGCTTCTCCGGGTACGAGGTGCTGCCCGTCGATCCCGTCTCCCCCCAGACGCCCGAAGCGCTGCTCGAGGAGCTGGCCGGACATCTAAAGACAGCGGCGGACGTGGACATGGTCCGGGCGGTGCTGCAAGCAGGCCCCTTCCTTCTTCATCTCGAAAACGTGGATTCCCCGGAAGCGGCCGAAACCGCCGGCCGGGTGGCCGCGTGGTTCAAAGGCTGCCCGTTGATCATGACCGGCCGCATGGAGGGGCTGGGGCGAGGCAGGGGGCAAATGGTGGTGCTTCGCCCGTTTTCAGTCGAGGAGGGCGTGGAACAGCTCTTCGAGGAACTGGCCTTTCTGGGGGCGGACCCCGTTTCGGAGGCGGATGCCCGCTCTCTGGCAAAGGCCTTGGCAGGACTCCCCCTGGCCCTTCACCTGGCCGCCGGATATATCGCCGCCGGGTACACCACCTCGGAATTTCTGGAAAATCTGGATGCGGCCCGCTTGGCCCTTCCGCCCGAGGGCGCGCTGGACAGCGGTTTCAGTCGCGACCCCCGTCGCTTGACGCTGGCATCGGCCTTTGGCATCTCGCTGGACGCCCTGGCGCGGCGACAACCGGATCGCGCCCCCGCGTTTGTGTCCCTGGGTTTCCTGCCCGCCGCCGGGTTCGGGACGAGCCTGGGCGCGGCGGCCGCCGAAATGGAAGAATCCTCGGCCAGACTCCTGTTCGAGCAGGCCCGCAAGCTTTCCCTCCTGGAGCGGCTGCGCTCCGGGCCGGACGCTCCGGCCCGCTGGCAGCTGCATCCCCTGCTGGCCGCGCACCTGCGCAACGAAGCCGACGGCCATGCCGTGCGGGAACGCGTCGCCGCCTGGTTCATGGCACGGCTGCCGGAGCCGGAAAACGACGACTACGCGCCCTGGCTCGAACTGAACGCCGAACACCCGGCCCTGATCGTGCTGTTGAAACGAACGCCTGCCGAACAAGGCCCGGCCCTGGTTTCCCACACCCAATACGGCATATTGAACGGCCCCTGGTCCGCCTGGGCGGCCTTCTGCGAAAAGGTCCTCGCAATCGACCCCGATGACGAGGCGAAATCCAATGCCCTGTGGCTGCTGGCGAACTGCCGCCTGAGATTGGGACAGCCGGAAGAAGCGCTATCGGCAGCCGAAACCAATGCCGAACTGGAGCGGGAGCGCGGCGCGGAAAGACTGTTCGCGCTGGCGAGAGGTATTGCGGCGGACATCCATCAGGCGCGCGGAGAATTGGACGAGGCATTGCGGATTCGCGAGCAAGAGTCGCTTCCGGTTTACGAGCGCCTGGGCGACGTGCGCTCGCGCGCCGTTACCATGGGTCAAATCGCGGACATCTATCAGGCGCGCGGAGAATTGGACGAGGCATTGCGGATTCGCGAGCAAGAGTCGCTTCCGGTTTACGAGCGCCTGGGCGACGTGCGCTCGCGCGCCGTTACCATGGGTCAAATCGCGGACATCTATCAGGCGCGCGGAGAATTGGACGAGGCATTGCGGATTCGCGAGCAAGAGGAGCTTCCGGTTTACGAGCGCCTGGGCGACGTGCGCGAGCGCGCCGTTACCATGGGTAAAATCGCGGACATCTATCAGGCGCGCGGAGAATTGGACGAGGCATTGCGGATTCGCGAGCAAGAGTCGCTTCCGGTTTACGAGCGCCTGGGCGACGTGCGCTCGCGCGCCGTTACCATGGGTCAAATCGCGGACATCTATCAGGCGCGCGGAGAATTGGACGAGGCATTGCGGATTCGCGAGCAAGAGGAGCTTCCGGTTTACGAGCGCCTGGGCGACGTGCGCGAGCGCGCCGTTACCATGGGTAAAATCGCGGACATCTATCAGGCGCGCGGAGAATTGGACGAGGCATTGCGGATTTGCGAGCAAGAGGAGCTTCCGGTTTACGAGCGCCTGGGCGACGTGCGCTCGCGCGCCGTTACCATGGGTCAAATCGCGGACATCTATCAGGCGCGCGGAGAATTGGACGAGGCATTGCGGATTCTCAAGGAAGAGGTGTTTCCGGCTTGCGAGCGCCTGGGCGACGTGCGCTCGCGCGCCGTTACCATGGGTAAAATCGCGGACATCTATCAGGCGCGCGGAGAATTGGACGAGGCATTGCGGATTCGCGAGCAAGAGGAGCTTCCGGTTTACGAGCGCCTGGGCGACGTGCGCTCGCGCGCCGTTACCATGGGTAAAATCGCGGACATCTATCAGGCGCGCGGAGAATTGGACGAGGCATTGCGGATTCGCGAGCAAGAGGAGCTTCCGGTTTACGAGCGCCTGGGCGACGTGCGCGAGCGCGCCGTTACCATGGGTAAAATCGCGGACATCTATCAGGCGCGCGGAGAATTGGACGAGGCATTGCGGATTCGCGAGCAAGAGTCGCTTCCGGTTTACGAGCGCCTGGGCGACGTGCGCTCGCGCGCCGTTACCATGGGTCAAATCGCGGACATCTATCAGGCGCGCGGAGAATTGGACGAGGCATTGCGGATTCGCGAGCAAGAGTCGCTTCCGGTTTACGAGCGCCTGGGCGACGTGCGCGAGCGCGCCGTTACCATGGGTAAAATCGCGGACATCTATCAGGCGCGCGGAGAATTGGACGAGGCATTGCGGATTCGCGAGCAAGAGGAGCTTCCGGTTTACGAGCGCCTGGGTGCAGTGCGCGACCTTTTGGTCGGGCGAGCGAATTTGGCGATATTGTGTCTGCGGATGGACCCGCCCCGAATCGAAAAAGCCAATCGACTCCTCTGCCAAGCGTTTGCCGCCGCCCGGCGGATGAACATCCCCGAGGAGAAAATCATACGGGGCATCCTTGAGAAAAACGGCATGACCTGCGACGAACTCTAAAGCCAGACAGTCCTGTAAGGACGACAGACAATAGCCCGGCAATTCATTGCCGGGGTTGCGATTCTCGTTGCCGCACAAGTCCCGTCAGGGACGACAGAATTCCGCAATGCCAGACATTCTGCCCCCTTTCCTGCCTATCGGAATCTATCCGGGGTGATGAAAATCATCCAATTTCGGAAGATTTTTTTGGCTTGGTCTTAACATCGGCCACTTTCAGGAACTATCGTCGCGGCGGTCGTCATTCCGGGCGGAGCGGCATGCACCCCGGGTGTCGATAAAACAGACGGATTCCGTCGCTTCCGGGAATTTCCTGACTGGAACATGTAGCGTAGACCCGGAATCCAGGCTGCCGAATTTAGCACCAGGCCCGATTTTTTCTGCCGGGATTTGTTCCCCCCTCGCTGTAACTTGGACGGGCTGGGTCGGGATCGTAGGGTGGGTGGGGCGATAGCCGGGTGCTGTCGCCAATCCAACTTCTCTTGAAACAGATGATCGACAATCTTGCAAGGAGTCCAACCCACCATTTTCCCCGCCAATTCGTCGCTTCTTCGAACGAATGACACCTCGGCGGCTCGGGAAACGGTGGGTTGGGCTTCGTACAAGCTCGAAGGGCGCGGGCGTAAACAAGCTTTGAACCATCCCCGAAGGCCAGGGTTTCAACCCACCCGCCCTACGCTCCCGAACCTGGGTCCTTGATAGTTTTCGCGGAACAAAAATTGGCAGATAATTTACAGCAAAATAGGGAGCATTTTCATCACCCCAGATCATGTCCTTTATATAAGGTCGCCAGAATCCGTATCGGGATGCGTACAGATCGTCCAAAAACGTTTCCAGTCCCTCGAAATGGTTTTCCACGCAGTTGTAGAAGGCTGTTTCCCCGGGTTTTTCGAGGCTTGTAGACCCCGGCGATGTTTTCTCCGATTTCGCCATGGCGAAAGCCTGTTCGGGCGCGATCCGTGATTGCGAATAAAAAAAAGGAACGCTGAATGTTTTAGAGAAGCTCCGCTCGTAGCATTGAGCGAAGCGGGCGGCGCGACTGCGAGTCGCCGTGCGAAGGAGGAGGTTTTCACGGCGGGCTTGGGCAACTTATGCAATGGCGACTTCTTAGAGACTGCGCAACAGAGGATTTCCACTTGCACCAGGGGATGGTCTATCAACACATGCATTCGTTGTCGCGCGCTTGTGGATAAGGTGAAAGCAGGCTATAATAAAGGCGAAAATCTATTTAAGGTGAAAGCAGGCTATAATACAAGCGAAAATCGATTTCTGCAAACGCATCAAAAGAGGAACAAAAATGCGAGCCACGGAAGAAATAGAAGATCTGCTTTTTAAAGCGGACAAATTGGGAATCAAGCTGGAAATCGACGATGGGAAAGGGGTTTGGGAGGCGTTTCCCTCGTTGAGGCACCAGAAGGAAACCGATCGCATCCGAAGGTCTATCGGAAAAAATCCAAATTACGACGGGCCATGCGATTGCGTTCATTACGCCGACGTTTACGTCAAGCTGTCGGAAAACAATTTCAAACGCCCCGACATTTCGATTTTTTGCAGAGAACCGGACGAACTGGACAGGTCCATCACGCTGATACCGGAGGCGGTGATAGAAATCGTAAGTCCGGGAAGCGAGGAAAAAGACCTCCACGAAAAACCTCTTCAGTATTTGGCTCACGGCGTCGGAGACGTGGTCGTTTTCAATCCGTACTCACTCACGGGGTGGCATATCCGCGAAGACAATACACGCAAGTTCCATTCGCCCGAGAAGATTTTTTTCATGTGTGGCTGCCAATGCGAGATCTGATAAATCTATAAAACAAGATAGCTGCTCGCTTTTTGTCAAGAAAAATACAACGGGCTTTTCGAATGCGCCCCGGGGGATCGTCGAGGTGCTCCAGGATCTTCTTGATGATCGGGCCGGCATCGAGGATCGATATGATCCTCGATTTGATGCCCGCAATTGGGACAGCGGAGCGGATCGAGTTCGTAGATTTTTTGCATCGGCCTCGCCCGGCTGCGGCGGAACTGTTTCGACGTCGATTCTCCGGGCGTGATCGACGGGGCGACGTCGTCGGTTCCCGCCTTTTTGCGCATGCCCCGGAACTTGTTGGAATAACAGCCGACGTATCCGACGAGCTGCTCGTATCTGTTTGGAATATGAACGACGAGCCTTGCGAAGCCAGTCGAGGGCGTCGAAGGTCTGTTCGGTCCTGCCGTCCTTGGACTGGCATGCCGCCTTGGCCGAACCGTCGGGCGATTTTTCGCTGGGGATGCGGACCATGCGCTCCTGGGAGAAACTGGCTCGGAGGATGTACTTGGCAAGGTTGCCGAGAGCGGTTTCGTCTTCGGGCCGAATCCTTCCGCCGACATGGAGGTGGAATCCGGTGTGGTGCCGGGAAAGCATGTTTTCGATGAAGGCGTCGTTGATTTTGCCCTCTTTTTTCAGCATTAGCCTTTCTGAAAAACCTGTGCATGCGGGTGCTTTTGAGAAGAGGGTCAAGCCTGCGGCATGATCTGCCAAGCCTCGCGCAACCGCTTCTCGAAATCCTGCAAGGGGATTGTCTCGGAACGGCTTGGCAGCGGCGACGCTTTGCCGGCTTGCTCGAGAAGGTATGTCACGTAAAGGGCCGCAAAATTTTTTTCGATCTGATTGGTATGATGCCAATTTTCGTTGTCCCGGATGCTTTTGAGGAAATTGTCGTGGATTGTGCGCAGTGTCCTCTTTTTGTCCGGATCGACCAACGGATCGACCTCGCCCGTCATTCGCACGTAGGTCAATTCCTCGATAGCCCAATACAGATGCAGTTTACCGCAAAGGGTAATCTGGATTCGCGATCCGGCGTCCAGTCGCGCAATGTGCGAATCGAAGGTCTCGATCAATCCCATGCCGCGCAACTCCGAGAGCAGCGACTCCGGAAACCGTTTACGGGTACCGAGCAGGGTTTGCCATATTTCGAGGATTTCGCCGATTTCGACAAAGCCCGGAAATTCTCTGTCAAGAAGCAGGTCTCGCTTTTGCCAAGACCGCAGAAGTGCCAGAACTCGGGCCGGCAGCAGCGGGTTCCACTCGTATTCCTTCCAGAAACCGAAAATGTTGGCGACCCGGTTATCGCTGTGAAAGGGTCGGAATTGCTCGCACTGGAACCGCGCATGGGGTTTTTCGCTTTTCTTCGATGGCGAAATGGCAGAATACGACTAACGCATCCAGCGGTTGACGTCGTTCCATGTCGATGATTTCGTCGATAAATTGTTTCCTGAAATCGAGGTCGCTTTCACCCAGGCCATACAAATCGCGCCATTCGCTTCACTTTTCGCGGTAAATCCCGGTTAAATCCTTGAAGGCCGGCATCTCCCGGCCAAATAGCCGCCTCTTGAGTTCTTTGAGCGCCGTCGTGCTGAGATCGGGGGGGGCGTTCGGGATCGAAGCTCTGGCAATCCAGGTAAACCAGAACAAGCCGTTCTAGATGATCGGCCTTCAATCCGATCCGGAAAAAGCGGCTGAGAAAAACCGATTTTCCGGACGAGGACTGGCCGACGATACGAGCCAGGAAACCGGGCTCTCCTGCCAGGGTTGTCAAGGCATTCCCGTCTTCTCGCCTGGGAATTTGTTCCTTCACCCGTTTTGGATAATCTTCGGCGGCATCGAGCAATTTATGTTCCAGTACCAAGGCCATCCGCGCCAAATGATCGGCCGCTTCTTCCCTTTCCCGAGTTTTTACATAACACCTCTCTAAAAGCGTCGCCTTCCAGGCGACTTTTGTAGAAAAGATAGTTTCTTCGATTTTCGAAAAATTCGTTCAAAACATCCATGGCGTCCCTCATTTTCTTCGAATTTTTCAGTATATCCGGCGGATCGTCCACGTCGGTGTTTACGCCCTCTTTGAAAATATAGGATGATTTTCAATCCCCGAATACGGCGTCCAGATCGATTTCCAGCTCCGGCATGATATGAAGGGCGAGTCCGCCCTTGCCTTCGTAGATGGAGGGTACGCCGTATTTGCCGTCTTCGCCGAGTCGCCTGACGGTCAATATGCCGTCTGCGGGATGAAGTATCCAATACTCTTGCACACCGTGCTTTTCGTACAGCGCCGTTTTCTGAATTTGGTCTTTTGCCGCAGTGGAAGGGGAAACGATCTCGACAATGAAATCGGGCGCGCCTCTGCAACCCCGTTCGTCCAGCTTTGAAGTGTCGCACACCACGACGATATCGGGCTGAACCACGCTTTTCACATCCCGATCCGATTCGTCTTTTTCCGGTAGCCGCACATCGAAAGGAGCGGCGAAAACACGGCAAGGCTTGTCTTGCAGAAAGTTCGCGATTTGGCGGGACAATTCCATGGATATTTGCTGATGGCGTCTCAATGGCGCCGGACTCATATCGAAAGCTTGGCCATCGATCAATTCCCAACGCTCTTCTTCCGGCCAATCCATATAATCGCCATAGGTATATTTCCCCCTTTTACGATCAGGCAAATGCATTGTCGTATCCTCCACGAAAGCATGTTTGGAATCTCTTCACTTTATTCTCTTTCCCATGAACTTTCAAGCGTCCCGATTTCCAATTATCCCCCGTTGGAATCCAGAAAAAAGGCCAAAATCTCTTTTTCAACGAATTAGGGAGAATCCTCCTGCAAGAAATGACCGGCGTTTTCTATACCTTTCAGTTTGGAGCCTCTGATATCCCTATGATATGGGACGTTCGTGATATGGGACGAGTGATATAGGACGTCCTATCAGGGTAGTCGGAAAGGTCGAGTTCACGCCTGTAATATCGGAGCCTATCGATTACTCCATGTTTGAACGGGTTTTCAAATTTTGTCCATAGCTGATGCGATCATTTCTCGGAACCGGGACAATGAAAGCATGCAATCCGTATGCAACACGTAGCCTGCAAAGCTTGCCGCGAAAAAACTGAGATCGAAATTGTGGGAACGCTCGTAAGCGTCGAACTTTGGATTCCTGAGCAATGTCCCAAGCTTGGTGCTTCTCGGATTGTGGCTGGACAAAATGAAAATTACTTCTGGCTTTACATCGGGGTAGAGTTCTATCTTTGCAATGCCTTCCCAGCCTCTTATTTTAAACAGCCCAAGCTCGTTCAATTGATTGAATTGGCTTTGCATTGCTTGTATCAGATTCGAATATCGTTTTTTGTCTTTGATCATCGAATCGATATCTTCCATGTGCTTGAGCAGGCCGGAGTTCCCGGCAAGAGAACCGTCACCGTACTTCAATTCGATCAATGCCGGCCGACATTTGCGGATGCTTCTGCGGTGCGAAGCAAGCCAGCGTATAGCGAGCATGTCGAAACGGGCGCCTATTTCAGAATCTGCGAACTCGATGTCCGTTATGAAATATTCGCTTCCACTTGAAACAGAGGAGAAGTTGTTTTCGCGGGCTATCAGCTGTTGGAATTCGCGTTCCGGTTTTGTGTATTTCGAAAAATAGATATCCATGGCTTCTTTAAGGCGCGGAAACGCATCGACCCATTCTTCCGCGTCACGCCTCCGGGATATAATTGGCGGCAAAGTCGGTATGGGCTTTTCGGATTGGACGTATCCATTGTCGAAATAGGTTGAATAGGTTCCTTTGTTTTTCTCATGCAGCTTGAGAATATTCCCTCCTCTATAATAAATATTGACGTAGCCGTCTCGAATGGCGAGCATCAGAGTGCAGTCCTGCGTTATTCGGTCGAAAACCGGTCGAAGTATTCCATCCGGACATTTGAAATCATTTAAAAAATCGGATGAAAGCTCTCTCATTTACACCTCCCAAATTTCGCCGTCATCATGTAATTCCACGTTCGGAAAAATTGCGGAATAGCGATTAGGCAAAAAAGTATGAATAGGAATTACCTTGCGCGGTTCGATAGCCGCAACCATTCTTTTCAATTCGATCAGGCTCGCATGGCCCGAAGTATGAATATTTAGCCTCGGAATGCCATTACGTTCGAGCCAATCTTTGACGATGTCGAAATCTCCACGCCGCCAATAGCCTTCCCACTGAGAATAGACGTAAAGCGCCCCTGCGAGGCATCTTCCCTTTTCTAAGTCAGACCGATGCAAAGGTCGAAACAGCATTGTGAATTTGCTTGGTTCATTTCGGAGATGTTTTATGAAAATGCGGTTGGACGAATGACGTTTTAGCAGATCGAAACAGCCGTTTTTCTTTATCTTTAAGCGTTGATTTTGTGGAACAAACAAAGCGATATCCGGCCAGTTAGATTGAGGAATATTGCGGTTGCCAGTCGCTTCCAGTATTGCCGCCGCGTATAAATCTACGACCAGTTTTCTCCCGGTTTTTCTACAGGCCCTGAAAATAGAAACGACGCGGTCGATGTTTTGAGCCGAAGCGTGAACCAGTGCCAGACCTTCCGTATCCCGAAAGGCGTGCGTCAGGAGGGCTTCGATATCTTTTTCTGTCGGGAACCGCTTGTCGTCGCGAACCCTGCCGAGCGACGAGCCTTCCAACAATAGTCCATCTATGTTCTTGGGCGGGTTTGATATAAGCCGTTCGAACAAGGCGACGCAACTGCCTCCTATTTCTTTGCTCCCGCGATGAATGCATGCTCTCACGATATTCCCATTTTTCCAGCTTCTTTTTCAGAATTTGAGAAGAAAATTTAAGATAGGAACTCGCTTTTTGTCAAGAAAATACAACGGGCTTTTCGAATGCGCCCGTCCGCCCGCGCCCTCCCTCCGCCGCAACATGTTGCGGCGGACGGGGGATCGTCGAGGCGAAAAGGAAATGGGAAAATATTGTCGATGGGGGAAAATTGTTCGCGGAAAGTCCGAATGTGCCTTGAATACATGGGAAACGGTCTTTTTCCGGCCGCAGTTCGGCACCGATCCCGAATTTCGTTTTATTTTTTTTTCGAAAGGCGGGGATTCTGTCCCAATAGTCGTATTGAGGGATTTGAGAGTCCGAATCGTCCTATACGAGTCCTTGGGATATGCGAATCTTTTTGGGAAGGCGGGTCGTGGTTGCGGACATCCCGTAGATCGAGGTGCTCCAGGAGCTTCTTGACTATCGGGCCGGCATCGAGGATCGATATGATCCTCGATTTGATGCCCGCAATTGGGACAGCGGAGCGGATCGAGTTCGTAGATTTTTTGAATCAGCCTCGCTCGGCTGCGGCGGAACTGTTTCGACGTCAATTCTCCGGGCGCTATGGACGGCACGGTGTCGTCGGTTCCCGCCTTTTTGCGTATGCCTCTGGACTTGTTGGAATATGCCCCCGCGTATCTGACGAGCTGCTCGTATTTGTTCGGAATATGAACGACGAGCCTCGCGAGCCAGTCGAGAGCGTCGAAGGTTTGTTCGGTTTTTCCGTCTTTTGATTGGTAGGCGACCTTGGCCGAGCCGTCGGCCGACTTTTCGGCGGGGATGTAGAGCATGCGCTCCTGGGAGAAACTGGCTCGGACAATGTATTTCTCTGGGTTTCCGGATGCGGTTTCGTCTTCGGGCCAAATCCTTGCGCCGATATGGACGTGAAATCCCGTGTGGTGCCAGGAGAGCATGTCCAGTTCCTCGAAATGGTTTTCCACGCAGTTGTAGAAGGCTGTTTCTCCGGGTTTGCGAGGTTTGTAGACCTCGGCGATGTTTTCGTCCGATTTCGCCATGGCTAAAGCCCGTTCGGGCGCAATCCTTGATTGCGAATAAAAACGAAGAGAGAAGTCTCGGCTTTGTACCTAACCTCATTAAATTAAATGTTTCGGATATCGCAGTGCTCCGGAAGGAGTTCGGGTTATAGGGCAGGCTGTTTTTAAGAAGGGACAAAAAAAGCCCCCCGGAAAGGGAGGCTTTACCAACCAGTTTTTCGTTTTGTTTATTCTTGGCTGTCGCTGGAGAGTTGTTTGGTCGCTTTATAACCGTATCCACCGACGAAACCGGCGACAAAGATCGCCAGCATTTCCGCGATTTTCATCACCACGGCTTCTTTTCCGGTGTAAAGAGCATACCCGGAAAACACCATAACGATTACGGATAAAATTATAACGGCGTTCAAAACGATTTTGGTTTTACGCTCTCGATGGGCGCGCTCGTTGTCCCGGTCTTTTGAGCTGTGCGGATATGGATGCTTCGGCGATGGACTTTTGATTGTTGTCCTGCTGGGATTTTATGGCAAGTTCTTCGGACCTGATCCTTAGTTCCCGGCTTTGCAGTTCTAAAAAAACGGTCTATCAGCTCGACCGGGACCATTTCTTCGTCCTGGTCAAGCTCGTTTTGTCTTGTAAAGTTATCTGCTTCAGTTCTTTTTTTTGCCATCGGCTATGCTGTATTCAAAATCTTTCAAAGTGACAACAAAATGGCCGAACCCTTTTTTCCCCAAGGATGGCGGAACAAACTCGCTCTCTTTTTTTGAATCGGGCTCGCCCGGCTGCGGCGGAACTGTTTCGATGTCGGTTCTCCGGGCGCGATCGACGGCGCGATGTCGTCGGTTCCCGCCTTTTGCGCATGCCACGGGACTTGTTGGAATAATAGCCGCCGTATCCGGCGAGCTGCTCGTATCTGTTTGGAATAGGAACGACGAGCCTTGCGAGCCGGTCGAGGGCGTCGAAGGTTTGTTCGGTCCTGCCGTCCTTGGACTGATATGCCACTTTGGCAGAACCGTCGGGCGATTTTTCGCAGGGGATGCAGACCAGGTGCTCCTGGGAGAAACTGGTTCGGACAATGTACTTGGCAAGGTTGCCGAGGCGGTTTCGTCTTCGGGCCAAAGTCCTTCTGCCGACATGGATGTGGAATCCAGTGTGGCGCCGGGAAAGCATGTTTTCGATGACGGCGTCGTTGATTTTGCCCTCTTTTTTCAGCATTTTCTTAGACGTCGTACTGGAAGGCCTCCGCGATGTCTTCGGCGTGGAAGCACGATACGCCGACAAAGGAGCCGTCCGGGAGAAAGCAGCAGTCGGCGACGATAGCCTGCAGCCGGGGATTGAAATTTGGAAAGCCGCCGTATGTCTGTATGGCGATGCTTGCTCCCGGGACCGCGCCGTCGCGAGGGACTGCGGATTACTTAGAAGGCGCTTGCAACGTTCCACGCGCATTTGCTCGGTTTGCCGAGCAGGGAGCGGTCGTACATGAAATAGATCCGGAGGCGTTTGGGTATGCCGAAGACCCGGTGCCTGCGGGGGACTTTTGAGAAGAGGGTCAAGCCTGCGGCATGATCTGCCAAGCCTCGCGCAACCGCTTCTCGAAATCCTGCAAAGGGATTGTCTCGGAACGGCTTGGCAGCGGCGACGCTTTGCCGACTTGCTCGAGGAGGTATGTCACGTAAAGGGCCGCAAAATTTTTTTCGATCTGATTGGTATGATGCCAATTTTCGTTGTCCCGGATGCTTTTGAGGAAATTGTCGTGGATTGTGCGCAGTGTCCTCTTTTTGTCCGGATCGACCAACGGATCGACCTCGCCCGTCATTCGCACGTAGGTCAATTCCTCGCTAGTCCAATCCAGTTGCAGTTTACCGCAAAGGGTAATCTGGATTCGCGATCCGGCGTCCAGTCGCGCAATGTGCGAATCGAAGGTTTCGATCAATCCCATGCCGCGCAACTCCGCAAGCAGCGACTCCAGAAACCGTTCGCGGGTACCGACCAGGGTTTGCCATATTTCGAGGATTTCGCCGACTTCGACAAAGCCCGGAAATTCTCTGTCAAGACGCAGGTCTCGCTCTTGCCAGGACCGCAGAAGTGCCAGAACTCGTGCCGGGAGCAACGGGTGCCACTCGTATTCCTTCCAGTAACCGAAAATGTTGGCGACCCGGTTATCGCTGTGAAAGGGTCTGAATTGCTCGCACTGGAACCGCGCATGGGATTATTCGCTTTTCTTCGATGGCGAAATGGCAAAATACGGCTAACGCATCCAGCGGTTGACGCCTTTCCGTGTCGATGATTTCGTCGATGAATTTTTTCCTGAAATCGAGGTCGCTTTCATCCAGGCCATACAAATCGCGCCATTCGATCCACTTTTCGCGGTAAATCCCGGTTAAATCCTCGAAGGCCGGCATCTCCCGGCCAAATAGCCGCCTCTTGAGTTCTTTGAGCGCCGTCGTGCTGAGATCGGGGGGCCGTTCGGGATCGAAGCTCTGGCAATCCAGGTAAACCAGGACAAGCCGTTCTCGATGATCGGCCTTCAAATCGATCCGGAAAAAGCGGCTGAGGAAAACCGATTTTCCGGACGAGGACTGGCCGACGATCCGAGCCAGGAAACCGGGCTTTCTTGCCAGGGTTGTCAAGGCATTCCCGTCTTCTCGCCTGGGAATTTGTTCCTTCACCCGTTTTGGATAATCTTCTGCGGCATCAAGCAATTTATGTTCCAGTACCAAGGCCATCCGCGTCAAATGATCGGCCGCTTCTTCGCTTTCCCGAGTTTTTACATAACACCTCTCTAAAAGTGTCGTGTCTTGTTCTATGGGGGCAAAGGCCGCTTCCAGCGCCTGTTTGATCGCCATATAAAAATCCGTATCTCCGATTTGGAAAGATAGAAAACGTTCCTCGCTGGAGGGGATCACGCGAAGAGGATGGGTCGCATGGACAACTCCGGGGCACTGATGGGGTAAAAGCTCGCTTCTCAGCGCATGTCTTTCGACGGCATTGTAAGCAAAATACCTGATTCTTTTGTTTTCAGAGCGCCTTGGCCTTTCGTTTCAGGAACTCCCAGTCTTCGTTTACCATTTCCTGGATTTTTTCGTAATCCTTGTCGGTGAGGTGCTTGAACCGCCCTTGGACAGACATGTAGTCCCTGACCGGTTTGTTTCCTTCGAAGTTGAGGGTGTAGCGGACGCCGTCTTCGACCTCGTAAAGAGGGAACATGTTGGTTTGCACGGCCAGCCGGGCGACCTTGACGGTCTGGTCCGACGGGGTTCGCCATCCGGTGGGGCAGGTGGTGTAGACGAGAATGAACCGGGAGCCGTTCCTGATGGATTTCGCCTTTTTGAACTTCCTGACTAGGTCGTCGGGAAAGGCGATGCTGGCGGTGGCGGCATAGGGGATGCGGTGGGCGGCGAGCGCTTCCACGATGTTTTTTTTCCTCGTGCTTTTCCAGTCTCCGCCGGGCGTGGTGGTGGTGCGGGTGCCGAACGGGGTGGAGGAGCTTCGCTGGACGCCCGTGTTCATATAGGCTTCGTTGTCGTAGCAGACATAGAGGAAGTTTTCGTTTCTTTCCACGGCTCCGCTCAAGGCCTGGAAGCCGATGTCGAAGGTGCCGCCGTCGCCGGCCCAGGCCACCACGGTGGTTTCGGTGTCGTTCTTCATGTCGAGGGCGGCGCGGACGCCTGTGGCTGCGGCCCCCGCAGTCTCGAACGCGGTGTGCAGGACCGGGACTTTCAGAGACATTTGCGGGTGCGGCCCGGACACCACCGCCCAGCAGCAGGCCGGCACGACCAGAACGGTCTTTTCTCCCAGGGCCTTCAGCGCCCATTTCATGGCGATGGCCGCCCCGCATCCAGGGCAGCCCACGTGCCCGGACATCATCAGTTCGGGACGACAGGTCAATGTTTCCGTTTCGGTTCTCGCGCTCGCCGTATTCATGTTGGCCACGACTCCTTATTTGAGCAAATCCATGTTCAGCCCGACCCACACGCTTTCCGGTTCGGGTTCGGACCGTTGTTTGGTCTGATAGTAAATGTCTTCGAGGTTTTCGGGCGTAAGGTCCCGTCCCCCCAGCCCCGCGATGTAGCCGAAGACCTTGGGTCGGGATTCGCAATTGCAAAGGGCGGCTTTCAGCTCCTGGGCGAATATTCCGCTGGCGCCGAACGAAAAGTTCCTGTCCACCACCGCCACTTTTTTTACGTCTTTGAGAATTTCCCGGACGGTTTCGGATGGAAAGGGCCGGAACATCTTCATCTTCAGAAGACCCGCCTTTTCCCCTTTTTTGCGGAGTTCCGACACCACGTGCCGACAGGTGCTGGCGGCCGTGCCCGCCATGACCAGAACGACGTCGGCGTCTTCGCACTGCACGGCCTCCACCGAACCGTAAGATCTTCCGAAGGTTTCGTGAAATTGTTCCTCCACTCGTTGAAAACGGTCCTGGACCATTTCCATGGCCTGCTGGATGCTGTACCGCATCTCCATGTAGTGGCTTGGAGCGGCCATCTGGTAGAGGTTGCACGGGTTTTCGAAGTCGATGGAAATCCTGGGCTCGAAGGGCGGAAGAAATTCATCGACGGTTTGCTGGTCCGGAATGTCCACCGGTTCGAAGGTGTGGGACAGGAAAAAGGCGTCCAGGACGACCATGACCGGGAGGTTGACCGATTCGGCGAGCTTGAAGGCCATGAGGGTGGTATCCAGAACTTCCTGGCCGTCCTCGCAGTAGAACTGTATCCAGCCCGTGTCCCGCTGCGCCAGGCTGTCGGTCTGGTCCATCCAGATGTTCCATCCGGGCGCCAGCGCCCGGTTGACCTCGGCCATGACGATGGGCAGGCGTCCGCCCGAAGCCCAGTGCAGCAGTTCGTGCATCAGGGCGAGACCTTGGGAGGAGGTCGCGGTGAATGTCCTGACCCCCGTGCTGGAGGCCGCGATCACCGAGGCCATGGCGGAGTGCTCGCTCTCCACGTTGACGTATCTGGCGTTCAGCGAGCCGTCCTCGATATATTCGGACAGCGCCTCCACGATATGGGTCTGGGGCGTGATAGGATATGCGGAAACGACCTGGACCCTGGCCAGGCGCACCGCTTCGGACACCGCATGGCTTCCTTCGATAACCTTTTTCATTTGGTCTCCTCTTTCAGGGACATGGCGTTGCGGGGGCATTCCACGACGCAGATGCCGCACCCTTTGCAGTAGTCCAGATCGATCTTTCTTTCGTCCTCGACTTTCACGGCGATCTCCGGGCAATAGATGGCGCAGTTGTCGCAGTTGTTGCAGATGCCGCAGTTGAAGCATCGGGCGGCTTCCGAGAGTGCGGGTTTGGAAAAGAAAGTCTGCTCGATTTCGGCAAAGAGGTTTTCGCCGTCCATGACGGCAATCGACCGAGGCCAGTTTCTTTCCGTTTTTTCGAAATAATCGATGTTGATATCGGAAAAGGAGACAAGATCGCTGCTTCTTCTTTGGCGACCGCCGCCCAGATACATTTCCATGGAGAGCGCGGGTCCGGGGCCGACCCGGCATGCGTAAAGCTTTTCCTCCACCGAATTCCATCCGCCACGGAATATGGCGTCGAAAGCGATGGCTGCGGCCTTTCCGGATGCGATGGCATCGGTGACGCTCTTGACGGGATTGGTCAGATCTCCTCCGAAGGCCACGGGGATGCCTGTATTAAGAACGGTGCAGTGGGGAAGGTGCAGCCTTTTGCCGCCATCGTTCGCAGGCAGCATCCATTGGGCTTCGGGCTCGCCGCCGATGGCCGTGACAACGCGGACCGCCTCGAGTCGCACGGTTTCGTTTTCGACCGGGACCGAGCGGCGGCGTCCGTCGATGAATTCGTCGGTGATTCGCATTTTCTGCAAGGTCAGCGCGAGTCGGTCGCCTTTTTTTTCGTATCGGACCGGGGCGAAAAGTTCCATGATTTTGACGCCCTCCTCCAGCGCGGCTTCGATCTCTTCCCGGAATGCCGGCATATCGTCGATTCTTCTGCGATAGACGATCACGGGGGAGGCACCCAGGCGGAGCAGGGAGCGGGCCGTGTCCAATGCGGTGTTGCCGCCTCCGATCACGGCGGCCTTTCCGGGAAGAAAGGGCCTTTCGCCGTTTCGAATTCTCTTCAGCAGTTCCAGGCCGTCGTCGGCGAGCTGTTCTCCCTCGATGTGCAGTTTCAGGGACGCCCCGTGCCCGCACCCGAGGAAGACGGCGTCGAATCGATCCTCTGCCTGCTCCAAAAAAGTATGGTCGATCAGGGAGTCGCATTCGATGATCGCGCCTGCGTTTTGGATTCTTCCTATTTCCTTGTCCAGGATGTCCGGAGGGAGCCGGTATTCCGGGATGCCGGTCCTTAGAAGGCCGCCGGGTTTGGGGCCCGCTTCGAAGACGCGGCATTGATGGCCCAGACGGGTCAGAAAACAGGCTGCCGCAAGCCCTGCGGGACCGGCGCCGACCACGGCGATCTTTTTGGCGGTTGGCGGAAGGTTTTCGAACCGGGGTTCGGCCCCCTCGTCGATGGCCGTGTCGCCCAGAAACCTTTCCATTTGGCGGATGGCCACCGGAGAATCGAACTCGCCCCGGTTGCAGGCCCTTTCGCACGGATGGAAACAGACCCGCCCGCAAACCGACGGAAACGGGTTTTCCATGAGAATGGTCTCCCACGCCTTTTTAAATCGGCCCTGGGAGGCCAGCATTTCGATCCGCGCGATGTCTTCCCCGGCAGGGCAGCCTGCGCCGCACGGGGCGGTCTTTTCTTCGTAGACCGGCCGCGAGAATCGCCATACTCCTGTCTTGTTGACTTCGGTGGAGTGGGTCGAACGGGAGATGTAAAGGGGGACTTCCTTGGATTGCAAGTCTTCCATAGCCAGCTTAATCCTCTATGGGTCCGTGCAGCCGGACCTGTTCGAAGGCGTCCTTTGCCGCGCGGATGTTTTGTTCCGGTTTCACCGGTATTTCCTTTTCGATGGCCGAAAGCACGGCCTCCAGGGATGGTTTTTCCAGTACGCGGGAAAAAGCGCCAACCATGGCTGTGTTGATGATCGGGTGGGTGCGGGTCCCCAGACCGTGTTCGACCGCGATGCGCGACGCGTCCAGGTACGCGAGTCGAAAGCCTCGGAATGGGCCGAGATCTTCGGGGACGGACTTGGAATTGATCAGGATCCAGCCCCCTTTCTTGAGCCCCCGGAATATGTCGGTGGTGGCCAGAAGCTTGATGTCCTGTACCAGGATGTGATCGGGAGCGTATATGTTGCTTCGGATCAGGATTTTGTCCCGGTCGAGCCTCAGGAAGGCTTCGACTGGCGCTCCTCGCCGTTCGACGCCGAACAGCGGAAACGTCTGCACATAGTAGCCGTCGGCGAAAAACGCCTTGGCCAAAAGGACGGAGGCGACCACCGTGCCTTGCCCGCCCCTTCCGTGGAATCGTATTTCGAGCATGGTCCTTGTCCCTTGCTTTGGGTCCTTTTTGTTGTAACGACGCCAAGGGTATAATGTTTGCCGGGAAAGTGCAAGAGCTATCGGAGCGGTTCGGGCTCCAGTCGAAAGACCTCGCGGAGCCTGCCGGACAAGTACAGCTTTTCGAAGGTGGCAACCACGGCGGGGTCGAATTTTTCCCCCGACTGGCTTTTGATGATGTCGAAAACCTCGTCGCTATCCATTTTTTTCCGGTAGATTCTGTCGGAGGTCATGGCGTCGAACACGTCGGCGATGGAAAGAATGCGCGCGAGAGGAGGGATGTCCTCTCCCACGAGCCCGTCGGGATAGCCGCTTCCGTCCCATCGTTCGTGGTGAAGCCGGATGAGTTCGCGTTCCCTGTCCCAGAGTCCGAGCTGGCCTACGATCCCGGCGCCGATGGTGGAGTGCTGCTTGATGATTTCAAACTCTTCGTCGGTCAGCTTGCCGGATTTTTGCAGAATGTCGTCCCGGATGCCGATTTTGCCGATATCGTGCAGAAGGCCCGCGAAATCGAGAATGTCGAGTTCCTCCGCAGTGCAGCCCATTTCCTTTCCGATGGCCACCGCCACGGCGGCCACCCGGGTCGAGTGCTGCTTGGTGGGAGGGTCCTTGGCCTCGATGGCGCGCACGAAAGCGTAGAGAGTGGAAAAGAGGTTTTCGTGGATGTTTTCGTAAAGGGCCAGGTTTTCGATGGCGTATGCCGCCTTGTTGGTCATGAAGGACAGGTAATAGAGGTCCTTTTCGTTCAAGGGCCTGGCGCCGTCGATGGTGGCTGCCGTGAGAATTCCGAAGGCCTTGTCCCTGATGTTCAGCGGGATGGCGATGAAGGAAGAGGTCTCCGGCGAAAGTTCGTTGTTTTCGTTGTTGGCGGCCACCAGCAGAGGGATTTGTTCCCTGGCCGTTTCGAGAATGTAGATCGCCGGGTGCCTTTCCGCCTTGGTGGAGTTTCCCGATTTGACGGACGCCGCGACCTCGAAGGGCTGGTTCAGGGATTCGTTGACCACCCAGAACGCCGCTTCGTCGGCTTCGGTCAGCTCCATGGCCATGTCCACGATGCTTCGAAAGGCGTTGGCGCTGCTTTCGATGGTGGTGAATTCGGTCATGATGCGGTTCAAGGCGTTGAGTTCATCCACCTTTTGGACCAGTTCCCGATTGAGTTCCTCGAGACGTTCCTTTCCCTCCACTTCCTTTTTAAGCAGGATGTTCTCGATGAAAAGTCTTCGTTCCCGCATGACCCGTTCGAAGCAAAGCTCCATACGGCTCAGTCCCACGGGTTTCACCAGAAAATCGACCACGCCTTTTTGGAGGGTGGATATGGCGTTGTCCAGCGAGGGGTAACCCGTCATGATGACCACAGGGATGGTCTTGTCGGTTTGCCAGATATACTCCGCCAGTTCCAGCCCGTCCATTTTGGGCATGTTGATGTCGGTGAAGCAGCAGTCGATTTTGTTCTCATAGATGAGTCGCACCGCTTCCCGGCCGTTGGAGGCCGTCAGGACCGTATAGCCCTTTCTCTGGAAATATTCGCGGGCGATATCGAGAATGCTTTCTTCGTCGTCTACGAATAGGATGATTTCCTTTTGATCGCTGGCCATCGCTGGAAAAGTCCGTTTTGTCGCGGTTCTTGCCAATTGAAACTGGATTTCGTCGTTGTCGATCAACGAAAACTTTACCATTTCGGAACTGAAAAATAAACCTTATTCTGTATGCGTTCATTGGCGGACGACAAGATGTTCGCCTTGAAAAAGACAAGCTGCGGGCTTAAGATGCCCGATAATGCGTACGTATCATTGAAAATATTGCTGGGTTTATTCGCTTTCGTCGGTGCATTTAGGCCCATGGACGCGAATGCCACACCATCGGATCGGAAGAAATGCCGGTATTCGAATACAAGGCTCTGGACAGAAGCGGCAAGTCGAAATCGGGGGTCATCGACGCCGACAGCGCCGTTTCGGCCAGGCAGAAATTGAGGGAGCAGAAAATTTATCCCGTCTCGGTGTACGAGATCGAGGAAGGCGCCGCCAGGTCGGGGGGGCGATCATTGGCTCTGCCTTCGTTTTTTTCCCGAATCTCTCCGCTGGAAGTGGCCACTTGTACAAGACAGCTCTCCACCCTGGTGGGGGCCGGGTTTCCATTGGTCAACGCCATCGATTCGCTGATTCCCCTGGCCCGGTCCCGACAATTCAAAAGAAAACTCGCCCGGGTCAAGGACGCCATCGTGGAGGGAAACAGTTTTGCTGCCGCGCTTTCCCTCTGCCCCGAAACGTTTCCGCCTTTTTACATCAACATGGTGAGGGCGGGGGAGACTTCGGGGACCTTGGAGATCGTGCTCGAACGCTTGTCGGAGATGACCGAAAAGCGCGAGGCTTTGAAACAGAGAATTCGCACGGCCCTGGCCTACCCGGTTTTGATGGCCCTGATCGGGGTTGCCGTGCTTTTTTTTCTGATGGCCTATATTGTTCCCTCCATCACTTCGATCTTCGACGAAATGAACCAGACGCTGCCGGTGTACACCCGGATGCTGATCGCGTTCAGCGATGTCTTTTCGGATTATTGGTGGGGGGGGCTGATTCTGCTTGCGGGAGCGTTTTTTGCCGTTCGCCGGATGCTGAAAAAACGCAAGACCCGGCTTTCCATGCATCGGTTGTGCCTGAGGCTTCCCCTTGCGGGGGAGATCGCAAGAAAGCTTGCGGCAGCCAGGTTTTCACGCACTCTGGGCTCTCTTCTGGAAAACGGCGTGTCCATGCTTTCGGCTTTGGATATCGTGAGGAACATCGTGGGCAACGACGCCATCGCCATGGCTGTGGAATCCGCGGCCGAAGAGGTGGGCAAGGGGCGCGCCCTGGCGGATGCGTTGCAGGACGAAGGGCTTTTGCCCGGACTTTGCATTCAAATGGTTCAGGTCGGCGAAAAGAGCGGGGAGCTGGAAAAGATGCTTTTCAAGGCGGCGGACGTTTTCGAAAGCGAGGTGGAATCCACGATCATGACCCTGACTTCGCTGCTGGAACCGATCCTGATCGTGATCATGGGTGGCATTGTCGCTTTTGTCGTGATCTCCATATGTCTTCCCATTTTCGAGATGAACCAGTTGATTCGGTAGGTAAAATGTTGTAATTAGACGGCGAAAGACCGATGGATGAACAGGTCGGGCTTGGTTTTAACTTCGGCCGGTTTTCACCCAACATTTTTGATCGTCGCCTGGATTCCGGGTCTCCGCAAGCTCCGCCCGGAATGACGGAGTTGGTTTGCCGACGTTAAAACCGAGCCCAACAGGTCTTTGAAAATCGACGTTCGCGGATGAATAGCAAGGCTTGGGAGACGAAGTTCCCGTCCAATTCGCGGCGTTTTGCGCGCAATACGTTTTTGATTCCAATTTTAATTCCAATTTAAAGGAGAATTTCCATGAAAAGATTTGTATCGGCCATCATGATCCTTGTTTTCACGTCGGCGCTTTTTTCCTGTGCCGGCGCTACGCATCAGGAAAGCAAGACGAAAACGGGAATACTGGCTGGCGCTGCGGCGGGCGCGATCGCAGGCCAGGCCATAGGAAGGAACACCAAGGGCACCCTGATCGGGGCCGCAGTGGGCGCGGCTGTCGGCGGCATTGCCGGAAACCGGATCGGCGCCTACATGGACCAGCAGGAGCAGGCTTTGAGAAACGCGGTGGCGGCCTCCGAAGCAGCCAGCATTCAAAGGACGCAAGACGTGCTGACCGCTACGTTTAAAAGCGATTTCATGTTCGATACGGATTCGGCGGCTTTGAAGCCGGGAGCCTATTCCGAGATCGACAGAGTGGCCAACGTGCTGGTCCAGTATCCCCAGACACGGATTACCATCGAAGGTCATACCGATACGCGAGGAGACGAAGTCTACAACCAGCAGCTTTCCGTAAGAAGGGCCGAAGCCGTAAAAAACGCCTTGTTGCAGCGCGGGGTCGATCCCGCCAGAATGCAGACCATCGGCTACGGCGAAAGTCGTCCCATTTCTTCGGAGCATGCGATCAACAGGCGCGTGGTGGTCGTAATCACCCCTGTTCAGGCTTAGTTGGAAAATGGAGAAAATCACGTTCGAACCTATAGGCGTTGTCCGGTCGCCTTTCAAGACGCTGGACAACATGCCCATTCAGCCTGCTGGTGCCGACGGGGTCGAAGGGCTGGTGGAATTGAGACCGGAATACCAGGACGGCTTGAGGGACCTGGACGGCTTTTCACATGTCATATTAGTATACCATTTCCACCAGTCCGACGGCTATTCGCTCACGGTGGTCCCCTATCTGGACGATATCAGCCGCGGGCTTTTTTCCACCCGCGCACCCAAACGCCCAAACCCCATCGGTCTCTCCGTTGTCAAGCTGAATTCCGTGGAAGGGCCGGTTTTGAAGATTGAAAATGTGGACGTACTCGACGGCACCCCGCTTCTGGATATCAAACCGTACGTACCGGAATTCGAACCTCGCGGAATCGTAAGGACCGGGTGGCTGGAAGCTGCTGCGAAAAAGGCGAAAGCGAAGAGGTCCGACAAGCGTTTCGCGTGAGGGGTGCCGGTCGCATTCCTAAAACCAGGCTTTTACAGCGTCAACCGTCGATTCCGGTCCAAGGCGTCGCAAGGTGACTTCGCAATTGAGCGCGGCCGTCATTTTTTATTCTCGCTGTCGTTTCCGCTGAGGCGAGGCGTGTGCAATTTGTAGAAATTGGCGGTTTCCTTTCGGAAAAAAAAGTAGGTGCATGCGCCGAAAAAAACGATGCAGAGTCCGGAAACGGCAGCCAAGGCGGCATCGGCGGATACAAAGACTGCGAACATCACCAGATGGATGAATATCGCTATAATATTCGCCACAATTCCCATAACTCTGGCCCAGTTTCTGACCCTGATGACGAAAAAACAGACCAGGAGGGCGATGACGACCATTTGCAGCACAAGTTTTTGATCGACAAGGTTCGCTTCTATTTTTATTCCGAATAGCCAGAATCTATAAAGGAAAAAGAAATGGGATGTCCAGGCGAGCAATAAAAACAGGATTCCTTTCTTTGCGCTGGGCGGAAATGTATCAAACTTCGGCGGCGTTTTTTTTTCCATTGGAAGTTCCTTTATTGTCTTTGTCAGCATCGGTTATGGCGCCGAAGCTTGATTCGAGGTTTTGGTTCTTAAAACGGTTTGGAAGGTTCCCCAAAGGACCGAGATCCGATGCGTCCCGATCCGATGCGTCCGATCAGTCCGAAACTTTCAGTTTCTGTCCCAGAACAATGTGTGACGCTTTGGAAAGTTTGTTTATTTGCACAAGCTTATCGACGGACACTCCGTGTTTTCGGCCAATGCTATAGAGAGTGTCGCCTTTTTTAACTGTGTAATATTTTGCCGTGTCCTTTTTGCCGGTGTCCTTTTTCACCGGGGGGGTTGTTTTTACGGGCTTCGGTTTTTCGACGGGTGGCGGCGGTGCCGGTTCCGGTTCCGGCTTGGAGACGGACATTGCCTGTTCGGGCGGATTCGACCCCATCTCGGCCAGCTTCTTGCTCATGCTTTCCAGGGCGTTGTTGACTTTCAGGGCGCGCTGGTTTGCCGCAAGCTCCAGTTGGCCGATTCTGGTTTCCAGGTTTTGGACTGCCTGCGCGTCCACTGGTGCCTGAAGTTCCTTGGTTTCGATGGCAGCGTTCTCGAAGTTCGATTCAAGAATGAAAATTCGATTTTCCAGCATCTCGATTTTTCGCGCCAGGTTTTCGATTTTTCCGGCCATTTCCTTGTCGACGGATTTCGGCCAGAGCGCCACCAGCAAAACGACAAGTACCAATCCGACAATGCCTGCCCAGATGATGGGGTTGCCGAGCAGATCGCCTACAAGTCCGGTGTTCCGTTTTTCGTCCCATCCCGCCATCCTGTTTTCTTCGAGTAGCTCGTCGTCTTCGGCGGAGGTACCGACCTGTTCGTCCGGTTTTTCCAAGGACATTTTTTTCTCCCGTTTATTTTCGGTTTTCAGGCGATTCCGTTCAATGAATCGCTACTTTAAAGAATCGCGAAACGAACTTCAAGCTTTTTTCCAGTCCATTGCCCGCTTTCTAATCCAGAAAACTTTCGAATTCGTCCCAGAAAACTTGCTGGATTTCGTCTTTTTCCTGAAGGATTTCGTGCCGGGCGCCGGGGACTTCGACCAGGCGGCATTTGGGAATTCTTTTGCAGATGTGTCTTTGCGCCGAATTGGACACTACGTTGTCCTCGGAGGCACTGAAAAGAAGGCAGGGGGGGGCGATGGATTCGGGGCGGCCCGGCTCGCGCAAGGCGTCGATGGATTCGAAGGATGCCCGAAGCCAGCCGAAAGTGACCCCCCCGATGGCCAGGTCCTGGTTTTGTTTCATCAGTTCGAGCCCCCTTTCGAACCTTTTGCGGTCGGAGGTGAGGCTGTTTCCCTCGAACCTGGATTCCACCGGGCCGTCTCCCCCGGATGCATAGGTCCCTGCCAGCCCCAAAGCCGCTGCCGCCTCTGCCAAAAATTTGATAGGCAATCTGGGAAATGGCGCCGTATCGATATCGACCATCGGGGAAAGCAGAACGGCCTTGTCGAAGAAACAGGGATGTTGCGCCAGGAACCTGAGGCCGATGTGCCCCCCCATGGAGTGGCCCGCCAAAAGACGGAGTCCCGAAGATTTTTTCGAAAAGATCTGACGGACGAACGCATACATGTCGCCGATATAATCTTCGTAGCTTTCAACGTGTCCCTTGCGCCTGTTTTCGAGCAGACGTGACGACAATCCCTGGCCACGCCAGTCGAAACTGAAAACATCCAGGCCGAGGCGATTGAACCTTTCGATCGGCTCGAAATATTTCTCCATGAATTCGGTCCTTCCGTTGACCAGAAGAACGGCGCCCCTTGTTTTTTCCTGCCGGGAGGCCCACATTCCATGCCGGATGCGCACATTGCCGGGCCTGGATAAATAAGAAAAATTTTTTTCCATCTGGCAGCTCGCCTATAAATATGGCATCGGAAACGGTTCGATGCTTGTTTTTTGTTTCCGCTCGTTTTATTGTGGCGATATTAGAAATGGAATGTGTTCACATGTCAACACTTGATTGCGGAAAGGATGGTTATGGCTGTTCATTCCCACGAATTCGTGGAAAATTACGAGGGCCTCGTCGGTTTCGGTCTGAACCGGGAAACCGATGAAAATACAGTCGCCTATTATCTTCAGAAGTTTTCGGACGACCAGTGCGTGGAAAAGATGATCGAAAGATTGTCCGACAAAGAACTCGGGGAGATGTTCGAGTACATTTCCATGCTGTTGAAAAAACATCTGTCCGAAACCGAATATCACCGTCTGTTTCTCAAGGATGGAACTCACTGAAGCCTGATTGCGGAAAAAAGTTCGTTGTATGAAGACGGGGAGTTCGCATGCTAAGGACGCTGCAAGAAACCGGGCGAAAGGCTTGTGTCTTTTCAAAAATGCAAGACCGCGATTTGTTTCCCGCAGCGTTTCCTTGGCCTAAAGCTTGCCGCTTCTGCCGTCGTCGCAGGGTTCCAGCATCTCGTCGGCCCGGGCGTGTTCCGCAGTCGCCGACATTTGGCAGGAGGGAAGGTCCTCCACTTTTTCCATCGGCGCGTCGCAGCATTCCGGCACTTCGCCGTCGGTTTCCATTGTTTTTTCGCAATTCTTGCATTTGAACGTCACTTTTTTTTCTTGGCCAGCCATTTGTTTTCTCCTTTCGTAAAAAGAATCGTCGGGTTTCGGCATGCAAACGGTTCGACGTCTCGAGACGATTCGTGGCATGTCTTGGGAAAAACTGTAACCTCGGGGGGGAAACGTGTCAAGAAACGCGACTGGGAATGGCCGGATGCTTTCCAAATCTTTGCCTTTCAGGATTTGGATGCCCCGGATTTGGCCTTTTTTTTCCTTCTTTTCTTGTATTTGCGTCGTTCCACCTTGATGGCGTGTTTGACCTTCTGTTCCGCCAGCTTTCTCCGGATGTCCTCCTGGTATCGATCAACGGCTTTGTAGGCGAAAAAATACCCGATCAACGCGAGGGGAATCCCGACGATTATGCCGCCGACCGTCAAGGCGATAACGATTTCAGGCGCTTTCTTCACCAGATCCAGGAAGGCTTCAGAAAAAAGTTTGCCGGAAATCGCCTGGGCCTTTTCGAGCCCGATTACCTTGGCGCCCAGAAGAAATGTGAGGCCGTAGATGACGGGGGCCGTGACCGGATTGGTTATCCAAACCGCCAATGCGGCAGATATTTTGTTCCATTTGAACATTGTCGCGAAAAATACGGCGATGACCGTTTGAAAACCCATCACCGGGGTCATGCCCACGAACAATCCCAGCGCAAAGCCCAAGGCGATTTCCCTCGGCTCGCCCCGAATCTTGAGAAAGCGCATGTACGCCTTCTCAAGCATCGCGTAAGGCTTGCTTGGTTTCCGGCTCACGGGTTTTGTCGATTCGAGCATAGATTATTTTTCTTCGCGCTTGGCGGAAACGGCGCTGGACCGTCGTCTAATGGTTCTGGCAACGCATTGAACACAATCTGTCATCGGGTGTTGGAACTACAAAATGGATCTAAAAAAAAAAATGAAAATATTCAACACAATTATGATTCGGAGACCTGTCTGAAGCGTATTTTAATGAATTTCAAACGTTCGGGCAATTTTTTTCGAAATGGATTCGTTTGGATTTTTTCGAAACGCGTCCAACGCCTGAAAAATCGGGCTTTGGAATTCTTTCAAGCTGTGATATTTTCGAAACAGCACGAAGGTGTTTGTATCAATAAAATCATTTGGCATAATTTGAAAGACGAGGGATTTGAATGATCGAATGCTTTAAAACGGAAGGTTTTTTTCCGAACGGAAAAATTTTTAAGAAGGAAGAAACTGTTGGTCGGGGCGAGAGGATTTGAACCTCCGACCCCTTGAACCCCATTCAAGTGCGCTACCAGACTGCGCTACGCCCCGACGCAAACAAGGATAGACATATACCCCTATCGGATTCCGATGTCAAGTATAATCGGTCCGATTTACGAAAAAAATATGGATTGTCGCGATTGATATCGAAAATGGCTGTGGTAAACAAACGAATCATACTCCCTCGCAGGCTGGCCCCTGGCGATGTTCTCGGAGTAGTAGCCCCCGCAAGTCCCTTCGATTCGAGCAAGTACCGAAGGGGCGCGGATGTTTTGAAATCCATGGGGTTCGAAATATTCGAGCCGCAAGGGTTGTTTGCGCGAAAAGGATATTTGGCTGGATCCGACCGTGGAAGGGCCCGGATGATCGAAGAGGTTTTCGCGGCTTCTGAAATCGATGCGGTCGTTTGCGCCAGGGGCGGATATGGATGTCTTCGAATACTGGACAGGATCGATTTCGGCATTGTCCACAAGAACCCGAAAATCTTTGTCGGGTTCAGCGACGCTACCGTGCTTTTGAATTCCATATATAATAGGTGCGGTATTGCGACTTTTCACGGTCCCACGTTGACATGTTTGGGCGAATCGGACCGGAGTACCATGGAATCGCTTTTATCTGCCCTGACTTCGGACGTCCCGGTTTCCATGGTGGCCGAAGACGGGATCTGTATCAGGCCAGGCAAAGCCTCCGGACCAGTCGCAGGGGGAAACCTTACAACCCTGTGCCATTTGACCGGCCTTTCTTTCGCTCCCTGCTTCGACGAACACATCGTTTTTCTGGAGGACAGAGGCGAAGCTCCCTACCGAATCGACAGGATGCTGACCCAGATGAAAATGGCCGGCATGTTCGACCGAATCAAAGGGCTGGTGCTGGGGGATTTTTCAGAATGCGGGGGCAAGGGGGCTGTGAACCGGGTTTTCGCGGAACAATTCGAAGATTGGGACATCCCCATTCTGGCCGGAGTGCGATCGGGACACGAAAAGATCAATATGACAATGCCCTTCGGAGTGGAAGCGGTTCTGGACACCGACCAAATGACCCTGCGCTTTGTCGGTCCGTGCACGATTCGAAAGGAAGCGCGGGCTTGTCCGTCTCTTTTCGAGAGCGACTCTTTCCAGAGAATTCCAAGACCGGAGACAACGAGCCCGAAATCTCTCCGCGATCCGCTGGTAAATGTGGACCGGGCGATGAAGAGGGCGATCGAAGACTTTGTTTTTCCGGGGGGCGTGCTTCTGGTTTCCCGAGGCAAGTCGATTCTGTTTAACGAAGCCTACGGGATCAGAAACGTTGTTTCTTCCGAACTTGTGACCCGGAAAACCGTCTTCGACCTGGCTTCGTTGACGAAACCGCTGGCGACGGCCATCTCCTTGATGGCCCTTGCCGACGACGGGCTTATTGATGTCGAACACCGTCTGGAAAAATACCTGCCGGATTTCCAGAATTCGGACAAATGCCGGATACACCTCCGGCATTTGCTCTGCCACACTTCCGGCCTTCCCGATTACAGACCATATTATGTGGAGCTGTCGGAATTCCCTTTGGAGGATAGAAAAAAGAGGCTTAGAAAGCTGTTGGTTCGCGAAGCGGCATTGTTTTTGCCGGAAGAAAGGACTCTCTACAGCGACCTGGGATTCATGATTCTGTCTTGGGTTGTGGAGAGAGTATCCGGCGTCGGATTGGACATTTTCGCAAAGGAGAGGATTTTCGACCCGTTGGATTTGAAAGATCTTTTTTTTCAGTCGGAAAAAGGTGAAAAAAGAACGGCCGACTATGCGGCCACAGAAAAATGCCTATGGCGCAAGAGAATCCTCGAGGGAGAGGTTCACGATGAAAACGCGGCGGTTGTCGGGGGCGTGGAAGGTCACGCGGGATTGTTCGGAACAGCGGACAACCTGCATCGACTGGTCGGACACTTGGCGACGATATACGGAAACCCTTCGTTCGACGGGCTTCTTTCCAGGGAGGTGGTCCGGTTGTTTTTGCGACGACGAGACGCTTCCGCCAGAGCAATGGGATTCGACGTGCCTTCCCTGGAGAAATCGAGTTCCGGGCGTTTTTTTTCGTTCCAAACCGTCGGGCATCTCGGGTTTACTGGAACGTCCTTCTGGATGGATCTCGACAAGGATGTCATTGTCGTGCTTCTTTCCAATCGGGTCCATCCGGTGCGGGAAAATGAAAAGATTCGAACGTTCAGACCCCTATTGCACGATGAGATCATGAAGGCACTTGGCAATAGCGTGCCAGCCGTTTCATGAAAAAAAGGCTCAACGCCGATTTGTGGGGAGTTCCCCCTTGAGGGGGGAACCCAAATACAAACATTTCCCCATAAATCCGCGATGAATCCAAAAAAAAATTTCCGACCTGTTTGGTTGGCTGCGCGGCGATTTTCCATCTTCCCGCATGGAGTCTACGGTCGCCGAGCAAGGAACTTTGGGTTCTTTGCGCCTCTGTGCGAAAAAGCTTTTTCATGGCTACGCATGTGTTGTCGGGACAGTCCAATGTTTTCGAAGACAGTTTCCGCTTGTAATGGGATCTTTTTTTTGGTAGAAAACCCCGTCAAGCTACGTGGAAATGATTGGGTTGTTTCGAAACATCGGCAATTTTCGGAATGTCGCTCGGCACCGACGGCAAGAGAGTCCCCCCGAATCATTCGCGACTTCATCCGTTCGGGACGGAAATATTGTGTAAAACGAGGAAAAATGGGAAATTTTATCGATTCTATCTTGGGTGTTTTTTCCAATGATCTGGCGATCGATCTTGGAACGGCCAATACGTTGGTCTATGTGAAGGGAAAGGGGATCGTTCTGGGGGAACCTTCGGTGGTGGCAGTCCGTACCGACAACAGGATGAAAAACAAGGTCCTGGCGGTCGGTCTCGAAGCGAAGAACATGCTTGGCAGAACGCCGGGAAACATCGTGGCGATTCGGCCCATGCGAGACGGTGTGATTGCGGATTTCGAAGTGACGGAAGCCATGTTGCGCCATTTCATCCAAAAGGTTCATAATCGCCGGACATTCGTGAGACCTCGCATCATCATCGCGGTCCCGTCGGGCATTACCCAGGTGGAAAAAAGGGCGGTGAAGGAATCGGCGGAATCCGCAGGCGCCAGAGAAGTCTTCCTGATCGAAGAACCCATGGCGGCTGCCATCGGCGCCGGCCTGCCCATCACAGAGCCGACCTGCAACATGATCGTGGATATAGGGGGCGGGACTACGGAAGTCGCGGTCATCTCTCTTGCGGGCATCGTCTACAGCAGGTCGCTCAGAGTGGCGGGCGACAAGATGGATGCGGCCATCATGCAATACATCAAGCGAAAATACAATCTCCTGATCGGGGAAAGGACTTCGGAAATCATCAAGACTACTATCGGAAACGCCTATCCTGACCCGGATGATGTCGCGACCATCGAGGTAAAGGGCAGAGACTTGGTTTCCGGAATCCCGAAAATTCTGGCGATCGATTCCGAGGAGGTCCGCGAGGCTATTTCCGAACAGATAGACGCGATCGTGGAAACCGTGAAGATCGCTCTGGAGCAAACCCCGCCGGAGCTTGCTGCCGATATTGTCGATCGTGGCATCGTACTCACCGGGGGGGGCGCGCTCTTGAAAAACCTCGACAGGCTGTTGCGGGAAGAAAGCGGTCTTCCCATCACTGTGACCGAAGATCCATTGTCCACCGTGGCAAGGGGGTCGGGAATGGCCTTGGACAGCATTGAAATGCTCAGACAGGTTACGATCACGTAAGCTTGCATGTTTTCCAGAAAGTTGGTGATCATTGTCAGCTTGATTCTTTTGCTGCTTTTCAACGTGATCGCTTTGATTGTTTCCGGTCGTCACACCTTCTCTCCGCATTCGGCATCCTTGGAACAACCCGAGGGTCCAGCAAAGCTCTTCATTGCAATTATAGCTCCTTTCCAGAAAGGTCTGATCAAATCCAGGCGCTTTGTCGAAGACATTTGGAATCAATATTTCTACCTTGTTTCCGTGTCCAAGGAAAACAGGCGGCTGAAAAGGGCTTTGGCAGAAGCGGCGGAAAAAAACAACGAGTGCTTGGAAACAATCCATTCCAACATGCGGCTCAGAGGATTTCTGAATTTCCAGAAGAAGCAGGCTTATCCGGCCTTGCCTGCGGAGGTCGTCGGCAAGGACCCGTCGCCTTGGTTTCGAAGCGTGATTATCGACAAGGGAACTGCAGACGGGGTACGGAAAGGTTTGCCGGTCGTGGTCCCGGAAGGCGTCGCAGGGCAGATCATAGAGGTGTCGGAACGCTATTCCAAAGTTTTATTGATCGTGGACAGGAACAGCGCCGTCGATGGGCTCGTTCAAAGGACGAGGGCCAGGGGAATCGTCAAGGGGGGCTCCGGCGGACGTTGCGTTTTCCAGTACGTTTTGAGAAAGGACGAGATCGATATCGGAGACGTAATCGTTTCTTCCGGACTCGACGGCGTGTTTCCCAAAGGGCTTTCCGTCGGGAAAGCCCGGAGCATCATGAGCAAGAGTTCCGGAATTTTTCAGGACGTGGAGGTCGTTCCCTCCGTGGATTTCGAAAAGATAGAGGAGGTTATGATCGTCTTGAATCCTCCGAAGAACGATTTCGAAGGAAGCCCATGACTTTTCTGTTTTTCTCTGCCGTGACCGTTTCCTTCGTATTGTTTCAAACGTCCGTCGCGCCGGACCTTTGGGGACTGGGCAAGTTTTTCGATTTGATCGCTATTTTCATTGTGTATCTTGGGATTTTCAGGCCGATACGGGAAAGCGTGGCGTTCGTGCTGGTGGCGGGAGCGGTGATGGACTCTCTGTCCGGTGGGCCTTTCGGGCTTTACACGACCATTTATTGCTGGCTGTTCGTGTGCATTTGGCTGGCTAAAAGCTATCTGCACGTGGGAAACGTCGTGTTGGTCCCTTTCATCGCAACAGCAGCCGTCTTTTTGGAAAATACGATTATTATAATGGTACTTGTTGCCGTGGACGACAGCTTCGTCTTGTCGCCGGATACTTTTCGCAACATTCTGATTCAATTGCTCTGGGCAGGCTCGGTGGGGCCTTTCATTATTTTTCTGTTGAGAAAACTACAGGAAAAACTGGACGAGCATTCCTTTGAAAAAATATTTAAATACGGCCGATAGCGATTGGTACAAACAGAGACTCCCTGCCGTGGTTCTGATCGTGACGGCGGGGTTCGGCGTGCTGCTGGCAAGGCTTTTTTTTCTCCAGATCATCGAGGGAGGCGAGCTTCGGCGCTTGTCCGAGACCAACTGCATCAGGCTCCAGGACATCGATCCTCCAAGGGGACTGATTTTCGACTGCAATGGCGAGATCCTGGTGGACAACCGGCCCTCCTTCGATCTGAGCCTCGTTCTGAAAGATGCTCGGCCTTTGGAAAAAACCGTCGAGAAGCTGGCGCAGTACACCGGATGGTCTCAAGATGAAATCTTCGACAAAATCGAGCGGAACAAGACCCCCTATTCGTACAAACCCGTGTTGTTGCGGCAGGACATTGGCAGGGATATGCTCGCTGCCATAGAGGTTCGCAAATTCGACCTGCCGGGAATCGTTATCGATGTTCGAACCAGAAGGCATTACATCAGGGAAAAAAGCGCAGCCCATTTGCTGGGTTATCTGGGAGAGATCAACGCCAGGGAACTCGAGAGCGAAACCTATTCCGATTACCGGGGGGGGGATTTGATCGGCAAGTTCGGGGTCGAAAAGAGCTACGAGGAATTCTTGAGGGGCACCGTCGGCGGCAGGCAGGTGGAGGTAAACGCGAACGGTCGCGTAGTGCGAGTGTTGAATACCGTCGATGCCCGTCCGGGACAAAATATTTTTTTGACCATCGACAGAAAATTGCAGGAGAAGGCCGAGCAGCTTTTACAGCAGAGAGCGGGCGCTGTCGTCGCCATGGAGGTCGATACCGGAAAAGTTCTGGCCTTGGCCAGTTATCCGCCGTTCGACCAGAACGATTTCGTAAGCGGCCTGTCCCATGAAAAATGGAGGGAACTGATCTCCAATCCTTTGCGGCCCATGGAAAACAAAGCCATCCAGGCTGAATACCCGCCAGCGTCCACCTATAAGATCATAACCGCCGCCGCCGGTTTGGAGGAAGGCGTCATCGACCAGAACACCGCCATGTACTGCCCCGGCTTCTATCGTTTCGGCGACAGGGATTTTCGCTGCTGGAAAAGAGGGGGACACGGGACAGTGAATGTCGTCAGGGCCCTGGCGGAATCCTGCGACGTCTATTTCTACCAGGTGGGGCTGAAGCTTGGAATCGACCGTCTGGCTTGGTATGCGAAAGCTTTCGGCTTGGGCGCAAGAACCGGAATCGACTTGGACCACGAATCCGAAGGGCTCGTTCCCACCGCTGCCTGGAAAAGGAAAAGGACCGGAGTCCCCTGGCAAAGGGGCGAGACCCTGTCCGTGGCGATCGGTCAAGGATACAATCTCGCTACCCCCTTGCAAATGGCGGTTCTGACGTCTGCTGTCGCAAACGGGGGAGTCCTGTACAGACCCCAGATTCTTGCCAGGGTCGAGACTGCGGGCGGGGAGATCGTCTTGGACAACGAGAAGGAAGTGGCAGGCCAATTGCCAGTCAGCCAAAAAACACTTGGTATCGTAAAGAAAGGGCTTTGGGAGGTCGTGAACGGTTCTCGCGGCACCGCCAGGATTGCGAAGCTAGAGGATTGCGAAATCTGCGGCAAAACCGGGACGGCACAGATTGTCGGAAGAAAGAAAAACGAGAATGTCAAGGACTCGGACAGGGAAAAGCACCACAGGGCGCACGCTTGGTTCGTGGCGTACGCGCCGTCGGAAAAACCCGAAATAGCCGCCGCCATAATCGTGGAGCATGGAGAACATGGCTCTTCCGCCGCGTCGCCTATTGCCAGGGACCTCTTCGCAACCTATTTCGAACTGGAAACAAAACAATGATTGACAGGCGTCTTATCCAAAATTTCGACTGGATGATGCTTTCGTTGACATTTCTATTGACGGTAATCGGACTGATGACGTTGTACAGCGCAGTTTCCACTGGCGCGTCCTCCTCTCAGAGACTGCTGTATCTCAAGCAGATCGTATGGTTTTGCGGCGGCTTCGGAGTCATGGGAATTGCCTTGGCTGTCAATTACAAGTTTCTGGATCGATGGGCCAACGTCGTCTACGGCACCTCCATCGTTTTGTTGATATGCGTTCTGATCTTCGGCAAATACGTCGCCGGTTCCCGCCGGTGGCTTATACTTGGTCCCATGTCCCTGCAGCCTTCCGAACTGGCCAAGGTAGCGGTGGTGATCGTGTTGGCAAGATACTATTCCAACGTTGCCAGCCCTGACGGATTGCGGTTTAGAGAGTTGGCCAAACCCGCGATCTTTACGGCCATACCTTTCGTTTTGATTGTCAGGCAGCCCGATTTGGGAACCGCATTGCTCGTAGCGTTTATTGCCGTCGTCATGACCGTGTTTGTGAAAATAGAACGCAAGACCTTCCTTTATCTCTTCGGGGCCGGTTCCATCTGCGCCCCTTTGGTCTGGTTTTTGCTCAAACCGTATCAGAAACAGAGAATATTGACCTTCCTCAATCCGGATCGAGATCCTTTAGGCGCGGGATACCATATCATTCAGTCTAAAATCGCCATCGGTTCAGGAATGGTCTTTGGCAAGGGGTATTTGCATGGGACCCAGAACGCATTGTCCTTTTTGCCTGAACAGCATACCGATTTCATTTTTTCGGTGCTGGCGGAAGAATGGGGATTCGCCGGATCGAGCACCCTCCTGTTGGTTTTTTTTGTTCTCATTCTCTGGGGATTGAAAATTTCCTATCGATCGAAAGATCCTTTCGGCGCGATGCTCGCTTTCGGCGTTACCGCCTTGATTTTTTTCCATGTGATTATCAATATCGGCATGGTGATGGGGCTGATGCCGGTGGTTGGCGTCCCCCTTCCTTTGATAAGCTACGGGGGCTCCTCCATGCTTACAATGATGATTTCCATCGGTCTTTTGATGAACGTGAGCATGCGTCGATTCATGTTCGAATAATTCAATGAACGGGGCAAGCGTATGAAAAAAACGAAACGGAGTGAGGGCATCTCAACATTTCAGGGGACCGATGCCAGTATCGAAGGCAATATCGAATTCGAGGGAACCATCAGGATGGACGGAAACTTCAAGGGCAAGATCACGAGCCCCAACGGCGTGGTCATCATCGGGGCGCAGGCGGTGATCGACGCGGAAATCAATGTGGATTCGGTAATCGTGATGGGAACGTTCACTGGCTTCATAGATGCGAGACACAGAATCGAACTGTTTCCCCCGGCAGACGTTTCTGGCGATATCAAAGCCCCGATGGTGGCTATGGAAGCGGGGGTGGCATTCCAGGGGAACTGCGTCATGGAAAAATCGGGCGACAATAATGTCGTAGTTTGAAAAATCCGATTTTAGTACGTTTGGAATCGAAAATCAAAGAAAAAAGTTCAAAAAACCTTTGACAATTTTTTTAGGCTGCGTTATAAGCCGCCCGAGTTTGGATTTGAGGATATGGTTTTTTTTTGGTCTAAAAAAGGGATCTAAGCAATCCCCCCAACAACGGAGGCGTTTCATGATTAATGTCGATGGATCGCTCTTTATCCAAATCGCAAATTTTCTTTTACTGATCTGGATTTTGAATGTCGTTCTTTACAAACCCATTCGCAACGTCCTGATCCAGAGAAAAGAAAAGATTGGTGGCATGGAACAAGGTATCGAATCCGCAGCCGCCGACGCATTGGAGAAGGAGAGTGCTTTTGCAGAGGGCATCAGAGAAGCCCGCACCAAAGGGATCAAGGAAAGAGACGCTCTGATCCAGGAGGCAAGCCAGGAAGAAAAAAGAGTCGTCGATGACATCAACAAAAGAGCCCAGGCCAATATGGCGGAGGTGAAAGAGAAAATCGCTCGCGAGGCCGATGGAGTCAGGGCTTCTTTGCAAAGCGAAATCGACGCCTACGCTCAGGCAATCGGCGAAAAAATTTTGGGGAGGGCAATTTGATGAGTATTCCTGGTATTCGATGCAGGCGCCGATCGAAATTGAACAGGCTGGTCGTTGCGATGATGATCATCGCCGCCGCGTGTTTTGTATTTTCAACGGCATACGCCACCACGGACCATGGCGAACACGGAGACGAGCACGCGACCGCAGAGCATGGAGACGAGCATGCGGCCGAACACGGCGAAGATCACGGGGAGGCGCACGGCAAGGGCTGGGTGGCTACCGACACGTATCGCGTCATGAATTTCGCGGTGCTGGCCATCGGCTTGTTCATTCTCCTGCGAAAGCCAGTCGCCCAAGCGTTAAACTCCAGAATCGAAGGCATCAAGGATCAACTCGAGGAACTGGAGAACAAAAAGGCGGCTGCCGAAGCCGAACTGGCCAAATACGAGGACAAGCTTTCGAAATTGGAAAGCGAGGCGGAAGCGATCATCGAGGATTACAAGCGACAGGGCGAAGAGGCAAAGGCCAGAATCCTCAAAGAGGCCGAATCGGCCGCCGACAAATTGGAAGAGCAGGCCAAGCGCAATATCGAGCACGAATTCGAGCAGGCCAAGAACAACCTCAAGGCCGAAGTTCTGGAAAAGGCCATGGAAAAGGCCGAAGAGATGATCAGATCGAGAATCTCGCCCGATGATCAGGAGAGACTCGTTGACGAATATTTAGACAAGGTGGTGGCATAGTGAAGAATTTAGCGATTGCACGGCGTTATGCCAAGGCACTCTTACTTATCGGAAAGGAAGACGGTCAGACGGAGACCTACCGGGAGGAACTCGGGCAGTTCGCCGAACTGATCGAAAGCGAAAACACTTTGGAAAGAGCGATCAACAATCCTCTCTACGACGTGGAAGCCCGGAGGAAAGTCCTTCAGATTCTCATCGAGAAGATGGAGGCGTCCCAGGTGATTAATTCGTTTTTGAATCTGCTGTTCGAAAAAGGACGGCTCGGATTCGTCGGACTTATAAACGAATTCTTCCAGAAACAGGCGGACGAACTCAAAGGCGTTGTCAGGGCCAACTTGGTCTCGGCTACCGAGCTTTCCTCCGAAACCGTCGAGAAGATTGTCGAGGCCTTATCGCAAAAAACCGGGAAAGAAGTTATTCTGGACGTTGAGCAGGATCCCTCCCTCATCGGAGGCATCGTTACCAGAATTGGCGATCTTGTATTAGATGGAAGTATTAAAACACAATTACTCAATATGAGAGAATCTTTAAAAAGGGGTGAGAGTGTCTAATGGAACTAAGAGCAGAAGAAATTAGTCAAATAATCAAAGATCAGATTGCGGATTTCGACAAGAAGGTCGAGTTAAGCGAAACCGGCGTGGTCTTGTCAGTTGGTGATGGTATCTCCAGGGTCTACGGACTGGAAAAGGCGATGGCCTTGGAGTTGGTCGAATTCCCAGGTGGAATTCTCGGACTGGTTCTCAACTTGGAAGAGGACAATGTCGGTGTGGCCATTATGGGCGACGACACTCACATCAAAGAGGGCGACATTGTAAAAAGGACCGGGCGTATCGCTCAGGTGCCGGTCGGCGACGCGGTTCTCGGGAGGGTTGTTTCCGCAGTGGGAGAGCCTATCGATGGTAAAGGGCCTATTGATTCCAAGGAGTTCCGCAGAGTCGAAATGGTCGCTCCCGGCGTCATCGCCAGAAAAAGCGTGCATGAATCCATGCTTACCGGACTCAAGGCTGTCGATGCCATGACTCCGGTCGGAAGAGGGCAGCGCGAGCTGATCATCGGCGACAGGCAGGTTGGAAAGACGGCTATCGCCATCGACTCCATCATCAGCCAGAAAGGCCAGGATGTATATTGTATCTACGTTGCCTCCGGTCTTAAAAAATCAACTGTTGCCCAGGTCGTGGCTGTTCTTGAAAAATACGGCGCCATGGAGTACACCACGGTCGTAGCCGCCTGCGCTTCCGACCCGGCGACCCTGCAATATATCGCACCCTACGCGGGATGCGCCATGGGCGAATATTATAGGGATAATGGCAAGCACTCCCTGATCATTTACGATGATCTTTCCAAACAGGCCGCCGCCTATCGACAAATTTCCCTGCTTCTCAGACGTCCTCCGGGACGCGAGGCTTACCCCGGCGACATTTTCTACAACCATTCCCGTTTGCTCGAAAGGGCCGCCAAGCTTAACGACGAACTGGGTGCCGGTTCCCTGACAGCCTTGCCCATCATCGAGACCCAGGCCGGCGACGTTTCCGCATACATTCCCACGAACGTTATTTCCATTACCGACGGCCAGATTTACCTCGAGCCTGGCCTATTCTTCGCAGGTGTCCGTCCAGCTATCAACGTCGGTCTCTCCGTCTCTCGAGTCGGTGGTGCCGCTCAAGTGAAAGCCATGAAACAGGTCGCCGGTACCCTGCGCCTGGACCTTGCCCAATACCGCGAGCTGGAAGCGTTCGCCGCTTTCGGAAGCGACCTTGACAAAGCCACACAGAGACAGTTGACCAGGGGAGCGCGACTCGTTGAAATCCTCAAGCAACCCCAATACAATCCGCTGCCTATGGAAAAGCAGGTCCTGATTCTCTTCGCCGGTGCCAAAGGGTATCTCGACAAATATCCTATCGAAGTCCTGGCAAAATACGAGGCTGGCCTCTACCAATTAATGGATGATCGATTCGCTTCGGTTCTGACCGACCTCGCCGCCAAGAAAGAGATCACGGATGATCTGGACAAGAGGATGAAGGAAGCTTTGGACGCTTATGACGAAGAGTTCAAAGACACCATAAAATAAATGCTGACAGCGCCGTTTTGTTATTCAAACGAAACGGCGTTATGCAGCTGAAAGCGATAAAGGCATAGGTTTTATGGCACAATTAAAAGACGTCCTACTAAAAATACAAGCGGTAAAGAAGACGAAGCAGATCACGAAGGCCATGAATATGGTCGCCGCTTCAAGGCTGAGGGGCGCTCAGACTGCGATGGAGGGCTTCCGGCCGTACGCCGCAAAATTTGCCGAAGTTCTCGGGAGCCTTGCGGAGAAGGCTGGCGACGAAGCCAGTCCCCTGCTGGTCGAAAGAGAAGAGGTCAAGAAGATAAACATTATCCTGTGCACCTCCGACCGGGGGTTGTGCGGCGGTTTTAACTCGAACCTCATTGCCAAGGCAAAATCGTTTGCTGCGGAAAAAGCAGCCGAAGGGGTTGAAGTTACATTCACCAGCTTCGGAAAAAAGGGCCGCGATTGGGCAAGAAAGACAGATTACGCCATTGCAAGCGAACATCTCGGCATTGTGGGCTCCAGCTTCGGATTCAACGTGGCCTCCGTATCGGGAGAAAAGCTCATCCAGAAATTCCTGGAAGAAACCTACGACGAAGTGTACATAGTGTATTCCGAATTCGTGAGCGTTGCCAGACAGATTCCGACCCTGAAGAAGCTCCTTCCGATTCCGCCTATCGAGAAGGAAGAGGGCGAAGAGGGGGGAGCCAAGGAATATTTGGCCGAACATATTTGCGAGCCGTCGCCGGACGAGGTGCTTGGCGACATGCTGCCAAGAAACGTGTATGTTCAAATATACAGCGGGTTGCTGGAAACATCCACGAGTGAACATGCTGCCAGAATGTCCGCTATGGATAACGCGACCAAGGCATGTAACGATATGCTGGACAACCTCACTTTGGCATACAACAAAGCCCGCCAGGCATCGATTACAGCGGACTTGATGGATATCGTCGGCGGTGCCGAAGCCCTCAAAGGGTAATAACGAAATTTAATTTGCATTTGCATTTTTCATAGGAGGTCCTAAATGGGAGCAAACGTAGGAATAATCAAACAGGTTATGGGACCTGTTGTAGACGTGGAATTCGAACCGGGCAAGCTGCCGGAGATTCTCACGGCTCTATTGATCACCAACGCAGCGATCAACGACGAAGAGGACAACCTGGTCGTTGAGGTCGCCCAGCATCTCGGTGACAACGTAGTCAGAACCATCGCCATGGACGTCACAGACGGCTTGCAAAGAGGCATGGAAGTGAAAGATACCGGCGCTCCGATCACTATGCCGGTGGGCAAAGCAGCGCTTGGTCGTGTGTTGAACGTCGTTGGAAAACCCGTGGATGGTCTCGGACCGGTTAGCCAGGAAAAGACTCTCCCGATCCACCGTGCTGCGCCCAAATTCACAGAACAGGACGTTACCGTTCGAGTTCTCGAGACTGGCGTAAAAGTTATCGACTTGCTCGTGCCCTTTCCCCGTGGTGGAAAAATGGGAATGTTCGGAGGAGCAGGCGTTGGCAAGACCGTTATCATGATGGAAATGGTTCACAACATCGCTATGCAGCACGGCGGTATCTCCGTCTTCGCTGGCGTGGGCGAAAGAACTCGTGAAGGAAACGACCTCTATCACGAAATGAAGGATTCCGGCGTTCTTCCCAAAGCAGCCTTGGTTTACGGCCAGATGACGGAACCCCCCGGAGCGCGCGCTCGTGTTGCCATTTCCGCTTTGACAGAGGCGGAATATTTTAGAGATGAAGAGGGGCAGGACGTGTTGATCTTCATCGACAACATTTTCCGTTTCACCCAGGCAGGCTCCGAGGTTTCCGCGCTTCTAGGCCGCATGCCTTCCGCCGTTGGTTACCAGCCCACGCTGGCTGTCGATCTCGGTGGTCTGCAGGAAAGGATCACATCGACCGACAAAGGCTCTATTACCGCTGTGCAATGCGTTTACGTTCCTGCAGATGACTTGACAGACCCTGCGCCGGCTACAACCTTTGCGCACTTGGACGGTACCGTCGTTCTCTCAAGGCAGATTGCAGAGTTGGGCATCTATCCCGCTGTCGATCCGCTCGACTCGACCTCCAGAATCTTGGACGCGAACTATATCGGAGAAGATCACTATCTGGCTTCTCGATCCGTTCAGAAGATTCTTCAAAAATACAAAGAGCTTCAGGACATTATCGCCATTCTTGGTATGGAAGAGCTGTCCGACGAAGACAAAATCACCGTCGGAAGGGCCAGAAGAATCCAAAGGTTCCTGTCCCAGCCTTTCCACGTAGCGGAAACCTTCACTGGTATGGCTGGCAAATACGTGAAAATCGAAGATACCATCAGAGGTTTCAAAGAAATCGTCGAAGGTAAACATGACGATCTCCCCGAAGCGGCGTTTTATATGGTTGGTGGCATTGAAGAAGCAGTCGAAAAAGCACAGAAAATGTCGGCTGAATAAAAAGCAAGGGGCTTATCATGGCTGAAAATATTATGTTGGAAATCGTGACGCCTGAAAAAATCGTCACGAAAGAAGATGTCCAAATCGTCATGGCCCCCGGCGTCCTCGGCGAATTCGGAGTTTTATCCGGACATACGCCCTTTTTGACCACGCTAAAGTTAGGCGCGGTTAAATATAAGGATTCCAAGGGAGACGAGAGGGCAGTGTTCGTCAGCGGAGGCTTTGCAGAGGCGTTGCCAAATAAGGTTACTATTCTCGCAAACTCGGCAGAAAGAAGAAGAGATATTGATTTGGAAAGAGCCAGGACCGCGCTCGAAAGAGCTAAGAAGAGGCTCGCCGCTGAAAGGGCCGAAGATATCGACTTCACACGTGCCAAGGCAGCTCTTGAAAGAGCCTTGCACAGGATGCAGCTTGTAGAGGGCAGGAGAAGCTGACGCATCCGGGCCGAAAGACACCGATAATTCCGCGATTTAATCCGGCTCTGAAACAAAAAAATCAACAAAAAGGGACAAACCTCGTTGCTGCGGTTTGTCCTTTTTTTTTTCCGAGGAGGTCTGATAATGATTGAGGAGCATGACAGCGTAGCCATTATTGTCTTGGCAGCAGGTCTTGGCAAAAGAATGAAGTCCGAAAAAGCCAAAGTTCTTCATAAGATACGCGGGAGGGAAATGATTTTGTATGTTTTGGAAACTGCGGAAAAAATTGCAGGGAACAATATCGTTGTCGTTATCGGACATCAGGCGGATGAGGTTAAGAAGGCTGTTTCGTCTGAATTCGATGTGTCGTTCGCATGGCAAAAAGATCAGCTTGGAACCGGGCATGCCGTATCGACCGCTTTACCGGAAATTTCCGATTCCATTCGGGACGTCATGGTTTTATGCGGGGATGTTCCTTTGGTTAGGTACAATTCTCTCGTCAAGCTTGTGCGAGATCACAGGAATGAGGACAGAGATATATCCCTTCTGGCTGTCAAGGTAGGCTCTCCAAAAGGATATGGAAGAATATTGTTCGACGAAAAACGAAATGTTGTCAGAATTGTCGAAGAAGCCGACGCCGACGAAATTCAGAAAAAAATCGACATTGTCAACACTGGAATATACTGCGTGAAAAGAGACTTTTTAATGTCCGGAATAAAAAAAATCAGGGCGGAAAACGCGCAGAACGAATATTATTTTACCGATATTATCGAAATAGGGCGTAGGGAAAATAAAAAAATCGGGGCAATCGTCGAAAACAGGCCAGAAGAATTTATCGGAATCAATTCGCAGGAGGAACTTCAAAAAGTCGAGGATGAGGTTTGCAGGAACATACATTAGCCTTGACTTTGAACGGGTTCGGAGATTATAATTGGAACAAAACGACAATGAGGTGAAGGTGAGGTTTGGATTGGACAATAATCAAATAATAGAACAGTTCGAAAAAATTGAACAAAAACTCTTAAAGCTCATCGATATTCGTGCGTCCTTAGAGAAAGAAATCAAGGACCTTAACGATTACATTGGCCAATTGGAACAAGAACTTCAGCAAAAAATAGAGGCAGAGAGCAAGTTAATCGAGGAAAGGTCGTTCGTCAAAGCCAAGGTTGACAGTTTGCTGAACAAACTGGAAGATATAAACATCGCCGCAGATTCCGACGATCAAAAAGAAGAGGGAGGAGTAGCAAGCTTCTAATTCTCGTTGGAAAACTATTTGGACATAGAGGTGTTTGGGGAAACGCACAGGTTCCGTACCAACTTGGACAGCGAGACTGCCAAGAGAATACAAGACCATTTGAAAAGAGAGTATTCAAAGGTATGCAAGGACAGCTCCAATTATAAGACTGGTACAGAAAAAATTATAGCGATGACGGCAGTCGCATTGAATATTGCCAAAGATCATATTGAATTAGAACAAGAAAACTCCGAATTGAAAAGGCAATTCGAAATGCGAACCGAGCATTTGCTGGAAATTCTCGAAAGAGAGATTGAGGAATCCGTGTAGCACGAGTGTTTTTTTCGTGCTATTTCTTCAAAAATTGCCCGAATTGTTGCATGGCCGAGCAAATGGCAGGATGACGGTTTTGATAAATGTCGGCTTGATGAACGAAAGCATATGATTCATAATTTCAATGCAATTGCAATTGAGAGGTGGGCCCCTGCCGTGTCCGTGATTGGAAGATAACTTTGACCCAATGGAAGAAAATAGGGAGCTTTCCCTGGTTTCGGTGAGCAGGTTCCGCTCGCACGGAAAAGCCTAAAGAAACTATCATAGCGCCCACTTGGATTTTACGGCTCAAAGAACTGACAACACGGCACAAGTGGGGGTTCCACATAAAAACCGAAAAGGCGCATCAAGAAAAAATATGTGGCAATCTTGAGGGTTTCGCCGCCGGTTTTATCGGGAATCTTCTAATTTCCCTCCTGTTCCACTCTATTATGACTCGCCAATTTTTCGCCTCGTTCCATTATTAATTTGAAATAGTGGTTCTTTTTGCAAAAAAAATGGACCAAGCGCAAAAAACGGACCAAGCGTGAAAAGAAAACCTGATTGAAAAGAAAGAATCTTGGAGAGGTGAAATGGGGGATAATTCCATATTTTTTATTTTTATAGGCCTAGGGATAGGCTTTTTCATAGCTCTATGGGCAAAAGGCCGTCTTCAGGCGAAGAATCTAAAAGAAAAAGAAGATGAAGCATCAAAAATAATTGTAGATGCTGAAAGAAGGGCCGAGACATTGTTGAAGGAGGCTAAATTGGAGGCCAAGGACAGGCTTTTCAAAATGAAAAGCGACTTCGAGGCCGAAACCAAAGAAAGTCTCGCTGAACTGAAAAACAAGGAAATCCGCCTCGTTCAGAGAGAAGAAAACATTGACCGAAAAATGGACCAGCACGAAAGGCGGGAAAAGGAGATCATCAAAAAAGAAAAAGAATTGATCGGACGAGAGGAGACGATCTCTAAAAATGAAAAAGAGTGCCAGAATCTGGTGGAAGAACAAAAAAAGCAACTGGAAAAGATTTCTGGACTCACCGCCGATCAAGCCAAGGAGCTGCTTATTCGCGCAATGGAAAACGAAGCACGGTATGAAGGCGCAAAGCTGATAAAAAAAATAGAGAATGAAACAAAGGAATCTGCAGATAAAAAAGCCAAGAAAATCATTGCGACGGCGATTCAAAGGTATGCTGGAGATTACGTCGCAGAAAGGACGGTCTCTGTCGTCCAACTTCCAAACGATGAAATGAAAGGAAGAATTATTGGAAGGGAAGGGCGAAACATACGCGCATTGGAAGCCGCTACCGGTATCGATCTCATTATAGACGACACGCCCGAGGCTGTGATTTTGTCAGGATTCAACCCGGTGCGCCGTGAAGTGGCCAGGATCTCTCTTATGATGCTGATATCCGATGGCAGAATCCATCCTGCTCGCATAGAGGACGTTGTAAAAAAGGTGGGACAGGAAGTCGATCAGGCAATCAAGGACGCTGGAGAGCAAGCTGCATTCGACCTAAGTGTTCATGGGATTCATTCAGAGCTGATCAAGTATCTCGGCATGTTAAAGTATCGTACAAGCTACGCGCAGAACGTGTTGCAGCATTCCATAGAAGTCGGGTTCCTGGCAGGGGTCATGGCTGCTGAACTAGGACTCAATCAGAAAATGGCCAAAAGAATGGGGTTGCTGCATGATATTGGAAAGGCCATAGATCACGAGGTTGAGGGACCCCACGCGATCATCGGGTCCAAACTTGCAAAAAAATACAACGAAAACCACAAGGTAGTTCACGCCATCGCGGCTCATCACGAGGACGTGCCGCCTAATTCGGTTTATGCGTTGCTGGTGCAAGCTGCGGATAGTCTGTCTGGTGCCAGGCCCGGAGCAAGAAAGGAGTTGCTGGAAAACTATATCAAGCGTCTCGAAGACTTGGAAAAAATCGCCACATCTTTTAAGGGTGTTGCGAATTCGTATGCAATCCAGGCAGGCAGAGAGGTCCGTGTAATTGTTGAAAGCGATGTCGTCTCCGATGAGGGCTCGGTTCTTTTAAGCAAGGACATTGTTAAAAAGATCGAAGAGTCGCTGACCTTTCCGGGACAGATCAAGGTTACCGTGATCAGGGAAACAAGGGCTGTTGAGTATGCCAACAAATAACGAGGTAGTCTCTAAAATGAATGTACTCGATGTTTTATTTGAGAGGGGGTTCGTTGAAAAAACCACCCATGACGAGGAACTCAGGAAGTATCTTGGAAGTGAAAAAGCAACTTGCTACATAGGTTTCGATCCGACAGCTTCGAGCCTCCATGTAGGGAGCCTCATTCCGATCATGTCGCTTGCTCATATGCAGAAAAATGGCCATCGTCCCATCGCGCTTGTCGGTGGTGGAACCGGATTGGTAGGAGATCCCAGCGGAAAGACCGAGATGAGGCAGCTACTCACACAAGAAATCGTCGAACAAAACGTACTCGGAATCAAGGCCCAGCTTTCACGTTTTATCGATTTCGAAAATGATAGGGCATTGCT
>CAXXIG010000005.1:0-48808 GCA_963674505.2 Desulfobacterales bacterium
CCGCCCGGAATGACGGTGTCGGGTGGCCGACGTTATAACCAAAACCATAAGAAACTAATGTGAAAAAACAAAGAGAACGGAGAAAACGAATGATTGCAATCGACGGTTCCTACGGAGAAGGAGGCGGGCAGATCGTCAGAACGTCCCTGGCATTGTCGCTTGTGACCGGAAAGTCTTTTTCGGTGGCGAACATCCGGGCGGGCAGGAGAAAGCCCGGCCTGATGCGCCAGCACCTGACGGCGCTTCGGGCGGCGGCCGAGATCGGAAAAGCCAGGATCGAAGGCGCCGATATCGGTTCGAAGGCGTTCGTGTTCGAACCGGCAACGGTCAAGGCGGGGAGCTACCGGTACGGCATCGGCTCCGCCGGAAGCTGCACGCTGGTCCTCCAGACGATTCTGCCGGCGCTGATGACGGCCGACGGCCCATCCGAAGTGATCCTGGAAGGCGGCACCCACAACCCTTTCGCGCCGCCTTTCGACTTTCTGGAGAAAGCGTTTGTCCCCATCGTCAACAGAATGGGGCCGCAGATTTCCGTCATCCTGGAAAAGCCGGGCTTTTACCCGGCTGGAGGCGGCAGAATCCGGGTTTGCATCGAACCGGCGAAAACACTGTCCGATTTGCGATTGCTGGAGAGGGGGGCGCTGGTTTCCCGGAAAGCACGCGCCGCCGTTTCCAACCTGTCGATGAACATCGCGCGGAGGGAATTGAAGGTGGTTGCGAAAAAACTGGGATGGGAACGCGAATGCCTGGAGGCCGTGGAGGTTACGGACGCTCGCGGGCCGGGCAACGTGCTGACACTGGAAATCCAGAGCGAAAACGCCACGGAAGTGTTCACCGGTTTCGGCGAAAAGGGCGTTCCTGCGGAAAAAGTGGCGGAGGGTACCGCTAAGCAGGCCAAGAAATACCTGGCGTCCGGAGTTCCGGTGGGGAAACACCTCGCGGACCAGTTGCTGATTCCCATGGCCATGGCGGGAAAAGGAGCGTTTAGAACACTCGCTCCCACGAACCACGCCCGGACCAACATCGAAATCGTAAAGAAATTTCTGGACGCGGACATCGCTTTGAAAAAATACGACAAAGACTGCTGGGAAATCGAAATCGCATAGAATTCGTTTCAGACAAATCGTTGTCGAACGGCAAGGAGAAGAAATATGGAATGGGTGAAAAAGGAAGAACATTACAGAGTACCGATCAAATCCTGGTGCGCCGATTTGGAAAAGACGGCCATGGATCAGGCGCAAAACCTGGCGAAGCACCCGGCGGTATTCCATCACGTGGCCCTGATGCCCGACTGCCATCCGGGATACGGAATGCCCATCGGAGGAGTGATCGCATGCAAGGACGCGGTGATCCCCAACGCGGTGGGCGTGGATATCGGCTGCGGAATGGTGGCGACGAAAACCAGCCTTCCCGTGACCGAAACCGCCAGGGAGATCTGGAGGCAAGTCGTGGAGGAAACCAAGAACAGGGTCCCCCGGGGCGAAGGAAACGCCCACTCGGAAACCCAGTCCTGGGACGGGTTCGATGGAGACATCGAGGAGTTTTCCGAACGGGGCTGGTATTCCGGCCACGTGGCGAAACTGGCCAACCGCAACCTGGGCACGCTCGGGGGAGGCAACCATTTCATGGAAATCCAGGCGGGGGACGACGGGTTCGTATGGCTCATGATCCATTCCGGGTCGAGGCACCTGGGAAACGTGGTGGCGCGCTACTACCACGCCCTGGCCCTGCGCTTGAACGAAACGTGGCACGCGGACATCCCCGACCGGGACCTGGCGTTTCTTCCCGTCGATTCGGACGAGGGGCGGGACTATATCCGGGACATGAATTTCGCCCTTTCCTATGCCATGGAAAACCGGAGAAGGATCATGGCAGGATTCATGGAGGCGTTCTCATCCGTGTTCGACGGCGTCCGGTTCGAGGAGCCGGTGAACATCCACCACAACTACGCGGCCATCGAACACCATTTCGGGCAGAACGTATGGGTTCACAGGAAAGGGGCGACCTCGGCGAGAGAAGGCGAAATCGGCATCATCCCGGGATCCATGGGAGCGCCGTCCTACATCGTGCGTGGCCTGGGAAACCCGGATTCGTTCACGTCGTGCTCCCACGGGGCGGGCAGGGCCATGGGACGCTTGGAGGCCTCCCGCCAGCTTACCCCGGAAGAGTGCGACAAGGCCATGGACGGCATCGTCTACGACCGGTGGAACAAGGTCAGGCGAGGCAAGGCCAAAGGCATGTACGACCTGGGAGAAGCCCCCCAGGCCTACAAGAACATCGACCGGGTCATCGAGGCGGAACTGGATCTGATCGAACCGCTGGTCAAGCTGAGACCGCTGGGGGTCGTGAAAGGATAGGCAGGCTTTTTTTTCAATGAAACAGCGACCGTATCATACGACGATCTCCCAGCAGCGATGGATTTTCTTGCGTTTGCTTTCGTAATCCTCCGGGATGGTCCGGGATGTGATCTCCTGGATACCGGAGACCTTCAGGCCTTCCATATTCGGCGCGAAATCCTGGTGATTGGTGGAGAAATAGACGGTGGCACCCGGCCTCATGACATCGACCACGGCCTCCAGCAGGGCGGGATGGTCGCGGACGATGTCGAAGCGGTCGCTGTCGATGCGCCTGGTGTAGAAGGATGGCGGGTCCACCACGGCGAGGTCGAATCGCGAGTTTCCCTTCCTGGCCTTTTCCAGAAAATCGAACGCATGGGCGTGCACCAGTCGGTTTGTGCCTTCCGGAATCCGGTTGAGTTCGAAGTTTCGCCTGGCCCATCCGATGGCGGTTTCCGACCTATCCACGGATACCGAAGAGCGCGCCCCGCCCTTGGCCGCGTAGCACGTAAACGACGCCGTATAGCAGAACAGATTGAGAAAATCCTTGTCCCGGGCGGCTTCGCGCACCATGAGACGGGTGTTGCGGTGGTCGGAAAAAAGGCCGGTGTCCACATAGTCCCAGGGATTGACATGGAATTTCAGGTCCCGCTCCGACACGACGATGGTCCGGTCCGTGTAATCCAGACGGCTGTATCTTTCCTCGCCGGGCTTTCCGTAGAAACGCTCCTTCAAATGGACGTTTTCCTCAGGCACCTCCATGGCCCTCCCCACGGCATTGCCCATTATGGGAAGCCATTCCGGGGCGGATTGCTTGCGGGTGTATTCCCCCACGACCAAATGGCCCGCGTACCAGTCCACCACCGCCCGGATTTCCGGGATGTCCCAGTCGTAGAGGCGGAATACCTCGATGTTTTGTTTCGCAAACCTTTTCCGCAGATGCTTGAAGCGCTTTTTCACTCTGTTGGCCAGCATTTGCGCCTGCTTCTCGTATTTTTCCAGCAACTTCGGGTCGGAAACCGTTTTTCCATCGTTCATGGTGTTCACCGTTTTTCTTGTTCGCATCGCAGGGTCTTGGTTCTTATTTCGCCCGTTCTTATTTTGGCCGTTCGCGCGCAGCCTCGTCAGCCTCGTTCCCACGCTTTGCGTGGGAATGCATACCAGGACGCTTTGCGTCCGCGCTCTGCAAAAACATAGCCTGACCATGAACCAACCCTGCGTCATAGCATAAATAGCGAAACCGGATGCTCCGGACGCCTTTGAGCCCGCAGATTCGACTATGTAGGATAGAATGGTCACCCAAGGAATGTCAAGCTCCACGCCAGCAATTCTATTTTTGAGTGTTTCCGGTGCTTTCAAGGTAACCAGACCATCCTGGTCTGGCATGCCTCGGTTTCCAAGTGGCTGCTCATTCGCGATATGGGACCAGAGCTGGAAGCTCTGTCTGGTTACCTTTGCCGCTCCCCACAAATCCGCGATGAACCGAAAATTCTCTTTCACCGTTGGGCCACCAGACCAGGATGATCTGGTGCGTTGACACCAAGCTGGACTCGCTGCCGGAGGCATATAGTTTTTGCAAAATCATTCCCGATGAAATATAAAGAAACGAGTTTTCGAAAATCGAGAGGGAAAAACGGGTTGGAGAGGTGCATGTTTTCAACGGATTCCTCATTGAAATGGCACAACCGGCAAGTTAAGAGGAATCTCATATAAACGGATGCAATTCAAAAAAACGGGGTAACATGAAGGAGCGCATTGTTCTTCGAAACGATTTGTCCGAAATCGACATAATGGCGGAATGGATGTCGATTTTCGGAAAAAAGCGAGGCCTTTGCGACGATGTCATGCACGAAGCCCGGCTGATCCTGGAAGAGGCCGTCGTCAACATTATCGTCCACGGCTATGGCAAGGAGGCCGAAAGCGATGCGCCGATCGAGATCGAAATGGATGTCGTGGGCGACCTGCTGCTGATGCAAATCAAAGACCAGGCAAGGCCTTTCAATCCCGTCGATGCTCCCGAACCCGACCTCGACGTTCCTTTCGAAGACAGGGACATCGGCGGACTGGGAATCGTCATCGTTCGTCGATTGATCGATTCCATGGATTATTCGCACGTGGGCGGCCGCAACGTCCTGACGATGAAAAAACGAATCGGCCGAACAGAAACGTAGCCGCAATTATGTACGATGAAGGGAATGCGTCTGCGACCGACATTGGTTCCAGTGTCTGGAAACAGAGAGTTCAACGCTCCGGTCGTCGCGGTTCCCGAAATTGGAAACATTTTCACAAGGAGGGGAGAATATGTCGCTGACAGTGAGGGTAAAGGAGAGGCAAATCGGGACTTTCGTGATCTACCCTGCGGGTTCTCTCGATTCCAACACTTACGGAATCCTGGAGGACCGGGTGGACATGTTGCTGAAATCGTCGCCGAAAATCGTCGTATTCGACCTGGAACAGCTGGATTACATCAGCAGCGCGGGGCTCCGTGTCATGCTGAAGGTTCAAAAACACATGAAGAACACCGGCGGAAAAATGATGGTGGTCAATTCCAAGCCGAGCATCCAGAAAGTGTTCGACATCGTCGCCGCGCTTCCCTCGCAGAGGGTCTTCACCAGCGTGAAGGAACTCGACGATTATCTGGACGCCATGCAGCATAAGGAAGAGTAGAAGGCGGAAGGATCGCCGCCACAGGAGAATCAGGCTGGAAACCGGATGTGGCTGCTCGTTCCCACGCTCCAGCGTGGGAACGCATGTCGGGACGCTCCAGCGTCCCGTCAAACGTAGCCAATACCCATATCCCGCGTTTCCAATTCAATACCATCGCCCCTGCGGGACTTCGAGGTATCCAGACAGATAGCCCGGCAACGAATTGCCGGGCCATTAAGCTCTCCGTTACTTTCCGAACAGCCCCTTCAACGCGTTGCCGACCTGTTCGATTTCCTTTTTGGTTTTATCTTGCGTAGAATCGCCCGTTTCGGCGGTCCCCGTCTTGCTTCCTTCGGTCGTCGAGGCCGCTTTCTTGTCGGAAGCCTGCTTTGCTTCCAGCTTCAATTTCTGGCCGGAACTTGCGGCTTTCTTGGCTTCGGAGCACAGGTCTTCGTATAGGGTGGTGTCCTCCTCCATCGCGCTCAGCGCGCCCAAAAGGTTTCCCTTCTGCTTGATTCCCAGGATGGCCTTTCCCACGGTATCAACGGTCTGGGCGGCATCCATTTTCACGGCGGGCTTGGCCAGGGTGCCGCCGATTCTAAAATTCTTCGCCAAGCTGCCCAGGCTCAGCCCTACCTCCGCGACCTTGTCCTTGGGCTTGGGCGCGACCGCCATGTCGAGGGTTTCCTTGCCCAGATCGATCCGCCCTTCTCCCACGACTCCCATGTATTCCGAATCGATGGCCAGCACGGTGGTGTCCGCGAGCCCGTTTTTAAAATCGAAACGACTCACAAAGCAATTGATCGCCGTATAGTCCTTCTTCTTCGCCGACGGCATGAGAATCTGGGCGACCGCCGTGTCCATTTTGGCCCCGATCAGGCCGACATACCGGTTGTTAATGGCGCCGTTTTCCATGATCGCCTTGGAATAGCCGTTGAGGTTGCCCATGAGGCGGGCTACCGAGCCGCCCGCAGTCTGGAGTTTCACGTCCACGTTCACCAGCCCGCTCATGACGTCGGTAATATTCATTTCCTTGAGCATGGCCCCCGCATCGACCTGCCCGGTGGCGATAAAGGCGTTCAAAACGGCGGAATTGTCCGCCTGCTGCTTCAGGTCGATGTTGGCGTTCACTTTTCCCCCGCCAAGCTCCGCCCCCGGCAGGGTGACCTTCAGATTTCCGTTTTCCAGCGCGACGACCAGCTTGAACTTGTGCAGGGCCAGACTCGGCAGGTAAAGGTCGTCGGCATTGTACCAGAGGTTGGCATCGACAGTCTTCAGCAAGTCCAGAGGGAGAGGATCGTCGGGAAACACCTTGTCCGGTCTTTTTTTGTCGGCGGTCTCGCCCCCGGGTTTTCCCGCTTGCCCTTGGCTCCCATCGCCCTTTTCCTCTTTCTTCATGGCGTCGAGGACCGAATTGATGTCCATTTTGCGCGAGGCAAAGTTCGCCTTGACCACCGGCGTCTTGGAAGACAGATCGACGCCGGCGTTCCCGGAAATGTCGTTTCCGGCGAATGTCAGTAGCATGTCTTGGACTTTGAATGCCATCTCGCCCGTGTCGGAAATCCCGGCCTTGAAGGAAACCGGGGCGACAGGAGGAAGTTCGGTTTCCAGAAATTCGGCGAGCTTCTGGAAATCGGAAATATCAAGCGATACGTCCAGCTTGATCCCTTGCGGAGCCGTCGCATTGCGGACCGAACCTTTCACCTGTCCCCGAATATCCTTTTCTCCGAACGAAAGGTTCAAGTTGTCCACGGCGAGGGCGGATTTTGCGTCTCCTCTCACCCGGGCGGAAAAATCGACCGGCGCCACAGGCGGGGCCCCCTTTTTCAGATAGGGTTTCAAAAACGGTTCCAGAGGTTTGAAATCGGCGACCTGCACGGCGACGTTCAAGTCTATTCCTTCCTGTTTTAAAGCGTCGGCGATTCTGCCCTTGGCCCCGCCCTTGACAGCCTTGTCCCCAAAGGAAAAAATCATATTATCGACTGCGAGTGCGGTTTTCATGTCGCCTTTTATGTCGGCGGAAAAGCTTACAGGCGCCACCGGCGGCGGGCCTTCTTTCAAATAGGGCTTGATGAAAGGTTCCAGCGGCTTGAAATCCGAAACCTGCGCGGAGACTTTCAATTCTATTCCTTCCTGTTTAAAAATGTCCGCGATTTTGCCTTTGGCCCCGCCCTTGACGGCCTTATCCCCAAAGGAGAAATCCATATTTTCCACGGCGAGAACGGTTTTCATGTCGCCTTTTATGTCGGCGGAAAAACCGACAGGCGCCACTGGCGGCAAGCCCTCTTTCAAGTAGGGCTTGATGAACGGCTCCAGCGGCTTGAAATCGGAAACCGCCAACGAGACGTTCAAATTCATACCCTCCTGCTTGACCACATCCTGGATCGCCCCCTTCACCTGACCATTCAAGGCCTTTTCGCCGAATGTCAGTTCCAAATCGGAGACTTGAAACGCCATTTTGCCCGTGTCGGCGATTTTCGCCGAAAACTTGACTGGCGCGACCGGCGGCAGGTCCATCCCGATGATCGGTTTCACCAACGGCTCCAGCTGCTCGAAACCCGCGATTTGAAACGCCAGGGAAAGGTCCAGCCCGCTCGGCGTCATGAGGTCTTTGATTTTCCCCTTGATCGAGGTGTCGATCCCCAAGGCCTGGATTTTCAAATCCAAAGGCCAGTCCTTGGCAGGGTTCGTGGCGGCATTCAGAGCGCCGAGTTCGCCGTCCACCTGAATCCTGGCGTCGTTGTACATGGCCTCGAGAGCGATTTTCACAGGGGAATCCATGCTTTCGGAAGCGGCTGTCAGCTTCTTGATCACGGCATGGTGGGTTTGATTCGAAACAGAATCTTTGTAAGTGAATTTCGCGTTTTCGATCACGAATTCATTCAGGGAAAGCGATGGCAGTTCCATGGCGCCCTCGCCTTTTTCCGACGGCTGTTTCTCCGCCGGTTTTTCCTTCGGTTCGGCGGCCGGAGCGTCCATCACCACGTTGAGCTTTCCTTCCTTGTTGGTTTCCACCAAAATGTCCGGCTCTACGAGAATGAACCGCTTGACTTCGATTTTCTTGTCCAGCAGGGGCATCAGGGCCACCTGGACCTCGAACCGCTTCACCTTGGCCAGTTCCGGGCGAGAGCCCCATTCGGCGTTGGCGAAGCTCACGTCGGATATCACCAGAGACGGCGTCAGCCCCACGGACAGATCGATATCGCCGCCGATGGCAAGCTTTCTGCCGGTGGCGCCTTCGACGGCCGAAGATATCCTCGGTTTCAAGGAATTGTAATCGTACCCCGTAAGCACGAAGTACACGGCCGCCACCGCCACCAGGACGATTCCGACGCCCCCGATCAATACCCATTTCAATGCCCTGTTCATTTTGCCCCCTTGACCTGCATTTTACTTGTTTCAGACAATTGGTCGCAAACTGCCGACGATCATTTTGTTGTCAATAGTGGCTATGAAAGCGGCGAATGTAAAGGCGCATTTCAAGGTCTTCCGCTTTCAACGACCTGCGGATTTTCAAAGACCCGCAATGGCGTCCATCAAGTTGTTGGCCGTCGAGTTGATCTGAGAAGGCCGCGACGCCGCCGGCCTCCGACATGAAACGAATGTTGGTCGCCGCCGAAATGTCCATTCCGTCGAACAGGGCGGACGCCTGGCCCAGCAGTTTCCCATGAGCGGCCAATTGCCTCTCGACCTGCGCGATCCGGTTGCCGTCGTCATCGTAGGCGACAACGTTCAATTCGTTGGGCTCGTCGTTGCAGTTGAACACCACGATTCCCGTTCCCCACGTCTGGTCGTCCACGATGTGCGGGTAATCGTTCACTGTCGAGCTTTGATCTCGAATCAGAAGATTGATCGGCGCGGATATCTGTAATTTGTCAAATTCGGCGTCGGTCGTAAATCGTCTTGAAATCTGAAAAAATGCAAAACACAGATTGACATCCAAGACGGTTGACGAGGATACTCGGTTTCTTTACGATTGTTGTGTATTTATTAGGATAAGGATACGAAAATGAAATTGGTTCGCCTGACATTCGAAAACTACAAAATTTTCAAAAATCGTGAGTCCATTGAATTTCGGCCACTTACAATAATTATCGGCCGAAACAATTCGGGCAAGAGCGTAATAACCCGATTCCCGTTGATTTTGGCCCGTTCTCTATCGGAAGTGGCGCAGAGCCCGCTCGACCTGAAAATCGACGGATTGGATTTCAGCCAATCTTTTGTGGACGTCATCCATAATCGAAGCCCCCATGGCGCCGTTCATCTTTCCGCCGATTTTCTGACAGATACCGACGAGCCGATATCCATGGCGGTAACAATCCAATATTTCTCGGAATACCGCTTGCAGCATGTTCAGAGCTTCGCCTGCGAAAAAAAAGGAAAAACCTTCACCTTGAACTGGAGAGGAACCGACCCCGTCAAGGAACCTAACAAGTATAGTTTCGACGAGGAAAGTATCGATGTTCCTTGTTTTCTTCAGAGGGATTTTGCCATTTGATGCATCCTCCGACAAAAAGGAGCCAGATATTGCCCCCGAAAAGATGGAAAAATTTTTATCGAACCTCAGGGAACTGAGAGAATTTTTTTACAAAGAACATTTAAAGATAGATTATCTTGGTCCATTTCGGGAAAAGCCTCGGCGAATCTATGAAATTCCCGAAAGCGGACAAGTCAGAATCGGGGCGCGAGGAGAGAAGACGCCCGAATTGCTGGCAAGAGACTACATACAGAACAGGGGCCTTTTTTTGTCTCGGGTAGGCTCATGGTATGCCGAACATCTGGGCGGATGGCAATTGGATTTGTCAAAACAGGGGAATTATTTTTCCCTGGTTCTGCGAAACCCCAAAAACCCGGAATTAGAGGTCAACATCGCAGATGCCGGAACCGGGCTTGCACAGGTATTGCCGATCGTGGTGGGGAGACTTTTCGAATCGGAAACGAAAGAAAGAGACGCTTTGGAAATCGTCGAGCAACCCGGCTTGCATCTTCATCCGGGTGCGCACGGCCCCCTTGCGGAATTGTATGTTGAGGCCATCAAATCGGGATTCTCACGCTGTCTGATTGAAACCCATTCCGCGAACTTCCTGCTGCGCATACGAAGACGTATCGCCGATGGAACCATCAAGCCTGACGATGTAATTGTCTACTGGGTCAACGACGACCTCGAGGAAGAAGAAAGAATTCGTCCTATACGAATCGATCAAAATGGCGATGTGGACTATTGGCCTGAACGCGTGTTTTCGGAAGACTTCGAAGAGGTTCGTGAAATCAGACGAGCGACGAGGAAGAAAAAGTGAAAGTCCGTATTGAACCGGATGTGTACGACTCTGGAAACGACTGGTATCTGTTTCCCATTTTTCTCCATTTCCTGCAAGACCGACATGCATGGGATTGCCTGGACGATTCTGCAGACGCGATCTTTGAAACCGAATGGTTTCAACAACTGAAACCATCCTTAAAGCAAGATATACAGACTCTCTTTAAAAAGCAGGTTTACCCCGAACCAGTATCGTCTTTGCCGCATTCCATAAAAATCGCAATCGACAAATCCGGCAACGCGCCCTTGAAATTTACACCGTCCGAGGCGAAACGCTGCCTCGACGAACCGCTTTACGTCATAGTGGAAAATGCCAAAAGCGACCGGGCTTTTTTGGAGGCGATGATTTTCGCATTTAAAAGAGAAAACGTGATTCGTGCCCTTCAGGCGGATTGGTGGAAGCTGTCGCATGCTGGCGGTTTCGGAGAAATTCAGGAGCGTGTGGAAGAAATTCGGTGGGGAAACAAAAAATTCACAAGAGTGTTTGTTTTGGCGGACAGCGACAAGGAACATCCGCAACACGAGACCGACACAATGAAAAAAATCGAGAAATACTGCTTGGAACAAAAAGTTCCTTTTCATATTTTGAACAAACGCAAAATTGAAAATTACCTGCCTGTCGATATTCTCGGCCTTGTTCCGAAAAGTAGGCGCAGGACATTCAACGCGTTTTTGCACTTGTCGTCCGAACAAAGAGACTTTTACGAAATGAAAAAAGGGTTCAAGGCGAAAAATGGAGGTCAAGCCGAAATTTCCGAAAACCAGCAAACGCTTTATCAGCATGTTCCTCGGAAGATAAAAAATGACCTTGTAGGCGGATTTGGTCCAAATATTTGGCATTTCTTCGAAAAATATCGAGATAAAATGACGGCCGAGGATGTAGCGGCCATATGTCCGCAGGACAACGATGAAATATCAAGACTCCTGGATTGCGTAGAATGTATGATTTGAGGAAGAAATAATGGAAAATAACGCTCCTTTTGTGAAACCCGAAGTCGTGTTCATCGAGGAATTGCTCGGAGATCTTTCGCAAGGCATATTGAGGGTGCCCAGGTTTCAAAGGCCCTTCGTGTGGGGGCCGGAAAGAATGCGGACGCTTTTCGACAGCATCTACAACGGTTATCCCATAGGAAGCCTTTTGTTTTGGGAAACCAACGCAAAAATGAAAAGCTTGGATCTCGTAGGACCTGTGGAGATTCCAGAATCAAAATCATCTCCCAAAACATATATTTTGGACGGTCACCAGCGGCTCTCCACACTCTTCGGAACCCTGATGCTATTGAAGTGCGGAATGGCCGGCAACGATAAAATCGACTGGAAATGGAAAATTTGGTTCGATTTGGAAAACAAGGAGTTCATTCATCTTACAAAAGGCAATCCTTCTTTTCAACAATTCCCAGTCTGGGCTCTTTTGCGCACGGTTGATTTCATTGAACAGTCAAGGAAAATCGGCGAGGCGTGTCCGTCTGCGCAAGACGCAGCCAAGCTAATAACATTGGCGGAGGGCGTCGCTCAAAAAGTCAAAAATTATAAAGTTGCAGTCACAACAATCAGAGGCGGTTCCTTGGAACAAGCGGTGGGAATCTTTTCGCGCATCAACAAGCTGGGAGTATCGATAACACCGGATCAGATGGTCTCTGCGCTCACATACAGCGACGATTCGGACGAGTTTCACCTTGCGGAACGAATTGATCGAATCGTTTCGAAACTGGATGATTACCGATTCGGCAATACCAATCGTATGACAATCTTTCATGCGATCGTCGCCTCGGCCGGGAAAAAAATTCACAAAAGCGACTGGGAGAATTTGGCGGAAAGAATCAAACCCGAGCTTTCGGAAGCAGCCGAGGACGCGGAAAAAGCCCTTGGATTTGCCGCCTCTTTTCTCAACCATATCGGAGTCCCGGACGAAAAATTATTGCCGTATTCGGCCATCGTTCTTCTTCTCAGCGAATTTTTCAATAACTATCTTGGAAAATCCGACGATTTAAATGATTGGCGCTGGGAAGAATTCGACCCGGATTTGATGGCGATTCTCAACAAATGGTTTTGGTGCGTCTCCCTTTCAGGCTGGTTCGCAGGACAAAATACCACTCAAATCAACAATGGCCTTGACGACATGCGGCGTCTGGCAAAAGGGGAAGTATCCGCCTTCGATTACATGCCCATAAACGACAAGGCGCGCCCTTTTCCATCCAGGTTCGATCTTCGCAGCGCCAGAGTGCGGTCATTGACAGGGATTTTCATTCAGATAAAAAAGGTACCTCAAGAATATGTTCCGGTTTCAAAGGATATTATTGCACCAAGCCATGACAATTTTGTGGAGCATTTCATCCACGGGACATCGAGAAGTAAAGGCAGATGCGTTTTCTTTTTCAAAAAAACTTTTATCCGATCTCCGGCAATTTCCACGGAGGCGCCGTTTTCAAGAAAATTTCGGCTTATTGTTTCGACGGTGCATTTTTCAAAACCTTCAAGATGGCTTGCCAATATCCGATACAGGTTGTGGGCCAAAAGGGAAATCGTCAGGTCAAAATCCACCTTGACAACAATTGAAGAGGAAGGATTGTTCAGGTTGAAAAACGCCACATGCTCGGCAATTTCCTGTTCCACCAGCCATCGGCCTGCATATTTTTTCACAAGCTTTCCCACATCCGCGTCAAAGTCGTTGGTAATAAGAAAGGTCGGTTTTCGTCTTCCATGGTCGGTCATAACGATTTGTCTTACTTCGCCTTTGTAATGTCGCAATTTGCAGTGCTCTTCGTATATTCTGATTTTCTGATATTTACCCTTCGAACGCTCGACGGATATCTTTCGCCAATGGTTGCTTTCGATTTTTTCCGCCTTTTCGATCAGGCTTTTACTTCTCCTTCTTATGGTCAGGAACTTGATTTTTTCCTCGCTCTGATTCAACTCGCTCAAATTCTTGTAGGTCGTGAACTTCGAATCGAAAATCAACATTTTCGGGGCCACGCCGCGACCTTGCTTCCAAAAATCGACGAAATCGAAAACGGCGTCGCTTTGGTTCCTGTGCTTTACTTCCGCATTGGTATAGGAAAGATTGCCAGTTGAAGGATCCTGCGCAACCAGGGCGAGAAGGCTCTTCATCGCCTTCGATCTGGAACCCGCCCAGTTTTTTTCGAGAACGCTGGCGTCTCCCCAATGCGGTATCGCTTTGAAATCCAGATTGAACTCGCCATTTTCGAGTTCGTCGTCGCGGAAAATGCGCGACAGCGCGGAAAGGAACCTTTTGTTCTGCGACCTTGACACGCGGTAGGAATAGGTTGAAAGAGTAGTCGATTTCGGCAGGACGTTGAGTCCGGCAAACAACCCGAGAGCCCTGTCCATGTTCCATTTCGTATCGTGGGACCATCGGAGGCCTCCCAGCAGTTTCAAGGCCAGAAAAGACAGAACGCTTTGAAGGTCGTCGAGTTCGGACGTACGGGGAAATCCGGCGCTTTTGATCGCCTCCGCCAAGCCGAGTTTTTCCATGAGGGGTAAAAAAACGAGGGGACCGGCGCCGTGTTCCGTTATGAACTTTTCGTCGGTCAGTTCTATCGACACGCTTTTCGGCGCCTCGATTTTTTCCGGAACGGAAACTGCGAGCCTTTCCATTCGAGTCCTTTTGGGCAAAGGCGCGAAGCCTTCGGCCTTCAGCACTTTATCGATGGTGTCGAGCGAAACGGCATTTCCCTTGGAATCAAGAAGGACCTTGATGTCCGTGATGGAATAATTCCGCTTACGCAATGCGACAATAAGCTCTATCGTTTGGTCGCTTGTGGAACGCTTTTTGGGACCGGGCTTTTTTTTCGAGAAAAACGGATTGATTCCCTTTTTGAGATTTTGCAAAAAAAGATGGCGGAGTTTTTTGAAATAGGCTGGCGACAATCCGTATTTTTCGGCCGTTTCAGCCGAACCAAGTCCGTCGCAATAAAAAGCTTTCAAAGCTTCGTAATTTCGATGGTCTGGCAAAAGCGGCTTTTTGAAATAATCAACTGGATCCATAATAAGAAGGTTACTAAAATATCCTGAACGATACGTCAATAAAAAAATGTATGTTGTTATAAAAAATCAGCCGAAACGTTTATATTGGTTGTTCTTAGTAAGTCTGTTCGCGAACAAATCGATATAAATGCACAACTATATGCAAAATACAAAAATGTTAAATTGAATTAAAATCTTATGGTTCAGGTAATTCCAGTGCCGTTTGGCGAGGGAGGGTTGAGGGATGGAAACATAACATCCTGAATATACGGGATTATTCCGTTATAGCCTTGACTGTTAGAACTCTGTGCGGTTACCTTGAAAAACAGAATGAAAATCCCTGATTGATATTGTACATGCTATCTTTGAAACCTCTCGAACCCAGAGAGCAAAAACCGGCGGACATAATCAAAATATTATACGGAAGCGGAAAGCAGATGGTACCTTACATTTATCCTCAGATTGAAGGTCCTCTGAAATCAAGCCCCGCCAATCGCATATTGTTGAACATATTTCCAGGAAAACCCGTTAGAGATCAAATATCATCAATCCAAGACCTTGAGGCTGAAGCAAGAAAAACGGTCTTAAAAAGCCACGGCATTTCTGAAGAAGCCTTCGAGGCCTTTTTGCGAGGCGATAAAGAAAAATTTGTAGAAATTCGAAAATGGAATTTGGTCAAATGGGAAAAAAAATTTATTGAAGATTTGGGAATTCCGACAAGCGAAGAAGTCGGAGAACCGGAAATCGATGTCGGAGACTCCGATATGAACGGCTTGGCCTGAAAATAAAACAGGCGTTTTTTCACAACTGTCCCATCAGGTTTTTGCGCATAGCCAGCAAGAAAAATTACCGGAGTTGCCGTGTTTCTTCTAATGGGCAACCGGCCATTGCCGGAATCATCGGATCAATGGTCCTTTCCGTCGTAAATCCACATCGGCTGGATTCCGGGTCTCCGCAAGCTCCGCCCGGAATGACGGTGTTGGTTGGCCATGGTTATAACCAAAACCCACTTTCCCATGCAGAAGCAGACATGTCGGATTGAGGCAGGGATTAACCGAGTTCCATTTGATCGTGAAAACGGCCTATATCGCCTATGGAATATACTGTAATCTTTTCGGCCGCAGGATAGCTGTGCTTGCCCGGGTTGACAATCCAAATATGATCCAGGCGAAGATCTTCGAGTGCGACTCGCATGGACTTCGTAATTTTCGGGGCTTCGCTGAATTTGAATTCCACGCCGAATCGACGCCCTTTGCAAAAGAACAACAGGTCGAGTTCGGCACCGCTGTGGGTCGACCAGAAAAAGACCTCGGATTGTGGCACTACACGCAGGAATTGTTCCATGGCGAACCCTTCCCAGGACGCGCCGACTCGAGGATTGCCAAGAAGCGCGTGCGCATCGTCGATGCCCAGAAGGCTGTGAAGCAAACCCGAATCCCGAAAAAATATCTTGGGGGATTTCACCTGCCGTTTTCCGATATTTTCGTGCCAAGGCTGCAATTGCCTGACCATGAAGGTCCCGGTTAAAATATCGAGATAGGAACGAACAGTCTTGTCTGTCAATCCCATGGAACGCGCAAGTTCCGAGGCGTTCCAAGTTTGTCCGTGATAGTGCCCCAGCATCGTCCAAAATCGTCGCATCGCGACGAAAGGAATTTTGATACCGAGTGCCGGGATGTCGCGGGAAAGAAAAGTACGGATAAAATTATCTCGCCATACGAGGCTGTCCTGGCTCGTTTCAGAAAGGAAAGATCGTGGAAATCCCCCGCGAACCCAGAGCTTTTCCATAGCTTCGGAACCGGTTTCAACGAGATCGAAACCAGAAAGCTCGATGAATTCGATCCGTCCGGCCAAGGTCTCCGAGGCATTTTTCACAATGTCCGGCGAAGCGCTGCCCAAAATCAGGAAACGGGAACGGCACTCCGGACGATCGACCAATACGCGCAATGCGGAAAACAGCTCGGGCATTTCCTGGATTTCGTCCAGGACAACAATACCTTCCATTTGGCCAAGAACCATTTCGGGGTTTTGCAGACGCCTTTGATCCGGCACGGATTCCAAATCGAAATAGATTGCACTTTCTTTTTTTTCCAGCATTCTTGCAAGAGTGGTCTTGCCGGACTGTCGAGGGCCAAGAAGCGCCGTTACAGGAGCGCGCCGCAAGGCGTCTCCGATTTTTTCCATATATGCCGGCCTTAATATCATGGCGTCAAATTATCATTGAAAATTCGGAATGTCAATCCGAATTTTCGATGATAATTCGCCCGACCAACCGAGAAACGACATGCTTGATTGACTCGCAACCGTCCATTGCCGGGATCGATTCGATCAATGGTCCTTTCCGTCGTAAATCCACATCGGCTGGGTGTTGCCCGCGCGTTCGAAGCCCACGCTTTTGTAGAAATCGACGGCATTGCCGTCGGCCACCAGTATTTGCTGATGGAACGACGCGTATTTTTTCTGGAGGCATTCCATCATGGCGCGGCCGATGCCTTTGCCCTTGTGTTCCGGGTGTACCAGCATGTGGGGATAATAGACCACCAGATGGCCGTCGGACAGGGCGTTGCCGATTCCGACGAGTTTTCCGTCGATTCTGGCGGTGACCAGGGAGTGGGAATTCTTCAGAGCGGCAATCAGTTGCCGGGGCTTTTCTGCCGACGACCAGCCGCTCGCCTTGTAAATTTCCACCACCTCGGTTGTTCCGATGTCGTCGTTGTCGAGGCTGATTTGCAAGTCCATGCGTTTCCTTTCTGTGCGGGCGATGCCGGGGTATTTTTTATTCGGCCATGCCTTGGCGAAACGAGGACGCGAAGCGTCCTGGTATGCATTCCCACGCGAAGCGTGGGAACGAGGTGGTGAACGAATGGCCGAAATGCAAACAAGGCCAGCGATGCTCAAATCCGTCTTGATGCTTTTTCCCGGATATGAATGAACTTCGGCTTTGTCGTTATTCCTTCCGGTCGTTTTCAGCAGGAGGCGCGGAGGAGATTTTGGACTCGTGGACCGCCATCTGGGTGAATGTCCCCTTGGCGACCAGTTTTTCCACGCCCTTGTCCGAAGAGAACACTTCGGATTCGGCCACTTTGATTTTCCTGCCGTTGTTGATCACTTTGGCCCTGCAAACGACGGTGTGGCCGATGCAGGGCTTGAAATAGTTCATTTTGAACTCGATGGTCAGGATGCGGTATCCGTCGTCGGCCGTTGAAAAGGATGCGTACCCCGCCGTATGATCGGCCAGGGTGGCAATCGCCCCCGCATGGACGAATCCGTCCTGCTGGAGGTGCTCGGTTCGGATCTCGAAGCTGGCGTCCATTTCCCCGAAAGCCAGTCTATCCGCGCGAAGCCCGCAAAAGGCGGGAAAGCCTTGGAGATAGTCCTTTTTTAACGCTTCGATTCTTTCTTTTTCCAAGTTCATATTTCCTGGTCAGGTGTTTTCGGACAGGACGCGAAGCGTCCGGCAGACGTTCCCACACAGAGCGTGGGAACGACAGGACGGGATAATTCCCTGCTTTTTGTCTCTTATCGTCAGGGGCCGGTCAAAGGTAGCCAGACCATCCTGGTCTGGTTTGGCCATAGCCTCGATTCTTTTCGACATTGGCGGTGCCGGACCAGAGCTGGAAGCTCTGGTTACCATGGAAATACACAATGCAAAATCCTGCCACCCACAACTGGACGGAGAATCAGGGAATGATCCCGGCGGGACGACGTAGCGACGCCGCGCCTCGGCTAATTGCCTGTTTCGATCTTTTTCCGGATGTAGTTCATGAGGCCGCCGCTTTGCACCAGTTCCTGCATGAAAGGCGGGATGGGTCGGCTCTGGTAGGTCTTGTTGGTTCCCAGGTGCGTGATCTCTCCGGTGTCGAAGTCCACGGAGAGTTCGTCGCCGGTCTTAAAATCCCCGGCCTCCTCGCATTCCAGGATGGGCAAGCCCATGTTGAAAGAATTCCGATAGAAGATCCGGGCGAAGCTTTTCGCGATCACGCAGGACACCCCGGCCTCCTTGATGGCGATGGGGGCGTGTTCGCGAGACGATCCGCAGCCGAAATTCTTGTCCGCCACGATGATGTCCGATTTCGACACCTTGCCGGCGAATTCGGGGTCGGCGTCCTCCATGCAGTGGCTCGCCAGTTCCTTGGGGTCGCTAGTGTTCAGATATCTTGCCGGGATGATCAAATCGGTATCGACATCGTCGCCGAACTTCCATACTTTTCCGGTGGTTTTCATCCGTTCGTTCCTTTTCTATATCGTTCGCCGGGAAACAATCCCGGTTGCGTATTTTTAAAGTTGGTCGGGGCCGCCGATTTTTCCCAAGACGGCAGAGGCCGCCGCCACGGCGGGACTTGCCAGGTAGACCTCGCTTTCCGGATGGCCCATGCGTCCGACGAAGTTCCGGTTGGTGGTGGCCACGGCCCGTTCGCCCTTGGCCAGAATTCCCATGTGACCGCCCAGGCAGGGTCCGCAGGTCGGGGGGCTGATCACCGCGCCAGCGTCCAGGAAAACCTGGAAGAGGCCTTCCTCCAAAGCGGCCCGGTATACGTCGGGCGTGGCCGGAATCACGATCAGGCGCACGTTCTTGGCCGTCTTCCTGCCCTTGATGACCTTTGCGGCGGTCCGGATGTCCTCGATTCTTCCGTTGGTGCACGAGCCCACCACCACCTGGTCGATGACCACCTCTCCCACGTCGCTGATGCCCCTGGCGTTTTCGGGCAGATGGGGAAAGGAGACCTGGGGTTCGATATTGGCGCAGTCGAACTCGAAGACATTGGCGTACTCGGCGTCCGGGTCGCTCTCGTAGAAGATGTAGTCGCGCACCGCGCGGCTTTCCACGTACTCTTTCGTGGTGTCGTCGGGGTGGAATATGCCGTTTTTGGCGCCCGCCTCGATGGCCATGTTGGCCATGGTCAGCCTTCCGGCCATGCCGAGCTTTTCGACGGTCTCTCCAACGAATTCCATGGACTGGTACAAGGCGCCGTCCACCCCGATCTTTCCGATGGTGTAAAGAATCAGGTCCTTGCCCTCCACCCAGGGACCAAGCTCGCTTTTATACACGAACTTGATTGTTTCCGGCACCTTGAGCCATACTTCTCCGGTGGCCATGGCAGCGGCCAGGTCGGTGCTTCCGACGCCTGTCGCAAACGCCCCCAGGCCGCCGTAGGTGCACGTATGGCTGTCGGCGCCGATCACCAGGTCGCCCGGAAGCACCAGACCCTTTTCAGGCAGAAGCGCGTGCTCGACGCCCATCTCGCAGCCGTCGAAAAAGTACGTCAGTTCCTGCGCCTTGGCGAACTCCCGCAGGACCTTGGCCTGCATGGCCGACTTGATGTCCTTGTTGGGAACGAAATGGTCCGGGACGAGAATCACGCGGTCCTTGTCGAACACGTTTTGCGCGCCGCATTTTTCGAACCGGTCGATGGCTATGGGAGCGGTGATGTCGTTTCCCAGGGCAATGTCAACCCGCGCGTTGATCAGGTCGCCGGGACGCACCTGATCCAGACCGGCGTGAGCGGCAAGAATTTTTTCCGTTATGGTCATCCCCATGGTCGTTTCTCCTTTTAGTATATTCCGGAATGGTTCGGACGCCCGAATGCGGTGATGGGGGAAAGTATCAATCGGTATCCGTCTTCAAGACCGACAAAAACGCGGACTGCGGGATCATGACGTCGCCGACCATTTTCATCCGTCTCTTTCCTTTTTTCTGTTTTTCCAGAAGTTTTCGTTTTCTCGTAATGTCACCGCCGTAGCATTTGGCGGTGACGTCCTTTCTGAAGGGGCTGATGGTGCTTCGGGAAATGATTTTCGCGCCGATGGCCCCCTGTATGGCGATCTTGAACATCTGCCTCGGGATTTCGTCCTTGAGCTTGTCGCAGGCGAACCGTCCGCGCTCCACGGCCCTGTCCCTGTGCACCAGCTGACTCAAGGCGTCCACGCGCTCGCCGTTGACCAGGATGTCCAGCTTGGCCAGATCGGTGGCCCGGTAATCGATCATCTCGTAATCGAACGAGCCGTAGCCCTGGGTGACCGACTTGAGCTTGTCGTAGAAATCGTAGACCACCTCGGCCAGGGGCAGTTCGAAAATCATCTCCAGACGGTTGCTGGTCAGGTACTGGTAATTCTTGTTGATTCCCCTGCGGTCCAGGCACAGCTTCATCACGGCGCCCATGTATTTGTCGGGCACGATGATGGAGGCCTTGATGAAGGGTTCCCGGCTTTCCTCGATGGTGGTGGGGTCGGGATAGAGGGACGGATTGTCGATGGTCACCACAGCGCCGTCGTTCAGGACCAGTTCGTACTTGACCGACGGGGCCGTGAGAATCAGGGACAGGTCGTATTCGCGCTCCAGCCGTTCCTGGACCACCTCCAGATGCAGCAGGCCCAGAAAGCCGCACCGGAAGCCGAACCCCAGCGCGGTGGACGCGTCCTTTTCGTAGATCAGGGAGGCGTCGTTGAGCTTGAGTTTTTCCAAGGCGACCGCCAGGTCCTCGTAGCCGTCGGAGGCCACCGGATAGATAGAGGAGAACACCACGGGCTTGGCCTCCTTGAACCCGGGCATGGCGGCAGCGCAGGGCCTCGCCTTCAATGTGATCGTGTCGCCGCACCGGGTGTCGCTGACGGTCTTGATACCGGCGATCATGTATCCCACGTCCCCTGCGGTCAACGTTTTCTGCGGCACGCGCTGGATCTGGAACACACCCACCTCCTCGACCCTGTATTCGGCGTTGTTGGACATGAATTTTATAATGTCCCCCGCCTTGATGGTTCCGTCCACGACGCGGAAATGGACGATGGTCCCTCGGAACGGGTCGTAGTGGGAATCGAAAATCAGCGCCTTTAACGGAGCGTCCGTATCGCCCACGGGAGGCGGCAATCGTTCGACAATGGTTTCCAGAACCTCTTCGATTCCGATGCCGTCCTTTGCCGACGTCAACAAGGCGGTTTCCGATTCCAGCCCCAGGTCGTCCTCGATCTGCTGCCTGACGCGGTCGATGTCCGCCGACGGCAGGTCGATCTTGTTGATTACCGGTATGATCTCCAAGTCGTGTTCCAGGGCCAGGAACAGGTTCGCCAAGGTCTGCGCCTCCACGCCCTGGCTGGCGTCGATGAGAAGCAGCGCGCCCTCGCACGAAGCCAGCGCCCGGGACACCTCGTAGCTGAAATCCACATGCCCGGGGGTGTCGATCAAGTTGAGATAGTACGTCTTCTTGTCCTTGGCCTTGTACGGCAGACAGACAGTCTGGCTTTTGATGGTGATGCCCCGCTCCCTCTCGATGTCCATGGAATCCAGGATCTGGTCCTTGAAATCGCGTGCAGACACGATGTCGGTCGCCTGGATGAGGCGATCCGACAGGGTCGATTTCCCGTGGTCGATATGGGCGATGATGCTGAAGTTCCTGATGTTTTTCATTTCTCTTCAAATTCGCTCTGGCCGTTTCCCTGCCGTAGTCGCCGGGAAACGGCCGAAAAAAATGTGTGAAAATTATCGGTCATACGCCGTGTATATATAAAAAATCCCCGCTACCTGTTGAAAAAACGGCGGGGATTGCTAGTATCGTTACCTTGTGTTTAATCTCTACCTTTAAAGAGGAAAAGCCGGTTGACACCCATGGCCTTTCCGGTTAAAATTGCCGCTAATCTCTAAAGGTTGTTGTGGGGTGTTATTTAACAAAACAATTCGAACTCTGTCAAGCCCGAGACATGGCCGGGGATAAGGCGGCTGCGGGAATACAATGAACATAGAAGGCTGCAAACAAACATGGATGCCCGCATCTTAATCGTAGACGACGACACGGCCATTCGGGACGCCATGTGCAAATACCTGAAGATGGTGGGCTACGAGACTTACGGGGCCGCCAGCGCGGAAGATACCCTGGATCTTCTGAAACAGAACAAGATCCACGTGGTGATCACCGACATCCTCATGTCCGGAATGAACGGCCTGGAACTCACGGACCTGATCAAGAAGGATTACGACATCGACGTGATCGTCATGACGGGCTACAGCGGGGACTTTTCGTACGAGGAGGCCATCAGCAAGGGTGCCAGCGACTTCGTTTTCAAGCCCATCCGGTTCGAGGAGCTTCATCTGCGATTGAAAAGGGTCCTGCGGGAACGGCAGCTGAAAAAGGAGCGCGATCAAATGCTCGACAAGCTCCAGAAACTGGCCATCACCGACGGATTGACCAAGCTCTACAATTCGAGGCACTTCTACAACCGGCTGGAACTCGAGGTTTCCCGAAGCGCCCGTTACGAACACCCACTATCTCTCTTGCTCATGGACATCGACTATTTCAAGAATTACAACGACACTTACGGCCACCTGGAAGGCGACAAGGTCCTGGTGAAGATCGGCAAGACCATCCGGTCGTGTCTCCGTAAAATGGATTCGGCCTACCGATACGGCGGAGAGGAATTCACGGTCATCCTGCCCGAAACCCGTGCCCAGGACGCCCAGGTGGTGGCCCAGAGAATCAAGGACAGCATCGCCGCCGAGCAGTTCGTCCCCGAAGGCCACGCTCCGGTCACCATCACGCTTAGCATCGGAGTCACCCAGTTTTGCCCTGGCGAGGATATTTCCTCGTTCGTGCAAAGGTGCGACCAAGCCATGTACACATCCAAAAGCAAGGGAAGAAACAGCATTTCCTTCATTTTGGCCGGCGATTCGGATTAATTCCCCCTTGCAGCCCCATGGTCTCCCTTTTTTTCTACGACGATCCGGCATTTTCCCCTCCCCCCGACATTCTGGCGCAGATATTGGCCCTGTACCGCGACCAGGGCTGGTGGGAGGGCGACGGCAATCCGGACGCCCTCGCCCGCCTGATCGCGGGAAGCCACTGTTTCCTGCTCGCCTTGGACCAAGATCGGGTCGTGGGCATGGGACGGGCGATCAGCGACCGGGCCAGCGACGCCTACATCCAAGATGTCACCGTCAGAAAAGAGTACCGGGGAAACCGTATCGGCGGGCGTATCGTGCGCACCATCGTCGAACGTCTCCGGGCCGACGGCCTGTCATGGATCGGCCTGATCGCCGAAAAGGGCTCGAAAAAATTCTACGAACCGTTCGGGTTTGAAACGATGCCCGACGCAACCCCCATGTTACTATCTGAAAAATGAAACTGGAAACACTCTCGCCGCGCGACTATCCGCGCCTGAAAAATTTTTTCGCCAAGCAGAAGTACCCGCTTTGCGCGTATTCCCTGCCCTCCATATTGGTCTGGAGCACGGAATTCTACCACCCGGTGGGCGCCGTCGTCGACGACGCCGTTGTCGTAGGCGTGCATTTCACAAGAAAAGAAAACAGACGCCACTTGATTCTGCCTGTGGCCTTGGAAAACGAATACGACCCGGAAATGCTGGCTCGCCTGTCCGAACAGACCGGCATCGGCCAGTATTTTTTCGTGCCGGAACAATACATCATGGACTGGGGAATAGACCGCATCGAAGAATTTTTCGAAATAACCGGGCAGACGGCGTTCGAGGATTACGTATATGCGACCCAAGATCTCGCCAAGCTGGAGGGAAACAAGTATTCCAAGAAACGCAACCTGATCAATCAGTTCAAAAGGGAATACGTGGCCCGCAAGAGGGTGAAGCTGGAACCGATCACCGCCGCCGCTGCGGACGAATGCCTGGAGTTTCTGGAAGAATGGTGCAAAGAGAGAGACTGCGGGATGGAATCCGACGAGGAGCTGTACTGCGAAAAGAAAGCGACGCAAAACGCGATTAAAAACGTGGAAGCCTTGGAGATCGAAAGCTTGCTGCTTCGCATCGACGGCAAAGTGAGCGCCTTCGGAATGGCCACGCGACTGACCGGCGACATGGGCGTGTTCCACTTCGAAAAGGCCTTCTCCGAATTCAAGGGCCTCTACCAGTATTTCGACAGCCAGTGCGCCAGCAAACTCTTCAAGGGATACAAATACATCAACAAGGAAAGCGACATGGACCTTCCCGGCTTGGCGAAGGCCAAAAAATCCTATTATCCGACAATGATGGTCAAGTCCTTCAAGCTGGCCTTGCGGTGAAGGATGCGTTTTTAGCCACGAAAACACACGAAAGACACCAAAAAAGGGAATTCAATGACTCTTTTCCAATCGGCGTTCCCAGAGGTTCGCCTCAACCGATTCACACGCGTTTGAATCCTGTTCGATTTTCATCCCCCCTGTACACATGTTTGCCACCCAGCTGACCGCACGCGGCCCGGATGCTTCGTCCTTTGGAGGAGCGCTTTCGCACGAACACCCTTTCCTCCACGAGCCAATCGAGAAAACGGTCCACCTCTTCTTCCGACGGCGTCTCGAACGGCGACGACGTACGCGGGTTGTACCCGATGAGGTTCACCTTGGCGCGGACCGGGGCCAGGTATTCGGCCAGCTGCCGGGCATGCCGCCGGGCGTCGTTGACATTCTTGATCAAAACGTACTCCACGTAGACCGCCCCGTTTTTCTTCATAGGAAAGTCCATCATGGCCTTTCTGAGTTCCGCCATGGGATAGAGGTTGTTGACGGGCATGATTCGGGAGCGTATCCGGTCGTTGGGCGCGTTCAGGGAGACCGCGAGGTTGAGCCTGGGCCAATTCAGCTGCGCCAGTTTCCGAATGCCGTCCACCCGGCCCGACGTGGACACCGAAACGTAGCGGTGGGGGATGTCGAACCCCCGCTGGTCCTCCATGACCCGAATCGAACGAACCACGTTTTCGAAATTGTCCAAGGGCTCGCCCATGCCCATGAACACGATGTTTCGGATGTTCGCGCCGAACACGGATTTCGCTTTGAAAAGCTGCGCGACGATTTCCTCGACGAAGAGATCGCGAACGAACCCCATTCGGCCGGTTTCGCAGAACTTGCAGCCCATCCGGCAGCCCACCTGCGTGGACACGCACAGCGTAGCATGCGTAAACATGGGAATGATCACGGATTCGATCACGTTGCCGTCGCAAAGACGTGTCGCGAACTTGGTCACGTCGTCTTCGGTTTGAGTCGCGATCACCGGGGTCCGGTCGATTCTCAGGTCCAGCCGGAGTTGCTTGAGGAATTTCTTCGAATTCTGGAATTCCTGGGCGTTTTCCCAGTTGGCGTTTCCTTTGTAAAAGACCTCCCGATAGATGGCAGCCGCGTGGAAATGGCCTTTGCCATAGCGTTTTTTAAGCTCCGAAGCCAGTTCGGAGCAGGTGAGTTCGAAAAGGGGTATGCAGGTGTTTGTTCGGTCCATGACTGCTGATGGTCAACCGCATTGGCTTTTTTTCCGATTCATACGTTCCGTTTTGCACATCGGGATTGTCCTCCTGGCCACTTGGCTTCGAGGGCAAAACAGAAATTTGAATATGTAAACGGTTACCTCAAAGTCAAGCCGCTCGGCTTTATCAAAGCCATGCCGAATTGCCAATTGACAGGAGTTGAGCCTCGCTTTAGTTTTTTCATTCAAACCTTTGCAATTCGCGAATTTTGGTCCCCAAAAAAGAGGAAACACAACCATGGGATGTCTTTGCGAAAAACTTGCCAAAAGCCAACATCACATGTCCCCCATGTGCATCGGAAACCTGTGGCTTTTCGAAAACCTGGCGCCGTCGGAACAGGAGGCTCTCGCCGTCGCAGCCAACCGGAAAACGATGGCACCAGGCCAAGCCCTGTTCCACCAGGGGGACCCGGCGACTTCCATAATGTTGATCAAATTCGGCCGTGTGAAATTGAGCAAGGTGATGGAAGATGGAACGGAGATCACATTGGATTATCGCAAGAGCGGCGACTTTCTGGGTGAAAACATGCTCTCCGAGCGCCAGAATTACCCCGTGTCCGCCTGGTGCATGGAAAATACTCTCTCTTGCGGGTTCACCAAAGAAAAGTTCGAGGCTTTGGTCCTGAAGCATCCCAACATCGGGCTGCAGGTGATCCGAAACTTGAGCAAGCGCATCTCTCTTCTTTCTGACCACGTGGGAAGCCTTGCGTCTTCCAGCCTCGAACAAAGGCTGCATAGCGTGTTAACCAACGTAGCCCGAGAACACGGCGAAAAGGGAAAAGAAGGCTACACCATACGTTTTCCGTTGACCCACGAAGATTTGGGGTTCCTGGTCGGCGCCCACCGGGTAAGCGTGACCCGCGCCATGAAATCCTTGAAAGAAGCCGGAAAAGTGGCGGTCGCAGGGGCGAATCTGGTCCTTCGAACGGAAGATGTAACATTCGCTACAGACCGGCCGTGACAAAAAGTTTATATGTTCGTCCATGACGAAGGCTTTCCATCCAAAAGCCTTCTGGAAATTCAATCAACATTACAGGGAGGTTACGGCATGAAAATTCTCGGAATTTCGGGCAGCCCGCGCAAGGACGACCAGTCCGGCACCATAAAATTGGTTCGCACGGTTTTGGAAAACACCAGCTGCGACTACGAACTGATCAGCCTTCGGAAAAAACAGATCGCAGGATGCATCGCATGCCTTGGATGCGTCAAGGACAATGTCTGCAAGGTCCAGGACGACCTGGAACCCTTGCGGGAAAAGGTTGTGGAGGCGGACGCCTTCGTGATCGGCGCTCCCAACTATTATTCGACCCTCAATGCGACCACGCACGCGTTTTTGGAGCGATGGTTCCAGTTTCGCCACCAGGAAGGCGATCTGCTCTGGGGCAAGCTCGGAGTCGCGGTAGGCGTCGGGGGATCACAGGGACAAGCTCCGGCGGACATTATCGATACGTTTTTCATGTACAATTTCATCGAGACCGTCGCCAAGGTCGCCGGGCAGGGCGCCGCGTCCTGCTACACGTGCGGCTTCGGGGAGACCTGCAAGGTGGGAGTGCCCTATTTTCTCCACGGCGAGGGCGTCAAAATCAAACCGGAGGACATTCCCGAGGTGGCAAAGCAACCCGCAACCATGGACGCGGCCGCCGAAGCGGGCAAGCTTCTTGGCGAACGCCTTAAAAACGGCCACGACCGCATGGCCGTCGCACAGAAAATGCAGCGGAAAATGATGGAGATGATGAAAAGCTCGGCATAGGGCTGACTTAAAAAAGGCAATAACAAAGGGAGGGCTTGGTTTTAACTTCGGCCGGTTTTCATCCAACAGTATCGATCTTTGCCTGGATTCGGGGTCTCCGCAAGCTCCGCCCGGAATGACGGTGTTGGTTGGCCGAGGTTATAACCAACTCCCAAAGGGACAAGCGATCTTCGAATGCACTCGACCCCTTGTCCCTTTTCTTTCTGTACAACTACTCGATAATATTGGCTATTCCATGGTTGATAATCTGATGCCGAATTACAAATTCGGACGCCCCTAAATTTTGGGCTATTTCTTGGATATCCTCCTCCGCGATCCAAGCTGTCCCTATCATATCGCGAAGCCGGTCTTCAGGCGCGATGAATTCGGCGGCGAAGGCCCGATTTCGTTTTTGTCTTTCGGAGCGACTTCGGGTAATGATCGCGGCGGATGGTTCCGGGTCGCTCAAATATTCGAACAGCGCACGGCAGAGCTTGAATACGTTCCCAGTTTCCGACTCTCGTTTTTGAATCGCGAAATAAGGAGACTGCGTTTTTGTCGAGGCCACAGCCGCATCGATCGGGGAACTTCTGTCGAATCTATCGACCACGGCTCGCTCCCAGATCAAGGGGTCTATCTCGAACAAAGAACGAACCTCTTCCAAAGATGAAAGCCGATTGCAGGAACGACGCACTAAACTGTTTCTCAATCTTCGAGCAAATTCATAGCCTTCTTGCCATGGATGTAGCTGTGTCCCGGCACCTCCCACAAAACGAAGGCATTCTTCCCTGAGGCTTTTCAAAGGCTGCAAATCCAAATCGAGTTCGCCGGCTTCGGATAGAATGCTTGATAGCCGCACGCCTTGATCTCTCAAGAGTTCGAGATCAGCCACATAAAGATATTCGTCGAAAACGCCGGAAGGAAGCCGTTCCCCGAGATCGACAATGGTTTGAGCGACACCCTCGCCAATACTGTAGGGATCCAACCCCATACGTGCGGCAGCTTTGCAAAAGGACGCTTCTTCATGGTCCGCAGATTCGATAGCCTCCCACTCTTCGGCAAGAAAAGGCGCTACAACGCATTCGTTTTCCAGTCTCGTCAACACCGAACGGATGAAAGCTCGAATCCTTTCTTTCAAGAGGCTTGTCTCGATGACGGCTCGTCCCTCGTTAAGAAAGCGAACCCTGCAGGTCGGCAAATCACGAGGCCGCCAATGCAAAACGGTCCGAGCACCTTCTGGTTCAATGCTAAGCCAAGGAAGAGCGAAACCTTCCGCTGCCGCAAGAATATTATGGCGTCGATGGTATTCTTTCTTCGATTCAACACCAGGGGAGGGTATCTCATGGAAAAGGCTCCACCAGTTGGACGCAAACCATTCGGCAATGGGATACAACGGGGCGTAAAGCGAATCTCGATTGCTGTTGGAAACCAAATCCTCCAATCGAGTTAAGCATTTTCCGTCCGCCAAGATCTTCAAACACGCCCATGTCGCCCTCAGTTCGGGTCCTTTTGCCGCTCCGGGATCTTGCCATTCGAATTCTATTCTAAAATCGCTCATCGATATTTCACATACCAGAGGGTCGTTCCTCCGGCTCCAAACGATATCCTTTATACTCTCCATTGCCCTTGTTCACCAAGCGCGCCTCGTAAACATCTTCGTTTATGACACACCATGCGTATCTGGGAAAGTCGCCTTCCCAAGGCGCTCCAACAAATCCTCTCCTGATGCTTTCTTGCAGACGTTCGGTAAGGTCGGCTTGGCTTTTGGATAAGTTTGGGTCGCAAATGCTGGCGTCCGCACGTGGACGGGGATGTCCTGCGAAAGTCGGTCGGTCCTTATGCTCCGGGCTACCAACGTAGGATGCTTTTAAGGCAACATCACGCAAGTCAACCCCTTCCGGCGGTTGTACAGATTCCCTTTGGCGGGGGCGGCGTCTTTTTGGGGCCCTCATATTTTCCTCACGCAACAGCCACTTTTTTTGGAAACATCAAATCAACCATGTCTTTCAATCTAATACCAGACAATTACTCTGGAATCAACGAATGCTTGACAGATTCGGAAAGAAACCAACGTTCCCCTTTCTTGCCTTATCGAGAACTTGCCCCTTTTGTGGACTTACTGTATAGTAACAGAATCGGTTCGGCAAAGCTCGATTTTGGATATGCCACCAGCGATGGAGAACAGAAGCGTTTTGCTGGCATATCTTGCCAACACAACCATTCAGCTTGCCACAACTGTTCTATCAATTCAATAGGTAACACCTAAGATAATGTCTATGAACGAAAACCTGTTCGACGTATTGGGAGTGTTTCCAAACGCGTCGAAAAACGAGATCAAGTCGGCCTACCGCAAACTCGCCAAAGCCCATCATCCCGACGCCAACCCCGGCAATCCCGAGGCGGAGGCGCGATTCAAGGAAATCAACGCCGCTTATCGCGCTCTTATGTGTCCCGAGAAACGAAACGAATACGGTCGCAGATGCAGCGCCGTCGATGCCGACGCAAACCACCCTGTCCGCCCTGAAAGCTTCTCGACAGGCCATATTCGGGCCATGGCGTGCGCCATGCGGAGGTTGAAAAAGAACCCGCAAGCCATTCGCGGCGCGGCCCACAAGGCTTTCGAGGACGGCAATTTCAAATTTGCGGCCGCGTTGCTGAAACAAGCTGTCGAGGCCTACCCGAAACGCTCCGACCTGTACCGGGACTTGGCGGCCTGCCTTTTTCACGCCAAGGACTTCCCGGATTGCGCCCGAGCCCTCCGTTCGCTGTTGTCCCTCTGCCCGGACGACGTTGACGCCTGGTTCAATCTGGCTTACGTTAAAGAACTTGACGACGATGTCGTCAGCGCCCAAAAAACGATACAAAAGGCGCTGGAACGGTTCCCGGACCATTCGGAATTGAAAAAAAAGGCGGCGCGGCTGGCAAAAAGCGACTCGCAGCTTGTGAAACCGGTTCCTTGAACATCGAATGTTACCCAAGTCCGCAACCAGCCCCCCGACAGGACCAAAAAGCCAAGGAAGGCCGACAGGATGAAAAAGAACAAGAAAAAGAAACTCCGATTGCGAAAGAAGATCCAAAACAGACCCAAGGTTCGGAAGGCCGGAGGACGCGGAGGCGAAAAAGCGAGATCGCAAACCGTTTCAGAGTCCCAAGCCCCTGTCTCTGAGGTTCGATCGGAACCGGCGGCCCCGAAGCCCAAGACCGGCGAGCTGATTGTCGAACCGGAACAGACCCCGCCCGGGTTCTCCGAAGTCGAGGACATGGAAAGAATGTCGGAGGTCGTGGTCGATTTCGCATCCCCCTTGCTGGAGACCTGCGACGACGAAGCCTCGGAAAAAAAGGCGGTGTCTCTCGCCATTTTCGTCTGGAACGCCACCCTCACGCCGGAAGAGGAGCGCGAAAACACCATAGGGGCATACCTGTCCGACGCCCAGAAGACGCTTCCCCCGGAAGAATTCCAGACATTGTCCTCCTTCGTGGATTTGCTGGTCGAAAGAAAGAAGGAACTCTACCCCTCCAATCGAAAGAAAATCACGGGATGCACCTTTGGCGGCCATGGAGAAAACCGAAGAATCGAAGTCGGCTACACCATCGATTAGACGATGTGGGTTGGGAGGGGATAACGAAATGAACAAGATACCGGTCGCAGGATTCATAAGCGCTCCCGCCTGGTTCGACCCGGCTCCGGCGGAATTCCCGAAGGTCGTCGAAGAAAGCGTGGCCACGCAGCAGGCCCCCCTCTTATTGCCGGACTTCGATTACCGGCTCGAAAGCATCGCATCGGTCCAGGCCGAACTCGACTTGTGCGCCAAAAGCTTGGCCGCCGCCGGATGCGATATCGCGGCGCAGGTGGGAAGCCCCTTTGCGTGGGCGAACACGGCAAGCGAATCCGAAGCCCGCGCCAGGGCGGAATCCATGTCGATGGCGGCGAACATTCCCGTTGTCATGACCGGCCTTGCCATCGTGGACGGACTCAGGTTTCTGGGAGCGAAAAGCATCGCAGTGGATTGCACATACTATGAAAGGGACTGGCGCGACGCCTTTGCGTCCTTTATGGAAATGTGCGGGTTCGACGTGCTGCATGCCTCCACGATGGCCGATCAGGGCCTGATCGATACATCGACCAAAATGGAGGAGTTCGGCTGGTCCATGACGGCCGATCTGGCCGTCCGCTCCATCCTGGCTGCGGCGGACTCCTCGCCCCGTGCACAGGCCCTGGTCGTCACAGGCGCGGGAACCAGGACCTTGGAGATCCTGGCCGACATGGAACGACGCGTCGAAAAACCCGTGGTCGCGGCAGACACCGTCTTATACTGGGCCGTGGCCCGTCGATTGAATCTGAGACTGACCAACGCCATGGGGCGCATTGCCGGAGTTGGCCTTTCGTCGTGATACAAGTCTGCGCGGCCGGCATCTCTTCATTTGCCAATCACCAGAACGTCGGATTCGAGAGTCAGGGTACCACCCTTCTTGATGACGACCATGCGCGCGAACGCTTGGTCGTATCTCACTGCCGGGCTGAAATTTTCCCCTTCCCCGATGATCACCAAATCGATGTAGGAGGGGACGGATTTCTGGACCCAATTGACGGATAAGTTCCAATAGGGACACATCCCTCCTTTCCAAACCCTTTCGCAGAACCCGATCGCCGGGATCGACAGAACTGCCGCGATTAAAATCAATATGACAAGGCGTTTTTTCATATCTCGAGCCTTATTTTGCATTTCGTCCCTTCCCTGTTACCGAGGTGAACGTCGATTCGATTCGGACCGGATGTCTTCGACCGATATCAAGAGTCTTTTGCCGTTCCAATCCCTCGGACCATGATCGGCCATCAGCAAGCCGCCTCCCTTCGAAAACACTCCCATGGCGATGGCGTGCGCCCTTTCCAGTTCGGATTCGGATATGGAAATCTCGTCGGCCCATACGTCGCCTTCTTTCGGCAAATAGCCATCCTCCGGCATTGGCTTGGCCTTTTTAAACAAGATGTTTCCGCTTTCGTCCACTCCGTGTACGGCGTTATAGTGGGGGTGCTCCTGCCCTATTGCGCTTTTCCAGGCGACCGTAAGCTTCGAACCGTCCCGTCCTTTTTCCGGGACCACTCCCACCAGGATGAAATTACCGCCGAATCCGACATTCCGAAATTTCTCGATGCTATTCTCCTCTATCGCCAAAGCCCGCTCTTCGCTGATCGCCTGAAAGCCGTTTTTTTTCGCGACCAGCATGGAATCGTAGAAAATCGGGACGGCCAGTACGATTAGCGCCACGCAAATCGCTACGTTCCAGAAGGGAAAAAGTCTTTTCGGCTGCATGGCATTTCGATTATCGGCGGTGTTTTTCGCCCCGCCCGTTTTTTCGCCCGAAAATATTTTTCTTCCAGCCTCCACGATCAATTTCCGGCAGGGCTTTTCCATGAATGTCCAAAGAAAATACGACCCGGCCAGAAGAAAAATCCAGAAATACAAATAGGCGACCGGGTTCGAAAGCAACAGATCGGATTCAATGTTTTGCCGAAAATACCTTAAAAGGATTTGATGGACAAGGTAAATGGAAAAACTGATCTCGCCCAGAACCCGCATGAAGCGAAAGGAGAGGAACTTTGAGACATAGCCTCGCTCGAAGGCGAAAACCAGAATCATCGCCGCGTAGAAAAAACAAGCCAGACCGCCGTGAAGCATCCAAAACTCTCCTGCCCCGCCTTTTTTCAAAGGCAACATGATAATGCAATCGCGCAGGAACACCAAGGCGAAGCAGACTCCCGACAGAGCGGCGACCTCCAAAAGGGTACCCGCCTTTATGCCAGGGCGGAATCGACACGCATTGCGCATGAAGACGGACGCCGTCGCCATTCCGAGCACGAATTCGTAGAGACGGCCCAAGGGGCTGATGTATATGAAACCGTAAAAGTTGGGCGGACGCACGCTTCGGTCCACAAGATCGAAAAAATCGAACAGGAAAATGATGATGAAACTTATGAAAAAGGCCGATACGAGAGTAAGAAGCCTCCTCTTTTCCCATCGGTAGACAATCAGCGGAAACAGAAGATAGAAACCGAATTCCGTGGAAATACTCCATGAAACATGATTGACCGAGAAATAGTATTCCTTGAAAGGGACCCAGGCGTGCAGCATGGTAATATTGGCCAGCATTGGCCAAACGCTGTCTCCGACCGGAAAAAGAGCCCAAGCCATCAGAAACGTCAAGGCATGCAGGGGCCATAGCCTGGCGAAGCGAGCGACAAAAAAACGCCGGATTGCCCTTTTTCCCTCCAAGGGACCATAGACGTAAGTCAGGATAAACCCCGACAGAATAAAAAAGATAGACACCCCGTGGGCCGTGTACACTTTGTTGAGGATTTCTCTCGAAATGCCGAAGCTGCCTGCGGAGTGCTGCAATACGATCAGCGCGGCGGCGAAAAACCGTATGGATGTCAAAGGATGCAATCTGGGAGGCCGTCCCCCCCCGTTTTTTTCGTTTTCCAGCATGGAACCTTCTTAAAAGCTTTTTCGCATGGCGTTCGCCCCGTGTGCGAACGGAGGCCTTATTCCGTTAGCACATATTCGCCCGGAGCGTCGATCATGGGCTCGATGCCTTCCGCAGGGGCTCCCATGCCGGGGGGCGAAACCTGTCGCGAAGATTTTTGCGACAGCCATTTTTTCCACTCCGGCCACCACGACCCCTTTTCCATAGGCACGTCTTTTCGCCACGTGTCCGGGTCCACGTATTTTTCCCCCTCCTTGCGGGTCGAGATTTGATAGGTGCGTCTCGGATGGTCCGGTTCGCTGATGATTCCGGCGTTGTGCCCCCCGCTGGTCAGCACGAAGGTGATCTCTTCGGCATCGGAAGCCAGGTTGAACTTGTGGACCGACTTCCAGGGGGCGACATGGTCCTTTACGGTGGAGACCAGGAACGCGGGGCAACGAATGTCGCTGATGGCGACCGGACGGCCGTCCACCTCGTAGCGCCCTCGGGAAAGCTCGTTTTTCAAAAACAGCTTTCTCAAATACTCGCTGTGCATCCGGTAGGGCATGCGCGTGGCGTCCGCGTTCCAGGCCATCAGATCGAACATGGGCTGCCTTTTTCCCAACAAATATTCGTGTACGAGCCGAGACCAGATCAGGTCGTTGGATCGAAGCAACTGGAACGCCCCGGCCATCTGCTTGGTATCTAGGAACCCGTTGTACCACATCTGGTCCTCAAGATAGGTCAGCTGGCTTTCGTCGATGAACAGCATCAGTTCTCCGGCCTCGGTGAAATCGGTCTGGGCGGCCAGCAGCGTGATGCTCTTCAGGCGGTCGTCTCCCTCGCGGGCCATGGCTGCCGCCGCAATGGCCAGCAGGGTACCGCCCAGGCAATATCCCGCCGCGTGGATCTTGCAATCCGGGACCACCTTGGAGACTAGGTCGATCGCGGCCAAAGCCCCTTCTTTCAGGTAATGGTCCATGCCCTTGTCCCGGTCTTCGGCAAGAGGGTTCTTCCAAGATACCATGAACACGGTATGCCCGTTGTCCACGAGATATTTGACCAGGGATTTTCGGGGGACCAGATCCAAAATGTAATATTTCATGATCCAGGCCGGGATGATCAGCACCGGCTCCGCCCACACTTTCTCCGTCCGGGGTGCGTACTGGATCAATTCCATGATGTCGTTCTTGTAAATCACCTTGCCGGGACTGACGGCGAGGTTTTCGCCGACCTTGAAATTCTCGGCGCCCAGGGGCTTTTTGCCTTCGATGTTGCGCTTTGCGTCCTCCAGAAAGTTCATCCATCCCCTCAAAAGGTTCTCCCCCTTTTCCTCCTTTGTAACCTTCAGGACCTCGGGGTTGGTCAACACGAAGTTGGTCGGCGCCAGCATGTCCAACAGCTGGCGGGCTACGAACGAAACCACGTCCTCGTGATGGCAGGACACGCCCGAAACGTCGGTGGTCGCCCTTTTCCACCAGCGCTGCGCCAAAAGAAAGCACTGGTAATACATTTTGAACGGCCACTTCTGCCATTCCTCCGACACCCAACGGCGGTCGTTGCTGTCCGGTATTTCGCAAAGCTCGCATTCCGGGTTCGCCGTGGATTCCACCGAGTATTGCACGCACTTGAACGATTTGCGCATGAACGCTTCGACCAGTTCGATCCGTTTTCCCGGATCGTTGGCCAAATGAATCGCCCAGTCGAAAAAGGCCAGCGACAACGCCGCCGGAGACAACCCCATATCGAAACGAGCCTGCATCGCGTGCAAAAAGCGGTCGAAATCTCGAAAAGCCTTGTTTTTTTCAGCTTCCATTGTTGACAATCTCCTCGTTTGAAATGTATTAACAGGCCATTGAAGTCTCCTGCGGGAGTTGCTCTTTCATTGAAAAAACCTTTTAAACCCGAGTTTGCAGTTTGGATTGGCATTCCCATATTTTTCAATACGTTACAATTAAACAAAGGATCTTTTCAAGGGTTAAATGCTCTCCGTGGATGAGGTTCCCCCGGCGGGACCGTCCGGCTAATCCGAAAGAAACCAAGGATACTGGCAATGCAAGACAAAATCATCACCTGTTTGCAGTGTGACAAGAATTTCGTATTTTCGGCCGAAGAAAGACGGCGTTTCGAGGAAAGGGGCTTCGACGAGCCCACCCGCTGCCCCGAATGCCGGAAGAAAAAAAACAAGGGGCCCCGCCACGAAGGCGAAGCCCCCTGGAAGGACAAAGGGCGCAAAAAACATTCCAAGAGGAAAAATCGAGGGGACTACGACAACGAGTAGCAAGGTTCTGTCCTCTTTTCGGAAGAACGGATCTCGACAAACGGGTTCGAGATCTGCCAAGCGTAGGTGAACGGCCGCGCCTGCCATCCTCTGGCAGCGCGGCCGGAACACGACGGAATCGCCCCGAAGCGAAAGGGCGCTTCATCCATGGAATTCGGCGTTTCCCCCCGAACTGCCCGTCGGATAGCTACGCACAAGCACGTCTCCTTTCGACAGTCTCCCGAAATCGCCACTCTTCCCCTGAAAACGGCACGGTTGTTGCTTGTGACAAGGCAACCCTTAACAATTTTTCCAACCAGGAGGCGCGAAGTGAAAACAATCAATGTGAAAGAAATCATGGTCCCCATTGACGAGTACGCGACTGTCGACGAGGAAACAACCCTGTACGAAGTCGTTACGGCGCTGGAAACGGCCCAGAAGCAACAGGCCGCAGACCGTTACAAGCACAGAGCCGTGTTGGTATACGACAAGGACCACGATATCGTTGGCAAAATCAGCCAGCTGGATCTGATCATGGGTCTCGAACGGGGATACGCGCAGGTGGACGACCTCAACAGGGTCTCCTACAGCGGATACACCAGGAGCTTTCTCAAGTCCCTGGCCCAAAAGCACAATCTTTGGAGCGAACCCCTGAAGGACATTTGCCGGAAAGGCGCGACACTGAAGGCCAGGGATATCATGTACAAGCCGGTCGAGGGCGAATACGTCGATGCGGACGCCACCCTCGACGAAGCCATACATCAACTGGTCATGGGACGCCATCAGTCCCTGCTCGTCACGGAAAAGGGCAAAATCGCGGGCATCTTGAGGCTGACCGACGTGTTTGTCCAAATCTGCGAGGTCATGAAAACCTGCGCGATTTAGCGCCGCGCTCCGCCAGTCGTCCGTTGTCTGTGGAAAAGCCCGGGCAAGGCCCGTTCTATACCGGGCTTTTTACAGGTTGTAAAAGGCTATGACACTCAAAGGCTGCGGCCAGGAGGAAATGCAATGGCGACCAGAAAAGTCGGCGGAAGATATGTTTCCGGTTCGTATGTAAAGGAATGGCCGGGAGCGGCGGAACTGGCCGACCGTTTTTTCAAAAAGTGGGAACTGGAAAAGAAGGAGACGCAGCAGGGACCGCCGAAAAAATTTCCCAGCATCTGTTTTTCCAGAAAGCCGGGCGTGGGAGCGCTCGAAATCGCGGTGGAGTTGGCGAAAAGAATCGGATACCGGGTGATCGACCGGGAAGTGCTGGAGCACATCGCGAAAAAAGCCGGGCTCGGCCAACGCACGGCGTCGCTATTCGACGAGAAATACCCTGGCAAAATGACCGAATTTCTGTCGTTTCTGTTCGGCGAAAAGGCCTTCACCAAAAGCGACTACACCAGGCATCTGTTCGGCGCGGTAGTTTCCTTCGCCGACTTGGAACCGACCATCTTCGTGGGAAGAGGCGCCCATCTGATTCTTCCCAGAGAGGACGTTCTGGCGGTTCGGTTCATCTGCGGACGAGACAACCGCCGCGAAAGAATCGCCCGGTTGCTGAACATCGATCAAAAGGAGGCCGACAACGAACTGAAACGCCTCGATTCTGAGCAACGGGAATTTTTCTCGAAAGTCTACGGCAAGAAGGACGCCTCGCCGTACGAGTTCGACATCGTCGTCAATCGCGACTTCCTCATGGCCCCCCAATGCGCCGCCGCCGTGGTGCAGGAGGCGTTCAAGTGCAAGTACCCCGACGCTGCCGTCGAGCCGGTCGCGGACTCGGCTACGGCATAGGGACGGGGATGGAAAGCGTCTGCCAGTCTCGGGGAAAGGGTGCCTGCAAAGCGATTTTTTCCCTGCTTTCCGGGTGCCTGAAAATCATTTCCCAGGAGTGCAGGGCCTGGCGGTCGAGACGCAGCGCCGCACGGTCGGCGTCGGTCATATCATCCCGGATGAATCGAAGAAAAATGGTTTCGTCCGGCCCGTAGAGCTTGTCTCCCACCACCGGGTGTCCCATTGCAAGAAGCGTGGCCCGTATCTGATGCAACCTGCCGGTCGCGGGCCGCGCCTCCACCAGCGACACGCCCCGTGCCGTTGAAAGCCCCCGAAAGACCGTCTCGCACCATTTCCCCGCGTCGCCCGCATCTTCTCCTCCTTCTTCCTCCGGCCGAAAAACAAGCTTCTTGCGAACGACGCTCGCCCTGTCCCCCTCCAGCCATCCCTTCGCCCTCACGGTTTCTTCCGGAAACGCGCCTTCCACCAAGGCCAGGTATCGTTTCTCCACCCGCCCTGTCAGAAATTCTTCCTGCATCCGCCTGGCTGCGGCCTGGGAACGGGCGATCAGAACGAGTCCCGAGGTTTCCCGATCCAGCCTGTGCACGAAATGCAGCGGGCTTTGGCCGAACCTTTTCCGCAACAGCCGCCACAGAGTATTTTCGAAATAGATTCCCGCCGGATGGCAGGGCAGTCCTCCGGGCTTGTCGATGGCGATCAGGGAAGGGTCTTCATGGACGACTCGAAAATCCTTGCGAACCGGGGGCTCTTCAATGTTCCCAAAGACCGTCTCCAGTCGGTCGTCCGCGTTCAGGATGTCCCCGGGACACGCAGGCGCTCCGTTGATCTTCACCCGCCTTTCCTCCAGGCATCTTTTCCAATCGCTTTCGGACAAATAGGCGAACTTCCGGCTCAAAAATTCCAGCACGGATACCCCGGCCTCCTCCTTTCGAATTTTCCGAACCGCTCTTCTCATCGGCAAACCATCATAAAACGCCTTGATTATCGGGCTGCAAATTTGCAAAAATAACATCGATCCTTGCACCGACTCAAACCCAATTTCTAAAAAAAAATGATTATAACGGATTTGGGGGGGAGGCTGAAGCGTAGGTTGGGTTGATTGGGTTGAGCGGGTTTTCATGTTGGGTTTCGCTTGCAGGCTGCTTGCATCGTGTACCTTCCAGTTACATTTGAAAGAAAAAATGAGCGAAACCCAACAATTAACGGCGCTCAACCCAACCTACGCCTGCTCCCCCAAATCCGTTATAATCAGAAAAAAACAACCGCCGGAAGAAAGGAAAAGGCAGCATGAAAAGCTGGAAAGGCTTGAAGATCGAATCGGAGGGGGAGGGCATATCCGCCCACTTGAGCCATCAGGTCAACCTGCTGGGTACGCTCCTGGGACAGGTCGTCCGGGAACGCGCGGGCGACGGGGTCTTCGATCTGGTGGAGGACCTGCGGCACGGCTGCAAAAAAGCCTCCCGAAAAAACGATCCGGGACACTACGACCAGGTCCGCGATTCTATTCGGAAACTGAGCCTGGACGAAATCTTCTGGCTCATCCGTTCCTACAGCTCGTTCTTCCACCTGATCAACGAGGCGGAACGTCAGGAAATCACGCGGCTGAACCGAATCAAAGCCATGTCCCAGAGCCCCGAATCCCCCATGCCCGACTCCATCCTGGAAGCCGTCTCGAAAGTCAAAAGCGACGGCGCATCCGAGACACAGGTTCTGGAGATGCTGAAAAGGCTGGACATCCAGCCCACCCTCACGGCCCACCCGACCGAGGTCCGGCGCGGCAGCCTGCTCTTCAAGCAAAACCGCATCGCCAAGCTCCTGGCCGACATTCCTGTGGACGCCGATTTGACCGAGCGGGAAAAGGACGCCGTCTTCACCCGCATCTATCACGAGATCGGCTTGATCATGGCCACCGAGGACATTCGAGCGGACCGGCTCCGTGTCGAGGACGAAGTGAAAAACGGTCTTTATTATTGCGAACATGCCATCTGGGAGACCGTCCCCCGGGTCTACCGCGACCTGTACGAAGCCCTGGAAACCTGCTATTCCATTTCTTCCCCGGATGTTCGGCCCTTTCTGCGCTACCGCTCCTGGATCGGCGGCGACCGGGACGGCAACCCCTATGTCACTCCCGGCGTCACTCGCCAGACACTGCGTGTCCACCGAAACGCGGCCTGGAAAGGATACCTTCGGGAACTGGATCTGTTGTGGACGGAACTGAGCATATCGTCCCTTCGAATCGACACCCCGGAAACCCTTAAGAAATCCCTGGAAGAGGACGAAAACAATTTCGACCTGGACAGAAGGCAGTTCCGGAGATATCGCCTGGAACCGTTCCGCCTGAAAATCTTCTACATGATCGAAAAGCTGGAACGATCGCAAGACAACGCGGCACCCGAAACCTACCCGGTCGATGCGTTCCGGGCGGACCTGATCGTGTTGCGCGACGCCCTTTCGGAGGCGGGGCTTTCGGACTTGGCCGCTCGCGGAAGGCTCGCCGACCTGATCGTGCGGGCCAAGGTGTTCGGCTTCCACATGGCCGCCCTGGACATGCGCCAGCACAGCGGCGTCCACGAAAGGACCGTCGAGGAGATGCTGGAAGCCGCCGGGGTCGCGAGCGGCTATTCGAAAATGGAGGAAAAACGCAAACTCGAAATCCTGGAACAGGAACTCGCGAACCCGCGTCCGCTTGTCAAAACCGGCGAGGACTTGTCCGAAACAGCGGCCGAGGTCCTGGAAACCTTCGAAATGATCCGAGAGGCCATGGACCAAAACCCCGAGTCCGTGGGCGGCTACATCGTCAGCATGACCCACGATGCCAGCGACATGCTCGAAGTTCTCCTGCTGGCCAAGGAAACGGGCCTGTGGAAATACCGGAAAGACCGGGTCGAAAGCCGCCTCGACATCGCCCCGCTGTTCGAAACCATATCGGACCTGGAAAATTCCGGCGAGCTGCTGAAAAACATGTTCGCAAGCTCCGTCTACAGAAAGCATTTGCGATGCCGGAACAATTTCCAGGAGATTATGCTGGGCTATTCGGACAGCAACAAGGACGGCGGCTACTGGACCTCCAACTGGTCCCTGGAAAAAGCGTTAAAAGAGCTGAGCGAGGTTTGTTCGAACCACGGCATCCGCTTCCGTTTTTTCCACGGACGAGGCGGGAGCATCGGCCGGGGCGGAGGGCGCGCCAACCAGGCCATCCTGTCCCAGGCCCCGGAGAGCAGAAACGGGGCCATTCGCTTCACCGAGCAGGGCGAAGTGATCTCCTTTCGCTACGCCCGGACATCCATCGCCCACCGCCACCTGGAACAAATCGTGAACGCCGTAATCCAAGCCGCCAGCGATCCCGCATGCGATTCGGGGTGCCTCCCGCCCATGCGCGCTCTCATGGAAAAGATCTCCGACCGTGCCATGAAAACGTACCGGGAACTGATCGACGACCCCGCGTTCTGGGACTGGTACAAGAAAGCCACCCCTATAGAACACATCGGCCGCCTTCCCATCGCCTCCCGCCCCGTTTCCAGAAAGTCCGCCAAGGATACCGAGTTCGACGACCTGCGCGCCATCCCGTGGAACTTCTCCTGGACCCAGACCCGCTACAACATCCCCGGATGGTACGGCATCGGAACCGCGCTGGAGCAGACCGCCGGAAAAGACAAGCAAGTCCTGGAACTGCTCGATGAAATGTGGAAATCCTGGCCCTTCTTCAAAGCGATGCTGGAAAACGCCCAGCTGGAAATGGCCCGGTCCCGGCTGGAAATCTCGCGCATATACAGCCGCAGGGCCCCGGGAAACATTCACGAAAAGATCGTCGCCGAATTCGAAAGGGCCGAAAAATGGGTCCTGAAAATCACCGGCCAAAAGGAACTCCTGGACAACCACCCCACCATTAAAAAGGTGATCGGTTTAAGAAACCCCTACACCGACGTTCTGAACCTGGTCCAGATCGAACTGCTCCGCCGCTGGGAAAACGCCGGCGAAAACGAAAAAGGCCTCATCCGCCACGCCCTGTTTCTGAGCATCAACGGCATCGCGGCGGCCATGCAGAGCACGGGGTGAGAAAGGCTCGGACAAGCTGACGGAAAAAGTGTTTTGGTTATAACCAGGACAATTTCTTCCCAGGGTCGGCAACCGGATTTTTCATTCCTGCGCTTTATTTTTTGATCTCCCGCGTATAGAATCGTCGGGTATGAGAAGAGCATTAATCATCGCGGGTATCGTGGCAATCGTAGCCGGCATTTGTTGGCCTTGGCTGTCCAAGTTGCCTTTGGGGAGACTTCCGGGCGACATCATAATCGACAGGCCCGGCTTCAAAGCCTACATACCCATCGCGACAATGATCCTGGTCAGCATTGTGATTTCCCTGATCATGTGGCTCCTGAAAAAATAGGAGACATTCCCGGTCAGGAACAAAGCCCTTCCCAATTGCACACGGGTTCGGTGGAGCGCACCAGGTTCATGCCCGCGTCGGCGAACCTCCGGAACGCCTCGTTGGCCTTGTCCGTGTAATCGACAACGTCCGGGATCACCACCGGCGAGGTGCAGTCCTCCAGCAAATAGACTTTTTTGGCCAGTTCCGGCTGGTTTCTCGCCTTGATTTCATCCAGAAGATCGTCGATGGTCCAGGCCACGCAATGGCTCTTGGCCTGGCCCGCGATGATGACCGCGTCGTGGTCCAGCATTTTCCTGACAAGTTCTGCGTTCTTGTCCGCGATTTTTTCCTCGCCCGGGCCGGTCAGGACTTCGGGGCTGAGCACAGAGTATTTTTCGGTCAAAGGGTGCTGTCCCTTGACCTGGAAGTCGGGCCTGGCGCTTCGGGCGATGCCGAAAAAGAACACCGCCTCCTCCACCGAGGAAACCAATGCGTGGCCGATCCCCCCGAGCATGGCGTGGTAGGGCCAGACGGTCAGATCGTACTTGCCGCGTTCGGCCAGCTTCTTCGTGTAGTGCTCCAGGTATCGCTGTCCGTAGCCGGGCTCTATGTCCAGCGAAATCGCGATCTTTTCGTTGAACCTCCAAACACCTTTTTCGATGTCCCGGACCGAAATGGACGTGAAAGGCGCGGGATGGTTCCCCTTCTCATCGACGAGAAAAATGGCGTGGAACACCTGCATGGCCTCGTGGGTGTCCATGGTCATGCAGATTTGACTAAGGAAGGCCAGGTTTCTGTATATGAATTTGCAGAGCCGCTTGTTGTCCTCCACAGCCGCCTTGCCGGAGCGTCCGCCCACGAACAGCTCGAACCCCGGCGTGCAAAACGAATTTTGAACATCCACCAAAAGCAGCAGCACCCGCTTTTCGTCCAAAGCCGCAGGCGGCAAGTTGTACCTGCTTTTCCATTTCTCTGCGTCCCTGGCCACACTCTCGTAATCGACCTTCCAGACGCCCCCCACCTTCTCCGAATCGAAATGACTCGGAACGGCAAGTTCCTGCGATGCCATGATCCATCCTTTCCCAAGCGTTCAAGATGTTGAAGGATAAACCATCGAGGGTGGATTTCAAGGGGATGATCCGCCGTTCCCGCAGACGACGCGCAAGACAGGTCAACGTCCTCCAAGTCGCATCCTTTCTTTCCTGCTGAAACAGACGGCAAAGAGCAGGGTACCTTGATATCATTGTCCGGGCTTGACATTCGAACGTAATTATTTTACATTTTTCATATCGCTCCAAGAAAAGGAGAATGCAATGCAGGCCACCATTTCCAGCAAGTACCAAATAGTAATTCCGAAGAAGGTCAGGGAAAGCCTGAACCTGAAGCCCAAACAAAAACTGACCGTATTCGAAAAGGACGGCATGCTTATTCTTGTGCCTCAGTCTTCGCTTGAGGACTTGAGAGGCATCGCTGCAGGAGCGAATACAGGGGATTATCGAGAGAAGAAGGACCGAGCCCTATGATTGTCGTCGATTCATGCGGATGGCTATAGTGGTTTACGGACGGCGAACTTGCCTGCAAATACGAAAAATATCTGGCCGATAGCGATGACATCTTGCTGCCATCGATTGTCCTTTACGAAGTTTACAAGATTATGAAGAGGGAGGTCGGCGAAGAAAAGGCGTTGCTTTCGGCAGGATACATGAAAAAATCGCGGCTCATCCCTTTGGACGAAGTCCTTGCGCTGTCCGCTGCGGATATCGCCTTGCAGGAGGGTCTGGCCATGGCCGACGCCATCGTTGTCGCAACGGCAAGGGCGAACCGTTGCGACATCGTTACTTCGGATTCGGATTTAAGAAATCAGCCCCGCGTGATTTTCATACCCAAAAAGCTCGATTCTTGATAGAAATCAATCCCGGCTCACCGCCAGCGGCCCCCATCCCTGGCATACCGGCATGACCTCCACGCGGTTGATGTTCACGTGTGGCGGAAGGTTCACGGTCCAGTGGACGATTTCGGCGATGTCTTCCGGCGTGAGGGGCCGCACTCCCTCGTACACCTTTTTCGCCTTTTCTTCGTCCCCCTTGAACCGGACGATGGAAAACTCGGACTCCGCCAGGCCCGGTTCGACGTTGGTCACGCGGATCGCCGTTCCCAGAAGGTCCGCGCGAAGGCTTCTGGAGAACTGTTTCACGAAGGCCTTGGTCGAGCCGTAGACGTTTCCGCCCGGATAGGGCCAGTCGCCCGCCACCGAGCCCAGGTTGACGATGTGTCCCCGGTTTCTTTTGACCATGGAGGGAAGCACGGTGCGCGTGCAGTACATCAGGCCTTTGATATTGACGTCCACCATGGTGTCCCAGTCGTCGGTGTCTGTTTCGTGCGCGCGACCCAGCCCCAGCGCAAGGCCCGCGTTGTTGACCAGGACATCCACGTCGGAAAAGCCCTCTGGAAGGTTCCCCAGCTTGTCTTCGACCTGTTTTCGCAAACGAACGTCCAGGGTTTCCACGTGTACGCGGGAACGGTCTTCAAGTTCCTCCCGGAGTCTTTCCAGGCGGTCCGTTCTTCTGGCCGCCAGAATCAGCGTTTCGCAGTCCTGCGCGAAACGCCTGGCGCAGGCTTTCCCGAAGCCCGACGACGCCCCGGTGATCAGGATTGTTTTCGGCATGCGACCTCCCTTCCATAATTTTGTTTTCCGGACGGCGGCAAGCGAACGAGCGCCGTCGTTTTTCGACCTCGTTTTTGCCATCAACCTAACACACCCTCCGCCGAATTGGCAATTTTTCCTTGCATCCGCGTCGCCAATCCCATACAAATCGTTGTAACGAAAACTTTTTTGGTAGAAGGGGATCAAGATCATGCCGAAAACCGCCGTTCGCCTGAATTCGTTCACGGAATCCGTGATTCGCGAAATGACGCGCATTTCGGATCGTTACGGGGCCATCAACCTGTCGCAGGGATTTCCCGACTTCGACCCTCCCACGAGCCTGGTGACCGCCGCCAGGCGGGCGCTGGCCGAGGGATACCACCAGTACGCCGTGACCTGGGGATCGCCGCGATTCCGAAAGGCCCTGGCCGAAAAACAAAAATACTGGATGCGAAGGGACATCGACCCGGACGCCAACATCGTGGTCACCTGCGGGGCCACCGAAGCCATGATGACCGCCATGATGACCGCCTGCAACCCCGGCGACAAGGTGATCATCTTTTCCCCGTTCTATGAAAACTACGGGGCGGACACCATCCTGTGCGGCGCGGACCCGATCTACGTCCCCTTGCATCCCCCCGATTTCCAGTTCGACGCCGACGAGCTTCGGCAGGCGTTCCGGCAGGGCGCCAAAGCCTTGGTCCTCTGCAATCCCTCCAACCCGACCGGCAAGGTGTTCACCCACGAGGAGCTGACCCTGATCGCGGAGCTGGCCTGCGAGCACGACGCGTTCGTCATCACCGACGAAGTCTACGAACACATCGTTTACAAGCCCTACGCCCACCGATACATGGTCTCCTATCCCGACATGCAGGACCGCACCATTTCGTGCAGCTCGCTGTCCAAGACCTATTCCATCACCGGATGGCGTCTGGGGTACGTGATCGCGTCGGCCGAAGTGATCGACGCGGCCAAGAAGGTCCACGACTTTCTGACCGTGGGCGCGGCAGCCCCCTTGCAGGAGGCCGCCGTCACCGCGCTGCAGCTTCCCCTGAACTATTACGTCAGGCTGCGGCGGGACTATGCCCGAAGGCGCGACGTTTTCCTGGAATATTTGGACAAGGCGGGCTTGAAATACACCACGCCCCAAGGCGCTTACTACGTGCTGGTGGACATCTCCGATTTCGGGTTCGAAAACGATGTCCGGTTCTGCCGGTGGATGGCCAAGGAGATCGGCGTGGCCGCCGTGCCCGGCTCCAGCTTCTTTCACGAACCGGTCGATCACCTGATCAGGTTCCACTTCGCCAAAAAGGAGGAGACCCTGGTGGCCGCAGGCGAAAAAATACTGAAACTGCCAGAGCGCGTATGAAGCGTTCTTCAAAGCCTTTCCCGAGGATTTGCCCTTATGAAATGGAACAGAAATCTCGATGAATTCGAAAACGGCGACGGTCTCATCCCCCTGGAACCCGTCGATCTGGACAAAATCAACGGCTTTTCCGACCTTCTGGAAGCCATGGAAAACACCTCCTTTTCGGGCAGGCAGCTGGGAAAGGCATACCGGATACTCTGCGAGTGCTTCTCGGACCCGGAAGTCATGACGGTCATGACGCTCAGCGGCGCCCTGACCGTTGCCAAGCAGGGTTGGATCATCGGCGACCTGATCGAACGCGGCTGCGTGGACCTTCTCGTGTCCACCGGAGCGCTTCTCACCCACGGCCTGGTCGAGGGCATGGGAGTCAAGCACTATCGCTGCCGCGACTTCGACGACCGGGAATTCTTCAAAAAGGGCTACAACCGCATCTACGACACCATCGAGCTGGAAAGCTCGTTCCAGGAGCTGGAGGCCATGCTGGGCGAAAACCTGGAGACACTGGTTCCCGCAGTGAACGGAGAAACGCCGCCGGCGGGCTCCGCCGATTTCTGTCGCCGCTTCGGCGAACTTATGGGGGAACAATATCCCGACGACCGCAACATCCTGACCTCTGCGGCCAAAAAGGACGTGCCTGTGTATATTCCGGCCTTCACCGACTGCGAAATGGGCCTGGACCTCGCCGTCCGATACATCCACATGACGCGCGGCAATGCCAGAAACCCGTTCGAAAAAGGCCCCGAGCTGCCGTACAATCCCTTCGTCGATCTCATGGATTATTCCGACCGCATCGCAAAGCACCAGGGCCCCCTGGCCATTTTCACCCTCGGCGGAGGAGTCCCCAGAAACTGGGCGCAGCAGGTCGCCCCCCTCATCGACATCATGTTCCAGCAGGGCTTCCACGTTAAGCAGCGCTTCTTCAGTTGCGGCGTGCGCATTTGCCCCGAACCGGTCCATTGGGGAGGACTTTCCGGATGCACCTACAAGGAAGGCGTGTCCTGGGGAAAATTCGTGCCCGAGCAGAAGGGCGGAAGATACGCGGAAGTCCACGCCGACGCCACGACGGTGTTTCCTCTTTTGATCAAGGCGGTGTTCGAAAAAATGGACATGGACAAGACTGACGCGAAAGGCAAAAACGAGATGTGACCGAGTGGGCAAGGATGTCCGGATAACCGATCCGAGCGAATTCCGCCGACCCTAAAAGTCGAAGTAGTCGTCATCCTCCTCCTCCTCGTCGTCGTCGTCCCAGTATGCGTCGCGATAACGGCGTTTCCTCCGGAGAAATTTAATAAAACCGACAACGGTGATCAATGCCGCTGCGACGAACAGGAAAATGTCGATATGGGTGCTGAGGTACGTCAGCCAAGTCCAGTCGCTTCGGAGAGATTCCATCCAGTCTTTTTCCAGCGTTTCGAAAGGCGTGTCGTAGATTTTCGCCGCGGATTCGTAGACGGTCGCCCCGTTTTTCATCTCTTCCAGGACGGCGCGCAATTTTTCGGTCCCGAAACGCCGATCCAGGTAGGTCACGAAATTCTTGCTCTGTTCGTACGCCAGGACCCTCGTGTTTTCGGCGCGGGGAAACCGGTTTTCGAGTCTGCCGAAATCCAGGAACCGCCCTGTGATCGCGGCCTGGTTGAGGACCGAGCGACCCCGGTCGAACATAATCTCGTCCAGGCCGCCGCTGGCCCACTGGCAAAGGCCTTCGTCGAGCCATCGGGGAATGTCCGGCAGATGGCGGTGCAAGAGCAGGTGGCAGAACTCGTGGGCGAGGGTGGTTTCCAAAGAGAACGGTTTGGACGATATCGTGGAAAAATCCAGCACGACCGTGTTGTTTGCCGGATCGGCGAACGCCACGGTGATGGGATGGTCCGCGTATTGAAGGAACCTTTCCCGGTTGTTGATCAAAACGATGGATGCTCTCAAGGAATAGCGCCATTTGAAAAGGGATTCGGTTCGTTCCTTGATTTCCGGGAAAATTTTGGCGACCTCCTCGGCCCCTTGGTTCACTCCTGGTTCGAAGATGATGCGGGCTTTGGCGTCTTCCAGGACCATCATATGATCCGCTGCGGCGGGTCCGCTCGAAAAAAGCGAGAAAACAGCCATGATCGCAAGCGACAAAACAAAGACGCACGCGTCCGCATTCATTTTGCCACGCCCGTCGTCCATGACCGCTTTCATTGGATGAGGCGGCTTTGCTCCAGCACGACTTTGGCATCCAGGGCAATCCACCGGTCCCCGGAAAAAACGAGGGGGTTGATGTCGAGCTGGCTGAAACTGTCGCCGAGGGCAATGGCAAGTTCGCCCGCCGAAACGATGATGCGGGCGAGGCCTTCCGGGTCGCATCGCAAGCCCCGATAGCCGGAAAACGCCGGGGAAACCACCAGTTCCCGGATCATCCGTTGGGCTTCCGTAAAGCAGCACGGCGCCAGCCGGAAGGCCACGTCTTTGTAGAGTTCCGTGAGGATGCCGCCCGCGCCCGTCATAACGGCCGGTCCGAAGTTGGGATCCACCAGCGCGCCGACGATCAGCTCCGGCCCACGGAAATGCACCTGTTCCTCCACGAGAATCGGCGCGTCGGAAAACTTTTTCCGGAAGTTCTCCACGGTCTCGTCGATTTCGCTCCGGCCCACGCCCATGGCCACGCCCTCGTAGTCGGTCTTGTGCAGTATGCGCGCGGAACACACCTTGAC
>CAXXIG010000006.1:0-465113 GCA_963674505.2 Desulfobacterales bacterium
GCTCCCGACGAAATCCAGAGAGGTCAGACTCATGGTAAGGTCGATGGCGTTGAAGTTCTTTTGGCACGAGAAGCATCGCGCCAGATTCTTTTCGTACAGCACCGACGTGTCGTAGCCCGAGCAGATCGGGCATGAAAACCGAAAGCGGCCGGAGACGCGCCTGACCGGCATGCGCAGATGATTTTCGATCAGTTCTTCGACGGGAATTTCGTTTCGCAGCTCCCGGAGTTCCCTTTCGGAGAAACGCCGTTTCATTTCTTCCCTTTGTCGGGGGGCCTGTTCAGGGCCTCGGACTCGTGCATGCGGTAGCTCGGCCCCTCGATGTTGATTATGACCGCGTGGTGGACCATCCTGTCGACGAGAGAGGCGGTTATCACCGGGTCGCCCAGATAGTCGCCCAGCGCCTTGAAGTCGATGTTCGTGGTCAGAATCGTCGAGTTTTTGCGGTAGCGACCCTCCACGACCTTGAAGAACAGCGACGCCTTGCGCGATTCCTCCTGCTCCAGGCGGTCGAAGCCGATTTCGTCGATCAGAAGGACCTGCGGCCGGACGTATTGCTTGAGCTTTTCCTCCACGGTGTCGTCGGCGAGGCCGGACAGAAGCCTGCGCAGCATGTCGGAGGCGGTCGTGTACCTGCAGCGGTACTGCCTTTTGCAGCACAGAAGGAGAAGCGCCTTGGCGATGTGGCTTTTGCCGGTGCCGGAGCTGCCCGCCAGAATCAGCCATTGTCCGCGTTCCGCGAAGCCCAGGGTCGCCAGGTCCATGATCTGCCTTTTGTCTATCGATTTTTGAAAGTCGAAGTCGAAATCGTCCAGAAGCTTCAGTTCGTCGAGCTTCGAGTCCTTGATTCTGCGCTCTATGCGACGTTGCGCCAGCGCCGCGTATTCCATGGCTAAAAGGCGCTCCAAAACCTCGAATGTCGCTCGGCCCTCCCTTTCCGCCTCGGACAGAACGGCGTCGAGCTCCTCGGCGATTTTACGCAGTTTCATTTCCTCGAGCATTCGTCGAAGTCTTTCCATGGGATCTTCTTCCATTTTACTCTTCCTTTCCCCCTAGCAGCCGGGAGTATTCCGACAGCGGGCGCTGACGGACTTCGGGAAGTTTCTCCAGAAGCTTTCCCGCTTTTCGCCTCGCCGTCGATTCCAGTGTGCGGGGCCTGGCCCTGGCCTTGAGAATCCGCTCCACCGACTTGCCGTCGAAGGCGCGGTATTTCGAGGCGTGGCCCAGAGCCGCGTCGATGTCGTCGCAGTGGTAGTTTTCCTTCTGCCGAAGAATGCAGCGCGCCTGGAACCCGCAGTTTCTCGGGTGGGCGCTCTTGAGGCCGTCGAGAAAGTCCCCGGCATGCTCGCCGAGCCGCAGAAACGCCTCCCGCACCGGTTCCAGGCCGTAGCGAACCTTGCTTGCCAGGCGATGCGCCGGATCTTCCATTTTCTCCCTGGCCCCCAGAGGCCGCCGCTCGTGGCGGGCGATCCGGACCAGGTCGGGGCTGTAGACGAATATCTCCTCTTCGGAGGCCTTCACGGTCAGAATGTCGGCCGCGTATTCGACAGGCACCGAGTAGAAGTTCGTGTCGTGCTCTATGAAGCCGTCGGGTCCGCACACTCTGAGAGCGACTTCGCAGGAGTCGTAGGGATGCGCCGGAAGCGGCAGCAGCGCGGACTTTTCGCGCTCGACAAACAGCTGCAGGGGCGAAACGCCCGTGGTTCCGTGTATGTGCGTGTCGCTGCGATTTGCCAGCCACCACTGCGCCGTCGATCTCAAGTCGGCCATACCCGTGAATTTGCGGGCGCCGAGCAGATTCGTCTCGACGTACTGGAAGGGTTTCTCCACTTTTCCCTTGGTCTGCGCCCTTCCCGGCCGGCAGGCGACCGGGCGGAAGTTGTAGTGGGTGGCGAAGGCGGAGAAGGCCGGATTGAAGACGGGCTGTCCGGCCTCCCAGCGCAGGACCACCGTCTTCTCGCCGTCGTAGAGGCAGGTGAAGGGAACTCCCTTGAAATACGCGAAGGCGTCCTGGTGCCTGCGAATCAGGGTGAAGAACTTGCGGTCGAAGGTGAAATCCAGGTACTGCCGGCGCGAATGGCCCAGAATATAGGAAAAGCAGAGCACCTTGCGCCTTCCCTCCTCCACGAAGTCTATCGTGTACGGGCTCCAGTCCATCTGCCCCTGCCGGCCTGGTTCCGTTTCGAATCGCACGACCGGCTCGATCTTCGGACGGGGGCGGATTTCCCTGAGAAGATCGCACACGATGGTCTTTCCCCCGTCGAACCCGGCCGCGACGAGTTCCTCGCGCATCCGGACTCCGGTTATGTTCGGGAACTCCTCCAGAAGGCTCGCGATCATCGGGCGGTGCTCGTCGAGCTTGCTCGGGCGGCTCGACTTCCTTTTGTCTTCCAGAGCGTCGTGTCCCAGGTCGCGACGAGCCTCGTTTTTGCGCAGTATCCTTCTGATCGTGTTGCGGCCCATTCCGAAGTGCCTGGCCAGCGCGCGAATCGCCCAGCCTTTCGCGCGCATCGACACGATCCGATTTTCCAGATCCGCCCTGTCGGCGAAGAATTCAAACATCGGCGCCTCCCTTCTCTCGCAGCGACTCGCGCATGCCGCCGAACGCCGATTCGATGCCGTCCAGCGCCGACAGCACTCTTTTGGCGTCGGATTCGGACAGCTCCTTCAAGACGGCCGGCGGAGTCGTGGCGAGCCATATTTCCATTTTCAGCAGCCTTTCCATGATTTTCACGCTCCGGCGGACGGGCGGCCCGTCCGGTCGATGCTTTTCAAGCGCCTCTTTCGGCGACTGGAGAATCCCGCGCCTGCCCCAGGCCGGCCGGTCCGACAGAAGCCGCACCAGGCGGGCGGTTTCGTCGCTGGTCAGATTGTACTCGATCACCGCCCGCAGCGCCTCGGGCTGGTTGCCGCGCGGCAACCGCGCCAGTTCCCGGCCGACGGTCATGTTCACCAGTCCGAGCCTGAGATGCTCGGTCACCTCGTCGCTCAGCCGCTCGACCACCGACAGGATGCGGCACACCCAGCTCTTGTGGCGCCCGAGCAGCACCGCGATCTGCGTCTGGCTCAGTTTTTCGCCTCTGTGCAGCGAACAGATCACCAGTCCCTTTTCGAGTTCCGAGATCGTTTTCGCCCTCGAATTCAAGAGGATCATCGCCGCCTTGGCCGCCCGGACATTCCCGGCGAACACGCGAACTTCCAGCTTCGGCATATCCAGCTTGACAGCGGCCCTGAGACGCTTGAATCCGTCGATCATCTCGTAGACTGTCCCTTCGAAGCGGCCCGCGACCACCGGCATCATCTGCCCGCGGGTCTTCATGGATTTCTCCATCTCCGCCTCGGCCCTGGGATCGGCGATTCGCAGTTCGGCGAACCGCTCTCCGATCCTGCCGATTTCGATATGCGAACATTCGTTTTCCATTATCCCGGTGCTTAACACATTCCGGGGGCGATGTCTCTTGCGTCTTAAAAAACGCATCCCGTTAGTCGGCGAATATCCTCAATAAATTCGGCGGGTTGGCTCCATGAAGCGTCTTAAAAGACGCTTTCGCTTTGTTCGTCGATATCCCCTGTGATTTCGGCGGGTTAGGTCCATGATGCGTCTTGAATACGCTACCCCGTGTCCGGCGGGCAGGGCGCTCGCGCCGCAGGTCGCCTTTTGCGTTCCTCAGCTTCCTTTTCGATTTTGTATTTCCGAAGGATTTGCTCGACGAAGTATTCGATCACGACAAGAAGAGGCAGACCTATCGCCTCTGCAATGACGTCTCGGGGCAGATCCAGGTCGATTCTGGAGCGGGCGACCTCCGGGTCGATTCTTCCGTCGGGAGCCGACCGGCAGTACAGATCGACCTCTTCGAGCTTTTTCTGCAGGTGGTCGGCCTTCGACGACTTGCGGTTCTTCCTGTTGTATTCCGCGCACTGTCTGCGATGCAGCTCGGTTCGACATTCCGGGCCGCAGGTCTTCTGGCGGTCGGTGTGCCGGACGTCGGGCATGAACCATTTTTTGCAGATCTTGCAGCGTCTTTTTCTCGTTTTGGCCTTCGGCATTGTTTAATCTCCATCCAACGGTATGGAGATACGATACCTTTATCGGCGACCCGGGGGGCAGGATTAATGGGGGGGACTTCAGGCGGGTCCGTTTTTAAACGGATTTTTCGTGACGTTTATCCGGTCGGGTGGGTCCGATTTCCGGCGGAAAGTGGGTCCGAATTTGGCCGGAGCCAACAGAAAACCGCAGGATCGAAATGCCGGGTTTGCTTGAGCGGCTCCTAATCGGATGTCGGGCCAAGGCCAACCAGGACGCGCCTCAATGGAAACGCTCAATCAGCACCATCGTGCAAAATATTGCTGCGGGCCAATAATTTTAATCGAATTATCGCATTCTAAGGTTTAAAACAATATGGCTAAATTATTCTTTTCATATTCGCATAAGGATGAGAACCTTCGCAATGAACTAGAAACCCATTTGTCATTACTCAAACGACAAGGTGCAATCTCGTCTTGGCATGATCGCCGTATCACCGCTGGCAGTGATTTCGACCAAGCTATCAGCTCAGAACTTGAGTCTTCGCAAATCATATTACTTCTCGTAAGCGCTCACTTTCTCGCATCAGATTATTGTTATGAGAGAGAAATGAAGCGCGCCATCGAGAAACATGAAAATGGTAGCGCTGTGATAATTCCTGTGATTCTGCATCCTTGTGATTGGCATTCTGCTCCTTTTGGGCACTTGAGAGCAACTCCAACAGATGGAAAACCTGTCTCAATGTACGCGAATCAACACGAGGCCTTCGCCATTGTTGCAAAAGATGTTCGTGAAGCCGCTAAATCAGCACCTATTTTGGAATTGAATAACAAAAAAGAGACCCGTGATACGATTTCTCAAACAATCATACATCAAAGTGATCGTTCAAGTAATCTAAGAATTAAGCGAAAATTCGACGACCACGAACGAGATGAGTTTTTAGAAAATAGCTACGAATATATAGTTCGTTATTTCGATGGCTCCATGCAAGAACTCTCCGCAAGAAATCCGAACATAAAAACCAGGTTCAAACGGTTAAGTGAAACAAGTTTTTCGGCTTTCATTTATGCTGGCGGGAAACGAGTTGCGCAATGTTCCATCTGGTATGGAGGAGATGACTTTGGAGGCTTGGAATAAACTATTCTCAGTCCGATGACGTCCATAGAAACAGTTTCAACGAATCTATTAATGTTGTGGACAATGGATATACCCTCCAACTTAAGCCTTTGGGCATGCAAATGTTCGAAAATCGCCGAGACGAAACCTTATCACAGCAAGGTGCGGCTGAATATTATTGGAGCCTATTTATTCGGCCACTGCAATAATAGCGATGCTCTGACAAGAGGTTAAAATGGCAAGAAAAGATGAAATATTGAGACAGGCGGGTTTTGAGTATGATCGTGATCGAACGATCTATTTCAACCGGAAGGCAAAAAAGGTCCTTAGTTATGAATTTGTTGAAGATCACAGAGAGGATAAGCTCGTAATGTTGCTCAACGAAAAAACAGAGCGGGACGAATGGAGGTTCTATTCAATTTCACCCCTTTCTGAGGCGACTATGCGTGAAATTGAAAATGTAATAGGATAATGCCCCTCAAAAAAAGCTGGGGGCGGATAAATACGCTCTTAATCGAGCGGGCCAAGTTCAATAAAACGGGTCAGAGAGAAAAAGAGGGGCAAAGGTCGGCCGTGATTGCAATCAAAAGCTTTAGCCCTTTTTATTGATCCTGAATCGGTGGCATACATTTTGCTTTCACGGCGATTGGTTCGCAAAGCGACCTGCGAAATAGGATTGCGAGTTTTTTTTCCGCTCAATAGCTTCAAAATTTAATTGCTTCAACTATTTTTTCTTGAGGTCTCTCGGATTTGGAAAGCCTCATTGTCATTGGTTTTCGTCCGCCGGTTTTTTAGGTTGCAATGGCCGTGACGCCCATGGTTCCAGGCTCTCGGATTAAAAAAAAAAGTGCGCGGGCGGCGGGCGATGGCGCGCCGGGAGCCGCTGGCTCGACCTGCGGTTTTGCGATCCCCCGAAGTTTTCTTTCTTTTCCTCCTCCAAATTCCGGCATCCGCCGGACTTTCTTCCCTTCCCAATTCGACCTTTATTATCAAGGCCAAAGCCCGCCGGGCGACAGGTCGTCGAAAAAAAAATTCGCCGGGACTATGGACAATCCGTACCCCTTCATTATAGTGTAAATCAAGACGGGAATATGTTTGTTTTTTTTCGTTGCGGTTGGAAATCCACCTTTTGTTTGAATCTGGAAATACACAGGATTTGCACCTGAAAGAAAATGAGGCACTCGGAATATCTCGAACACGTAAAACGGCATTTCGCCGCGCGGTCGGACGAGGTCGAATTCGCAAAAGCGGTCCAGGGCCATGAAAAAGTCGTCGGGACCATAACGAATTTGAATCTCGACCGAACCGAGCCGATTCTGCGAAAGCTCTACTCGCCGAAGCCGCGAAGAAAGCCGCGCGACCCCGTGTGCATGCTTCGCGCCTTTATACTCATGACCCTGCTGAGAATTTCCGGCATCACCAAATGGGTCGGAGAAACCAAATACACCGCGCTTTACGCGATACTTTGCGGCTTCGAACCGGAAGACGTTCCCGGAGTCGGCACATACTACGGCTTTAAAAACAGGATCGTCGACGGGCCTTTTCGCACGCGAGGCGAAAACGAGACGCCCCAAAGCGTTTTGAACGCCAGGGCGCACGCCAGAAATTTCAAAAGCGAAAAGGAAGCGAAAAAACACGAGATCGATCCGTATCATTCGCAGTCCGAAAAGCTCTCGGAAAAGCTTCTGGAAGAGGCTGGGCAGCCCAGGGCCGAAGGGTTCGAAAAGATACTCGAAGATCTCCTTTTCCAGGCGGGCGTGCTGCCGTCGATCGAATCGGGCCTTCTGGACGAAATAGACTCGACGATCGTCAGCGGCGACGGCTCCATACTGCCCACCGCCGCTTCGGCCGAAGGAAAGCCCCTTTGCTCGTGCCGGAAGCAGGGAGTCTACAACTGCGGCCACGACAGGCTCTACTCCAGTCCGACCGCGGAATGGTGCCACAACCACCGGACAGACGGATTCGAATTCGGCGACAGATACTACCATATTATAACGACGGTCAACGGACACGATTTTCCTCTGATTGCCGTTATGCCCGGAGGAAACAAAAGCGACTACACACTTTCCCTGCAGGCCGTCGATCGGTTGCTGAAAACGGCGCAAGAGAACGGCTCGGGCATAAGGCTCGACATGTTCGTCGGAGACGGCCACCACGATTCCAACGCCCACTACCGATATCTTATAAAAAAGGGAATCTCTCCGATCATTCCCCTGTCGAAGAACAGCAGGCCGATCTCTCCGCATCTTCCGGGAAAAGACGAAATACGGTTCGACGAGGACGGAACGCCTCTTTGCGGGCAAAACGCACGAATGAGGCACCACCAGTACGACAAGAAGCAGAACAAGCACGTGTTTTGCTGTCCGGCCAAGCGCGGGACCCACAGAAACGGCAAGTCCGTCTACGTCTTCCGCGAAGACCTCTGCCCGGCCGGAAAAGACTGCAAGCCGGAAAGCTCCCTGGGGCCCTTCGTCTACATCAAGTCCGAAGACGACCCCAGGCTTTTTCCGCCGGTGCCCAGGACAAGCAGGCTGTTCAAGGAAATATACAAGCAGCGGAGCGCCTCGGAACGAATCAATGCCGTGATCGACTCCTACAATCTCGACAACACGTGCCGAAACGCCCAATACGGATTGATTCGGCTGACCCTGGCCAACATCGCCCACCATGCCTCCGTCAGATATGCGGAAGCCAGAATGGACGGAAACGCTCTCGACGCACTTTCCTTCCTGAAAAGAAAGGCCTCCGAGGCCCCTCCCCAAGCAGTCGCCCAAAGCCCATAGCTTCTCTTCGCGCGCAATCCTCACCGGCAAGGCATTCCGCTCTCCTTATACAGAGAGGAAAACGGGGAGGTGTTTCCTTTTTGCCGAAGTTTTCCCATGCAATCCTCCCGAGTCGCCCTTTCCCCAAGCAATTTTAGCCTATCGCATGCCAGGTTCCCGCCCAAAATCCGCTACGCCAGCCCCGCCGGCAGCTGCCCCGCCCTCCGGTCCCGCCGTTACAGGCTCTCGGATTAATTCTCCCCGTTAATCCGAGAACCCTCTCTTGTGTTCGGGCGCAATTCCGCCACAGACCGTTTCATACCGCATAAAAGCTCTTTGAAAATGGAGGATATTCTCTAAGAGGGGGAGCCGCAGAGCCGGCAGTATATCTTCTCCGCCAACTGCGCAAAGGGATTCATTTGGCCGAAAGAGACGAACCACCTTCTGCCGGTGTGTATCAGCCGACCGGCCATGTAGATCAAATCCTGCATGACCGTTCGGATACGGCGGCGAGTCACTTTTTTTTGTCGGTTGACAGGCAACGGAGTTCCATCCATTTGCTCGACGCTCAACTGGCCTATGATTCGGAGCATGTTGTAAGCCAGCATCGCCAGATGCAAAAAAAGGCTGTTGGTGGAAAAACGACCGCTCGGCAACCGCTCAAGCCCCATGTCCGATTTGAGTTCGGCATGAAATTGTTCGCTGGTCCCGTGGTCATGGTACAGGCCGATCACTTCGTCGGCATCCAATTTTTCGATACTGCACCAATATGTATCCACTTGGTATTCGGGGAAAAGCAATTGCTGTCCTTTTTTAACGGTGCGTTCCGTTACTTCGAAAACGATAGGAAAAGGAAGCCTTTGCCCTTTTATCCCCACATTGGTCCTGCCTGTCCATACGCTTTTGCCGGGGCGGCAGCCAGGTTGCCGCGTTCCCGTCTTTTTGGCCAGTTCCGCCCAATCATCCAGGCTTTCTCTGCGCAAATTGCGCTTGATGATGAATTGAACGTTTCCAAAGGTTTGATCCGGGAAATTGTCGCGACTGTCGTTGCCCGAATCCAGACGCATCAGAACAGGCTGATCGGTAATTTGGCGCACGTATCGCAAAGTGCCGTCGATAAACTCCGGAGTGCCTTTCTGGCAGTGCTGGCTGCCCTCTCTGAGTTCGAGGTTGACCAGGTAGCCTTCCGTTCCGAGGTATGCGAAAATGGGAGCGTAGCCGTCGCAACCCTTGCAGGTTCTGGAAACGCCTTCTTTTTTGGTTTTCGAGTTGTCGAACGGACTTACGTCTATGTCAAGGGGGATGAACTTTCCTGCGCTTGTATCAAGCGGCGTGATCGAAGGAGCCGTCGATTTTACCAGGGCTGCCGATTCTTCTTTGAGATCCTTTTCCGCAGCCTGTCCGATTAAATCGAGCCGTTGCCTTATGGTAGGGCTGGACGGGACGCCGGAAATACCCATGGCTTTCGTGAAGAAGTCCGGTTTCGAACGAAATATCTCGATAGCGTCGTAGTCGGGCTTTCCGATGCTTATCAAGCCGAGCATGGAGAAAATTATTTCCGAATGCGAAAAATCCGGTTCGGTGCAGCGGACATTGGTCAACCTGTCCAGCCGTTCCCTTAGCTGCGTGGCTTCAATTAATGCTCCTATATTGATCAATCCGCCATGGCTTGCTAAATTTTCCATACTGCTTTTTATACTGATTGGCTTGCGCATGTTGTTTCACCCCCGAAGTGACTGTTTTTTAGGGGCTGTATATCACAAATAACCAAATAAATCAATAGGTTATCGAACATTCAGCAATTTTTGCGCCACTGATTCAGGTTGATGTTATTCTGTTGTTAGGGACTTGGAAATGTTGGCTCCGGTGAAGATTGAACCCGCCCGGGCAAAAAAATGGACCCGGCCTGAAGTTGACTAAATCGAGAAAAACAGGTGTTGTTTTCCGGCTTGAAAGCTTCTTGACCTCTCGTTCAGGACCCCGCCCGAACCCGCCGAAACCCGCGTGCAAGAAAAAAAGAAGGAGCCCGCCCCGATCCCGCCCGCAAAAGAAAAAGGCGGAACCTGCACCGAGCCGGCAGCAGACCGAACTTTGCATAAGGATGTGGCATCCTGTGCGGGCTTGCGCGGATTCTCCTTTCATGTCGAGCTTTTCAGACGATTCGAAGATTGATCAGGGCTTTGCGGATTCGAACATCGCCGCGAGCGCATCCAGCCTGGATGAAAGCCGGTCGATTTTTTTCTCCAGTCTGTCGATGAGTTCGGCGAGCGGAGCGTCTTGTACGGGGGGCTCCTTCTTGAAAACGGCGCCGATTTCCGCACCGGGAAGGATTGGAGGGATGATTTCGGCCATGGAGGCGAAGCCGTGTCGATTCGAAGCGGCCTCGCCTCCCGCTTTGGCCGATTGTCTTGATTTGCGGTACTGCCTGAGTCTTTCGACGCTCCCTACGAAATCCAGAGAGGTCAGACTCATGGTAAGGTCGATGGTGTTGAAGTTCTTTTGGCACGAGAAGCATCGCGCCAGATTCTTTTCGTACAGCACCGACGTGTCGTAGCCCGAGCAGATCTGGCATGAGAACCGAAAGCGGCCGGAGACGCGTCTGACCGGCATGCGCAGATGATTTTCGATCAGTTCTTCGACGGGAATTTCGTTTCGCAGCTCCCGGAGTTCCCTTTCGGAGAAGCGTCGTTTCATTTCCTGCCTTTGTCGGGGGGCCTGTTCAATACCGTGCCTTGCTAATGAATTGGAATTCGGCTTTTTGTCAACAACCCATCAATTGTACGTCCCCAGCGGAATGATATGCGGTCTTCCCGAGTCGCTGTTGATAAGCGAGTCGATGCCGTATACGTTTCTGATGTTGAGGGGGCTTAAAGTGTCCTCCGGGGGGCCTGCGACGTGGATTTGGGCGTTTTTCAAAAACAGGAGGCGGTCGGAGTAGCGGGAGGCGAGGTTCAGGTCGTGGATGGCCACGAGGACGGACATGTTTTTTTCCGGACGATTCCCATGACCAGCTCCAGAACCTCCAGCTGGCGTCTGAGGTCGAGGTTGCTGGTGGGTTCGTCCAGCAGAAGGACCTTGGGTCCCTGGGCGAGGGCGCGGACCATGAGGACCTTCTGCTGTTCTCCTCCGGAGAGCCGGTTGAACTGTCTCATGGCCATGCGGTCCAGGTCCATGGTGACCGGGGTTTCAAAGACCTTGAAAATACTGCCTCCTTTTTGCGATCAGCAGGTAGACGAACATGGGCACGCCGATATAGGCCGTGACGATGCCCACGGGAATTTCCGCCGGGGCGAGAAGGTTTCTTTCCACCGTGTCCGCCGCCAGAAGCAGGATGGCCCCGACGATAGCGGAGAAGGGGAAGAGGAACCGGTGGTCGCTTCCGATGATCATTCGGGTGATATGGGGCGCTACCAGGCAGACGAACCCGATGATGCCGTTGAAGCAGATGATGGCGGCGGTCATCAGGCTGGCCAGGACCATGACGACCATCCTGACGCGGGGGGCGTCGATCCCCAGGCTCGCGGCGGCGTCGTCTCCGGCCGCAAGGGCGTTCAGGTCCCAGGAGTATTTCATCAGGAGTGGAAAGCACAGGACAAAGACTGCGGAAAGAACGGCGAGGTTGCTCCAGGTGGCCGAGGCGAGGCTTCCGAAAAGCCAGTACACCACGCCCTGGAGTTCGTGTTCCGACGCGATGTACTGGACGAAAAAAGGTACATCAGGGCGATTCCCGCCAGGATCAGGGTTTCCGGGGACACGCCCCGGAGCCTCGCCACGCCGTACACCATGAACGCGGAGAGCATGGCGAAGAAAAAGGCGTTGCCGATCACCAGGTATTTTCCCCCGCCGACCAGCCCGATTCCCAGGACGATGGCCAGGGACGCGCCGAACCCCGCTCCCGAAGATATGCCCACGGTAAAGGGGCTCACCAGGGGGTTGCGGAGGATGCCCTGCATGGCGGCGCCGGACACCGCGAAGCCGGCTCCGGCCACCACGGCCATGGCGATTCGGGGCGCGTGAAGTTCCCATACGATGGTGTCGGCCAGCCTTCCGGGCGACGCCACGGACGACGGAAACAGCTTCGCCAGCACGGACGCCAGCACGTCCCCGGCGCCTATGGACGACGCCCCACATGAGGCGGCCCACAGGACCATGCCGAACAAAATCGCCAACCCGGCCGCGGGAAAAAGCGCCTTGCCCATGGCCGACTTGGCCTGCGCGACCCTCAAGTCCTCCAGCCGCGCGCTATCGATTTTTTTTCATGGATAAAACCATACTCCCCGCCATGTTATGTCAAACCACCTTTCCAGATACAAGCAAGACGGCGGATTCATTTCTTTCCAAATGCCTACCCACACGATTTGCAAAAGAACCAGTTTTTTTTCGTCATTCCCCCGAAAGCTTTGAATCCATGCGCTTGCGCGGAGTTCCTGGATTCCGGGTCTCCGCTGCGCTGCGCACGGAACGACGGTCGCCTCGGTCCGGTCGGCGGAAAAAGCCTGATCATCGAGCAGCAGGAGGGAATGAAATGGAAAAACAGAAGAATCCAAACGAAAACATCACAATCGTGGGTGCGGACGACGTGGGATTTCCAGCCTCCGTGCTCCTGGCCCAGATCGCTACCGCGAACCGATCCGGAAATTTCAGAGCCGCTTTGGTGGATCCCGGCACGGTGTCCTCAGGAGACGAAGGCATAGGTTCGGTCGAAAAAACATCGTTTCTCCGGGTCGCGGCCAAATATGAAAAAGCTGTATCGGGTGACAAACTCGACATAGGACGCAGGCAGGAGCAAACCGATTTCATGCTCGATTCGGGCGATGTCCGCTTCCGTGGCCTTTGTCTTGCCGTATAGACGCCATCGCGGCTCCATGCCTTTGGCTATTTGAAACATTGGATTCTCCGACGTCTTTTTTCAGCCGAATCGCTTCATCCATCGTACATTGAACTCCATAGGATCAACGGGCTCCAGGGTATCCATGAGAATATCGGGGTACTCGGACTGGAGGGGCTTGAGCACTCGACAGACTTCCCGGTAGCTTTCGGGCACGAAGCCAGCCTCGCGGTCGCCGAGTTGCGGCGTGGCACCGGCTTGGATGATCAAACCGCTTGTTGTGTCATGGACGGCGACGTGTTCGTCGAAGCTTGCGCGAACGGCATCCCGCCTGCCGATACGCGCAAGAAGGCTGTCGCTGACGATGGTAAACCAGTTTACGCCCTCGATGCCCTCCTCCAGGTAATCGATGTGCGTAGTGGGATCGTCTATTTCCAATCCGAGGAAACGCTCGACAAGCGGGTATAGTTTCGGTTCCACGACTTGGGCGACGCTGGCATCCATGCTCCGAATCAGTCCGAAACTGGCATAGCCGTGCAGCGGCTACAAGTGATCGCAGGCCTAGGCGATCCATTTGAAAAACCATCCGGGCTGCTGTTGTTCCAGAAAACCGAGCGGAAAGGCGAGGCTCAGACAGCCCATGTGAGGCGGCGGTTGCCTGCGAACCATGAGGCATTCCAGGCTATAGGGACTGGCATCATCGAAATCCTCGGCCCCGGAGAGGCTCGGTTCGAAGGTTTCGTCCGGCGACAAGCGCTCGATCCACTCGAGGCAGGGCGTGAGAGGGTCCTTGCGGAGGTCCCGCAGTTTGGCGTCGTTGACCATGGCCCAGCGAAGATGCGGCTTGACAGCCTCGACATAGTTGTCGATAAGCTCGGCCATCGCTCTGCGCGCAACAGAGTCATGGCCATGGGGCACATAAAAAGTGCCGAGCATGGCAATGACGGCGAGCGGGCGTTGTTGTCCGTTTCTGACGACCAGCCGGTCTATCTCCGCCGGATCTGTTATCCTATCTGTCATCGATTCGCTCCTTATTTTTAATGCACCGGCGCGGCCGTGCGAAAGATACCCGCAAAGATGATCGCAGAACAAGAATCGGCCCTTTTCCCATGGCAGCTATACAGACCGCATCTGAGCACAGACCGTGTCAAACGGCGAAAACATGGCGGCGGCGGTCCCGACTCGGCGACCACAGCTGCGGCATACTACGGAGCCGCCTTTCCAGCCTCGCCCAAATCGATCTCGCGTTTTGGTTCCGGGATGCAAAAAAAAACGATTATTCAAAATGCCATTATTTAACAAAGAACTCTTTTTCGATCTGGAACAGGCTTTCCGGATTATCTTTAAGAACCATTTTTTGAAAAATGGGTACGCTATATGCGTACTTTCCATCTAACGTTCTCAGAATTGAGGCAAGCTTTAAAGATTCGAGCGATTTTTGTATAGTTTCCGGGTGAAACGACAACTCGTTCCTATCGAGAATTTCTATAACGTCTTCTATCGCAAATCGATTCATTCGGATGGTTCCAAAAACAACCATTCTGTTTAGCCTGTCGATATTATGGTTTCCTGTAATTCGCTCCCAACCTCTGATTGCATATAGAACCTCTTCGCTGTCAAGAGCTTCAGCAACCTCTTTTTCGCGAATTGTTTTTTTGCCTTGTTTTAAGTTTTTCAAAATCGCATCGCATGCTATGGAGATAAGATTGGCCCTTTGCCCGACTTCGTGTATGAGTTTTTCCACGACACTGTCGTTCTCATAGGTCAAGTTCAGCAATTCCATTGGTTTGACGGCAAGATCGTAACAGGCCTGGAATTCAAGACCGCCGACAATGGAAATTTCAGCGAAATTTCGTAAAGGCGATGTAAAATCGAACACTGTGTTTTCATAAAGTTCCCAAAATCCAGCGAGAATGAAATTGCACCTCCCCCGATCACTATAACTTCGGAATAGATTCAGGATATTGTAGCCGCTTTTTGCCTCATGTTTCACAAATAAATCCGCTTCGTCGATAAGAAACAGGATTTTTTTCCCGGGTTGATTTTTTCCCATGCTTTCGAACAACGCGGAAAAATCGATATCGAGAGGAAGGCTCAAAGCCGCAGCCAAATGAGGTTTTATTTCCCGGCCTGGCAAATTAACATATTGGCACTGTATATCCAGATCTTTCTGGCTTCGTCTGTATATTTCCTTAAGAATGCTTGATTTTCCTATTTGCCTCGCACCCACTATAATGTGGTTTTGGGACCCGCTTTGCAAAATGCGTTGGAGTAGACTTTGCCGGCCATAAAACATGGCCCCTTTTCTAATAGCGCCTCCTGTCTGATAGGGCGATATTCGGGAAAGCCTTATTTGAGCCGCGAGACAGCGCGCGAATGCATGTTCGAATACAGCCGACAGCAAAAGCTTCGTGAGTTCGAAACTATCCGGAGTTACGAAAAAAGTTTGAGGACTCTAAGGAAATTTGACGCAATTCAATTTGTTGCTTTTCATTTAGAGAAAAAATCAAGCATGGACAAAACGCAACGTCTCTTACCTGTTCCAATAGGTTTATAATTGCATACGGCTGCATATCACCGGGAGGAAATGCAAGATAACAGTGGTCGATCCCAAGCACGAATTTTTCGCCCGGTCGAAGTCTAAACAGGGGGATTCGGCTTTCTTCTATGAAGTCACAAGCTTTGCCGATTCTTTTCGCAATGAGTTCGCATCTAAAGCGCGGCTCTTTGTTTTCATAAAACGAAACCGCTTGTTGCCAGACGCTTTCCGGAATGGAGTTAGCGGATAGCAGTTTTTTCAATCTTCTTCCTCGTCCTAACAAACGTCGGATGTTAGGAAGTTGATTCAAAGGAAGGCTGAAAATATATTCGGGGGTTCGATTCAGCTTTATTGCCAAAGGGTGAAAAAAGTAAGTCAAAATAAATATCAGAATCGAAATCCCTAAAAAAAGAATCACATAAATCAAAGTGTCTCCTCATCGAAAAGCATCTTAAATGTGGATTACGGACAAATATTGCAAAAGCAGTGTGGAATAGAAAAAGGCTATGTAAATGATGTTTCAACTTATCAATAATCGGAAAAATTATTTTTCCGATTCTCCTAATATAAGGCGCCCCGCCTCCACTATGCTTTCACACCGCCAGATTGTACGGTCTTTTTTTCTCTTAATGAAATTATGCCAGTACAAACTGTCCAGCAAAGGATCGTAAAAAAAAGGAAGAAATGGCCCTAAATCCTTCTGATCGAGCAACTTGTAGAGATTCAAGCGGGTATCGGTATCTTGAACGAGCGGCAGGAAAAGCTTCCAGACAGAGGGAGATTTTATCAGAGATTTTTCACATGCAATGGGGTCAAAAGGTTTATTCGGGATGTAAAATTTCAAACTTTGCCTTAACAGCTCCAGATGTCCTCCGCACAAACGCAGGAGTTCCCCGGCAATTTTTTTGTCAATCATCTGATCTGGGTGCAATCGTTTGAGTATGTTGTAAACGTCATCGGCGGTCATCTCGGGCCAATTGACTGCGCGAGCGGAACTCAAATAGGAGAGTGTGCCGAAATAGAAAAGATCCAATAGCTGACGACCTCCGACGCATAATACACGTAAATTTTCAAAGCCTTCGGTCAGACTGCGCAAAACTGCCGCAATCTCTTCAGAGGCGCTTTTGTTTGTATGCTCAAAACCACTAATCTGCACATACATTGGATCGCCGGAAGAGAGTAAGGCTTCAAAAGCTTTTAAAAAATCCGCAAGACATCCGGCTGGCTTGGAAAAATTGAATTGCCTGCTTAAAGCATAAAAAAAGTTCCCGGATTCAAATCTTCTTCCATAAGGTAAATTCAACTGTAGCGCATTCCCGTTTCCGAACCGTGTTTCCATATGCTGCAAGAGAATTTTTTTCATGGTTGCCTGTTCTTGCCCCATTCGTGCCAAAAGCACAACCACTGAGTTTTGACGAAACAGTTCCCTAAATTCCTCTGATAAAGATCTTTCACCAAAATATATAAAACGATTTTTTTTCTCACAGAGATCGGGCGTACCAGGCTTTACATCAAATGCATCACCCAGTCCTGGTACGATATTTTCTAAAGCGCAAACCAAGTCATAAAATGATTTTTGGTATGCATTCTTATTTCTAAAATCGACCCAGCGAATATCGTCCAAAAATGGAAACGCCTCGGCATCCTCGCCCAAGACCACGGGAATAACGGCAAATTCCGGCTCCCCATGCTTGATATCCATCATTCTTTCATACTCTTTTCTTATCCATCCGGAATCGATAACTTGTTGCGTGGCAACCAGAATCGCCTTTCTTGATTGCCTCAGGCCCTCGTCGTACTCTGAAAAAAATTCTTCTGGTGCCAGCTTGCGCTGGCGGTCAAGATAAATACGGTATCCTCGATTCGCCAGATTATTCGCGAGTGCATCCACCCAGGACTCACAATTTCCGAAATGACTTATAAAGATATCATAAACATTTACTTTATCAGTGTAAGTTTTTTTATTTTCCTTCAAGGAGCGTTCAAGTTGAAGCGCTTCCTCGTAAAAAGCCCACGCCGACTCGTTTTTATTGAAAAACGAAAGAAGCGTGGAATAATTGTTTAGAGCGCCAACAAGAAACGAACCGTAAAGAGGGGGATTTTCCTTTGCCAGCTTTCGATACAATGAGATGCACTTTTCGTAAAGCGCCATCGCCTCCCGACGCTCTCCAAGATTTTTTAAGAGCAGAGCGTAATTGTTTATGATTTCCGCCTCGAGAGAAAGTCCCGCCTCGGGTTGCCTCTCAGCCAGGCAAGAGGCAATGGTTATAGCTTCATTGTATATTTTTTTCGCTCGGCTTCTTTCTCCTGTTTTAACGAGAAGATTGCCCCATTCATTGAGAGTGCGCGCCAGCTCTATCTGGTAGACACCGGGAGAGTTCTTCGCCAATGTCCTGTATGAATCAATCGACGAAGCGTAATAATCAGAAGACTTTTTCCACTCGGACATTTCCGCATAGCAACGCGCCAGCTGTCTTTGCAAATAGGCGGCTTGGCTTTTCAAATCCATATTCAGGGCTCTTTCATAAGCCTCTTGAAACAATCGTACTCGATGCGAAACGTCCGAACGGGAAGCGGCGAGGTCGGTGATAATCGTCATTAGATTGCGGTGATCAGCTGCGGTCAGGCTCTTTTCGGAACGACGCAGTATACTCGCATCCTCTTCCAGTCTCTTTACGGTTTCCTCCGGTAGCTCGACATGCGTGTCGATAAAAACATTCGGAGTGATAATTCCCTTGAGCTTCAATTCGGTGTATGGACTCTCCGGCACGGGAAGATTCAATATGGAATCGCGTATATCGTAGAAATCGGGAGCGAATTCCGCCAACTGCCGAACCGTCGCTTTTGAAAACCAAACAATAAACGGCACGGGAAAGGACTTCACAAGAGTATCACGCTCCACGTTTAGCCTTGTAATCAGCGGAGAAGGCCTGAACTCAATATCCGACGATACGGATCGCTCCTCATCCGACAATGGAATAGCGAATTTTCGAGATTGTATTTCAAGATGGGATAGACTTATAACATAGGGTCCCGACTCAGGAATAAATTTTTCAATATCCCTGGCGATCCCCTCGACTCCGGCGTGAACCGGCAACGCCACTCCCTCGATGGCCACGAGTTTAACCCCGCGAAGATCTAAATCCAAATCGAGACGATTTCGCCATTTTGTTTGCATATCATAATTGTCACATTGAACAATAAGAAGAGCAAATCCGATATCCGTTTCCAGAGCGAAATTGAGCAGCTTTTGGTAGGTGGTTCTTTCAGGCTTCATCAATCTCTCTTAAAATTTTCTCGTCATTATAGATATCCGAATAAAAGACCAGTGGATGCACATCGGCCCATTTGTCTCCGTTATATTCCAATGCGAAACGATAAAACAGCTGCCGCCCGCCTTCCGGCCTGTGATCAGCACGCTTGAGTCGATGAATTTCGCGCAGGACAGGTATATCGTCGTAACGAAAATGATTCATAAATTCGGCGCTTACTTTCCTGATGGCCCTCTCAATATGTTCCGGGTCAATAGGAACATCCCACGCCTCGTCGGCGCTTACGAGCAACAGGCGCATCAGTTCGCGCAGGGACCCGCCGCTGGCAAGGGCAAGCTCCCTCATGCACCGATGCTGTCCTTCGGAGTCTCCAGCAAACACCTTGTCCTGCTCCACCCGGTTTTGGATTATCTTGACAAGGGCATTCACCCCTTTGGGCCAATACTCGTCCCAAGAATGCTCTTTCAATCTGATTTTGGGCATGGGAATTATAAACGGCGAAAAATTCGATTCAAAGAGGGGTTCGCCCTGGGGACTGTAAATCAAACTCAATGGCACCGTGATAATCAGATGGATGTTCAATTGCTTAAACAGATCGGACCATTTGCGGAAAGCGTCATCCATAATATCGGGGGGAATGCGGTCGAGACTATCAACAATCAACACTATTTCGGATTGCAAGTTGCTGTTTTTCAGCATGGTTCTAAGTTTATCGTAAAGCTCATTGATTCGCCGGATCAGTTCATGGGGGTTTCTTTTGAGGCTATGCCGGATTTCCTTTACGGATTTATGTCCACCGGTGATGCGGCCGGTAAGATTGAACAAGAGCTTCAGCAAGCCAGGAATATTCATCCCGGCTTCCACGACGCTTCTGACTTCGACGCCACTTTCATAACTTTCCTGTTCCGTCCAGATTTCGTTTGCGAACCACTTTTCAATGGGTTGAAGGATTTTATCATCAACCTCGATACGCTGGCACACGCCCTCGAGAGCCATGGTCGCCATATAAAGCATAAGATCGCTGTAATCCAAATCATATACGGCCAAATCGGAATACGCGTCTTTATAAATCCTGAATCAGTGGCGCAAAAATTGCTGAATGTTCGATAACCTATTGATTTATTTGGTTATTTGTGATATACAGCCCCTAAAAAACAGTCACTTCGGGGGTGAAACAACATGCGCAAGCCAATCAGTATAAAAAGCAGTATGGAAAATTTAGCAAGCCATGGCGGATTGATCAATATAGGAGCATTAATTGAAGCCACGCAGCTAAGGGAACGGCTGGACAGGTTGACCAATGTCCGCTGCACCGAACCGGATTTTTCGCATTCGGAAATAATTTTCTCCATGCTCGGCTTGATAAGCATCGGAAAGCCCGACTACGACGCTATCGAGATATTTCGTTCGAAACCGGACTTCTTCACGAAAGCCATGGGTATTTCCGGCGTCCCGTCCAGCCCTACCATAAGGCAACGGCTCGATTTAATCGGACAGGCTGCGGAAAAGGATCTCAAAGAAGAATCGGCAGCCCTGGTAAAATCGACGGCTCCTTCGATCACGCCGCTTGATACAAGCGCAGGAAAGTTCATCCCCCTTGACATAGACGTAAGTCCGTTCGACAACTCGAAAACCAAAAAAGAAGGCGTTTCCAGAACCTGCAAGGGTTGCGACGGCTACGCTCCCATTTTCGCATACCTCGGAACGGAAGGCTACCTGGTCAACCTCGAACTCAGAGAGGGCAGCCAGCACTGCCAGAAAGGCACTCCGGAGTTTATCGACGGCACTTTGCGATACGTGCGCCAAATTACCGATCAGCCTGTTCTGATGCGTCTGGATTCGGGCAACGACAGTCGCGACAATTTCCCGGATCAAACCTTTGGAAACGTTCAATTCATCATCAAGCGCAATTTGCGCAGAGAAAGCCTGGATGATTGGGCGGAACTGGCCAAAAAGACGGGAACGCGGCAACCTGGCTGCCGCCCCGGCAAAAGCGTATGGACAGGCAGGACCAATGTGGGGATAAAAGGGCAAAGGCTTCCTTTTCCTATCGTTTTCGAAGTAACGGAACGCACCGTTAAAAAAGGACAGCAATTGCTTTTCCCCGAATACCAAGTGGATACATATTGGTGCAGTATCGAAAAATTGGATGCCGACGAAGTGATCGGCCTGTACCATGACCACGGGACCAGCGAACAATTTCATGCCGAACTCAAATCGGACATGGGGCTTGAGCGGTTGCCGAGCGGTCGTTTTTCCACCAACAGCCTTTTTTTGCATCTGGCGATGCTGGCTTACAACATGCTCCGAATCATAGGCCAGTTGAGCGTCGAGCAAATGGATGGAACTCCGTTGCCTGTCAACCGACAAAAAAAAGTGACTCGCCGCCGTATCCGAACGGTCATGCAGGATTTGATCTACATGGCCGGTCGGCTGATACACACCGGCAGAAGGTGGTTCGTCTCTTTCGGCCAAATGAATCCCTTTGCGCAGTTGGCGGAGAAGATATACTGCCGGCTCTGCGGCTCCCCCTCTTAGAGAATATCCTCCATTTTCAAAGAGCTTTTATGCGGTATGAAACGGTCTGTGGCGGAATTGCGCCCGAACACGAGAAAAAATAGTTGAAGCAATTAAATTTTGAAGCTATTGAGCGGAAAAAAAACTCGCAATCCTATTTCGCAGGTCGCTTTGCGAACCAATCGCCGTGAAAGCAAAATGTATGCCACCGATTCAGGTAAATGAAAAAAAATTCATCCTTCATGTCATCCATGAAGGCAAACAATTCCGTCGTTTTGCCATTGCCTCGATGCCCTGCGTAACTGATATGGGCCGGTTGCCTTTCCATGTCTTCCGGGTCTATGTAAAGCAGGCGGCTGAGTTTCTGTCGTACTTTATCCCCGCGCACATCGTCCAACCCCACATATCGAGGATCACCCGCTTTAAGAGGGAATGGGCGAGTGACGCGCCTTACTTGTTTCGGATAGCTTGCCTTTTCAATAGAAATCATGCGGTTCGCTCCTTCTGCATCGTGTTATAGAAATGCAACTATATCATCGGGCGTTCATGTTCACAAGAGCAAGGCGACAAGATCGAAACAGGAACCTGTACGATGGAACCAAAAAACGGCTTTGGTCCTTAATTCGGCAACGGCTTGGCGGAACTCGAACGCGAAGCGTCCGTTTTTCGAAAAAGCGCAGCCCTATGCGCAGACAGGCCTCGTCTAAGATAGGAACTCGCTTTTTGTCAACGAAACTACACCGGGCTTTTCTATAGTTCCCACGGGGGGCGTCGAATCGGAACGTGAATGGGCAAGGATTGCCGATGGATTGAAAATGGTTTGCGGAAAGTCGGAAACAGCCCGGAAAACAAGGGAAACAGTCTTTTTCGGACAACAGTCCGACGCCGATCCCGAATTTCGATTTTTTTTCGGATGGGCAGGGACTTAGTCCCAATAGTCGTATTGCGGGATTTGAGAGTCCGAATCGTCGTAGACGAGTTCGAGGATATGGGAATCTTCTTCGCAAGGCGGGTCGTGGTTGCGGACATCCCATAGATCGAGGTGTTCCAGGATCTTTCGGACTATCGGACCGGCTTCGAGGATCGAAATCACTCTCATCTGCCGATTGCAATGGGGACAACAAAGCGGATCGACTTCGTAGATCTTTTGAATCAACCTCGCCCGGCGGCGGTGGAACTGTTTCGAAGTCAATTCTCCGGGCGCTATCGACGGTATCGCGTCGTCGGTTTCCGCTTTTTTTCTCATGCCTCTCGACTTGTTTGAGTTAAATCCGACGTATCTAACTAGCTGCTCGTATTTGTTCGGAATATGAACAACGATCCTCGCGAGCCAGTCGAGGACGTCGAAGGTTTGTTCGGTTTTTTAAGTCCTTTGACCGGTAGAATCCGTATCGGAAAGCGTACGGATCGTCCCAAATCGCCTCCAATTCCTCGAAATGGTTTTCCACGCAATTGTAGAAGGCCGTTTCCTTTGGTTTGCGAGGCTTGTAGATTCCGTCGATGGGTTCGTTCGATTTCGTCATGGCGAAAGACCGTTCCGTCGCAATACGCGATTGCGAATAAAAACCGAAAGTCCTGTTCCCGCAATGGCCCGCCTTATCGCATGTAAATATTATTGTAAATATAACAAATTCATACAATCTTTACAAACAGGTGTATTTTAAGACAGTGTGGCGCCTGAAAAGATGGGATAGTGGGGTTGTCGCGGGTAATTCGCGGGCTGCACGGGCAGGGGAAATCGGCCGGATGGTGGTTTGGCGGCTGTGGCTTTTTTTCGTTTATCGTTTGAGGAGGCCCTCGGGTATGCCGAAGCCCCGGTGCCTGCAGGGACCTTTCTCGAAAACCTCCTGGATTTTTCCCTGAATTCCCTTGATCGCTTCGAGCGTGGACTGTACGATTGGTTCGGATGGCGGTCGATGAAGGAAGAGTTGCCATTGGCGGCGAACACGGCGGCATCGGGTCGCCGCGCGCCATCGGTTCCTTTGCGAATCGGAGAAACACGGGGAAACGGCTTTGCGAAAATCGATTTCGGAATGTTTGGCGGTGGCGCTGACGCTGTGCCTGGCGTCGGCGCTGCCGTCTCAACCAGGGCGGGAGAGGGTCCGCTTCGAGCACCTGTCCACGAGGCAGGGGCTTTCTCAAATAGGAGATAGATGAAAATGAAAAAATGGGTATGTTGGCTTTTGTTGTTTTCTTTTTTTCAGGTGTCCTGCGTAGCAGAGAATGTCGAGGAAGTTGAAAAAAAGGGCAAACTCGGAGTCGGATGCGACCAAAAAGGCGCATATATAATCGTCGATGGAAAAAAATGCGGAATGATCGGCGACGATTACACCATCATTGAACTTTCCGAGGGCGAGCATGAAATCAAAGTGGAAAAAACATCCGAAAGTGGTATATGGGCCTATCGCGGTATCCAGAAATTCCACGTGTTTCCCGATACCCTCGCACATGTAAAGATCGAAGCAATAAGAGAAGCCACCGAAAAACGAAGGAAAATCGTAGGATCGACGATTCAAGATTCCCAATTCGTCTTAATCCGGCCCGGCGAATTCATGATGGGAAGTCCGTGGGACGAACCGGAACGGGGTTCCTATGAAAAACAGCACAAGGTGTCCATCACAAAACCCTTTCTTTTGCAAGCCACGGAAGTGACCCAGGGGCAATGGAGAGCGGTCATGGGCGTAAATCCATCTCGTTTCGAAAGATGCGGCGACGATTGTCCCGTGGAAAATGTATCCTGGAATGACATTAAGAAATTCATCGAAAAATTGAATGAAATGCCGGGCGAGAAGAAATATCGCCTCCCCACCGAGGCCGAGTGGGAGTACGCCTGCCGCGCGGGTACCAAGACCCCGTTTCATACGGGACACTGCCTTTCCGCGGATCAGGCCAATTATGACGGCGATCATCCGTTGGAAGGCTGTCCAGAAGGCGAAAACAGGCAAAAGACCCTGTCCGTAGCGAGTTTTGGGCCCAACGCCTGGGGATTGTACGACATGCACGGCAATGTTTGGGAATTGGTGGAAGATCGGTACGGCCGATATGATACGGAAAAACGAGAAAATCCAGTCGGACCGGACCGGGGCGAGTCCCGGGTCCTGCGGGGCGGCTCCTGGGGCGACTTCGCCAGGGACTGCCGTTCGGCCAACCGCCTCAGGTACCATCAGTCGCGCTGGGACTCGTTCAGCGGGTTTCGGCTCGCGGCCCTTCCAGGTCGCTGATTCTGTTTTTATCTCTGTTTATCTGTTACTGAAAGCCCCGCGATGCGGTCCTCGACATTTATCGAGCGTAGAGTTCTGTCTGTTATGTTGGCTCGGGGCCGATAAATGTCGAGGACCGCATCGCGGCGCCCCGTCGTTTCGACTCCGCATCTCGAAGCCGACGAGGAGTGCGGAAATCCTTTTCCGCCCATGCGCGTCCAGCGCATGGCCATAGGTCGCGAAAAAAAACGATCTTCGGATTGTTGCCTTGCGGCTACGACGCGACGCGAAGCGTCGAAAGGGCGTTCCCGCGCAAAGCGCTTGAACGAGCGTCTCCATCCGGACGGTGTCCGCATTATTTCCTAAAAGCAACTTGATCGAAGCCCATCGCGCTGGTTGTCAAGCTCCGGCTTGTAATGTGGGACGTTCGTGTAATGTGGGACGTTCGTTCCGAACGTGCTTAACCGAGCCTCTCCCCATTGCTGTAAGGACTACGGTACTTTCTGAACGAACTTATCCTATCACGAAAAAAAATACCGAGCCTTGCCAATTAATTGGAATTCGGCTTTTTGTCAACAACCCATCAATTGTACATCCCCAGCGGAATGATATGCGGTCTTCCCGAGTCGCTGTTGATCAGCGAGTCGATGCCGTAAACGTTTCTGATGTTGAGGGGGCATAAAGTGTCCTCCGGGGGGCCCGCGACGTGGATTTGGCCGTTTTTCAGGAACAGGAGGCGGTCGGAGTAGCGGGAGGCGAGGTTCAGGTCGTGGATGGCCATGAGGACGGACATGTTTTTTTCGCGGACGATTCCCATGACCAGTTCCAGGACCTCCAGCTGGCGTCTGAGGTCGAGGTTGCTGGTGGGTTCGTCCAGCAGAAGGACCTTGGGTTCCTGGGCGATGGCGCGGGCCATGAGCACCTTCTGCTGTTCTCCTCCCGAGAGCCGGTTGAACTGTCTCATGGCCATGCGGTCCAGGTCCATGGCGACCAGGGTTTCAAAGACCTTCTCCTTGTTTTTCCTGTCCACGCCCCAGCCCAGATGGGGGCGTCGTCCCAGAAGCACGGTTTCGAAAACGGTGGAGCAAAACGAGTTGGGGGCGCTCTGGGGGACGTAGCCGAAGATTTTGGCCATCTGTTTCAGGCCCATTTCGGCGACGTTTCGCCCGTCGGCCAGAACGGCGCCGGATGCGGGCTTGTTGATGCGGTTGACGCATTTTAACAAGGTGCTCTTTCCGGCCCCGTTGGGCCCGACCAGGCTGACTACCTCGCCGTCTCCGACCTCGAAATCGATATTTTCGAGGACCGTCCGCGCGCCGTAGCCGAAGGACAGTCCCTGGATTTGGATGCTCATTGAAAATACTGTCTCCTTTTTGCGATCAACAGGTATACGAACATGGGCACGCCGATATAGGCCGTGACAATGCCCACGGGAATTTCCGCCGGGGCGAGAAGATTTCTTCCCACCGTGTCCGCCGCCAGAAGCAGGATGGCCCCGACGATGGCGGAGAAGGGGAAGAGGAACCGGTGGTCGCTTCCGATGATCATCCGGGTGATATGGGGGGCGACCAGGCAGACGAACCCGATGATGCCGTTGAAGCAGATGATAGCTGCGGTCATCAGGCTGGCCAGGACCATGACGACCATTCGGACGCGAGGGGCGTCTATCCCCAGGCTCGCGGCGGCGTCGTCTCCGGCGGCAAGGGCGTTCAGGTCCCAGGAGTATTTCATCAGAAGGGGAAAGCACAGGACGAAGACTGCGGAAAGAATGGCGAGGTTGCTCCAGGTGGCGGAGGCGAGGCTTCCGAAAAGCCAGTACACCACGCCCTGGAGTTCGTGTTCCGACGCGATGTACTGGAGCATGGAGGTGGAAGCGGAAAAAAGGTACATCAGGGCGATTCCGGCCAGGATCAGGGTTTCCGGGGACACGCCCCGGAGCCTCGCCACGCCGTACACCATGAACGCGGAGAGCATTGCGAAGAAAAATGCGTTTCCGATCACCAGGTATTTTCCCCCGCCGACCAGCCCGATTCCCAGGACGATGGCCAGGGACGCGCCGAACCCCGCTCCCGAGGATATGCCCACGGTAAAAGGGCTCACCAGGGGATTGCGAAGGATGCCCTGCATGGCGGCGCCGGACACCGCGAAGCCTGCTCCGGCCACCACTGCCATGGCGATTCGGGGCGCGCGAAGTTCCCATACGATGGTGTCGGCCAGCCTTCCGGGCGACGCCACGGACGACGGAAACAGTTTTGCCAGCACGGACGCCAGCACGTCCCCGGCACCTATGGACGACGCTCCCCAGGAAGCGGCCCACAGGACCATGCCGAACAAAATCGCCAACCCGCCAACGGGAAAAAGCGCCTTGCCCATGGCCGACTTGGCCTGCGCGACCCTCAAGTCCTCCAGCCGCGCGCTATCGATATCTTTCATGGATAAAACCATACTCCCCGGCATGTTATGTCAAACCACCTTTCCATATATTCCTTGTGAATTTTTTCAGGGTCCACGTCCTTGAAACGCTCCGGATACAACCTCTTGGCCAGGTAGACCGCGCCGACCGGCGTCTGGCCGCCCGATGCGAGTCCGTAGTAGGCGAACAGGTACAGCCTGCCTTCGGACACGGCCCGGCTCGATGCGAAGATTCGGCAGTTGGAGACTTCGATCAGCGTTCGCCGCGCCCGGGAATCGTCCGGCACGCCGTATCCCAGCCCCTCTTCGGGCCAGTAGCTGGACACGAGGATGACTTCCGGGTCCTGTTCCACGATCCACTCCCCGCTGATCTGCTTTCCCGCGTACCCGGCGGCCAGGTTGATTCCGCCCGCAAGCTCGATGATCCTGTCGCCGGCCCAGGCGGAAAAATCGCTCCCTTTCAAGACCTTGCTCACGCTGTTGATGCAAAGGACACGGACCTTTTTCGCATCCCGAGTCCTCCGGTCGATCATGTCGAAGATTTCCGTCTTCCACTCGATGAACTCTTTCGCCCTTTCCTCTTTTCCGGCAATCTTTCCGAGAAGCGCCAGCTGGCGGTCGTAGTTTCTCTCCCTGTCCCTGGCATCGACGCCTTTGCGAGGTTGCAAGTCCAGGGCCAGGACCTTGATTCCCATGGGGGAAAGCTTTTCCACGGCCGGAGTCAGATTGCTCGATTCGGACGACATGATCAGCACGTCGGGCGAGGTCTCCAGGATTATCTCGTAGTTGGGCGCGTAGACCGACCCGATGTTGGGCTTGTCTTTCAGTCCGGGGTACTGGTTGGGGTCTTCGCGAATGTATTCGGTGACCCCGACCACCCGGTCGTTTAGACCCAGAAGGCTCAGCTGGTTGCAGGAGCTGGTATGAAGGCAGGCGAACTTTTCGACAGGGCCTTGGAATTCCAGTGTTCTCCCGCCGTTGTTCACGATGGCGAACGGCGCTTTGGTCAAGGCGCTTTTTCCTTCCGAATCCGCCGTATTTTCTTCGGAGTGCTTCTTTTCTTCGGAGTAGAAAATGGGCGGCCAGGCGAACAGCCCCCGGTACGGAAGTCCGCACCATCTTTCGTAATACTCGCGGGCCATCGCTTCGACGTCCAAGTCCTTGAAAAGCTCGGGGTGGAGAAACTTGGCCATGCATGCCATCCCGATGACGTACGCCGGGCCCTGCTTGTAATCCTGCGGGATGATCAGCACGCGGTCGTTTTTCGCGGGTTCGGTGTCGGCCAAGGCCTTGTCCGCCTTGATTTCCTCGGTCAGCTTCCGCATGTTTTCCATGGCCGCCGGCATGTCCACATTGTAGCCCGTGAACGTCCGCCCGACCAAATCCGCCATGATGACCTGGGGCTGCTTTTCCAGAATCCACTCCGGGCTCGGCTTGGGATGGTCCTGCGTAAGCGACGACGCGATGTTCACTCCCCCGGCCCTCGCCATCATGGCGTCCAGGGGGGATTCGTGGTTTACGCTGTTGTAGATTCCCCGTGGAAGATTGGAGATCGCGAACAGGTAGTAGAAAATCCGGGGTTTTTCTTCGGGGGGCAGCGCCAAGCCCTTCTCCGAGATCGTCCGGTCGTATTTTTGCACCCACGCGACCAGTTCCCCCGCCTCCTTTTCCTTGTCGAAAAGCCTTCCCAAAGCATGGATGTCCCGGTCCAGATCCCGGGGGTCGTTGCAGTCCATGTAGAGCCACTGAATCCCCAGGGCCTTCAGCTTTTCCTCGTCGGTGTACATCCAGGAGTTCTTGTAGAGGATGACCAGCCGGGGATTCAGCTCGGCCAGGCTCTCGTAGTTGATGTTGGTGAACTTGAACGAGGGCTTGTCCTTGAGCAACGGCCAGAAACGGGCGTTTTCCGGGATGTATTTGGTGACCCCGATAATCGTCCTGTCGATGTCCACGCCTATCGCTCTCATGATGACCGCCGAAGACGTGTTGATCGCCACGACTCGTTCGACGGGCTTTTCAATCGCCACCTTGCGTCCAGTGGAATCGACGACCTCGACAATTTCGGACGACGCGCCGCAAGGCTGCGGGCCGAACGCGGCGACCGTCAGAAAGGCGGCCGTCATGATCAAGACGGCCGCCGCTGCGAGAATGGAGACTCTCATATTTTCAACTTGTCCAGCACGGCGTCCATCTGGGACTTCCAGCTCGCGACGTCCTCGGCTGTCATGATATCCACCGCCCCTCCCTGGAATTCGCCGGTGGCGTCGCCGATGGTGTCCTCCAGGGTCGCCTCGGTTTCCAGGTATGCTTCCTTGAGCCGGTCGAGCAGATCGGGATCGGCCTTCCAGATGCCGCGCGCCTCGGCCTCCAGAAGTCTTCTGCCGATCTCCTCCAGCGCCCAGGGGTTGACCTTCTCGAACCACTCCTTCATCTGCGGGTCCAGCATGAACGTTTCGGCGATGTCGTCGAAGATCCAGTCGTCCACCTTGCCCGTGGTGGCCCCGAAGCCGTACACGCGCCCGATGCGCTTGGACAGGTCCCCGGCCCCTTTGTAGCCGTGCTCCTTCATGCCCTCGATGTACTTGGGGTTCAGCAGCTTGGCCCGGACCACGCGTCGGATTTCGTCGGCGAAGTCGGCCACCGTCACGTTGGCCGGGTCGCGGGTGTCGCCGTAGTAGGTCTTGGGTTCCTTGCCGGACACGCTCTTGGCTGCCGTGGTCATGCCGCCGTAGTTGCTGAAGTAGCCGCAGCAGGACAGAAAGTCGCCCTCGTCGGAAATGTGCTTGTCGAAGACCACCTCCACGCGCCGCAGATTTTCCATCAGCTCCCCGTGGGCCTGGACTCCGTAGTCGCCGTCACCGCCCCCGTAGGCGTAGCCGTTCCAGAACAGGTAGACGTCGGAGAGGTCCTTCTCGGTCTTCCAGGCCGACGCGTACACCGCCAGGTTCACCCCCGCCCGGTATACGCCGGGCTGGGCGCAGAAAATGCGGTAGCTGAGCTTTCTGAATTCGTCCTTGTCGTCCAGGGAGACGCCCCGGTCGGCGGCCTGCTTGACGACGTGCTTTCGTATGAAATTGCTTTCCGGGTTTTCCTTCAGCAGGGCCATGGCCTGCACCACCTGGTCCACGTACTTGACCGAATCGGGAAAGCAGTCCCGAATGATGCCGGACACGCGGATGTTGAGGTCGATCCTGGGCCTGCCCAGTTCCTCGGCGGAGACGATCTCGAAGCCGTCCACTTGGCCGTTGGCCTTCCATTTGGGACGAGCGCCCATCAGGTGCAGCATCTGGCAGATCTGCTCGCCGTCGGCCCGCATGATGTCCGATGCGAACCACACCATGCCCACGGATTCCGGATACCGGCCCTCCTCGTCCAGGTGTCTTTTCAACAACGCTTCGGCCAGCTGGACTCCCACGCGCCAGGCCGCCTTGGTGGGGATGCGCGTCGGGTCCACGTTGTAGAAGTTCCTTCCGGTCGGCAGAATGTCGAAGCGTCCCCGGGAGATGAACCCCGACGGCCCTGCCGGCACATAGCCGCCGTCGAAGGCGTTCATCAGCGCCTCGATTTCCTCGGAATCCGAAAGCCTGCGGTCGATTTCCGCCACCAGGTCGGAAAAGCGGCGGAAACGCTCGGCCAAAGAACCTTCCGGGGCGGCGTCGAAAAGGCTTTTCAAAGCTTCCGATATGTCTTTTCCCTCGATCAGACGCTGTATGACTTCCATGGCCTTCCGGTCGGCTTCGAACAGGAGCTTTCCGTAGGCGTCCCCGTTTTTCGCCCTCGCTCCCGGCTCTTTGAGGGCGATCATGATGTCCTCGTTCCAGAGGTCGAACACGAGCCGCCGGGTGTTCAATTCGTTGTTGCTGTCGAACCGGAGAATGGTGTTGATGGTTTCCGCCCGTTTTTCGCCTTCCGGACGGTCCCCGAACACGTGCATGCCGATCTTGGTCTGGCTGTTTTTGGCGGCGGAAATGATTTCGTGGCAGCGCTCCGCGATATCAGAGAAGGTTTCCGGAGAAACCGCCTCGATTTCCGGTCCGAGCCGGTTCTTGTCGATGGATTCCTTGATCAGGTGCTCCAGCTGGTGGGCGCGGGCCGGATCAAGCGCCGCCGCCCGGTGGTGTTCGTCCAAGAGTTCTTCGAGTTCCTCCAGGCCGCCGTAGGTGTCGGCGGTGCTCATGACCGCCTGCAAGTGGTCGGTCAAGACGGCGTAGCTGCGGCGCTTGGCCACCACGCCCTCGGCCGGGTTGTCGGAATTGTAGATGTAGAGGTGCGGGACCGTCCCGATGGCGATGTCGGGCCAGCAGGCGTCGGAGAGCCCCGCGCCCTTGCCGGGCATCCATTCCAGGTTGCCGTGGGTCCCCACGTGGACGAAGACGTCCGCGCCGAACACCCGGGCCATGTACATGTAGGTTGCGATGTACTGGTGGGGCGGGGGAATGTCCGGGTCGTGGAGGATCTTGCAGACCTGGCCGTCGCAGCGCGCGCCCGCGCACCCGCGCTTGGGCTGCATGATCACGTTGACGTTTCCGAAGCTCAGGCCCGTGATCACCAGCTTGCCGTCGTAGACCATGCTGGGGGGCACGCCGTTCATCTCCTGTCCCGGAGGCTCTCCCCAGCCCTCCACCAGATCGGCCCGGGCCTTGTCCGGAATTTCGTCGAACCACTTCTGATAGATCTCGTTTTCCAGCAGGGCCAGGTGGCCGCCCTTGGAAACGATCTCGTCCACCGTGGTCCAACGGAATTCGGCGATGGCCTTTCGCGCCAGGATGGTCTGCATCAGGTCCTCCCCGGACTCTGGGATGCCTTCCACCTTGTAGCCCGCATCGCTCATCTGGCGCATGATGCGCACCACGCTCTCTCCGGAGTCGAGCCCGGCGGCGCCGCCCAGGCTGGCTTCCAGTCCCGCGCATTCGTTCTTGTGAAAGACGAAGACCACCTTGCGCTCCTCCGGCGGCTTTGCGGAAAGACGGGCCCATCGGGCGATCCGGTCGGCGATGTGATCCACCCTTTCTCTTATGGTCTCGCGAATTTCGAAGTTGGTGTCCGTGGCCTCGTCGGTCAGTTTCCGGCTGCACGCCAGGATCACCGGCTCGATATTGCCTTCGAACTCGGGCATGGCGATGCCGAAGCACACCTCGGCCGTGAGCCCCTGGGGGTCCTCCTCCCACTCCTCCACGGATTTGCTGTAGGCTACGATGGGCTTGAAGACCGGCACGTTCAACTTCTTGAAAAATTCCACGGTATGGGCGGCCACGCCGGTTTCCGAAAGGTCCGCACCCGGTTCCCTTCCCAGGAAGAAGTAGTGGAGGTTGACCATGGCGCGGATGCGGGGAACGCCGTCGGGGTCCATGAAAAATTCACGGGCGGCCCCCAGCGGCCCCAGAGACCCGGACTCCTTGTCCGGCACGCCATGGGAGAACAGGGGAAGAACGTCCAGGCCGCGCGATTCCAGCGCTTCGATCAGCTGCGCCTCCAGAGAGCCGTCAGTGTTGGTGAACGTGTGGCGGGAAAACAGCAGGCCCACCGTGTCGGAATATTTCGCCGGGTGGGCCTTGCGATAGCTTTCCACCGAATCGTAGACGGTCTGGTCCGGCGGGTGCAGCAAGCCTTGCCACGGAAGCGGCACGGGATCGGAAACTTCGACCGCCGGGTCCACCTGGTGGGCGATGAACTCCAGCAGGCGTCGGTAGTTCTCCTGTCCGCCTTCGGAAATGTATCCGTAGGCGCCCGCGCAGACCGACTGGTCCACGGTGGCGCTTCGTCCCCAGTTGGCCGGGTCGAAGGAGGTCGTTACAACGGTCTTTCCCTCGGCGAACTCGTGCATGCGCGCGCTGACCTCCTGCCAGAAACCGTCCTCGGTCCAGTAGAAAAAGATGGCGTCCGCATCGGCGGCGCTTTGCCAGAAATATTCCAGGACATCGATGTTGTTTTCGATCTCCTTCTGCGAAAATATGGACAGCTCCACATGCTCGCTTTCCTTGGCCGCAGCCAGGAACGTGGGGATGTACGATCCCCACATGATCGCGGCGATTTTGATTTTTTTCGAGTCGGTCATTTCTTCCCCCGTCGGCCTTTTTCACAAGGCCATGTTAAAAGATCCTGCGGGTTTGATTTCTATTTCGGCCGTTCCCTCACCGCCTCGTTCCAACGCTTCGCGTTGGAATGCATACCAGGACGCTTCGCGTCCTTGTTCTACCGAGGCATGGTCGAAACAAGAACCAAACTCGATCCTGCATTAAAAGGTCCAGTTTACTCCCGCCAGCCATGTCAGCGGCGGGGCCAGTATGCCGTCCACGTAGTAATAGGTCTTGTCCGTCAGGTTCTGGATTTCCCCGAAGATCGAGAAGCGGTCGAATCGGTACTCGCCCCTCAAGTCCACCAGGGCGTAGCCCGGCACGGACTGGGAGTTGTCGCTTCTGGTGTACACCTCGGATGAATACTCCGCGCCCAGAACCAGCGACAGCCTTTCCACGGGCGCCCAGAAAACCTCCGCGTCGGCCTTGTGCCGCGACTTTGCGGTTATCCAGTAGCCGGTGTCCTCGTCCTTGGCTTCCAGGTAGGTGTAGGACGCCTTGAAAGTAAGGTTGCTCCGTAGTTTCCAGTTCAGGGAAGCGTCGCCTCCCTTGTAGGTCACCTTGCCGAAATTCTGGTATTGCCCTATGCCCTCTTCGTCTCGCACGTATGTGATGCGGTCGGTGATTTCGTTGTAGAACAGGGTCGTTCCGAACGATAGATTCGACGACACGGCCTTGAAAACGGAGAGTCCGTAGTTGTCGGCGGTTTCCATCTGCAAATCGGGGTTCGGACGGGTGGAGCTGGTTTCGTTGTAGCGTCGATAAAACGAGGGCGTGTTGTTGGAGCGGTTGTAGGAGAGCGTGACCTGCCATCCGTCGTTTTCCCAAACAGCTTTGACTTCTGGGTTGGCGCCGTTGTCGAATTCCGAGTAGAAATTGGCTCGCACGCCCGCGCTCACGGTCACGGGCCACTTTTCCGGCTTCAGAGCATGGGAGGCGAAGAAGGAAAGCGCCGTTTCATCCTGGTCCTGCATCTGGTCGCCGCTGGCCTTGCCCCACTCGAAAGCGGCGCCGAACCTTGTATTTCCCCACCTGCCGAAAGAATAGGACGAGTTGAATTCCTGCCCGGCCTCGCGAACGCGAAGGGTCTTGTCCAGGTCCTTGCTCCGGTCGGTATTGTGCTTGATCCCTTCGTTGAAGTAGCTCTTGGAATTTACGGAAAACAGGGTCGCCAGGAGGGAAAAGGCGTTCATGCGCGACTCCTGCCTGGAATGGGGCGTGGGATAGTCGGGCGTGCCGGAAAGCCCTTTCTCCTCTTTGTAAAAATCTGCGGAGAGGGTCGTTTCGAATTTTTCGCTGGGTGAATACTCGAGCTTGCCCCCTCCCCGGATTTTCTCCTTGTCGTTGTTTTCCTTGTATCCGTCGGTGTCGTCGTAGGAGGCGCTCAAGGCGCCTCCCGCCGCACCCTTGACGAAACGGATGTTGGCGCTGTGGCTCTGGGTCTGTTGGTTGCCGGCGTAGGATTTCCAGTTGCCGCTGAAATTCCGGATTTTCCTGGTGGAAACCAGCACCACCCCGCCGCTTGCGTCGTCGCCGTATTCGAGCGCGCCCTTGCCCTTCAGGATTTCGATTCTCTCCACGTTCTCCAGCGGCGCCAGGTCCCATTTGACTCCACCGTAGGGGGAAACGGGATCGTTGATCGGCCTGCCGTCGAGCAACACCTTCACATTATAGTTGCCGTGGATGGAAACGGAGGAATCTCCGGCCTTCATTCCGGGCACACGGTTCAAGATATCGATGATTCTCACTACTTTCATCGCGTCGATGTCCTCGGCGGTGATGACAATCCGTCCGTCCTTTTCCTGAAAATCCGCGAACGCGGGCAGTGCGGCGAACCAAAATACGGCCAGCGCCGCCAAGACAGCAAGCAACCCCCGTTCGCGTCCCTTTCCAATTTTCGCCAAGTACGTTCTCGTCCTTTCCGGAAACGGCCCTCTTAGAACCCTACCTCGACAAACCCCATGACCATCCGTCCGGGCGACACGTATCCCGATGCCTCTTCGACCTGGACGTCGTTGATGTTTTCCGCGACAAAAGACAACTCCACATGCTCGCCGATCTTCCTGGACACTTTCAGGTCGGTGGTGAAGTATGCCTCCAGCTCGGTATCGTTGGCGTCGTCGTTGAACCGCCTGCCCACGTACCTGCCCGTCAGCTTGGCGTTCACAAAGTCGGGATTGCCGTATTCCAGGCCGAACGCATAGTTGTTTCGAGGGCTGTGAGCCAGGTACTGACCCTCCAAATCCGGATCGTCGTCGTACTCCCTGATCTTCGTCTCGTTGAAGGTCGCGCTGGCGAACGCCGACCACCTCTGGTTCACCTTCCAATTCGCCTCGACCTCCACGCCCTGAATTCTCACCTTTCCCACGTTTTTCTTGTCGTAGTATTTGTGGCCGTCTATGGTTTCGGTGTAGATGTTCTCCACAAAGTCCTTCGCGTCGGTGTGATAGAACGTGGCGCGGACCAGGAACGCGTCGCCGAAATACTGATCGACGCCGAATTCGTACGATACCAGCTTTTCCGGGTCGAGGTCGGGGTTGGCCCGGTAGGTGGCTGTGGCGCCGACGTATGTTCTGTACAGGTCCGAAAGCCCGGGCGCGCGAAAAGCGGTCCCGGCCGAACCCCGCAAGGTCGTGTTTTCAAACAATCGGTAGTTGGCGCCGACCTTGGGGTTGAAGGATTCGTCCTTCTTCTCCGCATAGTCCGTTTCCTTGGGAGACACATCGTCGTCGTAGCCGTAGCCGTCGAAGCTTTCCCACCAGTCGTAGCGCCCTCCGACCACCACAGACAGCTTGTCCCCTATGCTTATCTCGTCCTGGACGAACAACGACATGTATTCCTGCTTTCCCTCAACCATGATGTCCCTGTCGGATATCAGATAATCGTCTTTTCTATCGATCTTGCCCCTCTTGTAATCGCCGCCCACGGTGAGCAGGTGGCTGTCGAAAGCATTGACCGAGAATTGCACCGACCCGCCGTAGGTCTCCTGGTCGTTGGAACTGATATAGCTGATCGCGTTGTAGGTCTTCTCCGCGCTGTCGTAGTAGGGTGAGGTGTAATCGCTGTCGTCGTCCTTCTTATAGGCGCTGGCGACGATGTTCCAGGCCCCCCCGTCCTTTCGATAGGAAAGGCCGTACCGGTCCTGATCGGCGTTCACCTCGTAGCCGGAGATCTTGTATCGCCCGGTGTCCTCCTGCTCGTAGTGGGAAAACAAAAAGGTCGCAAAAGAGGTATCGTCTATGTCGAAGCCGAGCTTTCCGTTGAAATTTTTCCTCTCCACCTCCTTGCTCGTATGGTACGATTTTTTCTTCTCCTTGGGAATGTCGCAATACCCGTCGCTATCCAGGTAGGAACCGGAGATAAAATAGCCGAACCTTCCGATCCCCGCGCTGCTTCTGGCCGATACCGTGCGCGTGTTCATCTCCCCGTAGCCAGCCTTGGCCGAGGCCTTGAACTCCCCGCCGGGCTTTTTTGTCATGATGTTGACGACGCCCCCCATGGCGTTGGAGCCGTAGAGCGCGGAGCCAGGACCGCGAACAACCTCGATCCTCTCGAGGTCGTCCAGACCCGTCTCGTTCCACTCGACCGCGCCTCCGTACGGATCGTTGACCGGAATGCCGTCCACCAGAACCAGGACCCTGTCCTCGCCGGTCAACCCCCTTATGCTGACGTCGTTGGTGGTGCTGGAACTCAAAATTCCCTGGTACGACCTCACATAGACCCCCGGCAACTCGCGAAGAAGATCGTCCGCCCGGAAAGCCGCCGCCTTTTCGATCTCTTCCTGCGTAATAACGCTCACGCTGCTGGGCAAGGACTCCAGGGACCTTTCCGTCCTGGTCGCCGTGACCACCACTTCGTCCAGCAGTTTGGCCTTTTTCTCCTCGGTTCCATCGGCGCCTTCCTGCGCCAGCGCAGCTGTCGATGCCGACAACGCCAGCCCGAACAACAACACACTGAAAAAGGGCCGTGCCTTCCATCCCGATACCGCTTTCCTTAATACGTGCATACCTATCCTGTCCTCCCTTGTTTTCGATGAACCAGTCTCCATCACGGATAGAACACTGTGGGTTCGAAAATCCCGGGGGAACGCAAAGCGTCGCAACGAAGAATTCGGCACAGGGAAGATTGGCGCAAAAAAGCGCGAAAATCGCCTGTCCCCGGGGGCTTTACCTTTCGGCGGACGGCGACTCTTTGGCGGGAGACCGTCCGCCGTTTCAACAAAAAAAGCCACGAAGGAACTTTCCTCTACGGAAAAAATCGCCTTCGTGGCTTGCTTTTATTTCTTGATGATCGTTTCGTCCTGCAAAAGAATGAAACGAACTATGATCGAATTGTTCCCAGCGCCGGCTCCCGGGAGTCTGGGACGAGATGCTTGGCGGTTTCGACCGCCGGATTAGAGCCCGATTTTATATTTTATTCCGAAAAATTTGTCAAATTGAAATTTCCGACCTGTTTTGGCCGAATGATCGGAAAAATCAACGGACTGGCATGCCTGGCTCATCGCGGATGTGTGGGAAAGGGCATGTCTATGGTAACCAGACCATCCTGGTCTGGCATGCCTTGGCTTCCAGGCGGCGGCATATTCGCGATTTGGGACCAGATCTGGAAGCTCTGTCAGCGGGAAATTTTGCGAACCGGTCAGGACATATTTTCCCGGTCGCCTGTCCGCGTCGAGCCGGACTTTCAAGTACCGAAACAGGGAGTTCGCGTATTGGATCTCGTCGATAATCAAAGGAGGAGGGTCCTCGTCTAAAAAGGCCTCCGGGCTGCTTTCGGCCTGTTCGGCCACCGCAGGCAAATCCAGCGAGGCGAAGCCGAATTCGAGCAGGACTTTGCGCACCAAGGAAGTCTTGCCCACCTGCCTGGCCCCCGTGACCACCACCGCAGGGAATTGCTCGACCATCAACGCCAATGTATGTTCGTATTTTCGTTTTATCCACATGCGGATAATCTGCAATGAAACTGCGGATTTGTCAAGAATCGCCATCGCCATCGCCACCGATTGGCTATGCGCCGATAGAACTCGAATTGGCCAAGCGCATGATCACGGTCAGCAGTCCAGCCGGATTCAACCCGCCATTTTTATGGTCTTTAAAACCAAAATCGCCGTACAGCTTTCTCGCCGCCCTTCCTTCGCGACAGGATCCGTCAAATGTCTGTACGAACATGCTTTTCCGAGGGTTCAATTTTCCAATGGCGAACTCGAGCAGTTGCCGTCCGTATCCCATTTCGCGATATCGTCTTGAAACCGCAAACCATACAATCTCGTTCGCTTCTTTTGAAACAACGATGCCACCTTTCAACGAAGGCTCGCTTTCATTTGGATCCGAACGAATACAGAAAGCCGCCTCGGTAGCGATCACTTTTGTCAAAGCTTCATGAAAAGCCACGTCTTCGGCCATGGGGCCGAACAATGGTTCGACTTCCCGGGCGAGCGCGAGCCATGCATAAAAATCTGTCGGTTTCGAACAATCGACATTCATTTATTATCCCTCCCAGAGCGCGCCAAGCAATGGCCAGAGGACCCCTTAGAAACTCTGGGCGCTTCCCCGCCATCCCATGACCGTGTCCCGTTGGATCCCGTCGTACATGTTCAGAATTAAAACGTTGATTCCGGTGAAGACGCCTGCCAGGGCGATGCCGAGACAGGCTCTGCCGGCAAGAATCGCCCAGAAAGTACGACCGTGCCTGCGTGTTTCCGAATCAAACTCGCAGGCGATTCGATCCTTTCAAGTTTGTCTGTATGCTGTGAACTCCTTGTTGAATCATACCTGGTTGTAACGGATTTGGGGGAGCGGCAATGCGTAGGTTGGGTTGAGCGGGGTTCATGTTGGGTTTCGCTTGCTTCCCATCCGTTTCGCGCGTCTTCTCTGTTTGTTTGATAGAATTCCATAGCGAAACCCAACAATTGACGACGCTCAACCCAACCTACATTCTACATTCCACCGACCCCCAAATCCGCTATAACCGGAATCATACCCATGAAATCCGGTTCTTTTTGTGCTCAAAAGCCTTCTTTGGTATAGACAATGACTTTGTCGGCCAAAAAGTTTATTGTAATATTTTTTTCGTCGCTTCCCCATTGGCAGTTCTTGGCTCCGAACCCTGATTCGCACTTGTCCGCATCGCCCAATATTTCGATGACCTCCTCATACGCCATGCCGGTTTTGATTTTATCGTAATTTTCGGAAGTCACCTTGCCGCAGCCCGCGAACAGCATCGCCGCTGTCACGATAAAGGCCAATACGATACGCTCCATATCTCTCCTCCAAAATGTTTTGTAGTTTGTATTCTTTCTCCCAAGGGTACATGAATCCCCCCTCATGCATATTTTTGAAAACAACTCCTGCCGAAGCTCTTTCGGCGACTATTCCCGCTCTTCCCAACGGCCTACAGATGAGTCCAATGGCACATATCAAAGGTTTGCCGCTTTTCAATATGTTTCTCATTGTTTCAAGTCTACATTCTAATACATGATTTTTCCAGGGTATTCTTCCCATATTTTAAAGGCTTTTATAGATTCATTGTGAAGTATTTTTACGATAGGCAACTTTCTTTGTTCAATCGGGCGGGTCAATTCATCATAGATCATCGCATCGTCGAACCCGATTTTCGAAGCATCTTCCCTTGTGTTCCCGAAATAGATTTTTCGAATCCTAGCCCACCATATTGCAGACAGGCACATTGGACATGGTTCGCAGCTGGAATAAATCACTGCTCCCGACAAGTCGTAAGAATTGATTGAACTACACGCTTTGCGGATGGCTACGATTTCTGCGTGCGCCGTGGGATCGTTCGAATTGATTACCGAATTGTTCCCTTCCCCTATAATCTCGTTGTCTTTTACAATGATCGCGCCAAATGGTCCTCCTCCCATCTTTATGCTCTTTACAGAAAGCTCTATTGCCTTTATCATGAATTTTTCAATGCCCATACCTTACTCCGAAAGTGAAATGATTCCGGGTCTAAAGCAAGCTCCGTCCGGAATGACGGTATCGGTTGGCCGACATTGCAACCAACCCCCATATCGACCAGCAAATCGAATTTCCTGTTAAATCAAATTACAAAAAAGGTCAATCAAAAAATATTTCAAGGAGGCGTTAAGGCTAAATAAATCGAGCGTTACATTATCTACATCATATCGACCGAAGTTCGATTAAAACCGTTATTCCCCGTGAATGCAGGCATTCGACCAATTTTTATAGAATTGGGGGTGCGAACCGGATGGTATGCCATATCCACTTATGCCTGAAATCATACCCGCACCTAATTTTTCTTGAAAACCCGGACCGGATAATATACATTGAAAAATCGAAGGTCGCAAGAAACCCGCGACCCGGTTCTGCGACCTTATGGTTCGTCATTTCGAACGGTTGACCGAAAGATTGTCCGTCACAATAGGGAGGAAAGCATGTTAAAAAAAAGCTTGTCACTCTCAATCTTGCTGCTTTATCTATGTGTCGCATTTTTCTGGAGCTGCTCGAAAGAGGAAGAAAAGACATCGGGAGAAACAAAAATTGCCGATGAGCCCGGAATAAAAACGACGCGCCGGACTTCAATGGCCGGAAAAAGAGTGCTTGTCGTAAATTCGTATCACAAAGGATATGCCTGGAGCGATGGTATAGAAGCAGCAATATCGGCAAAGCTCAAGGAGCATCCGGAGATCGAGTTCGAGTTCCATCGAATGGATACCAAGAGAAATTCGACGGAAGCATTGAAAAAAGCGGCTGCTCTCGAGGCAAAAAATAATATGGAATCATGGAAACCCGATGTGGTAATTGTTTCCGATGACAACGCGTCGAAATATTTGATTGTTCCCTACTACAAGAATGCCGACCTGCCGGTTGTTTTTTGCGGCGTCAACTGGGATGCCGCACATTATGGATATCCCTTTGAAAATGCCACCGGAATGGTGGAAATCGCCTTGATGGATGAGCTTATCAAAACACTACGGACATATTCGAAAGGAAATCGGGTGGGACTGCTTGGTCCGGATACGACCTCCGCTATTCAAGACGCCAACTACTACAAAGGTATTTCGGGAATAGAATTCACAGAGGAAAAATACGTCAACGACTTCGGCGAATGGAAAGCAGCCTACATTCAATTTCAGAAGAATGTGGATATTCTGATTTTGCCGGCTTGGCAGGGGACGAAAGAATGGGATGAAAAAGAGGCAGCAGATTTTATCCTGGCGAATACCGAGATTCCCTCCGGCGCAGAGGTGCTTTTTATGGCCAAATACGTTTTGGCAACTTTCGCAAAAGATCCGGTAGAACAAGGCGAATGGGCCGCAAATACCGCTTTGGAAATACTGTCGGGCAAAAAGCCCGGCGAAATACCAATAGCGATCAATAAAAAGGCAAGGATCGTTCTAAATATGAAGATAGCCAAAAAACTTGACATCAAGTTCCCCGTGGAATTCTTGGAACGCGCCGCCTTTGTCGGAGAGGAATGCTGCCAATGATCAAGTTTTCGATCACATTCAGGCTGCTCGCTTTTATCACGGTCGCTTTTTTTATTACGACCCTCAGCGTCCTTTTTCTGGCGACCCATCAGCTGAACGATATCATCTACACAAGTCAGAATGCGGTATATTCCGAAAAGCTGGATGCCATTCTGGGAACGCTGGATAGAACGGCCAACCGGCTTCGGCTGACAGAAAATGTGGAAGCTTATGAAGAAGACTTCAAAAAATCGGCTTTGCAAACTCTGGAGCAAATCTACTATAGATCCGCCAGCCAGACGATCTATCCTTTAATCCTAGACTTGGACGGCAAAATCATATTGCAGCCGAAGTCGCCGAAAGAAGGGTTGCTTTTTCTGTACCGGGAATACATCGACAAAATTTTGACGCTTAAAAACGGGAACTTTTTCTACTCCCATGGGGACGGGAGCGAAAAATGGATCATTTTCAGATATTTTAGGGAATGGGACTGGATCATATGCTATACGGTTCCATTGGATGTTATTTACGCTGATGCGCGGCGGTTCAGGACCGGCCTCGTTTTTATCATGGGAGTGATCACGCTTCTGGTCCTGTTCGCGCTTGCACTGATTATCGCCAGGTTTACCAAGCCGATTGTTAATTTGACAAAAATTTCCGCTGAAATGGCCAAAGGAAATCTTGAGATACCGATCGACACAAAGGGCAAGGATGAAGTCGGCGTTCTGTCACGCAGCTTCGTTCATATGCGCGACTCGATTCGAGAAAAAATCCTGGAACTCGAACAGGAAATCAGGCGGCGCAAATCGGCCCAGGCAGAGCAGGCGAGGCTGATAAAAATAATGGAATCGACCAGCGACCTGGTTGCGACGGTAAAGGCGGATTTTACTTTCATGTATATGAACCATTCGGGCAGAAAAATGGTCGGATGGTCTCAAGACGAAGATATGGGTTCAAAGAAAATTTCCGACGTTCATCCGCCATGGGCGTATCAAAAGGTAATACATGAAGGTATCCCAGAAGCTTTCGAGCATGGTCTGTGGGAAGGAGAAACGGCCCTGCTGGGTCCTGACGGCAAGGAAATACCCGTGTCGCAGGTCATAATGTCGCACAAATCGCCTCTTGGGGAAATCGAATATCTTTCTACCATCATCCGGGACATCACCGACCGAAAGCGGTCGGAAATGGCGCTCAAGGAAAGCGAAGAGAAGTATCGCACTGTTTTAGAGAGCATCAAGGATGGATATTTTGAAGTTGATATCGCCGGAGATTTCACTTTTTTCAATGATTCGATGAGCGAGATACTCAAACGCCCGAAAGATGAATTGATGGGTATGAATTATCGAGAGTGCATGGATGGCGACGATGCGAAAAAGACGTATCCGGTCTTCAAGGAGGTCGATATAACGGAAGTTCCCGCAAAAACACTCGAAGAGTGGGAGCTTGACAGAAAAGATGGTTCACAGTGTTTTGTCGAAACGGTGGTTTCCCCGATAACGGATTCGGACGGACGGCTGATCGGATATCGGGGAATCGCAAGAGACGTGACGGACCGAAAACTGGCGGAAAGAGAGAAAAGCCGGCTGGAAGCCAAGCTTCAACAAGCGCAAAAAATGGAGGCCATGGGCGCCCTCGCAGGCGGCGTCGCCCACGACTTCAACAATATACTTATGGGGATTCAGGGACGCATATCTTTAATGTTAACGGATTCCGACGCCTCCCGTTGTCATTTTGAACATCTTAGAGAAATAGAAAATTACGTCAAAAGCGCGACGGCCCTTACGAAACAATTGCTGGGCTTCGCAAGAGGCGGCAAATACGAAATCAAGCCCACCGATCTCAACGAACTCCTGGTAAAAGAAAACCGCATGTTCGGCCGGACCCGAAAGGAAATCGATATTCAGGAAGAATTCGAACCGAATCTATGGACGGTGGAAATCGACCGAGGACAGATAGAGCAAGTGCTGTTGAATATTTATGTCAATGCATGGCAGGCCATGCATGGGGGAGGCAATCTTTCGATTCGAACTGAAAATATCAAGGTTGACGACAATTGCGATAAGCCATACCTGGCGGCCCCGGGCAACTATGTGAAGGTCTCCATAACGGATACCGGGGTGGGAATGGACGAGGAAACTCGTCAGAGGATATTCGATCCTTTCTTTACGACCAAGGAGATGGGAAGGGGCACGGGGTTGGGGCTGGCTTCCGCTTATGGAATAATAAAAAATCATAAAGGTTTCATTGATGTCTACAGCAAAAAGGGGGAGGGAACTACATTTAGCATCTATCTTCCGGCTTCTGAAAAGACGGCTGGAAAAGAACAAGAGGTGGACGAAGAATTGATCAGAGGTACGGAAACCGTTCTTCTGGTCGATGATGAAAATATTATCTTAGAGGTCGGCAAGGAGCTTTTTGAAAACTTGGGATATCGAGTCCTGACTGCAAAGAACGGAAAAGAGGCGATAGACATCTATATAAAGGAGCAGGGGCGAATTGATTTGGTCGTTCTGGATATGATTATGCCGGGCATGGGCGGCAGAGAAACCTACGACGGATTAAAAGAGATAAACCCCGATGTCAAAGTCCTTCTTTCAAGCGGATACAGCATCGACGGCCAGGCAACCGAGATATTGAACCGCGGTTGCAACGGGTTTATCCAAAAGCCGTTCAATATAGCCGTATTGTCGCAAAAAACAAGGGAGGTCTTGGACATAACCAATTAGAGAATGTCCGAATTGAGCAATTTAATAAAAACGACAATGCAAGGCTCTTTAAAAAAAACGAATTTTATCGATGGATGATCACCGTCGAGGAAAGGAGTACGGGAAATGGGCGTCGCCTTGAGAACTTGTTCAATTCTGGTCGGTTTCCTATTGATGACATTCCCTTTTTTACATTGCGAAGCCGCCGGCGTGAAAATCGGATATGGCTGGAGTGTCGATCCCGACGAGTCGAAGGCGGTAGATCAGGCCATGGCAATGATGCTGAAAACAATAGCCAAACCCGACCTTTTGATTTTATGTACCGAATCTTCGTATGAAAATGACGAAAAGATTGCCCGCAATCTATACGACTCGACGAACGGAGCGAAGATTTTTGGATTGGAAGGTTCTTATGCCGTATTTACGAAAGACGGCGTACATGTTGGCGAGAAAGGCTCCTTGGCGGTTTTCGGCATCGAAGCGCCTTCGTGGAGCGTGGGGACGGCGGCAAAGAGCATGTCCGACGCAAAGACTTCCATGCAAATCAAAGAAAGGTCGTTGGACGCGATAAAGGAAGCCGTCGCCAGTGCGGGAAAGAAAATCGACGACGAACCCAGCCTGGTACTGGTCGCGCCAGCCAAGCTAAAAGAGGAGCCGATTCTCGATGCGATCGAGTACGTCTTCGGCGAAAATGTAAGAATTGCCGGGGGGACTCCCGGAGGTCCCAACGTTACCGCCAACGATAAGGTCGTCGAGAACGGATTTGCCTTGGCGGTCATTTATGCCGACACGAAAATCGGGGCGGGCTTTCATGCGGGAATCGCCGTTGACGAAAACAAATCCGGCGTCGTCACGGCAATGGGAAAAACACGCCGAATCATAAAAGAGATCAACAACAAACCCGCTTTCGAGGTATATCGAAAATGGGCGGACGGTGCTCTCGACGATGTGAATCCCACTGAAACTGCGGAAATTTGGTCCCGATCCTTCGCATTGGTCCGGGTCTACAATCTCGCCGGAAACGAAGTCGGGACAAAAGTGGTGGTTCCGATTCGCGTCAATCCCGACCTGTCGATGGTTACAGGGGCGGATATAAGCGAAGGCGAACAGCTTTATTTTGCCACCGCTACCAAAAAGGCATACGTAAAAAGGGCGGGAACAATTGTGCAGCAGGCTTTGGTCGAAGGCAAAATAAAAATTTCCGAACTCGCCGGAGGGGTTCACTTTTATTGCCGGGGAGCGGCTTTCTCCCAATTCGGAAAAAACAGGGAGGCCCTTCAAGCCTTGGTGGCCGAAACCAATAAAAAAATATATGAAAAGCCGTATATCGGCACGTTCACGGCGGGAGAGCAGGGCAACATATCCGGCTACGGACTTTTCATGGGCAATCTGACGAGTTCCATGGCGGTGTTCGCTAAATAATAAAGGGCGGATGTGAAAAGGACGCGTCGCAGATTGTCAATTTTGGGGTTGGTTAAAACGTCGGCCAACCAACACCGTCATTCTTGGCGGAGCTTGCTTTAGACCCGGAATCCATGCGATGATCGAAACTGTTGGATGAAAACCGGCCGAAGTTCAAACCAAGCCCTCAATTTTTAACAGTCGGATGCGTAGGCATCGGGCCAAACGGAATGAAAGGGAATACATTGTCAAGCATTCGACTTAGCTTCCGGACAAGATTGTTCATGCTCGTATCGGTCTTGATGATATCCTCGATGTCCGCCTTATCCTTTTTTTTGCTGAAAGATCTGAGAAACGACATGTCCGAGGAATTCAGGGAGAGAGGAGCGCTCCTTGCCAAGGAATTTTCGGAAAAAATCGCCGAAGGAATAATAATCGAAGACAAAATGATTTTAGACAAGTTCATTGCGCAATTGTGCGCGTCGAAAGACGTTCTGTATGTATGCATTCAAAACAAATCGGGATTGAGGCTGGCGCAAAAGTTTTTGCTTGAAGGGATGGAGAACAGTTTGCCGCCGAATCCCGCGCTCTGCAATATGGAAATAGAGGAATTGGTTGTCGGCGACATCAACCCCCATGCCATGCTGAACATCAGCGCACCCGTCAGTTATGACGACGAATGCGTCGGGTTCATCCGATTGGGGTTCTCTCTTGAACGAATAACAAAAGAGGTCAACAAGCGTTTGCTCAACGCATCGATACTGGTTGTTGCTTTCATTCTTATCGGATTGGTCCTGACTCTTTTCTTTTCCCGCTCATTCAGCAAACCCATCCGCCAGTTGTCGGAAGGCGTGAAGAAAATCGGAGGGGGCGACCTGTCCCATCATGTGGAAGTTCGGAACCAAGACGAGGTCGGCGAGCTGGCTGCCGCTTTCAACCAGATGATGGATCGTCTCCGCGAATCCGATGAAAAATTGAAGAAACATGCTCAGGTATTGGAAAAAACAGTCGAGGAGCGAACGGTCGAACTAAAGAAGACCAATAAGCGGCTGGAGCGAGACATCGTCCACCGCAAAAAGATCGAACAAGACCTGAGAGAGAGCAAGGAGCGTTATCAGATGCTGTTCAACCATCTTCCTGCCGGCGTAATACACTTCGATGAAAATGGCATCGTTCTCGACCTGAACAACAGGTTCGCCGAAATCATGGGCGCCCCCAAAGAAAATCTCTTTGGATTCGATATGCTCCGGTCGCCAAGCAACGAGAGGATGACGACGGCGTTGCGGGAATCATTGGATGGAAAACTCGGCTATTTCGAAGGCGATTATGTTTCCTCGTTCAGCGGGGCCGACTTGTTCCTTAAAGTCATCTATCACGGGATTACCGATGAGGAAGGAAGATTCATCGGGGGCGTGGGGCTTTTCGAGGACAACACGGATCGCAAAAAATCGGACGAGGAGAAATCGAAGCTCCAGGCTCGACTCCAGCACGCCAGGAAAATGGAGGCTATCGGCGCCCTTGCCGGCGGCGTAGCCCACGATCTGAACAATATCTTGTCTGGAGTTGTAACGTATCCCGATCTTCTGTTGCTGAAGCTGCCTGAAAACGACCCTTTGCGAAAGCCCATTTTGAAAATTCAGGAATCGGGCCAGAAAGCTGCGGCAATTGTACTGGACCTTCTGACCTTGGCACGAAGGGGAGTTATGGTAAAGGATGCGGTAAATCTGAATGAAGTTATAAACAGCTTTATGGGAAGCCCCGAATACAAAAAAATAAAAGAGGAGCATCCGAACGTTTCAATCGAGATCGATCTCGACCGGGACCTGCACAACATAACCGGATCGTCGGCTCATCTTTCCAAATGTATAATGAACCTGATCGCAAACGCTGCGGATGCCACGCCCGATGGAGGACAGATCGTCGTCTCCACCGCCAATCGATACCTTGACACGCCGCTGCGAGGGTACGAAGAAATCCGGAAAGGAAAATACGCTGTCCTGACTGTCACCGATTCCGGGGCCGGCATGTCACCCGAGGAAACCGCCAGGATATTCGAGCCGTTCTATACGAAAAAGGTAATGGGCAGAAGCGGAACGGGTTTGGGCATGGCCGTTTTATGGGGCGCGGTCAAAGATCATGACGGGTTCGTCGATGTGTCAGGCGCAAAAGGAAAAGGCTCTCGATTCGACCTTTATTTTCCCGCAACCCGACAAAAACTCGTTGAAAGTAAAACAGGCACTCCTTTCGACGGAATCACGGGAAACGAAAAAATACTGGTTGTCGACGATGCCGAACAACAACGGCAGATAGCATCCTTAATCCTAACGCAGCTCGGCTACTCTGTCGAAACCGTCTCCAGCGGCGAAGAGGCAGTCGAATATATGAAGAACCGATCGGCGGATCTGTTGATTTTGGATATGATCATGGATCCGGGCATCGACGGCCTGGAGACATATAAGAGAATCCTGGAATACCATCCCCGCCAGAAAGCCATCATCGCCAGCGGGTATTCAGAAACCGAACGAGTCAAGGAAGCACAGAGACTCGGCGTCGGCGCCTATATCAAAAAGCCATATTCCCTACAGGAAATCGGCACGGCGGTCAGGGCCGAGCTTGATGCTTAGCGGTCCCCGCATTCGTAAGCACGAAATCGTTTGGAAAACATTTGAAAAAAGCCGATTCTTTTCCGGTGAATACCGGCATAAATGATCAGGGATCCTATATCACTTATTAAACTATCCTAAAAATAATCGCCGACGCCCGGTTCTTGATGATCATAAAAGGATTTGCCTTCATTCAAATCATCTACAGCTTTTTCGAGAATGAGCACATCCTTGATCTTCATCGGTAACGGCTCGCCTTAAGCTCGGAAAGCGAGACGAACTTGGCCCTGCCGCTTTCGATCATTCGTCTTCTCTCCGCAAGTATGCCATCATGCCATTGGGGCGTATCAATTTTTGTATTCTCTTGCAACATTGAATCCCACAGCGCTTCCATCGCTTGAAGACGTTCTGCCGCGTTCATTTTTTTTATTTCATCCATGTCCATTTTTTTAACTCCATAGTTGTTTTTGCAACCGCTTATCAATCGATTTTCTTATTAATCGCATATCATCCCGAATCCATCCGTTTTTGGAGGAACTGCGAAAATCGGCCAGGGGGTATATTCTCAATCATATTTCCGGTATTCATGATAATCCGAACCTCTTTAAAACTCAACATTTTGATAATAAATCTTGAACGTTCTCTTTCCCCTGCAAATGTGGAGCGGCAGCGGAACACCTGTCAAGGAAAAAGATGGTTCGGCCTATGTTCTAACTACCGGTCCTCCCAAATATAGGAAAATACAACCTGTACGTGTAACCTGTCCACAATGATTGCAGGTTAGAACGATTCCAGAGGCACCCGTATCATAAGAACCTACAGGCTTGGCGCAATTGGGACATGCGATTTTAGAAATCGCTCCATCAATATACCGCAACTGATACCAAGCGTTAATTCCAGCGATGCCCAAAGCCATAAGGATACCCAACCATGAACATCCATATACGACACCGATAATCATACAGGCGACTGCAAGAACCACAGTTAATAAAGCAGCTATGGTGCTATGCCTCCGCCATTCATCAAGAACGCGATCTGTTATGACAAACTTTGAATTTGGCTCGCGGTTCTCCATATATGTCGTTGGTATCCTCAATATGAAGATTTATCCTTGGGAGTCTTGGTTATAACGTCGGCCAACCAATACCGTCATTCCGGGCGGAGCTTGCGAAGACCCGGAATCCAGGCGACGATCGAAACTGTTGGATGAAAACCAGCCGAACCTAAAACCAAAAGAATCCTCCATTCAAATTTCGAAAACACATCCATCCTGGGGTGATGAAAATCATTCAATTTCGGGAGCTTTTTTTCTGCCGGAATTTGTTCCCACTTGAGGCAATCCGCACGGGCTGGTTCGGGAGCGTGGGTGGGTCGATCCCTTGGCCTTGTCGCCAATTCAACTTCTCTTTAAATGGATGACCCGTGCAAGCTCGAAGGGCGCGGGCGTAAACAAGCTTTGAACCAGCCACAATCGCCAGGGGATCGACCCCATACGCATCAGGCTAACAGTTGCGAGGAGCTGTAAGCTTGATGATACCATGAAAAAGACAGGAGCATTCCCTGTTTTTTAACCAGCCAGTCCCGTTAGGGACGACAGACAGTAGCCCGGCAATTTATTGCCGGGGTGGATTCGCCAAGGAATTCCAAGTCCCGTCAGGGACGACAGAATGACATACGATATTGAAAAACGGTACCGCAAGTTGCCCGCGCCGGATTGTCGCGAAACAGGCGGTACTGCCAGGCATGCACGGGTTCAAACTGGCGGCGCAATTCACCGGCGTTTTTTTGCCGCGACGTCTCGATGTTTCGGGGGGTCGCTGTCGATAACTGGCGCCTGTCCATTCATATGGGAAGATTTCGGGCTGAAGCGCGGACCCTTCAAAGCCGGGGAGGTTCATCGAACCGGAATACAGTCGGACATCAAACGACTTTTTTTTCGTCGGAGTTCATTTTTCAGGGGACAAAAAATTTTACATATGGCATAAGATACTATTTACTCTTTTTTTATGAAAGGGAGACAATGAAAACGAATCAAAAAACTTGAAATCCATCGAGGGCAAAATCGAAAAAGACATCCTGAACATATTCGACCGGGCCGAACTGAGCAGACTCGCGAAGGAAAGCAAGTTCATCCAACGCTCCACCAGCAGGCTCGAGGGCTTCGACTTCGTCTTTCTTTTGGCCATAACATGCATGCTGGAACCCAATATTACCCTGGAAGGTCTTTGCGACTGTCTGACGGAAATCAACCCGGAGGCCGAAATGAAGCCCCAGTCGCTGTCCGACCGGATAAACTCGGAATATTCGGCAGCCTTCATGGAAAAGGTTCTGGAGTTGGCGCTCGAAAAAAACCTCGAGCACGTCAGGAAAGGAAAAGCGGCCGAGGCCCTAAATGGCTTCAACCGCGTGTTTCTCCAGGACAGCACGCAAATCAAACTGTCGGAAAAGCTTTCGGAAATTTTCAAGGGAAGCGGCGGAAGCGCCAGCAAATCGATATTGAAAATAGACCTTTTGTACGAGCTTCATAGCGACGAACTCGAAAACATCCTGATAACCGACTGCAAGGAGCCGGACCAGTCGCTGGCGGCGACGGCTTTGAGCCACCTTCGCCGAGGCGACCTTATTATCAGGGATTTAGGATATTTCGCGCTTTCAAGATTAAAGGAAATAGTGGATGCGGAAGCCGATTATCTAAGTCGATTGTTCAGCTCGCTCCAGTTGTATCTGCCCGATTTCAGCGCGGATGTGATCGAAGATCTCGGGGAATTTTTCATGAGGAAATTCCCCGGGGAATCTGTGATCGAGACGGAGGCGCTGCTTGGACGCGATGAGAAATTCCCCGCCAGGCTCGTCGGTTACAAACTGCCCGACAAAGTTGTCAACGAAAGAATCAGAAAAGCCCGCAAAGCGGCTGCAAAGAAAGGCCGAAGCCTGACAAAAAAAACGGGCGCAGATTTTCTTATCTCCAGAAGCCGAGTTCCCGAAATCATCGAATATTTCACTGTTTCGTGTTGGTAACGACGAGATTACGGTTTGTTCCACCGGCTGAAAACTGGAACAATTTAATCGATCACTTTATTTTTGGCTGGAAAAAGTGTTCCATCCCGTGTATTCTATCATGCAAAAACTGCATTTTTTAAATCCAGAAGCCACAATAAACTTAACAAAGGAATTATTTAAGATGGATAAAAAACATTTGACAAGGAAGACGGCTGGGAGATATCGCCGCAGACTGAGGATGTAGCCGAGTATTTGGAAATCGCCAAGCGCGAGGCCTGCGCAAAATTCGCCGAGATTGTCGATTGGGCGATGTCTTGCAGGGAAGCGACATTCATGGAATTCGAGAAAGGACTGATTGTCCGTATTTCAGAGCTTGGCCGCCTTCTTGTTTCCCTGTTTCTGTGGATGCGCCAGGAATACTGGCAAGGGTCCGAAAACAACTCCCTTGAAGAAGGCGAAAAGCGACAGGGTCTTAAACCTCGCAATTTCGGCACGGTATTCGGAAAAGTAAGGTACTGGAGAACCTATTTCTATAGAGAGAAGGAAGGCGGTGGTCGCTATCCGCTGGATATCGAACTGGGGATTCCATGGGACGGATTCAGCATGCAGTTGCGAAGCCTTGCGACCCGTATCGCGACGAAAATGAGCTATGCGCAAACCGTCGCGGTAATGGGCATGTTTCTTCACTGGTCCCCATGCCAGAAAACCGTAGAAGAGATGGTGCTGGGCCTGGGGCGGCACACCGGCGATTGGTTCGAGACCATCGCGGCGCCAATGGGCGACGGAGATGTCCTTGTCGTTCAAATCGACAGCAAAGGCACGCCGACGGCGACGGAAGGCGAACTGGCCAAGCGCCGCGGAAAACGAAAAAAGAATCCGCACCCCGGCTCGCAAAGACACAGAGGCAGGGATGCTCGCAAGCTTCGGGGACCGAAGAAGCGCAGGAAAAAGGGAGACAAGTCCAAAAACGCGAAAATGGCGACGGTAGTGGTCATGTACACCCTTAGGCGCAGCGCCGACGGGCTCCTGGAAGGACCGATTAACAAGAAGGTGTATGCCTCGTACGCGCCCAAGCGCCATGCTTTCGCCTACGCGCGCAGGGAGGCGGACAAACGCGGGTTCACTGCGGACAGCGGGAAACTGATTCAAATCGTAACCGACGGCGACAACGATCTTGAACGATACGCCGGAGAATTTTTCCCCGAAGCCATTCACACCATAGATGTCTTCCATGCCGTCGAATATGTCTGGAAAGCGGCGGGCAGTCTGTACAAGGAGGGCAGCGACGAACGCGCGGAGTGGGCGGAGGAACAGAAAGAACATTTGTACGAAGGGCGCGCGGAAAAGATCGTCGAAGAACTCGACAAAAGACTGAGCCTGCTCCCTAAACGAGGGCCCGGATCGAAGAAAAAACGAGAAACCTTGGAAACGACCAGAAATTATCTGAACAACCGGCTCGACAAAATGGACTACAAGACATTGCGCGAGCAGGATCTCGAAATAGGGTCGGGTTCCGTGGAGGGAGCCGTGAACTATGTGATCGCGAAACGCTTCGACAACGGAGGAATGAGATGGATCAAGGAACGCGCGGAGGCGCTGCTGCAGCTCCGTTGCATAGAAATCAACGGGGATTGGGACGAGTTTATCTCCTATGTGCACGATGCGACGCATTCGCAAGCGCAGTCGATGAAAGAAAATTTGTTTTTAAAAAAGAAGGAGGCCGGAAGCTTGCCAACATATGGAATTGACGGCTGATTCAATCCCATCATCTTGGGTGACAAAAAAAACTGTACCCAAAAAAAACAATAAACTGGCTTCGGTTCGCTTTTTACATTACAAGCGTAGACGAAAAGATTTGGCCTGCGGAGGTGGTCGGAACCATATACAGAATTCGGTGGAGAGTGGAGCTGATTTTCAAAACATGGAAGTCTCTGCTGGGCATCGACTTATTGAAGGGGGCCCGCCCGGAAAGAATCACATGCTTTGTCTATGGACGCCTCATAGCAATTGCCGCAATGACTTCTCTTTACGCGTACGCCGCATGGTATGCTTTTTGGGAGTACGGTCGGGAAGCGAGCGGACATAAATTCTTTAACTGGCTGAAAAGGCGGGAACGCATTAAAAAGGCCCTTTTTTCCGGCATACTGGAATTAATGTTCGATGAAATCAAGCGGGATGTTCTGAAAAATTGCAAACAGCAAAGAAAGCGCAAAACTAGCCTCGAACTTATTGATCAAATGGTTCCATTCATGGATAGCTTCGAGTCCCAAGAATCCAATTCTGAAAAAGCAGAATGCTTAGCCTGATGCGTATGGGGATCGACCCACCCACCCTGCGCTCCCGAACACCAGGCCCCGCGATAGCTTGAACTGAATAAAACCCGGCGGAATTGTTGCGGCTAAACAGGGAGCATTTTCATCACCACATATCCATCTTATACGAGGCTGCCTGAAATCATAAGACAAACTCAAGAGCGCTCTGCCCGACGAAATCATGGATGTGCGGAAGAAAAGCTCTCATATTCGTCAACCGCTGCATGCGTCGGCCCGGCCCTCTTCCCATTCACCGTATTTCAATTTGCGATCAAGGCATGCTCGATAAACGTCAAGTTTCCGTCTCGTAGGTAAAACCCAAACAGCGCTGATAACGTCAAATTCTTTTGCCGTGCATACTTCGGTCTGTACAGTGCATTGTCCCATCATTATAATTTCGGAATCATTTTCATCGGGCTCTTTTGTTCGATATCAAAGTTTCATTTTTCTCATTTCGTTCGCTTTTCAAGAGGGCCCCCTTGCCCGAACAATTCGAATATCGCCATTCTTTCCCTTTCGCTCAAAATGCCGGTGAAGGGGCTCGACGACCTGAGGCGTATCGACTCCTCCGAATCGCCTTCCAGTATCCTTAAAATTTTTTGTTTGCCGTACTTTCTGAATATTTTTTCCCATTCGAGCATCGAAGCCGCCGGATTTCTCATTGCCTTTTTCCATCTGCCAATATTGTTCATAGGAATTTCCCAAAGTTCCGGGTTTTTCCTGAGCTTTTTCGCGATCAACAGCTGGAGCATCTTCGACCTTTCATCAGCGCGTTTTTGCATGTTCATTTTTGAAATCCTTTCTCAATTCGTTTAGAGATCAATTCTTTGATCTCGTCGGAAATACTGGTATCTTTCATTGATTTGTTTACCTATCGTTTGTATCAATGATCGGATTTCATGATTAAGATAACAATTCTTGAACATTTACCGTTTGTAAAAAGTCAAGATTAGGATAATTATTGGTTGAACGTAGAGTTCACCGGCGAGTTCCAGCGAGTCCGGTGGAACGATTGGTTAGTGACTTTTTAAGATCATCACATCGTAGTTCGAAAACATAAACCCTACCTTTTCGTATGCTCTGATGGCGACTTTATTGTTTTTGTGAACATATAGCCGTAATTCCAAGCCATTTTCTCTCTTCATTTCAGATTTTACAGCGTTAATTAGTAGCTTAAGATACCCCTTTCCCCTATATCTCGGCGATATGAACATACTCTGAATCCACCAGTAGTAGCCATCGTTCCAGTCGCTCCACTCTTTCAAAGCCGATACGTTGCCAAAAGGTTTATCGTTTTCGTCTACGATCACCCAGTAGATAGCCTTTGAACTGTCATTCAGCGCTGCTGTTATGCCAGCTCTAAGAATGTCAGAAACTTTGGTTAGCCCTTCAGCTTCCTTCGCTTCCTCTACTGAAAATTCTATGAGACTGTCTATATCATTCATGACAGCCTTTCTTATCTGGGAATTCATTTTCGATCGATCCGATTGTCTATTTTCACTAACCAGTGATTTAACGATTTTCGTTCATCATTACAAATTGCATATTGAACGACAAAATAAACCTATTTGCATAAATCTTCAACTCCATAGAATTCAAGCTTTCTTGCATTATTCGAAAAAGTCGATCTTCGAGTTTATGTTTTCGATTATTTCCGGTATTCTTAAATTGACCGTACTCGTAATCGTGCCCTAATTTTTTAAACCAAAAAGATATGGAGGTCAACAATGAAAATTCCCACGTGCGTAACTCATTTTTTCAATTGCCAGAGGATGAATTTGAAAAAAAAAAATACAATCCGGAACTATGAATTCGTCCTCGGCAATTTCCAGGAACATTTCGGATACGCGGAATTGTCGGCGATCAAGTCCGAAGACATCCTCGATTTCATGTCAAAAATGACGGACGGCAAAAAACAGAGTATCAAAAAACTGCGTTTCGCCCTTCTTTCCGCCTTTTTCAGACAGCGGAAGCCACGTCCGTGTTGATGTGATGGTTATGGCATAGTCAAGTTTTTTTATTCACTATACAAGATGTGACATCAACCCTACATTGGTAGCCGTATCGTGTCTAAACCCCGTTGACGCCCCTCTAAACAGGTTTTCCAGGGAAGAATTTTTACAAGGCACTTAAAAATTGACCTTAAGCGGAGTATTTGTTATATATTCGCATTGGTAATTTTTTAAACCAAAAACGCCTGGATGAACAACCCGCTTTAACCATCAAAAAAAGGATTAAAAAATGAAACTGAAAATCCGCCGTTTTAGTCTTCTTGTAATTGTGCAGATTTTCTGCTTTGCCGTTTGCATCCATGCCGCCGAAGACAATTGCCACTGGTCGCGGCAATTCCCTAAACCCCAATCCAGCACCAAGATGAGCGGCACCACCGGCATGACCGACGGCAACGGCAAGCCGGCGATCAACATGGCCAAATGGCATCGCGGCAAGCTCTATATGGCGGGCAACTGGCCTGTGGGCGTGGACGCCAACGATCTCAGCAAGCGGGATGTCAACGTTTCCTGGCAACTTTGGACCTGGAATCCCGACGAAGGATATCGCCCGATTGCGTGGCAGCACAGCGCCCAAGGCGGCAACGGCCCTGTCGGCGTTATAAACGACTTCCTTTTTCTGCCGGACGGCCGTCTGGTGGTCGCCGGCGAATTTCTGAAAATCGGCAATGTTCATGGCCACAGTTATCATCGCATCAAGGGACTGGCTGTCTATAATTCCAATGAACCCACCGGCACGCGCTGGCGACCTCTTGTGAATTCCGTCCAGCATAACGGCCCCGGTTCCGTTCAGACCATCGCATACGATCCAAAGACGAATGAACTCTGGGTCGGCGGCAGTTTTTCCGGTTTTCGGATGGATCCGGAACATCTCGAACAGTTTTGTTACGCGGTCCAACGTTATAATCTGAATGACAAACGTTGGTATATCATACCGCCGGGATTGCGCGGCGGCACCATCGCCCACAAGATAAAGATCGATACCGGGACAGACCCCAGTACGGTATATATCGCCGGCCGATTTTCCCATACCGGCGGCGACGGCAAAGCGCCGGGCGACAACGGCACTTCCCGCTACAGTGAAGGTTTCTGTGCCTGGCGCGCGGACGTTGGCTGGATCACCTTTCCCAAAAAACATGTGGACGCGAAACTCGGCAAGGAAGGCGTTCTTCAACGCGCGGCCGATTTTACCTACTTCGACAGTGTCAATGTCCTTGATTTTTTGGTGGACGGAAAGGACATATGGATCGTCGGCGCATTCAGCGAAGGCAAGACAAATAACGGCAAACCCCTTCGCGGTATCGCCAAATGGGATTACGAAATCGAAGCCTGGGTTGATCCGACAGGCAAGGGCGGCGTCGGTCGAGAGCCCTATGCCATTGAAAAGACCGAGGATGGAAAAATTTATATCGCGGGCGCCTTTGGCGGTGAAAAAAGCGGCGGTTTCTACGACGGATTCAAAAACGGCGATCCGGCGCATATGGTCGCTTGTTACGATCCCGAAACCGATACCTGGAAAAACCTCGGCGATGGCCTCGGCGGTTTCAGTATGCCCGTCTGCCGGTTGACCACGGTCGGCAACGATGTCTTCGCCTATGGCCTGTTCCGCCAGGTTGGCCGCGATAGTAAGAAAGACGGTTTCGAGAGTTATTACATCGCCCGCTGGAACGAATATGTCGATTTCACCAAGAATACGCCGGCATTGCCGGACGCCGATAATCCGTATCGTCTCATCGAGCCGGCCGTTGATGCGCCTGAGGTCAAAGAAGGCCTGGAACATTGGTCGCGCCTGTTCCCCGCGCCGGATCGGCAAAAGAGCGGAAAAACCCAGCAGTCGAACAGGACCGGCATGGACCATGGAACCGGAACACCGGATGTCAAATGCATGCAGTGGCATGACGGCGTCCTCTACATTGCCGGCAGTTGGGAGGTCATGATGGGCGAGCGCTGGTTTGTCTGGACATACGATCCTAAAAGCGGGTGGGAACGGTTGAGCTGGCAAAAGAAATCTGAAAAGCATGGCTTCGCGACGATCCCCGAGGGACTGAAGTGGCATGAAAATAAAATGTATGTTTACGGCGCCAGTGAAGACTGGAAGGGGATTGCGATCTATGATCCCGCCACAAAGGAATGGTCCAAATTCACAGGCACTTTCAACGGCAAACCGATTATCGGAAACGGCGCCCAGGGTAATCCGGCCATTAACGACGTCGCCTGGGACAGCAAGACGGGCGACATGTATCTGGCGGGTTCCTGCGGTGAAAACATCCGTTATGAGGCGGGCCATCCGGGCGGAACGGTGCCTTCGCAAGTTCTGCGCGTGGATAATAACGGAGTTTATCATCCCATGGGACTCATGCTGCTTGCTCAAAATCCTTCCAAGCCGGAACTGGGCGTCTATTGCATTCTTCTGGATGAGACTCGTACGCCGACCGACATTTATATCGGGGGGTGTTTCGGGTTTAAGGGCGCGAATAGCGATCACAAAAATGCGGTCTACAACGTCGCGAAATGGAATCATGATGAAAAAGACTGGGGCCCCATCGGAAAAGGCGATTTTTGGCGTATCGGCATGCATGATAAAAAGACATTTCCTGAAGGACAGCCGGGGTTGAAAGGACAGCCGATATACGGATTCCCGACATTTTTAAGGGAGCTGTGGCCGCGTGTGCGCTGTCTGGCGATCGATAAGTCGGGGAACCTTTATGCCGGAGGCGCCATCGGCATTCTTGATGACAACCCCGATATCAACAAGCGCGACGAACAGTATGGATTGGTCAAATATGACGTAAAACGAGATGAATGGGCAGGCGCCGCAAACTGTCGCGGGGTGTCGCGGGATGTTTTTCAAATGACCTGGCTGGATGACAAACGTCTGCTGGTTACCGGCGGATTCATTTACAGTGAAGATTACCGTTTGTTGAATAACGTCGCCGTACTTGACGTTACTTCCGGCGAACTGTCGCCCTTGGGCGGAGGCCTGCACAAGGCGACCGACGCCCATGTTTATTCCTGCAACGTGGTGCATACGGTTGCAGAGGACGGTTACTGGTTCGGCGGTTTCTTTCAATATGCGGGAGTCGGCCCCCAATCACGCGCACAGGCGCCGATTGAGAGCAATTTCATTGCGCATTACAATCCGAACGAAAATTTGGACCCCAACGGCGATATGACGGTTTCGGCCCCCGAATCCATAAAAGGCGCCAAGGGATACAGCAGCGAAAGCCGTGAAATCGTTTTAAAAGCCGAAAATATCCCGGCTGGCGGCCAAGTGATCTGGTATCAACAATCCTCCGGCAAATTCAAGAAAGTCGGGAGCGGCGAAACTTACAAGGCGCGTATCCGTGTGAGCGCAAAGGACACCGCAGTCACTTTTTATGCTTCTGTGCTGACGAAAGATGGGATCGAAGGGGGAAAAGAACCGGTCATCGTCAAGGTCATCGCGCCTTAATACCGTCCGGGTCTAACCGTTCAAAGTCGATTGAAGCGTCGCAACCTGACTGACCTTTCACGACGTCAGTCAGGCCAATTCCATACTGGGGCAGTTCCCGATACTCACTAGGGGAAAGCCGCCTTGGCGTGAGGCCGACTTCAAAAAGAACGGGCCAGAATTTAGAACCAAGCCCCAAATCGCAAATATGCCGACTTGCTTTTAGCCAAAATGACTGATCGCCGATTATGATTACAGGTTAAAACTATTCCAGATGCACCTGAATCATAAGAACCTACAAGCTTAGCGCCATTGGGGCATGCAATTTTAGAAATCGCGCCGTCAATATACCACAACTGATACCAAACGTTAATTCCAAAGATGCCAAAACCCACAAGGATACCCAGCTGCTTGGCATAAGTTGAAGCCATGCTATTGCGCTACTATCGGGACAATGATTCCGATGATTCCGCAATTTTTTCCAATCGCTTTGAAAATAGTTCTGTTAATTTGTGTTCAAAAATGTCTCCGGAATAATATGCGGAAGGAGTGATTTGGAAAAGAGAATCGCCTTTTTGAAAACGATAGGACAAGCTGCTTCCACCTATATACACAACTTCATACAGCTCTTCCGGCCTAAGGGCATAGCCTTTTCCAAAACTATATATTACAATATGATCATCTTTTATATCAACGACTTGATTCTTAAAAACGGGGAATAGATTCAAAAAGGAGAATCCTAACGATATAACCAAAATAATGGCGGCAAAAAAACCAAATGAATGAAACGAGAAAAATATCACTCCAAGACTAAAGAGCAATGAAAGCATTCCCAAACAGGCACTTTTTTTTCTATTCAAATAAAATTTCATATGACCATCTGAAAATAAGAGGTTATTGAACTATATGCCATCAAAGCCGATAGGTTGCTCCGGACCGAAGGACCTTTGTTTCGGATTTGAGTGTGTTCTGGAATCGACCTATTGCGTAATCGCACGTATCATGGGCCGAAAGAAAAACATGCTCGGGATTTACGGCGTTCAAGTTTTCAATGGTTCGTTCCAAATCCGCTTTCGTGATCCGCTTCCATGGAGGCTTGCCCGTACCCCAGATCATTTGTACCTTAATACCCGCCTTGCGAAACGGGCTATCGGTTATGGGGAAGTGGAGCCCTCCGCCAATGGCGTATATTGGCTCATCGGAAAGACGCTTGACCATCCGGATGATCGTTTCAATGGTCGGATGGCCGCAGCCGGTAAAAACAACCAATCCCTTGTGCCTGAGCCGAGCTACAATTGCTTGTTCCTCCGTCCATCCCAGCAAGAAAAGGCCCCTTGCCAATGGACCGGTTGACGCAACCCCTGCCGCCAGGGTCCGCGGACCATTGACAACTTCGGTACGAAACCCATCGGCCTTGGCTTCGGCCGGTACAAAACAGGGAATTTCTTCGCCCCTTCCAAATTCTTTCGGCACAGTTACTTGATTGTTCCGAAAGGCTTTAAGACCACCCATATGGTCTGGATGGAGGTGAGATATTGCCAACGCGTCAACTCGGTCGATTTTAAAGCCCAGTCTTGTCGCATTGCGAGCCAAGGCTGGCTTTTCAGGGCCATATCCTACATCAAAGAGCAAGGAACCTCGATCGGTTTTTATCAAATAGGATACTCCCGGTGCACCGAGGAAGCCGGGTTCCGTTTTTTGTTCCAAGAGAACGGTAAGCTCAAAGTACTCGAGTTCGGGCATCTCCAAAGGCTTGGCATTCTCTATTCGCGCTTTGTTCAACTTTTGGGCTTTTTCGACATTTTGTTTATAGCGACGATTTTTGACAAAAAGCGTGGGAAGAAGAAACGGCGAAGACAATCCCAAGATCGGCCACCACGCTGGAGAAATACGGTCAGGCATTTTAAGCATCCTCCTTTGGCTGAGCTATTGGTTTAAAGATTTTAGGATAATAAGCCATGAATCCGAAAAAGCCTATGATGATAATTTCGGAATCGTCTTCATCGGGCTCTTTTGTTCAATATCAAAGTTACATTTTTCTCATTTCGTTCACTTTTCAAGAGCCCCCCCTTGCCTGAACAATTCGAATATCGCCATTCTTTCCCTTTCGCTCAAAATGCCGGTGAAGGGGCTCGACGACCTGAGGCGTAGTGAAAGGAAGATAGTTCTCCAATTGCGGCTTCGATTAGCTCGGCTTTTTCATCAGCGCCGGGTATCAGGATGTCGGCTTCCGCCGAGCCGCACAAAACCCGCCTGTTTTTATCGACAAACGAAATATCTGCTCCATCTGATTCCGGAAACGATTCCGCCAACCCGGGAAATCGACCGAGTATCGACTGACTTCCGAGGATAATCAGCTTTTTCACCCCGGCGATTTCGCCTGCGGCCCTAATGATGTGTTCCAGCTCTATCCTGTTCACGACGATCACCCACGTCCTTTGATAACGGCTTTCCTTTTCTCCCCGCTTATTCCACCTCTGTTTTTTTCCTATCCCTCCAAAAGTGTTCTTAACTCTATTTCATTGATTTGTTTACCTATCGCTTGTATCAATGATCGGATTTCATGATTAAGAGAACAATTTTCTTATATTTACCGTTTGTAAAAAGTTAAGATTAGGATTTCAAATCTTAAACATTTTCCTGGTGCAAATATTCAAGATTAGGATAATAAATCGCAACATCAACAAATTTCAACACCGGGGATTGCATTCGATGCCATCAAATTGACACAAAAGTTATTATGTTCTCTATGCGGCTGATTAAACCTTATCCGAGAGGCCCTATGCTTTCGCAATCTCTCTCGACATTGAACCAGAGCCCGGTTCGAACGATAACTATACTTTAAAATTGCTACATAGATAAAATGTTAACCAGCTTAGCCGCACAATCATTAAAATGGTCAATATTGTTTTCACTCACTTTTAAAGCGTCCTTTTGATGCTATTTGTTAGGCAGCCGAGTCGATAGTTTCTATCTGACGAACTATCATAGACAAGACATCATAAGCGCCTTTTGGATTAACCTTGCTGGGAGACGGTTTGCGGTCATTCTTGTGAGCTATCCAATCTCTATATTCCTTAATTTGTTTTGCCTGCCCTACGAGTGTGCCGTCAAGCGGCCCCTTAAGTAGGTCTAGTACTTCATCGATACGCCAATATTCCAGTTCTCTATCCAGCTTTTTATGGAGTTTCACACCTATGTCCTGTGGCACAATATCTTTCAATTTCTCAGCCTTTCCTCTAATATAATTGATGAGGAAACGCTCGAAAGTCACCCAAAGTGAAAGCACGAAAAAATCGTCAGCATCTTTTCTGCTCTTCTTTATCCTTTCAGTGGCCTCATCTATAGACGAGACCAAAAACATGGTGCCTTTCACAAACTTCGGTCCTTCATGTTTTATCGATCTCGCAGCTATTTTGAAGCAATCTTTTGATGTCAAGTAATCGTTCCATATTTGATCAAGCGGATTAGTTGCCGTATTCATAGTCACTCACCTGCGCAATTACTTCCCAGAAGATTTTTTTGTCGAGTAAGTGTGCTTCGGCTCTTATTTTATCTTCTATCCAGTACCAACCAGCCTTTGAGATCCCCTTAAATAGAGGTGAAGCTTGCGTCTCCTTGTTATCATCTGCTCCAATGGTCGTTACAATCGAAGGCCCCTTCTCCTCCAATAAGACGACACTCTCTTTTCCTGTGTCACCGATGAAATCGACTCTTCCGTTGGCACCTAATATTCTCGTTCCGATAGGCTTTATAATCACAATAGATTCTCCATTCCCGTCGATGAGCTGTAAGCTCGGTGCATAATATTTACCTCTATGAACTTCTGAAATCTCAAGAGAGGTCTCCTTGGCCCTGATGGAAGAGCATTCAATCCAGGTTCTTACATCAGAGTACATTTTATGGAGCGCCTTAAGGTAGCGCTCAATTTCTGCACAATACTGTTGGGCCATATTGCTACTCGCTTTCTTTAATTAACAAAGAATCATTTACATTTCTTAGTCTCTGTTCGCACGCAAGTGTCAACAAAGCATCATTCATGCGCGGAACAATTCTAACACCCTTTATTTAAATATAGGGTTTTTATAAAGATTAAATTACTTTAAATCTACGACTTATAGATATTCTTCTTGCCAATATTTCTTTCCAATTGGTCTCAATTCAAGCTTTCTTGCATTAATCTTGAATTCCGCAAAACTCAACAATATATACATTATTCGAAAGTGTCTCTTCCCGAATTTTTGCCAAAACGTTCATTCGCATCCTTTACAGTATCCGCTGCCTCAATCCGCAAATTCTACATTTTGTTAAATCAAAATGGAAAAAAGGTCAATATAAAAAATATTCCAACGAGTCGCTTGTTTTCGCCCTTTCGATGTGAGCGTCCGGTCGAGCGGAAAAGGTGCTGGCATACCGTCGAAGGTCATGCGGATCAGAATACTTGCATCTCCTCCCGAACGATATCCATGAAAGTCTTCAGAATCGGAGAAAGCCACTTGTCCCTATGCCAGATCATCAGTATGCTGGTTTCCAGTTTTTCTTCCGGCCAATTGAGGACTGTCATTTTCGATTGCGCAAGTTCGTTGGAAACCGACATTTTTGGCAGCATGGCGATCCCGATCCCGTTTTGCACGCATTTCTTGATCGCCTCAACGCTGTTCATTTCCATGAAGGCTGCCGGTTCGACCTTTTCTTCCAGAAGCATGCTCTGGAACATCATCCGATAGCTGCAATCGTGTTTGGGGAGGAGAATGGTTTGACCGCTGAGATCTCCGATGTACAGGGCCGATTTATCGACAAGAGGGTGGTCCGGGTTCGAGACGAGGACAAGCTCCTCGACTGCCAACAGTTCCGTTTTGAGTTCCTTGAACGGGATGGATTCCGCCATCAGGAACGCCAAGTCCGTAATGCCTGTTTTCAATTCGTGGATCAAAATCTCGTATGCGCATGTGGAAATGTCGAGGCCGACTCTGGGCAGGGCGGCCTGGAATTTTTTCAACACTTTTGGCAGAACATAGGTGCCGATGCTCTGGGGGATGCGGATAGAGAGTCTGCCGCCTGGCTCTTCCTTTCCCGACACCTTCTCCAGGGTTTCTTTTTCGATATCGAGCATTTTCCTTGCGTACCGCAACAGCAAAAGACCGGCTTCGGTGAGCCGGACCCGCTTTCCAAGCCGGTCGAAAAGCGGGACCCCGAATTCCTCCTCCAGAAGCCGGATTTGGGTGGAAACCGTGGATTGGGCGTAATTCAGGGCCTGGGCCGCGCGGTGGAAGCTCACAAGCTCCGCTACGGTCTGGAATGTTTTCAGTTGGCGCAATTCCATTTCGGCGACCTATGTTCAAAAATTTCGATATAAACGTTCAAATACAATCGATTGACATGCGAATTTCGATTGGATATTCATAGATGAAACGCGTCGGCCTGTCAATCGGATTGATTTGATTCTCAATATTTTTGCGGGCCGGATTCAAAATGCTTCAATCGCGAGGGAGGATATTGTGTTGGAGAAACAAATCGAATTGAAGGAACAGATCAACAGGCAATGGAAGAAATACAAGACTTTGATGCCGAACATCGAAAAAGCCTACGAGGATCTGCCGAACCAAACCTATGCGGACGGCACCATCGACGGCAAGACGAAAAGATTGATGGCCATGACGGCATCCATCGTACACTGCTGCCGGGCCTGTATTCTCTACCATGCCGACGAAGCGATCAAGCTTGGTGCCTCGGTGGAGGAAATGCTCGAATGCATCGGCGTGGCCGTGAGTCTCGGAGGTACCATGGCGGAAGGCCAAGCTGCCCGTTTGATCGGTTTTTTAGAGGAGAGAGGCGTCCTGTAGACATAGACACGTAGGTTGGGTCGAGCATCGTTACGTGTTGGGTTTCGCTGATTTTTTTTTTCAAATCTAACTGGAAGGTACACGATGCAAGCAGCCTGCAAGCGAAACCCAACCTACGCCTGATCCCTCAAATCCGTTATAATCAGTTTTTTATTGATCGGTCGTTCTTCGTGCTCTTCGTGTCCTTCGTGTCCTTCGTGGTAAAATTCAGTGTTTTTCAACCACGAAGGACACGAAGAGCACGAAGATATTCCGCTCCCCAAATTCGTTATGATCTGAAAATATCCACCGCATTTTGTTCCGAAAAAATGCATGGGCGATTGTGGTAGCTCCGCCATGGAAGACGGCGCTGCCGATGAAAAGACTTAAGGAAAAAACGATGGATTACGGACCAACAAGAAATTTTTTGATCACTGTGGAGAAGCAAGGACCGGCGAAAATCGCCAAGGGCAGCTTCCCGCTCCGGTACGGAAAATACTCGGAGATCAAGACATCCGAGTACGAATTCGTGTTCAATCTAAACGGGGAGATCAAGTTCATACGGGGTCTCGGGACGGACTGGCCTCACCCGGCGGAGCAGCTGAAGCGGACCGATGGAAACGACTGGGTGTACTATACCGTGGGGGACTCCGGCGGGGACAAGGGCGTGAAATCCTGGTTCGGGGAATATTACCTGCCCTGCCTTCCCTACCCGAGCAACGCGGTCTGGGAGGTCGATTATTTCTCCAACCCTCGCATCATGAACGCTTTTGCGGCCTGGTCGCAGCTGTACGGGGACCTGTACATGACCGTGGCTCAGGAATCCAGGTATCACGCAAAGGCACGGGAACTGATCGAAAGCGTTCTGGCCAACCACGACGGAATACTGCGGGAACGTTCGCAAACCCTGAACGAGATCCTCGGCGGACGGTTGTCGGTGCTTCCGCCGGACGCCCGCCATGTGGATTACGAGATTGTCCCGCTGAATATCGCCGACGGCTGCCTGTACCACTGCGGGTTTTGCTGCGTAAAAACGGACAGGCCTTTCCGCGCCCGGACCCGGGAGGAGGTGGTCGAACAGATTCGGCGGCTGAAAGACTTTTACGGGCGCAACCTGGAAAATTACAACGGCCTGTTTCTGGGCAACCACGACGCTCTGGCCGCAGGAAAGGAGGCCGTGCTTTTTGCCGCGTCCGAAGCCTGCCAGGGGCTGGGATTCGACCAGCGCCAGACGCAGCCTCCCTTTCTTTTTCTATTTGGAAGCGTCCATTCCTTTCTTACGGCAGACCGGGATTTTTTCGACCGGCTCGACCGTCTTCCGTTTTACACCTATGTCAACATCGGGTTGGAGTCCATCGACGAGCAAACCCTGCAAATGGTGGGCAAACCCTTGAAAGTCGCCGAAGTCCGCGACGCCTTCGACAAGATGCTCGACATCAACGCGAAATATGGAAACATCGAAGTCACCGGCAATTTTCTGATAGGGGACCAATTGTCGTCGGAACATTACCGGACTCTTTCGGAACTTCTTCGAGACGCGCCCGTTTCTTCGAAAGGCAAGGGGGCGGTCTATTTGTCGCCGTTGAAAGACAGTCCGAAAAAGCGGGAGCTGCTGCCTGTTTTCTACGAATTGAAAAAAGAGAGCCGCATTCCGGTTTTCGCGTACTTGATTCAACGGTTGTAGGTCTGGAGGGGAGGGCTTGGTTCTAAATGCGGCCACCTGGATTCCGGGTCTACGCTATATTTTCCAGTTAAGAAAATCCCCGGAAAAGACGGAATCCGGCTATTTTATAGACACCTGGGTTATAAACCGCTCCGTCCGGAATGACGACTGCCGGGACGATAGACTTTGGAAGTGGCCGATGCTAAAACCAAGCCCGGTCTGGAAAAAGGCCTTGCCCCTTCCGGTATGCAATGACTCTCTTGTAGCAATCGGAAGATTTTTCAAGCGTTGCCATATGGGACGGTCGGCCGGTGAAAAGAATGTCCAGATTATCACGGATTTGGGGGAGATAAGCGTAGGCCGTGTCAGGGGCGGGTTTTGTTGGGTTTCACTTACTGGCCATTTGTATCAAGCACTCTTCCAATTAAGATTGAAAGAATTAATCAGGGAGGCCCGGCAATTAACGACGCTCAACCCAACCTACGCCAACACCACCCCCCCAGATCACAGTCGCATGCAGCCTCTTAGACCGCCAAATAAAATCCCAAACGAAATGTTTCGAAAGCGAGGGCTGTTTCTCTGAGAGAATGTAACGAAGACGGACCGAGAATCGAAAAAAAACAGAAAAAAAGCCAATCCCGCGACCGCAACCGATCAAAGAGGGACAAGAAACATAAGCCTTGACATCGGAAGCGGCTTCCAGTATCATTCGCCTCCTATTGCGTCGCGGCAGAAGCTGCGTCAAGTTACATAAAAGGGCGATGCCCGAAGTCGGATCGATTTTTCGCCGCCAACGGGCGGAATCGACACAACCAATCGAAATCAAAGCCACGAAGGCGACCGTTCCCCGCAAAGGGACTCGACCTTGTGGCTTTTTTTTTGCCGCAACAAAGATGAGCGCCGCCGACGGCAAACGGCCGAAACGCTGTATTGCCAACGTTCAGGGTGTCCGAGCCTGGATGACGAGGCGCGTCAAAAAACAGACTGTGAAAAAAAGGATCGAAAGACAAGGGATGAGGCGGCCGGACTCCCGCCAAAGAGTCTCCGGCCGCCCCGAGGTAAAGCCCCTTTGGTAAAGGAGTGTTTCATGTATTACACGGAAACGTTTCCTGCGTCAACGTTTTCATGGGACGGACCTTCCGAGGGGCCATTGCGTTTGAACAAAGCAAGGAGAAAGAGGGCTAGGGAAGGAAAAGGGAAATGAAGCGAATTCGGGGTAACAAGGCAGGGACGGTGTCGATGGCCGTTGCCGCGCTTGCGCTCTCGTTGCTGTTGGCGGGCGGTGCCGCCGCAGGACAAGACCAGGTCCAGAAACTCGACGAGGTTGTGGTGACGGCGACCCGCACGGAAAAGCTAGTGGACGACGCTCCGGCGAGCGTCACGGTCATCACCCGCGAGGACATGCGCGCCATGGACATCAAAAAGATCGACGACGCTTTGCGACACGTGGTCGGGACCTATGCCAAGAGAAACAAGGGGATTCGGGACGCCCTCCCCAGGGTTTCCCTGCGCGGCTTGCCGGGCGACGAGCGCACCCTGGTCATGGTCAACGGCATTCCGATCAACGACGGCTACGCCAGCCAGTCCCCCTGGAACGAGATTCCCATCGACTCCGTTGAGCGCATCGAAGTGACCCGGGGGCCGGGCTCCGCTCTATATGGAGGAAACGCCATGGGCGGCGTGATCAACATCATTCTCCGGGAGCCGGAGGAGCTGACCGCCAAGGTTCGCGTGGGCTATTCGTGGGGGGACTTTGAAAACGACGGCGGCGTGGACACCAATTACGAGGAGTACAGCGTTGGCATGTACGCTTCGGATCGTTTCATGGACAAGTTCGGCCTCAAGGTCAACTACGACGGCATCTGGTCCGACGGCTACCCGACGGAGCTTGTGACCAAATCGACCTCCAGCGGCGCGGGCACGGTCGGCGGGGGCTATCCCATCAAAAGCTCCAGCGGCTCTTCCTATTGGGTGGTCGGCGACAAGGGCGAAAACGAGGCGGACCAATGGTCCCTGAACGTTGGGGGCGACTACGACACCAGCGACACGGGCAAGCTCGTCCTGGACGTCACGGCTGGGAGCCACGATTACGATTACAACGATCCCGACAGCTACCTGGACGGCGGAGTATTTTCCGGCAGGGCCGACGCCTACGAAGGCGCCAGGACGTCGTCCATCGCCGAAAAGGACTTTTTGAAGGGCAAGGGCGATGAAGATACCCTGATCGCCAGCCTGATTTACAAGGAGAAGTTCGGGGACATCGATTTCACCGGCAAGGTCGGCTACTGGGACAAGGACAAGTTCTACACCTCCCAGAACACCAGCAGCTCGGTGGAAGGCGGATACGACGACCGTCCGGGCACGCTGACCGACTCGGATGTCAAGACTTGGACGTCGGACCTCCAGGTCGATTACGCCTTCGCGGAAAACCACATGACCACCTTCGGGCTCTACTATCGAAACGACGATTTCGACCAGAAGGAATACACGCTTTCCTACTACCGGGACGAGGACAGCAAGACGGCCAAGACCGGCCTGACCGAAGGCAGCGCCGATCTCTGCGCGGTCTTCGTGCAGCACGAATGGGCCATTTCCGACGTATTCAGCCTCTATGGCGGTCTCCGCTTCGACTACTGGGAAACCTCCGACGGAAAATCGGGCGACGCCGACGATCCCGCGGTCCTGGGCGATTCGGACGACAGCCACGTGAGCCCGAAACTGAGCGCGGTCTGGCGCCCGTTCGAAGACACCTATGTCAAAGGGGGAATCTCCCACGGGTTCCGTCCGCCTAACATCTACGAACTCTACAGGACCTGGACCTCCAGCGCCAGCGGCACTACCTACAATTCGAACTCCGACCTCGATCCCGAGACGTTGTGGACCTACGAAGCCGGGGTCACCCAATACCTTCTGGACAGGAAGGTCAAGCTGGGGGCCACCGCGTTTTACACGGATTTCGACGACTACATCGACAGCCGGACCATCCCCAGGCCCGGCGTGGAAGGCAAGACCGACACCATCAAAGACAACGTGGGAAGCGTGGAGATCAAGGGCGTCGAGCTGGAGGCCTCTGCCTATCCCGCCGAATGGCTCAAGATCTGGGGCAACTGGTCCTACAACGACGGGGAATACAAGGACTGGCCGGAACAGCCCGAAGCCGAGGGCAAAAACCTGACGGACATCCCCCGGAACGTTATCAACCTGGGCGCCGAAATCTATTACAAATGGCTCACGCTGGGCCTTGCCGGAAACTATACCGGACGAATTTACACCGACGAACTCAACGAACAGATCGACGACACGTACACCACATACAGCAAGCGCTGGCTATGGGACGCCAAAATCCTGGCGAGCCCCCACGAGATGGTGGACGTGGAATTTTCCGTTACGAACCTTTTCGACGAAGAATATTACGACTATTACGTGGGCCAGCCCAGGACCTTTTTCGCGGGGCTGACTTTGAAATATTAAACGAATCATGATTGCGACATTCAAGGGGGGCTTTCTCCCATTTCGCCGCAAGCGAATCGAAAGCCCCCCGTCTAAAATTGGAGGTTTCCGCCTGAAGGCTGCATGGCTGATCGCATGGCTGCTTTTTTCCGGCGCGGCCTTTGCCGGAGAGATCCGGACAGCCACCGATTCGGCTGGACGGGAAGTCTTGATACCCACGCCCGTTCGGAGAATTGTCGCACTCAGTACCGACAGTCTCGAAGTCGTTCGCATCCTGAATGCACAGGATCTGGTGGTCGGAGTCAACGAGACCGTGCCCAAGGAGCCCCTTTTCTGGCCCGAGTTCCAGAGCGCCACCGTTGTCGGACACCCATTCAATCCGAACCTGGAACAGATCGCCGCCATCCGTCCCGACCTGGTCCTGGCGTATCTGCGTCGTCCCGGTCCGGAACTGGAAAGAAAACTGGAACCGTCGGGAATACGAGTTCTTCGACTCGATTTTTTCAGGATGTCCACCATCGCCGAGGAAGTCCGGACCCTCGGGCGTCTTCTCGAAAAGGAGACCGAGGCCGAAGCCTACGTAGGATGGCTGCATCGGCACATGTCGAATATCGACGAGATCGTGGCCCGGGCCGCATCCAGGCCGAGGGTGTACGTGGAGGGCTACACGGCCTTTCGCGCCTCCGGTCCGGGCTCCAGCGGCTTCGAGCTTTGCCGAATGGCCGGGGGGACAAACATCGCAGCGGACTTGGCCGTCCACGCCCCGCTGATCACCAGCGAATGGGTGACCGCCCAGAACCCCGACGCCATCGTCAAGCTGTCGTCCCTGCGCGACGAATACCTTGCGGACAGTCCTTTGCGGATGGCCGCCTTCCGACAGGAAATCATGGACAGAAACGGTTGGGGGTTCGTCGATGCGGTGAAGAACGGACGAGTGTTCGCGCTGTCGGGCGACGTGGGGCCCGGCCCCAGGGGGATTGTCGGAATCGCCTATATGGTCAAATGGTTCTTTCCCCAGTCCGCCAAGGACTTGAAACCGAGGGAAATGCACAAGGAATATCTGGAGACTTTTCAAGGGGTTCCCTATCGAGGACATTATGCGTATCCGGATGATTGAAAGAAAAGAAACGGTCGTGACATGCGGCACAAGGCGGCAAATTGCGTTTTTACGAAATATCGCATTGTCGAATGTGCCCGAGGTAACCAGACCATCCTGGTCTGGTCCGGCCGTGTTGCGAAATCAGGCGAGGAGCGGGAAGGGACCAGACCAGGATGGTCTGGTTGCCTTGGAGACCGCGATTTCGGCAAAAGCTCGATCTGCAAGCTTTTCGCGCCTACTCGCATGCGTCTTCGTTTTTTGCCTGGTCTTTGCCAGCGTGTGCGCGGCGGAGGACCGGCAATATCGAACCGTGACCGACGCCCGGGGAAAGCAAATCGAGGTCCCCCTTCCCGTGAAAAGAATCGCGGTCATCAACGAAAACGCCATGGAAATTCTCCGGATGCTTCAGGCGATGGACCACGTGGTGGCGGTGAGCGACTACATCGCAAGCAGAAAAAGCTACTGGTCGGAACTGGCGGACCTTCCCAAGGCGGGCGGCTGGCGAAGTCCCAACTACGAGGCCATCGCATCGGTCATGCCCGATCTGGTACTGTGCTACGGCCGGTCCCCCGGGCAGGAGGCGGAACGAATGCTCGAACCCGTCGGCGCGAAGGTCCTTCGTCTCGATTTCTACAGGACGCCCGCCATGATTCGGGAAGTGCGCGACCTGGCGGCCCTGCTGGGAAAATCCGAACGAGGCGAGGAATTCCTCCAGTGGCGCAGGAAAGCCGTCGATCAAATAGCCGAAGGCGTCGGACGGGCGAAGCGCGCTCCGAGCGTCTACCTCGAGGGCTACAGCGACTACAAGACCTGGGGCCAGGGTTCGGGTTTCTTCGACATGTGCGTGGCGGCGGGAGGCCGAAACGTGGCGGCGGAAATCGCCATCGACTCCTCTCTGGTCACGCCGGAATGGGTGGTCGCGAAAAACCCGGAGGTCATCGTGAAAAGCCCGTACTTTCGCGACGTCTATGCCCAGGACAAGCGCCAGGCCATGCAAGCGCTTCGGGAGAGCATCCTGAATCGGCACGGGTGGAAGAACATTCCGGCGGTTCGGAACGGCAGGGTCTACATCCTGAATTCCGACGTCTGTTCGGGGCCGAGCGACGCCGTGGGCATCGCCTACATGGCCAAATGGCTCTATCCCGAGGAACTGGCCGATCTCGATCCGGAAGCGCTGCACCGGGAATATTTGAACCGTTTTCAATCCATCCCCTATAAAGGCCATTATGTCTATCCAGAGCCCCGATAGCGCGGTGGCGTCGGCCGCCGCAATTCCCGCGACGCCCGACGGCGTCCGATGGTACAGGAAAGCCAGCGCGAAAAAGACCCTGGTCCTGGGAGTGTTCCTCCTCCTGCTTTTCATTTCCGCCCTGGCCGGTCTTGCCACCGGCGCGGTCAAGCTGAGCTTTTCGGAAGTCTTCTCCGCGCTGGCCGGAAAATCGGAATATTCCGCCAACGTGGTCTGGCATTTCCGTCTGCCGAGGGTGGTCATGGCTGTGCTGGCCGGATGGGGGCTCGCCACCGGCGGCGCGCTGTCCCAGGCGATTCTGAGAAACCCGCTGGCCTCTCCCTTCACCCTCGGCGTGGCCTCCGGGGCCGGCTTCGGGGCGGTGCTGGGAATCGTGCTCAGCAACGGTCTTTCCAACGAAATCGTGGCGGCAAGCGCGTTTTGCTTCGCGCTGATCACATCCCTGATGATCCTGGCGGTGTCCCGCATGAAGAACGCCTCCCCGGAAACCCTCGTTCTGGCAGGCGTGGCCTTCATGTACATGTTTTCCTCCCTGACCTCCCTGATGCAGTACGTGAGCAGCATGGAGGAGGTGCACCAGATCGTGTTCTGGTTCTTCGGGAGCCTGAGCAAGGTGGGATGGCGAGAAATCGGCATCGCCGCGCTCATGATCGTTCCTCCCTCGCCCTTTCTGATGCGATGGGGATGGGACCTGAACCTGCTCATGGTGGGCGACGACTCGGCCAAGTCATTGGGGGTGAACGTTACTCGCCTTCGCACCCTGGGAGTGATCCTGGCCTCGCTCATGGCCGCCGGGTCGATCTGCTTTTGCGGGGTGATCGGCTTCATCGGCCTGGTGTCGCCGCACATCGCCCGGCTTCTGATCGGAAGCGACCACCGGTTTCTGCTTCCGGCCGCAGGGACCCTGGGCGCCATCCTCATATTGAACGCCGACACCCTCGGCCGCAGCATATGGGCGCCCCAGGTGATTCCCATCGGCATCATGACCGCCTTTATCGGAGTGCCCTTCTTTTTCTACCTCATGATGAGGAGAAGAAAGGAATATTGGTAATGCTGAAAGTCCAAGACCTATCCTTCCGCTACGCCAGGCGGACCATTCTTGCGGATGTCTGTTTCGAGGCGTCCGCCGGAAAAATCCTCGGCATCCTGGGACCCAACGGCGTGGGAAAGTCCACGCTGATCAAGTGCATGCTGGACATCCTGAAGCCCTCCAAGGGCGGCGTCTTCGTGGACGGCCGCGACGTGCGCCACCTGCCGTCGCTTACGCGGGCGAAAAAAATGGCCTACGTTCCCCAGGCGTACCCGTCCAGGTTTCCCATGACCGTATTCGACATGGTCCTGATGGGCAGAAGGCCCTACCTGAGCTGGCGGCCCTCGGACGACGACATCGCGCGGGTGGCGGCAGTCCTGAAGACCATGGACCTGGAGCCGCTGGCGTCCAGGGATTTCGACGCCCTGAGCGGGGGCCAGAAGCAAAAGGTCATGCTGGCGCGCGCGCTGGTCCAGGACGCCGACTACATGCTTCTGGACGAACCCACCAGCAACCTGGACATGAAGCACCAGCTGGAGGTCATGGAGATCGTGCGCCTCACGGTGAAAAAAAAGGGCGTCGGAGCGGTGGTGGCGATCCACGACTTGAACATGGCCCTGCGGTTCTCCGACGAAGCCGTCGTTTTGCACCAGGGGGGCGTTTTCGCCTTCGGTCCTCCCGAGGACGTTTTGAACGCAGGCAATATCGGGGCGGTCTTCGGGGTCGAGGTGGAAGCGATGCGCGGGGAAAACGGGTCTCGATGCTGGTATCCGGTGGGGTCTTGCGGCAAGCGTAGCGCAGTCGATATCGGAAGCGACCCGCGGATTGCCGAGCAGGTGCGGTCCCGCGAGCGTCGTAGGGTCTCGGGAATGTCTGCATAAAGGACGCAAGGGTTTGGTTCTTTTCGGCCATGCATCGGTGGAACGCGGACGCGAAGCGTACTGGTATGCATTCCAACGCGAAGCGTTGGAACGAGGCGGACGAGGCGGGGAGAGCGCGGGCGAAATGAAAAGTAAGCCCGTCAAATTATAACCTGAAAAAGAAATTGAAAACGAACATGCACACGGACGTATTTCCTTTTTCGGCCATTGTAGGCCAGGAGAAGCTCAAGCTAGCCCTGATGTTGAACGCGATCAATCCCGCCATCGGCGGGGTATTGATCCGGGGCGAGAAAGGCACGGCCAAATCCACGGCCGTCCGCGCACTGGCCGCGCTGCTGCCGGAGATCGACGTGGTGGAAGGATGCCCTTTCCGCTGCGACCCGCGATCCCCCCAGGGATTCTGCGGCGAGTGCGCTCACGGAGCCAGGTCGATCCAGACCCGGAGAAGGCGCATCCGCGTGGTCGATCTGCCCTTGAACGCCACCGAGGACAGGGTCGCGGGCGGCATCGACTTCAACCTGGCGGTGAAAAAGGGCGTACGCGTTTTGCAGCCCGGACTCCTGGCCAAGGCCCACAGGGGCATTCTCTACGTGGACGAAGTCAATCTTCTGGACGACCATATCGTGGACATCATCCTGGATGCGGCCGCGTCGGGACGAAACGCCATCGAGCGCGAAGGCGTCTCTTTCTCTCACGAATCCCGTTTCATTCTGGTGGGGACCATGAATCCCGAGGAGGGAGAACTTCGTCCCCAGCTGCTCGACCGGTTCGGGCTGTGCGTGGACGTGGCCTCCGAGCAGGACCCGGAAAGGCGGATCGAACTGATGGAGCTGCGCGAGGACTTCGATGCCGACCCGGAGGCCTTTATCCGGAGATTCGAAAAGGAGAACGAAAAGGTCGCGGAAGCCATCGTTTCCGCGCGAGGCTTCCTCAGGGACGTCCGGTTCGCGGGCAGCTTGCGGAAACTGATCGGCGAGCTTTGCACGGAGGACAACGTGGCCGGACACCGGGCCGACCTGGTCATCGAGCAGGCGGCCAAAGCCATGGCTGCCATGAGACGTCACGGAGAGGCCACCGTGGACGATATCCGGGAGGTCGCCTCCATGGCCCTCTCCCATCGAAAGCGGGATGCCGCCCCTCCCCCGCCTCCTCCCCCGGAGCATGAACACGAGCACGAGCATGAACAGGAAGACCCGCCGGAAAACGACCGGGAGGAAAACCGGGAAAACCAGGAGCAGCCCGAACAAGAACAAGACCGGCCGCAGGAGGGCCGAAACGAGGAACAGCCGGAACCCGATCCCGCCGAGAACGAAAACGACGAGGACCGGCAGGAGCAAAGCCGAAAGCCTCCTGAAAATTCCCAGGACCAGTTCTTCGACGTGGGCGAGACCTTCAAGGTCAAGAAGTTCGAGTCGCCCAAGGACCGGGTCTTCCGGCGGGGATCCGGGCGGCGGTCGCGCACGCGCATCTCCCAGAAGCAGGGCCGCTACGTGAAAAGCACCGAGAACCGGCACACGGGGGACATCGCCCTGGACGCCACTCTGCGCGCGGCAGCGCCCCACCAGCTTGCGAGGAAAGGAAACAACGGCCTGGCCGTGGTCCTGAAACCGGAGGACGTCAGGGAAAAAATCCGGGAGAAGAGAATCGGAAATTTTCTGCTGTTCCTTGTGGACGCCAGCGGCTCCATGGGCGCGCGGGGCAGGATGGCCGCGTCCAAAGGGGCTGTCATGTCGCTGCTTCTGGATGCCTATCAGAAGCGCGACCGCGTCGCCCTGGCGTCGTTTCGAAAGAACGAGGCGGTGGTGAACCTTCCCCCCACATCCTCCATCGAACTGGCCGCAGGCCTTTTGAAGGACATGCCGGTGGGCGGACGCACCCCGCTGTCCGCAGGCTTGGCAAAGACTTACGAAATGCTGCGCAACTATCTCATGCGCGAACCCGACGGTCGCCCCATCGCCATCGTCATCACCGACGGCCGGGCCAACGTGGCCATGGGAGGGGGAAAGCCCCTGGACGAAGCGGTGGCCTTCGCCGAACGCATGGCGCTGGACAGCCGCATCCGGTTCGTCGTGGTCGATACCGAAGCCGAAGGACTGCTTTCTTTCGGCCTGGCCCGAAAACTCGCTTCCGCCATGGACGCCCGGTATTTCAAAATCAAGGACCTCAAAGCGGACGCTCTTGTCAATATCGTCAAAGGAGAATCGTAAATGTCGCAAAGACGCAATTATCCCTTCGCCGCCATCGTGGGCCAGGAAAAAATGAAGCTGGCCCTGGCATTGAATATCGTCAATCCCAACCTGTCCGGCGTGCTGATCCGGGGAGAGAAGGGTACGGCCAAGTCCACGGCCGTGCGAGCCCTGGCGGAAATCCTGCCCAAGATCGAAGTCGTGGACGGCTGCCCGTTCCAGCGCTCGCCCGCCGGTTCCAGGGAAGTATGCCGGGAATGCGGTCTGGTCGAGTGCGCAAGGCGCGTCCTGAACGACGAGCCTGTAGGAACGGTCCACCGGGGCATCCGCGTGGTCGAACTGCCCGTGGGCGCCACCGAGGACCGCGTCGTGGGCTCCATGGATCTGGAGCACGCCTTGAAAAAGGGCGAAAAGCGCGTGGAACCAGGCCTGCTGGCCGCAGCCCACCGGGGAATTCTCTACGTGGACGAAGTCAACCTGCTCGACGACCACGTAGTGGATGTCCTTCTGGATTCCGCCGCCATGGGAGTCAACACCATCGAGAGGGAAGGCGTCAGCTTCACCCATCCGGCCCGGTTCACCCTGGTCGGCACCATGAACCCCGAAGAGGGGGAACTTCGGCCCCAACTGCTGGACCGCTTCGGCCTGTGCGTCAACATCGAAGGGCTCTGCGACCCGGAATCCCGGGTGGCCGTCATGGAACGGCGCGCCGAATTCGACGAAAGCCCGGAATCCTTCTGCGCCCGCTGGGAAAACGATTCCCGCTCCCTGGTGGAAAAGATCGAAAAGGCTTCGGCACTCTATTCCAAGGTGACCGTCGAACGCGACCTCCTCTTCGAGATCGCCAGCTATTGCATCGATGTCGGCGTGGACGGCCACCGTGGAGACATCATCATATTGAAGACCGCCAAGACCCTCGCCGCATTCGACGGAAGGACCGCAGTCGTCAAAAAGGACGTGGAAGCCGCCGCCGAGCTGGCCCTTCCCCATCGGATTCGCCGCCAGCCGCTCCAGGATATCGTCGTGGACGTGGAACAACTCCGGCAGAGAAAACAGGCCGAGACCAGGCGGGACATGGGACGGGCGAGCTGATGCGTACTTTGCGGAGAATACGATGATCCGAATCGACAACCTGAAAAAGGCCTATGGAAAGGTGAAAGCTCTGGACGGCGTGGACCTGGAAGTAAAAAGCGGAGAACTGTTCGCCTACCTGGGACCCAACGGCGCGGGCAAGACCACCACCATCCGGATTCTCACCGGCCTGACCCGCCTGACCGCAGGAGGGGCGACCCTGAACGGCCACGACATCGAGAAGAAGTCGCTCGAGGCAAAGCGGCAGTTCGGCCTGGTCCCCCAGCACGTCAACCTGGACAGCGAATTGACCGTCTACGAAAACCTGCTCGTCCACGGAAAGCTCCACCACATGCCTCGCGCCGCTATCGGACCGCGAATCGACGAACTTCTCGACTACATCGAGCTTTCGGAGAAGCGCGACGTGTTCGTCAAGAAGCTGTCCGGCGGCATGAAACGACGCGTGACCATCGCGCGGGCGCTCTTGCACGCGCCGAGCATTCTTTTTCTGGACGAGCCCACCGTGGGTCTGGACGCTGGCATCCGAAGGCGCATCTGGGCGCTGATCAAGAAAATCCAGCAGGACGGAGTGACCATTTTTCTGACCACCCACTACATCGAGGAAGCCGAATTTCTGGCCGAATGGGTGGCCTTCATCGACCTGGGAAAAATCGTGGCCTTGGATTCTCCCGCAAATCTGATGAACGAAATCGGCAGCTGGGCATTGGACAGCCTGGGTCCCGAGGGAATGGAAACGTCCTATTTCAAGACCCACGAGGATGCGCGGCAGTACGCGACGAAACACAGCAACGGTTTTTCGGTCCGGCGCGTGAACCTGGAAGACGCATTTTTGAACATGACAGGAAAGAAAGTAAAATGATACGAGGTTGGACAGCGGTATACTTCAGGGAAATGCTGATTTTGAAAAGACGCCTGTCCAGGCTTATCGGCGCCTGGTCGGTATCGCCCCTGCTCTATCTCATCGCGTTCGGCTACGCCATGGGACGGGACATCACGGTGGAGGGACATGCGTACATCGAGTTCCTCATCCCCGGACTGGCCGCCATGGCCAGCATGACCCAGGCCTTTGCCATCGGAAGCGAAATCAACATCGCCCGGTTCTATTGGCATATCTTCGAGGAACTCCAGTCCGCCCCCGTCAGCAACGCGGCCTACGTCCTGGGAGAAGTCCTGGCGGGCATGACCCGCGCCTTTCTGGCAGGCTGCGTGATACTTGTCATGGGCGCGGCCTTCGGTGTCGTTCTGTCCTACGGCGGCCTGTTCTGGCTGGCCTTCTTCATGAACAGCTTCATCTTCTCCTCCCTGGCCGTGGGACTCGCCATGCTGGTGAAGTCCCACGCCGACCAGGCCATGATGACAAGCTTCATCATCACCCCCATGGCCTTTCTGGGAGGAACTTTTTTTCCTATTGAAAACCTCCCGGCATGGGCCCAGAAAATCCTGGTCCTGCTACCGCTGACACACACCGCCGACGCCATCCGCGCATCGTCCTTCGGCAACACCCCGAAGCCTTTCGACTACTTGATCCTGGCCTGCGTCGGAGTCCCGGCCTTCATATTCGCCATATCTGCGGTCAACAAGGCAAGAGACTGAAAACAGATTGAATCGCAACATGCGGATTTCGCCCGAAACCGGCTTTTTCGTATGCGCTTTGACTGCGGAAAAGCCGGTCGGCAACCGTGTGTTTTTTTCGACAAGAATTTTCCTGATTATAACGGATTTGGGGGGAGGGGTGAAACGTAGGTTGGGTTGAGCGTCGTCGTTTGTCGGGTTTTGCTGGTTGTACTATCAAACCAATTTTGCAGGCTTTCGATTGGAGCATTAAGCAAGCGAAACCCAACGCAACGCCCCGCTAAACCCGACCTGCGCGAAGTCCCCCAAAATCCCTTTCAGTCAGGAATTTTCGGAATCATAGTGCCTTGACAATCGGAGGGGAAAGGGAGTAACTGATTGCTTGACGGAAATCGATTCGGCGGGAGATGAAAAATGGTAATAGTAGCGTATGATCAAAAATGGCCCCGGCAGTTTGAAAAATTGAAACATGAAATAACCAAAACGGTGACGCATTACAAAAATATCGAACACATTGGCAGCACGTCAATTCCCGGAATGTATGCAAAACCGATCATCGATATCAATATAGGAATCGATAAGATCGACGACTTTGGCCCGATAAAGGATGAATTGGCTCGACTCGGTTATTTTCACAATGGCGATCAAGGGATCGAAGGACGGGAAGTCTTCAATAGAAGCGGCGACTGTGTTCATGGCGTGTTGGATTCCATATGGCACCATTTGTATGTCGGAATATGGAATACGAGAGAATTTCGGAGAAACTTGCTTTTCAGGGACTATCTGAGAAGACACGCGGATTATGTGGAACAGTACAACCGGATCAAGCTGGAAATTATAGAACGATATGGAGAAAAAAACAGAACGAAATATGTGGAAGTGAAGGAAAAAGACTATTCGTGGTTCTTCGAGGACGTAATCAAAAAAGCCAGATCGAGAAATGAAAAACAGTTGTCCTGACAGAAATACCTATGCGGAGAAACTGCGTCTTTCGGATTTGCTGAGAGGCCCGCTTTTTCGCTCCTTGATTGGTTCCCTGGAATTGCCCGAAGGAAGCTGCGGCCTGGATATCGGGTGCGGAACGGGAAGCAATACGCTGTTGCTGGCGGAGGCGGTCGGCGGGTCCGGGCATGTCGCGGGAATCGATCTGTCCGAAGAATTGTTGGCGCATGCGGTGCAAAGGGCGCAGGAATCGGGGATTTCGCGGCGGACCTCATTTATAAAATGCGATATGAACCGTCTTGCCTTCTCCGAGCACGCCTTCGACTGGGCGTGGAGCGCGGACTGCGCCGGATACGCGCCGGGGGACGCCGCAAGCCTGACAGGAAACATTGCCAAGCTTGTGAAACCAGGCGGCAACCTTTTTTTTCTGGCATGGTCTTCTCAACAGCTGCTGCCGGGTCATCCGCAGCTGGAAGCGCGTCTCAACGCGACTTGCGCCGGCATCGCGCCCTTTGTCGAGGGACAGGGGCCGGAAACCCATTTTTTGAGAGCGGCGGGCTGGTTCAGGGGTGCGGAGCTGAAAGAAATCAAGGCGCGCACATACGTCGGCGATATTCAGGCCCCCTTGGACAACGAGCAGCGCAGGGCAATGGCATCGCTTTTCGAGATGCGCTGGGGGGATGGCTGTCCCGAATTGACGCAAGAGGAACGGATGGAATATTGGCGTCTTTGCAGCCCCGATTCGACCGACTTCATGCCGCACAGGCATGATTATTACGGTTTTTTCACATATACTCTGTTTCAAGGGAGAGTCGCCGGCTGAGATATTTGGAAAAACGGACAGCCCGCGACGAACCCTCATTCCGGTTCCATCCCGGAATCGCCCCCGTCCGCATCGGAAACGCCCGAATCGCCCGCAAATCCGTCGCCGGGAGAAGCTGCGTCCAGTGCGTCGTGGAACGTGAAACTCGAATCGCCTCGATCAATGGGCCACATTGCAATTCTCCGGTTTGCGATCAGTCTTTTCCTGTATTTTATCGGATTTGGCTGTTGCTATTTCTTAGGAGCAGCCGCCCTTCGTGGTCGAAAAACGAGGAATTTTACCACGAAGGACACGAAGAGCACGAAGAGATTTAATCCCCAAACTCCGCCATTTAAAGACCAAGTCCGTGCTTTTGCCTTGACAGATAACAGGTTTCTGGACCGTTCTAAAGGGAAGCTTGGAAAAAAACGGTGCTTGACGACCGAATATCCGGGCTTAAGTCGATCCCATGAAACAAAATTCCGAAAAGAGAGACAGCCAGGGCGAAGAAATTTTTTTCAATTGCGTCCTGTATCGCCAGGGCGAACGCGTCTGGATTTACTTCTTTCTGGAAAACATTCCGGCAGAGCGACTCGCGAGGATGAGAAGGGATTTCCCCTCCATGCCCAAGGGCGCGACGGTGCTGATCATGATCGACAGTTCCCTGTCCGGCAAGGGCAAAGAGGGCGTCATCGTCACCACCCAATTCGTGTACGTCGGCAAATGGGGCACCCCCCGAGGATTTTCGCCCTCTCGGACCTGCCTTCTTTAGAAACTCGCGGCGGTTTTCCCTCCCGCAAACTTATCTCGAAGAAGACGATGGTCTGCGATCTGGTATATCGGGAGAACAACATGGCGGGCCTGATCGAGATACTGAACCGGTTGTCCGAGACGGCCGAACCGCCCGAACAAATCGAGAACTCGGGCCTGAAACCCTCGGTCCGGAACATTGTGGCCGAATTCGCCGGTCGCATGCGACACGAAAGGGCCTTCTTTTTTCCGACCATCCCCGGCGCGCTGTTGAACCAGGCGAAAAAACGATTCGCGCAGGACCTTCGCTACGACGAAGTCCCCCTGGCATTGCTCGCCGACGGGATCAAGGGCGACGCCCGTTCCGGAATTCTGGTCACGGACCGGCATGTCTACAGCAAGAAGACCGGCCCCCGGGGAATGCGGCTGGCGCTCCTTGAAAACGCCACTGCCGACAACTCGGTATGGGCAGGTTGCAGCGGGCTCATGGCCGAGGGGCAACTCGTGTTCAAGCCCGTGCTGGTACCCGGAGAACTGGTCGTCCTGCTCGCCGAGCTGATCCGGCGGCTGGCACAAAGGGCCTGATCCGGAGCGGTTGACATCATCGTCTTTTCTTTTTTCCCTTGACATTCGAATATCGTTGATGTAACCAAGTCGTTTGCAGATTGAACTGCAAAGATTGCAGGCGTCCAGAAGGACTTTATAGGGAATCCCGTGAAAATCGGGAGCGGACCCGCCGCTGTAACTCTTGCCCTCTCCTTTATCCGACAGGATTGGAAAGGGAACCATTCTCGGCATATCGCGCCACTGTTCGACAATTTCGAACGGGAAGGCCGCCGAAACATGGAAGAGAAGCCAGAAGACCTGCCTGTGATCGTCGTGATGGAAGCTCTCGGGAAATAGAGCGTTTCACATGAAAAAGCAAATATTGGGATTAAATACGGAATCCCCGCGTTCTTTTTGGACGCGGGGATTTTTTTTTGCCTATAAAAAAGATTCTTTTTCAGAACAAAAACAGAGGATACAGGTTTGAGAATGGCAAGGGAGAAATAAAAAAAACGAAGTCGGGGACCCGGATCTTGAAAGCCCGGCATAATGAGCCATACACCGATCCAGACGAAGCGGACGAATACTCTTGCACGACATCGCCGACCCTCGAAGTGCGATAAACATAGGTATGGGATTACGTCACGAAATCCCTCTTCCGGCCGTCGAAAGGCGGCCAAAAGAAGGCCCGCTCGCGGCATGGCATGGCACCCGATCAAGAAAATGCTCCTCCCCGGGCATTGGATTGAACCGCGAGCGGACCTTCAAACCATTAATGTGGTTGGTGGTTGGCTGTTAGCTTTTAGCCGTTAGCCGTTAGCCGTTAGCCGCTAGCCGTTGGCCGTTGGCTGGTGGTCGTTGGTATTGAATAGGCATGCGGGCATCGACGCAAGCCCTGCAAGGAAGAAAGGCATGAAATGAAAAAAACGATTTGCATAATGGCCGCAGGCCTGTTGGCGGCAGCTTTTTCCATCTCCCTTTCCTTGGCCGACGAAGGTCCTGAAACGATCTGGCCCGTTTCATACCAGGTCGGCATGTATTCCTACCGGGAGAAAAGCCTGGTCGGCTATACCAATTTCAAGGCCGACGGAAAGCTCAGAAACAGAATCGAAATCCAACGCGACGAAAACGGCGACATCGTCGGGAAAAAGCATTACGACGAGAATGGACGCCTGCAAAAGCAATACGCCTACGAGTTCGATTCCCGAAACCGCCTTTCCCGTAAAATCAAAAATGACGGCGAAGGAAAGGTCCTGAAAACGTACCAGTACTTTTACGACGATCAAAATCGTGCGTTCAAGCAGATCGATTTCGACGCCCAAGGCGTCCCGGACCAGACCCATTATTCATATTTCGACCGAAACGGGGAAAGAATCAGAAAAGCCACATTCGACCGACAAGGGAAGCTGAAGAGGACCCGTTTGCACGTTTTCGACGGCAACGGCCGCCGTGTTCGCGATTACGCCATAGCCCAGGATGGAGAGATAACAGGGAGCACCAAATACATATACGACGAATCCGGCCGGGTGGCGGCAACGGAATCCTATGGTGCCGAATCCGAACTGAAAAGCAAGTCGGTCGTCACATCGGACGATCAGGGGCGACGGCTGAAGGCCGAAAGGTTCGACGCCGAGGAAAAACTCAAATCGGTTGTCCTTTACCATTATTAAACGCCATCGAACAGCATAGAAGCTGAAGAAGCAAGAGATGGAAACAACGAATGCCGAAAATAAAAAGGTCCGGAAGTTCCTTAGGGGCATTGCCTCGAAGGAGAGATCGAGGCGACAGCTTAGGAACGAAATAAAAGTTATAATTAATCCCCTACAGGGAAATTTCGACCGGGGCGGCGCGGGAGCTACAATAATTGATCCCCTACGGGGAAAAGACTAGGACCGAACGTGTACGCGGTTTCGCAGCTTTGCGATATAACAATCTTTTTTACGATTTCGGGAATAGGTCCCGGAAGGCGCGAGCGTTCGAAAACGAAAGGAGTTACATCTAAAATGTCATTTCCGACAAATGTCGATTATGTCATCGTCGGGGCCGGAATCCACGGCCTGAGCACCGCCTACCACCTGGCCCTGGAACTCAAGAAAAAACCGGAGACCTCGGCCAGGACCATACTGGTGCTGGACAAGTCCGGCATCGGAGCTGGCGCGTCGGGCATCGCCTGCGGGGTGATCCGGAACAACTACTACCAGCCCGCCATGCGGGAGCTGGTCGCCCACAGCGTCGAGACCTGGGAGCAGGACGCCGAAGGCTACGGCTACAACCCGGTGGGATACATGCAGATATCCCCGGAGTCCATGCATGCCGACGTTTCGCAAATCTACGTGAGCCAGAAAAGCATCGGCTACCCTTCCGAATTCGTCGAAGGCGAAAAGCAATGCCTGGAATACATGCGCAAGAACGTATTCAAAGACTGGCAGGCCAAGAACATCACTTCCATCCTGCACGAAAAGAAAGGCGGCTACGCCCACAATACCAAGTCCCTCTACCGTCTCGCGGAAAAGGCCGAGGCCGAGGGCGTCCGGATTATGAGCGGCGCGGCGGTCGTCGGCCTTATGATCGACGGCGGATGCGTCACATCGGTCCGGACCGACCAGGGCGACATCGCCTGCGGCTACGTGGTGGCGGCGCCCGGACCCTGGGCCAAGACCTTCTGGGACATGCTGGAGCTGCCGGAAACCATCGAGATCAAAGACCCGCAGGGCCAAATCCACAAGGACGTCAAAATGTGGACCTACTGGTGCCTGGAGGAGGGAACGCTGGGCGTGGCCCCGGAGGTCGGAATGAGCAACGCGGGCAAGCTTCCTCCGGTCATCCACCTGGATTCCGCCGCGCCCCTGTACTCCAGCGAGGACGGCGCCCTGATCACCGACGAAATGTGGGGCATCTACTACAAGCCCGATTTTCATTTCGCGGGAATCCAGGGCGGCTCCACTCCCTATGTCGTGGACAAGGAAAAGGTGGACGTGGACCCCTACGGCATCGATTCGCCCGATTTCATCGTCGGCCCGGAATTCGCCCATATGTGGACCTCCGCTCTCGCCCATTGCCAGAAACGCTACGAGGACAAGTTCCGTCTGTACAAGAACGAACCCTCCGGCGGCCTCGGCGCGTTCACGCCCGACAACTTCCCCGTGTTCGATGAATTCCGGCAGAATTGCTACCTCATCGCCGACTCCAATCACGGTTACAAGATGATCGGCGTGGGAAAACTGGTGGCCGAGGAAATCCTGGGCAAAAAATCGCCCCTGCTGGAACCGTTCCGGTTCGCCCGCTACGAAAAAGGCGAGCTGCACCCGGTATCCAACAGCCCCTTTCCCTGGAGTTGAGCGCGATAATCATGGAGATTGTCGTACTGGTAAAGCAAGTGCCGGACACCAACGCGCCGGTCGAGCTGGCCGAGGCCGCATTGACCGGCGGGACTGGCGAAATCCCGTGGATTGTCAATCCCTACGACGAAATGGCGGTGGAAGAAGCCGTAAGGATTAAGGAGGACCGGGGCGCCAGGGTGACCGTCGTTTCTTTCACCCGGCCGGACGAAACCGAGGCCCTTCGAAAAAGCGTGGCCATGGGAGCGGACCGGGCGGTGGCAATCATAGACGAGTTCGAGTCCGAAAACCGCTATCGGGACGGATTGGCCTTGGCGCGCATTTTCGCCGCTTTACTGAAGACGATGGCTTTCGATCTGATTTTCGCGGGCCAGAGAGCCGTGGACGACGACGCTTGCGTGGTCGGCCCGGCCCTGGCGGTCAAGCTGAACATCCCGCTGTTCTCCATGGTGAAGAGACAGAAAATCATCGGGCGCTCGATTCGCTGCAAAAAGCAGATCGCCGGGGGGACCATAATTGTGAAACCCGACATTGCCGTGCCGCACACTCGGTTTGAAAACATCCGGATATCCGAACGCGGCTACCGGGTCGAACTGGGTCGCGCCAAGGTGGTGGTCTCTGGCGGACGGGGCATGGGGGGACCCGACTTTGCGCTGGTAGAACAGCTGGCGTCTCTTCTGGGCGGTGCCGTGGGCGCTTCCCGCCCGGCCGTGGACGCCGGATGGCGTCCCGCGTCCGACCAGGTCGGGCAAACCGGCCTGTGCGTGTCCCCCGACCTGTACATCGCCTGCGGAATCTCCGGCGCCAGCCAACACATGGCAGGCATGGCCGCCTCGAAAATCGTCGTCGCGATCAACAAGGATTCCCGGGCGCCCATCTTTTCGAAAGCAGACTATGGCGCAGTGGCGGACCTGAACGAAATCCTGCCCTGCCTGATCGAATCGATCAGACGAATTCGTTCGCTATGATCGTTTTGGATATGAATTTTAACTGTAAAGAGAGATTTTCATGGAAAACAAGGAACAAATGGTCAAGGAAATATACACGGTAAAAGGCAAGGGCGTCCACGTATGCGGCGCCCTGGTGAAAGAGGACGAGGGACGATACCGGATGCACGGCTGGATGATGCTCAACAACAAGGACCGGCAATATTTCTGCTCGGGCCGCAAGGACCCGGAAGTCCTGAGAATACGTTTCGAAAACCTGAGCCGAACCATCGCGACAATATTCGACATCAAGGAAGACCACAGAATTCTGGAAACCCCGGTCCTCTTCGACAAGTCCATCCTGATGGAAATGGCGACCAACACGCATTTTAATTAAGGTGTCGATCCGCTGGGTCTGGACACCGTATTTTATCGTCTCGTTCCCACGCTCCGGCGTGGGAACGTATTCCGGGACGCTCCGGCGTCCTTTCAACGGCAATGCATATACCTGCCTTTTCCTGATTCCTCGCCGAGTGTACGCTATCGCCGACGGCTTCCAAAAACACGAGACTTTGGCACGGGACGCTGGAGCGTCCGTCACGCGTTTCCACGCCGGAGCGTGGGAGCGAAAAGCCAGATCGACGGCCTTTCCCGCCTTTTTCCCATGCTCCGGGACTTGTTGGAAAAATAGCCGACATATCTGACGAACTGTTCGAATAGGTTTGTCCTATCTTAACGACCGCACAGGTCCCAATTTTTCAGAACAGACCTGCTTCTATCATGCGCTTCCGCTCGGCCACGCGATCTTCGTCGTTGAAACGAAGCATTTTGACGGTCACTCTCGCCTCAGCCGTCAGGGGAACTATCCGGGCGTCTTCGATTTTGAAGTGATCGGTCCAATTTTGTTTCCTTGGATTGAAGAAAGCGACAAGATCGCCGGTTTCGGGATCGAAGGAGCCGACGTTGGGGCCTTTGAAACGGTTGCAACGCATGCAGGACAGTGCCAGATTGTCCTGGTCGGTATCGCCGCCGTGTTGAATCGGCACAATGTGATCGGGTTCGTGCATGTGAAAAGCGAGCGCTTGCGGCAGAAGACAGTATTCGCAACGGTTCCGCGCCCGCTCGGCCACAAGCTTCCGCAAGGAAGTCGATACCGGCGATACCAATCAATGCTCCTTTCGAGGCATCTGGGAGGCACTGATTTTGAGCATGATTACCACATGCTCCAAATGTTGCAGTTCGTCCAGCTCATCCTTTTCCGATGCGGAAAGGATTCCTGCTTCATTTAGAACCAGGAGACGACGCAGGCGCGATTGCGCCGATTCGGATACATGAAATGAAGCGATTTCATTCGAAGAAGGATTTTCGCACAAAAACTCGATAACTTCAGAGGCCGTCGCGGACGCCGGGGTTTTAAATCCAGAGAGACTCAGCTCTATCACAGTTGACAGCCAAGGACCGACCGCTTTGCACCGCTTCGCCAATTCTTCAGAAAGATGCACCGTCATCTGGACCATATATACCTCCTTGTAACAATTTTTATCCTCCGAAATACCGGCTCCTTTTCCATAGCCGTCTATACAAATATCATAGGCGGCGTTTTCAGACAATCCGTTTCTGCAGAGACCATCCTGGTCTGGTTCGGTGAGTCACGAAATTCCTCCTTCCATTGATCCGCTAGACCAGGATGCTCTGGCTACCTTGTTTATCCCAGAATTTCCTTCACTTCGAAACGGCCCTCGACTCCATCGAGAATCATGGCTTCGTATTCGTCGTAAATGTTGTCTTCGAGTTCTTTCAGGGTTTCGCCTTCGGCGAAGAGGTTCGGAAATTCGGCGAGCTTGCCTCTCCAGGCGCCATCCTCCGTTTCCCAATAGATCAGAGTTAATTTGTTGTTCATGCTTCCTCCTTGGGTGTCGTTGAATTGTTCCGGATTCTTTTTTTCCGGGCTTGGTTTCTATTTTGGCCATGCCCTCGCCGCCTCGTTCCAACGCTTTGCGTTGGAATGCATACCAGGACGCTTCGGGTCCGCCTTTCGTTGAAGCATGGCCGAAACAAAAACCAAAACCTTTTTTCCTTTGGCAATCTTGATCATTTAGCCGCCATGAATGCCTGGAAGCGTTGCAGGATCAGCTTGACGTCCAACCCGTCGTCCGTATGCAATTCCGGTCCGCCGAACCCCTTCGCTTTGCCGCGCCGCGCTTGGATCAGCTCGGATACGATGTGGGCGTAAATCCTTTGTTCGAAGATGCGGTTGTGAATCCGGCAACGCCCGTGCTCCGACTGGACGAGAATGCCGTAGAGATGCCCGAGGCTTATCACCGGATTGGTGATCGTGAACGGAAAGTTCTCCCCGTTGATGGCTATTCGGGAAACCAGTTCGTACAATTTCCTGTTGTTTTCCAGGTTTTTGGCCAGGCTGTCGAAAAGCGTCGTGGTATATCCTTCGTCCACGATCATCCTGAATGCGGCGTCCACGTCGCCGACCGACCAGTTGCTGTCCTCTCTTTCAGGCGCTATGTCTTCGGCGATAAACTTGCACAGCTTGCTCACCAGATAGGGGTAGCCGGAAGAGTAATAGTGCAATTTTTCGGCAATTTCCGGGATGTCCGGCTCTATGCCGTTTTCCCGGCTGTAGTCTTGCAGCATGGTCTCGATCTCGCGAGGATCAAAGCTCATATCCACTTTGAAATCCACCGCGATGTTCCACGGACTGTTGAATCTTCTTTCGTCATCGGGCCGGATCTTGGCCTTGAGCGTCTTGATATCGTGAACTCCGGCCAAAACGACCGAGCGAAAGGAATGGTCCCGCCCTTTGACCATTTGCAAATACTTGTTCCTCAGCATTCCCAAAAACGCCAGAAACAATTGGCTGTCGCTGCTTCTATCCACTTCATCGATCAGCAACACCACGGATTTTCCCGGCAGCTTGTCGCGAATCAGCGTTGTGACAAGGCGCGATAAAGCCGGTATCGTGGTGGTCTCCCGGAGGTGCCGTTCGACGAAGCGAGCCGGTTGCTCAAGCCCCCGAAACTGGAGTCCGACCACGATCATCATCAAGATCTCGTATATGAAAAGGGCCTGCTTCCCCAAGGATTCGGGATCTATTTCCTCGAGTGTGATATCGAGAACGACATAATCCTCCCTTTAATCGAGCCGTTGTGCCAAAAGAGCCAGCGTAGTGGTCTTGCCGAACTGCCGGGGACGATTGATGGCGAAATACTTTCCTTTTTCCACGAGCTGAAAGATTTGCTCTATTTTCCCCGAGACGTCCACCATATAATGGCGGTCGGGAACACACAATCCAGCGTCGTTGAATTCCTTTTGCATGTCGGTCTGCAAGTTTCGTTTTCGGTAATCGTTAAAAGAGCTTGCTCTCCCAAGGGACGTCCTTGCGGCGGTCGAACACCACCAGCCAGCCCTCGACGCAGCCCAGCACGCCCATGTACCCGGACAGCTGTCTTTTGCTCTCCTCGAACGTCTTTTGCGAGCGCATCATCGGCTCCCCGCAGATCGGGTTGGCGGGCGTCAGCTTGCCGTCCCTTTCGACGATCAGGCCCAAATCCGTCGCGTACTGGCAGTCGTCGTCCAGAGGGTCGTAGTCCACGCTGTCGCCTACGATGATCGGCTCCGGGACCCTTTTCCGAGCCGGTCCTCCTTCAAGCGCTCCAGGAGACTGCCTATGCGGGTGTCGCGGGCTTGCGCCTTCAGCACATCGACGACTGCGGGGACTCCCGCTTTCGGATCTTCGATCCTTTGGTCAATCCATATCCTTTTCCGCCAAATCCATATACCTGTTTCCTCTCTCGATTTCGTTTCTTTCCCGGACGAGCAATTCTCCGTAGTTGTACGCATGCGGGGGCGTCAAGCAACCGTTCTCTTCCGCCAGTTTAAAATACATTTCCGCCTGGTCCACGTCGTGATCGCGGAGGTACAGAATCGAGGCGTATTCGGCATACGCCTCGTCATAACCTTCCTCGGCCGATTTCTTAAAGCATTCCTTGCTTTTCTCCCAGTCGTTTCTTTCGACCAAAAGCAGCTGCCCGTAATAACATGCGGCCGGGGCCAACAGGAAACCTGTTTCGTCCGCTTTTTGGAACCATTTTTCCGCACCGTCAATATCGGATTTGTAGAGATACAGGATGGCCCCGATATCCCCGTAGGCGAGTTCGTATCCTTGTTCTGCCGACCGGAACAAATAGCCGAGACCCGTTTCCCAGTCGTCTTTTTCCAGATAATGGAGCATCCCGTATTCGTACGTGGCTTCTTCAACCAATGCGCCTGCTTTTTCAGCCCTTGCGAACCATTCTTCCGCCTTTTCGACATCATTGTTTTCTCTGTACAAGATGACCCCGATTTCGCCGAAGGCCCTCTTGTATCCTTTTTTTGCCAGCTTGAAGAGAATCCGAAGGGCTTTTTCCGGTTTATAATCGTCTATATAAAGGTCTATGGCCTTTTTGTACAAGTCGGCATTGTTTCCGGTTGTTGTTTTTTTTGATCGACGTTTTTTGCTCATTTGAACCCTGTCCTGCCACGGCCTTGTCTGTAATCATTAGAATTTATAAAGCTTACTTGCCACAGCATTTTTTATACTTTTTACCGCTTCCGCATGGACAGGGTTGATTGCGTCCCACTTTATTTTCTGCAATCCTCGTTTTTTGTGGATTCAACAATATTTCCAAGTCTGCAATATCCTCGGGTTTGTCTGGATCCAATTTGATCGTATATTTCCAACCGTTTTCTTCAAATACCGATTTTAATTCTTCCATTCTTTCTTCGGTTTGCACATTTACAACAGCGGGATTCTTTTCAGTGCCCAATTTTGCCGTCTTTTTACCATCAAATATTTTTTCCATATTTTCACCATTAATCGATTATTAGGTTCTTAGGTTCTTGCTGCCGCAACCATGTTTGTAGCACCCTTTCACGAAGGCCGCAAGGGGCGAGAGGGGCTATTGCAGGGCTTGGTTTTAATTTCGGCCGCGTCATCACCGCCTCGTTCCAACGCTTCGCGTTGGAATGCATACCAGGACGCTTCGCGTCCGCGCTCCGCCGAGGCATGGCCGAAACAAGAATCAAACCCCTATTGCAAAATTGGGGCAATGTCGCTGGATTGGGGGTTGTTTTTAAAGCCGGCCAACTCCCGAGGCGTTTTCAGAGCAAGACGAAAAGAAGACAGGACCTGGGGTGATGAAAATGATCCCTGTTTAGCCGCAGCAATTCCGCCGGGTTTTATTCCGCTCAAGCTATCGCAGGGCCTGGTTCGGGAGCGTAGGGTGGGTGGGTTGAAACCCTGGCGTTCGGGGCTGGTTCAAAGCCTGTTTGCGCCCGAGCCCTTCGAGCTTGTACGAAGCCCAACCCACCATTTCCCGAGCCGCCTCGATGTCATTCGTTTGAAGAAACGACGAATTGGCGCGGAAAATGGTGGGTTGGACTCCGTGCAAGATTGTCGGACCATCCATTTCAAGAGAATTTGAATTGGCGACAGCGCCAGGGAATCGACCCACCCACCCTACGATCCCGAACCAGCCCGTGCGGATTGCCGCGAGGAGGAACAAATCCCGGCAGAAAAAAAATCTCCCGAAATTGGATGATTTTCATCACCCCAGACAGGACCTATGGGACCAATAGGACGAATAGTCGGCCGATTTTGCAACCAAGCCCCAGGATTGGACCGAAACGAGTAGCTCCAAGGCCCGGAAAAATTTCGACCTGTACGGAAGAATCGATGCGCAAGGCGGGATTTGGTTATAATGCCAGCCAACCGCACCGTCATTCCGGGCGGAGCTTGCTAAGACCCGGAATCCGGACGACGAGCGAAACTGTTGGATGAAAACCGGCCGAAGTTAATACCAAGCCCGGCAAGGCGCAAAAATCCGCGCGTCCGGTAGCGCCGTCTTCCACGGCGGCGCGCCGGCTCTCGAATCCCGATTTCAGACGGGACCGCGCCGCCGTGGAAGGCGGCGCTACCGGCACTCCAGAATTGTTCCCGTGATGAAAGGCCGTCGTGCGCACAGGTCGGGGGAAAAAAAATACGCGCGGACTCCGCTTCGCTCCGCCCGTGTGGTACAATTCCAAAATGCCAGCATCCAAACCATTCCGGGAGGTGCTACCTTCTCCGGTAGGACCAACTCCTTGCATTTTCTCGATGCACTGTACTGGCCGAAAATCGCCTGTTCAGAGATCCAGAGTTCAGAGGGATCAGAGATCAGAGGTATGGGGGCGACAGCAAAATACGAAAACCGACGATCTGGTTGTGGAGGCTCGGAAGATTGCCGTCGCGAAACCCGCACCGCGCCCTATCTTCATCCCAATAATAAGCACCGCCACGATTCGAAAGCCATGTATCCGTTGTAAACAGACCGGCATCTTCCCTGCCATCTTTCGGATCGTACGGATATTCCCTTCGTTCGCTTCTCGTCCATTCCCACACGTTCCCGCTCATATCCTCGCACCCGCAGGAGCTTTTACCGGTAGGAAAGCACCCCGGCGTCGAAGTCGTTCCAATACCGGCATCTTCGATGTTCATCTTTTCAGAATCCGATTTGTCGCCCCAAGGATATTTCCGTGCGGCATTTTCATTATCGACCGAAACGTCCGAAACAACGTATTTTGGGACCTCATCCACAGTCAGGACCGCCAGCCGTTCCAGGACTTTCAGACCGCCCCTGGCCGCCTTCTCCCATTGCGCTTCCGTCGGCAGGCTGACGCGCCAATTTTCGGGAACCAGCCCCCGTTCACGCCAATGCACTTCCAGCCATCGGGCGAAAGCCACGGCTTCGTACCAAGTCACCCCCACCACCGGATGGTTGGGCAGGCCGAACGGTCCCGTGAATCTTTGCGGATGGTTTCTGGGCTCCTTGTCCCAGCGTCCTTTCACCTTTCCATCTTTCCATACCTCCTGCCGGGAGGCTTCCTCCCAGAACCGTTCCTCTGCGTACCCTCCGTCATCCATAAATAATTGGTACTGGGCATTGGCGACCGTAAACCGTCCCATCCAGAACGGGTATCGCAAATGGGGACAGATTTCCTTCGGATTGTCGTTTGCGCTCATGACGAAGTCTCCGCCGGGGACCAGGCAGAATTCCATTTTGTCCAAGGTCATGATTTCCGGCCTGGGGTCCCCGATTCTTCCGAGCGCGACCCCGGCGTCTGCCCGGGTTTTCGCCTTGGCCGGAAATTGACCTCTCACCGTGTTCACCAAGGCGTCTTTCACCAGATCTCGGCACTGCCGGGTGACCCCGCCGGGCCAGGCGTCCCGCACGGTCCTTCCGGCCAAGACGGCCGCCTCCGCCGCTTTTTCCGGACCGAGTTCCAAAAGTTTCTCCAGAATCTCGGAGGCCCTTTTGTCGAGGTACTGGTTGATTCCCAGATGTGCGACGGCCAAGCGGGTCACCTCCACCCAGACGGGATCGCCGATGTGCTCGGCCACGGCGTCCACCATGCGGTCGATGTCCAGCTGGCCTTTCTGCGCGAGTCCCACGGCGGCCAGGTATTCCTGGAACGTGAGGTGGATGAACCCGTACATGCCCTGCCCGCGCTCCAGCAGGAGGGCGGTGTGCCAGCGCACGTCTTCGAGCAGGGTTTCGGAGGCCTTGTCCGGGTGTTCTTCTCCCCGTTCCCGGTAGATTTCGGTCAGGCGGTGAAGGATGTCGCCCTTTCCCACCAGGCCGACGCCGGGGCTGGTTTCGTGCATCCACAGCGCCAGGGGGGCCAGCACGCCCACGGTTTCCACCAGGTCCAGACGGGTCGCACAGGGCTTGTCCAGGCTTCGCGCCAGGTTCCACTGCTTGATGAGCACCTCGGTGTACTTGTGGTACAGCTCCACCCGGCGTTCCGGAAGAGCGACGCCCTGGCGCTTCATCAGGGCCAGGATGGTGAGCAGCAAGGGGTTCGCGGCCAGACGCTCCACGCCGGGGTTGTTCCTCACGGCGAACATCAGCTCTTCTTCCTGTCGCTTGGCCTCCCGGGCGGACAGGACCTCGCTGTCCGTGGCCGCCTTTTCAATCGCCCTGGTCCAGTTTTTGACGAACGCCTCGATCTCCTTTTCCCCGAAATCCACCAGCGTGCATTCGGCCAGGCCTTTGGCGACCGGGCGGGCCTCCCGGTAGCCTACGATCCGGCTGGTTAGCACGAACTTGTTGCCCTTTTTCCGATGGTAGTTGAAAAACCTCTCCACCTGATTGACCACCGTCATGCGGCCTTCCAGGGTCTGCACTTCGTCGAGGCCGTCCATGAGCACAAGAGCGTTGCCCGCCTCCAGCGCTCTCTTCAAAATCTGGCCCACGGGAAGATCGGCGTCCAGCTGTTCGCGATAGTATTTCTCCATGAACCGGCTCAGGGAAATGCCGTCCTGCTCGGCCAGGGCGTTGGCGTAGGCGGACAAGGGAATCAGCACGGGCATGCGCTCCCGGTTCTCGCGTCCGGCCTCCCGCAGGGCCAGGTATTTGATGAAGGTGGTTTTCCCCGCCCCGGGATCGCCCAGCACCACCAGGCCGTCGTGCTGTTCCAGCAGCTTTTCGGCCAGAGCCGGCTTGCTGAGCCGCTCTCCCATGCACTCCGCCTCCTCCGGAGCGACCTTCCGTCCGGCCAGCTTCAGATCGCGCGCCCAGCATTCCCCCTCGGGCATCTCGATGCGCGCCTCCAGGGGCACGTACAAGTCCATGAGGGAGATTTGCAGCGGCACGCGCTCCAGCGTTCCCATGCCCTTGAAGTTGAGGTACCGGTGGCTCGTTTTCATGAAATCGAGATATCTGGCTTCGGCCCGGTCGAGTTCCCACTTTTCCGTCCGCCGAACCGGGACCACGTCGCCCTTGCCCTGCTCCACGAGCCTGATCGTCCAGACGCCCTCCCCCTCCGTCTTGCCCCGCACGTGCATGGGCACCCAGCCCCCTGCCCCGTCGTCGGAGTATTTTCGAAACCAGACCCGGGCGATCCGGTTCTCGTGATCCCATTGAACGATGTTGTAGCCGGAACCTTTGGCGGCGTTCCGATAGCACGCGCCGGCCGAAACGGTGACGTGGGTGCCGCCGTAGGGATAGGGCCAGTCTTCGTGCTCGTGGCCGTGGAGGAAAAAATCGAACAGTTCGGGAATTTTTTGCTTCATCAAAGGATCTTCCTCGCCTTTGAACCATCCGGGCGGGTGATGGGACAGCAGGATGGAGAGGTCGGTCCCTTTGATTTTTCGGAAAATGGTTTTGATCTGCCATTCGGCGCCCATCCACAGATCGCCCTTTTCCTTTTCGCGGCAGCAGGACCATACGGAATTGAGCCCTCCGATGCCGACTTTTAGCCCGTTGATTTCGGTTTGGGTGCCGAAAAGAAGCCGGTCCGGGTCTTGGGGCAAATCGCCGTACCCGGCCGATTCCAAAAAGCGGCGAAAGCTTCCGAGGCGGCGCATGCAGTCCTGCCAGTCCAGGGTGTTGTCGCGGATCATGGAAAGGACCTCGTCCTGGGAGACCTCCTTATCGAGCCAGGAAATGGTGCCTCTGGCGACCATATTGCGGTCCACGTCGTGGTTGCCGGGCTCGACAAATACACGGGACTTGGGAATCTGCGTGTCGAACGCGGTTCGCACGGATTCCAGGAATTTTCCCGCGCCTTCGTACTGGTCTTTCAGGTTCCATCCGGGTTCGGCCTTGATGTTTCCCAAGGCCAGATCGCCGGTGAAAAAAATCAAGTCCGGGCAGAGCCCCTGTTCCTTTTCCAGGCCCTGCAGGTCCTCCACCAGTTTCTCCAGGACTTCCGCAGCGTCCCACCCGCTTTTCGGTTCGCAGTAATGCAGGTCGGACAGATGCAGCCAAGTCAAAGCTCGTTTGGAATCGGCCATGTTGCTCTCCATTTCATGCTTGTCAATCCCTCCGTCGTCGAATCAAGGCGTTCAATAGAGCGGTATATACCGTTTGCGAGCATATTTTTCAAACACTGAAAAGCGATAAGGGATGGCCGGGGTGGAATAGGCTGGAACTGGGGCGATGAAAATCATCCAAGTTCGGGAGATTTTTTTCTGCCGGGATTTGTTCCCCCCGCGGCAATATTCACGGGCTGGTTCGGGAACGTAGGGTGGGTGGGTCGATACCCGGGTGTTGTCGCCAATTCGACTTCTCTTGATACAGATGGCCCGACAATCTTGCACGAAGTCCAACCCACCATTTTCCGCGCCAATTCGTCGCTTCTTCGAACGAATGGCACCGAGGCGACTCGGGAAATGGTGGGTTGGACTTCGTATAAACTCGAAGGACACGGGCGTAAACAAGCTTTGAACCAGCCGCGAACGTCAGGGTTTCAACCCACCCACCCTACGCTCCCGAACCAGGCGCCATGATTCTCAAACGGCGAAACTTCTCGGGTGAAGGAGCGTTTCGCCGAAAAAGACAGTGTCGTACGGATTGAAAAACGGACATCCCCGCGCTCTTCGGAGCGCGGGGATTTTTTTGGGAAACCGCATCAGAAGACTGCGGTTGGGGGGGCTTGGTTTTCACATCGGCCACTTGCAAGAACTATCGTCCCGGCAGCCGTCATTCCGGGCAAAGCGGCATATGACCCATGTGCCGATAAAACAGCTGGATTCCGTCTTTTCCGGGAATTTCCCAACTGGAACATGTAGCGTAGACCCGGAATCCAGGTGACCGCATTTGGAACCAAGCCCCGGTTGGGGAATAACCCGAGATCGACTTGTCGCGCCAGAAACCGTTTCGGACATCGAAAGAATCGAAGTGCTGCGCTCGCCCGGCACCACGGTCTTCGGTTCGGATTCGGCCAGGGGCGTGATAAGCATCGTCACCAAATCCGGCAGCAAAAACAAGCCGCCCCGCGTGACCGTCAGCAGTTCCTTCGGCTCGTGGGACACGTTGGACTCCTACGCGAACCTCTCCGGTGGAATGAACAACTGGGACTACTACGTGAACGCCTCGTACCTGGATACCGATGGCTACATCCACGACGACCAGACGCGCCATGGCCTGCGCATGAAAGGCGGATACAGTTTCTCCGACAACCATCGGCTAGGGCTGAACCTGGGGCATGCCAACAACGACTACGAGACCGCGCGGGGAAAAACCTGTACGCTCTGGACGACGACAGGAGGGCCGACGAGTTCTACGAATCGCCCGGCGGCAACTTCATCACCTACAACGAAAACGAACAGAAATCCTTCAGCTACGCCATGGACTACAATGTGAAAACCGCCGACTTCTTTCTGAAAGCCCTGTCGGCGGGAACGCAGTTCGACAAGTCCTACTACGCCCGATACCAGACCTACTACAGCCCCAAAAGCGTATACACCGAGGACCGGGACCAGGATCGCTACAAGCTGGATCTGTCCGGGGGCTGGCACTTCGACTTCGGCGGTATCCACTATACCCCGACCGTCGGGGCCAACCTGGAGCTGACCGACTTCGAAAACGACCGGTATTACCCCAACGACCCCGACGGAAAAGCTTCGAGCAAAAGAAAGGCGGACATGCAATTCGACCAGGACAAGTTCGGCCTCTACTTCCAGAACCAGCTGTTTTTCGGAGACGACATCGAACTCAATTTCGGCATCCGATGGGACGACGTCGGCTACGACGTCTCCAACAAAAACGGCGACGAGGTGGATGTCTCCCACACCAAGTATCCGTGGTCGGTCGCGCCCGCCTATCATTGGAACCAGAACGCCACGACCTACGTCTCCGTGGGCAAGTCCTACTGGTACCCCGCCCCGTTCTACTACCAGTCCGCCATGGAATACATGAACCCCGAAAACCTCCCCGAGGACCTGAAGCCCGAAGAAAGCCTGACCTATGAAATCGGCCATAAGCAGCGAATCGCGCGATGGGCAAACGTCAACCTGACCCTCTTTTACTTCGAGTACAAGGACAAGTACGCGGTCTTCTACGATTCCAGTCAATCCTACGCCGGGTACAAGAACACCGGGGACTCGGAACATATCGGCATCGAGCTGGAAATGAACGGCAGGGTCACCGATTATCTGGGCTACCGCCTGGCAGGCACCTACATGGACGCCGAATGGACCAGCGGCTGCGAACGGGTGTACACCTGGGAGACCCCGACGAGCAGGGACTTCCGAGACCTGGACGGCTACCAGCTCAACCGCGTGCCGGAGTACAAGTACATGATCGGAATCGACATCTTCCCCGTCGAAAACCTCCGGTGCAACGTGGACTTGAACGTCACGGGACCGTACTACGTCGATTACTTGAACCGCATCGAATACGGAGAACGCTGCACGGTGGATTTCGGAATCCGCTACGACAAGCCCTCGTGGTCGATCTGGCTCCTCGGGAAAAACATCTTCGACAAGGAGATCGAATCGGTCTACAACTCCAACGGCCAGCTCAACACCTCCGACGAGGACATCCTGCTCAACGGCCTGTACGACAACGAATACCATCCGAGACAGGGGCAATATTTCGAAGGCGGCGTCACATTGAGGTTCTGACCGCCCCCGTTACCTAAGCGCATGGGGAATGCGGATTCTGGAAATCGAAAAAATTGAAATATCTTCGAAGTCCACATACGACGGAACCACCGGATAGACGAAATTGGTCACGTAGAGCCAATTTCCGTTCGCGACGCAGCTGGCCGGGCCAAGGAGGCCGAGGGCCATGCCGTGCCGGTCGATTCCCTTGAAAGAACCCAGCCTGGCGACGATCCGCGCATCGGGGTCCAACACGAGGATTTCGTTGTGGTAGACCGAACACACCCAGAGCCTGCCGTTGTCGTCCAGCATGACGCCGTCGGGCCTGGGCAAGTCTTCGGCGAACACCTCCGCAGTCCCGTCGTCCAGATCGACCGTGACGATGCGGTCGTCGCCCAGGTTGGCCACGTATAGTCTTCGGGCAGACTTGTCGATGGCTATGCCGTTGGCACCGATGCCGATGGAATGGTTGGCGGTGGCAAGCAACGGGTCATGGACCATCACGGAAGCGACGCAAGGGGCCTGGCAGTTTTCGAAATCCTCCACCTTGAAAACCGCCCCTTGAAACGAGTCTGTGAAATAAAGTATTGGAGGCGTCGCCGAATCGTCCACGGCGATGGCGTTGGGCAAGGCGACGCCGTTGCTTCCGAATACGACCGTATCCGTGCTTCCGTCCGGATTGGCTACCGTGCGGTCCCCCGGAGCGAAGATTTCGGGCACCTCCGCCACGTCCTCCACCAGACTTGACGAATCGAAGTCCGCCGCGACCCTCTGGATTTTTGACGTCGCCCCGACAAGCGCCTCGGTATTGGCGATGTAGACGTACCCGTTGCAATAGGCAAGCCCCAGAAGCGGCGACGGACTGACATCCAGAACGGCTTCGAGACGTCCGTTTCTCGCGTAGCGCAAAACCTTGTTGGCCTCGCCGCTGGAAAACGTGAAATCCGAAGTGCTTACAAACACATCCCCGGAAACGGGATCGACCGCGATGCCTTCCGGAAACACAGCGCCTTCCGGCAGTTGCGCGAAACGTATCGCCGCATCGGGACGGTTCATGAACACCATGGTTCCCAAGGCGTCCGTGCCGGCAAAAACGCAACACAGACACAGAAAAACGATCACGGATCTTTTCATTTTTTCTCCTTTCACTGGACGTTGACATGTATTGCTCCTGGAACGGATGCATTTCCGAACCAGGCTTGGCCGCGAATCGATTCTTTATGGGACGCAGGAGGATACGACGAAGTAAATAAATGCTATATATTTTTATGTTGTATCAGCCGGAAACTATGGACAATCGCCAAAAACAAGCGGAAAAATAAACATCGGTCAAAGATTTTTATAAGTCGGATGATCGCTTCTTGTCAATCGAATTTTTTATAGAGAGGGACCATCCCCAAGTTGGAAATTTTCAGGCCATCCAAATCCAGGAACATGGGTTGAATTCAAACGCGCTTTCCACGGAGGTCTTCAGTATTCAACCACGCCTGCGCAAGTTAAGATGCCGACGGCATCTGCCATATCCACCTGACCGTTATGTCGATCACAGCGATGGAATCGGCCACTGTGCCCATGTCGGGATTTGAAGGACTGGCAGGACGAGGACGGCGAGCGTGGAATTTTCAGGCATTTTCCTCCAAATTCGCCATAACAGGAAAATCGACTATTCGCGATGCCAGAAACAGCGGCATATTCAAAACGCCTCCGTCCTTTTTCAGGTTCAGAAGCGAAGTTCTGATCGCAATTTCCGGATTGTATTTTTGCCTGTAAACCCCAAGACTTTTCGATCGGGGATTGACGCCTGCCTTTACTTCCACCGGAACGATCCGGTCGTCGGTCGGAACAACGAACTCGACTTCGGCCCTGGCCTTCGACGTCCAATAGAACGGCCGGAACTCTCCGCCTTTGGACAGGATTTCCTGGAGTACGAAGTTTTCGGTCAACGCGCCCTTGAATTCCGTGAACAAACGGTCCCCCTGGATGAACGCCTTGGGGCTCAGCCGCGCCATCACTCTCAAAAGCCCGACATCGGGAAAATAAATCTTAAAGGCGCTGGGGTCGGAATATGCGGCCGGAGGCAATCCCGGCTTTGAGATCCGATTGATTTTCAGATCCAGGCCGGCGTTCTCCAGCCAGACGATCGCGTTTTCAAACTCCCTTGCCCTGGCCCCTTTTTTCACCGCGCTGTAGACGAATTTTCGGTTCTCCCGGGAAAGATGGGACACGATGGAATTCCAAATCAGGTGCAGCTTCGGTATGTCCCGGGCCGGGGCGTGCTTGGAAAAATCCAGTTCGTATGCCGCGAGTATTTCCTTCTGGGTCCTCTCCGTCAAGCTTACATCCTTGGTATTCATATTCCGAATCATTTCACCGAGATCTGCCAATATTTTTGTTGACGCAAAGCGCGTTCCTATCCTAAAAACGAACTTCTGCCATATGCCCTAACGAGTTTGCCGATTTGCATGTACCAGGGCAATTGCAACAAGGAGATGGAATGGAAGAACGCTTTGCATACGACGTGTTCCTGAGCCATAGCGCGAAGGACAAGCCCCGGGTGCGGCGGCTGGCCGAGCGGCTCAAGGAAGCGGGACTTCGGGTGTGGTTCGACGAGTGGGCGATCAGGCCGGGCGACGATATCTATATAGCGGTCGAAAGGGGGCTGCAGGATTCGCGGACGCAGGTCCTGTGCCTGTCCCAATCGGCCCTCGAATCGGATTGGGTCAAGATCGAGCGCAGCACCGTGCTGTTTCGAGATCCGACCAACGAGGGACGGCGCTTCATCCCCATGCTGCTGTCCGACTGCAAGATGCCCGACACGCTGCGTCGCTACAAGTACGTGGACTTCCGCAAGGAATCGGACGAGAACTTCGCCGAGCTGCTGGCCGCTTCCCGTCCCGAAGAGAAAGCCCTCCCGGCCCCACGCAAGCCACTTCCAACCAAGAGGCCTACCTACCAAAAGCCGCAGCCCCAGGAACCGCCGGAGCAGAACGAGCCTTTGGCATTGCAGGAACGCAAGCTCACGGGGCACGAAGAATGGGTCAATAGCGTTGCCGTCAGCCCGGATGGAACATGGGCGGCGTCCGGCTCGACGGACAATACAATCAGAATTTGGGATTTGGAGACTGGCAAATGCCGGGCGATGCTGGAAGGGCATACAGGTGATGTAGAGTCCGTAGTGATCACGCCGGATGGAAAGCAGGTGATTTCGGGATCGCGGGACGACACGATTCGTATCTGGGACGCAGCGGAAGGAAATGTCGTCGCCGACTGGCAAGCGAGCAAGCACTTTGTATTATCAGTTGCCATCATTTCCGGTGGACGACGAGTACTGTCCTCTGGTGCAGCTAGAGATCCCGTGCTGAAGATATGGGATGTCGCGACTCGACAGTGCTTGGCGACATTGAAGGGGCATGGAGAGCCAGTGTATTCCGTGGCGGTTTCTCAGGACGAGAAACGGGCCGTGAGCGGTTCTGTTGACGAAACCGTTAGGATCTGGGATCTCGACAAACTCGAATGCCTCTCAACCCTGAAGGGGCATTCCAACGGTGTGAATTCCGTCCAGATCACGCCGGAGGGTCGTTTTGCCGTTTCGGGCTCCAATGATAAGACCCTTAAAGTCTGGGACCTAGCAGCAGGAATCTGCGTCGGGACGCTGGAGGGCCATCAGGGCACCGTGGATTCGGTCGCCATCTCCCCTGACGGCACATTGATCGCATCTGCAGGATATACAGACCAAACGGTCCGGCTTTGGGATTGGGAATCGAGGGCATGTTTGCAGGTTATCGAAAACGAGGATCAAAAGTCGCCAATTTCCGTCGCATTCAGCCCCGATGGTTCGCGGCTCTTGGCGGGTACAACAGATAGTACGATTTACGTCTACCGCCTCGCCGGTGTACGATACGTGCCGTCCGCCAAGGCCACGCGTCGTTACGTGAACGCCAAGATCGTGCTGATCGGCGAGGGGACGGTGGGAAAGACCTCGCTGGCGCATCGATTGATCAAGGATCGGTACGTGGTGAGAGACCGCACCCATGGCATGAACGTCTGGCGGATGGACTTGGCGCTGCCGCAGCACGACAGTCTGGAAAGGGAGGCCCTGTTGTGGGACTTGGCCGGGCAGGAGGACTATCGGCTAATCCACCAGCTCTTTCTATAGGAGACGGCCCTGGCCCTGCTGCTGGTCAATCCCCAGAACGCCGATCCCTTTGCCGAGGCCGGGGACTGGCTCAAGGCCCTGAAGACAGCGGCAGGCAACCAGAAATCGCAACGAGAGGCCGTCAAGCTGCTGATTTTCTCGCAGATCGACGTGGGCGGCATGAAGCTGGGCGACGCCAAGATCGAACGGTTCCGAAAGCATCATGGCTTTGCCGGGTGGCTGCCGACCAGCGCCAAGACGGGCGAAAACTGCTCGGACAAAAAAAACAACGGTCAGCCCTCGAAACTCAAGAAGCTTATCGCCGAATATACACCCTGGAACAAGCTTCCGTGGACCAGCACGCCGCGCCTTCTGGCCGAGCTGAAGAACGCCGTCTTACAGATGCGCGACAAGCAGGACATCCGGTTCCTTCGCTTTTCCGAGCTGGCCCAGCGCCTGGAGCAGGCCCTGCCGAACGAGACGTTCGGTGAATCGGAGGTTCGCACGGCCGTGACCCTGCTTTCCAATCACGGCCTGGCCTGCCCGCTGAAATTCGGCGATTTGGTGCTGCTACAGCCGGAGCTGATCAACGGCTACGCCGGGGCCATCATCCGCGCGGCACGCGCCCACACCGACGAGATCGGCTGCGTGCTCGAAGTTGACATTTACAAGCGGGGCTTCGACTTCACCGGCGTAGACCGGCTGAAACGCCCAGACGAGGAACTGCTCTTGCGCGCGCTGGTGCAGACCTTCCTGGACAACTCGCTCTGCATCGCCGAGGACACGCCCAAGGGCCGCCAGCTGGTCTTTCCTTCCCAATATCGCATGGAAAAGGAAATCCCCTACGAGCCTGCGATCTTCGTCTCCTACACCTTCAGCGGCGAGTGGCAGACCGTATGGACCACGCTGGTGGTGCGCCTGTGGTACAGCGACGAGTTCGAACACCGCGAGCTGTGGCGAAACGCCGCGGAGTTCGCCTCGCCCAAGGGCCATCTGCTCGGACTGAAAATCGACAACCAGCAGGGAGAAGGCGCTGCAACCATCAGCCTCTACTTCGACAAGGACGTGCCGGACGAACTCAAGGTGGTCTTCATCGAGTACGCCCACCGCCACCTGGCCAAGTACGCCTGCGACGTGACCCGAGACCGCCGCTACGTCTGCCCGGAGTGCGGGATGCCGGTGACCAACTTCGGCGCGATACGGCGGCGCTTAGAGAAGGGACTTGATTTTATCACCTGTCAGGAATGCGACGAGAAGGTGCCTTTCGTCGATTTCATCGAAAAACGCCTGAAGAGCGACCCTGTGGCCCGCAAGATCCTTGCCATGGACGAAACGGCCACGCGGCGGCTCGACACGCAAGCCCTCGAGCAGATTCTCATCGGCCACATGATGGCCGTCTGCGGCGAGGCCAACCAGATCTTCCGGCCCGTGACCATGTTCGACTACGGCATCGACGGCGAAGTGGAATTCAAGGACGACGACGGCAATGCCAGCGGCAAGAAGATCTATGTGCAGCTGAAAAGCGGCGACTCCCACCTTCGACGCCGCAAGCGCGACGACAAGCTGGTCTTCGACGTACGAAACCCTCGCCACCTCGACTACTGGACCGATCAGCCAGTGGACGTCTATCTCGTGATCCGCCACACGGACCTCGTAAGCGGCAGCCCGGCCATCCGCTGGATGAACCTGACCCGCTATCTTAAAAACCGGAAGAATAAAGAAAGCCGCCAGATCGTATTCGACGGCGAAAAACTCGACATGAAGGCGGTCTGGACACTGCGGGACCGCTTTTGCTCATAGCGACGGAAAGGACGGCGGCTCGGATTGGCGGGAGTTTGAATTCCAAGAGCAGAACATCAATACTGTCAATCTTCATCCGCTTCGATGTGATCGTCTTTTTGTGAAACCGATTGGATCCAACCCCGAAACCGTTCCAGGGAGTCGAACCGCAATGTTTTTTCGAAAAGATTGTCCAGATCGTCGAGCGATTCGATCTTTTCGATAGCATCGACCATGTCTTGGGAAAGGGCAAGCAATCGGTCCACCGCAGCGTCATGAAACGAAGAAGCTGCAAATCGACAAAACGTTCGGGTGAACTCTTGTGTTCGAAAAGGCAGTACACGTCGATACGACGTCGCCATCCTTTGTCATAAAACTCCAAGCAAAGACTCTTCAACCCTTTTCGGTACTTGTATGGGAATAAAGTAGGACGATGGATACAAATAGTCCTCGCCGCTTTCATCGACAACTCGTATGTCGCCGTCAGCAGCGGCGTCTTCATCTGGCAGGACAACATAGATTTTATGCAGTTCCAAAGACGATTTGTAATGCTCGTTGTTAATGCAGACCGCGAATTTTTCCGTGGATTTTATTTGCGCTTCCATTTTTTTAGTCCAAATAGCGTTTACGTTTTATTTCTTTTTTTCCAATGCCGTGCGCTTCATACCAATGCAATTCGGCCAGCCGAACTCTCCCCGTCAGTAACCGAATGTGCGCGATTCCCTTCATTTTCCGCCAATTTTTATGCCCATATATATTTTGAAGGCGATGCAAATCGTTAATTCCCGATCCTTTGGCAATCGTTTCGATTTGTCGAATTTCATCGATTATTTCAAAGCTCAATGGACATCTCACTTACAATAACAATTACCATTTGTGAAAACATCCCTTTTGGGAAAATTGTTTACCACGATCATCCAGTTTCCAAAAAGCGAAAATGAAGCCTGCTTATTGTTTATAAATGATCGATCTTTTCAAATCAAGCGACGTGATCATTTCGCCGATTGTGATCGACTTTTTCCTGTCCGAACGATTGCGTCAGTTCCGGACCTTTTCTGACCGTAAAACATCAGCGCCTCTTCTCCGGGTCCACACGCTCCGGCGGATCCAGCAATTAATGGTCCTGGTGTCTGAAACGCAGTGGGTTGAAAAAGGATTGAATTACGGTTTTGAAAAGCTCTTGGAAAGGTTGCGTCTATGGAGAAACTCCCCCCGGTTCGGGATGAACCTGCTTTCCGACCAGGGGAAGTTGCTTTGCAATAGGGATGGACACTTTAGAAAGAGTCCGTATGAGACCTCATGCTCTCTGCGTCATGCTCTCATGCCAACGCAGCACTCGCCAAATGCGCCTACCCCAGCGCCATGAGTATTTCGGCGATATCCGCAAAGGCCTTGGCCACGGGCGAATCCGCGTACTGTTCCAGGTAGGACGATCCGGCGTCTCCGCAGGCGACCACCCTGGGGTCGAACGGGATTTTTCCCAGAAACCGGACGCCGAGGCTGGCGGCGGTCCTTTCGCCTCCGCCGCAGCCGAAAAGCTCCAGCATCTCGCCGCAGTGGGGGCACGCCAGGCCGCTCATGTTTTCGATCAGGCCGAAAATCCCCATGTTCACCACGTGGCAGAAATTGATGGACTTTCTGACGTCCGCCAGGGAAACCTCCTGGGGGGTGGTGACGATCACGGCCTTGGCGTCCTTGATGGTCTGCGCCACGGTCAAAGGCTCGTCGCCCGTGCCGGGGGGAGAATCGATCACCAGAAAATCGAGGTTGCCCCACTCCACGTCGCCGATGAACTGGCGAATCGCCGAATATTTGATCGGCCCTCTCCAGATAACCGCGTCGTCCTTGTTGACGCTCAACGACTCGATGGATACCGCCGACAGGTTGTCCGAATATTTCATGGGGGTGAGCTTGCGCTCGGCGTTGACATCCATCAGGCCCGTCAGGCCGAGCATACGGGGAACATCCGGGCCGTGAAGGTCCACGTCCATGATTCCCACCTTGGCGCCCTTCTTGGCCAGGGCCATGGCCAGGTTCACGGAGGTGCTGGTCTTTCCCACGCCGCCCTTGCCGCTCATCACCATGATCTTGTTCTTGATCTTTCCAAGAGCGCTGTTCACCGCAGCGTCCTGGTCCTCCTTGCTTCGGTTTTTCGGGGCCGAAGCTTTCGTTTCGTTTGCCATTTTTTCGTTTCTCCTTGATTGAACGCTACGACCAGTGTCCATCGACGTTCGGCGCCTTGGTCTCCTGGAACTTTCCGGCCTTGAAATCCTCGACGGCATCCTTTACGAGCCCCTGCGCGCCCACGATGGCCCTGATTCCGGCGCTCTCCAGCACCTGGAACGCCTTGGGTCCGCAAAAGCCGGTGATCAGGACCTCGGCCCCCTTTTCCACGAGGGTCTTTCCGGCCTGTATCCCGGCGCCCTGGTTCGCGTTCACGTTTTCCGCGTTGTCCACGGCCTCGAATTCCATCGTGTCGATATCCACCACGATAATGTAGGGCGCCCTGCCGAAACGAGGGTCCATGTCCGATGTCAGCTCTTTTCCGGTCGATGTTACCGCTATTTTCATAATTGATCCTTCTTCTCCTTGATTTTCCCTGTCCGGGACTTCAGTCGGCGAAAAGGATGCGAATTGATTTTCAAATTTGCAACCCTTCCGCCGGAATTCGGTAGAATTTCTTGTCGTCGCATGCGGGACACCCGGCCGGCCTGCCCGTGCCCGGCGCCTCTTCCCACGTATGGTCGCATGACGCGCAGCGAAAAATACGCGGACCTTCGAACATCTGAAAATTGCCCCCGCCGATGCTGATCGCCTTGCCGTTGATCAACGCGTCGGCCACCGTCATCCTGGCCCGTTGTATGATCCTTCCGAAAGTGGCGCGGGACACCCCCATCTGGCGCCCGGCGTCCTCGTGGGACATGCCCAGAAGGTCCGCCAGACGCAGGGCCTCCCTTTCGTCCACGGTGAGGCACACCTCCTCCAGCTCGAACATGGGGATGCCCCGTGGCTTGAAATAGCTGACTTGCGGATTGAACGCCACATACCGGTCTTTTCGCGGTCTTACCATTTGCGACTCCTTAAAATGAACATATGCTCAAAACATCACGGAACAATTAATCCCGAAAGAGATTCTTGTCAAGTTTTACACGATTCTAATACCACAAACCGACGGAACATGACACCCAAAAGGACTGCGCGCGAGAGGGAATGCACGGGCGGAAACAGCCTCCGAAACACCACGATTGAAAATTGACCGGTGCCGACATACGGGGACCCAGCAATTCTAATTTTGACGGAAATTCCATGCCAAATATGTTGCAGCGACCAAGGTAACCAGACCATCCTGGTCTGGCGTGCCCACGGTAAAGGGCAATTTCCCGAGGTGCCGAACCAGACCAGGATGGTCTGGTTACCTTGAAGGCTCCATAGACACCCAAAATTAGAATTGCTGTACGGGAACCCGATTTTGAATTGCGGCAACGAGGGGAAATTTTTCAGAATTTGGGTTGAAAAGTACCGCAGTTTGGGTTTAGTTTGTTCTTCTTGTATGGGTGAGGGAATTAACCACGAAAGGAACCTTAACCGTTTAAACGGGGGCAAGGATGAAAAAGACAGCAACTGTGGGATGTTTGATGTTTTGTTTGTTCGTATGGATTTGCAGTGCCGCAGCCGAGATGGAACACAGGACGGTGAAAAGCATCGAGTTGCCGACGACCCCTTTGGACGTGGCGGTGTCTCCGAACGAAAAGTGGTACTACATACTGACGCCGGGCAACGTGCTGGTGTATTCGGTCGAAACGGAAAAGGTGGTTCACGCGGTGCCTGTGGGCAAATGGGCGTCGAAGCTGACCCATGCCCCGGAAAGCAACCTGCTTTTGGTGGCCGACTCCAAGGAGAACAAGGTCCAGGTGATTCAAATAGACGCCATCTACGACTTTTCCACGGAAAACTCGCCGTACGTCGGCCCTGCGGACGCGCCCGTGGAGATCGTGATTTTCAACCATTACCAGTGCCCCTACTGTTCGAGGCTGGATCCGAAAATCGAAGAATTGATGGAGCTGTTCGAAAACGGCATCAAGGTGGTCTACAAGGCGTTTCCTCCGTACAACGAGGTGTCGAGAAAAGCGTCGGCCGCAGCAGTGGCGGCGCATTGGCAGGGGAAATTCTGGGAGATGCACCATGCGATGCACGAGATCGAAAGGCCCTTGGAGTTGGAGAAGATCATGAAGGCGGCCGAAGGAGTGGGTCTCGACATGGAAAAGTTCAAGGCCGACCTGGACGCCCCCGAGACCATGGCCCTGGTGCAAAAGGACATCGAGGAGGGCCTTGCCGCCGAAGTCGATGCCGTGCCCTGTTTTTTCATCAACGGCATACACCTGGAAAACAAAAATTTGAACGAGATCTACCAGCGAATCGGGGAAGCGATGCAGAAAGCCTCTGCCGGGAAAACCGATTCCGACAAAGACGATTCCGGCAAAGGCGAATCCGGCAAAGGCGAATCCGGCAAAGGCGAATCCGGCAAAGGCGAATCCGACAAAGCGCCGAACGCGTCGGAATAAGTGCCGCTGCTATTTGAGAAACAGGCTCGTCCGAGCCATTGAGCACCCTTGCCATCGGCGAGCGGATGACCCATCGACGGGTTTATTGCCCCCGTATCCAAGCCTTTTTTCACGGCGTCGAGCCTGTACAAGGCGTCCGGCGAGACGTCTTCGAACTTGATCGATCCAAAGTCGGCCGGTGCAAGGACCTTTATGACCTCGTCGGCTTCGGGCGACCGTCTGTCCAAGTAGCGAAACACGACTTCCCGCAGTGCGTAGTCTCCCTTGGAATCGCCGTGTAATTGTCTCGCCCCGTCAACTGGATATAGCCCCGACCGCGAAAGGCCCATCCGTCGCCGCTTGCGATATCGCCGTTGCCGATGCGGTTCGCATACGCCTTGTTTGAGGAAAAGAAAACTCTGCGCGGTGGTCTACCATCTCGTTTTCGAAGTGCTGAAAGCCTTCGGCCCTCAGATGCTCGATTTGCTCGGTACGAATGCCAAGACCGAAACAAGATGATCTCGGGGCACTGATATTCAGATCGGCCATCACCTGCCGGGAATCGACTTTGGCATCGCCATCCCTCTCTTCCCAGAGCGGCTCGAAAAACATGCCGAACCGGGCATGGAACCGTTTCTTAACGAAAAAGCCTGTTGCCAAAGAACATCGACAAGGGTATTTTTATCGAAAACTTGCGGCGGGCCCTCAGGACGGACACGAGCCGGGCCGTGAAGAACGCCTGCCGCGATCACGAGAGGAGATTCCGATGAAATTTCCGTACGGCATCTGCGACTTCAAGAAAATCGTCGAAAGCGGTTATTTCTATTGCGACCGGACGCATCTGATCCCGCGTCTCGAAAAGGGGACGTACCATCTATTCATCCGTCCTCGCAGGTTCGGCAAAAGCCTGCTGCTTTCCACGCTGGCCAATTACTACGACGCGGCCAAAGCAGGCGACTTCGAATCCCTGTTCGGAAAACTCGCGGTCGGAAAACAGCCCACGCCTCTGCGAAACCGATATTTCATCCTGAAATGGGATTTTTCGTGCGTGGATTCTTCGGGGAGTCTGCAGGACGTGAAAAAGGCATTGCACAATCACGTCAATACCTGCATCGAGGGCTTTTTGAAATACTATCGGGATTTTGAAATCGAGGACGTGACCATCAATCCCGAAGACGCCGTAAGCTCGATCGGCTCGTTGATCTCGTCCGTTCGCGGGACCGGACGGCCGATTTGTCTTCTTCTGGACGAATACGACAACTTCGCCAACGAAATCATGATGGGCGTTCATCGGGACAACCGCCGCCGCTACGAGGCCCTGGTCTACGAGGCCCTGGTCTACGAGGAAGGCCCTTTGCGCACGCTGTTCAAGGCGGTCAAAGCCTCCACGAGCGAATCCCTGTTCGACCGGATTTTTATCACCGGGGTGTCTCCGGTGGTCATGAGCGACATCGCCAGCGGCTATAACATCGCGGAAGACATCTACCTGGAACCGGCCTTCAACGAAATCTGCGGACTCACCCATTCGGAAATCGCGGGCGCCGTGAAATCCATCGCCGAAGAATGCGGTTCGGGCAAGGAGAGTATCGACGAAACCCTCGACATGATCCGGAGCTGGTACGACGGCTACAAGTTCGCGCCGGAGGCCGAAGAGGCGGTCTACAACCCGACGATGGCGATATACTTTCTGAAGAAATACCAGGACGCCTGCGCGTATCCCAGGAAGATGCTGGATTCGAACCTGTCCATGGACGCCGCCAAGCTGGAATACATATCCCGGCTGCCTAACGGCTGGCAGCTTCTCTTGCGTCTGATGAGGGAAGACCGTCGGGCGGTCGTGACGGAGTTGTCGGACCGTTTCGGCATCCGGGAGATGCTCGAAGACCGGGGCAAGGACCGCAGCTTCATGGCGTCGTTTCTCTATTTCTTCGGCGTGCTGACGTTTTCGGAGGTCACGCCCACGGGAAAACTCGCGCTGAAAATCCCCAATCTGGCGATTCGCAAATTGTATGCGCAGCGGATATGCGAGATGCTGCTTCCGGAACCCGCAGACCGCGACGACGGCGCGGACGCCGCGGAAAAGCTCTACCAGGACGGCGACATGGGGCCGCTTTGCGAATTCGTGGAGCAGCGTTTCTTCAAGGTGTTTCACAACCCGGACTACCGCTGGGCCAACGAACTGACCGTGAAGACCGCCTTTCTGACCCTGCTTTACAACGACATCCTCTACGTCATGGACTCGGAGAGCGAAATCGACCGGCGATACGCCGACCTGACCATGATCATACGGCCGGACATGCGCCAATACGCTATTCTCGACATCCTGATCGAATTCAAGTTCGTGTCTCTGAAATCCGACGGATTGAAGGGCGAGCAGGCGCGAAACTTGACCAACGAGCAACTCGGCAAAATCCCGCAGATGGCTCGCGAAATGCAAGACGCCAAGTCGCAGCTGCGAGACTACGGCCGTACGCTGGAAAAGCGCCACAAAGACTTGCGGCTACGGAAATACGCAGTTGTTTCGCTGGGATTCGAGCGGATTTGGTGGGAGGAGGCCGTCGGCGAACCGTGACGGAAAATGCGGGAGAGCAAGCGACACGACAAGCGAGTTTCGACCGAAACACCATTGCGCCTTTTGCCGGACACTCGCTTTGACTGCGCCGATGATCGGCGTGGTTACGCTCATAAATTCATCGTTAAGAAGAGAGAAGGAATAAACCTTGGGACCTTCAATTAAAGTCCTTCGAAACTGGGAGGCGATCATCGCGGACCCGAAAGTCAGAGCCGCCATGCGAGACATCGACCAGTCGCTGCTGGACTGGACACTCAGCCTCACGCCTCTCGAAAGATTGCGTTGCGCATCCAATGCGGCGCGAGCGCTGAACAGGTTTAAGTATGCCAAGACCGAAACAAGCCGATCTCGGGGCGCTGATTGAAAGCCTGACATCGGCGGGAGTGGAATTCATCGTTGTCGGCGGAGCTGCCGCCGTCATTCACGGCGCGCCGACAAGCACTATCGATCTCGACATCGTTCATCGGCAGACCGCCGACAATGTCGGCCGTCTTATGAGTGTCCTCAAGCGCCTTGACACGATTTATCGCGATCCGGCAGGTCGCCATATACTCCCGGCGGAGGATGATTTGATGGGAAAAGGCCAGTTGAACCTTATCACGGAACTCGGCCCTTTGGACGCTCTATGCAGACTCCACGATGGTCGAGGCTTCGACGAACTTATCGCACATACAGTCATTTTGTCGGACGATGAAATATCCATATGCGTGCTTGATTTGAAAACTCTCATAGAAATCAAAGAAAGCACAAAACGTCCCCGAGACCAGCTTGTGGTGCCATTGCTGGCAGCTTTGATAGAGCGCAAATCAGACATATAAAAAAGTGACCATATCAATTAGGAATGGAAATTATTTTGATGAAACATAAATGGGGCAAACCAAATCTGTAGAAAGGCATGTGGAATTCATATTTTACGATAGATTCAACGGTGGACCAACTGTCGAAAGATTTCCCGCAAAAGCGAGCTGTGGAATGTCAAGATTGTTTAATTTCGAACGCGTCGGAAATTTTGATTATAAAATATTGTAAAGTTTAAATTGAACGCATAACAAAAGACTGGATTTTTGTACAAAAATATGTCAGACTATGGTGCTCGCTTTAACCTTCAAAGGAAAGGAGCACCTTGGATGTCCGAGACTCGAAAAAAACCGGGCCCCAAAAGACTCGCGCCCTACAGCGAGGATGTCGAAGAAAAAACGAAGGCTTTATACAATCAACTGTCCGGAAAGGACCGGAGAATATACGCGGCCGCCGAAGCTCAAAAATTGCCTCGCGGCGGGAAATCGTATATTGCGGATTTGTTCGGATGCGCCCGTAAAAGAATATATCGGGGCCTTTCCGAATTGGAAGATCCGGAAACACTTCCATCCGGCAGGATTCGTCGAGAGGGCGCCGGGAGAAAGGAGTGCCTCGAAACAATCGAAAATATCGACGAGGTGTTTCTGGAAGTCGTCGACGATTTCACGGCGGGGGATCCTATGAAGTCCGATATCGGATGGACCAATCCGGGCAGGCAGGCCATCGCCGACCGGATGGAGGAGAAAGGCGTGAAAATCAGCGTGACAGTCGTCGACAGGCTTTTGAAAAAGCACCGTTTCGTCAGGAGAAAGGTCCAGAAGACCGAACCTGTCGGAAAATGCGAAAATCGAAACGAACAATTCGAAAATATAGCCAGGCTGAAAAAGGAATACGAGGAAGCCGGCAACCCGGTTTTGAGCGCGGACACAAAAAAAAAGAAATTAGGGAATTTGTACAGAGACGGCAAGGTCTACGCTGCGGAATCGATCAGGGTCTACGACCACGATTTTCCTCATCTGGCCGATGGCGTCGCCATTCCGTATACACTTTACGATTACTTTCGAAACGAGGCGTACGTGAGCATAGGAACATCCAAGGATACCAGCGAATTCGTCTGCGATTCGATAAAATCATGGTGGGAAGGCCCCGGCAGGGAGAATTACCCGGATGCCACGTCCATTCTGTTTCTCGCCGACGGGGGTGGAAGCAACTCGGCCAGGCACTATATTTTTAAAGAGGACCTTCAAAAGCTCGTCGACGAGATAGGGATTGAAATAAGAGTGGCCCACTATCCACCGTACACGTCGAAATGGAATCCCGTCGAGCACAGGGTGTTTCCGCATATTACAAGGTCGCTGAGCGGCGTGGTTCTCAGAAGCCACGAATTTATAAAGGAGTTGATTGAAAACACGACTACGAAAACAGGCTTGAAAGTGCATGCGCAAATTGTAAAAAAAGTGTACGAAAGAGGAAGAAAATACGCCGATGATTTCAAGGAAAACATGAAGATCGTCTTTGACGAATTTTTAGGCCAATGGAACTACCGAGCAGTTCCTTCAACTTTGTAATTGTGTTTCAATAAAAAAATTTCCATTCCTAACCGGCTTTTCTCTGCGTATCTCTGCGTCTCTGCGCCTCTGCGTTAAATACACACAGCCCTTGGATGGCAAGAGGGATTTTTAACGCAGAGGCGCAGAGACGCAGAGGTACGCAGAGGGCAATACCAAGATAAGGCCATGAGGGAGCATTCCTCAAAATGTTGATCGGCAAATGTTTAGAGCCATTGCAGAAACGAAAGGCGCCTTTGTGCAAGTCGATCAAAATTGGAATTGCCGGTCATTCCGGGCGGAGCTTGCTTTAGACCCGGAATCCAGGCTATGGTCGATGCTTCCGGGTAAAAAATCCGGCCGAAATTAAAACCAACCCCATCCAACTGTTCAGGCCCAGCAAAGCCGGAACAAATTTCGGAGGAAATTTCATACCATAAACCGGATGATTTTCATCACCCCACCCGGAATCCAGTCGCCCCACGGAAAATCCTGGATTCCGGGTCTCCGCTAAGATCTATTTAGCACTGGAATCCCCGCAAGCCCAAAGACGGAAGTTTTTTCGCGGCGTCTTCGGAGTTTGCCCGCTCCGGCCGGAATGACGGTCCGCTTGAAAATCCGAGGTCCGGGCGAACCCCGCAAACCGAAAGCCGGCACACCGGAAAGGAACAAAACCAGACTGAAAAATGATCCGCCATTCCGGGGGATTTTCGGTTCATCGCGGATTTGTGGGGAGTTGCAAGGGTAACCAGAGCTTCCCGCTCTGGTCCCATATCACGAATATGCCGCCTCTTGTAAGCCAGGGCAGGCCAGACCAGGATGGTCTGGTTACCATCGACACGCCATTTCACACAGATCCGCGATGAGCCGGATTTTCATCACCCCTGGTCGAGGGGGCCACGGTCGTCGGAAGGACGAAGGAGGACGCGGCCGGGGATCGTTTTGTCAGCCTTGGCCCGGCTCCTCCAATTTTTCCGCGAGCGGTTTCAGCAATGCGTCGATTTGCGCCTCTTGTCCCGGGGCCTGTTCCAGCAGTTGGGTTCGCAGGTCGGCCAGGGCTTGGGACGGGTCCTGGCCGGACTGGATGGCTTGGATCAGTTGCTCCAGGCTTTTTTGGAAAGCGGGCGGCAGATCGTCGGGGCCGGATTCGGCGGCCTGCCGCGCCTGTTCCGTCAGCCGGTCGATCTCGGCCTGAAGCTGGTCCCGGTCCACGCCGTATTGGGTCAGAAAGCGGTCGAGGGCCTGGAAATCGGGGCGGGACAGCAGATCGGAAATTCGGGGCAGGTCGTAGGTTTGGTCGGATTGGGCGGCGCGACGTATTCGGATTCCAAGGTTTCGCATCCAATTGGGATCGTGCCTGCCGGTAATCAGATTGTAAATACCGCCGGCCAGATGATGCGCGGCACCTTCTTCGATATGTCCGGAATCATCCAGATAGACGCCGAGATTCAAGTGCGAAATCGCCCGGTCTCCTGGATTTGGCAGCCGGTTACAGACATTCAGGGCCTGCCGTGCCAGGGAGATGGCCTGCCCGATGTCGCCGCGTTCTTTCCAGATATCGGCCAGGGCGCCAAGGGCTTTGGATTGGCGGGTCAAATCGTCGGCTTCCCGGTACACCGATAGGCATGCCTCCGCCACCTGACGGGCCTCGTCTAGGCGGCCCAGTCTTATCAGGGGACCGTACTGATTGAACCGTGTGCGGTATTGTTCGTGCCGATTTTGGCCCATGTCCCGCTTGGTTTGCTCCGTCTCTTCCAGCAGGTCCAGGCAGGCTTGCCAGTTTTCCAGAGCCCGGTTGGCATCTTCGGCAATATCCAGCCCGCTCACCAGCGCTCGGCCGAGGGATTCGGGGTCGGGGGCCCCGGGCGCGGGTTTTCCGGCCCGATGCCGGTCCCACCAGCCCCGCACGGTTTCGAGCCGGGATGCGATCTCCGGCAAGGCGTCCTTGGCCCGGCCTTGCATCACATCGATGCGGAAGGCTTCGAGTTCGAAGGCGATGACTTGTATTTCCGGCGCTTCGGCTTTTTTATAGGCCGCCACGCACCTTCCATACGTTTCCCGCGCCTGGTCCAACCGGCCGACATCTCCGAGCCCATTCGCCCAATTCCCGCAAATCCAGCCCACATCCGACCAGTTCCCCGCGGCTTCGGCCTCGGCCGCAGCCTGTTTGTACAGGTCCAGCGCCTGGTCCGGACGGCCGGACTTACTCACCGCATCCGCCAGGACCGTGCGCACGGACCAGCGGGTCTCTCCGGGCGGGACCCGGTCGGCCACGGTTTTCAGTTCCGCGATCACGGATTTCAGCAGGCCCGGATTCCTGGTGCCGGCGACCAGACCGCTCGCAAACCCGCCCAGCCGGTCGAAGGCCTCGGCCCGGACCATGTAGGCCAACGCGCGGCGGCCGGCCTCGCCGGCGGATTCGTACGCCCCTTCCCCTCCGCCCTGGATCAGGGCGTTGAACGCGGCCGCGTACCAATCGCCGTAGGCCACCCAGATCTCCTCTTTTTTCCGTCCGCCGGTTTCGTCCGGGCGGGATTCCATCCATCGGGCCATGCGCTCGCGGGCCAGTTCGTGGAATTCGAGGGTGGCGGGGGCCGTCCTGTTATCGTCGCGGTTCGGGACGCGCTCGCGTACGAGCAGCCCGGACGAACAGAGTTCCTCCAGCAACGGTCCCGCAGGCGGGATGTCCGGTTTGCCCGGAGCGTTGTCGTCCGCCTCCAGCAGTGCGCGGAGTTCCGGGGGCATTTTGCCCGCGAGCCCTTCGAGTTCGGCTTTCTTGTCTTCCGGCAGCATATCGGCCATCTTCAGCAGCGAGCGCAATTGCGACAGCGCCTCGTCTCCCGCTGGCTTTCCGCCCCACACGGCTTCGACGAGATTGTCGACAGGCGGCTCGTTGGCCAGGGTCACGATCCACAGCAAGCGCCGGGCGTGCGGGGAGAGGCGGGCGACGAGGGCGTCCACGGATTTGACGGCCGCGTCTTCGAGGTAGGCCCGTTCGTTTTCCCGGTCCGTTTCGGTCATTTTGGTCGGCGCGTACACGTCCGGGAGCGCGGAAAATCCCTCGGTGCGCAGTTTCGCCATGGCTTGTTCCAGGGCTTCGGGGTCGCGGGCCAGGGCGGCCAGCCGGTCGAGGATCAGGGGATGGCCGCGGGAAATATCCAGAAGGTCTCTCACGCACCGTTCGCCGTCCTCGCCGGAATACAGCAGCGCCCGCAAATCCGGGTGGGACCGCACGAACAGCCCGGCCTCTCCGATGGGCAAAGGTCCCAGAGGGACCCAGAGGGCGTTGTCGTTCAGCGCAGCCGGACGCAGCCGGGAGGTGACGACGAGCCGGGATCGGGTCCCGGGCAGTTCCCGGCACAAATATTTCAGGGTCTCGTCCCACTCCGGTTCCTCGCATCGGCACGTTCCGTCAAGGATAACATCCTCCAGGCAGGGTTCGAAATTGTCGAGGATGATCAGGATCGCCTCGTCCCGAAGCGCCTCCAGCAGATTGACGCGCATTTGGTCGTATCGCGCCGGGCCTTTCAGGGGCTGGCCCGGTTCCAGGTATATCCGCTCGTTGGGCGCGGTTTCGCACCGGTCCAGGTATGTTTGGGAGTGAATGGTCAGGCGGGCGTCCATCTGTCCGAAGAAATCGTCCAGGGTCAGGGGCACGGGCTTGGCCTGGAACGCCGCCACCCAGTCGAACCTCGGGTGCCAGAGGTGAAGCATTTCGGCGGTCAGGGCGGTCTTGCCCAGACCGGCCATTCCCTGGATCAGGGCGACGGGCGTGTCCGGGGCCGCCAGCCATTGGGCCTGGAGATCGGCGAGGATTTCGCCCCGGCCCACGAAATTGTCCGGGGTATCGAGTTCCCGGTTGCCAGAGGGCAGGACCGGCTGGGGACGGGGCCGCAGGGTTTTCATCTGTTGGCTGCGAACGGCCTTGGGCGAAAGGAACCGTCCGCCCCGGCCGAACAGGATGGGCGTGGCGTGGTTCACCGGCCCCAGCCATTCGGCCTCCGTGACGTCGTCCAGAAGTTCGCGCCGGGCGACGGCCAGCGCTTTGGCAGTTTCCGGTTCTCCCGGGTCGGCCAGGTACCGTTTGTAAAACCTTCGGGCCAGTTCGCGGGCGTAGTCGTCGCCCACTTCGTAGCGCATGGCGGCCACCTGGGGCACGCCGCTTTTGAGCATGGCCATGGCCGTGCCGGTGTATCCGGTCTCGTCTTTCAGCACCTGGTCCAGGCCGGTATCGCGGGCGCGCTTTTCATCGGGCTTTTCCCCCAGCATGGCCGCCCGCAGAGACGCCCAGTCCTTTACATCCACGAACGCGCCGGAAAGACAGGCGGACAAAAACACGAACTGGGGAATGAACCCGCCCGCGTCCTCGAACAGGGCGGCCAGTTCCTCGCCGGTGAGCCAGTCCCTGCCGCCGTTTTCGCCCCGCAGCTCCAGGGTGTTGTGATGTCCGTGGCCGCTCCAGTGCACCATGTGGTAACCGTTCGCGGCCCGCACCTGTTCTTTCAGGACCTTGCGGGTGACGCCGTGGCAGAGAATATCCAACTGGACGTTCTTTTTCGGGAGGATGTCTGTGCAGAACAGGTCCCGAACCTGTTCCCGTTCGAGGCGCATGGCCAGGGGCCGCGAACCGGGCGCTTCGGCGAACACCAGCAGGACCTTCAGGGGAGTATCGCCGTTTTCGACCTTTTCGGCCGCTTCCAGCACGGCCCGGTGCGGTTCGGGCATGGCGTCGGCGACCACCCGGACGATGACGTTGCGGTCCATCAGGGTCCTGCCGTTTTCCTCGGTCCGGGCGATCTCCCAGGGCGTACGGGCGAAGGCGGCGGCCAGGAAATCCGTCGGACCGTCCTCGCCTGCGGCATCGGACGGAATCCGCACCAGCAGAGTGCGCCGGGCGCCGGTGTCGGACAGTTCCTCCATGATTTTCGGACCGAGCACGCTTTGGCCCAGAAACAGGCCCAACTCCGCCAAAATCCGCTGCTCCGTGACGACCCGGTCCTGTTCGTCGCGCATTTGACCGCCGTACCGGTCCACATGCCGCCGGGTGTCGAACAGTCCCTCCCATTTGGAAACCGGGTGTTCCCCCATGAGAACGACGTTTTTGCCCTTGAACGTACCGTCCGGATCGTTGAGAGTCAGGCGGACGGCGTTTTCCTTCGGTTCCGTTTCCACGATGAGTTCGTATGGCATGAGAGGTCCTTTTTTTGCGAAGTTTTCGTTTATGAAAGAGGAGTTTAGACCGGGGGGGATGGAAATGTCAAAGGGGAAGGTTCCTGGCGTTCATGTCCCGCCAGAGATTTTTTCTTCGCTTGTGCTTTTCCCGCCATCGCGCCAGGACCAGGCCGTAGTCTTCGGGGGCGATTTCGTAGAGGGCGTTCATCCAGAGGGCGTGGGTGTCGTATTGGGAGCCGTGGTTGCCCGCAGGAGAGGGGATCAGGGAGGCCAGGCGCTTTTTCCAGACCTGTATCGCCGATTCCAGGCAAGGTCCGGTTTCCAGTTTCGCGAGTGCTTTTTTCCTGGATTTCGCCAGAGTGCTTTCCTGTCTCCGATGCGGATCGATCACAACTTGAGAAAACGAAGGGTATCTCTCGGACAAATCGTCGCCGCCCGGAGCGTCCTTTGTGAACATCGCCAGCCAATTCAGGTCGGCGCGGAAGGATTCGAGGCTTTTATTCATGCCGTCGAGCCACGCATTTACTTTTTCGACAAACCATTCTCGTTTTTTCGCAATGTCGGCCCGTGCTTCCAGCAACCAGGAAACCCAGTTGTTCTCCGGATCGTGTTTCCGCATTTGATAGCCCGCGCTTCGTTTCACCATTTCGCTTTTCCAAGCCTCGAACAGAGGCCCGATAGTATCGTCGGTTTCGGGGCGGCAAAGGGATTGGCGCAACTCGAAAATTTCGTCCCAGTCCTCCGAGAATCGGTAGACGCCGGCCTGGAACAACAGCGCGGATTTTCTTCGCGGACGGTCCAGCTTGTCCGCGACTTGCTCCCACGTGCCCAAAAGCCGGGTGATGTCGCCTTCCCCGGCAAAGTCCCGGAACCTGGCGTTTTGGATCAGAAGTTCGTCTTCCGGGCGCCACTCGTTTTCCTTTTGCCGTCTCATCAGAGACCGAAACGTAACTTCGAGATAAATTTCCGTCTCCGCGTAGTTTTCACGGGCCAAGGCGTCCTCGATCAGCGGAAGGCCGTAGCGCCACTCGTCCATCAGGTGTTCCCGGCATGTTTCCAGGTAGCTTGCGGCGTCGTACAGGCTTTCGAAATGATGGAACAGGCGATGCCAGAAAGTCCGCGCCTCGTCCACTTTGTATTTCGACGGGTCCTTTGCGAGGGCCTCGTAGATTTGGACGCAAACGTCTTCCGGAAAAGACATGAAGAAATCCCATATCTGGTCGGAGGAAAGGGAAACCATTTTGTTGTCGTTGCGCATGGCGAAAACCCTTTCCAAAAATTCCCGGCCGGGATTTTCCGAGGATTTCGAAGCCAGCCAAGCCCATTGCAAGGCGCAGAAGGAAACATTTTCGCCCAGGTAGCATCCCTCGTATTGCTCGACACCCATATAGTCGGGATATGACATGATGTCGTATTCCAGGTCTTCCAGGGCGTCGCGGAACAAATCATCGTCGTCTACGAGATCGAAAACCTTTTCGAGGATTTCCAGCATTTGTTCCCCCAAAGGTTCGAGGTCGGAGGACAGTGCGTCGCCGTCGAAATAGGGAGGGTGCCACTCTTCGTCCTGTTCGGCGTACCGGCCGTGCTCGTCTCCGAGTTCCGAGGCCAGATCGTTCCATTGTTCCCACAAACTGCGCCATCGTTCGAGAATCTTTCCCTCGGAAGCCGTGGCGGCAAATCCGGGGTCGGCTTCGGCGGAAGCTTCCTTTTTACCGAAAACGATCTTTTCGACAGTTTCGGCCACGTCTTCGTCGATTTTTTCGAGACTGTCCATCAGGGGACGCAGTATCGAAGGCTGGCAAACCAACTCCAGCAATACGGCCAATTGTTCTTGGGTGAGTGCCTCGACGATCGTTTTTCCCAAATTGCGTATCCGCTTTTTCGGCGAACTGTCCATTGCCACCTCTTTTGTTTTTTTTATGTGCGATGCCGGCTTTTTCGAACGAATCGGAATCGACGCTTCGTCTCAAGAAACCCGGTTCCGAACCCTCCAATCCGTCGGTTTTTCTATTCGGAAAGAACAAAAAGACCGTTGGCGGCATCCGCAATTTTATCGCTTATGCCGGGAGGATAATAGCATTGTCCGCAGTTTTCGCATACCAAAGCAGGACTGCCCTCGATTCGAACAGAAATTCCCTCTCTTTCGAAAATTTGATCAACCTCGCCGTTTCGAATTGGAAAAATACCACTCCGATTAGTGGTTGTAAAGTTTCATTTTTTGTAACCGTTCACGACGATTTTTTTAGCAATTGAAAAACAAATCGAAGAATTTGAAAAAAGTACGTTCGTTCCAGGCCGGATTGTTGTATGAACAAGGCCATGGAAACTATTTTAAAATATCGAGGACGGTGCGTAAGCCAGGACGACATAGCGACGATAAAGAAGGTAATCGACAGTTTTCCCGGTTCGAGCCGAAGATACATTTCGCAGGAACTCTGTCGCATATGGGACTGGCGCCAGCCCAACGGTTTCCTGAAGGACATGGTTTGCAGAAGTCTGCTGCTTCTGCTCGAATCCCGCGGATTCATCGAGCTGCCGCCTCGAAAATGCACGCCGAACAATCCATTGGCCAACCGGAGAAAGCCGGAGAAAGCCGGAGAAAATCGTCGTAGACGAAACGCCTTTGGAATGCAAGCTGTCCGATATATCCGTCTCACTGGTTCAAGTTCCAAAAACCTCCCGTGAAAAAATGTTCGACAGCCTTGTCGAACAATACCATTATCTGGACTACACCCAGCCTGTGGGCGAACATCTCAAATATATCGCTTTCCACAAGGGCAGGCCGCTGGCTTGTCCGGCCTGGGCTTCGGCCCCCTGGCATATCAAGGCAAGGGACCGGTTCATCGGATGGACGAAGCACGAGCGTCAAAAGGACCTCCACCTGATAGCCAACAACACGCGTTTTCTGATTCCCCCTGGATTCGGATACCATGCCCGGCTTCCCGCCTGCTTTCCGTCAGCCGTAGGAAATTGTCCGAGCACTGGCTCAGGTTATATACAATCATCCGATTTATCCGGTTGAGACATTCGTGGATGTCGAGCGTTTTTCCGGCGCCTGCTACAAGGCGGACAACTGGATTCTGGCGGGTCTGACCACCGGGCGCGGCAAAAACAACAAGACCCGTGCGCAGTTGCCGTCCAAAAAGGCCGTGTTCGTCAGGGCCTTGAGAAAAATTTCAGAAAGAGACTGCGCCATGTCGCCCGAGGAAGCTCTGAAAATATTTCTCGAAGGTCCGCAGGCCGTCGTCGACAGGATTTGCGAACTCGACGAAACCGTCCGTCGCCAGGCGAACAAAATCGAGGCGCTGGAAAACAAAATCGCCAGGCTTTCGAAAAACTCTTCGAACAGCGGCAAGCGTCCGTCGTCCGACGATATCGTAAAGCCCAAACCCTCCGGGAAGAAAAACGGGGACAAAAAACGGAAAATCGGCGGCATTGGAAGCGGGATTCAAGAAATCGTTCATCCCTTCGATGGCGGCCATCTCGCAGGCCATGGCCAATCGCCCTATAAATTCGATATCCGCGCTTCGACTCTCGAACCGAAAGTGGATCTGCCGCCCCAAGGCTTTTTCGACCAGAATCCGGTCCGCAAGTTCGAGCCCATCGGTTCGACTGGACGATTTCGCGGCTTGCACCGCCCAATGCGCGTCCACGAGTTCGAGAGATTTCTCGGTGACGTTCATCTGGGCCCTCCCCGTATTTTCCCAGCGACAATTTCGCCGAAAGACGAAATGCTTTCGATGGGCAAATAGACGGCAAGCAACTCGATCTTCATGCCGTCAATGATCCCGTTCGCCAAGGTTTCCACACGCCTTCGCAAGTTTTGACGATCATGGCGCCGTCGATTGCCGGGAGAGTTCCGAGATGTCGTCGAAGGGCAGGACCGATATCCCGTCGTCGAGAGGATACGCTTCTCGTCCAGGGTACACCACGTACAATTGCGAAAGACCCAAATCGTTCGTTGCGATTCGCATGGATCGGGTTATGCCGGGAGCGTCGGCGTATTTGAATTCGAATCCGATTCTTTCGCCCTTGAAAAACAAAACGAGGTCCAGTTCCGCTCCGGCATGAGTGGCCCAAAAATAGGCGTCCCGAGTCCGAAAGGCTTGCAGAACGTGTTCCAAAACGACCCCCTCCCACGATGCGCCGATCTTGGGATGTCCCTGCAAATCCGCAAGCGTGGTCAATTGGAGGAGGCTGTGGCAGATCCCGCTGTCGCGGATGTAGATTTTCGGGGACTTGACCTGTCGCTTTTTCAAGTTTTCGTGCCAGGGGGGCAGAATGCGCAGCATGTAGGCCCCGGAAAGTATGTCCAGATAGCGGCGAGCCGTGTTTTCCGCGGACCCGAGAGATCTGGCGAACTCCGCCGCATTCCAGATCTGCCCGTGGAAATGGGCCGTCATGGTCCAGAACCGACGCAAGGTCTCTGCAGGGATGTTGATGCCCAGCTGCAGGATGTCCCTTTCAAGAAATGTGCGGATGAAATTTTCCCGCCAATGGAAGCTATCCTCGTCCGTCTCGGCAAGAAAGGACCGGGGAAAGCCGCCTCTGGTCCAAAGCGCGTTTCGGTCCTTTGCGCCGACTTCCCACGACATGAACCCCGCAAGATCGACCATCCCGATTCTTCCCGCCAGAGATTCCGAAACCCCTTTGACGAGAGTGGGCGAAGCCGGCCCGAGCAGCAAAAAGCGGGCGTCTCTTTCCGGACGGTCGATCAATACCCTGAGAAGTTCGAAAAGTTCCGGCTTTCTTTGGATTTCATCGACGATTACCAGGCCGGAAAGATTTTCCAGGGCTTGCATGGGGGCCGAGAGGCGTCGAAGATCCACCGGGTTTTCCAGATCGAAAAACGTCGATGGCTCCTGCTTTGCGAGCATTCTGGCCAAGGTCGTCTTGCCGCATTGCCTTGGTCCGAGCAGAGCCGCAGCGGGATGGATTCGGAAAGATTTTTGTATGAGCCGTATCGGTTCCGGTCTGGGTATCCAATTCATGGACCCTGTTTTAACATTGAAAATCGGCAAGTCAATTGCCGATTTTCAAGGATGATTTCTCCCGGCACAGCCCTCGGCCGAATTGTCCGGATGGAATTCAAGCCCGAGAGTTACTTTTTCACCTTGTTTTTCATCACGGATTTGCAGAGCTTTCCGAATTGCTTGTCCCTCTGTTTTCTTTCCAGGTAGGACCGCTCGTGGTAGTCGGATTCTTTTTTCATTTTCAGGTAGTTTTCGAAGCGTTTTTGCGAAATGCGTCCGTCTTCCAGGGCGGCCAGGACGGCGCAGCCTTTTTCATTTTCGTGGGTGCAGTCTCTGAACCGGCACATGCTCGCCAATGCTGCGATGTCGCCGAAGGCTTCGTCGATTCCGGAGTCGAACCCGATGTTTCCGAGTTCTCTGATTCCGGGAGTATCGACGATCATGGCGCCGCTGTCGAGAACGATGAGATGGCGGCGCGTGGTGGTGTGCCTGCCCTTGCCGTCTTTGGCCCGCACCTCGTTTACGTCGAACTGGCGGTTGTCGCCGACAAGGTTGTTGATCAAAGTGGTCTTTCCCACGCCCGAGGAACCCAGGAGGCAATAGGTTCGTCCGGGGGATAGTCGCTTTCTGATTTTTTCCATGTCGTCATCGATCTTGTTGCTGAACGCGATGATTTCCGCGCCTCTGACGGTTTCTCTCAGCGCGTCGATCTTTCTGGTCACATCTTCCGGGGAAAACAGGTCCCTTTTTGTCAGCAACACGACCGGGCGGACGCCGCCGTCGTAGATCATGGACAGGTAGCGCTCCAGTCTTCTCGGGTTGAAATCGCCGTCCAGGGATTGGACGGCGAATGCGGTGTCGATGTTGGCCGCGATCAGCTGGTGCTCCGTTTTTTTTCCGGCGGTCTTTCGTTTCAGGACGCTTCTTCTGGGGAACACTTCGTGGACGACTGCGAAGTCGCCGTCGTCCAGGTATTGTGCGTAGACCCAGTCGCCGACGGCGGGAAAATCCAGAGGGGAGTCGGAGGCGTACATGAGTTTTCCCGTAAGTTGCGCTCGGGTTTCGAAACGGTCGTCTTTGACGGTCACGCTGTCTTTGTCCACGGCGATCACGCGGGACGGGCGGAAGCTTTTCATCTTGTCCGGCTCGGCCTTTTCTTCGAACCAAGGGTCGAAACCCAGAAACCGCAGGGTTTCGAACGAGTTGTCGGTATTCAATTTTATTCCTCCAATGCTATCTTTTGCTATGTTTTGCTATCCTTCCAGCAAGATTTCGTCCGAGACCAAATTGACCAGCCCCCATATGGCGTCGGCGGACAGGTGCTTTTCCACGGAGCGGTCGAACAGGACTTTCAGGTCCGGCGGAAACTCGTCGTCGCCCTCCCACAGCAGATAGAAGAGAGGGACTTTCGGAAAAGGCAGAAACTTGAAGGCGGCGTCGGCCATGTCCAATGGTGTTCCGCCCAGCCGTCGCGCGGCCGCTTTGAACGCTGCGGCATCGTTTCCGAACCTTTCGAGCAAGGGGGCTGTTTTCAAGACGTGGGGGCCCTGGAAAAAATGGGCGTCCTTCAGTTCCGACGAGCTGACCATGTCGTTTTGGACCGGTTCGTCCGTGACATTGAGCAGATAGACCAGCATCAACAGTTCCAGGAGAGGATAGTCGGCTTCTTGCCATGCTCCCGCGCCTTCTTTTTGAAAAATGCGACGCTTGCCTGGATGGACCAGGACCTCCCGACCCAGGTGCGGCACTACGATTCCGCCTTCCGGATGGACACTGGACAGGGAGACGCCTGCGACGATTTCCGGCTTTTTTTGCGAGAGTTCGTCCCAGAACTCATCCGGCACGGTAAACGCCGCGCCCTGCGGGGTCCGGGCCGGCGGCTTCTGCTTGCGTCGCCGTTCCTGCATGTCCAAAAAGGACTGGCTGAACGGGTAGGCTCCCATGGAAAAATTTTCACAGGGAAAGGCCTTGCAGTCTCTCATGCAGTAGTCGAGGCTGTTCATCCGCGCGCAGGCCAGCATGGGGCAGGGCGCGCCCAGAAGGCGCTCCTGGGCTTCGAGCTTGGCCTCGGCTTCCTGGCTGCGGGCGGGACCGCAGGTGGAACAGATTCCCGCCAATTTCAATTTGCAAACGTCGCAGTTTATTCCGCATGCACCTGTAGGCAAGGTAGCACCTCCTTGGTTGTCTTTTCCTTGAGAAGATATTCCGGGCCGGATTTTGGCTCAAAGATTTTTTGATGGACTTGGATGGACTCAATGGACGGGACGAACAGTTTTGATTGCCGCCGAGCCGATGAAAGCATCCCTTTTCCCCATCTTCCGGGAGCGTTCCCTGTTTCTTGCGAATCCTACGCAATGCCACCATTTCGCGCCTGTTTTTTCTGTCGTCCCTAACGGGACTTGGGTGCCTTGACGACTCCACCCCGGCAATAAATTGCCGGGCTATTGCCTGTCGTCCCTCCGGGACTTACCGGTTGAGAAACAGGGAAGGCTTCCCCCCTCATCCCATCATCCCAGAGCTTGGTTCTAATTTCGGCCACCTGGATTCCGGGTCTACGCTACATGTTCCGGTTGAGAAATTCCCGGAAGCGACGGAATCCGGCTGTTTTATCGACACCCGGGATACATGCCGCTCCGCCCGGAATGACGACCGCCGCGACGATAGTCCCTGAAAGTGGCCGATGTTAAGACCAAGCCCTCATACCATCACCCCATCATCCCAGGACTTGGTTCTAATTTCGGCCACCTGGATTCCGGGTCTACGCTACATGTTCCGGTTGAGAAATTCCCGGAAGCGACGGAATCCGGCTGTTTTATCGACACCCGGGGTACATGCCGCTCCGCCCGGAATGACGACCGCCGCGACGATAGTCCCTGAAAGTGGCCGATGTTAAGACCAAGCCCTCATCCCCTCATCCCCTCATCCCCTCATCCCATCATCCCATCACCCCATTACCCCATTACCCCATCTCCCCATCACCCCATCTCCCCATCACCCCATCTCCCCATCTCCCCATCTCCCCATCTCCCCATCACCCTATCCCACCATCTCCCCATCTCCCTATCCCACCTTCTCCAAACGAGCCACCGTCTCGATATGGAACGTATGGGGAAACATATCCACGGGCTGGACCTGTGAAACCCGGTAGGTTTCCTTCATCAGGGCCAAGTCCCGCGCCAGGGTGGAGGGGTTGCAGGAGACGTACACGATGCGTTCGGGGGCCATGTCGAGTACCTGCTTGACCACGTCCTTGTGCATGCCGTCGCGGGGGGGATCGACGATCATCAGGTCCGGCCGTGCTTCCACGCTCGACAGCGTGGTGCGGATATCGCCTTGGATGAACCGGCAGTTTTCCACGCGGTTTTTGCGGCAGTTTTTTTCGGCGTCCTTTACAGCGCTCTCCACGATTTCGATGCCGAGGATTCGGGAGGCCTGTTTCGACAGGTGGATGGGTATGGTGCCGGTGCCGCTGTAGAGATCCAGCACGGTTTCTTTTCCGGTCAGCTCCGCGAAGCGTTCCACCGTGCCGTAGAGAATCTCAGCGGCCCGGGTGTTGGTCTGGAAGAACGAGTTGGCCGAGATTTCGAAAACGTTGGGACCGATCCGATCCTGGATGACCGGTTCGCCCGCCAGGTGGATTTCGTACTCTCCCACGGCGATCCCGGCTTTTCTGGCGGTTATGTTGTTGACGACCGACACGATGGAAGGGTATTTTTCCATAAGCATCTTCGCCAGGGGCTCGACGGCGGCGCGGTCCTCGGAGGACGTGATGATGTTGGCCATCCACTGGTCATGGGCTACCGAGTGACGGAGCATGAGAAAGCGCCAGAACCCCACGTGGCTTTTGAGGCCGTAGACCGGCACGCCGGAACTTTTCATGTATTGCTTGGCGTCGTTCAGGATTTGGTTTCCTTCGGACGCTTGCAAAAGGCACGCGTCGATGTCGAGCACCTTGTGGAAAGTGCCTGGCACGTGGAGTCCCAGGGCGAAGGATATGTCGATGGTGTCGTCGTCCATCTGCTCCGGGAGCAGCCACCGTCGGTCCGAGCAGGAGAATTCCATTTTGTTGCGATACCCGAACACGTCCGGGGAGGGTTCGGCCGGGTTCACCGTTACGTCCTTGATTCCCCCGATGTGTTCCAAGGCTTCGCGAACGTGGTTGGTCTTGTATTGCAGCTGGGTCTCGTACGGCAGGAACTGCCACTTGCATCCGCCGCAGAAGCCGCTGTAGGGGCATGGCGGCTCGATTCTCAGGGGCGAGGGGGAGATGGTTTCGACGATGCGGGCTTCGGCGAAATTCTTTTTCTTTTTGAACACGCGGGCCGATACGACGTCGCCGGGCGCGGCCTGATCGACGAATACGGCGAGCCCGTCGATCTTGGCGACCCCTTTGCCTCCGAACGCCAGGTCCGCAATTTCCAGTTCGTACACTTTGCCTTTTTTGATAGACATATTCTATATCTTGGAGATTAACCTATTATTTTTCGGAGATTTGCATTATCATGAACTTCAAAATCAGTGAATGTAACACACGGCGCTTGTTCGCGAAACAAAAAAAGGCTTGTTTTTTGGGGGAATCGATGATCCAGAAGATTTCTTTCGAATCCGACTGTTTTTTGTTGCAGGGGGACCTTCACATTCCGCCGTGCGAAAACCCGCCGACGGTGATCGGTTCCCACGGGCTTTTCGCCGACCGCCGCTCTCCCAAGCAGGTCGCGCTGGCCCAGGCTTGCAACGCCGCGGGATTGGCGTATTTCCGTTTCGATTACAGGGGGTGCGGCGACAGCGACGGCGGTCCGGAAGATCAATGCTCGTTCGAGGGCCGCTGCCAGGACCTGATTCAGGCCTGCGAAACGATTCGGCAGAGGAAAGACTGCGGGGAGAAGATCGCGCTTTTCGGAAGCAGCCTCGGGGGTGCCGCCGCCTGCCGTGTATCGCATTCGGTCGGACCTTCGTCCATTGCGATTTTCGCCGCGCCCGCGAATTCCCGGTGCATTTTCGACGCGGTCGAACGTGTCGAACGTGTTGAAGGTCGGGACAAGTATCCCCCCTATTTCTACGAAAACCTGTATTTCGACAACGGCGATTTTCTGTCCGGGCTTTCCGACATCCTGGTTTTCCACGGCGACGCCGACGAGGTGGTGCCGGTGTCGGAGGGCCGCAAGATCTACGAGGCGGCCAAAGGGCCCAAGAAACTGATCGTCCAGGAACACGGAGACCATCGAATGAGCGGCGAAATCCATCAGCGGGAATTCGTCCGAGTTGCAGTCAACTGGTTTAAACACGGTTTCGAAAGGAAATGAATGCCATGGAAAAAGACCTTTCCAAGAAATTCCTTAGACGCGCCTTTGTCAAGAGCATCCTTCGGAGAATTTTCATGCTGGCGTTCATAGTCGGCCTGGTCTACGGTCTGGTGGCGGTCATATACGGCGCCAAGACCATTTTCAAGGTCAAGATGAACTACGCCATCGTGCTGGAAAAATTCGGCGGGCAGAGAACGGCGGTCACCGACGTGGGATGGCACCTGAGGCTGCCCTTTTTCACCCGGATCGAGCAGGAGGTCTCCCTGATGAACCAGGCGATGTTTCTAAGCGGCACGCAGGAGCCCATGCGGATCATCTCCCAGGAGAACGTGGCTCTGTGGACCTCCGGCGTTCTCACCTATCGAATCCGGGACTTGAAACAGTGGGCCATCGAGAACTTGGACCCCATGAACCTTCTCCAGGGAGACTACGACGGCATCGTGAAGGACATCTTGCAGGCAAAGAAGGTGGGGGACCTGGTGAGCCAGAGGGAGGAAATCAAGGAGGAGATTTTCCAGGCGCTCAAATCGCGGCCCATCAACGAAGGCGGTCCCACGCTGGAGAAAAAGTACGGCATCGAAGTGGTCAGTTTCGTTCTCAAGGAGACCCGTTTCGGCGACAAGCTGGTGGAGGCCACCGAGGAGAAGAAGCGCCGGGAGCTGATCGCCGAGGCGGAGAACTACGCGGCGGATCAGGAGGCCAGCCGGATCAGGAAGCTGTACGCGGCCTACCTAGAGAGCATCCGCGCGTTGCAGGAAGGCGTGGGGCGTCCGGACGGCGCAACGGACCAGGCCCTGTTCCAGTTTCTGACACAGCAGAAGTGGGCGGCCGCCTACGAGAAGAACCAGTCGTCGCAAAGCACCATCGTCATCCAGAACACGGCCGGGCAGTCCCCGGCCGTGACCATCCCGGCCCCTTCGAAACCGAACAGAGAACCCGCACAGGACCAAAGCGCAGAGAGGTGATGCCATGGCCAGAAGGACTACCCAGGCGGTGGAATACGTCAGGCTGTCTGAACAGAGAATCCGGGAAATCGAAGACCTGGTCGCGCTTTGGCCATACGAGACCAAGGCTTTCATGCGCGCGCGCCTGATGCAGTACCGGCCCAAGAAGGACATTTTCAACGCGGCGGTGGACTTTGTGATGTCCCCCTTTTCCGAAACCCCGGAGAAGGACTTCTCCATCCTGAAGGACCCGGACATCCTCACCGACTGGCAACGCAGGTTCGAGATATCCGGCCAGACCGATCCGCAGGAGGCGTGGGGCAAGATCCTGGAAAAGGAGTTGTCTTCCAAGGACTACGCCTACCTGCTTTCGCTGCTGGAGGACGAGCTGACCGACGTCCACGTGCCCGAAGAGCTGGATTCGCTTTTCAGGAAAGTCTATCGTGCGCACCTCAAGAAGGAGTACGTCGCGGAACCGGGCGTGCCCAAGGCGCCCCTGCTTCTGGTCGTGGGGCCCAGCGGCAGCGGAAAGAGCGCCACGGTCCACCAGGCCATCGAAAACGTGATCTTCGGAAACCGCGTGCTTCCGGAAATCGACCTGGAGCTGAAAAAGGAGGAACTTCTGGCCTCCGAGCCCTTCTGGAAGTCCATCGAGGACATCGACCCCACCCTGGCCATGGAGATCGAAAGAAGGAAACGCATCAAGCACTACCAGACGCTGGCCAAGGTCCCCGTGATCAGGAAGATCTTCAAAAGGCGTATCGGCAAGAACCTCACCGACCTCCAGGAGCCCGGCATCGCCGTCGACTACTCCATGGTGACCCCCAACGACTACCAGACCGCCCTGGCAGGAGAGCCCGGCAATTTCTTCAAAAAGTCCCTGGGCGATTCCAGAAAGCCCACGATTCGCCACATCGAGGAGGCCCACAGCGCCTTCGGCAAGTCCGAAGGAAGCCAGAGCGGCGTGGAGCGCCAGCAGCGAAGCCTCATCGACACCGCCAACATCGTGATCGACGAGATCATCAGCGGAAAAAGGGACTGCCTGCTCATCGCCACCACCGACAAGCCGGAGCGCTTCGACAACGCCATCTATCGAAGGTTCGTGGAAAAGGGGGCCATCGTGGAGGTGTCCGAGTTCTGGAAAAACCCGGCGAACCTGAAGCAAATCGTCAAGATCGAGCTGAACCGAAACGACATCCGGGTCGCCGACCGTCTGGACGACCGGTGCCACAGCTCTATATCCTGCATCCCGCCCGACTTTCTGGACGCGGCCGTGGACAAACTCTACGGAATTTTTCGGGAAAGGACCCTCAAGATCACGCCGGCGTACGTGAGAAAGCTGATCCGGTCGATCATCGAGATCAAGGGGGACTTCGGACCGGAATACCTGGACCGGGCTCTGCTGGTGAGAAAGGCATTCGAACTGGTGGCGAAGAATTCCTACGGGGACCTTTACGGCAAGCTGGTGGGGCGTCTGGAGAGAAACGTGCGATGGGAGGAGTATGTCGGTGCGATCAAGGACGTATTTTCCGAGATGGCGAACAACTGCCTGTACTACGGCGTGAGCGAGGAGAAGGGGGTGGTGCTGAACGGCCCTCCCGGCTCCGGCAAGACGTTTCTCGCGCGGGCGTGGCTGAGCGAAAACAGGGAAGTCCACGACATCTCCACCAGCCCGGCGGCCTTGCAGGACCCGGGAAACCCCATCGACGGCGCCGTGGAAAACCTGGAAAAGATTTACGACATCGCGAAGATGATCGCCCCCACCGTGGTGTTTTTCGACGAAGGCGACGCCATTGCGCCCAAGAGAAGCCCCTCCGGCGGAAATCCGTCGGACAAGCTGACCAACAAGTTCCTCAATCTGATCGACGGCGAAATACCGATGCACCGGGTTTTCACCACATTGACCACCAACCGGCTCGACATTCTGGACCCGGCCCTGATTCGTTCCAAGCGTTTGAAAGTCATGGAAATCTCCGGAGATTTGAAAGGGACCGATATCGCCAGGATTATCTCCAGCTGCCTGGAAGACGTCCCCATGGCCGACGACGTGGACACGGCCGCCATTCTCGAATTCGCCAAAGGCATCTGCAACACGCCTGCGGACTACACGGCCTTCGTGGAAAAGGCGCGCAGCCTCCGCGGCACGGAATACGAAGTCTTGCAGCGCGCCCGGTCCTATTCCGACCAGAACTGGGAATACCGCGAGAACTTCGTGAAGTTCAACTTCAAGACCCTTCTGGGCATTCTGGATGCGGTGGACGCCCCCGAATCGGTGAAAAACGAGGTTCGCGTCGATCCCAGGCAGTTTATGAACCGGTACTCAGAGATGGTGGAACTTTTCTCCCACGTGGAGGGCATGGAGACGTACCCGTTGAAACTGTCCCACCTGATTTCGGCCAGAAGCGAAATTTCGGGCAGCCCGGTGCGCAAGGGAAGGGTGCAGCTCGAGGAATTCCTGGAGGCGGAGCTGAGCCAGGAACCCCAAGTGGGCTTTATCATCGGCGTGGGCGCAAACGACGTTGCCGGCATGCTGCTCCCCATCGCCACCAGCCTGACCTACAGCCTTTCGGACGAAAGGGTGCTGGTGACCGGCGCGGTCTCCACGACCAGTCCGGGGGCCGCGGAAATGGACATGGCCGTCCAGATGACCCAGCAGTCCGCCAAGGAGGCCTTGACCATGATCAAAAACTACCTCCAGAGCATGGACCACAAGGTGAGCATCCCCAGACTCATGGGGGAATTTTTGGACAAGTACTGCATTCACCATCAGCTGCTGTCGGCCTCCTATAACGTGGGCGGCCCCTCGGCAGGCTACGCTCTGGCCTTGAACACCCTCTCGGCTTTGCTGAATATTCCCATCTACAACGACTTCGGCATCACCGGCGCCCCCTGGACCAAGGGCGTCAAGCGCGGCGAAGTGGGCGGCTCGGTGATCATCGGCGGGCACAAGAAAAAGACCGAAAAGGTCCTGTCCCACCTCAGACGCATGTACATGCCCCTGCAAAACTACAAGGACCTGGAGCCGGACTTTCTGGCCAACTACTGGTCCCAGGGCAAGGACGTGCTGGCCGTGACCCATTTCGGAGATCTCGTCCCGGAAGTCGTCTGGCTCGACGAGGAATACGAGAAGGTCCTGCTGGAAATGATCTCGGCGAGAATCGCATACAAGCTTCACATGCACCGGGGAGAAAAGCCCCCGGATCAGATCGAAGACCAGATACGGGAGCGCAAGGAATACCTGAGGACCCGGTTCGAAAAGGAGATCAAATTGCGCCTGCAAGCCATCAGGCAATACCTGAGAGATCCGGTCCGAGACCCCCATCTGTCGCTGGAGGAAATCTTCAGGGAGCGCGCCTACAGACCCATGGAAATCGTAAAGCCCTTTATAGACTACTTCCGGAAAAAAACCGGCAGGAAGGACGATACCGTCGATTTGGAGTAGCCGCCTTGTTTGGGCGGACTCGTTCCCACGCTCCGGCGTGGGAACGCAAGTCGGTACGCTCCCGCGTCCCGTCCCGTCCTGCATGGCAAGGGGACTTGCGACCGAAAAACGAATGCGTACAATTGGGCGGTAAAAACATGTTCCAGACAACAGGCAATAAAACGGAAGGTTCTTGTTCGCCAACAAAAAAGCAGACACAGGAGGTTTGAAATGAAAAACATCAAGTGCATGAAAAAACAACAAAATCTCACAATGGTCTCAGTGGCCGCAGTTCTCTTTGCGATGTTCGCGTCCGCCAGCGCGTTCGCCCACTGCGAAATCCCCTGCGGCATCTACGACGACCATCTTCGGGTCAAGCTCATGTACGAGCATCTTACCACCATCGAAAAGTCAATGAAACAAGCCACGGAGATCGCCGGCAAGTCGCCTGTCGATTACAACCAACTGGTCCGCTGGATCACCAACAAGGAGGAGCACGCCAACAAGCTTCAGGATATCGTTACCCAGTATTTCATGACCCAGCGCATCAAGTTAGACGCCGAAAACTACGACAAGAAGCTCGCCGCACTGCATAAAATCCTGGTATACGCCATGAAATGCAAGCAGACCACCGACCTGGAGAATGTCGAGAAAGCCAGGGAGGCGGTCAAGGAGTTCGAAGAGCTGTATCTTGGGCATTCCCACGAATAGGAAGTAAAAAGGCTACAGGGTCCGGAATTTCGACAGACTTTCGAAAGGTTTCTTTACTCGGAGGCCATCTCGATTCCGGACCCCGCAGGAACACTTTTTTTTAAAAGGATCAATCATGAGCTATGACTTAGTAGTTTTCGACCATGTTCAAGCACCGAGCGATCATTCAAAATTTCTTCACTGGTACGAACAGCAATCCGAGGAATCATGTGATCCACCAGAACTTGCCAGCCAGGCATTGAGGTTGTTTTTCGACCAACTCAGTAGAGAATTTCCACCACTTAATGGACCGAACTCCGATATCGACAACCCCAAACTAACCGACTATGGGTTTGGCCCTTGCTCGATCTATATGGCTTTTCCCTGGTCTCAGGCCGCAGAGGCTCGTCAGGAAGTGGTCAAGCTCATACAAAAATACTCGGTTGGCTTTTATGACATTAGCGACCCGAATGCTTTTGTATGGTGGCCTCCTCGCCATGATCAGTTTGGCGTATTCTATTGTTTTCATGGTAACAATGAAATGATTGCAAGCGATTTGCCACTGTCAATGGATTTAGACGAAGTCGTTTTAAGGCTGCTCCCCAAATTAGTCTCGGATTCCGACTTTCTTGGAATAGTGGACAGCAATGGAGTGACTCTACAGTTCATGTCTCATAAGGCAGGCAATCGTTTTTGGATGGAGATTCCAGTACCTGAAAAACGAGGATCATACGGCAGCTATCTGTCTCCAGCAGAATTACACGCCAGGGTTGAAAGTCTGCCGAGCAGCTTTTCTATTTCCAAGTTCCCAGAGTTACAGTTCCAATCCTGGGATGAATAACCAGGGCTCACAGGAAAGAAACTTTCCAGTCAGCCGCTCCATGCCGCCTACTCCCATGATTCACTACCATGGGAGTCTTTTTTTGCAATACCGTCGCTTTGTTCTTGACCAGAGTTTTTTCTGGGAACGACCAAGGGAATCAGCTGTCTGGGATCGTCGCTGCTGACCGCCTGCGCGCCCAATGCGGCCGCGTTTCGCAACCGCTCGGCAAGGTTGTCCTTTCCCCGGAGAAATACGGCGACGTGGGCGCCCGCCTCCAGCGCTTCGGAAAATCCCCGGGCCGGAAAGTAATATTCCGGGGCGAACAGCGCGTCCACCCCGAGGCCTTTTGCGGCAAAGGCGGGCATCCCCTCGATTCGCCACCACCATCCCAGGCTCAGGCAAGTCTTCAGCCGGGGATCGAAATCCTCGATTGCCCGGACCATTCCGGCCTGGTCGGTCCCGCCCACGCTAAGCGTCACCCGGTCGGCAAGTCCGTGTTCCAGGACCATGCGCCCGACTGCCACAGGGTCCACTTGCTTCATGTCGAGCGCCAGTGAAAATCCGGGGCGTTTTTCCAGCCACTCCAAAGCCTGCTCCAAGCTGGGAAGGGTCTGGTCCGACGCTTGCCCCTGCGAATCGACCAGCCGCATATTTTCGAGTTGGTCCCACGTCTTTTCATCCACATTGCCTGCGCCTTGGGTGGTTCGATCCAGGTTGGCATCGTGCAAAAGCACAGGCACGCCGTCCGAGCTGGTCCGTACGTCGATCTCCGAACCGTGAATCCCGGCTTTCCAGGCGGCCTCCAGGGCGGCAATGGAATTCTCCGGCGCCTCCGTTGTCAAGCCCCTGTGGGCGATCAGGCTTACCGGCAACAAGGCCGGACCTTCGCAAAAAGCGTTGGCCACGATCAAACAAAAAAAGACCGTGAATGTAATGATTCGACGCATCGCTATTCTCCCAAACAATGTTCGTATGTTTTTTCCGATCTCGGGGCTTGGTTCTAAATTCGGCCGCCTGGATTCCGGGTCTACGCTACATGTTCCAGTTAAGAAATTCCCGGAAGCGACGGAATCCACCTGTTTTATCGACAACCGGGGTACATGCCGCTCCGCCCGGAATGACGAACGCCGCGACGATAGTCCCTGAAAGTGGCCGATGCTAAGACCAAGCCCCGATCTCGTAATCGAGATACTTCCCATAATTCAATATTCATCTATACAAAAACCGGGCAAGTAGCAAGGCATTTGTTTTTCTAAAAAACGGTTCGGAAACAATTCGATCTGTGCCGATCTGTGCGGACGGCAGCCGTGTATCGGGGGAGGGAACAGCGGAAGCGGGGCTTGGTTCTATATGCGGCCACCATGATTCCGGGTCTACGCTACATTTTCCAATTAAGAAATTGCCGGAAAAGACGGAACCCAGCTGTTTTATCGACATCCGGGTTACATACCGCTCCGCCCGGAATAACGACTGCCGGGACGATAGCCTTTGAAAGTGGCCGATGTTAACACCAATCCCGCGAAATCGCCTTGGTAGAACGCGGACACGAAGCGTCCTGGTATGCGTTCCCACGCAAAGCGTGGGAACGAGCCGGAGGTAGGATGACCCAACTCAGATCCCCCCTATCAGGGGAACAAGTCTGAAGCGATACGGTAGCGCCGTCTTCCACGGCGGCGCAGTGCCCTGCGTGGAACTCGAAACATAAAAATACCGCGCCGCCGTGGAAGACGGCGCTACTGGATCTCGCGAATTTTTACGCATTGTCCATCGATTCCATCCACACAGGTCGCAACAATCTGCCCTCCGTTGACGCGACGGGCCAATTCAGATTGCCCTCTTCGCCCTCGGACTGCCGTTTGTCCGACTTAGACAAGGGTCGCTGTTTTGGGCATATGCACAAAATAATTCTTGACAGACCATGTGGAGTCCGATCCAAAAAGAAAGGAGTACGAAAATGGCTTTGACAGGAATGGATATTTTCAAACTTACCCCCAAGACCAACTGCCGGGAGTGCGGGTTCGCCACCTGCCTGGCGTTCGCCATGAGCTTGGCCGCAGGCCAAGCCGAGCGGGACGCGTGTCCCTACTTTTCCGACGAGGCGAAGGCCAAAATGGCGGAGGCCGACGCCGCGCCGATCAAGCCCGTCGCCATCGGCACCGGGGATGCGGGATTTAAAACGGGCGAAGAATCGGTCTTGTATCGTCATGACAAGAAGTTCGAAAACCCGACCGGACTTGCTATTTTGGTCTCCGACAATTTGGACGAGGGGGAAGTGGATGCCAAACTGAAACGGTTTTCCGAGCAGCGTTATCGTCGCATGGGGCTTGTGCAGCGCCCGGAACTGCTGGCGCTCAAATGCGAATCCCAGGACGCGGGCAAATTCGCGGGTCTGATCGAAAAGGCGATGGGAAACATCGACGCCAAGCTTGTCCTGATGAGCGAAGACCCCGAAATCATGGCGGCCGGGTTGAAAATCTGCGGGGAACAGAAACCGCTTCTGTATGCCGCAACGCCGGAAAACGCCGACCGAATGGCGAAACTGGCCAAAGAGCATTCGTGCAGTGTGGCGGCCAAGGCCTCCGGTCTGGAGCAACTGGCAGAGCTTTCCGAGCGACTGTCAGAGGCCGGGATCGAGGAGATCGTTCTGGACTCGGGAGCAAGAACGGTTCGACAGGCGCTCGAGGACCAGGTTTTAATCCGAAGGGCCGCCGTAAACCAACAAAACAAGGCCTTGGGTTGGCCCAACATCGCCTTTCCCTGCGAGATGGCCGGAAACGAGGCCATGGAGACGCTGACCGACAATGTAGCGTACGGCAGAAGTCGGACTTGGCAAATTTCGGCGGTCCTTTTACCTTGGTCAACCTGTCCGGGTGCTCTGAAGCGAGCCTTTCACGGGCCGCTTCGCTCAGGTTCGGAATCTCGTTCGATGTGACGCCGAAATAGACGATCTTCATTTTATTCTCTTCTCCCATGGTGGGCTTGCCTTTCATCTGTAATCCGGTTATGAAGGCTTTCAATGGGAATGAAATAGGGACAGGCCTGGATGGCATCGTTTCTGACATCCACACGGATCCGGAATATTCGCTCTAAAAGCGCCTGGGTGATGATTGCCGACGGGGAGCCCGTCTCCACAATCATTCCTTCGCTGAGGGCCGCGATGGTGTGGGCGTACCGGGCGGCCTGGTTGAGGTCGTGCAGCACCATCACCGTGGCAATGCCGAGGCTGCGGTTCAGTTCCCGGACCAGTTCCAGCACCTCGAACTGGTAGCAGATGTCCAGGAAGATGGTGGGTTCGTCCAGGAGAAGGATCTCGGGGATGGAGAGCTTCAGGGACCCTGAGGCCAGGCTGAATATAAATCCCAGGACACAGACAGAGCCCAGAAGGAGTAGCATCAGAATGCGTTTTCTACTTCGTCCGGAAGCGTTCACGGTCGTTTTTCCTCGTACAGCAGCTTTGCCAGGTACCGAAGGGCCTCGGGAAACTCGTCGTTTGGCTTGTAGAGAAAATACTCCTTGGGAAGAAAGTGGAACCGTCCGTTTCCAATAGCCTGGAGAGTAGACCAGGCGGCGTTGGTTTATTGCCCTCTGCGCTACACTATGTTCGGAACGAACAACCGTCATGTCCACCATCAGAGCCAGCTCGCGGGGGTAGGCCTGCTCGGCCTGTTTCCCCGGAACGTATACCAGCTGGCGCGGAAACCGGCAAGCGTTCTCGCGATCTGCTTTACTGACATTCTATGAGTTTTTTTTGTTCCATAAAATCATTTCGCTTAGTGCAGAAACACTGTCTGTAAGAGCTTGCCCATCGACAAATTCCCCTGTTAGATATTGCTTCCCTTCGGAAAGAATTTCAAAAGCCCTGGAACTAAGCAGCCACTCCATAACCTCTTCGGCCACATCAACGTGTTCTTCCCAAAATGAGTTGACGAGACGATTCTTACAGAGGACATCGTCGGCATTGAGCAAAATGAAGCGTGCAAGATGCCGATATGCGTTTGGATCTGTCATCTCGCCCCACGTATCAAGAAAATCTTTCAAAGAATCACGGACTCCTCCAATGGCGCAGATAACGGTATCGATATCAACATTTTCAGGATCGTTACGGAGAGAATTCCGCCAGAATGCTTTTAAATAATTATCGACTGCCTTTCTTTCCGGGTCGGGCCATGAAAGCCAGCGGCATAAACGGAGTTTTCCAAATAGAACCTCAAGTGAAGTAAAGGCATCGGGATTGGCTGAGACAATCTCGAACAATCTCGGGATAAAATGTTTAAAATCTTTTTCTTCTCCCCAGGTAGTCAACGCCTTCCTCGAATAGTTGTCGAGTTCCCTCGCCGACAAAGATGACAAGTCGGCCAGAGCAAGAAAAGTGGAATCCCTTGGATCGACGCAGCAGGTACATCCGGTAAGATTCCGGGCGTTATAAGGCTCGAACGTTTTATAAAGATCTTTAATGCTATCCGATAAATTAAGTTCCATCTTATCCTCCTTCCCTAATGGTGAAGCAACAGCCGTGTCAACAGCCTTCGCGGGAATCGGGAAGCGTTCTCGCGGTCTGATCTACTGATTTGTTGGTCTACGCTTTAAAAAAAGTACCATTCACTTTTACGAAGCCATTGGAGTCCGTTTTTCCGAGCAGGCCCGCGAGGTTTTTTCACGGTCCTGAGACGCTCCTGCGGCGGCGGGGTGCGACTCCGGCGTTATCGGTGGGCCGTCCGCCAAGACCGCATTCGGAGTAGACTGGAACTCAGGCTCAGGCTAGGGCGGCCTCGCTGGCGCAGGATTTCAGGTCGTCTAAAATATTTTCCCGCTGGAGTTCCTTGCCGATGACCGTGAATTTACCCGGCGAGGTATAATTAATGGGCTGGAAGGTCACATGGCCGGAGGCCAGTTCCATCAGTATCCAGGCCCCTTCATCGAGTTGGAACAGGCCCTTGGCCCTGACAATATCATTGCCGTACGCCTTATCTTGCCTTAGGCGATTGAAAAACGCTTCCAGCCAGGCACGCTTAAAACGCATGCCTTTAAGAATCAGTCCGAAGGAATCGTAACACAGCCCGTCTTCAAAGGAATGATGGTGATGCCCGTGATCGTGATGATCATGGTCATGGTGGCCGTGGCTGTGGTCGTGGTTGCTGCGGTCGTGGGCGTGAATATGGTCATGCAATGGGGCAGGGTTGTGATGGACCTTCAGATCGGCCATGGGCTCTGGGGCGGCGGCCGCTGCCAGGGAGGCGCTATATTCTTGCCAGTCCACATGACCGTATTCGGTTTTAATGATGGTCAAATCCGGTTCGATAGCCTGGATTGCGCTGAGGATCAAGTCCGCTTGCTGGGGTCGAACCAAGTCGCATTTGTTGAGCAGGATCAGTTGGGCGCCCTTGATCTGCGATTCCACGAAATGGCGGTTCTGCCGGTACAATTCCAAGGCCAGGATCGTGTCCGAGATCATGACCCGGTTGACCCGGTCGATGATTTTTTCGAAAAACTGGCTGCCGATGATCCGCAGGACTTGGCTGATGGTGGCTACGCCGGTGGGTTCGATGATGACGCGGTCCGGGGCATACTTTTCAGCGATATCCAGCAACTGTGTCTGGAAATCCGTCATCAGGGTACAGCAGATGCAGCCGCTGGCCATTTCCACCACCGGGCACTGGGAGTCGGAAAGGAGAGAGCCGTCGATACCCACCTCGCCGAACTCGTTGACCAGGACCGCGATTTTTTCCTTCCCCCCCCATTCCTGAAGGATATTGGAAACAAATGTAGTTTTACCTGAACCTAAAAAACCGTAAATGATGTCGATATTCATGATAGCTCCTCCAATGTTGCTGGGTCCTTTACGAACTCAAATGGCAACAAGACGGCAATAGACCTATTTGTTGCCAATGCGAATGCATTTGCAACAAATACGCCAGATGGCATTTGGTTGTCAAGCTTATTGTGAAATGGCTTGCAATAAAAGATGAGAAAAACTATGTCATTCGGAATATTTCCCGACTGTTCATATGGGTCGGGGATATGTGTCAATATTCTGGTTATCCGGGACTTTGTTTTCGTTTGCAAAATTGGGAATATCGAGGACGGGAAAGCCTGCTGGCTTGCCCGAGCTGCTCGCAAGAAATCCGCTACGCCCGGAATGACGGGTTGAATTAACGTCGTACCAAAAGCTTGATCATCGAGTATACCGGATTTGGTATGGGGAGGCTCTTGTTACGGGACTCCGCCCAGAAACGAGAACGTTTGTATTTCAGCCTTGCTTCCGGCAAGACGAAGCCGAACGAAATCGCGCAGGATTCGGGCGTGCGCCATTCCGGAATCGACAAGTATCTCGAAACGCTAGTTAAGAGCATCTTTCAATCTGCTTTCGATGTTGTGCTTTCTTTTCCAGCCGGGGTTTCCGATGAAAACCAGTCGTGTTTGCATCGGACAGTCTTCTTTTTTGAAATGAACATCAAGCTCAATCCATTGTCCGACCAGATTGAAAAGCACCATTGGGTTTTCCGGATCATCCCAATGCACAAATCCTTTTGCCCGGATGATATCCGGCGGAATATCTTCCAGCAATTCCTTAAAAGCCTCCTTAATGAAAGGCATTTTGGCTTTGAAACTCCAAGATTCAAAAACCAGGTCGTGGCTTTTATGTTCATGGGCGGGGACGGCCGGAAAAATACGAACGTTATTTTCCCGACCGCCGGCTTCGTGAACGTGAACGACCATTTCTTTTCGATTCCCCATGGCTCGCAGTTCGAGGACATCTTTGAAGCCTAAGATCAAATCGAGCGGAACCTGACACCTGATCGACTCCAGAATGACAGCGCTCGGGGATATTTTGCGCAAATAGTCCTTCACCCGCTTCAAATCTTTTTCGCCGAGGAGATCGATCTTGTTTAAAATCAGCAAATTGGCCGCTGTGATTTGGCGTTTGGCCAGTTCAATGTATTCTTTGCCGATCTTTTTTTCCGAAATCATTGACCAGAACGGCAATCTTTTTTCCCTGATTATGCCGCACGATATGGTTGAGCAAAGCGGTCTTCCCGGCTCCGAGAAATCCGCTCAAAATGGTCGCCTTGACCCTGTTCGCCTTGATTTCGGCAATATCGATCATTCTTTTTTCTTCATCTCCTTTCCGCAACACATCAGCGGAACACTGCAGGCGTCTGCAGAACCCGCATCGCACGCGCAGGGCTTGGCCACCTTCAATTCAAGGCCGCAAGCTTCGCAAAAAAACACATCTCCTTCTTTCATGTCACAACAATTTGCCATTAAATACCTCCTTTGGTCGTTGTTTTACGGGCGGTTGATTCTCGCCCTTTATATTGATTTTCGGGGTTGGTTCTTACTTTGCCATCCCCACTGCGTTTGTCTTCGATTCTCCTCGATGCTGTGCGGTGCGACCGCAAGCGTAAAAGGCAGATGCACAAAATAGCACAAGCAGGCCCGATTTTGAGGCAGGCGTCCGATGCGTTGTCGAAATGAAAGGGTCACTTGGTTAACCCGACGCAAGACGGGCAGACACCGAATAAAAATATTTCGTGGTCCTCCACGACAAATCCGTCTGGCGCTGCGCCCTCTTCCTTCAGGGCGCAGCCGGGAAGATCAAAGGCGCGGTTGCACTCACGGCAGTGAAAGTGGTGATGATGTCCCTTTCCGGTGCGTTCATAAATAGAACCAAGGTGCGGATGAGAAATCCGCTTCAGCCAGCCGTCATCGACGAGAAAATTCAGGTTCCGATAGACGGTTGCCTGATTGAGCGATTCTACGATCCTGCGGCCGTATTGAAGAATCTCATCCACGCTCAACGGCCTGTCATTCTGCCTGAAAACCTGCTCTATGGCTTTTTTCTGTGTTGTGTTGCGTCTCAAGATCCGAACCTCTTTTTTCGGCAGCATAGGTTATTCTCGCCATTATTGCAAGCTGTTTCGCAATAAACTTGACAAAGGCCGATATTCTCCGTTATTAATGCAAACGATTTTGCATTAGCGATTAAACCATGTAATTTGTTTAGGAGGAGGAGATGAAACCTGTCTGTAAATTAAAATCATTTGTCCTTGCGTTGATTTTTTTGACGTTTTCCGGTTTTTCGTACGCTCAAGAAAAAGACGATCTTGAGAATTCGTCATCAGCCGGTCCCGCCGAGGAAATACTTCAGCTTGAAACCATCGTTGTAACCGGAGCTGCAATCGATGATGAAAAACAGGAAATCGAAAGCCGCAAGCTGAGAGTGCATAACCTGGTCGATTTCGCAGAAATCCTTTCGGACGAATTGGTCGAAGTGTCGATGATACGCAAAAGCGGTTACGGCAACGAGGTTTCCGTGCGGGGTTTCGGCCAAGAGAATTTCAAGGTGCTGTTGGACGGCGGAATCCTCGAGGGGGCCTGCGGAAGCCGAAAAGACCCCCATCTTTCTCATATCAACATGCTGACGGTGCAAAAATTGACGCTGCAACAGGGGCCCTTCGACGTCACAAAGATGGGTGCCTTGGGCGGGTACGTGGACGTGATCACCAAGAAACCGAAGCCCGGTTTCCATGGAGAGATCCTTGGAAAGGTCGGAAGTTACGACTATTACAGCGGCGGCGTTACAACCGGCGGCGGCAGCGACAAAATCCAAGGGCTGCTCGGATACAACTATTCCGAGTCCGATCAGTACGAAGACGGCTCCGGCGATGCGCTCTGGAAAGTGAGAGAAGGTCTGCCCGCATCCTATAACGAAGAGGGTCGTGACGCCAAGTCGTTTCAGAAAAACGACATTTGGGGCAAACTGCAGTTTACGCCGAGCGACAGCCATACAATCCTGCTTGAGCACGCCTATGGAAGGGCGGATGACATTCTCACGCCCCGCGTCGTATTCGACACGGAAGAAGAGACCACCAACATGAGCAAGGCGAGCTGGGAGATGCGCGATCTTGGCAATCTGTCGAAGAAACTCACCCTTTCGTTTTACCGCAACCAAGTGGAACATTACCCCTTCCAGGACTTCCGCAATGTGCCCGTACCCAAAAACAACGAGGTGGAGTCGACAATAACGGGCGGCGGCATTCAAAATGTGACCAGAACCGATTTCGCCGCGTTGACCTACGGAATTGACCTGTACCACAGGGACTGGTGGGGGGACGTCTACAACAGCCTGACGGGCGCAAAACTAAATGACAACCTCATCCCTTCCGTCAAGTCGACGGACATTGGTGGATATGTTCAAATGGATAAGAATTTCGACAAATGGGCCGTTGGAATCGGATTGAGATACGATCACTTCGAGCAGAAGGCTGACGAAGAATTGGTTTTTACAAGCGCCGTCACTGATGCGAATCGCCAGACTGACGACCTTCTCGGAGGTCATTTCTCGGTCGAATATTTCCTGAACGATAGTGCGATGTTTTTCGGCGGCGTCGGACGCAGTTATCGAACGCCGACATCGTGCGAGCGATACATTCAGGGAAATCCCGCTTTCTTCGGGAACCCCAATCTCGAACCTACATCCAACACGGAGTTCGACTTGGGATTCAAATTCGAGCGCGGACGATGGATGTTCCAGGCCAAGGGATTCTATTCCGATCTTAAAGATTATATCTATCAAGAAGTTAACATTGCGGGGTATCAAAGCTACACGAACATTGACGCACACATCTATGGAGGGGACATCAAAGCCGGAGTCGATCTGATTTACGGGTTTTCTCTGGATGGAGGAATTGCTTATCAAAGAGGCCGCAAGGACAGTTACTCCGACAACAACAACGACAAGGATCTCGGGCAGATAGCGCCGCTAAAGAGCAGATTGGCGCTGAAATACGAGAAAGAGGAGCCGTTGGGCCAAAAGGACACCGGGCTGTTCGGAACCGTTGAATGGGTCCATTCCGACGCGGCCAAGGACATCGATACCGGTGCCGGGGAGAAAGAACTCGCATCATGGGACATCATGAACCTGAGAATGGGTTACCATTTCAAATCGTTCACGTTGAATGTCGGTATGGATAATGTTTTCGACCGGAAGTACGCGGTTGCGAATTCTTACGAATGGGATGTAATCGGCGGGACAGGCGCCAATCCGGCCATTGTCAACGAGCCGGGCAGGTTCTTCTATGCATCTTTGGGATTTGATTGGTAGCTACACGGGGTTGGTTTCTACTCCGGCCACCCGTACACCGCCTCGTTCCCGCGCATCGCGTGGGAACGCATACCAGGACGCTTCGCGTCCGAGTTCTGCCAGGGCATGGCCGACGTTAAAACCAACCCATAGCTATACGTATAAATCCGAGATAAACAATTGCGGGATTTGCCGTGTACGGACTTGCATAAGCTGTCACCCGATAAACCACGAAGGCGTGCGTCATAATTTCGTTTGACGTTTTTCGCAATTTTTGCATATCCCGTCAATACGAACTTCCACTTTGTCAATTCGGCCGGGGTAGGTCTTCCACAAGGGCTCGGTGTCAACAACTATACTCCCCGGGCTTAAACAATCCATTTGTCCGCAATTTTTACAATAAAAGTGAAGGTGCGGTTTGTGGTAATCATTTGGGGCCAGTCCGTAATAAGATGCCCTTCCACCCGTGCTTATGCGCTCAACAACGCCGTACTCAACCAACTTGTCCACTACCAAGGAAACAAGAAAGGCGATACCCGAAACCATGATGATCGAAGCGCCCGACGTGAGATTGTACCGGTACGAAAACCACAGGCCAGTAACGGTAAACACGGCCCCGAGCAAACTTGAGGCCACCATCATTTGAACCAGTGAATTGGCGTATTTCTCTGCCATGAACGGAGGGATCGTCAAAAGAGCGATGACCAGAATAAGGCCGACTACCTTTATCAACAAAACAATGGCGACAGCCAGCATGCCGATCTGGCCGAAATAGAGTTTTTTGACCGAAACGCCCCTGATTCGCGCAAAGTCCTCGTCATAGGACATGCCAAAAGGTCCTTGTAATAATAGACAGCCAGGATCGTCATCATCACTCCGACAATGGCCATGATGAAAATATCCGAACTGGGAACGGTGAGAATACTACCGAAAAGATAGCTCATGAGGTCCACGTTATAGCCAGGCGTAATGTCGATCAAAATGATGCCGAATGCCATTCCGAGCGCCCATATGACCCCGATGATCGTATCGGCGCGGTGCTTGACGGCATGGCTTATGGCCGCCATGACCATGGCCGCGAACAGGGAAAAACCGATGGTACCGGGCAAATAGGGCCAGTTGAAATAGAATGCCAGCCTATCCCCCCGTATGCGGCATGGGCGATGCCGCCGGACAGAAATACGATGCGGTTGACCACCACGAAGGTTCCCATAACACCGCAGATAACGCTGGCCAGAAGGCCTGCGGCCAGTGCGTTGCGCATGAAGTCGAATTGTAAAGCCTCAATCATGGGTCTTTCTTCTCGTGATCCGCCAGCACCCTGTGGGGCAGACCGTGGGCCACCAATTCCACGGGACAAACCTCTTCCACGGTGCAGGGATACATGGTTTCCAGCATGTCGCCGGTGATTTCGGCCTGGTCGTGATAATGCAGCTTTTTGTTGACGCATGCCACCGATTTTACATACCGGGATATCACCAGCAGGTCATGGCTGACCACCAAAACCGTAATGTCCTGGTTGAGTTCTCTGAGAAGCCGGTAAAAATCCGCCTGGCCCTTGGTGTCGATGCTGGCGGTGGGTTCGTCCAGCAACAGAAGCTTTGGCCCGGTTACCATCGCCCTCGCGATGAACACCCGCTGGCGCTGGCCTCCGGAAAGTGTGCCGATTTTCTTGTCGGCGTAGGCTGCCATTTCCATGCGCTCAAGGGCCGCCATGGCATCGCGGCGGTTGTCTGCGGATCGACGGGAAAAGCGCTTTTTGGGATCGAGCTTTCCCATCAACACAACGTCGATGGCAGTGATCGGAAAGTTCCGGTTCGTGTGAACGTCCTGCGGCACGTAGCCGAGGCACCTCGAAGCCTCTTGGGGAGATTTGCCATCGACGCGAATTGTCCCCTTCGCAGGCGTCAACAAACCCAATATCAGTTTCAACAGGGTGGACTTGCCTCCGCCATTGGGACCGATAATTGCCATGAAATCCTTCTGCCGGACGAGCAGGGCGCGCCGATCGATCATGTGTTCGAGCCGGATTTTTCCCTGAACGCCATTGAAAACCAAGGCCCGGTCGCAGTGATCGGTTCCGGGCTCAGCGGAGTGCAGCTGGCGTTGCGTCTGGTCGAAAAAGGATTTGACGATGTCCTGCTGGTTTCGAAAACGGCCATCCAGGTCAGCGATTTCGATTTTGATCCGGGCTGGCTGGGGCGCAAGTATCTGCACCCTTTCAGCCGTCAAACCCTGGATGAAAGGCGCAGGAGCATTGCAGTCGCCAGAAAGAAAGGCAGTATTCCCCAAAACATGAAAGCCTTGATCGATAGCGCGATAGCACAAGAGCGGATTTCCTGTATCATGGATGAAATCGCCGACGCGAAATTTCAAGCCGGGCACCTGTTGCTCGGCGGTCGTCACGGTCAGTACCCATGCCGAAAAGTTATCTTGGCAACCGGTTTCCGCGAAGAACGGCCGGGCAATGGGTTTATTTCCCAGACAATAAATGAATTCCATCTGAAAACAGCCCCGTGCGGGTTCCCGGCTATAGGGCCGTCGTTGCAATGGCATGAGCGAATTTTCGTCAGCGGCCCCCTTTCGGAACTCCAAATCGGTCCCTCCGCAAGAAATATCGCCGGCGCAAGGCATTCAGGCGATAGAATCGTTGCCGCTTTCAACAAGGAACCGATCCCCGGAAAGACCCTTTAACCCTCCATTTTCAAAAATCTATTTATCGGATCTGGATGATTTGGTATATTCAGGCCTTTCATTTATGTGAAAGATGTTATGTCATTGAAATTGGAAAGCGACGACAACAACGTCAGGCTGTATCAAACGCCAAAAAAGATTGCCTATGCCAACCACACAAAAAGCAGGCCAAAGCATCCGAAACACCTGTCACGCGCGCGGGGTGTCAACGAAGGGAACATCCTTCGATTACCTTCCTGCGCTTTTCCTGATGGCAGCCGTTTTTTTTCTTCCCGCAGGCGCCGAATCCGATACCCGCAACTCTCTTGCGATCATATTCGTCAGCATCGTGCTCGAAGCCATTCCTTTCATGCTTTTCGGCTCGCTGGTCGGCGGTTTTATCGAAGCCTTTGTAAACCGGGAACGCCTGGTCGCGTTTTTGCCCCGGAAAGGCTGGCTGACCGTATGCATCGCAGCCGGTGCGGGGATTGTTTTTCCGGTTTGCGAATGTGCCGTCGTACCGGTCGTCCGGCGGCTGATCGGCAAAGGCCTCCCTGTTTCCGCAGCCATCGCCTATCTTCTCGGCGGTCCCATCGTGAACCCGATCGTAGCGGCTTCGACGGCCTTGGCCTATGCGTTTGACTGGCGCATCGTCATTCTGCGCCTGGGGTTCGGGTATGTCATTGCCGTCGCAATTGGAATGCTCATGGGAAGGTTGTTTGTCGGCAGCGGGGCCATCAAGGACAACGTCACCGCATTTGAAAACAACGCCTCGCCCCGCGGTTGTCATCTCCATACACTGGAGCATGTCAGTTACGAGGCGTGTCACGGAACAGAGGTAGCCATCAAGGCGATCGAAGACCAGGCGGGCACTACCGCAGCTTGCGGGTGTGGCTGCGGCCATGCGGTGTCGGGAAGTTGGCTCGACAAGTCGGGGGCGGCCTTTGCCCACGCGATGGAGGATTTTCTGGCGGTGGGGCACTTCCTTGTCATCGGCGCTTTCATCGCCGCATTGGCCCAGACCTATATCGACCGGTCGAGCTTCCTGAGTCTGACGTCTACACCGTCATTGTCCGTGGTGCTGATGATGGCCTTGGCGGTCCTGCTCAACCTGTGCTCCGAGGCGGATGCATTCATTGCCGCGTCTTTTCAGGGGTTGATGTCCATTCCGGCGCAAATGGCCTTTTTGCTGACCGGCCCGATGTTCGATCTCAAGCTTCTTCTCATGTATCAAAATGTATTTAAACGCAGGGCCATTGCCGTTTTGGCGTCACTTATTCTCGGGGCCGTACTTGCGGTTTCAGTCGGCCTCGAAATGTTGAACGGGATGCTACCATGAAATCGCCGGAACAAGCGCTGAAAAGATGGCTGCATCCCGCAGTATTCGCCGTCTGGACCGGCTTTCTGCTCCATATATTGGCCACCCAGCGATACGTTGCGTTTCTTCGGCCGGAATTCGGAATGCTCCTGGCTGTTGCGCACTTTATCGCCATGGGGTTTATGATTGCGGCCATGGTTCGTCCCGAAGCAACGGATATCGATCTGTCGGCAATGTTGCGCGCGACTGTCCTGCTTGTCCCGGTTTTGTACGCGGTGGCCATGCCGGACACCATGCTCGGCAATCAAGCGTTTAAAAAGAGATTCGTCGGAACCGGGAACGGGGCCATGGAGCGGCAGGCGCCTCCCATGCTTTCCTCTCGGGCTGCTGAAAACAATCCGGACTTTGCTTCCACGCCGGGAGAAATCGAAAAAAGCCGGGAAGAAATGCTTCAAGAGCCAACCATCCTCGATATTTTCCGCAACCCCGATTCCTTTATCGGACGACGCGTGGTAGTCACGGGTATGATCCTGCGCGATGAACAACTCAAGCCGCATTTCGGAGGCAGGGACCTGGCCGTGTATCGCTTTCTGATCACCTGCTGCGCCGCAGACGCGCTGCCGCTGGCCATCGCGCTGGATTCGGACCAGGCGGATGACTTCGCAAACGACCAGTGGGTTCGGGTGGACGGGACCTTTGATCTTCGGCAAATCAATGGCAAGCCGGTTCCGATTTTTTCAAACCCCCGCATCGAACCGGTTGAGGCGCCCAAAGCTCCCTACCTGTTCTAATCATCAGGTGAACAGATCTTTCTATCATGATCAGCGTTTTTTCATTCCCTTCCACACCCCACTCCACGTCCGAAGAGGACAGTTACGTGGCCTCTTCCTCCTTTTTTTCCTTCATTTCGTAGCGGGCGAACGGCTTTGTTGCGGCATCCAGCCGTGCCGTCTGCCGTCCTCTCCAGCCATTTTTGCCATGTCCGCCGGGAAAAAGCCGGGACCGCATCCGACGCCCACCACCGTGTCGCCGGGCTGGATATATTCGTCCATAATTGTCGCGGGGTTTTGAATCAGTCTGTTCATTGATTATTTGCCTTATGCCCATTGACGCCTCCTCATCCGATTGAATGTTGGAAGTCGTCTACGATCTTCAGGGATCGTTTCAAGGCACAATCACACGAAACAGCGATTTGATTTGATCCTTAAACAGGATTCTTACACGGTTAAAAAAAATGGACATTGACGTTGCACCGCGCTCGATCCCTTTGTTAAGGGGGCGATGAGCGCAATTCCACGCGAACAGGTTTTCCATTTCGATTCAAATTCATCCTGCAGACCCCGTCCGCCACTTTCCGCAATATCCTTTTGTTTTTCAACGACAGACCGCCGGTGTCTATCCAGTATGCGATTTCCCGAAAGGTTTCGACATAGCCGCCGCTTCTTTTGAAAAACAGTTCAAGCAGGCAGCTCTGGCTTATTTTTTCATCCAGTTGTTCCGTCAAGATCAGAAGGAATCGAACGAGAAGATTTTCAAGAAGCAATGTCCGGAAAGTCATGACATCCTGTTTGCGAAAGTCCCTGTCGGCCCTCTGTTTCGGAGGACCGAGCGCCTCGATCTTCTCCTCCGCCAATTTTGCTTTTTTATTCAGCCCGTCCAGTTCGCCGCGAAGATCCGCGAGCTTGTTCTCGCGCTGGGAAAGGCGCTTTCCGTGTCCCTTCTCCTTCGATTCCCCTACCTTGTCCTCCTGCAAGGCTATTCCCGATTCCTTCTTTTCTATTTTTCCGCGAATCGCGGCAGAACTCTTTTCCAGCTTCTCCTTCTTTCTCGCTTGGTGCCGATCTTCCGAAAATATCGTCTTCGTCCCGAAATTGACGTCGAGAGCCCCGTGCGCCTTCATTCTCTTGAAGCTGTTCTCCTGAACTTCGGTGCGCCGGCGATAGATTTCCGGCCAGTCTATCGGCTTCGCCATCTCCTTCGCGCAGGGCGTTCCCCAAAACGGCAGAAGGCGGTCTTCCTTTTCCACGATCACGAAATGCCTGCTGTCGTTCCCCGGCTCCTTCCAAGGGCCGGACCACACCTTGCTTCCGTCCTCGAGCCGCCCTATGAATTCCGCATCCCAATCCGACAGGCCTTCGAATTGATTCGCGTCCAGCATGCAAATCAGGCCCCACCCCCTGTCTTCGAAGGCCCCGGCCACCTCCTCCGAGTTCGCTTCGCGGTCGATGGCGAACAGCCTGATGCCGGTCAAGGCGACGATTTTTTCGCAATAATCCATTATCACCCCGGGCAATCGGATGTCGGGAGGAAAAAACTCGAAGAACAGAGCGTCTCCCCGTTCGTTGTGCGACACGACCGCGTTCGACCCGGCCATGATGCGCCCAAGCATGGTTATCTTGCCCTTGTGCATGGACGATTTGGTCCAAAATGCGATCATGTGGCCGTCTATGTAGCATACGGCGCCGGGCTCCCGCGGAATCAGCGCGGGCACGAGCGCTTCGCCCGCTTCCACGCGCTCGAGCTGTCCGAGGAACTGATTCAATGTCGAACTCTGATAACCCCTGCCTATGATCGTTTCCAGAGCGTGTTCCTTCATGTCGTATTCCGTGAGCTTGCCGATCCCGAAAAGCGGCGCGTAAATCAAGGCCTTGAATCGACGCTCTATCGTTTCCCTTCCGTGATTCAGCAATGGAAACGAATCGTCCGGGTTGTCGTCTTTGTAAATTCGCACCGTCTCTTGCAGGACTCCAATCGTTTCGCAAAGCGCATCCGTCGTCTCCAGCCAGATGTCGAACAAGTGCAGACCCGCATGGGAAATGCGAGGACGAATCTCGACCAAATCCTTGTTCCGGCAGGCGCCTTCCCCGGTCGGTCCCCTCTTCGCGGGCCTGCCGCGTTTGCCGCCCAAGCCCCATTCCAGTCTCAATCGGTTGACATGCCGTACCTTGAGAGGCACGGGTCCCTCGATTTCCACGATTTGTTCGATAAGCAGGCGAGTCTGGCAGTCCGGATTGTTCACAAGTATTTCGAACATTCGCATTTTCAGGCAGCCCGTTATTTTTCTGCCGTCGGAAAACTTCCTTGAAATTCCATCGTCCCATGCGGTATCTTTTGTCGCGTGCAATTTTGCGCCTCCCTTTTTTGGTATACGTCTGGGAGTGTATGATCGCGCGCTTTTTTTTGAATGTCCAATTGATTCTATAAATATTTCAGACAGTTACGATCAATATTGTACGAGTGTGTATGGAGCCTGTTAAAAAAAAACTTATTTTTATTTTTTAACCTTAGTAGCATGTCGGATTCTCTCTCTCCCATAACCTTATTACCTTATTTTGAAATTTCTCGCCCTGAATTCCGGCTTTCCTTTCGATCATAAAAAATAAGGTAATAAGGTTTGGCAAGGTAGGGGAAATCTCCGTGCTACTAAGGTGTTCAAGCACAAAAATAAGGTTTTAAGGCCCGTTGTTTGGATTGCGGTATCCAGGGACTTTCGAATGCGAACCCGCAAATCATGGACTGTGCACAGGCGAGACACGGAATTTGGTCGGCGCTGCAAGGCCCCCCGTGCATGTGGACGGAGGCAGCGAAATTGATCGGGGGCAGATGCTGACGCAAAGAGGTTGATCCCAAGGGGAGATCCGTGCTCCTAATATATGGCTGAAAAAATGGAATATTGTTTCGTTTATTCTGTTTTTGTTCCTAAAACAAAGCTCCGTGAGATTTTTTATCGACCTGGAGAATCCGTCATTTGACCCGGGACAAAAAGCATTGAGCAAGATTGAAACTGTCATTATAGTCGCAAAAAAAAAATTTAAAGATTCAGGGCAGACGAAATGCCAAAAGACCTCGCGTTAAAAAGCATTGAACAGAAAGGATTCAAATCGATCGACACCGAAGGACAAACAATCGAGCTGGGACCGATCACGGTTCTGTTGGGCGCGAACGGCGCAGGAAAAAGCAACCTCGTTTCTTTTTTCAAAATGCTCGGTTATTTGACCACCGGCGGCTTGCGGCAGTATGTGGCGGACCAGGGGTTCGCCGATTCTCTTCTTTATATGGGAGCCAAGGCCACCTCCGAGATCTCGGCGCGCTTGAGTTTCGAGAATTCGACGGTCAAAGACGAGTACTCGTTCGTCTTGGTACGCGACGCGACCGGCAATCTTTACTTGAAGGATGAAACGATCGTTTGCCGTCCAAAGGGAAAAGGCACGCCTCGAAAAAGTCCTCTCGGAGCCAGCGTGCGCGAATCGCAATTGAGGGAACGCGCGGAGGCCGGGGACGCGAAATGCCGGTTCGTCCACAGCCTGCTGTCTCAATGTCGTGTATTTCAGTTTCACGACACCTCTTCGACGTCCGGAATCCGAAACAGGGGCTATATCGACGATGCGAGATTTTTGCGAAGCGACGCCGGCAACCTTGCGGCCTTTTTAAGGGGTATGCGAAAAAGAAACGCGATAGAAGGATACTACCAACGCATAGCGAGGCAAATTCGACAAATAGCCCCAGGTTTTCGGACTTTGACCTTGAACCCTCCGCCGAACACGAAAATTACATCCGATTGAACTACAGGAAAAAGGACAGGACTATCTGTTCGGGCCGCACCAGTTGTCCGACGGAACTCTCCGGTTCATCGCGCTAACCGCCCTCTTTTTGCAACCGCCGGACCTGCGGCCGAAGGTAATTGTCGTGGACGAACCCGAATTCGGTCTTCATCCGGCAGCCGTTTCCGTCCTGGCCGGCATGGCGAAAGCGGCCTCGAACATCGCGCAGGTGGTCCTGGCAACCCAATCGACGCGCCTGATCGACGAGTTTTCCGCCGACCAGGTGATGATAGTCGAACGGGACGACATGCGAGGGAGCAGCATATTCCGTCGTTTGCGCGAACGAGATTTGGACCTGTGGCTCGAAAGGATATCTGCAACTGGATGAAGGAAGACAGGAAACCGGATGGGGTGTTTACCACGATGTTCGACCTTTACGCCTTGCCGGACGATTTTCCGGACAGTTCGAAGGCAAAGACGGAGCCGGAGCCGTACCGTAAGGCAGCTATCCTCGAAAAGGCCCTTTCGGACGATATCAACGCCGCATTTGGCGACAAACGGTTTGTTCCGTACGTACAATTGCACGAATTCGAGTCTCTTCGCAAGAATCCGACGTAACATGGGATACCGGCAAAAACGACGAGATCGTTCATTTTCTTGCCAATAAAGTCTATGGCGGGATCGAAAATCCCTCTTCCCTTCGACAGCTTATGCATGTCGGCGACTTTCTGACATTGAAAATGGACGGCGTTCCTATTGTCCCCGGATTGTCGTTTCTTAGGCTGTTGAATGACCCTATGATCATCGACGATTCGATTCTTATGTCTCCGCCTCCACCGTAGGTGCTGGTAATCATTACGGCATAATCTCCCCGGATGTTGGAATTGCGAATATCGACCGTCGAGCCGGTTTCGTTGTAAACTCCGTGCGCCGTGTTTCCAACTGCATCGATTTCGACATCGTTCAGAAAGACCTCGGAGTTGTTTTGCGATTGCACGCAGTCATTCTCATTGCCTCCTCCGCTGACAAATATTTCCGAATGCCGAATTCCCGGCCTTGCCGAATCGTAGGCGTAAAGCCCGATGCTCAGTGTTTGGCCGTCGTGGGCTCGAGCCTGACGTTTTCGATGAGGGGGGCCGACGACGAGAAGCAACTGACCGCGTGGCTGGCGCAATAGCCGTTTCTGGCAGTCACGGACAAATGCGAGAGCCTTGGCGAAGTCCCGTCGCAGTAAACGCCTATGGAATTCCAGGCGGGATTGGTTTTAGCGTCGGCCACTTTCAAAGACTATCGCCCCGGCAGTCGTCATTCCGGGCGGAGCGGTATATAACCCATGTGTCGATAAAACAGTTGGATTCCGTCTTTTCCGGGAGTTCCTTAAACAGAAAATGTAGCGTAGACCCGGAATCCAGGTGGCCGAACTTAGAACCAAGCCCTTCCGAGCTGTTCCGCCTCCCATGTTTTCGATGCTGAGAAATCGTATTTCGGCGTAGTCTGCGCCGATCACGATCCCGCTGTAGGAAGCGTTGACCGCCCCTTCGATCCGGGTCGTTCCCTCGCCGGACCCCTCGATGTCCACGTATGGCTTCATCGCGAGGGTGGGGGGGCGCAATATTGTCCACACCGGGTTCGAGTAGGAAAATGCTGCCGTCGTTTACACCCGCGAGGAATGTTCTGTCGAAATTGAGTTCTTTTGCGAGTTTTTTTTGATTCAAAATTTGGAATGAAAACAAGCTGAAAATTCGAAATATGAGGCTGTTTGATTGTAAAAACAGTTGGAAACGGACATTGTCAATATTACCCGGATAGAACCTCCCCACCACAGTCGAGTATTGCCCATGACAGTACCCAACCCCCAGCGCTTTTGATTATTTAAGGCATTGTTCCCCAATTGCCTTTCAGTGAAACTCAAACATAAATCGAATCATCCGAGAGTATCACTCACCGGATTATCATTTTCGAATATTTCCAGTGTCCTTGTCAATCTCGCCCTCTTAAAATTCAAGACTTGCATAAGAATCCTTAAACATTTTCCGTAGACGAAAATTCATGATTAGGATAATTATTCTTGAACCCGAAAACCACTAGTTTATCAGGTTTATTTTCTATTTAAAATTGTAAAATTGAATGAATTAAATCTGGTTATAACGGATTTGGGGGGAGTGGCTTTTAACTGGATTTTTATCGCCCTTTGGCGTATGGTTGAGTTTGCAGACTTAACCGGAAAACAAGAAAGGGCGCATGAAAAATCAGAACAAGAAGCCGACTCCCCAGAAAAATCGTACAATCGTTCTTCCTTTCAATCAAGAGAAATATATGGATAGCATTGAAGATCCAAAATGGTTCAGAGAAGAGTTCGACGGATTCATAAAGGAGTTTCCCGAGCTTTTTCCCGCCGGAATCGAAGACAGATACCAGCTGAAGGAGGTGCGGCGTTCGAAGAAATCGAAGATACCGACCAGGCGAATCGAGGCGGGTTCGGTTACGTATACCGTCAGGCCTTCCTTTGTAATGCCATATCACACCGCATTCTCGGACGACGTTGAAAAAGCGCTGTTTCTTCGCAAATTCGACGTGCCTTTTTGGGCTTTGGCGCATGTTTTCGGCAGGGATGCGATGCACTGGTACCGAATGGAACAAAGCCTCGGCAGAAACAGCATCGTTGGGACCACGATCAAGGACCCCGAGCTTCTGCCCGAACATCTCGCCGCAGACGAAAAGCATTCCAGGCTCAGAGGAGAAAAGGTATACGTGCCCGTCACGGTCGGCGCGCAGTGCATCCTTGGAGCGGCCGGGAGCGAAGACGCCGGGGAAAAGGGCCTGGCTGAAGGCTACGGAAAATTCGTGCGGGAAGCCCTGGACCTGAACCCAGGATACAGACCGAAATCCGTCAACACCGACGGCTGGAAGGCGACCATCAAGGCGTGGAAGTCCCTTTTTCCGTGGATTTTCGTCGTCTGCTGCTTTCTTCACGTGTTCATAAAGATTCGAGACAGGTCCCGCAAGAAATTCAGGGAGCTTTTCAACGTCGCGGCGGACAAAATATGGAACTGCTACGAGGCCGCTACGAAAGCGTCCTTTTCGCAACGCGTACGCAGACTCCACGAATGGGCGGATGCCGCCAAAGTTCCGGATGTCATAATGAAGCCGATAGAGAAATTGAAAGAGAACCTGCCGAACTATTCGAAAGCCTGCGACCTGCCCGGATGCCACCGGACCAGCAACATGGCGGACCGCCTGATGCAGAGAATGGACCGCCACTTGTTCTCGACCTTCTACTTCCACGGAAGCCTGGCGGCTGCCGAACTGAGCATCAGAGGCTGGGCGCTGATTCACAACTTCGCCCCGTGCAATCCGACGACGGTAAAAATACACGATGGATGGAGATGCCCCGCCGAATGGCTCAACAAATCCAGATATCATGAAAATTGGTTGCAAAACCTGCTGACCTCGGCATCCATGGGGGGATTCAGGCACGCTCCCCCAAATCCGTTATAACCAGAATTAAATATCTTGTCCGGGAATCATAAACATGGTGCGGCTCGTTGTTATTCGTTTACTGTAGGCCTAATAATTTTGAAAATTGTTTCCGATTCTAAATACTCTTTCCTTTTTTTATTGTCGTAAAGACAGTTTGCCCTTAAAAAGTATTTAATCATATCACGACAATATTCTCGTACTGGCTTTGTGACATCTTCCCATGATTTGTTTCTTTTATTTGTGATTTTTTCAACTCTATCACTATCACCATGAACAATTGCAGATCGAAGATTATATACCTCCTCCAAGTTGGAAAAAATTCTCTCCTTATCTTCAGGATTATCGTTTCTTCCAATAATTATTGAACCTCGTTGCCGAAATTTATAGCTAATTTTGCCACCGGCTGAATCAGGAACTAACAAATATTCTATAGATTCAACATAATCAGAAAACCGATCCTGTAAATATGGACGGTAGTCGGCTAAATGAAATCTGTAGATGGCGAAATTTGTTGGATCTAACTCAAAATATTTCCCCCAAAAACTTTGAAACTCGGTTTCTTCTATCATCTCGATTTTATAAATCGATTTGTCACGATCTTTGTCAATCCAATGAACGTAGTGAGGTAAGAGATCGTGCTGGTCTCTATAGTACACCGATTGAGAAAATACCAATTTGTCTTTAAAAAGCTTGAAAATAGCCAATGCTCGATCTAATGTCCTTCGAGGCTTTTCATTTTCGATTGCTGAAATTTCTATAATATATTTTTCTGAATTCTTGAGTAGCTTTTTGTATTTCGAATTCAGATGTTCTCTCCGAACTATTTTCCCATTTGGTAGGCTTAGTTCATCAGATTCAAGTTCTAAGTTGTTCAATGGGATGATGAGATTATTGTTTTGAGACAAAGTTAATTTTCCCCCTACACTATGAATTTGGCTACCCGATATTTTGCTGGTTTGATTTTCAACCTGAATTTTTTTGACATATAAAGCTAAATTGTGGTTAAAACGTGAAAAATGATTATCTCGGTCGGTCTTCTAAATTTCTAAATTTTACATTTGCGCAGACCCGTAATAAATTTTACTGTTTTATTCATCCATTACAATTTTATGAAACTCAACCATACTTGCATTATCCTTGAACTTCGAAAAACTCAACAATTGTTCCAGTATCCTTAACAAATTCCTCCTTCTTAAAATTCAAGACTTGGATAATAAACCATGAACGCGGAACTCACAGACAGCTAAAGCCGAAGGCCTTCAATCCACGAAGCTGACCCAACGTGGTCGAAGCGGATCGGGTACCACCTCCAGAGAAGGCGAGACCGACATTGGGTCTGTCTTTTAAACTCGGAATGCCATAGGGCGGTGTACCGATTTCCGGAAAAACAAAACCATCGCGGGTGGCGTCCCATACCCGGCATGAGACATATTTCAAACGATTGTTGAAGATGGACATGGCTACCCCCTTGTCTTTTTAGATGTACCTTTTTGTGGCTAATGCCAAAAGCAGCGGATCTCCCGAGACATTACAACCTGGAGATCAGGGCCATTTTTTTCTGCACTCCTCCGAATCGGCAGTTCCGCTGGATTTTGCTTGTTAGATACTTTGCTGTTGATGAACCCAACTACAGTTACTACTCCTGCCCGCTCTCGTAAACGCTGTTCATCACCAATAAGATGATGGGAAGTAGGCAACCTCTCTCTTTTGAATTTGGGCGGTCCGCAAAATGGATCGAAAAATTCGTAGGCCCTACTTATATTGAATATGAATTCATAGTTTGATAATGAAGGCCAGCGCATAGTAAGGAGGTAAATGTTGGTCGGAATCAATACCGTGTGATAGGATGCAAATAATGTAACGCGCATTTTATGAAAAGGCATGGACAAACTTAATCATATCCTCAATAAAGTCAGCAGGTTATGCTATGCGTTACATAATTGGGACTTGACAAAATAGTGTAACGCTCGACCGAATTCGCCATAATGGGTTCTTTTTGACGGGACGTTTCCCCAAAAGCGCATTCCGGTGTTTTTCCGGCCCGCCTTTTCGACAAAAAAAAGCCGTCCATGAAGGACGGCTTTTGCGTAATTCGGAGTTTTCGGGCGTCGAGGGGTTACGGCGAGGGCAGACCGGCTATGAACTCCAGGGCGAGATTGACGTCCACGAAACTGTATTCGAGTTCCCTGGCCCTGTCGCGGCAATCCGTGCAGATCTCCTTGAACTTTCGCATGTCCCCTCGCGCGGCGACGTAGATCTGTTCGACGGCTTCCGCCTCGATGTCCTTGTATTCCTCGATGAAGTCTTCGACGACGATCGGATAGAGAACCAGCGTCTTGAGTCTGCTGAGGATGTCGGGGTGTTCGCTTTTCAAAAAGGTCCTCACTCTGGGAAGCCCGGCCATCACGACGGGGACCCCGGCGTCCATGATTCTCTTGAAGTACGGCCAGACGCGCGGATCCAGGTCGTTCGCCTCGTCCATGACCAGAAAGCAGTCCGACAGGCCGCATATCGTCTTGAGATATTCGGGGGTGCGCCGATAGTGGGCGGTCGTCTCGTAGTTCAATTCGCGCAGAATCGAGGCCATCGTCTCGTGGACGCCGAAGAGGGATTCGACGCGGACCCCGCGAAGCTTTTTGGGCGCGATCAGATTCAGGAACCTGCTCTTGCCCGCGCCGTAGTCGCCTTCTATCAGAACGCTTCTTCCCCTGTAGATTCTGTTGTAGACCGCGCCGAGGTACGATATCCGGCGCTTGTCGTTTATGAAGCTTTCCTTTCTTTTCATTCGCGTTCGGTCCTTTCCTCGAACGCCGCGTAGGGAGCGACGTCGGTTTTTTCCAGGCGGCGGTCGCAGTCCAGGAGAAAGGCGTCGAAAATCGCCTTCGCCCTGGCTTGCCGGGGCAGCCGGATTTTGGCTTCGTACGTTTCGTACCGTATTTTATTGGCTTCGTGGACGCGGCGCGCGGTCTCCAGGTTCAGCCCTTTTTCGCGCCTCTCCGATATTTGCTTCAAATCGACCGCCATGCCCTTGGATTGCAGAAAGCGCGCGATCCTTTCCGTTTCGTTTTCCTCCGCGACCGGTTCGACGGGCCTTGCAAAGGGCTTTCGAGGCAGCGCCTCCCCGAGAAAAACGCCGTCGGCCCCGCGTTCGAAGATGAACAGCTTTCCGCTTTCCGAACACGAGATCGAAACCGGCGTGCTTTTCGCCGTGCCGAAGTTTTCCGCGCCGGAGGCCACGTAGTATTCGCGTTTTCCGTAGACGAGGGTCCTTTTCTTCGAGACCGTGGCATTGACCTTCCTGTATCCGTATTTGGCGAGGCCCCGGACCGTTTCCGGGTCGAAGACGAACGTGTCGGCGTTTTCGAGGTACTCCCCGAGCATTTTCACGGGGCTCCAGGACGCCGTCCTTCCTTCTTCGGAGAAGTCGCGCACGCGGCTGTTGCGTTCCCTGCGGTAGACTTCGAAGAAACCGTCGCTTCGGAGCCGCTCGATGTCGATATCGACGCAGGTCGCGATGGTCGCCTCCTTTTTTCCCTGGCCGAACGCAAAGCCGGGAGCGTATTTGACTATCCTGTCCTCGTAGCGCTTGAGCACGCGCGCTTCGAAGTTGTGAAGGGCGCGGTGCGACGATTCCAGGTGCGCCTTGTCCTTCGGCTTTTTCGGACGCGCGAAGTCCGGCTTCATGAAGAAGCCGCCGGGCATGGAATACTTCATGTTCAGCTCTTTTATCACTCTTTTGAGGTTTTTGAAGCCCCCGGCGCCGTCCGGCCGGAACCGGACGGTGTCCCGGGGAAATTCGACGCTCGGAAGAAATTCGCAAAACAGACGCAGAGCGCTTTCGCTGCTTTCGCTGAAGAAGGCGTCCAGACCGAACATGTAGCGCGAAGCCGTATCGTAGATCTCGATTAGAAGCGGCTTTTCCCAGCGGCCAGCCGGATCGCGTATCCTGATGTATCTCGCCGTGCATCCGTCCATTTGAACAAGGCCGAAAACCGGCACGGATTTAAAGGAGTGGCGGACCGTTCGCTCTTCTCCGAAATCGGGCTTTTCCAGGTGCCTTTTCAGGCCGCCCGCTCTGGCGTATCGCCTGAGGGCGTGTATCGAAAGGCGGCGCCCGAATTCCTCCTCGAGCCAGCAGCGGTAGTTCTCGATCGTCCTGCACTTTCGGCTCACGAACATGAAGCGCTCGTCGTCCGGGTCGGCGGAGGCCTCCGCCATTTCCGCAAAGCGCCTTTTCACCTCGTCGTCGAGGGCGGGCGCCCGTCCGCTGCATCTTCTTCCCTCCATGATCCCCTCGGCCGCAAGCAAAAGCGGCTTCGGCATGACGCCGGTCTTCGCGTACCGATCCTTGTAGTACTTCTTCATCCGCCGTCCGGCCGGGCCCTCCTTGTGCATGATCTTCCTGTGCAGAAGAATCCGGAACTGCTCGTCCGGCGGAAGACCGGCCAGTTCGCCTAAAACGTCGTCTTCCATTCGTCCGCGCGCCGCTTCAGCGCTTCGAAAGTATCCTGTCCTTCATGGACCGGTTCCAAAGCAGCGCGGCCTGCCTGGAAGTGGTCCTCCACGAGTCGTTTTTCGCCAGGTCGATCTGATTCATCATTTCCAGGGCCGCCTTTTTGTAATCGTCGCCGATCACGCCGGTCAGGTCCTTTCGAGGGTCCTGGGTCTTCGCGCCGGTCGCGCGGACGAACCGTCTTATGTTCGAGGCGGTCTGTTCGGCGCCGGACTCCAGAAATTCGCGCCAGACCCTTTTCTGCTCGACGGGCGAAAGTCGGGCCAGCACGCGGGCCTGGGCTTCGTTGGCAGGCAGCGCGTCCCCAATCGGGGAAAGATTCTCCATCACCCTGCTCGCCTCGATCAGCCGGTACGCCTGGGATTTTCCCATTTCCCGGCGATGCCCGACGTAGGACTCGAAGCTTTCGAACAGCGAGACCTTGTAGAGCTTTTCGTCGCGGATCTTCCTCAGCGCCGCCCCGATCTCGCAAAAACGCCGGCGGCTTCGGTCGATCACCTTTTCCAAACGGCGCAAACGGTCCGCGCTCATCGTGTCGGCCGCCGGATTGCCGCGTTCGTCCGCCCGAGACGCTCCGAAGGTTCGCGCTCCGGTCCCGGCAGAAGAGTTTGCAGATATTCGACGGCGTCTACGAAGTCCAGGCCCTCGACCGTCATTACCATGTCGATGGTATTGAAGTTTTTCTCGCAGCGAAAGCATCTGGCCAGATTGGTCCTGGGATTGACCGCGGTGTCGAACTCGCCGCAGATCGGACAGAGGAATCTGAACCATCCCTCGCTGATTTTCGACGCGATCTTCAGATTGTCCTCTATCAGCCTGTCGATCGGTATCGAGTTGCGCAGCTTGAACAATTCGTTGCCTGTAAATCGTCTTTTCATCGCATTCCTCCCGGATTTTTCGTCGTTTTTCAAGCGGCGAAGATGTTTTTTTCAAATTCGCCTCGCAAATCGATCCACGATTTCTCCGGATCGACCGCAAAAATGGCAGCGGGCGGGAAAACGGGGCGGAAAATCCGACGCGTTTGCCCGTCGCGTCGTCTCTATACCCTTGTTCGAAGGGGATTTGGAAGTACCGTCATCCATGTTTTTCGAATCGGGGAACAGTTCGGGGTGGCGGCGACGATTTTCGGAGAGACAATGGGCCTTTCTGCCCTTTTCGGTCTGTCGGTACCGTCGCTGACGCCGACGGTGGGCCTGGAGATATCCGGCTCTGCGACAATGCTCTCCGCAATAGACCTGTCCGCGCCAGCAGCGACGGCATACGTGGAATCCGGCTCCGCACCACCGGCATGCGACGAAAATCAGTTTCATGAAAATCCTGTTGATCGCAACCGTAAAATCAGTTAGGCTGGTCGCGCTTGAGAGCTTCCGGTTCGTATCGAAGTTCGCATCTTGAAAGCCCGAAATTGCCGTTTCGGGCTTTCTCTGTTCCCTTGCCAAATATCGCCGACAATCGGCTCCGGTGTTGTAGACCATCCTGGAATTTTCGTAAAGGCCAAAGGGCGGCTGGGTAATCGCGGGGTGGGCTGTGTATTGTTTATTTTTCCGGGGCGGGGTGCGGCGGGGTATGCGGGGTAGCGCCCGTTTCAAGCGTTACACTATTTTGCAACTCGGGCGGGGTACTGCGTTACACTATTTGCATCCTATCAGTCGTCTGCACCTCAAAAGACGGAAAGACCGAGCAAACCTTCGACGCCCTCGACTGGCTCGCGAGGATCGTCGTTCATATACCGAATAAATACGAGCAGTTGGTTCGGTACGTCGGGTATTACTCAAACAAGTCGAGAGGCATGAGAAAAAAGGCGGAAGCCGACGATGCGATACCGTCGATCGCGCCCGGAGAACCGACGTCGAAACAGTTCCGCCGCAGCCGGACGATGCCGATTCAAAAAATCTACGAAGTCGATCCTCTTTGCTGTCCCAATTGTCAAAATCAAATGCGGATCGTATCGATCCTCGAGGCCGGCCCGCCAGTCAAAAAGATTCTGGAGCACCTCGATCTTTGGGATACGCGAAATCACGACCCGCCCAACGAAGACCTGTCTCATATCCTAAGAACTCGTCTACGACGATTCGGACTCCCAAATCCCGCAATACGACTATTGGGACTGAGTCCCTCCCTATCCGAAAAAAAATCGAAACCGGGATCGGCGCCGGACTGCGGACCGAAACAGGCCGTTTCCCATGTTTTTCGCGATTTTTCCGACTTCCGCAAACCATGTTCAATTCATCGGCAATCTTTGCCCATTCCAGTTCGGATTCGACGACCGCCCGTCCGCCCGCGCCCGCCCTCCGCCGCAACATGTTGCGGCGGAGGGCGGGCGCGGGCGGACGGGAAACAATCGAAAAGTCCGGTGTAGTTTCGTTGGCAAAAAGCGAGTTCCTATCTTTTTGAACCGCTCAAAGCGGTATTAAGACCATGAGCCGCCTAAAGGCGGCGGGTGCCGTGCTTTCTAAGGTACATTGCATAGACCTCACACGGATAGCGTTTTGCCATTTCCCCTGCGCTTTTTCCCAACCCCCTCATCTCCTTCGATTGTTGACATATAAAAAGCGTGGCTCCTACAAGCCTGTTTGGTTTAATTGTACAGATGAATCGGGGGTTTTCAGATTCTCGGATTGTGTTTGTTCCATCCCCCTGTTCTTGGCATCTCTGCGAATTTCAGAGTTGTTGAGCCTCTAATTTAATCCCGCAAATGTCAAACTCTGGGAGTCTCCCCGGCAAAGCCGGGGGTTTACCCAGGATTAATTATCGTGCCGAACAGTATTGGTTTTCAAGGCACATTTGGACTTTCCTCGAACAATTTTCCCCATCGACAATATTTTCCCATTTCCTTTCCGCCTCGACGATCCACCTGTGCACATTCGAAAAGCCCGTTGTATTTTTCTTGACAAAAAGCGAGTTCCTATCTTAATCATCTGCGAAGAAGTGGGACAAGCAAATTATCAGGCCGTGCGTATCGATTTTTTTATCGACGTCATGCCCTTCCAAGTCTTCCAATCCGTTTTTCTTCAAAACTTCTTTTATTTTCGCTATCAGGTTGTCAATGCAAGCTTCGAAGACCTCGGGACGAATGAGTTCCGCGTAGAACCGGATGCATGTGTAAAGGTGAAGGGAATGTTCCACCAGTGGACCCAGCGTTTTTTTCGCTTTGTCCAGCCATTCCAGGACCTGTTTGGCGGTGCCGACCGTGACGACGGGATTGAAATCCCAGTAGAACAGAGCATACGCGTACTGCAAGTTGGGCTTGTACGCCCGCAAGGACACCGACGCGTCGTAAACCTGAATGACGTTTTGAAAAAGAAACCTGTGCAATTCCTCTTTCGTAAAGCTTTTTCTCATCCATCCCGCCGACCGGAAGATTTTTTCCGCGGTTTTTGAGCACGTTCCCTTCTCGTCCCTGAAATCCGGAAACAGCGAACCATCGCCTGCACTGTCGAATAATCCGGGATTGTCTTTCAAAAGATTCAGCATGACGGAGACGCAAATCAGCCAAAACATGGAGCGATAACCGGTCGGGGAAACCGTTATGCCGCGCAAAAGCGCTTTTTTGGCCGACTCGAGCAATTCCGCCACCTTGCCGTGTTCGAATTCGGGGGGGGGGGGCTTCCCCCGACCGTATGCATCGCGCGATGAAACAAGCGTGGCCGACAATCCCCAGCGCCCACTCGCAATAGAATTCCTCCGTTTTCTCCTCCACCGTTTCTATCACGAACCTCGCTTCGTCTTCCGAACGTTCGAAATGGATTTTCGCGGCCGCGTACGAAATCTCCTCCACGCCCATATGCCAGTAAATCATAACCCTGAGGGTCCTCGCCGCGAGGTTTCGAGGGTGCAGGCTCAGTATGATCCTCAAAATTTCGTTCGCTTCGAAAAACTGCTTCCGGTAAAAGAGGACCTTGGCGATTTCCAGACCCAGAAACGAGTTGCGAGCGTTTTTGAAAAAAGAGACAATAGCCGACTTCGCCTTTTTTTGCCGAACGTCCTCGGGCCTGCGAAACCATACCAGCAACTGCTGAATGTCCTTGATCGAATGGGGGATGGTTTCGTCGGACAGCATGACGGGACAAAAGTCCTCGTAAACCACCGAGAAGAAAGTCTCCACTCCCCAGATGTTCAAAAGCCCCATGGCCGGAAGCTCCAGCTGGAAAGGCTCGTTCCATAACACGACCTTCAAGTCGTTGGTCAATACGCACTGCCTGGCGAAATCGGTCATCCGGATTACGGGGTCGTGCTGAATCTTCGCCCGGATAATCGCCTCCAGTCTCATGTTCATGTTTCGGGTAAAGCCTCCTGCGTCGATGCCGATGGAGAGCAAACGGCAAAATCCGAAGTGATCGGAGAGCATCCAGCCGATCATAAGCTGATACGCGAAGGAAAATGCGTCGTTAATGCACTTGCCGTACGAAAACGGGTGGGCCGTTTCCATTTGCGGCTCCGTGCGCAGGGGAAAATCCACGATGTAGGTTGTAACGTCGTAAGTATCCATCGCGCAGTCCTTTCCATCGAGAATATTCTCCATTCCCGAGCACAACTCGCCCACCGTATCCAAATCGATAAGCTTGCCTCTGGCATAGATGTTTACAAGGACCCGGACCCCCTCCCTGGCATTTTCCCGTTTCCGCTTCCTGGGAGGCTCCACATTACAGAACGCCATGAGAGAGCGGTAGTTGCAACGGCGCAACGCATCTGGCTTGTCGTATTTTCGATAACCCAGATAGAATGCCACGCAACGGATGGCTTCCCTTCTGCGGGGCGTATCGATGCCGCCGTTTTTGATCTTGACGAAAATCGAGCCGGATTCGTCCAGTTTGTCGATCCCGATCTGCTCGGCGGCCAAAAACTGGTTGATGTTTCCGACAAGGCTCCTTACTCCCTGGACTTGAGTATCCGCACGGACGGGAAGGTCTTTCAGAAAAGCATCGAAGCTCATGCGTTCGTCTTCGCCGCAGCCCTCGAAAGGTCCCCCCTTTTCGATAAACTCCACGAGTTGTTTTTCCTCCGCTTCGGCGATCAAGCCGTGCCGGCGGGCGAATTCCAGAATGGTCGAAACGGTGGATTCCTTTTTCATGTCCCGGCAATCCCGCTTGAATTCTGAATAGGCTTCCAGATCCGGGAAAACCGAATGCAAAGCGGCTTCGGCCCTGGGGTCTGCTCCGTATTTCATTTCTCTTCCTTTCTGCCTCAAACGTAAAAAATGCTGTTTCAGCAACAAAAGCTGTTTCCGACTGTCAACAAAAAACAACATACCACAGCAAGTCGATACTTGACAGAAAAAAAAATTTCCGGTATGAGTTAGCCCAAGCTGGTTCATACTGGAATGATTTCAAGGCGTTGCGCTTGCCCCGAATATCAAGGATATTATTGGAGGGGAAACAAGGCCGCCGTGTACTTTTGATGGGAGATTGCGAAGTCGCACGTTTTAATGCTGTTTTTTCTACGAAAGGACCTGAAATGAAAAAAACACATCCGCCTCTTGGACTTCCATTTTTTACGTCACATTCGAAATCGACCAGAGGGAGACGATCTGCGAAATCAACTTCATCGACCTGGTCGGAGAAAAGGGAAACCTCGTATATTCCCACGAAATCAGGCATCAGCTGGAAGCTTCCTCGATTCCACCGGAATCGCCCCGCGCCAAAAACAATGTTCGTGCCGGGCCAGAAGGACGACGGCCTGAAAATGCTTCGCGACTGCCTCAGACGCGCGGCCCCGGACTGGTGGACCTCCCCGGACCTATTGGAAAAACTCGCCCCCCTATCTTTACCCCATGCAGGTGGTCAAAGTGTGCATGGGGGCGGGAAAAGTATCCATGAAGAAGGCCAATCTCAAGGACGGTTTCGATTTCAACCGGGCCGCCATCGACACCATGGAAAAGCTTCGCGCCTTTCTGAAAACCGAGCAGGAAAGAATCCATTTTTTTCAAACGCCTCGAAATCCTCTACGGCAGGACAATGTTCATCCTTCTGGAACAAAAGAAAGACCACAAAGCGTGGCTTTTCGCGGAAAGGGCCAAGTCCCGGACATTTGCCGACCTTCTTTCCCGAAACATCGACCTGCAAAAACTGTCTTCCTCCGACGCCGCAAACCCTTTCCGTGTCTATGCAAAGTACATGGGCCAGGCCGACTTCCCGCTCACGGAGGAGTCGTCGGAAGAAACTTCCAGGGCCATCAAGCGGATCAAATCCGGCATGGACGTTCGGAAAAAGCGTTCGAGCAACTCAAAAAAACCGATCCGGAGTTGTTTTCCATGATCGAAACGGATTCCGACGACGAACTCGATCCCCGTTCATTGTTCAAGCGCGGCGAGGCCTATCTCTCCTTTTATTCTTTCAAGGAATTCGACCAAACCGTGGTTTTCTATTATCGCAACAACAAGGTCGGGACGCATCGGATCGCCCTCGGATACGACGCCCTGCGAAAGTTGTCCATTCCGTTCGCTGCAGCCTGAGGGTGGAGCCCAAAGAACGTTGCGGCGACGCATCCGCCATCGCCGACATCTACCGTCCTTTTGAAGACAAAGGCGGGCTGATCGATCCCAGGTGGCCCCTGAGCAAGGCCAAACATGTTAACATCCCCCCCCACGGTCCTCTGCGCCTGTTTCCCTTTCCCATGCTAAAAATAAACAACCGGTTCGTAGCGGACTCGTCCTTTTCCATCGTTCCGAGGGTCTATTCCTATCGGTTCATTCGCCGAAACAAGCCTGAAAAAGCCTCGAACACCAAAATCCTGACGCTGTGCAATCCGCAACCTCCGTCGAAAATAAGGCGTCATTACATACCGCTGCCGGGAGCGAAAACGGAAGTCGATAGAATCGAACACATATTCGGCGCAGGCGTAATCGAATACAAACACGCCAAGGCCACGGAAACGGTCGTGAAACAAATGGGCCAAACGGAAAAAAAACTATTCCGTCCTTCACATCGCCTCCTACGGCTTCTTCGACCAGGCAGACCATATGAATTCGCATCAGGTCCTCTCGGAGGACGGCGGAAACGACGGCCTGCTCACCGCCATGGAAGTCATGGGCCTGAACCGCGCATTTTTCCGAACCGGCACCCCAAACATCGTCAGCAGCCTGTGGGAAGTGGAAGACAACGCCACCGCCTATTTTATGGAGCATTTCTACAAAAAAGACTCCAAAACCAAACGTTCGGCCGAATCGATTCGGTATGCGTACAAGGAAACCAGAAAAGTTTATCCGAATCCGTTCTTCTGGGCCGCTTTTCAGTTGAACGGAGTGGGAAATTAAAGCGGATGGTATTCATTATTTAAGCTTATTGTCGTTTTTCATGGTTTCTTTTTCGATTCCATTCGAAACGATAGCAAATCGTAAAAAATAAAAACGAAAGGATTATCCTATGAACAAAGTCGCTCTTGTCTTACTTGCTTTACTTTTAACGGGGACTGCAATGGCCGGAAGACTCCCCGACACCGGGCAGACCAAATGTTACAACAACGTAGGGGGAATTCCATGCCCGTCCGAGGGTGAGCCTTTCTACGGCCAAGACGGCAATTACGATAGAGAACGATCTTACACGCTGCTGGCAGGTGGCCAGATCGTACAGGACGATGTCACGGGGTTAATGTGGGAAGTCAAAACCGATGACGGATCAATACACGACAGGGACAATACCTACACTTGGTATGACCCGAACCCCGCCACCAACGGTGGTAATGAAGGGACCGAAAGCGGAAATGATACTAAGGATTTTATCGACGCGCTAAACGCTGCAAATTTCGGAGGCTATTCGGACTGGCGAATGCCCACGATAAAAGAACTGGCGTTCCTTTTACATCTGGGTAAGGAAGACCCTCCAAAAATCGATGAAAATTATTTCCCGAACACTCAGTCTGGATATTATTGGACCTCTACTACTGATGCCAGCAACTCAAGCGACGCATGGTATGTATATTTCAAATACACCTCTACTTATCCGCACAACAAGAATACAAGCCATTATGTGCGTGCTGTTCGTACGGGGCAATAAAATTGGCTTGAAGAATAGGAACTCATACCCGAAATGCCAAAAAGGCAAAACACAAGCTAATAAGCGATGGGAGCTTTTATGAAGAACCTTATAAATTGCACGGCACTAATTTTTATTTTATTGTTCTCAACAACGTCAACATTTGCCAGCTTCGTTGACAACGGCGACGGGACCGTTACAGATACCTCTACTGGTCTGATGTGGGAGCTAAAAACAAACGATGGAGGAGAACGGGACTGGAATAACACATATAACTGGCAGGAGGCGCTGAGTTACTGCGAAAACCTCGATCACGCGACGCATACCGATTGGCGCCTACCCAACCGGGTAGAATTAAGGTCGATAATAGACTATACAGAATATGATCCGGCAATCAACGAAAACATCTTCCCAAATACTCAGTCACAGCATTACTGGTCCTCCACTACGTACATAAACCCCGAAATTGGAAGCCATACGAGCAATGCTTACCAAATACTATTTTTAAATGGTTTTTCTCACGCCAGTAGCAAATCGGACAAAAAATATGTCCGCGCCGTTCGTGATGCACAAGAGGTGATGCCGGGGAAATGGATCATTACTGGCACAGTAAGCCAGATTGACAATACCACTTTGGAGGGGATCCTAGTTTGCTTCTGGCATTCAGGTGCTTCAAACTGTAGCGCCACGACAGATGCGGGTGGCCGCTACACCATCGGAGATCCCGAGCGCCTCCAGGACGGCCTCTACACCGTCTATCCCCAAGCCGCAGGATACGTCTTCGATCCACCGTCCCGACAAGTGCGTTTAAAGGGCGACCACGCATTCAACGTGAATTTCATCGCATATCAACAAGGTGCCGCCCTCACGGTGGACATAGATTCTCCCTTGGCGAACGCGAGTCTGACGCAGGACGAGATCCTGGGCGTCGAGGCCGACGTGAACGGAGCGAGCGGATCTGATCTTTATGTCTTTGCGAAACTGACGGAAGACCAGGGAAGCGTAGTCGCCAAGTTCGACGCGGATTCCGTCGATGAAAACGGAAAACGAGTCGCATCTCTACCTCTTAGCGGCATCTCCCCCGGCGATTATACTCTCGAGGTCATAGCCGAATACGAAAGCAACGGCGAATTGAGCCGCTCTAGCGCAGAGCGAAAAATAACCGTACTACAAGGTCTTGCGGGCCTTCTGCCGCAGCCGTCCGTAGAAGTGAAAATCCTCGGGGAGCACATAGACGGGGCGGTTCCCCAGGTTTGGGAGAGCAACACTCTCGGGTTGGAATTTACTTTCGAATACACCGATCCTGTCGTCAATTACGACGAATCGAATCCGGACCGCGTTTTTATCGTGGACGAACTGACCGACAAGCGCTACGAGGGTTTCAAAAGAGGTTCTCTGGGCGGAACGCGATCTTTCAGGGCGACCATACCCGCAAACGAAATAGGGCTCGGATTGCGCCCGGTCAAGTGGGAGGTGCTTCCGCCGCCCGACAGCGGCTACGCCCCCGTTTACGGAAAACAACTCGTAGAGGCAGTGGTTCCGCAGCCTTTGCTGGCAAAGGATTTGACAGATGCTATTCCTCCTCTGGTTTTCACCGGGCAGGAAATCGTATTCAGGATTCAGTTGACCGAAAGCGACGGCACGCTTTTTGGAGCGCCGGAAATCGCGGGAATCAAAGCGACCGTCGAATACAAGAACATCGAGACATTGCCCTCCGGCTACAAAGTCGCCGACCTTCCGGTGCAGCCACTCGCATTCGGGCTTGTCGACGCTGGCCAGGCTATCTACGAAGCCCGCTACCAGCCGATAACGCCGGGCATCATGACCCACGAAATCTTCTGCGAATTCGAAACCCCGGGCTACATTAAGCCATCTTCCATAACCTACTCCCTTAAGGTGGAAAACGACCAGCGTGTAGCGAACCTCTTGACCGCCTACAGGGATTCCTCGCTCACCTGCCTCAATCACGTGAAGGAGTTGGGAACGCGAACCTCGAAATCTGGAGATTACTTCATTAAGACAAGGGACGAGAATATCAAGAAAAGATTCAGCCTGTTGATCGATGCCACATTGGACTGGCTGGCAGCCGGCAGGAAATACAACGAGTTGAACACCCCGAAAGACAAGTTGATGGAATATTTCAACATTGGCGGGTCGAAAAAGAAGGCCAACGAGGCAATTAGAAAATTTTTGTCGCAAGATCTGTATTTCTCCAAGGAAGGCTGGAAATTATTCAAGGAGGAATTGTACAAAAAGCTCGATTTAAGCGGCCCCGCCTACATAGGAAACGTTGTGGCGAGCAAGATCTACGACGTAAGTGTCGATCAACTCAGAGACGAACTCGCCGAATTGATGGCCCAAAGGGAGCCTTTCTACGGCCAAAGCGGCAACGGTCAGATTCACGAGAAATGGTTGGGGCGCGCAAACCGTTTCAGCAACGCCATATGGACGGACAGCCGCTCCGCCATAGACGGCTTGCCAGTGCACTACGAAAAGGAGCTGGCCGAAGCCATCGCCACTCGATTGGCTTTCTACCAGATGGCCGACCAGTCGCTGGTGGAAATCTGCTCCGCCCAGGTGGACAAGATCAATTCCATCTATATGGGCATGAAGGATCAGGACGAGTCCGTGTTTCGCAAGATAAACGCCTTCCTGCTGGGCAAGGTCATGCCGATACTGGCCGACTGCATCGCGCCCAAGGGAGGAAAGCAGCTTTACAATGCCGGCTATAAAACGGTGCAGGCGGCTTTCGCCGCGCACAAAAGCAACGTGTCGGCCGAAATGGCGCAGCTGGCAGAGATTTCCTTCAACGAATCCCTGTTCAAGGGAGTTACCAACTTGGCGCAAAACGGCAGCTATGTTTTCGCGGAAGTTGAAAACCTGGCAAACGTTCCCCTTTGCAAAGCCGATGTGGAAGTTCTGGGAGAACGAAAGGACGTGATGAAAATTTTCGGCGTACCCGATCTGGTATTCCGGAGATATTTCAGCGTGAAGATTACCAACACGGGAGATACGACGGCGGTTTTCCATCCGTACATGTCCTATTATATGGTGCTTCACATGCTCTACACCGCTCGCAGCGAAATGGTCGTATGTCGCGATTTTCACGACGGAAACGGAAACCTCGTCAGTCAACTGATGCTTGCTCCGGGCGAATCCCGAACCCTGGAATTCGATATTTTCCGAAAGGGCTACGTCCAACTGCCTGAGCTGGACATGGAACCTTTGGACGATTCGTACATTTCGTTCAAGGTGTTGGCCTTGCCGGTCAACGATAATCCGAGCAGCGGCCTGACATACGCGGGCCACGCCTTTCACCGGTTCGAGGAAAATTACACGCCAGTCTATGTCGATCCCTTCAGGTCCAATTACGGAGTCAAAACAGCGGTTGGCTCGAAAACCCGCGCGGCCGATTCCGAAGAGATGGATATGCCCTTGTCGGTTTCCGTTTTTCGAGACCCGCAAAGCGCCGACGTGATCGTGCTGTACAGCATCAACAATCCCTTTTCCGAGCCCGTGGTATTCACTCTCACGCAACCTTTGCCGGATGGAGTTTCCGCCGTTTTGGACGAAGGGGAGACTACGGCGGAAGGAATTCGATATACCTCGATGATCCAAGGCGGAGAGTACGACATATTCTCGTGGCGCACATCCTTTTCCGGGTCCGACGATTTCGCCATTCCCGCATCGAGCCTGCAGTTCCGCGCACCGACGACCGGAACGCAAGCGAACCTGGATTTCCAACTCCAAGAGGAGCCCGCAGCAGCTTTGGTTCCGCTTTCCGTATCGCCTAACTACGAATATCAATGGAAACTGGGAGAGACGCACCGAATCTCTCTCGGCGTAGAAAGCTGGTACGGCGACGACAAGGCGCTGACTTTGGAAGTCTCCGTCACCGACCTCGACGGTGCGGTTCGCACATGGAATTTCAACGAAAACGCATCTCCCGGGGAAAATACGTTCCCCTTGGATATCCCGGTGCCTTCCGACTTGGCGGCGGGTCTGGCCGGCCTGAAAATCGCGGTTACGCCTGCGGACGGTCCCAGAATCGACGCCGTCGATTTGTCCGTGATTCTGGTGGCCGATTCAGACAATGACGGTCTTCCCGACGATTGGGAAAAGGAAAACGGCCTGGTCGTCGGCATCGATGATTCCGGTTTGGACAAAGACGGCGACGGCTTGAGCAACGAGCGAGAATACGAACTCGGCACGAAAGCCAATGAGGCCGACACCGACGGCGACGGCGTAAGCGACGGCCAGGAGGTAGATACGCGCGGCACCGATCCACTTTTGACGGATACCGACGGAGGAGGCTTGGAAGACGGAGCGGAAATACGAGCTGGCAGCAATCCGCTTGAAGAAACCGACGATCCTCTTTCGGTAACGATTCGTCTTGCAAACGAGATTGTCGCAGGCGACGCGGCGCTGGTTCTGTGGACCCCATCCAATCCCTTCGCACAGAACGTCTCTTACCGCTTCTCGGTTGGAACTACCGAGGGCGGAGACGACGCGATAAACTGGACGGATATGGGCGTAGCCACCGACTTTTCGCTGGATACCTCGTTGCTGACCGCCATCGGGACCTATTACGCCAACGTAAGGATGCTTCAGGGCGGAAGGCAGGTTTCCGAAGCCTCTCAATCATTTTCGCTGAGCGATGAACCTGGGGACTCTTCCCCGTTGGCCTTCGGCAAGAGGTTCGTAGCGAAATCGGAGGCGGAAGTGAAACCGAACGAACCGGTCACCGTAGTGTTTACCATAGACAACACAGGGAGCGACGTCGCAGCCGAAAACATCGCCTTCACGGACAATATCGGCCAAAACGCCTGGATCGCCGAACCGTCGAACGCTTCGACGAACTGCTCTCAAGGGGACCTGATCGCAGAGGCAGGAACACATACCATCACCCTCGCAGGAGGTTCCCTGCCAGCCGGGCAAACATGTCAAGTCAGAGTCGATATTGTCGTCGATTCGGCAGGAAGATATGTGAACACGACCGAACCGCTTAGCTCTTCCTTGGGCGAAAGCGATGCGGCTTCGGCTTCATTGCAAATCGGCAACAACGAAATTCCCGCGTTGGGTCCGGCAGGCTATCTCTTTTTGGCCGCCCTGGTTTCCTTGGGATCTGTCTTTTGCCTGAGGCGCAGGAATACGCGATTTGTGAAAACACTCAAGAAATAAAGAAACCAGTGTCGGAGCAAAAGCCCCGCCAAAAAGCCATCCCCCTTCAGGCAGCGGGGATGGCCTTTTTTTCGATTCCATTTTTCAGATTCTAAAAAAAAGAACACTCACCAGATCATTCAGGGGGCCCAGTTCTTTGACCGCCATGTTGAAAAGCTTGATCTTGAACTTGCCTTCCGCGTTGCGGGAAGAGGTCGCTGCTTTCGTCCGGTGTGTGATGCCGCCGCAGAAACCCGCCAGGATGCCTCTTCGGCGAAACGTGGCACCTACCAGGCCGGGCATGGTAGCCGACAACGCGATGGTGGAACCCTCTTCTACCATCGCCGTTTCCATGTCGTCCACCGGTTCTCCGTCCCAAAAAACGTAAATATTCGGTTAACACATCATAGTAAAATAATCGATTGCGATCTTGTTATCATTGGCAGTTCATTCGTCATGTCCCGCCAGTTTCCCGTTCAGGACAAGTTCGAAAAAATCTGATAACATGAAAAAAAGTTCGGGACACGGTGCCTTCTTTCATGTTACAAGAAGGGCATGTGTTCGAATATCAAACATATAGGCATATCCGAGCCAGTTTGCGACGAGGTCGACGATTGGGCTCCAAAATATGCCGTTGAAAGCGCGGAGAACGTCAATACGGTTGCCTCGGGCGCGGTTGCGGCAGGTTCATACGGTCCGGAGGTCTGCGACAATTGTCCGCCTCGCCGCGAAATTTCGATATTGAACAGCGAGAGGAGCTACTGGCGCGCCAGGCACGCCAAGGCCGTCGAAAGAGAGGCCAGGCTCAAGGAAGAGAAAGCCGAACTTGAAGCGAAGCTTAAGCTTCGCGAAAAACAGCTTTACGGACGCAAATTCGAAAAGAGTTCGGGCAAATCCGAAACTCGAAAACCCGACGAAGAAAAGAGACCCGGAGGGCAGCAGCGCGGAAGCCGAGGTCACGGTCGCAGGAACTATTCCCGTTTGGAAGCGGAAACGGAGATCTTGCGCCTGCCCGAAAACGAACGAACCTGTTCGGTTTGCGGGCTTCCTTTCGAGGAGTTTCCGGATACGGAAGATTCCGAGATTCTCGAAATCGAGGTCAAGGCTCACAGGCGAATCGTCAAGCGAAAAAAGTATGTTGCCGCATGTCGCTGTTGTCCCCGGCCCGAAATCGTCTGCGCTCCTCCCGCCGCCAGAGTCCTTCCCAAGGGAATTTACGGCGTTTCGGTCCGGGTCGAAGCGCTGTTGGACAAGTATCTGTTCATGAGGCCGACGAATCGACTCCTGGAAGATTTGCGCACGCGCGACCTCGACTTGGCGCAAGGCACGCTGACCGACGGGCTGAAGGCCATGGCTCCGATGTTCGACCCCGTCTACGAAGCGATAGTCGCCAGAAACCTCGAAGAGAAACAATGGCACGCGGACGAGACCCGCTGGCACGTATTCGCCACGATGGAAGGCAAGGTCGGATACAGATGGTATTTGCGGGTTTTCATTTCCGAGTCCGCAGTGGTCTGCGTTCTCGATCCGAGTCGAAGCGCCAAAGTCCCGAAGGAGCATTTCGGAGAGGACGCGGAAGGCTTCCTCAATGTGGATCGCTACGGCGCCTGCAAATCCATGGCAAGGGATGCGGCATCGTCCTTGTCTATTGCCGGTCGCATGTTCGCGGGGATTTTCTGTCCGTTGCCAGCACCCGGCCCCAAAATTCGGATTGGGCCATGGAATGGGTGTCGTTGATCGGCAGGATTTATCACTTGAACAATTCCAGGCTGGAGGTGCTGGAGCAGCCCGAAAAGTTTGCCGAACGAGACAGGGAGTTGAGACGGACGGTGGACGAAATGGCCGAAAAAATGGAAGTTGAGCGCAGGGACGAAAATACGCATTATGCTTGCAAGAAGGTGCTCGACAGCCTCGACAACCATTGGGACGGCTTGACGGTTTTCGTCGATCGTCCGGAAATTCCGATGGACAACAACAAAGCGGAAAGACAAGTGCGCGGCCCGGTGGCGGGCCGCAAAAACTACTACGGCTCCGGTTCCGATCGGAGCGGTCGATTGGCCGCCGTCTTGTTCAGCATCTTTCAGACACTGGGCCATTTCAATTTGAACCCCGGGCGGTGGCTCGAAGCATATCTGCAGGCTTGCGCGGAAAACGGCGGCAGGCCTCCCCGGGACATTCAAGCTTTTCTGCCCTGGAATATGACAAGGCAAAGGCTGGCCGAACTGTCCTTGGAACCGACACATCGGGATTCCTCCTGAAAAAATGCGCGTTTATCGATATTGCGGCAGGGATTTTACCGCCGATGAGATGGAAACCATACGCGCCATTGTCGCCAAAGGGCCCGGAAACAGCCGCACGAAGATTTCCAAACTGGTTTGCGAAGCCTTGAAATGGTACAAGCCCGACGGCGGACTCAAGGACATGAGCTGCCGAGTCGCCATGCTGCGCATGTGCGAATCCGGCCTGATAAGCCTGCCGCCGTCCCGAGGTCTCAACGGCAACCCCCAAATGCGAATCCGATTTACCGAAGAGACCGCCGAAAAACCGCCCTTGACAACTCCGGCGGGGCATCTGGCCGATCTGCGTTTAGACTTGGTCTCCGGTAAAAGACAATCCCGCCTGTGGAACGAATACATGCATCGCTATCACTATTTGGGCTACAAGAGGCTTGCCGGCGCACAGTTGCGCTACATGGTCGGCAACGGAGACGATCTTCTGGCCCTGCTCGGTTTCGGTGCGGCCGCCTGGAAGACCGCCCCGAGGGATCTCTATATTGGATGGAATGATCGTCAACGGCAAAGCAGGTTGAATTTGATCGTCAGCAACTCTCGTTTCCTGGTCCTTCCCTGGGTGAGATCGAAAAACCTCGCCTCCATGATTCTCGGAGCCATTGCAAAGAGACTTCCCGCGGATTGGCACTTGAAGTACAATCTGCAGCCTGTCTTATTGGAGACATTCGTCGAATCCGGAAAGTTCAAGGGAACATGCTACAAGGCCGCAAACTGGATTTGCGTCGGACAAACCAAGGGCAGAGGAAAGCTCGGAGACCACAATGCAAGAATACCGAAGAAGGACATTTACCTTTATCATTTGGATAGGAATTTCAAACAAATATTGCTGTCAAAGTAAATAAGTAGAAAGTGCATTGCTGCATGGGTTAACCGAATATTTACATTGAACCTGCGAATCATCCCCTTTTATTCGCAGTTTCCCGGTTTCTCGCAGATTCTTGAGAATATATTGAATCCGTTCGGAGTCCAAATCCGACCTTTTTATTTCCCATGCCGCCCAAGGGACTATCTGCTCCTTTTTCAACACCCCCTTTGAAACCAATTTCTTAATGGTACTTTGGCTGACATTGCAATATTTGGCCGCTTTTTGCAATGTCAGAATGTCGGGATCGGGTTTTGTTCTTTTTTGACCTGGAATAGAGCTTCGATACCTGATTGTTTTCACCCTTTGTTCATTCCAACGTTTGCCCTTTCCCGTTTTGCGCCCCAATTTATTCAACACCCTCGCGATTTCATCGTCCCCGTAGCGAACCCCCATTTTTCTGATGACGTCAAGGTCTTCCATCTTCGTCTTTTGGCCCGCGCCCGAACGAGGTCTGTCCATTTCGAACCGTGTATGCGATCCTCCTCTCCAATGGATGACGAAAGATAGCTTGTCTTCCGAATCGTTCGAATTTGCAACCACCTCTTCTACTATGGATCGAACAATTTTCTTTTTCATTTCGGAAGCACAGCTTTTGCTCCTCCATACGATCTTGAAATCTTCACCCAGCTTTTCCAGTCTTTTTTCCTCCTCGTCCGAAAGGGCTGTCTTTTTATTGTCGATTTCGGACAGGAGCACTTTGAGTCTTTCGACTTCCTCCAGCTTTTCGTTCCATCGTCTTTCCTGCTCCAGGGCGACAAGTCGGTTTCGGGGGTCCACTTCGTCGTATTGTTCGAAAGCGCGCATTGCTTCGTATTCCGCCTGGGCGATCTGCTTTTCCACCGCATCGGCACGACCGCTGTTTTTACTGCCTATGCGTTTTATCGCTTCCATGCCTGCCCTGACGCCGAAAGGCGAAATGACTTTCAATATTTCCTCTTCGAATCTTCGATCCACCATGCCTCCCCCGAAGCCAAGGCAGTGCTTTCCTCCATTGTCGAAGTCCCCCTTGCAGAGATAACGGGCATTGGTACCGCTTTTACCCCAGTAGCGGACATGAAGCTTGCGACCGCAGCGGCCGCAACGAACAATGCCGGACAACAGGCCCTGTCCCTCACGCACCGCACCGGCCGATTCATCCTGGCCCAGGTTGAGATTGTTTTTTCTTATCATATCCTGATTTCTTTCATATGTTTCCCAGTCGATATACGCTTTGTGGTGGTTCCGGATGAAAACCTTGCATTGCTCCGGAGGAAGAATTCCACCCGTCCGCTTGACGACCTTTCCGTTTTCGACAACCTTTTGCGTTTGGCGACGCCCGTAAACATAGGCGCCTGCATAGAAAGGGTTGATCAAAACATCCTTGATAAAGGACCTGGTCGGCAACTGCCATACAATACCTATTTTACCATTTACACTTTTATTGACCGGAAGTTCAAGCCCTTCGGCGTGAAAATACAGGAAAGTTTGACGAATGCTCCATAATTCCGCAAATTTTTTGAAAATCAGCCGGATTGCATTTCGGATTCTCGCACTGGGATCCATGACGGCCTTGCCCTCCTTGTCCTTTATATATCCGGGAGGAAGCAACCTTATCATTTCCCCTCTCCGGGCTTTTTGTTCGGCGCCGGATAACAGACGCATTCTGAGGACCTTGAGTTCCACGACACTCAGGGTCCCCTTGATTCCGAGAATCAACTGATCGTCGAGTTCGTTCAAGTCATAGATTTGATCGACATCTCCGATAAGGGTCCCGAAAATCTGGCACACTTCCAGCAGACGGCACCAGTCCTTGTCGGTCCTTGACAATCTGGATATTTCACTGCTCAAAACGATCCCGGCCTCCCCCTTGGCCACCGAGGCTATCAACTGGTCGAACCCTTCCCTGGCGGCTGCTCCCATACCGGCGCTGGATCCCAAATCGGTATCGATCACCTCGACCTTTCGCCATCCGTATTCTTTTGCCTTATCGACAAGGGAATACTAAAGCCGTTGGCTTTCCAGATTGTACTTCGCCTGCTTTTCCGACGACTGGCGCAAATAGACTATTGCCTTTCGCTCCAAATGCGACGAGTTGATCTTGCTATTTCTCGGAAGGTCCTTCATTTCCCACTCTCCTTTCGTCTTTGAAAACTTCCGCAATGGCTTCCGCCATTTTGCGGACTAGTTCTTCTTCGATTCCTTTTTCAAGAAAAACTGTTCTTTCCGCGAATTCGCCGTAAACTGTCTTAAAATTCAATTGCCGCATGGCGATAACCTCCTTTGGCTATTTGTTTACAGCAAGGAAGTTATCATCGACGGTTAAATCGTCACATCATTTTCTTCCAGAAATATTTCAACCAGATCCGAGAGGAAAAGAAGTGCGCGGGGACATATCGCGGCATGATCGGCCAGGCGGTGATTTGCCGCTTGCGGCATTGTCATCCATGACGGAATTTTCATCCTAACACCGTTAGGATCGATAATCGTCAATGCGCCTGCTCCTTTTTTTGGCCTGCAAGCGACCTCGAGTTTGCGGCCATGCAGGGGGTGGAAAGGATAGAACACTGTAATTTTGGAACTTATGGTCTTTTGAGTGCGGGTGCCCAAATCCGCACCTGCACGCCATCGCCACCGACGGCTGCTTTCTCCCGGACAACTCTTTTGTCGGCGTTCCGGGTTTCCACGCCGAAGACCTCGAAGAGGCCTTTCAGTACGAAGTTCTGAAGATGCTGAAGAAAGAGGGCAAAATCAAAGACGCCATAATCGAAAACATGCTTTCCTGGCGACACACGGGATTTAGCGTCCATATCGGCCCAAGAATTTGGCCCGAAGACGAAACCGCATCCGGAAGCCCAGCCAAATACATCGTCCGAGCCAGTTTCTCCCAGGAGCGCATGCGCTACATCCCCTCCGACAAATCGCCCGACGGCGCCGCCAAAGTCATCTTATACATCGAAGGACGGAAGGACCGAACAAACCTTCGACGCCATCGACTTACTCGCAAGGCTCGCCGTACATATTCCCAACAAATATGAGCAATTTGTTAGGTATTATGGTTTATACTCGAACAAGTCTATAGGGATGAGAAAAAAAGCGGAAACCGACGATGCGATACCGTCGATCGCGCCCGGAGAAATGACGTCGAAACAGTTCCGCCGCAGATGGGCGATGCTGATTCAAAAAATCTACGAAGTCGATCCTCTTTGCTGTCCCAATTGTCAAAATCAAATGCGGATTATATCGATTCTCGAGGCCGGTCCGATCGTCAGAAAGATCCTGGAGCACCTCGACCTGTGGGATGTCCGCAACCACGACCCGCCTTTGGAAGAAGATTCGCATATCCGGGAACTCGTCTACGACGATTCTGACTCTCAAATCCCGCAATACGATTATTGGGATTGAATCCCTTCTCGCACCCCCGAAAAAAATCGAAATCCGGGATCGGCGCCGAACTGCGGCGCGAAACAGGACGTTTTCCATGTTTTCCGGCCTTTCCCCAAATTTCCACAAACCATTTTCAATCCATCGACAATCTTTTCCATTCTCTTTCCGACTTGACGGCCACCCGTCCGCCCGCGCCCGTTCTCCGCCGCAACATGTTGCGGCGGAGAACGGGCGCGGGCGGACGGGAAACAATTGAAAAGCACGGTGTAGTTTCGTTGACAAAAAGCAAGTTCCTATCTTTTTCAGTTTTTTGAATTTTTCTATATGGGGGGTGAATCGTTACATTTGCACTGGTCCCGAGCCGGGGTGATGGGAATCCTCAGATTTCAATGGATTGTTTCGGTGGCCTGCCGCCAGATCGAACTCATCTCGGCCGGACGAGCCAAAGCTCTGGCTATCAAAGGCAGGTGCCACACCTGCGGGGTGGACGGCCACCGAAGCTGAAGGTGGCCCGTCCGCGACAATACAATCAAAGGGTTCTCGTGCGCGACCGGCCTGTCCGAACACGGCGCGCATTGACAGCAATTCTGTTTTTGACGGAAATTCCATGCCAAACAGACTGCAGCGATCAAGGCAACCAGATACACCCAAAATTAGAATTGCTGTGGGTCCAAGGTTCGATACGGGGCGGATGGCTGAGCAAATTTCTACCTCAAATATAATTCTTTGTATATCTTTTCGCCATCTACCTCGAATATGATTTTTCTGACCGTGAACCAATATTGCGATTGATAATACTTATAGTCCCAAGTTCCGGAATACAGTATCTTGTCGAACGCTCCGAATTGCTCGATGCCTTCGCACGAATCCGCCTTGACCATTATTTCAGACACATCGCCACTGGAACCTCTGTGCAGTTCGATTTTAGAATCGGAACAATGATCAAAGGCATAGATCCACAAAAGCCCGGCATTGCTTTCTTCTACTGTTATTCCGAAATAATTTGCTTTTCCTTTCGACATAAGTAATGCCAGCATTCTTTTCGATTTTTGATCTTGAAAGGCCACCAAGCACCTCCCCTCGCCATCAATGGCGACGTATAAATTTCCATGGGTGAACATTGACTTCAAGTCGGCGCTCAGCGGTTCGATCTGCTTGTTGATAAGGTTTACGACAACTCTTGCGTTGTCTACAATCTCTTCGGTCGTCTCCTTTAGAAGATTCTTTTTCTGCAGAGCTTTTTCTTCGGCTATTCTTTTTTCTCTTTCTTCTTCGCTTTCCTTGCGAGTATGTGTGAAAATCTTAGGGTCCTTGACTCTGAACTCTCCAATATGCAAATCGTCCTGGCACCGGACAGAGTCGGCATGTATCTTTCGGGTGAACCGGTCAACGTTGTCCGACGTCCAGGATATATGGTAATATTTCTCCGCATTTTTCGGTTCCAATAATTTTAGTTCATGTATTCCTTGAAAGCCGTAAAAATCGTCTTCGATCGTTATCCTTATATTGGAACCCTTTTGATCCCGTAGCCATCTTGACAAGTTGTTTTCAAATTTAATTGTTATTGGCGTGTCGGGCGATATCAATTGCGTATCATTTCGATCGGACGTTCTGGCGCTAAAAACAGACGCGAACACCTCGTCTGTATCGTATACTTGAACAAGAGCATTATCGGTTTTCAACATATTCGTAATATAAAAGGTATAGTTGTCGTTGAACAGAACATATGTATGCCCGCTATATATCGACTGGGTTGTATTCTCGGGCAAAAGCCTGTCAAGTTCCTTTTCTACGCGTTTAACATGCTTGGGAAAGTCGGATTGAAAAATTTTTAAAGCTTCTTCCTTTTCTATCCTTTTAATTTCTTGAATAGCCTGCCCGTATAGCATGATATCGGTGAAACCGACCATCGGAACGTTATTCGAATACAGGACTGGCATAACCTCGTCTGGTTCCAAGTTGTAATTGCTTAGATATTTTTGCCGCTCTCCATCGTTAAACGTTGCGAGGACTCTATCGGAAAATGTGTAGCTCCGCCCTGCATAAGCAAATTCATAGTCATTTTCCATCTTTATAAACAGCAATTTAAGATGGCACTCGATTCCATATCGTTTCAGCTCCTTTTTGGATTCCTCCAACTCTTTTGCGCTACTGTGGACAGATACGATATGCCATATCGCGTTAAATTCGACGACCTTTCTGCCCATGTCATCTTCATAGTAGTTCCAGGTCCTGTCCGACATATGCTTGTTATTGTCAAGAAGCTGCCCTACGGTTATGGATTTATCGTATTCTAAAGTTAGATTTTTCACATCCTTGATGGCTCTTTCCTCCTGACTTGCGCAACTGCTAAACAGAAAAAAGAACACGAGCGTAAACAAAACAGTTAGACGATGCTTGGTTGTTGACATATTCACTCCTTTTAAAAAGATAAATGGCGTTGAATCATCCTGTAGGTTAAGAAGAATTGCCCCGCGACAAGGCAGTCTTAATTTGCGTGTGATTCTATGTTTTTTGAAATCGGTTCGTTTTCGGCCAAAGGACATCTTGGAAGTGTGTCCCCAATTGCGTGGCGCAAGACTCCGACCAGATATTTGAGATTGTACCTGCCCGAAATTATTGAAGTTTTTGAAAAAGCCATATCGATACCCTATTCTGTTTTCTATCACTTGTTCAAAACATCCATGACAGATCTTCCCGGTTATTACCATGAGGCATAAAAAAATGCAAACCAAATTTGATCGAGGGCCGAGGGAAAAGGGATAAAGGAATAAGGACAAAGGCAAAAATCAAAGGGCCGAGGTGATCGGTTTTTCGGAAGATCGTCAAAAAATATAAGATTTCATCCGATTGTCGATCTTGATCGTTGCGGTATATAAGGAACGGGCCAAAGGCTTGGCAGCTCGTTCGATTAGATTTGCGTCCCGGAAAAAACGAAAAGCCAATTGAGCCCCCGGCGCACCCGGCATCGGACATGCCGCCCGGTTTTACATTTCAGAGGGAAAATCATGACTTGTGACGGGACGCTGAATACGGCGAATGGCTTTTGACCGACGTTCTCAAGAAAGTCCCCCACAGACACTGGGTCTTCGGCATACCCAAACGCCTCCGGATCTATTTCATGTACGACCGTTCCCTGCTCGGCAAATTGAGCAAGTGCGCGTGGAATGTCATGAGCGTTTTTTTGAAATCCGCAGTTCCCCGCGACGGCGCAGTCCCCGGAGCGAGCATCGCCATACAGACATACGGCGATTTTCTCAATTTCAATCCGCACCTGCACGCAATCGTGACCGACGGCTGCTTTCTCCCGGACGGATCCTTCGTCGGAGTTCCGGGATTCCACGCCTAAGACCTCGAAGAGGCCTTCCAGTACGAAGTCTAAGAAGATGCTGAAAAAAGAGGGAAAAATCAACGACGCCATTATCGAAAACATGCTTTCATGGCGACACAAGGGATTTAGCGTCCATATCGGCGCAAGAATTTGGCCCGAAGACGAGAACGCTCTCGGCAATCTTGCCAAATACATCATTCGAGCCAGTTTTTCCCAGGAGCGCATGCTCTACATCTCCGCCGAAAAATCCGCCGACGGCGTTGCCAAGGTCGTCTGCACCTCAAAAGACGGAAAGACCGAGCAATCCTTCGACGCCCTCGACTGGCTCGCGAGGATCGTCGTTCATATACCGAATAAATACGAGCAGTTGGTTCGGTACGTCTTGTATTACTCAAACAAGTCGAATGGCATGAGAAAAAAAGCGGAAACCGACGATGCGATACCGTCGATCGCGCCCGGAGAACCGAAGTCGAAACAGTTCCGCCGCAGCCGGGCGATGCCGATTCAAAAAATCTACGAAGTCGATCCTCTTTGCTGTCCCAATTGTCAAAATCAAATGCGAATCGTATCGATCCTCGAGGCCGGCCCGCCAGTCAAAAAGATTCTGGAGCACCTCGATCTTTGGGATACGCGAAATCACGACCCGCCCAACGAAGACCTGTCTCATATCCTAAGAACTCGTCTACGACGATTCGGACTCCCAAATCCCGCAATACGACTATTGGGACTGAGTCCCTCCCTATCCGAAAAAAAAATCGAAACCGGGATCGGCGCCGGACTGCGGCTCGAAACAGGCCGTTTCCCATGTTTTTCGCGATTTTTCCGACTTCCGCAAACCATGTTCAATTCATCGGCAATCTTTGCCCATTCCAGTTCGGATTCGACGACCGCCCGTCCGCCCGCGCCCGCCCTCCGCCGCAACATGTTGCGGCGGAGGGCGGGCGCGGGCGGACGGGAAACAATCGAAAAGTCCGGTGTAGTTTCGTTGACAAAAGGGGAGTTCCTATCTTTTCCGCTCGACCGCCTGGTCTCTCTATCTCAGTGCTTTTATGTGTTTCTCAGGGTTACTTCGACAATCTAATACGCGATATACGACTGCTTCGTCTTTTTCTACCCTATAATAGATTGCATAGGGAAATTTGGATACGAGTAATCGGTAAAATCCAAACTTCTTTCCATGAATACCAGCATAGATTCTAAGAGATTCAATTTCAGCGAACACTGTTTCCAGAAAATATGTTCCAACTCCTTCGCTTTGTGATTCATAGAAATTTCGCCCTTTTTCTAAATCATCAAAAGCTGAAGGAAGTATCTTGGGAATCATTTTATCGGCCCGTCAATTTTTTTTTCGCTTCATCCCAGTCCATCGGCTCCTCAAGACCGGCATTTCGACGAGATTCTGTTGCTTCAAGTTCCATCCTGTGCCAATCAGGTGATTCGTAGACCTCGGACTTTCTATGAAGGTCATCCCAAATTATCTCCATAAGCCTAAGCTTCTGGCTTAAAGGCATTTCTCTTAATTCCATTTCGCTGATCATCTCTATATCCTCCATGTATAGACTTGTACAATTTCATTTATAATAATATTTTATCCATTTGTTTCAAGAAATCGCCTTCGATCTTTATTATTTTTCCCTCATACATCCTGCCAGAGAGAACGGTTAAATCAGCGGCCCGCCCTTTGGGTCCGCTGAATTCGAAGGTTAGTGATTGCATTAGTATTCTAATTTCCAAATATTGACGGCTTGTTCTGCAATGGACTCTTGGCGGTGATCGATAATTTCAACGTTCCAATCGTCATATTTTTCCGCGATTTGATTTGTAAGAAACAATTCTGACTGTTCATAATAAGGCTTTTTATCAGCGTAAATACTATTTTTGATCGCTGTGTTTAGCCGAGCTGAAAGGAGTGTCAGATTGCCTATCCTATTTATTACAACATTGTGGTTTGGTAGGCGTTGTTCCTGGGTTGGTGTTTGCGGATAAATATGTTCAACATGTACACGCGATGGAGTCGCAACTTGCAATTCTTCTGTTTCACGTAATGAGTGTTCTATTTTTTTCAATATGTAACGTGCAGAAGCACGACGAGGAACGGATGCCCTTGTAAAAGCCGCCTTGAAAGCAACATCGTCAGGGATAAATTGCGCTATCTCATCCCAAATTTCTTGATCGTTATTTTCCTCTCTGATTTTCTTTGCCAACTTGAACATCAAATTTTCAATTTGGCTGTTTTCCTTTTTACCAATGACAGTATGACGAACATAGGCAACGATAAATTTCCACAAGTAATTTGCTTTTATTGCATCGTCTTCCCTTGCTTCTAAAACGCTTAAAATTGCAGGGAACAAAACTTTTGCCCCGAGTTCATTTACAGAAATCAATAGTTCTGAAATATTTTCATTACCATCAGATTCAGAATTTAAAATGTCTCGGTAAACAATAGATGAGTCGCGCAAAGATCTTGAGAATTGCAAGCAATCCATCTCTTCATTAACAACATGATATTTTATTTCACGATACAAGGAACGTGTTTTTACGTCTCCCCTATGAGATAAACAGTAGTGTCGCAAAAAGTCTTGAAGTTTAGCATCATTTTCAATTTCAAGTATTTCCCCCCAAAGATCCATGATTTCGTCACGATCAGCATCGATTGCTCTGCGTAAAAGAAGGTTACGAAGAAGGTCAGGAGTTGAAAGGCCTATACCTCTGTCGTTTAAGGTCTCGAAAACATTAGATGCGTTGTCTTCATCGCTTGATATAACAGCTACAAAAGAAATATGATTTGTAGTTAATTTTAAAAAACGCAAAGCCCATTGGTGAAAATTATGAGGGTCTGCTAATTCATTATATTTTTTATCAAAATAGTTAAAAAAATATCTCCGTGCCTTTCTGATCAAATTATGTGATTCATGAATAGGTGTTGGCTCTTCATAGCCCTGAGATCTAGTTTCAAGAATTTCTCTCTTAAAAAAATCCCTGTCATACCTATTGAGAGTAACCTTATAAGTATAGTCATTAAGGGCATCGTCAAAATCTGTCAAATATCGTGTTGTTACTCGTGTAGCAGCATCTTGATTATACCTTGCAAGGAAGTCCCTGATGACAGATAGTAAAATGGCTGAACTTGCTATTCTTTGCTGACCATCCAGTAACAGATGTGATTGATTTGTATCAACAATTACAACAGCCCCCAAAAAATATTCCTGGTCATTGATATTGTCACCAGGGTATTGGGAATCGAAAAGCAATATATCCTGCCAAAATGTCTCAATCTCAGAAGTCGTCCAACTATAATTCCTTTGCCAATCGGGAACGACGACCGGTGGATTTGTTAAGGAGAGAATATTCCCAATTGCCTTCCTGTCTGGTGTGTATTTTGTTGCCATTCTCCTTATCCTTTTTTTTCGCTAACCAGTGATTCAACGTATTTTTTTGCGTTCAACACGCAATTTTTGCGTATTGAGCGACAAGTGCGCATCCATCATATTCTTTTATTTAAAGCCTAATTTTAAAAAATATGCAATATTTTTTTCGGCATCGAAATTTGTTCAGGTACCGATAATGATGAAAAATCGCAATGATTTCAGAACGTTTGGATTGGCAGTGCTTCCACAAATATATTTACAATATTTTATGGCATGGCATATGCCTTTCGTTCAATATGCGGATATTGGGTGTTGAACGGAAGATTAAAAAAAGGAAGCTACAATATGATCCGAGTACCTTTGGAACTTTAACAAAAGCTTGCGAAAACGTGGAAAAACGTGCGCAGGACAGGCTGGCCGGATAACGGGAGCGAAAAAGAAGTGGTCGGATTGGAACCGGAACGGGCTGGAGAGCTGCGTTCGAAGGACTGACTTGCCAGATCAAAGTGAGGCGCTATTTGCCGAAGACGTTGAAAACATACGCGCACTGGCTGAGGAAGTTCCAGGTATTCACGAGGTCGAAACCGCTGGAATCATCGTGCGACAATGATATAACCGATTTCATGACCTGTCTTGCCGTGAAGCGAAACGTCCCCGCCTCGACGCAAAACCAGGCCTTCAACTCGGTGCTGTTCTTTTTTCGGCGCGTGCCAGGGCGAGAGCCTTGTGTCTTGAAAAATTCCGTCAGGGCCAAGCGAAGGCCCTATGTTCCCGTGGTGCTGTCGAGAAACGAAATCGAAGCCGTTTTGGTGCATTTGTCGCATTCCTGCGATTTGGCGTTTAGGATGTTGTACGGTTGCGGTCTTCGGTTGTTCGAATGCCTGAAACTTCGAATATAGTAAGCCGGTTCATTATTCCATCCGTGGTGAGTGTCATCGCCTAACAAACCAACCGGCTCGATATCGTCGGCACCGGGTTGGTCGATCTCGGCGCCCAGGCCTTCGACATGAAGATCGTGACCGAACCTAGGGAAGGCTTTGGACTCGGCGAGGGCGGAACTGGAAAGCGTCTGGGACGACCTGTACGCTCCCCGTTACGGATTCTGGCGACCGTATATAACGGACGTAATCTACCGCTGGCTGGACTGCGGCGACTTGCGATGCGGCTTCGCCCGGATTCGATGCGACAATTGCGGCCACGAATATCTTTTGCCGTTTTCGTGCAAACGCCGCCATTTTTGTCCTTCGTGCCATCAAAAGCGGGTCGTTGAATACGGCGAATGGCTTTTGACCGACGTTCTCAAGAAAGTCCCCCGCAGACACTGGGTCTTCAGCATACCCAAACGCCTCCGGATCTATTTCATGTACGACCGTTCCCTGCTCGGCAAATTGAGCAAGTGCGCGTGGAATGTTACGAGCGCCTTTTTGAAATCCGCAGTACCACTCGAAGGCGCAGTCCCCGGAGCGAGCATCGCCATACAGACGTACGGCGATTTTCTCAATTTCAATCCGCACCTGCACGCAATCGTGACCGACGGCTGCTTTCTCCCGGACGGATCCTTCGTCGGAATTCCGGGATTCCACGCCGAAGACCTCGAAGAGGCCTTCCAGTACGAAGTCTAAGAAGATGCTGAAAATAGAGGGAAAAATCAACGACGCCATTATCGAAAACATGCTTTCATGGCGACACACTGGCTTCCACGTCCATATCGGCGCAAGAATTTGGCCCGAAGACGAGAACGCTCTCGGCAATCTTGCCAAATACATCATTCGAGCCAGTTTTTCCCAGGAGCGCATGCTCTACATCTCCGCCGAAAAATCCGCCGACGGCGTTGCCAAGGTCGTCTGCAACTCAAAAGACGGAAAGACCGGGCAAACCTTCGACGCCCTCGACTGGCTCGCGAGGATCGTCGTTCATATACCGAATAAATACGAGCAGTTGGTTCGGTACGTCTGGTATTACTCAAACAAGTCGAGAGGCATGAGAAAAAAGGCGGAAGCCGACGATGCGATACTGTCGATCGCGCCCGGAGAAACGACGTCGAAACAGTTCCGCCGCAGCCGGGCGATGCTGATTCAAAAAATCTACGAAGTCGATCCTCTTTGCTGTCCCAATTGTCAAAATCAAATGCGAATCGTATCGATCCTCGAGGCCGGCCCGCCAGTCAAAAAGATTCTGGAGCACCTCGATCTTTGGGATACGCGAAATCACGACCCGCCCAACGAAGACCTGTCTCATATCCTAAGAACTCGTCTACGACGATTCGGACTCCCAAATCCCGCAATACGACTATTGGGACTGAGTCCCTCCCTATCCGAAAAAAAATCGAAACCGGGACCGGCGCCGGACTGCGGCCCGAAACAGGCCGTTTCCCATGTTTTTCGCGATATTTCCGACTTCCGCAAACCATGTTCAATTCATCGGCAATCTTTGCCCATTCCAGTTCGGATTCGACGACCGCCCGTCCGCCCGCGCCCGAAACGCGACGCGCCGCTGGACCATCGACGCCGAACTTCAAAGAACTTACGACTCTTGTGAATGCAATATGCGTGCCAGAAAATCAGCAGGGGAAAAATCGTATGCTGTCGGGATTGTCGGATTTTTTTTTGATCAGTGCGGATGGCGACCTCGTATCGGGGGAATAGGTCCGAGATGGGGTGATGAAAATCATCCGGTTTTCGGTATGAAATTTCCTCCGAAATTTGTTCCGGCTTTGCGGGGCCTGCTCAGGTATTTCCGTGCCCCGTCATTCCGGCCGGAGCGCGCGTTTCCCGAGTCGGCGAGAATTCCGCGCATGCGCGAGAGTCCGTTTAAATCCGGCGGCGTCGCACTTGAAAGCGCGCGCGGAGAGGCGGAATCCAGGCTTCCGTTCAAGTCCCGGCGGCGCGGCGGCAGACGGCGGCGAAAATCTCCGAACCGCAAGCTGCGGCACCTTGACGGAGCAAGAACGCCGATGCGACGGGAAACGAACGCCTGATTTCCAAATTTCCAACAGTTCGGGGCCCGAACATTCCGCCTCGCCCGTTTGCGAAAACTCGCCAAAGCTTGGATTCCGGCTCTCCGCGCGCGCTTTCCGGCAAAAAACGGCGAACCTCAAAAAAGCCGCAGGAAAGATCGAAAATCCGTTCCTCCGACAACCGCGCGCGCTCCGGCCGGAATGACGGTCCGCTTGAAAATCCGAGATCCAGGCGAAACTCGCAAGCCGAAAGCCGGCACTCTGGAAAGGGACAAAACCCGGCTGAAAAAGTATCCGCCATTCCGGGGTATTTTCATCACCCCAGGTCCGAGGTGTTCCGGTAGCACCGTCTTCTACGGCGGCGCGACCTCGTCTGAATTTCGGACTCGCGGGGCATCGCGCCGCCGTGGAAGACGGCGCTACCTGGCTTGATCGGCTCTCGGGCCCCGGGCGAGTCCGCCAACCGTCCAGGTCGGATTTCTTTTGATTGCCGGTCGGATTTTCTTTTTGGTTTCCAGATGCGAGAGCGTTTTTTCGGAAAAAAATTATAAAATCTTATAGTAGTTTATTATAAATTATAGTATTTTGCCGAGCAAAAGAACAAACCCGCGTAGCTTATGTTTTCAACATCGCGAACAGGTATCTTCCGACATGAAACCGATAACGGTCATAGGTCTTCTGGGTCCGACCCTGGACACGGGGTTCGGCCCCTCGCGCTGGGAGCGCTGGCGCCCCACGGTGGCGGTTTGCCAGCACGAAGATCTGCTGGTGGAAAGGTTCGATATTTTATATCAGAAAAAGTTCGAGTCCCTGTTGGAGCGTATTGTGAAGGACATCCGGTCGGTTTCGCCTGAGACCGAGACCGTCGCCCATCCCGTGGAATTTTCCGACCCCTGGGATTTCGAGGAGGTGTACGGCGAATTGCACGATTTCGCCAGGACGTATCCGTTCGACCCGGAATCCAGCCAATACTTGGTCCATATCACCACCGGATCGCACGTGGCGCAGATCTGCCTGTATCTTCTGACCGAGTCGCGCTACATTCCCGGCGAGCTTTTGCAGACCAGTCCCCGTCAGGAAGACGCCAGGATGCAGAAGCCGGAGGGCGAATACCGGGTAATCGATTTGGACTTGTCCAAGTACGACCGGCTCGCCATGCGGTTCGAAAAGGAGACCAGCGACGACATTTCCTTTTTGAAAAGCGGCATCGAGACCCGGAACCCCGCTTTCAACGAATTGATCGAGAGAATAGAGCGCGTGGCGTCGAATTCTCGGGAGCCGATCCTGCTGACCGGTCCCACGGGGGCGGGAAAGTCGAACCTTGCCAGGAGAATCCACGAATTGAAAAAGGCGCGGCGTCAGCTGGGCGGGGATTTCGTGGAGGTCAATTGCGCCACGGTGCGGGGGGACGCGGCCATGTCGGCTTTGTTCGGACACAAGAGGGGGGCGTTCACCGGCGCGGCCTCGGATCGGATGGGGCTTTTGCGGGCGGCCGACGGGGGCATGCTTTTTCTGGACGAAGTGGGCGAGCTGGGCTTGGACGAACAATCGATGCTGTTGCGGGCGGTGGAGGAGAAGCGTTTTTTGCCGGTGGGTTCGGACCGGGAGAGCGAGAGCGATTTCCAGCTGATATGCGGCACCAACCGGGACCTCGGCCGTGAAGTCTCCGAAGGGCGCTTCCGGGAGGATTTGCTGGCGCGCATCAACCTGTGGACCTTCGAGCTTCCGGGCCTTGCGCGGAGGCCCGAAGACATCGAGCCGAACCTGGAGTACGAGCTGGATCGGTTCGCGGGCAGAAACGGCAGGCGAGTGGCCTTCAACAAGGAGGCCAGGCGCAGGTTCCTCGGGTTCGCAACCTCCGGGGACGCCTTGTGGACGGCCAACTTCAGGGATTTGAGCGGCGCGGTGACCCGCATGTCCACCCTGGCGCCGGGAGGAAGAATCACGGAGGACTTGGTGGACGAGGAGATCGGCAGGCTGAACGCCATGTGGGGCGGCAGGGGGGCGGACGGAACCGAAGGCGATCTGGTGGAAAGGGTCCTGGGAAAGAGCAAGGCGATGGAGTTCGACCGTTTCGACCGGGTGCAGCTGGAAGATGTTCTGAAGGTGTGCATGGAATCCAAAAGCCTGTCTGCGGCCGGAAGAAAACTTTTCGAGGTGTCCAGGACCAGAAAAAAGACGGCCAACGACGCGGATCGTCTGAAAAAATACCTGTCGCGGTTCGGCCTGGAATGGAAGAATCTGGCAGAGGCCGGGCTCGCTTGAACCTCGTTCCCACGCTCCGGCGTGGGAACACAGATCTGGACGCTCCGGCGTCGCGTCAACTGAAGCATGAGCCTCTGTCCTGTGTTTCCCTTTTTTTTGCAAGAATGCTTTGCCGCAAACGGCTTTTCAAGAGGTGGCTCCTTGGTACGGGACGCGGGAGCGTCCTTAAGGCGTTCCCACGCAGGAGCGTGGGAACGAGACAACGAATCGACGCCTATACCTGAAACCTTTCGCCTTTGTCGATGTCATTTCCTTACTATGGCCGAACCTTCGGTTGACTTGGTCCGTCGATCCGTAATATAGCCTCATGCAGGAATATAGCCTCATGCAGGAACGATTACGGAGTCGAGGATCGTATGCTTTTGGAATGCCGCAATCTAAATTATCGATATCCATCCTCCAAGGCCCTTGTCTTCGAGGACTTGTCGTGCCGGATTCCCGGGGCCGGGTTCCACGCGCTTTTCGGGCCGTCGGGCGTGGGCAAGACCACTCTGGCCAAGATGATCGCCGGCATGGTGGGCGGGTTTTCCGGCCGGATCGTCACGGAGCGCCCGGTCGATATCCTCTACACCTACAACACGGAGAGGTTGCCGGGATGGTCCGACGTGGGCGAGCATCTGCGACAGGTCGCGTCGCCTCAACGAGCGGAGACCGCGAGGGTGTTGGCGAGGAATTTCGGAATCGAGCCGTGTTTGGAGTCGAGGTTTTCCAGACTGTCCCTGGGCCAGCAGAACCGGGTGAATCTGATACGGTATCTCTTGCAGGATTTCGAAATTCTGATCATGGACGAAAGCCTGGCCAACGTGGACGAAGTCACGCGGCAATCCATCATATTGAAAATCAAGCGGATGTTTCCCGAAAAGACCTTTCTGTACATCTCCCACAACGTGGCCGAGGTGGCCCGGTTCTGCGACGAAATTCTTGTGGTGCGAGACGCGCGAAAGGATCCCCAGGTGGTCCGTGTCAAAGGCGAAAACCAGTCCGAAGAGCATGCGCCCGACAGCGCGCGCATGGAAAGGACCTTGCTGGAGATCGTGCATGCTTCATAGGCGGTTCTACCAGTTTTTCATCGTATACGCGGCGGGCGTGGGCGGGTTGTTCGTCTTCAAATACGCCTTGAATCTCTCCGACTACGTCATACCGAGTCCGGGGGAGGTGTGGGCGACTGCGGGTCAAACTGCTGGCAGATATCTTTTCGACGTTCTGGACACCCTTTCCGTGGCGGTGGTCGGCCATGTCCTGGCCATCTTCATGGCGACGGTGGTGGGGATTGTGGGACGCTTGACCAGCTGGGTGGGATCGCTGATCAAGATCGCCGCGTTCAATATTCAGGCCTACCCCATCGTTGCGGTGGCGCCCATCATCTTCATCCTTCTGGGCGACGGTCTGGCTTCGCGTCTTCTCATCGCTTCCATGATCTGCTATTTTCCGCTGTTACTGTCCGTCCTGGGGGTGATGACCGAACCGGTGGAGGACATCGAGCATTTCTACGCCACCACCGGCAAGATCACTTGGGGGCTGGAGGTCAAGATCCGCGTGTTCGAAAACATGGCGAAACTGACCACGGTGGTGGCCGGAAGCGCCACCCTGGCCATGGTGGGCACCATCGTCGCGGAATTCATCGCGGCCGACGCGGGCATCGGGTATACGATTCGAATCGCGCTGTATCAGAGCGACCTGGCCAGGATTCTGGTCGCGCTTTTTCTCATCGGCATATGCACCTCCTTGTATCTCGCCTGTCTGGAGTGGCTTGGCCGATTCATTCAAACCGAATGGGAACGATGACAATCGGCAGTGACATAGGAGGAACGAAACCATGATGAAAGCGTGTCGCATCGGGATGCTCTTCGTTTTAGCGGCCTGCGCCGTCCTTAGCGCGGTCTCTTGCGGCGAAAAAGAAGAAGTGCCTTTGGAACATATCGATTACCGGCTCAAATGGCTTTTCAACGTCAGCGTGGCCGGAGACCTTTGGGCCGATGTCCACGGCCATTTCAAAAACGCGGGACTGGATGTGGAAGTGAAACCGGGAGGGCCGGAACGAGACGCCATCAAGGAGCTGGAACTTGGTCACGCCCAGTTCGGCGTGGCCTCGGCCGACCAGGTCGTCCGCGCGGTCTCCAAGGGCGCCCCCATTGTGGTGGTCGCACAGCTCTTTCAGATCAACCCGCTGCAATGGATCTACCGCTCGGAAAAAACCGATGTGAAATCTCCGGAGGATCTGAAGGGCAAGGTGCTGGGCGTAACGTTCGGGGGCAACGACGAAACCATCATGAAAGCGCTTCTGGCCAAGTACGGCATAGCGGAGCAAGAAGTGGAGCTTTACAGCGTCCGATACGATTATACCCCGTTCTATCAGGGCAAGGTGGATCTTTGGCCCATCTACAGAAACGCCCAGGCGATTATCATCGGGGAAAAGCTGGAAAAGGAGGGCGAAAAAACCGCCTTTTTCAATCCCCACGACGCCGGTGTCACCTTCGTGGCCAATTCCGTGGTCACCACGGAATCCATGGCGAATCAGCATCCGGAAACGGTCAAAACGTTTACGGACGCCCTTCTTGCCGCATGGAAAGAGGCCATGGACCCGGCCAACCACCGGAAAACCGTAGAGACCGTCCATCGTTTCGACGAAGAGACCCCGGAAAAAACCATAGGCAAGCAATTGGAGATCACCCGGAAACTGATCGTTCCGGGCGGCGATTTTCAAACCGGCGGCGACCGGATCGGCAGAATCGATGTCGAGGCCTGGAAAGCCACCGAAAAAATCATGCTGGATCAAAAACTGATCCCCGAACCGGTGGAGATTGAAAAGAGGCTTTTGGTGCGTCCCTAACGGAGATGGGGAGATGGGGAGATGGGGAGATGGGGAGATGGGGTGATGGGGAGATGGGGAGATGGGGAGAGGGGGAGAGGGGGAGAGGGGGAGATGGGGAGATGGGGAGATGGGGAGATGGGGAGATGGGGAGATGGGGAGATGGGGAGATGGGGAGATGGGGAGATGGGGTGATGGGGTGATGGGGTGATGGGGTGATGGGGTGATGGGGTGATGGGGAGATGGGGAGATGGGGTGATGGGGTGATGGGGTGATGGGGTGATTGGGTGATGGGAGAGATGCGATGATAAGGGCTTGGAAGGGAACTCTCGAACCATATTTTGTAGGATGAATTTTGGGTTCATCGCGGATTTGTGGGGAGCGGCAAAGGTAACCAGAGCTTTCAGCTCTGGTCCCATATCGCCAATATGCCGCCGTTTTATAGCCAAGGCATGCCCAGACCAGGATGGTCTGGTTACCATCGACACGCCTTTTCCCACAAATCCTCGATGAGCCGAATTTTGTTTTTGTTCCTAACCGAAAACTTGAGTTCGGAGGAGAATTGTAGTGAAGATCGAAAACGTGAATATACCGCTGGAAGATGGCGAAACGGTATCGGGGATAGTCTGCGTGCCGGAGACTATCCCCGATGGCAAGGCCAGGGGACTGATCGTCGCACACGGGGCTGCGAACGACATGAACGAACCCATGATCGCCGCCGTCTGCGAAGATTTGGCGGAAAAGGGCCTGGCGACCACGCTGCGTTTCAATTTTTCCTATCGGGAGAAGGGAAAAAAGTCTCCCGATTCCCAGAAAAAGCTGGAAAGCACCTGGAAATCCGCCTGCGAGTTTTTCCGCGAGTCCCTTCCATACAGATTCGATACGTTGATAATCGCGGGAAAGTCAATGGGGGGCAGGGTGGCTTCCCAGTTGATCGCGGACAACCAGATGGCGGCCGACGGCCTGCTCCTTCTGGGCTATCCGCTTCACGCGTCGGGAAGAAAGGAACGTCTCCGGGACGAACATTTGTACGACATTCGCGTACCGACCCTGTTTATTGAAGGCACGCGCGACACGCTGTGCGACTTGGATCTCTTGCAGGGCGTGCTGGAAAAACTCCGATGCCCTTGGGACATATTCAAGATCGAAGGCGGGGACCATTCGTTCCGCGTCCCTGAATCCATCGGGATTCCCCAAGACGAGGTTTTCCGCAGGGCTGCTCGAAAATGCGGCGACTGGCTGAGAAACAATTTTTAGACTCGTTTCCACGCTGGAGCGTGGGAACGAGCCCATGCGGTGTGGAAATGCGGGGGCAATGGAAGCCCGCTTATTCCGTTTCGTTGTGAAGGGCCGCTTTCTTGGAGCAATCCGGGCAAAGGCCCACGAATTCGAGGCGGTGGCCGATGATGTCAAAGACGGTCATGCCGTAGAGTTCGTCCTCGATCTGGTTCAATGGCGCCAACGGAGCGTTTTCGACCCGTCCGCACTCCGTGCACCGGATATGGTAATGCTTATTGACGTCCCAGTCGAAACGGTTCATGCTGCCGGCAAGTTCCAGTTTTTGAATCTCGCCCAGTTCGGTAAGAATTTCGAGGTTCCTGTATACGGTGCCAAGGCTTATTCTGGGAAGTCTCTTCCGCACCACCTCGTAGATTTCGTCGGCGCTCGGATGGGTATTGAGTTTCCTGAGTTCCTCCAGTATGATTTTCCGCTGGGGGGTCATGCGATATGTTTTTTTCAAGGCCAACCTGTTCTTCCTTTGCAAAATCCAAGGGGCAGGGCCGGTTACGACCGTCTATTTGAGAATTATTATTAATAACATGGTGCCTCCGTCATGTCAAGAAAGCCCGAAGAGCGCGACGAACCCAAATTGCAAATCCTGTGCGTCATGCCCGCCCCTACGGGATATCGAGGCATCTGCCGCAAAGAGGACAGGTTCGTCTATTTTCGTTTTTCCAAGCGCGAGGGGTTCAAAGAAATCGTGGATTATCCCGCGTCCGATTTTCTTTCAATGGCCCATTTTACCGAAACAATATCGAAATTCGTCCCCACGGTGTTTTTTCTGGACGAGCCGGTGGATATTTGCCTGCCGACCATGGAATCGTTCGAAGAAATCTATCGCGGGACGACGGCGGGCAGGAAAAAATTTTAGCCTTTCGGGGTGATGGGTGGAGTTGGATGGCAGGGATCTAAGCTGTAGGACAAAGATCACGGTCCAGGCAATCAGACAGGCCGGAAAAGGCGGCCTTACCCACAGTTTGGCTGCCAAATCGGGCATACTATCTTTTCCCGACACTCTACCATCCGGCTCAATAGTAACGGTTTCGTTGGTTTTTGCAAGTTTTTTTTCTAATATTTTCCATATTGTATCAAAGCCAGGGTATGGTTTTGATCGTTTCACACCATCATTCTCGGGCCGTTCCTTTGCCAAGCCTTCGAATGGTTGTTAGTATCAATTTTCGCCGCTGTTTTTTTAATCTTGAAAATTCAGCCTGAATGTCATACAAGCGATGGTAGATTTAGAATAAACGATCCATGGCTCTAATAGATAACATAAGGAAGCATTGCCCCTACTGCGGCCTGGAAGGCACCATCAAGCAGTTTCTCGGGTGGGAGAGAGGCGGCAGGAGAGGATTTCAGGGCCAGACCGAGGACGGTGCCCTGGTCGTCCTGTGCCCGAAATGCCACAAGAAAATCCGGTACGACATCCAGATCAACAAGTTCCTTGCGATTTCCGGCGAGCAGGAGCGCGCCCTTTCCAAGAGGCGAGGAATGCTACCATGGGTCGGCGGGTCCGTGTCGTTCTGCGGTTGCATATATCTTCTTCTGACCGGAAACGAATGGTGGCAATATTTCATCGGCGCGGCCCTTTTCGTCTATGGATGGACTTCGATCAAATCCGGTCTCAAAGGTGCCGGCAAAATCGCCAAACCGAAATTCTTTCACCGGCCCCCTTTCAAAAAGGCCGAGCGCAACGCGAAAAAGGGACTATGAACGGAAAAGATCTGCCCCGCCTTGTTTTCACCACGGACGTAAACGGCACCACCACCCCCGAGAACACTTTCGGGGAACTGGTTCGCTCCGAAGGTCTTTATGATCGAATGGCGAACCTGATGACCATGTATACCACGGGCAGGGCGACATTTTCCGAAGCCTTGCCGCAAATGAGAGAACTGGCGGCTTCCGTGGACCGGGAAAGGCTGGAAGGCTACGCCCGTAAGATGGCCCTTTTTCCGGGGGTGCGAAAAACGCTCGACAGGGTGACCGGCTCCAGGAACGTTCGCGCGTACGCGGCGCTTTCCACCACTGGCTTCGCGGGCCTCATGGCCCTGGTGAACAAATACCTCCACGGCGGAAGACTTGCGGTCGCGGGCGCCGACGTCCTGGTGGATCTGCTGTCTCCGGAGGAAAAAAAGTGCATCTGCGGATTTATCGCATCCGAAGAGGACAAGGTCCGTATCCTGGACGGCCTGATCGAAAAACACGAACCGCACCAGGGGCTCGTTTTCCATGTCGGCGACACGCTGGGCGACTTTCCCGGCCTTGTCCACGCGGCCGCCAAAGGGGGGCTCGGCATCGCCTTCTGCCCCAACCAGCCCCTGAAGGAACGAATCGACAGCCTGGAAAAGGACATCCGGAAAAACATCGCCTGCGTACATCCCAAGGCCGACATCGGACCCGACTACGGCGAGGTGCTGGACATCGTCGAGGAAAGAGTGCGCAAAACCGTCGGCGTGAAGTTGTAGGAAAAAATGCAATTCAGAAAATATCAGGACATCGACAACAGCGACCGGAAGAAGACCCTGGATTTCTTTTTGGCGGAGAATGCCACGGAGGGAAGGTTCGTCGTCCAGGAAAAGGCCCACGGGGCCAACCTGTCCTTCTGGTACGATGGCGCCGTCTTGCAGTCCGCGAAAAGGGGCGGTTTCATCGACGGCGACTTCTACAATTACAAGCCCGTGGAGGAAAGAAACGCCGGACACGTGACGCGAGCCTGGGAGCTGCTGAAAGAAAAAGGGCTGTCGTTCGAGATCATGGCAGTCTATGGGGAACTCATCGGGGGTACCTACCCCCATCCGGACGTGGAGAGGGACAAGGAGGCCACCAAGGTGCAAAAGGGGATCTTCTACAGCCCCCGGAACGAATTCTACGCCATCGATTTGGCCCTGGACCATCAGTTCGTGGATATCGACACGTTCGAAGAGGTCATGGAAAAAAGCGGTTTCCTGTATGCCAAAACCTTGTTTTCCGGCACGTTCCAGGAGTGCATAGAACACTCCAACCGGTTTCCGTCCAAAATTCCCGAGTGGCTCGGGCTTCCGCCCATCGATGGCAACGTCTGCGAAGGCGTGGTGATCAAGCCGGCCCAACCCCGAATTCTCGCGGACAAATCACGGGCCGTCCTGAAGAATAAAAACGAAAAATGGGCGGAAAAGGCCATGAAACGGGACCGCCAGTCCAAACCGCCCGTCGAGCTGTCCCGGGAGGCCGCAGACCTTCTGGCGGAAATGGAATCTCTGGTGGTCGAAAACCGCCTTCGAAACGTCCTGTCCAAGTTCGGACCGGTCAAGGACAAAGATTTCGGCACGTTGATCCAGCTCTTCTCGGCGGACGTGCTGGAAGACTTCGGAAAGGACCACGAAGGGAAATTCGAATCGCTTCAGAAGTCCGAGCGGAAGCAACTGACGAAAACACTGGGCCAGAGTTGCGCCTATCTCATCAGAATGAATTTCCGCAACATCCTCGACGGAGAATTCTGAAGCGACCGAGCATATCGCCGCCGACTGACTATCGGCTCGTTCCAACGCTTCGCGTTGGAATGCATACCAGGACGCTTCGCGTCCGCGTTCCGCCGAGGCATGATCGAAACAAGATCCAAAACCCCCTATCGTCACCCACTATCGGCCGCTGATCACCACCCCTTCCTGCTTTCCCGTCTCGTCCAAATGCTGTTCGAGAATTCGCGTGACCTCCAGAATCGCCAATGGGTGCCTGTGGGCGCTGTGTCCTGAGCGTACGATTTTTTCCGACAGCGCGTCGTCCAGGTGGGAGCTTTCGTAAGGGACGACCCCGTCGCTGCCTCCGGGCGTATCGGCCGCCTCCTGATTTCCGATGATGGAATGGAAGGGGATGGCGGAAAGGTCCGCTTTGTTGGTGATGATGACGAACGAGCTTTCCGGCCGGAGACCGTCGATGCCGGTGGCGATTTTATCAAGCTGCAACTTGGTTTTCAGTTTTTCGTTTTTTGCCAAGGCGGTCAAAATGCCGAAGGACTTTTTGACCATCGTGACAGGCAGCTTGACCAAGTAGGCGCCGAGCCTGCCGATGCTGCGGTCGGCCCAATAGGACCCCTTGTGGGGGACGGCGATGAAGATTACTCGTGAAACGAAAGGAAGCGGTTCGAAAAAGAAGATCCTTTTCAGATAGGCGCGCTGTTCTTCGGTCAATTCGATTTCATCGAACGGAACGCCTATGGTTTCATTCCAAAGCTCTTCGCCGCCTTTCATGATCATCATTTTGGAAAGCAGGCCTCCCATGCTATGGCCTACCAGAACCATTCGATTGAAGTTCGGGTTGTTCAGTTCGGGGTCGAAAATCTCCTGTGCTTCTTTCAAGGATTCCCTGAGCATGCTGGCGGAGTAAGCGATGGGGTTGCCTGTGGGATACATGAAAAACCAGAACTGATAGCTTTGCCGGATTCGCGTGTCGGCCAGCAGGCTGTTGAACATGGAAAGCCACGTTTCCGGAGAGGACATCAAGCCATGGACGAAGACGACCGGGATTTTGTTCGGATCGTAGGGCTGAAGCATGTGCAGTCCCTGGCGGTCTTCCCACGATTCGCCCCGTAGCAGGCCGGTAATGCCGCCCGGCATCGACGTGTTTTCGATCATGTACGCCAGGGGGGTGGTGAAATCGGTTTCCAAAGGAACTTTACGGCCGCCGATGTCCACCTTATGCCTGTCCATCGGGTCGTAAATGTCGAATTCGGCCCGAATCAGCGGGGTCCCTCCCTCGTTCGCAGAGCCTGTAAAACGCAGAAGGGCGGTGACAGCATATGTTTGCCGAAGTTTGGATAAAAAACGGTCGGATGCGGCTTGCTGCCCGGACGAATGGGGTACACGGACGGCAATAACGGGGACCCCGATGCCGTAGGACTTGACATGGTTTTCCAGCCCCAGGGGCTCGAATTCGTATGCGATATAAAAATGCTTGAGTTCCTGCGGGTCCCAATTCGTTTCCCGGCGCCCCATTGTCACGGCGACCTGGCCACGTAACATGGGCGCGCGGAAATCCTTCTGGTATCGCATGCCCTTGTCCCGGTAAATCACCAGGCAACCGGCCAGCGACCGGTTGTAAAAATCGCATACCAAGCGAGAATGCGGGTTGTATGCGCTCGGCGTCGAGCCCATTTCGTCGTCGAACAGGTAGGTATACGCGTAGTACGCGGCGGACAGATAGAATTTGAAAGCGTCCATGGACGATGGGGCGGACTTTTTGGCCCGGAGAAAACACAGTTCCATCATGCAGAACAGTGTCTCCCGTTTCGGCTTCTCTCTCAAAAACCGCTCTCCCTCTTCCAGGACACTGTCGGGTCTTTTGCTCCATGTTTCAACCAAGTCGTGTTGCCTGAGAAACATCTGTGTCTTTTCGCTGAGAGAATCGGAGTTCAAGGCGCTTCGGTTCATGTCTTCGAACCGTTTGTCCAGACTGACCGGCTTGACCCCGACCTTGCCGGCGCAACCCGACAACAGGCCGAAGACGATCAATATGGCGCAAATCCTCAAGAAAAAAAATGATGGACGTCTGTTTTTCATGGATTGTTTCTTTTTCCTCCCTGTTTACCTATTTCATCTTATCTGTTCTCGGCAACATTTGAAACGTGGAAAAAACATTACAGTCGCCATGTTCAGAAAAAATTCGCATCCCGACGCCCAGAATGCCAAAGGGTGGCTGAACCTGTTGCGGCCGAATGTTTTCAAAAATCCTATCTGTTCGGGTAAAAAAAATCAAGACCGGCGTTCGCAGAAGTCTTTCCGGCAAGGAACGGAACTGGCGTTCATATAAGACTGTTTGGTTCATCGCGTGTCTTGGTTCTAGCGTCGGCCAACAAACTCCGTCATTCCGTCATTCCGGGCGGAGCTTGCGGAGACCCGGAATCCAAGAATAGACATGGAAAACCGGCCGACGTTAAAACCAAGCCCTTCATCGCGGATTTATGGGGAACGGTATAGGTAACCAGAGCTTCCAGCTCTGGTCCCATGTCGCGAATATGCCGCCGCTTAGAGGCCGATGGTAACCAGACCAGGATGGTCTGGTTACCATCGGCACGCCTTTTCCCGCAAATCCGCGATGAGCCGGCTGTTTTTCCAGCACACATTCCCGCTAATATCCTGAAATTCAGAAAAACGCAATATACGGTATACGTTCCATATTGACACGCTATATATTCTCGTATATGGTAACCCAACTCTGTAGAATGGTAAACATTTTCCACGTAAGGGGGACGCGCCATGGGCAAGAAAAAAAAGGGAAAAAAAGGGAAAGGAAACAAGGCCGGCCCTTTCGATAACCTCAACGTCAAGCAACTGGTGATCAAAGGAGGGCAGCTTCTTTCCCAAGGCAAGACGAGGGATGCGCTTTCGTGCCTGAAAAAGGCGGAGAACAAGGCCGGGCGCGACCCAAATACCGACGCGCTTCTGTTCGAGGCCTACATCGCCCGGCAGCGGGAACTTTCGGAAAAAGGCATGCTGTCCGAGGCGAACGCCATGCAAAAGCAGGTCTCCGAATATTTTCCCGGACTCGACCGCGTGGACGAGCCCCAGATGGCGCAATATGTCGGCTGCCTGGAAGGCGATGCGCCTTTCAGCGCCTACAGCCGCTATTTGGAAAAGCGAGGGCCGTCGCCCCTGATCGAAGGGGTGCTGGTCAACAAGCTTGTTCTGGAAAAAGGATGGAAGCATGCGTCTTTTCTTCGCGAGGAGACCGCCTTGAAACGGGATTGCGAACCTGTCAGGAATGCTGTCGAGATGATGGACCAGGGCCGGTGGGAAGACGCTGCCGAATGCCTGAAGACCGTATCTCGCAATTCCCCCTTCGCGCCTCTCAGAATGTTCTGCCGCGCCATGACCGCCTTTTACTCCGAGGACGACAAGATGGCCATTCGCGCCATCGACATGGTCCCGGATGATTTTTGCCTGAAACCCGTGCTGGATACCCTGCGTTCCTCTTTGAACGGCAATCCCGACCGTCATGCCAAGCGCAGAGCCATGGACTTTCTCGATTGCCTGTGGGACGGACCCGCCGGGGCCGAAAAGATCGCCAAAGACCTTCTTCACGACATTGCCAACCGCCCCCCCGATCAATGGGGCACGAAAATCAAGGCCTTGGCCGACGAGATCTTTCCTGAAAATCCGGATGCCGCCGTGTGGGAAATTCTCCACATCCTCGGCAAGATATTCGCCTCCAAGGACACGTTCCACCACAGAATATTTCAGAAGGCGGTCGGCAAAATTCTCGACAAGAGCACCCAACAGCATTTCGAGACCAAGTTTTCGTACCTCTTTTCCGACGGGAAACTGCGCTGCGCCGGCGCCTACCTCGCCGCCTTGGAAAAGGAGTTTCCCGATCAGAAGGAGAGAAAGATCGCCGGGGCCATGGTTTTGCGCGGCGCGGTTCAGGCGGCGCTTAAAGATCTCGACAGGACCTTCCACCCTTATGTTTTCGAAAGCAGTTCCCTGGCTCCTTATTTAAAGCATCTGGGAATCGAATCGGAAGACCGCGAGATGGCGCCCATTGAGATGGCGCTGAAAAGCATCGCCCTGGACCCGGACAATCGGGATGGATACGGGATATTGTCCGGAATTCCGAGATATTCCAGGAACGCCAAAAACGCAGTGGAAGAGGCGTTTTTGGCCATGATGAAGAAATTCCCCGACGATCCGTTCCCGTGCCTGGAGCTGGCAGACCTTTACTATTCCAAAAACGCGTTCCGCAAGGCAGAGAACGTCTTGAAAGAGGCCATGAAGCGCGCGCCTCACGACAACCGGGTGCTGGACCGGCACGCCCTTGCGTTCGTAATCTCCGCCGACAAGAATGTAAAGCGGGGCAACTATCATCTTTCCTGGCCGGACCTGGAGAACGCGAGCCAGCTCAAGCGTCCCAAGCTGGCAACCCTGATCGCCGTCAAGCGTACAGTACACAGGATCGTTGCCAAGGACGAAAACATGGCCAAGGCTTTCGACGAAGAGACCGAGGGCTTTTCGCAGACAGAACGCCTGAGAAGCATGGCAATGACGCTCCTGGATTTGCGGGACCTGCAATCCGTAACTCGGGACCGGCGCGCGGACGAATTCAGGAAGCTGTTCCTCAAGGAGACCAAGACCATATCCAAGCTGTCCTCCAGCGAACGGATAGCGCTCATCGCCCCCTTGGACACCCAGCAGGGCCGGTTGTGTCCCTGCGACATGGGCGGGACGTTTCTCTCGTACGACAATAAGCTGCTGAAAGGCGTGTCCGACCAGGACCTTCCATTTGCGGCAGACATGATTTTCAACAGGAACCATTACCTGACGATCAAAAGCGAAATGAATCGGAGAAAGAAAAAGGCGTCCCATGCCGATTCGCTGATTTTCGAGTTCTATGTTGTCGTCATCGACTATATCCTTGGCGAACGCCGCTCGCCCGCCGCCTTCGAAGACATCTTGGATGAAGCTTCCGAAGCCGAAGTCAAAAAGCTGAAGGAGGCGGCCCAGAGGCTGGTTCCCCGTGTGGACGGCAAGCTGAAGACCGCTTTGGGCAGCTTTGATTTCTACATGCTGGAAAGCCCCTATCATGGGTACGATGACTATTACGACGACGATTTCGACGATGATTTCGACGACGACTTCGACGATTTGGACGGCGACGACCTTTTCGACCTGTTCGATGACGATTTGAAAGGTTTGAGAACGCTTTTGGTCAGAGTCGAGGGCTTGCTCGACGAACTTGGCATTCGGCGAGCCCCCGACCGCGTCGTGCTGGCGATGAGAGAAGACATGCTCAAATCGCCCATGAGCCTGGAACTTAAAATGATGTCCATGACTTTGCTGCCATTGGCGGACGAGATGTCCCCCAAGGCCCAGCTTTTCATATTCGGAAAAAAATTGGCTTGAAACGACGGAGGGATTGAAAGCATGCTGACCCATTTCCTGACATTGGGGCTTTCGGGGGACGCCACGGACGAACAGATTCGCGAGGCATATCTCCGGATGGTCAAAAAGCACCCCCCGGAAAAGGACCCGGAGCATTTCCGCAAGGTCAACGACGCCTACGAGGCGTTGAAGGACCGTCGCGGAAGGATCCACACGGCCATTTACGCGCCCCTGCTGCAAGGCGACTACGAGCAGGGGCTGATCGAGTTTTCCAACGCAAGGCAGGTTGTTCGCCGACGGGCTACCCTCGGGGAGCTGCTGCAAGCTTGCCAGGAGTTGCGAAGACAAAACGGTTGACCATCAACAGAGAGGGAGGTCGGTGATCGGGCTGGCGAGAAGATTTTTTCTGTTTATCAAATGGTTTTTAGAACGCATCGACGTGGAAATCGTGGTTCCCGTGCTGCGTTGGTTCGTACGATTGCTTTCCAAAAAGACCGGGCCGGTGCTTTCGCCGGTGGAATATCATGCGGCCTGGAAGACCAAGGCCATGGAGGATTTCGGGCAGTGGCTTTCCGAAATTCCGGATTCCAGGCCCGCGTCGAAGTTCGCGGACGTGGAGTCCTGCGACCTGTTCACGCTCCTGTCCGAATTTTCGGCGTTGCGCCAGGAAATTCGTTTCCAGAACCGGGAGCAGGCTCGCACGGTGGGCTCCTTCGACGAAATGTTCGCCGTGGTCCACGAGGCCGCCGATATGTTCAAGGCCAGATCCAAGGAGATCGCCACGCTGGAGGAAAACATCCGCCTGTCCTGCGAAAAACGGACGTCGGTCCCGTTTTTCGACGTGCGCGACGCCTTGCTCCGGGGGCGCTCTTCCGCCCAGGCTGTCATGGACAACAAGAGCTTTTTTCGACCCCTTCCCAAGGGCATGGATGGCGTTGTCGAAGGCTATGAAATGGCGCTTCGAAGAATGGACAAGGCCTTGGAATCCATGGATGTCTTTCCGGTGGATGCCCTCGGCCAGGCATTCGACCCCAAGACCATGAAAGCCATCGGCACGGAAAAGGCCCCCGGCAAGGATCCGGGCGTCGTAATAGAACAGGTCGCGGGCGGGTTTGTTCGCAAGGGCGAAATTCTGAAAACGGCGCGCGTCATCGTTTCCGAGTAAAAAAAACAAAAGATCCAAGGAGAAGAATTCAATGGAACCGATCGTGGGAATCGATTTGGGGACCACCAATTCGGAAGTCGCCTATATCATCGACGAAAACGCAGAGATCATCAAGGACGACGACGACGGCATCCTGCCGTCCTGCGTGGGGCTGAACGCCGACGGCAAGGTGATTGTCGGCCGCGAAGCCTTGAACCAGGCCATCGTCGCCCCGGAAAAGACCGTGCTGTCCGTCAAGCGCCGCATGGGGTCCGATGAAAAAGTCCCTCTGGGCGACCAGCAGTACCGTCCCCAGGAAATTTCGGCCTTCATTCTCAAGGCCTTGAAAGCCCGTGCCGAAAAACGCCTCGGCAAGCCTGTAAACAAGGCCGTCATCACCGTCCCTGCCTACTTCACCGACGCCCAGCGCCAGGCCACCCGGGAGGCCGGCGAGATCGCGGGACTCGATGTGGCCAGAATCATCAACGAACCCACTGCCGCGTCCCTGGCTTACGAAAGCACCGATTCCGGAACCCAGAAGATCATGGTCTACGATTTGGGGGGCGGCACCTTCGACGTTTCCATCGTCAAGATCGAAGAGGGCGTGGTGGAGGTTCTCGCCAGCACCGGCGACAACCGCCTCGGCGGCGACGACTTCGACCGCAAGATCATGGACCGGCTCTACGAGCATCTGGAAAGCGAACTGAAGCTGTCGGTCAAGGACGACCTGGTGGTGCGCGCCCGCTTGAAGAGAGCCGCTGAGAAGGCCAAGATCGAACTCTCCGCGGCCCCGTTCACCACCATCGAGGAGGATCACATCGGAAAGCGCCATTTCAAGGACGTGCATCTTTCCTACGAGCTTTCCAGGCACGATTTCGAACAGATGATCGACGACGAGCTGTCCCGGACCATGGATGCGGTGACCAAGGCCATGCAGGACGCCGACATGACCCCTTCGGACATCGACAAGGTGATCCTGGTGGGAGGCTCCACCCGGATTCCCGCCATCTCCAGGCTGCTGGAGGAGAAAATCGGAAAGGACCCCCACAGCGAAATCGACCCCGACCTCTGCGTGGCGCTCGGCGCCGCCATCCAGGCCGGACGGGAAATGGGGCTCGACCACACCAGCATCCTTCTGGACATCACCCCATACACCTTCGGGACCATGGCCCTGGGCATGGTGGACGGCGTTCCCGTTCCCGACATCTACGTGCCGCTCATCCGCCGCAACACCAAGCTTCCGGCCTCCAGAAGCGAGGTGTTCTACACGGTGGTCGAGGAACAGGAGCGCGTGGACGTCAAAGTGTACCAGGGGGAAAACAGGTTCGCGTCGGAAAACGTACTCATCGGTAATTTCAAGTTCATGCTCTCCCAGCTTCCCCAGGGAAGCGAGATTGTGATGAAGATGGACCTGGATTTGAACGGCATCCTGAAAATCCGAGCACAGGAAAAAAAGACCGGCAAGCACGTCGAGGGGGTCATCGAGGACGCCCTGGGAAAATCCTCGGAACAGGAACTGGCCGAATCCAGGTCCCTGGTGGATTCCATGTGGGATTCCTCCGGCCACGAGCTGGTCGCGGCGCCGGAAGAAACGGCTGCGAGCGGCGACGGGCAGGCCCCCGACGAATACAAGTGGCTCGTCAAACAGGCCGAAGACAAGCTCGATCTGGCCACCGCCGAGGACCGGGACGAAATCGTCAACCTGCTGGAAGATTTGAAAAGCGCGCTGGCCGCCAAAGACATGGACAGGGCCAAGGAGATCGGCGACGAACTGGAGGACATCCTATTTTACATAGAATGAGCGAATACGCGTTTTCCCCCCTGAAGAAATGCCCCACCTGCCGTGCCAAGTACGACGGCAATCCGACTTGCCGACGCTGCGGCATGGATTTGGGGCAACTTGCGGACATCCTGCGGCGGGCCGCCGTCCATCTGGTGGAGGCCCGCATCGCCTGTCTGGAGGAAGATTATCCTGAAATGCTCCGCCACGCCCGGCGAGCGGTCTCGCTGTACGCCAGCGACGAAGCCCTGAAAACCTTGGCCAGCGCCGAGCTGCTGAACAGGAATTTCGAGGACGCTCGCAGGGTTTATATGGCAATAAGCCAAAAGCCGGAAAACGAGGATTGATGCGAACTGGGGTGATGAAAATCATCCAATTTCGGGAGATTTTTTCCTGCCGGGATTTGTTCCCCCTCGCGGCAATATTCACGGGTTGGTTCGGGAGCGTAGGGTGGGTGGGTCGATACCCGGGTGTTGTCGCCAATTCAACTTCTCTTGAAATAGATGCCTCGACAAGCTTGCACGGAGCCCAACCCACCATCTTTCGCTGCAATTCGTCGTTTCTTCGAACGAATGGCACTGCGGCGGCACGGGAAATGGTGGGTTGGGCTTCGTATAAACTCGAAGGACACGGGCGCAAACAAGGGAACGTTCAAATTGGCCCTTCTTTTTAAGCCGTTTCCGCGTGTGGTTCATCGCGGATTTGTGGGAAAGCTTGTCCCAATGGTAACCAGACCATCCTGGTCTGGCGTGGCCAGGCTCCGACTGGATTGCATATACGCGGCTTCGGGCCAGAGCTGGAAGCTCTGGTTACCTTTTCCGCTTCCCGCAAATCCGCGATGAACCGAAAAATTGTTACGAATTGTTTGATTTTTGTCCCTAAGCGCGAAAATCGAGTGGTTTTACTTGGAGAAAAATATTGTGACTGAAGAATCCTTGATCTACGCAGACATAAATTTGTCGGCCATCGAGAACAACATTCGCGAACTCAGAAGAATAACGGACCCCGCAGCCAAAGTGATGGCTGTTGTCAAGGCCAACGGCTACGGGCACGGCGCGGAGCAGGTCGCAAAGACCGCTTTGGAAAACGGTGCCGAGGCTTTGGGCGTAGCTCGTCTCTGCGAGGCGGTCGCCCTTCGCGAAGCGGGTTTTTCCGTTCCCATTCTGATTTTCGGCTACACGCCCCCCGGCCAGGCCGAAACTCTCGTAAGGCACGATATCACCCAGGCTGTCTTCTCGCTTGAAAACGCAGTGGCTCTTTCCGAAGCCGCCGTTTCAAAAGGTGAAAAAATCAAGGTTCACATCAAGGTCGATACCGGCATGGGACGCCACGGTTTTCCGACCGATTGCGGGGAGATTGCCGGTTCTGCGGCAGGGCTTCTCCGGCATTCCGTGGAGCAGGCGGAAGCTGTGGTTCGACTGCCCGGCCTGGAAGCCGAAGGAATCATGACCCATTTCGCCACTTCCGACAGCGCCGACAAGGCCTACGCCAAAAAGCAATTCGAAATCTTCCAGGACTTCATCCACCGGATGAAAAAGAGAGGAATCGAGTTTCCCGTCCGCCACGCCGCCAACAGCGGGGCGGTCATCGACCTTCCCGAAACCCACTTGGACATGGTCCGGCCTGGCATTTCCGTGTACGGCTTCTATCCATCCGACGAGGTCGATAAAAACAGGCTCTCGCTGATTCCCGCCATGACTCTCAAATCACGGGTGGCCCAGGTCAAGAAGGTCCCGGCCGGATTTTTCGTAAGCTACGGCCAGACCCACAAGACCCGGAAGCCCACCGCCATCGCCACCGTCCCCGCAGGCTATGCCGACGGCTACAACCGCCTGCTCTCATCCCGGGGGCACATGCTGGTGAGAGGACAGCGAGCGCCGATCATCGGACGAGTCTGCATGGATTTGACCATGCTCGATGTCGGCCATATCCCGGATGTCGCCCCCGACGACGAAGTCGTGCTCATCGGACGCCAGGGAGAAAAGACCATCCACGCCGACCAGATCGCCAAGATGCTCGACACCATCAACTACGAAGTGGTTTCCTCCATTGCCTCCAGAGTGGCCAGGATATACAAAAAAGGACCCGGATAGAATAGGCTTGAAGCCCTGGAAAGCCTTCTATTGAAAGGAACCAGCCGCATAGCTCCGGTAGCGCCGCCTTCCACGGCGGCGCGACGCCTCGTAGGCCAGGATCTCGCAATGGAAGAGCTTCAAAATCGACAGGAATGGCGTAAACAGGCCTCGAACCAGCCCCTGAAGCCTGGATTTAGTCCTACCCACCCTGCTCTCACGAACCATAGCCCTTGATAGTAGTAGAAAGTTAAATCCCGACAAAGACACCGAAACCACAAGATCAAAGTCATCTTATAGTGGGTCGCACATGAATTGATACCGCCCGTTTGGTTAATAAAGGTGGAACAAGTATCAATTCACGTGCGAATATCTATAACAAACCTGAATCGCAACCGCCCCCGGTTCCTTTACACTCAATCTCTTTCACCTTGCTCGGTCGCGGATGAATCCTACAGGATCAATTGCGAAAACAATTTTGTGAGTTAGAGTATGGGTTCATGCAGGGCGCAAACAGATGGCGCTTGAAAAACAATGAGAGCATTGGTCGTTGCGACGTCCGATGTTGCGCGGGTTCGTCGAAGAGGCAAGGAGGCCTTTTCGAATTCGCTGCTCGCCAATTCGCCACGACCGCGTTCATCCTGCAATAAAAACGGCAACGCAAAGGAGGGTCCAATGGCTGAACATAAAACCATCAACTGTTATCCCCGAACCAAATGCCCCACCGGCTACGATCTTCTCCAGGACCCTTTGCTCAACAAGGGGACCTCGTTTACCGACGAAGAGCGAAAGCTCCTTAGAATCGAAGGCTTGCTCCCGCCGGGATTCAATTCCATGGAGGACCAGATCGCCCGGACCATGAAAAATTTCCGAGAGAAACCTTCCGACATCGCAAAATACAGCTTCATCATGGACCTGATGGAGCGGGACCTGACGCTTTTCCACCGGGTAGTCCTGGACAATCTGATCGAGATGATGCCCATCGTCTACACGCCCACCGTGGGGCGCGCCAGCCAGAATTATTCCCACATTTTCCAGCGACCCCAGGGGGTCTTTCTGGCCGAAAAATACCGGGGGCGATTCAGACAGATCCTGGCCAACTGGCCCTTGGACGATGTTCGAATCGTGGTGGTCACCGACGGCGAGCGCATCCTGGGCCTGGGAGACCTGGGCGTGTCCGGCATGGCCATACCTCTGGGAAAATCGATCCTGTACGTGGCATGCGCCGGAATCCACCCCCACTGGTGCCTTCCGGTGACCCTGGACGTAGGCACCAACAACGCTTCGCTGCTCAACGACCCTCTCTACCTGGGACACAGGCACAAGCGACTCAGAGGAAGCGCATACGACGATCTGGTGGACGAATTCGTGCAAGCGGTCCTGGATCGCTACCCCGACGCGCTGATCCACTTCGAGGATTTCGGCAACGCAAACGCCTTCCGCCTTTTGCAAAAGTACCGGGACCGGATCTGCACGTTCAACGACGATATCCAAGGCACGGCGGCCGTAGCACTGGCAGGGCTTTTTGCCGCCGCAAAGCTGACGAAGGTCCCCCTGAAGGATCAGAAAATACTTTTTCTGGGCGCCGGCGGCGCCGGAATCGGCATCGGCGAGCTGATTGTCTCGGCCATGATCAAGGAAGGACTGAGCGAAGCAGAAGCACGGCGTCGATGCTGGTTCGTGGATTCCAAGGGACTGGTCGTGCGAAAGCGGGAACATCTGACCGACGTCAAGCAGGCGTTCGCCCACGACTTCGAAACCATCGAGGATTTCGCTTCGTCGGTGCGCGCCCTGAAGCCCACCGCGATCATCGGGGTGTCGAGCCAGCCCGGAAAATTCACGCCCCAAGTACTATCGGACATGGCCCAGTTCAACGAGCGCCCGGTAGTATTCGCTCTCTCCAATCCCACGTCCCAATCGGAATGCACGGCCGAGGAGGCATACATCTGGACCCGAGGCACGGCGGTTTTCGCATCGGGCAGCCCGTTCGAACCGGTTACCATGAACGGTAGCACTTACGTGCCGGGACAGGGAAACAACGCCTACATTTTCCCGGGGGTAGGCCTGGGGGCCGTCGTCACCCGCGCGACCAGAATCACCGACGACATGTTCCTGGCGGCAGCATCCACCCTGGCGGACATGGTGACTCCCGAACAATTCCGCCAGGGATGCGTCTATCCTCCTTTGACTTCCCTTCGGGAGGTGTCGATCCGAATCGCCGCTGCCGTGGCGCAAGTGGCGTTCGAAAAGGGCCTGGCGCGAATTCCGGTCCCCGACGACCTGCTGGATTTCGTCGAATCCAATATCTATGCTCCGGAATACGCGAGCTTCGTCGGTGCCGTTGCCGGCCATAGTTCTTAAACTTGATGCTTAACTCGATATTGCGCTAATCTCGTCCCCACGCTCTGCGTGGGGACAACGCCATCCATTAATTAATCTTCCGCATTTTTCCGTTTTGACAAAAGAGAGCCAGCTTTATGCTGGAATATTGTTTTCAATCAAGGATTTAATTCCAGAGAGACCAATCTACCGATTTTGGTTATAACGTCGGCCAACCAACACCGTCATTCCGGGCGGAGCTTGCGGAGACCCGGAATCCAAGCGATGATCGGAACTGTTGGATGAAAGTCGGCCGAAGTTAAAACCAAGCCCAATCTATCTAATGATTGACAGCATGCTGTTTTGCAATGTATTTTTACAGAAAAACATGAGAAACGGAAGAAAACCAAAGAAAGAGTGGATGTCTTGATGAACAGCGTTTTTCGAAATTTGGTTGAAAATCAAATAAGGAGTCTGCATGAAAACGATTTTCAAGATTTCATCAACGAATTATTTCTGACCGTATACGGAGAGAATTTCACTCCTGTAAAAGATAAACGGGACAAGGGATGCGATGGGATTTTATTCAACGACACAGTATTGGCGGTATACGCACCTGCCAATTATACCCTTGCCAAATTTAAGAGAAAGATCCAAAAGGATTTCCGCGAATACGAAAAACATTGGGCCGGTTCATACCCGAAATGGCAGTTGGTGTTCAACGGCGAATTTACCGCCGAAATGATTCAAGCTGTGGATTATCTGAAATCCGATGCCGCCAAAATCGGCCGATTGAAAATAATGGCCATGATACAAGACTTGAACTGGTCTGCAATCGAAAAAATTGCACGGTATCTGCAATTGGACAACAAGCAGATCATTTACGATGTCATAGAAACGGTAGTGGCCGATCTTATAAGGTCGAAAAACAACCCCGATGGGAACTTCGATTTTTCCAAAAGAACGAAAATCGAGGAAAAAATCGAAATCAACTTCAGCGGTGAGGATATCGGCAATATCAAATCCGAAATCGGTGACTGCTTGAGATATTTCAGGCTGGTTCAGGACGTCATAGGCTCTTACGAACAATCAAAGATCGATGTTCTAAAAAGTCGCGTCAGGACCGACATCGAAAAGTTTTCCGGGGATTTCAAAATAAAATTCGACAACCTGATCGACTTGTACGCATCGACAAGACCGAACGACGATTATTACAAATTCTTTGTCAGAGTTTTGGCGCTATACCTTTTCGAACAATGCATTATCGGAAAAAAAAGAGGGACAAACCATGCTGTTGCCACACCCTGAAAGCGACTTGAGCGTCAATCTAATGTTCTTGGGCGGCGAAATCGTCGATCTGCTGAGAAAGGAAAAGAAATTCGTATACATAGAAAAGGTTCTGAAAGATTTTTTGAAAAAAGACCCCAAAAGGTCGTTCGAACACTTTCTCGACGCCCTCACGTTCTTGTTTTTGATGGGTTTCGTCGATATCGACGGCTATAAAATTAAATTGAGAAGAAAAGAACATGTTCAACAGACTCTATTCTGAAACCGGCGCGTTCGACCCCATCGATTTCAAGCCTGGATTGAACGTAATCCTGGGTGGATACTCAGGTGCCGAAAAAGGGCCGGGGATCAACGGAATCGGAAAATCGACAGTGGTAAGGCTTATTAACCTCGCATTCTTGTCCTCCTCCTCCGCAAAAGAATTTAAGAAAAAGAAATACGATTTTCTCAGGGAGCATTCGTTTACTCTGGAATTTACGGTAAACGACAAGCCGTACAGAATCAAAAGATCGTTCGAAGCCCTGAAACTTGCCCACTTCGCTCCCAAGGACAAAAAGCTCGTCGAATACGAAGAGGCCGAACTCAAGACAATATTGGGGGACACCATATTTCGGCCAGTCGATGATAATTTGCATTTCCAATCCCAATGGTTCAGGACCTTGATGCGTTTTTACATCAAAGACGATTTAGAGAATAGGGAAAGAAAAAACCCCATCGATTTCGTTCGCGCGGGAGCAAGAAAGGCGGAAATGTTGACCTACAACTTCTTCTTGATGGGCATACCCAACGAAAGCATTTTTGCATTCGATTCTTTAAGCCGTGAACTCAGAGTCAACCAAAGCGTCAAAAACAAACTGGAAAAAAAGTTGATGGAGGAAACCGGCAAGGATCGCAAAGAATTCGACCGGGAATTGATGGAGATCGAAGGAAGCATCCAAAGCCTTGAAGAAACCCTCGAGCAATATCGATTCCATAGGCACTACAAGGACATCGAGAAAGAACTCGTCCATATTGCCGGAGAAGTCGATAAGAAAAACCGGGAATACAGCATGTACGCCAGGGAATTCGAAGACTATCAAAATAGCTGCAAGGTGCAGGCCCCTGAAATAGATGTCGAAAAAGTCGCGAGGCTTTACAGGGAGGTCAACGCTCGCTTCTCCGAATTCGTCCATCGCGAATTCCGTCAAATCCTTGATTTTCGGTCCGAGCTTGCTGAAAACAGGGAAAAATTCTTGCGCCAAAGGACTGGCGAATTGTCGGAAAAAATGAAAAAAACAATGGGAGAAATTGTCAGGCTCGACGAAAGAAGAAGAAAGCTGCTGAAATTCCTCGACGAAAAAGAAGCGCTGGACAGCCTTAAAAATGCATACAACGACTTGGTTGAGCAAAAGGCCAAATACGAAAGGGTGTCCGGCAATATCCGGGAAATCGAAAGGGTCGATTTGGACATCTCAAAAATCAAAGAGAGAATTTCTGCGGAGACGACTCAAGTGATCCAACAGGTCCAAGCCTGTGATGCGTTGAAAAAATCCTTGAAGACCCGGTTTTACGACATTATTTCAAACGCCGTGTTCGTAGACGAAGACACGGAGGGCGTGAAATTCGACATCTCGGCGGAATCCTCCCGCAAGATCCCGGCCGACATCGATATCGACGTACCCAAAAGCACTGCCCTTGGGCATCTGGTCTTCAAACTGCTGGCATACGACCTCACCGTTTTTTTCCATTCGATCCATTCGGGACGGAACCTTCCCAGATTTCTTTTCCACGACGGCGTTTTTCATGGAGTACAACCCAAAACCATGATCAACACCTTGAACTACATTTACCGTCAAAGCTTGAAGCATCGCTTCCAATATATCGTCACGATGAACGAAAACGAACTCTTCATTCCCGAAGAGAAGGAAAACATCCTCGGAAAACTTCATTTCGACCTGCCAAGCAACATCGTCGCCCGATTCGAGGACAGGCCGGAAAAAATGTTCTTCAAACGCAGCTTTTAAGGGACTTGGGTAGAAAACAACAACAACAACAAGAGTATCGAAACGAGCCGATTCCAATGGAACTCCCCAACGCTGCGACCATCTAGATATAGCCCCTTCGCAAAATCGGCGAAGAAGGTAGACGTCAAACTTAGCCTCGCTGCGGTTAAATTTCATTTTCCGCGAGGGTTGTATTTCGACGGATCGGGAATCCCCGCTCTTCCGCCCAGGCTAAGGCTGACTCGGGACGCGGCCCAGGATGCGAAGTCGATTCGACTTTCCAAAGGCCACTTCTTCAACAGGCCGTAGATGTATCCCGCGTGGAAGACGTCCCCGCATCCGGTTGTGTCCAGAGCTTCCACCGGCCATGCAGAGATTCGGACCAGCTTGCCGTTTTCCAGAAATACGCTGCCCTTCGCCCCAAGGGTTACGCCCACGACTCCGGGGCAGATATCGGCCAGCTTTTCGCAAGCGCCTTCCGGGTCGTCTCTTCCGATAAACGAACGGGCGAAGACTTCCGACGCGATGAAATGGTCGCATTCCCCGGCCAATTCCACCATGCCTTCTCGAAGGGATCCCGCGTCCGCGGAAACGACTGTCCCGGCCTTCCGCGCCGCCCTGGCCGCCGCCAGGCATGCTTCACCGAACAATCCGTCCGTATGGAATACTTCCGCCCCTTCGATTCGGCGAACAGGAATTTCTTGGATGGCGGGCGGCGCTCCGGAAGGTTTTCTATAGAAGATGTTTCGCCTGCCTGTGGAAGCTTCCGCAGAAATAAAGGCGAACTGGGACACGGCCCCGGAGCGGACCAGCACGTCGGAGGCGTCCACGCCCTCCGCAACAAGTGATCCCACGATGGTCTTCCCGAACGCATCGTCTCCCACGACCCCGCAAAAGGCGCACGAAACGCCCCAGCGCCGGAGAGCGACCAGGGCCGTGGCGGTCGGGCCGCCCCCCTGCGTCGTCAAGTCTCTGAACTCGCACTTGGCGTCCACCGGAGGATAGGAATCGACGATTCCGAGATAATCCAGCGTACATTGACCCAAGCCGTATACTTGAAATGTTGTCATCTCCGCCAAAATTTCATGCACTTGACATTGCCGGAAGGCGAGGGAAGGGAACTTTGCACATCACCGCTTCCCGCATCGATCAAATGCAGTTCGTCTCCCGATTCCATCAATATGGATTTGCCATCGGGAGAAAAGGCGATGCTTCGATCCGTGCCGCCTTTTCTTTCAATCTTATGTTTCAATACGCCGTCGGATTCGTTCCAAACATAAAGAAAGTCATGGTTGGCCCCGGCGATCAGGCTGTTGTCGGGAGCTATGCTAAGGCTCCATAGCCCATAATCGTTTCCGGTAAACACACGCAGTTTTTCGCCGGTTTCCACATCCCACTTGATCATTTTGTCGCCGACCGAATAGACAGCGAGTCCATTTGTCGAAAACGCCGCCGCAACGACATTTTCCGAAAGCATTTCCAAAAAGTTTCGACATTTTTTTCCGGAAGCGACCTCCCACAGCTCCAATTTGCTGCCCCCCTGGCCGTAGCATGCGGACAACAAGTATCGATTGTCGGGAGAAAATGCGACGGTACCGACGGCAGTCTCCCTGGATGTAAAAATCGTACGGATTCGTTTCCTGTCGGAGGGATCCCACAGCACCAGAGATTTCGTTCCATAGTAGCTTTTCAATGCGCCGTCCGCAGTGGCGACCATTTTTCCGTTCGGGGAAAAAGCGACTGCATTCGAACCGTTTAGACCATAGTCCGGATAATTTTTAAAAGCCGGAAACTTGGTCGCATGTTTCAGGTCCCACAGATCGTTGCCGCACAAAACAAGACTGCCATTCGGCGAAAACGCGAAATCCCACGAGGCGACAGACGCCGAACGCCCCAGGCCGAAAATCTCCTTGCGGGCTTGCACGCTGAAAAGATCCAACTCGGAGAAGCAGTTGAAGAAATTGCACCCTGAACTGACGAGCAGGAATCTTCCGTTATGGGAAAGGAGCAAATCCAATACTACGAGCTTGTTTTGCCTGAATACCTCTTGGCCGCTTTCCAAATCGTACAAATAAAGAGATTCGGCATTGTCCCACCGCAGATTGTCCGTGCCGACAAACAGGAATTTCTCGTCGGCTGTGAAAACAGGCTGAAGAGGACGCTTGCCGTATGGGTAGCCTTTGTCCAGGGCAAACCGCTGCAACATGGCATTGTCCCCGGTGCGCCATACGCATACATTCGTATCGGCATCGGCGGATGCGGCGTATTTTCCGGAGCCGGAAACCGTTATGGTCCTGACGGACTTTTCATGCTTGTCGAATTTGGATACAAGCTTGCCGCTTTTAAAATCCCGCACGGTCACGACCGAATCGTCTTTTGCGGCAAATATGAACTTTCCGTCGGGCGACAGGGCGATCTCGTTGACGGCCGCAGGGCCGGTTTCGACCTTCTTATGCAGTTTGCCGCCCGGCAACTCCCACCACTTCAGAGTATTGGCTGTATCGACGGACAGACCGAACCGCCCGCCGGGCGAAATGACAAGGTCCGTTATCCGACCGCTGTCATTGTCTATGGCAAGCTTTTGAATTCCGGTTTTCACGTCCCATATCCGAAGGGTGCTGTCGTAACCGCCGGAAACGAGCCATTTTCCATCGACGGAAAAGCCGAGTCCGGCAATTTTATCCGCATGCCCCTCGAAGGACCTGATAGATCTTCCGGTGAGGGTTTCCCATAACAGAATTCGGCCGGTTTCATCGCCCGTGGCGATCAGCATATCGTCCGGGGAAAAAGCCGTTGCTAAAACATCAGACAAATGCTTCTGCCCGATAGAGGCCTGCAAACGCACCCTGGAAGCCGACAAAGGGCGTTCTTTCCGGGCGCTCCCGTTTGTTCCGTCATGCTCCGCGAAGCAGGAATGACTCGGCCATATGGAAAGGGACAAAAGCACATAGACAATGTAAAAAACGACATTGCAAAGACGAATTGGAAACGGGTTCATTTATCGCGCCCGTACGAATTCGACGCGACGATTCATGGCCCGCCCTTCCTCGGTATCGTTGCCGGCAATGGGCTTTTGTTCCCCGCAGCCCATGACCGCCGTCTGTTCTGGACCGATCTGAAAATTGTCGGAAAGATATCGCGCCACCGAGCTGGCGCGGTCTTCCGAAAGCCTCTGGTTGTATTCGTCGGTCCCGGTGCTGTCCGTGTGACCCACAATCATAATCTCGACCCCAGACAGCCCCCCTTGCATGGCCTTGCCGAACTCGTTTAGAATCGGATAGGACTCCGGTTGGATGCGGCTGGAATCCAGATCGAATTGGATGATCGCGGCCGCCCGCGGAACCATGTCCGAATCCACGATGCCCCCCAATCCCCTCATGCGATATCGCTTGCCGTTGATCACCTTGTAGACCCGGCCATTTTCAGACTGATACTCCACGCCTTCGTAAACCGTATTCGCGTCCTTCAAGCTCAAAGCTTCCACAATTTCCTCCTCTGTTTGGGGAAAAAGCGAATCGCCCGAGACAGCGGGAGCGCCCCAAAATACGAGGCAGGCCAACACTGCCGTTGCAACGCCGATTCTCATGGAAAAACCTCCTTTGTCTTTTGGTATTTCTTTCTCTTTTCGACTTTATTGATGAATGAACTCCAGCACATGCACGCAATCGTCGCATAGCGTCGCCAGCGCCTGGCCGACAACGTCGAATACGTCCGCATCGTCTTCCCATGCGATGCGCGCGGGCCGGTCGGCGACCACTTTCGCCGGTCCGCGCGTTTTAAACAACCTATCCAGCTTTTCCCGGGCCGTGGCCTCTCTAAGGCTGTCGCGAGCGTCCCTTGCCGCCGTCAGCTCATCGTAAAGTCCCGCCAATTCGTCGTTTTCGGTCTTGGAAAAAACGAGGTAAAACCGCTCCGCTCCGACCTGCCGGTCCAGGACAAACGCCTTGTCCGGGGCGGGGAGAATGTAATTCCCGCCCGCTTTCACCGGGTTGTAATTGTTCACCGGCACGCCGCCGAAACTGCCCATGGGAAAAAGCTGATAAATCTGGCCGGAACTGTCCACCTGGAAAATGTAGACATAGCAGTCCTCGTCGGGCGTGAAAATTATCTTATAATGATCTCCCGACTGAAGGATTTCATTGTGCCTGACCGGCTTGAGCCTGCCGACACCGCCGGGGCGGTAGACATAGTTGATCTGAAACGCGTTTGTCTCTTGTTCCGGACCGGCATTGAAAACGGTCTCTTTTTTTACCTTTTCGCCCTGGTTTTCCAGGCACGCCAATGCGGGTCCCGGCAATCCCGATTTATCGATGGTCTTGGATACGGAAGCCATTACGCGAGCGCCGGCTTCCGCTTCTCCCGCGGCAAATTCCAAGGCCTTTACGGTCAGTTCGAACGTATCCCTGCCGCTGTCCTGCCATGTGCCGGTAATGAGAATGTCCGATTTTCCGAGCAAGTCCGTGACCACGTCGAAGTCGGCGATGCCGTTCTTCTGCGCAATCAGAAACTCCGTTTCCATGGCCTCGAGGTTGTGGCGGGTCATGATTTGGTAATCCGCCTTTGAAATGGACCTAAACCTGTCGAGTTCCGTAACGATCCTGTTTGCCAGAAGCAGAGAGAGGTCCTTGCAGCCGTCGTCTGTCGCCCCGTCGCAAAACCCCAGGACCGCGATCTTCCTGCCATGGAGCTTCTGCGCATGCGTCAATTTCTCCACAATGCTCAAAACAGTCCCGGAAATGGCGGCGTCGAGGCTCTCCGATGCCAATGCGCGAAACGGAAACAAAACGATGAAAAATACTGCGGTGGTTGCGACCATTTTCGCAAAATAGCGGCTATTGTGTTTCATAGTCCCTCTTTTCGAATTCTAGACAAACACTACTCGCCGTCTTTTAAAGAATTCGATGTTTTTTGTCAAGCTTGAATGAGGCAAGCCGGCAATTCTAATTTTGGGTGTCCCGGTGTCTTCAAGATAACCAGACCAGGATGGTCTGGTTACCTTGGTCGCTGCAACCTCTTTGGCATGGAATTTCCGTCAAAATTAGAATTGCTGGAGGCAGGCCGGGCCTGTTTGCTCGCTGTCCTCGCTTGCGGAAGCGACCGTCAAGATTTCGGGCTTGCAGGGGGCTGCGCAAATGTCGTGGCCGACCAGGCCATATTCGTTCATGAGCAGTTGAATCCAGGCCGCGACGGCTTCGGCTTCCTGTTTTCGGTTTCACTATGGGTTCGGGGCCTTTGAAGGCCGAATGCTCCCCCGCCGTGGAAGACGGGGCTGCCGGAGCTGTCCGGCTTTGGCCTTCAAGGGATGGACGCCCACCGCACGGGTCGGAAAGATTCCGGCGAGGCGGAAAAAAACTTGCAATAGGGACCCGATTTTAGTAAAATCACTTTTTTTTAGGTAAACAGAATGCATCGCAACCAATGACTGTCGAAAAAGGAGAAAGGACCATGAAGAAGCTATCGTTCGCAAGTATTGTTTTTTCATTGCTGACATGCGTGTTCCAGCCAATGGCTCTGGCGTGGAACGTAATCGACGCGGATTTCGACGACACTCTCGCCAATGAAGGCTTGCAGGCGTATACCCAGGGAGCCAGTTCGGCCGTGTCGAGTTCGGGCATATTGACTTTGACGACGGACAATGCCGCTGGCAATTATTATAGAGTTGGTGTCCTTACGACCTCCGAAGATTATTACTGGGATGATCTCGACGAAGACGAGACTATGACGTATCAGTTTTATACTACCGGTCTTCCGAGTCCATCCGATTACCGGACCGTGACGTTTTTCGTGCTGGGGAACAGCGATGCGGAAAGCAGCACCCGGCCCGTTTATGATGCAGCCAATGTCCTGGGGATCGAATTCAAGGGGGACGGCACCTATTACGATGCGAACCTCTACCTGAAAACTTCAAGTTGGTCCAACCTGTCCGATGGCGCGCTGGTGGCCTCGCTCGAAAATTTAGCGACGAGCGGCGACAATCAAACGGTGGGCTTTACTCTTAACAATGCCAATGAAATCACCCTCTTTATCGGAACTACCACGGCAACAACGGTAGACCTCGATGATGTAAATGGATTTAATGTCGAGAACTTCATTGACGAAGCATATGTGGGATTGCAGGCCCTAGGCAATCCTTATGGCGGCACCACGGATTTCAGTTTCGGAAGTTTTGAGGTCACGAAGATTCCGCCAGAATCGGATTCCGACGGCTCGCTGACCGACTCGGCGGCGGTCGCGGAACCAGTGGCCCTGCCCACCACCGCCGACAGCGCAGGGGAGGCGGTGGACCTTTTCGACTTCGCCATCACCGACGGCGGCGGGGGCGACGGCCTGCCCATTGCGGTCTCCCAGATCGCGCTGCGAGTCTCCGGCACGTCCACGGATGCCCAGCGGGGACAGATCGTCTGGCGCCTCGACGGCCCGGACGCTTCCGGCGTGGCAGGCGTCTACGACGCCAATACCGACACCATCACCTTCGGCAGCCTCTCGATCTCGGTGGACGACGGCGGCTCGGAAACCTACACGGTCAACGGCTACTACAGCGACAACACGGGATTGGCCGAGGGGCTCACGTTCATCCTCGACGCCGATGGCGACACCGACCTCGTCGTGGAAAGCAGCGGCACCCAGATGGGCGAAACATCGCCCGTCACCAACGGTACAGGCACCACGGTGGACGTCGAGGCCACCAAGCTCGCCTTCTCCGTCCAGCCGGCAGGTTCGGTTTCGGGGCAACCTCTCACCACGCAGCCTTGGGTTGCCGCACAGGACGAAGCCGGCAACACCGATTTGGATTTCACCGGCGACGTCACCCTTACCGAAGCCTCGGCAGGCAGCCTTTCCAACAACACAAAAACAGCGGTTTCCGGCGTGGCCGTCTTCACGAACCTGACTTACACGGCAACGGCGGACCAGGAGGCATTCGTTCTCACGGCGGACGAACCCGGCACTCTCGCGACCGCAACCTCCGATCCGGTCGTATCCGACGTGGTTGCCACCAAGCTGCGCTTCTCCACAGAACCGGCCCCGACGCAAATCCAAAGCGGCATCGAAGTGGATTTCGACACCGACCCGGTGGTGGAGGCCACGGACGCCAACGACGTCGTCGATACGGAATACGCCACCGATATCGTGCTGTCGGTCACCGATCCCGGCGACGGCGCCCTCGACGGCGCGGTGAACAGCCTGGCGGTGCCGTTGGGAGACCAGGACGCCGACGCCACCACGGTGACCCTGTCTGCGGCAATCAGGATTCCGCCTGTCGGGGCGACCTTCGAAAACGGCGTCGCCACCTTCACCGGGCTGACCCTGCAATACACCAACAGCGGGCCTTCGAACACCATCGCGTTGCGCGCATCCTCCGACGCCCTCGCCCCCGCAAACAGCGCGAGCATCGTCTCGACGGCCAACACCGTCCCGTCCACCGGCGCAGTCGCGGCCGACGACGTCGTCCAGGCCGACGCGGGCGCGACCAGCTACACGTTCACGGTGGAGTACATCGACAGCGACGACGGCATCGACGTCTCCACCATCGGCATCGACGACGTCTCCGTAGACAACGGCGCAACGGTTTCCGGGGTATCGCTGGACAACGAAACCAACGGCTCCCCCAGGACCGCGACCTATACCGTCACGCCCCCGGGCGGCAGCTGGGACGACGCCGACAACGGGGACTACACCGTGTCGCTCGCGGCCAGCCAGGTATGCGACGCCAACTCCTCTCCGGAGTGCGTCCCGGCCAACGCCGCCCTGGCGACCTTCACCGTCGATATGGACACCACCGCTCCCATAGCGACGATCACCCGGGACGACGGCAACCCCACCAGCGCGAACACGGTGCGCTTCAGCGTCGATTTCAGCGAGGCGGTCGTCAACGTGGATCCGTCCGACTTCACCCTGGCAGCCAGCGGCGCCACCGCCGCCACTCCGGTGACGATTAACGACGCAGGAGACTCCGACGACGCCACGTACCAGGTCGTGGTCGAAGACGTCGCCGGCACCGGCACCCTCGGACTGGACCTGGCCGGAGACATAGACATCGAGGATAGCGCCGGAAACGCCTTGAACACCACGACCGCCATCGACGAGGTCTACGCCATCGACAACGGGCTGGTGATCAACGAGGTCGATTACGACCAGGGCGCCACCGACGACTTCGAGTTCATCGAGATCAAGAACGTCAGCGGAGGGCCTGTCGATCTGGGGACCGTCGGCTACACCGTGCAACTGATCGACAGCGAGGGGATCGCCTACCAGACTTTCGCTCTCGCGGGCACACTGGCCGACAACGACTACTATGTCATCTGCGACACGAATTCCGGCGCGTTGGACTGCGACCAGGAAGTGAACCTCGGCGACGATTTCATATCCGACGCCGCTCCCCGCGCCGTGGCCATCATACGCTCCGGCGCGATCATCGACACCCTCAGCTACGGAGGCGACGTCCCCAACGGATACACGGAAACGTCCGGCGCGCCCGCAGACGACGACTTTACGGACTGGTACGGCCTTGCCCGCTTTCCGGACGGCCAGGACACGGACGACAACAGCGCGGATTTCAGCCTTTGGTGCGCCACGCCTGGCGCGTCCAACTCCAATATCCCCTCCCCCATGGCCTGCAACAGCGCGCCCGCGACCGGGACCATCGTCGCCGACAATGTCGGCCAGGCGGCAGCCGGGGGCGCTACCTACACCTTTACCGTGGAATACGTCGATACGGACAACGGCATCGACGTGTCCACCATCGACACAAGCGACGTATCCATTGACGGTGGAATGACGGTCACCGGGGCATCCGAGGCCTCCGGCACGGACGGTTCCCCGAAAACCGCCACCTACACGGCCACGCCTCCCGGCGGCGCCTGGGACGACGGCGACAACGGCAACTACACCATTTCGCTGGCGGGGGGCCAGGTTTGCGACACCTACGCTTTCGAGCCCGCCTGCGTCCCGGCCAACGCCACATTGGCGACCTTCACCGTCGATATGGACACCACCGCCCCCGCAGCGTCCATCACCCGCGACGACGACAACCCCACCGGCGCCGAAACGGTCCGTTTCAGCGTCGATTTCAGCGAACCGGTCGTCAATGTGGACCCGTCCGACTTCACCCTGGCGACCAGCGGCACCTCCGGCGCCACCCCCATGACGGTGAACGACGCCGGGGACGCCGACGACGCCACATACCAGGTTATCGTCGCAGGCGTCGGCGGAAGCGGCACCCTAGGACTCGACCTGGACGAAAACACAGACATCGAGGATGCAGCCGGAAACCCCTTGAATACCGCGACCGCCATCGACGAGGTCTACACCGTCTTTCCCGATACGGATCACGACGGCATCGACGACGACTACGAGAGGGACAAATTCGGGGACCTTGTCACTGCGGACGAAAAATCCGACTTTGACCAAGACGGCTACAGCGATCTTTTCGAATATCAACACGACGGAGAACTGGATCCGAGCGGCGAAAATACGTTCGATCCGACCATCGCGAACGCCCCCCACGAGGCCTGTGTCGATATCATCGCAGGCCGAAACAATTGCTACCAATCGCTGGAATTGCTGATGGACGACTTTTCGCAGAACTTTCCCGGCGAGCCTGTGTTCGTCAGGATGGTCCTCGACCAGATATGCAACGATATCTCAGATGTCGTCATCGACGACGACACCTTTTACGATCTTTGCGGCGGTTACGAACCCGATTTCTCAGAGTCACCGGAGGGCGTAACGGTTATTGAAGGGACATTGACAATTCGGTCCGGCAAGATCGGGCTATCCAATGTAGTCATCATACCGCCCACCGCAGTAAGGGACCCGTCATGAATGGAGCAAGGCCGGCGCTCATGCGCCCACGATCCCGGAAGCGACCGTCACGATCAAATGCTCCCGGGCCCTGGTGGACGCCACATAGCGTTCGCAGCGCGACAGGGCGTCGGCCTGTTCCAGCCGGTTCATGGGGTCGTCGGGGTCCGCGCAGGCCAGGGCCACCGCACGGAACTCCAGGCCCTTGACGCGCTTGATCGTCCCCAGGCGCACGCCGGGGACTTCGGTGCCCGGGTCCAGTTCCCTCGTTTTCAAAAGGTGCGTGGGAACGTCGGCCTCCGTGAGCGCCGTCACGATTTCGGGCTTGTAGGGGGTCACGCAGATGTCGTGGCTGGCCAGGCCGTGGTCTTTCATGAGCAGTTGAATCCAGGCCACGATGGCTTCGGCTTCCTGCTTTCTATCCCTGCACGGCTCCACGATGGGCTCGGGGCCTTTGAAGGCCGAATGGTCCCCGGCCGTGGAGACCGAGGCGCCGTCCAGATCGTCGATGTCCAGGCCTTGCAGCATGGCCTGGGCGTATTTTCTGATCTGCTCGCTGGTGCGGTAGTTGACCTTGAGCCTTCGGGAGCGGCCCCGAATGTCTATTCCCGCGCGGCTCATGGGAAACTTGGTGCGGTAGATTCTCTGGTGGCCGTCGCCCGCCATGCACAGCGGGTCGGACAGTTTTTCCTCGACCGGGCTCAGCGCGCGGACCAGGCGCAGGGCTTCCAGGCCGAAGTCCTGTGCTTCGTCCACCAGCACGTGCCGGAATTTCTTGAAGTTGCCCGCCTCTACTGAAAGCCGCGCCTGGTGCACCGCGCCTTCGAACGTCAGAAGGTTGCGCTTCTTCAGACCGCGCTGGAATGAAAGAAAGACCGGCCACGCCTTTTTTTTCTGCGACCGGGTCATTTTGGGCCTTCCGGTGCGCACGGCCGTCAGGTACCCTTCCTCGTTGTCGATGCCGTTGGCGTCGATCACCTGCCAGTATTCGTCGATCAGGTCCTCGAAATCCATGGGAAGCTCTCCCAGTTCGGGGTTGGCTCGGACCGACGCCCAGATGGCATCGTAGTCCTTGTCCTCGCCGATGCGCCCTTTCCAGCCCGCCCTGTCGCAGATGACCCGGGCCAGGCGGTGAAGGTTGACCGCCTCGATTTTCCGGGAGGCCTTTTCGTCCAGCCTGCGAATGTATTCTTTCAACGTGATGTACAAGTTGGTGGTGAAGGTGGTAACCAGGACCTTGTCCCTGGGGTTTTCCAGCTTTTTCGCCAGAAACACCGCGCGGTGCATGAGCGCCACCGTCTTGCCGGTCCCGGCCGCACCGTTGATGTTCATGGGGCCTTTGGTCTCCCATTCCACGAGCTTCTTCTGGCAGGGATGCAGAAATATCCGCCACTCCTCCATGGACGCCTGCAAAATGTCCTTGAGGTGTTCTTCGCCCTCCACCAGCACCAGGTCGAAATTGAGCCGTTCGGCCACGCGGGTGAAGTCCCCGGGGCCGTCCGGGACTTCCTCGGGAGCGGGCGTATCGACTCCCAGCATTTCCCGGAGGGATTCGTCCAGGGTCATGCCTGCTGCCACGCCCATGAGAACGTCCTTGCAGTCCTTGGGCAGATAGTCGCCCAGTGCCTCCAGGGCTTCGTCCGAGGCGACGGCCTGGACTGCGGGAATCAGCGGTTCCGGCACGCCTGCGGCGAAGAGTTCTTCTTCCCCCAGCGAAGACAGCGGATAGGCGTCGGCCTGGCCCTGCGCGGCGGAAACCGCCTCCGCAGCGCTCTCCAGCTCCTGGACGTCGAACAGCTGGAACACGCCGGTCTTCGGATGCATTTCGAAGCGCTTGTTTTTCGCCCACGCGTAGGCCTTGTCGTGGGCGTCGATGTGCACCATCAGGTAGGTGTCGCCCTTTTCCGGCGCGATGACCACCGCCCGGTAGCCGTCGGGAAGGTTCGCGCCCCTAACCTTGGGATCCGCCATGGTCTCCTCCAGCTTGTGCAGGTGCAATGCAGGGTCGGCGGGGTCGCGCTGGAATCGGTCGATGAACTCCGCCACTTTCTTCTGCACCTTGGCGGGAAGCTTGTGAAATCCCTTGAGAACGTTTCGATGCATCATCAACTGAGCCATGTCTGTTTTCCTCCAATTTTCATATTTTCCAATAATGACAGATTTGGGGAGCTTTCGCGTAGGTCGGGTTGAGCGGGGTCCCACGTTGGGTTTCGCTTTTACCTGCATGTGGCAAGCACCTGCCAAGCGGCTTTGAAAGGGTTAATCAGCGAAACCCGACAAACCACAACGCTCAACCCAACCTACGCAATCACCTCCCCCGAATCCGTTAACAATATTATTTCGCCGGCTATGCGGCCGATGCCTTTTTCTTCGATATCGGACAGCAAGAATATCTTCCACCCCTGGCTTCTCCAGGCATCGGCGAACCCGACCTGTTCTCCGGCCAGAATGGCTACCTTGTTTTCATCCGAGTCCCAGGCCATCTCCGCGAACGCGTCGTCGTCGATCTCCTCGTTGTAGTATTCGACTTCCGGAACCGGAAGTCCCTTCTTGGCAAAGGCTTCCACTGCGGGCTTGAGAGATTCCACCGTATCCTCCAGCACCTGTTTCCACGGCTCGGGAACCTGGAACTCATCCTCGGCTGCCTTCCGGAATTCATCTTCCCCCCTCGCCTGGGAAACAGTCGAAAAATCGAACGAGACATGGAACTGGAAGAGGTTCACGCACGCCAGAAAGCGCCGCCATCTTTGCTTGAAGTCCTTTTCTGAAACGTCCTCGCCGCCGTCGCGCAGCCTTCCGACGACCACTGCTTTTTCCTTGGCGTTCACGCGGGCGTCCCTGTCGGACACATAGGAGACAAAGTCCCCGTTGGGCGTGGCGCGGTCGTTTACGATCCAATCGCCGTCTTCGAAAACCGGAAAGGGTTGCATCGTCGCCCCCTTGCTCCAGTCCGCCACAGCCTTCTCGAAGTCCTCCTGGCCCGCCTTTCGCTTTTCCACAAACAGCTGCAAGAGAGGACGGAAAACGGCCAGGTACGCCATGAACCTCCATCCGGTCTTCTCCGGGTTTTCCAGGTAGGCCTTCAGTTGCTCCATGCCGTTTCCCGTCAGCCCGGACGCGTCGGGTATGCCTTTGTGCTTTTCCGAAAGCTTTTGCCGGGCCTGGGTCAGATATGCGGCCATCGAGGGACCGCATACCATGGGCTGCCCGCCGTTCTCGTCTTGCAGGTCGTCCCAGGCGATGTTCCAGACCCGGTATTTTCCGCTATCTACAACGGAGAGTCTCTTTTCCAAGTCGTCGGCGAGGCGGTTGTCGGGATGGCAATGGAATTCGAACCCGTCGGTGAAGATGGCCAGGGGATCGACCTTGTCGTCGTCGCACCGAAGCACGAAATCCGGCCTGCACGGGACCATGACCCCGACGGCCGGGCCGAGGGACGGCTGGAGTTCCATCTCCCAAATGCGGTCGGAACCGGGAAGGGAAAAGCGATAGCCCGGCGCGCCGTTCACAACGGTCTCCGCCCAGGTCCCTTTGCTCTTTTCCACGTAGTCCCGGAGCGATTCCGCGAACTTCTTCTCCAGAACGCTCCCGAAGAGCGACACGTTTTTGATTTCTTCCAGCTCGCTTTTTTCCGCTCTTCTTTGCCCGGCCTCGATCAGCTTGTCCAGAAGCCTGATGCCCCGGTTCGCGCTGATCTTGTCGGCCTTGTACTGCATGTGGTAGGTGCGGATGCAGCGGTAGCAGCCGTCGGGGTTGTTCCGGCCCGCCGGGTCGTCCATCTGGCGGCAGGGGCATGTCTCCATGGCGTCTCGGGCGCGGCGCAGCACGTCCATGACGCCCTCGCCCGGCCTGCCCTTGTCGTCCTTTTCCTGGTACAACGTCTTTAAAAATCCCGTGCCGCCGGGAACGGCGTCCATGATCACCAAGTAGTGCCGCGTCACTCCGGCCTCGGCATCGGGGGTGATCTGGGGCTGGACGATCAGGTGCGCGGGGTTGCCCTCGAATCGCAGGCGAAGACCCAGGTAGATGCAGGCCACCAGGGTGTGGATGTCCTCGTCGTCGGCCAGGGGAAGCAGAAGCCGGATGGCCTCGGATTTCAGCTCCCGGTACAGGTACAGGGGAAGGTAGACATAGGGATTGCCGCTTTGTCCTTCCTGGCGCATCTTTTCGTGCTTCCGCCTCGCCGAGCAGCTCCGGCGGTGGAGCTTGGGATCGGCGGATTCCGTGGTCAGCCCCGGAGGCAGGGCCGTCCCGCAGTCCCGGCAGACGAAAAAGCCGCTTTCAGAAGCAAAAGTGTCCGGACCGAAGGAAACGTCCTTGACTTCCCCGAAATACCCGGTGTTGACGTCCCGCAGGATCATGGAAGAGCGGTACTCGATCCCGAAGGGAAGTTCGTCGTCGCCCACCGCCCCGGACGCCTTCTCTTTTGTCTGGTCGAAAGACACGACCACGTCGTAGAACCCTCTCTGGCGCTCCTCGTTGCGGTCGCCGGAGAGGCTTTCGTAGTGCTCCATGTAGGAGAGGGCCTGGGACTGGGCGAACTCTATGAACTGTCTTTGCTGCCCCAGGTCCAGCTGGCTCCGGTGGTCGCCGGAATGGCCGCACTGGGGGCACGCGGGCAGGGCGCCGGGCGCCTTGAGTTCCTCCGCCCGCCGCATGTGGCCGCACGCGCCGCAGATCGCCCAGGTCTCCGTCAGCAGGTGCCTGGGGTTGCCGATGGCGATCTGCTGGATGTCGAACTGGCGGCTGTGGGTGTAGAACGTGTTCCAGGGGGCCAGTTCCCGCAGGGCCAGGGTGGCGCTTCTGAACACCTCCACGGGCTTGTGCTCCTGCTTGTCGCGGCTGTGCTTGTTGTAGACCGCCCCGTAGAAGCGCACGCCCTTTTCCGGAAAGGCGTAGTTGGGAAGCAATCCCGCGTCGGTGAAGATCTCCAGGGCCGTGACGCGGCCCATGCCGTTGATTCTTCCTCCCAAAATCTTGAGTTCCTGGCCGATCTCCAGCCGCGCCTCCTTTTCCTCCTCGTCCAGCTGCTTGAGCTGGCCGTTCAACCGCTTGCGGGCGTTTTCCAGATCGCGCCTTACGCGGTCGTAGGCATCGACGGCCTCGTGCATCCGCTGGACCAGGACCTGGGTGTCGGTCTCCGCCAAAAAACGCTCCCGGGTGTCGTCCTGGACCGGGGGAAGGAAATGGCGGATGAACCGGTCCTGGAGCACCCGTTCGTTTTTCGCAATCCAGGCCGTAAGCGTAGGAATGCGGCCGTCGGGATTTTTCATGTCCTCCACCAGCTGCGGGCCGGTGCGGGGGATTTCCGTCAGCCTGCCCTCCCGCGTGCCCGTGTCGAAGCAGAAAGCCAGGTATTGTCGAACCAGCACGGCCGAGGCGTCCAGCCAGCATCCAGGCGGGTCCACCCTGCCCTTCAGCATTTCCGCAGGACGGGCGTAGAAGAACAGGTCGTGGGGGTCCTGGTTGACCACGGACACGATCAGCGCGGTCCCGGTGGCACGTCCGGCGCGGCCGATTCGTTGCAGATAGCTCGCCGTGTCCGGAGGGATGGAGCAGAGCATGGTGGAAGACAAGTCCCCGATGTCGATTCCCATCTCGAGAGTGCTGGTGCAGGTCAGCACGTTGGGGTCGTCTTCATGAAGGCGCTTCTTGAACCGGTTTTCCACCCGCTCCCGTTCCTCGGTGGCCAGAAGGCCGGTGTGCTCGTGCGCGGCCACCCGGCGAAGCGCCCCTTTCCGGTACCGGTCCTGGTAGTAGCGCTGCCTGGCGTCGTACTCCTGGATTCGATAGCGGCCGCTTTTCGCATAGTACTCCATGCTGGGGGCGTTCTTCCAGTACGCAGCCTCCTTTTCGGGCCTCACGATCCCCCTTCCGGTCTCGTCGCACACCAGGCGGACGCCGCCGGGAAGCAGTCTTGCGGCCGACGACGAAATGGCGAAGTAAGATTTGTCGCCGTCCTGGTGGAGTTTTTCCAGCAGCCCGGCGGCGGCCCCGCAGGCCAGCAGTTCCCGAATCAGGTCCAGGACGTCGGCCTCGGCCACGGGCGGCTCGCCCAGGGCGCGGTATGTCCAGACCACGTGCCACGGGGACTGGCCGCCCCGGGTGTGGCCCAGCACGTGTTCGTGCCCCCGCTGGGGCGCGGTGGTCATAAGCTTGGGCTTGTAGCGGATGGCGGGCGGAAAGGTTTCTCTTCCTTCCACGGCCCTGCCGAAGGGATACTTGCCCCAGTAGCCCATCTTGGCGTACGGGACCAGGTACGGGTGCGACAGCGCGCCCTTTTCCCGGTACCGGTGTAGAATGCCGTAGAGCCATACCCGCCACTGCTCGGGCCGGACCTTCGAAAACTCCGGGTTGACTCCCGGCAGCCGTTCCAAAAGAGCGTCCAGGGTCGCGGCCACGGTCTTTTCGTCCCAGTCGAGGCACGACGAGCCGTTGGGCTCCATGGTGCGCCCGTGGGTCTGCATGAGACCGAACTCGCTGGCCGCCTGCCAGGACAGGCGGGTCCGGATCTGTTCGTACAATCGGGAAAGCGGCTTGTCCAAAGCCGGATGGTCCCGGAACTCCACGAACTCCCGGTACTCCTGCAAGTCCGGCGGCATCAGGACGGTCATGGCCTCCTTGAGACTGCCCGGCCTGCCGGGCAGGTCCCGGGACCAGTAGTCGAGAAGGCAGGCGCCCGCGTCGGACAGCGCGATTCCCCCCTCCCCTTTTTCTTCCGAAACGCCCTCGTTGACCACGTGCTGCAAGGCGGTCCGGAACGTGAAGTGGTAGGTGCGGGCCGAAAAGAACCCGGCCCGGTGGGAGGCGTCCTGCACGCTGTCGGTGAATGCCAGAAGCTTCGGATCGTTGTTCAAGACCGACCCGAACATCTCGTCGATGGCCACGCTGGAAAGGGTGGCCGACTGCGCGCCGATGAAAAACAGCCCCTCCTGCGACCCGCACCGGGGACATTTCTGCACGCCGACCACCCGGCCGTTTTCCAGCTTTCGCGTTTCGTTGTCGATTCGGACCCGGAACCGCTCCTCGTCGCCCGTCAGCGGGCAGGGGCCGTCGCCTTTTCGAACCACCAGGCTTTTCGGGAAGAAAAAATACTCCTCGGAACCGTCCTCCGGAAGGAAGGTCAACTGCTTCTGTTTTTTCGCCTCCTCCTCGCCTTCGAACCGGTTTTCCTCCCAGGGGCTGATCACGACAATGTACTGGCTCTTCAGATTCACCCCGCTCTGGTCGTCCTGCCGCCCGAACCAGCCCCGGTAGATTTTGGTCGGGTCGTCCTCCAGCGCCCATCCCGCCACGCCGCCCGCATTGATCTGCGAATCCAGGTCCGGGTCGTGCAGGGCCACCCAGCCGGACTCCCCGCATTCGCTGCAGTGGAAGGCGGGAAGACTTTTCACATCCGAGGAGGGCTCGTCCAGCCAGGAAAAACGGGGAGTATTCGACACCACTCTCCCCAGGCGGCGCAGCTCCCGAATCCATAGCTGCACCTGGGTGGGGACCAGCACACTCGACTTTTGGCTCCTGATCTCCCGGGCACGCGCAACCAGGGAACAGTAGGAGGCGACCAGGATCTTGCGGTCTTCTTCGTCGGAGACTTTCAGCAGTCCGAAATCCTTGGCCGTCAGCCTTTCCACCAGGACGGTCCACGGCAGAGGGTCCTCCCGGTCTTGCTCGGCCTTCTGGAAAATCTCCAGCAGGCGTTTGAACAGGACTTGCCCCTTGAGCCATTCCCCGAGACGCAGCTCCCACTGCTCCACGGAGTCGTCGAACGCCTCCTTTCCGCCGTTTTCGGGAGGGAGGAACGCCGGGCCGCCCCAAAGGCGGGACTGGCGCTCCGCATACCGGAATGAATCCTCGTCGTCGCGAGGAACGCAGTCCTTCGGGCCGGGAAGGGAAGTCTCCAGCAGCTCGCTTTTCACGATATTCTCCACCCGCAGCCGGTCTTCGCCGATCACCGCGTCGTCGCCGATGCTCTCCTCGAACAGCGTTTCCGCGAACTTGGCCAGCTTTTCCTTCCCCGTTTCGTCGGCGTCGATGGTCCCGTCGTCCTCGAGTTCCCGCAAGGCGTCGCGGTCGTCCAAAGTGGCGCTGGTGCCCACCACGCACAGGTCCCCCTTGGATATCCCCAGCCTCTCTTTCAGGCGACGGATCAGACAGGCCACCTCGGCCCCCTGCGCGCCGTCGTAGGTGTGAAGCTCGTCGAGAACCAGGTATTTCAGGGTCCCCGGCCCGTTGTGTTGCCACAGCCCCCTGTCCTGGGGGCGCATCAGCAGAAAATCGAGCATGCGGTAGTTGGTCAGAAGAATGTCCGGCGGGTTCTCCTGCTGGACCTCGTGGTTGGATATGCCGTGGTCCGGCCCCATCTTGACCGTCCCGCCGTCCTTGCCCTTGCCCGGATCGGCCGGGTCGTAGCGCCCCGTGTAGTTGCCCACCCGAATCCCCGCGCCCTTGAGCAACGGGTCCTTCCAGATCGCGCCCGCGAAACGCTTCTCCTGGTCCGCCGCCAACGCGTTCATGGGATACAGCACGATGGCCTTCACCCCTTTTTGCCCGTTCTTTTTGGCACGCAGGCAATGGTCCAAAATCGGATACAAAAAGCATTCCGTCTTGCCCGACCCCGTGCCCGTGGTGACGATGGTATTTTTGGGAGCATGGTTTTTCCCGCTCAGGCGCAGCCACGCCAGATGCTGATGCATGAACGGGTGGAAAGGCGTCCGGATGTCGAACGCAGAGGCCACGTCCCCGGGCGCTGGCCGAAACGGCCGCCTCAGCTGCACCCAGGGGCCTTTGAACAGCCCCGCGTCCGGGTCCTCCAAAAATTCCCGGAACGCCTCCTCCGCCTGGCCGTCCCGGAACGAAAAGGTCGATTGAAGGTAATAAAGAACCTGCCTTCGGATGTTTTGGGCGATATGGGCTGGTAGCATGGCTTTGATAGGTGTTGGTTTAAGGTTTAAGGATCAAGGGTCAAGGGCCAAGGTTTAAGACAAAAGGTTTCGATCTGTGCGGTTGGTGTTCATCCCTTTAGGACCAAAGCCGGATAGCCTGGTAGCGCCGTCTTCCACGGCGGCGCGTTGTTCGATTATAGGCCGTAGTGGAATCCAAACGCGCCCAGGCACCGCGCCGGCGTTGAAGACGGCGCTACCGGTACAAGAGAGTTTTACGCCTTTCTGTCGATTCCAACCGCACAGGTCCATATTTTTTCGATATCCATGCAACCGCAATCCCAGGCATCGTGTGGGGCGTTTCGCATTTCGCCAACGCCGCAGGCTGTCTCCCGCCCCTGTTTTCAAGGGTAGAGAACGAATCCGACAACGCGAGGATAGAATGTTTCACAGTCGATTGCAAGACATTCCTGGAACAAATTCGTTATCCTCGATGATCAAGTTTTTTCCGACTACCGGACCGAGGCGACCGTCATTCCGGGCGCAGCGCAGCGGAGACCCGGAATCCAGGAGATCCGCAGAGGCGCATGGATCCGAGGCTTTTGAAAAACAAAAATAAGATTTCAAGGCCCGGTATGAAACGAGGCGCTATGCTTCTTTTACGGATTCCTTTCTCTCTGGAGTCCTAAGGTAGGGGAACGATACTTTTTAAGATCAGTCGATCTTCGTGCTCTTCGTGTTCTTCGTGGTAAAAGTCCCTGTTTTTCAACCACGAAGGACACGAAGAGCACGAAGGGGCTTGGTTTTATCTTCGGCCAAACGACTCCGTCATTCCGGGCAGAGCGGCATATAACCGTGGGGGGCGATAAAATAGCTGGGTTCCGTCTTTTCCGGGAATTTCTTAACTGGAAAATGTAGCGTAGACCCGGAATCCAGATGGTCGCATTTAGAACCAAGCCCCTCATTTTCGAGAGAAGGCGGCATTGCCGGACCTTTTATTTCTGTCGTCCCTGACGGGACTTGGGACCACCTGGCGGGTCGCCCCCGGCAATGAATTGCCGGGCTATTGTCTGTCGTCCCTGACGGGACTGACCGGTTGGAAAACAGGGTCTGCTCCCGTTGGGGAAAGTCGGAAAACGCGGGCTTGATTTCTATTTCGACCATTCCATCACCGTCTCGTTTCAACGCTTCGCGTTGGAGTGCATACCAGGACGCTTCGCGTCCGCGTTCCGCAGATGCTTGGTCGAAACAAAAAGGTTCATCGCGGATTTGCGGGGAGCTGTAAGGGTAACCAGAGCTTCCAGCTCTGGTCCCATACCGCGAATATGCCGCCGTTTGGAAGCCAGGGCAGGCCAGACCAGGATGGTCTGGTTACCATCGACACGCCATTTCACACAGCTCCGCGATGAGCCAACAAAAAACGCCCCCGAAAACGCTATATCCGCTACCCAAATACCCGACACGATGGGCTTGATTCGCACTTCAGCTATGCCCTCGCAGCTCGTTCCCACGCTCCGGCGTGGGAAGGCATACCGGGACGCTCCGGCGTCCCGTCGAGTCCGGCAATCAAACGAGTCAAAGGTGGAATGCGCTCTCTCTGCAATGTTCCCAAATCCTTTGCCAGGGAAAGAATCGGAAAAACCTTATTTTCGGTCCCTAACCTTAGTAGCAGGCGACGAACTCTCTTTAAAACAACCTTATTGCCTTATTCTCGATGATCAAGTTTTTCAGCCGACCGGACCGAGGCTACCGTCATTCCGGGCGCAGCGCAGCGGAGACCCGGAATCCAGGAAATCCGCAGTTGCGTATGGATTCGAAGCTTTCGGGGGAATGACCCAAAAAACTTGATCATCGAGTTATTCGATTCTTCCTCGAATGCGGCGTGGACAAGTATCGATCCTTGGCGCTTATCGCGGCAACAGGATGGGAAACGGATGCATGCGCGGAAGACAATAAGGCAATAAGGTCAGGGGAGTGGCAATGCGACATTCTACTAAGGTCAAGAACCAAAAAATAAGGTTTTTCCGGATTGCAACCAAGTATGGGCATCAGTTTGACTCGTTGTCTCGTTCCCACGCTTTGACTCGTTTGACTCGTTCCCACGCTCCGGCGTGGGAACGCATACCGGGACGCTCCGGCGTCCGGTCGAGCGCACCGCCCGCCCCTGTCCCGCTTTGTCCGATCTTCTCCAAGATTGCGGTGCCGATAGCGGCTTCGCAAGATGCGGTTCCCTGGCACGGGACGCGGGAGCGTCCTTCAGGCGTTCCCACGCCGGAGCGTGGGAACGAGCGCCAACTCCATCGGCAGCCTTTTCTCTCGACTATCGAGTTTTTTTCCGCCCGACAGCTTGCGATGCACGTCATTCCGGACGTAGCGTAGCTTCGACCCGGAATCCAGGAAGTCTGCGGAAGCTCATGAATTCGAAGCTTTCGCGGGAATGGTGGAAAAAACCTGATCATCGAGTTTCAGCCTTTTCGTTTTTCGAACTCTTTGAATGCCCGCTCGTAGTCGGCCTCCCTGTCCACTCCGGCAAAAGGGGGATAGAAGGTCTTGGTGGAGGTGGAAAGGCCGTCGTCGATGGGCCACGACACGGTCAGGGGGCTTTCGCCGTCCCAGTCCTGACGGGCTTCCCGGACCTCCTTGGCGCCGGCGTTCTTGCGGGCCGTGTTGGGAACGTGGCGGCCCTTGGCGTCGTATTCATCCACCGCCTCGTACTGCCGCATAACCGGAAACTGGACCCGGTACACAGTCACCAGCTCCTCCAAGGTCAGCCCCAGCGCCAGCGCCACCAGCACGTCTATCTCCAGCAGGGCATGACGACGAGCGAAGTCCGTACGCAAAGGCGTCTTCCAGTCCCAGGCGGCGGGGTCCAGCGCGGGCCAGGGGTGTTCGAATTCGCCTGATGAGAGGCGGGGGTCACTCGATGTCCACTGTTCTTGCTTGATTTCGGGGGAGGCGACTTGGGTCCAGAGGTCGGCGTAGGCGGTTGTTAGGCAGTTGAGTCGCAATCCCCGGAAAATTATGGAATCATCCATTCCTATCATTGGCAACATGCTGGTCAAACCGATGTTGCAATGACCTTTGCCACTCAACTTAACAAAAAAGTCATATAAAATCGAAGAAGCGCTTGAACAAAAGTTTACGCATTTATTCGAATTGGAGAAAATAATGCTGAACAAAGTATTTATTTGGGTTGCGCCGGGAGGGACAATACATGGAATGAGAGTCCTTTCCGCCGATGGACCTATCATCTCCCTGTTCACATATCGATAATAACTTGTAATCGGTTTCGGCAATCTTTCGAGGTCCACATCTTTTGGTTTTGCCTGCCGAAATTCAAAATTGCCTATTCGTTTTTTGATACTCTCCAAGTCAATCGCTTCGGGATTTTCGGCCATCCATTTCAGGATTTTGGCAGGCTCGCCGTCGGCATGGGACAGACAGATAAACCTCCGCGCCGTTCTGGCACCAGGCTTTTCTGCATCGAGACCGTAAATTCGTGGCTTTTCTCCCAAAAGGATTTCCCATGCTTTTTTTTCGGCAACATCGGCGATCTGCCAGAAACCAGGAAGTGAAGGCTTGGGCCATTCGGAGATGGCGTTGAAAAAAGCGGACTTGTCTCCGTTTCGATTTCCGGGCCAGTAGATAGACCGGGGAAAATAATCTTCCGGGATTTCGGTCAGATCTATGTCATAGTAGGCTTTGTTGCTGGTGCATGATTGCTTAGGGGTTTTATTCAGGGGCGTTCCAACGTAAAAATGCGGTCCGCTTAAAACCCATTCATCGGTTGATCGGGGTTGGAGGCTAGGATTGTCTTGCCTCGTTAAGATTCCGTCTCGCTGGGAATTTGATTCATGGAACATTTCCGTCGCATAATATTCCCTCGCCATATCCATCAGTCGCAAGGGGGATATAGCCAATTTTCCGATGACTCGGTTGATTGGTCTTGCATGAATCTGAGGCAAGCGGGTTTGCTCGTATGAAACACCAGCTTCCTCAAGCAATTGAGCATATAGCCCAAGCTCTTTCTCCGTAATTTTTACGACTCGAAGAGCGTGGGGGCGAGTCTCCCATTGGCCGAGAGAAGTTTTAATTCCCGGCAAGGGATCGGATGGTTTGTCGTGCTTGAAGCTTTCTTGCAGGGTATGGGGCAAGAAGAGGTTGGAAACATGTTGAAAGCATACTTTTCTTGGGGTCCCTCCGTAAATGTTTATACTGAAACTTGTTTCGTTATGAACATCGCTGAAAAGATGCCGTTCGTTACTGAACTGGTAATGCCCTCTCAAACGCCGGTACAGCTTTTCCCTTAAAAATCCTCCTTTTGCATCGTCATAGGGCCCTTCTGGATGAAGCAGTCCCGCAATCCCGGAACTGCCAGACAAATCCCAAACCCGCACGATAAAATTTTTGTACAAGTTGGTTTGTACTCCGACAAGTTCAGGATACATTCGCTTGGCGTTTAAGAAGGAGGCCCCCCCAGCAGTTATACAGTGAAACGACTGGTAATATTGGAAAGCTATTTTATCTTGCAACAACTCCAGGCGTTTTCGATTGTATTCGGCGCTTCGTGCATCTTTGACGCCCAGCATAGGCTCTATTTCAGCCAAAACTGCTGCATCAGTCCACCTCATTTTTATCCAAGGCGGGTTCCCCAGCACCAGGTCGAACCCCGGCCGACTCGCCTCCGGCCCCATGATTTCGGAAAACACCAGCTCCCAGTGATGAAAGGGCTGTTGCCCTGCGATATGGCGGGTTTCGGCGACCCAGGGGAGCAGGTCTGCGAGCAGGTCGCCGTCGAAGGCGTCGTCTCCGGTGGCGCCGATCACGGCGTCGATTTCGAAGCCCAGGTTGGCGGACAGGAGGGGGCGCAGTTCCTCGGCGGGGGGTTTGTCTCCGGCCAGGAGTCTTGCGGCGGCCAGGAAGGGGGCCCTGCCGGGGGCCTGGTCCATTTTTTCCACGGGCCAGAACCACAGGGCGCACCAGGCGTCCATGACGGTTTTGAGCCTTTGGAAGCTCCCGCTTTCCGATTCCAGCATGGCGCGGGTCATTTCCTGGGATTGCAGAGACGGGCCGTTTTTCAGGGCGTCGAAGCTGCTTGAAGGCTCGGGCCAGACGGAGGCGGTGCATTGGGTCCTTTTTAGTGCCTCTTCCCTTTCGCGGGAGTATTGTTCCCAATGCCGGTCGATGAGGTCGCAGATTCTCAGCGCGTCGGCGATTTCCTCCTGGTCCCACTTGGATTTGGCCTCCTTTTCGACCCATTTCTTGGCGGCGTCGCACTGATCCGGGTAGAACTTTCGCATGAGCTGGTCCTTGTGGACCGGGAGCATGTCTTCGTCGAACACGAGAAAGTGGTAGATTTCGTTTTTCTTTCGCTTCTCTTTTGGCTTGAGCAGGCGCGGCGGAGGGTTCTTGGCCCCCGCGTGCTTTTTGCCTCTCAGCTGCTTGTCGGTCCACACGGCCCTGCGCGCGCCGATCAGGCTGTTTCCGCAGCGGAGCCTAAGGCCGAACCAAGGGGTGGCGCCGGTCCGATGGCGGTCCGGCTCGCCGTCTTTTCCTTCCCGGACCAGGAGCCTGTGGACGCTTCCGAGCCACAGCGACAGCGCGCCCAGCTCCACGGCCGTGGCGTTCAGATCGACGCCGTAGACGTTGCGGGTGGCGATGAAGTGCTTGGCCCGGCGCAGTTCGTCCAGGTAGCGTCCGGGTTCGATATTGGTCCCCAGCTGCTTCTGCTTGAGTTCCAGGTAGCGCCCGGCCAGCTGCTCGGCGGCTTCGTTCAAGAACGCCCCGCTTCCCATGGCCGGTTCGCAGATCTTCAATTCCAGAATCTTGTCGGCGTCCTCCGGCGCGAAGTCCTTCAAAAGCTCCCGCAGGGCCTCCTCCACCAGGCACTTGGTGAGGACTTCCGGGGTGTAGTACGACGCGCTCTGCTCCCGGTCGATTCCCGACAGGTGCAGGATGAAGGTCCCCTCCCTGTAGATCCGGGGCTTGCCGTCGGAAAGGCGCTCCACCACGTTCTTGCGCTTTTCATCTCGAAAGTCCTCCAGCCGGGAGCAAGGGACGAACCAGGTGGGGGTTTTCTTGTCCTTGAAATCGCCCTTGGGGGCTTTGACCTGGATCAGGTCTTCCCTGGCGAACATTCCCTTGTAGGAGAGCAGGCCTTCGTAGACGGCCCCCAGCTGGTTGATGCCCAGCTCCGCGTAGTTGACCCGGCCGATGGACCTGTTCTTTTCGTCCCTGCTCAGGGAGAGCTTGCGCACGACCTGCTGGAGGCAGCGGTTGGTGAGCCGGGCGCTGTTCAAGAGGGGCGTGGCCGACGGGTCGAACAGGGTGGCGGTCAGGGGGCGGATGGCGAAGGTCTTGTGGCGGTACCCTTCGAGGTCGGACTCGGGAAGGTCGTACATGTCCAGCTGCTCTGGCTTTTTTATGGCGGCTTCGTCCCGGGGGTCGTCCGCGTGTTTTTCTCGATAGTCGCGCTTGGGGTTGAACCCCTGATGGATGATGTTGAACAGGATTTTCAGGTGCTCGTGAAAGTAGAGGCCCTGCTCGGTGGCGGGGGTGAGCGGGGTCTGCTCCAGGTCTCGAAGGGACTCCAGGCTGTAGCCCAGGCGGTAGATGTCGTCGCCGATGGGCAGAATGTCCAGCTCCCCTCCCCTGGCTTCCGCATAGAAACAAAACAGCAGCCGGTAGACGAAAACCAGGGCCTCGTGCTTCAGGTCCTCGGCGGAAATTTCCCGGTCGCCGTTCCCGTTGGACGCGGGGTCCCTGGGTGAAATTTCGTCCGTCCGGCGCGTGTAGGAGAGCTTCCTTCTGCGGCGGTCCTCCACCCACTCGTTGGCCAGCTCGACGATGGCCTCCCGGACGGCGGCCTGCAAGTTGTCCGTCACCCCGTGGGCGAACCGGTGGCTCTGCTCCTCGATGGTGTCGTGGATCACCTTGTCCGATTCGCCGTCCGGGCACAGGGTCTCGGCGCTCAGAAACGCGGCGAAATGGTCGAATGCGCTCTTCTGATTGCGGCCGTAGAGTTCGTCGAAGTCGAAGGACAGGTACCGCCCCTGGGCGAAGGTGTGCCGGTCCAGCAACAGGACGAGGCTTCCGGCCAAAAACACGATCCACCGGGGGGAGTTCTCCTCGGTGAAAACCCGTCCGACCAGCCGCTCCCAGTCTCCCCGGCAAAGCGTTTTTTCCGGATCGCAAAGGCGGCCTGCAAAAGGGGCGGTCCCCAGGGGATCTTCGCTGGGCATGCCCTCTTTCAAGCTTGCGCTCGGAAGGCAGAAGAACGTTTCGCATACCACCAGCCACGGCTGGTTGTAGCGCTTGATCCTGGCGACTGCGGGAACAAAGGCCTTGCCGCCTTCCACGGGAATGTCCGCGGCGTTTCGCTGCGCGTACCCCAGGCTTTCGAGCAAGTGGGAATGCCAGGCGGCCAAATCGCCCCCGGCGTTGAAACGATTTTCCGGCGCGTCCTCCTCCAACGCCTGGGCCTTGGCACGGAAATACAGGGAAGACAGCTGCCGGATGCGGCTCGGCACGGAATCCGAACCCTGCTCGCGCCATTGGGAGATCAGGCTTTTCACATCGTTGGAAAAGGGACCGGCGAGATAGTGGGAGCTGTAATATTCCCCCACGTTGTTGATGCTGGCATCGAGTGACATGGTATTATTTCCCCTCTATCACAAGAATCACACGGGTGGAAGGATGCTCCGCCGCCTGGGAATGGGTGTCGCGCCAGTTTTTGCGCCGGTCCCGGACATAGTCCTTCATCTCCTCGATCTCCTTTTTTATAAGCTTGGCCCTGGCGGAGTTTTCGCCTTGTTCCGCGATTCGTTTTTCGAGGATATCCTCCCTTCGCAGCATCCATTTCCTGAGGCGTCGCTCCTCTTTTCTCAACAGGGGCAGCAGCTGCTTTTCCCGCCGGACCTTCAGCTGGTGCATGTGCTTGAGGCTCTCCTGGACGGCGGCGTGCATCAGGGGCTGGGCGGCGAGGATGTTGGGGGCTTGGCCGGTGTTGGCGATCTTGTGGAACTGCGCCATTTCCAAGACCTCGCGCAAAGGCCTCATCAGCGGATTGCCGTTCGGGCCTTTGAAATAAGATACAGCATGTCCGTCGGCGATGAGGGGGACGCCGCTTCTGGAGCTGACCTGTCCGATGAAACAGAAGCACAGCTCTCCGGGTTGCAGGCGGGGGGAAAGGATAATGGGGGCTTCTTCGCGGTCGACGGTCATCAGCAGCCGTTCCACCAGCCATTGCAGGATGGGGTGCTGTTCGCTGCACAGAAGCTCCCGGGACCAGTAGCCGGACTGGTTTCGCGCCGCCTGGATGGCCAGGTCCACCTGTTCGGGATTTTCGGCGAGCCGGAACTGGTCGTTTTCCGGCCAGGACTCCGCAGGGATGGCGGTGGCGCCGAACACGGCGTCGGTCTTTCGGCTGGATTTTCCCAGCCGTCTTTTGAGATCCTCCGGCGCGGTCAAAACCACGAAGTTCTTCTTTTCGTCCAGGGGAAGGTAGTCCGCGTTTCTTTCCCGCAGAAAATGGTATCCGGTCGTCAAAAATTCCCGGTCGGAAAAGAGACGGAAACGTTCGGACCGGCCGGGGTCGTTTTCAACTGGCTGACCAGACGCTCCCGGATTGTCTTTTTCCTCGGTTTCTATTTCCTCGGTCACGGGCCGGGCAAAGTCCTCGTTTCCCGCGCGCACGGCGTCCATGAGCAGCAAATCCATGAAATCGGCTTCCAGGGAACCGGGACCGTCTTCCAAAGATGCGGGCTTTTCCAGAACGTCCGGGTCGCCCGCCAGCACGCCCCGGTTGGCCAGGTATTCCTCCTCGACCTTGGGGTCGTAGAGTTGCAGGACGCTTTCGCCCGCTTTTCTGAGACGGTTGATTTCCTCCACCTTGGCGATCAGCCGGTCGAAAATGGCCTGGTCGCCCTGCAACAATCCCTGCCGGGTGTTGACCCGCAGGTAGCGAAGGACCGGGCTTTCTTTCTGGCCCAGCCTGTCGATGCGCCCGTTTCTCTGGATGAGGGTGATGACGGACCACGGCAGGTCGTAATGGATGATATGGTGGCACTGGTGGTGCAAGTTGATGCCCTCGGAGGCCACGTCGGTGGCGATGAGAATGCGCACCGGCGACGATCCCGTGGCAAAGGCCTCCACGGTCTTCATCAGGTGGATGTCCGGGGTCGCGCCCCGGATGGCGGCGATGGCCTGGCCGGGCTGGTCCTCGAACTTTTCGCCGTACTTGATCTTGTATTCCTTGGCCAGCGCCTTCGCCAGAGCTTCCTGGGTGCGGCGGTATTCGGTGAACACCAGGACCCGGGGACTTTCCGGACCGCCGTCCCACCCGATCTCCCGCAACTGCTCCTTCAACACCTGGAAACGGGCCGATTTTTCCAGGGACAGCTTTTTCAGGCCCTTGGCCAATTCTTTCAGCTTGGCGATTTCGGCCTTGCTCGAATCGTCTTCGTTTTTCAGGTTCGCGAGCCTTTTTTCCACCGTTTGCAGGCACGCCTCCGGGCTGGAGAGAAAGAGCTTGTAGAGGCCGTATTGGAGCAGGGCGGTGTGCCTGCGGGCATCGACGGGCAAACGTTCGTCCGGCTTTTCATCCGGCTTTTCGTCCCGCATGACCAGGCGCAGTTCGGCCAGTACCCGGTAGGCCTCCTCTTCGGCGTCCGTGGCGTCGGCCGCAGTCTTGCTCGGCGGCACCACGATTCTTTCGGAAAGCATGCCTGCGGCGTCCTGGCGGATGTCCTCCTTGAAGCGCATCAGAAAGAACTCCTTGATGTCGTCGGCGTCGTATTCCGAAAATTTCGGGTCGGGTATGGCGGAGGGGTCGAGGAGGGAGACGAGTCGTCCGAAGGTCTCCTTTCTGCCGTTGTGGGGTGTTGCGGTGGTCAGCAGCATGCTGTCGGTGCGGCGGGACAGAAGGCGGGCCAGGCGATAGCTCAGGTGCCTTTCCGGAACGCTGGCCCCGGCCACGTTGTGGGCCTCGTCGATCACCACCACGTCCCAGCGGGTGTCCTTCAGAAAATGCTCGTATCGTGCTACGTTCTTGAGGGTGTCGATGCTGACGATCACCCGGTGGAAGACCTCGAAGGGGTTCTTGTTGCCGGGAATGCGAAGGCGCACCTTGGCGATGCCCGCAGAGTCGAGGCGCACCAAAGGAATGTTGAACCGGTTCCACAGCTCCGCCTGGAACTGGGTCAGCATGGATTTCTTGGCCAGGACCAGTATCCGGTCGGCCCGCCCCCGGCGAAGCAGCTCGGTGAGGACCATGCCCACCTGGATGGTCTTTCCGAGGCCGACGGCGTCCGCCAGGAGCAGCCTCGGGCGCAGCTGGCGCAACGCGCGGCGGACCGTCTCCTCCTGGAACTTCATGGGCTTGAAGACCCCCATGCCCGCAAAGTCCGGCACGACCCCCGTGGCCGGGACCTGCCGGAGCTGGGCTTCCAGGAAGAGCTTGGAGAGCTTGTAGCCGTTGGACTTGTCCTCGATCAGGCGGGTCCTGCCCGGGTCCACGGGCTCCATGTCGTCCAACTGCGACAGAAAAACGCTGCGGTGGCCCCGCACCAGGTCGTCCACGCCGACGCAGTGGACAGCGAACTCGTTGGCGTAGTCGAATGCCTCCACACGGGTCGCCATCCATTCGGCGTCGCGGCACAGGATGCGAATGCCAGGCGTGGGGGGCGTCTTGCTCCTATACATCGTCGAATTCCTCCGGATCGATGCAAAGGTCCTCCCGGCCCGCGAAACGAAGACAGGCGTTCAGGATCTCGGCGTCGTCCTCCAAGCCGATGGGGGAGGTCATGTCGTCCTCCAGGTCGGTGGACATGGAAAAATAACGGATGATCCCCTTGAGCCAAGGCTTGCCTATGTCGGGAAGATCTTCCCATTGATCGTCTATGGCCTGGAATGTGTCGTAGAGCGCTTCCGCCAGTCTCACATTGACAAAAACGTTTTTGCAATGCGCCCGGCGTACGTTCTCCAGATGTTCTTTTGCCGTTTGCAGCAATTGCTTCCGGGAAAATTCCGCAGCTTCGTCGGAGCATTGCTTCAAGATTGAAAGTTCCTTCTGGACCAGTCCGTCCAGATGGGTTGCCGCCATGATTCGCTCCTTGTGCGCATGCACAAACAAGGTTGACAGAATTTATAAACGAGAGGGGAGATATATCCCGAAAAAAACGGAATTGTCAAACCTTCTTGCGGATTGCCCGATTCTTGCCTGCCCGTCCCTTAGCTTCACCCATAGAACCGGGAGAGTCGTTCGGGGGAAACTCCCGCCAAATATAGAGCGGCGAGTGTCCAGTTTCTCAGGGTGCAAAACACGATCCCCTCCTTTTCCCAGCGCCTGGCGGAGGTCCGGGTCTTGCGGGGAATGACCGCGATTCTTTCCCCCCTTCGCTTTATCCTTCGCATCAGCTCCACATCCTCCATGAGCACGACGGGCGCGTAGCCGCCCAGGCTTTCGAAAAACTTCCTCTCCACGAAAATCGCCTGGTCCCCGTAGGGTATCCGGGTGAGCCGGGTGCGAAGCCAGACCATGTTTTCGATGAGCCGGTACCCGTTTTTTTCGGAACGGATGCCCAAGTCGAACGCCCCGGCTTTCGCTCCGTCTTTTACAACCGCCTTTTCTATCAGGACCGGGGCGTCTTCCGGAAGCAGCGTGTCCGCGTGCAGAAAGAGGAGAACGTCGCCGGTGCAGACCCTGGCCCCGGCGTTCATCTGGACGCTTCTGCCCTTTGCGGATGTCAGCCGGATCACGTCTCTATCCAGGATGGCGCCCACGGTGCTTCGGTCGGAGCGTCCGTCCACCACCACGATTTCCGGCGCGCAGGCGAAGCGGAGACCTTTCAGCCCGGAAACGGTTTCGTTTATGGTAAAAGCTTCGTCGATGGCGGGAATGACGATGGAAATTCGAAAATTCATGAATATTATTCCCGGATTATGGAAAACTGGAACCAAAAACTAAAAACCGGGGTCGGAAACGGTTTCAAGAAGGGGTGGCACGGGTATGTCTGGCTGTTGAAGATCCTCATCCCCATCTCCTTTCTGACGGCGCTTTTCGAATACAGCGGCCTGCTCGCTCACTTGAATTTTGTCCTGGAGCCGGCCATGGGCTTGATCCATCTTCCCCCGTCGGCCGCCATCGCGATCATCGCCGGCCTGCTCACGGGCGTGTACGGGACCGTGGCGGCGCTGACGGTCATCGACCTCACCACGGCCCAAGCCACGCTGGTGGCCGTGTTCATCCTGATCTCCCACGCCCTTATACAAGAAGGCGTCATTCAGGGCAAGAGCGGTTTGAACGGAATCAAAGCGGCTGTCATTCGCCTTGCGGCCTCCGCAGTGACGGTTTGGGCCATGGGGTTCTTCCTGGCGGAACCTGCTGCGGTTTCCACGGCCGGGGCCGTTTCGGCCGCGGTTCAAAGCCAGGCGTTTTCCGCGATGCTGGCGGACTGGTCCGCAGGCGCTCTAAAACTCAGCCTTCAAATACTGGGCATCGTGATGGTGATTATGATCGCCATGGAGACGTTGAAGGTGTTCGACCTAGTACCGGCCATCGTGAAGGCCCTGCATCCGTTTCTGAGAATCATGGGACTGGACAGGCAGGTGGGGCTGATGTGGGCGGCGGCGATCTTCTTCGGGATTTCCTACGGCGCGGCCGTGATCGTGCAGGAGGCCAAAGAGAACCGGTTCGACCGTCGAGAGCTTGAAAAGCTGCACATTTCCATCGGGGTGAACCACTCCATGGTGGAAGACCCCCTGCTGTTTCTGCCGTTCGGGCTCAACCTGCTGTGGCTATGGATACCGCGAATCATCACGGCCATGGTCGCCGTGAGGCTTTACGGGCTCTGGGCGCGATGGAAAAGAAAGGACGACGCCGATTGGAAAAAGACGGCAGCGGACATGTCGCTGAAATCGTGAAGGATTTCGTCTTGTCTCCTTTTAGGAATTTCGTATCGATGTACGAATCGATCCTGTGCGATTTGAAGGGGGCGCGGGGCGTCTTCCTTCTGGTGGCGGGACTGGCGACCGGGTGGTGGCTGTACGTGCCGATCCACGAGCTGATGCACGCCTTGGGGTGCCTTGCGACCGGAGGCGGGGTTTCCGAGCTGAGAATCCAGCCGTTGTACGGCGGACGGTTGCTGAGCCACGTATTTTCCTTTGTCGTTCCCGGCGGAGACTACGCCGGAAGGCTCGTCGGGTTCGACACGAAAGGCTCCGATTTCACCTACGCCGCCACGGTCTATTTTCCGTTCCTGCTCTCCCTGCCCGGGTTCTACTTTCTGGATGCGGCGACGAGGAAAAAATCTCCGTTTCTTTTCGCCTTCGCGGTCCCGCTGGCGCTGGCGCCGCTGATCAGCCTGACAGGGGACTTTTTCGAACTGGGATCGCTTGGGGTCTTCCAGGTTTGGCCGGGGGTCGAAGACGCCCACAGGGTCTTGATCAGCGACGATGTGTTTCGGCTTTTCCGGGAAGCTGCGGCGCAAGATTGGAACGGACCTTCCGAATCCCTTCTGTTTATGTTTGTTCCTTTCTCTTTTTCTGTCGGACTTTTGCTTTGTTGGGGTACTTTGTACATATCCGATAGAACCAATCGCACAATCCGCAACAAGTCGCTCTAAAAAACACAATCCCGTCTGGTTATAACGGATTTGGGGGAGCGGCAATGCGTAGGTTGGGTTGAGCGGGTTTCATGTTGGGTTTCGCTTGCTTCCCAACCATTTCGCGTGCCGTATCTGTTTGTTTGATAGAATTCCGCAGCGAAACCCAACAATTGACGACGCTCAACCCAACCTACATTCCACCCACCCCCAAATCCGTTATAACCAGAATCCCGTCTTTTCCCAATCTTCCTGCAGCTTCCGTTCAGGTGAAAGGCGGCACAGGAAAACGGTGGGTTGGACTCCGTATAAGACTGCCAGGCCGTCGAATTAAAGAAACTCAGGAGCAGCGAAAAAGCCTGGGTCGCGACCCACCACCCTTGCAGTATTGCCGCCGCGTATAAATCTACGACCAGTTTTCTCCCGGTTTTTCTACAGGCCCTGAAAATAGAAACGACGCGGCCGATGTTTTGAGCCGAAGCGTTAACCAGTGCCAAAACTTCCGTATCCCGAAAGGCATGCGTCAGGAGGTCTTCGATATCTTTTTCTGTCGGGAACCGCTTGTCGTCGCGAACCCTGCCGAGCGACGAGCCTTCCAGCAATAATCCATCTATGTTCTTGGGCGGGTTTGATATAAGCCGTTCGAAAATGGAGGAGCCACGATTACAAGGAACAAGAAGGGGACGCCGCAAGGCGGCGTTATATCCCCCCTGCTTGCCAACATCTACCTGCACTGGTTCGACAAGGTCTTCCATTTCAATAGCGGCCAGTTCAGGTGGGCGAAGGCGAAGCTCGTGCGCTATGCGGACGATTTCGTGATTCTCGCGCGCTTCGCAGGCACGCGGCTCGAAGACTTTGTCGCGGACGTACTCGAAGACTGGCTCGGACTTGAGCTTAACAGAAACAAGACCAAGGTGGTCGATCTGAAGCGGAAAGCCGCGAGTTTCGATTTTCTCGGATACACGTTCAGACTAGACAAGGACCGATACGGTCGAAACCATGTTTACTTGAACGTCTTCCCGTCCGCCAAAGCCATCTCCGCCATTCCGGGGGATTTTCATCACGTCAGACAATAAGCCCGACAACCGACTCCGACTCGTCGACTCGATCCCGCGCTCCATCGCAAGACGAAAAAAAACCACGTTTTTCCTTGATAAAGATCCGAACTGTCTATTATAAACGCCAAGGCCCGTGTGTTCAGAGCGCGCAAGGACGATCCTGAACAGACGGACAGGGCGAACCTCCCGTGAACCACCGCGATCCGGCGGTATCGGGCGATGAACGTCCCGAACTCCGGATGTCGCTTTAAACAAGCGGGTGCGGTCCCTGGCTTGGCCATGTCTTTGCGGGACGCGGAAACGAAGCGTCCTGGCATGCATTCCCGCGCGAAGCGCGGCAACGAGGAAACGAGGTGGCCCGCGAACGGTCGAAACAAAGACTGCGCCCGGACACGTTGATTCGCGGGGAGAACCCCCGCATAAAAACAAAATGGCAACTGTGAAACCGAAGAAATGAACAGCCTTTTCGACAGCCCCCCCCCCGTGCTCGTGGTCGGAAGCGGCAACGGGGAAACGGTCCTCTCCCTGGAGGAGGACCTGTTGCTGGACAGAAAATACGAGGTGGACAGCTACGAGCTTTTCGGCGGCAGCGGCGTGAATTACACCTTGCGGCTGTTGAACGCGAAAACGCCGGTGTTTCCCGTACTGCCGCTGGGGGCCGACGACCTGGGCGTTCGCATCAGGAACGAAATCCTGGCTTCCGCATACCGGGCGCAAGCGCCCGAGCCGATTCTGCGCTACATCGAGTCGTCCAGGTTTCTCAACGATTTTCTGAAAACGCAACGCGCCGTGATCCTGGTGGAGGGTTCCCGCCGGACCATCTTCGCGGACAAGCTTCACAGCGGCGCGCAATTTTTCCGGCAACAGCTCGAAAACTCCATCGCCTATTTCAAGGAACGCGTCGCAAGCGAGAATGCCGCCGTCATGATCGGCCACATCCATTCCGACCACCCGCGCTGCTGCGCGGTCCGACCGGGGGAAAGCGCCCGGCATATCATCGACACGTTCTGGCGGGACAATGCGGTATTCTGCAATTTCGGCGCGGGACAGACCTGCATGGGGGCGGACTACTGGGACGAGCACCTTAAAAAGGTCAAGCTCTTCCAGCTCAACCTCCGCGAAATCAAAAGCTTCTTTTCCACAGGATCGTCGGTCCCCTGCCTGGCCGACATCCTGGACTGGTTCAAAAGGCGGAACATTACCCTGGTGGTCACGCTGGACAAGTTCGGAAGCATCGCCTCCTACAAGGACGGGCGCGACGGTGTCATCGTGTCGTGGCCCAGGGAGTTTCCGGGGTTCCTGGACCCGACCGGCGCTGGCGACGCCTTTTTCGCGGGGCTGGTCCACGAACTGCGACGCGCGCCCGATTTTTCCTTTTCCGAATTCTACAACGCCATCGAGACCGCCACCGTATGGGCGACATACGCGTGCGGGCATTTCGGCGGGTCCTCCAATTGCCCGGCCCCGGAGACCCTCGAGGAATTCAAGAGCGAACGCTATTTCAACGAGCGCGACAGCCAGTTGCTCACGATCAAGGAGGCGGACTTGATACTCCGGGTGTTCGACCGCATGACCAACATCCCGAAAAGGTCCGCCAAATCGGAAAAGGAAAAACAACGGGACTGATCTCGGACGGTAAAACGAAAGACATCGTCTCAATGAAATTCGATGATCGAGTTTTTTCCGCCGACCGGAGCGAGACGACTGTCATTCCGGGCGCAGCGCAGCGGAGACCCGGAATCCAGGAGATCCGAAGAAGAGCATGGATTCGAAACTTTCGGGGGAATGATGAAAAAATTTTGATCATCGAGTAAAAGAGATCATCGAAATTCGAAACCAAAGGGAGGAAAAATGGGAGAACTTTTCGGGACCGACGGAATCCGGGGGCAGGCCAACAAATACCCCATAACCGCCGAAACGGCGCTTGCGCTGGGCAGGGCCGTGGCGAGCTATTTCGCTGCCAGGACCGACGAGCCCAAGATCGTGGTGGGCAAGGACACCCGCATATCCGGCGACATGCTGGAACATGCCATCGCGGCGGGCATCTGCTCCATGGGGGCCGACGCCCTTCTGGCAGGCGTGCTTCCCACGCCCGGCATCGCCTTTGTCACCGGCGCTCTGAAGGCCGACGCCGGGATAGTCATCTCCGCCTCCCACAATCCCTTCACGGACAACGGCATCAAAATCCTCGATAAAAACGGCTTCAAGCTGCCCGACGAAGTCGAGGGCAAGATCGAAAAGATATTGCTGCAAGGTGACACCGCCTCCCTCTGCGAAGATATTGGAAAGATAGGCCGGGTCCGCCGAATCGACGCCGCCGCCGATCTCTACGTGGAATTTCTGAAGAAAACCCTTCCACAAGGCTTCTCCCTTTCAGGCATGAAAATCGTCCTGGACTGCTCCAACGGCGCGGCCTTCCAAGTCGCCCCCCGTGTGTTCTCGGAACTCGGGGCCGAAATCGAAGTGCTCTCCGACGCGCCCGACGGCCTCAATATCAACGAAAACTGCGGCTCCCAGCATACGGAGGCGTTGAGAAAGGCCGTGGCCGATACCGGCGCCGACATCGGGCTGGCCTTCGACGGAGACGCCGACCGCCTGGTCTGCTCCGACGAAAACGGGGAGGAAGTGCGAGGCGACCGGATCATGTTCGTGTGCGCAAAGCACCTGAAGGAAAACGGCAGGCTGAAGAACAACCTGCTGGTGACCACGGTCATGAGCAACATCGGCCTGCGCCTGGGACTTGAAAAACTGGGGATCGAACACGCTACCGCCAAGGTGGGCGACCGGTACGTGCTGGAGATGATGAAGGAGAAAGGCGCGTGCCTGGGCGGGGAAGACTCCGGGCATATCATTTGCCTGGACCGCCACACCACCGGCGACGGCATCCTGGCGGCGCTGCTGCTCCTTTCGGCGATCAAGGCGGAAGAAAAGCCCCTGTCCGAGTTGGCGAGCCGGATGGACCTGTTTCCCCAGAAGCTGGTGAACGTGCCGGTCCGGGAAAAGCCCCCCGTCGAGGACCTTGCCGGCGTCATGGCGGAGATCCGGGATGCGGAAAACGCTTTGGGCGACCGGGGCCGTGTCCTGGTGCGCTACTCGGGCACGCAGCTCAAGTGCCGCGTCATGGTGGAGGCGCCCACCATAGAAGAGACCGAGTCGCTGTGCGCGAAAATCGCGGCGGCGCTGGAATCGGCCATCGGGGCGTGAGACGCCCCTTAGGCAATCTGCAACAATCGTGTCCGGAACGAATCTGCAACGGATTGACTGCCCGTCGGGTACTCGTTCCCGCGCTTAAGCGCGGGAACGAGTCCTGCCCAGGGGTATGAAAATTCCCCATATTTTGCTGTACTTTTTTCGCCGTGTATTGTTCCGCTACAACTATCGCAGGCCTGGGGCGGGATCGTAGGGTGGGTGGGTCGGGGAGCTTTGCGTTGCGCCCCGTTTCGCACTCTCCAAGGGGGTCGTGCCTGGGGTGATGAAAATCATCCAATTTCGGGAGATTTTTTTCTTCCGGGGTTTGTTCCCCCTCGCGGCAATATTCACGGACTGGTTCGGGAGCGTAGGGTGGGTGGGTAGATACCCGGGTGTTGTCGCCAATTCAACCTCTCTTGAAATAGATGGCCCGACAATCTTGCACGGAGCCCAACCCACCATCTTCCGCGCCAATTCGTCGCTTCTTCGAACGAATGGCACTGCGGCGGCATGGGAAATGGTGGGTTGGGCTTCGTACAAGCTCGAAGGACACGGGCGTAAACAAGCTTTGAATCAGCCCCGAACGCCAGGGTTTCAACCCACCCACCTTACGCTCCCGAACCAGGCTCCATGATAGTTTTCGCGGAACAAAAATCGACGGATAATTTACGGCAAAATAGGGAACATTTTCATCACCCCAAGTCGTGCCTGCCGGTCTAGCACGGAGTCCAACCCACCTTTTTTCCGAATCTCCTTGCCGCTTCCATTCAGGCGAAAGGCGGCGGGACAGCTCGGAAAACGGTGGGTTGGACTGCGTATAAGACTGGCAGACAGTCGAATTCAAGAAATTCAGGAGCAGCGAACGCGAAGCGTCCTGGCATGCATTCCAACGCGAAGCCTTGGAACAAGGCGGCGAGGGCATGGCCGAAAATGAAATCAAGCCCAAATCATGCTTGCCAAGCGCGGCTTTCTTCCTTAAAGTACATTCTATTCCGATTCCATCTTGAAAAATCGCGCAAACACTCGGTCGGGCCGCTTCAGCTGTGATCGTCTCCGCTTTTTCGGCAAACGGAACGCCCGCCTGAAAATTATTTTGACTACCCTTTCCCAAGGGAACGTATGGAATTTTGTCAACCTTCTAAAAGACGGGAGGGAAGAGAAAATGGCTGAAACAACCAAGGCACAAGGCACAAAAGACGCTCCGGGACAAGTCGACAGGTTCTGCTCCATGCCCCCGGCGCGAGAAAGGATACTGCCGCCCGACATGGACCCCAGGCGGGCGTTCTTCATCAGGCTGATCGCGAAGAAATGGGCCAACGGCACCAAGCTTCACTATTGCTTCTTCGATCACGAAAAACACGGTTCCAGTCCGGAATGGACCGGTTCCGAAGGCGACAGGCAGGTCGTGCGAGACGCCTTCCAGGAATGGAAGGAGCTGGGGATCGGGCTGGAATTCGAGGAAGTGGAGAAATTGAGCGAGGCCGAAGTCCGCATCGCTTTCAGGCAGGGCGACGGCTCCTGGTCCTACCTGGGCAAGGATGTGCTCGGAATCCCGGTCAATTCCCGCACCATGAACTTCGGGTGGAGCCTCACCGCCGATTGGTACGGCAAGGAAACCGCCCTGCACGAAATCGGACACACCCTCGGCGCTCCCCACGAACACCAGAACCCCAAGGCGGGCATCGATTGGGACGAAGACGCCGTCTACAAATATTTCGGAGGCCCCCCCAACAACTGGAGCAAGCAGACCACCTACGACAACGTCCTGAAGAAGCTTTCCCTGGACGAAATCGAAGGCTCCGCCTGGGACCCGGATTCCATAATGCACTACCAGTTCCGGGCCGGGCTCATCGACGGACCTTCCCCATACGATGAAAAAGGCATATTCCCCTCGCCGGGACTTTCCGAAAGGGACAAGGAATGGGTGAAGAAGTTCTACCCCCCGCTGAAAGAAGACGACTACGAGGAACTCGTCCCCTTCGTATCCCACCCCGCCAAGCTGGGTCCCGGAGACCAGATCGACTTCGTCATAAAGCCCCCGGAATCCAGAAAATACACCATACAGACCTTCGGAGAAGTCGATACCGTCATGGTCCTGTTCGAACGGGAGGGAGAGGAGCCCAGATACCTGAGCGGCGACGACGACAGCGGCACCGACTACAACGCCAAGATCGTCTACAAATTGCTTCAAGGAAGGACCTATATCCTGAGGGTGAGGCTGTATTTCGCCAGCGGAAGCGGAAACACGGCAGTGATGTTATGGTAGCGAAATCGGGCTATTGCCTGCCGGGAAACTCGACTCGTCGCCTTGTTCCCACGCTTCGCGTGGGAATGCATAACAGGACGCTTCGCGTCTGCGTTCCGGTATCCGAGTCCAAGCTCGGGTACCGGAAATAATCCGACCTGTGCGGTCGGTGTTCTCACAGAAAGGTCCAAATCCGGATAGCTCCTGTAGCGCCGCCTTCCACGGCGGCGTGGGGCATCATGCGTCGGATTCCTCATGGCAGAGCTTCGGACACCGCGCCGCCGTGGAAGGCGGCGCTGCCCGGGCGAGCGAGTTTTTCGCCTATCCGTCGGTTTCAACCGCACAGGTCCCGGCCTTTCGGACAATGTCGTCGTCGAACCGGATGTGGTGGTAGACGCAACGCCGCAAAACGGCTCGGGAAGAAGCCGTTCGCTGTTGGAATTGTTTCGTAAAGGTTTCGGCAGATTTGATCTCCACCGGAATCAGCTGTCTTTCCCGCCGTATGATCAAATCGACTTCCCTGCCTCGGGAATCCCGATAAAAATAGAGTTCCGGTCTGGGGTGATGAAAATGCTCCCTGTTTGGCCGCAGCAATTCCGCCGGGTTTTATTCCGCCAAGCTATCGCAGGGCCTGGTTCGGGAGCGTAGGGTGGGTGGGTTGAAATCCTGGCGTTCGGGGCTGGTTCGAAGCTTGTTAACGCCCGCCCCCTTCGAGCTTGTACGAAGCCCAACCCACCATTTCCCGAGCAGCCTCGATGTCGTTCGTTCGAAGAAGCGACGAATGGCGCGGAAAATGGTGGGTTGGACTCCGTGCAAGATTGTCGGGCCATCCATTTCAAGAGAAGTTGTATTGGCGACAACGCCTGGGGATCGCCCCCCCCCACCCTACGCTCCCGAACCAGCCCCGTGCGGATTGCCGCGAGGGGGGAACAAATCCCGGCAGAAAAAAATCTCCCGAAATTGGACGATTTTCATCACCCCAGGTCTTGCCTGCCTGGCGCGGGCCGAAAACGGTCGCGGCCGGATACTCCCGGGCCGATTCGATCAATTCGTTTGTTATTTCTCGCGCGATCATGATAAAAATCTAGCAAAAATGCGTGCAAATTTCAAGTCGCGTTTGAAATTCGCACGATCCGAGTCGGCTCCTCTCCAGAATCTTGACAACTCCCGCGTTTCCATCGACCTCGACGCGCATGCCGGTTCGGATCTTGCTCGTGGCGCCGTCGATTCCCACCACGGCGGGGATGCCGTATTCCCTGGCCACGATGGAGCAGTGGTTCAAAATGCCGCCCATTTCCACGACCACGGCCGAGGCGCTCACGAAAAGGGGGGTCCAGCCGGGATCGGTGTTGTTGGCGACCAGGATGTCTCCGTCGCGGAAAAGATGGAACTCCTCTGGGTTTCGAATCAGCCTGGCCATCCCCGTGACGACTCCGGGCGAAGCCGCCACTCCTTTCAGAATGTCCGAGGAGTCCGGGTCTGCGATGGGTAGGGACCTGCCGGATTTCGGGTCCAGGCCGACGTAGTAGGCGGGGGCGACGTCTTTGGAATCGAGATATGCCTTGCGTCTTTTCTCGACATTTTCGAGGAATTTTTCGGGGAGCGATTCTCCTGCCAGGATTTCTCGAAGCTCTCCCAGCGTGAGGAAAAAAACGGCGTCCGGCATGCGGGAATAAGCTGTCAGGGCTGATCGTCCGGAAACCTCCAGAAGCACTCTCCTGATTCTGTGCAGGACCTTGTCCAAGGCGAATCTCAAGTCTTCCCTAAGGGCCAGGAACTTGCGCGTGGAACGGACCAGGGGATTGAGCAGGAGATCGGCCGGGCCGGCTTTTTCCTTACGCCGTGCGCGTTGTCGGCTTTCGGCGGAGTCGCGGTCCTTTCGAACGGTTTGTTTTTCTGCTGCTTCGAGCCGCCGGGCCACCATTTCCACCACCGTTTCCGGTATTTCATCCCATCGGGGATGGATGAAGTCCCTGTTGGCCGAGCGGTAGCGGTAGTCCGCCAGAAATTTCTTCAGCGCCCGCGTCGCCGGGTGGTCCGGGAATTCCGAGTATAATTCTCGCAGAACCTCCTTGCCGTCTTTTTTGCTCAGGACGACCGAACTCGTCTTTTTGTCGCACAGGGAGGCGATATCTTCCAAGTCCCGCTGGCAGCGCAGGGCCACGTTGTCGGGAATGCGGGAAATCCTGCCCAGCACCCACCCGTCGTCCTTTCCGCCGATTTTGACCGCCAAATGCCTCAGCAGCCACGTGTACAAGGTGGCCTTGCCGTATCCCCACTGGTTTTTCACTTGCAGTTCGCATTGGAACCGCAGCAGCCTTTCCAGTTCCGTTCCCAATTCTTGCAGGTCCATGCGCGGATACGTTTCCAGGGAAACTTCGTTCAGGTTCGTTTCCATCCGTTTCAGGTATTTGCGCAGAAGTATTTCCGTGAGAAATGGCAGCTGAGCGGGATCTTCGAAAAGCCGGGGAGCGCGAAGAACGGCGGCAAGGAACTTTTTGAATCTGAACGGAGTTTTCAACGCCTGGGGGCGAATCGACGGGGGAAACATTTTTTCGATTTCCCGCAGCCGCGCCGATTCCGGAATGTATTCCAGAAGCATGGCGGCGGCCCGGCAGCTCATGTATCCGTAGCCGTCGATCACCCGGATGGAGTCGATTGCGGCCAGATCGTTAAGCCCCATGCGCCGGAATGTTCTTTTAAAGGTGTACAGGTCCGAGAATTCGTCGAACACGATGGAGCTTGTGGCGTCGCTCATGCGGTCGGCCCAGAGGTCTTCGACGACCGCCCGTGAATATGCGCGGTCGATATCGACATCGGACCATTGCCGGTCCTTTTCGGCATTTCCGGCATGGGTGGTTCCGGCCCGGGTGGTTATGGGCCTGCACTGAAGGACGAACAGCCGGTCGTCTTCGACGGCCCACTCCACGTCCTGGCCCTGTCCGAACTCTTTCTCTATCTCTTTTGCAACGGAGAAAAGCTGCGCGATGTGGGATTCTGAAAGCCTGCCCCCGTGCTTTGCATCCAGGCCGGTTTTCGAAACCACGGCCCCGGTATTCCGGTCGATTTCATACAGGGAGGGCGTGACGGTCCCGGAAACGAGCTTTTCTCCGAGGCCGCTGACGGCCTCCACCAGCATGACATCCTTGGTTCCGTCGAACGGATGGCGGGTGAACAGGACCCCTGCGAACTTGGCGGAAACCATGCGCTGCACGATGACGGACATCCGGGGGCTGCCCGAATGAAGTCCTTTGCTTTTGCGATAGGCGGTGGCCCGGTCGTTCCACCAGGACGCCATGCAGGCGAAAATTTCGCGTCCGATGTCGGCCTGTTTCACGTTGAGGATGGTTTCGAACTGCCCGGCGTGGGAGGCGTCCACATCGTCTTCGCCCATGGCGGCGGACCTGACCGCATACAGATTTTCTGTGCGATAGCCGTCGATGTTCGCCAGCCTCCCCGCCAGTTCGCTCGATAGCTTTTCAAAAGCACCGGAGCTTTGAAATGAGTCCAACGCCTGCTTTTCCAGCCCTGCGGCCCCCTGCCGTTCCGCAGCCAGGATTTTTTCGATTGCATCCTGCAGACTGTATTCGGCTATCCGGTCGAAAAGGTACTCGCTCGACAAAAGCAAGCCGTCCGGGACCCTCGCTCCCATTTTCGACATTTGCCGCAACCGAAGCCCCTTGCTGCCGAAAGAAAACCCTTCCGCGACTTCGTCCCCTGCGATTCTGACCAGACCTTCTTCGCCCATATTCGGTACCCCCGGCATTGCACGTTTTGGTATTGGTTTTAACATCGGCCACTTTCAAAGACTATCGTCCCGGCAGTCGTCATTCCGGGCGGAGCGGTATACAACCCGGATGTCGATAAAATAGCTGGATTCCATCTTTTCCGGGAATTTATCAAGTGGAAAATGTAGCGTAGACCCGGAATCCAGGTGGCCGAATTTAGAACCAAGCCCCTCGATTTAAAGGTTTACGACGTTGATGGCTCGCCGTTTAGAAGGACTTCTCTACAATTGTTCGCAAAATTTATCAATCGTTTTGGCGTTAAAATCGTGTTAGGTATGCATATGGAATAAACGCTCGATTTGAAGTTTTTTCGTGTATACATCACGGTCTCAGCCGAAAAACTTCGCCCTGTGGGGTTGGTGTTCTCTCGAAAAGGTACAAATCTGGACAGCCCCGGTAGCGCCGCCTTCCACGGCGGCGCGGGGCCTAATGTGTCGGATTCCATCATACCAGAGCATCGGACACCGCGCCGCCGTGGAAGGCGGCGCTACCTGGGAAAACGAGTTTTTTCGCCTATTCGCCGATTTCAACCGGACGGGTCGGAAATATTCCATTTTCCCAGTGCGATTGTTCTGCAACAAGGCAATGCTCTTGGGGTGATGAAAATGCTCCCTGTTTAGCCGCAGCAATTCCGCCGGGTTTTATTCCGCCCAAGCTATCGCGTGGCCTGGTTCGGGTGCGTAGGGTGGGTGGGTTGAAACCCTGGCGTTCGGGGCTGGTTCGAAGCTTGTTAACGCCCGCGCCCTTCGAGCTTGTACGAAGCCCAACCCACCATTTCCCGAGCCGCCTCGATGCCATTCGTTCGAAGAAGCGACGAATTGGCGCGGAAAATGGTGGGTTGGACTCCGTGCAAGATTGTCGGGCCATCCATTTCAAGAGACGTTGAATTGGCGACAACGCCAGGGGATCGACCCACCCACCCTACGATCCCGAATCAGCCCGTGCGGATTGCCGCGAGTGGGAACAAATCCCGGCAGAAAAAGGTTCATCGCGGATTTGTGGGGGGCGGAAAAGGTAACCAGAGCTTCCAGCTCTGGCCTCATATCGCGAATATGCCGCCGCTTTGAGACCAGGGCATGCCAGACCAGGATGGTCTGGTTACCATCGACATGCCTTTTTCCCACAAATCCACAATGAACCCAGAAAAAAATCTCCCGAAATTTGTTCCGGCTTTGCGGAGCCTGAACAGTTGGATGGGGTTGGTTTTAATTCCGGCCGGAATGACGGTCCGCTTGAAAATCCGAGGTCCGGGCGAACCCCGCAAACCGAAAGCAGGCACTCCGGAAAGGAACAAAACCCGGCTTACAAATTATCCGCCATTCCGGGGGATTTTCATCACCCCAGTTCCTGGCCGACTCTGGCGGACAAGCATGCGAAGAATCGAAAAACAGGCCGAAAAAGCCTTGATTCCGAAGCGTCTCGGGTGTATCCTCGTAAATTTCGGTTGAAATGTAACAAGAAAAACAAGCGGAAATCGCCATGAAACTTACAGTCAACGAAGTGGCCGAATGTCTCGACGTGCCCATGGAAACCGTGGAACGATGGATTCGCCAAGGCAGAATCCCCATCCAGAGGTCGGGTGCGGGTTGCTTCTTCCATCGCTCCATGCTGGAGGTATGGGCAAGCAAGCACAATCTTCCGTTCTCCCTGCCCGATAAAGACGCGGAGCAAAAGCGGGAAGTGAAGCCGGGCGGTCTCGCGGAGGCCATGGCGGTCGGCGGGGTCTGCAAAGGCATAAAAGGCGGGGAGCCTGCCGAAATCCTTCGATCCGCGGTGGACCGGATTTCGTTTCTCGACGAGCCGGGCCGCGAGGAGCTGTACGCGAAACTGCTCGAACGAGAGGAGATGACCTCCACGGGAATCGGCAAGGGCGTCGCGATTCCCCACCCCCGGACCCCTTTGAACGACGCCATGGACAAGCCGGTCATCGTCACATGCTTTCCGGAAAGCCCGGTGGAATACCGGGCCGTGGACGACCGACCCGTCTTCGTGTTGTTCATCCTCCTGAGTCCGTCGGTTCAAATCCATCTGCATTTGCTGTCGCGTCTCGCCTTTTGCGTCAGGGACGAATCGTTTCTGGAATTTTTGAAGAAAGCGCCGGATCTGGACCCCTTGATCGAAAGAGTAGGGGCCATCGAAAGCGGCTTGTAAGGGGGTATCGAACGGACCATGGCGCAGAAGAAGAAACAGTGGAGAACTCCGGCGCGCTGGGCGCTGTTTCGGATGGACGACCGTCTTTTGCTCATGTTCATCGGCGCCATCGTGGGAACGTGCAGCGGCCTGGCTGCCTTGGCCTTGAACAAGTCCCTGGTGTTCTTGCTCGACGGGCTGCACCACTGGCGGCATTACTGGTGGGCGTTCGTGCTTCCGGCGACCGGCGCGGCCCTGTCGTCTCTCTTTCTGGACAAGGTGGTCAAGGAGGGCGCGGGGCACGGCGTGCCCGAGGTTATCTACGCCGTTTCGAGATACGGCGGCCTCATGCGGTTCCGGTCGGCCTTTTCCCGCCTGATCTCCAGCTGCCTGACCATCGGCAGCGGCGGAAGCGCCGGTCCCGAGGCGCCCGTGGTCATGAGCGGCGCGGCCATCGGGTCCAACATCGCCCGCTTCTTCTCCCTGAACGACCGTCAGCGAGTCACCCTGGTGGGATGCGGCGCCGCCGGGGCCATCTCCTCCATATTCAACGCCCCCATCGCGGGAATCGTGTTCACCGTCGAGGTGGTCCTGGGCGAATGGACGGCCCTCAATATCATCCCCATCGCCATCGCGTCAGTGGCCGGGACGGAAATCAGCCGGGTCCTGCAAGGAAACCAGATCGCCTTCAGCCACAAGACGTTCGATATCGGGAGCATCGATATCCTGGCCTCCATCGGGCTCGCTCTCTTCACCGCCATCGCCTCCATCTCTCTTACGCACTCGCTGCGCTCCATGCACAAGGTGTCCGTCAAGGTGAAGGTCCCGCTCTGGGTGCGCGCGGCCATGGGAGGAGCGGCCGTCGGATTTATCGGGTATTATCTTCCGGTGGTGCTCGGGGAGGGCTACCATTCGGTCCAGGAAATGATCGAGGGATTGTTTTTGCAGGGACTCGGGTTCGCGGCGCTCGCCAGTATGGCCAAGATCATGGCCACCGCCCTGACCCTGGGATGGGGCGGTTCCGGCGGAATTTTCGCGCCCTGCCTGGTCATCGGGAGCCTGGTCGGCCTGACCTACCACCGCCTGATCGCCTTCGTCTGGCCTTCGTTCGATTGGGTCAACGAAGGTTGCTTCGCCCTGCTGGGAATGGCGGGGCTGATATCGGGCATGCTGCAAGCGCCTCTGACCGGGATCTTTCTGATCGTCGAAATCACCGGCGGATACGGCGTCATCCTGCCGCTGATCATCGTTTCGGCGCTATCCTGCACACTGTGCCACTACATCGAGCCCGCCTCCTTTTATCTGAAGGAGCTGGTGGACAAGGGGCACCTTTTGAGACCCGGCACCGACGCCAGGGTCCTCACCGACCTGAGTATCCAGGAACTCTTGGAAAAGGACTGCACGTCCGTGACGCAAAACATGACCCTGCGGGATTTCGTGAAAATCGTGGAGGTCTCCCGAAGAAACTTTTTCCCGGTCGAACACGAGGAGACCGGGGAATTCGTGGGCCTGGTCCATCTGGACGACATACGCCCCTACCTGTTCAATCGAATGATGTACGACGCGGTCCTGATCGGCCAGATCATGAACCCGCACGTGGAAACGGTGCTTCCGGACGCCGACCTCACGGACGTATTGAGAAAAATGGACTCCCAGCGGCTGTTCAGCATGCCCGTGGTGGCCAACAACCGCTTCGTGGGCATGATCTCCAAGGCCACCCTGCTCGACAAATACCGCAAGGAGCTGATGGTCCAAACCAGCACGTAAGAAACCCAAGGAAGGAGTTGTTTTATGATCCCCAGGCTTTTCCACATATTCCGAAACACCCCACTCGGCCGCGAGACCCTTCTCCAATCGACCTGGTTTGCCAAGCATCTGGGCGCCTCCCTGTCGATCTACATCCCCAGGCACATCAAGTTCCTCATGTACTTTGAAAACGACGTGGTGCAGGTGGATCTGGACAGTTCCTACCTGGCATCTCCGGAAACCGCCGAGGCCCACGCGGCCGAGATCGTCAGGGACGCCGGCCTGGAACCCTCGTTTCTGGCGCCCAAGCATTTCACGGCCTCCACCCTGCCGGACCTGCCCACCGATTTCGACTTCATGTGCTGCCCGCGAAGCATCTCGGACCTGTCCTCCAAGATCGGCCTGGGATATATCGGTCCCAGGGTCCGAAGCATCGTCAACGCCGCCAAGTTCCCCGTCCTGGTCGCAAGCCCGGTCTACAAGCCTTGGAAAAGCATCACGGTCTGTTTCGGCGGCTCCGCCAACTCGATCAACGCCCTGAAGCTGGGATTTCGCATCCAGAGAGAAACCGGCATGCCCCTGAACATCTTCACCCAGGCCGAAAGGAAAGCCGAAGTATATAAGAAAAGGGTCGCCAAGGAAGACCTTGAGGAGGAGCTGGAAAAGAGAGTGGCCGAATGGCGGATTTTCGAGGAGGGAAACCTGGAGGAAAACCTGTATCAAATCCCTCACGACGCGCTGGTGGTCCTGGGGGCTTTCGGACACGGCCTCATCCGGGACATCCTGTTCGGAAGCAAGATGGAAAAAATCCAGGGATCCATCACCAACAACCTGCTCATCGTCGGGCCCAAGTATTCGGCCGTCGCATAAAAAGCCATTGTCGTGGGCATTGCAAAAATGCTGGTTGTAACGGATTTGGGGGAGCGGCAATGCGTAGGTTGGGTTGAGCGGGCTTCACGTTGGGTTTCGCTTGCTTCCCAACCATTTCGCGCGCCGTATCTGTTTGTTTGATAGAATTCCGTAGCGAAACCCAACAATTGACGACGCTCAACCCAACCTACCTTCTGGTGGTCCTGGGGGCTTTCGGACACGGCCTCATCCGGGACATCCTGTTCGGCAGCAAGATGGAAAAAATCCAGGGCTCCATCACCAACAACCTGCTCATCGTCGGGCCCAAGTATTCGGCCGTTGCATAAAAAGCCATTGTCGTGGACATTGCAAAAATGCTGGTTGTAAAGGATTTGGGGGAGCGGCAATGCGTAGGTTGGGTTGAGCGGGCTTCACGTTGGGTTTCGCTTGCTTCCCAACCATTTCGCGCGCCGTATCTGTTTGTTTGATAGAATTCCGTAGCGAAACCCAACAATTGACGACGCTCAACCCAACCTACCTTCCACCCACCCCAAATCCGTTATAAGCAGCAAAAATGCCGGCCCCACGAAGGTAACCAGACCATCCTGGTCTGGCATGCGGTAGCCACCGAGCCTCTTCGTCGCTTCTTCGGACGTGATGACACGATCCCTATTTGGCATGGAATTTCCGTCAAAATTGGAATTGCTGGCCGGCCTGGGTCGGAATCGTAGGGTGGGTGGGTCGGGGACCTATGCGTTGGGCACTGGTACGCACTTGCAGGGGGCTCTTGCCTGCCGGTCTTGCATGGTGGCCAACCCACCATTTCGCCGAATCTCCCTGCCGCTTCCATTCAGGCGAAAAACGGCGGGACAGCTCGAAAAAAAACGGTGGGTTGGACCCCGTAGAAGATTGCAGGCCATCGAATCCAGGAAATTCAGCAGCAGCGATAAAGCCCGGGTACCGACCCACCCACCCTACGATCCCCGCCAAGGCCATCAATGCATTTTGGGGGAACAAAAACCGGCGGAAGAACAACCTTCCAAGACTGGAGATTTTCATCACCCCACTCCCGAACCGATCCTTAGCAGCTTGCGCCGGATTACGCGCTCCCGGTCCTTTTCCATTCGAATCGATTCTCCTGCCGCGTCATTCCGCCGTGAACAGAACCATCTTGTCCTGGGCCATGGCGATGCCGTTTTCCGACGCGTGCCGCTCGTGGGCGGCCTGGATTTCCGTGGCCGACGGCAAAATGCGCTTGTAGCCGCCCAGATCTTCGGAGGGCAGGTCGTTCAAAGGCTTGTCGGACGCGTACGCCTTGACGATTTCCCGTCCGAACGGCGGCGAGGGCAGAAATTCGAACGGCGTGCCCTCGGTCGGGAGCACGATTTGCTCGCCTGCTTGGACTTTGCGCTCGGGGCCCGAAAAGACGTTGGGGTAGAGCTGGACGATCTGTCCCGAAACTCCCCGGTTGTAGATGCGCAGGTAGGCGTTCATAGAGACGGCGGCGACGAAGACGATGGGCTCTCCCTGGCGGTACACCGCGCCGCGCCTGCCGTGGGTGGCGACGATCTTGACCGTGAACGGCGCCTGGGCGGCGGTTGTTCCCTGGGAAAAAACCTCGTAGGCGTTTTCGAACGCTTCGTCCGGGACCGTGCCGGACTTCAGCCAGTCGGCGTTGACCAGGGACAGGGGCAGTCGCACCGTGGCCGCCCCGAGCACGTCGGGCCTGCCCGCTTCCGCAAGCTCCGCGTAGATTTCCAGGGTGTCGCCGTCCGCCATCCGATAGTTGCCGACCAGGGCGTGGGCCGCGCCCGCGAAGGAGGCCAGGCTGGCACCGTCCGATTCCACCGGCACGACCATGATGTCTCTGTTCTTCGCCCGGTTCGGATTCACCGCGACGCCTCCCCGGTTTCTCTTGGGGACGAGCAGGCGGCTGCCGCTCAGAAATTCGGTGAGGTAGTCGGCGATGTAGACGCTCATTTCCGGGTAGTCTTCCCCCGTCCCGAACGTGAACTTCTCCACCGACACGTCGCGGCGCTTCTTGAAGTAGATCCGGTCGAAACTTTTTGTCTCGATGCGGGTCATCAGATAGCGGACCTTGCTCTGGACCGACGGCCGGAACCACTCCTCCATGCAGCGAGACAGCGGCATACTCGTAGACGCGGACGCGCCCGGCACGATGTTTCCGGTTTTTGCTTCGGTCGTCTTCACGGTGCAGTTGACGATCAGGCGGTCCTTCTCCTTGTAGTACGTGCCCGAAACGGCGAACAGGGATTCGGCGTCCCCTTCGGCGGCGGCGTCGAAAAAGCCCGTGGCGTTCAGCGCGGTCCTCAGGTTGTCCGCGAAATAGGCGGAGAACGGATGGATGTGCTCGGTCTGCGGGTCCATGAAATAGTTTTTGCCCACGATCAGAAGCGGCTTTCTTTCCGGCGCCGCGCCCCCCGTCGTGTCCCGGAAGCTCTCCTCTAAGTCGCCCGCGACCCGCGCGGCCAGTTCCGGCAGGTTTTCCGGGTCTTTAGAAAACAAGCTCCCGCCGTGCGCCTGCGGCGGGCAGGCCCACAGGACGGAAAGGGCGAAAAGAACGAACAGGACGAAAGGAATGAAAACGGTCAATGAAAGCGCCTTGTTGTTTTGCATAAATGTCCCCCCTGTTTCAGCAATCATAATTATGGAAATTATCGGTTTTCGAAGGTAACCAGACCATCCTGGTCTGGTGTGCGCGTTGGTCGATTAGGGCCTGGTTCCAACTTCGGCCACCTGGATTCCGGGTCTACGCTGCATTATCTCGTTTGGCGACGCCGAGGGAAACCAAGCCCCTTTGTTTTTTATCGACATCCGGGTTGAAGGCCGCTCCGCCCGGAATGACGACTATAGAAGCAATTATCTTTCAATTGGACGATGTTAAAACCAAGCCCATCGATTACGTTCCGTTCGTTCACGCCAGACCAGGATGGTCTCGTTGCCACAGTGGCCAATTTCCCCACGAATCCGCGATGGACCGATCTTTTTCTGCTCGTCGGCCCGCTACTTCCAACCTCCGAGCCGCAACTCCACGCGGCGGTTCTTTTCCATCCTGGCAGGGTCCGCAGGGCGGGTCGCGCCGTAGCCTTCCGACGACAGGCGGCCTTCTTGCACGCCCATTTGCGACAGGCTCGTCTTCACCGACTCCGCTCTTTGTTCCGACAGGCAGCGGTTGTCCTCGCAGAAAACGCCGCGCAGGACCTCGATGCGGCCTGTAACCGGACGCGCGTCGGTGTGGCCCGCGATCACCAGTCTGTACTCCGGGTTGTCCTCCATCATGCGGCGGATGGACCGCAGCTGGGGGAGCGACTCCTCCTTCAGGCGCGCGGAGCCGGTCTCGAACAGGATGTTGCGAAGACACGCGCCGGAAACGAATATGTCCTTATGGCAGATGTTGAACAACTCGTTCGATTTCTCCATGGCCTGGTTCGCCACCAGCCCGTCGGCCATCTCCTCCGGGGAGAGGACCTGCCCCGGTTCGGCCGTCTTGCGGTAGTTGTCGTTCTCGCAAAGACGCCTGGTCGTCTCTTCGGCCGCGACCTTCGCCTCCCGGTCGTCCGGGTTCGATTCGAACGCTTTCAAATAGGCGTCCAGGGCCAGCCCCGAAAGCCCCTTGCCGCGATAGACGTTTCCCAGCTCGAACCACGCGTCGCCGTAGTCGGGCCTTGTCGCCAGAGCTTTCTTGAAATATACGGCGGCACGGTCCGGATCGCCCAGGCGAAGGCAGACGTCCCCCAGGTTGTTGCACAACTCCGGCTTTTGCTCGCAATAGTCCGGGCACATTTCCAGTGCTTTTTCGTAATATTCCCGGGCCTTTCGCAAGACCTCCGGGTCCGGGGCGGCGGACGCCCTCTGGGTGTGATAGTCGTAGCCGATGCCGGCGGCGGTCTCGCAGTCCATGGCGGCGGCTGGCAGGGCGCACCACAGAAGCGATGCTGCGACGGCCAAAACAATTGCCCAGAGCGCAAACCGGAACCGGAAAAAACAAGCCGCTTCCGGAGGTTTGCGCGATTTTTTCGAAATGTTCATGGTTTTCACGATTGCAAGCATGTCTACTTCCCTCCGAAATCCACCCGATTGTAAATGTCGGAAAGGGCGACCGGGACCTCGAAATCCGACAAAACCAGGGACCCTTCCAGCCCCGAACATTCCCGCAGGGTCCAAAGGCCCGGCCCCTGCTTTCGATAGTGCTCCACGTACGCCGTGTACTGGTCCGCGGCAATGAAGTCCGTCAGGGACGAAAGGCCCCGGTACGCCGTGAACTTCGACCCTTTGTCATAATCCATGGTCGATTTCGACAATACTTCGACCACGATCTTCGGGTTGGCGACGACGTCGTCTCTTCCCCTGGCCATTTCCGCTTCGCCGCATACGACCGTGACGTCCGGATAGACGTAGCGCCTGTCGAAATCCAGTTCCACCTTGATATCGCTCGGCAACACGTAGCAATCCTTTCCTCGAAGCGCGATGTTGAAGGCGGTGATGATGTTGGAGACGATCAGGTTGTGACGAAAGGACGCCCCCGTCATGGCGAACATTTCGCCGTCGCAATACTCGCTTTTGGTCTCCGACTCGCTCTCCCGTGCGAAATACTCTTCGACGGAGATCGTTTTGGTCTTGGCCGTTTCCATGGAATGCCTCCTTGATTTTTTACAACGCCCGCCCCGATTATACAGGATTCGGGTCGGTTTCACACCCCGGCCGGTCCTGGGGGGATAAACCTGGGGGGGATAAAAAGGTCCTCGTTTTAATGTGTTTTTCCGCCGGTTTTTATGCTGCGTCAACGATCACTGGGCCTGGTTCGGGCTCGTAGGGTGGGTGGGTCGGGGACCTTTGCGTTGCGCGCTGTTTCGCACTCTCTTGGCAGCGGCGTGCCTGCCGGTCTCGCACGGCGACCAACCCACCATTTTTCCGAATCTCCCTGCCGCTTCCAATCAGGCGAAAGCGGCCGGACAGCTCGGAAAACGGTGGGTTGGACTCCGTATAAAAATGGCAGGCCGTCGAATTCAAGAAATTCAGGACCAGCGAAAAAGACCCGGGTCCCGACCCACCCACCCTACGATCCCCGCCAAGGCCGCCAGTGTATTTTGGCGGAACAAAAATCGGCGGAATTATTGCTATGATTTCAGAGACATTTTCATCACGCCCGGCCAGCCCTATCTCGTGAAAAACGGCATGTCCGGTATGCCGTTGGGAGAAAACAGGTCCGGGGTTTGGCGTTTCGAGGTGAGATTCTTGACCTCGTCGTTTACGAACATGGACAGTTCCAGGATGCTCACCTCGCCGTCCTTGTTGTTGTCGGCCGGAAGGCCGTCGCCCAGGCCTTTCAAGATGGCGTGGGTGAAGACGCCGTTTCCCAGGCGTTTCATCTCCTGGGAGGGCTCGGTGCCCTTGGAGGAGGTCAGGACCACCATTTGGTTGGTGGTACTCGCCTTGTAGAACAGGTCGTTCACATCCACGCCGCCGGAATAGCACGTGTCGAGCAGGACCACGACGCGGGCGTTGGTCTTTCTGACCACCTCCCTCACCGTGTCCCATTTGAGGACCGAGCTGGGCTGGTACTCGCCGTTTTCATAACGCTTGGCGTCGCGGGTGACGAAGATGAAGTCGTCGTTTTCTGTTGAGACGCCGTGGCCGGAGAAAAACATGAGGATGGTGTCGCCGGGGCCCGCTTTTCTCGCTTCGTAGAGGGCGTCCTCGATGGCGTCGCTGGAGGGCTTGGTGTCCGACAGGTCGGAGAGCAGGCGCACGCGGACGGTTTCAAACAGCTTGCCCTCGGTTTTCTTCATCAGCTCGGCTATGTCCCGGGCGTCCTTGGCGGGAAAATCCAGGTCGTTTCCGGGGATGTTCTCCAGGCGGTTTACGCCGGCGGCCAGAAAATAAAGGTCGCCCATGGCCTTGCCTTTCACGGCGGACGGCGCCCGGAGCACGCGGATCACGTCCTCGGCCGAGGCGTCGTGGATGTTGGTGGCCACCACCTTGATCAGGTTGACCTCCTCCTTCAGGGGCACGGCGGGGAAGGTCTTCCGGGTGTCGCCCCGCAGGTCGTCGATGCGCTTCTGTTTGGAAGAGAGCACCTGCGCGCCGTTGACGTACACGGCGATGTCTCTCACGTCCTGCACCCGGCCGCCGATATTGACCTCCAGGTCGATGGCGTCGGCGCTTGCCATGTAGCCGTCCTCGGGGCGCGAGATGCGGACGGAGGGCGGGGCCAGGGACGCGATGCTTCCGGCGTCGGGCGCGCCCGTCTCCCCCAGCCGGGCCAGTGCCGTCTTTTCGCCGCCGTATTCGACGGTCGCGGCCACGACCCGGGGCCGCCGCAGGATCTCGGCGAACTGGGCCGCCTGGTAGTATTCGGGGTTTTCGTCCGCCCCCTTGTTGATCTGCCACCCGATGTAGCGGTCCCCGCCGGGGCTGGACGCGTAGTACCCGGACCGGGTCCACGCCACCCACTCGCCGTCGTCGCCCCGAAACACGGTCAGCAGGTTCTCGCCGGTGGCGATGTTCCAGAGGCGGACGGTCTGGTCGGAAGAACCGGAAACGAGCAGCTTGCCGTCCGGGCTCGCCGCCACCGCCCAGACTACTCCGGTGTGGCCAGTCAGGTCCCGGACCTTGGCGCCGTCGGAAGCGCGGTACAAGGTTATGTTTCCGAAGCCGTCGCCGCTGGCGACGGTCTCGCCGTCCGGGGTGAACGTATAGCAGTAGTGCCCAAGTCCCGACGTCGCGTCTCTTTCGATCCTCGCCGTCTCCCGGCCGTCCTTCACGATCTTCAGGACGGCGTCGTCGTACCCGTACGGCCCGCCCTCGGCAGTCTCCAGGCGCATGTCGCGCCATTCGGCCTCGCCCCGGAGAAAGGAGGACGGGTTTTCCACCGCTCCTGCCAGGGACACCCGCCCGCCCGAGATCCGCATGGCATATTCCAAGGGGCCGTAATCGTTGTCGTGCTTTTTGGAATAAGAGTTGCCCCACGCGATCCGGCCGCCGTCCGGGGAAAAACCCGCCGCCCATACACTCCTGCCCGCGCCCTCCAGGGTGCGCTCGACCCGGCCGGTTTCGGCGTCCCATACGTGGATTACATTGTTGGCACCACCGCCGGTCGCCGCCAGGCGGCCGTCCGGGGAAAAGGCCGTCGCGATGACGAGGTTGTCGTGCCGGGAGAATGTCAGGCGCGTTTGGCCGCCGGGCACGGAGAGGATGTGGCATTCGTAGGGAGGCCATCCCGCACCCGTCAGAAGCGTGTCGCCCGTCGGGGAGAAAGCGAGGCTTGAGGGTCTCGTGGACAGCCGCGCCAGGACCTTTGCGAATTCGCCGGTGCGCCCGTCCCAGAGCCGGACGGTCTTGTCCCAGCTTCCCGAAGCGATATGCCGCCCGTCCGGAGACACGGCCACGGCGCGAACCACGTTCTCGTGCCCCGAGAGGACCTTCAGCCGCTTTCCGGCCAGGGCGTCCCACAGGATCAGATCGTGATCGTCGGCCCCGGAAACCAGGCGCCTGCCGTCCGGCAGCCATGCCAGCGCGTAAACGTAGTTCTTGTGGCCCGTAAGGGTCGCTACGCCCGCCATCCGACGGATGTCCCACACCCGGACGTCATGGTCGAAGCTCCCGGAGGCCAGGTATTTGCCGTCCGGGGAAAACGCCAGCGAAAACACCACGTTGCCGTGCCCTTTCAGCAGCCCCGTCAGACGGCCCGTGGGGAAGTGGTAGAGGCGGATGGAGCATTTGCCTTCCCGATCTCCGGTAAAAAGCCCCCCCGCCGCCAGCCATTCGTTGTCCGGCGAAAGGGCCATGGCGTATATCTTCCCTTCGTCTCCGTCCCCGATCCGCCCCCGGATCGTCCGCCGGACCGCCCCGGTCCGGATGTCCCACACCCGGACGGTCTTGTCGTCGGAGGCGGAAACCAGGGACTGGCCGTCCCTGGTGAAAACCACGTCCCTGATCATGGCCTTGTGCCCGCCCGAGTCGATGCAAAGGATCGGGTCGTTTTCTCCCGCCGCGAGACACGCGCCCGGCCAAACCAGCCCGACCGCCACAACCGCCGCCATCGCCATCGCCGCCCGCAAACCCCGAATCGTCTTTTTCCCCTTCATGATGCCTCCGTATTGAAAGAAACGAAAGATACTCCAAAATAGCCAAACCCTCCCCCGAAACGCAAGCCCTTTTTCTCGTTCTTCTCGTTCCCACGCTGGAGCATGGGAACGAGTGGAAACGCAAGCCCTTTTTCCATCCCCCGGCAATTCCAATCTTATCGGAAAAGCTCCCCTGTTTTCCAAAAAATTGTCGGTGCCTTCTCGTTCCCACGCTCCTGCGTGGGAACGCCTGACGGACGCTCCAGCGTCCCGTGCCAAAGTCTGACGTCCCGCAAAGCCGTTGGCGCTAGAGTAGACTCGGAAATGAATTGGGGGGCTTGGTTCTAAATTCGGCCACCTGGATTCCGGGTCTGCGCTACATTGTCTATCTAAGAAATTCTCGGAAAAGACGGAATCCAACTATTTTATCGACACCCGGGTTATATACCGCTCCGCCCGGAATGACGACTGCCTGGACGATTGTCTTTGAAAGTGGTCGATGTTATAACCAATCCGGAATTGGGAAAAACAGACGGATGCGCTACGGTTGAGGGGACGCGGAGCGTCCCGGAATGCGTTCCCACGCAGGAGCGTGGGAACGAGAGAAGCCGACCCAACCGCAAATATCGGGCTTTTTCGTGGTTTTCGTGTCCTTTCGTGGCCTACCATCGTTTCTTAGTACTGTTCGGGGGCTTCCCCGTGTTCCTCGATCACTTCCGGATCACGAGGATGGGTTTCGTCTTCGATTTTTTCCAGCATGACGGAGAATACCCAGTTGTCGCCGAAATCGAATAGAAACCGTATGACGTCCTTGACCTCGACGGGGATGTCGCCGATGTATGTTTCGTCTGCGTAGGGAGCGGAATCCATGTATTCGTGGACATACCGCATGGTCGTCCCGCGCGGGCTTCTAAACGAAAATTCGTACAGATGGTCGTGATCGAAGTCGAAAGCGTCGAGGATGGCCGAAGCCAAAGTATCCAGACTGTGCTCTGCGGAGACGGCTATTTTCCGCCATATGTCGCGGCCCAGCGACACCTTGAAAACGTAGCGCCCCTTGCGAAACTCGCCGGAGGTCAAAACCAGGTCTTTTTTCCATTCGGGAAAGAACGGCTGGAAATGCTTCCTGAAAAAACCGAACTTGAAATCTTCGTTTTCCGCCCCATCCAAAAGGCCTTCTCGGCGGGCATTATCGACGATTCCCAAAACGAACGGGAGCGCCTTTTCGCCCCACGTCGTGAGAGAAACTTTTCCGGGGTCCCAGCCCTGGCCTTTGACGACCGCGTGTTTTTCAGTCCGAACGAAACCGAAAAGCTCCAGCAGGGCCAGATTGTAATATCCCAGATGATATCCGAATGATTGGCCGTTTCCGATGCCGTCCCGTATTCCTTTTTTGGGCGTGAGCGAACGGTCTTCGGTCCAATCGAAGAAGGTGAATTGAACCTCGATATAAAAGCCCGTCCAGCGCAGGGAAGCCTCGTCGATGATCTCGGGGTCGCCCGCGAGAAACCAAGCCTCCAGCAGGTGGCCGTATTTTTCGGTGGCGTTGAGTTCCCGCCACTGTCCGAGCACGCTCTCGTCCACTTTCAGAAGGGGCTTTTTGCCGGTTTTGTCCACGACGACCAGGCCTGCGGACCTCGCAACCAGATACAATCCGGCGAGATTGGGAAAGGCCTTTTGTTGCGGCCGGGCCAGGGCCACCTGAAAAGGGGAGGTCATGGAGTCGTTGATGGCAAAAAGCGACTTCATCGGAAGCTGGTGTCGCGTGGTGGCGAGCAACTTCCCGGTTTCGATGAATCGCACGAGCGCTTCGACATCCGCGATGACGGTCCCGGGTTCGGTTTCGCTTATTTCCGCGTTTTTCAAAAAACTCTTTTCTTCGTCTTTCATCATGTCAAATTCTCTCCATCGCGTCTTCGAAGACGCGCATGTTTTCTTTTTTGCCTTCGGTTACCTGGCTTCTATTTCGGCCATGCCCTCGCCGCCTCGTCCGCCTCGTTCCAACGCTTCGCTTTGGAAGGGCTTGGTTCTAAATTCGGCCACCTGGATTCCGGGTCTACGCTACATGTTCCATTTAAGAAATTCCCGGAAGCAACGGAATCCAGCTGTTTTATCGACACCCGGGGTACATACCGCTCCGCCCGGAATGACGAGCGCCGCGACGATATTCCCTGAAAGTGGCCGATGTTAAGACCAAGCCCCGTTGGAATGCATACCAGGACGCTTTGCGTCCGCGCTTCGCCGCAGCATGGCCGAAACAAGAACCAAACCCGCAAATCCTAATGATTGGCCGCGCGGTCCAATTCTTCCCGGACGACCCTGCGAACGACCGTTTCGTCCAAGGGCTTCTCGCTTTTTTCGGCTCATCGCGGATTTGTGGGAAAAGGCGTGTCGATGGTAACCAGACCACCCTGGTCTGGCATGCCTCGGCTTCCAAACGGCGGCATATTCGCGATATGGGACCAGAGCTGGAAGCTCTGGTTACCTTTGCCGCTCCCCACAAATCCGCGATGAACCCTTTTTTCAAGATACTGTCTCAGCGCTTCGTTGATCATCGTCTGGCATCCGTAACCGGCTTCGTCGGCTCGAACACGAAACTCGTCGACAACATCCGTGTCCAAATATATCGTGAGCCTGGTTTTTCCTTTGGGAGAAACCACAGCCCCTCGTTTTGCCTTGGCGAAATCATATTCCTTTTTCATATTGCAATATCTCCGGACGGTTTCTGTTCGACAATGTCTTTGAAAAGCTCGTAGATGTCCCTCCGATGACCAACGTAATGAATTTCAACCCGCTGGTCCGCCTCTTTGATTTTGTAAATGATTCTGTATCGGCTCGTCCGGTAGGAAAAATAGCCGGAGAGTTCTCTTTGCAGCCTCTTTCCGAGGAAAGGATTTTCCGCCAGCCGGTCCAGACGTTCCCGAATGACCCGTTTGAGATCGGGATGCAAATTCCGGATTTGTTCACGACTCGTTCGGGAATATACAAGTGTAAAAACTGTACCGGTCACTCCCAAACCTCGTCGTCGGAATACACCCGGCCTTCCTTGAAATCCTCGGCAGATTCCTGCAAAGACTGCACAACTTCCCTGTCGCCCAATATCTCGATGGTTTCCATGATGGCCTCGTAGCGACGCGAAGTCATCATGACGCCGACAGGTTCCCCGTTACGAGTCACTGCGATTGTGGAATCATCCTGGTTCATGTTTTTTATTATTTCGAGAAAGTCTCTTTTGACATTGGTAACGGGCATGATCTTATCGATTTCGGGCATGATATAACCTCCCCTTAATGCAAATTATTATGACTATAATAATTTGCGCCGGTTTTGTTTGTCAAGTTAAGCTTCAACGGAAAGGTTGAATAAATTGCAAATCTGATTTACAGAATGGTTATGAAGTCGGAATTCACCGTTTTTTATTGTCGAGCATAACATGATCACCGTTAGCAAGAGGGAATCCCAAATGGCATTGAAAAAGGCGAGCAACCTTACGGAAGTAAGACGGGTTTGCAAAGCAAAACCCTTGGAAGGCGAAGAACTGGATTTCTTTTTCGTGGAAACGGACCAGGCTCGAGACCCCCATCAGCGGACTCGAAAACGCCTGGAAGCCGCTTTCGAAATCGAGGATGCCAGGGTCCTTTTCTACGGGCATCGGGGATGCGGAAAATCGACGGAACTGAACAAGTTTCTGGCGGAACGGCAAAAGGAGTGGTTCTGCATCAAGTTTTCCGTCCTCGATGAAATGAATATTGTTTCAGCCAGGGCAGAGGACCTCATCTTGACCATTGCAGACCGCTCTTTGAACCGAGCCGAAAAAGAAGGGTTGCCACTCGCCGACTCCTTGCTTGAACCGGTACTGGAATATTTCAAGGACGTTGTGAAAACCGAATAGAAATCCAGAGACGGCGCGGGAAAAATCGGGGCCGGGATTTCCGGCAAAGAGGGAATTCTGGGTAAATTGCTGGGTTTGTTCGTCGAATTCCGGAGCGAAATAAAACTCAACGCCCACAGCGACGAAACCAAGATCGCGAAGCTAAGAAAACGTCCTGCGGACCTTCTTGTCCAGGCCAATGGCATAATCGAGGCCATTCGTGCAACGCTGGCCGCCGACAGGCGGATTCTGATTATAGTCGAGGACCTCGACAAGCTCGACTTGAAACAAGCCCGCGATATTTTCGTGAATCACTCGAGCCTTTTGACGGGCGTCAATGCGAATATCCTCTATACAATACCGGTCTTTCTGTTCCACTCTCCCGACGTCAATTCCTTTCAGCATAATTTCGACGAAGTAGTCCCGCTGCCGATGATCAAGGTAAGCGAGCCCCCTGCTAAAAGAGTCGGGGCCATGAAACGGTGAAAAAAATCGTTCTCAGTCGGATGGAAGACGACTTGATCGAGCCGGAAGCGCTCGATTTTTTGATTGACAAAACCGGCGGGGTCTTGCGGCATGTGTTCGATGTTCACCATAACGTAGCGATTATGGAAGATGCGGAGGTCCCTCTGAAAAAATCGCACATTCAATACGGGCTGAGCCATTTGAAAAAAGAATTCTGGCATCAGATTACTCTCCCCCGTCGATCCGTTGCCTTCGGGGCCGGAGACTGTGGAAGAACTGTACGGGCGTCTTGAAGAATACGGGAAAAAACAGCTGGAAGGGAAAAAAAATCCACCCAAGGCCGACCCGATCAACCAGCTTCTCCTCAAGTCCTGCGCCCTTGTGGAATACAACGGCCAAGGATGGCTGGGGGTGCATCCCCTGGTAATCGACAACCTCAGGGAACTGGGCAGTATCGACTAATGGCATGCGACGATATGGGACGTTTGATCAGTGCGGTCCGCCAACCCGTAGCCGCGCTGACCGCAGTCGAAGTCGATGATGCGGAACAAGCGGAAGACCTTGTCCGCCAGCTGAAAGCCGAATTGAAAAACAGACCGAACAGGTCCATTTTCTTTTCTGCTGCAACCGGGGCAACCCAGCTCTTGGACGATGCTCGAAACGCGTCGAAATCTTGGGAGGCGGAAAAGGGGGGTCCTTTTTCTTATTGACGATGGGACCGCCGAAGAAAAGGCGCTCGTCGGTTTCTGGAAACAGATGAACATTCTGAGAGAAGCTTGGGGGGGCCTGGAATGCCATGTCGTCTTTTTTCTCCCTTCGCAATCGTATGGAATGCTGATTAGAGCGGCCGACCATCTGGCCGACTGGATTCCCATCAAATGTCATCTTTTACTCCCGACAAATCCGTTCCCCACGCCATATCCGGGTATCGACCTCCCCCCCTTAGGCGATAGAATGTCGTCGAAGGCAGCTCTCCAGCAATTGGCGACACTACAAACAAGGCTGATCGACGAAAAACGCAAAGGGACCCCCTCTTCCATTTTGGCAATACGGTATTTTTTGCCTATGCTCGAATCTGCTATTGCAATCAAAGACCTGTCGGCCGCGAAACGATACAGAGAGAAAATTTCCGAAAAGGATATCCCGAAAAGAGCTTTGCCAAATTGGTGGGGCCTGAATAGTCTTCTATATTTTTACATGGGAGACCCCGACTTGGTAAAGGTACACGCTGAAAAAATTCTGGCCTGGGCGCGGGTGAACCAAAACACCTATTGGGAAAAAACAGCATATGAATTCATGGGTATTTCCGAATTTAAAAAGCAACGCTTTGAAAATGCCAAAGAGTTTTTTGAAAAAGCCATAGAAACTAAGAAAGACGAAGCCAATAAGCTGCCATTGGCTGGAACTTACATTTTTTTAGGGCAAGTGTCTGCGAAACAAGGCCGCTATCAGGATGCGATAGAGTATTACAGGAAAGCTCTGGAAATTCAGTCGGAATATGGCGACAGAAAGTCACAGGCTTTCACGTACCACCAAACGGGGCTCTTGGCTCAATCGAACAGGCTCTACGAAGATGCGGAAAGCTACTACCTGAAAGCACTGGAAATTGAAGATGAATTCGAAGACCTTCATTTGAAGCCTTTTACATCCCTCTATTTGGGTTTGGTTTGCGCTCTGCGGGGAAAACGGAAACAGTCGCAACTCCATTTTTTGACATCCCTCGGCATACTTTACAAAAACGGAGATGCGGAAAATATGGATTTTTGCTTAAAATGCCTCTCGATTCTTTGGAAAAAGCCGCGAGGATATGACATGCCAGCCCAAATCGCCCGAATTATGGGTATCACAATAGAGGAAGCCGAAAAACTCCTTTTGTCCAATTTGCAGGATCTGCCTTCACACACCAATAACGTTTAACACGGCTTATGCGATACGGAGTTTGGTCAGACTCCAAGAGGAAGGCTTCGAATTCGAATGCGCCCTTCAGTTACGACAATAACCGCCCCTTCTTTTAGGGCTTTGCTAAATTGCGATAAAACGACGCGAATATATGCATTGACGTTGTCCGGTCGCATATTGCGCAAACGAAAAATAATGACGCTTGGCAAGGTGTCGCCGCTTGCGGCCAAAAGGTCGCCGAAATCGAGATCATGGGTCAATACAATGGATTTTTCGCGCCGCGCCTTTTTCAGGATATCGGAATCTTCGAGTCTATGAAGTCCCAGCCGATGAAGATGGACCGCGTCATGTCCACGGTCGTTCAAAAAATCGACCGTTTTCGGGGAAATCCCCATGTCCGCTATGAATTTCATGCTGGTTCCAGTTCCAAAGGATGGACAGCTTCTTCAGCCAGCCACGCCGCATATTGAAGAGATTGGCGAATATCCTCCGGCTCTAAATATGGATAGGCTTCAATGATCTCCTCGGCGGTCATTCCGTTCGCTACAAGATTTACGACAAGCGAAACCGTAATTCGCATGCCTCGAACACATGCCTTTCCCCCCATAAGGTTCGGGTTGAAGGTAATGCGATCAAACTTCAACATTTTCGGCCTCCCCGTACTAAGCGTTAGCTTGCTTTAATAATTGATTCCGTTCCCGACTGTGTATCCGATCATCGTACATCCATGGCTTTTTTTCAAGGCGATTTATCGTAGGAAGACAGATCTCACTCATTACAATCCGGAAACACGGGATATTCGATTAACGCTTCCTGAAATTACGGATTCGATCCAATTTCGAATACGCGGACATTCTTTGCCAAGATCTGCGCCGCATCCATGGTCTTCGGAGCGAAAAGACCGAGTATCGCACCTTCCCCGGCGGCGTTTCCGATGCTCATTATGTCCTCTTCGGGCATGTCGGGGAACAGGCCGATGGCTATAGCGTCGCACTTGGAGATGTCCTTTACGAACGTGCCGGCTACGAGGAGGCGGCGTGGGCGTTCGAGGCCGATTTCCCGGCAGATCAGGTCGATGCTGGCGCGGAAGGCCCCTGAAACGCTCTGCATGCCGTGTTCGATGGTGGCGCCTTCGAAAGCAGGATTGGTGGCGCAGGATGCGGCGACGAGCCCCTCTTTTCCGACCGCCATCAGTTCGCAGCTGGTTCCGATGTCGGCCAGGACGGTCCCGCATGGGGTGCCGGGCAAGTCGGCGGCCAGTGCGGCCGCGACGATGTCCGCGCCCAAAAAGGCGGAAATCAGAGGGAAGGTCGTGATTTGCGCGTCCGGGTTGAACGACAGTCCGAGCCGACGGGCGGAAACGGTTTGCGCATCCAAAAAGACGGGGGTGAAGGGGAACACGCCCAGGGAGGACGGATTTTTCCCGAGAAAAAGATGAATCATGGTCGAATTGCCCACGACCGCCATGCATCCGATCGTTTTCGAATCGATGCCGTCCATCTTGCACAGAAGAGAACCGATTCCATAAGCCACGGCTTTGACCGCCATGGCGTGAAGGCGTCTTGCCACGAGGGGGCCTTCCGAAACCGAGGCGATTCGACTCATGGCATCGTCTCCGAACAGGGCCTGCGGGTTCTTCAATGCAACAGCTGCGGCGATATTCCCATGGGCCATGTCGCAAAGATAGACAGCGATGGTGGTGGTTCCCAAATCGACGGCGAGGCCATAACCGGTCAAGCCGCCGTTTTGGTTTGCATGCTCGGCAATGCGCGATTTCAGCGATTCCGAAACATCGGGCTTCTCGATGATGTCGGGATTTAGAAAGACCGATTCGGGCATTTCGACGACCAGGTCACTGTCGATGATTTTCCGGCAGGCCATGGCCTTTTTGTATTTGGGTTCGGCAGGCGGGTCTGTGTCGAATTCGAATTCCGACAATGGGCCTTCGAGGATTTTCACCGTGCACTTGGCGCAACGTCCGTTTCCTCCGCAATCGGCCCGAAGGAATATGCCCTCGTTGGCCAGCGCCGAAAGCAGGCTGACCCCGTGGGGGGCGTGGATTGTCTTGTTCTGCGGGCGTATGAGAATTCGATGTTTTTCGTTCACGTCTTGGCCTTTGCGTTTTTTCTCACGATGCTTTGTTCCTTACCTACGAGATAAGCCGTCGGTTGTCAAATCGGCCGAGAACGCGAAATACAAGGTGTTGCGCGATCTGCTCCAGAATTTTTACGACGCCGTCGGGGCCGGGCAGTGGCATAACCGCTTTTCGCACCGGCTCGACGGCGACATGCTGGTCATGAAAGCTGCGGACACGGGTTTCAGCTACGACTGGCTCGTTCGTATCGGGGCTTCCACGAAAAGAGATTCGGACGGCAAATACGCGGGATACTTCGGCGAAGGCTTCAAGATCGCATCGCTGTGCGCGCTCAGGGACTACGGCTGGAAGATCGAAATGGCGTCGCGCGACTGGGAATTGGAAGTCGTGACGGGCGAAGTCGAGATCGACGGACGGCATCTGGGGTGATGAAAATCATCCAATTTCGGGAGATTTTTTTTCTGCCGGGATTTGTTCCCGTTCGCGGCAATCCGCACGGGGCTGGTTCGGGATCGTAGGGTGGGTGGGTCGATACCCTGGCGTTGTCGCCAATACAACTTCTCTTTAAATGGATGGCCCGACAATCTCGCACGGAGTCCAACCCACCATTTTCCGCGCTAGTTCGTCGCTTCTTCGAACGAATGACATCGAGGCGGCTCGGGAAATGGTGGGTTGGGCTTCGTACAAACTCGAAGGGCGAGGGCGTTAACAAGCTTCGAACCAGCCCCAATCGCCAAGGTTTCAACCCACCCACCCTACGCACCCGAACCAGGCCCCGCGATAGCTTGGCGGAATAAAACCCGGCGGAATTGCTGCGGCCAAACAGGGCGCATTTTCATCACCCCGGACGGCATCTGACATCGCTCGCATATCGGGTATGGAAAAACGACTCCGAGAGGAAAGATACCAGCCTCTATCTCTATCCGTTCCAGAACGAAGAGGTTCTCGACGCCGCCCTGCAGAGTTTTTTCTACCCGGAAAACCCGATGCTGTGCGAGGAAATATGGTCTCCGGACGAAGCTGCGGTCTATCGCCGGTCGAAAGTCCCCAAGCCCCGCCATTATCCATCTACCTATGATTACAGCGGGCCGGGAATCATTTTCGCGGGTTTCCAGGCGCTGGGATCGTTTCGATACCCGCTGGCTTTTTGTCTTCACGACTATCGGGTAAACGACCGCGAACGGGGGAACTTTTACCGGATGGACGTGGTGAAGGTCATCGAACGGACAGTCCGGAAACTGCCCCCCGGCCCCGCCGCCGAATTGCTGAAATCTCTGAAAAGCCGATGGTACGAATATCCCAAGAAAAGATACGATTTCGAAACGTGGCACCATATCGTCGATACGCTGATTTCCCGAGTCGCGGAATGCCCCGATCAAAGCGCTTTATGGCGATGCGAATGTCCGGATCTTTTGGTCGCCGAGGCCGTAAAGAGAAAGGATGTCGCACGTCTCAACCGCCGCAGACAAGCCCGTGCATGGTTGAAAAGCTGCGGAAAGAAATACCGCCTCGTCCAAGACGGCTTCTCGGCGCTGGGATACAAGACGCTGGAGCAGCTGTGCGAAGAACACGACGGGTTCGCCACCGTCCGCAGCCCTTCGGAAGAAGAGCAATTGCGCATCGATCTTCTGGAGAGGATCGCATCCGTTCTGTTGCCGGAATTGCTTGAAAAGACGGCCCTTCCGCCTTGCAAAATCATCGAAAGCGACTTGGCCGCCTGGCAAGGCATGACCGAATGCTTTCGCCTGCGCTCGCCGCAAAATGCGTTCCGGGGCCTCAAAATCCGATACCGCCTCCCCTACGTGGCCTTGCAAAGCGGTCTTTTGGAAAAAGAACGTTTCTCGGAAGCCTTGAGTTGCTACATGCATGAGCTGGCCCACATGTTCGGTGGCGAGGGCTCCGCCTCGTTCGCCAACGCGCTGACAGAAATGCTGGAAATCGCTCTGGCAAACGCCTAGATTATCGATACCTATCGCGAAAAGTGGGTCGGGTAATGATTCGTATCCGCTGGTACGATGAAAACCATCCCTGTTTGAAAATGATCGCCCGGATCAGATGGTCTTTTTTAGAGGCAACAACCGCAATCGGTTTTTTCGCGGATCGACAGTGACCAAGGCTCCGTCGTGGAGTTCTTGCTCGGCCTTTCGAAGAGCGAACAGGACTTGGTTCCCCATGGCAGATGGTCTGATATCTTCGGTTCGCAACTGAATGACGCTCGGAGTGGTCGCGTTGGTGGCGTAGAGAAGAGTGCCGAAATCCAGATCGTGGGTAAAAACAATATAGCCATTTTGCCCCGCCCACTTCATGATTTCGCTGTCTGGCGCGTCTCCTGCCCCGATTTCGCTCCAGTGTTTGGCATCATACCCGTTTTCGCGCAACAGGCTTGCCCACAATGGTGAAAGGTTCATGTCTATGACGATTTTCATGCTTCTCCAAGCGCAATGTCATATTCTTCCATGCGCCAGGTCGCATAGGCAAGGGCCGCTTTGATGTCCTCTTCCTTCAAATAGGGATACAGGTCGAGGATGTCCTGGAAAGACGCTCCGGAAGCAAGCAGGCCCGTGATCGCGCCAACGGTTACCCTCGACCCCCTTATACAGGGCTTTCCGCCCATCACGTCCGGGTTGATCGTTATCCTGTCAAGTTGCGGGAATGTAATGGCTTTCTTTTCCATGTTTTTACAGACTCCTGTTATTTGAAAAAAAATGGTTTTTCACCGGTTCGTCTACATTGAACCATTCGAGCCATTCTTTATTTTCGACATTCGAGAGCGTCATTTCAAGTCTTTTTGCTGGTTGTAATGAATTTCAGAGGCTTGGTTTCTATTTCGACCATTCCATAACAGTCTCATTCCAAATCCGTGATAATCAGCAAATCTCAAACCCATACCGTAAATATCCTTTTTCCTTCGAAGGAGATTCGCTCCTGCCTGTATTCCTTGTTTTTGTTGAAATCGAAAATCAGCAGGCATCCCTCGTCCAGCGAATACATATCCAGATAATCGCTCAGTTGCTTCAGGCCTTTTCGGTGGTATTCGGGACCACGCCAGATTTTTAGTTCGATCACATGCCTTTTGCTTTTGCAGGTGACCGACCGAATTCGCGCCTTTAAGGTTTTCACGTCGTGTATGCCGGCAAGGACGACCGATTGGAACGTGACGTCCTGCCCCTTGTTTTGCGCCAGGTATTTCGCCCTGAGCAGCCCCAGAAAATCCAGGAACAACTGCTTGCCGCTGCTTTTATCGACTTCGTCGATCATCAGGACCACCGGCTTGCCAGCCTGTTTGCACAGATCGGAAATGAACCGCCCGAGATGCACGAAGGTCTCGACCGGACCGTGTTCTTCCATGAATCGGGACAAATCGTCCAAGCCATGGATTTGAAAAAAATGGTCGATGGAGAAACGCAAGGCTTCAAAGAAAAGCTTCTGGTCGCAATAGGTTTCGTCGCCAAGCCCCTCGAAGCTGATCTCGACCGGAAGATATTCGCCTTCGGAAAACAGGCGCTTGGCGAGGAGAAACAGGATGGTCGTCTTGCCGAACTGACGGGGACGGTTGATGGCGAAATATTGGCCGTCCTCTATGAGCCGGACAATCCGGTCGAGCTTTGCGGATATGTCCGCCATGTAATGCCGGTCGGGCACGCACAGCCCGGTGTCGTTGAATTTTTTTCGCATCCCTTGTCGGCTCGTTTCATGAAATAATGATAAATGATCACCTAAACAGACCGCATTGTACCCGCTCCTGTCTTCACATGCAATGTTTCCATCTTTCGACCCAGCAATTCTAATTTTGGGTGTTTCCGGCGCCTTCAAGGTAACCAGACCATCCAGGTCTGGTTCGTCGCGTCAGGAAATTTTCTTTCACCGTGGGGCCTCCAGACCAGGATGGTCTGGTTACCTTGGTCGCTGCAACCTCTTTGGCATGGACTTTCCGTCAAAATTAGAATTGCTGTCTTTCGACCTGTGCGAATGGAATCGATGGTCATGCGGGATTTGGGCCTTGTTTCGGCCATTCCTCAGTTACAAGGCCACAATCCGCGCAGGTCGCCGTCTCAGGGCTTGGTTTTAACTTTGGCCGGTTTTCATCCAACGGTTTCGAGCGTCGCCTGGATTCCGGGTCTCCGCAAGCTCCGCCCGGAATGACGGTGATGGTTGGCCGACGTTATAACCAAAACCGCCGTCTTATGTAAAAAGTAACGTTTGTATCGCCTTGACCCAAGCCCGCCTCCCATCCGGGTCATAGTGACCCGTCCGACGTGCCCCGGCCGTTCGTTCCAATGCGAATGGCCGGAAAAATCTTTTCCCCAAAAAAAAACGACAGGTTCCGAAAGCCCTGTAGATCGGGGTTTTAATCGATTATGCCGCCCCTGAATTCGTTGCCGCATCTCAAAAAAAAACCGTCTTGGTCTTTCGTTTGCAAAACAGGTCGGGCAGTTCGGAAACATGAGCGGTTGCAAGGCAACCCGGAATTTCAACCAACAATTATTTCAACCAAATCAATTAATCAAATGGAGGACACCATGGCAGCAACAGAACAAGTTTTCGGTTTTTACATTCCCACCGTCACCCTGATGGGCGTAGGCTCGCACAAGGAGCTGGGCAAGCAGATCAAGACCCTCGGCGGCACCAAGCCGTTTATCTGCACGGACAAGGGCATCACCGCCTCCGGCATCGCCGGCCAGCTGGTGCAGCTTATCAAGGACGAGCTGGGCGTGGAGCCCGTGGTCTTCGACGAAACCGTGCCCAACCCCACCGACACCAATGTCCATGACGGTCTGAAGGTCTACCAGGAAAGCGGCTGCGACCTGATCATTTCCCTGGGCGGCGGAAGCGCCCACGACTGCGGCAAGGGCATCGGCATCGTGGCCGCCAACGGCGGCAATATCCGCGACTACGAAGGCGTTGACAAATCCGCCAAGGCCATGCCTCCTTTCATCGCCGTCAACACCACGGCAGGCACTGCCAGCGAAATGACCCGTTTCTGCATCATCACCGACACCAGCCGCAAGGTGAAGATGGCCATCGTGGACTGGCGCGTGACGCCCAATGTGGCCATCGACGATCCGCTTCTGATGATGGGAATGCCCCCTGCGCTGACGGCCGCCACCGGAATGGATGCTTTGACCCACGCGGTGGAAGCCTATGTCTCCACCATGGCCACCCCGGTGACCGACGCCTGCGCGCTGAAAGCCATCGAGCTGATCGCGGAAAACCTGCGCGCGGCCGTTGCCAACGGCAGCGACATGTTCGCCCGGGACAACATGTGCTACGCCCAGTATCTGGCGGGAATGGCCTTCAACAACGCCAGCCTGGGACATGTCCACGCCATGGCCCATCAGCTGGGCGGTTTCTACGATCTTCCCCACGGCGTCTGCAACGCCATCCTGCTGCCCCATGTTTCCCGCTTCAACCTGATCGCCAGAATGGACCGTTTCGTGGACATCGCCGTGGCCATGGGCGAAAAAGTGGAGGGGCTGTCCACCCGCAAGGCAGGGGAAAAGGCCCTGGAAGCCATCCAGACCCTTTCCTCGGATGTAGGCATTCCCAGCGGCCTGGCCCAGCTGGGAGTTAAGAAAGAGGACCTTCGCATCATGGCCGAAAACGCCCAGAAGGACGCCTGCGGCCTGACCAATCCCCGCTGCCCTTCCTTGGACGATGTCATCGGCATCTACGCCAACGCCCTGTAGAAACGAGTCCGCCCCGCACGAGCAATCAGGCGACCGAACCGGCAGGGAAAAATGATTTCATCTTCTACTATTTCGGTATCGGGTGTTGAATAGATAGCCGGTAAATCGGGGGGGATTCATTTCTACAACTTAAGTTGGCCAGTTCCATCAGCCCGCGTTTCCTTAAGAAGCGCGGGCTGTTGTTTTTTGGGACTGCCTGTCCTCCAACCATGGCATTTTCGGGGTTAGAAACAGATTGTCCCATAAGCCATATCCTTTATAGCTCATCGACGAATTTTTGGGAAAAACATTGTCCGGTTTTCCGTTCGAAGGGGCGGGGCAAGGTAACCCGTGCTTCCAGCTCTGGTCCGTTTCCGCGATTATGCAACTTCGTCCTAGCCGAGCCAAGCCAAGCCAAGCCAGACCAGGATGGTCTGGTTACCACCTTGGCGCGCTTTTTCCCACAAATCCGCGATGAATCTCCTTTGTTTATATAACTACGTACCGGTTGCCGCAGGAAAGAATTGCGCGCCGGACCGTTTGATGGGATAATGCGCGAACATGGGTTTGCCTTTCGTTATTCGGCGTGGCCGACCGCTCCACGAAGGAAATTCGAAGCCGTTTTGTTCGTTTTCAGGGTTCTCCGCAGAGGACATCATCGTTGGAATAAACACCTATCACCACCTTCGCCCCCTCGCATCCCCGGCGGAAGATGCCGAAGCCGTCGCCCGTCTGCTTGAGCAATACGGCAAATTCAACGTCACTCGCCTCCGTGCTGTGAAAGACGACACCAATCCATCCGGAAAAATGAGCCGGAAAAAGCCGGTGAGCCAGGGAGATTTCCTGGCGGTGCTATAGCAGTCATGGAAATGTTGGGAACCAGGGTCCGGCTGATGATGGGCATTTTGACCCGGCGCGTCACATCGTTGATGATGGCGAACTGGGAGATGTCCGACCCTCCGCCTGCTTTGGAGAACAGAAAAGCAGGGGCGGCAGGGGCAGCTGATTCCGGTTGGCGCATTCGTAGTCGTGGACGCTTCCGCCGTTGCTGGCCACCAGCGCAACGCCCTTGGCCGCGTCCATGGGGCTTGCGCCCCCCAGAGCCACCACGAAGTCGCAGTTGTTTTCCTGGTAGAGCACGGCGCCCTGCATGACCTGGAAGTCCCTCGGATTGGCGTCGATGTCGGCATAGTAAATCCATGTCAACCCTTCTTCCTTGAAGATATCGCAGAGTTTTTCCACCCATCCGGCGCGTTCCGTCCGGGGTCGCTCACGAAAAAAATATGCTCGCCGCCGAGCTGCCGGGCGCAAAGCCCGGCATGTGCCATGCAGCCCCGAAGGAATGACGGCGGGCGCTCCGGAAAAAAAGCTTCACAGCCGATGCCACTCGGTTCTGAACGCAGGAGCTTGCGGGAAAAGGCGTGGCCGAGCGGGTAGGTGCAAAGAGGTCGGGTGATCGCTTTTCGAAGTCATTCGCGACGCCGGGCGGCCTTTTCCTTTTATTGCCGAACCGGAATCGTTCGCATGGAATTCCGTTTTCTTCCTCCGGAACTGCTTGAATGTCTGTTTCCGATCGACCATATTTTTCAATGATCGGGCTTTTCAAAAGACGCGTACGTTTGTTTTTTTCCGGAAATTTATACGGAACTCCATTTCCAGTCGAACATAATCCGACTGATAGTGCAAAACTAAAATTTCTGTCATTTTGACCTTGCAATTGACAGAGGTTTCGGTTTATAATATCAATGATTTGTTTTTACAATGCTTTTAGCATCTTACCCCACATGTCTATCGTCGCTGCTTGATCGCAAATGCCCTTGTACCGAAGGCTCACCTGTAAAGCTCCGGACAGGCGAGGTCGCTTAATAGGATGCGTTTCGAATCAAATCCCATGTAGCGCCGCAACCAGTTGCATCGTGGTTTCCAATTCCATATTGAGGTAATACCAGCTACCTGACCGATGTATTTTCAATAATCGTTGCTGCAATTTCCTTGAAGAAGATATGGGCGGTAGCTTGGCAAACGAAATCGGGCTCGGTTCACTTTTACTGTTGTACCTGTGCCCTTGACGCCGGCTGCAGAATTGATCGCCGCAGGATTTCAGGTCTGCGCGGATTGAAAAAAGATGCCGCAGGCCATGGTTATTCCCGACCACTGTGGAAGCGTACTTTTTTTAAGCAATTTCAAACAAGGAGGTGATTGAAATGACAAGCAACGTCTTTGACAAAAACAAGTATTGCTTGGCCCTTTTATCAATCCTTTTTTTTACTCTGGCGATTCAACTTCCCAAAGAAGCTTTTTCCAATTACGATCCTGAAACCAATTCGATGTCATGGTCGGAACCCGCTGTGCAAATCACCGAAGAAAATTATACTTTTCTAAGCGGATTCTCGGGCCAAATAGGCACGCTGCATGGAATGAGCGACCGGCACTTAGACGAACTGAGCGCCAATTTGCCTTACCTTGCCAAGCTTGGGGGGGGATCCATACCGGGAGGTCTTTCCGATGATGAATTATGTGGCAGCCAATACCACGACGATCCGCAGTTTTTCGATTTGGGTGGCGGCATGGTGTTGTCGAGTTGCAAGGTTGACATCGCTCACGGTTCCTACGCGACCTATAATGTAAATACCAGGGTGTATTCTGCGGATACGGGATGGGGAGATGTGCAAGCGATGGACCCCGATGACAATTACAGCATGAACAGCATAAATTATTACGATCTGGGCGCGGGCCTGGCCCTTGCCGCTTGGAAAAAAGCAGTGGGCCATGGCAGCTATGCCACCTTCAACCATTTGAACAGAATCTTGGATCTCAATGTTTCAAGCTTGGAATGGAGCGAATATCAGGCCATGGACCCCGACGACAACTATATATCGAATACAATGCGATTTTTCGATCTTGGAAACGGCGTAATCATAGCTTCCTGGGCAAAAGCCGTCGGCCATGGCAGCTACAGTACCTATAATGTGCTCGACAGAACTTTGGATATCAATTCGTCCGATCTTGCCTGGAGCGACTGGCAGGCCATGGATCCCGACGACAGCTACATTTTGGATACCATGAGGTATTACGATCTCGGAAGCGACTTTGTTCTGGGGGTCTGGGAGAAGACCGTGGGGCATGGCAGTTATGCTACCTACAACTTGTCGACCAGGATATTGGATGTCAATTCATCCGACCTGATGTGGAGCGATTTTCAGAACATGGACCCCGACGACAGTTATATTAGAAATACTGCCAACTTTTACGATCTCGGCGATGGATTCGTACTCGCCTTTTGGGAAAAAACGGTGGGACATGGCAGTTACGCCACATACAATGTACTGACCAGAATAATGGAGGTTGATTCGTCTGGGCCAGAATGGGGCGATTTTCAGGCCATGGATCCCGATGACAACTACATTAGGTTTACCATCGCGTTTTCCGATTTGGAAAATGGCCTTTTCATGGCTCACTGGGAAAAATCGGTGGGTCTTGGCAGTTATGCTACATACAATCACGAGAACAGGATTTTGAATATTGGTTCTTCTGAACCGGCCTGGAGCGCCAGCCAGCGTATGGATCCCGACGACAATTACAGACGCTGGTCCATGGTATATTTCGATCTTGGTTACGATCTTATCCTGGCTTCCTGGGCAAAGGCGGTGGGGCACGGAAACTACGCCACCTATAACCATTTGACAAGAATGTTTAACCTCGGCTCTCCCGAGTTGGGATGGAGCGATTATCAGGCCATGGATCCCGACGACTGGTACGTTCTAAATACGCGAATATTCGTCAAGGTGACTGGAATTGACATTGAAGACGGAACAGTCGTTCACGCGATTCAATGTGCTTGGAAAAACGATATCCAGGGATACCTCAGCCGACATCTATTACTATTGCTCCCGGAAGAGCCTGAACCCGGAGATCTCAACAACGACGGCTGCGTCGATATAGGCGATTTGAATTTACTTCTGAACATAATCCGCAGGCTGGCCGAGCCAGACCCGAACATAGATTACGATCTGAACGATGACGGGGTCGTCAATGTTTCTGACGCCAGAACGCTGGTTACCCTCTTCGACAACCCGAGAGGAGCGCCTTGCCAGTAAAAAGTTGCCAACCACTTGATATCGAAAGGAGAATCGGCAAGCATGAAAACGGTGCGAAAGATCAATGCTGCGATCTGAGTACATTCAAGAAACAGAAACCCGGGACGAGTGGCTTTTTCAGCTTTCCACAGGTTTGGACTCTTGCTGTTGTTCCATGCTCTTCAGTTTTCGGTAAAGTGTCTTTCTGCCAATGCCCAAAATCTCGGCGGCCTTGGACCGGCTGCCATCGACATATTTGAGCACCCGCTGGATATGCCGCTTTTCCACTTCTTCCAGCGGCAGAAACGGCGTGTCCAGGGCGGGATCTTCGGCGGCCCCCTGAAGGTCGCCCGGGAGCGCGCGGGTGGTGATCAAGCCGTTTTCCGCAAGGATGATCCCTCGTTCGATGACATTTTGCAGTTCCCGCACGTTGCCCGGCCAGTGGTAGCCCAGCAGGCACTGCATGGCTTTGGGGGCGATGGTGCACGGGGTCGGGCCGATGGAAAGCCGCCCCAGGAAATACTCCACCAGCGCGGGAATGTCTTCGCTTCGCTCGCGCAACGGCGGTATGGCGATGTTGAACACGTTTAAACGGTGGTACAACGCTTCGCTGAAGCGTCCGGCCTCTTTTTCCTTCCTCAGGTCGCGGTTGGTGGCGAAAAGAAAGCGCACATCCACCGTGCGTTCCTCCTTGTCTCCCACGCGCCGGTAGGTTTGAGTCTCCAGCACCCGCAATAGCGACGACTGCACTTCCATGGACAGCTCGCCGATTTCGTCCAGAAAAAGCGTGCCCTTGTGGGCCAGGGGCAGCAGACCGTCCCTTGTTTCGTCGGCGCCGGTGAACGCCCCCTTTCTAACGCCGAACAGTTCGGCCCGCATCAGGTCCTTTTGCAGGGTGCCGCAGTTTTTCGTGATCAGCGGTTGCTGGCTGCGCTGGCTTTGGCTGTGGATCGCCCTCGCCACCACGTTTTTGCCGGTGCCGCTCTCTCCTGTGATCAGAACCGGCACGTGGGCGGGCGCCACCTTGCCGATGAGAAAACGCAATTGCTCCAGGTGGTCGGAGTGGCCGATGAGCTTTTGCTGGGGCTGCTGATCGCTGGAGTGCCGCAACAGCCGGTTTTCCCTTTGCAGCCGCACGCGCTGGTAGGCCTTTTCGATCACGATTTCCAGGCGGTCCAGGTTGAAGGGCTTGGTGATGTAGTCGTAGGCGCCCAGTTTCATGGCCTCCACGGCGCTGTCGATTTGGCCGTAGGCCGTGATCAGGATGACTTCCACTTCGAAGCCCGCCTCCCGAAGCTTGAGCATCAGGTCGATGCCGTCGCCGTCGGGAAGGCGCATGTCCAGCACGGCCACGTCCGGGGGCTGGCGCTGGATTTGCTCCTGGGCTTCCCGTATGCTTCCCGCCGTGGCGATGGACCGGTGGGCGGCGGCCAGCTCCTTTTGCGCGAGACGGCGGATGGATTTTTCGTCGTCGACGACCAGGATGTGAATGACCTCAGAGGGTTGCATGTTCCTCGATTCTTTCGGATTTCAACGGCAGCTTGACTGTAAAGCGCGATCCCTTGCCGACTTCGCTGGTCACGTCGATGTCGCCGTCGTGCTGCCGGATGATGTTGTAGCAGGTGGAAAGGCCGATGCCAATCCCCCTGCCCACCGGCTTGGTGGTAAAAAAAGGTTCGAACAGCTTGCCCAGGTGTTCCGGTTCGATGCCTTCTCCCGTGTCCGACACGGACAATAACAGCCATTTTTCGTCCTCCACCCGGGTTCGGATGGCGATGTCGCCACCTTCTGCCACCGCATCCAGGGCGTTTAGCACCAGGTTGAGGACGACCTGCTTGAGTTCTGCGCCGACGCCCCGAGCGAGCGGCAGGGACGGCTCGAGTTCCAGGCGAATCAAGTCTTCCGGCTTGCGCTTGAGCTGATGCTGGAGCAGCCGCAGAACGTCGGCCACCATCCGGTTCAAATCCACGGGGGCGAACTCGGCCCGCTGCCTGGGGCTGAAGGTGAGAAGGCTTCCCACGATGTCCCGGCAGCGGTTGCATTCTTCCAGGATGGTTTCCACGTATTCCCGGAAGTCCTCTCTCAATTCCGAGGCGGCCGGACTGTCGTCCAGGCATTGGTCCAGCTTGGACATGCGCCTTCTGAGGCCCTCCGCGAAGCCGCTGACAGCCGTCAGCGGGTTGTTGATTTCGTGGGCGACGCCTGCGGCCAGCAGGCCGATGGTGGCCATTTTTTCCGCATGATAGTACTTGGCCTGGTACTGCATTTCAAGGGTGACGTCTCGCTTTACGATCAGGATGCTGCTGGGGTTGCCTTTGGCATCTCTCAGGGGCGAGGCCGTGACTTCGAACTGGCGGTTTTGCTCCTCGACAGGAAAAATGAGCGTCTGCCTGCAAACGCGGTTGGTCCGGCGGGCTGTCAGAAGAGGGCAGGGCGAGCAGGGGCGGTCGCTGCCTCGAAACACATGGTAGCAAAATGCGCCCGTCGGATCGGCGTGCGGAAAGCTTTTGAAGAATACCTGGTTCACGGAGACAATCCGGTAGTCCAAGGAAACAACCGCCATGACGTCGGTGATTCCGTCCAGAATCGCCTGGATTTCCCGGCGCTTTCGTTCCAGTTCCGTATTGGACCGCCTGAGTTCTTCTATCTTGACTTGGACTTCTTTGAAAAAGCCAAGCTTGGTATGTTCCAGGCCGACTAAGTCCGCCAGGTTTGTCGGCTTCTTCATCACCAGGCCTCTTCGCAAACTTCCAGCATCTGCTCCCAGGTAGCGGGCCTGGGATTGGTCAGCAGACAGGAGTCCTGGGCCGCCATCTTGCAGACCTGGGGGAGTTGCGACCGGTCGGCGACAATGTCCCGCAGGCGGGTGGCCACTCCCAGCGAATGGCTGAACTCCTCGATCTTTTCGATGCCTGCCAAGGCCGTGGCTTCGGGTGTCCGCATCCGACGGCCCAAAATGATCTCCCCGATCTCCGCGACCTTGTCCACGCAGGCCGGAAGATTGTAGCGCATCACCGGCGGCAGCAAGATGGGATGCACCAGCCCGTGGACCACGTCCAGCATTCCGCCCAGCGAATGGGCCAGGGCGTGGTCCATTCCCAGGCTGGCGTTGCTGAAGGCCATGGCCGCGGCCGTGCTGGCGATGCTGAGCTGTTCCAGGTCGTCCAGGGATTTGGTTTTCAGGGCCGACGGCAAGTATTTGAAGATCAGATCGATGGCCTTGACGGACTGGATTTCAGTAAGAGGAAAGGCGATCACGGACAAAAAGGACTCCACGGCGTGGGCCAGGGCGTCGATGGCGGCGGAGATGATCAGGTCCTCGGTCTTGGTTGCAAGAATCAGCGGATCGATGATGGAGATGTTGGGAACCAAGGTCCGGCTGATGATGGACATCTTGACCCGCCGCGTCACGTCGTTGATGATGGCAAACTGGGAGATGTCCGACCCGCTGCCAGCGGTGGAGGGCAGAAACAGCATGGGCGGCAGGGGCCGCTGAATCCGGTTGGCGCCTTCGTAGTCGTGTACGCTACCGCCGTTGCTGGCTACCAGCGCGATGCCCTTGGCAGCGTCCATGGGGCTTCCGCCCCCCAGCGCCACCACGACGTCGCAGTTGTTTTCCTGGTAGAGCACGGCGCCCTGCATGACCTGGAAGTCCCTCGGATTGGCGTCGATGTCTGCGTAATAAGTCCAGTTCAGCCCTTCCTGCGAAAAAATTTCGCATAGCTTTTCCACCCATCCTGCGCGCTCCAGCCCGGGGTCGCTCACGAAGAAAAGGTGCTCGCCGCCGAGCTGCCGGGCGCAAAGCCCGGCATATGCCATGCTCCCTTGGCCGAAAAATATTTCCGGGACCGAAAATTTCAATACGTCCATGTGAATACCGAAAAATAGAACATTGCGATACGGGACCTTGTTTTTCCGTGTAAGAGCATCCTTTTGAATTCACTTGTACTTTGAGGGGGTTGCGGGTGTCAATAGGTTTTTTTTGTTACGCAATACATGCGGCCAATGCGGTTTCAGTCTTTTGGCGTTTTTGCGTCATTATCGCGGGAGCGGGTGTGAACGAAGGCGTCCGTGCGGGGAAACTGGCGGATTGGGGAGCATAGGGTTCGCAAGGGATTTCCCAATGCTCCCGCATCCACCGCCTTGATCGCCTCGTTTCGATTCGAAAACAGCCCCTGGAAGTCAGCCAGTAGCAAATAAATTTCCCGAAAGTAGGCCGGTGCCTGGGATTCTGCCATATGGCGTTCCTCCAGCAATTCGATTCCTTGCGGAAAGGTAAGCGGTATCAAGCGGCTGAGCAAAACAAGGTCTTTGACAAATAAAACCCGCCAAGCGCCTTCCTCTGTTTTGGTCATGATGTAATCGCCAGGCACGCATTGTATGGTTTCGCTAGGGTATGTCAAGGTTTGCGCGTCCATTTCATGTCTCCTCTTTTTCAAAGCTATTCGGCTGTCGGCCCATCAAGGACACGGCAGGCAATAGCATGTCTCGGTGAAATTGGTCCGTACCTTATAGATCGGTCGGCCTCTGCTGTCGCGAGCAATCACCGCATGGCGATCATTGGATCTTGCCTCGTCTCGATTTGCCGGGCGAAAGCTCTGACCCCTGCCCGGACCTTCCAGAGGACGTGCGCCGTTTTTGGATCGGACGTCTGCGGGATCATTTCCTTGATTGTCGCAACGGCCGGCAACCGTATGGAAGTCACGGTTGCTTCCTCGTGTCAAATGGTTTCCGTCCGCGTCTTCCAAGTGCAGGTCATACTCCCAGAGCCAATGCTTTACTTGGCAAGGACTGCATTGGCTGCTGCATGAGATCGAGCTTCCGGCGGAAAGACGCCTTTTTGCTTCGCTAAGGCTCATGTATGTGTAGGTGCGGTGGGCGAGGCCTGCGCAATTGTAGGTTTCAACGTCAATTGTCGTATCCACGGAGTCATAGGCCGGACATGGGGGGCAACAGGCCTGGACTGTTCCGCCTCCCGGGCTTCCTGCCCCTCCGCCCTGGCTGGGCGGGTTGGGTCTGCTGCATCCCGCGATCGGCATCGACTTATCCTCTCGTACGAGAAAGAACTTTGTCTAAATAGATTAGAGCCTTTCTTTCTATCTTATGCATCTTTTGGTTCGGGTCGGTTGGACCGGGATCGGTCAAAATTTTTCCGATCCAGGGAAATTGAAGGTCGCTCCAACATCCGTAGCCGAACCAAAACATCAGAAACACCGCCGCAGCCAGCTCGCGCGCTGTTTCAATTCCGTTTTTTCTTGCAAAATCATACCCTTGTTCGGCTAAAATCTTTAAAGAGCTTTCGCCCAAGTAGTTGCATTTTAATGAATAAACCTGTTTTAACTCCCGAATCAGCCGTTTCGGAAACCAATCCGGTCCGAATTTTACATCCATTCCGGCAAGCGCCTTCATACGTTGTAATGCGGCAATGTAGTACTCATTGTCGTGGCCGACGACCTGATCGAGGTATTCCATGGTTTGTTCGTGCAGCCGATCGGCTCGCGCCATTTGGTCAAGCGCTTTGTCATCAAGGATATTCGCAGCCCACTGCGTCTGTGGATCGGTATCGAAGTCCGTGCCGAACATAACGATCATCTCGAGGAAAAAACGCACCGGTCCCCGTTTGGTGAAACCATGCCGCTTGGCCCGATCAAAGCCGAGGCGGACAAGACGAAGCACTCTCTCTTTGCCCAAGGCTTGAGCGTGGCGGGGCGAAAACTCGAACAAATGTTCAACCATCTCCATTTCAAACGCCTTCAACGACGCCTGCTCAAACACGTCCATTTGCTGTTTGCGAATAATCAACATGAAAAAAGATGTAAAATAAATATCGGGAGGTTGTCAAGGTCTATAACGCCGATTATCAATACAATCGTCGGGCATGCGGTTTACGGATACCGATTTCGACAGCCTCGGCGACCTTGCCGAGGTATAGCCTGATACCAACCCGCAGGGATCCGGACGTCAACGACGACGGCTTGCTCGATTCCACGGAAATTTTCGGCTTTTATGAAACAAAGCCTTCGATCAAGTTGCCTGGTATTGGGGCTTTTAGGGGATGAAATTGGATCACAGCCCGAAAAGAAACAGAGGAAGAAAGAAAATGGTGATAGGACATTGTCTTTGTCGCAAGTAGGAATTAGGAACAGAATATTTTTTCGTAGGCTTCGACTGTCTTTCTTTGGTTTCGGTTCATGACGGCATCGCGGATTTTTTCCCGCCGGGCCTTGTCCCCGGCGAAGATCTCCAGGGCCTTCACTGCCGCTACGCCAGCGTCGTCGGGTTCGGTATCGACGATCTCGAGAAGATAGAGAAAAGCTTCTTCGGTCCGGTTCGTAGCGATGGGCAGCGCGAGCATGTCCTGGAAGCCGGGATCGATATTGTTTTCCCGGCAGCGCTTTAAAATTTCGAAAGCGTCGATCCTTTTGGATTCTCCCAGAGCGAAGGCTGCGTTTTCCACCTCCGGCCCGAATCCGTTTTCCAGAAACTCCCGCATCAGTTCCATGGAACGGTCGGGGTTTGCGGCCATGAGGGCGGAAAAGCAGTCCGCGTAGATTTTTTCGTCTTCGTCCCCCATGCGGATTTTCAGGCGGAGCAGCAGCTCGGCCCTTTCGTCCGGGCACTGCTTCAGCACCTGGACTGCGGCTGCGCGTGGCTGGACCTCGGAATCCGCGAGCAAGTCGGCCATGCGCGGAAACAAGTCCGGATGGCCGACGCGGGCCAACGCGAAGGCGCATCGCGCGCGCAGGGCCGCGGCAGCGTCGGTGGGGCGGAGGTAGGACGGCTCGAGCTGCACGAACCTGACGCCGAAGCAAAACAGGTCTCCGTCGTCGTATCCGAGAGCGTCGAGGGTTTCGGCGATGGCCTCCTTGGCAAGACAGCCGTTGTCTTTTTTCACCGGGTCCTTGGCGAATCGATAAAAGGCGTCGGCGAGCGGTTCGGCCAGTTCCGAAATATTCAGTTTCCCGGCGATGCGCGCGGCTTTGGCCGCCACGATGTTGTTGGCGCCTCGGAGGGCCTTCTTCAATATTTTGACATGGTCGGAAGTGGCCGGTCCGTTTTCGAACGCGGCCAATTCCTGGAGTTTTTTTTCAGTCGCAGATGGTTTTTTAGCCATATGTCCTGTCGCTGTCGCGTTTCACTATTCCGGCACGGGAAACGCCCTGTGCGCGAACGTATCGTAGATCGGGGCCATGCTGAAAAAGTTATCGTCGAATACCGGAGCGCCTGTGTGGTCCATCAGGATTGTCCCGGACTGTCCCAGCAAGAACATGCTCTCCACTCTCACGGGGCCTTCGGGGGCGAATTCCACGATATGGGCGAAGGTGGAGCGGCTCGAGTACGGAAGCGAGTGCACCTCCCCCAGCAAGTCGTGTTCCAAAATGATTTCGCCCCTATGGCCGACGCCCCAGGGCCTTTCTCCCAGGTTCGACAAGGTTGCGTCCAAGGCCGCGACGATAATGTCCGGCGCCGTTTGCGGAGCTGCGGGGTCGGAAAGGTTGGAGGACCAGTCGTAGCGGTTGACGATTCCGGAGTTTTCGCCCGCCAGGCCGTGCAACAAAACGTTGAACAGAACCAGGGCCGATTCGCTTTTGTACAGATCTCCCAATTCGTCTTCGAATGCGAGAGAAAGAACTTCCCGGATCCAGGCGTCCATCAGGACCCAGGCGTCGGCCAGGTTTTCGTTAGCGGCCCACTCGGACTCTCCTCCTTCCGGGAAATGGCCGTCCCAGGCGGAGAGCAAATCCATGGCGGCCTGTCTTTCGGGATTTTCGCCGGCGTCGGCCACGGCCGATGTAAAATAGGGGGACGCGAACTGCCACGGGCTTCCCCCCAGGCCCACAGAGTCGGTGGTGGCGATGTTCAAGGCCAGGTCCCGCAGGTCGTCGAATGTCAGCTCGTCGTGGGAAGTCAGATATTCGTCGATCACATGGGCGCGATTGAAAACGCCGAATTGCTTGGTGACCTGGTTGAATCCGCTTTCCGTGCCGGGGGCGTTCTTGTTGTTCCAACCGCCGTAGAATCCCAGCGGCGTGTTTCTTTCGGTCGAACGCGGTTTCAGCACATTGGCGTCCCACTCCAGCTGGGGGACGCCTTGCAACGTGAAAAATCCCTGGGGGAGCCGCCACTCTCCCTCAGGCCTGACCGGGTCGCGGCCCGACATCCAGTAGGCGATGTTGCCGTCGACATCCGCGTAGCAGAAATGCATGGAAACGGGCACGAATTCTACAGCCGCGCCGAACTCATCGATGCTTGCGGCCTTGGCCATGCCAAGAATGGCCCTTGTGACCGTGTCTTCGGTTTCCCAATGGGAGTATTTCCAAGCGATGGGCGGGTTGAAGATGCCGACTGCGGATTCGTCGTAGGGCATGGGGTTGACTATCGGGCCGTGGGAGGAACGGTATACCGGCAGAACCACGTCTTCGCCCCCGGCCACTCGAATGGTTTCATATCGATGAAAATAGACATCCGAGGGAAATTCGATATAAAAATCGGTTGTATGGGCGTTGGCCACCTGCATCGACCAGGCATGATGCGGTGTGCGCCCGATGAGCAACCCCGGAACTCCGGGTACCGCCATTCCGGAAACATGCAAGCCTCCGGCCTGAATGGAACCTTCCTGGCAAATGGCGGGCACGGAAAAGCCCATTTGCGGACCGGAATAAATAATCGGATTGCCCGAGGCGGTTTTGGAACCCGCGACGGTCCAGGCGTAGCTTCCCATTTTCACGAAGGCGTTTACTTTTTTCAGGTTGTCTTCGATTTTCTTCCTGGTATCGACAATTCTCTGCGCCGCTTTCCTCAAGTCCGGCAGCTCTTTCGTATCGATTTCCAAGGCGCGTGTTTTTTCCGCGCTGCCGAAGGTCCCGGCGCGGACGGACGAGGCGGAAGCCGTTTCAGTCCCGGAACGAATGACCGTCAGCGCCTCCGGATCGTTTGTCCACCTGAGGTCCTCGAACATGTCGCGAAAATCCGCTGGAAAAGCCTCGGCCAGGGAAAGGTACAGAGTCATGTTTTCGATCTGATACTGGCTGGTGGCTTCCGGGTCGAAGTTGCGCAGCAAATTGGCGCTCCATGCCATGACGTCCAAATAGGTCCAAGGCGCCGGGGAAAAGCCCAAGGCCTTGAATTCGAACGGAAGCATAGACGGGTCGGCCTCCACGTCCTCGATGCGCCGGTTGAAGCCGGCAACATATCCTTCGATGACGTCTTTTTCTTTTTGTTTCAAGTTTTGAAAAGCGGTTTCTATTTCCTCGTCGGACCGGTTGATGGTCCTGATCAGCGTATCGGCGGCGAGAAAGTCGGGGCCGAAGATTTCCGCCATGGCACCTCGACCGGTCCTGCGAAAAAGCTCCGCCTGCCAAAGCCTATCCTCGGCGACGGCGTAGCCGACCGCTTCGAATACGTCCCGGAGCGGCGCCGTATCTTCGCCGGTCACAAACCACGCGCCTTTGTCGTCCCGGGTCGTTCGCACGGGGTTGAGTTTGTTCTTTATGGCGTCCGACCATTCGCCGGCGTACGCCGAAGGGCCGTCTGACACCAAAGCTGCGGCAAAAATCAGAAACGCTGCGGTCATCAATATCGTTTTTTTTACGGAAACGGCCATGTCTTTATCTCCTTCTGTTGATGCGTCAAGCTTTTCGTTGGTCCGCGCATGCGTTCAAGGCGCTAAGCGCAATGTCCACGCTTTTCCTGGCAATTGTTGGTCTTTTGGGGTTCATCATGGATTTGTGGGGAGCAGTGAAGGTAACCAGAGCTTCCAGCTCTGGTCCCATATCGCGAAAATGCCGCAGCTTGAATTCCAAGGCATGCCAGACTAGGATGGTCTGGTTACCATCGATACGCCTTTTTCCCACAAATTCGCCATGAGCCGTCTTTTTTTTGTCTTGCGGCTAAAATCGCCAGGATACGCCCGCGTGAACCGGAGCGCTCCAGGACGACTCGCCCCGGGAATAATCGCCGAGGGATTTTTCGGGCCGGGCCATGTACCTGGCCCTGACCTCCGCGAAAAATCCCAGGCGGCCCAGACGGTATTCCAATCCCAGTCCAACGTCGAAAAGGGGTTCCCAGGAGCTTTCCCAGTATTTTTCGGAAATTCCCAGATAGGAGACATCGACCGAGGAAAAATAGGCGAGTCCGGCATCGAGCCTGGCGTACGGATCGATTGTCGCCTCCCTGCTTCGAAAATGCAACTTGGCGCCCACATATACAGGAACAATGTCGAGATCGTCGAAGGAGATGCCTTCGTACTTTTCTCCGCTGTATCGTTCGAAACCGATTCCCGCCAGCACGCTGAATTTTTCGTGAAATCGGTACCCCGCCTCCACGCCGCCTCCAAAGCCGTCTTCGAAAGCGTCGGAATAGTCCGGCGCACCGCCTCCGTAGCCCGCTTCGCCGTCGAAAAAAGGCGCGTATGAACCAAATACGCCGACGGAAAAATCTCCAGAGCCGGACTGGGCCTGGGCCGATGCGGCGGCAATAAAAACGGCCGCAATGACAGCAGCGGCCGACAACAGTTTCGTTTTCATACTCCCTCCCCAAGTCGATACGTTGTTGGAAAATTTCGAGAATAATCCCGCTCGGATTGCCTCCCCCTCTTTCCCAGACGAAACGGCGCGGCAAAACAAGCGAAGATCCCGAAAAACGGCTTTGCGATTATTGGGCTATGCGAGCGAAAATGGCGCCGCCGACCGCGTAGATCAGCGCGATTCCCGTCAAGACGACGCAGGCCAGAGCGACGGCCTTGTGGGCGAAGTTCTCCTTGACCTTTTCGTTGTAGCCTGTCAGGAGGCCGAGCAGGGCGCCGGCGAGCAGGCCGCCCGCGTGTCCCCAGTTGTTGATGTTCGGCACCAGCAGGCCGAAAACGAATATGCCGCCCACCCATCCGACGATCTGCCGGAATATGGCCTGGCCGTATACCCCTCCCCTGCTCTTGCCGTAGAAGAGTCCGGCCCCGATCAGAGAACACACGGCGGCCGACGCGCCGATGGTTATTTTTACACCTGCAAAGTAGGAAATTATGAATCCGAAGGTCCCTCCCGCCAAATAGATGATCAGCATGCGATAGGGGCCGAATTCGCGGATGATCAGCGGAGAGATCTGCCTGAAGGCGACCATGTTGAAAACGATGTGGAGGATGCCTCCATGCAAGAAGTTGGCGGTAATGACGGACCACCACATTCCGAAACGATCAATGGGGATGGTCCCTGTGGCGCCGAGTGCCATAAGGCTGTTCCATGAAGGCGACAGCATGGTCAGCGGGTTGATGGCCATGCCGATGCCTCGAGGAAACAAAAGAAGCGACATAATGTAGATCGCCGCGTTTATCGCGATGACGGCTCCAATGAGGCCGGATTCGTCCTTGAGCCCTCTGATCAGCCGGTTGTTTTTCCAGGGGGACGCGGGGCTGGACAGGCCGCAGTGGGGGCAGGTCTTTTCTGACGCACTGATCAGTCGTCCGCAGTTGGGGCACAGAACGGCGCGCTTTTTTTCCTGGTTCACGGGGCGAAGTCTCCTTTCCGGCCTGCCGGGCCTAACCCATCGCCAATGCGAGCCTGGCCATCTCCAGGCGCTTTTCGGCGTGGCTTGCGTCTTTGATGTCGGAAAGGCCCATCAGTTGCTTTTGGGCTTCCCGGGGCGATTCGCCACGGCGTCTCAACATGATCTTGTACCAGACCGGAAGGTCGTTTTCGTAAGTATCGACCAGATCCGACACGGCTTTTCTCGTCGCCTTGAAGCGTTTCTTGTTTCCGGAATTCCATTTGTTTTGCGCGACGGCGTTTTCGTAGTGGGCGATATCTTTCGCAAGGCAGGATTTGAGTCTGCTGTAGTTGCGGATGGGCAGTAGCCAGAATTTGACGATGATGTATCCTGTTGCGCCGATGACAAGGCCGACCGCGCCGCCCGCTATTTTCGGGTCCATGTTGTTTTACTCCGTATAGGTTTGCCGGCTTATAGGTACAGAACGAATTCCTGCTGGATCATTTTGTATATTTCCCCGCCCATCTCGATTCCCAGATCGACGATCTCGGGCCCGTAGGCCTGGCCGGTCCGGCTGCGAAACGTCCCTTTGATTTTTTGCACCATTTCCATGCCCCTGGGATAGAATTTGACGAAATCGGCAAGCGGGGTCTGGTGGTAGCGGACCATTTCCCATACCGTGTCCGTGAAATTGTCAGGTCCCCACCTGAACTTGTCCGCGTCGTACAGGCAATCGGATACCATCGTGCCTTCCTTCGTGTCGATGGGGGAAAGCTCCTTGAAAGCTTCGTGGTTCCGGATGGCGATGGCGACATCCTCGATTTCCTGGGACGAGAACGAAAAAATTTTCAGCAGCTCCCGGGCGTGCTCCGCTCCTTTCACCGCATGCTCCTCGCCCTTTCTCTTCACGTCGTGGAGCAAGCCCGCGCATTGGGTTAGAAGGACCCTTCGCCGCAAATATCCGTCCCTGTACCCGGCGGCCTTTCCCTCGATGAGCATCAGAGCGCCGGCATCCAGCGTGACCTTTGCCGCATGTTTCCGTCCGTGGCCCATGGAACCTTTCAAATCCTTTTCCGTGAGTTCGCGGATTTTCACCAGGATTGGATCTGTTTCGAAAAAAAGACGGGAAGCCCGCAACTGCCTCTCGTATACTATATAAAAGGAGGGCGTCGGGAACCGGGCGGCAATCCGCCTCGCGCGTTCCTGGATACTTCTATAAATCAGGTCTGTCTTCGTGGATTTGTTGTTCGACACGGAATCGGAAAAAAGCGGCCGCTTTTCCGCAAACGGAAATCCGGCCGCCTTTTTTATTGTCGGGTTGCTTGCAATGGATCAGCGAACGAAATGCCCCGCGTGGCGTCAGACCACGCAAAAAACGACGCGCTCCCCATTTGTTTACAGGCTTTTTTGTACAGGCCCTTGGCCTTTCTTCTTATCAGCCTTCGTGCTCTTCGCCTTCGACCTCTTCTTCGGGCTCCACGGCTTCCTCTTCGACCGCTTCTTCGTCAACGGCCTCTTCTTCGACGGCCTCTTGTTCGACCGCCTCGACCGCCTCTTCAGGCTCGGCCGACGCCACGACATAATCGCATCCGGCGATCATGAACGGATTGCCGCAGACTTTCCAGCGCCCGTCTTCCTCCTTGACCATGTGGAACTCTTCATGAACCTCGTAAGCCTTTTCGCCCGTGAAAAAACTGCGAAGACCATTTTTCAGCTCGGCCTCGACTTCCAGCACGGCGCGATCCTGACCCATGGATACGGTCTTGGTGGTGATGTGTTTGACACGGTCGCCGGCGTAGCACAGCGTATATCCCAGATCGGCGGCCTTCTGGCGGTTCCTGTTGATGTACGCCGCTACGATGTCGCCCTCGCCGCTGTCCAGCAAATCCGCGCAGAGCCGGTCCTTCATGGCCGGGTCGCTTTTGAAGTACGCTTCCGCGAACTCCGTCGCCGCCTTGCTCGGGGTGTCCGTCATCTCGGACAGCGCCAGTACCACCTGCAATCCGATGCCCAGCAAAATGGTCAGGGTTATTGTCACCGCGCTTTTGAAATTCTCCGCCATGTATTGGTCCTCCTTTCAAAGTTTGCCCGTACGAAAATGCTTTCGCCAATAAATGTTTAAAGCCGATCCGGGGGGAATCGGTTCCCGCCCGGAAAAAAATTTCAAGCATATGCTCACAATTGTTCTTGATAAATTTTTTCCCATGCCGTAGGGTGTGAGCCCATGCGATTTTCAAGTCGTGTTAGATAGCATGGAATATTTTCGATGACAAGAAATTTTGACCAAAAAGGTTCCGGAACGCGTTTTTTTTAAAGGACTGGAACATTTGGCGCGCATGATCGCTTGTTTTTTTCCCATCGGTCAAAATTTCGTCGGAGTTTTTCAAGACCAGAATGGCCCCGAAAGAAAGCGAGTTTTTCCGCCCTTGCTTGCGGGATGAAAAAACTTTGCATAAGACGGGATTGTACTGTATATAGAGGTGTCGGAAAAAATGCGTAATCAATTTAAATTCAAACCTAAGGAGATGAAGGGATGGTCGATTTAGGCGCCTGGAATTGGGAGACCGGCAGACGCATGATCGCGGATCTCCGCCAATGGAAAGAGCAATTCGAGTACATGGAGGAGCCGTACGCGAGCCCTGACGGCGAGAAGATCGCAGCCGTGGTCAAGCCCGGCGACATGGAATTTTCGGTAATCGAAAACGGCGATGTGTGGGAGAACACGTTCGACAAGGTATGGTATTTGCGCTATGCCCCCGACAACCGTCTGACAGGGCTTGTTTCGGACACGGGTGCGTGGACCCTCGCGGTGGATGGAGAGCCGTGGGAGGAGACGGGCGATTTTGTCTGGAACACGAAGTTTTCCGAGGACGGCAGGAACATCGTGGTGGCGGCTCAGTCCGGGATGGAGTACCTGGCGATCGCAAACGGGCAGCCGTGGGAGAAAAAATACGGTTTTATGACCAATCTTGCCATCAGCCGCGACGGCGAGCATTCGGCGGGGTCGGTGCAGACGGTGCCGTTTTCGGAAGGCGATATCTGGACGTTTCGCAAGGGTTGCTACACGGTTGCCGTGGACGGCAAGGCGTGGGATGTCAATTTCGTGAACGTCTGGGAGATGGATTTCAGCGCCGACGGAACGCATGTGGCGGCGGAAGTCCGGACAACCATTCACGACTATACCATCGCGGTGGACGGCAAGACTTGGCCGCAGACGTATCAGTCGGTTTGGAAGCCTGTGTTTTCGCCGGTGAGCGATTCGGTTACCGCTCCGGTGAGAACGGAGGGCAGGTGGGTGTTGATGCAGGACGGCAAGCAGATATGGGATCGGGGTTTCGAGCAGCTCTGGCACCATTTTTACGCGCCGAACGGGCGCGACATAGCGGCGATCGTAGCCCCGAAATACGGGCGGTGGACCATGGCGTTGAACGGTACGCCGTGGAAAATTACGTTCGGCGACCTTGTGGACGACGGCGCCATCAGCGCCGACGGAAAGCGCGTGGCATGCGTCGCCATGGACAAGGGGCGTTGGTTCGTGGCCGTGGACGGGGCCGCCTGGAACGACGATTACGACATGGCCTGGAAGCCCGTGTTCAGCCCCGACGGTTCGCACGTGGCCGCCAAGGTGGAAAAGAAGGGGCGCTACCACCTTCTGCTGGATGGAAAGTCCATCGGCAGCGAGTTCAAGGCGCTGTGGGACCCGGCGTTCAGTCCCGACAGCAAGAAGGTACTCGTGCGTGGCGTGACGGGCGGACCGGATGAGGAAAAGTACTACCGCGAGGTGGTCAAGGTTTCGGATATCCTGGGCTGAAAGGAGGAAATAAACCATGCAAAGCCTTTATAGTTTCGTCAGCGGTCCCCTCGTATGGGTCGCTTTCATCATATTCGCGGGCGGGTGTCTTTACAAGTTGATTTCCATGGCGATTCTCGCCAAGAAGAAGGACGGCGCGGTCTACGAGTATTTCAATCTGAAATTCGCGGTACGTTCGATAATCCGTTGGCTGACGCCTTTTGCGACCTTGAACTGGCAAAGGCACCCGTGGACCACCATCGTTACATTCGCGTTTCACATCTGCCTGATCGTCGGGCCCCTGTTTCTTTTCGCCCATATCATTTTGGTTCAGGAGTCGTGGGACTTCGGCTGGTGGTATCTGCCCGACGGCGTCGTGGACATCATGACGCTGATCGTGATCGGTTCTTGCGTGTTTTTCGCCATGAGGAGAAAGGTGGTCCGGGAGGTCAAGTTTCTGACGTCCACCTCGGACTACGTCATCCTGGCCATGGTTGCCGCTCCTTTTGTCACGGGGTTCTGGACCTACCACCAGTGGCCCGCCAGCGGGTTTGTGGGCATCCTGCATATTTTGTCGGGAGAGGTGATGCTTGCCGCCATTCCGTTCACTCGTTTGAGCCATATGCTGTTTTTCCCGTTCACCCGGGGATACATGGGTTCCGAATTCGGTGGCGTCAGACATGCGAACGACTGGTAGTATCGAACCCGTTTCGGGAAAGGCGAAGCATGCGTTTCCCGTTGACGTGACAATTCCGGCAGATGTCTTTCGCGGCGCAAACGCCATGCGAAGGGGCATTGCCGTCATATTACATGGGTGCCGGTCCCGAATGTCGGGGCCGGGGCCTTTGGTTTCAAGGAGGCATTTCAATGGCTGAACCTGCTGAAAAAAAAAAGGAACAGATCATCGATAAAGGAATCGAAACGGGCGCCGAAAACCTGACGCCCGAGAGAATCGAGTCCGTCATAAACAAACTGCTGGCCAGCGAGACGGGCGCAAGGCTCAAGGTGTACGTGGAAACGTGCGTCCATTGCGGGCTTTGCAGCGAAGGCTGCCACTATTACATGTCCCACGACGGAGACCCGACGTACTCGCCCGCCGGAAAGGTCAAGCAGACGCTGTGGGAAATGTTGAAGAAAAAGGGCAAGGTGAGTCCCGAATTCATCAAAATGGCGTGCCAGATAGCGTTTACCGAGTGCAACCTTTGCAAGCGCTGCGCCATGTACTGTCCGTTCGGAATCGATATCGCCTACCTGATGCTCACGGTCCGGCGCATCTGCCACATGCTGGGGGTCGTCCCGCAATACATCGCGGACACCGCCCACAGCCACGCGTCCACCATGAACCAGATGTGGGTCAAGGACGACGAGTGGATCGACAGCCTGCTGTGGCAGGAGGAGGAGGCCGCAGACGAAATCGCCAACCTCCGAATCCCCTTGGAAAAGGAGGGGGCGGACGTCTTCTATTCCGTGATCGGTCCGGAACCCAAGTTTCGCGCCCAGCTGATCTATCAGGCGGCCGTGATCATGAACGTGTCGGGCGTCGATTGGACCATGCCCGCGACCCCCGGATGGGACAACAGCGACATGTGCATGTACGTGGGCGAAAACGAAATGATGGGACGCCTGAAGAAGATGCATTTCGAGACCGCCATGCGGCTCAAATGCAAGCGCATCGTCATGGGGGAATGCGGCCACGCGTTCCGCAGCGTCTACGACATGGGCAACCGCTGGCTGGGCTGGAAGGCGCACCCGATTCCGGTCGTTCACGCCTTGGAGTTCTACGATGAATTGTTGCAGACGGGCAAGCTCAAGGTCGCCAAGAAATTCGACCAGGCGGTCACTTTCCACGATCCGTGCAACGTGGTCAGAGGCCGGGGCCTTCACGAAAAGGGAAGAAACGTCACCAAGGCGTTCGTCAAGGAACTGGTGGAGATGCATCCCAACCGCGAACACAACTATTGCTGTTGCGCCGGGGGAGGGGTGATCAACTGCGGACCTCCGTTCAAGATGACGCGTGTCGACGGAGACCGGATCAAGGCCGAGCAGCTGTTCAACGCCAAGGCCAGGGGCGCTAAGACCATCGTCGCGCCCTGCCACAACTGCCACGGCGGTCTTGAGGACATCGTTCACCACTACGGACTCGGCATGGAAATCAAGTTTCTGGGCGACATCATCTACGAATGCATGGTAAAGCCCGAAGCCGAGGAATAGGACGGGGCAGGCAAGACCCGTCAAAACGCAGGCAAACTTGACAAATAAAACGATTCGAACAGGAGAAGGGAAAACCTGATGAGAAAAACGTTAGGCTATATCGTATCGGCAATTTTTCTGGCGGCCGTTTTCGTCGGCGTCAACGCCTACAGCCAGGACGATGTGACGCACGTGGAGGACAGCGCGTTCGTCGAGCATATGCGGCCGCCCGTTCCTTTCATGCACGACGAACACAACGAGGCCGCCGAGATCGAAGACTGCGCCGAATGCCACCACGGCGAAGAGGACGGCAAGCAGGTCGATCACATCACCTCGGAAGACCAGGAGTGTTCGGAATGCCATCTGGCAGACGAATCCGGAAAGGACAGGCCCAGGGAGTTGATCACGCGGTATCACCAGAACTGCAAAGGCTGCCATCTCGAGAGGAAGGCCGGGCCCGTGCAGTGCTGCGACTGCCATACCAAGTAACCGGTTGTTTCGCCGAAACGAATACAATCGCCGGATTTCGCTCGATTAACACCAGAAAAAAGAGAGGTCTTTTATGGCAAAGAAAATATTGATCGTGGACGACGATCCCATTATTGTGAAATACATCCAGAACGTGATGGAGGACAACGGCTACGAGACCTGTTCGGCCAACAACGCCGAGGAGGCCTTGGAGCGTCTTCGCGAAGAAAAGCCGGACCTGATCACCCTCGATCTGGAAATGCCCGGCGAGTGGGGCCCCAGGTTCTACAGAAAGATGTCCAAGGACCCCGAGTTCAAGGACACTCCCGTGGTGGTCATCAGCGGCATGGCCGGAAAGCATGCCGTCAAGAAGGCAGTGGCCTATCTCGCCAAACCCTTCGATCCGGACAAGTTGCTGGCCATCGTGACCAAGACCATCGGGTCGTAGTGTTCAGGGGGCGGTTCGTAGGAAATTTTTTCGGCTTTTTCTCAAACGTCAACGAAAAGGAGTGAGATATGAAAAAATTATCGTGGGTACTTGCTTGCATCGTTGCGGTTTCCCTGGTACTGCCCGGATGCGCAACCAATCTGAAGACGATCCCGGTCAAGGCCATAGCGGGAGATCCGCAGCCTGTGGTGGAGACCCAGCTTCCGGAAAACAAACAGACCAAGCTGGGACTGTATATCACCGCCCTCGAAGCCTACGAACAGTGGAAGCTGGATTCCGACAATATCAAGGTCCTCGATTGCCGCACGCCCGAGGAATACGCCTTTGTGGGACACGCGCCCATGGCGCACAACATTCCCCGGAAATTTTTTACGCACAAGTTCGATGCGGAAAAGAAAGAATACGCCATGCCGGACAACGAGAATTTTTTGGCCGAGGTGAAAAAACGTTTCGGTACCAAGGACAAGATTTTCGTCATGTGCCGTTCCGGAGGCAGAAGCGCCAAGAGTGTGAATATTCTGGCGGATGCGGGATATAAAAACGCATACAACGTTATCGACGGGTTCGAAGGCGACAAGATCAAGGATGAAGGCAGTTGCTTCAACGGTCTTCGCATGAGAAACGGATGGAAAAATTCCGGAGCGCCCTGGACCTACAAGCTGGATCCGAACTTGGTTTACAAGGCTTTGGAATAGAGGTTCGCCGATGTTTTCCTGACCGGAAAACGGCCCGTCGCTGACTGTAAGAAAACAACGGAGTACGAGTCCCCCTTCAGAGCGCTGAGGGGGGATTCGTTTTTTGTTGACGCCCATATTTATTGACACGTTCCCCTTTGCGGTCTATTATGTCCAAGATTGTTGCAATGTGAGATCGTGTGTTTCAACCCCTTTCTTTTTTTCGTCAAAAAAATCCGTAGCGATGAGTTTGCGTATGGAGATCCCGATACGGGCAGGCAACCTTTCGTCTGCATTTTTCGCCCTTCTTTTTTTTGTGTGCGGCGGTTGCGCGGGGCATGCCCCACCTGCGTACCAACCTTTGTCCAATGCCGTGGAATGCGGCGATCCTCCCCAGTCCGTCGCGGTTTTGCCCGTTATCAATCACACGAATATCGAAGGACTCGAGGAAGAATTTCGAGTGAGCGTTTTCAGCCAAATGACCGTGCTTCCATATCGCGACGTGGAACTGTCGGCGATCGATTCGAAACTCGAAGAGAACGGTTTGATGGAAGATTTCGCATTCACGGAGGTTTCCATCAGGGAACTGGGGCGAATTCTCCGTTGCGACGCAGTCGCTTTGGGCGAGGTGAATGATTTCTATCGGGTTTTTCTCGGCGTGTATTCCCGGATGAGCATCGAGGGAAGCATCACGATTTGGGACACGCGTACAGGAGAGAAGATCTGGACCGAAACAAAGGAAGTCAGCAAGCACGAAGGAGGGATTCCGTTCAACATCCTGGATTTGCCTTTGATCTCCGTGCGTAGCGGCTATAATCTCAGGAACACCAATCAGGAGGAGGTCGTCGAGGAACTGGCAGAGCTTTTAATATCCAGAATTCCGGCCCCCGCCTGTTTCATCGCGAACAACAAAGCCGATGTGAAATATGTGTACGAACTTCAAGCAGGGGCCTATTTGATTAGAGACAATGCGGTCAAGCTTGAGAAATATCTTGAAAAACTTGGCTATCCTGCCAGTATACGCACCAATTGGGGCGAAGTGGGCTTGTGGCACAAGGTGTTTGTCGGCCCTTGCGAGGAAAGAGAAACGGCGCTCGATCTTCAAAAGGAGATACGCGAGAATATAGGAATGCAACCCGTCATCGCGAAAGTGATCCTCAGCGACGAGGCCGAACTTCAAAAAATAGAATAGAATATCATGGCCCCTTTCAATCCGGCCCAGCCGAAAAAATTGTAGATCGACAGGCTCTTTTCATTTGGAATAAACCAAGCCCTAAAGACCGATAGGAATCGGAATACCCGGTACAAATAGGTTTCTTATTCTCGACATCCGCCGCAGCTTCCGTATTGGATGGACGGATATTCCGAACCTGGTCCGCCTCCTCTACTACGGCATCGCATGGGCGGAACTGTAGTTGATGGAAAACCTCCCCTCCTCGGCATAATCTATGGCGGAGAAAAGGCTCTGCTCCCTCAGATTGCTGTGCATCTCCTGAAACTGCTTCAGGATCTCGCAATCCTTGGCGCATTCGAATTTGGACTTAAAACGCTTGGGACAATTTTTGCAAGGTGATGATGTCATGGCTCTCTCCTTTCTGGGGGAAGGAGGTTAATGGAGGAGGCCGAATATTTTCGGCCCGTGACATCCGAAACTTTCGTTTTCAAGTCTCGTCGTGCCGTTTCATCCAAGCTAATGTCTTATTTAAAGTGATTAGAAAAAATTGTATATGGGGTGAAAAATCCATTTGCCAAATAAAAATAATGTATTTGGAGTACTTGAAAATCGAGGCTCGGCGCGCTTTCATGGGCTGTTCGAGGTAAAATTGCGCCGTTTGCCGCAGGATTTTTCAAATCCGCCAAGCGTCGAAATAGCCGGTCAAGGCTTGTGGATGGGAAGGGTAGGGGGGATGGACATCCGTCGCAGAACGAAACAGACTATTTTCAATGCCTCCCCGCCCCCGTCGGGGGGATCAGGTTTCGAGTTTTTTTTGCTCTTCGCGGGTTTTGTCCAGCGTGTCGCGCACGGCCCTGGCGAGGTCCCCGATGGCGGGCGGTTTCATCAGAAAGACGTTTATGCCGATTTGGGCCGCTTGTTCGGGGGAGATATCCCGCCGGTTTCCCGTTGCCATGATCACTGGAATATCGGGATTGACGCGATGCATTTCGGCCACCAGTTGCATCCCGGTCATCTTGGGCATGGTCATGTCCGAAATGACCAGATCGTATGAAAAATGCCGCAGCTTGAAACATTCCAGGGCCGACATCGGGTCGTTCTTGGACGTGACCCGGTACCCCAAATCGGCCAGCATCTGCTCCATGACCTCCGTGACGTCCTTTTCGTCGTCCACAAGGAGGATTCTTTCGTGGCCCTTGGGAATTTTGCGACTGAGTTCGGTTTCCTTTCGGCTTTCGTCCGGGGCCTCCATTTTCGGGAAAAACACCCGGAACGTCGTTCCAACGCCTTTCTCGCTTTCCACGACGATATCTCCGCCATGGCTTTTCACGATGCCGTGCACGACGGAAAGGCCCATGCCGGTGCCTTCTCCCTCGGGTTTGGTGGTGAAGTAGGGCTCGAAAATCCGGTCGAGAAGTTCCTTGTCCATTCCGTGCCCGGTATCTCTGACGGACAGGCAGACATAGGGGCCGGGTTTCAAGTCCGCCGCCGCCAAGGAATCGCTGCTGCTCAGATCGACGTCATCCAGGCGGATTTCCAGCACTCCCCCGGTGTCTTTCATGGCGTAATGCGCGTTGGTGCACAGGTTGAGCATGACTTGATGGACCTGGGTTGGGTCGGCCACGATCATGCTTTCGGCTTGAATGTCGGCGTGGATTTCGATGGTGGCGGGAAGCGAGGCCCGAAGGAGTTTGAGGGCCTCCTTGACGATGCTTCTGACCTCCAGGGAACAGCGGCGCTGTTCGTCCTGGCGGCTGAAGGTCAGTATTTGCTGGACGAGTTCCTTGGCCCTGCGGACTGCCGTGATGACGCGCTCCAGGTTTTTTCTGGCCTTGTTGTCCTCCGGTATCTTTCTCATGGCCAGTTCCGTGAAGCCGCTGATAGGAGTCAGGATGTTGTTGAAATCGTGGGCGATTCCTCCGGCCAGAGTGCCGATGGCCTCCATTTTCTGAGCTTGTCTCAATTGTTTTTGCAGACGGGCCTTTTCTTCCTCGGCTTCCTTTCTTTCGCTGATGTCCCGTGCGATGGTCAGCACGGCGGACACGTTGTCGTATTCGATAATACGGCTGCTGACTTCGATGGGCAGCATTTGGCCGTCGCTTCTGCGATGGGTGGTTTCGAAGATCAGGTGGCCCTCTTTGGCGAGCGCTTCCATACGCTCCTCGATATGGGCGTTTTCTTCCGGCGGTTCGATGTCCCGCCAGTTCAGGGCCATCAATTCCTTGCGGGCGTATCCCAGGCGGTCGCAGGCGATTCGGTTGGCATCCAGCATTTTGCCGTCCATATCCAGAACGAAAATGGCGTCGCCTGCGTTTTCGAAAAGCGTTCGATAGCGGTTGGTGGTTGCCAAGAGCGCGTTGATCGTCGAAAAATCGAACGACAGCGATTTGAAAGAGCTGTCTACTGGGTCTTGCCGTTTTTCCTTGTCCACCGGTTTTCCTTGCGAAACATACGATAATCTTCGTCCCTAATTTCAATACAATCTTTGAATTAAATGAAAATCCGCAATATTTCAATGAATTTTTTTGCGAGGTATTGTTTTGCGCGACGGAATCTGTGATCATATGCGAAGGATAATCGTATTGGGAAACGGACACCAACAACCCGGGACCAAGATAGCCGGGAACAGGAAAGCCGAAAGCATTCGGACATGCCGAAACTATTCATAGAGCAATACCAGAAGACCCTGGCGGGGGCGAAAATCGTCGTGGCGTGCAGGGAGGGAATCCTGCGGGAATTCATCTCCCAAATATTGGGCGACATCAAATTTTTGGAGCGACAGAACATTCGCACCACCCTGCTTCACAACATTCCGAACCGAGCCTCAAACCGGAAATTCTTTCGGCTGTTCGACGACAAGCTGCCCAATACCCGAATCGGCCGCATACCGGTGGAAAGAGGGGACGATTTCTACGATTACGTTCTGAACGCCACTCTGGGGGCGGACAAGATCCTGTTCGTCGAACGAAAATACTTGACCGACGAAAACGGCCGAAAGCTCAACTCCCTGACTACCCGAAACGCCCTGCGTCTGATGGAGGGCAAAAAGATCATGGCCTACGGGGACTTGGTCGCCAACGCCAATTTCAGAAGCATTCTGGAAAAAATCTGCGCCAAAATCGAGACGCGCGAAGTGGGTCGAATTCATATCGTACCGGCGAAAAAGAACTGTCTCAAACACGAGCTGTTCAGCCTGGAAGGCGTCGGCACGCTGATCGCCAACAATTTCGCCGAAACACTGGAGACGGTGGAATCCGACGACGAAGTCCGGATCGTCCAGGACATTCTTCGGCCGTATATCAAGAAGGGGCTGATCAAGCCCCGGACCCGGGAACACATTTCCGCCATGAGGAACAGTTTTCACATGGCCAAGATCGACGGCATTCCGGTGGGCTGCGTGGAAACCATCGTTCTGGATTCCGTGTCGGCGGAACTCGGGGCGCTGGCGGTGGCGACCCGATACCGAAACCAGCAGGTAGGGTTTTTCCTGATACAATCTTTCGTGGAGATGGCGAAGAAGCATGGATTCAAACGGGTGGTATCGTTGACCAGGAACCACAAATTAAAGGGGATATACCTTTCGGTGGGTTTCGAGCAGAAGACCCCCGACGATCTCCGATTCAGACAGGAAAAGTCGCCGGGAGTCCCCATGTTCGTGTATTCGCTTTAAAGCCGCTGTCCGGTGCCTTCCGCCGCATCACCTTCCATTTCCCGCGAACACGGCCGCCGCCACGACAGTGGTCCATTTGCCGCTTTCGTCGCTCTCCACGCCAAAAGCGGTATGCCTGGTATCCACGATCTTTCCGGACATCCGGAACACCTCCCTGCGCTCGTCGTAATCCTTGTCCACGTCGAAATCGATACCCAGGGTGTTGGCCAGCATGGTGGCGGCGAGATCCTCGGCGTATTCCCCGCCTTCCTTCTCGGTTTCTCCGTAGGCGCTGTGACTTGCCAGAAAGCCGTACTTGCCGTCTTCCTGGGGAAGGGCCAGGCCTATGCTGGCCACAATCCTTCGACCCGGCTCGCACGAATGGGCCTTTGCGATCACGCTGGGCGTAACCTCGCCGGGATAGAGCAACTCCAGCCCCTCGTCCGGTTCGACGATCTTGCAACCCGGAGGAAATATGGAGGAGACCTCCACGATGTTCAAATGGGCGATTCTGGCGTTTCTCAGCGCAATTTCCATGGATGCGTCCTTTTCCTTGTGGACCCCCACGCCCTTGGTGAAAAAAAGATATTGGGGCACGTACATTTGTTTTATTCTCCCAAATTGATTTTACATCCTTTCCAGGACGTCGATTCCGATCATGTTCAGGCCAGCCTTCAGGCAGGCGCGGCACGCGTCGATCAAGAGCAGGCGGGCCTTGGCGATCTCCTCGGACTCGGCGCGAAGCACCTGGTGCTTGTTGTAGAACTGGTTGAACGCCTTGGCGGTGTTGAACACATGCACCGCCATCCTCGACGGCGTCAGATCGGCTGCGGCGACCGCAAGCTCCGAGGGAAATTGCATCAGATGCCGAATCAAGATCAGTTCCTCTTCGTTGCCCAGGACAGAACAATCGCACCCTTCGCAGGACAGCCCCCTTTCGGCCGCGTTTCTCATGATCCCCGAAATCCTGGCGTACGCGTACTGGCAGTAGGGGCCGGTGAAACCGTCGAAGGATATGGACTCCTCGGGGTCGAAATGGATGTCCTGATTGGCCCTGACCCGCAGCAGATAGAATTTGATCGCCCCTTTTCCGATCGCTTCGCGCCGAAGGGCCAATTCCTCTTCGGACAGGGGCGCCTCCCGGTTTCGTTCGCGGATTTCCTGCTCGGCCAGGTCCTCGATGGCCTGGATGAGATCGTCGGCGTCCACGACCTTTCCCTCCCTGGATTTCATCTTGCCCTCGGGGAGATAGACCATGCCGTAGGACAGGTGGTAGCAGCCCTCGGCCCAGGCGTATTCCAGGGCCTTGAGAATCTCGAACAGACACTGGAAATGGTACACCTGCTCGCTTCCCACCACGTAGATCGAACGGTCGAGGTCGTGCCCGGTCACTTTCGATACCGCCGTGCCGAGGTCCTGGGTCATGTACAGGCTGGTGCCGTCGTCGCGAAGCACAGTCACTTTCTTGGGGTTCCCCCCTTTCTCCAGACCGTATTTTTCTTCGGGCATGTGGAAGACCACATTGCCGTCTTGACCGCCGTCCTTGGCGTCCTTTTGAAACACGTCGCTGTCGAGCCCCCTGGCGATGATGTCCTTGCCGAGCTTGTACGTGTCGGATTCATAGTACATGGCGTCGAATTCCAGCCCGAACTTTTCGTACGTTTCTTCGAAACCGTCGTAGACCCATTGGTTCATCTTTTCCCAAAGCGCGACGGTTTCAGGATCGCCGGACTCCCATTTCTGCAGCATCTCCTGCACCTGGGATTCCAGGGAGGGATCTTTTTCGGCCTCCATGGCGTAGCGCACGTACCATTTGCCCACGAAATGGTCGCCTTTGACGTTCTCGGACTCCGGGGTCGCGCCGTTTCCCCATCTTTGCCAGGCCAGCATGCTCTTGCAAATGTGGACCCCTCGGTTGTTGACCAGGTTGGCTTTGACCACATGGTGTCCGGCGGCCTCCAGGATGTTGGAGATCGCCATGCCCAGCGCGCCGTTTCTCAGGTGCCCGAGATGCAGGGGCTTGTTGGTGTTGGGAGACAAATATTCCACCATGACCCGCTTGCCCGCGCCCAGGCCGCACCGCAGAAACGCTTGGCCCTTTTCCAAGATGCCGGTGCAAATCCCGCCGAACAACACGTCTCGCGGTACCCTGATATTGACGTAAGGGCCAACGGCTTCGGCCTTTTCGATATATTCGGAAGGTTCCATGCTTTCGACGATCTTTTCCGCGATTTCCTTGGGAGATCGCCGGTACTGTTTCGCCAGGGGAAAACAGGCGCATCCGAAATCGCCCATGTCCACGGTGGGGGGAAAACCCACCGACAATTCCTCCGGCTCCGTGCCGAACGCCTTGGCGGCGGCTTTTTCCAGGGTTTCCCGTATGGCTTTTTCGAGGATTTCAATATCCATATTCGCTCCTTGCTTGCACAACGCGTTTTTTTTCGATACGACAAAAAACGAAGGCTCATCGCGGATTCGTGGGAAAAGGCGTGGCGAAGGTAACCAGACCATCCTGGTCTGGCATGCCTCGGCTTCCAATGGGCGGCACATTCGCGATATGCGACCAGAGCTGGAAGCTCTGGTTACCTTTACCGCTCCCCGCAAATCCGCGATAAACCAAAACGAAAATCGGCGGCCACGCGCCCAGGCGAGGCCGCCGATTTTCAAAACCGTTATTTGTAACCTATTTGCGTCAGGAACTCAATGATAAATTCCAGGCTTTTTCGAATTCCGACTTATTGCAGAGACATGATCAGAAACGCGACCCGGAAAGGAAGCCGGTCGAAATCGCGGGTCTCCGTTTCCGCAAATCCCCGTTTTTCATACCATTTCTTCAGTTCTACGTCCTGGTCGATTATTGCGGCGGAAACCGTTTTCGCCCCCATTTCCCTGGCCTCCGAAACCGCCTTTTCCAACAGTTCCTCTCCGAAGCCCCTTTTTCGCCTGCCCGGCAGGACCCCCAGCCTGACCACGTAGCAGGTGTCTTCGTCCGCCTTTTCAAGCCCCACGCAACCCGCCGGTATGCCGCGGTCGATTTTGAGGAAAAACGCCACGCCCTCGGCCATCTGCTCCTTCACTTTTTCTATGGTGCTGTTGGACGGGTGGGTCGGACAGTTCTCCGGGGTCAGTTCGAACCGCTTCGCCACATCCGCGAAACACTGGCGAATCACAAAATTCAACAAAGATGCGTCTTCCGCATCGACTTTTTTGACATCCGATCTTTTTATGCGCATGGAATCATTCCTCTGATCGATGGTGGTTTGAATCAAGGCGAGCTTGACAATAAAAAAAAGGAGCGCGCCTTGTTTGAAAGAACGCGCTCCCCGTAGATTCAAAACGGCGGCTGGCCTGGTATGGACCAAAGATTGCATCAGCCGGGAAATTTAATGGTCACCTCTTGCCCGTCGCCGGATTTTTCGATTTTCACTTTCAGCTGTATGCTGCCGTCGCGAATTCCCAGCGCCCAATCGGTCTTGCCTTTGTCGCCTTCGATGTGCGTGATGCCCCGAACCGTATCGAACACTTTCTCAGCGACGTCGGCGCCTGGATCGGGAAGGTCCTTCTTCCGATATTTTGCGGTAACTTTCACCTCCCCGTCCTTGTCCTTGGCGATGGTGATTTTTTTCGCGTCGTTGTTGATCCCGTGAAGCGCCGCGAGCGCAAGCCACTTGAGAGCGGCCGCATCCTTGTCGGAGTCGTCTTTCAGCACCGACATCCCGGACATGGGATCGGTGGCGGCGAAACAGTCTATATGTTCTTGAATCTGCTTGTGCAGATTTTCTTTGTCTTTCATGTTCAATCCTCCTTTTTTCCGCAAATAAAAATCGACGATATCGAAAATCCCTCGATTGACGGGAAATTTAAACACGCATCGGAATATTTCAAGCGCAGGGAGGCGGACTGCGGAAGGCTTCTCGCATTCCGGGCCACGTAGCGAAGGGCGAAGCGCAACCTGCCGTATTGGTTGACAATCCTTCTCGAAATGGGGCTTTCCGACATTTTGCTCCGACGATTCCGCCCTTGGAAAGCGAACACAATATGTTGTGAGAAAAAGGTGTATTCCCACAATATGCGCACGGGTAATTTGTTCTAAACCACTTGCATGCTACTAGCGGGAGGCTTGAGAATTTTTTGTCATTTTCAAATAATCCAAAACCGATCTGGTGTTTTTATTCAGCTTTCTCATTTTCTGGGCCACGCTATCCACCTTTTTGGATTTGATGAGACCGATTGCGAATTTTCTGAGCCGCGCCACATTTTCAGGACCGTATCCCTTTCTTATTCTGCATCTGTCCTCGTCGTAGTTCCAATCCAGAATGTAATGGCAGCCGTTTTCAACCGTCCAATGCTTGCGAATGGTTCTATTTATCATTTCCGGGGATGCCTCCTCGGAAGGCCTGCTTGTAATTCCGTATACGGTTTCTTTTGAAACCTTGCCCGTTTTTTTCTCGATGGATTCTCTTTTTATCATAAAGGCCTGCGTGACATGCGGAAAATTCAGATATCCGTTCAATTCGGTCGTCGTCCAAATACGGCGCGTTTCTATGCGGCCGTGTTCTCCGTTTGAGATATTGACGTCTTGCGCTTCCGAGTCGATATTCTGAAAAAAGAACTCGATATCCGAGCGCAGGGTGGGCTGGTTGTTTTTTGCGATCAGAAAATAATGGGCCTTTCGCTCCAGCACTATGTAATCGGCAAAACGCGTCTGAGTATGCAGGGCATCGGCCGTTATGTTTTTTCCTTCTATGTCGAGAGGTTCGAGCAGGGGTATGGCGACCTTTATCTCGTTGGTTTGCTTTTGTTCGTCCGAACCTTCGCCGACCGGCAGCGTGCCTACTTTTTTTGGGTGTAGCAAATATTACTTTCATGGCCGACGACATTCATGACGTGGACCTGCCTGCCGTCTTCGTCGATGGCGTTGCACATGACTTTTCCATCGATCGCCAGGCTCTCGTCTTCCGCCCCGTAGGCTTCGTTCCACTTTCGAAGCGCCGAATCAAGATCGTCCGGATTCACGCGCACCAGAACGTCCCTGATTATCGATTCGCTGGGAACGACGTATCTGCCCTTTTCCCTTCTGCAGCAAAAACGGGCCCTGGCTTTCTGCCCAAGGTCGTCGGCCCAGTCCGAAATCGCCTTGTATCCGCGCATTCCGCACAGGATTGCGCCTGCGGCTATCGCGAGAACCGTCGGCAGGCTGTGACGTCTGCCCTGTGCTCTGCGAGGATCGCGAATCGTTTTGAAAAAATCCGGCAATGAACGCATGTGGTCGGCTTTTAAATTCATTCTACCTCCTGCTTTTTCATATTCGTTTTCGAGAAAAGGTCGAGACAGAATCCGTCTTGCGTTTTTGACCAGCGGTTTTACGAATACCAGCTTCGAAGTTCCAACCGTCTCCGCATAGCCGTTCTTTTTCCTGGCGAAACCTCGCGTTCGACCGACGAGAAGCCAGTTCGACGCCTTGTAGACCGTGCCCGAAAAAAACTCCGGATCCACGAATGTTTCCACAAGAACGAGCCTGTGTCCGAAAAACTCCATCCAATCGTCGCCGATTCTCTTCAGGCACAGTGCGATGGTTCGCGACGCCAGATTCCTGATATGCCAGCCCGGCAGGATCAGGAACCTGTTGTTGTTGGCGATCAGTTTCAAACGGCCGTATTGGTGACGATGTCCCCATCCAATCCATTTGTCCCGAGCCTTGCACTTCAGGGCCGCCACCGAAAAGCCGAGCAAGGAAGTCCAGTTGCCCTCGATACAGCCGACGTACCATAGCGTCTGCCCCATTTTGGGCACGAATCCCAAATAGTGGTGCCTTTGCATAAGGGCGCGGAATCTGGCTTCCTCGGTTTTCAAAACTGGCCGAACGATCAATTTTTGCAAACACATGGATTTCACCTCGATTCATGTAATTGCGCACCAGAATACACCAAATTTGACCGTTTAACCAGAATTTTCTGCAACATACTGATTTTATTATGTATTTTTAGAAGAACGAATTAACCCTGACAATATGCGCTTGACAACGCCGCTCCTATCCCTTATATGGCCATCATTGGGTATTTGCCCACTCCTAACCAAAGCCTCCGTCAGCCAAACACCCCACTGGCGCGGAGGCTTCTTTCGTTTTTCGGACCTCGTTCCAAACGGCGCAGCAAGAAAAATGCTCAGAGGGATAAAAGACAAGAGAATTCCCATTATTTGACGGTCGGCTCGGTTCCTCCTAAGAATGGGTTGAAAACAACGAATCCGTTTACATTCTGTTCATGTTGCAGGTCCTCGGGTAACGTCCATCCTGGGGCGCGGGCCGGTCCGGCGGGCAATTCGCCGGGGAAACCGGTCGCGAGTCGAAGACGGATTCCGACATGGAGCCGACTTTTTCCGGATGTCAATTCAATGATCGCCTGCGATCAGGAGGCCCGATGATCCGAAACCAGAAACGGTACCATCTCCAACACCTGCCCATCGACTTTTCGTGGTCGCCGCATGGTTTCAGTTGTATAAAATGTATACCCGCCTTCGCAAACCTCCAAGGCGCTTTTGTAAAAATGGATGATCTCGTCGGGGATTTCATCGATAAAATCCTCAAAAAAAACAACAAGTTCGAAAGAAAGACGGGTGATGCAAATATCATCCGCCCATCTTTCGCATTTTCCAGCGACTCTTTTCAATATATCTTCCAATTGTTCCATTTGATCTCCAAGCAGTTATAGAGTTATTTGCAATCGCAATGTTTCAAAGCCTCCAGCTTGATCGTTTTTTTTCCTTTTCCCAAGAAATTTTGGAGGTGCGAAAAGACAATTTATGCTGCAATTAAAAAACCAATCTCCATTTCATGCTGCAAGAGCCGTTTTGAAAGATAAGAATGGAAACCATATTTGGGTTGTCGTCGCCAAAGGGACTTTTGTTATCCAAAACAATGGCAAGCTTCGCTTGGCACCTGACCAGGAGCCGGTTTGTCATACCCCCCGGTATTATGGTGAACCCGGCAAATCAAGCCTGAGGCGCGAATGTGAACTTGTCGTGGATCATCCCGGCACCGATATTGTGCTGAATGGAACCGCCTATGTGCCTGGCGGAGGGAAAAAACGGGAATTGGATGTCTCTTCGCATGTCGGAAAAGTTTCGAAAAAACTGCTGATATTCGGAAATCGTTATTGGTGTTCGGACGCCTTGGGATTGACCCCGACAAAACCGGAACCGTTTGAAAGGATGCCGATTCGTTATGAACTTGCATTTGGCGGATGCCGTGAAAGTGAGCAGGGTCACATCGAAGTTGATAGTCGCAATCCCATCGGAGTCGGTTTCTATCCAGAGCGTCCGCGTGACGGCCAACCGTTGCCGAATATTGAAAGTCGAAACGACCGTATTCAGTCTTGGAAAAGCCGCCCCGCCCCGGCAGGTTTCGGCATGATTGCTCCCTCGTGGTCGCCGCGCCGGGAGTGGGCGGGAACATTTGACAAAAAATGGGAGGAAAGACGAGCCCCGCTCTGGCCGATCAATCATCAAGCCCGTTTCCATCAAGCCGCGCACCCTGATCTGATCAGCAAAATTCCGTTTTCCGGAGGCGAAATAGTACAATTGACCAATCTCGTTCCCGAATCGAATTTGAAGTTTTCGCTGCCAAGGCACGTGGTCAGGGTTGAAACCGTAACAGATCGTTCTACAAAGACTATCCCTTGGCATGCTCGGCCCATGGAAAGAATGGAGATGCTTTCCATCGAGGCCGCCGGGGATTGCCTGAAATCGGCATTTGCATCCGATTCCACTGAAAAGTTAGAGCTTCCTCTGTTGATGGCAGTGCCGCCTGAAAGGCCCGGCATAACAAAAGACGCCGTTGAACAATTAGTCGAAAAAATCATGGATTCTCTGCCGATAAAAATAGACCGGGGGCAATCCGGATATTTCAATTCGGATCATGAAGGGGGCATGGCCGCCCTCAAGTATGCATGCGATTCTTTTCGCGACGCCAAGACGAGCGCCTGTCTCACCGGGGCGTCGATTGCCAATTGGATATCGACTATCTTCAATGGCTTGAATCTATACAACGGCTAAAGACAAACGACCAGCCCCATGGCCTGATTCCTGGAGAGGCGGCGGGGTTTGTGCTGCTATGCACTCCGCCATTCGCGAAGCATCGCCATTGGGGCTTTCTTGCAAAACTATGCCATATGGAAAGCGCTGTCGAGCCCTTGCCTTGGTATAGCGGAAAAGCCACCTGCGGGGAAGGTTTGACCGAGGCTTTCTGGCAGATCTTCGATCAGAACAGGCGGCTCAAAGCCGACGTGACCTACTGTGATCTCAATGGCGAACCCTGGCGCGCCGAGGAGTGGGAGTACGCCTATCTCAGAAGCGGCAAATACCATGGCGAGCCGCTGGACATACGGCATCCGGCTTTTTGCTGGGGAGATGTCGGTGCGGCTACGGCGCCATTGTTGGCAGGAATGGCCGCATATGATCTCTTTAAAGGCTATAACGCCAAAGAAAGCGCGCTGGTATGGACGGCTTCCGGCCTCCAACCATGGCGCTCCGGATGCATGATAACGCGATAGAAAAAAAGGAGTCCGAATATGACGCCAACTGTTATCGTAAATAAACTGGCTGTTGTTCACAAGGACAGCGACGGTGTTGTTGCCGCCGCTGCACCGGACAGCTGCAAAACTCCTCCGAATATGACGCCTATGGCGTATCCAAATGTGACATTTTCCAAGGATTTGGCCAAAGGAAGCGTAACGGTGTTTGCAGACGGCCAATCCATAGCACTGAAAGGTTCCGTTTTCAAAACCAGCACCGGCGATGAAGCCGGAAGCGGCGGCGGTCTCTTGTCCGGCGTGAACAAGGGCTCCGCCAAATTCTCTACTTATAGCAACGATGTAAAGGTCGAGGGAAAAAATGTCGCCAGGCTCGGCGACAAAATGCTGATGAATGGAAACAATCCCAATACTTCGGGCGTGGAAACCCAGAACAACCGACTTCCAGACGATCTGGACGACCTGATTTGCACCATTTTTTGCTGGTGCAATCAAGATGGCGCCAAAGGCGGCGATCTTTTCAAGGAAAAACCGTCCAGTCCGTATACGATGGCATAAATCCTGTTTCATAAGGGCGGAAAAAATGATTGCTGCCGACGACATATCCAAATATCAGTTTATTGGAGATCAAGGCGTTTCTATTACTCCTTGCATAGGTTTCGCTCTCTATCTCGCACGGATGGACAGAGCGGGAGTACTCGATTTTTACGAACGCTCCCTGGATGCTTTGGGCGACTGCGTGAAGTATTACAGCACCGATACCATGTCGCGAAACTCCAAAATCAGCGCCAAAGCCCTGAGTACCGTGCCTACATGGATCGAAAAACGCATGCGACCCGACCTCTGCGGGGTCAGATTTCTAAACGTGAAGGAATATGGGTGCGTGTCTCCCGACATGCTCCATATTTCTCTCGATTATACCAACTTTGCGCACTTGCCGGAATCGGACGAGAAAATCCAGGAAGCAATGGACCTTGCCAAAGCTGGAAAAACAATTCGCGGACAACGAGCAGATCCAGTTGCACCCGGTGGATTGCGGCGTCATCGTTCAAGCCGGTCCTCGACCTCTAATCGGGGACATGGGCAAACGGGACCTCGATTCAAACTGCCGCCAGGTCGCGCGGGTCCTGCGACCCGTTCGCCAGGAATCCTTTCGAGTCGAATCTCGCGACTTTATCAATGAATGGTTGGAGTTTTTCGACAAAGAATATGAATAGCTCGCCGGCGTTGCCAAATTAAAGGAGAGAAAAGCATGTTCGCGAAATCAAAAAGCAAGGACACATGCTTTTCCGAAGCAATGGACGCCTATCGAAAGCTTTACCCCCAAGTCCACGGGCAAAGAACTCCCGTTTAAAATCCACAACCAGATGCCGTGGGTAAGAGCTTACGACAATTTTGGCAACCCTCTTGGGAACTGGCAACCCTTGGATGGAGCCTTCAACCATTTCAATCATCTGATAAACAAAGCCAGAAAGCTATTTGGTCGAGGCAACTACCAAACGCGGTTTCCGGACATTACCGTCGAGTATCCGGACGGCAGCTATAAGGCTGTCGATAATAAATTTACAGGCAAAAACGGAAAAATCGATCCGTGGGGGAAGAAGGGAGGCAGTGTTAACAATAATCTCCAGCGGGAGGATTACGAGGATATTAACCACCAGCAATGCAAAGGCAGCGATGAGCCAAAAGTCGATGAAAACGACTGTGATTGCGAAGGAAGAGGCAAGCCGCAGCCGGTCGAAGTGCCAATGCCGTCGATAGTGCCTTTGGAGAGCCTGTTTTTTATGGGCTATCCGGAATCCCTTCCAGCGGGAAGGGTGCCGATAGGAGCGCCGGTAAGAACTCCGATTCGCATACCCATCCGGATTCCCTTCCCGGTTTTCCCATAATAGATTTAATTAACAGGCCAAATGTCGGGCAGCCAAACTGCCGAAGAAGGAAACGAAAATGTCATACGATGATTTCGAGATAAACCTTTCATCAGATGCGGATCAGGAATTTATCGTAATTGTCCAAGGACAATCCGTCTTTAACATCCGAGACGAGTTTTTCGACGACCCGCTCAATGTAGAGCTGTACGAACCCCTGGAAACGCGGGATGGGAAGGACCGCTATTTCGCTGGAGACGCTCTCGTCAAAATGGTTGATCGCGCCTTTGAAGTCTGGATTTATATTGTAGCAATGTCTGGCTATCGAGAGAGAGGGGGCATTCCCGGCGATTGCTATCCTCCCCATCGGGCCGATGCGTATACTTATGAAAAAAGCTTCGATTTTTTCGATTCGGACAAAGCGGCATTCTTCCCCGTGGTAAATCTCGCCCGCCGCATCCATGAATCCGGATGGAAAGTGGAAGAAGTTCGCATCGAATAGACAATTGAACTTTTCATCATATTCTACCGGAAGAGGTGGACAGACCATATCCCGGGCCCTGGCGACATTCGGACCATCGAGGACCTGCAAAAGCTTCCGATTCTCACAAAAGCGGATGTCCGGCGGCATATATCCTCGCTGACGACCACTTCAAGATGGGTCTTCGGCAATGAGGCCAGGCCAGGCGGCAGTACTGGGAGACCTGTTGTTTTTCGAACGCCCCGATGGGACGAAGAGGACTGGGACCAGACCAGGACGGTCTGTTTGCATTGAAGGCGCCGGAGACACCTATGATTAGAATTGCCGACCGGTTAGCGGAGGCATTGAAACAGGCGGGCGCAAGCGTTACTATAATAGACTTTCAGGCCGGGCGCGAAATCGCCGCCGATGACCTGGAGATCGCCTCGCGCCGGATGGCAGGCCGGACGACCGAATCGGCCGGCGCACTGCAATAAGGCGACGACGGTTTGGTCGCGTTCACCGGCGGCGGGTGCGTGTCCGGCATTTCAAACAGCCCGAATCGAAGAAAGACGAATGTATGAAACCGACCACCGCCGCCACGGAGCGTTCCTTCGGCGCGCTTCTGACCATCTGCTGCCTGCTCACCTTCACCTGTTATTTCGCCGTATCCATCCGTCTGCCGATGGTGCCGCTGTATGCAAAGGGGTTTGGAGTCACCACCGCCGAGATCGGATTCATAAACGCGGTCTTCTACCTTATGGCCGGCGCGCTTGCCGTGCCGTCCGGCGCATTGGCCGATCTGTTCGGCAGAAAACGGCTGGCCGTGGGCGGCACGGCGATTCTGTGCGTCGGCATGCTGTTGCTCTCCATGGGTCGCACTTTCTTTCAGTTCGCCGGCATCTACCTGCTTTTGGGCATCGGCATCGCCGCTTTCGGCCCCACCATGATGTCGTGGGTGGCGGAGATCTCGCCGGTGACGCACCTCGGCCGCGCCTATGGCTGGTACACGACCGCGCTGTTCTGCGGGCTCGGCTTGGGACCGGCGGCCGGCGGCGCCATGGGCGCCTGCATGGGATTTCCGACCGTGTTTATGGCGGGCGCCGCACTGGTGGCCATGGACATTGTCGGCCTTGTTTGTCTGCTGCCGCCCGGACGAACCGTCCCCGGCGACCGGACCGAGCCCCCGCGCCCAAGCGACAACGCGGGCAGGGTGTTGGCCAACCGCCCCCTCGTCGCCTGCTGGGCGGGGGCATTCGGCGCCAATATCATCGGCGGCGTCGTCTTCACATTTCTGCCGCTGCTGGCCCATCATCGCGGTCTGACCGTGGGGGAAATCGGCGTTGTTTTTCTGGTGCAGTCCTTCACCAACGCCCTGTCGCGCATCCCCTTCGGCGCCTTCAGCGACCGTTTCGGCCATCGCAATCGCCAGGCTCTGGCCGGCATTATACTGGTGACGCTCGCCATTGTAGGATTCGCCCCGGCAAGGGAATTTTTCCATTTCCTGCTGGCCGCTTTCGCCATGGGCGCGAGTCTCGCCGTGGCGTTCACCTCCATCGGCGCCCTCATCGCCGAAACCAGCGGCCCTGCGATTCGGGGTTTGGCCATGGGCGGCTACAACAGCTGCATCTACTTCGGTCTCATGACCGGTTCCATGGGGATCGGTCCGCTCATCGAGGCCGTGGGGTTCGGGCGGGGCTTTCTGCTGACAGGCGCTATCAATATCCCGTTCGTTGCGTTTTACGCCTGGAATATGCGTGGATATGCCGGTCCGCGAAAGCGACGCTGATGGAAGGAAAAACCGACGGCGCCTCCGCCGGCGTTCGGGCGGGTTGGCGATGTTCCCCGGTCGATTCGGCCGCATCGCGCGTCATTCCGATTCCGGGGGGACGTTCGCCGTGTTTCCCGTTGCAAACGGAACTGATCGTTGGCAAGCCGCGACAACCGCCCCTTGTGCAAATTGCGGGAGCTGACGAGGAGCGTCCTTTCGTATATTCACACAGGATATGCATGTGACAATTTGATCGAACCCCTCGACACAAATCGAGTCCAAGTCCAAGCGCGCCAATACCGGACCCGGCAAAACGGTCTAAAAAATGTCCTTTGTCAGGCATGAGCCGTTTTTTTCCATCCGGAAAGGTCCGGGACCAATACTTCATCGCCCAAATGCAATTCGGGTTCGTCCAGTATCCACCAGCAACCCGGGCCGCCGCAGCCCTTGAAATAAGGGCCGTCAGTTCTCCTCCGAGGCTCGAAGAAGACACGGCCTGCTTGGGAGCCGGGCGAGAAAAGGCAGTACACGTCGATACGAACGTCGCCACCCTTTACGTCGGCGGTCGGCGCCAAGTCGGAAAAATGTCGCGCCAGGCCCTCGTCTACATAGGTCGTATCTGGGGTGATGAAAATTCAGCGTTTTAGGGCATAATTTTTCTGCATGGATTTGTTCCTGCTTTTTTTGTGTTCGGCGGTCGCACAGCCACGATAAATTCGGATTGCGCCGCCTTTGTTTCGCCTGGCTCGCTCGAATTGGCACGGCGCTTTCCCGAACACCGAACACTGAAACCCGGCACATAGGAACTGAAACAAATCCCGGCGGAAGAACAACCTTTCAAAACAGGAGATTTTCATCACCCCAGGTCGTATCCTCGACGCAAATCGATTCCAGGCGTGCCAATTCCGGATCCGGAAAAACGGTCTCTATCAGGTCCCCGGCATGTTCCCGATCCCTGAAAATACGTAAAAACAAAGCCTCGCGGGGCGATTTCGCCTTTGTTCCCATAAGTTAAGAATGTTTTAAAAAACTCGGCCAAGGAACAGAACAATTGCGCAATCAAAAAAAGCTCGTCGCAAATTTGACAGACCATAGCCTGCGGGCATTTGGAAACGGCATGGCCTTTTTCAAATGCCCGCGACGGGTTGTGGGGGAAGAGGTGTGCGGCAAGCATGGATGGCCAATAGCCAAATCAGGCGACGGCCATTTCGGAAGGCGGATTTTTGATCCACACTTTGGCCGGGCCGAGGCTTTTGACCGACTCTATCACTTCGTGTACGACCTTGACGAACTTGGTGGACTCGGCGGAGGAGATCCAGGAAAAATGGAGCCTTCCGGGTTCCAGGCCGGAGAATTCCAGGAGGTTTTTCAACAGCGCGAACTTGCGGCGGGCATAGTAGTTACCCTCGATGTAATGGCAGTCTCCGGGGTGGCAGCCTGAAATCCAAACGCCGTCGGCACCGCTTCGAAAGGCGGACAGGACGAATTTGGGGCTGACTCTTCCGCTGCACGGGATGCGGACCACCCGGATGTTGGGCGGATACTGCATGCGGCTGACTCCCGCCAGGTCGGCGGCACCGTAGGTGCACCAGTTGCAGAAGAATGCGACGATTGTCGGTTCGAAATCGTTCATTGTGTTTTCCTCTTTTTTGGCTGTTGGCCGTTAGCCGTTGGCTGTTGGCATTTAAAGGTTACCGGGTCGTTTTTTTTCCAAAATATTCAGGGATTTTCATTCTGTTTTTCAAGGTAACCGCACAGAGTTCTAACAGTCAAGGCTATAACGGAATAATCCCGTATATTCAGGATGTTATGTTTCCATCCCTCAACCCTCCCTCGCCAAACGGCACTGGAATTACCTGAACCATAAGATTTTAATTCAATTTAACATTTTTGTATTTTGCATATAGTTGTGCATTTATATCGATTTGTTCGCGAACAGACTTACTAAGAACAACCAATATAAACGTTTCGGCTGATTTTTTATAACAACATACATTTTTTTATTGACGTATCGTTCAGGATATTTTAGTAACCTTCTTATTATGGATCCAGTTGATTATTTCAAAAAGCCGCTTTTGCCAGACCATCGAAATTACGAAGCTTTGAAAGCTTTTTATTGCGACGGACTTGGTTCGGCTGAAACGGCCGAAAAATACGGATTGTCGCCAGCCTATTTCAAAAAACTCCGCCATCTTTTTTTGCAAAATCTCAAAAAGGGAATCAATCCGTTTTTCTCGAAAAAAAAGCCCGGTCCCAAAAAGCGTTCCACAAGCGACCAAACGATAGAGCTTATTGTCGCATTGCGTAAGCGGAATTATTCCATCACGGACATCAAGGTCCTTCTTGATTCCAAGGGAAATGCCGTTTCGCTCGACACCATCGATAAAGTGCTGAAGGCCGAAGGCTTCGCGCCTTTGCCCAAAAGGACTCGAATGGAAAGGCTCGCAGTTTCCGTTCCGGAAAAAATCGAGGCGCCGAAAAGCGTGTCGATAGAACTGACCGACGAAAAGTTCATAACGGAACACGGCGCCGGTCCCCTCGTTTTTTTACCCCTCATGGAAAAACTCGGCTTGGCGGAGGCGATCAAAAGCGCCGGATTTCCCCGTACGTCCGAACTCGACGACCTTCAAAGCGTTCTGTCTTTTCTGGCCTTGAAACTGCTGGGAGGCCTCCGATGGTCCCACGATACGAAATGGAACATGGACAGGGCTCTCGGGTTGTTTGCCGGACTCAACGTCCTGCCGAAATCGACTACTCTTTCAACCTATTCCTACCGCGTGTCAAGGTCGCAGAACAAAAGGTTCCTTTCCGCGCTGTCGCGCATTTTCCGCGACGACGAACTCGAAAATGGCGAGTTCAATCTGGATTTCAAAGCGATACCGCATTGGGGAGACGCCAGCGTTCTCGAAAAAAACTGGGCGGGTTCCAGATCGAAGGCGATGAAGAGCCTTCTCGCCCTGGTTGCGCAGGATCCTTCAACTGGCAATCTTTCCTATACCAATGCGGAAGTAAAGCACAGGAACCAAAGCGACGCCGTTTTCGATTTCGTCGATTTTTGGAAGCAAGGTCGCGGCGTGGCCCCGAAAATGTTGATTTTCGATTCGAAGTTCACGACCTACAAGAATTTGAGCGAGTTGAATCAGAGCGAGGAAAAAATCAAGTTCCTGACCATAAGAAGGAGAAGTAAAAGCCTGATCGAAAAGGCGGAAAAAATCGAAAGCAACCATTGGCGAAAGATATCCGTCGAGCGTTCGAAGGGTAAATATCAGAAAATCAGAATATACGAAGAGCACTGCAAATTGCGACATTACAAAGGCGAAGTAAGACAAATCGTTATGACCGACCATGGAAGACGAAAACCGACCTTTCTTATTACCAACGACTTTGACGCGGATGTGGGAAAGCTTGTGAAAAAATATGCAGGCCGATGGCTGGTGGAACAGGAAATTGCCGAGCATGTGGCGTTTTTCAACCTGAACAATCCTTCCTCTTCAATTGTTGTCAAGGTGGATTTTGACCTGACGATTTCCCTTTTGGCCCACAACCTGTATCGGATATTGGCAAGCCATCTTGAAGGTTTTGAAAAATGCACCGTCGAAACAATAAGCCGAAATTTTCTTGAAAACGGCGCCTCCGTGGAAATTGCCGGAGATCGGATAAAAGTTTTTTTGAAAAAGAAAACGCATCTGCCTTTACTTCTCGATGTCCCGTGGATGAAATGCTCCACAAAATTGTCATGGCTTGGTGCAATAATATCCTTTGAAACCGGAACATATTCTTGAGGTACCTTTTTTATCTGAATGAAAATCCCTGATATTCTGTAACAACATTTCACTCTAATTTTCGAACTGGAAAACGGCGGCTTCTATGAAATGGGCCGCCGTTTTTTTTTTAATCTTTCGAAATATCCGATTTTTTGTTTTGAATCGAAGCTACATGCCTACACCGTCGGACGAGGCAGTACGCCGGCGCGTTCGGCGATCTCGGGGACCTTGTGCTCCCATTCGATGGCCATCAGGTGGACGCCGGCGACGCCTTTCATTTCCTTGAACTCCTCGATCTGCTCGCAGGCGATCTTGATGCCTTCGTCGGCCACCTTGCCCTTACCCGCGCCTTTCAGGCGCTCGATGACCTCGTCGGGGACGTCCATGCCAGGGACCTTGCCTTGCATGTACCGGGCCATGCCCACGCTCTTCATGGGGGTCACGCCGGCCAGGATGTAGCACTTTTCGGTGAGGCCCATGTCGTTGGCCACCTTGATGAACTCCCGGAACCGTTTCATGTTGTAGATGCACTGGGTCTGGATGAAGTCCACGCCCGCGTCGATCTTCTTTTTGAGACGGTACGCCCGGTAGTCGTAGGGTTCGGCGAAGGGGTTGGAAGCCGCGCCGATGAAGATTTTGGGCTCTTCGTCCATTTCGTGGCCCGACAGAAGCTTCTTGTCGTCGCGCATCTGCTTGACCATGGCGATCAGCTGCATGGAGTCGATGTCGAATACGCCCTTGGCTTCCGGGTGGTCTCCGAACCGGCAGTGGTCGCCGGACAGGCAGAGCATGTTTCTGACGCCGTGGGCGTAGGCCCCCAGGATGTCGGACTGCATGGCCAGACGGTTTCTGTCCCGGCAGACCATCTGGAAATTGGGCTCCAGGCCCTCCTGGATCAGCAACAGGCTGGCGGCCCAGCTGGACATCCGGACCACGGCGGTCTGGTTGTCGGTGATGTTGACCGAATCCACGTTTCCCTTAAGGAATTTGGCTTTTTCCCGGACTTCTTCCGCTCCGGCGCTTCTCGGGGGACCGAGTTCACCGGTGAAAGCGAATTGTCCGGACTTGAGAATCTTTTCCAGGTTGCTGCCCGCTTTGAAATCGTTCATTTGGTCAACTCCTCCCGTACTCTTCGGCGCGGCCCGCCATGAAAGGCAGTCTGCCAGTCCTTGGCGGGGGCGAGGTTCATCAGATCGTCGATTCTTCCCGTTTCCATCTTCTTGCGGACGATCCTGTCCCAAATGCAGACGGTGTCGGGGCTGATTTCGCAGGCACCGTGGGAGCTTCCTCCGCAGGGGCCGTTCATGAGACTCTTGGAACAACGGGCGATGGGGCAAAGGCCGTCGTACTTGTGAATGACGCACGTGCCGCAACCCTGGCATCGCTCCTCCCAAACGCCGTGGCGGACCGCGCCGCCGAAAAACGTCGTGTTCACGGCCGGGAAGAACCGCTGCTCGGGATAGGCCTCGGACAGAAATTGCGGACCTACGCCGCAGGCCATGGAGACCACCGCGTCGTAGTCGTTGACTTCTTCTTTGACCAGTTCGATGTATTCCGGGTCGCACTGGCGCTCCAGGACCTTTTCCACCACCTCGAGCGGCCTGCCGTCTTTTTTCCTGGCGATTTTCAGCGAGGACGCCAGGATCTGGACCTCCTTGAGCCCGCCGACGTTGCAGACGGTGACGCAGCCCTTGCAACCCACTACCATGATGCGGTTGCAGCCGTCCACCATCTCCAGTATTTCGGCGAGGGGTTTTCTATTGGCAACTATCATTTTTCTTTCACCTCTGATTTGCAATTTATGAGAGAAAGACCACGAATCACACGAAAAAACAAAACAGGCGAAAAAGGTCGATCATACAAATACCGCAGATGATCGCGAATGATTGCATGTGGTCGTCTTTCATTTCACTTCGCGGCCGAACAGGCTCTTTGGAACTCGTTCGGGCCTATGCGGCAGCCTTCATCCTAAGCGGACTGGGACCCAGCTTTCTGATTCGTTCGGTCATCTCGTGGGCGATTTCGGCGAACCGGGGGCCCATGGCCGACGACAGGTTGAACATTTCCACGCGTTCGGGCTCGATGCCGATTTCCTCCAGCACGCTCTTGACGTAGTTGACGCGCTTTCTGGCCCTCAGGTTGCCTTCCAGGAAATGGCATTCGCCTTCCATGCACCCGGCCACGTATACGCCGTCGGCGCCGTCCTCGATGGCCCGAAGCAAGTAGATGATATCCACCCGGCCCGTGCAGGGAATCTGGATGATCTTTATGTTGGTCGGATAGGACAACCGCATGGAACCCGCCAGGTCCGCGGCGGCGTACGCGCAATACTTGCAGCAGTATGCGAGAATGCGCGGTTCGAATGTGTCGCTCATTGTTAAACCCTCCGATATTTTATTTTCACAGGCGGCAAGACCGGTCGAAACCCGCCCCGGCTCGCCGCCTTTTTGTTGTTTATGTCCGGAACCCAACAGCTAACGGCTAACAGCCAACAGCTAACGGCCAACAGCCAACAGCTAACGGCCAACAGCTAAAAGCTAACCGCTAACCGCTAACAGCCAGCCCGAATCACCCCGCCTCCGCAAACAGAGCATCCGTCTTCGCGATGATCTGCATGTCGGTAAAATGCTGCAAGGTGATGGCCTTGCCGGGACATTCGGACACGCAGACGCCGCAGCCGTGGCATTCGGCCGGGTCGATCACCGCATGGCCCTTTTCCACGCTGATGTATGGGATGCCGTATGGACAGGCCCTCACGCAGGTCAGGCAGACGGCGCACTTGCTGCCGTCCACGTCGGCCACCACGCCTCCGACCATGATCTGGTCCTTGGCAAGAATGGTCATGACCCTGGAAACCACGGCCTGTGCTTGCGCGATGCTTTCGTCCACGGACTTGGGATAGTGGGCGAGGCCCGCCATGAACAGACCCTCGGAGGCGAAGTCCACCGGTCGCAGCTTGGCGTGGGCCTCCACCAGGAAGCCTTCGGCGTTCACCGGCACCTTGAACAGCTCGAACAGGTGGCGGTTTTCGTTGGGAAGGACTGCGGAAGCCAGCACCAGCAGATCGGGCTCCATCTCCATGGGACGGCCCAGGATATGGTCCTCGACCACCAGCGTCAGGTTGCCGGAACCGTCCTGGGCCACCTGGGGCGGATTGTCCTTGTCGAACCGGACGAACTGCACGCCCAGCTCCCGGGCCTTCTTGTACAGCTCTTCTCTGAATCCGTAGGAACGGACGTCGCGGTAGAGGATGTAGGCCGCCATGTCCGGATTTTTCTCCTTCAGGGCGATGGCGCTTTTCAGGCTGTGGGTGCAGCACACGCGGCTGCACGACGGGCGTTCTTCGTTTCTGGAACCCACGCACTGGATGAACGCCACCAGCTTGGCGGAATCGATCCTGGCGTCGTTGGCGGAAAGCGCGTCGTCGTAGTCCAGGTGCGTCAGGACCTTGTCGTTTCCGCCGTACAGGAATTCGGTCGGCTTGTACTCCTTGCCGCCGGTGGCCAGGACCGTGGCGCCGTGCTCGATGCTCTTGAGCAGCTTCTTGGTCTCCAGCGCCCGTATCACCGTGGTGAAATTTCCGATGCAGCCGGTGGTTTCCGCCGGACGGGCGTTCATGAACACCTCGATCAGAGGATTGGACTCGATTTTTTTCACCAGATCGGCCAGGTAGGGGGCAATGGGTTCGCCCTGCCAGGTGGTGTGCAGCTTTCTGGCGTTTCCGCCCAGGGTGTCGGTCTTTTCCACCAGGTAGACCATGCATCCCTGCCCGGCGATGCCCAGAGCGGCCTCCATGCCTGCGACGCCGCCGCCGACCACCAGGGCGGCCTTCTTCACGTTCAGCCCCACCTGGTGCAGCGGCTCCACGTAGGCTGCCTTGGCAACGGCCATGCGGACCAGGTCCTTGGCCTTTTCCGTGGCGCGGGCCGGATCGTTCATGTGCACCCAGGTGTTCTGGTCGCGAATGTTGGCCATCTCGAACAGGTACTTGTTGAGCCCGGCCTCGCGGATGGTTTCCTGGAAGAGGGGCTCGTGGGTCCTGGGCGAACAGGAGGCCACCACGACGCGGTTGATGCCCTTCTCCTTGATGACCTCCTTCATCTTGTCCTGGGTGTCCTGGCTGCACGTGAACAGGTTGTCCTCCACGTGAACCACGTTGGTGAGCTTTCTCGCATATTCGCGAACGGCGGGAACGTCGGCGATGCCGCCGATGTTGATGCCGCAGTTGCAGACGAACACGCCGATGCGCGGTTCCTCCTGGGAGACGTCCTGTTCGGGCGGAAGGTCTTTCACGCGCACCTGGGTGCCTCTGGCGGAAGAAAGCATGCCCGTTGCCGAGGCGGCCGCGGCCGAGGCCTCCATGACCGACTGGGGAATGTCCTTGGGTCCCTGGAAGGCGCCGCAGACGTAGATTCCCTCGCGATTGGTGGCGACCGGGGCAAGGTCCTTGGTGGCGGCGAACTTATGGGCGTTCAGATCGACCCCCAGCTTTTTCGCCAGCTCTCCGGCTTCCTCGTCCGGGGAGAGGCCCACGGAGAGAATCACCATGTCGAAGATTTCCTCGTTCAACTCGCCGGTTTCCTTCAGATACCGAAGCTTCAAGGACTCGTCGGCCTGGGGAACCACGGTATGGACGCGCGCGCGTTCGAAACGGACGCCTCGTTCGTTTTCCGCACGGCCCGTATACCGGTCGAAGTCTTTTCCAAAGGTCCTCAAGTCCATATAGAAAATGGCGGTGTCCAGGGGAATATTGCTGTGCTCCTTGGCGATGACCGCCTGCTTGGCAGCGTACATGCAGCAGACCGAAGAGCAGTAGGCGTGGTCGCACTGGTTGATGTCCCTGGAGCCCACGCATTGCAGCCACGCGATCTTCTTGGGCTCTACGTGGTCGGACGGTCTCATCAGGTGGCCCTGGTAGGGGCCGGAGGCCGACAGGACCCGTTCGAACTCGAGGCTGGTCAGAACGTTGGGATGGTTGTTGTAGTTGTAGGACATGTGCGGCGACGGATCGAACGGCTTGAACCCCGGCGCCAGGATGACCGAGCCCACTTCCACCTCCACGATCTCCTCCTTCTGGGTGTGGTCGATGGCTCCTGCCAGGCACGCTTTGACGCATTGGTAGCACTCGGAGCAGATGCCGCACTTCAGGCAGCGTTCGGCCTCCTTGCGGGCCTCCTCCTCGTCGTATCCCAGGGAGACTTCCAGGAAGTTGCACTCCCGGGCCTCGGGATCGAGGCAGCGCACCGGGGTCCTGTCCATCAGGGGCTCGTCGGACACGTCGGGCTTCACGTAGGTCCAGTCTTCTTCGCGGCCTTCGGTCAGGTCCAGTCCGTTGATATAGCGATGGATGCTCTCGGCGGCTTTCTTTCCAGCCGCAACGGCCTCCACCACGGATTTGGGGCCATGCACGGCGTCGCCGCCCGCGAACACCCATTCCACGGAGGTCTGTCCCGTGACGGGGTCTGCCTTGATTCCTCCCGGGGGCGTGGTTTCGATGCCCTGGGACTTGATGGGATCGAGCTGCGCGCTCTGGCCGATGGAGATGATGACCGTGTCTCCGAAGTACGGCGTGCACTGGTTTTCATCATACTGGGGATTGAACCTGTGGTTTTCGTCGAAGACCGCCGTACAGGTCTTGAACTCGATGCCGGATACCTTCTTGTCCTTGTCGATGAAAAAGGACTTGGGACCGAAGCTGTTGACGATCTTGATGTCGCCTTCCAGGGCTTCGCGAATCTCGTGTTCCCACGCGGGCATTTCGTCGCGCTTTTCCAGGCAGATCATGGTGACGTTTTCCGCGCCCTTGCGTTTCGCCGTAAGAGCGACGTCCACGGCCACGTTGCCGCCGCCGATGACCAGCACGTCCTTGCCGATGGAAACCTCCTTGCCCATGGCGGAGTCGCGCAGAAAATCCACGCCTTGCAGCACGCCGTCGGCGTCCTCGTTCTCCACGCCGAGCCTGCGTCCGCCGTGGAGTCCGATTCCCACGAAGGCGGCCTTGTAGCCGTCGGCCTTGAGGCTTTCCAAGGTGATGTCTTCGCCGAAGGCCACGCCGGTCTTGATCTCGACGCCCATCTGTTTGATGATGTCGATCTCCAGGCCCAGAACGTTCCTGGGGAGACGATACTCCGGGATGCCCACGGCCATCATGCCGCCGACAACCGGGAGCTTTTCGAAGATCGTGGGCTTGTAGCCTTGCTTCGCCAGACAGTAGGCTGCCGCGAGTCCGGCGGGGCCGGAGCCAACGATGGCGATCTTTTCATCGCGCGCTTCCGGGGTTTCCGGCACCACCTGCTCGCCGTTTTTGACTTCCCAGTCGGACAGGAACCGATGAAGCTCCCGGATGGCCAGGGGATGGTCCACGTCGTTGCGCGAGCAGGCCTCTTCGCAGGGATGATGGCAGACTCGTCCGCAGACGCCGGGAAACGGGTGCTCCTCGCGGAACAGGTCCAAGGCTTCCCGGTACTTGCCTTGGTTGATCAAGGCGATGTAGCCCTGGATGCTCACGTGTGCGGGGCATGTGGCCTTGCACGGCGCCGTGCCGCGCTTTTCCACCGCAAAGGCGCTGGGCATGCCCTGGGGATAGAGCTTGTAGGCCGCCTGGCGGTCGCGAAGGCCCTCGTCGAACAGGTTGGGCGTTTCAATGGGACACACCTTGGCGCATTCGCCGCAGGCCGTGCATTTGTCCAGGTCCACGTAGCGCGGACTCTTTTTCAGTGTGACCTTGAAGTTTCCGGGCTCGCCCGAAATTCCCTCCACCCGGGTCAAGGTGTGGAGGTCGATGTTCAAGTGGCGCCCGGCTTCGACCAGCTTGGGCGATATGATGCACATCGAGCAGTCGTTGGTGGGAAACGTCTTGTCGAGCTGGGCCATCACGCCGCCGATGGCCGACTTCTTCTCGACCATATGCACCAGATAGCCCGAGTCGGCCATATCCAGGGCCGCCTGAATGCCCGCGATTCCTCCTCCGACTACCATTACGGAACCGATTACATCCTTGGACATAGGAAATTCTCCTCGAAAATATTTATTCCATGGTTGGTGTTACCCAATCCTTATTACCTGACAGCTACCGGCTAACCGCTAACAGCCAACCGCTAACAGCCAACCGCTAACAGCCAACCGCTAACAGCTAACCGCTTCCTACTCCGGCAAATTGACTTCCTGAAGGTCCGGTCCCAGGTACAGCCGTTCGGTATCCGCAAGCACGCCCAGGGACAGCGCGATCAGGGTCCACAGGTGAATCGTGTGGTAGGCGCACTCGTAGTGCTCGGCCAGCTTGTGGATTTGGTCGTGGCAGTTGTGGCACGGGGTGACGCAATAGTCGGCCCCTGTGGTCAGAATCTGGTCCTTTTTCAGGCGTCCGTATTCCAGACGCGCCGCGTTGTACCCGGATTGCAGGTATCCTCCGCCACCGCCGCAGCAGTAGTTGTTGGAACGGTTGGGCTGCATGTCGATGAAGTTTTCGTCTCCCACGCACGCCTTGACGACGAAACGAAGATCTTCGGCCAGCTCGTCGCCGTAGCTTTTGCGGATCTGCTGGCAGGGGTCCTGGACCGTGAATTTGACCTTGAGGTCCTTGTTCCAGTCCGAGTTCACCTTCAGCTTGCCTTCGCGGATCCACCTGGCGTAGTAGCGAACCATGGGCTCGATGGCCAGGTCGGTCTCGATGTTGAACCGCTGCTGGCCCATCCACACCGAAAAGGTGGAATGGCCGCATTCGGTGTTCAAATACACCTTGCAGCCCAGGTCCATGGCCGATTCGATGCTGTTGCGGGTGACTTTCTCCCAGTTTTCGTCGTCGGCCAGAAACATGCAGTAGTTTTCCCCGCCCCAGCCCCTGGTGCTGTAGGTCCAGTCCGCACCCACGATGTGCAGGATTTTCCAGAGCGGGACCATCTCTTCGGGCTCGATGCCCGGCTCGCGGGAATTCTGGCTGACGAAGAAATGCGCGCCCTGCTTGTTCACAGGCGCCTGAAGGTCCTCCCAGCCCGGCTGCGTTTCGCGAACTTCGTCGAGGATGTCGTCTATGAGCCACTTGAAATCCTCCTCCGATATGCCCATGGCGCTTCCGCTGCTGTTTCGCAGGGCCATGTCGCAGGACCCCAGGATGCCCTTGGGACGCTCTTCCCTGGGCCACAGCTTTCTTCCTTCGTAGACGAGCATGGGGATGTTGATGTCCATGGGGCAGACATACTTGCAGCGGAAACAGATGCTGCACATCCACACCCAAGGGTGCTTGGTCAACTCTTCGTCGAGTCCCAGCGCCGCCATGCGAAGGAACTTGCGCGGGTCCATGTTCTCCAGTCCCGAGGCGGGACAGCCCGACGAACACGCGCCGCAGGTCAGGCACAAATCCAAGTTGCCCTTGTCCGGAAGTATCTCCTTGACCTTGTCCAGAAAAACACTTCGCTTCCCCTTTGAAATTTTGATCGTGTCCTGTGACATAGACAGTCTTCTCCTTGTTTATTTTTATGGATGATAAATCTTCGTACCCGGCGGCTTCGCTTTCAGGCGAGCGCCGGAAAAACCGTTGTCGCCGCATCCGAGCGCCGCGATAGGGAGCAAAAAAGGGCGCACGAATAGGATCGAAGGAGAAGTCCCGTGAAAACAGGAAACCAAAGAAAAAAGACGGGTGCGTCGGGATTATTCCTAACGGGACCCATTCGGAAGTAAGGGGCGGGACGAATTTCCGGCCTTGCCATGCGCCAACCGAACCCGGGCGGCGGATGTCACTTGCTAACTCAGGTAAAGCCGAAAAAACGCGTCATGAAAAACCTTTCTCTCCTGTCGGAGAATTCGTTTGCAAAGAGGGTCGTTTATATAAATCCCGGAAAAATGTCAATACGGTAATATCGATGATCAAAATATGAATCATAGAAAATACGAATCAAAAGAAGACGGGCGGGATGAAACCCGAAGCTGGGAACGGATGAACCTAAAAAACAAAACTGATTGCTTTTTGGCTCATCGCGGATTTGCGGGAAAAGGCGTGTCGATGGTAGACAGACCATCCTGGTCTGGCATGCCTTGGCTTCCGAGCGGCGGCATATTCGAGATGCGAGACCCTCTGGTTACCTTTACCGCTCCCCACGAATCCGCGATGAACCTGTTCTCTTTTTTTGCGGATTCGTGTATTTCCGGGGCCTAAAAACAGCCTGATCATAACGGATTTGGGGGTGAGGCTGAAACGTAGGTTGGGTTGAGCGTCTTTAATTGTTGGGTTTCGCTAATGTTTTCTTTCAAATGCAACTGGAAGGTATTCGATGAAAGCATCCTGCAAGCGAAACCCAACATGGAAGCCCGCTCAACCCAACCTGCGCCTGCTCCCCCAAATCCGTTATAATCAAAAAAACAGCTTATATAAGCCTCCCCCCCAAGGCTATTGCTGCTCCTGCCGAGTATCTCGCAAAGGTGGTTGGTTTTTGCATGGACGGTGATTTGTCGGAACGCGGACGCAAAGCGTGGGAACGAGTATCCAGCAATCGTAGATATTGCAAGCATCCCCGCTCCCCACGCAAATCGACGGGACTTTCAAGAGGTTGTCAGGGTCACGGGACAGGCTTCCACGCACGCTCTGCAGCCGGTGCAAAGCTCCATGTTCACGCTTCTTGCGCGTTTTTTTACCTTGGCCTTGAAATTTCCGGGTTCTCCGGAGACTTCGATCAGATCGGAATAGGTCAGAAGTTCGATGTTGGGGTGGCGTCCCGCATAGACCAGGTACGGAGACAGGATGCACATGGAACAGTCGATGGTGGGAAAGGTCTTGTCCAGCTGTCCCATGACGCCGCCGATGGCGGGCGTCTTTTCCACAAGATAGACGTAGAAGCCGGAATCGGCCAAATCCAGGGCTGCCTGAATCCCGGATACTCCTCCGCCGACGACCATGGCGGCCCCGGATACGTTTCCATCTTTCATTTTCATACTCCTTAATATAAGCGGCTTGTGTTGCCGGTGTTTGTTTTCAAAGCGCCGAGGCAGGAACGGTACATTGGCAGTCCGACAGAGGGGTTGGTTTTAATTCTAACAGCAGTGTTCGTCGCCTATCGTCCATGACTGTCCGCATCCCCATAACCGGACAGATGGAATACAACCGGCCACGACTGTTTTTGAATTCGGATTGCCAGATCCTCAACCGTCCGAGTCTCGAAAAAAGGTCATATCCACCGTTTTAGAGGAAGTATGCTCGCGTAATGGATTTCTTGATTTTTCGGGAAAAAACGTGTAGAGCAGAGCGAACTTCCGGTTTTACCAAAAGCCGACCGGACCCGGACGGCGAGTATCAAGCAGTAACTCAGGTAAATCCGATAAGATTCGTCATGGAATGATATTTTCTCCAACGGTAAAGCGATTTGATAAAAGACAATCTGTAAAAAACTCTGCGGAAAATACAGCATGCTGAATCAAACCGAATCCAACCGTATCAAATCCGAAAACTTGCAGCACGGACTTGGCAAGGATTCGGGGAAATTCTGAACGCAAATTCCGATTTCAAATAATAACGCGCCTGTTACCGTCCCTCCGCGTAAACCCTATTTCGTCCAGGTATTCGAAGATCATGGACCCCTTGCTGCGTCCGAAGCCCAGGATGTTCTTGCTGTCGGCGAGGGTGAACTCGCCGGTGTCGTGCACCGACTCCTTGACCCGTTCCTTGACCATTTCCAAGGCCTTGGGAGTCAGCAGCCGTCCGTCGCCCAGGCGAATCAGGCGTTTTTTCTTCACCAGGTAGCCCGCCACCTGGGCGATCTCGCTTTTGGAAAATGTCCTTGACGAAGAATCCTCCTGGAACTGGTTCACGGTAAACGGCGCCCAGCCTCTTTCATCGCCGTATTCAAGGAGGCATTCGGACAAGGCCTTTCTCGAACCGGAGAGCCTGATCGCGACGCCGGCAAAACGATAGCCGGTCCCGTCCCTGACAACCATATCTTCTTCTTGAAGGGTTTCCATCGCTTTCTGGAAGAGGGCCTTGTCCAGTTGGGAAGACAGCCTTCCGCGCAGCTCCTCCGGATTGACGACTTCTTTTAACAGGTCTTGTTCCAGAAGCGATTCGGCTGCGGCAGCGATTTGCTCCTTCAAAACTTCGAAACGGTCGCAGGGAAAAAATGCGTTTTCTCCGACAAGCATCGCTTTTTTACGATCCTGGTTTTTCCGCACAGCCTCCCGGACCTGTTCTTCGGAGCGACAGCAATAGCGAGCTATCTCATCGACACGCGAAGGACGATACGGAAAATAGTTCATGTAGGCCAGCGCGGCGCCGACAAGGTCGTCCTTTGCGAAAGCTTTCAGATACCCCACGGTCTCCTTGGCCCTGGCCCCGCGAAATTTAAAAGGAGAAACCTCCAGGATCGTTCCGCCTCCGACGACTTTCTTTTCGCAGTGGGGCGTGAGGACGAACCGGTCGCCGGGCAGCGCCGGAATGCTTTCGGGCAGGCGGAACTGCACAAGCCCTTCGTCTCCAGGTCCCATGGCGTCGCATTCCATGAACACCGCCCTGGCATACGAAACGCATGTGCCGATGTACAAAAGGACCTTGCCGTGGTTGGGCAGGACCGAAACCGCGTCTTCCGAGATTCGAACGATTCCGTTCAGAAAGCGCGTGGGCTCGAGGCAAGCCGGCGAGGCGAGAAGCATGCCGCGCCCCACGGACTTCTTGGGGGTCTTGGGAATGTTGATCCCCACCTGCTGCCCCTCCACCGCACCCTGGACCTTGCCCCGGTGGATTTCAAGGCTGCGCGCGCGGGTTTTCACATTTCCGGGAAGAAGCTCCAATGCGTCCCCTTCGCGAACACGGCCGGAACGAACCGTGCCGCAAACCACCGTGCCGTGGCCGGAAAAACCGCAGATGCGGTCGATCCACAGTCGGAAAGGGCCTTCTTCGGAACTGTCCGCAATTTGTCGACAAACCCTTTCCATCTCGGACAGGATTTCACTTACCGCGTCCTCGTTCCCGGCCGAATACGGAATGATCGCACTGCTTTCCAAAAACGTCCCCTCGACGGCCTCCCGGATTTCCAGCTGCGCAAGCTCCACCGTCTCCTCGTCCACCAGGTCGCATTTGCTCAAGACCGCGAACCCGTTTTCGACCCCTAGAAACTCCAGGATGCGAAGGTGCTCCAGGGTCCTGGGCATGACCCCGTCGTCGGCAGCCACCACCAGCACCGCCATCTTCGCGCCGCAAAGACCCCGGACCGTGTTCTTCAGGTACCGCTCGTGGCCGGGAACGTCGATCAGCGTCGCCACAAGATCGTCGGCAAGCCCCAAGGGCGCGACCGAAGCCTCGATGGTCCTGCCCCGCACCTTGTCCGCCTTGCCAGCGCCATCGGCCAACCCGCTCAAACACTCGGCCAGCGTGGTTTTCCCATGACCCACATGGCCCGCGATTCCGACAATGATATGTTTCGCCATTTCAATCCGCCAGTTGTTGAAAAAAAGTTCTTTCAGGAAATGAAGAATGCTGCGATCAGGACCGCCATCCATGGCGACGGGCAGGTTTAAATTCAGGTGAAACCTGGAAGGATGGATTCTGGTTTATGAACGAACCGCTTTACCATTTCGTTTTATTCCGTTTTGATCGACCCATATTTCAATACCGACGGCGATTTTAAAATAAATTTTCGATTTGTCAAATCGATATAATCAATAACAATGGTGTCTCCTATGAAATAGAACGGAGCGTACGGCATTTTTCCGGCAGTTTTTTTTATCATTGCAATTCGGGACTTGAAGCTTGGTTTCTGTATCGGCCTTGCCCCCCGCCTCCTCTTTCCAACGCTTCGCGTTGGAATGCATACCAGGATAGCGTGGTAACCATCGATACGCCTTTTCCCAAAAATCCGCTATGAGCCAAAAAATCTATCGGACAATTTGACGAATGATTGGGGTTGGGCTAAAGAATCTAAAGAAAAAAACGCAGGCCGACGAAACGAAACGCTATTGCGCTAATGAACAGCCGAAGGAGATCCCCATGTACCGATGCGAACGTTGCGGCAAGCCCGCGCCGCCGCGGAAGACGACGCTACCGAAAGGGGCAAGCATGGATTTGTAATCAGGCCGGTTGCGGACTGCCGGGAATGCGGACTTGGAACCATCGCTTGGATTTTCATCGGATTTTGCGGGTTGTATATGTCCTATGGGTCCTATACGTCCCATACTCTTCATAGGACCTATATACCAAATAGGCACCATAGGACTGATGGGGCTTACAGGAATTATGGGACTTGCAGGACCAATAGGCGGCACAGGTCCCGCAGATCAAACCGGCCAATCATGCGGCAAGGGTGACGCTTCCTCGAAGCGTCCGGAGACTGGTCTCCGGACCTTTCCAGACACCTGATGCGCCTCGCCTGTTTCCCACAACCGAACACAAAAAGGACAAACCGACGATGATTTCTTTGAAGGATATTTTCAAGACGAACGAAGGCGTAAAAAAAGGAGACTCAAGCTTCGCAAGCCTGGTCGAGCAATGCGGGAAAAACGAATACGCGGCGGTGGCCGGGATCGCGCTGACCGGCATTCGCGTGCTGTCGGCCGACGACCGAGTACGTTACGACCAGTTCGCCGCCGAGCAGTTGGGGCGGCAGATGGACGTGGTGCACGGGCTGTTCGAGTCGGGGGAGGACTTTTCCGCAGAGTTGAGGTACCTGTTCGACCCGGAAAGACGGCATCGAATCGACGTGTGCATTTTGTTGCGGGTGGCTTCCGGCGATTCTGCGGACGCAGAAAAGCGGGTCCGCGAACTGGGTCAATACGTTTTGCGCCTGCTTCGGGTCAACAACCGCATGCACGATTTCGATCCCGTTTGCGGCGACGGTGAACTGGAGCGGTTGATCGCCCCGTTTCCGTTCGAGCACGTGGCGGAGATCGCCCGGCGCGAGGACCTTTTACCCCTGGATTCGGTCCGCAAGGTCTCCAGCAAGCGCTTGGGGTTCAAATTCATAAAGCCCCGAAAGCCCGAGTCCGCCGCCAGAGAGAACGGCGCGGAGATCTACTTCGTGTTTCCCTGGATTCTCCACCTGGAAAACATGGAGCGGCTATGCGACATCCTCTCCTTGCAGGATGCGCCCTGCCTGTTCAGCGTCTGCATGCGCCCCTACGCCCTGGACGAATCCGACGAGCGCGAGTTGGAGAGGCGCATGGTCCTTTGCGAAAAATACGCCCACGCCCAGTTGCAGCCCGAATCCGGCGAAGACATCCGCGAGCTGTCGCCGTACCTGAGCTATCAGGCGTCCATGCTTCTGAACGATTGCAGCGCCGCCATGCGTAAGATGCAGGACGCCGCGTTTTTGCAGGCGGTGCGGGTGGCGTCCTCCCGGCCCTTCGAAAGGGAGCTGATCGTAGGGGCCGGGGCGACCATCACCGAACACTCCGGCCATCCCATGCCTCTGTTCAAGGACTTCGGGGGGGACAACCTTTTCGCGGGGGGCTTCGACTGGCACGTTCCGGAAACGCCCGAGGAGGCCGAGACCGCCCGGAACAATCTCGAACGCATGGAGTTCGTCCGCTGGACGCCCACCGTGGCTCCCGAAGGCCTGTCCCACTGGCGGTCCCTGGTGGACATCACCCAGGCCGTGGCCGCGTTCCGCCTGCCGATTCCCAAGGCCGAGGAGTTTCCCGGCATCCCCACCACCCAGTACCACCCCAAGCCGGCCCCGAGCGACCTCCCGTCCACGGGCCTTCTCATCGGCGAGCATCGCTGCGGTCATCGCCGCCGCCACGTGTTCTTCGAGAAAAGGGACCGCCGCCGCCACGCCTACGTGGTGGGACAGACCGGCACGGGCAAGTCCACCCTGTTTCTGCAAATGATCTTGCAGGACATCGAAAACGGCGAGGGCGTCGGCCTCATCGACCCCCACGGCGAACTGGCCGAGGAGATCCTGGAATGCATCCCTCCCGGCAGGCGGTCGGACGTCGTGGCGATCAACCCCGGAGATCTGAATTTTCCCGTGGGCATCAACATGCTCGAATTCAAAAACGCCTTCGACAAGGATTTCTGCATCAACTACCTGATCGAGGTATTCGATCAGCTCTACGACCTGCGGGAAACCGGCGGCCCCATATTCGAGATGTACATGCGCAACGCCCTCATGCTGCTGGCGGAACAGCCGTCCGGCTTTCACCCCACGGTCCTGGACGTCCCTCGTCTGTTCCAGAATCGGGATTTCCGAAAGGGCCTGCTCGGGCGCTGCCAAAACGTCTACGTGAAGAACTTCTGGGAGGAGGAGGCGGAGAGAGTCGGCGGCGACGCCTCCCTGCAAAACGTGTCGCCGTACATCACATCGAAGCTGTGCCGGTTCGTCTACAACGACCTGATTCGCGCCATCGTGGGCCAGAGAAAGTCCACCATCGACTTCCGCCGGGCCATGGACGAAAAGAAGATCCTTCTGGTGAATCTGCGAAAAGGGCTTCTGGGAGAAACCAACGCGCATTTTCTGGGCATGGTTCTGGTGGGAAAGCTGCTCACCGCCGCGCTGAGCCGCACCGACACCGCCGACAAGAACTCCTTGAACGACTTTTTCCTCTACGTGGACGAGTTCCAGAATGTGGCGACGCCCTCGTTCACGTCCATTCTGTCCGAAGCCCGCAAGTATCGCCTGAGCTTGACCCTGACCAACCAGTACATCTCCCAGCTCAGCCCGAAAATCGTCACCGGGGTGTTCGGAAACGCGGGCACGCTGATCAGCTTCCGGGTGGGCAGCGAGGACGCCAAGCTGCTGGGGGAGGAATTCGGCCGGATGGTCTCGGAGAACGACCTGATCGGCCTGTCCAACTACAACGCCTACGTCCGCCTTCTCGTGGACGGTGCGGTGAGCGCGCCCTTCAACCTGCGAACGCTGCTGCCGAAAAAAGAACCGCACCCCGAGTACGTGGAGCAAATCCTGGACAATTCCCGGGTAACCTATGGCAAAAACCGCTATGAAGTGGAACGCGAAATCCGGGAGGCCTGGAATCTGACGGAGCCAGAAAAATCGGGAAACCGGGACGGCAACGACGAAGATCCGCTGGATTTCGATCTGGATTTCGACGTCATGGAATGAGCCAGCATATGGCCGGATGGAAACGGTGGACGTCTCGGGAATCCGCCGTCTTCGCCATGTTTCGACTCGGCTGCAACGCATTCGGCAAAAGGATAGAAATGTCGCGAAAAATGCGGCGATCAACCAAGTGTTTTTTTAATGGCAGAGATCGGCGGAATTGTCCAGGAGGCGTGAAAATGACCGACAAGTACGAGAATATTCACAATAGCATAAACAGCAAATTTGCAGAGATAGAAAACGGGGCGTTTGCCCTAAAGGCTGAAAAAGAGCGGAAGGAACTGCTGGAAGTCGTCTATTTGGATTTTATCGACGAGCAGACGAAAATTTGGGCGCCGGCCGCGTACGCTTTGGGAAAAGCGGCCGTGTGGGACAGGACGGCGGAAAATTATTTGCAGACCTATCTGCTCTGCGCCACGAACATTCACCGGGTTCGACACGCGCTGGCGGCCTTGGGGGCTTTTGCTGCCCATCTGGAGAACGACCGAGCACTGGTATTCTTCTCCCGATACAGGGACAACGAGCTGAAAAAAAAATACGAGAAAGACACGGGTTCGGCGTTTCGCTGGAATCTGGAATGTTTCTGCAAAAAGAGGCTGGGGGCGTATTGGGAGCGCCGCATGAATCGGACGGGGCTCAGAGGGGTCCTGGTGGATATGCTTCGAGATGAGCAGCTTGGCTTACCGTTGCGCGATTCTTACCGGCAGCTCGTTTCGTCCGACTGTGAAAATGCCCCGGAAATGGCGATTTGCAAAGCGCGTGATATTTTCCCGAAAGTGGACGGAAGTTTTTTCGAAAGGCACGATTTGATCCTCGAACGCCGGGAGGAAGGGATTCTCCCGATGCCTCGGAAACTGACGGGGACCCACTTCGAAAAATTCGTTCCATCCAGGATCGCCACCGAATATGTTAGGGAAAACTCAGGGGATGGCCGTAAAAAAAGCCACGAAAAGAAAATGTATCGGCTCGACCGGATTGCCGGAGACCTGCTTGACGAAGATCCGAAGGTTTGGTTCGCTGCGGCGTACGCTCTGGGCCAGGCTGCGACGGAGGATTTGGAAGCCGAAGATATGATGCAGGAAGCTCTGCTCCTTGCCCCCGACGAAAGGGCGGTCCGAAACGGCTTTGCGGCGCTGGGCGCTCTTGCGAGCGGTCCTTTCGCCGGTAGAGAATTCGTTTTCCGTTTCCGAAACGGCATTCCCGCAATGGAAACGACGCCAAGGCCGGAGGATGAAGCCGCAAGGGGATTGCGGGCGTTCGTCGAAGACCGAATCGAGCGGATTTGTCGAAATCCCGCCGGGGAATACGGGTTGAGGCCCGCGCTTGTCCGGCTCGCCGGAGACGAAGAGTGTCGCGAAGCGCTCGACGACTTTTTCAGCGGTTTTTTCGAACATCGCGGCAAGAGCGCTTCCCTGGGCGTAGAGGCGAAAGGGGCCAGACGACTTGTCGAAACACTCGCCGAGGAAATGTCTCTAAAAAAGGAGCTGTTCGACGAAAGGTGCCGGGTATTCGCCTTGATCGATTCGGACGGGGACCCGAAGCTGTCGGAGGTTTTCCTTCAAGGGCCGCGGATCGCGGCCTGGTGGAACGAAGAAGGCTTGGAAAACATCGAGGCGGAGATTCGCCGCATCGAAGCCAATCGGAAAGAATTCGAGGCGAAGATTCGCCGCATCGAAAAGAAACGGAGAGAAATCGAACCGGAGATTCGCCGCATCGAAGCCAAGCGGGACGAATTCGATGCAGAGGTTCGCCGTGTAGAAGATAAACTGAGAGAAATCAAAGCGCGACCCCTCGGCCTGGAATCCAGAAAAGGCTACGCCGGCAGGCTCGCCGGGTTGGAAGAGGAACTCGCCGGGTTGGAGAAAAAGTTCGCCGATTTGGGGGAAGAACTCACAGTATCGAAGAACAAGCTCTCCGATTTGGAATCGAGTTGGCGAAAAAGAAACGATATGCTTTCCCGATTGAGAAATGGCGATCCTCGCCTCGCCTGGAAAGAGGCCAGGGCGGCCGTCAAAATGTCGGACAACGCGGCGGTGCGAAAAAAAGTATACGAACAGGGAGGGTTCGAAGCGGACAAATTCGACGAATGGAACGCGGCGGCAATCGTCATGGGGTTCGGTTTTTTCTACCCGAACAAAAGACGGCACATAGCCAGGGCTGTCGAATATATTCTGGCCTGCAGAACCAACGAAATCGGCTTGGTGGCCAACGTTCCCTACGTGATCGCCCGGATAAAAGGCGATCCTGATTTTCGCGACCATCCCCGGCACGGATGGAGGCCCCTGGCGAAACTGCTGATAGAAACGCTGGAAGCCGGAAAAATCAAAAGAGAAGATATCCATCTGTCCGAGATTATCATGGATACGGGGACGCTGGCGACGGAGCTATACAAAGGGACGAATAGCGAACTCGATATGTTCGTCCTCATGAAAAAGGCGGACATCTTCCCCGAAGAATTCATTTTCCGGGCCATAGGCATTCGGGAGCTGGGCCCTAAGGACGAGCCCGCCCGAAAAGCGGCAGAACTGGTCGATTCCATCCTCGAATGCTTCGTACCCGAGCGTAAATGGAGACTCCTCCCCCCGAAATACCACAATCTTCCGGCTTTATTGAACATTCTTTTCGAAACCGACATTTCCCCGGCCGTCGTTAAAGACCGGTATTTCAAAGAAGTCCTTTCCGACCAAATGAAGCATAAACTGCTGATCGAAAATCTCAAGCTCAGAATCAAGGACAATCCCCGGTTGGCCGCATCGCTCACTCGTTTTTTGAACATCCTTTTCTGCAAAACGCTGGAAGCGAAAAAATCGGACCCTCCGAAGCACGCTGTCGATTTGGCCTTCATGGTCCGGCGCCAATTCTACGCGATCGTCGATATACTCAAGGGCTGGGACTGGCGATGGACCCTTCGCAAGGACGCGGCCTCGGTCCTGGTGCGCATGTTCGAATCCGCTCGGGAGGCAAAAGAATACGAACTGGTTCGCGAACTATTCTACCTCGTTTTCCATCAGGACCCCGAAGATAAAATTCTCGAGAACATGCTGAACTATTTCCCCGCCACTTCGCCCTTGGCCGACCTGATCAGGAACTGCCGGCAGCTGATGTTCGGGTTGCGAAAAAACGAAGAACGGAAAAACGAAGAACGAAAAAAAGACGGGCGGCACATCAGGGAACCGATCGACGGGGAGCTTTTCGACGAACGCCTGGAGGCGCTGTGGGCTTTCTACTTCAAAAACATCGTTCCGAAATTGTGGCGGCAGGAAGAACTTGTGTCGCAATTCCGGACGTTCATGAACCTCTGGAAAAGGCTCGAATGCCTGAAATGCCACGAGGGGGTCGAAGCTCCCGTCATTTTTCGCCAGATCATGAGATATCCCGTCAGGTTCCAACACATGGCGGATAAAAACATGCTGCTGGAGCGGCCCGCGCCGGAAGAAATCGAGCAACTCGAACGAATCGTCGACAGAAAAACGGAACTCAAGGTCCGCAACCTCAGGGAAATCCATCTTCAGCTGGAAAACATGCTCAAGGAATACGGGGAGATCTGGGATTCTTTCTCCAATTTCATGCGAGGCGAGGAACTCTACGAAAACATCGTTTCGCTTTTGAACGACGCCACCGACCAGATTCTGAAAAACATGCCCATGCTGGAGAGGGAACTTTTGTACTTGAGCGTTTGTTCCGCGAAGGAAAAAATCGAGAGACAAGGCGCCGTCATTTCCTACTTGTGCGGAATCTTCAGGGACAAGGACGACAGGGAAGCGAAAAAAATCCTGACCGGTCTGTCCAGGCTGGAAAATTTGGGCGTGGGCGAACACGACCGCAGGGCCATTGTCGATATCACGGAAAAGTACATGTTGCAAAGATACATGATCGGCGAAATCGCTTCGTGCAGGGTCGGAGAAAAGGGCCGGGAAGAAGAAACGAACTATCGCCACGAATTCTGCCGCAATTGCCCGCGAACCGGGACGATGCGAAATAGCGTCGAATCCGCCGGGGCGTCGCGGGAAGACGCAAAATCTCAAAGCGGCCAGCCGCGATCCCGGCAAAAAGAAAAAACGGCCCTCGGATCCGAACAGCGCGTTTTTTCCCGTTCGCGTTCCTGCCTGGAGACTATAGGGCTGAAATTGTACTCTTTGCTCATCAACATAATCGTCGCGGGAACCATCGTGGGCGCGCCGTTCGCGGTCGCCTGCTTCGGAAAAGCCGCAGGAAACGAAATCTGGGGGAAGTTCGCCTTCGGGTTCTATTATATCTCGATCCAAGTGCTGATTTACGTGGCGGTTTTCGCGGCCGTCGGGACCTTCGTCTGTTCGCGAATTCCATGGTTGAGAGACAAGCTTCCCGAACGGACGGAGAAGCCTCCGAAGGAAAGCGACCGGACTGAGAAGTCCCCGAAGGAAAGCGACCGGACTGAGAAGTCCCCGAGGGAAAGCGACCGGACGGAGAAGTCCCCGAGGGAAAGCGACCGGACGGAGAAGTCCCCGAAGGAAAGCCCGGGCGTCCGAAGAAAGCGTCTCAATCTGTTCGATCTCTTTTTGCCCAAGCTGCTGGGGATGCTCGTTCTCGCATTCCCGTCCATATTCGTGTCCGACGAGGTCTGGTCCATCGCCGCCGGGGGCAAGGAGGGCCTGAGCATACTGCTGATGATGCTCTACGTCACGGGAAGCTTTCTGTTCATCAAGCATTCCATGCTCAAGGACATCGAAGACCCTCTGGACAGAGACAAGAGGGCGGGCCACATCTTCTCCCTGGGCGTCCTGGAAAGCTTCTCCATCTCCATGTTCTTCACGTGCCAGATTTCGCGCATCATGGGAAGCCACTTGAGAGGACTGTTCAAGGAGGCCTCCGAATTCGCCGAGGCGAAAGCTTCCTGGTTCATCTACATGCCCGAATCGATACACGTGAAGCTCCCGGAAAGCATCCTGGTCTGGCCGCCGGTCGAATATTTCTTCAGCCTCGATTTCGTGGTCTACCCCAAGTTCGTCCTGTTCTGGACCTTCCAGACACTTTTCGTCGGCGTCGTTCTCCAGATGTTCGTCACCAAGGACAAGATCGTGGATTCGTGATTTCGTCGAAATCATCGGTATTTCATGCAAGGCATGGGATGCAGCAAAAAAGCGAGGGGCGAACCAGTGCCGGGAGGGTCTGCTTGGGCTTGTTTTCTATTTCGGCCGTGCCCTCACCGCCTTGTTCCAACGCTTCGCGTTGGAATGCATACCAGGACGCTTCGCGTCCACGTTCCACCTATGCATGGCCGAAACAAAAACCAAACCCGGTCTGTTTCTTAACGATTTTTTTTCTAAAGGCCTCACCAAGCCTTTTGGGTTCATCGCGGATTTGCGGGGAACGGTAGAGGTAACCAGAGCTTCCAGCTCTGGTCCCATATCGCAAATATGCCGACGATTGGAAGCCAAGGCATGCCAGACCAAGATGGTCTGGTTGCCATCTATACGCCTTTTCCCACAAATACGCGACGAGCCGCCTTTTGTTAGCCTTCAGCGAAAAGCAGCCCGAAAATGCAGGGCCGCTTCTCGTTGAAAAATGGTTGATTGCTTCAAAACCTGGCTTTTTCGGGCGCCTCTACGACAAAGGGGAAAACCTCCAATCTGTCGGCCCGTCCTCAGGGTCTGATTTTACTTGACATCGGATGGTATGGGAAGAACAGGTCTGTTTTTAAATTCGTTGTTCGGCGTGATGGTCATGTACCGGTTGACCTTCTCCAGCCGTCTTCCGGTCTCCAGGTTCAGGATGGTTCCCAGTTCCCGCAATCTTTCGGTTTCCCAAAGATTCTTCGAATCTGCGGCGCCGATTTCAGTAAGAATGTGCGTCTCGAATTTTCGTTTCAACTCCGGGATTTTGTCGGATTCCTGCAATTCCAATTCCGCGAAAAGGTCTTGGTACCTGGCTTGCCTGTCCGAAAGGTACAGCCTGGGTGTTACCTTCACCGAACCCAGACCCAGAGGCTTTCCCATGCCCAGCTTGTGGAAGCAGCCTTCGGGAAGGTCCAGAGCGAACAGCAGCGCGCCGAGTTCTACGTCGGAAAGGTTTTCGAACCGGATGGTCCCCGAAAATGTAACGCCGGGTCTCACCGCTTTGATGCGGGTGTACTGGGAGGCATGTTTTTCCAATGCGGCTCGATCGGTTTCTTCCCATCCGTTGCCGGATTTGTGCCAATAGCATTTGTAGCCTCGCAGGGCTGCGGGGCTGTTGTAGTTGTTGAGTTGCCTGTTGTTGTCGCCTGCTTGCACCAGGTAGTGCTGGAAGGTGGTGGGTTTCGGCGTGGATAGGATTTTGGGCGCCTTTTTATCCATGAAAACGTCGGACTGGCCGTCGAGCATGTCGGCGTCTTCGAAAAAGACCCGGCCCGCGAACCGGTTTTCGTTTCCGAATACGGCCTCCGGAATGTCGATCAGGGCGGCTTCGGCCAGGATTTTTTCCATTTCAACATCGTCTACTTTCAAATGTTCCAGTTGGTTTTTCAAAGACTTTTTGGTAAATTCGCGGCTCGCAAGAGGGCCTATTTTCGCCAGGGTCTCTTCTTTTATCTTGGCGTCCCTTAGCCTTTTCAAAGCCTCGGGGTCCAGATATAGTCGATATCCTTTGAGCGGCACATGGTCTCCTATGCTCAACTCGTAAGCGAGGCGGAACATGCCGGTGTGGCCGAAGGACACCCTTTCGTTTCCTTCCAGGTCCATCCACTTGACATAGAAGCAAGGGACGGGGTCGTTGGCGGCTTCCTTCACGAGATTGGGGACTTCGTCTGCGCGTGTGATGTCGTTTCTGTAGCTTTCCACGTCCTCTTCCGGAACGGGAATCATGCTCGCGCCGGTTCTCGGTGGCGCGATGAGCCAGTCTCTTTTTTTGTTGTTCATCTCTCCGGAAACCACTACATAGCCGCCCGTTACCCTGTGCCAGGTGAAGGTGGCGTATGTGCCTCCGGCATCGGCCACCATTTTTTGGCTATCTTTTTTGAGGACCTGTCGGAAATCGCCGCCACACGATTCGATGAAGTATTCTCTGCCCCTTTTATGCAACAGACCTGCGGAAACCATGTACACGGCTTTTCTCGTTTTTCTGTCGTAGGAACTCATCCGTTCCTGGTATTCCTTTCTGAGGTTGCTGATATCCGCGAGTCCGCGATAGTAGAGGCGCTTGTCGTCGAAGTTTTCGAACTTGGCCCAGCTGGCGATTTCCACAAGGGTCCTGGTCATGCCGCGCAGGGAGCTTCCGGGGATTTTCGGCTTTCCGGCCGGGGAGAAGAAATCCGGCGAATCCTTGCACTGGATTTCCTTTTTTACCTGTTCCTCGGTCAAAGTCCCTCGGATGTAGAGCGGGGTGAGGGTTTCGATTTCAATGTCGATTCTTCCGGTATGGCGGTCGGCGTGATACCGGTCGAAATCGGGAATGTCGTTTCGATCGACCTCCACGATTTTTTCGTTGAGGGCAATGAAGTTGTAGGGTGCCTTGGCTGCGAACCGGACCGACTTTACGTGTTCGATTTGCAGGTTTTCGTTGGACGGCGCGGAGCGGTAGGATGTTTTCGATCCGTACGCTCCCGGGCCTCGGCTTTTTCTTCCCGGTTGCGGCCGCGCAGCGGCGGGCCTTGCCGAAGGCGCTGTTTTCGCAACCTCGAACAGCATTTCGCCGTCCTCCTTTTGCACCGAAACAATCTTGCCCTTTTCCCGCAGCACCTTCACTTGGGTCCCGTTGAGTTCGTCGTTTTCCAACTGGAGTTGGGGAAACGGCATATTGACAATCTTAACCTTGTCGTCCTTTTTCGTCTCGATGGCCAAGTTCGCGACGAATTTTCCTTTTTTGGTTTTTGTCACGTTCAGTGTGGCGTTTTCCATTTTCTCCCTCCCCTACAGCGAATTGCCGGAGTGATCGACAAATCGGCCGAAGGCGCAATCCACATAGGTGTACTGGCCGACGCCGTTGACATCGATATAGTTGCGTGTTTCGATAAAGACCCTCTTTTTGTTTTCGTCCACCGCGACGTTTCCGAAGGGAATCGCGATGCGGGTCCCTCTTTTCTCGACGAGTACGCTGAAATTTTCGTCCGGGCTTTCTTTCGTGTCCGTTCCGTACAGGGCCTGCCTGGCGACCACGGCATAGGTTCCGGCGCCTTCGAGGTCGTCGATTCGGGTCCGCGCGCGGAACCCCTCGCGGGTCCGCCATATCAGCAATTCCTTTTGGGGAGTGAAAACCCGCATTCTGCGGACGTATCTGTTTTCGAAGGTTTCGTTTTCGCAAAACATCCAGCCGTCGGCGTTTTTCCGTCCGGCCAGCACCTTGTAGTCCAGCCAGGCGACGACCAGCGATTCTTCCGGAAGTTCCGAGCCTATCCAGCCGTCCATTTCGTTTGCCGGGGCGGGGCCGAAAAGTCTGGCGTCGGAACCCAGCTCGATCAATTCCAGACCGTTTTTCTCGGGTATGATGATGTTCTTGTTCGTGTTCATGATGCGTTCTCCGAAAGCAATGCGTTGACATAGGATTGAAGGCGCTCCTTCTGCGAGGCGTCGAGGGCGTCGAAGCTTTTGTCCAGGACCAGGGGGTCTCCGTTGAAAACGACATCGAAGGAGACGCCTTCGAAGATCCCTCGTCCCACGCTTTTCTCTCCTCCCACGGCCAGGTCGCCGGTCCAAAGGTCTTTGAGGACGAGCAGGAGAAGTCCGGCCTGGGCTTCGATGCCCGTGGCGGTTTCGGGACGGTCCCGCAGTTCAAGCTCGATTCGCAGGACCTTGTCGTTTAAACCGGCGTAGACCGGCATGGTGTCGAAGAGGGCCGCCTCTATGGTCCCGCCGGTGAAGCGGTCGATTTTGATCCGGGTCTGCAAGGCGGAGACAAAGCCGGGCAAGAGGACCTCTCCGACCCGCAGCCGTCCTTTTTTGGCGTTCTTTGACCGGGATTGGTCCTCCACGTTTCCGAAAAGGTCGGTCACGATGGATTCGCCTTTGCCCAAGGTGTTGGCAATACGTTCCGCGCGCGCCCGAATGGCGCCTTTCAGTGAGGCGCCGCTTAAAACGTTTTCGCCCAGAGATTGCAGATGGGCGGCGTCGGGCCCCTTGGGGTCGTCGGAGTAGGAGCGGATGATCAGGGAGTTTTTCAGACGCAGTCGCGCTTCGATGTGAAAGCACTTCGGTTCGATGTCCATGGGCTTGCCTAGGTCGGCGACCGCTATTTCGTTTTTTTTCGAATCGCTTCGAGCAAGCCACCGGAAAACGTCGGCCTTGTTCTTGAAATCGAACAGAAGGATTCGGCAATCTTTTTCTTTCATATGCACCGCGCCCAATCCGCTGTTGGTCTTGGCGCCCAGCTGGAATTTTCCCGAAGTCAGAAGCCGGTGGATTGTGGCGACCATTTCCTCCACAAAGGGCCTGGTTTCCTCCTTGAAGTCGAATTCCATGTCCAAGTCGAACAACGCGTCGCGCTCCAAGACTTCGAAGTCGTATTTTTTCCTGTCCTCGGCCATGCCGGTCTTGTTGTCGATGCGAACGCCGTCGCGGGCCACGATCCGCTTCGAAGGCCCCCTTCCCGCAGCCGTGCCCGCCAGTTCCAGGTCCGAGCACCGCACGGCGCTCTCCGAGCCGTCCTTGTCGCGGACGAATCCCCAGAATTTGTCCATGGGTCCGCGTCTATCTTCGCGTATCGGAAGAAACGCGCTCTGAAGCGCCCCCAGAAAAGAAGACGCGGGAATGAACGGTTCGCCGTTCTTGTCCCTTAGCACGTCCATGTCGGTGCGGTCCCCTGTGCCGCAGCCGACGTGGAGGGGAGAAAGCGTCCGGATTTTTCCTTTCAGTACGTATTTTCCTTCGATTCTTGCCTCTTCCATGTTCAGCCCCTCCCGTTTTTGCTCTTTTTTCTCATGGTTGAAAAGAAAGAAATCCAATAAAGTCGGCGCAACCGTTCCTGGTCGAAGGCGAGTTGTTCGCCGGACTGCTTCAGAATTTCGTCTCGAATTTCCGCGACGTGGGAATTGCGGGGCTCCTTCAGAGCGGTTTCGACGGAATAGGCCTGGGTTTGCAAAAAGTCGTACAGGCTTTGACCCGTTTTATCTTCGAAGCAGCGCTCCAGCTTGTCTTTCGCCGACTTGCGCAACTTGGCGACCGCCTTTGCAAAATCGGCGGCAGTCATTGCTTCGGCCATGGCGGCCAACCGGGAAATCAGGGATTTGGTGGGAATTCTCCGGAATCGGCCCTGGTCCTCCGACCCGGCCAGAGAAGCGGCCTTTTCGAAGCCTTCGGCCGCCAGGGCTGCCAGAATGGCCAGGACCTGTTTCGGAGCTTTTCCACCGGGTCGCTGGGGTTCAGGGCGTTCGTATGCGCGTGTTTCCACGTTTTCGTCCTCGTACTCGGTCACCAGACAGCGGCCGAACCCTTCGCCGGTGCGCTCGCCCAAGCCGTTTTCCATCCACCGGGCGGGAAGGGAGGCGTCGCAGGAGGACAAATCGACCAGGAAGGAGGAACCGGCGCGGAAGCATTGCTCGGAAGGCGTTTTCATTCGCCAGACCCCGACGAAGTTTTCGACCTCCCTTTTTCTCGCCACCGATTTGACGACCTTGGCGCCCCCGAGATATCTTTCCAGGTCCTTTAATTCCGTGGAGGCGAATCCGAAAGGGTTGCGAACGATGCCGTCGGACAGAAAACGCAGCACCACCCATTCATCCCAGTTCTCTTCGAATTCGAGGGGCTCGGGACCTTCGTCCTGAAAGCTAAAGGCTACATGGCCGTACTGGGCCGTTTTCGAGCGGCCCGCATGGGCGGTCCAGGACCGTCCGCAGATTTCCACGAGTTCCGACAGGTCTTGCTCGCTCCCGCGCACGACCCCTTCGAAAACCTGGCCTGGGCAAATCGATTCGTAGTTGAAAATCACTCCTTCGGCAGGAATGCCCTTGCGGCGGTCTCGGCCGTGGTGGAAATTCAATGACGTCGCCACTTCCTTTTCCACCAATTCATCTTCTTCGTAGGCGACGAATTTTCCCAGCGCAACGGTTTGCGCATCGAAATCATCGTCCACCAAAAGCAGGTCGTAGGCGTCGTAGCCGTGTTTTTCCTTTTGTATGGAAAGGGGCGGCGGGAAGAACGTATGCTCCGTGTCGCCGCTGTCCGGGTCTTTGGAAATGCCGAAGGCGGCCCCCACGGAAAGATTTCCTTCCAGAAGCCACCGGTGGAACTGTTCGTCCAGGTGGGCGTCGGACCCCAAGCCTTTTTTTTCGATGATTCGCTTTGCCAAAACACCCAGCATGGCGGTCCCCGCCAGGTATCTTTCCGTAGCGACCATGTTCATGTCTCCGACGGACGCGGAGAGGACCAGAGGGGAAAGGTTTTCCACGCGATATTTTATTTGGTGCATAGCTCCTCCAATTTTTTCGGGACGGCGAGTTCCGAGCCGTCGCGGGTCAACAGGCATTCCACCTCGCCGAAACCCCGGTTCCGGGAAGTCCCCATGCGACGAAAGGCGGCGCAGGCCAGGACCAAAATGTCTTCGCAGGCCGAATCGGCAGGCTCTCCGCGTTCTTCGACGAACACGTCGCCGAAAAAGACGGTCCCCTTTTCGACTGCGCGACAAGTCCGCAACGAACTGTCCAAAGCGACGCCGTCCAGACCGATGGCCGTCTGTTGCCGGATTTGCGTGAAACACGACAACACGCCTTCCCTCGAAATAGCTCCGGAAAACATCTGTTTGCCGATGTAATACTCGAGCCATTGGCGAATATTGTCGTAGTTTTCCACGAAAAGATTGGAAAAACGAGCCGGGGCCGGTCCCGTCGAGCCGGGTTTTCCGAACACGGCTTCTATGTCGAGAGCAAGCGGGACCTCCGACAACCGGAGCATGTCCTTTACGTCTTCGGCGGCGTCTTTCAGGCATCCCTTGATTCTCTTGGCGGGGATGTAGGGAACGCCCAACTCGTCGTAGACGACGTCCGAATCGATGACCGCTCCGTACCCCTCCCCCGAAGCGGTCACGGCAGGGGATTTCAGGGTCAGTTTCAATTGGTAGCGTTTCATTGTCTCTCCTCCGTCGGCCAGACAAAGTCCGGATAGTATTCCATAACTTCGATCATGTCGAAGTAGGGGGTCTTGTTGTCGCAGAAAAGGTCGCCGGCGCAATCCATGCCCGGAAGCTCCGCCAGCTTTTCCCTTTCGTCTCTGTATGTCAATTCGTCGATGAAACGAAGGGCCTCCTGCCTGGACAGCGTCAAAACTCTTCGAAGTTCGTGGATTTTGTTGTTGGGAAGCTTTCTCAGTGTCCCCGCGTTTGCGACGCACAGGTCGAAACTTCTCGGATCATTGGCCGATGTCAGCTTGTAGGGCCGGAACAGCAGGCTTCCCCGGGATACGGCGTAATTGTTCTTCCGGATGGTGTCCAGACCGCCGGAAAGCCCGCCGGTGGATATGTGGAAATCCAGGTAGGGTCCCTTGTCGCCGTTTTCCCTCCGGGCGTCCTTGGCGCTTTTGCACAGCTCCTCCGCTAGGCGGCAGCCCCGGTAGAAGGGATAGGAGGTCTTTGTGATCGCCACTCCCGCGCAACAGGACAATGGCCGATTGTCGGATGCTCTCCTGGTCCCGAACCGCTCCATGAAATACTTGGCGAAATAAAGCCCCAGTCGCCCGTCGCAGACGAACGTGATGTCGTCTCCGCCCAATATAATGGGACGAATGGGAAGGAACTTGCGTTGCGTCTCCTCGTCCACGGGATACCGGCGCTTTTTGTCCTTGCTCGCCTGGTCGAACCCGAGAAATTCCATGATGATGCGATAGTTGCCGACGATGTGTGCGACCAGCTCGCGAAAGGATTTCCGAGTGGCCTCGTCCACGCTCACGGAAAGCTCCCTGGCGTCTTTCAGAGTTTTCGCGGCCTTGAATCTTTCCCCCATGTCGTTGCCGTCGATATGGACCACGGCGATATGGCTTTCCTCGCCCTTGAGACGGCCCAGTTCCTCCAGCTGGTCCGGAAATACGAACGGCCCTTGTTCGTCCGCAAGCACTGCATTGAAATCTTCGTGGATCGCGCTTTGGGCTTTTTTTGACGCCTCGATCTTGGCGTTGGCGACGCTGGAAACATAGGCCGCCGGATTGGCTTTTTCGTTCCACTTGTCCAGGGAAAGGCCCGTGCGAGTGCAAGGTCCCGTAATCCCGTGGCGAGGAATCACGGTCTGGGGAGAATACCGGCTTTTGTTGTTGCGCAGCGACCGGAACAGGTTTTTCCGCTCGCTCTTGAAGTCGTCCGGATCGAACGGAGCGGAGGCGACTGCTGTGACAATCCCCGGGGTTTCGACGAGCAGTCGCATGGTCCAGCGGTTTACGAATTCGTCGGCCTTGGATTGTTCCCGGAAAAAAAGGAGGGCGTTTCCCCCTCCGATGTAGCCGATGTCGAACAATGCTTTGGAAAGAGGCGGCTCGGCCGGTCGGCCCTTCCAGGATTCCAGGTCCGGGGAGGAGTCCGGAAAGACCTCTTTCAGCGCTTCGACAAGGCAGGAGCGGTAAACCTCTTCCACGAGATGCGAGGCCCCCAGGTTCTCCTTCAGCTTGTTGCTCTGGAATATGTACTCCTGGATGGAGACCGTATCGAGCAACACGGCATGGCAATTTTTCATGCGGCTTCTCCTTTCATCTTCAAGGCTTCATTGCAGAAAATCATTCACTGTTTTTATCAATTTGTCCTTTTTCAGGCCATTTCGTCCGATGAGCAGAATGTTCTCCTTTCCTCCGGTGTCCTGTTCCAGTTCCTGCTGCGTGGCCTTCAGGCCTTTGGAAAGACAGGATACCAATATGGATTTGGCCTCTCCCCCTCCGATCTGGCGGGTCCTGTGCAGAATTTCGAACCCCTTGCCTTTGCATATGTGCTTTATCGACGCCGTCGTGCACGACACGCCGGTAAGCTCGTAGCCGTTGACGAGAAGAATATCCAATTCGAACTTGGTTTTCCACCCTTTTTTTCTAATCTCCCAATTTTGAAGAATTTCGACGCCTTGACCGCCGAATTCCTTGTCGAAAATCCCGGCGGCGTAATCCTCCAGCCACATGCCGTCCAGAAATTTGACGGCTTTCTTGAATTTTTTGCCGATGTCCCGGTTGAATTTCCGGTCGGCGCCGAACAGCCTGTATTCCGCAGGCAGAGCGCTTGCGACGGAGAACAAGGCGTCGTTGGGGACGAATTGTTCTTCCAGGTATTTTTTGTTTTCCTCCTTCAATTTATCGGTTTTTTCGGCAAGGTTCCCTTTGCCGTCTAAAAAGAGTTCCCTGTTCCAACAGCCGTCTGCGTCGTAGAACAAATCGAGCCCGTCGTTTTCGATCAAGCGGGAAAAAGCCTCGACCGCGCCGGAAAAGTCGATATCGTCGTCCTTGTTCGCCCTTTCGAACCCGTGGAGATCGACAAGGTCCGCGAACGCAATCCCGACTTTCGTTCGCATGTCTTTTTCCACTTCCTCGTATTTCGGACAGTCCGATACAAGCCTGAAATTCCGGGCGTCGAGATAGGAAACGGAGCCGTCCAGGCCGTATTTGTTCATTGCATCGGTCAAAATGCGGTAGGCGTGGGCGCTCATGGACTTGGTCCCCCCCGTGTAGTTCAGATGGAAGCTGCCGGAGTCTCGAATTTGATTAAGCAGCTGTTCTCTCATTTTTCTTTCGATGGAATCCGCATTGCTGGCGTCGCCCACCTCCAGCTTTTGGCAGGGAAAAAGCGAGTCGTTTTTCCGTACATGCTCCGGCGCGACCTTCTCCAGAATCTTCTCGAGGTTTTTCGCATACTCCATGGTACCCGTTTGCTTTACCGCCTGGTTTTCGCGGGAGCAAACCAGCCAGATTTTTTCCAACTCGGGTGTTCGGTCGATAAAATATTTCGCGACCACATAGTTGGGCAATGGGTTGGTACCCATCAATAAAACGAGGTGCTTGAAATGCAAAGACATGGGGGTCTCCTTTCGTCTTTTCCAAAGGGTGCGCGTTCGTCCTTTTCCGGACCTTCCAGACACTTTTCGCAGGCGTCGTTCTCCAGATGCCCGTCACCAAGGACAAGATCGTGGGGTCGTGATTCTTCCGCGAATCGCGAACATATTCGCCAACCGAAATTTCATGCTGCGGCAACGAAAAACATCTTTTAAACAGCCATATTCAAAACACTTGGATTCCCGTTTTTACTTGGACGAATTCGGGAATCAAGGCGAACGGACGCGATTCGGACAGGGCTTCCATGCGGATCTCGGGGATTGATCTCGATGGCGCGCTCGAATGAAGCGACGGCTGTTTCCAGTCTATCCATGGCTTCTTCGTAACGCCCTCTCCGTCGCAAAGAATCGGCGATCTCATATGAAACAACGCCGAGATTGAAAACGGTCTTTGGATCTTTTTGATCCGACCGGGCCGCGTCGATCAATTCCCGCTCCTTTTTCTCCAATTCCTCCGGAATTGCCGAACAATCATCATTGCTCATGTTTGATTCCCTCAAGCTCGTTGTTGTAGTGACGCTCCGTTTTGCGAATTTGTTCCTTATTCAAATGGAATATACAAGCTTTATTTCGGAATGAAAATAAATTAAATCGAACAAAAATTGGTTCGGCAGTTTCCTCTTCGGGGACATGGCGGTTATGCCCGGACAATGGAAAGGTTTGGAAAACGTCCGGGGTGATGAAAATGCTCCCTGTTTAGCCGCAGCAATTCCGCCGGGTTTTATTCCGCCCAAGCTATCGCGGGGCCTGGTTCGGGAGCGTAGGGTGGGTGGGTTGAAACCCTGGCGATCGGGGCTGGTTCGAAGCTTGTTAACGCCCGCGCCCTTCGAGCCTGTACGAAGCCCAACCCACCATTTCCCGAGCAGCCTAGATGTCATTCGTTCGAAGAAGCGACGAACTGGCTCGGAAAATGGTGGGTTGGACTCCGTGCAAGATTGTCGGGCCATCCATTTCAAGAGAAGTTGAATTGGCGACAACGCAAAGGGATCGACCCACCCACCCTACGCTCCCGAACCAGCCCGTGCAGATTGCCGCGAGTGGGAACAAATCCCGGCAGAAAAAAATCTCCCGAAATTGGATGATTTTCATCACCCCAGAAAACGTCTTCGGGATGGGATCTCAATAATTCCAAGAAAGACGATAGATCCTGTCGCGAATAGGCTTTTACCTCGTAGAGGTTGAATTTTTATAGCACCCGGATGCCCGTCCCGAATCTTCCCTGTAGGGGATGAATTATTGCGGCGCGGAAAGGGCGATAATTCATCCCCTACAGGGAAATTTCGAACGGACGGCGCGAGAGCTACAACAATCGATCCCCTACGGGAAAAAGTCGAACCGGATTGCCCGGGGGGGAAAGTGTTGGAATGGCAGGCGGCAGTCTACGAATTTACGACCTGTGCGGATGGCGGGCTTTCATCATGGAAGCAAGTCTGGAGCAAACCGGTAGCGCCGTCTTCCACGGCGGCGCGGCTTCGCGCGACCTTCGGGCCCGAGAGCCGCCGCGCCGCCGTGGAAGACGGCGCTACCGGGACGCACGAGTATTTCGGGATGCTACCCGCGATCCCCCTCCGAAATTCCCGAAAACCGCACTTTCTCCGCCGTGCCGATCCCGTTTTTCTTGCAGAGGACCATTGCCTGGCTCGTGAAACCGCCTCGGGAGAAAAAAGCGGGCAGGACCTTCTCGCCGGGAAACGCTTTGCCGAAGGCGGCGGCTTTTTCGACGAAGTTCCGGACCGCCCCTACGCCGGTCCTTTTATCCGTCTTCTTGACCTCCACCAGGAGGGTCCGTCCGCACTCCGAGCGGGCGATCACGTCGATCTCCAGCTCTTTTCCGTCCGGGCGCTGGAACTTGAATCGCATGCGGACGTCGGTGGCTTGCAACGGCTTCTGATCCGAAACGTTCTCGAAGAAATCGGATAGCGAAAAACGCTTCCGTGCCTGGAATTCGGACATGAGCTGGAACTCGGCGAACTTGCCCGTCAGGTGGTTCAGCATGCCCTGCAAGCGCCGCTTGTCTTTTTTGAGGGTTTCGATTTCCTGGTTGAAGTCCTTTTTGAAGTCCGGCTGAAATGTTTCGATTTCCTCTTGAAACCGGTGCCGGAGGACCAGGTTCAGAGTGCCGTCGTTCAAACCCTGGTATCGGATGTCGGAGCCTCCCTCTTCGATTACGTCGGCCTGGGCCATGATTTGAAGTCGTTCGTGGATTTCCTTCTTTGAAAGATCGAGCCCGAGAGCGTCCTTGATTTCCTGGGGGGTCCATTCCCGGTCCGAGTTGCGGGTCAGGTGCAGCAGGATGTTTTTGGCGTGGATGTCGTTGATGCGGTCGAGGGTCTTCTCGATGTATTCTCCCCAGTTGAGGGAAAGCTCGGACTGCTTGTTGGCGACTTCGAAATCCACCGCGTCGATCACGCCCTGCCTGGTCGTCAGGTCCCGGCCGGGAAAGCGGCTTTTCACGACGCAGGAAATGAAAAACGGGTCGGAAAAGCACAACCTGTTGATCATGGCGGCGGTTTCGTTGGTCACCGGCTCTTTGTAGACTTCGCAATACTTGTAGACGGCATGCAATCCTTCCTCGGGGGTCAGGTAGGGATCGAAGCGGATGGGTTTGAGGCGGCCGGCCTGGAGGTACTTTTTCATGATTCGAATCATCCATCCCACATAGGAGCCGGTGACGAGCATGGGGGCGACCTTGGATTCGGACACGGTGTGGAAGCTTCCGGCCATGTCCTTTCGCTGGATCGTGCACGCCTGGTCCGCGTAGATGAACCGGTTGATGTTCTGGAATTCGTCGATGATGACCAGAAATCGCCGGTCGGTCACTCCTGCGTGTCGATCCGGGGCCGTGTAGGCGGTCATCCAGACCAAGTCGAAGCATCCGGCCTCGAAGTCTTTTTGAATCGAATCGACATCCCGGACCAGAGACTTGTTCGATTTGGTCACGCCGTACTCCCGAATTTCCTCGAAGTTCAGAGGATCGAGGACGAGACTTTCGTCTCGTTCCAGAAACGAGATGTAATGGGAGGCGAAGCGGCGATAATAATCCATGGCGAAGTTCGGGTGCCAGACCGGAGTTTCCGGGATTTCGAGATAGAACGGAATCACCCCGCCGTTCTGGCTCCAAAGCTCGTTGAATATGCGCTGGACAAAAGAGGTCTTGCCGCTTTTCCGCCTGGCGAGAATGACCCTGGATTTGGACAGACGTCCGGGGATGATGGAAATCCATTTTCGGAACTCGTCGAAATCCCACTCCCTTCCCACCAGAAGGTCCGGGTCCCCGATTCTTTCGGTCAAAGGATATTGCAGTCGCATGGTCGCCTCCAGGTTGTTTTTGCCGAGTGTTTCTTCGTCCAATTGCGTTCGTATAACATTTTTCCGGGAACGGATACAACGAACATCTTTTGGGCAACCATTCTCAAAACATTTGGATTCCCGTTTTTACTTGGGCGAATTCGGGAATCAAGGCGAACGGACGCGATTCGGACAGGGCTTCCATGCAAATCGCGTACGCTTCGCGGGCTTCGCGTTCTTCCACGGGGGGCTTTCCCGGATGGGCGGCGCGGTTGCGAAGGGCGCCTATTTTCCACAGGGCGCCGTGGACCGCCTTGTCCGGCAAGGGGGTTGTTTCCAAGATTACCCCGAACCAGGCGACCACGGCCTGCAACAGTTCGGGGGCGTTCTTTCTGACCCCGGAGAGCATTTCCCACGTGCCGGTCAAATGGCCGAACGCGAATCGCTCTTCTCCGTCCTTGAGAAAAACGCGATACCGGTCGCAGACATGGTCTATCTCGCAGAACGCGTCGAGGAAATTCAGCGGCCCCAGTACGCCCGTTTCGGCGGCGCGCTTCAAAGGCTTCAACATTTTGGCCCGAAACTCCTCTTCCAGGGCGATGGCCAGCGGGATTACCGCGAGGCCGTAGTTCAGGCCAGGCCCGGCGCATTGTTCCAACAGCATTGCGGAGGCGGCGACGAGGTTTCGGGTCGAGGCCTCCGCGCCGGGAACTGTGGCGGGTTTCACGCAGATTTTTTCCGTCGCCAGCTGCACGGGGAGAAGCACGAGAAACAGGCGCTGCAAAAACTGGTAGGCATCTTCGGCGATTTGCCGGTCGGCCTCTTCGGCATCGACCATGAACCGGCCCCGAAAGGTTTCGTAGGCGTCCACGAGCCGTTCGGGAAGTGGACGGCTTTGGTCCGCAAGGCAGTCCATCATGATCTCGCCCAATCCCTTCAAATAGCTCATGACGCCGTCGGACGCCCATTTTTTCTGGCTTTTCCGTATGTCCCGGGCGTCCTCCAAGGTCATGTTCAAGTAATCCTCCCCGATGTCGTCGTCCGGGTCGTCGAAAAAGCCGTGTTGCCTCCACGCCCCGATGCGCTCGTAAACCCTCCTGTCGGCCTTTGCCCGCAATTCGTCGTAGCGCGCCAGAGCGTCGCGGTCGTCGCCTGAAAATTCCTCGATTCGCAAGGCCGCCCCGACGGCGTCCACCAGGTCGCAAAAGGCGGACTCGCGTTCCGGGTCCGGCTCTATTCTCTCCATGAGCTGGAGAACGAGAGGCAGGAACCGCTCCGTTTCGGCCAGGCCGGAAAGACAGCCCGCGCATTCCAGGACGAGCAGGAGGTAATCGTCGAGAAAGTCCATATCGACGGGGTTTCGCGTCAAAAAGTCGAACGCCAGCCGCACGGCCTCGGACGGACGCTTCAGGTCTTCGATCAGGATTTGCGCGCCCAAGGCGGCGGCGGCCGGGGCGAGGGAGGGATCTCGCATGGACTCCTGTACTTGTACGAAGGCTAAACGGGGGCGGTCCGCCTCCCGGAAATATATGGCGAGATTGAGCGCAGCGGCCTGGTTCAGCGCCGGATCGAGGCTTCCGCGAAGTTCCATGATGTTCAAGCCGGTCCTCAGGATTCGGGCGACGGCTTCGTGGAAGACGAGGTCGTAGTCCTGAAGGAGGGAAAAAATGGTATGGAACTTTTCTTCCGCCTTTTGCAGGAGACGGGGAGTGGGCTGCAATCTGGCGGCGGCGAGGTAGCTTTGAAGGGCGTCTGCGAAGCAATCAGGAGCGGCGGGGGCCTTTTCGGCCAAAAGGATGCGGCCGCGTTTAAAAAGAACCAAGGCTTTGTTATTATGATGTCTGGCATCGCGGGGATTGATCTCGATGGCTCTCTCGTAGGAAGCGACGGCCGCTTCCAGCTTCTCCATGGCTTCAGCGTGTCGGCCCGAGGAGGACAATATTTCCGACATGGAGCAAAGAGCGACTCCCATGTTGCCATGGTGTGAAGCACCGCGGGGATCGATCTCGATGGCTCTCTCGTGGGAAGCGACTGCCGTTTCCAGCTTCTCCATGGCGGCGGCGTATCGGCCCGAGGAGGACAATATTTCCGACATGGAGTAAAGAGCGTTTGCCATATTGCCATGGTGTAAAGCACCGCGGGGATTGATCTCGATGGCGCGCTCGTAGGAAGCGACGGCCGCTTCCAGCTTCTCCATGGCCGCCGCGTATCGGCCCGAGGAGGACAAAATTTCCGACATGGAGTCAAGAGCGTTTCCCATGTTGCCATGGTGTAAAGCACCGCGGGGATTGATCTCGATAGCTCTCTCATGGGAAGCGACTGCCGCTTCCAGCTTCTCCATGGCCGCCGCGTATCGGCCCGAGGAGGACAAAATTTCCGACATGGAGCGAAGGGCGCCTCCCATGTTGCAATGGTGTGAAGCACCGCGGGGATCGATCTCGATTGCTCTCTCGTAGGAAGCGACGGCCGCTTCCAGCTTGTCCATGGCGGCGGCGTATCGGCCCGAGGAGGACAATATTTTCGACATGGACCAAAGAGCGAGTCCCATGTTGCCATGGGGTAAAGCACCGCGGGGACCGATCTCGATTGCTCTCTCGTAGGAAGCGACTGCCGCTTCCAGCTTCTCCATGGCCGCCGCCTATCGGCCCGAGGAGGACAATATTTCCGACATGGAGTAAAGAGCGTTTCCCATGTTGCCATGGGGTAAAGCATGGCGGGGATCGATCTCGATGGCTCTCTCGTAGGAAGCGACTGCCGCTTCCAGCTTCTCCATGGCCGCCGCGTATCGGCCCGAGGAGGACAATATTTCCGCCATGGAGCGAAAAGCGTTTCCCATGTTGCCATGGTGTAAAGCATCGCGGGGATTGATCTCGATGGCGCGCTCGTGGGAAGCGACTGCCGCTTCCAGCTTCTCCATGGCGGCGGCGTACCGGCCCGAGGAGCACAATATTTCCGACATGGAGCGAAGAGCGACTCCCATGTTGCCATGGTGTAAAGCATCGCGGGGATTGATCTCGATGGCGCGCTCGTGGGAAGCGACTGCCGCTTCCAGTCTATCCATGGCTTCTTCGTAACGCCCTCTCCGTCGCAAAGAATCGGCGATCTTGTATGAAACAACGCCGAGATTGAAATAGGTCCCTGGATCTTTTCGATCCGACCGGGCCGCGTCGATCAATTCCCGCTCCCTTTTCTCCAATTCCTCCGGAATTGCCGAACAATCATCATTGCTCATGTTTGATTCCCTCAAGCTCGTTGTTGTGGTGACGCTCCGTTTTGCGAATTTGTTCCTTATTCAAATGGAATATACAAGCTTTATTTCGGAATGAAAACAAATTAAATCGAACAAAAAAGGGTTCGGCAGTTTCCTCTTCGGGGACATGGCGGTTATGCCAGGCCAATGGAAAGGTTTGGAAAACGTCCTCGGACTGGCGTCGCAATAATTTCCGTAAAGACGACAGATCCTGACGCGACTCGGCTTTTATGCTCGAAAGGAAGGCCTGCATTCAGAACAAAAATTTCAAAATAAGGTAATAAGGTTGTGGGAGAGAGAAAATCCGACATGCTACTAAGGTTCAAAAAAATAAAAATAAGGTTTTTTGGGGATCAGAAAAAATAATTTTGTCCCTATTATTTAATTTTGGTTCCCTACCTCGTATAGGTTGAATGGGGTTGGTTCTAACTTCGGCCATCCCCACTCCGCCTCGTTCCCACGCTTCGCGTGGGAATGCATACCAGGACGCTTCGCGTCCGAGTTCTGCCAAGGCATGACCGATGTTAGAACCAACCCTAGGTTGAATTATTATAGCGCCAGGATTCCCGTCCTGAATCTTCCCCGTAGGGGATGAATTATTGCGGCGGAAAAAGGGCGATAATCCATCCCCTATTGGGAAAGTTCAAACAGACGGCGCGGGAGCTACACCAATCGATCCCCTACGGGGAAAAGCCGAACCGGATTGCCAGGGGGTGAAAAAAGTATTGGAATGGCAGGCGGCAGTCCGTGAATTTTCGACCGGTGCGGACGGCTATTCGTCCCATTTGTCCCATAGGTCCTGTCTGAGGTGATGAAAATCATCCTTTTTGCCGGGTTGACTTTTCTGCAAGATTTTGTTCCGGTTTTACAGATCGGCAGGCGTAAGGTTTAAGGTCTAAGGTCTAAGGCGTGAGTCCCCGAAGCTTATACCTTAAACCTTACACCTCTCCCTCGATAATGGAATAAAACCATGCGGAATTATTAGCCTGTTTTCGGAAACATTTTCATCACCCCAGGTCCTGTCTGGGGTGATGAAAATCATCCTTTTGCCGGACTTGCTTTTCCGCCGGAATTTGTTCCTCGGGAAATGCCCGAGCGCTGTTGGCGGCGGGTGTGGTTCGGGAATTTCGCTTCAGATCCCCAAAAAACCTTATTTTAAGTCCTTTACCTTAGTAGCATGTCGAGTTCCCTTCTCATCCCCTAACCTTATTACCTTATTTATTTTTTTCCGCATTGCACAGTTTTCCGTTCTTTTTCCGCAGTGGCACTCCGGCCGAGGCATGATCACCGCATGCGTCTGTGAATGTAATAAGATAATAAGGTTGGGGGTGGGGCAGTGCGCCTTTCTACTAAGGTAAAGGACTTAAAATAAGGTTTTTTCAGATTGCAACCGGGGATACGGGAATCATTTGGGATGGCGGATGATTCCCAGGCCCGTTTCTTTCCGACGTCTTTGGGTTTCAAGTGTCGGGGATCTAATCGTGGCGTCTGGAAAATGAAACCTTGAAATCGGAACAAATCCCGGCAGAAAATATTCCACCGAAATTGGATAATTTCTGGTTTTCAGGATCGAATCGTAAATAGAGCCTGCGTCCCCCCAGTTCGCGCCGTGTACGAGTAGCGTTTTCAGCAAAACCACATCGAATTCCGAAGGCATCTCGACTCCGGGCAAAAGGCGAAGCTGTTCGATGGAGCCCAGGAACTTATGGCTCGGTCGAAAGGGCGCGATCCGTCGCAAAATCGGGGGACTTTCCACGCTATGTCGGCCTGGCTGGCATTCCTTGAGGGCGACTCGTCAAGGGCGCGGTCGTGCTGGCTGCGAGCGGAGGCTTACTTCGAACGGTTCACGCCTCCCTGGCAGGAAGAATTCTATGTCGAACTGTTCGAAATGCGCAAGCGCCTCAAGCCTTCCAAGCAAGAAATCCAAGCGGCGGCGGAAGACATCTGGGGAAAACCCGAGGAAGCGCCTCGCGTCATGGCCCGCAAGCCCGAATTCATACCAAAACCCAAATCGTTTTTCGAATCCCTTTACTTGCGGTCGGGACCGGCCAGCTTGGGGGAACTCCGGGAATTTTGCCGGAAACACCGCCTGCCACTGCCCTGGTATTACCGGGTCCACAGGCGGGAAGCGGAAGACGACGAGTTCGCGCGGTTCGTCCCCTACAGACTCGCCAAGCATTTGGGAGAATTCCTGGACGAGGAGCTTCCCGACTGCCTCCGGTGGAAAGGTCTGCCGGACCATCCGGCCTGGAAAGTGGAAATACCGGAAAAACCCCCATATGGAGTCGGGGAAAACCCGGACCTTGCGCAAATCCGGAAAACCGACGAGACCTTCCTGGGGTTGAGAAAACGCATCGAAAAGGCGACGGGCGACGACAACCGGGCATTGTGCGTCGAAATTCTCTGCTGCGAGCGTATCTCGGCCATCGACAAATGGCGTGCCGTCGATGCGGTGATCCGAAACGGCGGCATCGGGCTTTCGCCGGAAACACGGAGGCTGATCCAAGTCGCCGTCTCGAAACCGCTGCCCCCGTCCCCCGGACTGGCCGCTCGCCTTTCCATGGACTGGCGCTCGGTCGCCTTTCTTTTCGGGGATTGGGACGCTCCGCCCGCCGGGCTGTGGATGCGTCCCGAAACCGCGAATGAACCGGAAGAGTTTCTTCGCATCGCGGGCATGGGGGCCGTAGGCGGACTGGCCCGCACGGAAGACTTCCAGCGGCCGCTCCTGGTCCCGGATTCCTTTGCCTGGGCCGACGTGCTGGTCTGGCCCGGACGAATGTTCGACACACACATCTACGCGGAGGAGGCACCCTCATGGCAATAACATGGACGATCAATCCCAGACCTGCGGACAGAGCGACAGCCCTTTTGCGCGAAAACGCGGCCAACGGCGCCCCAACCGTCGTCTTCGACCGGGGGGTCCGAAGCCATCCCGCCTCGATTCCGGGGCTCGACGCGATGGTGCCAGGCAAAGCCGAGCAAGTCTCTTACCTAGACCTGACCGACGGCGGGAAGGAGGGCCGCTGGTACAGCCTGCACGATCTGAAGCCGGAAAGCCTGGGGCAGGACCTGGCGTTTTTGCACCGGGTCCTGGAAAAGTGGCTCAATCCTTTGGGCAAAGATCCATCCTTCGATCCCGAAAAGCACGCCGGCGAGATAGAAGCCCCCCTCTCGCCGACCCGATTTCTCCTGTCCCTCTATTTCGGAGAAAAGCCCGAGACCGCCGAGAAGGCCCTGGGCGGCCCCGACGGAGTGGCGGCCTGGCGCAAACGCCTTCGCTTCCTGGAAGAGGGACCGTATCGCCTGATATTCGAGGACCCGTGGTTCGCCATGCTTTTCGTGGGAAACCCGGAAGTCGTCCTGCCCCTGGACGCCCCGATGATCGCCGTGGCCATGTCCCGTCCGTCCGTGCCGGAAACGGTGGCCCTGCGGACATTCGAAATCGTCCTGGACAAAGTCCTGTCTCTGCGAGCCGGAAACTCGGAAGAAGGCAATTTGGATGTTTTCCTGGCGAACGCTCCCGAGCTGGCGCGCCGGGCGGAAGAGATCATGGCCAAGCTGGAAAAAGCGCATGCGAGTCACCCTGGACGCCTTGTCCTGCGGTTCCACGCCCTTCTCAACAATCCAGACGACGAGGTCTCGGAAGTCGCGGAGAAAACATACCGACTGAGTCGCCTGAAATACGGCAGGCCTTCGGAAATGGTCCTGTCGGAATGGAAAGAGCTGGGTTATGGTTTTCCCTATTCAGTCCGAAATGTAGATTTTTCCGGCCCGTTCCACCGGCTGATGTACGGTTTTCCCGGCCCCGCCCAACCGCCCGAGGACCCCGATACCAAGGAAAACAAAGCCTTTTCGTTTTTGCGGGAAGAAGGCTTTCTTCTCGGTGCTCGCGCCGCTCCGGTGGAATTGCCCGAAGACATCGAAGGCGAGATTGCCTGGTAGATGTCTTTATTTTTGAAGTCGATTCGGTTTGTCCAGAGGATTGCTCCGAAAAAAATACCATTTTCGGCACACCGCGCAAGCTCCATCAAAAGTGCCCGTTTTCCTGCTTCGCGTATTCCAGCAAAATCCGCGATTCGGGTTCGCCGGGGCAGGACATGTGGAATCGGCGAACGGCTGCCGGGTCGTCTTGTTTGCACCCCTCCTCTTCCAATTGGATGCCGTCGCAGAAAAAGAAGCGATTTTCGCTGGAGCGTAGAGACAGCATCCTGACGACGAAGGGAAACATGGGGATTAAGCCGCGCGTGCCGAGTTCCGGGTATCCCATGTAGACCGCCCGAACCTCCTGGGGAACGGAAGCGCCGTTTTCGCCGACGGCGTTCATGTCCATTCTGTCCGGCAGGCGCAGATACGAGTCCAAGACGCAGGAGGAGGGGGAAAAGCCTGCGCCGCGCCAAGTTCTGGTCCGATAGCGGTAGAGGGACCGCTCTCCCGGCAGCCCGATTTCCTCCAGGGTGACCAGCGGCGGGTCCAGCAGGGAGTCCCAGTGCCGAAAGGCTTCGAGGACCAGGCTTTCGAATCGCTCCGCAGCGCTTCTTCGCTCGCCGGGGGACTTGGGCATTTCGTGGACGAGGCGGTTGCGCATCTGTATCCATTCTTCGATGCCGCTTTTCATTTCCGCGATTTCGGTTCGCAGACGTTTTCCGACCGATTCGACTTCCCGAGGCAGGGCGCTCGAATCTGCCTTTTTGAAAATCCCCCAGGCGCCCCAGAAGATTTTTCCGCAGCCGGCGGACGGATTGGAAAGCTGCTTGTAGGCCTTGGGCTTCCAGGCGGCGTCCAGGCAAACCAGGGAGAGCATGCGCGCTCTTGCGAGCCGAACGGCGATTTCGGTCAGAGAGACCAGGCTCGCGATCTTGTCGCCGGGAAGCGTCGATTCCTCCCACAGGGACCGGACCGTCTCCGAAACAGGCGGGGGCGCAATTCGGGCGACGCGTTCCTTGGTCAGTTCGCGGGACATCACATCGACATGTTCGTCGTAGCGCCGGCGCAGGTCCTTTCCCAGGCGCTTCATTTGCGTCTCGATCGCCCCGTATCCCCAGGCGAACTCGACGTAGTGCCAGAGACGCTCGTCGAAAAGTTCTGGAACGGGACGCAGTGCGCCGCGCAGGCGATATTCGTGGCGAGCGAGCAATGCCAGAAGCCTGTCCGGGTTTTCTGCGAAGGGAGCGGTTCGCGAACGACGCCCCGTCTCTTGTCCCTCGATCAGCGAAAGCGTTCTCGACAGGGATACCAGGCGGGGGGAATAGGCGAACATGAGCTTGAGTCCCGAACGGGTGTGGAATTCCTCCTCCTCCGCCACCGAAGGCTTTTCGAGTTCCGCGACCAGATATTCCATGATCCCGGCGGCGCGTCCATCTCCGGGACCGATCCCCACAGCGGTGGAGGCGACTTCGGTCATCATGGGACTCGCTACGGACACTTCCGGGCGATACGGCCAGGCGACCCTTCCGTCCCGTTCCAGAACGAGACTTTCCAAAAAGGCCTTTCCGCGTTCGCAAGCCCCCTCGTGACCACTTTCTTCCAACGCCATGACGGCATAAGCGGTGGAGTAAACCCTTTCCGGCTCGTTGGCGAAAATTCCCCATCCGCCGGATTTCGACTGGACCGCAACGAGCCATTCGCGCATCGAAGAAAGATGAGGAGAATTGGGGCGACGGACGGACAGTCCCATGACGAACGCGGCGCTGGAATCCACGATGCGTTCGGACACGATTTCGCCCTTGGCGTCCTCGACCTGGTAGTAAGGAAGCCCCCGGCCGTCGTGATTTTTACATACTATCGACAAGTAGTTCTCGAGAGAATCCATGGCGCCGATCGGGCACAGAGGTTCCAGGCCGTGTATAGAAACCGCTGCGTATATTTCCGAAGAGGTCCAGCAGCCCGACTTCGTATTCGGAAATGTTTCCGGAAGACCGCCGTCGGAGTTCTGACAGGCGAAGCATTTGCGAAGCATCGTTTGCGCAAGATCGCCGAAGAGTGCCGATTCGCTTGGGGACGAACTATTTCGGTCGTCTTTGTTCATATTTTTCCATCACTGCTCGGCGCAAAAAATACGATTGAATTTTTCGATGTGTTCCAGGCATTTTTCTCGCCGAAAGCTCCGGCATGCACCGACACATACCGTCTGGACGTACTGCCATCCGACTCGATGGCACAGGCGACCATGCCAAGCTTGTCGCAGCCCGATAAGTCGTTTTTATACATTGCATTTTCGCCAAAGTCAATGAATCAAGAAAACTTGGTCCCGTGATCGTCGATTCCGTGCTTTGAAAAAGGATTCCCGCAATTAAAAAAGATTGATTTGTGAATCAAAACGCGTTATAAAAGAAAGTTACCCTCCGGCGGGCATGGCGATGTCGCTTGGCAATTTCCACCGGGGCGAACACCGAAAGCGAAACGAAGCCGTCCGGCAAGCGCGCCGGGCGGCTTTTTGTATGGGAAAAGCGACATTTACCGGCCGCAACTTGCTCCGGCCGACACCAGGAAATTATACATGAATTTTTCTTCTTTTGGATTCAAGCCCGAGATTGTCAGCGCCGTCGAACGACTCGGATTCGTCAATGCCACCCCGATCCAGGAAAAGGCCATCCCCTGCATGCTGGCGGGCGATACCGACGTCATCGGCCTGGCCCAGACCGGGACCGGAAAAACCGCCGCCTTCGGCCTGCCCTTGATCCAGTCGTTGGATTTCGAATCGAAAAAGGTCCAGGGGCTGATCCTCTGCCCCACCAGGGAACTTTGCCTTCAGATCGCCGGCGATCTGCAAGAGTACGCCATTCACACGCCCAACGCGCGCATCGCTGCCGTATACGGCGGCGCCGATATGCGCAGGCAGATCGATTCGGTCAGAAGAGGCGCGCAGATCGTGGTGGCCACCCCCGGACGCCTGCTGGACCTGGTCAACCGAAAAGCGATCAAGTTGAACAATGTTTCCTGCGCGATCCTGGACGAAGCCGACGAGATGCTCAACATGGGATTTCAGGAGGACATCGACCAGATTCTGGAGAAAACGCCCGCAGACAAGCGGACCTGGCTTTTTTCCGCCACCATGCCGGATGCCGCAGCCAAGATCGCCGACACGTACATGGTTCGGCCGGTGACCATCTCCGCCGGTCTGCGCAACCGGACTGCGGACAACATCTCCCACGCCTGCTACGTGGTCAAGGAAAAGGACCGATACGCGGCGCTAAAGCGGCTGATCGACTTTACCCCCGACATCTTCGGCCTGATATTCTGCCGCACCCGGCTGGAGACGCAGACCGTGGCGGACAAGCTCATGAAGGACGGCTACAATGCCGAACCCCTCCACGGCGACATGACCCAGACGCAAAGGGACCAGGCCATGAAGAAGTTCCGGGAGCGGACCATCCGGCTCCTGGTGGCCACCGACGTTGCCGCGCGGGGCCTGGACGTGGACGACATCACCCACGTCATCAACTACAAGCTGCCCGACGAACCCGAACGATACACCCACCGATGCGGAAGGACCGCCCGGGCGGGCAAATCCGGGATTTCCATCGCATTGGCCAATACCAAGGAGGTCCGAAGAATCGAGGAATTGGAGCGCTTGTCCGGCGTCCGTTTCGATCTTAAAAAGGTCCCCGGCGGCCGGGCCGTGTGCGAAAGGCAGCTCTTCGCGCTGGTGGAAAAACTGATCGCCGTGGAGGTCAACGAGGAGGAGATCGAACCGTATCTCGCCCCGGTGTTCGCCACCCTTTCCGGCCTGAGCAAGGAGGAATTGATCCGAAGGCTCGTGTCCGCCGAGTTCAACCGCTTTCTCGATTACTACAGGGACGCCGAAGACATCAACGTCAAGGTCAAAAAACGGAAAAACAAGCCGAACAAGGCCGAAGCAGGCATTTCTTCGGGCAAGACCCGCCGCTTCTTCATCAATGTCGGCCGCCTGGACAAGCTCAAGGAAGGCGCCATCGTCCGCCTGGTATGCGAAAGGTCGGGGATACCGTCCAAAAAGGTCGGCAAGATAGACCTCAAGCGGGAATTTTCGTTTTTCGACGTCGATCAAAGCGTAGCGAACAAGGTCCTGCATTCTCTGAAGGGAGCGACACTCGACGGAAGAAAAGTGCATGCGAAATTCGCCGAAACGGAATGGAAGGCTAAAAAAGGACGTAGAGGCGGCGCTTTCGCGTAGCTTTTGAAATCCGAAGACCTTTGCGGGGGCTTGGTTTCTATTTCGGCCACGCCCCCCCCGCCAACTCTTCCAACGCTTCGCGTTGGAATGCATACCAGAACAACCTCGCTGGCGCGCATCCGTCAGGCGCGACTTGCCAGCGATTTGATCAACTCGTTGGCGATGCTGGCGCTTTCGAGCCGCATGATGCTTTCCTGGGCGATTCCGTAGCTCAACAGATTGATGCTTCCGTACCAGACGCTTCTTCGATCCATGACGGCGAATTTCTGGTGGATGTTGGATTTTAGGACCACTTGGATGCCGCTGCTTCGGAAAAGGTCGAATACGGATTCCAGATAGGCTTTGTCCTGCATTCCGAAATCCTGGGGAGGCCGTGTCACCGCGATGATTCGGGTTTTGTTTTCGACGGCGGTTTTCAAATGCTCGACCATCCGCGCGGAACGTCTTTTTCTGACAAACGGGCTTACGATCACGATTTCCTTCTTTGCGGCGGCGATGTCGCGGAGGAACACGGGCAGAAAGTTGTCCTTGTGGAAAATGACATCCAACGGGGCGAAGGGAGCGTCTTCGCCTTTCGCCTTGTAGCCCATGGAGGCGTACCCTTTCAGGCGCTTCTGGTACATGTTCTCCAGCATTTTCACGTGGATGTCCACATAGTCGTAGATCTTGACCTCCTTTTTGTTTTCGAACAGGCGATGAAGCCTTCCGGCATATTGCTGCAGCGTGCCTTTCCACGATATTGGCATGGCCAGAAACAAGGTGTCGAGGCGCGGATCGTCGAACCCTTCTCCGATGAAATGGCCTGTGGCGACGATTGCCGGGTTCCTGTCTGCGCGAATTTCCGATAGTCGCTGGAATGCCTCCCGGGTCGTTTTCGAGCCCATTCCTCCGGTCAAAGCGATGACGTCCGGGACTTTTTCTTTCAACTGCTTTGCGAGCAGTTCGACATGGGCCGTTCTCAAGGTCAGGACGACGCAGTTGCGGCCCTGTTCGCAATTGGCGGCGACATCCTCGACAATCTGTCGGTTCCGGCAGTCGTTTTCCACGATTTCAGAATAGAGGCGCTGGATGGATACGTCCTTTTCATCCACATCCAAAGGATTTCGCAGAGACGTGAACCTGGGGACGACGTAATGGTCGAAAGGGCGTTTTTCCGCCTGGGCTTTGGCATTGTCCCGGTATCGGATCGGTCCGCAGTGCATGAATAGAATGGGGTGGTGGCCGTCCTTTCTAACAGGGGTCGCAGTAAGGCCGTATACGTATTTGGCGGTGGCGGTCTTCAGAATTTGTTCGTAGGTGAAGGACGAAGCGTGGTGGCATTCGTCGGCGACAATCATGCCGTAGTTTCTCACCAAGTCCTTGACTTCTCCCTTCCGGCTGATCGATTGCATGACAGCGATGTCCACAATGCCGTTGAGGGTATTCCTGCCGCCGCCCAGCAGGCCGACAAGGCTCTTCTTATTACTTTTCTTCCTTTTTCCGCCAGTGTCGGCCTTCGATTCGGGAAGGGGCTCGTTTACGGTCAGAAATTCGGACAACTTGTCTTTCCATTGGGAAAGCAAGCTGACTTTATCCACCAAAATCAAGGTATTGACTTTTCTTTCGGCGATGAGTCGAATAGCCACGACCGTCTTGCCGAACGCCGTCGTTCCGCACAATATGCCGGTGTCACAGGCCAGTATTTGCCCGAGCGCAATATGTTGTTCGTCTCGCAAGCGGCCCCGAAACACGACATCGATTTTTCTGCCGGGATTGGTCTTGTCGATGATGCGGAATTGTATTCCCAGGTTGTCAAGCTCGGCAGCCAGATCGGTTTCGCACCCTCGGGGCAGACAGAGGTATCCGCTCGTTTCGTCGGCGCATGAGACGACCCTCGGGTGTCCGTAGGTGGAAAGCCTCATGGCCTGATGCTTGTAGAACACCGGGTTTTTGAAAGACGCCAGCCTTTTGATGCGGTTCAACGCTGGCTGAGAGATTCCCTTTTTGGGGATATAGAGCATGTTCGCCTTCACGATGTCGATTTGCTGTGGAAAGTCCGACTTTTTCAACCGGACCTTGGGAGGCTTGCCGGTTTCCCACGGCTTGGGATTCTCCTCTTCTTCGTCTTCCTTCAGTATGCCCAGCTCAGATCCGTCGCCCAGTTCGGTCGCAAGCTCTCGAATTCTGTCCGGGGCGATCTTTTCTACGGATGACAAGAACGCCCATTGGTCGTCGTACGGCTCGAAACGTCCATCGACGAATTCGCTGTTGTTTTTTCTCCTGGCGGCTTTTTGCAAGGGCAGGGCAATCAAGTTTCCCAGGCCGCCCTGGGGCATGGTGTCCTGGGAGGGAAACAATCGGTCGTAGGAGGAAAAATCCAATTCGTGCCTTCGGCTCATGGCCAAAGTCAATAGAACCGTTCCGAATTTCCTCGCCGAGGCGGCCGGCAGAGGTTCTTCGAAGAAAAACCAGACGTGTCCGCCCTTGCCGGAGCGGGAGCGTTCGACGGCTGCGGGAATATCCGATTCCTCGCATATGTCCCGCAGCACGGAGATGTTTTCTTTCCATCCGGTCCCGTCGAAATCCATGGCGAGAAAGCAACAGGTCTCGTCGGCAAGCATGGGGTAGACGCCCGCGACGATGCTACCTCTCAAATGGGCTTCGACGACGGCCTCGTCCATGGCGGCGTACGACTTGTTGGGGCATTTGGAGCAGGGCGACTTGGGCTTTCCGCACAATCCCTCCCGCCATTGATTCAGGCAAACCGGAGAGTAGCCGGATGCGCCGGTCTTTTTATTCTCCCACCTCCTGGCGTACACATCGGCCCTGCCCCGGAAAAGCGACATGAACAGCCTGATTTTCGAGAGCGATTCCGACTGGTTGTGAACATTGGAGACGGGAACTTCGAGGAGACCACTTCCGAGAGGCTTTTCCGATTCCGCTTCGTCGGCAAGACCTTTGTTTTCGGAGGAGACCGCCTGGGCCGCACGGTCCTTTTCCTTCAAACGCTCGTTTTCTTCTTTCAGGCGCGCATTTTCGGCCAATAGATCGTTGTATTTTCGAAGCAGCGTTTGGTAATCCATGACAAGACCTGTTCGATGGAATCGGTTATAGAAGAATTCCCCATATGAGTTCTCTTTTTCAAGAGCCTGTTTTCCGGCCCGATCCGCTTCTTTTTTACAGCTCAGAGCAGAGGTGATGAGAATGCCGCCGAAAACATGCTGATAATTCCGTCGTTTTTTGTTCCACCGGCGATCTGCGACGGGCTGGTTCGGGATCGAAGGGAATCGTGCGCGGTCTCGATGTAGATTGTCAGCTTCATTCGTTGGCGTTTTCCTCTTTTTTCAGCTGTTTTTCTACGGTTTTTATTTTAAATGTCTTGCTTTCGGCAATGTTGTCTCCCTCAACTGGTTCGCAGCGGAAACTTCTTTCTCGATATGCGTCCAGTACATGCTGCGTACTCTCATCCGAAGATTTGTACTTGTCGAACATTAGGCTGATGCTCATGCATTCCTGATCTTCAATTAGCTTCTTGACCGTTTTGTCTTGGGTGATTTGCGAAAGCACATCGGCAAGATCTTCCGGCTTCAGTTCTGTAAAAAGATAAAATCCGTAAGCGACGAGATCGGTTTTCTCTAATAGCAATATGACTCCCTCGGAGTTGCCTTTTTCGATTGATTCCTTGAATTTTGCTGCCGCATTGGGATTGTCTATTCCATCCGAATCGCCGGTCCATCGACGGATACGCCAATCGAGAAGATTTTTTTGTTTCTCGTCGATGCTGACGAAATCGCTGAAAGACAGCCAGTGTCGAACCTTTTGTTCCGTAAGGTACCTGCCGTCAGCAGTACCCCATAAATCGCAAAGAGTAACGACCTGGAGCATGTTAAGACGATGCTCTTTTTCGGCCTCGTCGTGTATTTTGTCCAAGCTTTCTTTCAAGGCATTTGGAGCCCTCTCTCCTGTAAACATGTTGCCTAACATGTCGTGATTTTTAATTAGCCAGAGGATCGTGTTTTGGGTTTCCAGATCGCCCCCGAGATTGTATTCGCCAAGCGAATCGGATAAATCATCCCAATTAAGACTACCGAAAACGGTTTCTGCACATTTCGCGCAAAGCTCGGGATGGGCCTTTTTTTTGCTTTCCTCGTCGCTCTCTCCTTTAACCCTCGGATACCTGTCCTTGGCAATATCGTGCAAAAGCATGGTCCATCGCAAAGTGACGGGATACCGGCTTGCATATTTACAAAGCTGGTCAAAGCTTTCCGATTGCATCGGATCGACTTTCCGTGAAAGGGCGGAAGAATATTCCAAAAACCGTTTTTTTCTTCCGTTAATGAGAAGGTCAGCCGCACGGAGGGTCATAAGCTCGTGCCATGTGGGTTGGTATGGATCTTTATTCGAAAGCGGTCCGGGGAGCGCCATGGCATTTCGAAGCCTAAAAGAAGGCACGAGATCCTGACATTGAGAAACATTGGTGAGGTTAGCCTCATTCATTGCCGCATTGACTGCCTTCATCATGGTTGCATAAATAGGGTTTAGCTCGAACTCTTCGACTGTCATCTTGGATCAAGCTCCTTTTTTTTCTGTTTTTAGCGTCTCCGATTCGAGAGCCGATGGCGTACAAAAAAACGGCGGGATAAAAGGGCTCTTCCCCGCTCTCCTCTATGAAATGGCAGGATAGGATACGAACTCGCTTTTTGTCAAAGAAAAAAACAAACGAGCCTTTCAAATTAGAGAGCTTATGCAGGCCCTTTTTCAAACTCTTTCTTTCCGGAATGCAGGAAAAAGGCGAATTTTTTATTGCCGATACGTTCCACCGACCACCACGCGTCGTATGAATCTGCTTGGGGAAACCACCTGTCTTTCTGTGTTGCTTCCAGCAAATACGCCCTTCCGTTTACGAAAATGTGAACCCATGCGTGCCATCTGCGATAGTTTCCCAATACAAGCCGGGCTTTGTATCCCATGTCGTGCAAGTGTCGCCAGGCCCATATGGCATGGTCTTCGCAATCGCCGGTCCTTCTTTTTTCAAATTCGTCCGGCGGTTCCCAGAAGTCCGACTGGCTCCTTGTCTTTCGATCCGACATATATTTGCATTTGAGTAGAAAGGCTTCTATGTCCGCGAGGTTTTCGGGACTGGTTTTCAGCGGTTTGTTAAAATACCGGTTCCACGGGTGCGTGTTGCCCAATCGGGTTTTTCTCCTCCGCTCCCCGGTCCATCGCTTTTCGCCGCCGGGAAGCTCCGAGATCATGAAGACCCGCTTGCAATTGAAATCATCGGCGAAGTTGGGAAGCTGCTTCTTGTAGATCAAGGTGACAACAGGCCGCAGGACAAAGCTTATCAATCTGAAAAACAGTTTTTTCATGAGTCTTCTCAAAGGTTGCGGGAATTTTTCGTTGCATGATCGTCTTCGAACCCGGACAAAATGTTGGGATCTAGTTTGCGCACTGCTTGTCATGAATCATCGGACGAAGATTTGCGCATTTCGTCGGCCCATTTTCGAAGTTCGTCGAGCGACTCCGCTTCCAAGAACCGTTTGGCGAGAGATTTGATCTGCTCTTTGGACAGGCCTTCGCATATGTTTTCCAAAGAATCTTTGGAGACATGAAAACGCTGAGAGACGATCAGTTGCAACACTCTGGTCGCGCCTTTTCGCCAACCCTTTTCCATGCCAATACGTTCAAATCTGGAGATGTATTCCATTTTTTTCTTTCTTGAATCCCGTGAATTCGTCATCCCATGATGGGCGTGGTTTTTATTTCGGCAATTCGCACATCCCGTTGCAAGTATTTGAAGGCCGATACTGTGGCAGTGTCAAAGGAAACCCTTTCTTGTCTTTGCTGTGTCCGATCAACAAGCGAGACGCGGAGCGTCCGGAAGGCGTTCCCACGCAGAGCGTGGGAACGAAAGCGGCGAAAGCGCGAAAGCGCGAAAGCGACGGAGCCTGCCTCAATCGCCGGAAAGCTCATCGATTCCCTGGTAGTAGTCCAGGGCTTCCGGGTTTCTGAGAGCGTCCTTGTTGTTCACGGGCTGGTTGTGGATGACTTTTTTCACCGCCAGCTCCACCTTTTTCATGTTCAGGGTGTAGGGGACGTCGGGGACTTTGACGATCTTGGCGGGCACGTGCCGGGGAGACGCGTTGGTGCGGATGACCGATTTGATCTTGCTTTTCAGCTCGTCGGTCAGTTCGAAGCCTTCGGCCATCTTGACGAATAGCACGACCCGGACGTCGTTTTTCCAGTTCTGGCCCACCACGATGCTGTCCTCTATTTCGGGGAGCTGTTCCATCTGGCGGTATATTTCCGCCGTGCCGATGCGGACCCCGCCGGGATTCAAAGTGGCGTCGGAGCGTCCGTAGATGACCACCCCTCCCCGGTCGTTGATTTCGATGTAGTCGCCGTGACGCCAGATGCCTGGGTAGACGTCGAAGTAGGCGGAGTGGTATTTCTTTCCTTCGGGATCGTCCCAGAAGTGGATGGGCATGGAGGGAAACGGGGCGGTGCAGACCAGTTCTCCCTGCCGGTTCAGGACGGGTTTGCCGTTTTCGTCGAACGCCTCAACCTTCATGGCGAGGCCCCGGCATTGGAGTTCTCCGGCATAGACCGGCCCCATGGGGTTTCCCAGGGCGAAGCAGCCGTTCAAATCGGTGCCGCCGGAAATGGAGGCCAGCTGGAGGTCGGTCTTGATATGGTCGTAGACGAAATGGAAGCCTTCCTTGGACAGCGGGGAGCCTGTGGACAAGACGGCTCTCAAAGCGGAGAGGTCGTATTTTTCCTTGGGCTTTTCGCCCGCGTTCTGCAAGGCGGCCAGGTATCCGGCGCTGGTGCCGAAGACCGTGACGCCCAAATCCTGGGCCATTTTCCACAGCGCGCCCGGATCGGGATGAAACGGGTTGCCGTCGTAGAGGACCACCGTCGCGCCCACGCCCAGGGAGCTGACCAGCCAGTTCCACATCATCCACCCGCAGGTGGTAAAATAGAAGATGACGTCTTTTCGCTTGAGGTCCGTATGGAGCATCAGTTCCTTGAGGTGATGGATCAGGATGCCGCCCGCGCTCTGGACCATGCATTTGGGAAGCCCCGTGGTGCCAGAGGAATACATGATGTAGAGCGGATGCCCGAATGGAAGCTGCTCGAACTCTATTTCAAGACCGGATTCCGAAGACTTGAAGTCGTCGAACATCACGGCGTTCGGCACGCGGCTTATGTCCGGAGCGTCTTCCGTGTAGGGTGCCACCACGGTCTTTTGCACCGACGGTATCTGTTCCAGAATTCGGGAGATTCGCTCCAGGGAATCGATTTTCTTGCCCTTGAAGGAATAGCCGTTGGCGGTGAAAAGGACCTTGGGCTTGATTTGGCCGAAACGGTCCAGGACGCCTTTGATGCCGAAGTCCGGGGAGCATGAAGACCAAGCGGCCCCGATGCTGGCGGAGGCCAGCATGGCGATGACGGAATGGGGCATGTTGGGCATGAAACCCGCCACGCGGTCGCCGGGGACGACCCCGAGTCTTTTCAGGGAATCGGCGACCCTGGCCACCTCGTCGTAAAGCCTGGCGTAGGTGTACTCGACCGGTTCGCGGGCTTCGCCCTTGAAAACGAGGGCGGTCCGGTTGTCGCGGTATCGAAGCAGATTTTCGGCAAAATTGAGCCTCGCGCCGGAGAACCACTTGGCCCCAGGCATCTTGCTCGCGTCGTCCACCACCTCGTCATAGACACGGGAAGCCTTGATTTGCGCGAAATCCCACATGGCGGCCCAGAAATCCGGAATGTTCTCCACGGACCACCGGTACAGGTCGTCGTATTTTTCGAAAGACCGGCCGAAGCGTTCGTTGACGCTTTTCATAAATCGGTGCATATTGGTTTCCTGGATTTGGCTTCGGGTGGGTCCCCACAACAATTCTGCCATGATCGAATCCTTTCTTGTTGCCGTTGCTTTTCGGTCGCCCCGTATTCAAGCGGCCTGCGCTTTGAGCTTTTCCACCAGATCGACATAGTCTTGCATGGCCTGTTCCTTGGAAACGCTCTTGATCCCGGCCCAGGCGTCGTATTTGGCTCGTCCCTTGAAATCGGCGAAGCCGGGACGCTTGCCGGAAACGTCGCCCTCGGATGCCTGCTTGTAGAGACTGTAGAGTTTCAACAGGGTTTCGTTGTCGGGCCTGGACGGCAATTGTTTCACTTCTTCCACGGCGGTTGCGAACTTTTCGGCAAGATCGGACATTGGCCCCTCCTTATTTTTTTGTTTTTTTAATCCGTCGCGGTCGGGCGGGAGGTTTGTCCCCCGCTGCGATGCAATTCGAACGCGGACAATTGCCCTCGAATTCGCGACGTGTCTTTTTTTTCGGGCTCGACGGGATGCCAAAAGCCGACTGACTGTCGCCGTCGGTCGGCTTTATTCGTCCCGGCCCTCCAGCTTCCTTTCCAACGCGCGCAAGTCGCGGCGGGCGCCTGAAAAATCGAGTCGTTCCACATGCCTGGCAATTCGTTGCAGCGAATCGACAAGGCTGGCATCGGAGACGTGCTCCATGATCGAACGTAAGAAATCGCCGGCCCTGAGATTGTGTTCCTCGAGCAGGTCATCGAGTTCCAGACAATTGCGTCTCATTTCCCGGGAATTTGCCGCAACGACATCGTTTTGCACATTTCGAGAGTGCGCCGCTTTTGCGTTTCTTCTATTTTCATCGAGCAGGCAAGCGGATGTCAACACCTGATCGAAGCCGATTTCGAAATCGTCGAGAAGAATTTCCAAGCTGTCCATGTCTTCGCTCAGGCAGGCGTCTCTGATATCCTCGGCAAGCTTGGGCAGTCGCCTGGCCTTTATGACGGGCAAAGTGGCGCGCAGTTTGTGCATTATCCCCCTGATAAAGTCAAAGTCCCGACGTGTCGCCGCCTGTCTCAATTGGCTCGGCACGCCCTTGTATTCCTTTGCGAACCGAAGGAGCAGGTCTATGAAAAATGCTCGGTTGCCGGAATATTTTTCCCTGGCGCTTTCGATATCGATACCGGGCAGGTCCGCAGGCCAGAAAAATTCGGCGGTACCGCCGGTGCTTTTTTCGACGGCGACCTTGCGACGTTTTTCCACTTTGTCGGCGCAAACCCATCGGCGCACAGCGGAAAAAAGGTCGCCGGTTTCCACCGGCTTGACCAAGTAGTCGTTCATTCCGGCTGCAAGGCCTTTTTCGCGATCCTCGTCCGATGCGGACGCCGACAGGCCGATCAGAGGAAGGTCCTTGAAACGGGGGTCCCTTCGGATTCGAACGGCCGCCTCCAAGCCGTCCATGACCGGCATTCTGCAATCCAGAAACACCAAGTCGAAATGGTTTTCGAAAACCGCCTTCACCGCATCCCGGCCATTGATCGCAACGGATACGCGCAGTCCTTCCGCCTCCAGAATCTCCGACACGAAATGCTGGTTGATCGCATCGTCCTCCGCCAGCAAAATTCGAGCGCCCCGAAATCGCCCGTGCAGTCGGGGGCGTTCGCGTTCCTCTTCCGGCTCTTTCGCTGCGGTCTGCCCGAAACCCATCGCTTCGAGAATCGCGTCGAGCAATTCTCCGTATTTCACAGGCTTGGAAAGCAATGCGTTTGCGACCTCGGGCAAGGCGCCGTCGGAGAGATGGCAGTCTCCGAAAGCCGACATGAGAACCGCTGGAATCCGCTTTTCGCTGTCGTCCATCCAAAAGGCGTCGGAGGAGGCCGTTGTTTCGCAATCGGGCATGTCGCAGTCGATCAAAACGATGTCGAAAGTTTTCTTGTCCGACTGGAAGACCTCGCGCGCGCGGTCGAACGTTTCGACGCAAACAGGTTCGCAACCGAGCGATTTCAACGCTCTTTCCAGCATTCTTCCGGAAGCCGGACTGTCGTCCACGACCAAGGCCTGTATCCTTTTCAACCCCAGGGGAAGGGCGGGGCTTTCGTGCGCGGCGTTTGCGGGAACATTCAGTTTCAGCTCGAAGAAAAACCGGCTGCCCGCGCCTGGCTTGCTTTCCACGCCGATGGTGCTTCCCATCAGTTCGACCCCTGTCTTGCAAATGTACAGGCCCAGCCCGGTGCCGCCGGTACTGGATGCGAACGGCCGGTCCGCCTGCGCATAAGGCGAGAAGATCCGCCGGGCCTGTTCGTCGGACATCCCTATCCCGGTGTCGCTGACATAAAACGACAGCCTGGCATGGCTATCGCTTTTTCCGAGGCAATCGACACCGACCGAAATTTCGCCGTTATTTGTAAATTTGACGGCGTTTGTCAGCAGGTTTTCAACGACCTTGCCGATCTGGAAACAATCGCCGAGCAGCACCGGCGGAGCTTCCGGATCGATGTCCAGAATCAGTTCGACCTTTTTTGCCGCCGTGCTTTGCCGGTGGAGATCGACAAGGTTTTCCATCTCCTTTCGAAGATCGAATCTGGCCAGATGCAGTGCCATCCCGCCTGCTTCCATTTTGCTCAAATCGAGAGAATCGTCGAGAATACCCTTGACTTTGTCGCAGTTTTTTTTGAGGGTTTCCATGTCTCTTCTCTCTTTTGGGGAAAGCGACGGGTTGGCGGAGACGGTCTCAAGACCCATCCGGATCGCCCCCAAAGGGTTTCGAATGTCGTGGCTGATCATGGCCCAGAACTCGCTCTTGGCCTTTGCCTTGGCTTCGGCGGCCTCGCGAGCCCTTTCCGCCTGTTCCTTGAGCACCCTTTCGCTGATGTCATGCAAGGACCCTTCGCAGTAAATGATGTTGCCCAGGTCGTCGCGGACCGTCCTGGCGGACAGGATGCCTTTAAAGCAACTGCCGTCGCTCCTTCGGAACTCCTGTTCCAGTCCGACGATCTTTTCCTCGAGGCGCAGTTTTTCGAAGAATTCCCTTCCGCCGCGCACCTGTCTGAAGCAGCTTGCGGCCATGTCGATCCGGTCTGCGAGAATGTCCAGAGGCCTGTCGAATCCCATGATGCAGGCCATGGCGGGATTGGCGTCGATGAAGACGCCCTCGGTGTCGGTCTGAAAGATTCCGTCGGCCGAGTTCTCGTAGATGCTGCGGTATTTTTCCTCGGCCTTTTCGAGATACCTTTGTTTTTCGCGAAGCTTCGCGGCGATCTGGTTCTTGATAGTCGCTTCTTTCACATAGGCGATCAGGCTCACGGCGATAAAGGCGACCGCTCCGAAAACAATGGGGTAGCTCATGGAAAAGACAACGCCCGAGTAAACATAGAAAGAGGTCGCGGCATGGGCGAAAAGGGCGAAAACCAGAAAGACGGAGAGGGTCCTGACCTTGGGTTCGAAGACGAACACGCGAATGAGAAAAATAGAGACGAACACGAAAAAGGCGCTCGCCGTTTCCGCGACGAACCCTGCGGGCCTCAGCGGCGCGCTTTTCAGAATCGTTGCGATGGAGTGCGCCAGGATTTCCACCCCGTACAGGCGTCCCACGGGCGTGTCGTACCAGTCGTTGGACAGCTCGGAACTGTCGCCGATCACGACGATCTTGCCCTCCACCGCATCTTTCAGGTTTCGCCTCTTTTCGGAGTTTTCGGGTCCGATATCGAGAAAATCGAACCCCGAGCGGGCGTATCTTGTCGCAATCGAGCCGGATTTTTCAGGCACGTAAGAAAAGTCGATGTGCAGTTCGTCGAAATGGTCCAGGCGAATCAGGGCGAGTCCTTCGATTTTCAGGGTCCTTCCCTCCAGCTGGATGGCGGTGCCCATGTACTTCGCGACCGCCAGGGCGGCAAGCGGCAGGCCCCCCTCGATGTCCGCAAGCTCCGGATAGAACCTGAGTCTGCTGAAGGTGGATATGACGGTGCTGACCGGGGTGAGATTGACATACCCGGTTTCCGCAGCGTCCTTGAGCGGCGAGACCGGGTAGTGGAACTTCAGGGCGTCGTTTCGGCGGTCGAAAACCACCTGGGAAGCGAGCATCGCGTTTTCCGCCTTTTCCAATGCGCGGGCCAGGAGGTTGTCCTCTTCGTATATGTCGCGGTATTTCAGGAAGAAATTGCAGGCGATCACCTGCGCGCCAAGGGCATTGAGGTTTTCGACGATCCGGGCGAGGTCGGAGCGTTTCAGGGGATGCCCGCCGTATTTTTCGTAGAATTGGTCGTCGATTGTCGCCAGAAGGACCTTGTCGGAGGGAAACGATGTCAGGGTGGGATCTCCATAGCTGTTTCTCAACGCGTGCCGAAAGGCGACGGTCTCGTTCTCCAGCAAGGACATGGTTTCGAAGTATTCGGCCGGAAGGGTCAGAAAAAACAGAACGGCGATCAGAATCAGATCGACTTTGGCGAGTATGTTTTTCATGGCGAAACGAAATCCAAATGCTTGCGATCCGGAAAAGAGCCGTGCGTGAATTCGTTTTCGGACCGGGGAAAAATCCGAGAGACGTTTAAAAAGCCGTTTCCTGCGCTCCTTGGCTTTTTTGCATGAACCGAGTCAAAATACCACGAACTCTCGTTGTCTTGCAAGCGTATAATGGAGCGGGTCAGCGGGGTATGGTCCCGTAGATCAGCCGCAAGTCGAGTCCGCCATGGAACAGCCGCCTTTTTTGCAGGGCCGAAGGGGCGCCGGCGGCATACCTGGAATCGGGCACGACCACCGCCGCTTTCCAGCCCTTGAAGTCCTTTTTCAGTTTTCGGAATATCTCGTCGAAAAATGGACCGGCGTTCTTTCCGGCAGGGTCCATGCGAAGACCGTAGGGCGGATTGATAACCACCGCCCCGCGTTCATTGCCGAATTTTTCGGGATGCAAATCGAAAAAATCCAGTCCGTCTTCGATCTCGACCGCGTTTTGAAAACCGGCTTTCAAAACGCACCCCCGGAGTTTCCGACAAGCCCCGGAATCGATATCGGACGCGAAAATCGCGGGTCGCCTCATCGGCCGGAAAGCTTTCCTCGCTTCCTTTCTGATGTGTCCCCAATTTCCCGGACTGAAACAGGGCCATTCGAAAAAGGAAAAGGAGCGGTACCATCCCGGAGGAATGCCCTGCGCGATCATGGCGGCTTCCAGGGAAAAAGTTCCGGAGCCGCACATGGGGTCGATCAGCGGCCGGTCGCCGCCATAGTTCAGAAGCGTCAGGATGGCCGCCGCCGCCGTCTCTCGCAAAGGCGCCTTGGCCCCCGGGGCCTTCAACCCCCTCTTGTAGAGGTTGTCCCCGCTCGAGTCCAGGGACAAGGAAACGCGGTCTTCGACAATCCGTATGAAAACCGTCTGGGGAGGGGTATCCTCCTCGTATTCCGAAGGCCGGGGCCGTCGCCCCGGCGCTTCGTCCAGGGCTTCGTGCGCGCACTGCTCCACCGCCTTGGTATGATAAAGCCTGGATCGCGCCGAAGAAACCCGGAACGAAACCGCCCTGTCCGGCTTCACGAGCAGTTCCCACGGCAATGCCCGCAGTTTCTTTTTCAGGCGCCTGAAGTTGGCGGCCTGGAACTCCTCGATTCTCATCAGAACCCGATTCGCCGTCCTGAGATGCAAGTTGGACATGTAGGCGTGTTGAACCCGGCCGGAAAATTCCAGGCCTCCGGGGGCAATCTGCGGGAGCGTCTCCAAGAAGGCGAGGGCGGCGAACTCTTGTTCGCAAAGCTCCTCGAAGCCAGGAGGCGTGGCCGCGAAAAAGTCCCACGTCTTGGCGACCACCCTTCGTCGAATTCGCTTTGTCAACGCGGGCGGCGGCGATTCGATGTCAACCGGCATTCTTTTCATACTCCACGATTCGGCCCTCGCGCGCCCGGACGGACGCAGGGGCCGCTTCGCCTGTTTCATTGCCCCCGTCCGAGAGAACGGCAGCGTGCGAATGGTCATGGGGGGAATAAAGTCGGCCACCCAACACCGTCATTCCGGGCGGAGCTTGCTTTAGACCCGGAATCCAGGAGATGATCGAAACGGTTGGATGAAAACGGGCCGAAGTTAAAACCGAGCCCCATCATGGAATCCCTTTGTATCCTCGCATTTCATATTTGTTTCTTCGCCTATAAGGCATAGGCGCAAAATTCGTTTTTAGCAAGGCGGGCGTGTTTTGTAAATCGGTTTCGAAAACATTCGGTCCGGTTTTCAAACGTGAAAGGACAGGCGTTGACATGCGCCGCATTCTCCTGTAATTGTCGAAAAAACAATCACAAATAAACGGAGGTGAACATGGCCGGTTTGAACAAAGCAATGATCATCGGGAATCTGGGTCGAGACCCCGAAATGCGATATACCCCTGACGGGACCCCGGTAGCGACTTTCAGCGTTGCGACAACGGAAACCTGGACGGGTAAAGATGGGCAAAAAGAATCGCGCACGGAATGGCACAGAGTGGTCGCGTGGAGAGGATTGGCCGAAATTTGCGGGGAATACCTGAAAAAGGGCAAACAGGTGTACATCGAGGGGAAGATACAAACAAAGGAATGGCAGGATCGCGACGGCAACAAACGGTATACGACCGAGATCGTCGCAAGGGACATGGTGATGCTCGGTTCCCCGCGCGACAACGCCGGCCCCTCCGCCGGAAACGCAGGCGGCTATCGCAGCAGACCCGCGACCGAGCCGCAGCCAGGGCCCCCGGACATCCCCGACAATCCCTATCCCGACAACCAGGACGACGAGGACATTCCGTTTTAAACCAACAACAACCGCATAAGTGACGATAAAAAAACGGGCGGACCAAAACGGTCCGCCCGTCTTGCCGTTGTGGGCTGGTTTCAGTTTCGGCCGATCCTTGCCGCGTCGTTTCCGCGTGTCGTGCGGGAATGTATACCTGGAATAGTCCGGCTCCGTCATCCCTGAGGCCATTTTTGCGTGTTCATTTGGCGCGAATTCTGGTAAAAGCATGGAAAAAAGGGACGAAGAGAGGAGCTTTTAACATGAGGATTGCCATAACGGGCGGTGCCGGTTTCATCGGCTCGCACCTGGCCGAGGCCTTTCTGGAGAAAGGCGACGAGGTTTCCATCATAGACGATCTTTCCACCGGGTCGCTCGAAAACATTCGATTTCTGCAACAGGACCCGGCCTATGGGAAAAGGTTCACGGTGATCGTGGACACCATATTGAATCCGCGCGCCATGGCGGAACTGATCGGTTCTGCGGACCGGGTCTACCATCTGGCTGCGGCGGTGGGGGTGCGCTACATCCTGGAAAACCCCCTGGAGTCGATCAAGACCAACATCCAGGGGGCAGAAATGGTGCTGGACCTGTGCGCCCGGTTCAACAAGCGCGTGTTCATCGCATCGTCTTCCGAGGTCTACGGCAAGCACCTGCACGCCCCCCTTGTGGAAACCGACAACATCGTCTATGGACCGTCGAACAAATCCCGGTGGAGCTACGCGGCGTCCAAGCTGATGGACGAATTCACCGCTTTGGCCTACCACAGTACCAAAGGATTGAAAGTGGTCATCACCCGGTTGTTCAACACCGTGGGACCGAGACAGACCGGCGCCTACGGCATGGTGATACCCAGGCTTGTGGAACAGGCTTTGAAGGACGAGCCGCTCACCGTTTACGGCGACGGCGAACAGACCAGGACGTTCACCTACGTAAAGGACGTTGTTTGCGCGATCATGGAGCTGCTGGAACACGAAAACACCTTCGGGGAGGTGTTCAACGTCGGCGGCACCGAGGAGATTACCATCCTGCGGCTGGCCGAAAAGATCATCGAAAAGGCAAGCGCGCGTTCCCAAATCCACAAGATTCCCTACGACAAGGCGTTCAAGAAGGATTTCGAAGACATGCGCCGCCGCGTACCCAGCATCGACAAGATCAAAAAGTTCATCGGGTTCGAACCCAAGACGGATCTCGATTCCATCCTGGACCACGTTATCGAGGACATGCGCCGGAAAATGTCCTTGTCGAAGGTCGGTTGAAACCGGTTTTAGGGGAAGAAAATCCATGACCCCCACGAAAATACTGATCGTGGAAGACGAGTTTTCCCTCGTCGAAATACTGATCGCAAAGCTGTGCAAGAGGGGCTACACGGCCTGCGCGGTCGCGGACACGGCCGAAGCGGCGGTGGAGCAGGCGCGAAAGGAGGTCCCGGACCTTGTCCTGATGGACATCCTGCTGAAGGGCAAGCGCGACGGCATCGACGCGGCGGAGCAGATTCGGTCCGAGTGCGGCACGCCGGTCGTATACCTGACGGCCCACCTGGACAGCCAACTGCTGGAACGAGCCAAGATCACCGAACCTTTCGGCTACATCCTCAAGCCCATAAACGAGCGCGAACTTTTCGCCGTCATGGAATTGGCCTTGTACAAGGCCGAAACGGAGCGTAGACTGAAGGAGAGCGAACTGAAATTCCGGACCGTGGCCGACTTCGCCCAGGACTGGGAATTGTGGATGGCGCCGGACGGCCGTTTTCTTTACAGCTCCCCTTCCTGCGAACGCATCACGGGATTCGACCGCGAAGATTTCATGGCGAACCCGGAACTTTTTTTCGAAATCGCGCAAGAAGAGGACGCCAAAAAAGTCCGGTCGAAATTCGAAAAAATGAAGAAAGGGAAGGCGCCCGGCAATTTCGAATACGACATAGCCACCTCCTCGGGCCGGAAAAAACGGGTCCGCCTCACGTGTATGCCGGTGTTTTCCGAAATCGGAGAGTCAAACGGCCTTCGGGCGACGATTCGCGACATCACCGAAGAAAGCAAGGCGGGCGGCAAAGATCGCGAAAAGAGGATATTGGAGGATCTGTGCCTCTACGCCGGGGCAATGGGACGCGAAGCCGAACATATGATCGACGAAGCGCTGGAGCATATCGGCAGCGCGCTTCGAAACGGGAAATCCGGAGACCGCTTGGAAAAATGCCTTGCCGGAGCCGAAAAATCCTGCCTGCTGGCACGGGAATTCGCCGCCAAGTGCGTATTTCCAAACGCGCGAAAAGAATGGAAGACTGAGAGGACCGACGTGAGAAAACTGGTGGAGCGCGCCGCCAAGTCCGCGATCAAAGGCTCCCGGATTCGATGCGAGTACTCGTTCGTAAAAGGGCTGAAACAAATATCCGTGAACCCAAAGGCCATGCGACGGGCCATCGGCAACATCGTCGAAAACGCCAAGGATGCCATGTCCGGCGAAGGCGCGTTGCGCATAGAGGTCGATTATTGCGACGCAAGCCCTTGGCAGGACGGCGGTGCTGAAATCGAAACGGACAGGCATATCAGGATTGCCGTGATCGACAGGGGCGTTGGAATGTCGGAGGACGTGATGGGTAAACTATTCGCCCCCTCTTTTTCCACCTGGCCGGACGCGTCCGAAAAGGGGACGGGGCTCGGACTGCCGGTCGCCTACGCCATCGTTAAAAGGCACGGGGGGCGAATAGAGGTAGAATCCGAACCGGGGACGGGCTCGAAGGTGGCAGTCCTGCTGCCTGCGCCAAGCTGAAAGACGGCGGCTCCAAGGAAAGGGGGATTTGCCATGAAAAGAAAAACGACGCAAGATCCGGAAAATGTCCTGTTCACCTCCCGCAAGGAAGGAACGACAGCCTTTCTCAACCTGAGCGAAAACCTGTTGCTCCGGGCCACCGAACTCGACCGCATCGACCGCCTGCTGGACTACCTCGACCGGGTGGAGACCGACGACTCCGTCAGAACGCTGATCGTGGCCGGTTCCCCGGAAAAGACCGGCGAAAAGGAATATTACGATTTCTACTACCGCCTTTGCCGCTTGAAATTCGACAGAAACGCGATCTACCGCATGTACAACGCCGTGGATCAGTTCATCCTGAAAATCACGACCCTTCCGAAACTGGTCATCCACGTGGACAGCGGGCGCGTTATACCTCTCTATCTGAACGCCAGCCTCGCCTGCGACTATCGGATCGTTTCGGAGAATGCCGTTTTCGAAAACGCATACATCGACCTCGGTCTCGCCCCCAAAGGAGGCGGCGCCTTTTTTCTGACAAAACTGCTGGGAAAGTCCAAGGCCTTTCAATTCCTGTTGAGCGACTGCGGAATCACGGCGTCGGAGGCCATGGCCATGGGCCTCGTGGACGAAGTCGTCCCGCCGGACCAACTGGAAAAGGCGGCCCTGGCAGCCGCCGCCAGGTTCGAAAAAATCCCGGAAAGGACCCTGGCAGCCGTCAAAAGCCTGATGGCCTTCGACAACGAGGAACTGGCGAGATATCTGGAATCGGAAAACCGGGAGCTGATGAAAATCATCGATTCCCCCGCCTTTCGAAAAGACTTGGGGCACTGCCCCGAAGAATGAACCCCATCCGTGTTTGGCTACTCGTTCCCGCGCTGGAGCGCGGAAACGATAGTCGGATAGTCAAAAACATGGATTGCCAGCATGCTTTTTCCTTGGTTGTAACGGATTTGGGGGCGCGGCAATGCCGTAGGTTGGGTTGAGCGGGGTTCATGTTGGGTTTCGCTTGCTTCCCAACCCTTTCGTGCGCCTTATCTGTTTGTTTGATAGAATTCCGTAGCGAAACCCAACAATTGACGACGCTCAACCCAACCTACATTCCACCCACCCCCAAATTCGTTATAACCAGAATACCGTAGGCCAGTCCTAAGAGAAACGTTCCGCCGACGCCCCGTACGCGTAGCCGTGCCATAAGACCGCCGGACAAGGAACATGCCTGAATCCCCAGCATGTCCAGCGCTACCCAGATTAGAACCGCCCCCACGGCAATCGTCCACCCGGGACCGACATCGCCCAGCATGCGCCCCAGCAATGCGCAGATGAAACCAACAAGAGCTATGGTGTTGAACAGACCGTCGGTGAAGGCTGCCACGTAAAAAGTGGCGCTTCTCGTGCGCATCCCTTTTTCCTGACCGGCTACGTAGCTGACGATCAGGGGTATGCTCGCCATATGGCAGGGGATGCACTTTCGGGAACCCAGATCGACCATGGTGACCTGGCCGGGGGGCGGGACAGACACCAGATCGACGCTATCCGAATCGCCTGCGAGGACCCCCGCCCCCCCCCGTCGCCACAAGGAAGGATACTGCTCCGAAAAACACCAACCATTTCATGGTTTCAACCAGGACTTGACATCGTCCTTGCTGGGGACTTTGCCCACCAATTTGACTTCTCCGTCCACCACAACCGCAGGCGTGCCCATCACGCCGTAGCCGGCGATCTCCATTATGTCCGTGACCTTCTCCACATCGGCGTCCACGCCAGCCTCGGCCACAGCCTCCTTGACCACTTTCTCCGCCTTCTGGCACTTGGGGCAGCCTGGGCCCAATACTTTTATCTCCATTTTCCTCTCCTTTATCGTCTATTATGTTAAACGGGTTACTTCTGGCAATCGCATTTGATGTTCCCGGCAAGGATTTCCTTCCAGTCGCCGATGGCGTCGTGGGTCCAGCAGTCGTCGGCGCCGGCCGCCTCGCGTTCGACCAGGGCCAGAATATAGGCCAGTTCCTTCACAGTCGCACCCGCCTCCAGCGCTCCCTTGAAGTGTTTCAACACGCAGGGTTTGGAGCGGCCCTTGATCGACAGGGCGAAGCATATGAATTGATAGGTTTTTTCGTCGATGGTGCGCATCTGCTCGTAAAGCGCGTCCATTTCGTCCAGTTTTTCCGTAAATTCCGGGAAAAATTCCGCCAGCATTCTCATGGTCTTGTCTCCTTTATTTCCTATGTTTTCTGCGTTGTCAGGCAAACAGCGCCCCGTAGATCATTCCGGCCAACGTGGACATGATCACGATGATTCCGCAAAAGGTCGCCGTCTTTTTCACGCCCATCACGCTTGCGATCACCAGCATGTTGGGAAGCGACAGGGCGGGGCCAGCCAGAAGCAGCGCCAGTGCGGGCCCCTTGCCCATGCCCGCTCCCAGCAGGCCTTGCAGGATGGGCACTTCCGTGAGCGTGGCAAAATACATCAATGCGCCGGCCACCGACGCGATCAGATTCGCCCAGATGGAATTGCCGCCCAGAAGGGACTGGATCCACTCCTCCGGAATCAGGGCCGGATGGCCGGGCCGTCCCAGCATGAAACCCGCAACCAGAACGCCTCCGCCCAAGAGCGGAAAAATCTGCTTCATGAACCCCCAGGTGGATTCGACCCAGTCCACGCGTTCGTCCTTGGTAAACCAAGCCTTCAACATCCATCCCAGAACGATCAACAGGGCGATGGCGATATACCACTTGGCGGCGAAAATGATCGGCCAAAGGCCGGTCGATCCGGGGGCGGGTTTTGCGAACGCCGCGAAAATCAGAATCAGCACCATGGTCAGCATGTACAGGGAATCCTGCAGCAAAGTGCGCTCCTTGGCGTCGTCGTCTGGCACGTAAATCTGGCCCGCGTTGCGCGCCGTATCGTCCTTGCGAAAAATGAAAGCCATCAGCAGACCGGTCGCCACCGAGAAGACAATCGCGCCCACGGCCCGCGCAAGCCCCAGTTGCCACCCCAGTATTTTGGCCGTCAACGTGATGGCAAGCACGTTGATGGCCGGGCCGGAATACAAAAAGGCCGTGGCCGGTCCGATGCCCGCTCCCCGCGTGTAGATGCCCGCGAAAAGCGGCAGCACCGTGCAGGAACACACCGCCAGGATGGTCCCCGAAACCGACGCCACCGAATAGGACAACAGCTTTCCCGCCTGCGCCCCGAAATATTTCAACACCGAAGCCTGGGACACGAACACCGCGATTGCACCGGCGATGAAAAAAGCGGGAATCAGGCAGGTCAGCACGTGCTCCCGCGCGTATTCCTGGAGCATCATGAAGGCCTCCAGTCCCGAGCGCCGGATCACCGGAGCGTCCCAGGGAACAAAATAGGCGGCCGTGAAGACGCCCGCGATCAGAAGCAGTTTGGTGCGTTCTTTCATTTCTTATCATCCTTGCAGCATGCGCTCCCGCAGAGACAATTCATCGGGAATGCGGGAGCACCTTATTTATATATTGCAATACAGCGATATCTTGTTGCCAAAAAAAACATCCACCACCGATTTGGAGCAATGCGCGCAGTTCGGAAATATTCGACCTGCGCGGTTGGAGTCCATTTTCCAAGGCAATTTCCGGGTTGTTCCGGTAGCGCAGCCTTCCTCTGCGGCGCGGCGCCTCTCGATTCCAGATTTCGGAAGGCCCCCCCCCTGCGCCGCCGCGGAAGGCGGCGCTATCGGACACATTTGTTTGCGCCTTAACCGTCGAAACCAACCGCACAGGCCGGAAAAGTTCAATTGCCGCACACGTCTTCGCGACGAATCTCCGGCAGCCTCGCCACCAGCGCAACTATTTCCTTGTCGTCCTCCAGCCAGTATCGCAGATTGCCAAGAAGGTTGGCCACGTATGGGTTCCGCGCCCCGTCGGAGAGACGGTAATTCACCCAGAGACCTTCCTTGAAGAAGGATATCAGGCCGGCCTCCTCCAGAATTTTCAAGTGCTTGCTCGCGGTGGACTGGGCCAGCCCCAGGGCCGCCTGGATTTCGCATACGCACATCACGCGCCGCTGAAGCATCTTGACCATCTTGACCCGGTTCGGATCGGACAGGGCCTTCATCACCTTTATGAAATCTCTCATGGCTCCTCCGTTTACAATATCGTTAGATTGGAATATAGCGAAACCGTACCGGCATGTCAAGGCCATTGCGCCCAAAGCCGAATTTTTGGGACCTGCCCGGCGACTCTCTAAAATCCTCACACAAAGACGCAAGGACACAAAGCTCCTTACGTGGCAAACTTGGTGGCTTTGTGGCTTTGTTGCTTTGTGGCTTTGTGTGAGAAATCACAGTGGGATCCGTCGAAACAGCCGCTCAGATCGCAATCCTTTCTAAGCGGCAATGAGTTCCTGAAAAAGCCCTGCTCCGTTGCATCGCGTTGCACCACGTTGCAACTCTTTCTGCAATACGCTGAAATGCTTGCAATTATTAACCTTTCCGATGTTGCAACAAAAACAATCGCAACGATGTTGCAACGTTTTATCCGAATCCCACCAGATCGGGTTTTTCGATTTTGCATTACGAAAACGTCGAGAAATCAAGGGTTCGCCCCGGAATTTCTGCGATGGCACGGAAAATGTATAAGGAAATTCGCAAGTTGCGCGCATGGGAATCGTCAGCCTGCCTGGCCGCCGCATCAGTCGGGCAGGCGGGAGAAATTGTCCGGCGAAGCACGGCGAACCTTTTTTTGGTAGTTATCAACCGTCAAGAAAGGATGGCGAGTCTTTTCAGATGAATCCAAGGTCTAGGAAAAAGAGAATACTGGTTGTGGAGGACGAGCTGGATGTCCAGTTGTTCGTGTCGAACCTGCTGGTATCCAACGGTTACGAATCGTTGCAGGCCATGGATTCCGCGGAAGGATTGAGCATTGCCAGGCGAATCCGGCCGGATTTGATCATCATGGATCCGATGCTTCCCGACGACGGGGGCATCGAGCTGTTTCGCCTGCTCAAAGGCGACAAGGACCTCAAGAACGTTCCGGTGGTCATCATGTCGCAGTTGAACAGGAAGACATTTTGCCACTACCAGCGCTGCCAGGGTGTCAAGGAGATACTGGAGCCGGCGGCGTTCTTGGGAAGGCCGCCCGAAGTCGAGGAACTTCTGGGCGTAATCCAACAATTTTTATGAAGGTATCGATATGGCTACTCGGATAGGATTTTACGTTTGCCACTGCGGAATCAACATCGCCAGCAAGGTGCGTGTGGAGGAGGTGGCCGCCTTCGCCGCGAAGCTTCCCGGCGTGGTGGTGGCGAGGGACTACAAGTTCATGTGTTCCGACCCCGGCCAGGCGATGATCGAACAGGACATCAAGGAAATGGGGCTGACCCGCGTGGTTGTAGCCTCCTGTTCCCCCCGTCTTCACGGCAAGACCTTCATGGGCGCGTGCGCGCGCGCCGGCCTGAACCCCTACTACTTCCAGATGGCGTCGGTGCGGGAGCAGGTCTCGTGGGTGACCAAGGACGAGGACGAAGCCACGGACAAGGCCAAAAGCCTTGTGGCGGGGGCGATCAACCGCGTGAACTACCACGAGAAGCTGGAAGCCCGAAAGAGCGCGGTCAATCCGGACATGATGGTGGTAGGCGGGGGCATCGCGGGGATGCAGGCCGCTCTGGATATCGCCAGCGGGGGCTTCAAGGTCTACCTGGTGGAGAAGGACACCACCATCGGCGGGCACATGCTTCAGTTCGACAAGACCTTTCCGACCTTGGACTGCGCGGCCTGCATCGGCACGCCGAAGATGGTGGACGTGGGCCAGCACCCCAACATCGAAGTCCTTTCCTACAGCGAAGTGGAGGAAGTCTCGGGCTTCATCGGAGCATACACGGTCACCGTGCGGCGCAAGCCGAGATACATCAAGGAGGGCGTGTGCACCGGCTGCGGCGAGTGCGCCAAGGTCTGCCCCGTCTCCATTCCCAACACCTGGGACGTGGGCATCGGCACGCGGCAGGCCGCCGGACGCACTTTTCCCCAGGCCATTCCCATCACGTTCAACATCGTCAAGAAGGACCGCGCGCCCTGCACGGTCACCTGTCCCGCCGGTGTCAACGTGCAGGGGTACGTCCAGATGATCGGCCAGGGCAAGTACAAGCAGGCCCTTTCCCTGATCATGGAGCGTCTCCCGTTGCCGGGCGTGCTCGGCCGGGTGTGTCCGCACCCCTGCGAAACCCAGTGCAGGCGAGGAGAACTGGAAGCCCCGGTGGCGATCCGCGCCCTGAAACGCTTTGCCGCCGACCAGGTGGACTTCGCGGAGCTTCCGGTCCCAGAAATCGAGGACAGGAAGGAAAAGATCGCGGTGGTGGGTTCCGGCCCGGCCGGCCTGACGGTGGCCTGGTACCTGCGCAAGAAAGGCTACCAAGTGACGATCTTCGAAGCCCTGGAAAAGCTGGGAGGCATGCTGCGCGTGGGGATTCCCGACTACAGGCTCCCGCCCGAGCTGCTCGACAAGGAGATCGACTACCTTCTTTCCTACGGCATCAAAGCGGAGACGAACAAGAGGTTCGGAAAAGACCTCACCCTGGAAGGGTTGAAAAACGAGGAATACGACGCCGTGTTTCTGGCGGTGGGCGCCCACGATTCCATCGATATCCGCATTTCCGGCGACGACGATCTGAAGGGCGCCGTGGACGCGGTGACTTTCTTAAGAGAAGTCAACCTGGGAAGCAGGCAAGCCCCCGGCAACAAGGTGGCGATCATCGGCGGCGGCAACGTGGCGGTGGACGCCGCGCGCGCGGCCAAGCGGCTTGGGGCCGAATCGGTGGCCATCGTCTATCGGCGCACGGAAAAGGAGATGCCCGCCTACGCGGAGGAGATCGAGGGCGCTCTGGAGGAGGGAGTGGAGCTGAACTGCCTGGTCTCCCCGGTCAAGATCGTTTCCGCCGGCGGCAAAGTCACGGGCCTGGAGTGCATTAAAAACGAATTGGGCGCGCCCGACGCCAGCGGAAGGCGAAGGCCGGTGCCTGTGGCGGGTTCCGAGTTCGTGCTGGAATGCGACGCGGTGATCCCGGCGGTTGGCCAGGCCGTGGATATCGGCTTTTCCGACGGCCTGCCCGGTCTGGGCTTGTCCGCCAGAAAGACCATCGAGGTCAACGAGTACACCATGCAGACCTCCATCCCCAGCGTGTTCGCCGCAGGCGACGCCGTGTCCGGCCCCGCCACGGTGGTGGAGGCCATCGGCGCGGGACATCGCGCCGTGGAAGCCATCGACAGATTTCTCAAGGGAGAAGACCTTTCGCGGCTGGAAGCGGAGATTGCGGCCAAGAAAGCCCCCGGCGAGGACTGGTCGGACATTCCCGAGAAAGCCCCGGAGGTGAACCGGGCCGAGTCCGCCATGCTGAAACCGTCGGAAAGAATAGGGGACTTCCGGGAGATCGACCTCGGTCTAACGGAAGAACAAGCCCGGAAGGAGGCATCCCGCTGCGTCAATTGCGGCGTCTGCTGCGAGTGCATGGAATGCGTCTCCGCGTGCGAAGCAAAGGCCATCGACCATACCATGAAAGAGGAGCGAATCCAGCTGGAGGTGGGAAGCATCATCTTGTCCACCGGCTACGACGCCCTGGATCCCACGCCCATGACCCAGTACGGATACGGCAAGTATCCCAATGTCTTCACCGCGCTGGAGTTCGAGCGCCTGAGCAACGCCACGGGTCCCACCGGCGGAAAAATCCTCATGAGAAACGGCGACGGCCAGTTCGAAAAGCCTCCGAAGAGCGTCGCTCTCCTGCATTGCATCGGAAGCCGCGACGTCAACTACCACGAGTATTGCAGCCGGGTGTGCTGCATGTACGCTCTCAAATACACGCACCTGATCAAGGAGAAGGTCGGCCACGACACGCTGGTCTACGACTTCTACATCGACATGCGCTGCTTTGGCAAAGGCTACGAGGAATTCTACCGCCGATGCCAGGAGGAAGGGACCGTGTTCGTCCGCGGCAAGGTGGCGGAGATCTCCAACATCCCGGAAAATTCCAAAGAGAAAGGCAAGCTGGTGGCCATCGCCGAAGACACGCTTTTGGGCAAGAAGATTCGCGTGCCTGTGGACATGGTGGTGCTGTGCACAGCCATCGAGGCCCGGGCCGACGCCACGAACGTGGGAAGAACTTTCGGGGTGAACCAGGGGGCCGACGGGTTCTTCCTGGAGGAGCACCCCAAGCTGGGACCTTTGAACACGGCCACCGACGGCGTGTTCCTGGCGGGCTGCTGCCAGAAGCCCATGGACATCCCGGACACGGTGTCCCAGGCCTCGGGCGCGGCGGCAAAGGCAATGGCCCTGGCCACCCTGGGAGAGGTGGAGATTCCCCCCACGATCTCCTGGATCGACCCGGACATCTGCATCGGCTGCCAGATATGCATCGGATTGTGCCCCTACGGGGCCATCGATTTCAACGCCAGAAAGGGCGTCTCGGAAGTCAACCCGGCGCTGTGCAAGGGCTGCGGAAGCTGCAGCGGCTTCTGCCCCAGCGACGCCGCACGCAGCCGCCATTTCAAGCCCAAGCAGATTTTCGCGGAAATCGACGGCATCATGGACGCCATCGCGAGTTTGGGCGGATAGGGCCGGTGGCCGATGGCTGTTGGCTATTAGCTATTAGCTGTTAGCTGTTAGCCAGCAGCTAACGGCCAACGGCTAACAGCTATCAGCTAACGGCCAACGGCTAAAAGCCAAAAGCTAACACTCAACCTTTCAATCGGAGGCAACATGGAGGATTTCGAGCCAACCATCATCGCATTTGTCTGCAACTGGTGCACGTACACGGCGGCGGACCTGGCGGGCACGTCCCGATTGGGCTATCCCAAGAACGTGAGACTGATTCGGGTGATGTGCACCGGCATGGTGGATCCCCAGTACGTGATCAAGGCCTTGCTGGAGGGCGCCGACGGCGTGCTTGTCAGCGGATGCCACCCCGGGGACTGCCACTATATCAACGGAAACTACAAGGCCCGGCGGCGGATCAAGCTGTTGAAGGATATGCTTCCCCAGTTCGGGTTCGAGCCGGAGAGGCTCCACCTGACCTGGATCGGGGCCAGCGACGGCATCGAGTTCGCCGAGATCATGCAGGAGCTGACCGACCGCATCAAGAAGATCGGTCCCAGCGAGGCGAAGCTGAAGATGGTCATTTAGTCGCTTGGCGCTGCGTTGGCCGGGGCTTCCGACCGGGGTTTGCCTTCAGGAGGAACGTCTCGGGCGAAACCGCAGGAAACCGGCCGGCAACCGTCAACGATTAACAAACTACTATGAGGTATTCCATGGTTACGACGGCCAAAATAGAGGTAAAAAACGACAATCTGCTGGAGGCGGCGCGGTCGCTGCTGAAGCAGACCCTGGAATCGGGCGCGGCGGACGCGGTCCTGGTGCCGCTGCGGCTCCCCATGAAGAACATGGTGATGCCCGCGCTCGTTGCGGACCCGGAACGATTGAACGACGCCGATCCGCTGTCCCCGGTCTTTCCCATCAACGGCGCCAAGCTGGCTTCCAAGATCACCCGGAAAAGCAGCGGCCAGACCGTTGTCGCGGTCCTGCGTTCCTGCGAAGTCAGGGCGTTTGTCGAGCTGGTCAAGCTCAACCAGGGGCGGGTCGAAAACTTGGTGATGATCGGCATCGACTGCCTGGGAGCGTATCAGAACACCGACTACTTTAAGCTGGTGGAAAACGAGGAAAGCCCCGAAGCCCTGACGAAAAAGTTCGTCGGACAGGTTCTCTCCGGCGGGGGCACGACCCTTGACGACATCGCGATCGCCCCGGCATGCCGGGTCTGCGAGCATCCGGTGGCCGAATCCGCCGACATTACGGTGGGATTTTACGGGGTGGACGCGTCGAAGGGGCTTTTCCTGGAAGGCCGGACCGAAAAGGGCGCCGAGCTGTTGAAAAGACTGGGGCTGCCCGGTTCGGAGGTCCCCCCGCAAAGAAAAAAGGCCGTCGCCGACTTGGTGGCCGAAAGGACCGCGGCCAGGGATAAAATGTTTGCGGAAACCGCAGAAGCCACCGGCAGCCTGGAAAAGCTCTCCTCTTACCTGGCCAACTGCGTCAACTGCTACAACTGCCGCGTGGCGTGCCCGGTCTGCTATTGCAGGGAGTGCGTGTTCGTCACCGACGTGTTCGATCACGAACCGGCGCAATACCTGGGATGGGCCGCGCGCAAGGGCGCGGTGAAAATGCCCACCGACACTCTCTTCTATCACCTGACGAGGATTGCCCACATGGGCACCGCATGCGTGGGCTGCGGGCAGTGTTCCAACGCCTGTCCCAACGACATTCCGGTGGCCGAGCTGTTCAGGACCGCCGCTGCACGCATCCAAAAGGGATTCGACTACACCCCTGGCCTGGACCTTTCGCAAAAGCCGCCCCTGTCCGAATTCAAGGAAAACGAATTCCAGGACGTAGTGGGGCTGGAATAAAACCAAGACAAGAACGGAGTTTTCCATGCATCGAAAAATCGGCAAAGTATTGGTTGTGGGCGCGGGCATAAGCGGGGTCAGATCCGCCCTGGATCTGGCCGAATGCGGCTACGGGGTCGTGCTGATCGAAAAGGAGCCGCACATGGGCGGCATCCTGGGCAAGCTGGACCGCCAGTTTCCCAACGACCGCTGCGGCATGTGCAAGATGCTTCCGCTGGTGCAAAGAGACGCGTCGTCGCAGTTTTGCATGCGCAAGGGCTTTTTCCACGAAAACATCGAGGTTCTGCCCGGCGCCGAACTCAAGTCGGTCGAGGGCGAGCCCGGCAACTTCAAGGTGTCCATCGGGCAAATGTCCACAGGGGTCGATCCCGCCCGCTGCGTGGGATGCGGGTTGTGTTCCGACGTCTGTCCCGTGGAGGTCCCGGACGCCTTCAACGAGGGCCTGTGCACGAGAAAGGCCATCTATCCTCCGGTCCCCCACGCCATCCCGAGCCCCTACGCCATCGACATTGCGGCGTGCAACCAGTGCGGCGAATGCGTCAAGGTCTGTCCGGCCGACGCCATCCGGCTGGCCTCCAAAAAAAAGGAGGCCTTCGACATCCTGGTGGTGGACGACGAACTGATCGTGCGCGATTCCCTGAAGGAACTGCTGGCCGACGAGGGCTATTCCGCAGACATGGCGGAGTCGGGGGCGCAGGCGCTGGAGATGCTCGCGAAGAAAACGTACCAGCTGATGCTCACCGACATCAAGATGCCCGGCATGGACGGCGTCGAACTCTTGAATAAGGCCAAGGAGGCCCGGCCCGAACTTTGCGTCATCATGATGACCGCCTACGCCACGGTGGAGACCGCCGTGGAGGCCATGAAGATCGGTGCCAGGGAATACCTCATGAAGCCTTTCGAGCCCGACGTTCTCATCCCCATGATCGACAAGGTCTACGCCGAGCAGGAGGCGCAAAAGGACCTCAGGATGGAGGTGGGGGCCATCGTCTTGAGCAGCGGCGTGTCCTTCTTCAACCCCAGCGAAGGCAAGAACGTGTTCCGCTACGGCTTGAACTCCAACGTGCTCACCAACCTGGAGTTCGAGCGCATCCTGAGCGGGACGGGTCCATACGGCGGACGCCTTCTTCGTCCGGGGGACCGCAAGCCCGTGGAAAAAATCGCGTGGATACAATGCGTGGGCTCGAGAGATATCCAGAAGAACAGCGACTTTTGCTCCTCGGTATGCTGCATGATCGCGGTCAAGCAGGCCCTGCTGGCCAAGGAGAAAAGCCCGGACATTACGACCGACATTTTCTACATGGACATGCGGGCTTTCGGCAAGTCCTTCCAGCGCTATCGGGAAAACGCGGACAAGCAAAGCGGCGTGAATTTCCGCCGGGGGCGCGTGCATTCGGTTTCCGATTCCGACCCCGACGGCGACCCTTGTCTCAGGTTCATGGGCGACGACGGCCAGGTTTCCGACGAGGCGTACGACCTGGTGGTGTTGTCGGTGGGCCAGCGGCCCGCGTCGCAAACCGCGCAGCTGGCAAAGATGCTCGAGCTGGAAGTCAACCCGTTCGGGTTCTTGCAGCCGTCGCCCTTCTCTCTGTCTTCGACCAATCGGAAGGGTATCGTGTTGAGCGGCTCCGCAGGCGAGTTCAGAGACATCTCCGAATCGGTGATCTGCGCGTCGTCCGCCGCCAACGAAGCCCAGCGGGTGGTGCACGCGGCAGGCGGGAGCTTGGCGCTGGAAGAAGAGGACTCGACGCCCGAGTCTGTGGACGAAACCGAGCAGCCCGCCGTGCTGGTCGCGCTATGCTCCTGCGGCGGACGTCTCGAACAGGCGTGCGACACGGAACAAATCGCCAGGGAATTGAAACGAGGAAACGCGGTTCACGAAACGGTGATCGTCGATAAACTCTGCTCCGCCGAAAAGTGGGAAGAGCTGGAAGAAACGGTGGAGAACAGCCGCGCCAACCGGCTTCTGATCGGCGCGTGCCATACGTATGCCTTCATCTCCCGGCTCCGGAAACTGGGGCGCAAGACCGGCCTGGATCCCTCGATGGCCGATGTCGTCGATTTGGGGTTCTTTGCCAAGCCCCCCGTGGCCGACGCGCAGGAAGGCGCGGAGCAGCCGCCGGTGACCGAAGACGACGAAAAGGAGAATACCTTTTCTCTCAATCGCATGGTATCGTCGCTTAGAATGGCGGTGGCGGGCCTGGCGGACAGAGACCCCAAGGCCGCGCCGACAGTCTCCGTGGTCCAGAGAGCGCTGGTGGTCGGCGGAGGCATAGCCGGCATGCACGCCGCCCTGGCCATAGCGGACCTGGGATTTCCGGCCGACCTGGTGGAAAAAAGCGAGCAATTGGGCGGCAACCTTCTCTGGCTTAAAAAGACCATCGAAGGCCTCGATACGACGGAGCTTTTAAACGACACCGTGTCCCGGGTGGAAAAGCACCCCAACATCACGGTGCACAAGGGCGCCAAGGTGGCGGGAGCGTTCGGACAGGCGGGACATTTCTTCACCACCATCGAAGACAGCGAGGGGAAGGCGACTACCATCGAGCACGGCGTGGCCATCATCGCCACCGGCGGCTCGGAATTCGCCACCGCAAGCTACGGCAAGGGAGAATCCCCCAATGTGATCTCCCAGTCGGAACTTGAAAAAAAGCTTTCCGACAGCAGCGTGGACCCTGAAAGGCTCGACACGGTGGCCATGATCCAGTGCGTCGATTCCCGGGAAGAACCCAGGAACTATTGCAGCCGGGTCTGCTGCCCCACGGCGTTGAAAAACGCCCTGGCCATGAAGAAGAAAAACCCGGACCTGAACGTCTGCATTCTCTACCGCGACATGATGGCCTGCGGGTTCACGGAGAAATACTTCACCGAGGCGAGAAAGAGCGGCGTGATGTTCTTCGCGTTCGACACGGAAAAAAAGCCGTCGGTGAAAGTCGAGGGCGACGGGACCGCGACGGTGACAGTCCAGGACAGGATTCTGGGACGTCCCGTGGAAATCGAAGCCGACCTGGTGGTGCTGGCCTCAGGGGTCGCTCCGGAACTGCCAGACGGCTTGGCGGCCGCCTACGGCGTCAAGAAAGACCGGGACGGCTTTTTCGAAGAGGCCGAATCCAAATGGCGGCCGGTGGACGCCTTGAAGGAAGGGGTGTTCGCCTGCGGCCTGGCCCTTTCTCCACGCAATATACCGGAAAGCATCGCGTCGGCCCAGGCGGCGGCGCAGCGAGCGCTTCGCATCATTTCCCGCAAGTCGGTCCCGGCCGGGAAAAACGTCGCGCAGGTCCGAACCTCGCTCTGTTCCCTGTGCGAGCGATGCATCGAGGCCTGCCCGTACGACGCGCGGTCTCTGAACGTGGAGGAGGACAGGATCGTGGTCAACCCGGTCATGTGCCAGGGCTGCGGGGCCTGCGCCACCGTATGCCCCAACGACGCCTCCTATCTGGAAGGCTTCACGGCGCGCCGGATGCTCGATGTCATCGACGAGGCGTTCTATCAGGTTAGGGCGTAGGCTGTTGGCTTTTAGCTGTTAGCTGTTAGCTGTTAGCCGTTAGGTGTTAGGCGTACGGTATTGGACGGGGGATGAAAATACATAACTGGAAAGGTTGTATTTCATCGTCCGGCAAAAAAATATTACAAGGAGTCATAGAAATGGCCGAAGCGAAAATTACCGACAACTCCGCGACCAAGGGTGCGACAGGCGACCTGGAAAGCATGCTGGGGCGCGTGCGCGACATGGTTTCCGCGTGCATGCAGTGCGGCTCCTGCACAGGATCGTGTCCCAACGAGTTCGCCATGGACTACACTCCCCGGCGAATCTGGCGCATGGTTCTGATGGGGGAAGTGGACGACATTTTCAAGTCCAAGACGTTCACCCTCTGCTCCAACTGCTATATGTGCACGCTTCGATGCCCCCGGGGGCTTCCTCTGACCGACGCCATGTCGGCGCTAAAGCAGATCGCATATCAAAAGGACATGCAATTGCATCGCAAGAGCACTCTGTTCTACCGGGACTTTCTGGAAAGCGTGAGAAGACACGGGCGCGTGAAGGAAATGGAGTTCATGACCATGTATTTCGCGCACTTGAAAAGCCCGCTCGTCCCGTTGACCTTCACCCCGCTGGGACTCAAGCTGCTTAGCAAGGGTAAGATTTCCATGGAATTGCCATCCAAGGGCAACGGGCGTTTAAACCGGCTGTTCGAAAGGGCCGAGAAACTGGAGGCGTCATGAAATACCTGTACTATCCGGGCTGCTCGCTGGAAGGCACGGCCAAGGAATACGACATTTCCACCCGCGCGATGGCGGCGGCGCTGGGAATAGAGCTGGTGGAGCTTACGGACTGGACCTGCTGCGGCGCCACGGCCGGAAGTTCGGCCGGGCATTGGCTGGCGCTGGCCCTGCCGGGGAGAAACCTGGCCATCGCCGAAAAGATGGCCGAAGATCCCGAGATCATGGTCCCGTGCAGCGCATGCTATCTGAATCTGAAGACCGCCGAGGTGACTGCGAGAAAGCAGGCGGAGGTCATGGCGAAAATCAACCACTGCCTGGAACCCGAGAACCTGTCGATTGCGGGAAGAAGCACCACTAGGCACTTGCTGGACGTGCTTTCCAAAGACGTGGGGCCGGAAAAAATCCGGGCCAAAGTCCAAAACCCCCTGGAGGGATGGACCCTGGCGCCCTACTACGGATGCCAGTGCCTTCGCCCCCACGTGGTTTTCGACGATCCGGAACAGCCAAAGTCCATGGAGCCTTTGCTGGAAGCGACCGGCGCGAAGGTGCACCCGTGGACCATGGGCGCCAAGTGCTGCGGGGCGTCCAACATGAACACCAAGCCCGAAACCGCCATCGAGCTGGTGGCCGCCATCCTGCAAGGCGCCAAGGGCGCCGACGCCATCGTCACGGTTTGCCCCATGTGCCAGATGAACGTCGAGGCCTACCAGAAAAAGGCCTCGGAGAAAAAAGGACAGGACTTGACCATCCCCGTTCTCTACCTGCCACAGGTCCTGGGGATCGCCATGGGAATTTCGGCCAAGGAACTGGCGCTGAAGATGAACCTTTCGATGAACGAGAGCGTCTTGAGGCTCTGCGCTTAAACCAAAGGTCTGTCAAAGGTGGTCCTCTATATGCAAAGGCTGATCGACAATTTCATGAAGAGCATCGGCTCCAAGCTGATCGTACTGGTCGGGCTCGTGCTTCTGGCGTCCATCGTCACGTGGGCCTATTTCAACATCAGCTACCAGAAGCAGAAGATGATGGAGAACATCATAAACGGCACCGACCGCCTGACCACCACGATCCGCCTGGGGACGCACTACGCCATGATGCTGAACAGCCGCGACGACATCAACCAGATCATCAACAACATCAGCAGGCTGTCGGACATCGTAAACATCCGCATCTACAACAAGGAAGGGGTCATCAAGTACTCCAACAGCCCCGAGGAGCTGGACAAGGAAACCAATATCAAGGCCGAGGCGTGCTACATCTGCCACCGCACCGACCCGCCTCTGGAAAAGGTGTCGCTGGAGGAGCGCACGCGCATCATCGCCACTCCGGCCGGCAACAGGCTCTTGGGAATCATCAGCCCCATCTGCAACGAGCCGGGATGCGCCACCGACTGCCATGTCCATCCGGAGGGCAAGCAAATCCTGGGCGCCCTCGACGTGGTGGTCTCCCTGGGCGCCACGGACAAGGAGATCGTAAAGGCGGAACACGGCATCATCGTATTGGCCGTCTTCGTGTTCCTGGTGCCGTCGGCCATCATCTTCATCTTCGTCATGGAGTTCATCAACACCCCCATTTCCCGCCTGATCGAAGGCACCCGCACCATCGCTTCCGGAGACTACTCCACGCCGGTGGAACTGGACCGGGCCGACGAAATGGGCCAGATGGCCGACGCCATCAACCAGATGCGGCAGGCCATCGGGGAAAAGCAAAAGGAAATCAATCGCCAGAAGGACGAGTATCAGAACCTGTTCGAACTGGTGCCCTGCATCATCACCGTCCAGACCCGCGACTACCGCCTGATCAACTACAACCGCATGTTCGCGGACATGTTCAAGCCCGATGCCGGAGACTACTGCTATCACGCGTACAAGGGCCTGGACCACAAGTGCCCGGTCTGCCCCGTGGAGAAGACCTTCCAAGACGGCCATTCCCACTACTCCGAAGAGGCGGGCGTCAACAAGGACGGCACCGTCAAGCACTGGGTCGCCAGGTCTTCGCCCATCCGAGACGAAAACGGCGAGATCGTGGCGGCCATGGAAATCAACCTGGACATCTCCGAGCGCAAGCAGCTGGAAGTGGAGCTGGAAAAGTCCGAAAAAAAATACCACGCCATCTTCAACAACATCCCCAACCCGGTCTTCGTACTCGACACCAAATCCTACGAAATACTGGATTGCAACATGAGCGCGGAGGCCGTCTACGGCTTCCCCAGCCACGAACTGGTCGGACGCTCCTTTCTGGAAATGTTCATTCAAGAAGAAAAGGCGGACTATTTCGACAGGCTGGAGAACGAAAAGGTCCTCAACCAAGTCAAGCACATCCACAAGGACGGCCACACCATTTTCGTCAACATCCGCATATCGCCTTCGGAATATTCGGGCCGAAAAGTGCTTCTGGTCACAACAAGCGACATCACCAAGCGCCTGGAGGCCGAGCAGCAGCTCATCCAGGCCAGCAAGATGGCCACCCTGGGCGAAATGGCCACCGGCGTCGCTCACGAACTCAACCAGCCCCTGTCGGTCATCAAGACGGTCAGCACGCTGTTCATCCGCAAGATCAACAAGGAGGAGTCCATCGACGAAACCCTGCTCAACCGCATGCTGGTCAAGGTGGACAAGAACGTGGACCGGGCGGTGAAGATCATCAACCATATGCGCCAGTTCGCCAGAAAATCGGACCTGAAACTGGAAAAGGTGCGCGTGCCCGACGTCATCGCCAGCGCCTTCGAGATCTTCAGCCAGCAGCTCAAAGTCAGGGGAATCCAGGTGGAATGGGACCTGGACGAAGACGTCCCCCCGATCAGCGCCGACCCGGGACGCCTCGAGCAGGTCTTCATCAACATGCTGGTCAACGCCAGGGACGCCATAGAAGACAAGTGGGCCAAGTTCGGCGCTCCCCATCAGGAAGACGACCGGATCGTTCTGTCGTTGAAACTGGAAGCCAACAGCGTCGTCTGCCGCGTGTGCGACACCGGCATCGGCGTTCCCGAAGCCATCGCCAACAAGATTTTCGAACCGTTCTTCACCACCAAGGAAGTCGGCAAAGGCACGGGCCTGGGCCTGTCTATCAGCTATGGAATCGTCAAGGAATGCGGCGGGGCCATCAAAGCGGTCCCCAACAAACCCGAAGGAGTCTGTTTCGTACTTACCTTTCCCCCGTACGGAGAAAACAATGCTAACGATGGAACTGCCTGAAAAGGACAAGAATATCCTGCTGGTCGACGACGAGGAAGACATCCGGGACGTGCTTTCCGTGTCCCTGGAAGACTTCGGCTACGAAGTGTACACGGCGGAAAACGGCCAGGAAGCGCTCGAAATCTACAAGGAAAAGAACCCTTCCATGGTCCTGACCGATATCAAGATGCCGCTGATGGACGGCATCGAGCTGCTAAAGGAAATCAAAAAGCGCAACCCGGAGACCGAAGTCGTCATGATCACCGGCCACGGCGACATGGAGCTTGCCATCAAAAGCCTCAAGCACGAAGCCACCGACTTCATCACAAAACCCATAAACGTGGAAGCCCTGGAGATCTCTCTGAAACGCGCGGCCGAACGCATCGTGGTCCGCCAGAAGCTAAAGGAGTACACCGAAAACCTCGAACGCCTCATCCGGGAAAAGACCGAGCTGCAAGACCACCTCTCCTCCCTGGGCCTGATGATCGGCACCATCTCCCACAGCATCAAAGGCATGCTCACCGGCCTGGACGGCGGCATGTACATGGTGGAATCGGGAATGAAGAAAAAAAACGAGGAGAGACTTCAGGACGGCTGGCAGACCGTCAAGCTGGTGGTGGACCGGATCAGAAAGATGGTCCTGGACATCCTGTACTACGCCAAGAAGCGCGAACTGCAATGGGAAAAGGTGGATGTCTTCAGCTTCGCCGAGGAGGTCGCGCGGGCGGTCGCCCCCAAGATGGAGCAAAACGGCATCGAATTCGAATGCCAGTTCAGCGAAGAGGCGGGACACTGCAAAATCGATCAGGGCTATGTCCACGCCGCCCTGGGAAACATCCTGGAGAACGCCGTGGACGCCGTCCGGAAAAACGGGCCGGACAAGCCGCCGAAAATCGTGTTCAGATTGAAGTCCGACGTTGAAAACATCGTGTTTACGGTCCAGGACAACGGCATCGGCATGGACGACGACGCCAAGCAGAAGCTGTTTACCCGCTTCTACTCATCCAAGGGCAGGGAAGGGACCGGCCTGGGGCTGTTCATCTCCAACGAAATCGTCAGCCAGCACGGAGGGCAAATCATAGTAAACTCCGCCCCCGGCAAGGGTGCCAGCTTCAGCATACGCATCCCCAAGGAAGCTGCCGAAAGCGATACAGGGCGATTCGACACCCTATAGAACACGGCTGGGGTGATGAAAATCATCCAATTTCTGGAGATTTTTTTGGTTCATCGCGGATTTGTAGGGAAAATTCTGTTCAGCCTTCGCTTGGAATTTGAAATTGTCGAAGTTCCCGTAACCGAAAGCTCTGCAGATTGTGTTTCCAAACGTTCCATCCAAACCTTTTACGAACCCCTTTGTTATTCTCTCAAAAAATCAGGTCGAAATTTTGTTCCGCCAGTTCGCTAAAGTGCTTACAAATTTCAACAAAAACGTATTCTCGGTATGCCTGAACCTGTGTGTCGTCTATGCTCTGCATCGTTTGCGGCTGCTAAATGCCAGCATAGATAAAGGCAATCTTGCAAGGAAAAACCCGAACCTGGCATGTTATTTTGATCGAAAGCGATATCGACATAAAGCTTTTCCGCGCCCACCTGGCAGATGGTCTTGTAATAGCTGAGGAATCCTTCAGCGTCTATGTATCATATCCGGACAAGGGTCCCGGACTGTTCGAATGGTTTTTCCACTGCAAGCTGGAAAAATTAATAAGACTCCTGACGACTTTTTTTGTTGACTTTTATTTTATTTCGGGCTATTTGAAATAATTAGACTTGAATTGATCGGTTGTTTTTTGAGGTTGCATTGAAACTTAAATTCCCACAATTATTACCGAAGAAGACTAATTGCCCGACACTCTGTCCATTTTCAGGCGAGCGTTTCTTTAGAACAGGTATGCTGAGATCGTCGGGGATATCCGGCGGATTCCTGAATGAAAAGCGGATGACTGGTCTTTTCGAATAAGGCAAGGATATTTGACGGTCCTGAGAAGTACTTTTTCTGTTTTGTTTCCATCTTGGCTGTATCTTTTGGATAACTGGGTATGGAAGCTTGAATGATTGAAATAGAGGAATACGAACCATGGGTGCCGATTTAGGGGTCGCAAAAAAGGCTAAGCGTATTGACGGCCGTAGCAACGATGGCTTCCTTAGGGTTTTCCTTAGCTATTCCCAGAAAGATGAAGAGCTGGTTGCGGAGCTTTACAGAAGACTGTGCGATGACGGGATAGAACCATGGATCGCCAAAAAACAGTTGCTGCCAGGCCAAGATAGGAATCAAAAAATCCTCAATGCTGTTAATAATTCGCATATTTTCATAGCTTGTCTTTCGAAAAAAGCAATAAGCGAGAACGGATTGATGCAGAGACAAATCCGAAATGCTCTGGAGGCAGCTCAAGAAATCCCCCTGGGCTCTATATTTGTAATACCTCTAAGGCTTGAAGAATGTGACATTCCAGATGTTTTAAGCAACTTGCAAGAGATAGATTATTTTAGGGAAGAAGGGTATGACAAGCTTATCCGTTCCTTCAAGCACCGTGCGCGTGAGCTAGGATTAAAATTTGTAAAAGATTCGTCGCATGCTCATCATGGCGACCTGGTTCCAGGTGAAAAAATAAAAGCTCCAGAAAAAGAGAATGGAAGTCGTAAAAATGCTGATCTGAACGAATTTGAATTTGAAGAAATAAAATCTTTCTTAATAGAAAAATACCAAGACAATGAAGACATCGTTCGTTTTATAATGGACGATATAGGTCATGATTGTAAGGCAAACATTGGTACGAGACAAAATTGGGCAAAGTTAATAGATAAAGCGACTCCCGATGATTTGAAGATAATATTAAAAGCGATTGATTATTCATTTAGAAACTCAATAAGCTCCGTAGATTTAAAAAAGTTTTTTGCCCAATTAGAAGTTGATGAGGGCGGGAAAATAATATGAGGAGGCTAAATCATGCATAATAAAAGCCATAGCCTGAATTGGCTGGATGGTAATTTAGACGAGCGTCTTGTCCAGATACGAAAGTATATCAAGTCATTAGATTCCTCTGGTTCTTATGTTCAATGTAAGCATGGCGATAAACATTGTAAGAGCATAGAAGACTCCATCCATCATCTTCTGCCAGAACAAGAGCATTGGAGCGATTTAAAGTTAAAAGAAAGATTCTTTCTGTTGGCATCTCCTTGGATTATGAACATCGCGTGGAATCAGGAAATAGGTAAATCGGAAACTTTTATTAAATCGCGTGATTGGCTATATCACGAAATTGGACATAACTTTTTATACGATAAAGGTAATTTAGGTATTTTGCAAATAGATCAAGATGAAGCAAGGGTTTTTCAATACACAATTTTGTATCATTCGCTAACAAAAAACATTGAAGAATGTCCTAAGATTTTGACTGTCGGCCCTGAGCGCATAAGAGTTAGGTTGCTAACCGCGTATTTGCGTTTAGCTGATGCTATCCATGTAGATGAAAGCGGCGGGCCAACGTCGCTTTTTTACTATTTGCAAGATCCCAATTCTCCCGAATTATTTCATTGGATCAAAAGCAGGCTTCAGTTGATGATTCAGCCAAATCCGCATTTGATGACAATTGAAGTATATGTAAGCCGGAACATAGATTTTTCTGAACATTTGATTAACAGGGTTCTTTCCGAATTGGAATTGCATGTCGCTCTAACCAAAAACACATTAACTGAACATGGCATAACCAACTATATATACGTTAAATCCAAGCAGTCCGACACTCCGATTCCTTCAGAGAAAAAAGTTGAATTGGAGAAATTGGTAAAAGAGTATGCGATGTCTTTTCCTCCAAATGCTGGTATGCTTCAAAGCCTGTACCTTTCATCGGTCGAAGATATTGCCAGAAGAGAGGACGGCAAATTTGATGTTGTTAAAGAAATAGAGCAACTTCAAGAAATTGCCAAAAAAGCTTATCAATTTCGACCGTGCCATATAGCACTTCATAAATACATAGGACAATTGGATGCAATTATCAAGGGTAATAACAAAGAATTGGTAGCGCAAAAAGTAATTGAATGGGTCGATAGGTGCAAAGGTGAGCGAGCAAAGAGATTGTCCGAAATTTATGAAATTGCCAGCGAAGAATTAAAAGTGTTCGATAATTTTTTATTGTTTGGATATAGTAGCACCGTAACAGAATCTTTAGGGCAGATGTACAAAAAAACTGACAACAAAAAATCAATAAATATTTACGTTTGTGAAGCGCATAACAAGTCTCGATTTGATGCGTCAAAACGCTTGATTTATATTGATGGAGTAAATTACGCAAAAAAAATTAAGACAAACTTAAAGCGTGCAAAAATAAAACTCATTCCAGATATTACTGTTGCCAGTATATTCAAATCTAACCAAAATGCAAGATGGGTTGTCCTTTTTGGAGCAAATGGCATCACGCCGCAAGCTGATTGCGGGCACAGCGCTGGTCACCTGTCTTTGGCAATAATAGCAAAATATTTCGGAATACCCGTTTATATACTTTGTGATAGTTATAAGATCGGGTATAAGATCGGGGAGCTGGTGCGAAAGAAACCAGTAGAAAGAAAGGACCAGTGGCTGGAGTGTGTTCCTTGCTCTTCTTGGTATCAAAACAATGAATTGGGTTATCGGTATGCGAATGGAAATGCTCTACCTTTGTCATTGCCTCCACATTATGACGATTTTGATCTGCAAAATCTTCGTGAAAGTGTAATAGAGTCAAGTTTGATAGAAAGGATTGTTACCGAAGATGGTTCGTATGATACACGTAGTTTTATAGATCGATATTCCAATGTATAAGGCGAAGCTGGTCTTCGGGCGTAAAAGGTTTCCTTCTGCTTCAGTTATCCCTGCGTTTTTACGGTGTGCTTCGAACTTCAAATTCCCTTGAAAGCAAAGAGCAGCGTCTCGATCAGAACGGCCAAATCGAGAAAAAAGGACCTGTTCCGGATGTAGTACAGATCGTAGTCCATGTTTTCATGGATGGCTTTTTGGCGGTCGCCGCTCAACTGCCACAGCCCTGTGATGCCCGGCAGGACTTTCAGTCTTTCCCTATGAATCTCGGAATATGTATCTACGATGAACGGCATCTCCGGCCTGGGGCCCACAAAAGACATGTCTCCCTTGAACACATTGTACAGTTGCGGCAACTCGTCCATGCTTGTTTTCCTAAGGACCCTGCCGATGGGCGTGATCCTGGGGTCGTCTTCTTTCGTGGGGTTCACGGCGTACGGGTTCGACTCCGCAGTCATGGACCGAAACTTGTACATCTCGAAAAGCCGCCCATTGATTCCCACCCGTTGATGCTTGAAAAAAACAGGCCCTCTGGAATCCAATTTAATCGCTGCGGAAACGATCAGGAAAACAGGAGAAAGCAAGATCGTCAGCATGGCGGCCAGCAGGATGTCCGAAGATCTTTTCACGGCGAAATAGACTCTGCCCGGTTGCGCATCATCCTCTTCGACAATCGGTATCTGGCCGATGTGGCATATCTTGACCTTTTGGACGAACACCTCGTACAGATTGGGCACAAAGGACACTTTGACGTTTTCCTTCTTGAGCCGTTCCAGAATTTCGACGCATGTCTTTTTCTCTATGTTGGAAATGGCCACGCAGATTTCGTCGATACGGTACTGCCGTATCAATTTTCCGATGTCTTTTCCGGCGCCCAAAACCGAAATGGCTTTCGGGGCATTGCTGAAACCGTTCGCCCTGTGGACGACGCCGGCTTTGTCGGGGGCGTCGTCGATGAAACCTACGGGAAGGATGCCCAACCTGGGAGAATTGGAGATTTCCCGAAACAGAGCGGTCCCCAATTCCCCCGCGCCATAAATGAGAATTCTCCTGTTCCACCCCTCGGCTAGCTTTGTCAACGGGATGATGTTGTACTGGATGCTCCTTTCGATCACAACCAATGACAAGGAACCGATATACGAGAAGAATAGCACGTATCTCGACAATTCGATTTTTGTCAAAACCAGCATTGCGGAAAGCAGCAGGAACGCCAGGCTGATCCCTTTGACAACGCGCTTGATCTCGCTCACGTTCAGAAGGCTCGATTCATTCCTGTAGGCCCCGGAGAGAAACAGAACAAAGACGACGAAAAGACTGACCGTCAGGCTTGCCGGGATGATTTTCCATTGAGAGTAGAACGCGTGCTCCCCCAGTTCCAGGACCCGATAGACCTTGTAGGAAACCAGGATGGAAAATGCGACCGAAACGAAATCCATCATTACGCAGCCAGCGTAAGAACCTATGCAAAACAGCCTGTGTTTCATCTTTTCAGACGGCCTGTTGCGAGATTTGCTCCTCTATCCAAAGATACGTGCTGTCCATGCCTTTTTGCAGCGGCTGGCGAGGCCTCCACCCCAACCGCTTTTCGATCAGCCGGTTGTCTGAATTCCTTCCTCTTACTCCGAGCGGACCTGGAATATGCTTCTTCGCCAGCTTCTTTCCGGCCGCCTTCATGGCCATATCGGCCAAACCATCGATGGTGACCATCTCGTCCGATCCAATGTTCACAGGCCCGGTCCAATCGGAGCGCATTAAACGGAGCGTTCCTTCCAGGCACTCGTCGATATAGAGAAAAGACCTGGTTTGCTTTCCGTCCCCCCAAATCTCCATTTCGCCGCCGTCTTCGGCCAACGCGACTTTTCGGCACATGGCCGCAGGCGCCTTTTCCCTGCCGCCATCCCAAGTCCCCAAGGGGCCGAAAATATTGTGATACCTGGCAACCCGAACTTCCATCCCGTGATTGCGGCAATAGGCAAAATACAGCCTCTCGCTAAAGAGCTTTTCCCAGCCGTAGTCGCTGTCCGGGTTCGCCGGATATACGCTGTCCTCCGCGCAGTTCGGGTTGTCCGGGTCCATCTGGTTGTGCTCGGGATACACGCATGCGGAGGACGAATAGAAAATACGCCTCACATTGCGCCTGAGACACGCGTCCAGCATGTTCAAATTGATCATCGCCGAGTTGTGCATGATTTCCGCGTCGTTTTCGCCGGTGAAGACAAACCCCGCGCCCCCCATATCCGCAGCGAATTGGAACACCTCGTCGAACCGCCTGTCCACCGCCTGCCGGCAAACAAGCGGATCTCTCAAGTCCCCCAGAATGAAATCGTCGGCCTGCGTTTCCCCAAATTCGGGAAATTTCAAATCGACCCCCCGAACCCACGCCCCTTCTCTTTTCAAACGACCGACCATGTGATTGCCGATGAAGCCGCCAGCTCCGCAGACAAGAATACGTTTCATAATGCAGGACTCTCCTTTCAATTAAATTATCCAGCTTTATACAGAACTCAAAACTTATTTCTAAACATCAGATTGCCTGCTTGAAACTTCTTGCAAATCGTATGGCCTCAAAAGCCGATTATCAAGCGGCAATTTCTGTGCTACAGCTCGTTTTTGGAATAGTAGCTCATATTGCTGACCACCGAGATGCCGACCCCGATAGGCAGCCATTCGCAGGCGCCGAATACGAATGCTACATAGTAGGCGGAATTTGAAATAAGAATTACAAGCGCAGCCATAATCATGGTTCGCCGTTTCGAATCGACGGAGCAACGCAGGATATTTCTAACGCGCCAAAAGATCTGCAAAACAAAGGCCGCATAAAGCATTAGCCCTATAGTTCCCAAATGATAAGCCATGGTTATGTAGAGATTGTGCGGCGATGTCGTAATCACTTCGTCGAACGACACGAATTGAAAATGGCGTCCAAAGCCCTGCCCGACAACAGGAGTCTCCATGATTTTTTCCAGGGATTCCAACCAAAGGACATAACGCCAGTTTGCCGTGCCGTCATTCCTGAAATCCAAAAACGCAGTCATTCGATCATCGAAGTACAGCGCAATATCGATCCCCTTGAGTTGAAAAACATATAGCACCACAATGGAAGCAACGCCAATGATTGCCAAAGAAAAAACGAAATATTTTATTGAAAGCTGTTTCAAAGAGATCAGAACAAGAAAGGCTACTGCGAGGGCCAGCCAATTGGAACGCCCCCCCATGATTATTGTCATGCTAAGAGAAGCAACAAAAAACAATATGGCGAGACGTTTGCTTACCTTGAGAACTCCGTTGTTGATACCTAGATAAAGAGCAATCATGCCATTTTGAAGAGCAATGTTGGCATAGGATGAAAACCATCCAAATCCGATCGTAAAGTCGAATTGCATCCACCCTTTTACAATCCCCGTAAATAGAAACAACGAAGACAGTGCAATGAGCATCTTGAAAAGACGCCACTGTTCATCCTCCGTTTGGAAAAACACGACGATATACGGTATAAAAAACAGATATTGGTAATACGTCCGGCATTCTCCCAGTATATTGACGACCGGATATGCTCCAAAAGACCTGGCCACTGCGAAGACAAGCCAGGCGACAAAAAAAAACCAGAAGAAAAAATCCCGGAACAGAAAACGATAAAGCGACTTGCTTCCTTCTACCGCTTTAAGGCAAATGGCCAAGATCATGCCCAGCAAAATCGGATCGAAGTAACGCAATTTGAGTAGTCCGACGACTTGTTGCCGTAGCGCCTCGGGCAGCAGCTGTTGGGCTTCCTGGTCCAAAACCTGCCCCAAAAAGAAAACCAGGAATATGATTAGGCAGGGAAAACGATACGCAATTAGCGTCAAAATGCATACGGCATCGATCAGAAACAAAAGCGACAAAAAGAGGCGCACGTCGATCACTGCGGCTATGCACAGAAGCGAAAAGGCCGCCGCGCAGAAGAATCCGCCCGTGCTCGCTATGCCGCAACCACTGTTTCCGGCTATATTCGCGTGTTCAGACATAAGGGTGAATGTGGACGGCCGCTTAATGTCCCGGCTTTGGATTGTCATGCCCCCGGCAACTTCGACCAGCCAGCAATTCCGCAGCGGCCTTTTTCACATCGTCGACCGAGACGCCGAGAATGCAATGGGGTTCTTTTGCGATACAGCTTTTTGAGCAAGGCATAACAGCTGTTTTCGGCCGCAGTATCCGATAAGGAACTCCCCACGGACGGAAAAATTCGGGCGAGTCCGCATGGAACCGAAAAGCATCCAATGCATGACAATTTATTTCAACTATCGGGATACCTGCCGCAGCTGCTAGATGCTTAGGTCCGGAATCGTTACCGACGAACAAAGCGCAATGTTCCAGAAAAGCGCAGGATTGCCGCAGGGTAGTTCGGCCTGCCACATTTAAAGCATCGCGATTCAACGCTGTCTCAATTTGCCGCCCCAAATAGTCGTCTTCCGTTCCTCCCAGAACGATTATTTTCGCGCCATATTCCTTGTTGAACCACAACGCCACATCGGCAAAACGGGAAATGGGCCATCTGCGCTTCGGGTCCCATTTAGACGGCGAAAAGGCGATCAACAGGTCATCCTTTTTTATTCCCCGGGATTCCAATAGGCTTTCGGCGTACAACCTGTCTTTTTTGCCAATCCACAGCTCCAGTCGATCAGTTTGGACATTGCCTTTCATATGGCGGAGCAATTCCAAACCAGACTCCACTTCATGTATCGTTGTATTCTTGTTCGCAACGTGGGTAAATAAGCAATCGTTTTTCCTGAAATAAGGCTCTTTCTCATCGGGATTCTCGTCCGAATAGCCCAACCGGTATCGGGCGCCGCTGAAATAGGCCAAAAAGGCGCCATGGGAAAAATCCGTGCCTCTTCGAGGCAATACGGCCAAATCGAACCGTCGGGGGCGCAAGATTCTCGCGGCGAATCTCCATGATTTCCAATGGCGCTGGAAACGATGGATATCCCTACTTCCGCGCCAACCACAGCAAAGCACCTCGTTGACATACGGACATTTCTCAACCAAGTTGACGGCTGTAGGCGAGACAACCAGTGAAATCCAGGCGTTGGGCAGGTTCCGCCTCAATTCTCTCAAAAAAGGCGAGGTCATGACAACATCTCCGATGTTGTCCAGCCGTATAACAAGCAGACGCCTCAATTGGAAGGAGTCAATGTCAATATGACGGCGGCATGTATTTGTATGACTGAAAAAAAATTTGCCTATAAGTTTTGTGAAATACGGAGACGTGGGCCAGAATATGATATTCTTAAACAAATTTTTGGCAACGAAAACAGTATTGAAGGACTTCATGGTCAAAGCTCTATTTCGCAAGAAATGCAATACAGGGGTTTGGAACCGACGTGTCGCAGCTAAAGAGGAAGAAATTCGTCCTTGACCCATAGCGCGTCAAGTTGTACAGCCTTGCCCTTTTTGTCCTGAAGGCAGGGATAGACATTATGCAGATAGAAGCCACATTCGCCCGTTAACCGTTCATGAAGTTCGCCGAAGCCGATTTGTCCCTTGTACATGGGACATAATTGCGATTCAGCGTAGATAGCTGCAACCCGGCTTCGTATAAGAACCTTGCCGCCGTCAAGCAGGCGTCCCTCATTGCCTTGAACATCCGCCTTGACGATGAGCAAGCCTGCCGGAAGATAGCGCGATGCCCAGCCGTCAAGCGTCCGTACCTTTACGCGAATGGTCTTTAGATGCCTGGTATGCTCGGGAAAAAAGCGGTTGTTGCCGATGTCGTTTTCGAGCAAAGAGTTCGTTTGCGGATTCGCGTTGCAAAAAAGATTTTCGTAACCTTCTCGATTCGAAAGGGCGCAGTTGAATAATCGGACCTGCGGATTGAAGGCGTAACGCCTTTTAAGCTCTTCAAAGGAACCGGGAGTTGGTTCAAAGCCGCAGATTGGAATGTCCAAATCGTCGACAAACCGCTCAATCGTATCGCCGTTGTGGCTGCCAATATCCAAAACGGAGACGGGCTTGGCTTTCCGTGCGATGGCGAACAAGTCCCCATAGGCGTCGGGGGCCCCGACCGTTCGCTTGATAAATCGGGACAGACGCCTTTGATGCCTGCGCCACCAAGGGATTTTGATCAAAACATCGTGAATGGTTCGCAACGTATTCATGGGAATTCCACCATTTCGAATAACAATCGCTTTTGCGTAGCATGTACGGTTTCTTTTTCTTTTACCATCGCCCCGCATTGCGACGGCGGTTGTTTACTTGGATTTTTCATGGACAGGCGACATGGGCAACGCAATCAGGACACTGAAAACGATCGCATTTGCAGGGATGTGGAAATTGAAATCCACCAACCCATGAATCAGCAGGGATGTGGACGCCAACAAACTGCCCATGGCAGTCCCGGACACCAGCCGGCTCGGATGGCGGCATTTTCTCGCCGTCGTCCGGCAGAACGAAACCATGGCCCAAGCCATGATCGGAATACAACCGGGGCCGACTTCGGCGATAAATTGGAGATAATCGTTATGCGCCCTGAAATAGCGTCCTGCCTGGCCGGGAAAACCGGCAGGCTGGTATTGCGTATAGATTGTTGCGAAGTTGCCGGGACCGACTCCTAAAACCGGATAGTCCCGGATCATTCGCATGACCCCTTTCCACGCCAACAACCGCGAATGCAATGTGGCGGACTCCGTATTCTCTGTGGCCGTCAACAACCTTTTCGTCGCCGACGTGCTGACCAAAAAAACGGATGCGGCCACAATCGCCGAACCACATATGATCAGAAGCAATTTGGACGAAACCGCCTTCTTTTGAAATACCAGCAGGCAGAAAAAAAGGGCAAACGAAAAGCATGCGGCGATCCATCCCCCTCTGGACAGGGTGAGAACCAAAGATATCGACAAGAACAGGGCGACAACAATCAACGGCAGCCGTTTCATGACAGGCGCTCTGCATGCCAGGCAACCGAGGGAGAGAAAAAGGGCCATCTCCAGAAAACCCGCCAGATGATTGTGATTGCCGTAGGTCGATGTCAAAAGGACGCCGTCTCCATCGATTTCGTCATAGTTCCACCACCCAAACGGGTTTTCCCCCGATATTTTCAAGAGCCCCACCAGAACCAGCAATACCGCGGTGCCGACAATAACGATAACGATTCGTCTATGTTGCATCCTGGTCCTGGCGCTTTGAACAACCAGATAGTAGACGGCCATGCAAATCATCGCAGGCAACATGCCCTGCATGCCGCGAACAGGCAAAATAGAAAAGGACGCCGACAGGAGCATCAGAATCGACAGGCACAAGATGGGTCCACCCAAAGGCGTTTTCACCTCGAAAACGGGTCTGCCCGAAAGGATGCGGGAAATCGCGAACAGGCAGACCGCGCCGAAGACCGCCATGAACACCAGCTCTCTCGCCCACCCCTGCACGCCCCCTCGGGCAAGCGGTGTGAAAACCAGCAGAAACAACACGATCCAAACAGGGGCCGCGTTCAGGGCCTCGGCTGTGGTCAGCCTTTTCATTTTCATTCTCATTTTACTTCGCCGCCGGCGAGAGTTTTTCCGCGATATTCCGTTCCTCAATCGCCCGGTCCATTTTCCCAGCCCGTTTCAGGGCCTCGGCGAAGAAAAGATGGTATCGCCCGTTATCTGGATCGTGAAGGGTCGCTTTCTGAATATATATTTCCGCCCGGTCCCAGTCCCCGTTGCTTCTGGCGATTCTGGCCATCTCATAAAACGCATGGCCGTCCGGCTTGCTCTCCACAAGCCGTTCAAGCAACAAAAGCGCTTCTTTCGACCGGTTCAGATCGGAAAGAGTACGCGCTTTCAGCACGACGGCCTCGTTCCAGAAAGGATATTTTTCCATGACGGTGTCCAACAAGCCTAAACTCGCGTTCGCAAGGCCTTCCCCCCTGTAAACGGCGCAGATGGATTCCACTTTTTCCTCTGAGAAGCCTTCAAGGCACAAGGCATCCAGAAATGCGGTTTCAGCCGGTTCCAGCTTTTTGTTTTTCAGCAGAAGCTTTCCCAATTGAAAATCGCTTCGGCCATTGTTTTCAAATTCCCGGAACGAAAGAGCAAGTTGGAAATGTTCCAAAGCGCAAGCCCAATCCTCTTCCCACTCGCACATCATAGAAAATGCCTTGTGGGCTTCTCGAAGAGGGCTCTTTTCCCCGATGGCGTCGCGCAACCCTTCCTTGACCGCCAAACGGACCTCTTGGGACCATATATCCTCTTTTTTCAATTTCGCGCATATGAAAGGATATATTCGCGCCAGCCGCCTGACAGTTTCTTTCAATGCCTTGCAATTATCGGAAAGGACGTGTTCGTCCGCACCGGGCCGTCTCTTTCGTATAACCGAAGACGAAAGGCGCGTTACCGGGTCGCGACGACAGTTTCCATATAGATATCGCGCCAGGCAATAATGATAGGATGCCGACGCAGGACGCAATTCCACTGCTTTTTGAAAGGCATCGAGCGGGTCGAATGGATGGGGCTTTCGAATATGAAAATGGCGTTCGTAAAGGTACTCCAACGCCTCGTTGCAGCGGGCCAGGCCGAAAAAAAAAGACGCTTCCAAGGGGTTCAGCTCAATGGCCTTGATATAATGCTTCCTGGAATTCAGCAGGCAGTGGAAAGCATTGCGAGCATCCTGCGGCTGCTTTCCCAGTGCCAAAAACAACTTGCCGAGCATCCCGGATACCTGTTCGTCGTTCGGCAAGCGTACAGCCGCTTTTTGGAGATAATCGAGCGCCGGCCGGTATTGGTTTCCGAGGAATTTCTCCTTGCCACGGATAAAATGGATTTTTCCGACGAGATTGTCGGCCGCAAACCCGATTCCCGCGAGGAAGACGACCGTGACAATCAGCAGTCGCGAAATACGGAACATTTCCTTTTGTTTGCCCACTGCGGTCCCGACGTTTTTGCGAGCGCTAATGGCAATCCTGGACGGTCCGCCTGAAACCTTGCGTGTTCGCCACTATTTTTTCCGGCCGTAGTAGCCATCGAGGTAGCCGTAATCGCCGCTCTTTTTCATATCCACCTGGTTGAGAAGAACGCCCAGGATATTGGCCCTTGCCGCCCGCAATCTTTCTATGGCCCGCCGGGCCGCATCTCGATTCGTATAGCCCGACCGGACGACGAAGACGACCCCGTCGGCGACAGGCGCAAGGACCTGGCTGTCGCTGGCGGACAGAACCGGCGGCGTGTCGAAAACAATAAAATCGAATTTTTTTTTCAACTCGGCGACCAGAAAAAACATGCCTTTGGATCCCAGCATCTCCGTGGGGTTCGGCGCAACGGAACCCGAAGGAAGAACAAAAAGTCCGTCGGGATCCGTCCGTACGATAGCGGACTTGACCTTCATCCGTATAATCGCGAGCCGGTCTCCTTTTTTATCCGCGTCGCTCCGCCCCTGTCCGGCCAGATGTATTTGGCTCAAAACATCGGTAAGACCGGGCGAACGGTCTATTCCGAAATACAGATTCAAACTGGACTTGACCAAGTCGGCATCGACGATCAAGACGGTTTTGCCGTCCAGTGCCAACATATGACCCAGGTTGACCGCTGTCAGGGTCTTTCCCTCTTCCGGACCGGTGCTGGCTATCATCAGCGCCTGAAGCTTTTTGTCCACAAACGAGAACAACAGACTGGTCCTCAGCGTGCGATAGGCCTCGGTTAGCGGAGAGTGGGGCGGATGATATCCGATATTGAGTTTCAGCTTCTCCTCGGTCGTCTTGTCCCGCCTTTTTTTTCTCAACGCGCTCTCCGATTTTTCCATCCAGGGACGGATTCTATTCAGTTGGCCACTCTTGGTCGGGGTCCAATCCCTTGCCGTCAAGACGGATTCCCGATGTTTTCGCGACAGGTACGACAGAGAGGACAGGCAACCCCAGAAAATTTCGAACATCTTCTTCGGTCTTGATCGTCCGATCCAGGTAATCCCGGATAAAAGCCAGCGCTATGCCCGATGCCAGTCCGAGAAGGAGGCTTATAATCAGGTTCAGCATGATGTTGGGTTTTACCGGCTTCTGAGGGACTTGAGCGTCTTCGGCCACGCGGATGTTTGAAACATCCAGGTTGCCGGTGACATCGGCCTCCTTGATCTTGGACAGCAATGTGTCATACATCTTCTGGTTGGTATCGACGTTTCGCTCCAGAATTCGGTATCGGAGTTCTTTTTTGTTGGTGTTCAACGCATCGTTTTCAAAGTCGGATATGGTCGCATCCAAGCCTTTTTCCTTCTCGATCAATACGGACCGGCGGGTTTCGAGCCCTTCTATCTCCTTGTCCAGCTCATAACGGAGCTTTTCTCTCAACTGGTCCAGAGTCCCTTTCGCCTGGACGATCTTGGGGTGCTTTCCTTTGAACACCTTGCCCAATTTGGTCAGTTCCACTTCGGCGGCCAGCATCTGCGTGTAGAGGTTGTCGACGAGCGGATTGTCGAGCAGGCTGCGGGCATTGTCGTCGATGCCTTTCGTCCTCACGGGACCCTTCAGGCGGGCAACCTTGGCATCGATCTCCATCCTTTGGTTCTTCGTTTTCAGATACTCTTCGTTCAGGTCTTCGATATTTTGGGAGATGACCTTTTGCTTTCCGGAAATGGAAAAGAGTTTTTCCTTCTCCTTAAAGGCGAGGAATTCAGTTTCCGAATCCTCTATCTTTTTTTTCATCTCGTACAGCTGGTCGGACATCCAGCCGAGGGTGTTTTGGGACGACCGAAGCCGAATGGCCCGGTCGAAGGCGATATAGCTTTCGGTCAGGCTGTTCGCCAGCCGTTGCGCCATAACCGCATCTTCATCCTCTACGCTTACAACCAGAAGGCGGGTTCCGGGAACTTCCTTCACGGCGATTTTATCCCTGAGTGCCTTGACCATCAAGGCGCGTTTTTGCATGGGCGTGGCGATTTTATCACGGCGGCGAAGCAACAGACGAATGTTGGTTTTTATTCGGTCCTTTAGAGATTCCAAAAAGCCCGGTTCCGGGATTTTTGGAATCTCTTCCGGCCGCAGGCCGTCCACGACCCTTTCCAATACCGGCCTCGATGCGATCAGTTTAAAATGGGTCTTGAATGTCAGGTTTTCCGAGACATAGCTTTCGTAATTGAGTCTCTCGCCGGTAAGGGGCGAACTCTTCTGCTCGTTTTCAATCAACAGCGTGGCCGAAGCCCGATATACGGGAGCGGCAAGCATGCTCTTGACCAATGTCGACGCCACTACAACCGCGACAATCAGAAGAACGCCGCCCTTGTTTTGGGAGAGGAATCGAAGATGGTCCGCAAGGTGTTTCGGAGAATCGAATGTCGTTTCGGTCATGGTTCGAATTACAGCCAGGTTTCCGGAACATGGATTCTGTCGCCGGGTTTCAATTCGATATCCTGAATCTTTCCTTCTTTGACCTGCTCCAGGTTGATGTCGATCACCACTTGCTCACCGCCTTGCCTGCGTATGACCTTGGTGCGATTGGGAGCGGCGAACTGGCCGAAGCCCCCCGCCAGAATGCAAGCGTTCATGGCGGTCAGGCCGGGTTGGTAATCGTATACCCCCGGCTTCTTGACTTCTCCTTCCACATATACCTTGGATTCGTCCTGATTCAAAGCTTTCTCCAGCGGAATATAGACCAGGTCGCCGGACTCGAGCATGATGTTCAGGCTCATGTCCCCCCGATCGAGGAGCATTTTAAGATCGACGACTATCGGCCCCTTGAAATCGGTCTCGGAAACGCCCGTTTTCTTTCCGTCGATATCGGCGGAACGCATGATGTAAGCGACATTGCCTCGTTCGGGAAGCAGGCCTCCGGCTTTTGCCAGAAGCTCCATCAACGTGCTTTTGGATGTCATCCGGTAGGTGTCGGGGGCTTTGACAGCGCCCGAAATGGAATATTGGAGAGCGTGGTATTCCCTGACCACGATGTTGACTTCAGGGTTGACGAAATAGTCCCGGGCCAACGGCGCAGCGATGGAGGCCTCCAGTTGGGGAAGAGAAAGGCCTTCCGCTTGCACGGTTCCTATGAACGGGACCTTGATCAATCCTTTGGCCGACACGGTCAGTTCCACTTCCTGCTGCTTTTCCCCGCCGGCGAAAATGACAAGGGACAACACGTCTCGTGGACCGACGACATACTCCCTGTCCATGGCCTGCGCAAAGCCCGAAAGCCATGAAAGAGACACCATCGACAACAGAAATGCGAACGCGAACCGAACTCTGCCCATGGATTTATTTGCTTCCCAAATCAAACGCCAGATCAAGGCCGAATTGAAAGTAGAAATTATCGTAATCGCGCCCTGCCAAATTGGAGTCGCGGTCTTCAAGACCGAGTTCCAGCTGGAACACAAGCCACTCGGACCACTCGTAACCGACAGTTGCGTATACCGTATAATAGTCGTCTTCGCGCTTTTGCATCCCGCCGTCGTCGGCGGGGCCGGTCTCGTTTTCGTAATCGGCGATCTGGTAATATCCGCCGATGGAAATCATCGCTTTGTCAAAAAACAATCTCCCCATTTCCAAGGAAAAACGATCCGCCGTGTAAAAATCGTCGCCCAGATCGTTGAAATTATGCTCGGCAGTGAACACAAGACGGCTCTTGGGCTTTGTCCGGGGCAAAGGAGGATTCTGGGCCTGCAACACGAAACGATATGTGAATATGTCCGCGTCGTCGTAAGCATCTTGCTCGAAGTCGCGTTCATGATACCCCGCGCCGACTTCAAAGGCTACATACTTGTACTGCTTATGATACTTGACCTTGACTTGGTTGGAGGTATATTCGTAGGTTTCTTCGTCATAATTCCGCGCCCACACCTGGTACTCCAGATCCAGATAATCCAGCCGGGAGAAACGATAGATCAAATCGAATATGCCCCGGTTTTCGTCAAAGTCCTTGTAGTCGGCTTTCTCTTCAAAATCGGCTTTGGTATTACGATATCGAGTGGCCAAAGACACGCGGGGCACAAAGTCGTAGATCAAATAGGGGCTGAGACGATTGATCCAATATCTATATCGTTGCTCCGAGTTGGAAAACTGGTCGGAATAGGCAGAATTGCGCGTCTTTTTGTAGCTGTCATCCAAACCCGCCGTAAGACGCTCGAACAAACGCGTTTTCAGGTTCAGCTCGGCGGTATGCCCGACAAAATCGTCTTCGGATGCCTTAGGCTGTCCCGACGGCGGCGAATCCGCGTCGTCGTAATAATAGGCGTCCAACGTATAATGCAACTTGACATTGCTTTCCGCAGTTTCATAGCCGACATCGAATCCGGGCCGAATCAAATACGTGTGGACCCCTCTTTCGTTTTTCTCCGATTTGTAAAAATTATCGTCATATCGCCAGCCTGCATAGAGAAGCGGCTTGAGAACAATATGGCCTTCGGCAAAGGCGGTTGCTTCGCATAAGAGCAGAGACAGGACGGCTACCATCACGATTCGAATATAATTGCCCGATGCCATGTGTTTTCCCTCTGTTTGCCTGAACATGAAATCTTCGAATTACGTACCGCTGGCTTCCTCTTCCTCTTTTCCCGGCCCGTCGTCTCCCAGTTCGCCCCCGATATCGACCGGGCTGGGCAGCCGGCTTTCCGAAAAACCGCCCTCGATGCAAAAAACGAGGATGTCGGTGCGTGCCTGTATGTATTCTTTTTCCCTGTCATCCCCAGCGAAATTTTCCACGAGATCGCCGATGCCGTACGCCAGTTTTTTTGTCACCTCGCTCCGGCCCTTTTTTCCGGCCTCATATAGTGCCGCAGATATCAGCATCCAAAAATCACTCGCGCTCATGGCCCCGTCCAGCGCCGTCATGACGGCCTCGACGAGTTCGGCGTTATCGACAGAGCCGTCCAACAGATCGTTTACAATGTTTTCCGTATGCAAGGTCGGCGAGTTGCCGGAAGGGGTCGTAACATACCTGCCTACATCGGAAATCGAAGCGTGGGATAGGCCGACCGCGCACAACAAGACGATGGTGAGTGAAATATTTTTTTTCATACCCAGATTCCTCTTTCCCTTAAATGTTCTATGGACGGCACGGTTGAGCGAAATTCGAAACGATTCTAATATGAATCAGCCAGCGTGTAAAGAATTAATCCTTGTCTTTGTATATTCCGGAAAACCATGACCGATTCGGTTCTATCCGCCCGTCTCGCAAAACGAGCCAGGGATGAAGGTCCTGCGGCAAGCGTGGCTTGAATATGGCACAGGCGAAGTGGTTGCATTGTTTTGGAAATATTCGGAAAAACAATTCCAAGAATGGTTTGGCAAGCTTGATTGCCCATGGAAAAAGCCGGTTCTTTCTTCCCTCGAGCTGCATTTCCGGAATTCTCATATCATAGTAGAAAAAAAAACGATGACTGGCGTGAGGCGCGTGGGACTGAATCGTCTGACGTACTTGGCGCGCCGACCATCGAAAAACAAAGTTCGGAATTTCTGTGTTGCGTACCCCGCCTTTTGCAAAGTCATTGTAAAATACGGCGGCATGTTCGTATTCCTGCCCGATATTGAATCGTACTCCCAAACGCGTCAAAAAACTGTCGTGAGGCTCGAAAAACAATACGCCCACTCTCGCCACCCTGTACAACTCCAGCAATGCCCGGTGCGGTGAACGACAATGATGCAATCCATCATGCACAATGCAAAAATCGTAGGATCCATCCTGGATTTCCAGGTCCTCTACATCCTGATAAAATCGGTCGCTTCCCGTTCCGGCATCGATATTCGACACCGACATGTTGTCAAAACGGAATGGCTCCAGGTTATTGACGTCGGCTTCGCCGCCGCATGCCACCAGCAAACGCATCTTTTTGTTCAGAAGTCCCTTGCGAATCAAATCGTTTACAACTTTTCTGTAAAAATCATGCATAGACCATATTCCGTCTTTTTCGAGATCATCGTTTCCGGGCTTGGTTTCAATCTACGACAAACCCGACCAAATCGCTCCAAAAGCATGCTTCAGCCTCGCTTTGTAGGAGACGGCGCCGTACATTTGCCCATAACGCCTACGTCCGGCGACGCCCAGTTTCATTTTCAAATCGCCATCGCGGGCCACTCGCTCGATCACATCGGCGAAAGCTCCAATATCGTGTATTTCGCACAGAAAACCGGTCTGGCCGTCGACGACAACGTCTTCAGGACCGCGCCAGTGCGTGGATATTGCCGGAAGACCGTAGGCCATTGCTTCTATCAGGACGATCCCCTGGGTTTCGCAAGGGTAGAAGGTCGGAAAGAAAAACAGATCGGCATTCGCGTATTGCCTCCAGAGATCGTCGCCGTTTAAAAAACCGAGTTCAACGACTTGTTTCTCCAGGTCGTGTTCTTTGCGCAGCTTTTCGAAGCGCTTCCTTTCTTCGGGGCAATGCCATTCTCCCACGGTCTTGATTTCGAAAACCAGATTTCTGTCTTTTAGCAAGCTTGCCGTTTCAAGCAAATCGAAAAGCCCTTTTGTTTCCGCGTGTATTCCTAGATAAATAATCGAAAAAACAGACCTCCCTTCTTCGCGGACACCGGCCAACACGGGAACATCCATGCCGTTTGGCACCGTGAAACACCTGCGCGCCCGAAAGTAGCCGCCATCCTCCGCGCTTGAATCGCCGATTGTTATAGCCGCATCCATTTCGCCATAGGCCAAACGCATGAATGGACGCAAAAAAGGATGGTCTTTGGCAAACGACGATACCCCGGCCGCATGGAAATGGAGTACTAGGCCGCGAGCAAGGAAACGCGTGGCGTAAAGAAACACAATATCGCGCAGTACGGGGATTAAATTGGGCGACGCCGGCGGGTAATAAAGGATGCGTTCCCGTCGCAGCCCCAGTGCTTTCCAAGTATGAAAAACATATGAAAACAAACGAACTATTTTTTTGGGGGAGAACTTGCCGACTTCGGAGATAGAATCGCTGTAAGCCATGCGAACAAAGCGCACGTCAGCATATTCGGACAGATGGGCCAGCATCGCCTCGATCATTTTGTTTTGTCCGTTGAACGGTGGCGGCGTCTGTCCGACCACGACGATTTCCATTTCGCTTTCGGCCCCGGCTTTCCCATCTATACGGCGATCATCGTTCAATTTCGAACTCATTGGCATCACGACGACGAAACAGGCCGGGCAATATCTTCGCCGGCCTTCGGGCTCGAATCCTGCAATGCCGATTTCAGCCAGGAAATCGAACGTTTGACAATCGGTTCCATTCTTTTTTCCAGCTCCGAATAATCCGGGGTCAAAAACAGGAAATCATCGTTGTCAACCTGGAATGCGGGGTCCAATCCCAGCATCATCGCCAGCGAGGACGCCCGATTGTAAGTTTTGTCGCTCTTGAAAAAAAAACACCTTTTTCGGTTTTTAACGGAAAAGACCAATCCATGGTAGGTATTTGTCGCTACGGCGCTAGCCTGTCGGAAATAGCCAATCCACTCGAAAGGCGTAAGGCCCATCCTCACTTCGTCGCACCAGAACTGCCGATATCCCACCGCAATGGTCCTCAAATTGTTTTCTTTCGCATATGACTTGACAACATCGCCGTATCTGGCGTCGTTTATGGACAAGTACACAAGCAAATACGGTCTTCTCCTTTTGCAGCGGACAGTTTCCGAATCGAAATCGCAAATCATCGTCGGATCAAGGACGACGGCCGCTTGGCGGCCGGTGATTCGGTTGAAGATATTCGCGGAATTCACGTCCCTGACCGAGACCTTGTCGAATCGTTCCAGGTCGCGGCCGATACCCGGAGGGTGCCGGTCGTCCTCTCCTACGCACCCGAAACTTGCCGCGTAGGAAATTTTGCGAGCAGTCCCGAGATTGCCGAAGTACAGATCGTCATACCCGAAATTGTTATAATCCCACACAACGTCGCTGCCGACTGAAACGACGTCGAAATTTTGCTTCCGCACTTCGTCCGGCTCTGTGGTAAAATTCGTCGATGCAAAATGGGACAGGGCTTTTTCAAAGGCCATTTTTTTTCTGAAATAATCGATGAATCTTATCGGTCTTTTAAAAACGAGGACCTGCCGCCACCCCTCGATTCTGCGGTGCGCCCTGTTTTTATAGTCGATGATGCGAGCGTCATGCCCCAGTGCCGCCACAACCTTCGTCATTGCATACGCTTGAAGAAAAGCGCCATGGTTGGGCCCCCTATGGAAAGTCAAGATGCCGACTTTTTTCATTTTTTCACTCTTGATCAATTCTTCAACGAGTAGCCGCCGTCGCAAATAATGGTTTGGCCGACAATGTGGTTTGCCGCGTCGCTCATCAGAAACAACGCCAGCTCGGCAATTTCTTCCGGAAGAGCGGCACGGTTGCTAGGAGGATAATTCGCCAGATAAGCATTCCCGTGGGGCTTCATCCCGACCATTTCCGTGGCGGTCATTCCGGGAGCGATCCCGTTGACGAGAATTCCGTAAGGAAGAAGCTCTACCCCCAGCCCGCGGGTCAGTCCGACGATATCCCACTTCGTCATTCTGTACGGATGGGGCGCCCCCAAAAAGCCGCCGCTTGATGAAATATTCAATATTTTCCCCCCTGCCTTCCTCTTAATCCACATGTCGCTGACCGCTCGGGTCAGAAAAAACAATCCCTTCGAGTTGGTAGAATAAACCGTATCCCAGATCTCTTCCGTAACCTCCAAAAACGGTTTCATGATAAGAACGCCCGCATTGTTCACAAGAATGTCGAGCCTGTCGTCGATTAGCCTCATGGCTTTCGCCAGTTTTTCCTCCATTTGATCGATATCGCCGACATCCCAAACCATGGCCTTTAAACCAGAGTGATCCAGTTCCCTGACGACAGCCTCCAGCTTTTGCGCATTCCTTCCGGAAACGACGACTTGCGCCCCCTCGGACAGGCACTTCTTCGCTATCGCCAATCCGATCCCGCCGGTCCCGCCGGTCACCAGGACACGTTTTTTTTTCAGTATTCCGCCGTAGTCGATCTTCGAAACATTTACATATGTCGCCCCCCCGTCCCGGAAACACTTCTTCAACGCGCTCGCAATCCTTATCGCCCGAAGAAGCCCCGCTTTTATCCTCGAGCCCATTTTTCAACCCATTGCGCTATCCACGCATACCTAAAGCCTGTCAAGAAACCCGCCCTTTCGCCTGCTCATTTGTTCATGATTGTCTTCACGATTCTAATTGCCTTGCCGGTCGCTTTTTCCCCTATCACACTCTTTGACATTTCCTTGATAAGGTCCTTGCTCTTTTCTCCACTTCCCTTGAGCCTGTTTGCCGTGTAAAACTGTCGATGGACTTCGCCATCCTGCTCCATATCGGTGAACACTTCAAGAAACAAGGGACGATCCGACGGGGAAACAAAATCGTCAAGCGCCGCGATCAACCCCTCCTTGTCGGAAGCCGAGCGGTAGCCTATGCCCAGCGATTCCACCCATCCTTTCGCAGTCGTTCCATGCCTGGCTGCAGTGTAGTTATTAATATTCGGATATCGTTTTATTCCAGGAAAAGCCAGAAATTCCCCACCGCCGCCGTTGTTTACCATCAAAATCCTCGCATTGCCCCCCAGGTGCCTTATCCGGGCGGAATTCATGTCATAGAAGAAACTCAAATCGCCGATGACCAAAAAGCACGGTTTTTCCGATACTGCGGCCTGCCCGATAAACGTCGACATCGAGCCGTCGATTCCCAGCGCGCCGATATTGGCAAACACTTCGATACTCTTGTCAATATTAAAAAACTGCATGTGCCTTATGCTGTTCAATATCCCGAGATGAAGAATCGAATTCGCAGGTATTCGCCTTGAAAATTCCTGGGCCACATACAGGTTCGAAAAAGGAAAATTCTGAAACGTTATTCTGCCGAGGACCTCGGCCCAAGCGTCACGGTAAAGTCGATCATTTTGGCTATCTTCAGGCGCATTTCGAGCAAAAAACGCGAAGAATTGAGAAGGAGAACACTCGAATATCGTTGAAAGCCCCATGAATACATCCTTCACATTGCCTGTCTCGTCAATCGACCAATGTTTGAACTTTCCCCTGTTGTATCTCAGATATGTTTTCATATTCGCCGCAGCGAAATTATATCCGAGGGAAATGACCAAATCGGGTACCAATTTGCCGAACATCGACAGAGAAGCCGTTTCGGTAAAAGGGTAAGTGACAAGCGCTCTATCGCAATTCAAGTTCGACAAGTGTTCGACGGACAAAACGCAATTGTATTTTTTTTCGAAGCATTCTATATGCTCTATATCTGCTTTCGAATAGGGTCGATTCTGGCCAAAAATCAAGAGGATTTTTTCATATGATTTCAATTCTTCAATTCTCTGTCGCCATATTTCATGACTGTCTTCGGACGAAATCCGACGAATGCTGTTCACATGAGGCAGGCTTTCGGCTGTAAACTGCTCAACAGGCATTTCAAGTATGCCGGGGGGCATATTCATGCCGATGTGCACATCGATGTGAACCGGCCCCGATCCATGATGGTCCAACTCCAACAGAGCTTCATTGGCCAATCTCTGGCAATACCAGAAATCATTGTCGTCGTAGACCGCCGGCAGCATCACGGATTTTCTGCATACGTCCTCGAAAATACCGATCTGATTGATATGCTGCGTTTCCATTTGCCTATACAGATAGGGATGCCTATCCCCTGTTATCACGACAAGCGGAACGCCTTGGTAGAACGCTTCCGTTACCCCGGACATGTAGTTGCAGACCGCAGTCCCGGAAGTGCATACCATAGCGACCGGCTTTCCTATGGATTGCGCAACCCCCATGGCAAAATAGGCCGCACTTCTTTCATCCACAACAGAATAACACGTGAAAAACGGATCGCTTTCAATAGACCGAATGATCGGCATACTGACTCCTCCCGGAGATATCACCACATGCTGAACGCCCTTTTCTTTCAGTAGCGCAACCAGTATCTGTATGTTTTTCAACGCCGAATACATTTCACATCTCCCTTTTCGGTGTTTTTGCAAACAGAGCGGTCTTTTTCATAGCCGAACAGGCCGCTCTTGCCATGCGATAATGACCGCCGAGCAACGATTTCGTATGCATTTCAAACAAAAGACGTGTTTTGGGAAAGATCAAATACGATATGTAAAAGGAAGTTGCGACGGCGAGCAGGGTCGCAATCGCAGCTCCGACAACCCCATAGCTCTTAATCAATACGTAATTGGCTATTATATTTACAGTCAATCCCGAAGCATTCCTGAACAGCGCGTACAACTGTAGGTTCTCGACAAGGAGGTATTTGCCGCTCGGCATGCCTAAAAAAGCGAAAAGAACCGACCATATATGAAAACTCAATACCGAGCCCGACAGAATGTATGCGTCTCCGTATAGTGCAACCGTCAGCGGTATTGAAAAAAAAGCAATCGGCAATACGATGGCCAAAGCGATGGACACCGAAAAATCGTAAAGCGTTTGCAGTCTTTGAAAATACAATTCCTCGTTCGTCTTTTTTGCGTTCATGATTGCCGGGAACAGAGAATTGGCAATAGCAGCAGGAATAAAGAACCATGCAAAGGAAATCTGCGCCGCCGCCGAATAGATGCCGACGCTTTCCATGCCCGCCATTTCCTTCAGCATAATTCTATCGACATTGTTGTAAATGGCGATCGCCATGCCGGACAAAGCTATCGGCCATGAATCGACCAATAGTTTTTTTGCCGTATCCATCTGAAAGCACCAAGTCGATATTTTCCCTCTCTTCCACCGATATACAAGAAACAGGCCCGCGCCAAGCACGAGAGAATCGAAAAAGAAAACCCAGGCAAACCATAGCAAAGGGGCTCCGATGTAGATAAGGAGCAGCTTTATCGCCGCTGAAACTATTCCCTGGACGGACTGAACATACACCACATACTTTGACAGTACCCGAGCCTGGAAGTAATAATCTACCACGTTCATCGTTTGAAAAATCACGCCAGCTGCGATAATGCAAATAATGAAAATGGTAATCCGGGCATTGTCGATAAAGCATAGCCCAATCCCCATGCAAACCCACATCGCAACGACACCGGCTATCTTCAAAATCAATGCCGTTCCCAGCAAGAGGTCGCGCTTTTCGGGCGTTTTCAGCAACTCGCGGACGACAATCGGATCCAAACCCAGGCTTGCCAGAATGGAAAACAGCCCCACAAAGCATTGGGCGTAAGCCAAAATACCCAACTTCTCCGCCCCAAGATAGCGAGCCAAGTAAATAATGACGAAAAACGCGACGGCTTTGCGAAGAATCTGTTCCGCCATGAGCCACGATGTATTGAAAAAGTAACGCTTGAATCCGGTGGCCTTCATTTATCTTTTCATGCGTGCTTGCCCTTTTAGATACCGTCGATCGGCTTGTAAAATATGACGATAAGGCCATGGCAAGGGTTGCGATGGCATAATGCGGCTGCGGCATTGCCTTACATTCCCTGGCAAAAAAGCTGTTTGTTGCCTTAAAAGCCCTAAGAGGTTCTTTACACAGGGGTCCAGGAATATCTGCTGTTTTTATGTTGACAAGAATCTCTATGGTCGCTTTCGGATTTGGAGGATTTACCGGCGGGAGAAAAGACAACCAAGTCCGGCCTTACCTTTTTAAAATTTTACGGCGAATGGGTATAAGTGATCAAGATGCGAATCGACACAGGGAATTGGACACCTGGTATCCTTTCGCACCCGCCCGAAATCGAAAAGGTATCGTCATAAACAGTATAAATCATATTCCGTCCTTATCGAGATCATCGTCTTGGACGTCTCCTCGACCTCGCGAGATCCGGCCGCCCCTGACGAGTCTGTCGTTCAGCCTAGGCCGTTGTCTCGTACGCCGGAAGTGGTAGCCATGTTTTTCTTCATATCGAGTCTCAGTCTTCTTATCAAGTAGAGATTTTCTTCGCTAATGCGCCGCTGGGAGCGAAGCAGTTCTCCAAATATGGCAAAAAAAAGAAAAAGTGTGCCAATTACACCCAAAATGCACAATAGAATTAGAGACGGCAAATACGTCCGACCCGGCTCGGGGACCGGTACAATGTAAACCAAATAGATGAACCGAAGCCCCAACACCAAGGCACCGGCATAAAAAAGCGATGCCCAAATTAAAAAAAAATGGCCAGGGCTGTGGAACACGAACATGGTTAAAATAGTCCAGGCCGATCTTGCGATATACTGGTATATATTGCGGAAAAGCCTTGACTGCCGCGTTTTTGGGTTGACTGAAATATCGACCGACTCCACTCGAAGCCCTATTGCTCCGGCCCCGATCAATGTCTCCATGCAATGGGAAAAGGTCGAATAAACAAAAAGCCGCAAACATGTATTTCTGCTATACGCCCGGAAACCGGAAGCGGCATCCCGGATATGCGTGCCGGAAATATACCTCAACGTCCAGCTTCCCAATTGTTGAAGCTTTTTTTTAAAGAAACCGAATTCCGGATGGTTGGCAATGGGACGAGAACCGACAACGAAGTCCGCTTCATTGCGGAGGATCGGCTCGATCAGTTTGCCGATATCCGCGCCATTATATTGGTTGTCCCCATCCGTATTGACCACGATGTCGGCCCCCAGCGCGAGCGCTTTCTCGATACCGATGCTGAACGCCTTTCCGAGGCCATGGTTTGTTCGAAGCTCCACGATATGATGCACGCCCAGCTCGCGTGCCACTTCGACGGTTCGGTCCGTGCTGCCGTCGCTGATCACCAAGTATTCGATATCATCGATATCGGGAATGTGCTTTGGCAAATCGGCGATCGTCGCCGGCAGGTTTTTCTCCTCGTTAAGACATGGAATCTGTATAATCAGTTTCATTCGGCTTTTCCGTCTTTCTCAATATAGCCTGCCAATTACTCTTTTCCGCAAAACAAATGGAGGGCTTGGTTTTAACTTCGGCCCGTTTTCATCCAACAGTTTCGATCATCGCCTGGATTCCGGCTCTAAAGATAGCTTCGTCCGGAATGACGGTGTTGGTTGGCCGACGTTATAGCCAAAACCCCACTGAATGCGGCGCATTTCGCCATGGTACCATTTCGACCCTGTTCGAAGACGCTCGCCCCCCGAGCCCCCCCTTCAGTCCGACAAGCCGTCGGCAACGTCCTTGCGAAAAAGCATCCAAGACAGCGGTCCGGTTCTAAGTTTCGAAGTATATCGCTTTTCATCCAAAATGTCGAAGCGCGAATCGGCATCGAGCTTTCTTCTAAAGGCGCTCAACTCCTTTTCGGACAATTCCGTCACGACAAAATAGTCGATTCCCGATCGGAACAGCAAATCCAAATCGGTCGGGCCGAAAAACTCTATGGTCCATTTGCGTCCGGGCACATGCCATGCCGACGCGACCGGACAATTGACGGCATACACGATGCCGACGCGTTTTGTGTCGGCGGGAATCGCTTCGAACAGGTCTTTGCCGCACTCCCGGCGGTCTCGAAAACCGTTGTATTGAACAAGGCTGGAAAGCAGACGCGATTCTTTATTCCCGCCCATCCTCCGGCTCAGCAGATCTTGCGCATATTCCGCCGGCCAAAGCGGACGGTGGGGCTCGATGACCACCAAAACAAGCACGACGCAAACGCTGATCCAGCCCATCGCCTTTATGGTATTGGTCGAAAAAGAGCAGAGTCCCAGCATCGCGAGCGGAAACGCGGGTATCAGAAAACCGACAAAGCTTCTCCCGACTGCATGTGGAACGACGAGGCAGAAGGCCAGGCAGAGAAGGAACAGGGACGACAGCATTGTCCAAAGATACTGTTTGAATCCTGGGCCTCGGCGAATAAGCGCCGCAAGAATACCGGCGCTTAAAAAAACAGATGTCGCCATACCAAGGGCCGAACCGCCGTCCACAATGGCAAACAGCTTCGCATCCAATGAGAATCGAGGCAAAAGTTCCCGAATCCCTGACATATCGATCACAGGAACAATGAAGCCGTTCCATGCCCCCGCCAACGGGTTTACAGGCGGCTGAAACGATTGCCAGACCATCATTGTATTTCCGTACAGCATTCCCCAAAACGGCGTCGATGGCTTAAAAGAAGCATACTCCGCATGATGCAATTCCGAAAAGCCCGTAACACTTCCGGTATGATAATAGTTGAAAAAAAACGTGGGTAAGCAGCATACGATCAACGCCGCGGAAAAAAAACATGCGAAACGCTTTTTCGGAATCGCCGCCCATTGACCTCGCAATATCAATCCGGCGGCGGCGAGCCATGCTGGCGCAAGCATGACATAATTCGGTTTCGTACCTGTGGCCAAAGCGAGGGCCAAGCCGCTCCACAACATGTTTTCCCATGCGCTCTTTTGGTTACCGGTGGCATCGGATTCGCCGGCGGACATCCAGACGAAATGCATGGACAGGGCGATAAACCCGCAGGCGAACAAATCATTGAGGGTCGTCGATGCCTCCAGAACAAAAACAACGCCGGAGGCACATATCAGACCAATCCATTTTTTTACTTGGCTGTCGGCGGTGCCGGCCCATCCCGCCCAGGTCGCGAATATCGCATACAGAAATACCCACGATACAAAAGACGGCAGAAACAAAAAACGCTCGCTTCCGCCGATCAAAAATGGCAAGGCCGACCATTCCCAATTTGTCCCCAGGTTGTTGATCCTCGAATCGGCGAACTCGAACCACGAGATCCCCCCTGTCCCAAGCCACAAATAGAGTCTCGGGATCCTGTATGCAAGAGAGTCGTGAATTGCCGGCAGATACCATATCCCTGAAATGAAAATCAGGGCCAGAACCAATAAAAAAGGAAAAAAGCGCAACGGGTCGCATCTCTCGGCACCTGCTTGCTCCCTGCGCTTATACCGAGATATGCCGTAGCCCGAGACAACAGCAGCCCAAATCCACGATAACAAATGAAACAGCCCCAAGCCATGTACGGCGGAAAGCCCCCAGCCCAGAGCGCAAAACCCCGATGTCATCGTCAACCAGCATTTGAACAGAACGTCGCAATGGCTGTTCGTCTTCGCGTCCATCTCACTCATCCTTTCCGGGCTTGGTTTCAATATGACAAATCCGACCAAATCGTTTCAAAAGCATGCTCAAGCTTCGCTTTATAGGATTCTGAGCTGTACGTTTCCTCATAACGCCGTCGTCCGGCGGCGCCCGATTTCGTTTTCAAATCGCCATCGCGGGCCACCCGCTCTATCGCATCGTCGAAAGCGCCAATATTGTGTATTTCGCGCAGAAAGCAGGTCTGTCCATCGACAACAACGTCTTCTGGACCTCGCCAGTGCATGGACATTACCGGAAAGCGGCAGGCCATTGCTTCTACCAGGACGATCCCCTGGATTTCGCAAGGATAGAAGTTCGGAAAGAAAAATCAGGTCGGCCTCGGCGTATTCCCTCCAGAGATCGTCGCCGTTAAAAAAACCGAGTTGAACGACTTGTTTCTCCAGATAATGACGGAATAAAATTACAACGTACAGTCCGAGACGCTCAACATCTTCTTTAATGCATTTAGGGCTTCAGATGGCTTTACAGCTCTTATGCACTCATAACCACATTTTTCATACTTTCCGACTTGCAAGCAAGGAGCACACTCGTAGTTTTCTTGATGGTGAAGCACACGTGCCTTTTTACTTACAGGCAACCACAAAGGCATTTTTGATGGACCGACAAGAACAATCAGGCTTATGTTTAAACTGTCGCAGATATGCATTGGGCCACTATCGATAGTGACAACGACATGACATTTGTTAAGCTCCAGCACCCATTCTTGAACGGAATGCGATTCGCGAATCGGCAAGCTATTATTAGTAAGTCCTATTGCCGTTCTCTTTTCTCCAGGACCGCAAAGTACGAGAATATCAACGTTCCAATTTTTCAACTCATCAAGAAAAACTTTCCAATAATTGCTTGGCCACCGCCTTCCCTCCCACGGGGCGACAGGCAAAATGCCAACCAACTTTCTTGTCGTTGAACCACATGTTTTATCATGCCGTTTTATTAAATGTTTCAGGCTGGGTGAAGCGTCGTGCCCCGAATTGCAGCCTACCGCTTTGGCGAATTCATTGTTTTGCTGCCAACGTCTCATCTCCCGGTTATATGTAATCAATTTTGCAGAAATCGGAGACATGTTGATATCAAGGCCTATGTATTGCGACAAGCTGTAAACAACCCTGCATCCGGCTAAATATAATAATAATACGCTTCGAATATCTCCACGCGTATCGAACCCGATACTTCCTGGTGGCAAATGAAGCAACAGACGAAAAAAACGTCTGAATTTCGGGCTGAAAATCGAATTCAATCTATATTTGCTTTTTGGATGGTAATTCGACCATGGAACTTCACAGCCAATCCATTCTTTTACATGTTCTACGGGTATAATTTCCTTCCATTTTTCCTTTGCGATAATCGTAACCTCATATCCACATGAATGCAATTTTTCGATAAGCGGTTGTAATGATATAATATCCCCCATCCCATAAGGCTCGATAAGTATGATCCGATTGCAATTATTTCGATCGGAAATATCCGTCAATTTAAATTTGATTTGAGAATAAATTTTTGCGATAACGGCCAAAGAGCTTAAGAAAAAATGCCCAAGCCTATGTCTTATAGAAACAGACATTTAAACCTCTGTTGCTTACCCAATTTTTTGACGGTGCTTCGAATAGAAAGCCTCTCTATCGTTCATAATTTACCCTTTTCAGAATAATATATTTTGACCACCCGATTAAGTGCGCTCGTGAAGTATAGCGTTTCCGAGAGCATGAAAAAAAGGTGGAAAAAGGCGCTGCACAGGCAAAAAGAAGATTCCTTGAAATGCCAGATTTTTCACCATACAATCCAAAGCTACTACCAGTATTTGATATATTACCTATAGGAACAGGGGCTATGTGTGTTGGATCGTCGAAGAAATTAAAAGTATATCCATCTTTTCTCCTGGAAGGCAGTTTTGTTGTTTTGGGATCGGGGGTTTCAAAATATGCTCTTCCCCCAATCTTAAGCAGCATGGCAACATTTTGTATCAGACTTGCAATATCTGCCAAGTGTTCGACAACGTGCATGCAGGTTACCGCATCAAAAAAATTATCCTCCCATGGTAGTTGCTCTTTGGTAATATCCAACCGAACGAAATGGGTGCCAACAGGATACCTTTCCGGGGAGCCTGCTATGTCCGCAGCAAATAGCTTAAGGTCAGGCCGAAGTTCATGGATGTGGGAAAGCGTCTCCCCATTCGATGAACCTATATCAAGAAGGCGACTGCCTCTTTTAAGCTTAGATACAAACATAGCTCTTGTATCAATCCAAGGAACAAGTCTTAAATATTTCCAGTTCATTGTATCCTGTCACATATTCGCTTGGTTAGCTGTATGGCGATCAAGTAACGGGGTTGCAAGACAGCCTATTGCTTTTTCCATCTAAAGGAAGCCCGCTGGGCAATAAGAGATTGACGATGTAATTCATTTCCAACATAAATTGAATATGAAAAAGGTGTTTTCTGAAAATAGGCCCCATAAACAAATTTTTCAGCACGTCGAGTTATAGTTAAAAGAGGTTTTAACATCTTCGCCCACAAAGGCGCTCTCGTAAATAACGCTTTGCCTTCTCTTTTCGCCTTCTCTTCGATACTCATATTTTCTCCGGTCATGGCAAATGTTGCGAGGTATCTTTGGGTGAAGGCCGCATTATATCGCGCTTTTAGGACCCGAACGACAAAGTCGGCATCACCAGAGTATCTTAGAGAGGCATTAAATTCGATGCCATCATCAACAATTTTTCGTCGGAAAAACATGCCACAACTAAGAAGGTATAAATGATCTGTAAGGATATATACTCTATGGGGCGGGTAAGCTTTGCGAAAAGCAATAAGTGTACCATCGGGCCTGATCAAAAGAGTGCTCCCAAATAAAATGTCACATTCCGGATGTTCATTAAAAAACGAATTTACAAAGGACAAGGTGTTGGGCAAATATTGTTCATCGCAATTAAGATAAGATATAATCTCTCCATCTGTGGTATCCATTCCTTTATTAATGGCATCATACATCCCCTCGTCCGCAGAGCTTTCAAAGGTGAAATAATATGAAGTTAGATCTCGTTTCTCTATAATTCCAGCAATTCTTTCGGCGTACTCTTGCATAAACCGCTTTGTACCATCTGTCGACAAGGCGTCCTGCACATGGTGATGTACACTTACAGTGTTATTCTGGTGGGCAGAGTCCTTTCCGGTCAAGAGTGGTGAAATCCCAGTAGATTGATCTGCAACAGAAGCAAGGCATCTTCCCAGCCATTGTATCTGATTATAACTTGGCGTTATGATATTGAATTTCATTTTGCAGCTAACCTCTTTGAGCAGCGAGCCATGCTGGCCAGATGTGGAAATGCATATGGTGCCTGACCTTTTTAAAACCTCCCTGCGGATTATTGCGATTCAAACGAACTTCATTTTTTCAAATCCTCGTGCCTGCGTTCTTCAAACCGTAAACCGACGTTGAAAAGTTCTTTGCAATTGTCGCCTGCAGTTTTTTTTCTTCATTGAAGCGGGGTAGCTGGATAATCGGTTTCGCTTTTACCGCCTCTTCTGAAATACCGTATCAATTCGTTTCCAACAAATGGAAGACTGATGACCGAAAGGAGCAAGTACGCGCAAAGCGTGTAGCCGAATGCGACAATCTCCATTTTGCTTTAGGTCTCGTTTTTTCTGTCGATATGGCGCATGTTGTTCAATTGCAAACTCCTGGATGTCGCAACAAAGAATCAAGCCCGGCAATATCCTCGACGGCCTTCGTAAGAGATTCCTGCGATTACCGGCTTGCCTCCATCGAACGATTGCCGTTGCGCAGCCATCTCAAACGAACAACGCGTATCTGTTTCACTCTGGTGAAAGAATATAGCGAGTCGTGACGATCAGCGCATCTTTTCTTCTGATCGATTTTTGTATTTTCCGACAATTCTCGCATAGCGCAAGGTCCTGCCGGTGAAACCAGTCCGCACTGGCGACATGCCGCCTGGAAAGCCTTGTCGCCCGCTCTGGAACCATTTCCGGCGACAAGTTTCGAAAAGTGTCCTCAAGGCTTATCCGGCGCGCTTCCCAAGTAATCTTTCGGGTGAATTGGAGCGTACGCCTTTGGCGTTCCTTGAAAATGAGAGTTTCCTTCAGAAACGAAATGAGACGGCATCCGACCAGAAAGCTGCCGAGTCTCAGCAGGACATGCTCGACCGGATTGCTGACGACCTCTTTATGGGGAGTTAGATATCCGGAAATGACGGCTGTGTTTCCAAAATGTTCATACTTCCAAAAATCCGCCCACCAGTGGCTTGTATATAGCCTTTTTCCGAGCGAAATCTGCCAGCCGAAATCGTGAATTTCCGACGAGCCGCACCATGCGCTCACGATACCGCCTTTTCTGCACGAAATAAGCACAGCCGCCGACCGGGAATCCGTAGAAGACTTCAAATAGTGTCCACTGTTCGGGAAAAACACTTCCCGCGCACTATTGGCTGTCGGGGACTCGCTGGTTTGAAAAGACCTTTTTTCCAGTTGTTTCAATAAAAGGGCTGTTCGAAGAAAGGAATGCCCTATGTAATGGCATAAGTATCTGTCGTCCAGTCCGTGAATGAAGTGCGACGCCCGGTTTAATCCGTAAAAAATCCGCCCCAATACACTTTGCGCCTTCCGACCGGTGTCGAAACCGGGGTCGAGGGCAAATCGTCCGATGCCATAGGGCACCATATAGTCGGTGTTTCTGGCGTTATGCATTCCTGCGCCGCGCGACGGCAACTCCACAAAAGAAGCCAGAAACTCAAGGGCTTTCTCCGCGCTTCGAAGGTAGTCCGGGTCGCCGGTCGCATCGTAAAGGTCCCACAGGCAATCCAAGGTGACGGACAAATAGCCGAGATCCGGGCCGCCATACTCCCGAAACCATCCTTCTTCATCTTGCAGCGCCAACGTTCGATCACGCAACTGCCGAAAGCTGCGTTCGGAAAGAAGACCGCAGGAGATTTTTCGTATATACGCCATGGCTGCCAAGCCCGCAACCTGCTGGTTTGCGGCCTCGGGTTCGAAGCGAGCGGCGAGTTGCCTTGCGGCACGCGACACGCCGTCGCGAACGCTCTGAAAAGAAACGACACCGGCATCAACCATTTTCACGACGGCCAAAGTTGAGAAAGCCAACGGAGGATAGCCTTGTTCCCAAGGGTAGTACTCTTCGAAAGCCCCTCGCAGACATGCTCTGAAATTCCAGAATTTGCAGCTGGCGGCCGCCAGTCGCACCAGTTCTTCCCTATCGGCGAACTTCTGATCAAACAGAGGTGGAAGCGATGCCAGATAAATCGCGTAGCCCGCCTGCTGGAGAATAACGGACGGGTAGTCCCGAATCTTGTAGTGCCACCAGTTCCTGTCGCAACATCCATACGATAGCGATGTCGGGTCGCGGGATATCTGGGTGAGGATTCTCGGCACGAATTTCAGCGCCAAATCTTCCAACGCGGCCATCGAACGGAAAATAGAATCTGTCATGCCGTCTTTTTTCCCACAACCACTTGAAGTGTCTTTAAACCTTTCCTTTTGGTAGGTTTGCTTATTTTTTTCCAACTCAGCCGAAGGGCATTGAACAGCGGACCGAGAACACGTTCCGGAACAATGCGGATAAGGCTTCGGGCAAGAGTCGTTCGACATCCCCAGAAGAGGGAAGAAATCACAATTTCCGCAGCAATTCGGCCCAATGGAACCCTGGCCGGTTTATACCCGTAATCCGGGGCCCCCAGACCCAGCCCTCTACGCAGCTGATTGCGCAGATACCCGCCGCGCTTTTTGAAATCCAGCATGTGCCCATGCATCTCCGACGCTTTTAGAGGTTCCAGCGTTTCCTCTACATGCAATCGCCCGCGTGCGATCATCTCGGAAACAACGCCTTCCATCGTTTCTGTTCGGGTCGTGAATACGGAATACCCCCCTCCCGTTCGTTCGAATCGAGGCGACCAAGCGTCTCCGACGGCCAAGTCTGCGAATTCATTGGCAAAATCCATGCTTTGCAAGCTCGTCTGTGTAATGAAGAAAGGGGTAAGGAAGTTGTAATACACTTTCGGAGTCTTTAACTCTCGCCCGCTGTGCGTACGTATCAGCAGGTGTCCGGGCCATTCTCCCGCCCTCCATTTCAGTTCGCATACATCATCCAATTGCCGGACTCCCTTTGCCGCCAGGAAATGGCGAATCGCAGATGGATAGAGTGCTGTTCCCGTATATGGCCCCAGGACGTATCGCACTTGCTCGGCTGGTCCGAACCCATTGAGCTGCATGACACGCAGTGCGGCGGCCTGTTCCGGAAGACAGGTCATTGCATAGCGCTTTCCCGGTTTCAGGCATTTCAGTATATCCAACATCGATACGGGAATATAGACGGATTGCGCACACGACAAAATATCTTCCGGCGTTTCCGCTATGATCGCCCTTGCGCCGAGAGCATCGGGAAGCCCTTGCCGTACGGCAATTGCGGCGTCAATGCGACCAGTCTCAAGTAAGTACAAAAGGGTTTGCGTTATTACTCCCCCGGACGAACACACGCTGCGTATTGTCCTGTGCGCAGAAAAACCGACCCGGACTCGCCTGATTTTTCCCAAAAGCCAGTTTTCAGGGAGAGAACCATAATAATTCGTATACAAATTCGGATAGTGTATTCCGGCACCGGGGCAGCTTTGCACCGCATAGTCCGGCAACAAGCTCTCTTGCCGAAACAGAGGAATCGGGCCGCGATCCAGGTAACGCATCGACGACGGGGCGGAATCCAATGCGACGCAGGCTCCACATCCTACGCACAGGTTCTTTTCGATCACCTCTTGTTGGAGAAAATGGTGTACCCGCATAAAAATTGTCCGAGATTAAGAATTGGCCTGTACAGATTCTCAATCATCCCATGGATTCCGGGTCTCCGCAAGCTTCGCCCGTGATGGCGGAGTCGCTTGGCCGAAGATAAAACCAAGCCCAAAAAGAGACAGCTCCGCTCTCCTAATTACATGAGCAACCTGATTTTAACCCGGAGCTATCATAGAGAATAGTTTATAGACCGAAAAGCTTTTCGATGTCAACAAAAATGTACCTTTGAAAAAAAACTGTGTCTTCGAAATCTACGAATGGTTTGCAAACCAATTATCCCATCCCAAGCGTGATTGAAATCGGATTATTATTGCAATGGCGCAAGGAAAATGGATTTTTGCAGCAAAAAGGCAATTTGAAAATGTTCGCAAGCAATCTTGCCTATGACAATATTTTTTTGTTATGCCGCTTACAGCAAAGGTCCGAAGACCTGTTCAAACGATGTATACCCGACGATTTTCTGTTGACAAGAAACGAGCCCTAACCTATTAAGGTATCTTTTTTTGACGGAACGGCTGGCCGATCTTTTACGCGAGGGATGCTGGCAACGGAACCGAATGTGGCCTTTTTTGCGACATCATCCTTTGAACATTTCGCGATATTCAGCTGTTTCGCATGTGCTACAGATACACATATGGCGTGAATGATTTTTTATGCGAACGAACAAAAAAAATAAGAAATGACATCGAAATCCGCTGATAAAACCGAGGTCCTCGGCGTGGGAATATCCGCCATCGATATGGACAGCGCCGTAGAGATGATCGACGACTGGATCAAAACGCGCCGTTTCAATTATGTGTGCGTCACAGGCGTTCATGGCATCATCGAGAGTTGGAGAGACAATCACATCCGCGACATTCACAATGCCGCCGGCATGGTGACGCCGGACGGCATGCCGATGGTCTGGTTAAGCAGACTGCGTGGATTCAACCACGTTCGCCGTGTTTACGGACCTGATTTGATGATATCGGTTTGCAAACGCGGCCTTGAATCGGGGTATCGCCATTTTTTTTACGGCGGGGCCGAGGGCATTCCCGAGCTTCTTGCTCGGAAATTGAAATTCCAGTTCCCCGACTTGCAGGTAGCAGGCGCCTTTTCGCCTCCCTTTCGTCCCCTGACATTCAAAGAAGATCGGGATGTGGTCGGCCGAATCAATGCCGCAAACCCGGATATCGTTTGGGTGGGGTTAAGCACTCCTCGCCAGGAAGTCTGGATGGCGGATCATTTCGAAAAACTAAATTCTCCCGTGATGATCGCCGTGGGTGCCGCCTTCGATTTTCATGCGGGCGTGAAAAAACAGGCGCCATTTTGGATTCAACGCAGCGGCCTGGAATGGCTGTTTCGATTGGCGACCGAACCCCGGCGGCTATGGAAACGCTATCTGATCAACAATACATTGTTTATCGCTTTGATGCTCTGCGAGGTTGCCGGAATAAAATTTCGCAAAGGCATATCATTGTAATTTCCAGCGAAACCTTGGACGGGAAACATGGAAACGCGTCCTTTCCTCCATGTTTTCCATGGTGTAGACAGAATACGAAAACGGATTTTGAAAGTAAATACCACCCAGAAGATTTCTGAGGCGATGATGCAGGATTACAAGGCAACGCAGGCGGCGCATCCAAAATGGCGCCGGACGAGCAGGGACTGCGGTAAAAAGGCTATTTTTTTCTTCATTATGGCAGAGTATCTGTGCGACCGGATTCAGCTTTGCCAGCTCTTTTGAAATATCGTATCAACTCGTTTCCGACAAATGGAAGGCTGATCGCCGAAAGGAGCCAATATGCACAGAGCGTGTAGCCGAATGCGATAAAAACCGCCTCTTCCTTTGGCATATGGGCTGCAAACAGCATGACAAACGCCTGATCACGAGTTCCGATGCCGCTGATTGTCCATGGTATCAGACCGAAGAGAACTGCGATGGGAAAAACACTGTAGACATATCCCCACGATACCGACTGGTGAACCGCCCGGGTAAGCGCGCAGACTATTAGCGCGCCCAGGGTCCAGGTGCAGATCGATCCCCCGAAAGTCTGAATGAATGCCGAAGGACTTTGACACCAATTTCGAAACACGGTTTGGATTTCTTTCAGCCCGGACGCCATGGTGTCGGACAGGATGGCAATGCGGTTTGCGGGAAGAACCATTGCCAGGACAAACATGAAGATAACGCCGACCGCCAACAATCCGGCTATCAGCCCGATATTCGAACTGCTGACAAAATACCCGGCGATTCCCAACATGCCCAGGACGAAAAAATCGACACCTCTTTCGACGACCACGGTGGCGATACTTTTCGACATGCCCGCATGCTTTTTAAGAAAAAGGGCCTTCGCGACATCACCGCCTTTTGCGGGCAAAAAGCTGTTCAACACGTTTGCCGCCATCACGGCGCGCAACGCGGGAAAAAATCCGAACCTTATGTCTTTTTGCGCCCGCAACACGCCTTTCCATTTGGCGACCACACTCAGCGGAATCATACAGGCGCATCCAGCGGCCATCGCCAGCCATCGCCGGTCAAAGTTCGAAAGAACGACTTGCGCTTTTTGCAGATCTATACGATATAGGAGCCACGCTGCCAAACCGGCTGAAACAATGAAACTAAGCGTACCGACGATTATTTTTTTAAATCTGTTGTCGCGCATGTTGTCCTTTTGACTGATTTTCAGTCGTATGAACTCGACGCCGCACGCCGTTTCCGGAACGGATCTTCCGGACAGTTTCATCTGGCGCATAAATACATGGGCAATTTAAGACATATTCCTGATAGACGTTAGCGGTCGCGACATATATCGACGTGACATCCGGCCCCACCGCCATTTCCTTGATAGCTATCGTTTCTGCGAATTCATCCCGGACGATGATTTTCTTATCCTCGAACTCAATGGTTCGATAAAACGGATAGAATGTCCGTTTTATTATAAATTCATAGTCCAGCGTATCTGGCGTGTCCCAGGGACTGTGATAATTGCCGTTTCTGAACTCAGCCGTATCGGTCCACATCAGTGCCAGCATTTTCAGGAAATTCGATACCAGATTCTTTCGACGATTGCAAAGTTTTTTTTCGGTCGAATGGCGATCTTGTACTTTACGGCGAGGACGATGCAGGGACAGTTTGAACCGATTAAGGCGAGGCGATTTTTTTCCGACGAGACCCTATTGCGCCTTGACACCTGTAACAGGCGCATGGTATTAATTTTTTTTCAAGAAGGCATTAACAGGAGGGTTTCCGCATTCGTCTGATTTGCGGCTGTATCAGGTGTTTTTTTTGTTTTTATCGAGTCCATACCGGTGGAATGACTACTATGGAGAGAAGTGGCGTTTATGACAATTGCCTTCAAAACAGTGGCACCGGCAGTGGGTCAGGGTGGTCGAGGTCGATTAAAACTGTCGGAATACGATTCCCATTGGTCGGCCATAGCAGGTTTCGCATTTTGTATCATTTACCCATCCATGGCCATCTTTAAAAAGGTCGGCATGATGCTCCTTGCAACCTATGTAGCGGGGGCCTTCATCGCCTTGTTCCTGTTGTCGAGATGGATATTTCCTCGGATGGTAATGTATCTTAAGCCAGTTGTAGCCATCATTGCCGGAATTATTCTGTTCGTTATGCTATTGCTGGCCCATCTGTACATCCATCCCCAGCTTGATACAGCCGGATTCAAACTCAGGGGCATCAATTTCGGGGCTTCGGATGCCGACGATGCCATTGATGTGGCGATTTCCGAATTAATGCACGGCAGGTACCCTTATTATGCCAAAACGTTTTACGATAATCCTATCACACCGATGCCAGGGACCCTTTTGTATGCTCTGCCGTTTTACGCTCTTGGATGCAGCGCATTGCAGAATATTTTCTGGCTGGTGGTGTTTTATCTTCTGCTGTGCAAGTACGCCGCCGATGTTCGGGTTGCCACCATCCTCGTTTTCAGCGTCGTCATACTCTCTCCAAATTTAGTGTATCATGTCATGCAGGGGATTGATTATCTTTCCAATAATATTTACGTGTTGGCGATGCTGATAATGTTTACGCAGACTCTCCGAGCTGGCAAACCTTTCTGGCAGCCTGCAATTTGGGCGATTGGTCTGGGAATCGCGTTGTCGTCCCGGCTGAATTATATATTGCTGCTGCCGCTGGTCTTTTTTTTCGTGCTGTACAGGAAAAATTTGAAGGCCGCCTTCATCTATACGACGCTGATAGTTCTGGTCTTTTCCGGGGTCACGCTGCCCTTTTTCCTCTACGATCCGCCCAATTTTTCTCCTTTGCACACGGCAGGTTTTTTGAAAACGGGAGAGGGGGAATTCCCTTGGCATCTAATTCTTCCTGCTGCGGGAGGCGGACGCGCGATAGTGCTAGGCTGGCGTAACCGCAGTGCGCAGCTTTCAACCCTGCTTGCGAGTTGTTTTCTTGTCGAAAGCATAGTGATCGTTGGTGGCTTGGTGCTGGTTTCTGTTGTCAAAGCCCGTCTCAACCTCTATTATCCGCATTTCGGTGTATTGTTCATGTTTTTCGGCATTTTCGCTTTTGGCCCACGTGTTTTCAGGAGTCAATCCGGCACAATCTCTCCAGATTCAACCCGCCACATGCGTACGAAAAAACACCATCAGGAGGAGACCCTGGCATGTATTTATTAAAACCGTATTACCGACGGATTTCATTGTTTCTTTCCGATTATTCGAATAGAAGTTTCAGGATAGCGGCCATGGCGATTTTTACGCCGCTAGGTGCATTGCCCATGTACACCACTGCATTGGGAATGCTTCTTGCCGAACCATCCATATCCTCTCTTGTCTACGGAAATGTCATACTGGCTCTGATTGCGGCAATCCTGTCATTTTATTTGCTTAAAAACAGAACAAGTGCTTTCAATACGTCTTTATTTGTCTTGTTCTGGTCTATTCTTATGCTTGCGCCAAGGCCCCTGGGCGCCCCTCCCTCCCGAATCAAGTAACTTCATCCCTATCCTCTTGTCCCTGCCAAAGCGATTCCAGCTTCTCCTTATAAAATGCGTCTCGCATACATTTGCCCACAGGGCAATACGAGATCCCTTCTCGCCCTTCGAGCTTGTCGCTTAAAATGCGCCAGAAATCCATGACAACGACATTCTCCTTGTTTCCAAGGATGTCGGCGGCGCCAAGGGCCTCAAACGCCGGGTCGGGGGTCGTGACAAGGACGACCTGCGTTGTTTCCAGGCATTGTTCCAAAGAACCCGCGATCAATACATTGCCTGGCAGGCATGTTCCGGCGTATGGACCTGCCAAGGGATCGTATACGCTGACCTGCATGCCCGCATCGGCAAGGCCTTTGGCTATTGTCAAACCTGCGGATTCTTCCGTGACGTGAGTCATGGGCTTGTATGCCAGGCCCAGCACGGCGACCTTTGTGCCGGGTGCAATGCCGGATGCGATATGTTCGACCATACGGGCGGAAACATCCCTGTTGTACCTGTCGTTGATTTCCGGCAGGTCGCAGTTTGCGCCCAGATATCTGCCGATAAAGCTGAAAGCCTTGTTGTCCCTGGGAAAACAAGGACCGCCGAATCCGGCGCCGCCCGTAAGGTACTTTCTGCCGATTCGCTTGTCCATGCCCAGGGCGTCGCTGACAACGTCCACGTTTCCGCCCGGAATTCGTTCGCACATATCTGCGAGCGTATTGGCGAACGAGATTTTCATCGTCACGAAGCTGTTGAGCGCGATTTTGGAAAGTTCGGCGTTTTCGATGCTCATGCGGCGGCAAGGAATGCTCAGGCACCCGAGCTTCCGATAGAATTGCTCCAGCGTGTCCCCGGAAAGTGTATCGAATTCGCCTACCAGAAAAAAATCGGGATTTAGAAAATCATGGATTACCGAGCCCAAAGCGATAAATTCGGGGCTATAGCAAAGTCCGAAATCCCTGCCGCACTTTTTGCCAGATTCCTTTTCAAGAACAGGCAAAAGGCCATACCGCACCGAACCGGGCAGTACCGTGCTGGTGACAACCACCAGATGCCAAGCGTTCTTTTCTCTCAGCGCATGCCCGATATCCCGCAAAGCGGCCTGTACGAATTTCAGCTCGAAGGCGCCGCGGGGGTCGCTTGGCGTCGGAACGATCACAAACGAGATGGAGGATCCCGCGACAGCCTCATGGGCGGAAATTGTCGCGGCTATTCTCGCCTGGTTTGCGGCAATCGTTTCATCCAGACCGGTTTCCTGAACCGGCGCTTTTCCCTGGTTCAACAGATTTACGGCCCGCTCGTCGATATCGACCCCGATCACGTTGAGTCTGCGGCTTGCAATGCTCGCGGCCATGCTTGCTCCAAGTTTTCCCAATCCGAATATGGAAATCGTATCGTTCATATTACATCTACTCTCCTTCTTTTCAGGTTCGAACGACTATCTTTTAAATTCTGCCAGGCCGCTTGCCTGAACCACTGGATTATCGTTTGGGTTTTCATATAGACCGTAAAAATCTCCATTGTCAACAGAAATGTATATTGCCGAAAACCGACACTCAACGAGATTCTTTTTCTGCTATTCATATATTTTCCTTGACAAAAATCAGGCTGTGGTTCTAAAACCCGAAAGCGTTTTTTTCATGCGAGTTTAGCAGGTGCCTCCGCAAAATCTGGAGGTTTGGAAGTGTCGAGGGAATTCGAAAAAAATACAGGTGTCATGCGCAAAACCATCACACGCTCAAACAGCCATCCGCCATATGTGAAATATTTAACGGCTGTCGGGTTGGCCTTCGGCATATGCCATCCTTTTCTGTATTTCAATGCGTACACCGGCGATGGGATAATTCATTTGATCTTCGCCAAGAATGCGTTGAACGGCAGTCTGTTCGCCTTTAATCCGGGACAATATACCGGTGGAGAGACATCTCCCGGATTCATGTTCATCCTTGCCGGTCTGATGGCGGCTTATGGAGAAGCAACAGTTCCCGCTATGATAAAGACCATCAGCATACTCACGCTATACGCCATCGGATTTTTCACATATCGTCTTGCGCAATTGCTTGACATACGCTCCCCCTTTCCGGCGATTCTGGCCATTGTCGTACTGCTGTTGCCAAGCACTGCCGTATTCGGCCAATGCGGCTGCGAGAACAGCTGGTTTGCGGCCGCATTGCTCCTCTTGACCTATGGATTGCTCAGGCGTGGCTGGCTGACCCGCCCGGGTTCCTTTTCGACAAGCTGCGAGTTTTTCATCGGGGTGCTTTTCGGCTGTCTTTTTCTGTTGCGGCCCGAAGCGGCCCCATACGCCTTAATTGCTTATGCATATCGTATCGCCTGTTCAATGCGCAACCGCCATGAGTTTAAGACGGCACTGAAAGGAGGGCTTGCCGCATTCCTCGGATTTGCGGCTGTTTCAGGCGCTTTCTTATGGTTTTATCGGGCCCATACCGGCGGAATGACTCCATTTTCCGCAGGGGCCGCGCGCAGTATTTTGGAAAGGAACATCAGCTCCATCGATTTAGGGGTCTTTTCATTCAATCCGAAATTCTCCGAACTTCTTCTTTTCTACAGCGCGCTCGCAATTCCCGCCGCAATATCGATTGTTCTTATCATAAAGAAAAAACTGGAGCGAACAACCGCGAAAATCACAGGATTGTTTCTTGCCGCTTTCCTTCTTTTTTTCGTATTATACAGCACGGTTCTGCCCGCAGGGCACCTGACCCGATATAGCATTTTTTTATGGCCATTGCTGGTGTTGGGCGGGGGACCCGCCCTTTCGTGGCTATGGCACAATTATGCGAGCATCCCCCTAATGCTCGTATTCAAGCTTGAGCGACATTGGTTTTTCGCCGGACTTGCCGTGCTGTTTGTCGTTGCCATAGCATCGGAAACATACATGCGGAACACTCAAAGCAATCATAAAATCGGGGGATTTCGACAGGTCTTGTCCTTTCCCTTCACTCGCGAGCAACGGTCGCAGGCTTTTTGGGAAATGCTCGGCTCGCCATCCAAGAAGCCGATCAACATCGCCGTACAAGAGGTTCAGATCAGATACTGGCTGGACGAACGTTTCACCGTTTTTTCCCTGGATGGAATCGTTGACAACAAACTCGTCGATTATGTTTCCGACGATTACTACGATCATATCGGCTATTTTTTGTATCGCGATATCGATTTTTTTCCGGCAAACCCAAGTCATCTGCCCGGCGGAGTAAACTATAACCGGGATAAATCCATGTGGTCACTTTCGGATTTGGCCGATCTGCCGGCAGGACAGAAAGCAACCAAGTCCGGCCTTGTTTTTTTTAAACTTCCCGGCGGATGGGTAAAAGTGATTCGGACGGAGGTCGATAAAAGATCAGGTGAAGGATGAACACGCTGCTATCTGACAAGCACAAGGTGGTACGGCGCTCGGCCCGGGCGTTTTGCGAGCGGGAGATCGCGCCTATAGCCGCCGAGATCGATCAGGAGGCCCGATTTCCCTGGGACGTGGCGGAAAAGATGGGCGAGGTCGGATTCATGGGCATCCAGGTCCCTGCCGAATTGGGGGGCGCGGGCATGGATTCGCTATCGGCGGCCGTCGCGGTCGAGGAAATCTCGCGAGCCAGCGCCAGCCTGGGGCTATGCGTATCGGTGCACAACGGCGTGGTCCTGCATCCGCTGCTTACGTTCGGTTCCGAAGAGCAAAAGCGCCGATGGGTGCCGGATCTGGCCAGGGGCAAAAAGATCGGCGCGTTTTGCCTCACCGAGCCCAATGCGGGTTCGGACGCGGGAAGCATAGAGGCGTCCGCCGTTCTGGGCGGGGACTGCTACGTGGTCAACGCCAACAAGGTGTTCGTCACCAACGGGGGGGCTGCCGACGTGTTTCTGCTGTTCGTGCGGACGGCCGGGCCGGACGGCAAGCGGCGTGCCAGCGTGCTTGTAGCGGAGCGCGGCATGGAAGGACTTTCGGTGGGAGAAAACGAAGACCTGTGCGGCATGAGGGCGAATCCGGTCTCCTCCGTGCGCCTGTTCGATTGTAAAATTCCAGTCGCAAACCTCCTGGGAGGCGACGGCATGGGGATCAAGATCGGCCTTTCCGGGCTCGACGCAGGCAGGATCGGCATCGGCGCGCAATCGGTGGGGATCGCCCAGGCCGCTTTCGAGGAAGCGACCCGATACGCCAAACAGCGCCGCCAGTTCGGGGTCGCCATCGCCAGACATCAGTCCGTCCAGAACATGGTGGCGGACATGGCGTGCCAGCTGGAAGCGGCCCGCCTGATGGTGTATCGCGCCGCCATCCTGCGCGACCGAGGGAAAAATTTCACCCAGGCTGCGGCTATGGCCAAGCTGTTCGCGTCGGAGGCCTGCTGCAAGGTGACGGACATGGCCCTGCAAATCCACGGGGGCTACGGCTATTCCAAGTCCTACGCGGTGGAGCGCCTGTATCGCGACGCCCGGGTCACGAGAATCTACGAGGGGGCGTCGGAAATCCAGCGGATGGTGATCGCCAGAAGCGTTTTGTCTTGAATCTATGGGATGGGAAAAAACAAATGAAATTGCGAATCGTGGTCGCCGTCAAGGCCGTGGTATTGGAACCGCCGGGAAGCCACGTCGACCGGTCGGCGGATTTGCTGCACATGAACCCTTTCGACCGCTGCGCACTGGAAACGGCTTTGCGCCTGCGCGAAAAGCGCGGAGGCAGCGTGACCGCCCTGTCCATGGGGCCGAAAACCGCCCGGATCGTGTTGAAGGAGGCCCTGGCCATGGGAGCGGACGAATCGATCCTGGTCTGCGATCCTCTGTTGGCCGGGTCCGACACGCTGGCCACGTCCACGGCCCTGGCCGCCGCGATTCGAGCCCTGGCCACGTTCGACATGATCCTGTTCGGACTGCGCGCGGCCGACAGCGACACAGGCCAGGTACCGTCGCAGACAGCCGCCGCTCTTGACATTCCATTCGTGTCCAAGGCGAACTCGTTTGCGTGGACCGGCGACGGCCTGGAAGTCGAAAGGAGCGCCGACGGGTTCTTAGACCGCTTCCGGGTCCGCCTTCCCGCCGCGTTCTCGGTGGACCCGGACGCCGCAACGCCCAGGCCGCTGCCGCTGGCCGGGATCGAAAAGGCGTTCGCGAGCGGTCTCGAACGTGTGATGGATTCGCATGATCTGGGGCTTGGTCCGGAAGATATCGGCCTTGCCGGGTCGGGCACGGAGGTGGCGTCCATGGTCCAATCGTTCCGAAATTCGGTTGGATCCTCCCAACATGTTGAAATCATTCAACATATTTGCAATTTCATTTCACATAGTTTAACAAAAAGACGCTCGTTCCATTCAAAAAAGGTCGCTTTTGACCGAGTTTTCGCAGGATTTATTGAAATTTAGGGTCCAAAATGTTAATGTATGTTATTTAAATATTGACATATTCATTTTATAACAACATACATTACCACATCATGAAAAATCTTACTGTAAGAGAAACAGCCGTAATCGAAAAATTGCGAAAATGCAAAATCGCAAGAAAATCCGAATTGTGCGATCATTTGAAAATTTCGCATATGACTGTGGTGCGGGCTTTGAAAAAGTTCGGCTACTATTCGAGCTACAACAAGAACTCCTCCTTCTATACCCTTCGGGATACTCCCGATTTCGACTCGTACGGACTATGGGCCTACAATGATATCCGTTTTTCCCGAAACTTCACTCTCGACAAAACAATCGTCTCCATAGTGGACGATTCGGAATCGGGGTTCACCGCCGAGGAACTTGAGCGCTTGTTGAAAACGAATGTAAAAAACCTTCTTTCCCGTCTTGTATCCAAAGACAGGTTGAGTAAATACATGGCAGGTCGTTGCGCCGTATATTTGTCCGTCGATCCCGATCTTAAAAAGAAACAGGAAGAATCCCGGAAAAAAAGGATTGAAGAGCGCGATGCGAAGTCGGCAATCCAAAGACGCGACGAGACGCCTTTGCCCGACAATATGGATTCTCCGGCCGTGATTGAAATTCTTGTTAGAATGATCGAGTTTCCGTCGGCAAGCGCGGCGTCTATCTCGCGAGCGTTGCAAAGAAAAGGGGTTTCCGTCACCGCAGGAAATGTTCGAAGCGTAGTCGAGTTCTATTCGCTCGAAAAAAAAACGGCTCGCTGAAAGTGGCCGAACTTGTCAACTGTCTGCGAGACGATTTCATGGGGAAAATCTCCGATATTTCCGCTCTGCCGGACGACGCCGAATACGTATTCGAATCTTGCGTCGATAATTCCATCGTTCAGAAAACGAGGCGCCGGACCGTTATCAGTCTGAAATATTCGAAATTCAGGTCCATAGAGATTGCAAGGCGGAAAAAAGACCGTTCGAAGCCTTCGACTTTTCGCTCGTCGGAATTGGCCGCGATCGTTCCTTCCGGAGCCAAATACTCGTTCGATCTCATCGCCTTCGTCGGCAGAAAATGCTATCTGGAAGGATGCACGTTGAAATCGGTCAACGCGGAGATAGAAAAACGGAAAGGGCTGTCGCCCATACCCGCCAGCAGTCTTTACGATATTCAGCGCAAGTTTCTTTTCTATCTAGGGGAACTTCATCGAAGGGCGACTCCCGAGATCGAGGCCTTTCTTCGCAAGCGCGGAAACGTCACATGGCTGATCGACGGAACGATCGAACCGGGTTCCCCCGTTTTTTTCGGCGTCAAGGAGGCGCAGGCGGGAATATTTCTCAAAGGATGGAAGATTCCCACGGAAAACGAAGAGGACATTTCAAAATGCCTTCTCGAAGCCGCCGATCTTTACGGCAAGCCGGACGAGATCCTTCACGATCTGAGCGAAAGAATGATCAACAGCTGCGAAGCGGCCCTTCCGGATTGTCCGCACCGCGTATGCCACTACCATCTATGCGGCGATTTGGGCAGGGATCTCTACGATGCGCCCCAGAAAATGCTGAACAAGCGCATTCGAGCCATTAAATTGCAGCCGTATCTGAAGAACCAGAGAAGCAGTCAGACGCAAAGGATTCGAGGACAGATCAGGGACGGGAACGCCCGGTTGATTCTCAAGGATCTGTTGAGCGGAAATACAACGGATTTCGAATTCACCGACGTTTTAGCCCGCGAAATTCTTCTGGGCCTGCATTCCTGGATGCTCGACTACGCAAACGACGGTCGCAGGCAAGGTTTTCCGTTTGATCCCTACCTGCTTTATTTCCATCGCAGAATCGCCAAAATCAACGCCGTGGCAAAAAGCTTGATTGCAAGAGACAACTCGATCAGCAAATTGCCGAGAGTTTTTTACGGTTTTTCGGAAAGACTTGAAAAATACCTTGCCGATCCCGTGGTCGATACCGCTGCGAATTTATACGAGAAAGCATTCGATATTTTCCGGCGGATACGGGAAGTGCTTCGCATGGACGCCAAGGGACCGAGTCCCATGCGCGATTCGTACGAACTGACTTCCAGGGGAAGGAAAGACGTTCGCGAGTCTCTAAACGATCTTATGGAGCAATTCGGGAAGAGCGGACGCAATTGTTCAAGCAGCGAAGAACTCGCTCTTTACAATATCGCGTTGTCGCATGTCGGCAAATACAGACAGTATCTGTTCCGAGGCGACGAGGAAAAAAACGCGGGAGCTTCTTTCGTACGAACGACGAATGCGATCGAATCCCATTGGGGAAGCGGAAAACGGCTTCGCCGACAAACTCACGGTCGCATGAAGCTCGCACGGGATTTTTTCGCATTGCCCGCCGAATATATGCTGATACCGAATTTAAACAATCCGGTCTATGTCGAGTTGGTTTTCGGAAGTCTTGAAAAACTCCCGGAAAAACTCGCGGAAGCCGGAAAAACATCGGGCTCGTATAGTTCATGGTGCAAACGGCAACATCCTCTTAATACCGGAAGGCTGCCGATTAAGACGATAAGAAGCGAAGCGTTTATCGACGATTTAATCGAACTTTTTTAAATTTAGAACACAACGAAATAGGGCGTCCAAAATTTAAATCCAACCGAATTTCGGAACGATTGTCCATGGTCCGTGCGAAAAGGGAGAAGAAATGCGAATTTCTGGAGGGGACCGCGCCGGAGCGAGTCGATGCGCTTTTCGAAGTTCTCAAGCGGTGGGGAGCGGTGTGAAATGACGAAGAACGTAGAAGGCAAATCCATCCGGGTCCACATGGACCTGAGAAGCGAAGCGCTTTTCCAGACCTGCCTGGACGTGCTGGCGAAAGCGCGCTCCCTGGCGGACCTATCGTCCTGCGCTGCGACGGCCTGCATCGTCTGCCCGTCGGAAAAAGACGCGACGCGAAATATCTGTCCGCACCAGGCGCTCGACCCGGACGACGCCGCCGAAAGGTGCGCGAGGCAAGGGGCCGAGCACGTCTACTTGGTCCGCTGCCAGGCGCAGACCGACGGCCGCGCGGATTTCCACGCCTGGGCGGCGGCAGAGCTTTCCCGGATGAAGCCGTCGGCCCTACTCCTGTTTCCCCTCACCGAATTCGGCAGAGAAACCGCGTCCAGGACCGCGCGCCTGATGAACACGGGCCTGATCGCCGATTGCGCCGACATTCGCTGGAAAGACGGCCGGTTCGAAGCCGATTGTCCTTCCTGGGGCGGCGAGATCATGGCGAGGATCGTGTTTCGCGAGCATATCCGGGAAGGCTGCGCCGTGGTTCGGCCCTCCGGGGCCGAGACCGCCGAGCTGGGCGGAAAGCCCGGCGAAATCGCGCGCGTCGATATAGGCGCGCCGCAGGTCCCCGCAGGCTTAGCCTTGATTTCCAGCGTCCCGGAGCAGGAGCAATCCCGGGACCTCTCCAAGGCGAGAATCGTGGTGGCCGGAGGGGCCGGGCTGGGAAACGCGGAAGGCTTCGGTCTTGCCCGGGATTTGGCCGCGGCCCTGGGAGGACAGGTCGGGGCCACGCGCCCTCCGGTCCTCAATCACTGGACCGGCGAGGACCGCCTGATCGGCCAGACGGGAAAGACGATCCGGCCGGAGGTCCTCATCGCCGCAGGCATATCCGGAGCGGTCCAGTTCACCGCCGGCATCGGGGAATCGAAAAACGTGGCGGCGATCAACCGCGACCCCGACGCCACGATTTTCAGGTTCGCGGACATTGGCGTCGTGGACGACGCCAAAACGTTTCTTCCCGCCCTCGCCGCCAAAGTCAGGCAAGAATCCATGCGCGCCCTGGCGGACCTTCTGTGCGCCGATCCTTTGAAACCCCAAAGCAAAACCGGCAGCTTCGGCGAAAAGCTCAAAGAGCTTCGCCGAAACGCCCGCTGGTCCCGGGAGGCATTGGCCCAAAAAACAGGGCACGCGCCCGAATATATCGGCCGGGTGGAAAACGGGGAGACCAATCCTCCCGTCAGCTTCATCCTAGGCGTTTCCAAGGCGTTCGGCGCGAACCCCGACTTCTTTTTGAAGGAGGAAGAAAAAAGCGCGATTCGGGACCGCAGAAACGAAGCGTTCGCCAGGCGCACCCGAAACTATTCCTACGAACTCATGACTCCGGGCGCGGAACACATGCACTTGCGGGCTTTCCGGGTGACCATCCCCCCCAGGCAGGACCACAAGCCCGTCGCCTACAAGCACGAGGGGGAGGAATTCATCCTCGTCACCGAAGGCATTCTGGAAGCGACCCTGGACAACAAGAAACACCGCCTGAAAGCCTCCGAGTCCATCCACTTCGATTCCGAGACGCCCCACAAGCTGAACAACCCTTCGGGCGAAACCACCCGATGCGTCGTGGTGCTTTACACGCCTTGATTTTCAGCGGGGCAAGGCCTGCGCGCAGCGGAAGCCCAAGGTCATTTCATTGGCCTGATGTGGGACATTGGTTCCAATTTCCACTTGTTTCCGGGGTTCCGTGAGATCCTTTGTAGAAAGGACCTCGTCGAAATGGTTTATTCCGAAGCCATCTCGCCGGAGCAGGAGAAGGTTGCGGCAGTCGGGGCGGACGACTGTTATTGGCACATCTACGCTTCCGAAAACGCGAAGGGGTAATCCACATGGTCAACTTCGTGAAAGAAAAGGGCATCGACGTAGATCAGGTGCGAAAGGCCGGACAAAACGTTCGAGAAATGGCCGACGCCTCTCGCGAACTTGCAATCGATGTCGGCTTGGCCGCAGGAGGCGCAGTGCCCGGTGTTGGATGGGCTGCGGACGCGATCTCGTTCGGCAGGTCGATTTCGAAAGGCGACGGCTGGGGAATTGTTTTCGATTTGATCGGGTTCGTCCCGGCGCTGGGCGATGCCGCAAAAGGGGCCAAAGTGTTAGATAAGGCCATCGCGGTACGGCGCGTGCTCGACCAGACACTCACCGGTTTGTCCCGAGTTTTTCGCAAGACCGAAGGAGTCGCAGACGACTTTTGGCGCGCCCGCCGAAATTTGGACGGCTATAACGAAGCCATGCGTTCTTGCAGCACGGCCAAATGCTATGACACGGCAGCCAACCTGAAAGGTCCGCAATACAAAAGGACGCCCCGCAACGGGGGAAAGTGGCCTCCCCGACAGGGCGTGGCGACGGCGAACTCGCGACGGATTTGCAGAGTTGAGCCAGCCATGACTGTCTCCCGAAAGATGCGAAAAGCGAATTGGTCCCCATAGCGTATTCCAAGTCCAGGCCGACCCTGTCGGAAGCTACATCCGCCAAAACACCCGGTCTCTCGATCATTCCCAGCACGAAGAGCACGCTTGCGTAAATGCCGACGGCGACGCCTGGGTCGCCCTTTTCCACCTTGTTCAGGGTCGTGCGACTGATGGATTGCCTGTTCCGCCATGATCGCCGTCGGAATGCGCCGCCTGCGCCGGGCGTCGCGAATATCTTTTCCCAATTTCAAAGCCCTCGTCCTCTTGCAGGTATCCGGAGGAATCCTCGCAGTGCGGCTTGTGACCCGTGGCGTGCGCGTTTTTTTTCCGGAAATTCCGCGACGGCGGCCAGGTTTTCCCGGACCTGGGCGGCGCTTCGGGCACCGGCTATGGCGCATGTGTTCGGGTGCGACATGACCCATGACAGCGAGAGCTGTCCCAGGGTGATGTCTTGCTTTTGCGCGCGCGGACGCAATCGCTCCAGGGCTTGCTGGACCCGTTCCTACATTTCCGGCTGGAACAGGCGGCTTTTGCTTCGATGGATTCGGAATCCTGGATGCCTGCCCACATTTTTTCCCGCATGCCAAGAGCCCATGACGATGGGGGGATTTTGATGCCCGATTTTCCCAATGCAATGGTTTTCATCGCGGTTGCGTCTGCTTTTGGTTTTGTGGTCGCTTCCTTGCCGATCAGGTCTATTCGAGCAGGGCGGCGCGAACGTCGGTGCGTAGAAAAGCGTCGTTTGCGAAGAGCAGCTGCTCGTCGGTGAATTTGGACAGCGCGTAGGCGCAGCACTGCCCGATGTCCAGGCCGGGGCCGTTTTGTTTGTTTCCGTAAAGGCGCATGGCCTCCCGAGCCCAAGTTTCTCTGGCTATGGTTCAGCGGCAGTATTTGAGCATGAATCCGGCGAAGCAGGGATTCCAGGAGCTTTCTGCCGTCAGGGCCCTTTTTGGCGTCTATGATCGTTTCGGCTTCCAGGACGTTGAAAACGCAGATCAGCCGGTTCTTGTCCTCGACGACCGCGCGAGCCAGAGAGGGCGCTTTTTGTTCGTCGAGCAAAATCGATAGGATTGCGGATGTATCCAGGACCATCAGGTAAACCTCCCTTGTGGTTGTGGTTCATAGCCCAAGATTTCGCTGTATGGACGCGAGTCCGATTCGGGAAGCTCCCGGCATTGGCGGGAAATCTCAAGTATATCTTCGTAAAGGCTCTCGGCGGCCTTGGCCTTTCGCACCCGCTCCAGGCGGTCCTCCAAGGCGCTGGCTATAGCTTGGGAAGGCGTTTCCCCCGTTTGGGAGATCACCTCGTCCAAAAGCTTTTCGACACGGGAATCCTGTATCTCCATTTTCGCTTTTCCTCTTTTTTTTTTCTCAAAGTCCCGTTAGGGACGATAGAAAATAGCCCGGCAATGAATTGCCGGGTTTTCGATCTGGCATTCCGAAAGTCCCGTTAGGGACGGCAGACAAGAAACCGGGAATGCTGACCGTCGCGTACCCATACGACACTATCGGATTTTGGGTCCATTGTAAATCGGGAATTTCCGGCCTGTGCGGTCGGGATCGAAGAATAAGGCGCAAAAGCTCGCGAGACCCGGTAGCGCCTTCTTCCACGGCGGCGCAATGCCTCGCGGGGCCGAATCGTGGAAGGGGCGCGCCGCCGTGGAAGATGGCGCTACCAGGCCTCAACGGACTTGTTCCTCGAATAGAAGGCCACCAACTGCGCAGGTCGTCTTTTTTCATCAAGCATGATGGATAATCTTTTTCTCGAAGTTGATTTTTTCGAGGTTGCCGTGCATAATAATTGTATTGTCAATGTAAACGCGAAAGAGGTGTTCGATGCAAATGTCAAAA
>CAXXIG010000007.1:10000-1182500 GCA_963674505.2 Desulfobacterales bacterium
TGTCCCATCGGTCTTCGGACCGACTGAAGGCCCCTCGGAGACCACGAGGTTGATAGGCCGGGTGTGCAAGCGCGGCGACGCGCTCAGCTTACCGGTACTAATCGGCCGTGAGGCTTGGCCACATTTTTTTCTCGACTGAACGTTTTCACGTGCCTGCTGGCATGAAAGCCTGTCTACGATATCGCAAGGACGATTTTCGGTGGCGATGGCGAAGAGGCGACACCCGTTCCCATCCCGAACACGGAAGTTAAGCTCTTCAGCGCCGATGGTACTGCCAGGGAAGCTTGGCGGGAGAGTAGGACGCCGCCGAAAATCCTTTACATATTCAATATTCCTTTATAAAGCCCGCTGCCGGTTCCCGGTCGCGGGCTTTTGTAATTTATAGGGGCGATTTAAGATTGGCGAATATCTTGAAAAATTTGACGACAAGAATTGGGCTGATAATCGTCTCTGTAACAGCGATCTTCATGTTATCATTTGATTTCGCGGTAATTGTAATCGCCAAAAGGGACATGGTTCAATCGGAAATTCAAAAGGGCATGATTATAATTGATGCTTTAGAAAACATTTTGAAAATTACAAAAAAGCCTCTTGACTTTTCAAAGAATTCCTCGACAAAAATCTTAATAGATTCAATATCAGATAAAACGTATATAAAAAATATGTATCTTTATTACAGTGAAAAAGGAATGCTTTTATTGACATGCGGCGATGGCAGTTTAGAATCGGAAATTGCAAAGGAGGCGATGATTGCTTATCGATTAAAAACTCAAAGGCAGAAGTATTGGGGCGAAAATGTAAGCTTGCTATGGGGGCGACAGGAAAATGTCATTGTTTCCCGTCCCATTGTCGAAGGAGACAATGTAAAAGGGAGCTTTGCAATATCAATTGATTTGAAAAGCGTATATGACAAGTTGAAAAACAGGAACTCTTTGTTTTTAATCTATGCGCTTATAAACGTAATTCTTTTGAGTTTGATTGCGTTTTTACGATTTCAAAAGATTATTATAAAACCGATAAGGAAACTGTTGAAGAGGGCTGACGAGTATAAGGACGACAGCGAGATTTTTATATTACTGGGGGATGAATCCGACGAGTTTGGAAAATTATCAAGGTCCTTGAATTCCATGCTGCATAGAATCTCGGATGATCGAAAGCGTTTGCAAGATACCGTGAATTCTCTTGAGATTGCAAATAAAGAACTTAAGAGAGCCCAAAAAGAAATAGTAAGGGCCGAAAAGCTTGCCTCTATTGGACGACTATCTTCTGGCATAGCCCATGAGATTGGGAATCCTGCAGGCATCGTGCTTGGGTACTTGGATCTTATTCGGGAGGAAGGGTATTCCGAGAGCGAAAAGAATGATTTCATTGAGCGTGCTGAAAAAGAAATCGTGCGTATAAAAAAGATAATCCAGCAACTGTTGCAACTTGCTAAGCCTTTGGAGAATCAATCGAAGGCAATTTCAGTCCACGATGTTATTGACGAAATCATTTCCGTATTTCAATATCAGCCTATCATGGATAAAATAAAGGTAGTTCGCAGGTATAGCGCCGGCGAGGATAACGTCTATGCCGATTTTGGCCAACTGAGCCAAGTTTTTCTTCATTTATTGATAAACGCGGCTGACGCGTTGGCGCTTTCGGATAAAAAAGAAGAGGGGATAGTGACCATAGAGACGGGTATTGTTTCACAAAAGAACGATCAAGAAGAGTCGGTTTGGAAGGGCATTGAAATCAGAATTGTCGATAATGGGCCTGGGATAGACAAAGACAAGCTTGAAAAAATATTCGATCCGTTTTATACAACTAAGAGTCCTGGCAAGGGTACCGGACTTGGACTGTCCGTTTGTTTTACGATTGTAGAAAGTATGGGGGGGAAAATCTTTGCAGATAGCGACAAAGCGATAGGAACAACCATGACAATCATTTTGCCTATAGCAAAGATTTCTGATGTTCAGGCCGTTTGAAAATGCAAATTGCATTGATTATAAACGGGTTTATGCATGAAAGAAGATACCGAGAAAAGAAAATTGCTGATAATAGATGACGAAGAAAACATGCGTCACATGCTTTCTTCGCTATTGGCTAAATACGGCTATGACATCGATACTGCGGCTGATGGGCAAGAAGGGCTATCCAAAATAAAGAGTGACCGATACGATTTCGTATTGTGCGATATAAAGATGCCGAGGCTTGATGGAATGGCCTTTTTGGATTTGGGAAAGGAATATCTCTACGCTACCACAGTGATTGTGATGTCCGCCTATGGAACTATAGACACTGCCGTCAATGCCATGAAGCTTGGGGCATACGATTACATATCCAAGCCTTTCAAGACAGACGAGGTTCGACTCGCTTTGAAAAAAGCCGAAGAACGCGAGCGTTTGAAGAAAGAGAATTTGTGGCTGAAGGAGAGGATCAGGAAGATAGAGGAGGATTTTCGCTTCGGCAAGATGGTAGGGGCAAGCAAGGCTATGGAAGCGGTGTTTCGGCTTTCGGAAAAGGTCGCGCAATACGACACTACGGTTTTGATTTACGGAGAAAGCGGGTCGGGAAAGGAGCTGATCGCCAGGGGAATTCATTTGGAAAGCAAGAGGGCTGATAAAGCATGGATTCCTGTCAATTGCGGTGGTGTTCCGGAAAACCTTTTAGAAAGCGAATTTTTTGGATATAAGAAAGGAGCTTTCACTGGGGCGGACTGCGACAGGAAGGGACTGTTCGAATCCGCTGAGGGAGGAACGATTTTCCTGGATGAAATTGGCGAGTTGCCTTTTTCCTTGCAGGTGAAGTTGCTTCGAGTGTTGCAGGAGAAGGAAATTCGCAGGATTGGGGATTCACGGACAAAGAAAGTTGATGTCAGAGTTTTGGCAGCTACGTCCAAGGATCTGAGCGAAGAAGTAAAGAAGGGAAAATTTCGACAGGATCTTTTTTTTCGGATGAACGTTGTGCAGGTGAAATTGCCGCCATTGAGAGAAAGAAAAGAAGATATCGCTCTGTTGAGCAGGCATTTTTTAGACAAGTTCAACAAGAAATTTGGCAAGGCGGTTGTCGATATAACTTCGTCGGCAATGTCGAAATTGTTTGATTATTCTTGGCCCGGCAACGTAAGGGAATTGAAGAACTGCATAGAAAGGGCGTTGATTTTGTCCGAGGGAGACAGCCTGTCCGAAGATGCGTTTCCCTCGGAAGTCAGGGGCGTATCCAAACGTGAGGGTTGGCAACCTGAGTTCGACGGCTTTTCTTTGAAGAAGGCTAGACGCATTTGGGAGAGAAAGCTCATTGTAAAGGCTTTAGACGAAACAGGTGGCAACCGTACTAAGGCGAGTCGGCTTTTGGAAATAAGCCACCCTTCGTTGCTTAATAAAATTAAGGATTACGAGATTGATGCGTAGCGAATGTCGAGACGCTACCTTTCGCATTATGCTCTGTTATAGAGGAAAAAAGAAAATGGATGCATCAAACATTAGATTGTTTCAAAAAAACGAACAAGATTTCGTCCTTTTGTGCAAGGACGGAAGAGCTGTGCAATTCCGAATAGTGCCTGGCGAAGGATATCATGTGGTGCGCAGGCTCGAAGGAGTTGATTTCAAACCGACTGGCGATGGACTTCGGCAGGAGGGCTGGAATTGCGTCGGCCCCGGTTTGGAATACACCGATCTGTTGGAATACAAATAGTGGCGGGGCGCCAAAACAGAGCCTGAATCGATCAGGTCCGATTTACAAGAATTGATTCGATGTCGCAGTAAAGGGCAAAAATGGCGAAAAGTATCGTGGCGGCCAGGCGGCCGCCACCACATGATTTTCGGGCTACATCAACGAATTCTGCAACAGGCCCATTACGGCTTCTCCTCCCTTTTCCTTGGCATAATCCAGGACGACGGGCACGAATTTGCCGACCATGTCGGAATCCATTCCGAGGGATTTGAAGGTGTCGGACAATCCTCCGAGTTGGCCGATGGATGTTGCGGCGCTTCCGATTTCGGTCCCGCCTCCCGTCAGGCCAGAGACCGCCCCTCCTATAGAACCTGTGAGGCTCTCCTTTTCCGATTCGGTTTGCGGAGCCTTGTCCAGCAAAGAGGTCGCTTCCGGGATCGCTTCGCTGACCTGATCGAATTCTTCGGAACTCATGTTGCCTTTTGCCTTTCCGAAAATCGCGCCAGCACCACCTTCCGCCTGTTCGGTCGTCACGCCGAGCTGTTGCGTTAGAGTATCGACCAGTCCAAGCTCTCCGGCATCTGCCTGTTTGGTGGACATCAGTGTGGATGCGGCCAAAAAACAAACTGCGAAAATCAAAACGAATTTTTTCATGTTTTTCCTCCTTTTGAAAAAAATGATGGCATTCTACCGCCTGAGGCAATGAAGCGCCGTTTTTCTGAAACAGTGTTTTTCATCACAACGCAAGAATTTTTTCACAATTGCTTGCTTTTATGTCTCTCCTTCGTATGGTTTGCCGCATTCCTTGCAGAAGCCGTCGGGTCCGATGACGCCGATGCAGGATCCGTCACTGCAGAGTTTCCGCCGTTCCCATTCCAAATGGAGAAATGCTTTTTCGGCATCGCTTTCCGGTTGCTCGCCTGGTTGGGATTCGGCGTTTTTTCCGACCGTACTATTATCTTCGTCGGTTTCGCTCGGACTTGTTTCGACGCTATGGCCTTCCGGTTGTTCGGCCTGTATTGAATCCGGACCTTCGTAGCGTTTTCCGCACTCCTTGCAATAACCATCGGGACCAACAACCCCGATACAATTTCCGTCATCGCACAATAGGCGGTTTTCCCAATCGATGTGCAAGTCGGTACTTTCCTTTTCAACGATTTGGTATTCCATCTTGTCGAGTTCGTTCGTGCCATGATTGGTTTCCGAACGGCCTTCGCCCTCTTTTTTATCGAGGCGGATGCTTTTATCGTTGCACCCGGCTTCGTTGTTTTGGTTCGATTCCATATCCTTATTCCGTTTCCTTGTATTTTTTTTGTTCGAATCGGCTCCTTTTTTATATAGTCACCATTAACAGATCGCCCTATTTTCTCTTATATGCTTTAATGTGAAAATGGTGCCGTGTCAAAGAAAAAACAGACTTGCCGCTTTTTTCGTGCCAGGGTTGAATTATTTTCGCGACGGTTTAGTATTGTAAGATTATAAATTTACGAACCGGAGGATTCATGGAAATAAACGAGGCGATTCTGTCGTTTTCCCAGAGCGAAAAAATCAAGTCGGGTCTGATTTGGGCAAACCATCTTTTGGATATCAGAGAGTCCGTTCGGCAAAATCAGCGAGGAGGGGCCGAGCAGATCATCGAAACATTGCTTGCAATGATTGGACACGAAACCCAGGTGATCAGGAACATCACACAGGACAAGGATTGGGAAGAAGCGGAGTTGAGCATCAACATGGCATTGGTCATGATTCGTTCCAAGGTTCCGGAAGAATCGGCCTATCATTTGACCAGTGCGATGAGCAAGGTAACCAATCTGGGGCACCGCTCGATGACTTTTCTCAAAGAAAAGGGACTGTTGTGATTGAACCGAACGTGTTTTCGCATCCGATTATGAACAAATGTTCATCTGTTTTTCGGCAGCCTTCTCAAAATATCTTTGGCCAAGCACCTGCTTGAAAAGGTGATTGTCGCTGTGGAACCTGGTTGTGCGCTGGATTGCATAATTCCTTCATCGTCGACAATTTCCAGAATCTTGTCCCTTCTTGTCGGACCTTTGGGTGATAAAATTTCAACAGTTTCGCCCTTTTCAAGTTTGTTGCGAACATGGACCAAAGCATTCAATCCTCCCAAGTTGCGCAGAATCAATCCTCCGAACAGTGGTTTTTCGGAACCTTCTTCCATTTGCCAATCGGCGATGGTCTCCATAGGATAGCCCATATAAAAGCCTGTACAATACTGTCTCGAACGGACTTTTTCAAGTTCCAGCATCCATTCGGGTTCGACCCTGTATTTCGTGTTCGGGGAATAATAAGCGTCGATGGCCTGTCGGTAGACTTTGACAGTCGTTGCCAAGTAATGGATTCCTTTCATCCTGCCTTCGATTTTCAGGGAGCGTACTCCCGATTCGATCATTTCGGGGATGTGCCCGATCATGCAGAGATCTTTGGAATTGAAAAGGTAGGAGCCCCTGCCGTCCTCTTCGATCGGGAAATACTGGCCGGGCCTGGTTTCCTCCATGACCGTGTATTTCCATCTGCACGGATGGCAGCACATGCCCCGGTTGCCGTCGCGCATGGCCATGAAGCTGCTCAACAGGCATCTGCCAGAGTAGGAGATGCACATGGCGCCGTGAACGAAGACCTCGGTTTCGACCGGGACGCTACCGGCTATTTTTTCGATTTCTTCAAGGGAAAGCTCTCTGGCCAGGTTGATTCGTTTGGCGCCGAGCTTTTTCCAGAATATAGCGGATTCGGCATTGGTGGTGTTCGCTTGGGTGCTTAGGTGGACATCCAGATTTGGCGCTCTTGTCTTTGCCAGCATGAAGACCCCTGGATCGGCAACGATCACGGAGTCGGGGGAGATTTCGGAAAGTCTTTCCAGGTAATCGCCGATCAAGGCTGTTTCGTAATTTCTGGGAAAAATATTGCATGTCACAAACACTTTTACACCCCTTTCGCGGGCATAGCGCACGGCGTGTTCGATCTGGCTTTCCGAAAAATTCCCGGCGTGCTTGCGAAGGCTGAAATCCTTTCCCCCGATATAGACGGCGTCGGCCCCGTAATGAATGGCTATTTCCAGCTTTTCGAGGTTTCCGGCCGGCGCGAGAAGCTCCACTTTTTCTTTTGATGACATAAGATTTTTTCAACCCGCAAGAGACCATCGACGGTAGATTTCTTCAACGGTGCTTTTCAAGCTTTCGGGCCAGGCTTTTATGCCGATACCGAAAGCCGTTTCGAATTTTGAGCAGTCCAAGGCGGAAAAAGCCGGTCTTGCGGCGACAGTTGGATATTGGGAAGTATTGACAGGAATGATTTCCGGGATTTTTGCCATGCCAAGCCTTTCTGCGTTTTCGAAAACTGCTATTGCGAATTGGTACCAGGTTGTGATGCCTTTTCCGCAGAAATGATACGTTCCCCAACCGTCGTCTTTGCCGTGATCGATCTGGTCGCAGGCAGCTAGTATCGCGTCGGCAAGATCTGCGGCGCAAGTAGGGCAGCCGTACTGATCATCGACCACGTTCAGAGTATGTCTTTCTCTTCCCACTCGAAGCATTGTCTTGACGAAATTGTTGCCGAATACGCCGTACAACCAAGAAGTTCGAATGATGACATGCTGTCTGTGAGATTGCCGTATCGCGATTTCGCCTTCCGCCTTGCTGTTGCCGTAAACGCCTATCGGGCCGACAGGGTCGTCTTCCTTGTAAGGCCTTTTGCCTTTGCCGTCGAAAACGTAATCGGTGGAGATATGGACCAATGGCACTTTGCGCTGTGCGCATGTTTTCGCCAGATTCATGGGGCCGTCCCGATTGACCGCAAAGCAGGTTTGCCTGTCGGATTCCGCTTGATCGACGGCCGTATATGCGGCCGCATTGACGACAATAGTCGGCCGATGTCCTGATAACAGGCGCTCAACTTGAGAAACGTTGGCAATGTCCGTTTCGGGCAAATCCGTTTCCGAAAGCTCGAATCCCGATTTTTGACAAATACGCGTCAGTTCTCGTCCCAGCTGCCCTTTAGAGCCGATAATCAGCAACTTCATTTTTTTTCCACCATGTATTTCATTGGGCTGTCCGGGGCAAATCGCCTTCGTCAAGCTGAGAAAGAAGAGGCATTCGCCTGTCTTTTTCGGATAGCTGCGGATTGGAGCAGGCCCATGAAATGGCCAGATCAGGGTCGGACCAAAGTATCCCGCCTTCGTCGTCGGCTACGAATATGTCCGAGCATTTGTAGGAGAACAAAGCGGTTTCGCTTAAGACGCAAAAGCCGTGCGCGAAACCTTCGGGTATGAACATTTGTTTCATGTTATCCCCGGACAGAATGATCGAAAACCATTTTCCAAAGGTAGCCGAGTTTCTTCGAAGATCGACAGCGACGTCGAAAACTTCTCCGAAAACTGTCTGGACGAGCTTGGCCTGGGGACGTTCGACCTGGAAATGCAGACCCCTTAATACGCCTTTTCGGGAAAAGGACAAGTTGTCTTGCACAAAATCGCGCTCTACGCCCAGCTCCTTGTATTTTTCCTTATGAAAGGATTCAAGGAAAAAGCCGCGTTGATCGCGGTAAATGTCAGGCTCGATGACCAAAAGGCCTTCTATGTACGTTCTTTTCAATTGCATGTTGTCTGGGCCTCGAATATTTATAATTTCATTAATATCGATTAATAATCTTCATATCTATATCTTTTAGAGCGTCACTGTCCATCCGTCCCGCGCTATTCGCCATGTTTCAATTGATATTCATATCTTTTTTCCGTGTATTTTTCAACAGTATTGTAAAGCGGAATCGTTCGCGAATCATAAAAACATGCCGATTTTCGACCATAGTTGCGAATTCGGGTTTATCGCCGTTTCGGGGGGGGGAAATTGTCGTCATTGCTTATGTCATTTTATGAATAGCGTCTTTTAGCATTTATTGATCGCGTCGCTGGTGGCAATGTACTGCCAAAAAACAAAAAAATGATCGTTCTTGATTATTTTTTGCTTGACAAAAAGGTACGATGCTGAGAAAAGAAAACAAGTGAGTTAAGAAGAATGATCTCAAAAGACGTATTGGCTATAATTTAATGGCTTTTCAATGATCGACGAGATAGTTCCTCGCAAATTTGTTTCAATCGATGGGATCTCGGAAACCTTTAAAATTATTGAAAAAAATGAGATTCGTTTCCCTTCGAAACGAAAAATCGAATGAGAGAAGAAGGATTGATTCGCCTTCGCTAAAAGTCTATCCCGCCGGACGGGATGGCTTCGAAAATAAAAGGCCAAAGGTTGGACCAGAACGACAGTTATCAACTATCAAAAAAGGAGACTAAAAATGACAGAGTTTCAATGTTTTCTCAAGAACGTGGCCGACGCCCTTAAATCGCTGGCAGCCGTAGTCGAAGGCATGTCCGAATCCACTCAAGAGATGCCTGTGCGGAAGGAAGCGGTCGCGAAAGTCGAGCCTGAGCCCGAACCGGTAAAGGAACAGGAACCGGAGCCCGCCCCCGAGGTCGAGAAGAAGGAAGAGCCTGTCAAGGCTGCGGAGGCCCCGAAGCCCAAACGCGCGGCAGGCGAACCCAGAAGGAGGAAGATTATCAGGACGGGCAAACCGGTCACCGCCGCCGAAACCGTCTACCAGATAATCAAATCCAAGAAGGGCGGAATAGACACTTCGGATTTGATGAAAGAAACGAATTTCGACGAGAAGAAAGTCCGGAATATTATTTATAAGCTCAAGAAGCAAGAGAAGATTAAAACGGCCAAGCGCGGAGTTTATGTGGCTGCTTAGGCTTAAGGCGTTCTTTATCCCTTTTTGCGTGGGAAAGTGTATTCAGGAAGGCGTTGCGGATTGATTCAAGTTTGCTGGCGGGGATTTTTTCTGTAAAAACGGCGAGTGGACGAATCTTGCTGCTTGACGACCAATGGTTGAAAGGAAGTGGAGGTTCTTCTAAGAGGGTTCTTTGCCCCGTCAGCGAGCTTTTCGCAAGCGCGGAGGGCGAACCTGTCTCGAAAAAGCGGCGGGAATTCCCTGGCGATTGACCTGATCGACCGGCTTTTCGTTGTCTTCGGGCGGGGAAGTGTTTTTCTTAATAGAATTATTTTCAGGGGACTTTTAAAAACAATGGACGAAACCCAGGATTCGAATGCGCAGAATTTGGCGAAGACCGAAGACAGCTTGGAAAAATCCGTGGAAATGGAGAACGGTTTGACACTTGAAATTTGGAATAAGAGCAAGGTCATCGCGGGGGACCGATGGAAAGTGTCGGTGGTCGCACGTGTGGAAGTCCCTTTGGCAAAAGCGTTCGAGAAAATAGGGGAAGCCTTTCCGGATTCGCTTGCGCAAATGAGGGATTTGATCGGTGATTTTGCAGTTTTCGAAAAGAAGATGGATCGCTTTTTCATCGACGAGAGAGAAAAGGACGAACTGAAGCGCGAACTCGTAGAATCGTTGTTCGAAACGGTTTTGCCTTACATTTCCAAACCCAAGTTCGCCAAGCGTTTTCTTTTGGCGGAATATGCAAAGGTTGACAAGCGAAGGCGGCGTTTCGGCGCCAACCGGTGAAACCAGCATGGCTGCGGGAAAATACAAAAGGTCGGACTGCAGAGCTTTTTTTCTGCAGGCCGACCATTTTTAGGGAGGCTTCCGGTTGTTTGTCAGATTTCGAGTTCCTCCCTGACATTTCGGTCATAGTATTTGTCGATTTCCCTTGCCGCTTCCATGCATTTTCCTTTACCGAGCTTTTTTCGCATCGAAGCCGCTCTATAGGCCTTCTTTGACGAAGTCGTCTTATATTTTCCGTTTCTCCGGCTTGCCGAGAACATCGCAGACCATTATCGCGTAAGAATTGGAGCCTGTTCGGAAAAGTTTCTCCAACCCTAATCGAGGAGCAGCTTGTTCACGGATTCGATGAAACAGCGAAGGAGTTCTTGGAATCGATTTGTCATCGCCCCGAAGCTTTGCGGGGTTTCTTCGTCGATGCGTTCGTAAAGATCTTGGCAGAACTTTTCGAGTCGATGGGCGGAGAGATTGGACGCCGCGCCCTTGACAGTGTGAACGATTCTCTTGGCACCCTCTGTGTTTCCCGAGTCAAGGCATTCGCGAACTTGCTTGGCGCTGCCAGCGTACATTTCGCAGAATTCATTCAACAGGTCGCGCAAGAGTTTTTGATTGCCGTTCATTCTGGACAATGCCGACTTGACATCCAGATCTTTCAAGAAAGAAGGCCCTTCTTTCAGTCTTTGGATGTGTTCCAGGCCGCCTTCGGCTTGTCTCATGTTTCGGATGGCGGAGGCCAGCGTGGAGAAAAGCCGGGAAACGTCAATTGGCTTGCCGACAAAGTCGTCCATGCCGCAATTCAGGCATTTTTGCCTGGGGCCGATGTCTGTGTCCGCGCCCATGGCAATGATGGGAAGCTGATTCGGCGGATGCATTCGTCTTATCAGCTGAGTGGCTTCGTATCCGTCCATAACCGGCATGTGCAGATCCATGAGAACGGCGTCGTATCGAATGCTTTCCACCGCTTCGACCGCTTTCTTGCCGTTTACGGCCGTATCGACCGAAAGGCCTGCGTTTTCCAAAACTTCCCTGACAATGCGGCTGTTGATATTATTGGCTTCGACCAGGAGCACCTTGGCCCCGCGTAAGGCCCGCCTGGCGTCTTTGTCAGCCGCATCGTTCTTTGCGGACCAGCCTTTGTTTCCTTTGATCATGGGGACTTCCTTTATTATGTTTTCGAAAGGCTGCGACGGGTTTCTTTTGTCTGCTCGACTGCCTTCCGATAGCGATGGCGAAAGATGCCGCAGCGTATCTTCAGCGATTTTCCGAAATTTTTCTTCAGACTTGCGAAGGGTCAGAAACATTCTGGCGTTGTGTATGGACGCGGCCCATGGGAGGCAAGCATGTCTAATGAATCGAACATCGCCTTCGGGGAGCGGCCTGTTTTTCGGGCCAGTTCCAAAAAGCATTCGCCAGCGGGAAGTTTCACGATCACTTTCTGGCTTCCGGGATACCTTGTCCCGCGAAGCACGATGCTGTTTGCGCTTTCGTGAATCGTTCCTTCGATGCGGATGCCTGGAATCGAAACTACGGCCTTCGTCTCCCGCCCCTCGTTCCGGCACAAAATGTTGTCTTTCCCGTTGTCTTTCATTTCGAAAATTGTTCCATCGTTTTCGGCATTTCCGATCAGTCTGCCAAAACCTTATTATTGTAAAGGAGGTTTCGAAGAAGGACCACAATTTTTTTGCCGAAAACCGTTTCATTGACATGAATCATGCTCCAGGTCTGCATACTTTTTTTTGCCAAAATCTTTTTATTGGATTAGAATGGCTTTGGAATTCGGACCGCTCTTGGTTCGTTTCCCAAAGGTTAGGACAACAAAAAAAATTCCGGAGAGAATCCAATGAAAATTCGAACCGTTTTTGTATGTTTTGCAATCATTGTTTCGTGCGCGGCGGAGGTTTTGGCGGGAGCACCGCATCAAATCGCCGGGTTTGCGCTGGGCGGTAAAATCGAAGACTATTCCGACAGGCTGCGCATGGATTCGGAGCTTCCCATTCGCTATGCCGAATATTTGAAGGAGGTCGAAATCGGGGACATTCCGGGGTTCAAAAGCGGGCTGGTTGTTTACGGCGATTGCGCTTCTCCCGGAAGAATCGCGAGGATCAAGCTCAAATACGCCGATTCCAGCGAGAAATTCTACGACACGCTATTGGAAAAATTGAAAAAGCGGTTCGGAAAGCCCCAGGAGTGGCGCGGCGATCCTTTTCATGTCATGTCGGCCTGGAAATGGTCTTTCACCGACGAAAAGGGAAATCGAATCGGCATGATTCTCCAGCACAACACCGAAGATTCCACCGAAAAGCTCGGCAACGTGATCAAGCTGTACATGTACAACTTTTTGGAGGAGGAGCTGGAGTGCTTCGAACAAAAGCAACCCAAGGAAAGCAGGCCCGCCAGGCGAGAGGTTGAAAAGGTGGAAAAAGCCGCCGGCTGGGACGATCTGATGCCGAAATAGGTTGCGCGATTTGGACCCCGATGGAAAAAACGAGTACCGGCAGATCGGCTGGAACGGTTTCCGAATCTCGGTACCCCGCGAATGGGATGCGGAGCGGATCGGCGAAAAATACGTTCTGCTGGGAAACGACGGCGTACCGGCCCTGGAAGCCAAGTGGGACGTTGTCAAGGGCGGGTCGAATCCGGAAAAGGCCCTGGAGAGGCTGAAAAAGAGCATCCCGCCGGGAAAAAGGCGGCGGTCGTTGCAGCCTTGCAGCGTGCCTGCCCGGTGGGCCGACGCCTTGCACACGTTCCGACATGCCGGTTTTCAATGGCAGGGCGAACGGTATTCCGGAAGGGGTGTGCTGGCGTGCTGCCCCGAATGCGGGCGGACGACTGTATTGCAATTTTTCGAGGCCAACGAAACAAGTCCTCCGAAACGGGACCCTGTGGATTATCCGACCGTTCTTTCCTCCTTCGCGGATCATCCGGTCGATGGGCAACGGCTATGGTCCGTTTTCGACATTCGCCTCCTGCTTCCGGAAAACTGTAGGCTCGTGCGCCACTCCTTCGCACCCGGCGCTTTCCGAATCGAGTTCGACGCCGATTCCTTGCGCATGTCTTTTTTCCGGTGGGGACCGGCTTCCGTCATTCTGGACGAAACCAGCCTCGACGCATTCGTCGGAAACACGATGGGTCTCGGGGCCGACGGTGTGAAGTTCGAGTTTCAAGGAGACGATATCCGGTGCGAATTCAAATCGATTCCTCCGCAGTCCTCTTTTAAACGATGGTTGTGGAAGCTGCGGAAAAAGCCCTCCTACCAATGGGGCAGGGCCTGGCGACCGTCGGGGTCCAACCGAATTTTGGCGGTGAAGGCCCAAAGCTGCGGTCGCTTCGATTCGAGTGTTCCGGAATCCATTTGCGATCACTATTCGACCCTGACGACGAGATCCGATTCATGAGATTTTCTGAAAAACGACCGCCGCAACCGGAAATTACAAGGGAGCAGGCGCTCGTGTTCAAACCGGTGAAAAACGTTCAAGTGACCGAAACTCGTCTGGAAAACGGCACGATCATGCTGTCCTATCCGGTGCGGACAAGCCCTTGGGTAGCGTCGCTGATCCGGCGTTTTTCCAAAGCCCCGCAGAAGCCGATCATGAAAAAAGTCCAGCTGGATGTTCTCGGTTCCGCCGTGTGGAAACTCATGGACGGCAGAAGGTCGGTGAAAGGGATCGTTACGGAATTCGCGGACCAATTCCAACTGCATCCCAAAGAGGCCGAGGTTTCGGTCGCGCAGTTTCTCCGCATGCTGGGCAAAAGAGGGATGATCGGGCTGGTGTAGGCCCGGAAGGGCAAAAGCGTTGATCGCGCCCCGTGCACGCGCCGATGGGGCTTTGTTTCTATTTCGGCCATCCGCTGCCCGCCTCGTCCGTCTCGTTCCAACGCTTCGCGTTGGAATGCATACCGGGACGCTTCGCGTCCGCGTTCCGTAGATGTATGACCGAAACAAGAACCAAACCCCGTCGATGCATACCATCGAAAAAGTTCTCCAATTCGTAGTCCGTCTTCCCCCACTGCTCGATTAAGAAATTGACACTCTCTTATCCATTTTGATAACAATAGTTTTTGGCAGGAAACACGGCGGCGCTCAAGCCGGGCTTCGAACAGGGCAACGCGGCCTTTCGGGAAAATCCGAGTCCGACGTTTCCGCAAAAAAAACGCAATCGTTATCGGGAACATGGGGAGAGGGCGTATTGGCAATGCCAGGACGAAAAAACGGTTCGAATTCCACACCGCTTGCATGGCTGTTGCTCTTCGTGGCTTTTGCCTTGGCGGCGTTCGCTTTTCCGACCGATTCCGATGCGGGCAAAAATGATGGACTGGCCGAATCCGGACTTCGGCTTGTTAGGTTGCAGCTCAAATGGTTCCACCAGTTTCAATTCGCAGGGTATTACGCCGCCAGGGAAAAGGGCTTTTATCGTCGGAAAGGGTTGGACGTGGCGATCCTCGAGGGAGGTCCATTCGATACGACCGAAGTCGTGCTTTCCGGCGATGCGGATTTCGGCGTTGCGACAAGCTGCCTGGTCATCGACAGAATCGAAGGCGACCCGCTGGTGGTGCTCGCTTCCATCTACCAGCATTCCCCCCACGTACTCATCGTTCGCAAGCATGGAGAAAAAGAGCCGACCCTGTTTGATTTGGTCGGCAAGAAAATACAAATCGCGGAGGGAAACAGGGCCGCCGAACTCCATGCGATGTTTCTGACCAAGGGCATCGCTCTGGAGCGGCTCCGGGTCGAACCGCTGGACGGCTCGCCTCGTTTCGAAGACCAAAGCATCGAAGCGTTCAGCGGATATGTTTCCAACGAGGTCTTTGATTTCCAAAAGAGGGGCATTTCGTTTTTCATTGTCCATCCCAGAGCATACGGCGTCGATTTTTATGGAGACTGCCTGTTCACTTCGGAGCGGCTGGCGGAGAATTGCCCGGAACTCGTGGAGGCTTTCGTTTCCGCCAGTTTGGAGGGGTGGCAGTACGCGCTGGACCATGTGGAGGAGATCGCGGAGTTGATCGTCCAGCAATACGGGTATCTGGGGTCTATGGAGAAGCTTCTATTCGAGGCCGCCGAAATGCGAAAACTTGTCGCTCCCGGCGTTGTACCCATTGGCCACATCAACGAACGAAGATGGCGCTTCATTGCGGATACCTACGCGAAGCTGGGCTTGTGCAGCCAGGATTGCGACTTGGACGGTTTCTTCTTCGACCCCAAAAAGGAAATGCTGGAACGCCATGAAGAATGGAAAATTTTCGCTTGGACAACGGGCGGCATCATGCTGCTTATGGTTTGCGCGATTTGCGCCAGAAATATTTTTCTGATCAGAGAGGTGAAGAAAAGGACATTCGAGTTGTCCGAACAGATCGCCGCGCGCGAACTGGCTCTATCCGCGCTGGAAGAAAACGAGCGTAAATTCGAAGCCGCGTTCATGTCGAGCCCTGTCGCCTTCGCGTTTTCGTCGACCGACGAATGCAAGTACGTGGAGGTCAGCCAGGGCTTCGAGCAGTTCACGGGATACTCTCGGGACGAAGTACTGGGAAAAACCCCTGTGGATGTGGGCGTCTTGGCCGAGCCGGAGCAACGGAAACGGTTGCGGGCGAAAATGGAAAAAGACGGTTTTTTGGAAAACGAGATCATAGAAGCCAGGACGGCGAAGGCGGAACGTAAGGTCGGCCTGCTTTCCACCAAGCCTGTCGAGATCGGCGGCGAAACCCTGATTCTGTCGCAGATCGTGGATGTTACGGACCGGGTCGTGGCGGAGGAAACATTGCGCAGAAGCGAAGAAGAGTATCGCATCGTCGCGGATTTCACCTACGACTGGGAATACTGGACCGGCCCCCGAGGCGATTTGAAATACTGTTCGCCCTCTTGCCAACGCATGACCGGATACGCTGCGGAGGATTTTGTCGAAAAGCCGGAACTGCTTTTGGACATCGTCCACGAAGACGACAGGAAAAAGGTGGCAAGGCACGTAGAGGCCTATCGGGACACGGGGAGCACGACCCCGCTGGAAGATTTCAGGATTGTCTCGCTCGAGGGGCGGATTAGATGGATCAGCCACAAATGCCTTCCGGTCTTTTCCGAGGACGTGACCTACCTGGGACGCCGAATCAGCAACCGCGAAGTCACGGCCCGAAAAGCCGTAGAGCAAAAGCTGGCGGCCAGCGAGGCGATGTTCAGGGCGATCACTGAAAAATCCAGAGATGTTCTGGCGATTCTGGATGAAAACGGGGTCTATAAATATGTCAGTCCATCCGTTGCCGTCAATGCGGGGTTGCTGCCCGAAGAGATGGTTGGCAAAAATGCCGGTGATTTCATTCACGAATCGGACCTGGAGAACATCCGGGAGGATTTTCGGTCGGCGTTGAAACGACCGGGAGAGACATTCTTGTCCCACGAATTCAGAAGAAAACAGCCGGGGGCGGAAAATGCCGTTTTCGAAGCGAGGATTACCAACATGCTCGACGATCCTGCCATCGAGGGCGTCGTCGTGAGCACCCGCAACGTCACGGAAAGAAGAAATTTGCAAAACGAGATCGAACAGGCCCTGAAAATGGAGGCCATCGGGTCGCTTGCGGGCGGTATCGCCCACGATTTCAACAACATTCTCTGGTGTATCGTCGGGCATGCGGAGCTTGCCTTGGAGGATGTGAAGCGGAAAAGGAACCCCGAAAAAAACATCAATGAAATCCTGAGTGCGGAATTGAGGGCGTCCGTGCTGACAGACCGCATTCTGGAATATTCCCGGAGATCGTGCGAAGGTGCCGTGCCGGTGAATGTCGCGGTGGTCGCCGAACGGGCGTTGGGGCTTCTGCGTGCCGCAGTGCCGTCTTCCATAAAAGTTTCCCTGAAGCTCGACAGCGAGTATTCCGTCATGGCGGACCCCTCCAGAATCCAGCAGATCATGCTCACCTTGTTCTCAAACGCTGCGGAAGTCATGGAAAACAAGGAGGACGGCTTTCTTGAATTGCGCGTGGAGGATTTCGAGCTGGACGAGGCGTTCGTCGGGCGTTTCAGAACGATCAAGCCCGGTCGCTGCGTCATGCTGATGGTTTCCGACAACGGCCCCGGTATTTCCGAAGACATCCTCGATTCGATTTTCGAACCCGGATTCACCACCAAGGAAGAGACCTCCGGCACCGGCATGGGACTTTCCGCCGTTCGGGACATCGTGAAAAGCTATGGAGGCGCCATCGCGGTGGAAAGCGAGCCTGGCAAAGGCGCTGTTTTCACCGTGTGCATGCCCGCCGTCATGAAAGACATGCGCTTTTTTAGGGACGAAGGCGGCTTTGCCGATGCCGAGCGCGACGACGGAGCCGTAAATGGCAGCGAGAAGATCATGGTGGTCGATGACGAAGCCATGGTCGCCTCCATGACCGGCGAATCCCTGAAACGCTTCGGCTACGATGTGACGATTTGCACAAACAGCGAAAATGCGCTTTCGCTTTTCGCCTCCGCTCCTGAACAATTCGATTTGGTCGTCACGGACATGGTCATGCCCGGCATGGCGGGCGACCAACTGACAGCCTCCATGCTCGCGATCAGACCCGATATCCCGGTGGTCGTCTGCACCGGGTTCGGCAAGATGATCGAGGGGCGAAAGGCGTCGGATATCGGCGCTAAAGCCATTCTGTACAAGCCCATTGTAAAAAGGAAGCTGGCCAGGACCATTCGCCAGATCCTGGACGAGGCCGACGGAAACGCATGAGGACTTTTGTCGATTTTCATAGTTGCGGATGCGACGGCAAGGACCGTTCCATGAAGATGTTTGCCGAACATTTTTCGGGATTTGCGGTTTTGCGGACCGCCTTTTTTTTGACTCTGGCGGTTATCGCTCTGCCATGGTTCTGCGGGTCCAGTGCGGCCGAAAGACCGAAACAGCACGAGAACTCGGAGGACAGCGCTTTCGAAAAAGTGACGTTGCAACTCAAATGGTTCCACCAATTTCAATTCGCTGGATACTACGCGGCCAAGGAAAAAGGATTTTATCGAAAAAGAGGGCTGGACGTCACGATTGTCGAAGGGGGGCCTTTCTGCATCGCCGATGTCGTTGCCGCCGGAAAAGCCCAGTATGGCGTCGCCGGCAGCGATATCCTGCTTGAAAGAGTCGCGGGAAAGCCGGTGGTGGTCCTGGCATCCGTTTTTCAGCATTCGCCTTGCGTACTGATCGCGAAAAACAATGGGACGGTCTCTCCCGGCATTCACAGCCTGATCGGAAAAAAGCTGATGCTGCCTGTGGAGCAATGGACCCCCGAAATCTACGCCATGTTCTTATGCGAAGGCATCCCCCTGGACAGCTTCGCTGTTTTGCCGAGCGCCGTGCCCCGGGATTACCACGACGATTCCATTTCCGCCTACTCAGGCTATATTTCCAACGAACCGTTCCTGTTCAGGAAGGAACACATTCCGTTTGCCATTATCCGTCCGCAAACCTACGGGATAGACTTCTACGGCGACAGCCTGTTTGCGTCGGAAACGGAAATCCGACAGCACCCCCGGCGGGTCGCCGCATTCAAAAAGGCGAGCCTGGAAGGATGGCGCTACGCCTTGGACCATGTCGAGGAAATCGCCGACTTGATTCTCGATAAGTACGGCTGCGAAAAATCGAGGGAACACTTGCTTTTCGAAGCAGGCGAGATAGAAAAGCTCGTAGACCCCGATGTCGTTTCCCTGGGCCATGTCGATGCCGGGCGCTGGCGTTTCATCGCCAAAACAATGGGACAGCTCGGTCTTTGCGCTCGAAATGTTTCCCTGGACGGCTTTGTTCACGATCCCCGGCAGGCGATTATGGAGAGACAGCAAAGGCTCCTGAAGTACACCAAGGTGGCGGGCGGGGCCGTGCTGTTTCTGACGGGGGCGTTTTTCATATGGTACCTTTCTCTGAAATCCGAAGTGAAAAAGAGAACCAAAGCCCTGTCTGCGGAAATCGCAGAGAGAAAGAAAGCGGAAAGGGCTTTGCTGGAAAGCGAGCGAAAATTCGAAACGGCCTTTGTTTCAAGTCCGGCGATCCTTGGTATCTCCACATGGGAAGAAGGCCGTTTTATCGAAGTCAACAGAGCGTTTTGCGATTTTTTGGGGGTCCGGCGAGACGAAATCGTGGGAAAAACGTCTCTTGAGTCGGATATATGGGACGACTTCGATCAGCGACGCGAAATACTCGGCCGATTGACCGCCACCGGCGCCGCAAGCGCGGAAATCCATCCGAAAAGCAAATCGGGAGTGGTGAAGACGGGTATTTTAACTTGCAGGGCCGTGGAAGTGAAAGGCCGAAAACTGATCTTGTCCCATTTTCTGGATATCACGGAACAGAAAAAAGTGCAGGAGGCCCTCCGGGAGAGCAGAGAGCGCTATCGAATCGTCGCGGATTTCACCTACGACTGGGAATACTGGGCAGCCCCCGAAGGCGGGTTGAAATTCGTTTCTCCTTCGTGCGAGCGCCTCACCGGGCGAACCGCCCTGGAATTCCTCCAAGACCCCGATCTGCTGCTCTCCATCGTGCACGACGACGACAAGTCTCGCGTAAAGGAGCACCTCGGTTTCTTCTGCGGAAAACGTCTCGACGCGGGCTCGCTGGATTTTCGCATCGTGAGGCCCGACGGTTCGATCAGGTGGGTCAGTCATAATTGCAGACCTGTGTATGCGGCCGACGGTTCCTGCCTCGGGCAAAGGGCCAGCAACCGAGACATCACGGAACGGAGGCTGGCGGAGGAAAAACTGGTCAGAAGCGAAGCCCTTTTTCGCGCGCTCACGGAAAAGTCCGGCGACCTGACTGTAATTCTGGACCAAGACGGGCGCATAAAATACGCCAGCCCTTCGGCGACCGAATACCTCGGGTATACCCCGGAGCAAATGGTCGGCACGCTATTCGATGATTTGCTGGACAAGGAAGACTTGCCGAGAGTCAGGGAAATGTTCGAAAAGGCCGTCGGCAGCCGGGAAGAAAACGTCCCGCCCATCGAATTCCGGACGGCGGGCAAGGACGGCCGGACGGCGCACCTGGAAGCGTTGGTGAGCGACATGCTCGACGAGCCGGGACTCGCGGGCCTGGTGGCGAATTGCAGGGACATTTCCGAACGAAAAAAACTGGAACAGGACCTGACCCAGGTCAAGAGGGCCGAAGCCGTGGGGAAACTGGCGGGAGGAATCGCCCACGATTTCAACAACATCCTGTCCTCCCTGATCGGCTTCACGGAGCTGGCCCTCGACGACGCCAAACTGGGCGTCGATCCGGAAAAGAACCTGCGCGAGGTCGTCAATGCCGGGGTCAGGGCTTCGGAGCTGGTGAAGCAAATCCTGTCCTTCTCCGGGCAACAAGTGGAAAGGGCACAGTCGTTCAGGGTCGGCGACGTGGCCCAGGAAGCCACGGACCTCCTGAGGGCCGCTCTGCCCACCACCATCGATATTCGGCGCACCATCGACAGCGAATACTCCATGGTCGGGGACCCGACCAAAATCCACCAGGTTTTCATGAACCTCTACACCAACGCCGCGCAGGCCATGGAAAAGAACGGCGGCGTGTTGGAAGTCGTTCTGGAAGACGTCGAGATCGGGCCGGATAGCGCGGGAAACGGCTTGGAATTGAAATCCGGGCCATATGTCAAAGTGGAGGTCTCGGACACGGGGGAGGGAATTTCCCCCGATGTCGTCGGTTCGGTTTTCAAACCCTATTTCACGACAAAGCCCAAGGGAGAGGGCACGGGGATGGGGTTGGCCGTGGTTCGAGAGATCGTGGAAAAATACGGCGGGGGTATTTTCGTGGAAAGCGAAACGGGAAAATGGACCCGGTTCACCTTTTATCTGCCCGCCACCCTTCGGCAGGGGGCCCCTTCGATGTCGCCTGCGGAGGACCCACCCACGGGAAACGAACGAATCATGTTCATCGACGACGACGAGTCCCTGGCCAATATGACCGGCGAGACCCTCAGGCGGCTAGGATACGATGTCACCGTCGCCACCGACAGCAAAAAGGCTTTCGAACTGTTTCGATCCGCCCCGGAACGCTTCGACTTGGTCATCACCGACATGACCATGCCGGGCATCGCCGGCGAAAAGCTCGCGGCCTCCATGCTGGAAATCAGACCGGAACTCCCGGTGATCATCTGCACGGGATACAGGCTGAAATTCACGGAGGACACCGCCCCGGATCTGGGGGCGAGAGCGCTTCTCCACAAACCGGTCGTGAAATGGAAACTGGCCAGGACCGTGAGGGACGTACTCGACGGTAAGCTTCCCCAGAAGGGCTAAAAGCGCGGGCTCATCGTGGATCTATGGGAAAATGCGTGTCGATGGCAACCAGACCATCCTGATCTGGCCTGCCCTGGCTTCCAAGCGGTGGCATATTCGCGATATGGGGCCAGAGTTGGAAGCTCTGGTTACTTTACCACTCCCCCAAATTCGCGATGAACCAAAACGCGTTTCGTTGAGCCATGGGGACGCCCGCCGGTCGAATAGGCTGGCTCGTCTGGCTCGTTCCCACGCTCCGGCGTGGGAACGCATACCGGACGCTCCAGCGTCCAGTCGGACGAGCCGCGCCCCGGCGCTTTTGGGACTCGTTCCCACGCTCCGGCGTGGGAACGAGTCCAACGAGTCCCCAAAAAAGAAGGGGCGCGTGGCCCCCTCTTGTTTTTCGCTTCGATTTCGATCTATTTCATGGCTGCCTTGACCTTGGCGACCACGTCGGCAGGGACCCATTGGGTCCACAGGTCCTCGTAGTTTTTCAGAAACCACTGGGCGGCTTCCTCCGTGCTTGCCTTGGTGTCCTGCATATGGGCCAGGAACTTGTTGTTGATATCCAGGGTGGTCTCGTATTTTTTCAACATCTCCACGACATCCGGGGCTTCCTCGGGCAGCTTCTTATGGACGATGATGTCGCACTTGACCGCCGGATAGGAACAGGCCTTGGTGGTGTCCCAGATCTTCTGGTCGAAGGGCGGTTCCTCCAGCTGATACATGTCCAGCTTTCCCAGCACCCACGTGGGCGCCCAGTAGTATCCCAGCCAAGGCTTTCCGCGCTTGTACGCCGTTTCCATGGAGGCCGCCAGCGCCGGTCCGCTGCCGGGCTGCATGATGTTGTAGTTTTCCTCGATGTCGTACGCCTTGAATTTCTTTTCGTTTACCATCGCGCAGGACCAGCCGGGGATGCAACTGTAGAAGATTCCCTTGCTTGGATCTTCCGGGTCCTTGAACAGTTTCCAGTATTTGGGCAGGTCGAATACCGACTTCAGGTCCGGGGCCATAGGCTTGATTCCACGGTCGGGATCTCCTTCGACCACATACCGGGGTACGTACCAGCCTTGAACACTGTTGGGAAAATTCGCCCCGAGATTGATGAACCCCTCGTTGGTTTCGGGGTCCTTGCCTTTGGCCAGTCCTTCGTCGTATAGCTGTTGCCAGTTTTCCGTCCACGTCTCCATGGTCACGTTGGGGGTTTCGCCCCCCTTCGCCTGGATCAGGGCCGTGTTGAGCATGATGGTTTCACCCTGCACGCATTTGACCGGATACCCGAGTCCCTTTTCCACGATGAATCCCGCGATGCGGTTGTGCACCTGCGCGCTGTCCCAGCCGAAATCGGCGAAAATGATGGTTTTCTTCGCCCATGCGGGTCCGGCCCCGCAGATCAGGATCGCCGCGAAAATCGCGATAAGCGCCGTGGCGGCAATTCGTTTGCAACTTTTCATCCTTCCCCTCCTTTTTCTCTTTGATGAGTATTTCAAAAAAATCCTGCCTGTTGCGATTCTTTCCTAATTCTGCTTGCTGCTCGCCATGGCAAATGTGATCCGGTCGATGACGATCGCCATGAACACGATGCAAAGACCCGCTTCGAAGCCTCGTCCAACCTCGATGCGGTTGATCGCCAGAAGCACTTCCAACCCCAGGCCCTTGGCGCCGATCATGGAGGCGATGACCACCATGGCAAGCGCCATCATGGTGGTCTGGTTGATCCCCACCATGATCGTCGGACGCGCCAGCGGCAGCTGCACCTTGAACAGAATCTGCCAATAGCTCGACCCAAAGGCGTGGGCCGCCTCGATCACGCTGGCAGACACCTCCCGAATCCCGACGTTGGTCAGGCGAATCACCGGAGGCACCGCGTAGATGATCGTGGCGAAGAGTGCGGGCACTTTGCCCAGCCCGAAAAGCATCAGCGCCGGGATCAGGTACACGAAGCTGGGCATGGTCTGCATGCCGTCCAAAATGGGTTTCAAGATTTGTTCGAAACGATCGCTGCTGGCCATGGCGATTCCCAGTGGTATTCCGATGGCAAGCGAGATGATCACCGAGGCCACCACCAGGGATAGGGTCATCATTCCCAATTCCCAGAAGCCCAGCGCGCCGATGAAAAACAGCATTCCCCCCATCAGCAGGCCGGACCACCATTTCCCCATCACCCGCCATGCCAGCACGCCCACCCCGATCACCAGGACCGGCCAGGGCACCCACAGGAAAAACTTCTCGATATAGATCATGAAATATAAAATCACCATGCCCAGAAAGTCGAAAAAGCCGCTGAAGGTCATCAGGACCCAGTCCATGGCCGCGTCCACCCAGACATCCAGCGGAATGTCGATGCTCTTTGGAAATTCCATGCGTTTCCTTTCCTGTCTTGATAATCTCTGCAAGATTTCTGGGTTCATCGCGGATTTTTGGGGAGTGCAAAAGGTAACCAGAGCTTCCAGCTCTGGTCCCATATTGCGAATATGCCGCCGCTTGGAAGCCAAAGCATGCCAGACCAGGATGGTCTGGTTACCATCGACATACTTTTTCCCACAAATCCGCGATGAGCCGTTTTTTTTCGCCGGATTCGCGTCCGACCGCAATATCTAAGCGTCGCTCGCTTCGGGTCCGCCGTTTCCGTCGATCCCGTTCCCGCTCGTTTCGGCGAGTTTGGACAGAAGCGAACCCACCACGATCACCCCCATCAAATGGTCGTCCTCGTTGACCACGGCGAGCGGATACGACTCATGATCTCCCAGAAGAGAAAACAGGGAGTTCGCCGGCGCGTCGGGCGCCACCTTGTTGATATTGGCGTCGAGAATGGCGTGGAGCGTCTTTTCCCCCCGGTCGGCGGCCTTGCGGCAGGCCCTCGCGGAAACGATTCCCACCACCTTGCCCTTTTCCCGGACGAAAATCGTGGAAATCCCCGCCTTCTCCATCTTGCGCAACGCCGCCCTGGGACCGTCGGTCGAAAGATAGGCCATGTTATCGACCTTTTTCATCACCGTCTCGGCCGTGATCACCTTGGTCATGTCCACGTCCTCGACGAACTTGGCGACATAGTCGTCGGCCGGGTTGGTCAGGATCTCCTCGGCCGTGCCCTGCTGGACGATCACGCCGTCCTTCATCAATACGATCCGGTCGCCCAGCTTGATGGCTTCGTCCAGGTCGTGGCTGATGAACACGATGGTCTTCTGCATTTTTTCCTGCAAGTCCAGAAGCTCGTCCTGCATGTCCCTCCGAATCAGCGGATCCAGGGCGCTGAAGGCTTCGTCCATGAGCATGATGTCGGCATCCAGCGCCAGCGCCCGGGCCAGGCCCACCCGCTGCTGCATGCCCCCGGAAAGCTGGTCCGGGGCCGATTCCTCCCAGCCCTTCAGCCCCACCTGCTCCAGGGCCTTCATGGCCGCCTCCCGACGGACTTCCGGGGCCACTCCCTGGATCTCCAGGCCGTATTCGACGTTTCTCAACACGCTCCTGTGGGGCAGTAGCGCGAAATTCTGGAACACCATCCCGAAATGTTTCTGGCGAAAAAAGCGCAAGTCCTTCTTGCTCAACTGCGTCACGTCCTCGCCATCGACAACCACCTTGCCTCTGGTGGGCTCGATGAGACGGTTGATGCAACGCACCAGCGTGGATTTGCCGCTTCCGGACAGCCCCATCACCACCAGGATCTCTCCCTGGTTCACCGTGAAGTTGGCGTCCGCCACTCCCACGCCGTGACGGGTCTTCTCCATGATTTCGTCCTTGCCGCAACCGTTCTCGAGCATCTCAAGCGCCGTGTCGGGATGGGGGCCGAAAATCTTGTATAGGTTCTGTATGACGATTTTTTCCATTGCACCTTTCCGTGGTTCAGACAAAGAAAATGCGCCGCAGGTTCGCGACTCGTTTTCCTTGATAGATTTGCATTTGGTTGTGTTCCGGAGACCCTGGGGCCTCTGTCGTGCGAAGGAGCGGAATGCGACGCGAGCTTCGGGAATCCGGGAAAAAAGGCAAGCCAAGGATGGGAAACCTCTTGAAGGTCCCTGATGGCACACCGCGTCTGTTTCAAATCGGCTCTCGCGTTTTTATTTGAACTATTGTAGTTTGAATTAGAAATATTGTCAAGACCGTTCGTTATGACATTATATGAACTCAAATCGTTATCAAGCCTTGTTTGACAAGAGTTTGTGAACGACAAAAGGCCATGCGGCACACAAAACGATTGCCAATCGGTCGGTTTGATGCGAATAATTTGAAATCAAATATCTTGATCGAAAGGAACCTGACATGGAAAAGTGGCAAGAAAAAACAGATGTCGTTGTTGTCGGAAGCGGCGCGGCCGGGCTGAGCGCCGCCATCGAGGCGAAAGAGGCGGGGGCCTCCGTCGCCGTTTTCGAAAAAATGAAAATCACCGGGGGCAATACCCGAATCAGCGACGGGGGCTTGTCAGCGGCCCGCAATTTTTTGCAGAGAAAAAAGGGCGTCGAGGATTCTCCCCGGAGCCTGTTCGAGGACATGGTCAAGGCGGGTCTGGGCCTGAACCATCCCCGCTTGGCGATGATCGTGGCGGAACAAAGCGCGGATGCGGTCGATTGGACCATGGATGTCCTGGGCGTCGAATACATGGATCGCCTGGATCGTTTCGGGGGCCACTCGGTGGCGCGAACCGTCACCACGCGAAGCCATTCCGGCGTGGATATCGTGAAGGGTCAAATGGCCGTCTTGAACCGTTCGGGCGTGGAAATCCGCATCAATTGCCAGCTCGACGAGATCGTGGTCGATGGCGACGGTCGGGTCTGCGGGGTGGAGATATTGTCCGGCTTCGAACCCTCCGGCGGCGGGTTCCGTGAAAAAGTTCGTGTCGGCGCGAAAAAGGCGGTGGTGATCGCATCGGGCGGCTTCGGAAGCGATGTTTCTTTCCGGTCTTTGCAAAATCCAGCCCTGGACGGTTCCATCGGTTCCACCAACCACAGGGGGGCCACCGCCGAAGCCATGGGTGCCGCCTTCAAAAGAGGTGCCGCCCCGGTCCATTTGTCCTGGATTCAGATGGGCCCCTGGGGCTGCGCGGACGAAAAAGGCTACGGAAGGGGGGGCCGGTTTGCGTCCTACGCCGTCTTTCCGCGCGGAATCGTGGTCGCTCCCGCGACCGGCCGACGGATCGTGAACGAATGGTCCGACCGAAAGACCCGGTCGAATGCCATGCTGAAAACAGGCGGGCCCTGCCTGGGAATCGTGGATTCCAAAGGCGCGGAAAGCGATCCGGAAAGCCTCGCCATATGCCTGAAACGAGGCAAAATCAAAAAGTTCGACTCCATCGCAAAACTTGCCGCAGCCTGTTGCGAATCTCCCGAAGAGCTGGAAAAAACGGTGGCCCGCTACAACGAAACGGTGCGGGAAAAAGCCGTCGATGAATTCGGAAAAAATCTCGCCGATTCCGCAGGGCCGTTGGAAAACCCGCCTTTCTACTGCATGCGCCTGCAACCCAAGGTGCATTACACGCCGGGAGGACTGGGCATCGACGAAAAAGCCAGGGTCCTCGATATCAAGGGGAGGCCTATCCCCGGACTGTTCGCCGCCGGAGAAGTCTGCGGCGGAATCCACGGCGCCGACCGCCTCGGCGGATGCGCCCTGGTCGAGTGCATCGTGTTCGGCCGAATCGCGGGCAGGGAGGCTGGGGGCGGGGCGGAGTAGGGGAGATGGGGAGATGGGGAGTAGGGGAGATGGGGTGATTGGGTGAGCGGACCCCTCCGCGCTCGTTCCCACGCTCCGGCGTGGGAACGGCTGGAGGACGCTCCCGCGTCCCGTGCAGAGGGGTCGCGCGCTGTGAAGCCGTATGTGGAAACGCATTGTCGCGGAAGACGGGGGAGGACAGGACATGGGTGCGCGGCGGGGTTGACGGGACGCCGGAGCGTCCCGATATGCGTTCCCACGCCGGAGCTTGGGAACGAGTAGCAAAGCGGGATGGGGAAGATGGAAATACGGGGTGAGCGGACCCCTCCGGGCTCGTTCCCACGCTCCGGCGTGGGAACGCCTGAAGGACGCTCCCTCGTCCCGTGCAGAGGGGTCGCGCGCTGTGAAGCCGTATGTGGAAACGCATTGTCGCGGAAGACGGGGGAGGACAGGACGTGGGTGTGCGGCGGGGTTGACGGGACGCCGGAGCGTCCCGATATGCGTTCCCACGCCGGAGCGTGGGAACGAGTAGCAAAGCGGGATGGGGAAGATGGAAATACGGGGTGAGCGGACCCCTCCGCGCTCGTTCCCACGCTCCGGCGTGGGAACGCCTGAAGGACGCTCCCTCGTCCCGTGCAGAGGGGTCGCGCGCTGTGAAGCCGTATGTGGAAACGCATTGTCGCGGAAGACGAGGGAGGACAGGACATGGGTGCGCGGCGGGGTTGACGGGACGCCGGAGCGTCCCGATATGCGTTCCCGCGCCGGAGCGTGGGAACGAGTAGCAAAGCGGGATGGGGAAGATGGAAATACGGGGTGAGCGGACCCCTCCGCGCTCGTTCCCACGCTCCGGCGTGGGAACGGCTGGAGGACGCTCCCGCGTCCCGTGCAGAGGGGTCGCGCGCTGTGAAGCCGTATGTGGAAACGCATTGTCGCGGAAGACGGGGGAGGACAGGACATGGGTGCGCGGCGAGGTTGACGGGACGCCGGAGCGTCCCGATATGCGTTCCCACGCCGGAGCGTGGGAACGAGTAGCCAACGAGTAGCCAATTCGCCGTGGAACCGAGCTTGTGGTAAAATTTTCGGTAAAACCTTCGGGAAAATACTGCCTTGGAAGAACATGGGGCTGAATTCTGGCTCTTTGGGCAGGGCTTCGGGCGGGATAGGCACAGGAGGAGCAGCAAGATGAACATATCCATGATCGATTATTACATGAGCCAAAAGAAAACCTTTCTGGAGCAATGCAAGGAGTGCGGGGTGTGCGCAAAAAAATGTCCCATCGTGAAAAACACGGCGCTAAAGGACGAATCGCCGAAGTCCATCCAGAAAAAGGTAAAGCGGTTCCTGCAAGACGGTGCGGCCGATGACACTGTATTCACTCGCGCGTTTTCCTGCATGGAATGTTTCAAATGCGTCGGAGATTGCTGCCCCGAAGGACTGAACCCTTTGGCGATCAGCGAAATCGTCCGCTGGGAGTATCGCAAAAACGGACTTGTCGATGCTCCATCGACCGACCCATCCGACCCATCCGACCCCGACGCGACCCAGAGAGTTCTTGCCAGCATCCAGATCGAACCCTCGGACTACCACAGAATTCTTACGGAAACCGCCCCCGAACAACCCGAATATGTCTTTTTCCCCGGCTGCAACGTCTACAACCAGCCGGAAAAGGTCCTCGACGCTCTCGACATCCTGGACAAAATCAATCCCGCCTACGGGTTCATACCGGGCTTGGACAACTGTTGCGGAGACATCCATTACTTTTCCGGCGAACTGGAAAAAGCCAGCCGTGCTACAGGGGCTCTGGTCGAAAAGATCGAATCGTACGGCTGCCCCAAGGTCGTTTTCTGGTGCCCCACCTGCCACTGCCGGTTCGGCGCGATTTTCGGCGAAGCCTGCGAATTTCCCTTCCAAATACAGTCGTTCGCCCAATTTGTCGCGGAGAACATTGGTTCCCTTCCCTTGAAAACACTGCCCGCCAAAACGGTCACCTTGCATGAAGCCTGCAAATCGGCCTTCACCGGCCTGGACCTGACCGGTCCCAGGGACATTCTGAACGCCATTCCGGGAATCGAGTTGAAGGAAATGGAAAGACACGGGAAAAAAGCGGTTTGCTGCGGAAGCGGCGCGGTCGCCTTTTTTCCCGAAAGCTTTCAGCCAAAACTGGAGGACCGCCTGGCCGAAGCGGCCGAAACGAATACGGACATCTTGGCGGATGTCTGCCACTTCTGCCACCAGGTCTTCGTGTTCGAAGAAGGCAGGTTCGGGTTGGACTCGGTCAATTACGTCAGCCTTCTCGCCGAAGCTCTCGGCATCGTGCGCGAGGACAAGTTCAAAACGTTCGCCCGCCTGGCCGACCCGGAAAAAATCCTTCGGCAGGCAGGACCATATGCCGATTCCTCGCCGTTTCGAAAAAAGACCATCGAGGCTGCGGTCAAGGCGACTTTTTCCAGGTCGAACCCCTGATTACCATTCCTGGCCCTCGTCCAAATCGGTCCCTTCGAACCATTTGGCGGTCTCCAATTGTTCCTTGCAAATGTCCCCGTCTGAAAAGACCTCGTCATACGCTTCTCTGATTTTTCGCTTCCTTTCCTCCTCGATTTTTTCCCGCAAGACACTGGAGATGAACCCGCTTCTGGAAACCCCTTTTTCCGTGCTGAATTCGTCGATCATGGAAACCAAATCCGTCGGCAAGGATATGGCGATTTTTCTGGTTTTCATTTTTTATCCCTCCATTGGTATTGCAAAAAGAGAATGCCGATGGGGAGTAAGCTTGTCAATTGGAAAACGCCAGCCTTCGACCTTCGATCTTGCAAATCCTCGTCGAAAATAGTAAGCAGACCATGCAATGCCATGCAATGCAAAGCCGAGCGCCGTGTACTGCCGAGCAACCGGCGCGCAAATGCGTTCACTGTCAGAGAAATGCGAAAAGCATAGGGAAAGGTAATGCCGATGATTCGAATTCTGCATTTGTCCGACATCCACTTGGGGACCGGCGAGGACGCCGATTTTTATCTGGAGCAGCTGTCAACCGATCTTACAATCGAGCTGAATAAGATCTATAAGCTCGACAAGCTCGATTTTCTCGTTGTCTCCGGCGACGTGGGGACTTTTTCCACGCCGGAGGAATACGACGCCGCGACCCGGCTGGTCAACGGCATCGTGGATCGCTTCTCCATCGGAAAAGACCGGATCGTTCTGGTTCCCGGCAACCACGACCTGAACTGGAAGCTGTCGAAGAGAGCGTATCGATTTCAATATATCGACGAACTGCCCGAGAATTTTCCCGAGGAAAAGAAAATCCCCGCCGGAGACGAAGGCGTACTGAGCCGCAAAGACGACGCTTACAAAAAGAGGTTCAAGCATTTCAGCGAACATTTCTACGAACCGGTCGCGGGCAAGCCCTATCCGGAGGACTACGACCGGCAGGGCATGATGTTTATCGACGAGGAAACCCGCATTCTGTTTCTGGGCTTGAACTCCTGCTGGCAGATCGACCACCACTACAAGGTCCGCTCGGGTATCCATACCGCCGCGCTCTCCCATGCCCTGTTGTCGCAACGGGAGTTTTCGGGCGACGAATGGCTGAAAATCGCGGTGTTCCATCACCCGGTGACCGGAAGAGAACTCATGGAGGACACGGACTTTCTCGAACAGCTTTCCGTCCACGGGTTCAAGGCGGTCCTGCACGGCCACATCCACGAGGCAAAGAAAGAAAACTACGAGTACGACTCAAGCCGGAGCATCCACATCGTCGGAGCGGGGACCTTCGGCGCGCCTGCCCCCGAGCAGGTCCCGGGCATTCCCTTGCAGTACAACCTGCTTTTCTATGATCCCGAAAAAGGGACGATCACCGTGGAATCCCGAAAAAAGGAAAAGCCCCGGGGTGCGTGGTGCGCCGACGCCCGGTGGGGGGACAAAAACAATCCGGTACCCAGGTACGAGTTCGAAATCCGCGCGGCGGGCAAGGCGGAAGAAAATGACGAACCGCAAGCGAAGCGTGAAACAAGGGAGAGCAGTCCGCAAAGAATCGATTCGGCGCCATTGAGAAGAAGGTATTTGCAGGAGATCGCCAGTGTTGTCGGCAACCTCCCATGGGGACCGGTTGATCCCGACTACGGCGATGCCACCTGTTCCGCCGGGGGCGAAAAAAGCATTTCCCTGGTCGATATCTACATTTCCCTCGACACCCGCGAGTTCGAAAAGCCCCCGGAAACCGAGGACCAGGTTCGTCGGCACATGGAGCAGAAAGAGGAGGAAAGGCGCATTTCCGCCCAGGACATGGCCAACCGGGAAAGCAGGCTGGTGCTGCTCGGAGATCCCGGCGCGGGAAAATCCACACTGGTCAATTACCTGGCCTATGCCATGGCCAACGCAGGACTGGAAAAAGGGTCCGGCCGCTGGCTGGATAAGCTGAAAGAAATCGGCGAATGGGACAGCGGTGTTCTTTTGCCTGTGCGGGTGCTCCTGAGGGAATTCGCGGACGATATCCGAAAAAGGAAACCGGAACGCGGCGGCGCGGATTTGCTCAAGGACCACCTCAAGGAGGTCTTTCAAGCTTCGGAATACGCCGATTTCTGGGGACCTTTCTACGATGGACTTCTCGAGCCCGAACCCGACCTCCCTTATCTCGTTCTCCTGGACGGCCTGGACGAGGTCCCTTCCGACCTTCGCCAGGCAGCCATGGAATCCATCGAGGCGTTTGCCGAAAAATATTCGGTCCACCGGTACATCGTCACCTGCCGGATTTACGCATATATCGGAAAGGGCCAGCAGCTGAAAGGCTTCAAGCAAGCCACGCTCATGCCCTTCGACCAGGAGCGAATCGACGCCTTCGTCGATTTCTGGTATTCCAAGCTCTCGAAACTGGGACGTTTCACGGAGAAGGAGGCCGGGGAAAGAAAGGACGCGCTGCAGAAAGCGACCCGCCGTCCCGACCTTTTCGGCCTGGCGAGACGCCCCTTGCTCATGACCGCCATGGCCATGCTCCACAGTTTTCGGGGACAGCTGCCCGACGACCGGGTGGAGCTGTACCGCTCCACCGTGGACTTGCTCTTGAGAAGATGGGAAAGCCGCGTGGGAGGCGAGAAGGGGCTCTTGGAAACATTGGACGTTCCCGGTCTGAAGATGAAAACTCTGGAGTCCGCCCTTTACGACGTGGCCTTCGAGATGCACGGAGGCGCGGACCCGGAAGCCGAAACCGCCGACATCTCCGAGGGAATGCTCATGGGAATCGTGAAAAAACGCCTGGGCGATTTCCGGAAAGCCGAGATTTTCGTCAACTACGTCCGCACCCGCGCAGGCCTGCTCGTCTGCCACCGCCCCGACACTTTCGCGTTTCCCCACCGCACGTTCCAGGAATTCATGGCCGCATGCCACCTGGTGGAAAGCGCAGACTATCCCGTCGAATCGGTCGAGCTGATCAAGGAGGACCTGCGAAAATGGCGCGTCGTCTTCGTGCTCGCCGCAAGGCGCGCCGCCATCGGGCAAGGACTTTCAGCGATCAACAACCTGTGCCCCGTGTCCGTCGGAGAAGCCGAAAGCACGGACGCGGCGGCATTCCGCCACGCCGAAGTCGCCGCAGAGGCCCTGATGGAAATTGGGGCTTTCGAAGTCGAGCAAAAAGACCTGGGAAAACTCGTCGCAGGACGCGTCAGGAATTGGCTGACCCGGGCCATCGCCGCCGACGGCATCCTCGAAGCAAAGGAGCGGGCTTCCATGGGAAACACCCTGGCCCTGCTGGGGGACGCCAGGCCGGAAATCACGACCCTGGACAAGATGGAGTTCTGCCTGGTCCCCGGCGGGGACTTCGTCATGAGCGAAAAGGACGACCCGAAAGAAATCCGCTCCCACCTGAAATACCCGTTCTGGATGGGCCGGTTTCCGGTCACCAATGCCCAATATCGATTCTTCATGTACGCGGGAGGATACGCCGAGGAAAGGTTCTGGGAAGAAGCTGTTCGGAATGAGGTTTGGAAAGATGGAATGGTAAAAGGAGCGTTTGACGATGAGCCGAGAAACCACCCGAGAAGATTCTCGGGACTGTTCGGCCTGCCCAACCATCCGGTGGTGGGGGTGACTTGGTACGAGGTCATGGCTTTCGCCCGGTGGTTGGAAAGCCATTGGCGAGAACGGGAATTGATTCCCGAAGGTTGGCGTCTCGGTCTGCCGACGGAAGCTCAATGGGAAAAGGCGGCCAGGGGCGGCCTGAAAGTCCCGGAACGACCGGTAATCCTGACAGCCAATGAAGTTGTAAAATGCGATGTTGCGGACGTTTTGATCGACAATGAAAATTCGGCGCGGAAATATCCTTGGGGCGACGAATTGGATTCGGAAAAAATGAACATAAAAGAAACAGGCATCGGAACGACCTCGACACCGGGGTGTTTTTCTTTCGGGAAAAGTCCCTGCGGGTGCGAGGATATGAGCGGGAATGTATGGGAATGGACGAGAAGCGAGAAAAGAAAGTATCCCTACGAACCGAAGGACGGTAGGGAAGACACAGGTCTGTTTACAAATGATACAATTATTTCGAATCGGGGCGGAGCTTATTATTCCGTAGAAAACCGCTTGCGGTGCGGGTTTCGCTACTTCTACCTTCCGTACTACCACTTCCTAAACGTCGGTTTTCGTATTTTGCTGTCGCCCCCATACCTCTGACCTCTGATCCCTCTGAACTCTGAATCTCTGAATAGCGCGATTTTTGCGCTATGACGGCGCATCGTATGAAAGCAAGAATTTGGTTCTACCAGAGATGGGAGCATCTCCCGGAATACTTTTGGTGCTGGAATTTCGGAATTGTACCACACGGGCGGAGCGAAGCGGAGTCCGCGCGAATTTTTTTTGGGGACTCGTCCCGGATTTGCGGGAAAGGCGTATCGATGGTAACCAGACCATCCTGGTCTGGCGTGTCCTGGCTTCGACCGGGTGGCCTATTCACGGTATCGGGCAAGAGCTGGAATCTCTGATCAGGAACGAAAACCGAATTAATGGTGCAAAGTCTGGTTCGAGGGTTCCCCCCCTTAAGGGGCATAAGCGCTAACGCAAGGGGGACGGGATTTGTCTTTCGGGGTTTGGTTGTTGTTTTGGCCGTGCCTTTGCGCAACGCGGACGCGAAGCGTCCTGGTATGCATTCCAACGCGAAGCGTTGGAACGAGGCGAACGAGGCGAACGAGGCGAACGAGGCGAACGAGGCGAACGAGGCGAACGAGGCGAACGAGGCGAACGAGGCGAACGAGGCGAACGAGGCGAACGCGAAGCGTTGGAACGAGACGTACGAGGCGTACGAGGCGTAAGCGTTGGAACGAGGCGTCGAGGGCATGGCCCCAATAGAAACCAAGCCCGTCTTTCGTCATTCCGGGCGGAGCGGGCAAGTTCTACAAAATTCCAATAAAGATCGGAGTTTTGGTCCGGCGCGGAGTCATGAAAATGAGAAAACCTAGCGAAGACCCGGAATCCAGGCGCCCCATAATTAAGGTGCCCCATACGAAATCCTGGATTCCGGGTCTCCGCCAAGCTCTGTTATTCCCTGAAATCCCCGCAAACCTGAAGAAAGATGATTGGGCTTGTTTTCTACATCGGCCACCTGGATTCCGGGTCTACGCTATGTTTCCTGTTTTGTGATGCCAGACAAAATCGGAATCCATCGGGTCCCACCAGCATCCGGGTTGTATACCGCTCCGCCCGGAATGAAGGTCCGACGAGGCTTTCATTATTCGTTGTAAGCGGGTTATCCGAGGAACAAAACATACTGGTTGTAACGGATTTGGGGGAGCGGCAATGCGTAGGTTGGGTTGAGCGGGTGTCATGTTGGGTTTCGCTTGCTTCCCGACCGTTTCGCGCGCCTTCTCTGTTTGTTTGATAGAATTCCGTAGCGAAACCCAACAATCGACGGCGCTCAACCCAACCTACATTCCACCCACCCCCAAATCCGTTATAACCAGGAAACATACTGAAAAGAACCTGTTATCGTCCTGAAACGCAACACCGGATACCGGAACCAAAAAAGGGAATAATTTTCGGTGGAAAAATAAATTCGGAAAGTCGGGGATTTTCATCCCCCAGGTATTAAGTAACGGTAGCTGAAAAACTGATTACCTTATTTGTTTTTTGCGCATTACACTGTTTTCCGTCCTGTTTCCGCAGTGGCTCCTCCCCTGCTGCCAGCTCGCCGCATGCGCATATAAATCGAATAAGGTAATAAGGTAATAAGGTTGGGGGGGATGGGCGGCGCGCTTGCTACTAAGGTAAAAAAAACGAAAATAAGGTTTTCGGATTGTAACCGGGTGAAGGCTCTCGTTCCCAGGATCCGCCTGGGAATGCATACCCCGAGGCTCCGCCTCGATTGCACCGAATCAATTGGCTGCAACGCCGCCTTTTGCCTTCATGCAAAAGGCCTGCCTTGTTCGGATCGTGTTGCGGAGCCACCAGTCATGCATTCCCAGGCGGAGCCTGGGAACGAGAACGTTCGTATTGCGATGTTGATTTCCTATTCCCCAAAATCCGTTATAGCCAGGATAATTTTCATCACCCCAGGAGTTGCCTGGGGTGATGAAAATGCTCCCCGTTTAGCTGTAACAATTCCGCCGGGTTTTATTCCGCCCAAGCTATCGCGTGGCCTAGTTCGGGAGCGTAGAGTACCAGGGTGGGTGGGTTGAAACCCTGGCGATCGGGTCTGGTTCAAAGCTTGTTAACGACCGCGCCCTTCGAACTTGTACGAAGCCCAACCCACCATTTCCCGAGTCGCCTCGGTGTCATTCGTTCGAAGAAGCGACGAATTGGCGCGGAAAATGGTGGGTTGGACTCCGTGCAAGATTGGCGGGCTGTCCTGTTAAAGAGAAGTTGGATTGGCGACAACATCCGGGAATCGACCCACCCACCCTACGCTCCCGAACCAGCCCCGTGCGGATTGCCGCGAGGGGGGACAAGTCTTGGCAGAAAAAAAAATCCCGAAATTGGATGATTGTCATCATCCCAGGAGTTGCCTGGCAGGCGGTGGGGTGATGAAAATGTTCCCTGTTTTTGTCTTAAAAAATCCGCCGGGTTTTATTCCGCGCGATCTATCACGGGGCCTGGTCCGGGATCGTAGGGTGGGTGGGTTGAAACCCTGGCGATCGGGGCTGGTTCAAAGCTTGTTAACGACCGCGCCCTTCGAGCTTGTACGAAGCCCAACCCACCATTTCCCGAGTCGCCTCGGTGTCATTCGTTCGAAGAAGCGACGAATTGGCGCGGAAAATGGTGGGTTGGACTCCGTGCAAGATTGGCGGGCTGTCCTGTTAAAGAGAAGTTGGATTGGCGACAACATCCGGGAATCGACCCACCCACGCTCCCGAACCAGCCCCGTGCGGATTGCCGCGAGGGGGGACAAGTCTTGGCAGAAAAAAAAATCCCGAAATTGGATGATTGTCATCATCCCAGGAGTTGCCTGGCAGGCGGTGGGGTGATGAAAATGTTCCCTGTTTTTGTCTTAAAAAATCCGCCGGGTTTTATTCCGCGCGATCTATCACGGGGCCTGGTCCGGGATCGTAGGGTGGGTGGGTTGAAACCCTGGCGATCGGGGCTGGTTCAAAGCTTGTTAACGACCGCGCCCTTCGAGCTTGTACGAAGCCCAACCCACCATTTCCCGAGTCGCCTCGGTGTCATTCGTTCGAAGAAGCGACGAATTGGCGCGGAAAATGGTGGGTTGGACTCCGTGCAAGATTGGCGGGCTGTCCTGTTAAAGAGAAGTTGGATTGGCGACAACATCCGGGAATCGACCCACCCACGCTCCCGAACCAGCCCCGTGCGGATTGCCGCGAGGGGGGACAAGTCTTGGCAGAAAAAAAATTCCCGAAATTGGATGATTGTCATCATCCCAGGAGTTGCCTGGCAGGCGGTGGGGTGATGAAAATGTTCCCTGTTTTTGTCTTAAAAAATCCGCCGGGTTTTATTCCGCGCGATCTATCACGGGGCCTGGTCCGGGATCGTAGGGTGGGTGGGTTGAAACCCTGGCGATCGGGGCTGGTTCAAAGCTTGTTAACGACCGCGCCCTTCGAGCTTGTACGAAGCCCAACCCACCATTTCCCGAGTCGCCTCGGTGTCATTCGTTCGAAGAAGCGACGAATTGGCGCGGAAAATGGTGGGTTGGGCTCCGTGCAAGATTGGCGGGCTGTCCTGTTAAAGAGAAGTTGGATTGGCGACAACATCCGGGAATCGACCCACCCACCCTACGCTCCCGAACCAGCCCCGTGCAGATTGCCGCGAGGGGGGACAAGTCTTGGCAGAAAAAAAATTCCCGAAATTGGATGATTTTCATCACCCCAGGAGTCGCCTGGCAGGCGGTAAGCGATTGGCCGAAATAAAAACCAACCCCCGTTTGCGACACGAGATGTTCGGCAGTGCCCGATTTTGTCCAAGAATCGGGCGCGCGCATTTCGGCCATCATCAGGAACAGGAGCATACATTCTTTGCGCTCGTCCTCGGTCGAAACGAGCTTCTTGCGCACATTTCGGATATCATCGGAAACAGGACCCCCCGGTTTCTTAACCGGACAGTCCCGTCAGGGACGAAAGACAATAGCCCGGCAATTTATTGCCGGGGTTGACCCGCCGGTGTGTCCCAAGTCCCGTTAGGGACGACAGAAATAAACGGTCCGGGGCTTGGTTATAAATGCGGTCACCTGGATTCCGGGTCTACGCTATATTTTCCAGTCAAGAGATTCTTGGAAAAGACGGAATCCAACTATTTTATCGACACTGGGTTATATACCGCTCCGCCCGGAATGACGACTGCCGGGACTATAGACTTTGAAAGTGGCCGATGTTAAAACCAATCCCCGGTCCGTCAATGGGGCCTTCCTCCGGATTTGCAAAAAACAGGGAATGCTCCCATCCGAAATCCTGTTAATAAAGATTGAGAATCTTCTCGAACTTTTCGATGGAGTCGAATTTGAGGGCTTTCTTGAAAAGGATTTTCAGTATGTTAATCTTATCGAGTTCGTCGATTTTATGCAAAACCCGCTCCGGAATATTGTCGTATTTATCGACGATAAGCTCCTTGAGCGTGTACCTGTAGCCTTTCGCCATTCCAAGGGCTTCGCCTTTTTTTGCCCCGAGGTTTCTAACCTCTTTGAGACCTTCGCTTTTTCCCTTTTCATAGGCGACTTCCAAAATATCCAGCATTGGTATCTCCTTCCAGAAGGCGAAACGCTGTCAATAAAGGTCGAGTATCTTCTCGAACTTTTCGAGGGTGTCGCATTTGAGGGCTTTACTGAAAAGCGTTTTCAGGATGTTGATCTTGTCGATTTCGTCGATTTTATCCAAAACCCATTCCGGAATATTGTCGTATTTATCGACGATCAGCTCCTTGAGCGTGTCCCGTAAACCTTTCTTCATTCCCAAGACCTCGCCCTCTTCTATCCCGAGGCTTTTGCCCTCTTCTATCCCGAGGCTTCTGCCCTCTTCTATCCCGAGGCTTTTTCCCTCTTCTATCCCTTCGTTTTTGCCCTTTTCATGGGCGACTTCCAAAATATCCAACATCTTTATTTCCTCCCAAATTTCTTGGAGCCGGTCCTTGTCGATCGTTTTGTTGGCCATGATCAGCGTGGCGCCCAGCAGCCTCGATGAAATTTTTTGGGCGCGATAGAGTTCGGCTTGGAGCCGAATCGTGTCTTCCGCGCGCCGGACCCGCAACTGGCCGGTTTCCTTTCCGTACAAAGGCAGAAAGACCAGTTCCAGATAGTTTTCGAAGGTGCCTTCGTCGATGGCCTTGCGGATTTCGGCAAGCCTTTTGAAGCCGTCGCGTTCGCTAAAATCGACCACCAAAGGCGTGTAGGTTCCGCTGTCGGTGACAATGGTTTTGTCGCCGCGATAAACTTCGCCGGAAGCCAGGACGATGTCCGTCACGTGGGTCCCCCACTTTCCGGCCCCCATGAAATAGTGGGCCGCGAAACGGAACATGTCCGTTTTTCTCAGGTTCCGCTGTTCCTCCAAGTGGTACAGCTTTTGCCGGTCGTCGCGGAACATCACATCCACCCGGCCTTCCCGCACCGAAATATCCACGGGTTCGAACCCGAAAACATCGACGATATGCCCCGTCTCCACGCCGATGGCCGCAAGGGTCTTTCCCTGAAAGGCCTCGGCCAGCCATTTGACCACCACATCGTAATTGTGCGCGTATTCAAGTCCGTCCTTGTCAGCCATCTCTTTTTTCCCTTTTGAATTTTGAATGCGCGGCATGCAGGCGCGTTCGATTGAAAATCGTTTCGTCATTGACAATGTAACAAATACCGACGGTGGTTTCAACGGAAACGGAGGAGGCGAGCGATTCTCGCCTCGGAAGGACTTTCGGGGAAACGATAATTGCTGGGGGGGGGTAACTTCGGCCGGTTTTCATCCAACCGTTTCGATCATCGCCTGGATTCCGGGTCTAAAGCAAGCTCCGCCCGGAATGACGGTGTTGGTTGGCCGACGTTATAACCAATCGCATTGCCGGGCATCCGGCCGGTCTCTGTTAATCGGGGAGGGCTGAACATTCTCGACCTGTGCGGTCGGGCTCGACGGATAAGGCGCAAAAATTCGCGTGTCCCGGTAGCGCCGCCGTGGAAGGCGGCGCTACCGGGACGCCACGGTCTTGTTAGGCTGATGTAAGGCCGCCAGCCGCATAGGACGAACATTTTCGTTTTCGGGCATCTTCGCCAATCACTCCGAAATCCGGTACTCCACGGGCGTGCTGTTCATCAAGTTGTCGATGGCGGCGCCTCGTTGGAATACCTTGTCGAGAAACTCTTTTTTCTTTTCGACCGGCATGTCGGAATCGAATGAGACGGACACGGACAGGCCGGAGAACCCTGCCCGGTTCTCTGTATCCAACCCCATGGCCTTGGAAAAATCGATCTCGCCTTCCACAACCGCCTCGATGTTTCGGACATCTATCTTTTCGAGCATGGCCACGAAACGAAGAGTGGACACCACGCAACTGCCCAGCGATATGGCCAGGTATTCGGGGGGCGTCGGGGCGGTATCGTCGGCACCGAACTCCCTGGGCTGGTCGATTCGCACCACATGGCCCCGGACCTTGGACTCGACAATCCGGTTTTTGATTTCCTTGCTTGCGACCTTCACATGGTAGGGCTGAACACATTTCTCTTCTCCCGACCCCGAAGCGGCAAGCGCGAACGGGATCAAAAACGAAATCACTACGGCGAACAATTGGTTTTTTATCATGGCTCTCCTTTCCCGTCGGGTGAAATTCAAGGGCTGCGCAAATCAATCGGTCGATTTACCGGCCCGGCTGTTTCATTTGTAATTGACTTCGATTTTCGTGTCCAACGAAAAGAATAGAACGACATGATCGAGATTTTAGATACCAAAATCAGTTATGACCGGGTCGAGTTTTTCGGGACCTGATTCGAGCAACGACAATGCGACCAAAGGTTCGTTGCAAGCTTCCACCCGATACCCCGGGACGAATCATTCTTGCGAAAACGGGAATTGGCAATTCTCATTCGGTCGGAAACAGGACACGCGAGTTCCTGATATGGTGCTTTTACGGGCGTATTCGGGGTCGAACCGATTTCTAATCGTGCATTTCGCGATCAGCCCGATGCGCCACCGGAACAACGCCTGCTTGTTTCGCGCCAACCAATGGAACCGGACAGCGGCGTAGCAAATGGCTCACCGTAGACCCCATGATTCTGTCCAGCATTGCATTATGCTTGGAGGTCCCTACCACTACGATATCGATCTTTTTTTCATACACGATATCGAGCAGTGCCTCGTATGGCACGCCGACGCGTACCACGGTTTCGACATTCAGGTCTCGGTAGAGGCGGCCCAGCAGGCGGTTCAGATCCTGGCGGCCGTTTTTTCTCTCTTCGCGGATATAATCCGACACTGCTTCGTTCGGATCTTTATGCAAATCCGGCATATGGATGAAGGCCTGATGAACGGCATCCACATTTTGTTTTGGAATGATGCGCGCAAGGATCAGGCGCGCTGCCAACTCAGATGCCATGTAAGCGGCATAGTCGGCTACATCGGCCGCTTGGGGCGAATCGTCGCAGGCGGCCAAGATTCTGGCGGGTTTTTTCATTTCCGAGGTCTCCTTCCAATCTCCTAATCTTTCAATCGAAAAACTACCCGATGAGATTTATGTATCAAATAACATGCCAATCGGCTGCCGGGCTTGGTCTTAACATCGGCCACTTTCAGGGATTATCGTCCCAGCGGTCGTCATTCCGGGCGGAGCGGCATGTACCCCGGGTGTCGATAAAACAGCTGGATTCCGTCGCTTCCGGGAATTTCCTGACTGGAACATGTAGCGTAGACCCGGAATCCAGGCGGCCGAATTTACCAACAAGCCCCAGTTGCCTTTAAGATTGGCGCCGCCATTGCAGAGATAAAGGAAGATAGGGCTTGGTTTTACCTTCGGCCGTTTTTCATCCAACAGTTTCGATCATCGCCTGGATTCCGGGTCTAAAGCAAGCTCCGCCCGGAATGACGGCGTTGGGTGGCCGACGTTATTACCAAAAACAGAAGATAAAAACGGGTACTGCGGGCATTTTAACAGGGAGTTTCCAGCCATGATGCAACCGATCCAAAAGATTGCCGTGCCGATTGACTTCAGTTCCTTTTCAGAGGCGGCCGCCTCTTACGCCGCCGTATTGGCAAAAGTGTTCGATGCTCCGATTGTCTTGATCCATGTGATTGACCGGCGGGGCGTGGAGGCGGTCAGGCGATTTGGCGGCGGCAGCGGCGAGTTCGACGGCGAGCGTATAGAAAAGGAACGCTTGGCCGATTGCATGAAACGGTTGTCGTCCATGGCATCCCAATTGGAAAAACATGGTTTCCGGGTCGAAACGCACGTCAGGGTGGATATACCTTTCAGGGGCATTTTGAAATGCGCGGCCCAAACAGGAAGTAATTTACTGGTCCTGGCCGCCAAGGGCCGCACGGGCTTGGCCGATGTGCTTGTGGGCTCTTGCGCCGAAAAGCTTTTCCGCCGCTCGCCTGTGCCGGTGATGATTATTCCCGCCGTTTTTGTCCAGAGGCATGAAAGTGTAATGGGTACGCGCAGAAAAAGGAGGTGTTTGATATGTCAGCAAAAATGATTGCTTACGGTTCAAAAGCAAGAGAATCCATGCTTAAGGGCGTCAATACGTTGGCCGATGCGGTTAAAGTGACGCTGGGACCGAAAGGAAAAAACGTGGTTCTGGAAAAATCCTGGGGCTCGCCGACGGTGACCAAAGACGGAGTCACTGTCGCAAAAGAGATCGAGTTGCAAGATGATTTCGGTTTCAATGCACAGACCGGCATATACGAAAGCCTCTTGGACGCCGGAATTATCGATCCAACGAAGGTTGTTCGTTTCGCCCTTCAGAATGCGGCGTCGGTGGCGGGCCTCATGTTGACGACGGAGGCAATGGTCACTGAAAAGCCGGTGAAAAAGAAGAGAGCTTCAATGCCTCCGGCAGATATGGATGAAGATTTGTACTGATGGGCTTGGTTTTAGCTTCAGCCGGTTTTCATTCAACAGTTTCGATCATCGCCTGGATTCCGGGCCTAAAGCAAGCTCCGCCCGGAATGACGGTATTGGTTGGCCGATGTTATAACCAAAACCGTACTAATCCATCATCTCCATCATAAAAAGAAGGGCCGGTTCAGAGATCCCCATCCTGAACCGGCCGTAAAAAATGAGGCCGACTGCGAAAAAAACTGCGGCCCCGCGCAATCAAACTGCGCTCCCACGCCAAACAGGTCTGTTTCCACAATCGGCCATGCGGTCGTTGTCCGAACTTTTGGGCTTGGTCTTAACATCGGCTACTTTCAGGGACTATCGTCGCGGCGGTCGTCATTCCGGGCGGAGCGGCATGTCCCCCCGGGTGTAGATAAAACAGCCGGATTCCGTCGCTTCCGGGAATTTCCTGACTGGAACATGTAGCGTAGACCCGGAATCCAGGTGGCCGAATTTTGAACCAAGCCCGAACTCTTTTTTGCCCACAACCGGATTTCGCCAAAACCGGGTTGTCCGAACGGTTTGGCGAAATCCACGATCCGCTGGTCAAAACGAGCGGCCGTGCCTGAAAACCGCCACGGCCTCCCCGCCTTTAATCGTCATCGTCCTCGTCGTGGTAATAGTCCCTATCGTCGTCATCGTCCTCGTCGTCGTCGTAATCGTCCGTCGGCTGGAACTGACTGACTTTCAGTTCGCGTTTGCCTTTTGTTTTGGTCATCAAACCGGTTATATCGACTTCTTCGTCGATATACTCCTTCAGCTGGCTGCCGATTTTGTCCATTATAATATCGTAAACATCGTCGCCATCGTCGATCTGGAGTCCCGTTTCTCCGTTTTCGAGTTCGATTTCATCAATAAAACCTGTGATGGATACCTCTTTGGCAACCGGTTTTTTCTCTTTTTTTTCTTTCTTCTCTTTTGGTTCTTTGGGTTCTTTTTTCGCCATAAATCGCCTCTCTTTGAAGTAAATGATCGTGTGTCCGCTATTGCGGAATGCGCCATTTTGATATGCAATATGCATGCCATTGTATCGACGGCAGTATGGCTTTATATGATAAGACGGGGCTTGGTTTTAACTTCGGCCGGTTTTCATCACCCCGGATGCGACCTATACGATCCAGATCGCCCTGTCGTCGCAAAGGAACAGGACTTTGCGCGTGACCCTGCCCATGACGAATTCGGGGACGGCGCTCAGCCCTTTTCTGCCCACGACCACGGTGGAGAAGCTTCCTGCGCGAGCTTCGCCGACGATTCCCTCGGCGCGGCTGGTCTTTTCCCTTATGATGGTTTCCTCGATCTGGTCGCCGTCGAACCCCTGTTCGACCAGTCTTTTTCGCATTTGCGCGATGGCGGGGACGATTTTTCGGGTGTTGGCGTCCACCCAGGCGGTTTCGAACCGTTTTTTGAAGAAATCCTTGGGTGCCAGTTGGGGGTTGTTCAAGGGGCGGACGACAGTCACCAGAAGGACTCGGTTTTTCTTGTCCGCCAGATTGCCCACGCACTCCACGGCCTTTTTGGAGGAGGAAGAGCTGTCGAAGGCGACGACGATTCCGTCGGTGGCAGGCTTTCCTCCGACCAAAACCAGGGGGATGTGCTTTACGCTTTCGACCATTTTGGCGGCCACGCCGCCCAGCACGCCTGCGCCGAGGCTGGAAAAGCCGTATCTGCCGAAAACCATGGCGTCGAACCCGTCCCTGGATTTTTCCAGGATGTCCCTGGCATAGCCCTGTTTCAGGTTCTGTGGCACGATTTCGACGGCCCCCTCTTCGAATCCCGCCGTCCGGAGCTTCCGGGAAGCATCTTCCAGGAATTTATCGATCTTTTCGTCGCACATCTCCCGCCATTGGTCGAACGAGATGTCCTCGGGGACGTAATCGGCGCGGAAATCCAGGAACGTCTCGGGGCGTTTGGCGCGGACATGGAACAGGGTGACATGGGCGTCCTTGGAAAATGTCTTGCCCGCGTACTCCACCGCCGTCATGGACTGGGGACTTCCGTCCACGGGAATCAACAATTTTTTATTGTTCATTTCTTATTTCCTTTCGGAATAGTTCAATGCACCGAGCATGACAAACAAGGGTCGTAGGAGCGCACCAGCATGGAGCAGAGCAGTTCCAGCCTTTCGTTGGTCATGTCTTCCACCGCGAATTTTTCCGCAAAGCTTCGCATGTCCATATGAATGTTCGCGTTGTTCTGCGTGGTCGGAACCACGCAATTTGCCTTCACGACTCGTCCCTCGTCGTCGTAGGCATAGTGATGGAACAGAATGCCTCGCGGCGCCTCCAGGACGCCCACGCCTTCGCCTGCTTTGGGCTCGACTTCCGCCAGGCGGTCCTTCATGGACGATTCGCAAAGCTCCTCCAGAATGCGCTCCATTTCGTAGGCCGCGTGAAAGCATTCCACGATCTGAATGGCGTTGTTTTGAAACGGATTGCGGCAGACTGGCGCAAGCCCCAGGGCTTCGGCGACTTTCAAGGCTTCCGGCCGGAGCAGGCGGAAGTTGTTGTTGAACCGGGCCATGGCACCCACCGCGTAGGATTCCCGGGACAGGCGGGTCCACTTGGAGGTGTTGTTTCTGTCCACATATTCGTCGATGATCTTGGCATAGTCGTCGCCAGCGGCATCGATGCCGTCGCTGGAGACGAACCGGTCGCCGATGAACGGGTATTCCTGCTCTCCTTTCAGGGAGACATATTCAGTTTCCCTCTCGAACTCCGGCATTTCCAGGCCGCCGAACCATTCGGCCGCGCTGCGTAGATCTTCGATCAACTGCGCAAGCTCCGTTTTGAATTTGGCAAGGGCGTTCTTGGAAGGCACTGCGGTCACGCCCCCGACCCGGAAGGCCGTCGGGTGGATGACCCGTCCGGCCACCGTCTCGCAGACCCGGTTGGCGAAGTCCTTGATTCGCGAGGCCAGGGCCGCCAGTTCCGGCTTTTTTTGCACTAGGGAAATGACGCCGGGTTGCGCCAGAAAATCCGGGGCCGCCAGGAAAAGCACATGGAGAACATGGCTTTGAATGGTTTCCGCGTGCTTGGTCAGCATGCGAAGCCTGGCGGCAGTTTCGGGGATTTTCACCCCGAACGCCTTTTCCGCGGCGCAGATGGCGCACAGGCAGTGGCTCACCGAGCAGATTCCGCAGATCCTGGCCGCAAGCACTCCCACGGAGCTGTAGTGCCTGCCTTTGAACATGACCTCGAAGAAGCGCGGCGTTTCCACCACGTCCCACCGGGCTTCCTTTACGACGCCGTCCTCCACCCGGACCTTGACGGCCCCGTGGCCCTCGATTCTCGCCAATGGATGGACATCCACGTTTAGATCGACCTTCATTTGACTATTACCTCCTGAAAGCCCCCGAAAAAGCTCATCGCTTCCCGGACCTGCCTTTCGGAAAACCCCCTTTCCAGGGCGATGGAGAAAAACGACGGGTAGTTGGGATCGGTGGCAGGACCCCTGCATCCGAAGCAGCCCAGGCCGAATGCGGGGCAGGGCGCCTGGCATCCTCCCCTCGTGACGGGACCGAGACAAAGCTGTCCCTTTAGCATCAGGCACGAGGTGAAGCGCTGCTTGCAGTCCACGCAGACCGGGTAGACCGGAAACGTGAAGGGCACGCCCAGGATCAGGTGCTGGAGTACCCTGACAGTCTCCGGCAGGGAAACCGGGCACCCGGGAATTTCCAGGTCCGTCTTGACGATCTCTCCCGCCGATTTGACCCACAGGGTTTCCTTGGGGCTGTCGCCGTAGACTTCGCGATTCGCCGATTTCAAGTCCGTTTCGTTCTTGAGCCGGTTGACGCCCCCGAAGCATGCGCAACTGCCCAGGGCCACCACGATCTTTGCCTTTTCCCGGATTCGCCTCAGGCGCTCGATCTCGTCGTAGCGGGTGATGGCGCCTTCGACCAGGGCGATGTCGTAGTCGTCCGACGCTTCCGCGACCGCCGAGGACGCCACCCGAAAAGAGACGATCTCCACCGCGCGCAAGAGGTCGGGAAGCTTTCTGCCCAGGTTGACCAGCTGAAGCTCGCATCCTTCGCACGACGTGAAATCGAAAATCGCGATCTTCGGTTTCTCTATTTCCATGCCTAGGTATTTCATGGGCGTATCCCCCTCCTCAGATCGCTTCCTTCAGGTTCATGACCGTCCAGAAGTCGAATACCGGCCCGTCGATGCAGGTGTACGTGGAGCCGATGTTGCAGCGGCAGCACTTGCCGATGCCGCAGTGCATCCGGCGCTCCAGCGAGACGAACATTCGCTGCATGGGTATCCCCATTTCGCCGAGCCGATTGCATACGAATTTGAACATGACCGGCGGGCCGCACACGATGGCGTAGGTCTCGTCGGGCTGGACATTTACGCCGTCGAGCAGCTTGGTGATGAGCCCCACCGGCCCCATCCACGACTTGTCCGGATGCTCCACCACCACTTCCAGGACTAGATCGTCGATGCGGCGCCACTGTTCGTACTGGTAGTCGAAGAGCAGTTGCGAGGGATCACGCGCGCCGTAGAGAATGTAGACGTCCTGGAAGTCGGCCCGGTTTTCGATCACGTAGCTGATGGGCGCGCGCAACGGGGCGAGCCCGAGGCCGCCTGCGATCAGCAGGATGTTGGACCCCTTCATTCTCTCCATGGGAAAGTAGGTCCCGAACGGTCCTCGCAGGCCCACCACCGCGCCCCGCTTGGCCTTGTGCAGCGCCTGGGTCACCTTGCCCGCCTTTCTGATGCACAGCTCGATGGTGCTCTTGATGGAGGGCGAGGAGGAAAACGAAATGGGAATCTCTCCGAACCCCGGCAATTCCAGCATCACGAACTGGCCGGGGAGAAAGGAAAACCTCTCCCAGTCGCGGGGGTCCTTCATCCGGATTTGAAACAGCTTCTCCATCTCCGTCAGGCGGATCACGTTGGTGATTTCGGCCTTGAAGCACCGGTCGATGTCCTTCAGGCGGCTTCGACGGTTGTAGTCGAGCGGCTCCACCATGTCCGCCTCGTGGGCGATGTCGTAGGGATGCATGATTTTTTTCATCGCTGTTGCTCCATCTGCAAGTCCCGGATCACGTCGGCCGGGTTGATTCCCGCCAGGCAGGTCCGTCCGCAGCGGTTGCAGCCGACGCACATGGGCTGGCCGAACGTGTCCACGAACCCCCGATGCTGGTGGTAGTAGCGATACTTTAGCCGGGTGCGCCGGTCCGGCCGGAAATTGTGCCCGCCGGCGACCTGTGCGAAATCGTACAGGTTGCAGGAATACAGCTGCTTGACCTTCTCCCCGGATTTGAAATCCATGGACAGGGTTTCCTCCACGCCGTAGCAGTAGCAGGTCGGACACACCATTGCGCAGCTCCCGCAGCTCAGGCACTTGTCCCCCCACTTGTCCCAAACCTCGGATTCGAATTCGATGTCCAGCAGGTTGGGAAGGTTCTCCACCCGGACGTCTCTTTTGAATTCGGTTTCGAACCGGTTTCTTTTCTTCAGGTACAGTTCCCGGTCTTCTTCCGTGATGTCCTTGACATCCAGGTTCTTCAGGGCGATGAACGCCCGGTCCGAACCGACCTTGACGAAATAGCGCTCCCCGATGTCCGTCAGGAACAGGTCGAACCCGTGGGTGACGGTATCGGCGCCCACAGACGCGCAGAATCCCCCCTCGCAGGGCTTTTGGCAATCCACGCCTATTATAAAGGTGTTGCCGCGCCGCGAAAGGTAGTAGGGGTTGGGGTGCAGTTCCTTGGCAAACACCTTGTCCAGCTTGACCAAGCCGTTGATGTCGCATGGATGCAGTCCCACCACGACCCTGGGATGCTTGCGGTAGTTGATCTCCTGATTCCAGTCGTCGTCGGCGAAGTCGAACCGGGAAAGCGTCTCTTTAAAGGGCAGAAAGTATGTCTTTGCGGAATATTCGGTGGTTTCGTAGTCGAGGCTGATTTCGTCGAAAGTGTCGAACGGAAGATACTGGTAGATCGGCTTGCCGGAGGAGTCGGTCCCGACTTCCACAGGCCCCACCCGTTCGATGTCGCGCAGATGGACATCGAGCAATTTCTCCAATTCGCTTTTGCCTATTGTTTTGTAGAGCATGAATGGGCTTCCTTTCCTTGACGGTTGCCTCTTCCCCGGCGGCTCGACGATAGACAAAATCGGCGGCTTGCGGGGAATTCCATGGGAATCGATTAAGCAATCTTGGCGCCATCGGGAAAGGATGCCGAAAAATGGCGTTTTCGGGCTTGTTTTTTTATTTCGGCCGTGCCCCCGCCGCCTCGTCCGCCTCGTCCGCCTCGTTCCAACGCTTCGCGTTGGAATGCATACCAGGGCGCTTCGCGTCCGCGTTCCGATGTGGCATGGCCGAAACAAGAGCCAATCCCGCATTTTCGAATCCGGACCTGGGGACGTTCGTCTTCTCTCAGGGAATCGGACAGAATTGGTGTTCACGATCTTTACATGTTGTAAAGCGATCCCCATGCCGCCGTTGCCATTGTTCGGGTTTTGTGCCAGAATAGCGGCAAATGAATCGATATTTTTCGAAAGGAATACCCAAAATGAGGCGATTTTCTTCATACGGGCCGGTGAACAGCCGCCTGCATTACCATGCGCCCCGCAAGGAACTGATCGAAAGGGCTTGCAGCGAACTGATCGGAGACGATCCGGAGCAGGGCGGCCATTATATCACCGTATGGGCGCCCAGGCAGACCGGAAAAACCTGGATCGTGCAGCAGGCCATGCAAAAAATCGGAAAGCTGTCCCGTTTCGAAGTCTGCATCATTAGCATGCAATCGGCGACGAACATATCTGCCGACCAACACATGATCCGGATGTTCGTGGATAGGTTGGAATCCTGGTTCGACAAAAAGTTTCCCGAAACGAATTCATGGGCGGATATTGCGAATCTATTCTCAAAGGAGCAGTTTGAAAAGCCCCTGATTCTTATTCTCGACGAATTCGACGCCCTTGGCGAAAAATTTATCAACAAGTTCGCAAACGAGTTTCGAGATATTTATATCGGCAGGCAAAACGAATTTGACAGACCGACTGGCGAAAAAAGCTGTCTGCTTCACGGCCTCGCCCTGATCGGCGTAAGAAGCGTGCTTGGAATAGAAAACGTAAGCGGCTCGCCGTTCAATGTGCAAAGGGGCCTGCGCATTCCCAACCTGACCTTCGACGAGGTGGAGGGAATGTTCCGGTGGTACGAGAGAGAAAGCGGGCAGAAGGTCGAAAAGGAGGTGGTGGAGCGGCTGTTTTTCGAGACCAACGGGCAGCCGGGGCTGACCTGCTGGCTGGGGGAACTTCTCGCCGAAACCTACAACAAGGACCCGAAAAGCCCGATAGACAAGGAGCGCTTCGAATACGCCTTCACGCGCGCGGTCAAAGCTCTGCCCAACAACAACATCGTCAACATGATCGACAAGGCGGACCGGGAACCATACCGGCAAGTGGTCCTGGACCTGTTCCGGACAGATGCCAAAAGGCAGTTCGCCTTCGACGACAAATGCATGAATTATCTCTATACCAACGGGGTCGTGGATATCGAGGAGTCAGAAGACGGCCTTTGCGTCAAGTTTTCATCCCCATTCGTTCAAAAGCGCCTGTTCAACTATTTCGCACGGGAACTGGCCGGCTACGCGGGAAAGCTCTACGAGCCCTTTGAAAACCTCGATGACACCATCACGGATTCCGCCTTGAACATGAAGAACCTGGTGCGCAGGTTTGAAAAGCACCTGAAATCCAACCGCGCCTGGATGCTCGCGGACGCCCCGCGAAGAAAGGACATGAGAATCTTCGAGGCGGTGTTCCATTTCAATCTCTTCGTCTTTATCCAGCAATTCCTGCAACTGCGCAAAGCCAAGGTCTGGCCCGAATTTCCCACCGGCAACGGCAAGGTGGACATTCTGGTCCGATATGGGGACCGGACATATGCCGTCGAGGTGAAATCCTACACCGACGAGGCCGGATACAAGAACGCCCTGGACCAGGCGGCACGATACGCCAAAGGGCTGGGGCTTGACGAAATCGCCTTGGTGTTTTTCGTGGAGTACGTGGACGAGGCCAACCGTGAAAAATACGAAACCGATTGCCTGAACGAAAAAACCGGGGTGAAGGTGACGCCGGTATTTGTCGCCACCGAGAATTAAGCCTTAGCAAACCGATGTTCCCCCCGCAGCTAACTCGGCGGTGAACTTGTCGATATTCCGCAAGTGGCTTTCCATGATTTCCGATGCTGCGGGAGAGACATCCGACAGTCGTGCGTCTTTTTCGAGGCGAAGGCTCGCCGAGGCGGTCAAGGGTTGATCCAATGGGCGGCCGATCTGGCTGCACAGCCAGACGTAGACCTCCCGGACCCCCGCCACCTGCCGGTGGATTTCCTCGGCCATGCGATGGGTCAAAAGGTTGTAGATTTTTCCCACGTGGCTCACCGGGTTTTTGCCTGCGGCGGCTTCGTTTCCCGACGGCCGGTTCAGGGCGATCAGGCCGTTGACCCGGTTTCCCCGCCCGACCTGCCCGCAGTCCGCGCCGTCGGCAGAAGTCCCCAGGACTGTCAGATACATGCCCGCGTCCCCCCGGCCGGGATCGTCCAGGGTGTTGACGGACACCTCGATTTTGTCCAGGGCCTCCATTCCTTCGGCCAGTCGCTTTTCCAGCTCCTGCCGGATTTGTTCCTTGCGCTCGAAGTAGGTTTTTGCGTCCGGGACGAAACGGTCCACGAAAGCCAGGGCCACGGTCAACGACAGGCTGCGGTCGCGGCGGCACCCCATGACTTTGACGTCTTCGCCCGCCTCGGGAAATTGTTTTTTGAACTCAGGATCGTTCAATAAACGTTCGGCCGCAAGGACCGTCTTTTCCGTTTCGGTCATGGGGGCGTAGCCCACGGCGGCGGAGGTGTCGTTGGCGCCGATGGTGGCGCGGGCGAAAATGTCGCTGAGCTGCGCGGAGCCGGGTTTCAGCTCGTTTTGCAAGACCAGGTCCCGGCCCGGCTCCACGAACCTGAGGTTCCGGCGAACCCAGCGCGCGACCGACGACTCCACCACCGAGGCCACGTCGATTTTTTCGCCTTGGAATTCCGCGGTCGCCCGGTCGCCGATGACCAGGCGCATGGGCGATATCATCCTGCCGCCGCCGGTTTTGGGCTCGGAAGATCCCGCCACCAGAAGCCCCTTGTCGATGTTGTGATGCAGGACCCGTCCGAACCTGTTTTCATATTCCCCGCAAAGATCCACCGAAATTTGCTCGTGAACGGCGTCGCAGATCGTGTCCGGGTGCCCGAGCCCCTTTCTCTCCACGATCTCCACCCGCTGCTCCGCAACCGGACGTCCGCCGAGCCGCTCGACAGCCATCAGTCTCTTTCCTTGTTTTTTTCTTTCGGCTTTTGCCATTTTAAAAGCTCCTTTTTTGTTATACTCGAACCAAGGTAGCCAGACCATCCTGGTCTGTTCCGCCCGTGTACCAAATCGAGGAAGCGACAAGCAGAGACCAGGCCAGGATGGTCTGGTTACCTCGCGCCTTTCGATTCGCCCCGTTTCGCCTTCGGTCCTTCCACGAACGGATGCAAAGGCCCGTTGAAGCCGTTGGTGGTGTTCAGGCCCCTGACATTTCTCAAAATACGGATCATCTGGCCCATGGGGACTTCTTCTGGTTCGTGCACGCGCCTGAGAAATTGCAGGCTCAACATGCGCATGGCGCTGGAACATAAGAAGACCGCCTGAAGAGGGACCATGTTTTCGGGCAGGAACCGGGAATGGGGGGAACCGAGAAATTCGAGCGCAAGGCCTGCCAGGACAGGGGCGGTGGTCGCTCCGACGCCTGCCACGATGTTGTACAGCGAGATGCATACGGCGCGTTCCCTTTTGGGGGAAATTCTCAATACCAGGTTGTTGGTGCACAGTTGAATCCCCGCCCAGAACCCGCCACCCGCGATATGCAGCAGCACAGGAAGCCATACGTCGCGAGGACGTGCGAAGGTCCACAGAAACGGCGCCAAGGCGACAATCCAACTGCACGCCTGTATCACGGCCTTGTTTCGAAAACGGTCCGACAAGGTCCCCCAGATTCGCATGGCCGTCAGGTCGGCGATGGCCGATATCATGCCCAGCGTAGCCACGAACCCGTAGGAAAATCCCAGGTTCCGAAGAAAATAGAGCGCGAAAAAGTGGGCCGCGAAAAACACCGAAAAATTCCACAGCAACGCGTACAGGAGGAAGCTCCGGATGTTTGCGTCGCCAAAAGGTTTCAAAAGGTCCGCGAAACGCATGCCCGGGCCTTGGGGTTGAACCGGCGGTTCGCTTACTCGCGAGAGGAAGGTCAAGCTGGTCATGCCGCAAGCCACTGCGCAGACGAAAACAATCCCGAACCCGACGGAATGGCCGTTGGGAAAACGATCCGCGATATATTCCAGAAGGTGGCCGAACAGGAATACGGAGGCCATGCCGGCGATGCCGTTATACATGTTGCGGGTGCCGAAGAAGCGACCGAGCATTTGGTCCGGGACCAGGTCCGAGAGCCACGATAGCCAGGAAACATAGCTCACCGATAGGAACGAATGGGAGACGAACACGAGTCCCATCACCATCGGTACTTTGATTGCGGCCGGAACCAGAGGAGTCAGGGCTGTCGCGAGAATCAACAGCCACATCAGGCGCGCGGCCCCGTTGTTCACAACGGCGACGCGCCTGCGTTTTCCCGTCCGCCCGATCCAGATCGAAGCAGGCGGCTGGAAAAGGGTCGCCGCGTAGGGCATGGCGGCCAGCAGGCCGATCTGGACCTCGGTCATGCCCAGGTAGATCGCGAACCCCGTCAAGAAGACCCCTCCGGTCAGGGTCCCGAAAACCGTCGCGAATACGCCGTCGATATATGCGTTCTTGACATCCGCAGGAGAGAGGTCTTCCACTTTTTTCTCAATGGAGCCGCCTTGTCAGCTCTTCCTGGAAGTCTTGGTTTGAAACGTGCTGATCTGCTGCTTGACATCTCTCCCCTTGCATTTTGGACATTCCCTCACCGCCTCGTTCCAACGCTTCGCGTTGGAATGCATACCAGGACGCTTCGCGTCCGCGTTCCGCAGATGCATTGCCGAAACAAAAAACAAACCCTCTGGTTACCATAGACACGCCTTTTCCCGCAAATTCGCAGAGAGCCAAAACGGCGATCGACTCTCCCCCCCATCTTTTTTCGTTTTTTCCGTGAGAGCATCGTCCGACTTGAAACCACCGCCGGTCTGGCGATCCGAGGTCTCGTCTCCGGCCCGCAGTTTCGATACAGGACGCCGATTCTTGACAAAGCAATTTTCGTACCAAGTTTCAATCAGGAGCTTGTTCGGTAAATGGAAGTGGAGAAGTCATTTACATCGAATTTCGCAATCCCCTTTCAGAGATTTGACTTCATCGACATTCAGGAAGAAATCGCCCCCTTCCGGGATTTTTTCCCGCCCGAGACCGGGAAATTTTACTGTCCCGCCGCAGGGGCGACCATGGGTCAACGAAAAGAAGAATTGTCGATTCCGATTTCCAGGCCGGCGACCGCAGGTTCGCTTCTGACGGTCTGCGAATATGGTTCGATCCGGGAGACGGATCGAAACCGATTCTGAAATCGGATACGGGAATTCCGTTTTTGCACCGAACCTGGAATTCGAGTTCCGGTTTTTCGCGACCGCAAAATTCAGGGACTCATATACGGAAGCGGGTGCTTTGGAATTCCGAAAAACGTTCGACGTGAAACTTTTCCGAAAAATAATGGATGCGAGGAGGGATGCGGGACGCTGTTTCGGCATGCAAATTGCTTTTCTCTTTTTCAGGAGTTGTGCCGACCGGCCGATGACGAAAAACGCGGTTTTTCCTCCGGCTCAGCCGCCAGCCGAGATCCTGTCAGCTTGAAACCGATCCTTTCACGTTTTCGAAAAAAGGAGGGCTGGAAAAATGAACGAAAGCAAAACCACAAAAAAATACCACGAAGTGATCATCCGGGACGATCCCGAACACAGACCCAGGGTCGCCATGGAGAAGAACGGGGAGTTCTATGTCATGGTGGTGCGGGAAAAGAAACATGGCACCGAACGTTTCAAGAAAGAGCAGCTCGATTTTGTCGAAAAGGGCAAAAAATGAAATCCCTGCTGCAAATACTTCTTCCGGATATTCGAAATAGATTGGTAGTAAAAAAAATAGGGGGAGTTCGGGTGCCTGTCGATGGCATCCGCCTCCCCCTTCTTGGGTGCTTCGATTGTCTCGAAATCAACCGGAGATGATCGAATGGCTTCTATTCGATGAGAATATAGGATTTCACTGCGATGGTCTTGATGCCATCGACTTCGGTGACTTCCCCCTTGGCCTCCACTCTTTGGCCTGAAAATTCCAACATCTCGTTGCCCGCCTCGGTATCGGCCACTTCGATAAACTCGCCGTCGTCGGTCTGGATCGCGCCGTCGTCGGTGACAATCCCGACCACGGAGGTCTCCGCAGCCACCGCCGTGTGGGCCAGCACGAACAGGGCCGAGCCCAACATCAACAACGCGATCAACGAACGAAACATCTTAGGTACCATGGCATTTCCTCCTTATATTTCTGTTTTTTTGCCTGAACGCCGGGCCTGTCCGACCGGCCCGCAACCCTTGATTGTCCTCCTTTTTAAGCACATTTTGTGCCAATAGCCGATTGCGCAATGGCATACTTTCAAACGGCGGGCTTGAGGGCTGTCGAGCCTGTTCGCAACCCGTATCGGGAACTGCTCGTTGGCGTTTCAAGCATGAGTCGGAAATCGAAATTTTGCCAAGTCCCGGTAGCGCCGTCCGAGCCTCTGCCGTTGTGAAATCCAAGCGCGCCAGGAACCGCGCCGTCGTGGAAGACGGCGCTACCGAGCTATCCGGCTTTGGTCCTTCGTGGAAGAACACCAACCGCACAGATCGAAATTTTTTGAAAAATCCATTGTATTTTGGTATCCATGGCGTTATTGAAACTCACTTTTTTTATATCCCTTGGCAAGAAACAGGTCGGGAGTTTTTTTTATGCTTTCTTTTTTGGTCGTTACCAAGCAGCGCGAAGTTGTGGATACAATCCGAAAAGCTCTGGATTCCGTCGGTCCGGTCGAAACCATGGCCGACCGGGGCAGAGCTTTGGCCGCCGTTCGCAAAAAGCGCCGGGACATTGTTTTCATCGACATGACCGCCGTTGCCGACGATCCGGATGGGACCTTCGGCGAAAAGGCCGTGACGCCTTTCAAGGAGCTGTATCCGAACATCGAAATCGTATTGATCACCAAAAGCGCGGAACTCGACAAGGCGGCGGCCGTGAAAGCGGGGGCGGAATACTATCTGACCCATCCGGTATCGCAGGAAGAGGTCCGCGCCTTGGCCGAAAGCATCGCCGACCGGAGGATTCGCAGGTCGGAACTGGAATACCTGCGGGATCGAACCTGGCGAGATGAAACCGAGGACATGGTGCATACGCGCTGCGACAATGTCAGGGATGCCTTCGAGAAAGCCAAGGCCGTGGCGCCCACCAGGACGACCGTGCTTTTGACAGGGGAAACCGGGTCCGGAAAGGGGGTCCTGGCCAAGTTCATCCACTCGTACAGCAAGCGGGAAAAAGCGCAATTCATATCGGTCCACTGCGGCGCCATTCCGGACACGCTGCTGGAAAGCGAACTGTTCGGTCACGAAAAGGGGGCCTTTACAGGGGCGGTTCGACGCAAGCCGGGCAAGTTCGAAATCGCCAAGGGCGGGACCATTTTCCTGGACGAAATCGGGACCGTCACGTCTTCGGCGCAAATCAAGCTCCTCCAGGTTCTCCAGGACGGCACCTTCTCCCGGGTAGGGGGCGACGATCTCCTGCGTTCGGACGCAAGGGTCGTGGCCGCCACCAACGCCGACCTCAAGCAACTGGCCGAGCAAGGCTTGTTTCGAAAGGACCTGTATTACCGTCTGAATGTGTTTCCCATCGAGACCCCGCCTCTGCGGGAAAGGCTCGCAGACATTCCCCTGTTTGTCGATGCTTTCCTCGGAAAACTTGATATGGCCTATCACAAGGGGATTGTCGGGGCCGACGCAAAGGTGATCGGCGCCCTGCGCAACTATTCGTGGCCCGGCAATATCAGGGAACTGGAAAACCTCATCGAAAGAGCATACATCATCGAAAAAGCATCGACTTTGACCCCGAAAAGCTTTCCCATAGAGCTTTTCACCTCCGACAACTCGCCCGCAATTCTCAGCGTGGACGATTCCCTGCCCTTGGCCGAAGCTCGCAAAATCGCCGTGGAGGAGTTCGAAAAACAGTACCTGAAGAAACTTCTGGCCAGAAACGCCGGAAAAATCAACACCTCGGCGGACAAGGCGGGAATAACGACCCGCCAGCTGCACAAACTGCTTTGCAAATACGGAATCCACAAGGAGACGTTCAAGGGGTGACTCTGCAGGACTGTTTTCGGCACCGCATTGTCGTAAATGAAAAGGCACGACTGTTGCATTGAAAATCGAGCGGGTAATTGGCAATGAACAATCATTTTCGGAAACTTCTCGCTTCATGAAAAACGACCATGAGATTCTCGAACATTCGAAAAGCGTAGAATCGTTTATCGGCGTGATCATCCCGGTCGAATGGGACGAAGACGGAAACATTACGGCCATAGCGATCGCGACCGAGGATGAAAAGGAATATCGAATCAGCTACGCCAATCGTAAAGGAAAAGCGATTCGCAAGCTCTTGAGAAAACGGGTCAGAATCAAGGGGGAAATCGAGCCGTCTCCGCAACCTCGCCACCAAGCCGTTCTTCTGGTCGAATCGTTCAAGCTGCTCTGAAATATCGAATTCGTCCGGCCTTGTGTTCCTTTCCCTGTGCGTTTCAAAAAAAAATGGGAATGATCGGAATGCTCCGGTCTTGAGACCTCTTCGCCATTCCTTCTTCCAATCTCTATGTATTTGCGGACGCGGAACGTTCCAAATACCTTTCCGTACGGAGCGCGGCGACCAGCAGCGCCATCGGCGCCGCCGAGCAACTGGGCCGACCCGTCGATCCGACCAGGCCGAACGCCTGTTGTTTTTCCATCGGCATGTCGTTTTTCGCACACCCCAACGTCATTTCGATACGACTTGGCACTTGCATTGCATATCAGAATTGCAGGGCTATCGTTAACGATAAAACTTATTTCAAAGAGATTTTCAAGGGTGTCGTACCCAAAACAAATTTCATTTATACCGACCGTCGGAGGTTGCAAGAAAAAACAAAATGAAAGAAAATCTTTGTTCCTCGGAGGATTTCGACCCTCTGGGTACCCGGGCCAAGGCTTTCGAGCCTGTCGGCCTGTTCGCGGCGGACAACATGGAAGATTTTTTCCCCGCCGAGACGAAAAAAATGACCATCAGGCCCTTCGCCAAGTCCCAAGCGGATCTGGGACTTCCCGAGTCCCGGCGCACGAAGGAATTTCGTCGCCGGTTCTTTCCCCGCGCAACCGCTTCCCAATGGAGCGACTGGCGCTGGCAACTGCGAAATCGCATTACTTCCGCCGCCGCTCTGGAAAAAATCGTCCACCTGAGCGAGAATGAGCGCAATGCGATTCTCGACGAGCGCACGGCGTTTCCTCTGGCAATCACACCTTATTATATAAGTCTGCTGGATGCGGACAATTCGGAGCAACCCATACGCCGCACCGTGATTCCGAACGTGGCGGAAAACCTTCGTTCTGCCGGAGAATCGCACGATCCTCTCGGGGAGGAAGGCGACACCCCGGTTCCGGGACTGGTCCACAGGTATCCGGACAGGGCGCTGTTTCTGGTCACCGAATTCTGTTCCACCTATTGCCGGTACTGCACGCGGTCGCGGATGGTGGGGCGAAAGTGCGATTTCGAACCCGGCGCGAATCGCTGGGAAAGCGCCTTGGACTATATTCGGGCTACCCCTGCGATCAGGGACGTCCTTCTTTCGGGCGGCGACCCGCTCACCCTTTCCGACGAGAGACTGGAGTACCTGCTGTCGAAACTCAGCCGCATTCCCCACGTGGAGATGCTCCGGATCGGCACCAAGGTGCCCATGGTGCTGCCGCAGCGTGTCACCTTGTCCTTGACGCGGATGCTCAAGCGCTACCATCCGCTCTATATCAGCATCCATGCGACCCATCCCGACGAGTTGACCGTGGAGTCGATGGAAGCTTGCGGGCGCTTGGCGGACGCTGGGGTCCCTCTGGGAAGCCAGACCGTGCTGCTGGCCGGGGTCAACGACGACGTCGCCACCATGCGCGGACTCGTTCACGGCCTGCTGCGCGCCAGGGTGAGACCCTACTACCTCTACCAGTGCGACCCGATCCTGGGCTCCGGGCATTTCCGGACGACGGTGGAAAAGGGCCTGGAGATTATCAGGGGGCTGCGCGGCCATACCACGGGCTACGCGGTGCCCACCTACGTGATCGACGCTCCGGGAGGCGGGGGGAAGGTGCCGTTGACGCCCGACTACATGCTGGGAAGAGACGGCGACGATATCCTGCTGAAAAACTACGCGGGCGAAATCTACCGCTACCCGGACCCGTGCGGACCCGCCAACGCGACCGCCGGGGAAGATAAAAACGAAACGGAAAACGATCCTGGAAAGGAATAGAAATATGGAAATCGGACTGACATACGATCTTCGCGACGAGTACCTTCTTCTCGGATACGGAGAGGAGGAGACCGCCGAGTTCGACCGGGGCGACACCATCGACGCCATAGAGCGGACCCTGCAGTCCCTGGGCTACGCGACGGACCGGATCGGCACCGCGCAGGAACTGTCCAGAAGGCTGCTTGCCGGCGACCGTTGGGACATGGTCTTCAACATCGCCGAAGGGCTCAACGGCTTCGGCAGAGAAGCGCTCGTGCCCGCTTTGCTGGACGACTACGGCGTCCCGTACACCTTTTCCGACCCCCTGGTCCTGTCGCTGACCCTGCACAAGGCCATGGCCAAGCGCGTGGTGCGCGACGCGGGAGTGCCGACGCCGGACTTCCAGGTCGTGGAAAATGCGGAAGACGCCTCCCGAATCGACCTGCGGTATCCGTTGTTCATAAAGCCCGTGGCCGAAGGCACCGGCAAGGGGATCACGGCGACTTCCAAGGTGATGAACGATGCGCAGATGCTCGTTCATTGCAAGAGAATGCTGGAAACCTACTGCCAGCCGGTCCTGGTGGAAACCTATCTGCCGGGCCGCGAATTTACGGTGGGCATCGTGGGTACCGGGGACCGGGCGGTGTCTATCGGCGTGATGGAAGTCATTCTGAAGGACGACGCGGAACCGGAGGTGTACTCGTATGTCAACAAGGAAAAGTGCGAGGAACTGGTGGAGTACCGTCTGGTGGACGATCCGCAGGCGAAAGCCGCCGAGCATGTCGCGCTGAAGTCCTACCGGGTACTGGGCTGCGCGGACGCGGGTCGCGTGGACCTTCGAGCAAACGAAAACGGCGTTGTCAACTTCATCGAAGTCAATCCCCTGGCGGGATTGCACCCGGAGCATTCCGACCTGTGCATTATCGCGGAAAAGGCGGGGCTGACCTACCGGGGCCTGATCGGCGCGATCATGGAATCGGCGATGGAGAAAAATTCCAATAAGAAAAGGATGTGGAATCAACATGAAAATAGGCGTCGTCTACAACCGACCCGTGGCGCAGGGATCAGACAACTGGGAAGCCTCCGCTGACGTTTTGACCCAGGTGGAGGCCATCGAGGAGGCCCTCGCGTTTTTCGGGCATATTCCGAAACGTCTCGTTTTCACCAGGGACGCGGGGGCCTTTTTGGAAAAAATGCGCTCGATGGAAATCGAGGTTGTTTTCAACCTTTGTGAAACAGTGGACGAGGACCCCGCGCTTTGCTGGCACCCGGCCGCAGTCCTGGAGCTTCTGGGGATGCCGTTTTCCGGCTCGCCGTCCCAGGCCCTGATGATGACCGCCGACAAGGCGGTGGCAAAGCAGCTGCTTTTGGCCAACCGTATCGCCACGCCGGGCTTTCGCCTTTGCGACGGGTCCGAGACTTTCGCCCCTTCGGGGCTGCGGTTTCCGGTCATCGTCAAGCCGCGCTTCGAGGACGCCAGCATCGGCATCGACCAGGAATCGATCTTCGAAACCCCCGAGACCTTGTCTGCGGGGATCGAATCGTTCAAGGCCAGGTTCGGTTCGGTTCTGGTGGAGGAATTCGTGGACGGAAGGGAGTTCAACGTCTCGTTGTTCGGCTATCCCAAGGTCCGCGTGCTTCCCTTGGCGGAGATCGATTTCTCGGCCTTTCCAGAGGACATGTATCGGATTGTGGGGTATCGGGCCAAATGGGATCGAGGTTCGTTCGAGTATGATCACACGCCGAGGGATTTTTCCTCCGAGCTGTCCGAAAGTACGAGAACGCGAATCCACAAGACCGCCCTGGCCTGTTTCCATCTGTTCCAGCTTCGCGACTACGGCCGGGTGGACATGCGCATCGACGAGCGCGGACAGGTGTTCGTGCTGGAAGTCAACGCCAACCCGTGCCTGAGCCCGGACGCGGGCCTGGCCGCCTCCTATATGCGCGAGGGCTCGTCCCACGCGAAAATGGTGGACGACCTTTGCCATTGCATCGAAAGAAGGATGTTCGGAAATGAAAATAAGACCGTACGCGCAAAATGACGAAGAACGCGTAATGGACATCCTGGAAAGACGCGACGTGTTCAACCCGGTGGAAATCGAAGTCGCCAGGGAGGTCCTGCAAGCCTCCCTGCTCCCTCGGGAGGACGTGGAGTACTACGCGTTTTGCGCCGTGGACGAAAACGAGGACGTGCGCGGATATGTCTGTTTCGGGCCGATTCCCATGGCCGACGGCTGCTATGACCTGTACTGGATAGCCGTGGACAGGGAATTCGCCGGGAGGGGGATCGGCGGGCGCCTGATGCGTTTTGCGGAAGAATTCGCGGAAGGCGAAGGCGTCCGCCGAATTTACGTGGACACCTCCTCGACCCCCGGCTACCAGGCGGCCCGGGCGCTTTACAATAAGCACGGATACCGAAGGGTTTGCTGTCTTTCGGATTTCTACCGGCTTGGCGACGACAAATATATCTTTATGAAGGAGATCGGAAAAGAGGGGAGGCAGGGCCCATGAGATCCAACAAGAGACCATTGTTCGAGGACTTGTCGCTGGAACCATTCGTTCCCGCCGATGCGTCCGAAGAATTGTGGAACGCGTATTTCGAAATCTCCGAATCCGTGTTTTCGGAGTTCAATCCAAAGGCCCGCAAGCCCGAGCGCAATGTTTCCCGCCGGTTGCTGACGGCCCCCAGCTCGCTGTACGCCGTGAAAAGGACCGTCGCCTCGGATAAGAATAGAACGCCGGTGGCATACGCGTCCATGGGGTACGATACCGAATCGTCGCCGAGCTACGAGATCGACCGGCATGTCTGTCGGCTCAACATCATGGTAGCCAAGCCTTTTCGAAGGCTGAGGGTGGCCACCAATCTGCTGCGCTGCTTGCTGGACCAGGCGGAGGGTCTGGAAAAAAACACGGTGGCGGTGGAGGCCGACAATCGGACGGGAATTGCGTTTTGCGATTCGCTGGAAGGCACCCTGGTCCATAAGGAAGTCAAGCACAGGCTGTACATGGAATCCGCCGACTGGCAGACCGCCCGGGAGTGGATGGAAAAGGGGAGAAACAAGTTCCCGGACACCAAGTTCGAGTTTTTCCGGGAGTGCCCGGATTGTCTCATCGAAGACTTCTGCGAAGTCTACACCCGCATCATCAACGAACGTCCGACCGGCGAGATGGAGCAGACCATCGTTACGACCCCGGAGTCGCGCCGGGTCGAGGAGCAGAACGCCGCAAAGAGGGGCATCGAATGGTACAGCCTGGTCAGCCGGGAAGAAAACGGCGAGATCAGCGGCGTTACCGACGTCATGTACAACCCCAAGGAACCGCACAGGATAGACTGGTACTTCACAGGCGTTTCGGCCAAGCACCGCCGCAAGGGACTCGCCAAGCGCCTCAAGGCCGAGATGCTCATGGCGGTAAAAGAGAAGTTCCCGGACGTGGAATACATGACCACCAGCATGGCGCACAACAATCGCCCCATGCAGGCGATCAATTCCCAGCTGGGCTTCAAGTCCCGCAAAACCTGCCATGTCTACCAGTGGGAGCTGGCCGCTTTGCGTGGCAAGGTCGATGCGATTCTCAGCTCGCCAAGGAGAAGACCGAAAACGGAGGGTCGAAAGGACTCCCATTAGTAAAATTCCGCCCAAGCTGTCACGGAGCCTGGTTCGAGAGCGTAGGGTGGGTGGGTTGAAACCCTGGCGTTCGGGGCATGTTCAAAGCTCGTTTACTCCCGTGTCCTTCGAGCTTGTACGAAGCCTAACCCACCATTTCCGGTTCATCGCGGATTTGTGGGGAGTGGCAAAGGTAGCCAGAGCTTCCAGCTCTGGTCCCATATCGCGAATATGCCGCCGCTTGGAATCCAGGGCAGGCCAGACCAGGATGGTCTGGTTACCATCGACAAGCTTTTTCCCGCAAATCCGCGATGAGCCCCATTTCCCGGGCTGCATGGGTGCCATTCGTTCGAAGAAGCGACGAATTGGCGCGGAAAATGGTGGGTTGGACTCCTTGCAAGATTGTCGAGCCATCTATTTAATGAGAAGTTGGATTGGCGACAACACCCGGGTATCGACCCACCCACCCTGGTACTCTACGCTCCCGAACCAGTCCGTGCATATTGCCGCAAGCGGGAACAAATCCCGGAAGAAAAAAATTTCCCGAAATTGGATGATTTTCATCACCCCAGCTTCGACCTGTGCGGTTGGGCTCGACGGTAAGGCGCATAACTCGCTTGTTCCGGTAGTGCCGTCTTCCACGGCGGCGCGGCGTCCGATGCTCCGCCGTGGTGAAATCAAAACGCACTCCGCGCCGCCGTGGAATACGGCGCTACCTGTGCTATCCGACGTTGGCCTCCAGGGAAGGATGCCAACAACCGCAGAGGTCTGAAAAATTGATTTGCGGGACAAGGTCGATGCGATTCTCAGCTCGCCAGGGAGAAGACAGAAAACGGGTTGTCGAACGGGTTCCCCCTCGTGATATGGAATTGGAGATTTCTCAGATCCATCACCATGCTGGTGATGGTGATGGATGTGTCGTCGGTCAGCCACGGGTGCGAAAAGCGCTTGCGGCAGATGGGGTTTTCCTTGTCTTCGTTGTCCCTTAAAATCGCCTTCATCGATTCGACCGAGGGCTCGTCGACCGCGCCGATCAGCTGCGAAGCGCGCCGGTAGCGCCCCGTGCTGTTGGGAAACAGCTTCAGGTCGTAGTCCACTTTCGTCAGAAAGTGGTTGGTGTGGGCGAAGCAGCCGACGACCGGGAGGGAGAAGGACTCTTCTCCCCCCAGTTCGATGTCCCGGGTTTCCCCATGTCCGTTGGAAATCAACAGATTGCCGACCTTTCCGTTCAAATGGGGAGTGATGGTCGAAAGGGCTTCCTCCAGGTTCCGGCTGTCCAGGATGGCTCTAAGGATGACATGCAGGGGGACGCCGCCGGGGCGGTAGTTCTCGATGCTCATGAAATTCAGGCAGACCCCCACCCCGTGGCGATTCATGCCGACCTTCCCGATCATGCCCGGTTCCGTCATGGTGACGATCCTGCGGCCGTCCCCGTGTTCGATTTCCAGGACGACCGCAAGTTCTTCCATCTCCATGTCCCAGTCCCAGTTCTGGCCGATCAGCCCCTGTTTGCTGAAGGCCAGGGACGTACATTCCATGGGGTTCAAGTTCAACAGTTCCGTGCGCCCGTTCAAGGCGTAGATCCAAAGGGGATCGACCTCCGCTGCAAGGGCCAGGGCTTCGATCTCCGCGTGCCATTCCGGCCCGAAAGCCTTTGTGGCGTCCCTGAACTCCCGGCAGATTCCCATGATTTCGTCTTCGGGCAGAAGAAACTGCCTTTTGTAGAACGCCAATGTCTTTTGGATACGCTCCCCCAGCAGGGTGCCGTGCTGCCGGCCGCGTTCTTCGGCCGAACCGCCTATCTTAATAACCGGCAAATATTCCGCCATGAATTGCGCTTTCCTATTTTATTCAAATCTGTTTAAACAAGGTCCTATAAAAATTCAGGTCCCGTACCTGTGATTGGTCCAGTATTCCAAGTCCGTCTTTTCAAGCGTCAGCTCCGAATAGAGCATCGTTCGCCATCGTTCGGCCTCCGCCTTGTTCATTTGCAGCGCCCCCAGAAGGTCCTGGCCGGGTTCCAGCAACTCGACCGGGCATTCCCCCGCGACCGGTTCGGGAAACAGGCCGCAGGCGTTGAAGTCGAACGGGAAGAGCCTGCAAATCAGCGGACGGGTCTCCATGTCCAGCCGACAACCGGTCGAACTCAGAAACACGCAGTTTCCAATCTCGTCCTTTTTCAATATCCTGCGTCTTCCGTCCGGCTTGAAAACGCCTTTCGTCCAGACAGGGTCCGAACCGTCGTCCAGATAGGCAGGATCGCAGCATTCGTCGAAAGTGAAAAAACCGAACGAGCGGGTCCTTCTGGCGACACGCTGAACATCGCCCAATGTAACATATATCTCGCGACACTGACAGCAGGTTTTTTTCCTGGTCGATGCGCATTTGGCGCACTATTGTGCCATTGCCGTTCCTCCTGTGAAAATGTGGTTTGGGATTGCATTGCGAAGCGCGGTTTTTTCGCGCCGATCCGGCAGTTTGTAAGCATATTGTGTGCCATCAAAATGTCTTGGCGTCGTCGGAGGAGAGCGTAGGGTAGATGGGTCGAGCTCCATGCGTCGAAGGCTGGTTCGCGGACCGTTTGCGCCCGCGCGTGTCGGAGAGCGTAGGGTGGGTGGGTTGAAATCCTGGCGTTCGGGGCTGGTTCAAAGCTTGTTTACGCCCGTGTCCTTCGAGTTTATACGAAGCCCAACCCACCATTTCCCATGCCGCCGCAGTGCCATTCGTTCGAAGAAGCGACGAATTGACGCGAAAGATGGTGGGTTGGGCTCCGTGCAAGATTGCCAGATCATCTGTTTCAAGAGAAGTTGAATTGGCGACAACACCCGGGTATCGACCCACCCACCCTGCGCTGCCAAACCAGGCCGTGGCAGATTGCCGGAGGAACAAATTCCGACAGAAAATATTCTTTTAATTAAAGATGATTTTCATCACCCGGTTATTTGGAAACGGAAAATGCTCCCCCCGCGAGGCTGCCGTCGGTTGATCATCGGGGCTTCTGCGGTTCGAATATGGCACCGAGATCTTCCACCGTCGCATCCGGCAGTGCGCGGCGCAATTCGTCCAGACGGTCCGGCCGGAAAAGGGCCGGTTGAAAAAGGGCCATCGTTTGTTTCAGGTCCGGCAAGTCTTTGGCCGAAACCAGGAGGAAACCTTCGCGCCAGTCCGCTACGAAGGTTTCGGCGTCCTTGCGGGGAATGACCGTTTCTCCTTGGGGCAAGCGGTCGGAATAGACTATTTCGCTTTTTCCGGAAGCACCCGGAACGACCAGGTAGACGAACGCGCTTTTGTTCAGCTTCAGCCTGATTCGAAACTTGATTCCTGTAGCAAGCGTTTCGCCCGGTTTCAAAACAGAGGCGTCTTCTTTCGAGCCTCCCTTGGCGGACTCCACGTTCCCCGCTCCTTTCAGGATGGCCATTTGGCAGTTCACCGGGCCGGCCTTTTTCTGCATGGAAAAGGTCAGGAACATGACGGCGCCGATGGCGGCGGCCAGCGGGAGCAATACCTTCAGGTTCAAAAAGAGCCGGACAAGTTCCGAAAGAGCTTTCGGTTTGAAATTTTCTCCTTCTCTGGAAGATCGCTTTTCCCCTAAAACGGCGTCTTGGAGTTCGCGGGGCGTTTCGGTGTCCTTTGGTCCGGCAGGCCGTCCGCCTCGGAACACTTCCACGGTATCGTGGTACAGGACGAAGCACGACGGACATCCCATGACGTGTTCGAAAGCCCGTTGTCGCTCTTCGGGGGGCAGATCGCCCATGGCCAGGCCAAGGGTCCGTTCCGCCCATTCGCAATCCTCAACGCTCGGAGCGACGTCCGCGAAATGGCGTTTTCGCAAATCCTCGATCTCTTTATCCGATTTATCCGAATCGTATCGTTCGTCCCCGGTCGCCAACTGTTCCGTATTCTCGAACCACCAGCATTCCACGCCGTATTCTCTTTTTTTCATGGAAAGCAATATTTCTTTTCCGGGGCCGAAGAAAAGATAGCTCTGTTCGAAAATTTCGTTCGCTTTCCCGTAGTGTTCCTGGAAATATCCGGCAGGCCCGGCGGCGGGAAACGGCGATTTTTGCAATTCCTCGTTTAGATAGAAGATTTTTTGAAACAAGGATATGAACATTTCACAGCTGCCCATGTATTTTTTCGTGAGGTCCGGCCCGGGCTCTTCGTACTCGATGTTCCAATAGGTCTCCTCGATATCGGCCGCAAGGGATTTCAGCTCTTGGACAGGATCTCCGAATTTTTCCCGGACAAGCCGTTGAAAGAACTTCTCGAATTTCTCGCCGCGCAACGAGCATTCCAGCCGTTGTTCCGCTTCCTTCCATGTTTCCCGCAACTTCCGCCTGCTCTCCTGGTATGTTTCCGGCACCTGCTCGCTCATCAGCGACAGCGCCCGGCGGCTGCGATATCGAAATGCGGCCAGCAATACCAGGGATTCGACGCGCATTGCTCCCCCGTTCCGCATTTTTTCGAAATCTCCAACGATGTTCGCATACGAATGCAGGTCTTTTTCGGCGTATTCAAACAGTTCTTCCAAGGACAATATTGCGTCGATTATGGTTTTCATGTCATTAACAGTTTGTTGGTGGTTTGAACAAAAAATGCATTGTCGAACCCGAACGGGTTTTTCATTTGAATCATGGAGCCACGGTTCGTCAATTCTTATTATATTACACCCTAATGCGTTCTCGTGTGAAAAAAAGTGGCGGGACGCCCAAAAAAACGAAATCCAGAATCCGCCTGCGGCCTGCGTGTCGATTTTCGCCTCCGCCATTTGGGGACCGACCCTGTCGAGATCTCCGCGAAGGCGGGCGTGAGCATGTCGGCGTGCCGGGTCGAATGAAACCAGCAATTCTAAATTCGACGGAAATTCCATGCCAAATAGGTTGCAGCGATTAAGGTAACCAGGCCATCCTGGTCTGGCGTGCCCATGGTAAAGGGGAATTTTCTGACGCGCCGAACCAGACCAGGATGGTCTGGTTACCTTGAAAGCGCCAGAGATACCCAAAATTAGAATTGCTGGAATGAAACGGATGGCATTGCAATCGAACGCCTTTTGCAAGTATACTCGACGATGTGGCTTCAAGATTGTTCGGCGATGCAATCACGGCGTTTTCGAACAGACGACACGCGAACAACAACCGGCCGCGCCCGACAAGCAGTGACAAATAGGGCCACGAAAGAACACGAAAAGCCACGAAAAGGCCCGCAAATCGTTTCGTGTTCTTTTGTGACATTTCGTGGCCGAATATCTGGACAAGTGCGGTTCCGACGAAGGCCACCTGGTCGTCTTCGACCGCGACCCGCAAAAGCCGTGGGAGGAGAAAATCTTTCGACGGGACGAAACCTTCGGGAATAAGAAAATAAAGGTTTGGGGCATATGAAAACGACACCGATGTCGGTCAGGAGCGAAAACAAAATTATGGGAGCATTCCCCGTTTCTCGCTCACAGTCCCGATAGGGACGATTGGGCCGTGCTGGGGTGATGAAAATTATCCATATCTTGAAATATTGACGCCGTATTTTGTTCCGCTACGACCATAGCAGGCCAAGGGCGGGATCGTAGGGTGGGTGGGTCGGGGACCATTGCGTTGCGCGCTGTTACGCACTTTTTGGGGGCTCGTGCCTGCCGGTTTTGCATGGCCACCAACCCACCATTTTTTCGAATCCCCCTTCCGCTTCCATTCGGGCGAAAGGCGGCGGAACTGCTCGGAAAACGGTGGGTTGGATTCCGTACAAGACCGGCAGGCCGTCGAATGCAAGAAATTCAGGAGCGGCGAAAAGGCCCGGGTCCCGACCCACCCACCCTACGATCCCCGCCGAAGCAGGACCGTCTTATCGTTCGCCCGTCGAATTCTTCCCCTTCGCGGTCGTCAGAGCGTAGTACAGGACGCCCGCCACCAGCATGGAGGGGATGGAGCCGCCCACCGGCCACTTCATGTAGGCGACGAGTTCGAACAGGACGAAACCAGCGGCCCAGGCCCCGATGGCCACCATGTTGAACCCGCCCCAATACCAGTATTTCCCGCCGGGCTTGAAAATGTCTTCTTCCACCAGGCGTCGTTTCCGCACGAGAAAGTAATCGGTCAGGACGATGCCGAACAGCGGCACGAACATGGCCCCGATGAACAAAAGAAAGTTCTCGTACTGGTCGGCCGGAAACACCAGCGCCACGAGGATGGAAAGCACCCCGACGATCCACATGAAGGCCTTGCCGCTGATCTTGTCCGAGATGTTCATCACGGAGCAGGTGGCGGAATAGATGTCGGGAAAATCGGAAGTGATGGTGGAAAAGACCACCATGGCCAAGGCCGGCACGGCCAAACCCACGGTGCCCATCAGCTCCAGGATCATCACGCCCGGTTCGGTGTTGCCTGTGGCCAAAGTCGCCGTGAGACCCAGCGCGTACATCCAGGACGATACGATGAAATATCCCCACCAGGTGTTCCAGAATGCGGTGTCCGTCCGCTTGGCGAAACGGGAATAGTCCGCCACCAAAGGCATCCAGGAGATGGGCATGGCGATGACCAGGTCCAGGCCGATCATAAACGGCAGGCCTGCGGAATCGGCGCTCGTCGAAACCGTGCCGAATTCCGTGAACGCAAGCCACGTCATGCCGGATACCAGCAGAAGCAGGGCGATCACCGCAACGGTCTGGAAAATTTTCCAGATGGCCTTTCCTGTGTGCAGCGCCCATAGGAGCGTGCCCACGCCGATGACGACGATCCAGAGCTGGCTGGTCGCCCAGATGCCGCCGACGGGCTTTCCCAGCATGGCCCCGGCCCGGCCCGCGATGATCAGCATGATAGACGCCCATCCGATCAGCTGCACGATGTTGAGCGTCGCCGCCAGGTTGGAGCCGCGAATGCCGAAGGACGGCCGCACCGAAACCATGGACATGATTCCGTGTTCGGAACCCACGATTCCCCCGAGCCCCATCAGCGTGTTGCCGATCACATGCCCCAGGATAATCGCCCAGATTCCCGCCCAGAAACCCATGGGGGCCAGGAACCCCCCGGCCCATATTTCCGCCAGGGAAATGGCCACCCCGGCCCAGAGAAGAAAGAAGTCCACGCCGCCAAGGTTGCGTTGCGCTGCGCTTATGGGTTGAATGTTCATCATTTTCTGTTTTTTCCTGTTTTTCCGGTTCCCTTCACTGGCGTTTCACAGTTCGGGTCCAAGGTTTTTTGGCTCATCGCGGATTTGCGGGAAAAGGCGTGTCGATGGTAACCAGACCATCCTGGTCTGGATGCCTTGGCTTCCAAGCGGCGGCATATTCGCGATATGGGACCAAATCTGGAAGCTCTGGTTACCTTTTCCGCTCCCCGCAAATCCGCAATGAACCGGTCTTTTTTGGGGCATTTACGAAGCCTCGCCTCGCATGTCGTTGCAGGCTTACTAATCCAAAGGCTCGATGGTGTCAAGGCGGAATTCGGCCCCTCGGGTTCGCCGCAGCCTCACGGGGCATTCCCTGTTTATTTTTATGAATTTTAATGATTATAGAGGATTTGAGGGTGAGGCTGAAACGTACGTAGGTTGGGTTGAGCGTCGAAGAATGCCAAGCCTCTCCGGACCACGGCAGGGCAGGCCAGACCAGGATGGTCTGGTTACCTCGCGAAGCGCCTGTTGTCTATATAGATAACGGGAATGCTCCGCAGCAGCCTCATGATGTTTTTCCCGCGCAGACGCTGTCAAGCACCATTCGGACTGTTTTCGCAAGCTTCCGTCTCTCGACGGGTTTTGTTAAAAACGCCTTGGCGCCGAGATGTTTCGCTTGTTTAACCGTCGGTCCATCTATGTAGCCGGTGCAAATGACGACCGGAATACCGGGCCGGATTGCAGTCATGGCTGCGGCGAGCTTGTCGCCCGTCATTTCGGGCATGGCCATGTCCGTGACGACAAGGTCGAAATCCTCGGGCTTCGAGGTGAAAAGCTCTACGGCCTGCGGGGCGCTGGTGATGGCGGTGACCGCGTAGCCCAATCGTTGCAAGGCCTTGGACAGGAACCCCGCGACGGCGCTGTCGTCGTCGATCAGCAGGATTCTTTCGGCGCCTCCGGGCAACTCGTTCTTTACGACGGTACCGGATACCTGCTGTTTTGTGACGGGAAGATAAATCGTGAAAACGCTCCCCCGGCCTTCCTCGCTTTCGGCGAAGACGTCTCCGCCGAGGCTTTCCACGATCCCGTGCACAACGGCGAGGCCCATTCCCGTATTGTGGAATTGTCCGGAGGCCGTGAAATACGGCTCGAATATGTTTTCGATGATATCCGCAGGGATTCCCTTGCCGTCGTCGGAAACCGTCGCTTTTACATACGCCCCGGAATGCAGGTTTTTCGCGCCGCGATTGTATTTTTGCTCGAAGTAGATGTCCTTGACTTTTACATCAATGGTCCCGCCGCGGCTTTCGAGCGCCTGTGAAGCGTTGGTGAGAAGGTTCATGAAAACCTGGTGGACTTGGTTGGGGTCGCCGAGGACGCAGGAGTCGCTTTGGATATCGAGAACGACCTGGATTGACGACGGCACCGCCGCCCTCACGAGTTCGACGGCATCTTCGGCGATTTCGCCGACCTTGAAGGGCCCGGCGGTTGTTGCCGGAGCTTTTTTCGCATAGGTCTGGATTTTTCTGACCAAGTCCGCGCCCCTCAATGAAGCGTTGTATAGTTGGATGGCTATTTTTCCCATGGTCGATTCTTCCGGCAGATCGTCGAGAAGCAATTCCGATGCGCCGAGGATCACGGCCAGAATGTTGTTGAAGTCATGGGCGATTCCTCCGGCCAAATGTCCGATGGATTCCATTTTCCGGGCTTGCTGAAGCTCGGACGCAAGCTGTTTCTTCTCCTGTTCGACGGCGATTTTCGAAGAAATATCGACGAAGGCGATACGCCATTGCTTCACCTGCCGTTTTTCATCCGTGTCCGCGCGAATATCGGTCCAAACGTATATTTGTGTTTTGCCTTCCCGGGCCACCTTCAATTCGAGACCTTGTTTTTCCCCGGTTTCGCCGGCTTTTTGCAAGGCGGAGTAGTATTGATCTTCATACTCCACCGCGACGTGGGTGGAAAATACGCTTCCGATCAAGCCTTTCCTGTCGCACCCGAGAAGCTTGACGCCGGACAGGTTGATCCGGTCAATGACGCCCTTGCTGTTCAATGTGGCGTATCCGCAAGGGGCGAAGTCGTAAAGATCCACGTATTCGCGGTGCAATTGCGCCAACTCCTCGTGCGCCCGCCGAAGCTCCTCGTTTTGTATCTCGAGTTCCGCCTGGTGGATTTTCAGTTCCTGGATGAGTTCGAGAATATCGGCGGACTCGCGTTCCGGAAAATCCGGTCGATCTTTTAAAAGTCGCTGGGCCTGCTCCCGCAGTTCGGCGAACTTGTCCCGGCCTATTCCTGTTTCGGATATCATGCCTGCGGCTCCCCTTTTTCCCGATCGATTTTTAAAATGACCCGATACGCAATGTCGGGCGTCTGCCTGATGATTCGGCCCCGGATTAGGAACGGTTCTCCTCCCTCCTTTCCCTCGACGGCAAAGTCCACCGGGACGGTGCTATCTTCCTTCTTCAACGCGGCCTCCAATTTTTCCTTGAACCCGGTCGTTTTCAACAGCCCCCGCTCGAATACGGTCGCATCGGCGTGCTCGGGGATTTTCATCCACTGATAAAAAGCGACGTTGGCGGTGACGACCTTGCCATATCGGTCCAAAAGGGCCATGGGGTTGAAGTCCATGTTGAAAACATTGCGCAGGAGCAAGTCCATCTCGGCGTTGACGAACTGGAGGTCGGCTTGAGCCTTTTTCTGATCCCCGATTCCGGTGAAAGTCATGACCGCCCCGTCGATACGATTGTCGATGGTCCGGTAGGGAACGATGCGCATGTTGTGCCATTCTCCGTCCGTGGTCGCCACTTCCGCTTCCCTGGGAATCAGGGTTTTGATCACGAGTTCCAGATCCTCATTTATTTTATCGTAGGCCAGGTTGGTGACCACGTGCTTGAAAGGCCGCCCCACGTCCGTGCCGATCAGGTTGATGATTTTCGTGGCTTCGTCGGTATAGCGCTTGATTCGCAGGCGGTTGTCCACGAATATGGTGGCGATGGACGTATTGTTCAAGAGGTTGCGAAAATCGTCATGGGCCGACGACAGCTCGTCCACCTTGCCTTGAAGTTCGGCGTTGACCGTCTGCAATTCCTCGTTCAAAGACTGCAACTCCTCCTTCGAAGACACCAGCTCCTCGTTGGCCGACTGCAGCTCCTCGTTGGTGGATTGCAATTCCTCGTTGGCGGACTGCAATTCCTCGTTGGTGGATTCCAGCTCTTCAATGGTGGATTGATGGGTTTCGCGGGTGTACCGCAGCTCGTTTTCCAGTTCCTCCAGGCGGGTGTCTTGCGAATCGGAGGGGGCGGCATCGGATGTTTCCTCGGATTCGGGAGCGCTTCGGCGGGCTTCGACATCCTGGAAAACCACCAATAGGTGTCCCGCCAGTTCCTTCGGGCTTTTGAGCGGGTTGACATGGCAATGGACGGTTTGCGTGCCTCCGTTGGTCCTCACCCGTATGTTCTTTCTGGATGCGGGCGTGCCGGAAGAAACCGCTTTTCGCATCGCGGCGGCCAATTCGATGCGCAACCCCGGTCTGGCCAGGTCCAGGATTCTGCGCGTGAAAGGCCCGCTCGCCTGTTCGAGGTATTTTCCGGTTCTGCCAAGGATATGCACAATGGAACCGTCCTTGTCCACCAGAATAGAAGTCGGCGCATATTGCTCCGAAACCAGCTTTTCCAAGACCCTTCCGATATTGAAACCCGGTGCGGCGATGGCCTCGGGGGCGGCCGTTCTTTCCTGGGCGCCCATGGCTTTGCCTGAAGGAAACACGATTTGGCGGCGCAGGGACTCGGGGACCTCCAGTCTCCGGTAAATCTTCCAGTTGCCGCTTACGGTCTTGAAAAGGTTCGTGAATCCCCCGATGGATTCCGAAGTGCCCAGCATAAGGGCCCCCCCGGGGTTCAATGTATAATGGAAAAGCGGTGTGAGCTTCCTTTGGGCCTCGGTGTTCAAATAGATCATCAAATTGCGACAGCAAAGCAGGTTCAAGTGGGAAAAAGGAGGGTCCCTGAGAACATCCTGCATGGAAAACACGATGCAATCCCGGATAGTCTTCCGAACCCGATACCCCTCTCCGTCCTTGAAAAAGAAGCGCGTCAGCCTTTCCTGGCCAATGTCCGCGACGGCGTTTGCCGGAAAAAAGCCTTCTCGCGCCTTTTCGATGGCCCTGTTGTCGATGTCCGTTCCGAACAGCTGAACGTTGATCCTTTTGGATACCTGGTCGATACACTCCTGGATGACCATGGCCAGGGAATAGGCCTCCTCCCCCGTGGCGCACCCCGGCGTCCATACCCGGAACGTCGAATCTTGCGGGGCCTTTTTCAGCTCTTCGAGCAAGACAAGCGTCTTCAATGCGTCGAATGCTTCGGGGTCCCTGAAAAAAGCGGTGACTCCAATGAGCAATTCCCGAAACAGGGTGTCGATCTCCTCGGGGGTTTCTCTTAAAAAACGGATGTAGGTTTCATGGTTCTTGATTTGGTTGAGGACCATTCTCCGGTCGATGCGGCGAATGATCGTGTTTCTCTTGTAGAAGGAGAAATCGTGCCCTGTTCTCGTCCGCAAAACAGCGAAAATCTTGTTGAGCCAATCCGAAAGCTCCAGGGACGCCAAGCGTTTTTCCCCCTTGGCAGCCCCTTTGTGCTTGAAGTACCGGAGGAGTTCTCCCGGCATGTCCGCAGGGGCCAGCACCATGTCCACCAAGCCGGTTTCGAGGGCGGCGCGAGGCATTCCATCGTACGAGGCGGTCTCTTGGGACTGGGCCACAACCAGTCCGTCCTTCTCCTTGATGTGTTTCAATCCTTGGGTGCCGTCCGTACCGGCCCCCGACAATACCGCCACCGCCGCCTTTTTTCCACGATCCTGGGCAAGGGACTTGAAGAAGAAATCTATGGGATGCGAAAAATCTCCTGACGAAGGTTCGAACAACTGGATGGCGCCGCGAAACAACCCCATGTCCTTGCCCGGCGGAGCTACATATACATGGTCGGGTTCGACGGCCCTGCCGTCTTCGGCGTCGGATACCGGGCATTTCGTCCTCTTTTGAAGAAGCTCGGCCATCAAATTCGGATGGTCCTTGGACAAATGGGAGACCACGATATAGGCCATGCCGCTGTTTTCGGAAGCATTGGCAAAAAATTCCTGCAAGGCTTCCAAGCCCCCTGCCGACGACCCGATTCCAACAACGGGGAAATCCTCGCCATGGTCCGATATCCCGCAGGGAGAGGAAGATTTCTCTGTTTCACGGGCATGGACCGTACTTTGGCCGGAGTTTTTTTCGGCTTGATCTGATTGCGGCATTAGCTTTCCCTGAAAATTTAAAAAAAAGCAAAATGGAAGATGTTGGAAACGTAAACAAAACATGCTCGTCGGGGTTTCCATTCATTGGACCATTTATAAAGCATTGCTGAAATTGGAGAAGGATGGGACATTTGTTTGTCCGGATTCTTTTCACGTTCGCGCAAAAATCTTTCATCAATTGAAATATTGTATCAGGATATCGATTTGGGTGTCAAACTCTTTCATGGCGGGCCAGCAGTTCTAATTTTGGGTGTCTCCGGTGCCTTTAAGGTAACCAGACCATCCTGGTCTGGTTCGGCGCGTTGGGAAGCGTCCCTTTACCGTGGGCACACCAGACCAGGATGGTCTGGCTGCCTTGGTCGTGGCAACCTCTTCGGCGTGGAATTTCCGTCAAAATTGGAATTGCTGGCGGCGGGGGGAAAAAACGAGAAAGATACTGCCTCTGGTTGGCCGAGGACCTTGACAGGTACGAACGGTCGTGCTATTTATCCCCCATGAACAAAGGCGCCGATACAAAGACAGCCATACTGGCGACGGCACTGGACATGGCAAGCCGACTGGGTCTCGAAAACGTGACCATCGGCGCCCTGGCAAAAGCCACCGGCATGTCCAAGAGCGGATTGTTCGCCCATTTCCAGTCCAAGGAGAACCTCCAGATCGAGATATTGGAATTCGCGGGGGAGAGTTTTTCGGAACTTGTCGTCGCCCCCGCCCTGCGAACCAAGGCGGGTGTGCCGAGAATCAAGGCCCTGGTGGAAAATTGGATTGTCTGGGGTTCCAAGCTGTCGGGCGGCTGCATTTTCGTGTCCGCATCCACCGAGTTCAGCGAACGGCCAGGCAAGGTCCGCGATTTTCTCATCCGCCAGCAGCGAGAGTGTGTGTACAGCCTTTGCCGCATGGCCAAGGCCGCCGTTCGGGAAGGGGACTTCAGGGAGGGCATCGACTGCGAGCAATTCGCGTTCGAGTTTTATTCCCTGCTGCTCGGTTTTTATTATTACCACCAATTGCTCCAGGATTCCGACACGAAAAAGCGTCAGGAGATTGCCTTGGAGCGCCTTCTGGCAGACTACGGATGGCAGGGGCCAACACCGTAGCCTTGGCCGAATTGAAGAAAGGAGACAACTGATGTCCCGCAGTGTATACCGTCGGCACATAAAAAGTACGAACGTTCGTATGGAAAAGGCGAAGCGCGTCGCCACCGCCATTTTCATGGCCACCGCATGGCGCGTGGCGCCCATGGTGGTCCGAATGATCGTATCGAACACGTTTTTTACTCCTCGCCGCCGCCCCTTGTCGGAAGCGCAAATGTCGGCGATGGAAAAAGCAGAGCGCTTTCGATTGCAAGTCCACGACAAGTCGGTGGCGTGTTGGAAATGGGGCCAAGGGCCTTCGATTCTCCTGGCGCACGGATGGAACGGCAAGGGCGCGGATTTCCACCGTTTCATCGAACCGATTTCGGCGGCCGGGTATTCGACCGTGGCCTTCGACGCGCCGGGGCACGGGGAGTCCGATGGACGAACCTCCAGCTATTTCCAGTTCACCGATACGGTCAGGGCCTTGCTGAACTGCGAACAGGGGAAGAGCATCTGCGGTATCGTGGCCCATTCCGTCGGCGGCTCCGCGGCGATCAACGCTGTTGACAAAGAGGGGCTGGATATAAAAATGGTTCTTGTCGCGCCGGCATTGAAACTCAAGGAAATGCTCTACGGCATCTTCGACCGGTACGGGATACCGGGAGAGATACACCGGAGCATGATCGGGGACTATGAGCGTCGATACGGGTACGATTTGGAGCGTGACAATCCGTACGACCTGGCGGGACGAATCCAATCCGAGGTCCTGATCGTCCAGGACGAATACGACGAACTCGTTTCCTTCCGGGACGCCGAAAGACTGGCGGAGGAGCATCCGCATGTGTCCTTGTTCGCTACGAAGGGGCTCGGGCACAACGGCATCCTGGTCGATTCGGCGACGATCGACAAAGCGATCGCGTTTTTCTGCAAGTAATGGCAGAAATGTCGATTTGGCTACTCGTTTCCAGTCTCCGGCGAGGGAACGAGTCAGCGAGCCGAGGGGGCCTGCGCAATGGCAACTCGTTCCCGCGCTCCTGCGTGGGAACGAGCCGAGAGCCGACGAGCTGATGGGGGCCTACCTTATGGGCAACTCGTTCCCACGCTCTTGCGTGGGAACGCCTTGAAGGACGCTCCCGCGTCCCGTGCCGAGGGAGCGCCTTATAGCGTGAGAAAGCGAAAACGTTGCAGGGCTGGCGGCAGGCGGGGCGGGACGCCGGAGCGTCCGTATATGCGTTCCCACGCCGGAGCGTGGGAACGAGCCGAGAGCCGACGAGCCGATGGGGGCCTGCCTTATGGGCAACTCGTTCCCACGCTCTTGCGTGGGAACGCCTTGAAGGACGCTCCCGCGTCCCGTGCCGATGGAGCGTCTTATGGCGTGAGAAAGCGAAAAACATGGCAGGGCGGGCGGCAGGCGGGACGGGACGCCGGAGCGTCCGTGTATGCGTTCCCACGCCGGAGCGTGGGAACGAGCCGGGGATCCGGTGGGCTGCCTATAGGCAACTCGTTCCCGCGCTCCTGCGTGGGAAAGAGCCGAAAATACGGCCACCTGGATTCCGGGTCTACGCTACATTTTCCAGTTAAAAAATTCCCGGAAAAGACGGAATCCAGCTATTTTATCGACACACGGGTTATATACCGCTTTGCCCGGAATGACGACTGCCGGGACGATAGTCTTTGAAAGTGGCCGATGTTAAAACCAATCCCATGGGGATGGCAGGTTTTGGACGGTAAAGCAATGCCCGTGCCGGATAGGATAATAGGGTAAAGGAGAAAAGATGAAACTTTGGGACCAGGACAAATACATCGAAGCATGGAACTACGCGTCGGTCGCCCACAACAAGCAAAAAGTGCCGGGACGCGACATTCCGTACATCTACCACATCGGGCTTGTGGCCATGGAAGCCATGTCGGCGGCTGTGCGCGACGGCGGCGTGGAAAACCCCGACTTGCTGGTTTTGTGCGCCTTGCTACACGATACTATCGAGGATACAGACAGCACTTGGGAGGAAATCGAGGAAAAATTCGGTTCGCAAGTGGCCGAGGGCGTCATGGCGCTGACCAAGAACGACGATTTGCCCTCCAAGGCCGCGAAGATGGAGGACAGCCTGGAAAGGATCATGAAACAGCCCAGGGAAGTCTGGATGGTCAAGCTGGCGGACAGAATCACCAACTTGCAGCCCCCGCCGCATTATTGGGATAAAAAGAAAATCGAAAGCTACCGAAACGAGGCGCGGCTCATTCTGAAAAGGCTCGGTCCCGCGAATCGGTATCTGGCGGAAAGGTTGAAAAGAAAAATCGACGAGTACGGCAGGTTCCTTGAAGAGGCACTCTGACGTCTGCTTGGCGGGGTTGGTTCGTAAATCGGGGGCTTGGTACGCATTCCTGCACGAAGCGCGGGAACGAGGCGGCGATGGCGCTGCCGAAATAAAACCAAGCCCCTTCTTGACAAACCCCGAAAAAAGTTGGCATATGGTTCGACAGGAAATGAGAATATTCTCGTCATGAAGCGAAATGTTCGCATGGGTAAGTTATCCATGCTTGAGAAGTGTTCAGGCGTCGGTCGTCCGGTATTTGAATGCTTCGTTCTTCGTTAAATGGCTGAAACGATCACGGAGGACCGTAAAAGATAGAATTCGAATTGACCGTGAAACAGGAAAAAGGCGTGTACGAGCACCTTTTGATGGGCGAGCAATACGGGAGGGTTAGGATAAAAGACTGAAGAGAACCATGAGAAGATTTTTTTCATACGGACCGGTAATTGAAAAATTGCATTTTGCGGTGGCCAGAAAGGAACTGGTGGCATCGTGCCTGGAAAGCCTGGTCGGCGATGCCGAGGAGGGCGGCCATTATTTCACCATATGGGCGTCGAGGCAGACCGGCAAAACCTGGCTTATGAGGCAGGTGAAAAAGGAAATCGAGGCGCGTCACAAGGAGCGGTTCGCGGTTCACTGTTGCAGCCTGGGACGCCTCCGGGGCATGGTGTACAAAGGCCCCGAACAACCAGACACGCTAAACCTGCCCCAGGGGTTCGCCCAAGTCCTCGAGGACGAGCTTCCCGGAAACCCGATTTTGCGAACCTGGCAGGATTTTTACCGGGTCTTCACCCGGGAATTCGGCATTTGGGACCGCCCCCTGATTCTGCTTATCGACGAGGTTGACAGCATCCCGCCGCTTCTTATGGATATCATGGTCAATCAGTTCAGGGAGTTGTATATTGATCGGGAGAAAAATCTCCTGCACGGTTTGGCTCTGGTCGGCATTACTGCGGTGCTGGGCGTGGAGAGCGAACGGGGTTCGCCTTTCAATATCCAGAGGTCAATGCGTGTTCCGAATTTTACGCGCGAAGAAGTGGCGGACCTGTTTTTGCAATATCAGGCGGAAAGCGGGCAGATCGTCGAACGGGAAGTCGTGGATCGGGTGTTCGAGACCACCTGCGGCCAGCCGGGACTGGTGGGGTGGTTCGGAGAACTGCTTTCTGTTCAGGACCTTTGCGTCGTCAGTCCGGAATTTACCACCGGCAACGGCAGGGTGGACCTTCATGTCAAGTGCGCCGGAAAAACGGGAATCATCGAGGTGAAAAGCTTCAGAAACATGGTGAAAGCCGAATACGCGAAACAACAGGCCGCCGAATACGCCAGAAAACTGCGACAGTCCCAGGTGATGCTCGCCATGTTCGTTCCGGTGGACGACGAGGAGATTTTGCGGGAAATGTCCAATGAAACGGTGATCGACGGCGTCCGGGTCATGGTTTCGGCTATCGGAAGGAATTAGGGCTGGACTGCCTTTTTACGAGGAAATTTATGGACAGGAAAGAAGTAATCGACCGTGCGAACAACCCGAAATACATACGGGGCATTTCCAATTATTGCGACGGATGGTGCGAGCGATGCCGCTTTACGGACCGGTGCCGATGCTATGCCATGGAGAGGGAAAACGACCGGAGATACAGGACGGACGAGAACGACCCGGATGCCTGGGTGGAAAAAGTCACCGAATCTCTGGAGGCTTCACTGGAAATGCTACGAAATATGGCCGAGGAAGAAGGCTTCGACCTGGACTTTTCGGAAGACGCCGAGGGGCCGGAAACGGGACCGGACGGCGAAAGTACGGTGAACTATCTGGTCTTCAAGGCGAGGGCTTACGCGGACATGGTGGACGACTGGTTCGTCGATAATGCGGATATTCTGGTACAATCCATGGAAAAATGGCAACCTGCGCCGCACCTGGCGGTCGTTCGCCCCGAATCCGACGAGGCCGGTCTTTCGGAAGAAGAGTGCCTGGAAATTGTCGAATTTTACCACTATCAAATCGTATCGAAGCTGCAACGGGCCGTACATGGCAGAATAGACGAGAGCAGCGGGTTGTTGGATGGTTTGCCCAAGGATTCGGACGGTTCCGCCAAGGTCGCTCTCATAGGCATGGACCGTTCCGTCGAGGCGTGGGAAGTCTTGGCGGCCCTTCTTCCGGAACAGAAGAAGGCTTTGTTCGCCGTCGTTGATTTTTTGAAGTCGTTGAGGCAAACGACGGAGATGGAGTTTCCGGACGCCAGGGCCTTTGTCAGGCCGGGATTCGACGAAGAGGAGAGTTAGCGAAAGAATCCCGGTGCTTGCCGGAAGACGGTGCCGTGGGAGCATTCCCTGTTTCCTGCAAATCCGGCGCAAGACCCTGTTTCCGGACCTTTTATTTCTGTCGTCCCTGACTTCCGCCAAAATGCATTGACGGCCTTGGCGGGGAGCGTAGGGTGGGTGGGTTTGGGCCCGGGCTTTTTCGCTGCTTCTGGATTTCTTGAATTCGACGGCCTGCCGGTCTCGTACGGAGTCCAACCCACCGTTTTCCGAGCTGTCCCGACGCCTTTCGCCTGAATGGAAACGGCAGGGAGATTCGGCAAAATGGTGGGTTGGTCGCCATGCAAGACTGGCAGGCGCGAGCACTCCAGGGAGTGCGTAACAGCGCGCAACGCAATGGTCCCCGACCCACCCACCCTACGCTTGCTCCCCCTAATCCGTTATAATCTGACCGCTTCCAATCAATCCCGCTTCCAATCAATCCCGCTTCCAATCAATCCCGCTTCCAATCAATCCCGCTTCCAATCAATCCCGCTTCCAATCAATCCCGCTTCAATTTCTCATAGAATCATCCGCAGGCTTTTTTCAGCCGGCTGTAATCGATGGCCCTCTGGATGGCCACGCCGCTTTGTTCCGCGATGGCCAGGGCGAAGTTGATGTCGGCGTGGGAGAAGTGGCGGATCTCTTCTGTGAGCAGCCGCAGAATGCCGATGACTTCGTCCCGGAAGGTTACCGGCACGGCCAGGATGCTTCCGATGCCCTCCAGTTCGGCCTCCTTGTGATATTTGGTGTGGATGTCCTTCTTGGCGTCCGGAATGACGATGGGCTCGCCCTGTTTCAGGTAATACGTGGCCAGTTCCTCGTCCAAGGGGCCTCGCTCCAGGTACGTCTTGCTCAGGCCGTGGGCGGCCTTCAGCTCCAGCGTTCCCTTTTGTTCCTCGATGAGGCGTATGGTCGCTGCTTTCAGGTTCATGACCTCGGGCAGGCGGGTGACGATCATATCCAGGATGGTGTCCAGCTCGTAGGTGGAATTGATCGCCTTGCCGATGGCGTGGATGGTGTCGAAATAGTTCAGCTGGACCTGTTGCTCCTCGAAGATGCGGGCGTTTTCGATGGCGATGCCGCATTGTTCCCCCAATGCCGCCACGAAATCGATCTCGTCCTGTTGGAAGGAACGCGGGCTTTTGGTCAAAAGCCTCAGAATGCCGTTGATTTCGCCCCGGATGGGGATGGGGACCACCAGGATCGTATGGATCCCCTCGTTTTTGGTGGCTTCCGGATAATCGATTTTCGGATCGTTTCCCGCGTCTTCGATGACCATGGGGTCGCCCTTCAAGGCCTTGAACACGGGCTCTTCCGTGTCGATGGGCCCCCGGTTCAAGTACGCCTCGCTCAGACCGCTGGCGCCTCTCAACACCAGTTTCTTGCCGGATGGGTCCAGCAGGCGAATGGTCGCCGCGTCCACGTCCATGATTTCCGGAATTTTTCGCACGATCAATTCGAAAACTACGTCCAGTTGACGACTGGCCGTAACGGCTTTGGTGACCTCGACGAACAAGTCGAGATACGTGGCTTTTCTTTGCGCATGTTCCATGTGCAGGCACCTCTCTTCCCATTTGATTCGTTCTTGTTGCGGTTCCGTAAACAACACGGCAAACCTGAAATTTTTTCCCTGAAGTTCGGAGCGGGGTTGACGACTATTTTCATTCCAGAGGATTTTGTCAAAAAAACGTTTCGTTTTTTTCTGGCTCGGATGCCGTCACGCCGGGCATTTCTGAATTTGTTGTTTCAGATGTTCGGACCCTTCGAACTCTCGCGCCCTTTGCGGGAACCTCCCCTGTTTATCGACCGGACAGTCCCGTTAGGGACGAAAGACAATAGCCCGGCAATTTATTTGCCGGGGTTGGCATGCCGGTGCGCCCAAAGTCTTGTTAAGGACGACAGAATTGGGAAGTCCGGCAATAGGGCATCCCGCCGGATTCGCAAAAAACATGGAATGCTCCTGCCTTTGCCGAAACAAACGTCGCTCGTCGAGTCAGCCGGACTCGGAGTTGCCGCGACAATGTCCGGCATTTCTAATTTTGGGTGTTTTCGATGCCTTCAAGGTAACCAGGCCATTCTGGTCTGGTTCGGCGCGTCAGAAAATTCTCTTTCACCGTTGGGCCACCAGACCAGGATGGTCTGGTTACCTTGGCCGTTGCAACATCTTCGGCATGGAATTTCCGTCAAAATTAGTACTGCCGGACAATGTCCTGCGGCTTTGACAAAAACGTCGGGTCTCTGTAACATGCGTTTTTTTGTAGGAGCATCGGCGCGAAACGAACGCAGCCGGCAAGGCGGCGATTTTTTCGCGCCGAGGACTAAGAAAGATGTGTGTGTGGGGGGGGGGGGGGCGGCCATGCCTCGGCAGAAGCCGGACGCGAAGCGTCCTGGTATGCATTCCAACGCAAAGCGTTGGAACGAGGCGGACGAGGCGGCGAGGCAGGGCGAAATAGGAACCAAGCCCAAAGATGTCCCTTGCACGCAAGCGGCGACAAGACGCATACGACGCCAAGGGCGAAGGAGGATTCAAAATGTCGGCCAATTCCCTGATCGAGTGGACCACCTCCACATGGAACCCGGTGACCGGGTGCAGCAAAATCAGCAGCGGCTGCGCGCACTGCTGGGCCGAAAGAATGTCCAAGCGCCTGGCCGGACGCTACGGATACCCGAAGAATGACCCGTTCCGGGTGACCCTCCATCCGGACCGCCTCGAGCTGCCCTCGCGCTGGCGCAAGAACCACATGATATTCGTTTGCAGCATGGGGGACTTGTTTCACAAGGACGTTCCCGACGATTTCATTTTCAGCGTGCTGGACGTCATCGAAAGGTGCCCCGGCCACACCTTTCAGCTCCTGACCAAGCGCGACCAAAGACTGCTCGAATTTTCCGACAAAATCGGAAAGTGGCCACCCAACGTATGGGCGGGCGTGACCGTGGAATCCAAAGAGAACGAAAAGCGCGTAGACAGCCTCCGGAAAGTCGCCGCCGCCGTCCGGTTTCTATCCTGCGAGCCTCTGCTGGAGGACCTGGGCGGAATCGACCTGACTGGCATCGGCTGGGTGATCGCAGGCGGAGAGTCGGGGCCGGGGGCGCGCCTCGTGCGTCCCGAGTGGGTGCATTCCCTCCGGGACCGCTGCCTGGAAAAAAATGTCCCGTTTTTCTTCAAGCAATGGGGCGGAAGAAGCAAAAAGGCGGGCGGACGGGAAATCGACGGCAAGCTCTGGAGTCAAATGCCCTCGACCGAGGGGAAGTAGCGCTCTTTATCGGACGTGCAGAAAAAAGCTGCCGCCGATTGGAGGCGCATGCTTGGATGTTGAAAATGCCGTCGAAAACACGCCGAACATTCCGCCGCAAAGTGTCTTGGCGGCTTCGGAGGGGGAGCGTAGGGTGGGTGGGTTGTTGCCCGTGAGTTGTCGCTAAGACAGCCTATTTTAAAGAGGCGGCCTTGCAATCTTGCACAGAGTCCAACCCACCATTTCCCGCGTCTCTTCGTCGCCTCTTCGGACACACGGTCCTGAGGCGGTTCGGGAAATGGCGGGTTGGACTCTGTGAAAGCGCGAAGGGCGGGAGCATAAGCAGGCGGTGAATCAGTGCCAAATGCCGGGAGGTCAATCCACCCACGCTACGCTCCCAAACCAAGCCAGCGCTAGCTTTTTGCGGAACAAAACCCGGCGGAAAACAAACAGCAAGAGACAACAGGAAAAAAGGCTTGCAAACATGGAGAAATCAAATTTCGAACTGGTAAAAGAAGCGGCCGCGAGAATCGCGGGCCATGCCAACAGGACCCCCGTGGCGACCTCCTCCACGCTCAACCGGATGATCGGCGCCGAGGTGTTATTCAAGTGCGAAAACTTCCAGAAAGTGGGCGCGTTCAAGTTCCGGGGCGCCTACAACGCGGTCTCCAGGCTGTCCGAAGAGCAAAAGGCACGCGGGATTATCGCGTATTCCTCCGGAAACCACGCCCAGGCCATCGCCCTGGTCGGTAAGATGATGAATTTGAAAACCGTGGTGGTCATGCCCGACGACGCTCCCGAGACCAAGCGCAGGGCCACGGAGGAGTACGGCGCGCAGGTGGTCGCCTACGACCCGCAAAAGGCCGACCGGGCCGAAATCGCCGAAACGCTTCGGCAAAAGCACGGCTACACCCTCATACCGCCCTTCGACCACATGGACATCGTCGCGGGCCAAGGCACTGCGGCCCTGGAGCTTTTGGAGGAAACCGGCCCCCTGGACTCCCTGCTGGTCCCGTGCGGCGGCGCCGGACTCCTGAGCGGCTCGGCCATCGCCGCCAAGGGTATTGCCCCCGACTGCCGCGTGATCGGCGTAGAACCAGAACTGGCCGACGACGCCGCCAGGTCCTTTCGAACCGGCACTCTGCACACCGTCAAAAACCCCCCGACCATCGCCGACGGCACACGCACGTCCTGCCTAGGCAAAATCACATTCCCACTGGTGCTCGAATACGTCGACGACTTCGTCACCGTGTCGGAAGAATCCATCATGGAGGCCGTCCGGTTTCTCTTCTACCGGATGAAGCTGGTGGTGGAACCGTCCGGGGCCTTGGGCCTGTCGGCTTTGCTCGAAAGGAAGGGAACGACCAAAGGCCGAATCGGCGTGATTTTAAGTGGTGGGAACATCGACGCTCCCACCATGAAGGCTATTCTGAAGTAGCTATGGTTTTACGGGGTAACGATGAGCCACGATTAATGAGATAGATTTCGAGTCGAAGAAAACGAGAAAGGATTCAGGAAATGCCGGTAACATACAAGAACAGGAGGGACGAGACATACTGCCTTCACGAGGGTAAAACCAAAACCGGCAAAATCAGGTACATTTTTTCCAAGAAAAAGGATGGTAAATTGGTCGATGACATCCCGGACGGTTACGAAATTTACGAACATCCGTCAAACGCCCAGGTCTTTCTCCGCAAAAAGAAACCCAGGCTTCTAACTGACTTGGAAGAGCATATCGCTAGAAAATATCTGAAAAAACTGAATCCGAACCGACCTTGCATTGTCGATGTGAATGGCGAAATCATCACAATTTTCGAATGCGGCCAAGACCCCGACGAGATCAGAAAGTCCCATGATCGGATATTGAAACATACCATGCCGTCCGAAAGGGAGTCTCTGATTCGATGGATCGTTGCATCGACCGATTACAAGCCGGTTTTAAGATTCGTACTCCATGACGGAAAGAAACGCGAGTTCCTGGCCGAAAAATTTTGTTCTCTCGGAAAAATTGACGATTGGATCGATATTGGCGGCCCCGATTCTATTGAAAACCTCGCGCGAAAATTCATCAGGCATCTCGGACGAGAATCGTTTTACGATCTGATCTAAAAGGTTTTGGACGTGTTGGAAAAATTTGGACTTGACGGGCACTGGCGTATTGAAGGCTACAAACTTCAAAACTCGTCGAAGTGGGAAATGAGCATTGTCCACCACGGTGGCGAACACATCAAATAATCAAACGCAGCTTATACATGTAAAAAAAACGATTGCGGGATTGGTTTTAACATCGGCCACTTTCAAAGGCTATCGTCCCGGCAGTCGTCATTCCGGGCGGAGCGGTATGTACCTCGGGTGTCGATAAAACAGCTGGATTCCGTCGCTTTCGGGAATTTCCTGACTGGAACATGTAGCGTAGACCCGGAATCCAGGTGGCCGAATTTAGAACCAAGCCCGACGGTCGAAACTGTTGGATGAAAACCGGCCGAAGCTAAAACCAAGCCCGATTGCGCGAATTGCTCGGATTTTCTTCTTTGCATTTCCATTTTTTATGGTATAAAGAACTCGGAACTTTGTAAGGAACAAAACAAAGGGTATTATTCGAGACGTTTTTCCACTTTTCAAAGCTTCAAAATCCGGAAAGCCGAACCTATGACGAAACGCCATGATTCTATTTTCAGCGCTCGCGCTCCCGCCTTGGGATACCTGTATCAAATCCGGTACGCGCTTTTGGACAGTCTGCGGCGTCTCCGCGACTGCGAGGATTTCCAGGTCGGCATTGAAAGACTCGACGACGTCCAATTCGAACCCGAGGGGCGTCCGATTGAACTTTTGCAAACCAAGCACCATATTCGCAAAACCGCCAGCCTCAAAGATTCTTCCCAGGATTTGTGGCATACCATTCGGGTCTGGGCTTCCGCCATTTCCGACCAACAGGTCCCGGAGGGTTTCCTCGCATACCTGATCACCACAGCCCAAGCCCCGGAAGGTTCCGCAGCCTTTTATCTCCGTCCCTCCCCTCGGCGAAATATCGAACGCGCCTTGCAACTGCTCGACGGCGTTTCCGAGACTTCGAGCAATCCGACCAACAAGGCCGCATACGAGGCTTATCGAAAACTGACCGCCAAACAGAAACTCGCCCTTCTCGGCTCCGCTATCGTTTTGGATAGCCAGCCCGATATCGACGAACTCGACCTCCATCTGAAAAAAGAGCTTTCTTTCGTCGTTTCCAGGCCAAAAATAGGTTCTTTTTTAAAGCGCCTGGAGGGATTTTGGTTCGAGAGGGCAGTCAGGCATATGATCAATGAAAAGAACGACGCCATTGCAAGCGACGAATTGCAGGCGGAAATCGACTCGCTCCGCGAACAGTTTCGCCGGGAAAACCTTCCCGTCGATCCCGATATCATGAGCGCATTTGTGGATGCATCGGGCTACCGGGACAACACGTTCGTCAAGCAGCTGAAAATGATCGGTATAAAAGACGGCAGGATCGTTCATGCGATCCGAAATTTCTACCGGGCGTTCGAGCAGCGGTCCCGGTGGGTCGGAGACGAGCTGCTCATGGTGGGAGATCTGGAACGATACGATGACCGCCTTTTCGAGGAATGGGAATTGCACTTCCTCCGCATGTGCGACGATCTGCCCCGGGACGCCTTGGACGGGGAAATGATCGAAGCGGCCAAGCGAGTTTTCGAATGGGCTGCGTAAATACGCGACTTTCCGATCAGGCGGGGAGTATTGGAGTACGCCATAACTCGCGGCAGTCTCCAAATGCTGGCGGACAAACCGAGAATCGGATGGCACCCCCGCTTCGAGGAAATCCTCGGTATCGGTCCCGCCGGGAAAGAAACGCCATGAAACCCTGGGCGGAACGCTCCATCGAGGAAGCCAACCTTCTCAATCCCGCGTTTTGCAGCGGCGTCGTCACCGCATCTGCCGCAGGATACCGCGAAGTTTGCGAAGAAGGACTTCCGTTCCCACTGGCCTTCATGGTCTTGCCGATCATGCTTTACAAGCCCGCAAGGCAGGCCTTGCCGAGATTGACAAAATCCATGGCCGCATGGCTTGCGGAAAACGAAAGCGTTCGGATCGGGCTTTCCAGACGAATGATCAGCCTCAAGCCCCATACCCGCGAGGCCATTTTGTTCGGCATTCGCTATGGGTGGCTTTCCATGGTAAACGAGGGACGGATAGAATCGGCAAAAATGGCCTCGCAAATCGGATATCTCGCCAAAAAACTGACCGACGAACCTCGAGAATGCTTCCGAAAAGGGCTCATGCTGGGAAAATGGTTCGCCAAATCCGGCAATGCCGTCACCGTTATGAACTTATGGGGGATTCGACCTTGAGCTTTCAAATCCTGAACATTGTCCTGTACGGCCGAGCCAGAGGCCAGTTCCGAAATGTCGAACTCAAGCCGGGCGCGCTCAATATCATCACCGGCGGCTCCAAAACCGGAAAGTCGGCCTTGATCGATATCGTGGAGTACTGCATGGCGGACGACCAGTGCAAGATCGCCGAAGGCGTCATCCGGAAAGCCGTCCTATGGGTCGGAGTCCGGCTTCAAATTCGCGATGGGCAAGTTTTTATCGCCAGGAAATTGCCCTCGAGAGGAAAGGTTGCGCAGTCCGAGATCCATTACGAAACGGGAAGCAAGGTACGCATTCCAGATCTCGGATCTCTTCGGGCGAACATAAGCGTGGAAGGCCTTAAAAACCGACTGTCGGCGCATGCCGGCATTCTGGAAAACATCCACCAGCCGCCCGCAGGACATACAAGGTCGCCTGTCGCCGCCACCATTCGGCATGCCTTGTACTTCCTGTTCCAGCCCCAGGACGAAATCATCTCCAAGAAGCATTTGTTTCACAGGCAAAGCGAGCCGTACATGCCACAAACCATCAAGGACGTTTTTCCGTTCTTTCTGGGAGCGGTTTCCGACGACTACGTCCGTTTGTCATCTGAGTTGCGGAACTTGAAAAGAAAGTTGAAACTCCGCCTACAGAAACTGTCCGAACACGATTCCGTGAGGGGCTCGGGACTTTCCAGGGCCGTCTCTCTGTTGGCCGAGGCGCGGGACACCGGCCTTTATCGGCCTGCAACGACCCCCGACATTTGGGAGGAGTGCGTAGCTGCTCTCCAGGGTATCCAATCCGCCCCGTTCGAACCCGAAGAGGAGCTTTTCTCCGAGGACGGCGAACTTGAAAGGCTCAGGGAAGAAAAAAGAAAGCTCGGCTCCGAATTGCGTCGCTTGAAAGAAGAATGCAAAGCGGCGCAATCCTTTGCAGACGACAAGACAAGCTTTTCCCGCCAGGCCGTTTCCCATGTCCGGCGATTGGAAAGCGTCGGGCTTTTCAAAGCTCCCGGTTCCGATTCTCCACGCTGCCCTCTGTGCCAAACGCCATTGGAGCAACTCGAGCTTCCCGGGCTTTCGGACTTGAAGGAATCTTTGCATAAGATGAACGACCAAATTCGCGGCGTGGAAGAACGCTCTCCGCAGCTCGACCGCCTGATTCGCGAATTCCGGGAAAAAATCGACGACAAAAAGGAGGAGCTGAAAAGCAATCGGGAATCCATGGAAGCCGTGATTTCTTCCCGAGACCGTCTTCGGAAAATCAAGGACCAAGCGACCAGACGCGCGCACGTCCTCGGCCGAATCGGTCTTTACTTGGAGAGCCTGCCGCCCTTGGAAGACCACGGAGAATTGAAACGGGAGATCGAGGAAATGAAGTCCCGCATATCTTCCATCGAACGACAGCTCGACAACGAAACCGTACAAGACCGCCTCGACTCCATCCTTTCTCGCATCGACAGGGACATCGGAAAATGGGCCGAACAACTCGGGCTGGAACACTCCGAAAACCCCATGCGCCTGGACAAGAAAAAACTCCTCGTCGTGGCGGACTCCCCGGAAGGGCCCATTCCCATGGACAGCATGGGCAGCGGCGAAAACTGGGTGGGATACCACCTGATCGCCCTCTTCGCCCTCCACAACCATTTCACGAAAACCGACAGGCCGGTGCCCCGATTCCTGTTCGTAGACCAGCCGTCCCAAGTCTACTTTCCTGCGGACAAAGACCTCGGCGGTGCCATGGAAAACATCCGGGACGAAGACCGGGAGGCCGTCGCCAGAATGTTCAAGCTGGCATGTGAAGTCGCCGAAAGCCTCGCCCCGAATTTCCAGATCGTCGTCACGGACCACGCGGACATCGCCGAAAAATGGTTTCAGGACAGGGTTGTAGAAAGGTGGCGGGATAAGGATAAACTTGTTCCTGTTAGCTGGTCATCTCGATGATCAAGATCTGAACCGACCTTTTGACGCGGTCTTCGCGTGACGCTTTTAACAAATACGCGATGAAAAAAAATTTACGCAAAAAAAACGCATCTGACAAGATACCGATCAATTTCGATTTTTTGCAACGATTTCAATGGGATGGCAAACAAAACCTGCTTCTGGATACAACATTCCACATTTCCGACGCCAAGAAAAGAGTTGCCAAAGAACGAAAAAGCTGATATGCGATTTGCAATTAAAGAATGCTTTTTCTGAGTGGAAAATGCCGGTAACGAATATGTAAAAAAATAGAGTAAAATATTAGACATTCCCCCCCCGATTCAAACAGCCCGCGCCAAGATGGATGTTCAGCGCCAATCCATCCGAATCGGCCCGTCGGAGTGTCAGATACGGCAAGAAACGGCCGCCCCGATTTTCGGATACTGTTGGATCGACCGCCTTCGCCCTTTTGCTTTCCGCGTCTTTTTCGCTCGCTTTTTTTGAGCATGGCTTCTCTCGGACTTGCTCGACCACTATTTGACAGGAGAAAGACTGTGTTTCTCTTGAACTTTCGAAAACATTCGCTGCCCGCGTTCGATCCCGAAACGTGCGCCGCTTTTATTGTCGCGCTTTTTCTCTTCTGTTTGTGCCTGCCCCAGGCCGTCATGGCCGTCACCGGGGACATCGACCAGTCCGGCCGCGTGGACGGAAGCGACCTGATGATCCTGTCCAAGGCCAAAAACACGTCCGCAGGCGACCCCGGCTTCGTCCCCGAAGCCGACCTGAACAACGACGGTAAAATCGACGATGCCGACCTGCAAATCCTGTCGGAACGGTTCGGTTTTTCAGGCAGGGACTTCAGCGTCTGGGTGGCAGATACAAACAAGGGCCGTGTCGTCAAGCTTTTTCATGAGACAGGTGAAGAAAGCCTCGAAAAAACTGGGCTCAGCTTCCCAATAGGCATATCGGTCAACAATTCCGATGGCTCTGTTTGGGTTGCGGAATCCAACAACAACCGTGTCTTGAAATTGTCCGGGACCGGAACCCAACTTTTAGCAATAACGGGGTTTTCCAATCCCCAGGCGTTGTCGGTCAATCCGCAGGACGGTTCCTGTTGGGTTGCCAACAAGGGGGCCGACAACGTCGTTAAAATTTTGCCCGATATTCCCGATGGATACGATATCGGAGTGGATACGAGGCATCATCTGATTGTTTACGGCCTGAACGATCCGGAATCCGTCTCAGTCGATCATATACAAAACCAATGTTGGATTGCCGATACCAATAACAATCGAATTGTAAAAATAGATGATACCCTGCCAAGCGATTACGATGTCGCGAACCCTCCCGAGTTCCCTCAATATCATGTCCTTGCATCCGGCTTCAGTTATCCCAAAAGCGTTTCAGCCAATCCGGCAGACGGTTCCTGTTGGGTTGCGGATTATTATAACGATCAAATCGTGAAGCTCTCCCACACGGGAACTACCGAGCTGTTCAGAGCCGATGGATTCTCCTCTCCGATGTCGGTTTCTGTTAATCCTACGGACGGTAGCTGCTGGATTGCCGATACCGAAAACAACCAGGTCGTTCGATTTTCCTCCGAAGGTGTCGAATTGCTAAGGCTGGGAGGTTTCAGCCTTCCCTACTCGGTTTCTGTCAATCCATTCGATGGAAGTTGCTGGATTGTAGACACCTATCAACAAGACATGGTCAAACTGCTTGTGGGTGGTACCGAGTTATTGAGAATCCCAAATTTCATTTACCCAAAGGGCGTCTCCGTATTTTTTGGCAACCAAATCGAAGGCGAGCCAGAGGCTTTTGCGACCATTACACCGGAATCGGCCGGTGTGGGGGAAATTATCGAGTTTGCGGGATCAGGGACAGATTCGGATGGTCAAATCGTTCTTTACGAATGGGATTTTGAAGGTGATGGAACATTCGATTGGTCTTCGGAAACTACCGGTGAAACGACCCACCAATACGATAACCAAGGCATCTACAATCCTGTTTTAAAGGTTACGGACGATTCCAGTCTGTTCGCTTTCTATTATGCGACCGCCCTGAAAATCGGACAGCTGACGGCAACAGCCAGCGCGTCCGTACAATCCGGCCCGGCTCCATTGAACGTCGGTTTCAACGCTGTTTTTTTCGATCCAAACGATGCGAAAATAGAGAGTTATTCCTGGGATTTCGACGGAGACGGTCATTACGAGTATTATTCGGAGACCACCGGCAATACCAGTCACTTATACACCGCGCAGGGAACCTATGACGCCGTTTTGAAAATCACGGACACTGGCAATATCGCTGCATTGGACTCGATAACAATCAAGGTCCTTTCCTCCCCCCCGACCTTGCAAGCATCTGCGGTTCCCGATACAGGGTCTCCTCCCTTAACCGTCGTTTTTTCGGGGACAGCAGAAGACGACGGCCAGATTCTTCTTTACGAGTGGGATTTCGATGGGGATGGGGATTACGAATGGGCCAGCACCCAAAACGGGGACGTTTCTCACACGTACAGAACCAGGGGCACATACGAGGCGGCGTTTAGAGCAACCGACAATGATTCTCTGTCGGCTATCGGAAAAGTGCTGGTTGTCGTAAACCTTGTACCGACTGTCTCTATCCATGTAACTCCATCAAAGGGAAAGCTGCCGTTACAAGCTTCATTTTCATGCACGGCAAAAGATTCGGACGGCACCATCGCCTTATACGAGTGGGATTTCAATGGCGACCATGTCTTCGATTTGAGTGGCCCGAATGAAACTCAGGCCGAAACGGAGTACTCGGTCCCTGGCGTGTATGAGGCTATGTTGAGAGTTACGGATAATGATGGGGCCGTTGCCGAGGATACAACGACAATCCATGTATTGGAAACCGGAAACCCCATTGCAACGGCATCCGTTGTTCCATCGTCCGGAGCCATTCCGTTGACATGCGCTCTAAACGGTTCCGGCATCGACGAGGACGGCCAGATTGTTCGCTATCAATGGTCGTTCGGGGATGAACCTGGCGATCCTTTTTTCGATGACATGGAAAACGGTATAGGAGAATGGGTGTCCGATGCTCAATGGGCGCAAACGAACTCCATTTTTCATACCGCTGACACGTCCTGGACGGACAGCCCTTCGGGAAATTCCACACCAAATGCAGACACCTCCCTTGTATCACGCTCGTTCGATTTGTCCGCAAATAAAAATCCCAGATTGATTTTTTTCCATATCCATGAATTTGCGTACAATACGAATGGAATCGTGGAAATATCCCCAGACGATGGTTCATCCTGGTCGGAGCTGGAAACCTATATCAATGACAAAAATGCCTGGGAGAAAGTCGAGATCGACCTAAGCGATTACACAGGCAATGAACATGTCAAAATAAGATTCAGATTGCAAACCTCCACATCTACGGAGGATGGATGGTACATAGACGACGTTTATATCGAAGGATTGACGTCCATCAGTTGGGATTCCGCTTTGACGGGTGACACCGAACATACATACGCAACTGCCGGAACTTTCAACGCCTTCTTTAAAGCGACGGACGATGAAGGCAACTTCGACACAAGCCTCGTCGAGATTGAAGTCCTTCCAGGGACTCCCGAAGCATCCTTCGAAGCTTCGCCAGACCATGGCCTTGTTCCATTCGATATCGAATTGGACGGGGCGAGTTCCACTGATGCTAACGGGACAATCGAATCATACGACTGGTTTCTAACAAGAAGCCAGATTTTTCGTCTCAATGAACAGGGATATCCGACTACTCAGCTTTTCATCGGATTATGGGATTCTGGTGGATGCAAGGACATCGACAGCCACCAGGAGGGAATCGAAAACTCCAGCCCTGCGGAAGGCGAAGCCTACGGAGACAGGACATGGTTCCAATACTCCGATCCCGACGGCACGTTTGACTGGGAAGAGGTATTCGGGAACGTTTATTATGATTATGGATACTCCTATATCAACATGTATTCTCCAGTGAACCAGGACGTCTATATCTGGTTTGGCTCGGAAGGCTCGGCGCGGTTCTGGATAAATGGTGCCATGACAAATACGGTCGGAACTTGCCCGTCCATCCTTGAAGACGAGTTCGCGTTCAAGGCAAGCCTTTCCAAAGGATGGAACTCTTTGCTTGCCGCCGTATCATGCTACTCTTCGATAGGGCTCGGCTTCCGGATTTCGGATATGGACTTCATACCCGCGCGCCTTTTTTACACCTTGTCCGATGTTGTTCTTTTGGGACAGACCACGACAGCAACCGCCACTATTCAGAGCCCTGGAGCGTACAGCTTGTATCTGTTTGTGCAAGACAACGACGGCAATGTCGGTTACGATTATAAACGCATATTCGCGAGCCAACCACCCCAGGCCATCATAGAAAGCCCTCACCATGAAGCTCAATACGGCTTTGATGTAATTTTCCACGGAAAAGGCATCGACGACGGCACCATAATCCTGTACGAATGGGATTTCGACGGCGACGGCTCCTTCGAATATTCGTCATACACGTCCGGAAGCGCAAGCAACACGTTTACCAGTTCCGGTGATTATACGGCTTCGTTCAGAGTAACGGATAACGACGGTCTTTCCGATGAACAGTCTGTAACGTTCACAGTGAGAAATATCGTTCCCGAAATCCTCGAAATCACGGCGACGCCTCAAAAAGGTATCGTACCTTTATATGTAGAATTGGACGCAACGGTCACTGACCCCGACGGTCAAATCGTTTCTTTTCAATGGGATACCGACGGCGATGGTGTCTACGAATCTCCCATTCTCTCTTCGGCAAGATGGGGCGCGAATTACAAAACGTCAGGATTGTACAATCCGACACTCAAAATCACCGACAATCATGGCGGACAAACTGCATCATCCATCGAAATCGAGGCCAAGGAAGAAGGGGCTCCAGATGTTGCAGGTAACGCTGCTCCCAATCCTGGTTTTACTGAACAGGCCATTCGCTTCTCCGCCGTTGCGTCCGACATAGACGGCGACATTATTCGATACGAATGGGATTTCGACGGAGACGGCATCTTCGATTGGCACGATACGACGCAAGGCGAAATAGCCAGCGCTTCCAGCCAATACAATGACACCACTTTATCTGCCGATAATTTGATAGACGGCAATGTGGGAAGCAATGCAGGCTGGAAATCGACATACAATCCGTTTCCGGTCGAGATTGTTTTTTCCCTGCCCAATGCAAATGCCTATCAGATCGATCAGGTTTGCCTGAACCCGTATACCATCGGCGGCGAAAAATACTGGGTCAAGGATTTTGAAATACTTGCTTCAAACAACACTGCGGATAGTGGTGATTTCGTTTCCGTGGGCAATTTCATTCTCTTGCAGACAGGTATTGAACAATTTTTCGATTTTGTTCCCGTCACGGCCAAGTATGTCAAACTGATCATCTATTCCTCGCATTCCGACCAAAACTATTCGGAACTGGGAGAATTCAAGGTCTTGGAAGAAGGTACACGCGACAACTTGCTTTGCCTGGATGGCACCACCTATCATGAATTCAACCGGTCCGGAATATTCGAATCGACCGTGCGCGCCATGGATGATTCCAGCTTGTACGATTATGACAGCCTGGAAATAGCGGTATATCCGTCGGGCGAAAGCGCTTCGACCGTATGGGTTGCCGATAGCGGAAACAGTGACATCGTAAAGCTATCTTCCGTAGGAGACGAGCTTTTCAGAATATCGGCCGGGTACGCCTATGATATTGATATCGACTTTTCGGACGGAAGCTGCTGGGCATCCATTTCCAGTAACAAGATTGTCAAATTCTCGTCCGAAGGTCAGGAACTTTTCAATGTCACCGGTTTCTACAATCCCGATGGGCTGTCCGTCGATCAAAGTGACGGAAGTTGCTGGGTCGCCGACAAATCCAACGACCAGATTGTTAAACTTGATAAAAACGGAAACGAATTGTTCAGAATCGGCGGATTGGAAAATCCGGCGTCGGTTGCGGCCGATTCCAACGACGGAAGCTGCTGGGTCGCCGATGTCGGGAATAATCGAGTACTGAAACTATCGGAAAACGGGGAACAACTCGCTGCGGTGTCGGGTTTCAACAATCCCTACGATGTGGACGTCGATCCGAACGATGGAAGCTGTTGGGTGGCGGATAGTTACAACCATCAGATCGTCAAGTTGGCGGAAAACGTTCCCGACCAATACGATGTCGGCAATGGAACCGTGATAACAGCCGAAGACGACAGCCCGAATGAAAACCACGGAAAACTGCGGAAAACTTCCGAATTTTCCCAAGACGGCAAGTTGGGGAACGCGGCCAGGTTCGACGGACAAGAAGCATATATCCAAATTCCGCACAGCACCGAATATAAGCCTGTCGAGCGAATCACCGTCGAGTTCTGGGCTAACTTTCAGGATTTGGAAAAAGAATCGTTTTCCGTCCTGTCTTGCAATGAAAATGGAGGATGGAGCTTCAAAAAGGATGGTTCCGAATTTTTCTTCGACATATATCCTCTAAACGAATCACAATCCGTAAAGCCGGGCTTCGATGTCCATTCTTTGACGACGTCCCAATGGCACCATATTGCGGGGACATATGACGGTTCCGAAGCGAATCTGTATCTGGACGGCGTTCTCATGGATTCCATACAGGCTTCCGGGAACATCAAATATTACTATAGCAACTCTTTGATCATAGGCGGGGAAGCTTCATACGGAGACATTCCAAGCAGCAATCTGTATTTCAACGGGATGATCGACGAAGTAAGAATATGGAGTGTCGATCATACTCTGGAGCAAATCGAAGACTCGATGAACCAAGAACTTTCCGGAGACGAACCCGGGCTGATAGGCTACTGGAAACTCGACGAACAGGCGGGCCGTTTCCATAAATCGATTAAAGCTTTTGAAAGACCGAAATATATCGATGTGAATTCGTCGGATGGGACCTGCTGGGTCTCTTTTGAAACGGAAAAGATGGTGGCCCACATTTCGTCCGATTGTCAAATTGTCTTGTCGTCCTCCGGCCCATTTGCGTACAAAGGCATGCGGCTTGGCGTCAACCCCGTCGATGGAACATGCTGGGCTCCTGTTGACAGCAACACTTCCGGCATAAACAAGCTTTTCAAATTGTCGCAGAACGGGTCCGAACTTACGGAGCTGGAAAATTATCGAAATCCGAAAAGCGTGGTTGTCGATCCGGGCTATAGAAACCTGAGCTTTCCTCCCGAAGCGCAGGCGAGCGCTGATCCCGACTCCGGGAATTCTCCGTTGACCGTTGATTTTTATGGTTCGGCCACCGATTCGAACGGCGAAATCGTCTCCTATGAATGGGACTTCGAGGGGGACGGCGAGTTCGACTATATATCGACCGAAAATGGCGATGCGACCTTCGCCTACGAAGGACTTGCCGCCATATATAGTCCCGTGTTCAGAGCAACGGACAACGACAACCTGGTGGATTATGTCTATTTGACCATACATGTCGGAGAACTGAAAGTAGAGGCCAGCGCAGAGCCTGTTAAAGGAAATGTGCCTTTGAACGTCGATTTCGAGGGGACTGCGTTCAGCCCCGATGCCCACATTGTTCTGTACCAATGGGATTATGACGGGGACGGAACCTTCGACTGGAGCGGCGATATGAACGAGGTTTCCGACCACACTTTCAACCAGCCGGGTCTGTACATGGCCATGTTCAAGGCCACCGACTCTAACGGTAACAGCGCAACCGCTTCGATTCCCGTGACGGTCAACACCGAACCCCCCATAGCCCAGGCCGAAGTCTCCCCGCTGGAAGGCCCTGCGCCATTGCATGTATCCATGGTCGGTGAAAGCAGTTACAGCGATTCCGGGGCCAGCATCGTTTCATACGAATGGGATTACGACGGAGACGGAGTTTTCGACTACTATTCGGAATCTTTGGCCAACACCTATTTTATTTTCCATGAAAAAGGTGTCTATTACCCGACCCTTAAAGTCACGGATAATTTCGGAATGACCGCCCTGGATCAGAAAACGGTTGTTCCCGGCAACATCTTGCCCGTGGCAACGGCACTGGCTTCTCCTATCGAAGGCAACGCTCCTTTGGAGGTTCGGTTCGAAGGACTGGGAGAAGATGACGATGGCGACATCATCCTCTATGAATGGAGTTTCGGGGATTATTCCTTTTTCGAGGACGACATGGAGTCCCCAGGCGATGAATGGACCGTTCAAGCGCCTTGGGCGCGTACAAACCTCGAAGCGCGCGGCGGGTCTTATTGCTGGACCGACAGCCCGGAAGGCGACTACTCGTTCAATACGGATGCGTCATTGAGAGCGGGTCCGTTTGATTTTTCCGAAGCCGCTTCACCCGCGTTCGAGTTTTGGCACAAATACGATATTGAGGAAGATTTCGATTTTGCGTATTTGGAAGTATCGACGGACGGCTCTTCCTGGTCGGTTTTGAAAACATTCACCGGAATCCAGGAGGACTGGAAAAAAGAAAGCATCGACTTGGCGGGTTTTGTCGGAGAGTCAAATATCTCGTTCCGTTTTAGAATCGTTACGGATAGTTCTTTTAACAGGGACGGTTGGTATATCGATGACGTCCAAATAGCCGATAAGGATCTTTTTGAGTGGTATTCGACGGAAACCGGCAACGTAGATCACGTTTTTAAAAACTCCGGGCATTACACGGCGACCCTTCGCGTGGCGGACAGCTCTGGGGACGTCTCGACGGACCGCATTGCCATCCATGTCAAACCGGAGGGCTCTCCTGTCGCTGTGGCCGGCGCATCGCCCATCTCGGGAAGCCACCCCTTGGAAGTGGCCTTCTCGGAAGCCGGAAGTTTCGATCCGGACGGGACAATCGTAAAGCATGAGTGGTTTTTCGGCGAGAATAACATCCTTGTGGAATCCGGTGGCCGCATCAGTACGGATTGCAACTTTATTGTTGACGGTGTTACCGTGGGAACAATGGAGGGAGGCGTTAACATCGTACTGCTGGATGAAAACAACCTGGATGTCTTGACGGTCGATCATTTCAGTACTAACAATTCCTCCGTTGAATCGGACCGTCTGGCGGCATTTATCGATCAATTGCACGAAGGTGCCGTTGTGCTTGCTGCCATAAAAGGCTATGGCTACAATAATCTTACCGAACCGGCCATTTCCTCTTTGGAATCCATCGCCAGCCAATACATCAGAGAACTCGATTATGATTCGTCGTGGGCGATCATAGGAACAAAGGGTGCGGAAACGGGTTCCGTTTTCGAAGACTACGACACAGAGGGCGGATTCGTGTCTTTGGAGGGTTTCGTTCGTGTCTTTTCCGAATACGCCCCGGATTCAGCGATTTATACGTACCAGTCTCCCGGCCTGTACCCGGCGGCACTGCGCGTGACCGACAACGACGGCAAAACAGACATGGACACGATAGAAATCGACGTCAACCTACACCCCCCTGTTTCCTTGCCGACTGCAATGCCTCTGTCCGGAAAGGCGCCTCTGGAAGTCAAGTTCCGAACCAACGGTTACGATTCCGACGGTACCATCGAATATTTCAACTGGGATTTCGATGCTCCGGACGTCTCGAATCAAGATTACAGGGTGCCCGACGCACCGTCTTCCGTAGTATACCAATTCCCAGGCGTCTACCATCCCAGTTTGACCGTGGTCGATAACGACTCTCTGTCCGACCAGGATGCGTTAACAATCGAGGTATTCGAAAATGAAGGGCCAGAATCGGTCGAGGCCTTTGCCCAAGCGGACACCATGTTCGGACGCCCCCCTTTGACTGTCCGTTTCAGCGGCCATGGCTCGGTCGAAAACAGCCTGCTGAAATCGTTTGAGTGGGATTTCGACGGGGACGGCATCTTCGACTGGCATTCGGCAACAACAGGCGCCGCGACCTATACCTATCCCGGCGAAGGCAACTACAAGGCTGTTTTCCGCGTGACGGATATCAATGGGACAAGCGATACGGATGAAATCCTGATCAAAGTGCATTCCGTTGGAACTCCAGTCGCGGAAGCCTCCGCGATACCAAGCCAGGGAGCGGCCCCTCTGGACGTTCAATTTTACGGGAGCGCCTACGATTCGGACGGCTCGATTGTTTTATACGAATGGGATTTCGATGGAGACGGCGTTTTCGACTGGGGCGACGATGCTTCTGGCAATACAACCCATACGTACGAGGCGCCTGGAACATGCGAAGCCATGTTCAAAGCCGCAGACAATGAAGGAAACTACGACATAATCCCCTTCGATATCCAAGTTGCCTCGGGCGATGTAAATGCGGTCAGGGTTCCCGAAGCTTTCGATCCAAGCGAAGGCCAAGCTGTTACCATAACAACGTCGCTGTCCCTTTCCACCGCAAGCTTCACACTTAAAATAATCGATACTTCTTCAGAGGTCGTCCGAACGGTTGTCGATTCGGAGCCAAGACAAAAAGGGGTTTATTCCGATAAATGGGACGGCAGGAATCTCAATGGAATTTATGCATCTTCGGGGGTGTATTTCTTCGTCATTGATTACGAGGCAAATGGTTCGGTATATCAGTTCAATCCAACTTCGATCGCATCGACCGGCATAAAAATAGCTCCCGAATATTCATACGATTTCAGCCCCGTCGCAGATAAACCGCTAACAGGCACGTTTGAATTGGATTCTCCGGCGGAACTGACCGTTTACGTTTCAAAGGTCGAAACATCCATAAACGCAAGAGTCAGGACATTGTGGATGAGAGTGCCCAGGCCGAGCGGCCCCCAGGTGGTAAGCTGGGACGGCACCATGGACAATGGCGCAGCGGTGCCAACGGACAGTTCCTACAACCTTTCCGTAATCAAATACAAGCTTTCCGAAAACGCCATTATTCTTCAAAACCATCCGGTTGTCTCAAACGTCAACACTAACCCCGATTTCTTCAATATCGGCAATCCATACGGAGTCCAGGATATTGAAATATCTTACGAGCTTTCAAAGCAAGCCGATATTTTTGCAAAGATCATCAGCGAAGATGGCATAATAGTCAAAGAGATAACGCTCTACAAAGTGGCGGCTGGAAAAAATACTATGGCTTGGAACGCAAAAAACAACGAAGGATACTTTTTCAACGACGGCTATTATTCTGTAAAGATTAAGGCAAGGGACGATTTCGGCAACGAATCGCCCGCAGAATGCGGTATTTTCAAATTGTTTTTTTAATGTTTAATCTGATGAAAGTGAAAAAGCATTGAAAGTAAAAGAACGAATTAAAAATCAAAAAGTCGGGTGTTTTCTCGTTTTTTTTCTGTTGTTCATATTCCAGGCTCTCTTTTTTGAAAGTCCAGAGTTGTCAATTGCATCGGACGGTGCCTGGGGTGGCCATAGTTCGGAGAATCCTGACCAGGAAGGCAAAGATACAACCGATGATCCTGGCAATAACGACCCTTGCATTGGGCCTGTATCATCGAAAGCTTCCCCAGTTTTCTTAAAATCGGGAAATTTGAATATAAGCTTTACGGATATTGATATTTCCGGAAGAGGTCCAGACCTTAAATTGATTCGAACCTACAACAGCCAGGATCTTTATGATGGTCCATTTGGAATTGGCTGGTCGTCGAACCTGTTTCAAAATATTGTTGAAAAAACTGACAATACGGTTAAATGGGCGACGCTTAGGCATACTTCAGGATCTAGATGGGAGCATTTAAGGCAGTCCAACGGATCATATATTTCCACAACAAAAGGAATCAAGACAAAGCTTGAGAAAAAAAACGGGGAATATGAATTAAAACCCAATGCCACTTGTTCTTCGTGCGTACTCTATCAAGGGAATATTTACCGCTTCAGTTCTGATGGCTCCTTAAAATCAATAACCGATAATAATGGAAACAGATTGAGCTTTGCCTACAGCGATAACAAGCTTAAATCAGTTACCGATGATGCGGGTAGGTCGTTGACCTTCGAATATTACGGATTCGGCAAGATCAAGTCTATGACCGATCCGGCTGGCGGAGTGTATACATATAGTTACGAAATAACTTTTGGTATAACTACTACGGAGCCAGGCCCGACCACCGGTAGAAATTATTTGCTGGCCAGCGTCACGGACCCTCTTCAACGGAAAACCAGGTATACTTATGAGAACCATACGGCAAACCTGATATCTGTTGTAGACCCGATGGGCCGAACCGCACTTTCTGTAAGCTACGACGAATCTGACCGCGTCAGAAAACTCTACGAATATAACGATCATTCAAAATATTTGTATTATCCGGATGAAAATAAAACCATAAAAGTAAAAAATGGAATTTCGTATACGTATGAATATGATGAATTCGGCTATTTGTTGAATTATGAAAATCCGAATAGCACAATTAAGGCACAGGAGGTCGATGATGGCATCTTGTTTAGTAAAACTGATATCAATGGAAACATGACAATATATAAATACGACGACAGAGGGAATGTCATCCTTATTACCGAGGGGTTCGGTACCCAGCTGGAAAGAAAGACATCTTATGAATACGATGAAGAATTAAATGTGGTGACCAAGGTAACAGACCCCATTGGTCGCGAAGTTAATTACGAGTACGATAAAAAAGGCAATAAGACTAAAATCTCAACTCCTATGGATATCCATACGCTGTTGATCTATGATGACAATGGCGATTTGACAGGTTTCAATGGCCCTCTTCTTTTGTACTGGCATTTTTCATACGACAAATATGGCAATGTTATCAAAGCGGTGTGGGCTGAAAAAACCGTCGAAATGGAATACGACATTCTTGGAAACATTACGTCAATAACCGACCCGAACGGGAATGTTACAAAGTATGAGTATGACGCTGCCAGCCAGCTTGTAAGAAAAATCGATCCCTATGAAAAGGAAACCATTTTCGAATACGATAAAAACGGCAACATTTCCAAGGTTACGAATGCCTTAGGCTACAGCACGAGCTTTTTAAATATCGAAAAGGATAAATTGCGCAAGATCACCGACCCACTTGGCAACGAAACACTTTTTATCTATGGAAAATCGGGAAGTATATCCATGGTGATCGATGCTGAGGGAAACAGCACAAAAACTGATTATAATGACTTGTTGTTGCCCGTTAAAGTTATCGATGCTATGTCCAATGAAACACAATTTTGCTATGATGAAGCGAGAAATTTGAGCAGAATCGTGGACCCCAAAAACAATGAAACAAAATTCGAGTACGATTTATATCGCCGATTGACCAAAATCATATACCCAGATTTATCAACTGAAATTTATACATATGATTTAATCGACAATTTGGTAGCCAAAACAAATCGAAACGGAAATACAATCGAATACCGCTATGACGAACTCGACAGATTGGTTAAGATTACTTATCCCGATCAATCCGAGACTACCTTTGTGTACAATGATTTAAACCTTCTACTATACGCTACCAATGAGCACAGCATTGTCGATAACTATTATGACATCCACGGATATGGTGAGCTAAGAACATCTATACAAAATGGAAAATCGGTCGGGTATGAATACGATCTGTCGGGAAATATGACCAAGCTCATTTATCCGGATGGAAGCTATTTGACGTATTCTTACGACAAATTGAATCGTCTTGATCAAATCAAAGACGAGTCTGGGAATGTTATTGCCGACTACACATTCGACGATATAGGCAGAAGAACCCAATTGGATCGCTTAAACGGAATAACAACGACTTACCAATACGATGCCGCCAACAGGCTAATCAATAACACAAGCAAGGTTTCATCTTCGAGCGTAATAATAACCTCGAATACTTATGCCTATGATAAAGTGGGAAATATCACATTGAAAACAACTTTGAACGGTGAGCATAAATATTTTTACGACAACCTATACCAGATAACCGAAGTGGATTATCCCGATGGATACCCTTTCACCGACATGGTTTGTGGTTACGACGCCTTAGGAAATAGAATATCAACGGTAAATGGAGGGATTGTGAATTATTCAAGCAATATCCTCAATCAATACCTTCAAGCAAACGATATTGAATATGCTTATGATCAAAATGGCAACCTGACAAGCGATGGCACAAACACATATTCCTACGACGATGATAACCAGTTGATCAATATAGTCCTTTCGAATGAAACCAAATCTTTCCTCTACGACCCTTTGGGTAGACAAGTCAAGATGGCAAGCACCGCAGAATCCAATGAGTTTATTCATAAGGGTTTCCAAAAAATCGCAGAATATTCTAAATCAGGTGACCTTACTAAAAAGTTTGTTTTTGGCGTTGATATAGATGAGCTTGTTAAGCTCGAATACAATAACAATCAGTATTATTATATTGTTGACCATCTTGGTTCCGTTGAAGCAATGACAGGCAAAAAAGCAAACGTAATTGAAGAATATTACTATGATGTTTTTGGCAATTCAGAATTAAGGGATTCTGAGAACAATCAGTTGCCAGCTTCAAATATTGGAAACTCTCGTTTGTTTGCAGGAAGAGAGTTTGATACAGAAAGCTTGAACTACTACCATAGGTTTCGATATTACCATTCTCGCTTGGGGAGATATCAACAGGCAGATTCTCTCTTCTTTTCTGACAGCTTGAATTTATACTCTTATGTAGGAAATAATCCAGTTAATAAGATTGATCCTTTTGGTTTGTGGTCTTGGACACTTGAAGGATATTTTCCTGATATTTTCATAGGTGGAGCGATTTCATTTGGCATTAACCCAAAGGGAGGTTTGTTTGTTTCTGCAAGAATTGGAATAGGCATAGGTGGGGGGATCTACTATGATCCTAAAGGTTCTAGTCCAGGATGGGATCCGTGCCAATATAGTGCGATTAATGCATCAATAGGAATTTTTGGAGGGGGAGCCCTCGCCTATGGCCCTTTTTCGATAGGTTCTTTCCCAAATGCTGGCTTAAAATTAGGCGCGTTTCCTTTCCGAGCTAAAGGCTATGCAGGTTGGGGCTTCGGTTCGCCGTTTGATTTTGGATTGGGGTTGAGACGAGCTGTTTCAGCAGGGATAGAAATATCTGTTTTCTGATGGGAGATATCAATATTTGGTTCTTTGAATCGGTTCATGTTTAAACAAAACAAGTTTACTTATAAGCACAAGTATTTTATTGTATAAAAGTGGTAAAAAACACATGACAAAAACAGCGACAAGAAAAATAAATATAGTTCTGTGCGTTTATTGCTTTATAATGCTCGCTTTTATTAATGACACGGCTCTTTCGTTCAATCTGACGAAGGATCTTGCTGTTTCAAATGTTAGAATAAATAACAGCTTAGTTTCTCATAAGAGTGGAGCTTGTTTAGATATCTTTTTTTCATTACGCCTTACAACTCTTGTGTCTGTGCTAATTTTCGATTCCGACGGCACAATCATAAACGAAATTAGAAAAGATGATAAAGCCTTCATGGGTCGTAACAAAGCATCTTGGAATTTCAAAGATGGTAACAGCGAAACGATCCCTGACTCAGTTTATCATATCAGAATAGAAGCAACCGATGAAGCGGGCAACATCACGATTTACGATCCCCTGTCCCAATCGGGAGGCAGAACGTTGCACCCTGTGCTATTTAACGACCACGGGCGACTATCCTACGTGTTGGATCAAGATGCTTGGGTGCGAATTCGAATTGGGATTCCAGAAGGGCCACTATTGCGGACCTTGCGAGACTGGGAGCCTCAGAGGGCCGGGGAGCATCGCATCGATTGGGATGGTATGGACGATACGGGGACGGTGGATGTTCGGGGATTGAAATATTCGGTGGATATTCAGGCGTTCACGATGCCAGAGAACAGCATCATCGTCACGGGAACCGGGGTGAGTCTGGCGGAGTACCGGCTGGCCCAGTACGGGGTGGTGCCCGGCGTGGACGAGTCCGGGTTCGGGTCGAGGGAGCGGGCCGAGTTTTTTTCCACGGTCAACAGCAAGCGGTATGCCGGGGACGACGACAGCATTCACCCACATTATCGCATGGCGCGGACCATCGACCGGGCGCCCGAGTTCCAGATTCGCATCGACAACCCGGTGGAGCAGGCAGGGCAGGATTCGAGAAGCCAGGATACCGATATACCGACCGTGGCGGGGGAGGTTTCGCTTTCCCTCGACCTGGAGGCGCTCACCGGGTTGATCTTGTCCAACCAGCGGTATGAAATCATCGCGTATGTGGACTACGAGTTTTTCATGGAGGACGAACAAGGGTATCATCCGTATACGTTCAAGTTCGATTCCACAACGATTCCCGACGGCGAGCATGTGTTCACATTCAACGTTGCCACGTTGTCCGACCAGGTCGGAAGCGCGAGCATTGTCGTAAATGTCCGAAACAACGAGTAGATGAAATGAAGGCAAAGGCGTTCACATTCCGGAGGCTCTGGTTTTTCGTATTTTTCGTGTTTGTTTTTTCGGCTTCTGCCGCATGGGGGTTGCAGCTGTCCCTTTCCTGCCCCCAGAGCGCGGAGGTCGGGCAGGAGATCGGCGTGGAAGTTTCCGTGGACGCCGTGGACGACTTGTTCGGCGGCTCCGTGGATATTGTCTACAATCCCGCGCGGGTTTCCGTGGTGGATTCCGACCCGGGCGACAGCGTGGTGCGTCCCGAGGTCGCGGAAGGCACCGTTTTGTCGGCCGACGGCATGGACACCGATCTTTGCGCCGGTCTGGCAAACAACACCAAAGGCCGCGCGGTGGTCGGAATTTCCAGAGAAGGCCAGGTGGACGGCGCGAACGTTTCCTCCGAGCAGACCTTGTTTACGCTTTATGTCCAAGCCTTGGCCGAAGGGGAGATCGGGTTGGGCATCGATCCCGATTCGAGCGTGTTGAAAAACAAGGACCTCGATTCCATCGCGGTGGACGCCTTTGCCGACTGCACCACATTGGTTTCCGGCCACGCCCCGGAAACGCCCCACACGCCATTTCCCCCGGATGAAACGAACAACGCCTCCGTAAAAAGCGTGTTGACCTGGATATCCCAGGACCCCGACGCCGGGGACACGGTTACTTACGAAGTCTATTTCGGAACGTCCGATCCGCCGCCTTTGATCGACCAAGACCTTTCGGAGGCTTCCTACGATCCGGGCATGTTGAATTATAGTACTTCCTACTATTGGCAAATCGTGGCGACAAACAGCCGGGGAACGCGGGTGCCCGGCCCGGTCTGGCAATTTGCGACCTTCGCACCGACCGGGGACGAGGATGGCGACGGGATAGACAACCAGACGGAGGTCGATTCCGGCTGTCTCGATCCCCACGATGCCGACACCGACGACGACGGCCTTCCGGACGGCACGGAAGACGACGACAAGAACGGAAATGTCGATCCGGAAGAAACAGACCCGTGCGAAATCGACAGCGACGGCGACGGCGTCCAGGACGGCACGGAATCGGGCGTGACCGAGGACGACATCGGCCCGGACACCGATACGGAAATATTCCAGCCGGACCTCGATTCCGACACCCGGACCAATCCCCTGGACGACGATTCCGACGGCGACGGCAAAAAGGACGGAGAAGAAGACGCCAACCGCGACGGCAAAACCGACCCCGGGGAAACAGACCCCAACATTCCGAATGAAAGCCCCCCCGGCGTGACGACGGAACCCGCGAAAAACGTGAACGCCACCATCGCCACCCTGTACGGCACGGTCAATCCCAACGGAATTCCGACCGCATGCCATTTCGAATACGGCCTGACCGACGGCTACGGGTCGTCCACGGAATCGGCGGACGCCGGTTCGGGCACCTCCGCCCAAACCTTTTTCGTTCACCTGACCGGCCTCATCCCCGATTCCACCTACCATTTCCGAATGGTGGCATCCAACGACTACGGGACGTCCCTCGGAGAGGACCGCACCTTCGCCACCTTGGAAAGCCAGCTCTTGGACGCGGATTTCATTGCGGACACCATTTACGGCATTGCCCCGCTGGTGGTCCATTTCACGGACCAATCCACCGGTCTGATCGACGGCCGGGAATGGGATTTCGGCGACGGCTCCGCCGACCGAAGCCTCGACCAGACCGATCCGGCCCACGTGTTCCGGTCCGACGGCGAATTCACCGTGTCCTTGACCGTAACCGGCCCCGGCGGCTCGGACGCGGAAACCAAGCCGGGATACATCACGGTGGACTCCTGCGACATCCGCCCCATCAAATACCAAACCCAAAGCCTCGCAGGCGGATACGACAACCTGGAAGACGCCATCCGCTTTGCGGGCAACAACGAGGTCATCGAATTCCATGGACGAGAATTCGTCGGGGACATCGAAATCGACTCGGGAAAGACCCTCGTCCTGGAAGGCGGTTTCGAATGCTACTACGACGAAAAGGTCGCCGACACCCTGATTCGCGGCCGTCTGATCATCGAAGACGGGGTGGCTGTCGTAAACGGTATCGTCCTGGGTCCGTGATGAGGCATCAAGGGACTATGGGACAGAAAATACTCCCAAGCGAAGCGTGGGAACGAATCGACGAGGCAACGATTGAGAAGACGCAAGAGAGGAAAATATTATGAAACATTGGCGGTTTTTCTATTTTTCGATTTTGCCGATACTGCTGCTGGCGGCTTTCGGGTGCGAGTCGAAAGGGCCGTCGGTGGTGGTGTACACGTCCCACGATCAGATTTTTTCCGAGCCGGTGCTGAAGATGTTCGAGAAGGAAACCGGAATCGAGGTCCTGCCGGTCTACGATGTGGAGGCGGCAAAGACCACGGGGCTGGTCAACCGCTTGCTGGCCGAGAGGGACAATCCCGTGTGCGACGTGTTCTGGAACAACGAGATTGGCCGGACCCTGGCCTTGAAGGAAAAAGGCCTTCTGCAACCCTATGAAAGCCCGTCGGCTGCTGGCATTCCCGCCCGGTTCAAGGACGCGGAAGGGTACTGGACCGGTTTCGCCGCCCGGACCCGCGTGATTCTTTACAATCCGCAAGTAGACGACACCAAGAATCCCCCCGCCTCCATATTCGATTTCGTAAAGCCGGAATGGAAAGGCAGGTTCGCTATGGCCGAACCTCTTTTCGGAACCACGGCCACTCATGCTGCCGCGCTGGTCGCATTCCTGGGAGATAAGAAGGCGGAGGAGTTTTTTCGGTCCCTGGCGCGAAACGGCGCAGTCATTGTCCAGGGAAACTCCGTGGTGAAGGACCAGGTGGCGGCCGGGGAACTGGCCGCAGGCCTCACCGACACCGACGACGCCAACCTGGCAGTACTGGACGGCAAACCCGTCGAAGTGATCTTTCCCGACCGGGACGGCATCGGCACCCTGCTGATTCCCAACACGGTCTGCATCGTCAAAGACTGCCCGAACCCGGGGAACGCCAAAAAGCTCGTGGATTTTCTTCTCGAAGAACGAATAGAACGGATGCTCGCCTTCAGTCCGTCCGCACAGATCCCCCTGCGAGACCGCGTGGAAAGGCCCGAAAGCCTTCCCGATTTGACCAGCCTGAAGGTCATGGACGTCTCCTACGAACAAATCGCGGCAAACATGGACAAGGCCGCCCGGCTGGTGCAGTCCGTGTTTTCCAAATAAGAGGAAGGACCCGCGTGCTTGAAACGAACCTCCGTTTCCTTGGCCATAGCGGCCTTCTTTGTAGCGGGAATTCTACCGGTGGCGGCAGTCTTTGCGTCGGCGTTCTTTCGGGAAGGCCGCTTCTGCCTCGACGCATTCGAAGGGGTGCTGGCGAACGCCAGGCAAATCGGTCTTTTTTTCGACACGGCGGTTTTCTCGTCGGGGGTCGTCGCCTTATGCATGATCGTCGGGGGCGCAATGGCCCTGCTGGTTGCCAAAACAGACATTCCTTTCAAGGGCGTCATAAAAAAGACGAGCCTGGTCCCCCTGATCGTTCCATCCCACGTTCACGCCGTGGCCTGGATTTATCTCGCGGGAAGCAACGGTCCGGTGACCAACGCCATCGGAAAAATCCATCCAGTTGCTGCCGAGACCTTCTCCATCTATGGCATGGGGGGCGCGGTTTTCGTGACGGGACTCCATTTTTTCCCCATCGTGTTTCTTCTGGTTTCGGCGGGCCTCCAGACCTCGAACAGGGAGCTGGAGGATGCCGCGAGGCTGTGTTCGAAACCTGCCGCCGTTTTCCGAAGCATCACCCTTCCTTTGGTTGCGCCCCACATGATCGTTTCTGCGTCGATTGTCGCAATCCTTTGCTTTTCCGAATATGGCGTGCCGTCTTTGCTGAGGGTACGGGTCTATGCGGTGGAAATCATGGCGGCGTTCGGGGCGTTCTACGATCCCGGACGAGCGGCGGCACTGTCGGCGCCCATTGTCGCCGTTTGCATAGTCCTGGGCCTGGCTTGCCTGAAATTTCTTTCCGGGCGGTCTTTTGCGAACTCCGGAGTTCGATTCGGCCCGGATTGTTTCGACCATCGTCTGGGAGCCTGGAAACCGTTCGCCGTTTTGTTCGTTCTTTCCGTGATCGGCCTGTCCGCAGTTGTTCCCGTCGCAGCGCTGTTGCTGCAGGCGGGGGGGACGGATGCCTTCGTCGCCGCTTGGGAGACGGCGAGGGAACAAATCGCAGCGAGCGTTTCGATCTCGCTTTCGGCAGCAACCGCCACATGCTTCGCCGGTTTCATCCTGGCCTACGCGCTATGCCGTTGGAAAGGGGCTTGGAAACGTGCGTTGGAGGCGTCCTTGGTGACGCCCTTCGCACTGCCTGCTTCCATCGTCGCCATTGGCATGATTCGGATTTGGAACCGCCCCATGACAGACGCCATCTACCAGAGCGAGATTATTCTCGCGGTCGCGTACATGGGCATGTTCGCAGCGCCAGCCGCGAAGATCGTCGAAGCGAACATGGCGCAGATCGGTACCGCGCCAGAAGAGGCCGCCCTGCTCTCGGGGGCGTCTTGGCCGAAAACCATGGCCCTTATCCTGGTCCCGCTGTGCCTTCCCGGAATCGCGGTCGCCTGGTTCGCGGTCTACGTTTTCAGCATGTCGGAGCTTACTGCCGGCCTGCTTCTGGCCCCTCCCGGGTTCGAGACGCTTCAGACGCGAATATACACGCTGATGCATTACGGCGCGGGCAAAATCGTCGCAGCCCTGTGTCTGTTTTTGATCGCAGCCGTGGTCTTTCCCGTCTCGCTGCTCGCATGGCTTTGTTCCATAAGGGATCGTCGTTGGAGGAGGTCTTGACATGATCCGGGTCGCAGGGCTGAAAAAAGCCTTCGACGGAGTGCCATCGGTGAACCAGGTTTCCTTCCGGGCGGAAAAGGGGCGCAGGATCGCCCTGATCGGACCGTCAGGGGCGGGCAAGACCACGCTGCTTCGGTTGATCGCCGGCCTGGAGCGCCCGGATTCCGGCACTGTTTTCATCGACGGCATAAAAGTCGACGACGGCCCGTCCATGCTCGTGCCGCCGGAAAAGCGAAAGATCGGCATGATCTTCCAAGGCCTCGCTCTCTGGCCCCACCTGACGGCTTGTCAGAACCTGGAGTTCGTTCTGAAAAACAGCCCCTCGGCCAAAAAACGGAACAAAAAGGAAAGACGAGAAGCAATCCACGAGACAGCAACGTCCATGGGGATCGAACCGTTGCTGAAAAAATATCCGGGCCAATTGTCCGAAGGCCAAAAACAGCGCCTGGCCATCGGCAGGGCAATGATCGCCGAGCCGGACATCCTATTGATGGACGAACCCCTTTCCCACTTGGACGCGGTTTTGCGGAAAGAAATCCTTCGCCTGATCGTCGAGCAGACCCGAAAACGAAACACCGCCCTGGTGTACGTTACGCACCAGAAGCAGGAGGCCTTTTTCATCGCCGACGAAGTCATGGTTCTGGAAAACGGCAGGATGACTCGATTCGACCGGATCGAAGAAATCGAACGCGGCGAGAACGCCGGGTTCCTCGAAAAATTTTTGGATAGCATATGAAACGGACCGTGCTCTTATCCATTTTGTTGCATGCGGTCATTTCGACTGCGGTCACCCCGCCTTCCATCCAGGCGGAAACCTACGTCACGTGGGAAGGCATCGAAATCGACAAATGCGCAACTGCTTGGCTGATCAAGCGTTTCGTCGATCCGAAAGCGGAATTCGTCTTCGTTCCAAAAGGCGAAATCGTCAAAACCGGCGTTCCTTTAGACATTCCCCAGGCCGAAATCCGCCGTCGCCACAACCTGTCCGCTTACGAATTCGCCATGAAAAAGTACGGCCTCAAGGACCCCGCCCTGAAAAGAATCGAAAAATTCATCCATTCGGCGGAGATCAACTATTGGCAGAAACAGGAAACGGAAGCCGCCGCCTTCATCGACGCCTTTCGAAAAGCGGCGGGCGACCTCGGCGATTCGAAGGCTGCGCTGGAGCGAGGGTTCGGTTTTTTCGACGATTGGTACATGCGGCAATCAGATCGGTAGTTTATCAAGAAAAATTCGTCCCGACCCCGAATTCGGCCTTGAATTCGGTAGCGCAGACAATGGGCTTGGCTTTTCGGCTATGTCTTTCCAGCCTGACGATCCCGTATCGCTCCCTTTGGCAACGAATGACACGAACGACAAGAATGACACGAAAAATTCAAAATCCATCGAGATGCACTTGGAACTTTAGGGATTGCTCTTTATTTTTTATTATTGACAGGATGGAAGCGGGGTGCTTTGGTTCATAATTCGACCGACGTTTGTATGATAATACCGAGGGGTTGAAATGTGGGAAAAAATCAAAGACCGGCTTCGTGCATGCGACGGACCCGATGCAGGTGTGGAATCGTCCGGCATCGAAACCAAGGACGGTATTTTGGTCGTCACGTCCAAAACGGAAAAAGATTTGGAGAATATCGTCGGAGAGGAACGTCGTGCAAGGACCGATGGGCTTCTCAAACGATGGGGAATATGACGACATGAAGGCTTTGTTCGACACTTCCGTTCTGGTCGCCGCCATGGTGTCTTCCCATCCAGCCCATTTACGGGCGTTCAAACGGTTGCAGGAGGTACGAGACGGTGCATATCAAGGATTTGTTTCCGTCCATTCCCTGGCCGAAATATATTCTGTGATGACCAAGCTTCCGGTCCGCCCAAGGTTGTCCCCCAAAAACGCGATGCGGTTGATAAACCAAAATGTCGTTGAAAACTTCGATGCAATCCATCTGGAAGCTTCCGATTACGTTTCTCTCATCGACCGTCTTGCCCGCACTTGCATTTCAGGAGGTTCCGTCTTCGACGCTCTGATCGTAAGTGCCGGATTGAAAGCAGGCGTGGAGAAAATAATTACTCTCAATCCAAAAGATTTCAAGCGAGTGTATCCCGAACATGCCGAGATTATGGTCGAACCATATATTGCTTTTGACAATAAATCGGATTCCATCTATTTTAGAGGAAACAGGCCTTTGGGGGCAGATACGGGAGTCTCGATATGTCGGACTGCAAGAATGCAAAAAGAATGTCGCACGACCAGAATTTCAAAAACATGATACTGGATTATCCCCGGGAATCGCTCATGTTCTTCGCCGAACCGGAAGCGTTCGACTTGGCGCCTGACGTAAAGATAACGCCGGTTCGCCAGGAACAGTTGAAGGACCGGCTCGGGGATCGATTCCATGAGCTGGACACGCCTCTTCTGGTGGAATGGCCCGACGGAAACCGCGCAGGCATCGTGTTCGTGGCCGAGGAGGAAACCGAGCCCGGTATTTTTTCCATCTATCGGCTCGCTCGATACTGTTTGCATCTTGCCGAGCTGTTGGGTACCAACCGGGTGGTTCCGGTGACCATATTTATTCGTCCAGGCCAACATCCGGACTCTCTGGCGCTGAAAACCGAACGGGACACCTACTTGCAGTTCCGATTCATATCTGCGGACCTGGGTCGCATCCCGGCCGAACTTTTTGTGGCCAGTCGAAATATCGTGGCTCGCCTGAACTTGCCCAACATGGCGTATCCGCCGGAAAAAAAGGTGGAGATGTACGCCCGGGCACGCGAAGGACTCGTGGAACTCGAACCATCGCCGGACAAGCGAATCAAATACGCCGATTTCATAGATTTTTACGCAGGCCTGGACGAGTCCGAGATCGAAAGGTTCGAAAAGGAATTTTTACCAGCAAGTCGCTACAAGGAGGAACTCATGGGATTAAATCAAAAATTGCGTGAAGAAGGACGAAAGGAAGGACGAAAGGAAGGACGAAAGGAAGGACGAAAGGAAGGACGCAAGGAAGGACGCAAGGAAGGCAAAAAGCAGTTGCTTCATCGGCTTTTAACCCTCCGTTTCCAAAAAATCCCGGATTGGGCGGAAGAGCTTTTGAACAAGGCAGAATTCGAAGAACTCGAAAAATGGGCCGACCGTATCCTGGACGCGAAAAGAGTGGAAGACGTCTTCGAAAACAAGGCTTGAAAGATTGCCAATATGTATGGATATCAATGTGATTGCCGCGAAGGAACAGTCCGGGAACGGATTGTGAATCGCGAAGCGTTTAAGCATAAAAAATGCATTTGTGATTTTGGACATAGTTACCATCGGGGTATGTGATCGTTGCGGAAATCGTTATTACTCCGCAGATATCCTGCATGCGGTCCACGACATTGCCATGGGAAGGCGAAACCCCGAAAGGGTCGAAATGATTCCCGTTACTAGCTTGCAATCGGAAAGCTCGATAGCGATCACTTGAATAGCTTATTAAAAATGTCGCAAACGGTTTGTTGCCGGGGAACAAAATCCAAGGCCGGATGCGACCGAAGCCAAGCTGGATGTGGATGCCGGGACCGTTTCCCCGACCAACCCGAATATTCGCCCGAGGGGAACAACGGATGCCGTCCCTGACAATTCCCAAGGAAACGACGGCGATATTCTCTTGTTCGACGACGGTCTGGATCAGGCGCTTTACGTCAAAATGAACGGAAAATGGGTGTATTTTTTGAAAAGCGCGGAGGTAGGGCAATGATCGGCTTTATGGGTAGGGGATCAGATTGCATATCTCCCCCCATTTACGACAATATCATGTCCCGAGCCCAAACAGGCTGGAAAGGACCATGGCATCGTGTCTCAAGGAAATTTCGCGCCGAGTCCGAATTCGACTTTGAAGTCGGTCGCCTGGACGATCGGCTTGACTTTTCGGCTGTGCCTTTCCAGCCTGACGATGCCGTATCGCTCCATCAGCTTCAATGTGCGCGACAAGTTGCCGCTCTTTCTGCCAGTGGCCATTTCCAGATCTTTAATGGAATCGGGATTGCGCTTGAGGATCGTTCGCAGCAGTTCGCGATTTTCGTTGCTGAGTACCTGCGCCATGGATTGCAAAGATTCGAACCAGATTTTCGGCTCGTCCTTCGAAGGCTTGTATTCCCCCCTTGCAATCGCCATCGTTCTTTTTCTGTATTCCTCACGGGACAAAATCCCGATTTTCATCGTAGTTTGGGCCATGCTTTCTCCTCTCTGTCGGATTCTCAATCACGAAGACGCCGCCTTGCCAAAGCGCTGCAAATATTCCGAGTTCGACAAAGCCGAATATTTATGTTTTCAAAGCTTCATAGACTTCTTTCCAGAAATCTTCAAGCAATTGACTTGCCGATTCGTACTCGTACCGTTCCGTTTTTTCGCATTTGTGTTTGTGATCCCAAGTCGTTTTGCGACCTCCATACCTTTTTATTCTCGGCTTGAACGCGTGAGCGTTGTCTAAACCCACAATCCGGCTGTTGTTCCTGTCGTGGAGGGTCAAAGAATATCTGACTCCATGGGGAATGTGCTCGTTTGGCTCGACTCGGTTCGCTTCTATTTTCGTCCAATAGCCGTTTTCCATTGGAAATATTTCGCCGTCGAGTTCCAGCAAGGTTTGCAACGCTGCGTCTTTCGGCGAATATTTTTCATTTTCCATGATCGTTCTAAGTTATCATGCGGAGATAATTATTGCAATCTTTTTTCTCCTTTGCAATATAATGTCCAAAAAATTTCGACCTGTACGGTTGGAATCGGCGGCAATGTGCAGAACTCGCTTGTACCGGTAGCGCTGTCTTCCACGGCGGCGCGTTGTCCGATTTTATGCCGTTGTGGACTCCGAACGCGCCCAAGCACCGCGCCACCGTGGAAGACGGCGCTACCCGGGCTATCCGGCTTTGATCCTCAATGGAAGAACACCAATCGCACAGGTCGAAATTTTGCAGAAAAATCAACCCGGAAAAAAAGGATGATTTCGATTACCACAGGAACATGCCCTGTTTCTTGCAAATCCGGCGCAATGCCCAATGCCGAACCCCTCATTTCTGTCGTCCCTAACGGGACTTGGCCCATATCGGCACGTCAACCCCGGCAATAAATTGCCGGGCTATTGCCTGTCGTCCCTAACGGGACTTTCAGGTGGAAAAGCAAAAAGGACTGAATCATAGCGGACTTTAGGGGCCATGTCTATGGCCCGATACGAATATGTTCTTGTCCGTCCACGCTCCCTGTTTACAAATTGCTCGTCGAACCGCTCGAAAAAAAACTGGGACCCGTCCTCGAACAATTCGGGTATGGATAGGAGCATGATGTCAAGCTGTCATGGCAGGTTCCCCTTCATGGTGGATGTCAACAAGGTTTGCGCCTGGTCCGAAATGAAGGCCCATGCGCCGAAGTGTTCTTCCAAAGCGGAAACCTCCAGAAAGCGGGCGCGTTCAAGTTCCGGGGCGCCTACAAAGCGGTCGCAAGGCTGTCCGAAGAGCAAAAGGCGCGCATGGTTATCGCGTATTTCTCTGGAAACCACGCCCAGGTTTTGCCCTGTTCGGAAGCATGATGACTTTGAAGACCGTGGTGGTCATGCCCGACGACGCCCCCGAGACCAAGCGCAGGGCCAAGAAGAATAGGGTGCCCAGGCTGTCGCCTGCGACCCGCAAAAGGCCGACCGGGCCGAAATCGCCGAAACGCTGTGGCAAAAGCACGGCTACACCCTCATACCGCCCTTCGACCACATGGACATCGTCGAGGGCCAGGGCACCGCCGCCCTGGAGCTTTTGGAGGAGACCGGCCCCCTGGACTCCCTGCTGGTCCCGTGCGGCGGCACCGGACTGTTGAGCGGCTCGGCCATCGCTGCCAAGGGCCTGGCCCCCGACTGCCGGGTGATCGGCATCGATCCCGAATTGGCCGACGACGCCACCAAGTCCTACCGAACCCGCACCCTCCTACTGTCAACCCCCCCCCCGACTATCGCCGACGGCACCCGCACGTACTCGCTCGGTACAATCACGTTCCCGCTGGCTCTCGAATATATTGACGATTTCGTCACCGTGTCGGAAGAATCCATCATGGAGGCCGTCCGGTTTCTCTTCTACCGGATGAAGCTGGTGGTGGAGCCGTCCGGGGTCTTGGGCTTGTCGGCCCTGCTCGAAAGAAAGGAAACGCGCAAAGGCCGAATCGGCATGATTCTGAGCGGAGGGAACATCGACGCTCCCACCATGAAGGCGATTCTGTAATTGCGGATTCTCATGTGAAACAAAAACGAATTCAAGGTTTTCCTCTCTTTCGAAAAAATCCTTGCAGGTTTTTGCCGCTGCCAAAAAGGCGAGAATGGAGATCGCCGATGGGAAAGCAGTGCCGCTGGATTTGGATTCATTATGAACTCCTCCACGCTGCCATCTTTTTGGAGTGAATATCGTAAGCTCGATCAAAATATCAAGTAACAAGCTAAAAAGTCATATCGCTTGTGGAAAGAAAATCCTTTTCATCCATCATTGCGCTTTAAATGTATCAACCAACCAGAAAAATATGGGCTGTTCGAGTTAGCTACGGGTGCAGAGCGTTGGGGGTCCTCGATGAAGATACTGTAACATGGTTTTGGATTGGAAATCATGACACATATGAGCGGTATTTTGGATGAGGCAATACCATAACAGAAGTGCCTAACCATTCGCTGGAGTAGACTGAGACAACATGGCGGTTTTTTTTTAACGTAAAGGTCAACCTCTTCAATAAAAGAGGATGGCAAAACTATGTATCCATCGGTAAAAAAGGTCGTCCCTTGCGAGGATTACGTTCTTTCCATCGTTTTCGAAAATGGGGAGTGCGGGAATTTGGATATGAAAAAATATCTGGACTTTGGCATTGGCAGCTTCGCCATTGATTCGAAACAGGAAAAATGGTATTTTTCATTAGATTTGATTGGAGATAAAAAAACACAAAAAGGCGTCAGGATGGATCGGAAAAAGCTGAAAGCGTTCATCCGCGAAAATTCGGGATTGTTTTGGTGGATCAAGCCCGAGGAGCGGGAAAACATAGAGCTTCCTTTTCTGGTCGAATCGGTGTTGAGCTACGGGGACGAAGAAAGCGTGAGGGAGCTTTTCCAAATCGTCGGGACAAAGACGGTGGCTGAGATTTTTCGTCGTCAGATTTCTGGCAATCGACCCAATTACCATCCGAGAACGATGCACTTTTTCAAGCTGTATTTCGACAGGCATGCATAAAGAAATCCTGACCCAGGAACAAATCGATCTGTTGCCGGTGGTTCGGCTGTTCAAAAGGGACTATTACTTGGCTGGCGGGACCGCCATTGCGCTATATATCGGGCATCGTCGCTCGGTCGATTTCGATATGTTCACGGAAAAGGATGTCAAAAGACAACAAATCAAGCGCATATTCGACCGTCAGGGAGTCAATATCGATGGAATACTTTACGAAGCCTTCGACCAGCTTCACCTCTCGGTTGGCGGCGTGAAGCTCACTTTTTTTCAATATCCCCACGCAGTCGCCCGCAGCCGGGATTTCGAAAATTTCGCGTCCGTTCCGTCTCTGCTGGACCTTGCCGCCATGAAAGCCCATGCCCTCGGAGGTCGGGCCAAATGGAAGGATTACGTGGATTTATTTTTTCTTTTGAAATATTCGTTCGATCTGGCAGATATCTCGAGCAGGGCCAAGGAGATTTTCGGCTCGTATTTCAACGGCAAATTGTTTCGCGAACAGCTGGCATATTTCGAGGACATCGACTATAGAGAATCTATCGATTATATCGGCAAAGAGATTGACGACGAAACGATAAAAGGGTTCCTCACAGATACGGCAACGAGCTGTTTCTGAGTTGCCAAAAACGGTTTTCTTCGAAATCCGGTTCGAATTCAGATCCGCTTTTCCGGTTCATCGCGGATTTGTGGGGAGCGGTCAAGGTAACCAGAGCTTCCAGCTCTGGTCTCATATCGCGAATGTGCCGTCCTTTGGAAGCCGAGGCATGCCAGACCAGGATGGTCTGGTTACCTTCGACACGCCTTTTCCCAAGAATCCGCGATGAGCCGCTTTTCCTAATGTTGGGGGGGCTTTGCGGATTCCTGACGGACTGTGCTCGAAAAAAATACAATTGGAAAATACCGCATTCCCATCACCCAACTCAACACCTTGTAAAAAAAGCTGACACGCCTTCGCGGCCGATTGCCCGGTCGAAAGTTTCCGTCCTTCGCGATACCCTGCAATCACGGCATGTTATGGATGCAAGCTTTTCCAATCCCGGTGGTATCCTTTTTGCCTGTTTAATATTTGTCGGTATCGAAAACGAAAACGCGAGGGAAAGGAGGCCTTCGATGAACGAACTCGTCGTGAACGGACGCAAATCCGCGAGGAAGGTACTGGTGGCCCTGGACGGTTCCCGGGCGTCTTTGGATGTGGTTTCCTATTTGTCGCACATGCTTGCTCCCAAAGACTCGGAGGTGGTTCTGTTCAATGTTTCGCCCTCCAAGCCCGAAAGTTTCTGGGACATCGAGCAAGATCCGGGCTATGCCCCGCTGGCCATCTGGTCGGAGCGCCGGACGAGAGCTTTGAACAAATTCATGGAGCAGTCGCGCGATGTGTTTTTGGAGGCCGGGTTCGGCGAAGACAATGTTTCCATGAGGATCAAGGACCGGACGGTGGGGATCGCCCGGGACATCATCCGGGAGGCCAAGAAAGGCTACGACGCCGTGGTGTTCGGCAGGGTGGGGAGCAACCCCATCACCCGGCTGGTGATCGGAAGCGTCGCGGAAAAGCTTTTGTCCAGCTTGGAGGACGTTCCGGTCTGGCTGGTGGCCAAGACCATGAAGAACCGGAAGGTCCTGATCGCCATGGATTCGTCGGCGTGCAGCATGAGGTGCGTCGAGTACGCCGGAAAGATGCTCGCGGACACCGACGCCGAGTTTATGCTGTTTCACGTTTTGAGAAACTACGATTTCAGGCTCATGGAGGACCAGGACGACATCGTCACCGAGCTGGAAAGTTCCCGGTGGTTCAAGATCACCGACGAGGAGCTGGCCAAGGCGAGGCTCGGCATGCAGGAGGCGATGTCGGAGGCGAGGACGTTGCTGGAGCATGTGGGGGTGGCCCCCGAACGGGTGGGCACTAAGATCATGTCCGGCATGGCGACTCGCGGGGGAACGATCGCGGCCCAGGCGTTGCTGGGCGGATACGGGACGGTGGTCATCGGCAGGCGCGGACTCTCCGAGGCGAGGGAGTTCAACATGGGAAGGGTCTGCCGCAAGGTGGTGCATCTGGCAGGCGATACCGCCGTTTGGGTGGTTTCGTGAGGATGTGAAAAGGGGAAGCGAAGTCCGATCGCGGACTGTAACCCTTAGCCGAAAGGAGATGGCCATGTTTGTCAAGGTAAGCATAGACATAGAGGTCCAGTGCGACTTGTGCGGCGCCATGTCGTACGAGTTGGAAATCTATAAGACGGAAGACTTCCTGTATCTTTGTTCCGACTGCCTGGACAAGCTCCGGGAGGTCCCCGAAAATATGAAGGAGGGCCTGAAGAATTACATGATGGGAAACGTGATCTAGTAACGCTATCCGAGGCCGCGGACGATCAGGCGGACGCAGTCGAGCCTGGGGTAGGATTCTTCCAGAGCAGAAGCCAGGGAGCGCGCTTCGTTTCTGGCGCTCTGGATTTCCTCGTCGGATATCAGCGGGTTGGATTTTTGCAGCCGTTGCAGGCGGCCGAGTTCCTCGTTGGCATCCGAGAGCATTCGGTTGACAGCTTCTTTCACGATCTTTTCCGCCTTGGTCTTCGCGATCTTTTCCGCTTGCTTGAGCATTTCGGGGAAAAACGACCGTAGCAGAACTTTTCGCGCGGCCTCGTCGATTTCTTCGGCGCTTTCTATTTCCGATATTCTGTGGCTATTCAGATCGTCTTGGGCCAGTTGGCGCATTTCGTGGTCGAGGGCCACCCGAACGATGGTGGGCGGCAGGAAGCGGTCCGGGTAGAGGCGCTTGGGACAGAGGCATTCCAGGACGAACACGGCGTCGAGAACCAGTCCGGGGGAGGGGCCGTCGGAGGCGCACACGGTGCAATTTCCCCGCTGGCCTCCCAGTATGATGTCCAATGCGGCGGCGACCATGGGGTGGTCCTGGGTGACGAAGGCCAGGTCTTCCCTGTTGACCGCCGTCTGCCGGTCGAATGTGAGCCCGGTCCCTTCGAGGTCGGGCAGGGGGAAGGATTCGTCGAAATCGTCCCCCGGCCGGGCCACATGGATCCGGTCTGCGATGCGGTCCATTTCGACGCCGAAGCGGTCGAAGGCCTTTTCCATGAAGCGTTCCAGCCCGGCGTCCCGGTCGGCCTCCTGGATTTGTTCCAGCAAGGACGCCACTTTTTCGGGCCGGTAGGAGGAAAGCTCCAGAAGACGGTCCCTGCCCTCGGCGAGCTTTTTGGCCAGATCTTCGCGAAACGCCGCGGTTTCCTGAATCAGGAGGCCGAGCCGTGTCTTGGCGTCCGCCTTTTCCATCCGGTGGAATCCGACGGCCAAGTCGCGGACTCTTGCGCCGAAGGCCTCGTAGATGTCGAGCCCTCCCGCGATGCACGATTCGAACTGTCCCAGTCCTTCGTGGTACCATCTGGCCAGTACCTCCTGGGGGCTTGTTTCGATGAAGGGGACGTGGATCATGATGTCGGATTTCTGCCCGATTCGATCCAGTCTTCCGATGCGCTGTTCCAGTTGCTCCGGGTCCAAGGGAAGGTCGATGAGCACCAGGTGGCGCGCGAACTGGAAATTTCTTCCCTCGCTTCCGATCTCCGAGGAGATCAGCAGGACCGCGCCGTCGGGATCGGAAAACCACGCGGCGTTCCGGTCCCTTTGCAGCATGGAAAGCCCTTCGTGGAACACGGCGACCTTCCGGTTGATCCTTTGCGCCAGCGCCTTTTCTACGGCCAGGACTTTTTGAATTCCGCGACAAATCAGCAGGGCTTTTTCGTTTTCAAGCCCCCGGATGAAATCGGCGAGCCAGTCGATCCGTTTGTCGTCGCCGAAGTCGAGGGCGCCGGAAAGCGCCCTGTTTTCCGATTCGGCGAGAAAGGTTTCGGAAAGCGTCTCCAAATAGGCGTCGCTGACATCTTCGCCGGGCAGGGGGATCAAGGATGCCTTTCTTTCCGCGAAGTTTTTCACCACGGACCGGGTGTTTCGGAAGATGGCCCGTCCGGTGCCGCAATGGTCGATCAATCTGTCGATGAGTCGTCGCCGCTGCTTTTCTTCCTTGGAAGGGCCTATGGAAAAATCGTCGTCGATAAGGCCCGGCGCCAGCAGCTCGACCTGTTTGGCCGCTTCGTCCAGGGCCGCGTTTCCGTCCAGGATTCGCCCGGCGAGAGCGGCGATCTGGCCGTAGCGCTCCGATTCGTTCAAAAACTCGTTGTAATCGTAAAAGCGCGCCGGGTCGAGAAGTTTCAGACGGGCGAAATGGTTTCTTCGTCCCAGCTGTTCCGGCGTGGCCGACAACAGCAGCATTCGCCTGGTCCTTCGCCCCAGGTCCGACAGGAGCCGGTAGAGGTTCGATTTTTCCTTGATCCGGTGGGCTTCGTCGATCACGATCATGTCCCAGCCCGCTTCCAAGGCCTGGGATGCGCGACGCTTGTTCGCGGAGAGAAAATCGAGGCTGGCCAGGACAAGCTGGTCGTCGAGAAAGGGGTTCTGTGCGGGAGCGCCTTTTTCCACGGCTTTGCAGTGCTGTTCGTCGGCGATGCGGAAAACCAGGTTGAAACGGCGGTACATCTCCACGAACCATTGGTGGACCAGGGACTCGGGCACCGCCACGAACACGCGGGAAACGCGTCCGCTCAAGACCAGCCGGTGCATGATCAGGCAGGCTTCGATGGTTTTTCCCAGGCCGGTTTCGTCGGAAAGTAGGACTTTGGGCGCGTGTCGGCGGGAGACCTCGGACGCGATGTACATTTGGTGACCGTACAGATCGACGCGTCCGCCCAGAAGACCCCGGACCGGGGAGCCTGCGATTTCGTGCCGCAGTTCGAGAGCCTGCCGCCGCAGATCGAAGTCCTCCGGCTGGTCCCATCGGCCCGACTGGATTCGCTCCTTGGGATCGTCCATGCCGATTCTGTCCGATAGTTCGATCTCCGAAACGATTCTCTCCTTGCTGTGGTAGAACAGAAGGCCGTCTTCTTCTTCGACGTCCGTCACGAAGAATTTGCGCCCTTCCCGGTCCCGAATGGTGTCGCCCTTGGTAAATCGCGCGCGGCGGATGGGGGCGAATTGCCGGGAATATCCCCGTTCCACCTCCGACGCCGGAAACACCAGGCGGATGCTTTTGGCGTCCGCCTCGAGAATGATTCCCAATCCCAGCTCGGGTTCGGCATCGCTCACCCACCGCTGGCCCTGCACGTACGTCAATTGTTCGTTTTCCATGATTCCCGCCATAAGTACCGACAATGTGTATGGGTATTTTAGAAAGGGTAAGACAATCGGATAAAAGCGCAATCCCGAATCGTCAGAGCAACAGCAATTCCAATTTTGATGGAAATTCAATTGTCTCGGAACAAGGGTTTTCTTGACACTCGGCGTTTGAAAATCATAAGATTAAAGTGTTGCCGCATTCGTTTCAAGTGTGGTCCGATCACATTCACAAATTGCCCTTTTATTGACGAAGTTCGCTGGAACAGCCCTTGCTCTCGCTGGATGTAACAGTCCTTGCGTTCGGTTTGGCATCCGTTCCAATTTTAGCGGCGAGTTCGCGGCGTGTTTTTTGGTTCATCGCGGATTTGTGGGGAACGGCAAAGGTAACCAGTGCTTCCAGCTCTGGTCCCATATCGCGAATATACCTCCGCTTGGAAGCCAAGGTACGCCAGACCAGGATGGTCTGGTTACCATCGACACGCCTTTTCCCACAAACCCGCGACGAGCCTGTTTTTTTATGTCCGCGCATTTCCGTTTGAAATGCGCGTCGGTGTTCACAATAAGAAAAGGGAGGTCCCAATGGCTGTTAAAATCATGATTAAAAGGAGAGTGCCGGCGGACAAAGCCGGGGAACTGGTTCCCTATTTGAAGGAACTTCGGGTCCTGGCCATGAACCAGGACGGGTACATCGGCGGAGAAACCCTGAGACGCTACGACGATCCCGAACAGTTCCTGGTGGTCAGCACCTGGCAGAGCATCGAGGACTGGCAGAACTGGTCGGGCAATGAGGAGAGGACCGCTATCCAGGGCAAAATCGACGATCTTCTGGGGAGCAAAACCGAATATGAGATTTATCAATACAAATGAAAAAAAGGGCCGGCGGGCGAAAGATCGCGAGCGCCGACCCTTGCGCCTTAAGGCGCGTCGTATCAATCGACCTTGAAAAACGCGTTGGGTTTCGCCTTGCAGACCGGGCAGCTTTCCGGGATTTCGTTTTCGCAGGTGTAGCCGCACACGGAGCATACGTAGTAGTCGCATTCCTCCATGTTGTCCATATTGTCGAGGGCTTTCTGGTACAGTTTGGCGTGGACTTCCTCCACCTCGTTGGCGAACTTGAAGCTGCGAAGGGGGACTTTTGCGCCTTCTGCTTCGGCTTCCGCGATCATCTTGGGATACATGTCCTTGAACTCGTGGGTTTCGCCCGCGATGGCTTCCTTGAGGTTGGAGGCGGTGTCGCCGACGCCGCCCATGGCCCGAAGGTGCGCGTGGGCGTGGACAGTCTCGGCCTCTGCTGCCGCGCGGAAGAGCTTTGCGATCTGCGGGTATCCATCGCGGTCGGCCTTTTTGGCGAAAGCCAGGTATTTGCGGTTGGCCTGGGATTCCCCGGCGAAGGCAGCGGCTAAGTTTTCCATGGTCTTGCTCATACAATAATCTCCTTTCAATTGTACCAATTAAGGATTGAACTCTCTGTCTCGCGCCGGTTTTGCGGAAGGGGATTGGCGTAAGCCAGGCTTTGAGCAGCCTGATCGCCAACGAGGTCCTCCGCAGCCGGCGCAAGACGAGCCATGAATGAATACATAATTCCTGGTTGTAACGGATTTGGGGGGGGAGGCGGTTGAATGTAGGTTGGGTTGAACGTCGTAGATTGTTGGGTTTCGCTGCATTGTTCTTTCAACATAACTGAGAAGGTGCTCGATGCACCCGGGAAGCAAGCTCAACCCAACGCGACGCTCCGCTCAACCCAACCTACGCGCAGTCCCCCAAATCCATCATAACCAGCATTCTTCCCCGCTATTTTCCAGGGCCTACAAGCGGTATCTCCTTTTCCAGCTCGAAATAGGCGAGAAAACGCGATTCCTCGGTTCCTTTGCCGGATTTGTAGGACCTTCGGCTGAGTTTTTCGATCAGTTCGGCATTTTCTTCTTCGCGAACTTTTTTCAGAAACAGGCGCTTGCCTTTGTAACCGGGGCCGTCTTCGATGAAAAGAAAGGCGGCGTGCGGATTGGACTGAAGATTGGCGTGGGTCAGGCGGTCGCGCATGATAAACGCCAGGCTCCCGTCCTCCATGACGTGGGGTCTCGCGTAGATCGCGGCATCCACCTTGCCGTCGGAATCCGCCGTCGCAAGAACGCCGGTGCCCTTGGTGTTGTCGAAATATTCGGATAAGCTCATTGGCATCCTCCCTTTTTAGTTGAAGTAAGGTCCTTGTAAAAAATGCAAGGTTCGAATTCGCTAAATGTCTCGAAAAACTGTTTCGGTAATATAAACAGCATCGGAAGTTTGCATAGAAAAATTTTTCGAGTCGCTCTTTGGGAACAAGTCGCCGACGTGTCCAAATAACCCCTTGACATTCACGGCCAAAGATCAAATTTTGGCGGTTGAACGTATACTGGTCCATGACAGAATCTTTAAAAATGACATTTTCAAACACAACAAACAAGCGAAAGGAACCAAAATGAGCAAAACAATCAAGCAAGTATGTCAATGCAAGAATTGCGGAAACGAGTCGGAAATGGTGATCACTTGTTCCTTGCCTGAGGAATTGGAAAACGAAGGGGCCGAAAAGAGCGAAGCCAAAGAGGCCAAGCACGAGCATGTGGAAGGCAAAGTGAAGGGGCACGCGGTGTGCAGTCACTGCGGAAACGAAGCCGACATGTGGGTCGATATATAGCATCGAAGCCGGACGATTCGAGAAAAATCGCGTTCGATCAAATTCGCGAATAGAGAAGGGGTATGGGAAGGGAGGTTTGTCAGTATGGTCGAAGAATGCATGCCAGTGAAAAACACCGGACTCCGGGGCCTTGTCATCGCAAGCTCGAAAATCAGCGATGTTCGAGGAGAGGAAGGCAAGCTCATATATAGGGGCTATCTGATTCAGGACCTGGCGGAAAAGGTCTCCTTCGAGGAAACGGCCCACCTGCTCATATACGAGAGCCTTCCGGGGGCGGAAAAGCTGAAGGGGTTCAAGAAGAAACTCGCGGAGGAAAGAAAAATTCCGGACGGAGTCGTCGAGGCCTTGAAGACGATTCCAAGGGACGCGCTTCCCATGGACGTGCTTCAGGCGGGGGTGGCCCTGCTGGCCGCCTACGACCCGGACATCCGGGAACAGTCCAGGGAGGCGTCGGAAAGAATGGCGGTCCGCCTGATCGCAAAGCTTGCCACCGTGCTGGCCGCCTGGGAGCGCATCCGCACGGGAAAAGAGGTGGTGGCGCCTTCCGACGACCTGGACCATGCCGCCAACTTCCTGTACATGCTGCAAGGGAGGGTCCCCGACGAAGAAGTGGCTCGTTTTTTCGACACATGCCTGGTGCTTCACGCGGAACACAGCTTCAACGCGTCCACATTTGCCGCGCGCGAGGTGGCGTCCACCAGGGCGCACATGTACGCTGCGGTCGCGGCCGGCGTGGGCTCGCTCTCCGGCGACCTCCACGGCGGCGCCAACGTGCGGGTCATGGAGATGCTCAAGAAGATCGGGTCCGCTGAAAACGTCGAGTCTTTCATAGAGAATGTCCTGAACGAGGGCAAGAAAATCATGGGACTGGGCCACGCCGTGTACCAGACCGACGACCCCCGGGCTTTCATCCTCGCCCCCATGAGCAAGAAGATGGGGGAACGCGCCGGGGAAACCAAGTGGTTCGACATCTCCACCAAGCTGGAGAAGGCTGGCAAAAAGGCGTTCAAGGAACGCAAGGGCCGGGAAATCTACGTCAACGTCGATTTCTACAGCGCGAGCCTCTATTACTCCATGGGCATTCCCATTGATTTTTTCACCCCGGTTTTCGCCATCTCCCGCGTCGCCGGATGGACCGCGCACGTGCTGGAGGAACAGTACGCCGAGGCCGCTCCCAAGCCCATGCTATATCGGCCCGAATCGGAATATGTCGGCGACTACTGCGGTCCCGAAGAATGCGCGTTCGTACCCATCGACAAAAGATGACGGACCGCCGGTCAAGCGTGCGCCCCACCAGAATACCGGCAGTGACGAAGTCCGCGACAAAATAAATTGCGCCCGCGCCGCCTATGCCGTGGCGGCGCGGGGATGCAGATAGACAGCGAATGCGAAAATCCCCGCATCCCCGCGATTTCGAGCCAACCGACCTTCCTTGGACTGCCAGACAACACTCTCGAAAGCCTCGTTCCCGCGCTCCGGCGTGGGAACGCATATCGGGACGCTCCGGCGTCCGTTCAACGGCGGCGGGCACACCTGCCCCGGGTCCGGCCTCGTTCCCGCGCTCCGGCGTGGTAACGCATATCGGGACGCTCCAGCGTCCGGTCAACGTCAGCTCGTGCTCTTGTCCCGCGTTTCCGGTTCTTCTTGTCTGCGTCGCGACGAAAAAATATTGACATTTTTTTCGTTTTGAAACATGTAAAACTTTTTCATTTTTTTTCAGGGAGACGACGTTTTGAAGGATTGCGTCCACAGAATGACAAAACAAAGGGCGATGATACTGGAAGAGTTGAGAGAATCATGCTCCCACCCCACCGCCGACGAGGTGTACCACATGGTTCGGCGACGCCTGCCGAGAATCAGCATGGGCACGATCTACCGCAATTTGGAGGTCCTCACGGAAATGGGCGAGATACAAACCCTGGAACTGGCCGGCACCCAGCGCCACTACGACGGAAATCCCGAACCCCACTACCACATTCGATGCGTTCGCTGCGACCTGGTGGAAGACGCCCCCTTGGGATTGATGCCGGAGCTGGAAGAAAACGTCGAGCCCGCGACCGATTTCAAAATAACGGGCCATCGGCTGGAGTTCCTCGGCCTGTGCGAAAAATGCTCCAAGGCCCTCGCGGTCAACCCTTCGGAAAAGGCCCTGCTGCTGTAAATTTCGAGAATATCATTGCTTGAACTCACCTTTTTTCAGTGGAGTCGGCTGGAACGTCCTCCAGCTTTCGAATGAGGCTGGCCGTGGCATCCCCCTTGACCACGACCTGCCCGTGCTGGTTTTCGATGACCCCTTCCATTTCCACGATCTCCCTGCTGGCGTCCACCGCCTTGACCGTAAACGACGCCGTCAGCGTGTCCCCGATATAGACTGGCCTCACGAACTCGATCTGCTGCGAGCGGTAGATCGCTCCGAACCCGGGCAAAAACATGCCGACCAGGGTGGAGAAAAGCGAGGCCGACATCATGCCGTGGGCGATGCGTTTTTTGAAAAAGGTGCGGGCGGCAAAGGTTTCGTCCACGTGAAGCGGGTTGACATCGCCGGTGATGGCGATGAAGTGGGAGATGTCCGCTTCGGTGACCGTCTTGGTGAACCGGGCGGTCTGGCCCGGCGAAAGATCGTCGTAGGTCGTCAGTTTGTCGTTTTTTACGATCTGGTTTGTCATTTTTCTCCGATTATCTATATGCTTTGGCAGTAAGCATGGGTTTTCAAAAGATCGAATAGGGGCCGATTTGAAATCGACCGCTCTGACATTGAAGCCAGTTTCATCGTACCGTTGATTATATGGAAACTCGTACATCAAGTCGAACATTTTTTCAGGACCGTCGTGGATTGCGGCGCCTCCGACGATATGGGGTCCTCGTTGACAGCTCGCTTGGGTCCGGAAATGACAGGATTCCCCCATCATAGTTTCCCTTTTTTCCTATTCTTGCGATATGCGTGGCCAACCATACTTTAACGATTAAGAAAGCGAACGACGGTCAGAACGAGTGTTAAAAGAAAGAGTGAAAGAATGAAGGAATGAAAAATAGTTAAGTATAATAAATTATGTTGACAACGGCTAAGAAAAAATAATGAAACGATCTCAAATACCATATGAACATGAAAATAGCAGTATGCGATTCCAACAACTTCCTTTTAATAGGTGTGAGGCTTTTAGATAAGCCTTATAGATTAACAAAAAACAGTTACAGGAGGTAAAAATGGACGTAAAGGATTTTTGCAAAGGATTGGAGACGGAGCTTACCGCATGGAAGGCCAAGCTTTACGACATGAACGAGCGCATCGACAAGCTGGGCAGCGCGGATAAAGAAAAGGCCCTGGGCAATTTCGGCGACATCAAGATCGCCCTGGCCGAAATGGAGGACAGAATTCAGACGCTCAAAACCGAGTGCCCTTCCGACTGGAGCCCGATGAAGAAAGAGATCGACAACGCACATGTGGATATGAGAGGCAAATACGAAGAGACCATGGATTTCATCGGCACGGCAGCCCCCGTCTCGATCCCCGGCTGATTACTGGCATCGCACAAAACCTATCCAGGACGACCCATTTTGCAAGGGCCGTCCTGGCCCTTATAAGGAAGAAATCATGAGGAAATCTTTTATATGTGTTCTAATCGTTTCGGCTTTCTTCGGATTGAGATATTTGGCAGCCCGGTGAGACTTGGGATGGTGTCGATTCGTCTTGTCGAGCCTGGAAAACGATATGTTTGTCCAATGCCGAGGAACGGTATCAGTATCCTGAACCGGTTAATTCGACCGCGCCGCTATCGTCGTTCAGAATCAGCATTATAGAATCATTCAAAGTGATCTCCTCGTCGTATGTTCCGGCGACGATTTTCACCTCACCGAATTCGCCCAGAGTTGCGATGGCCTCAACGATCCATTTGACGCATTTCGTGCAACCGACCGGGCAATCCGCCATGTCGGAGACCGCGCAGATGGTCCTAAAATTGACGAACACGTTGGTGATTCTCGTGATGCGAGCCTCTACCGGCGGGATTTGGCCTGCACCTTCCGGATCCATGAAGGCCACGTTCGACAATTGGATATTGGTGCAGCAATCCCAGTCCAATACCCTGAATTCCATGATTGCCAGGACACCGGAACCTTCGGGAGCCTTGTCGAATCGCTCTATCGAACCTCTGTCAATTCACTGCGGCTCCCGCCAGCCGTTCGACTCGGTCTGCGACACCGTCGGAGGCCATGAACACGACATTTTCAAGCTTCAGCTTGGCGGGTTTGTTTTGCAATATCCTGAAATGCAGGACCGAGATCGTTCCGGAGCCTTCGGGCGCATGTGTTCCAATGTTGCCGGCGATGGAGTTGGAAACGTTGATCGTTCCTTTTTCCGGATCGACGGACTCGAATCCGAAGCACGTTCCTCCTTTCGAACCCAAGAAGTTGACGGTTCCAACGACAAGGTTTGTTTTGGGTGTTTTGACGAATTCCAAGACTTGCGGGTCGTATCGCACCTCGATCTGGTAGGTGTCCAAGTCGGAAGTCCCCTGTGCCACTGCGGCGATGGCGACTATCTCTCCGGGCCGCGCTTTAATGGAAGTCTCGATGTTTTCGCTTGAGACCGTTTGGGCGTAGTCCGCAGTCTCTGGGTTCGCGTCCAGCGCGCAGCCTGCGTTTCGGTTTGGACCGGAAAGTACCGTCGCGGGTAGAAAAACGATCAGAATAAGAATTAAAACGGAGCAAGTATTGTGAACGACTTTTTTATACGGAATCATTTTTTACTCCTCTCATGGTTCGTGAAACTCCCGGTCGGCAGACCCCGTATTGTCGGGATGCAGTGCCGCCGGGGAGTTTCGTTTTGAAAATGTGGGGCTCGTACCGCTACTTCTGATAGCTTTCCAGCCAGTGGTCGCCGAAAACTTGCAAGTCTCTGTAATCGACGATTTGGGAATCGCAATCGACCACGAAGTTCGCGGCCTCGTTGTATACGAGTTCCGATTCCCCGATATTCCATACGTCCGCGAAAAGGGCCAGGTCCATGTAGTTGACCTTGCCGTCGGCATTCAAATCCCAGGGATTTTCGAAGTCTCCGATTAGCGTTTTCACATCGCCTCCGATACTTTCCTCGTGGATTTCGTTACCTGTATAGTAGGTCAAGGTGCCGTTCACGAAAGGGTTCGAGCCTTTCATCACGGAGCAGTTGGCGGTCACTTCGTATGTGGCCGTAAACTCCTGCCCTTGATCGTAACTTTCGATACCCATCCAGACGATTTCCACCTTGTTGCCATCGACCAAAATGTAGTCGGCGGCCGGCGAACACCAGTCCTTTTCGACTTTGACTGTCCAAAGCGCCGAGTTGGGGCCGGCGGGCGCCAAATCGCTCAAGCCGACCGCGTTCAGATCGTCGGCCGGGGAAGTGAAGCTCACCGTAACCTGGAAGGTTTCCTGGGCGGAAACGGCGGAAGGCAGGCTCCTTTCCACTCCCGAATTCCCGGTTTCCGGAGTTCTGAGCCGAAAGGAAGCTGTTTTCCCGGTTGTCGGATACAGCCAGGCGTTGATGGTTCTAAGAATCGTTTTCATCTCCAGTCCGCCGTTTTGCTGAGGATACAGCCACAGGTTCACGGCCGAAAGAACGTAATCCATATCGACTTTTTCCGGCACCAGTCCCGTGTCGCCGATGAAATCCAACGCATAGCTCTATAAGTTGTGTCCTTAAATATATATCATTCCTGAGCAAACAAGAACGCGTTATGTACATTCATAACTTCTATCCAAGGCAATCCGAAGGTTTCTCCTCCTGCGAGCATGAAAGGACTTTTGCCTGAGTTTTTCGAGCCAGGCATGAAAGGAACGAAATTCCTCACATTTGCCAGTGCGCGAAGAAAATACGAAGTGCATTTTCGATCCCTGAAGCTTTCCGCTTGACGAAGCTTTCTTTTTACTATTTTGAGAAAATTGTCCACAAGGGAAGTTGTTTTTTTGATTCCGCGCCTTCTTTTCCAAACGGTATAATGGACGGCGTTTTTCTTCAGCTCCTCGATTGTCGGACAAACCAGCGGATGCTTGAAAGCCTCTTCGCGCGCCATTTCAATTTGAACTTTCAGCCTTGTCTGCGAATCGGCCGTTTCCAGAATGACTTTCACCAAATCGTAAATCCTTTTAACTTCACTTTTGTCTTTTCCCGTTTGCCTGCTCCACTCGGAAAGCGCGCCCCAAAGCTTTTTGAAAAAATGGCGATGGCAGAAACCGATCCATATTCTCCGAAAAACGGACTTCAGAGCGTTGGTCGAGGCCTTCCACTTGTCCTTCGTCACTCCGCACACTTTGAAGTCTATCCTCTCGACGAACTTCTCGAAAGAATCGCGGAGCGTCTTTTCATCCACTCGGTCCAAATAGTCCATATGCCAAACGAGCATGCTTTTCGAATCGACCATGGCCAGGGAATAAGTGCGAAGGTCCGGCTCCTTCTCGAACCCTTCGTCCTCTTGGAAATAGCCGCTTCCAGCCACCCCCGCCCCGGTCAGAATCCGCGCCGGATGCAGAAATCCCATCCATTTTATCCAATTCATTATCGTCTGGACGCTTTTCAGCTTCCCGCCGCTGAGAGCCGTCGCTTCGAAAGCGCCGCGAACGCTCTGGCAAAAGAGGCAAACCTCCCTGACCGTCTCCCCTATGATCGCCATGCAGAAATTCTTTTCGCGAGGAAGAAAACTCGGCAAAACGGAAAATCTTTCCCGACAGCCGAGACACTGAACCATCCGAACCGGAAACGTTTCCCGCTTTCCGCCCCGCATTGCGGTTTTGCGAGGGTTGCGGCGGAAACCTTTCATGCAATAGCCTTCGCCGCCTTCGCAGCCGGGCTTGTGGCCGAGGAGGCGCCCAAGTTCGGGCAGCTTTTCGACCACCTCTATCTTGAACCTTTTGCCGTCATTGACCAATCGGACGTAGCCGGCCTCATCCGTATACGGAAAGACTATGGTCTTGCTTCCCCTCTTTGATATCGACCGCTCGCCTTTGATTTGAGTCGGCTGCGCCTCGCACCTTTCGAACGAAGCCGAAAGGGCTTCCTCTATCGCGCTTCCAACGACGGTTTGCGACGGTTTCAACGATTCGATCCTCTCCGCAAGGCTGTCGGCCATGGTACGCAACGACTTCAGGATATTCTCCCTTTCCCGTTCCCAACGGCCCTTTTTTTCCTTGCGCTTGCCGTTGGCGGGAACGCATTCATCGGCGAGCCGGCAGATCAATTTGCCGATTCGTTCCGCAGCCGCTCCGAGCAGCCATGCGAATAGCGCCACGTTGCAGAAGGCCCGGTTTTCCTTTGCCCACGACCGAATCGACGAGAACAACAAGCCTATGAGGACGATCGATTCCGGATATTGAGACTCATGATGCCAGTTTTTTCTCTTTAATCTGTCAAGAGCCTTTTCCAGCATGTTCAAATTTCGAAGAATGTTGTCGAGAATTTTCTCGTTGTTCGTGCCGTTCTGTTTATCGTTCATATGCTTCCTCCATGTTTCCGTGTCATGTTGGAACATAAGAAAGCATATTGACAAATAAATGTCTAGTCTAAACTTTATTTGTTTGCTGATCGCCATTCATTAAAAAAAGGCATATTCACACATTCAATAAATGCCTATAACAGGTGATGGCTCAAAGGACAAAACTTTTAGAACTATGCGTATCGCAATACAAACGGTGAAACTTCAAACCTTATTTTTGTACTTGAACACTTTAGTAGCTGTGCGATTGTGCATTAAACAACAACCTTATTTTCATGATCGAAAGGAAAAACGGAATTCAGGGAAAAATTTCCCAATAAGGTAATAAGGTTATTGGAGTTAGAAAATCCGCCATGCTACTAAGGTTAAAAAATAAAAACTGGTTATAACGGATTTGTGGGTGGGTGGAACGTAGGTTGGGTTGAGCGTCGTCAATTGTTGGGTTTCGCTACGGAATTCTATCAAACAAACAGATACGGCGCGCGAAATGGTTGGGAAGCAAGCGAAACCCGACGTGAAATCCGCTCAACCCAACCTACGCATTGCCGCTCCCCCAAATCCGTTATAACCAGAATAAAAATAAGGTTTTCCTTTGGGAGCGGAAAAAATGAATTGAACAGAGTTTGGCTTGCTCCGAAACCGGAAGCTGAAAAACAAAGACTTTTGTCCCGATTATTTAATTGGGGTTCCTTACTGGGATGATGAAAATCATGCCGTTTGACGGGTCTGTTTTTCCGCCGAAATCTGTTCCGCTTTATAGGTTCGTAGGTTATCTGCTCCGGCCCCCGAAGGTAACCAGACCATCCTGGTCTGGCCTCATGGAACCCGTGTGATCACAGTTCGCCAAAAAGCCAGACCAGGATGGTCTGGTTACTTTTTGACGCGCAGGATGTCGGACAAAAATCGTCGGATTTTTCGACGCGTTTTCGGCACCATTTTCATCACCCCAGTTCCTTACCAAGGCCGTCCTGGTATGCATTCCAACGCGAAGCGTTGGAACGAGGCGGACGAGGCGGTGAGGGCATGGCGGAAATAGAAACCAAGCCCAAAAACATCAACCCCCCAGCCACTTGACTTCGTAGAGGTCCTTGCGCCTGCTTTTGAGATTTTGTACGCTTCCGTGATTTCTGAGTTCCTTCAGAAGGTCCAGGTCGATGTCCGCGATGAGGGTCATTTCGGTGTTGGGGGTGGTTTCCGCCGCGATGGCGTCGTGGGGGAACGCGAAGTCCGACGGCGTGAAAATGGCGGACTGGGAGTACTGGATGTCCATGTTTTCCACTTTCGGGAGGTTGCCCACGCTCCCGGATATGGCGACATAAATTTCGTTTTCGATGGCCCTGGCCTGGGCGCACCGTCGTATGCGAAGATAGCCGTTTTTGGTGTCGGTCCAGAACGGGGTCAAAAGAATCTTCATGCCCTTGTCGGCCAGCAGGCGGGCTAGTTCGGGAAATTCGATGTCGTAGCAGACGAGAATCCCGATTTTGCCGATGTCGGTCTGGAAAATCTTCAGTCCTTCTCCTCCTTGCAGTCCCCAGTATTCGGATTCGTCCGGGGTGATGTGAAGCTTCTGCTGGGAGTCCCAAGTGCCGTCGCGCCTGCAAAGATACGATACGTTGAGAAGCTTGCCGTCGTGGAGGGCGGGAAGGCTCCCCGCCACGATGTTGATGTTGTAGCTCACCGCCATGGCAAGCATTTCGTTTCGAATCCGCTCTGTGTATTCGGCCAGCGAGCGCATGGCCAAGTGCGGGTTTTGCTGGTCGTAGTGCCACAGCAGCGGAGCGTTGAACAGTTCGGGAAACAGGACGATGTCTGCGTTGTAGCCCGCCAGGGCGTCCACGAAAAACTCCACCTGGTGCAGGAGTTCCTCCATGGACTTGAACGCCCGCATGCGCCACTGGACGGTCCCCAGGCGCACATTGGACTTTCTTCCCCACACGATCTTCTTTTTGGGTTCGTGGAAGATATTGTTCCATTCCAGCCAGACCGCGCAGCTTTTCGAGTCGCTGTCTTCGGGAATGTAGTTTCTCAGCGCCCGCTTGGGGTGGAAATCGTTTGCCAGCTGGAAGGTCAGGACCGGGTCGGAAATTTCCTTTTCCTTCACTTTCTGGATGTACTCGGTGGGGCTCAGCTCCTTGTGGTAGTCTTCGTACTTGGGAATGCGTCCGCCCACGATGATTCCCTTCAGGTTCATCTCTTCGCAAAGGGCTTTTCGGGCGTCGTACATGCGTCTTCCCAGGCGCATCTTTCTGTAGTCCTTGTGGACGAACATGTCGATGCCGTACAAGTAGTCGCCTTCCGGGTCGTGGCTTTCGAATTCTCCTCCGCAGACGATGTCTTCGTAGGAGTGGTTTCTCTCCAGGTTCGAGTAGTCCACGATCAGGGTCAGCGCGGCGCCCACGGCCTTTCCCTTGTCTTCCACGCAGATTTGCCCTTCGGGGAAGATTTCCAAAAGCGTGGCGAGTTCCTTCCTTTTCCAGGCGCCGCCCATGCCTTTGTAGGCCTGCGCCATGATGGCCGCGATGTCTTCGTAGTCGGACATCGTGAGGTTTCTGATTCCCAGTACGTGTTCGTAATTTTCCTTTTTCAAAAAGATAATCTCCGATGGTTTACCAAGGCCAAGCGCTTTCCAAAAACCGCAGGCTCGGCGCAAGATCTTCCTCCCGGTGCGGCTCCAGAGTTACGACGGGCTGTTTTTTCCTGTAGATTTTCAGGGTTCGAAAAAACGACGCGAAATCGATGGAGGCGTCCCCCAGCGCCCTGTGCTGGTCCCACGAGCCGTCGTTGTCGTGGAGGTGCAGCTGGCCCACGTAGGGCCCTAAAACTTCCATCCAGCGCTCGAAGTTGGTCTTGCTGAAGGCGGTCTGGTGTCCGATGTCGAAGCAAAGCCCCACGTTTTCTCCCGGCGTGTTTTCGAATATGAACTCCATGTCCTCCGGGCGTTCTTCGTAGACGTTTTCCAGCATCAGCTTCACGCCTATGTCCGCGAGACGGCCGGAGAGCCAGGTCCACATCTCTATGCTCTTTTCCCTCCAGGCTTCCAGGAAGTACCCGTAGCGCTTGCGGTCGTAGCCCGCGTGGCACACCAGCGTTCGTGGCTTGAAAATCGCCGCCGCCGCCAGGGCCTGCTCGTAGCGTTTTTTCGTCAAGTTCCAGAACAAAGGGTCCGGGGCGCCTGGAGACATGTCCGAGAACGGACCGTGTATGGTGATCGAAAGGCCCCGCTGGCGGAACTCGCCTTCGACCCGGGAAAAATCCTCCGCCGAAAAACGATCCAGAGCTTGCGCGTCCAGCCCGATCTCGGGGTTGAGCCCTTCGGACAGAAACCTGTCCAGGTATTTATCCACCAGAAGCACAAAGGGGGCGTTGACATGGACTTTTCGCACGACCTCCCGCATGGTTTCTCCTCTTTTCATCTCTTCTCGATTTTTTTTCGTGTCTTTTCGTGTTTTTTTGTGTCTTTTCGTGGCTGAAATCTCCCCGGTCCGCCCGTTCTGTTTTCTTTCCCGTGTTTCTCGGATTTTCAGATCTCGATGATTTGCCCCGCGCCGCCGGAAACGAACGTGTCCGGATATTTCGCTTCGATGGCGCGAATGTACTGTGTGCAATGGGTGGGGCATATCAGGCGCAGATCCTTCAATAACGGGAACTCGTCGAACCCGTGGAAGCCGCCGACAAGCGCGGTGGGCTTTCCGAACTTCTCCGCCGCGGAAAGAATCTCCCCGATGCCCGGATGGGAGCAGCCCACCACCACCACCGTGTCTTCCCCCTGGCGAACCACCATGGACTGCTCGGAATCCTTCAGCGTGCCGGTGGAGTAGATGTTTTCGTATATTTCCACCCCTTCGGATATCCGCTGGCAGGACTCCGCGTCCTTGACGTCCGGGCAATAGTCGGGAAGAAAGACTTTCAAAGGCTTGAGCCTGCACAACTCGGCCAGCCCGCCGGTGTGGTCCCAGTGGGCGTGGGAAATGAAGACCGAGTCCAGGGAATCCGGAGAAATCCCCAGCCGGGCCATGTTTTGCAAAAGCACCGCCCCCTTGGCCCCCGTGTCGAACAAAATCCTTTTTCCGTGCGCCTCCACAAGACATGAAAAACCCCAGTCCGCCACGAACCCATCGACGAACACCGTGTTGTCGTAGATGATCTTGATCTTCATGAAATCCCTCCTGGGAAATTGGCACTTGGCAATTCATAATCATCCATTGCCGACCGACAATGGATCGTCAAAGCCCCATGCGAAAACCCGTCTAAAAGTCGTAAATCCCCGTATATTTCTCCGGCGAAATTTCCGAAAGTTCTTCCTTGACCTCCTCGGAGACATCCAGGTTCCGGATGAATTCCGCGATGGTGTCCCGGTCGATTTTTCCGTGCGTCCGGGTCAGGGCCTTGAGCGCCTCGTAGGGTTCGGGATAGCCCTCCCGGCGCAGCACGGTCTGGATTCCTTCCCCCACCACGGCCCAGTTGTTTTCGAGATCTTCGCGCAGGGCCGTCTCGTTTAAGATCACCTTTCTCATTCCCCGCAGAAGCGACTTGAGACCGATCAGCGTGTGGCCGAACGGCACGCCGATGTTTCTTGTCACCGTGGAGTCGGTGAGGTCGCGTTGCAGCCTCGAAATGGGCAGCTTGGCCGAAAGGTGTTCGAAAATCGCGTTGGCCACCCCCAGGTTGCCTTCGGAGTTCTCGAAATCGATAGGATTCACCTTGTGCGGCATGGTCGAGGAGCCCACTTCGCCCTCCACGATCTTCTGCTTGAAATATTCCATGGAAATGTAGGTCCACATGTCCCGATCCAGGTCCAGCAGAATCGTGTTGATCCGCTTGATTCCGTCGCAGAAGGCCCCGAGATTGTCGTAGTGCTCGATCTGGGTGGTGACCCGCGAACGGCTCAAGCCCAGCACGTCGTTGACCAGACGGTTGCCGAAACCGATCCAGTCGATCTGCGGGTACGCTGCGTGGTGCGCGTTGAAATTTCCCGTCGCTCCCCCGAACTTGGCCGAAAACGGCACTTGCGAAATCAGCGCAAGCTGCCTTTCCAAACGGTCCGCGAATACGTAAAGCTCCTTTCCCAGGCTCGTGGGAGACGCAGGCTGCCCGTGGGTCCGCGCGAGCATCGGCACCTTCTTCCATTCCTTCGCCTTTTCAACCAGCTCCGACAAGACCTCCTCGATGGAAGGCAGCAGCACCTCCTGCCACGCCTCCTTCATGGACAACGGCACCGCCGTGTTGTTGATGTCCTGGGAAGTCAGGCCGAAATGGATGAACTCCTTGTATTCTCCGAGCCCCAAGGCGTCGAACTTCTCCTTCAGCAAATATTCCACCGCCTTGACATCGTGGTTGGTGGTCCGCTCGATGTCTTTGACGCGCTGGGCGTCCTCGGGGCAAAACTCGCGGTACACCGCCCGCAGGGACTCGAATATGCCTTTGTCCACGTCCTTTAGTTGCGGAAGCGGCAGTTCGCACAGGGCGATGAAATATTCCACCTCCACCCGCGTTCGATACCGAATCAAAGCGCCTTCCGAAAAATACGCGCCCAAGCTCGCGCATGCCCGCCGGTATCGCCCGTCGATGGGGGACACCGCCGTCAAGGGTGTCAATTCCATAATGGATGTCGTCTCCTATTCTATGTTATGGGTTTGTCAAAAACACAGTTTCGCCGGGATGGTATAAAATCTTTCGCGAGAGTGTCAAGGAAGAATGCCGGGAACGGCGATTCTCGTTTTTAATGTACACATAAATATTTACATTGACATTTACAAATCGGGGGTGTATTGTGGCTTTCAAATGAACGAAAAAAACAAGGCGCTCGGAAATACCGGAGGAAACAAATGCAATCGGAGCCGACTCCCAAACAACAAAAGTTCCTGGACTACCTGCAAGAGCAGATCTCCCGTCACGGCAGGGCGCCGAGTCTGCGAACGGCGGCCGAGGACATGGGGGTGAGCCACGCGGCGGTGGCCCAGCTGATCAAGGCCCTGGAGGAAAAAGGCTATATCAGAAGAAAAGGGCGCTACAGCCGCACGATCTACCTGTTGAACCGGGCGATGGAGGCGGCGGCAATCCAGCGTTGGCTGGAGGTGCCGGTGATCGGAAAGGTCACGGCCGGTCTTCCCATGTACGCGCAGGAGGAGTGGGACGGGAGTCTCGTGGTGGATTCCGCGATTTTTCGGGGGAGCAACCTGTTCGCCTTGAGGATAAAGGGCGATTCCATGAGGAACGCGGGGATTCTGGACGGGGACCTGGCCATTTGCGAGCCCAGGCAGTTCGCGGAGAACGGCGAGATCGTGGTGGCGCTGATCGGCCGGGAGGAGGCCACGGTGAAGCGATTTTTCCTGCACGAGCGAAAGGTGGAGCTTCGTCCGGAAAACGAGAGTTTCGAGCCCCTGTTCTACGATTTTTCCGACGTGTTGATCCAGGGAAAGGTCGTGGGGATTCACCGGGGTCCGGAACAGATGGAAAAAATATGAGCGTTTGTGAGCGCTTGTCTGTAGCAGGAGGTGTCCCGTGTACGAAGCCAGCCAAGATACGGCCGTTTCCAAGGCCTCCCAAGCCGCCTGCCGGATACGGGTGGGGACCAGCGGCTATTCCTACGCCGAGTGGGCCGAGGCCGGTTTTTATCCGCCGGGCACGCAGCCGGGGCGGATGCTTCCCATTTACGCCTGTGTGTTTTCCATCGCTGAGTTGAACTACACGTGGTACCAGATGCCCAAGGCCCAGGGATTGGAGCGGATGGCGCGCCAAGTGCCGCCTGCGTTTCTTTTCACCGCCAAGCTGACCCGCAGCCTGACCCACGAGGTGGACCCGGACCAGTGGCGGGGGGATGCGGCCATGTACCGCGACGGCGTTTCCGGCCTGATGCAGTCCAAACGCCTGGTGGCGGTCCTGGTGCAGCTTCCGCCGGGCTTCGACCGGGTGGCGAAGAACCGTAAGTACCTGGCTGCGCTTCTGGACGAGCTGGAGGGGGTCCCTTTGGCCGTGGAGTTTCGCCATCGTTCCTGGGCGCACGACCGGGTGTTCGCGGAACTGGAGCGAAGAAAGGTCTCTTTGGTGACCGTGGACGCGCCGCCGCTGCCGGGCCTTTTCCCCTGCCTGGACGTGGTGACCAACCCTGACCTTTTTTACGTGCGGTTTCACGGAAGAAACGCGCGCGGATGGCGTTCCGGGAACATGCAGAAGCAATTCGACTACAGCTACGCGGACGAGGAACTGTCCGAATGGATCGAAACCCATGGCGAGGGTCTGGCGAAGGCCGCCCGCCGGGGCGTGATCTTTTTCAACAACCACGTACGGGGCCAGGCCGCCGACAACGCCCGCTCTCTGGCTGCAAAGCTGGTGGAGCGCGGTCTCATGGAGGACCGCCCGGCCCCGGGCGCCGATAAACAATGGACCGAGCCGTTATTCACCTGAACGTGGCCGATTTCGCATCGGCCGTGGAGCGTGTGGTGGACTCGCGGCTCAAAGACCGTCCCGTGATCATCGCGCCGGAGGGCGCGGCACGGGCTGCGGTCTACGATATGAGCAACGAAGCTTTTCTCGCCGGAGTGCGCAAGGGAATGGCTTTGAGGCGCGCGGTTCGTATCTGCAAGGACGCCATCGTCCTTCCACCCCACCACCACCGATACGAACGCGCGATGAGGGCCTTTTCCAAGCGCGTACTCCCATATTCCCCCCTTGCCGAAGCAGGCGACGGCGACGGTCACATATTTGTCGATGCGACCGGGACCGGCCGCCTCTTCGGCCCTCCCATGGATGTTGCGTGGAGGCTGCGCAGGGAGATAAGAAAAGACCTGGGCCTGGACCCCATCTGGTCGGTGGCGCCCAACAAGCTGGTGGCCAAGGTGGCCACCCGCCTGGTCAAGCCCACCGGGGAATACATCGTCGCGGCGGGCGAGGAGCAAGGCTTTCTATCTCCTCTTTCCCTGCGCCTGATTCCCGGCGTGGAAAGAGACGACCTGGCCCGCCTTTCCGAGTTCAACTTCGAAAAGGTATTCCAGGTCGCCTCTCTGAGCCTGGAGCAGCTGCGGGTCGTTTTCGGAAACCGCGCGAGGTTTCTCTACGAATCCGTGCGCGGCATGGATTCCTCGCCGGTGCTTCCGGCCGGTAAAGACCCGCCGAAAGTGGTCCGCGACCGGGAGTTCGGAAACGACGTCAACGACGCGGACAAGGTGGAAGGCGCGCTCTACGCCTTGGTGGAGGAAGCGGGCAGTACTCTTCGCCGCCGACGCCTGGCGGCCAGAAGCGTGGCGGTCGCGCTGGACTACTCCGACGGATACCGCTGCGTAAGACAAAAAAAAGCCGATCCGCCCACGGCCAACGACCTGACCCTGTTCGACATCGCCCGCCAGGTACTCGCTTTGGCCTGGTTCAGAAGGACCCGAATCCGCCACATCCGCCTGACCTGCGACCGTCTCATCTTCCCCCCGGCCCAGCAGCTGGACCTTTTTTCCACGGTCCGCGAGGAGCAACAAAGACGAATCGACCTGGTCGGAGCCATCGACGCGGTTCGGGGACGGTTCGGAGATGGCGCCCTGCGGGTGGGAAGGACGCTGGCGGCATGATGGGAGAGGCCGGGGTTCATTGTCGGGCTCGCTTCATTGCTTCGTTCCCACGCTCTGCGTGGGACTTATCACGTGAATGTGCGTTTGAAAGGCCGTTTCATCCGAAGAAACGATATCTTGGACTCCCACGCGAGCTGCGAAATTATCGAACAATATCCGGAAGACAAATACTTGCCAAGCTACCTTGTCCGCTCGGAATATGGAAACGATATTTTCCATATTCTGTTTGCGGTGGATGTGGAAACTGATAATGTTAGAACAATTACAGCCTACCGTCCCAGCTCAGAGGAATGGGATGGGAATTTCAGAACCAGGAGGAAATCATCATGAAATGCCACTTGTGCGGTTCGAAATTGAGGCCGCATGTTACGGATCTGCCTTTCAAAATAAGCGATGGGACCATTGTAATTTTGAAAAGTCTGCCTGTCTTCCAGTGCGATAATTGCGGAAAAAACCTGATTGACGATTCGGTGATGGCGCGTGTCGAAGAAATCCTCGGAAGGGTTGATGCCGATACCGAGCTGGAGATCATCCGGTATGCCGCTTAGGGTGGCCGCTTTCCACCTCCTTGGACGAACGAAATGTTGAACCGGGACGTGCCTGTTCGAATAAGGTGGCTCAATGCTTTCGTTTCCTGTTGACACTGGCAGATATGTTTGGAATCAGGTTCGAAAGCCGGAGGACTTCGGTTCATTCGTAAGCGCGCATTGACTCGCCGAGTGAATACAGGCCATTATAAGACGCGTTTGTAAAGAAGAATTAATCGATGAAAATACGATATTTGCACTTGTCAGACTTGTATTCCGCCGATATAGGCACAGATGTTTCCGCAGGGTTTAAGGTCGATCTGGTGAACGATTCCATCCTGTCGTTTTGGGAAAAGGAGACCGCCCCTCTGGATTTCATAGTGGTCACCGGGGACGTGGCACGAACAGGCAGTCCCGAGGAATATGTTTATGCGGAACAGTTTTACCGTAAATTGTCGATGGTGACCAGCGTACCTCCCGATCGTTTCTACATCGTTCCGGGAAATCACGATGTGGACAGAAGACGGATTCAGGCATGGCATGAGGCATTATATGATTTCGAGTCCCAAGAGGACATTTCGAAAATAGTCACGGATCCGGAAGCCATTTCTATTGTCACCAGAAAATTTCACAATTTCAACGAGTTTGTGGCAAATTTAAATGGCAAGCGTCGTTTCGATCAGCAAAAATACTTCTTTGTCGAGCACTTGACCTTGGAGTCGGAGGACGAAAAGGTAAAGATCGATCTTGCGGGCCTAAACTCTTGCTTTTTCAAATCGTCAGACAAGGAAGAGGAGAATATTGCCCTCGGAATTCACCAGGTGAATCGGGCATTGGATTTGTTGGACAATGACGCCGACATTTTGATCGCTCTTTTCCACCACCCCTTTGAATTTTTCCACCCAGTCGATAAAGTGTGCGAATTCATTGTGAAAGATCGGTTTGATCTCGTTTTAACCGGTCACAGCAACCGAAGTTCCGATTTTTTTATTAAAGAGTCCCGCGACGCTCCCGCAACTTTAATCGGTTCTGGAACATCCTTTTCCCCGAGCGACGAAAGAAACGTATATTTCAACATAGTAGAAATCGATACGAAAGATAGAGTTGGTCGGGCGAGTTTTTTCAAATATTTGACGCGGCACGATGTCTGGATAAAGGATACGCACCTCAATCCCAACGCCGATGGCGGAGAATTCACATTTTCCTTGCCGCTTAGAAAAAAAAGCCTTGCTGGTTCCATTTCCGAAGGCAGTCGTTGTTCGGCCTATATCGGGGCCGAACTCCACAAATCCCTTCCACTGCGAATAGAAACGGTGTCGTTTCACAATGTCCAAGGCTTCGATAATTTCACTTTGAAATTCGTGGACGAAAAGGACCGAAGCGCCGCTCTTATCTTGGTCCTCGGCGACAACAGCACGGGAAAGTCGTCGTTTCTGCGTTGCCTGGCCATAGGCATCTGCGACGAAACAGGCGCTTCAGCACTGCTGGAAGATCTCCAGAGCAACTTGACTCGTCGCGGAGAGAGGACGGCAAGGATTGAGATTCGGCTCGCCCATTCCGGAAAAGGGACATTCAAGATTGTAACCGAGGTCGAAAATCTCCAATCCGGGGAACTCGTTCGAAAGAAATACTATCTTTTGAACGAAGATGGCCATTATGAACAATTGAACGAGAGACTATTTCCTTGGTCGGACATTTTCATCTGCGCCTACGGCCCCATTCGCGTACCCATAGAAAAAATCGCAAGGTACGAAACATACCGGGCCAGAGACGCCGTAAGACCATTGTTCCAGTACGACCACCCCATGCAGGATCCTGAAACGAGCCTGAATCGGTTGATCAGGGCTTCGCTCAAAAACGGCCTTTATGAAGAGAAAGAACGGGCCGAGTACGAAATTCTGGGGCATTTCCAGGCATTGATCGAAAAATTGTGCATGTTTGATCGAAACGAGAGTATCGAGTTGACTGAAAATGGAATTGAGATCGTAGGCGAACACGGTCGTTCGAAGCTTTCTTCCGAAGGTGACGGTTACAAAAGCACCATAGGATGGGTGATGGATTTCATCGCTTGGAAAATGCTGGCGGATAAAAGCGTGAAACTCTCCGAAATGTCCGGGATCGTTCTGCTCGACGAAATCGAGCAGCATCTGCACCCAAAATGGCAAAGGCACATCGTGGCAAAGTTGCGCGAACAGTTTCCGCTGGTGCAGTTTGTCGCTACCACGCATTCGCCTTTGTGCGTGTCGGGTGCCGCAGACCTGGACGAGAAGACGTATCGCCTGATACGCTTTGTGAAAAACGAGGACGGAAAGATCGAGCCTGTCACATTGTCTCCCATGGAGGGAATGAAGGCGGACCAGGTTTTGACCTCCGAAGCATTCGAACTTTCAAGCACCCGCAATCCAGAGACCGAAAAAAAACTGAAACGATATGGCGATTTATATTTGAAAGATGATTTGACGAGCCAGGAACAAGAAGAGTTTATCTCTTTGAAGAGATATCTCGACGAAACCCTGCCGGAGCCTGCCGAAAGCGCAGAGCAAAGGACCATTCAAAACGACATCAAACGCATGCTGGAAGAGCTGAAGACAATATCGAAGGACGAAAAAAAGGCCTGATGATCAAGCTCGAAAAGAAACCGCCCGCTCCCCCGCAGCTGAAATTAGAAGACGTCGAAACCATCAAGCGTCGAATAAAAGACCGGATCGAGTCGGGAGAAGAGGTCCCATCCAAAGATTTCACGCCTTACTGGGGCAATCGATATACAAGTTTCGCATTGCTTGCCGAATCGTTCGATCAACTTGAAAAACGGTTCCTTTCAGAATTGATAGCGGACAAGCTTAAGGCGATGGAGGGGACTTTCTTTCTGCGGAAAAAAGATTTTATGGAAGCCCTTGAGGAAACATTGGGAGCGGACGAATTATCCCCGGAACAGCTAAAAGACATCGTCGAATGCGCGACATGGACAGTCCCGAAGATTTTGTGGGAACACCAGAAACACAAATGTTGCTATTGCGAAAGAAAACTCTACTGGTCCCGCGAGATGGATGTGGAGCATTTTCGCCCGAAAGCAGGCGTGGACGAGGAACCCGATCACAAGGGATACTGGTGGCTGGCGTATTCATGGGACAATTATCTCATTTCTTGCAAGATTTGCAATTCCGATTACAAAAACAACCGTTTTCCGCTCCTTTCAGATGGCAAACGCGCATGTTGCGAGCAGGACGATCTGTCCTTGGAAAAACCGGTCTTGCTTCATCCCGTAGATGAAAACCCGGAAGAATTCATCGATTACCGGTGGGAAGGCTCCAACGGGCATCTTGTCAAAGCAGTCGCAATGGACCGACATGGACGCGGGAAGATGACAGTCAACCGCTTGACCGGTATCAACCACCAAACAGCAATGGAAAAAAGGGCCGAATTGCTGCCTCATCTAAAAGATGTTTCAAAATTGTTGCAACTATCAATTTTTCTTAAAAACGAAGAGATGGTCGAAAAATACGCAGAACGTATCGGAAAATACACAAGCTCCGACTCGGAATTCGCCGGATTCCAAAGGGCGTTTTTCCGCAAGAACGGACTGTCTCGGTTCATCTGCGCCGACGAAAAAGAACAAGACGTGTAAATCCTGCCACAAGGGACCGGGGCCCTGCGCGGAATTATTGTACCAAAAGCTCACACCCGTTTTAGAAGCTCTTCGAATTGATCGAGGTCGCCGCATTTGAAGACCTGCCTGAACAGGGCCTTCAGGACGTCGCGATTGTCGATTTTCCGGACCTTTTCCGAAAGACGCGAAGGGACCACGCCGAATTTTTCGATCAGGGCTTCCAAGAGCATTTCCTGAATGCCTTGGTTTTTGCCTTCCTCGACCCCTGCGCTCTTGCCTTTCTCGATGCCCTTCTCGATGCCCTCCTCGATGCCTTTCTCCCTGGCAATTTCGATGATATCCAGCATTTTTATATCCTCCCACAATTGTTCCAGTCTTTTTTTGTCTATGAGTTTGTTCGACATGATCAAGGTCGCCGCGAGCAGGCGGGCCGGAACGAGTTCCGCCCGGTAAAGTTCGGTTTCGAAACGAATCACCCGCTCCACCAGCTCGCAGCGTCTCCGTCCGGTTTCCTTTCCTTAGAGAGGAAGAAAGACCAGCTCCAGCCAGTTGTCGAACTTTCCCTGCTTGGCGACTTCCCGGATCTCCTCCAGCCGCTTTTCGCCGTTTTTTTCGCTGAAATCGACAACGACCGGCTCATATTCGCCGCTTGCCGTCGCGATGCGCTTTTTCCCGGCGTAGACTTCGCCGGACGCCAGCACGACATCCGTGACGCCGTCGCCCCATTTCTTGGCGGCCGCGAAATGGTGGGCGGCGAACCTGTACATGTCGCCCTTTTGCAAGTTCCGCTGCTCCTCCACATGATAATGCTTTTGAGCGTCGTCGCGAACCATGACATCCACTCTGCCTGCCGCGACTTTTATGTCCACCGGTTCGAAACCGAAAACATCCACGATGCGTCCGGTCGGCACCCCGATCACCTCCAGGGTCTGGCCCGTCAGGACCTCGGCGATCCATTTTACGGTGACGTCGTAGTTCTGAGCGTAATCCAATCCGTTTTTTTCATCCAATGCATATTCCTCGCTTTTTCGGCGGCCGGTTTGAAGTCAGTCTGCGCAACCGGACCGTTTTTTGTGATGGACGCGTTTTATCAAATTGCAAAAAAACGCGCAATCGAAACGATTTGGGATGTTGGATATCGTTTAAATACGGTTTCTTTCCTTAAAGCATTAATCACATTGATGACCATGGCGCATGGGACAAATGGATTGACTCCGGCGCGCTAATTTGCTAAATGTTGCTACTTGTAGGAGCGAGCGAAATCTCGAACGAAATTTTGCGGAAACGGAGAATCGTGGGCGAGTCCATCGTTGTATTCAGCCGCAAGGGCGGCGTCGGAAAAACCATCACGGCCGTGAACCTGGCGGGTGCGCTGGCGCTTTCCGGAAGACGGACGCTTCTGGTGGACTGCGACCCGCAGGGAAGCGCCGCCATATGCGCGGGGCGCTACACGGTGCGCGCCGAAGGAAACCTCGCCGATCTTATTTCCGGGAACGAAAAATACGGGGAGCTTGTCGCGGACAGTTGCATACCTCTCTTGAAAGTCATTTCCCCGCCCGACGAGTCCTTCCTGCGTCGGAGATCAAATCTTTTTTCAGGTGAAAACCGGAGCGTCCTTGCCCAAGCCACAAGACCGTTGAAAGAGGCCTTCGATTACATCATGATCGATACCGCCCCGGACCTGTCCGATTTCACCGTTTGCGCCTTGTGCGCCGCCGATTGGGTCGTGGCGCCCCTTCAATGCGAATTTCTCGCATTCAAGAATTTGGGGCCGACGATCAAGGCGTTGAGGTCCGTGAAAGAGAAGTACCATCCCGGCCTGGGGCTTTTGGGCATCCTGCTCACCATGGTCGATTCCGGCGGGCTTCTGGCCCATCGGATACGGGCTTCGGCCGGAAACCATTTGAAAAGCAAGTTGTTCGAGACGGAAATTCCGCGCAGCGGGTGTCTTCGGGACTCTCCCGGGTTTCGAAAGCCCGCCGTGCTGCAAGCGCCCGGTTCCGACGGGGCGCGAAGCTACCGGGCGCTGGCCGGGGAAATCGCGGCCAGGGTCCGGTCGAAATAGGGCATGTGGATCGATGAAAGAGAATTTAAATTCGAACTGGCAGGACCAAAGCGAGACGAACAACAAACGAGAAGAACAACAAGGAGGGAAAAAATGTCGAACGGAATCATCATGACGGACGCCATGGAGACCGCGATCAGGGAGATGATCGAGAAGGCCCGCAACAACGTGGACATGGACAGGCTCAGGGATATGATCGCGGAGCTTTACGGTTTCGAAGCCATCGACAACATGGATTTCTTCGCCGGGGAATTCACGGTGGAAAACAACCAGCCCGCCATCCGGATGGATTATAAGGTGACTGTCACCGTGCCGGTCCATTTCGACCTGAAGGGCAACGTCATTTTCTCCGAAGAATACGAGGAGGAATACGAGGCCCCCGACAGCACCGGAGCCATGGAGGAGATGGTGGAGGATGCGGGAATGCAGGCCGGCGAGCAGACCCAGAATTTTTAAGGGACTATTCAGGGGCTGTGCTATTGCTGCAAATCATAAAATATAACCCAAAAGACGTGGGAACGGAAAGCTCTTCTCGGAATTTCTGAAGCAAGGGGGGCGGTTTGCCCCCTTGCTCGGGGTCAAACGGATAATCGACAACCTATGATCGCATATCCGCAGAAAGCTTCGTTTGGGTTGGGTTGAACGCTTTTTCAAACCGGGTTTCGCTCCTTTCAAATGGGATCGAGCCTATGAAACCGTCTGATGAAGAGGAGAAATGCGAAACCCGACATCGATGCCGGCTCGGCCCGGCTGTGCAACATGAATCCTCGTCTGTTAACGCCCGGAGACGGCAGGCCGCTTCGAACCGTCTTTCGGATAACGTATCGGAGAACGGAATGGATCGAGAAAAAAAGAAAGTCGATATCGAAATCTTGATAGAAAAAGCCCTTGAAAAAAAGAAATTCCAGTTTGTCAGGCTGTCGGAATTGGTCAAAGGTCTGACCGAGGAAGACAGGCAAGGCCTTGGTTTGGCAAAAAGCGCCACTTTGGACGCTATGAAGAAGGCCTTCTCTCCGCTTCCGCCCCGATATCAGTACAGCCGGTTCGGCAATTCCGACTTTGTTTTCGGCGCTCCCCCCGCAGACCTCGTTTTGGAATACGTCACTTTCTATAAGGGAAAGACATTCGATCAGCTCAACGCCAAATTTCCTTTGGCCAAGGAACGCTTCGCGGAAGTCGTCAATCAATTGCTCGAAGAAGGCTTGCTGAAAGCGAGGCTGAAAAAGACATTCAAGTTCGAATTGCACCCGTCTGGAAAGAAAAAGGATGCATTGGAACAAAGCACAGTGCCGGGCGCGCCTGTCGAGACCGATATCGACGGGACGACGGCGGCCCTTTCCGACATCGAGCTTTTCAAACTGGCGTACGACGAGACGGGAAAAGGCGCCAACTACGTGTTCATCCACCAGGTCCGGCATCGTTTGAACTGGCCCCGTGCGCGTTTCGACAACCTGCTGCTCAAGCTCATGGTCGAGGGCTACGTCGCGGCGCATCCGGGAAATCCGGGCGCGCTGGGGGCCGACGAGGTCAGGGACTCCTTCCAGGACGAATACGGAGACTTGTACATCACGATCAGTTGGAGAAAAACGATATGAATGCCGACAGAAAAATCCTGGAAATCCTCGAAGCCAACAGCCCGTTTTCCTCCAACGCGGCAGGCGATCCGAGGGAGGACCGGTACCCGGACGTGCCCGGTCTCGGAGACGAGGCCTTCTCGGGCATCCGGAATCTGATCCGGTTCAAGAAGAACGAGCCCGCCAAGCACTGCGCGGGGGCTGTGACGGGAGAGGCCGGGGTGGGAAAGACGCACCTGATCGGACGCCTGATCGACGACTGCGACAACGAAAGCAATCCGTATTGCTTCGCATACATCTATCCGTTCGTGGATCCGCACCAGGGCTTCCGGTATCTTCTGCGCGAAATCGTGGTGAACCTCACCAGCAAGTACAAGGGAAGCAAGTACAGCCAGCTGGACCTTCTGGCCGCCGACATTGGGCTGGACCTGCTCGAACGCCTCGCGACGGAAAAATCCCTGACAGCACTCAGGAAAGCCAGCGGGAGGCTTCGAAAAGATCCCCCGCGCATATTGTCCGCAAGGTTTTCCCCAAAACACATCGTCACCCTGCTCATCGATTACGGCACCGATTGTTTTTCCGCCGAATACCCGTCCATGGACCCCGATTTTCTCAAGGTGGTGCTTCGCTATTGTTTCATGGCGGAAGCCCGTCCGGCCGCAATCCACTGGCTGATGGGACGGACGGTCGATGCGGAGTACACCACGTGGCTGCAAGTGGCCGACCGGTCGGCCAAGTCGGCCGAAGCCCTGGAGGAGGAGGCGCAGAGCATCATCGCCTCACTGGACATGCTGTTTTTGATGCGCAAGAAACCCATGGTTGTGTTTTTCGACCAGCTGGAAAACTTGAGCGCGGTCGAGCAGATTCAGACCTTTCAAAAGCTGGTGTTTTGTCTCGGGGACAAGTGCCGGGCCATGCTTCCCGTGGCGTTTTTCCGGGGGCAGGACTGGCAATCGAGGTTCCGGGAGAAAATGGACGACTTCTGCATGGGGCGTTTCAAGGCGAACCTGTTCGACCTGAAGGGGTGCGACAAAAGCCAGGCCCTCGAACTGATCCGCTCCCGACTGGGGTATGTTCTGGACGGAATCGAGACCCCCGACGACCTGTACCCGTTCCATCCGGAACACCGGCAAGAGCTTGCGCGGATGCTCAACCAGGAGGAGATGCATCCTCGCATCGTCATCAACCGCGCCAACCGTCTGCTGCAAAAGATTCTCCACGGCAGCGCGCCCGAAGCGCGCGACGAGGACCAGATCCTCAAAGAAGCCTTCAAGACCCGCTACCAGGAAGTGTTGGCCAATATCGACCGCTACTCGCCCGACGAAGGACGTCTGACTCTCGCCTTGAACCTTTATTTGGAGAACCGTCCCGAGACTTTCGCGTTTCAGGCGTTCGGCGTCGAGCGTTCGGACCGCAGGCAAAAGTACATAGATCTTCGAGCGACTGTATCCCCGAAAGGCGAAAAGTGCAGGCCGGCCGTGTTCATGATCGACGTGGAGCTTCACCATTTGAGCGTCGCGGCCAGCCTGAAACGGGGAATCGCCCATCTGCAGGAAAATCCTGGGGCCATGGCCCTGTACGTCAGAGACGGTCGATCCACCTTTCACGGGCCGGAAAAATGGAAGCAAAACAACGCCTTGCGCGAGGAGCTGATCTCCTTGGGGGGCGGTTTCGTTATTTTGACTCTGGAGCAGGTGGCCCGTCTCTACGCCCTGGCCCTGCTCAAGTTCGAAATAGAGGCGGGAGACATCACCTCGGACACGGGCGCGCCCATCGACGCCGAACGGCTGGGACGCTTTATCGCCGGGCGCATCGACGGGCAGGCCTACGACGCGTTCGCGCCGTTCGACGAATACCTGTCCAACGGCAAAAGCGGGATCAAAAAAGAGGAGGAGCAGCCAGAGGAGGCCGAGCCTGCGGTCAAGGACGTTTCCGACGTGGTTGTCTGCCGTTCGGCGCTGATCCTCCGGGACTCGCCCGCGAGGATGATGAAAGCCGACCTTTTGGCGCAGAAAATTACCGAAATGGTGAATGTCCAGGTGGGCGCCGACCGCACGGTGCTGATCCTCGGAGAACACAAGGATCGCTTCCGGATATTTCGCGCCAAGGACGGCGTGATTGTCAGCTTGAAAGAGGGGTAAGGCCATGCCCGAAGCAAGTGTGACCGACATTCACCTGTGCGCCCGATGCCCCAGGCTCCTGGCATATCGACGCGTGGGTGAAAAAAGCGCCTGGAAGGTTGGATACAAGGGCTCCGGACACTTTCCCGGCTCCTTTTTTCACGACAAGATCGCAAAGCCCTTCTACCGGGAGCTTGCCGGACCCAAGCGCTCGCCATTGAAAAACGAGGTGGCCTCCCTGATCGCAGACCAACCGGACAATATTGCCGAGTCCTTTCATCTGGCGTTGAAGAACCACGTTCTGGATCCGGCCCTGGCGAAACACGCCTCCCGGCTCGGAACCGATCAGATCATGGCCTTGGCCGGCGGGGTGGCCGCCTGGGCCAGGCACCTGGCCGCATTTTCGAAAGATTGGATCGGCAGCGCAGACGGAGGCAAACTCGATCTTTCCGAAGTGTTTTGCGATCCGGAAAGGAAAATGAAGCAATCCTTTGCCCTGCCCGGCGGCGGATCTCTGACGGTTTCCGGGGCGTTCGACGCGCTCATGGTAGACAGACGGGCGGGACGGGCCATGGTCTTGGAATTCAAGGGATTCAAGCCTTCCCGCGAAGACGAGGACTTCCTCCAGGCCGCACTCTACGGCCTTCTGATCGAAAAGGAGACCGGCATTGTCCCGAGCTGCGCGGTGCTGTATCTGGAGGAGGGCGAGCCGGAAGCCTTCTATTCCGCCGATACGGTCCGAAGCTCTCGCAGGAACCTGGAAAGCCTCATGGAGACGGTCTGCCAGGTGATCGCAAAATTGCGGGACAAGGGCAGGACACGATTGCCATTTTCGCTGGACCGGGCCCTTTGCGCCGTGTGCCCGTTCGATTCGCATTGCGACATCGACTGGGGGGCTCGGCGGGAACCTGAGTCAATTGGACCCGATCCCGAGTTGGACGACGCCGAAAAGGCCATGAAACGGCTTTTGTCCACGCTGGAGATTCTGAAGCTTCCCGCCAGATCCGATGGATACATCGCCGGCCCGAGACTGACAAGGCTCAAAATCAAGCCGGACCTGAAAAAAGGAGTGACCGTCCGCAAAGTCATGAGCCGGGCAGAGGACCTGCAAATCGCCATGGAGCTGAAGGCCCCGCCCCTGATCCGCGCGCAGGCTGGCCATATCAGCATCGACATTCCCCGAAAAACCAACCAGCCCCTGACATTGCTGGAAGTCTGGGAAAAGGAGAAGGGCAGCGGAAAGCAACGCTCGCGGGCGGCGTTTCCCATCGGCATGGCCATCGACGGCTCCGTGAAATGGGCCGACCTGACCAGCCCCACAATGACTTCCATCCTCGTGGCCGGCACTGCCGGCAGCGGCAAGTCCGTCTTTCTGCGGGCAGCGCTGCTGGGCATGGCTTTAAACTCCGGGCCGGACCAAATAAGGTTCACGCTCATCGATCCCAAGCGCGTCACGTTCACCGACTTGTCGGCGGTCCCCCACCTGGACGGCCCCGTGGTCATGGACCTGGAACCGGCCCTGCAAGCCCTGGAGCGGCTGGTGGAAGACATGGAGCAGCGCTACGAGGTATTTTCAGAGACGGGGGCCATCGACATCGCCGAATACAACTCCCTGCACGACCCCATGGCCCACCATGTGACGATCATCGACGAATACGCCGACCTGATGATCGAAAAGGAGTTCAAGAAGCAGGCGGAACTGTTCATACAGCGCCTGTGCCAGAAAGGAAGGGCCGCAGGGTTCCACATCATCCTTAGCACCCAGAGGCCCGATTCGAAGGTGGTCACCCCCCTGATCAAGGCCAACTTGCAGCTCAAGGTCGCCCTGAAAGTCACCACCGCCACCAACAGCCAGATCGTTCTGGACGAACCCGGCGCCGAACGCCTTATGGGAAACGGCGACATGCTGGTGGGCGGGGCCGTGCCCCTGATGCGCCTGCAAGGACCCTTTTCCACCAAGACGGAACGGGAGATGGTGGAACAACTATATTGATATGGCTCTCCGGGGATTTTGCCGAAATGGTAAGCTTGGGAATCTGCCCTTGCCCAAGGAGAACGGTTGACCGATTGGTTATGGCCTCAATCCCATCAAAAGCGGAATCTCGATTTCCTGTTTTTCCTTGCTGTCGGTTTTCAGGAGGATTTTCCCCACGTAAACGCCTGGTTTTTTCTGAATGCTTTTTACGGTCACCAAGAATCCTTCGCGGTCTTTGTCGATGGAAACGTCCACGGAATTGTCGAGATCGACGGTTTCCGCGTCTTGAATTTTGAAATCGAAGGCCGGGGCCGGGACGATTCGCACCTGGCCGACCAGGTCGTCGTTGACGGAACCTTTCATCATCAGGCTGCGGGGGGAGACATCGGCGAACTTTTCGACTTGTCCCACCATTTCCAGGACCAGCTTTTCGAAGATGGGGTGGTCGGTGTGGACCGTGATTATCTGGTGGAATTTCGCCCCGCCGTAGCCGTCGGTGTCGGCGCGAACAACCACGCGTCCGGTGGACTGCGGTTCGATTTCGGCGCTGTATTCGGCGGTGGTGCAGCCGCAGCTCGTTTCGATTTTTTTGATCTTGAGCATGTCATCGCCGTTGTTTTCGATTTGAAATTCGTGAACGATCACCGCGCCTTCCACGACGGAGTCGAATTCGTAGATGTTTCCGGGGACCGCTACGGCGGCCGGGGGGGGGGCGGCCATCGAAGGATTTGCTGCGGCAATGAAAAATGCCGATGCCAAAATCGCCACTGTTGTTCGACAAAGCTTTTCGATCATCTTGATGTTCCTTTCTGTCCCTGCGTTAGACGATGCGCAAGGGGTAGATTTCGAAATAAAAATCCCGGAACAAAGAATTGCTCCGGGATTTTCGCTCATGGCACATTGCACCGTTCGCTACTTGTTGTCTTCCTTGACTTCCTCGAAGTCGGCATCGACCACGTCGTCGTCGGCCGAGCCGCCGGACTGCGCGCCACCGTGCGCGCCGCCCGCGAAGTCTTCCGGTCCCGGCTGTCCGCCTGCGGCGCCCGAGGCCTGCTGGTACATGGCTTCGGCAAGCTTGTGGGAAGACTGGGTCAACTCCTCGCTCATCCTTCTGATCTCTGCGGCGTCGTCGCCTTCCATGGCCTTTTTCAGGTTGGCGACCCCTGTTTCGATTTTGGACTTGGTGGAATCGTCCACTTTTGCCCCGAGGTCCTTGATGGACTTCTCGGTGGCGTAGATCAGAGAGTCTGCCTGGTTGCGCGCCTCCACAAGCTCTTTGGTCTTCTTGTCCTCTTCGGCGTGCAGTTCCGCGTCCTTGACCAGCCTGTCGATTTCATCCTTGGACAGGCCGCTGGAGGCCGTGATCTGGATGGACTGTTCCTTGGCGGTGGCCAGATCCTTGGCCGAGACTTTCACGATGCCGTTGGCGTCGATATCGAAAGTGACCTCGATCTGGGGCACGCCTCTGGGCGCGGGGGGAATTCCCACCAGTTCGAACCTGCCCAGGGTCTTGTTGGCATGGGCCATTTCGCGCTCGCCCTGAAGCACGTGTATGGAAACCGCAGGCTGGTTGTCGGCCGCCGTTGAGAACACCTGACTCTTCTTGGTGGGAATCGTGGTGTTCTTTTCGATCAGGCGGGTCATCACGCCGCCCAGGGTTTCGATGCCCAGGGAAAGAGGGGTGACGTCCAGAAGGAGAACGTCCTTGACGTCGCCTTTGAGAACGCCGCCTTGGATCGCTGCGCCCACCGCCACCACCTCGTCGGGGTTGACGCCCTTGTGCGGGGTTTTTCCGAAAATCTTTTGCACTCTCTCCTGTACTGCGGGCATGCGGGTCATGCCGCCGACCAGAATGACTTCGTCGATTTCGCTGGACGACAGACCGGAATCCTTGAGCGCGGTCCTGCACGGTCCCTCGAGCTTGTCCAGAAGGTCGCTCACCAGAGCCTCGAGCTTCGCCCGCGTGATCTTGATGTTCATGTGCTTGGGACCGCTGGCGTCGGCTGTGATGAACGGAAGGTTCACGTCGGTCTCCATGGAACTGGAAAGCTCCATCTTGGCTTTTTCTGCGGCCTCTTTCAAGCGTTGCAAGGCCATCTTGTCCGATCTGATGTCGATGCCTTGGTCCTTTTTGAATTCATCCGCCAGATAGTCGATCATGCGCAGGTCGAAGTCTTCGCCGCCCAAGTGAGTGTCTCCGTTGGTGGATTTCACCTCGAACACGCCTTCGCCGATTTCCAGAATAGAGATGTCGAACGTGCCGCCGCCCAAGTCGAAAACCGCGATCTTTTCGTCCCTTTTCTTGTCGAGGCCGTAGGCGAGAGAAGCAGCAGTAGGCTCGTTGATGATTCTAAGAACGTTGAGTCCCGCGATCTTTCCTGCGTCCTTGGTCGCTTGGCGCTGGCTGTCGTTGAAATATGCCGGAACGGTGATGACGGCGTCGCTCACCTTTTCGCCCAGATAATCCTCCACGAAACCCTTGATGTGGGCCAGAATGAAGGATGAAACTTCCGCAGGGCTGTATTGTTTCCCCCTGATGTTGATGCGAACATCTCCATTGGAGGCTTGTTCGATCAGGTACGGCAGTATTTTCATGTCTTTTTGAACTTCGACGGAACTGAATTTTCTTCCGATCAGCCTCTTGACGCCGAACACGGTGTTTTCCGGGTTCGTGATGGCCTGCCTTTTGGCCACTTGTCCCACCATTCTCTTGCCGTCTTCTGCGACGGCCACGATCGAGGGGGTGGTCCTGCCGCCCTCGGCGTTGGTTATGACCTTGGCATCCCCTCCTTCCATGATCGCGACACAAGAGTTTGTTGTGCCTAAATCGATTCCTATAACTTTACCCATTTTATCCTCCTTAGAACTTCATCAGTTTATATGAAAGCTGTTTCGAGAAGAATCAATTCTCTTATCTGCTTATTCGTTTTCGTTTTTGGCCGGATCGGATGTCGCCTTGCTCACGATCACCATGGCGGGGCGCAGAAGCCTGTCATGGATGGTATACCCTTTTTGCAGCTCTTGCAGAACCGTGTTTTCCGGAAATTCGTCGCTTTCCTGCTGCATCATCGCCTGATGATATTGCGGATCGAACGCTTCTCCTATCGATTCGAAACTTTTAACTTGGTACCTTTCCAGCATTCTCAGCACGTCTTTCAGGGTGATTTCAACCCCTTGAAGAATTGTTTCCGCCCTGGCTTCGCCGTTTGCCCCCGACTCTATGGCGCGCTCCAGATTGTCCGCGACAGACAAGATGTCCCTGACGATGTTTTCGTTGGCGAATTTCCGAAGGTCCCCCATTTCCTTGTTCGACCGTTTTTTAAAGTTGTCAAGATCCGCTGTCGCGCGTATGAACTTATCGTAGTTGCTTTTGGATTCTTCGGTCAGTTTCTCGTTTTCGGATTCCAGTTCCTCGATTTTGGCCTTCAGGGCGTCCCATTCGTCGATCTGCTCCATTACGGCGGTGTCTCCGTCGTCTTCCACGGTTCCTCCGTTCATCTGCATGTCGTCCTCCTCCATCTCCGGATTCGCGGGCCGGGGTTCTTGCAAGTCCGAGTTTTGAAACTCCGACTCCTGTTCCTGCGCGCCTTCGTTTTCGTCGCGAATTTCTATTTTCCTTTTATCTGACATCCTTTCCTTCCTGTTAATTGGCTTTGTTGCAAATCGAAAGTAAGAAAAATTCGAAGCATGTCAAACCATAACCCATTGAAATTTATGTGTAATTTGTTCCCGAATCGATTTTGACGCATAGTCAAACATGTGCACGGGTAGACTTCTAAAATTTCGTAAAAAAATAATCCCGTATGCAGGCTTGTCAAGAACGCAAGGGCGCAAAGAAAAGCGCGTTGAAACAAAGGTTTTGATTTTCGGAAAAAGTCTGGTAAGAGAGTAGAAAAGAGGGTGGTTGTGCACCCTCTGTCGAATTTTATCCGAACCAATGGACCATTGACTGAATCGGAATCGATCCGCGACACAGACCGCATCCCTTATCGCTGCTTCCTTCCGGACCTGACGAGGTTCGAGACCGTCTGTTGCGCGGCGGCCGATCAGGTGGCCCAAAATCGTCGGACTATAACCCTTCAGAGGGGATTCAGCCCCGCGTGAAGCGGATTTCGGGTACAGGGCACCGCTGGCTCCCCGCCTAGCACAACCAAGAGGCAGGATATTCGATCCTGCTTGTTTTTTCAAGGGTTAATTTAATAACGGGTTTTCGACGTCGGGAATTTGAAATGAACATAGAGGACAACGCAGACGAAAACATTATCGACCGTGTGAAAGAAACCATCGGCAAGTATTGCATGATCGAGCCGGGAGAGTCCGTTCTTGCTGCGGTTTCCGGCGGTGCCGACTCGGTGTTTCTCGTCCGGGTCCTCGCGATGCTGTCGGTCGAGCAAGGTTTCGCCTTGGCCGTCGCCCATTTGGATCACGGTCTGCGGGGGCAGGAGTCCCGGCGCGACGCCGATTTTGTGCGCAAACTCTCCGAGACACTGGATTTGCCCTGTTATTGCGCAAAAGCCGATGTCGAACCATACGCGAAAAAGCGGGGGCTGTCTTTGGAGGAAGCCGCAAGGGAGCTTCGGTACGACTTTTTGCAGGCCTCCGCCCGCAAGCATGGCTTGGACAAGATCGCAACAGGCCACCAGAAGGACGATTTGGCGGAGACGGTTCTGATCCATATGCTCCGGGGAAGCGGAACGACCGGGCTTTCCGGGATGATGCCCATGAGGGGCGACATCGTAAGACCCTTGATCGAGGTCCGTCGAAGGGAAATCGAGCGCTATTTGTCCCGAAACGCCATCGCATTCGTGACCGATTCCAGCAACGCGGATACGAAATTCGTTCGAAATCGGGTGCGCCACCGGCTCCTGCCCGTTCTCGAAAAAGAATACAACCCCGCCGTCGTGGAGGCGTTGAACCGTTCGGCGCAAATTGCCAGAGACGAAAACGAATTCTTAGAATCGGTCGCCGAAAGCCTTTATACAAAGGTGAAGACAACCTCCGGGCGCGACAGGGTCGCTTTGGACATCGGAGAATTGAAAAATGCACATGTGTCTTTGGTCAGACGCGTTGCGAGGAAAGCTGCGGCCGAGATCAAGGGGGACCTTCGTCGAATCGAATGGAAACACATCGAGGCGGTCGTAGAGTTGATCGGTTCGGAGCGCCGGAAAGGGGCTGTCGATTTTCCGGGACCAATCCGCGTCGAACGCCATGGGAATCGGGTTCTTTTTCTTCGCCGTCGTTCGTCCGCAAGGCCCGCGAAGAAAAAGGCTCGGGTGGAAGACCTTTTCGAATACGAAATCCTGCGTCCGCAGACAATATATGTCGAAGAAACGGGCGCGGCCATCGAATTTGCGGAAGTTGCCGCGCCCCAAGTCGATGACGCGGGGAAATTGAAGAATGTCGATGCGGATCCCCGGCTTGCGTTTTTCGACCGGGATGTCGTTTCTTTTCCCATCGTGGTCCGGTCGTTTCGCCCCGGCGATGTTTTCAGGCCCCTCGGTGCCGGGGGGAGTCGCAAATTGAAAAAATTCTTCATAGACAACAAAATTCCGGCGGCGGAAAGAAGGCGCATTCCCATAGTGGAAAGCGGCGGAAGGATCGTATGGGTCGCCGGATACCGCATAGACGAATCCGCCAAGGTCGCGAAACAAACGAGGGCGGTCCTTCGGGCGCGGTTGGTCGTCCTCGAACCAGGCACCTGACGAATCTGCGCGGGCAAGTTTTCCTTGCCTAAAATCCCAAAGTGTTTAAAATATACGTTTACTGTTTCAACTCTACGCAAATGGAGGTATTTTTTGAACCCTTTCTATAAAAATTTGGCTCTGTGGCTCGTAATCACGCTTATGATGATCATGCTCTACAACCTGTTCAATCCGAGGAACATGGTCGAGAGCGACATGGGATACACCGAATTTCTGTCCATGGTGGAAGGCGAGCAGATCTCGGATGTGGTGATACAGGGCCAGGAACTGACCGTGACCGACCGCGACAACAAGCGCTTCAAAGTCTATGCTCCCCAGGACGCCAACCTGATCGAAATCCTGAGGAGAAAAGGCGTGAACATCAAGGCCAAGCCGGAGGCGGAGTCTCCGTGGTACATGTCGGTGCTGGTGTCGTGGTTTCCCATGCTCATTTTGATCGGGGTCTGGATTTTCTTCATGCGCCAGATGCAGTCGGGGGGCGGCAAGGCGCTGTCTTTCGGCAAGAGCCGGGCGAGGCTTCTGTCCGACAACCAGGCCAAGGTCACGTTCGAAGACGTGGCGGGCATCGACGAAGCCAAGGAGGAACTCTGCGAAATCGTGGAGTTTTTGAGCGACCCGAAGAAGTTCACGAGACTGGGCGGCAGGATCCCCAAGGGCGTTTTGCTGATGGGACCTCCGGGCACCGGAAAGACACTTTTGGCCCGGGCGATCGCGGGAGAGGCGGGCGTGCCGTTCTTTTCCATCAGCGGGTCCGATTTCGTGGAAATGTTCGTCGGCGTAGGCGCTTCCCGGGTCCGCGACCTGTTCGTCCAAGGCAAGAAGAACGCGCCATGTATAATATTCATCGACGAAATCGACGCTGTCGGCCGACATCGGGGCGCGGGACTCGGGGGCGGACACGACGAGCGCGAACAGACCTTGAATCAACTGCTCGTGGAAATGGACGGTTTCGAATCCAACGAAGGCGTCATCCTGATTTCCGCCACCAACCGGCCGGACGTTCTGGACCCCGCGCTTTTGCGACCGGGTCGCTTCGACCGCCAAGTGGTGGTCTCCCTGCCGGATATCCGGGGCCGCGAAAAGATCCTGAAGGTCCACATGAAGCGCGTGCCTCTGGCGCGCGATGTCGATTCTCTTGTTCTGGCGAAGGGGACCCCCGGCTTTTCCGGCGCGGATTTGGAAAACCTGGTGAACGAAGCCGCCTTGCTGGGAGCGAAGCGAAACAGGGAAAAGATCGAAATGGTCGATTTCGAGGACGCCAAGGACAAGGTCTATATGGGGCTGGAGAGAAAATCCAAGGTCATCAAGGACGAAGACAAGAAGACCACGGCCTATCACGAAGGAGGCCACGCGCTGGTGGCCAGGTTCCTTCCGGGAACCGACGCGGTCAACAAGATTACGATCATCCCTCGGGGAAGAGCTGCGGGCGTGACCTGGTTTCTGCCCGAAGAACGGGACTTCAAGTACAAGGACCAGTTGGAGGCCGAGCTTTCCATCGCCTTCGGCGGACGCGTGGCCGAGGAACTGGTCTTCAAGAGAATCAGCACCGGCGCCTCCAACGACATCAAGAAGGCCACCGACTTGGCCAACGCCATGGTACGCACCTGGGGCATGAGCGATCTGGGCCCCATGAGCTTTTCCAAGGAGGAGGAGCAAATTTTTCTCGGGCGCGAAATCGCCCAGCACAGAGACTATTCGGAAGAAACCGCCAAGAGAATCGACGAGGAAGTCAACCGGCTGGTTCTCCGGGGATACGAAAGGGCGAAGAAGGTCCTGGAGGAAAATATGGACATTCTTCACGGTCTGTCCGAATTGCTTCTGGAAAAGGAAACCGTGCTCGGCAAGGAACTCGACGAGCTGATTCTGTCCATGAGGCCCGGCATAAAATTGCCTGGCTACGACGACTCCGAAGACGGCGACGACAGGAGTTCCTCCAAATCGTCCGAATCGTGACCGGTGCCTTTTGACCCTGTCGCGGCCTTCTAAACTTCTGTCCGAAAGGTATGCGGATATCGTAAACAAGCCAAAATGAACACAGCAAAAGCGAACGTTACAAACATCGAGTGGGACGGCCGGTGCCTGGATTTCGACAAGGGCGCGTTGGTCATGGGAATTTTGAATGTCACCCCGGATTCTTTCTCCGACGGCGGGGACTTTTTTTCGCCGGACGCCGCAGTGGCCCAAGGCGAGAAATTGGTCGAGGACGGCGCGGCCATTCTCGATATCGGGGGCGAATCCACGCGTCCTTTTGCGGATGATATCTCCGGGGAGGAAGAGACGAGGAGGGTGATTCCGGTCCTCGAAAAGTTGGCCGCGCGAGTGAACGTTCCCATTTCCATCGATACCACCAAGACTTCGGTGGCGAGAAGAGCGCTGGATGCGGGGGCTTCGATAATGAACGACGTGGGAGCTTTCCGGCTCGATCCGGACCTGGCCGACCTTGCCGCCGCAAGGGATGTTCCGGTCATCCTGATGCACATGAAAGGGGTGCCGAGAACCATGCAGGTCGATCCGCATTACGACGACCTTCTGGCGGAAATCAAAGGCTTTTTGGCGGAGCGGATCGAATTCGCGGTTTCCCGGGGCGTGGACAGGGACAAGATCATCGTCGATCCCGGCATCGGTTTCGGAAAAACCGTCGCCCACAACCTGGAACTCATCCGCCGGTTGCGAGAGTTCGATGAACTCGACGCCCCTGTCCTGGTGGGGCTGTCCAGAAAAGCCTTTATTAGAAATCTTCTCAAAGATCGCTACGGAAAAGAATTCCATCCGCAAGATCCCGAAGTGGAGACCGGTACGCAAGCGGCTCTTTCCGCCACGATTATGAACGGCGCCCATATCGTTCGTGTTCACGATGTCGCCAATACCATACCCACCGTCGCAATTTGCGAGGCGTTGAGGAAGCTTTGAGCGAGAAACCTTCCAAGCCTTACGGTTGCGCGGACTACCGGATGGAAATGATGCTGGTGGGCATGATTAAGAGGCTGAAGGAACCGGACCTGCCGGAATCGGAAAAGAGGGAGCTTGAAGCTGAAATCCGGCGGATAAAAGCCGAAATCGGATTGGATTGAAAAAAGGAAGGGCCAAATGACGTTGGAAAAGAACAAAAAAATTCCCGGAGCATATCGGGCGTCCGACAATCTCGTTCTGATTGGGCTGGAGCCGCCGATTCGCGGTTTCGATGATTTTATGGGCGTCTGGCTTTACAGGGGCGAGGTCGATTTCATCGTGGATACGGGACCGTCCTCCACCGCGCCCCAGCTGATCAGGACCCTGGAAAGCCTGGGGGTGTCGCGCCTGGACTATATCCTGTTGACTCACATTCATCTCGACCACGCCGGAGGAATCGGGGAGATCGCGGAACGCTTTCCGGAAGCTCCGGTGGTTTGCCACAAAGACGGAATCCCCCATCTGGTCGATTCGGTAAGGCTCTGGGAAGGCACATTGAAAACGCTGGGCGCCATTGGCGAGGCCTACGGACCCGTCAAAAACGTCGAGGAAAGCCGGTTCGTAAGAGCGGAAAGTTTCCGGTCGGATTTCGTGGATGCAGTCGCCACGCCAGGCCATTCGGCCCACCACGTGAGCTTTGTCGCAGGCGACTTCCTGTTCGCCGGGGAAGCCGGGGGCGTCTATCTGGAAGTCGAGCCGGAAATGGGCTATCTGAGACCCGCGACCCCGCCCAGGTTTTTTCTGGAGACTTCCGTGAAAAGCATCGACGCTCTGATATCGAAAAAGCCCCGAAAAATATGCTACGGGCATTTCGGCATGTGCGACGACGCCGTTGGAATGCTGGAAAGGCACCGCAGGCAGCTTTTCGCCTGGAAAGAGATCATCGAAGAGGAAATGGCGAGTTCGCCCAGAAAAAATTTCGTCCAAGATTGCCAGAACGTGCTCCTTCAGAAGGACAAGAACCTGGAACCTTTTTTTGCGCTTTCCGCAGAAAAGCAGGAACGGGAACGGGGGTTTCTGAGCAACAGCATTCGAGGCTTCGCAGGATACCTACAAGGCCTCGCTGATAATTCGTAGTCCTTCCAGCGTCAAGTCCGGCTCCACCGCCTCGATAGATTCGGAGACCTTGTACATGAGACCCGCCAACCCCCCCGTGGCGATCACTCGGACCGAACCTCCCATCTGTTTCTTCATTCTCGCCACGATTCCATCGACCAGTCCCGCATAGCCGAATATGATTCCCGACTGGATGCTCTCCGCCGTGTCCTTGCCGATCACATTTTTCGGCGGCGCGAAGATTTCGACCCTGGGAAGCTTCGAGGCGTGCTGGAAAAGGCTTTCGGAAGAAATCATGATGCCGGGGCATATGGCCCCGCCCAGATATTCGCCTTTTTCGGAAATGGCGTCGAAGGTCGTCGCGGTACCGAAATCGATGACGATCAGGGAGGTTTCGTACTTGGCGTATGCGGCCACGGAGTTTACGATTCGGTCGGCGCCGACTTCCGCAGGGTTGCTGTACAAGTTCGGCATGCCTTTGTAAGACTTGGCGTCCACCCAGAAGGGTTGTCGGCCGAAACGCCTGCGGCAGAATCCGTCCAGAATCGGCGCCATGGGAGGAACGACGCTCGAAACGACGATCTTTTCGATCTCCTCCAGATTCAGCCCTCCCCACTGGAAAAGGTTGGCGGCCAAAACGTCGAATTCGTCTGCCGTGGTGTTTCTCTCTGTGCGTACCCGCCAGCTGTCGATCAGTTTAGGACCGTCGTACACTCCCATGACGGTGTTCGTGTTGCCTACGTCGATTACCAGAAGCATGTTTTCGTTCCTATGCGCCGAAGACTTTTTTTGCGGTTATATCGTATACCCGGTAGAACATGTCCTCATCGGCGATGCCCTTCAAAAGAATCTTTTCGAAGTCGTTGAGGTTCTTCCGGTTGACGATCAGGTTCACGCTTTTGTTGAATGCCTGCATATTGTCCATTGTTCGGTGGTTTTCGCTGATCAGGGTCACGAAAATGTTTCTTCGAATGACCATGGGCAGATGCTGGAGAAAAATGAGAACGCCGTTGGAGTTCAAGTTCCTGCAATCGAAAAGCTCGTCGAGGACGACCAAGTCGAAGGTGTGGTAGCGCATCTTTTTGAGCGCTTCCCGCGCGTTGTCCGCCGTGGTGTTGTGATATTCGATGCCTTCGAGGATTTGTCCGATATGGTCTTCCTGTCCCTTTTCCGGAATGCATACCAAAGATGTCTTGGCCTCCTCCTCCAGAAAATCGAAGGGTTTTTCGGAAGCGTCGTAGATGGAGGATGTCAACTCCCCGAAAGTCGTGGGGCCCTCGTCTTTCGGGGGTTCGGGATTGGAGGGGCCCCCGACGGCGATCTTTTCCTTGCATCCGGGGCACTTCAGGTATGCCACCCGATCCTTGGGCACTTTCTTGTCGGGGATGTTCAGCTTTTTCTTGCAGTTTCCGCAAACGATTTCCATGTCTATTCCACTCTGGCCTCATAGGTTTTGTCGTATTCGCTGTCGATTTCCAATTTTTCGATGTCCGTCGTGGCCTCGCCCCTGGCGCTTTTGACCGAGTCGATGCCCCTTCCGACGACGCCTTTTCTGGAAGAATACGCCATGGCCGTGTCCTGGGTGATCAGGCCTTGTTCGTACAGTCCCACGATGTAGTCGTCGAACGTGGTCATTCCGAACGGCTTGCCCGCCTCCATGATGTCGTAGAATGTCTTGCCCTCCGACTCTCCGTGGAGGATGGAGTCCTTGACTCGCAAGTTGGCCCCCAGGATTTCGAATGCCGCGATTCGTCCGCCGCCGATTTTGGGAAGGAGCCTTTGGCAGACGATCCAGCGGACGGTGTCGGCGAGCCGCATCCTGATTTGCAATTCCTCTTCGGAGTTGAACATGCCGATGATTCGATTGATGGTGGACCCCGCATCGACCGTATGAAGGGTGGTCAAAACAAGGTGGCCGGTTTCCGCAGCGTTCAGGCCGATCTCGACCGTCTCCCTGTCTCGCATCTCGCCGACGAGAATCACTTTGGGTGCTTGTCTTAGCGCTGCCCTGAGTCCGCTTGCGAAGGAGTCGAAATCCTGGCCCAGCTCTCGCTGGTTGAACGTGGCTTTTTTATGGGGATGCTGGTATTCCACCGGATCTTCCAGTGTGACCACGTGGACGGATTTCGCTTCGTTGATTTCGTCGAGTACGGCGGCCAGGGATGTCGTCTTTCCGCTTCCGGTAGCTCCCGTAACGAAGACGATCCCGTTTTTTTCCGCTGCGATCTTGTGCATGGCGTCCGGAAGGTTCAATTCCTTGATGGTTGGAATCTTGGACTCGAGTTTCCGAAGTACGATGGAATAGTTGTTGCCCTGGGAAAAAATGTTCACTCGGAATCGGGCCTTGCCGGGCAGAGTGTAGGAAAGGTCGCAGGAGCCGGTTTCCAAGAGGATTTCGGTCAGTCGCCGGTCCTGATTGATCAAGTTGAGAGCGAATGTTTCGGTTTGAAAGGGAGTAAGCTCCTTGATGTTGGGATTCATTTCGACCGGCGCGAGTTCTCCGGAACTCTCCACTTGGAGGGGCTTTCCCGGCGTAAGGTTCAGGTCCGACACGTTCTGGAACGAATCGAGCATTTTCGTCAGGATGTGGTCTATTTCCTGTTTTCTCATAGCGGGTTCGATCCTTTCGGACGTTTTTTTGTTTACGCCTCCGTAAAGTCCGTCGGAGGATTTGTCAGAAGCGGGCGGAAACGGGATTTTTCGTTCGCCTTCATGTAGGCTTCGTCTCCGCTGATGCGTCCCTTGTTGTACAAATCCATGATGGCGTCGTCCAGGACCTGCATGCCGTAGCGCTTTCCCGTCTGCATGGTGGACGGAAGCTGGTGTGTCTTGGACTCGCGGATCAGGTTGCGCGCCGCAGGTGTGGCGATCAGAATTTCCAGGGCCGGAATCCGTCCGACCTTGTCGATGCGCTTGAAAAGAACCTGGGCGACAACCGCTCGAATGCCGTCGGCCAATGTTGACCTGATCTGGGCCTGCTGGTTGGCCGGAAACACCTCGATGACGCGGTCCACGGTCTTGGGCGCGCTGGTGGTATGGAGAGTCCCGAAGACTAGGTGGCCGGTGGAAGCGGCTTCGATGGCCAGGGAGATGGTTTCCAGGTCCCTCATTTCGCCCACGAGAATGATGTCGGGGTCCTCGCGCAGGGCGCCGCGCAATGCGGCGTTGAAGGATTTTGTGTGGATGCCGACCTCCCGCTGGTTGACAATGCAGCCCTGACTTTTATGTACGAATTCGATGGGGTCCTCGACGGTGATGATGTGGTCCTTGCGTGTCCGGTTGGCCACGTCGATGACGGCGGCCAAGGTGGTGGATTTGCCGCTGCCGGTGGGACCTGTCACCAGAACCAGCCCGCGCGGAAGCGACGCAAGCTTTGAGATCACCGGTGGCAACCCCAGATCCTCGGCTGTCATGATCTGGCTGGGGATTTCCCGGAATACCGCTCCCACGCCGTTTTTCTGCATGAAGAAATTGGCGCGATAGCGGGCCAGGCCCGGTATTTCATAGCCGAAATCCACGTCTCCGCTCTCTTCGAAGGTCTTCACCTTGTCCTCGGGGGCTATTTCGTAGAGCATGGATCGCAGTGTGTCGTTGTCGAGGGATTTGTACTTGACCCTCTCGATATCGCCTCGAATCCTGAGGGCGGGCGGCTGGCCCGCCGCCAAATGAAGGTCCGAAGCCCCCTGATCGTTCATGAGTTTGAAAAAAGCGTCTATTCTTGCCATTGAAGTTCACCTGTGTTCGAACGGCCTGTTTGTGTGTTTCGGTTTGCGGTTATAATGCGGTTATAATATGGACAACGGTTTGCATTTTATTTAGACGTCTTGAACAGTTTCAATTTTTCCTCTTCTCCATCGATCGACTCGAAGCTTTCCTTGCTCAGTTCCAGAAGCTTGCCGTGACCGTCGAGCACGGAGCGTATTTGCACTTCGATCTGCAACCGCTGGCGTTTCAGTTCGGAAATGTCCTCGTGGATTTGGGCAAGGCGGTTGTGGGCCTTGTTCAATATTTTTTCCGCCTTCACCTCGGCGTCGGCAACCACGATTTCCGCCGATTTTCTGGCATTCTCCTTCATCTGGTCCAGGACTTTCTGACTGTTGAGCATGGCCCGCTTGAACGATTCCTCTCGCTCCCTGTGGCCATGGATTTCATGGCGAAGCCTTTGAATTTCGGTTTTCATGTTTTCGTTTTCCTGTTTCAAGGAAGCAAACAGGTCTGCGGTTTTTTCCAGGAACGCATCGACCTCCCGCATGTCGAAACCCCTGAACCGCACATGAAATTGTTGCTGCTGGATGTCCAAGGGGGTGATTGTCATGTCCTCTCCTTAGTATGGGTTGCCCGCAAAGGACCTGGCTACAAGAGGGTTTGCGACAGCCTCAAGAGGCTGTTGACCAGAAATTCCCTCAGAAACATGATGACCAGAAACACCACGACAGGCGAGAGGTCGATGCCGCCGAAAACCACGGGCAGCTTGGTCCGGATATGATAAAGAACCGGTTCGGTCACGTTGTTGATGAATCGAACGATCGGGTTGTACGGATCGGGACTCACCCACGACAGTACCGCCCTGGCGATGACCACGATCATGAAGAAAAGTAGCACGAAATCGATCACTTTGGCAACTGCGATCAGAAAATATCCTATAATGAACATTTTGTTTCGAACCCCTCGTTTCAGTTAATTGATGAAGGTCTAAAAACAGTATTGTATCAATGTCTTCGACAAAAGCAAGAAGCATTGGGAACATAATGCTTTTTTTTCGACGAAGTCAAGCGATTTCAGCAAAAATCGGACCGCCCTTGTTCGAACGATTGAAAATGATCGTCAGGCATGATATCTGTATTTTTCGTTCGAGGCAAGAGCAAGATGACAACATTTTTCAGTGGAGGACGAATTGACCGAATCAAAAAAACAACTGGGGATTATCGGCGGCGGGAACATGGGGGAAGCTTTCGCGGGGGCCATGATCGAGACCGGCGCTTTCGGGCCGGATGCCATCGTCGTAAGCGATGTGAGCGTCGAACGGCTGCACTATTTGAAAGAAAGATACGGCATTCGGGTTTGTCGGCACAATTTCGAAACGTTCGATTCTTCGACCGTTGTGGTTCTGGCCGTCAAGCCGCAACAAATGGACGCCGTGCTCGGTTCGATCGCCGAGGCGGACGGATATGGCGTTCGGGAGAGAAAAACGGTGATTTCCATCGCCGCCGGCATCACCATTGAAAGAATCGAAACGCTTCTGTATGCGAACCTCGACGAAGCTTCGCGGAAAAAAATGCCTGTCATCCGGGTTATGCCCAACACTCCTTCGCTGGTACTGGCGGGTATGTCGGGCATGAGTGCCAACGCGAACGCGCTTGCGGAGGAAATAGAATCGGTCGAAAAGATGCTCGGCGCCATGGGCGAGGTGGTGGTGCTGGACGAAAGCCGATTGAACGCGGTAACGGCGGTGTCCGGTTCCGGCCCGGCATACGTGTTCTATTTGATCGAGTCGATGGTCGAAGCGGCGACGGCGGTGGGGCTCGACCCCCTTGACGCCCAGACCTTGACGCTCAACACGATCAAAGGCGCGGTCAAGCTGATGGAGGTGCGCAGGGAACCTGCGGAGGAACTCAGACGGAAAGTGACCTCCCCCGGGGGCACCACCGAAGCCGCCCTGAAAGTCCTTGTCGAGCGAGGCTTCCGGCAGGCCGTCGTGGATGCCGTGGCGGCCGCCGCGAAAAGGGCCGAAGAACTTAGCGGATAGAGCGGCTACGTTGACATTTATCCGATTCATTTTATTATAAACGTGATTGTCGCGTCATTCGCGCAGCATCCCACTACGCTTTCGAACCGTTGGCCAATGCCGCTGGATTGGAAGAGCTTGGTGGATGGCGAATCTGGTGGAACTCTCAGAAACCCTTTTTCCCGAAGCAGGATTATACCGAATTTCATTATGGATACATTGTTCGCCGAAAGCGTGTCGTATTCTGCGGCGCTTCTCGCGGGTTTGCTCTCGTTTTTCTCCCCTTGCATTCTCCCGCTTATTCCCGCGTATTTCACGTTCATAACAGGATATTCCCTGGAGGAGCTGACCGAAAGCGGCAACGAGGAGGTCCGAAAAAAGGTCGTTTTTTCAACGATCGCCTACGTGTGCGGTTTTTCGTTGGTATTTATCCTGCTGGGAGCTTCCGCGTCGATATTGGGAAGCTTCATGGAAAAATACAGCGGCTACGTCCGAATTGGGGGGGGCGTACTGATCATCCTGCTGGGGGTCCATTTGACCGGCATAATTCGGTTCGGCAAGCTGGACGTGGAACGGCGCGTGCATCTGCAAAAAAAGCCCCTTCATTTTTTCGGAACATTTCTGGTCGGCATGGCGTTCGCCGCAGGCTGGAGCCCCTGCATCGGGCCTTTGCTGGGTTCCATTCTCATAATCGCGGGAAGTCAGGACACCGTAACGGAGGGGATCCTGCTGTTGGCCACGTATTCGGCGGGCATGGCGCTGCCTTTTATATTGATGTCCTTGTTCATCCATCTTTTGTTGAAATTTATTAGAAAGGCGAACAAGGCGTTGAAATATTTGACCCCGGCGGCCGGAATCCTCCTGATTGTCGTTGGGCTGGCATTGATAACGGATAAACTGCATCTCTTTACAAAATTGGGATAGGTGAAAAAATGAAAAAAGGATTCGGTTCGGCGAACATGAACATGGTCGCGGTCTTTGTCGCGCTCGTATTATTGTGGATCTCTCCGGCGTATTCGTCCTCGGACGGCATCGAATGGAAAAGCTACGACGAGGGAATTGCGGCCTCCAAGGAGGGGTCGAAAAAGCTTCTGATCAACTTTTACGCGGATTGGTGCGCCTATTGCAAGGTGATGGAGCGAGAAACCTTCAGGGATTCGGCTGTCGTCTCCTATATCAACAAGAATTTCATTCCTGTTCGAGTTAACTCGGATAAAGACCGGGATACCGCCAGGCTTTTCCGGGTAAGGAGCCTTCCCGACACTTGGTTCATGTCCGAAGACCGCGAACCCATCGGGCATCGCTTGGGATTTATTCCCGCCGAAAAAATGATCAAGCTTCTCGAGTACATCCATACCGGCAGCAAGGGAAAATGACAAGGTAAAGACCCCTGTGCAAAAAAAGACGCTTCGTCATCTTTCGGATTGTTCGTTCAAATGTCTTTTCGACTGTACCGAAGCAGGAACCTTTTGATCAGCCGGAACGTGATCGATACGATTACCCAGGACGCCAATATCGCCAGAAGCACAGGCAGCCAGACAAACGACTGGTACTGGGCGTGTTCATCGGCCACCTTGATTCCGCACAGGGCGAAAATCACTACCGGAAATATGATCACGACCACCAGAAGGCAGGCTGTTTCGGAATCGTACCAGGGAATTATCGTCTTCCTGTATAATGGGGAATCGTCCAGTTGCATGCCCGCTTCAATAATGTAAAACATTGAATTTGTCAATCCGCGAATATACAGACATGCTTTTCAGGACCATTTTTGCTGTTTTTTCGGCGACGGCGATCTTCGGGTGCGCCGCCGCTCCCAAAACACTAAGCGTGGCCGATATGAACGCATCGTTTCCCCCCGGCGCCATCGTTTCCATGGACACCGGTGCCGTGATTTCGTTCGAAGAGCTTATAGAATCATTGGAAGACGCCAGAGTCGTCTATATCGGCGAAAGGCATACCGATCCCGTGCATCACAGCATCCAGCTGCAAATCGTTAGCGCGCTATGGGGAAAACATTCGGATCTGTCCATCGGCATGGAAATGTTCGACCGGACCTACCAGCCGGTTCTCGACATGTGGTCTGCCGGCAAACTGGACGAAAAACAGTTCGTGAAAAAGTCGCACTGGTACGCCAATTGGCGCTACGATTTCGACCTCTATCGCGATATTCTCGTTTTCGCCAAGGAAAAACGTGTTCCCGTCGTCGCTTTGAATATTCCTTTTCACATTCCCCGAAAAATCGCGGCTGGCGGCGTGGACAGCCTTATGGAAGACGACCGGAAACACCTTCCGGAAACCATCGACACAGGCATCCGAGCCCATCGGGATTATGTCGAAAAGGTCTTCCAAGAGCATCTGCAATCGGGCCTGGAGGATTTCGAACCTTTTTACGAAGCCCAGTGCGTATGGGAGGATGCCATGGCGGAATCGGTCGCCAACCGCCCCGGAAACGGCCCCATGGCCGTGCTGGTCGGCAACGGCCACATCGGCGGAAAATTCGGCATTCCCGACAGGGCCTACGCCCGAAAACCCGAACCTTTCAAGACCATCTACCTCGCACCGGCCGGAGAATCCGTCGAATCGGATTGCGCCGATTACATCTGGGCGACTCCGGAAACAGCCGTCCACCCCATGATGAAAAAGATGCGCGGCAAATAGGACCGTTCCGACTCGTTCCCACGCTCCAGCGTGGGAACGCATACCGGGACGCTCCTGCGTCCCGTCGAGCCTGCCGCCTCCCCCTGTCCTTTGTTTTTCCCATTCTTCTGCCAGAATTGGTTCGTTCGAAGGAATCGGCTTTTGGAAACTGGTTCGAACAATGTGATTTGCAATCGATTGCACTTCGTTTTAATGGGTTTATGGTTCAGGTTTCAAAACAATGCGCGAACAGATTCAGGGGTGCCGGCAGAAACTGTCTTTTCGGGGGGCACCTATCTTGCTCGCCTCTTTTCCTACGGACCGTTCCTGTCGCCTCTGGCACCACATATTGAGATTATATCTTGACATTCTTCCATATGTTGTGATACTTGCGTAGTTGCTTCGGCTGAAAACAACCGGAGAGCGCGTGTAAGCGACCGGAATCATTCGAAAAAAACAAACGGCCAGAAACTCGACCAAGAGGTGAAATCCATGTTTGAGAATATCAGAAAGCGTGACGGAAGGGTGGTCCAATTCGACTCCCAGAAAATAACGGCGGCCATCGCCAAGGCGGGCAAGGCCACCGGAGAATTCGAGGAAAGGGAGGCGAGGAAGCTGACCTTGCGGGTCCTTACCCTGGCCCACGAACTCAGGCTTGGTGTCACCCCCGAAGTCGAGGAGATACAGGACATCGTGGAGCGGGTCCTTCTCGATTCGCCATTTTACAAGACGGCCAAGGCCTACATTTTGTATCGGGAACAACACGCGCAGATCAGGAACATCACCACCAAGGCAAACGTGGATTTGGTCGAGCACTACATCGGCAAGCTGGATTGGAAGATCAAGGAAAACAGCAACATGTGCTATTCCCTGCAAGGCTTGAACAATTACATTTCGTCCGACGTGACCTCCGAGTACTGGCTGAACCAGATATACCCGCCCGAGATTCGGGAGGCGCACAAGAGGGGGGACGTGCACCTTCACGACCTGAGTCTATTGTCGGTCTATTGCGTGGGATGGGACTTGAGCGACCTTTTGCGGCAGGGATTCAGGGGGGTCGAAGGCAAGGTGGAGAGCGCGCCGCCCAAGCACCTTCGTTCGGCACTGGGACAGATCGTCAATTTTTTCTATACGCTCCAGGGGGAGGCGGCAGGGGCGCAGGCGATTTCCAATTTCGACACGCTTCTGGCGCCGTTCGTGCGCTACGATGGTTTGGACTACGCGGAAGCCAAGCAGGCCCTGCAGGAATTCGTGTTCAACATCAACATTCCCACGAGGGTCGGGTTTCAGACGCCGTTTACAAACATCACCATGGATCTGAACGTGCCTTCCACCCTGAAGGACACCCCGGTGATCGTGGGAGGCAGGGAGCGAAACGCCGTCTACGGTGATTTCCAGGCGGAGATGGACATCATCAACGAGGCATTTGCCGAAGTGATGATGGAGGGTGACGCCAAGGGGAGGGTGTTCACCTTTCCCATTCCCACGTACAACCTGACGGCGGATTTCGACTGGGACAACCATCGGTTGGACAAGGTCTGGAAAATGACCGGCAAATACGGCATTCCCTATTTTTCCAACTATATCAATTCGGACATGTCTCCGGAAGACGCCCGTTCCATGTGCTGCCGTCTGCGACTGGACAACCGCGAGCTGCTGAAGAGGGGCGGCGGTCTTTTCGGGGCCAACCCTCTGACGGGCTCCATCGGGGTGGTCACCCTGAATCTTCCCAGGATCGGGTACATCAGCGAAACCCGGGAGGAATTCTTCGAGGATCTGGATGAAAAGCTCGGCCTTGCCGTGGAAAGCCTCAACATCAAAAGAAAGATTCTGGAACAGTTCACGGAGAAAAACCTGTACCCGTATTCCAAGTTCTATTTGAGAGATGTCAAGGCGCGAACGCAATTGTACTGGAAAAACCATTTTTCCACAGTCGGCATCATCGGGATGAACGAGGCCTGCCTGAATTTTCTGGGGCGAGACATCGGCAGCCCGGAAGGACAGGCGTTCGCCATCGAGGTCATGGATTTCATCAGGGACCGCATGACGCAGGCCCAGGAAAAGACCGGCGATCTTTTCAATCTGGAGGCCACGCCTGCGGAAGGGACCTCTTTTCGTCTGGCGATGCTCGACAAGAGGCGCTACAAGGAAATCGTTTGCGCAAACGAGTCCGAACTGGAACACGGGGCCGCACCTTATTATACAAATTCGACGCAGCTTCCGGTCAATTACACCGACGATATCTTCGAAACCCTCGACTTGCAGGACGATTTGCAGACCAAATACACCGGCGGCACCGTGTTGCACATATTCCTGGGAGAGCAGATCGGCGACATCGGCGTGGTCAAGCGTTTCGTGCGGAAGGTCGCAGCCAGCTACCATCTTCCGTACTTCACCCTTTCTCCGACGTTCAGCGTTTGCGCCACCCACGGCTATATCAAAGGTGAAATGCCGGTTTGTCCGTCGTGCGGACAGGAAACCGAAGTATATTCCAGGGTCGTGGGCTACTTGAGACCGATCAAGCAATGGAACGACGGAAAACAAGCGGAATTCGATATGAGAAAGACGTTCCATGTGACCGAAGAAAAGCAGGCCAGCGCGAGCTGACATTCCGGATCGAAAAAAAAACTTGCCGGGGGGGAGAAAAAAAAGATGGTTCTGGGAGGACTGCAAAAAAACTCGTTCATTGATTTTCCGGGAAAAGTCAGCGCCGTGCTGTTTCTCGCCGGGTGCAATTTCAAATGCCCGTATTGCCACAACCCCGAACTGGTGGGCGGGTTTTCGAATTGCCCGGCGTTTATCAACGAGACATGGGTGCTCGACTTTCTGCGAAAACGCAAGGGGTTGCTGGACGGCGTAGTCATCTCTGGCGGAGAGCCCACCCTTCAGGACGACTTGGAGACTCTGTGCGACAAGTTGAAAAACCTTGGGTTTCCCATCAAGGTGGATACCAACGGGAGCCGTCCGAAAGTGATCCGAAACCTGATTCGGCAGGGGCTCGTGGACTATGTGGCGATGGACATCAAGACCGTTCCGTTGGGATACGAAGCGCTGGCGAGTTCCGGTTTCGACCCGAAGAGCATCCAGGAAAGCATCCGGATCATCATGGAGTCCGGGCTCGACTACGAGTTCCGGACCACCTGCATCAAACCCCTGGTGGACGAAAACGTCGTGCGCGACATCTCGGAGCTGATCAAGGGGTCCACGCTCTATGCTCTTCAGCGATTTCGAGACGACAAGGTCCTGAAGCCGGACTTTTTCCGATGCGGCGCGGCTGGTGCCATCGGTTCCGGCTTGAGCGACCCGGAGATGTCCCGGCTGCACGATATTGCCGCGTCCTTCGTGCAATCCTGTATCGTTCGATGAACGTTCGGATGCCGTCCAGAACGTAGTTCCCGGCATGGAAAGCGACCGGTATCCGCCCTCATGGCTCGCTTGGCTCGTATGGGGCCTAGGGGCCTCCTTCTATTGTTTCGGCTTTTTCCAGCGCGTCGCCCCGGCCGTCATGACCGACCGGCTCATGGTGGATTTCGGCATCGGCGCGGCCGCGTTGGGCAACCTTTCCGCCTTTTATTTCTACAGCTATGTGGCCATGCAGATTCCCACGGGAATCCTGGCGGACTCCTGGGGGCCCCGAAGGCTTCTGACTTCGGGGGCTTTGCTTGCTGGCGTGGGGACCATCGTTTTCGCGATGGCCCCCACGGTTTTTGTTGCAAACATGGGACGGCTGGTCATCGGGGCTTCGGTGGCGGTGGCTTGGGTGGTCCTTTTGAAATTGTCCACCCATTGGTTCGCGCCCCATAAGTTCGCCTTGGTCAGTGGAATCGCCCTGTTTTGCGGTATGGTGGGCGCTGTCTGGGCGGGCGCGCCTTTGCGATCCCTAACGGAACGCTTCGGGTGGCGCGACACCATGGCGGTCTCGGGCGGTGCCACTCTCCTCATAGCCGCAGCCATCTGGCTGGTGGTACGCGACGATCCGTCGGAAAAAGGATACCGAAGCTACGTGTCCGCGACCGACGCGCGCGGTCCTGGAAAGCTGGCTGTCTTCAAAGGGTTCAAGGAAATTTTCCGCCATAGGAACACGTGGCTTTTGACCCTGGCTCCGGGGGGGATGGTAGGGCCTATCCTGGCGTTCGCGGGTCTTTGGGGAGTGCCCTTTCTGACGACCCACTATGGCTTGACGCCCTCTGAAAGCGCCGGGGCCACTTCGACCCTTCTTGTTTCCTGGGCGGTCGGCGGTCCTTTGCTGGGAGCTTTCTCCGACCGTATCGGCCGTCGCAAGCCCCTCTATCTCGGCGGCAACATTGTCGCCACCGTAGGCTGGTTTTTCATCCTCTACGTTCCCGAACACCCTCTTTGGCTTCTTTATGCTCTCGCCGTGCTGACGGGGCTGGCTTCCGGGGGGATGATCATCGGATTCGCGTTCGTCAAGGAATCCGTGCCGGTGGAGATTGCGGGCACGGTATCCGGAGTCTGCAACATGGGGGTCATGACGGGGCCTATGCTGTTGCAGCCCGCCATGGGACGCGTTCTGGATATCCAGTGGGAGGGGACTGTTTTAAACGGCATGAGGACTTACGATCTTGCGGCCTACCGGTGGGCCTTTTCGCTGATGCTGGGATGGGCGATCCTGTCTTGCATTCTCGTTGCCCTGACCCGGGAGACCGGGTGCAAGCCTTTTCGGAATGGTTGACTGTTCAGCTTCCAAAACCGGAGCTAAAGCTGTCCTCTCCATTTGGCCCAGATCAGACCCAGATATTCGTGGAATAGCACTTCGGTCTTTTCAAGATTGGAGGATTTCGGGAAAAAGGACTGCCATCCTGTTTCTTTTTTGCCCGAGTCCATGACTCGATGACCCGTGGGCGCGGGAATAGGGGCGGTGCCCTGTTTTTTGAACAGGGCGACGGAGCGGCGCATGTGGGATGCCGTGGTCACCAGAACGAACGGCTTTTTTCCGACTTTTTCGCTCAGTATTTTCGCTTCGTCCTTGGTATCCAGCGGTCTTTCCTCAAGCACGATGGCCTTGTCGTCGATACCGATGGAACGGGCGACTTCCGCCATGACCTGCGCGTTGGATGCCGGATCATTGTATGCGCCGCCCGAGAATATCAATTTGGTATCGGGGGCTTTCCTGTGAATGGCCGCCGCTTCGGCCAGGCGAGCCAGCGATTCGGGCGAAATACGCGCGGAAACCGGAACGTCGGGATCGGAAACGTGCCCCCCTCCCAGAACGACGATATATTCGGGATTGTCCCCTCCCTCCTGCAATTGCATTCCATTTGCGGGATAGGTCCTTTCAAGCGATTTCAAAAAATGCTCCGGCAGAGGTCCCCAGCTGAAGAGCGCAAGCCAGACCACCGCGAAGGAGATCAGCCACTTGGCCGTCCTCTGCCTCTTTCCGAACCACAGAAAAAACAGCCCGACGAACGCAAGGGCGAAAAAAATCGGCATGGGCAACAGAAAGGCGGAGACGAATTTCTTCAAGAAAAAGGCAAACATGCTTTGATCGACCTCGTAACAATATCGTGTTTTGGCCGGGCCCTTCGTTTTTGGGCTCAGTCTCTGATTCTATCCACGACCTCGTAGGCCAGATAGAGGAAAACCCCCCAGAGAAGACTGTTTAGCAGGATCGGGACATAGACGAGGCTGCCCGGAAACATTTCTCTGGGAAACAGGGCTAGGGTAATGATTGGAAAGTAAAGGACCCGGCTGCTCCAAACAAGAATTTGGGATACAAGCGTGGCCCCCCCGTCCTGGGCCGCCGAAAGTCCTGCGAACGTAAGGGAGAGAATAAGTCCGAAGTGACCCAGGGCAATCCCCAAAACGATCATAAGTTTTCGTATCATATGGCGTCGTCCTCGCGCATCTTTTCAATTTGTTTCTGGGAAAAGCCCATTTCCCTCAAGATTTTTTCCGTGTCTTCGCCGAATTCGGGGGGCGGGTTTCTATACGAAGGCGGTGTGCCGGACAGTTTCGCGGCAAACCCGAGACCGGAGGGGCCGTCGGGGCCTCGAAGTACCATTTGGCGGTTTACGGCGTACTCGGACTCCAGGGCCTCCTCCATTTCCAGCACTCCGGACAGGCAAATGTCCATGTCCGAAAAGATCGATATCCATTCGTCTCTGGTTTTTGCGCGAAATTTTTTTCGGAAGAAATCGGCGATTTCTTCGCGTCTCGATTCGTCGAATTGAAGATTTACATATTTGGGAACATCGAAATATTCGCAGAGGGTCGCCCAGAATTTTCTTTCCAGCGCGCCCAGGGCCACGTATTTTCCGTCGGCGGTTTCGAATATGTTGTAAAAGGCGTACCTGTGGGAGAACAAAAAGTCGCTCCTTCTGGGGGACTTGCCGGAGGTCCACAGCAGGCCTGCCGCCAGCGGGAGTAACGAAAGAAGCGAATCGGTCATGGAGATGTCGATATATTGTCCCTGGCCGCTTCTTTCGCGAGAGAAGAGAGCGAGAAGGATTCCGATGGCTGCGTTCAATCCGCCCGTGAGGTCCGCGAGTTGAACGCCTGGAATGACAGGAGGTCCGTTTTTTTCGCCGATCAGAGACAAGACGCCGCTGTCGCCCGCAAAATTGAGGTCGTGGCCCGCCCTGTCTTTCCATGGCCCGGTCTGGCCGTAGCCGGTCAAGGAACAGTAGACGATAGCCGGATTCACCTTTTTCACATCGGAATACCCGGCGCCCAGCCGATCCATGACGCCCGGACGGAATCCTTCCAGGATAACGTCCGCTCTTTTCGCCAGTTCCATGAAGGCCGCGATCCCGGTCCTTGTTTTCAAGTTGAGGGCCATATGTTCCTTGTTTCGGTTCACGTGGCTCAGGAAGGAAAGGTTCTCCTTTTCGAAACGTTTGTCCTCCAGGGCGATCACTCGAGCGCCGTGATCGGCTAGGATCATGGAACAATAAGGTCCCGGCAAATATCTCGATAAATCCAAAACCAAGCAGCCATCCAGGGCGCCCCCCATAAAGCATCCTCCATTCGGTCGGTTCGCCCTTCGCTATAACCGTCTCCGCTTGTTTGCGGCAATATCGACGCCGAAAGGGCCGAATCAGGTCCTCCTAGGCGAGGGCTCGCATAATCGTTGAAATTTACAATCTGCGGCGACAAAATGAAAGGAAAAAATCCGACTCAGGTCCCATATTCCAACGCAAATGGCGAAATCGTTTTTGCATGCGGCGTCGCGGGAGGACAAAAAGGCCGATGCTTAACGGCTTGAACTCGCTTTCCGAATATGGTATAGCACAGAAAATGAAATGACGTTCTGTCGAAGTCCCGTTAATCCTCGTTTAGTAAAAATCGACCGACCTTGCTTGCCCGTCTTTGGATTTCGCAAGGTGGACGGGATTTTTTCCACATGGCGTGCGGGACCTGGACCCGAAAAAAGTCCCGCCAATGGGGGAGGAAAAGGATGAAGAAGGTTTCGATGTTCGCCGCGGGCTGCGTCGCGGCACTGACGTTGATGTTTGCGGCAACGGCCTGGGCAGGGCAACTGGTCACCTCCGAAGACAGGTCCTGGGCCGAAAAGGCCGTCGAACAGGAAAAAGCCATAGACATTTCCGAATGCCCTCCCAACACGGTGGCGGTCTTCTATTTTGTGGACAAGAGCGGCAGGGTCGCGTTCAAGCCCCTCGAAAAAGGGATCGCGATCATGTTGATCACCGATCTTTCCAAGCTCGACAGAATCCAAATCGTGGAGAGGACCAGGTTCCAGGCCCTTCTGGAGGAATTGAACCTGGCCGATGCCGGCTTGGTCGATAAACAGACTGCCCCGGAGGTGGGAAGGATTCTTTGCGCGCAAACCGTGGTCGGGGGGGAAATCGTTTCCTCCCAGCTCGCCGAGCTGAAGCTCGATTCGGAACTCCTCGACGTTTCCGAAGAGAACATTTTTGGCACGGCCGACGCCGAAGGCGCGCTCCTGGAGCTGTTCACGCTGGAAAAGGAGCTGGTGTTCGAAATCGTCGAACAGATTGGCATCGAACTGACCCCCGAGGAGCGGGCGAAACTCCAAGAACCTTTCACGTTCGACGTCGAGGCGTTCCTGTTCTATTCCCGTGCCGTGGATGCAGGTGACAGGGGCGACTACGATCTCGCTGCGGACATGTATGAGCGGGCGGTGGCCCGCGACCCCGATTTCACGCTGGCCAAGGACGGCCTCGACGAGCTTCGCTCCGCAGGACTGGCCGGAGCCTCCTCCAGGCTCGGCGGTCCGGAACTCGGCGCGATTTCTTCTCCCTTTCGCACCGGAGATAAAAGAAGGTCGATCCTCAGGGAACTTCGAGACCGCACTTCGCTTACCGACCGTCTGATGGGCGACAAGCGCACGCAAAGGTTCCGTACCCCCGACCAGGTCCAGGCGCGGCAGGACAGAGTCCCCGACAGCGACGGCGACGGCGTGCCGGACTTCCAGGACGGTTGCCCCAACGACCCCGACAAGACGGAACCCGGGGTCTGCGGCTGTGGCGTGCCCGACGTCGATTCCGACGAGGACGGCGTGTTCGACTGCGACGACCAGTGCCCCGAAGATCCCGGCAAGACGGAGCCCGGGGTCTGCGGCTGCGGAGTACCCGACACGGATTCCGACGGCGACGGCGTGGCCGGATGTCTGGACAACTGTCCCGACGATCACCTGAAAACCGAGCCGGGCGTTTGCGGCTGCGGCGTAGCCGACACCGACACCGACACCGACGGGACCGCCGACTGCATCGACGGTTGCCCTGCGGACCCTAACAAGACTGAACCGGGAGTCTGCGGTTGCGGCGTCCCGGACGACGATTCCGACGGCGACGGTACGCCCGAGTGCAACGACCTGTGTCCCGACGATCCGAACAAGACCGCGCCTGGAATCTGCGGCTGCGGCGTAGCCGACACCGACACCGACGGCGACGGGACCGCCGACTGCAACGACGGCTGTCCTGCGGACCCGAACAAGACGGAACCGGGCATCTGTGGTTGCGGAGTCCCGGACGACGATTCCGACGGCGACGGCATACCCGAGTGCAACGACCTGTGCCCCGACGACCCGAACAAGACCGCGCCCGGGATATGCGGCTGCGGCGTACCCGACACCGACACCGACGGCGACGGGACCGCCGACTGCAACGACGGCTGTCCTGCGGACCCGAAGAAGACGGAACCGGGCGTCTGCGGTTGCGGCATCCCGGACGACGATTCCGACGGCGACGGCACGCCCGATTGCAACGACTTGTGTCCCAACGATCCCGGCAAAATCGTACCGGGTGCCTGTGGTTGCGGGGTACCTGACATCGACACTGACGGCGACGGAGTCGCGGAATGCAACGACGGTTGCCCGAACGACCCGAATAAAACCGCTCCCGGGATATGCGGCTGCGGCGTTCCCGATATCGATACCGACGGCGACGGTGTCATGAATTGCAAGGACAATTGTCCAAACGATCCGGATAAGACCGCTCCGGGCGTCTGTGGCTGCGGCGTGCCCGATACGGACACCGACGGCGACGGCAAACCCGACTGCAAAGACCTCTGCCCGGACAATCCGAATAAAATGGCGCCCGGCGTATGCGGTTGCGACGTACCGGACATCGATACCGATGGCGACGGCACCATGAATTGCAAAGACAACTGCCCCTTTGATCCGGGCAAGACGGCCCCCGGAGTTTGCGGCTGCGGCGTTGCCGACACCGACAGCGACGGCGACGAGGTCGAGGACTGCAACGACGGGTGCCCCGCCGACCCGAACAAGACGGCCCCCGGAGTTTGCGGCTGCGGCGTTGCCGACACCGACAGCGACGGCGACGAGGTCGAGGACTGCAACGACGGGTGCCCCGCCGATCCGAACAAGACGGCCCCCGGAATATGCGGGTGCGGCGTTGCCGACGCCGACAGCGACGGCGACGGCGTCGAGGACTGCAACGACGGGTGCCCCGCCGACCCGGGCAAGACGGCCCCCGGAATATGCGGGTGCGGCGTTGCCGACGTCGACAGCGACGGCGACGGCGTCGAGGACTGCAACGACGGGTGCCCCGCCGACCCGGGCAAGACGGCCCCTGGCGCTTGCGGGTGCGGTGTTGCCGACGACGATAGCGACGGGGACGGTGCTGAGAACTGCATAGACGGCTGTCCCGCCGACCCGAACAAGACCTCCGCCGGAGTATGCGGATGCGGCGTTGCCGACGACGATAGCGACGGGGACGGTGCCGAGGACTGCATAGACGGCTGTCCCGCCGACCCGAACAAGACCTCCGCCGGAGTATGCGGATGCGGCGTTGCCGACGACGATAGCGACGGGGACGGTGCCGAGGACTGCATAGACGGCTGTCCCGCCGACCCGAACAAGACCTCCGCCGGAGTATGCGGGTGCGGCGTTGCCGACGACGATAGCGACGGGGACGGTGCCGAGGACTGCATAGACGGCTGCCCCGCCGACCCGAACAAGACCTCCGCCGGAGTGTGCGGGTGCGGCGTTGCCGACGACGACAGAGACGGGGACGGCACCGAGGACTGCAACGATTACTGTCTCAACGACCCACTCAAGACGGACCCAGGTCAATGCGGTTGCGGCAAGCCGGATACCGATACCGATGACGATGACGTTGCCGACTGCCTCGATTCGTGCCCTTCCGATCCGGATAAAATCGATCCGGGAATTTGTGGCTGCGGTATCCCGGATGACCCCCAGAATTTAGGAGACTGGGATGGCGACGGTATTCCATACTGTCTCGATCCGTGCCCCGATGATCCAGAGAACGTATGTACTTCGCCCTAACTCTCAACAAGAGGGAATTTCGGTCGCAGCATTGTCGGAAAATAACATCGCAGAAATTATAATGCTTTTTCAGGAATGCGAATTTCAAATGAGCAGAGGGCTTTAAGACCCTATTGAAGGAAGGATGGTCAGCCATGAGAAAAATTTTGCTCGCCACGGTGTTTCTATTGTTTTTCGGCGGTTATGGCTTGTGTTCCGACGTCGAAACGACGCTGATCGAATTCAAGGTCAGCACCGGTCCCCATTTCGACTGGTGGGAGAGCGACACCGACGACAAAGGCACGCAGTTCTACGCGCCCTTGCAGATATCCGCCCAATCGGGCGAGTTCTCCTTCAACATGCTGACTGCATACGCCTATACCACTCTGGACTTGAAGAATGAAGAAAGCCGCTCCCTTACCAACCTCATCGATACCAAGATGAACTTCTCCTACGAATTCGTGGGCAAGCTGCCCGTGGACGTTCTGGTCGGACTCGACCTGAACCTTCCCACCGGAAAAACCAGGCTGGAAACCCTGGAGTGCAACCGCATGTTAGACCCGGACTTGGTTTCCATCCACAACTACGGCGAAGGCTTCAACCTCAATCCGACCGTCATCGCCGCCAAAACCTGGAAGGACTTCAGCGCGGGCGTCGGCATCGGGTACGTGTTTCGGGGAGAATACGACTACAGCGAGGAATTCATGGACTACGATCCGGGCGACATCTTCAATGTCACCGCCGAGGTCGTCTATTACATCTCCGAAGCATGGAAAACTTCCCTTTACCTCGAGTACGGGACCATATCCGAAGACCAGCTCAAGGACGAAGAATACTATAAGGAAGGCGACTATTACCTGTTCGATTTCTTCTTGTATCATACGAGAAAGCAATGGGACGCCACGTTCAATCTGAGCGCCCTGTTCCGGGGCAAAAGCGAGTTTCAGGACTTGAATACAGGCTCGCTTTCCGAAGAGGACCGCGACGGCTACGGCGACGAGTACGAATTCACCGTCACGTACCAGTACTTTTTAAGCGACCTGACAACGCTCAAGACCCAAGGGCAGATCCTATGGATTACCGACAACGACTATTCCTCGGACCATCCCCTGTTCTGGGGAGAGCGCAAGAAATATTCCCTCGGCCTGGGAGTTGTCCGCAAACTCACGCAGAGCATCGACTGCGAGCTGTTTCTGCGCGGCTACTACATGACCGACGATCCCAACTGGTATAACGAGGAAGATGTAGACTACACCGGTATCAATACCGGACTCTTGTTCAGCAGCTCTTTTTAAAGGTTCGGGTAAATACTCACGGGAAAACGGGCACTATCCTCCAGGATGCGCTCGTTTCTGTTTGTAACGTTTTTTTTTTCGAATAAAGCCGGCCCTACCTGTTCGCGTTCGTCGAAACGGAAAGGGAATCCGGGTCCACGCCCATTTCCCGCAACTTGGCCGCCAACAGGTTCGCGCGTTTGGATTCTTGCTCCGCGCGTTTGGATTCCCGTTCCGCGCGTTCGGCCTCTTCTCGTGCCATTCTGGCGGCTTCCTTTATAGAAGGAACGTACCTGCCGGTTTCCGGGTCCACGATGCGAAGCAGGTCGTCGTCGCGCTTGAGCGTCGCTTCCAGTTCTTCGCTGTAAATGCACCCTTCCTCGTCAGCCGGAATTGGCGAATACGCGCCGTCTTCCAGCCTGAACCCTACGAAGGGCAGTCGCAAGTATTCGTGCAGCGGATCGAACACGAAATACTCCCGCACGCCCAGTCTGGCGTACAGCGCGGTTTTCGTCGCCAGGTCGTCGATCATGGACGATTGCGACGTGATTTCGAAAACCAGGCACGGGGCGGCATTCTCTTCCCAGGTCTTGAAAGTCCGTCTTTCATGGCTTGCGACCCCTTTGATCACCATGACGTCGGGGGCTTTGCATGCGGAGGGATTGCCCTTTTCGTAGTACAGGAACATGTCCCCCGCGACGTACACGTCGTCGCGGCCGTTGAAAAACAGCGACAGCGCCGAGAGCAGATGCATGCTGGCTCTCACATGATAGCCTGTTTCTCCCATGGGTTCTCCGTCCGAATCGGGGTATTCGACATCGGAATCGTCTGTTTCCCGGACATCGGCCCCCTCTGGCGGCAAGTCGGCTTCCGCCGCGCCATCGGATACTTTTTCAATCGCTTCCATTCGCGAATACCTTTGTTTGTTTTGATTTTTTTCGAATGGCGTAGTCCCTACCCGTTCGCGTTCGTCGAAACGGAAAGGGAATCCGGGTCCACGCCCATTTCCCGCAACTTGGCCGCCAACAGGTTCGCGCGCTTGGATTCCTGCTCCGCGCGCTTGGATTCCTGCTCCGCGCGCTTGGATTCCTGCTCCGCGCGCTTGGATTCCTGCTCCGCGCGCTTGGATTCCTGCTCCGCGCGCTTGGATTCCCGTTCCGCGCGTTCGGCCTCTTCTCGTGCCATTCTGGCGGCTTCCTTTATGGAAGGAACGTACCTGCCGGTTTCCGGGTCCACGATGCGAAGCAGGTCGTCGTCGCGCTTGAGCGTCGCTTCCAGTTCTTCGCTGTAAATGCACCCTTCCTCGTCAGCCGGAATTGGCGAATACGCGCCGTCTTCCAGCCTGAACCCTACGAAGGGCAGTCGCAAGTATTCGTGCAGCGGATCGAACACGAAATACTCCCGCACGCCCAGTCTGGCGTACAGCGCGGTTTTCGTCGCCAGGTCGTCGATCATGGACGATTGCGACGTGATTTCGAAAACCAGGCACGGGGCGGCATTCTCTTCCCAGGTCTTGAAAGTCCGTCTTTCATGGTTTGCGACCCCTTTGATCACCATGACGTCGGGGGCTTTGCATGCGGAGGGATTGCCCTTTTCGTAGTACAGGAACATGTCCCCCGCGACGTACACGTCGTCGCGGCCGTTGAAAAACAGCGACAGCGCCGAGAGCAGATGCATGCTGGCTCTCACATGATAGCCTGTTTCTCCCATGGGTTCTCCGTCCGAATCGGGGTATTCGACATCGGAATCGTCTGTTTCCCGGACATCGGCCCCCTCTGGCGGCAAGTCGGCTTCCGCCGCGCCATCGGATACTTTTTCAATCGCTTCCATTCGCGAATACCTTTATTTGTTTTGATTTTTTCGACAAGCCGGGCGAAGGGGCAAAAAAAACTCGAACCGCGCATCGCAACGGTTCGCCCCGAGACCGCATTTTTCAACCAAAGCCTACTTTATATAAATACGATATCCTCCGTATCATGTCAATTTTCGAGCTTGCCTATGTCGGGGCAATATCTTCGAATCGTCTTGAAACTTCTCGGCGGCGCGGACCAATAGTCCATGGCGAAATTTTCGAGCCCAGGGTCCATGGTCTTTGGATTGCATCGCCCTGCCCACGAGATGCTCTCGAAGCTTTGCCTTGACCTCCAAGTTGCCACACCGTGCAAGAGGGAAAAAAAGGAGCCGAAACAAACCGAGATGCGCCTCAACTTACGCCGCTTCAGTCTCGTCACGGTTATCGCGATGATCGCCTGACTGATGGTCGGGGGGGCTGGCAACCGGCGGTATTGCCAAACGAATCGATGCGTGTTAGCCGAAAGCATTGACAGGAATTTAGTGGTACACTATTTTCGTGTCATGAAAAATGTAACAATCACACTGGACGAAGAAGTCGCCCAATGGGTTCGGATATGGGCGGCAAAGAGACAAACCAGCGTTTCTCGATTGGTGGGCGAGATGTTGCATAAGCGAATGCTTGAGGACCAAGAGTACGAGACCCTGATGAAACAGCATTTGTCCGCCGAACCGAAACATCTCAAACAAGTTGCGGATCATTACCTCCGCAGGGATGAATTGCATGACCGCTAACTAACAAAACCGCTTGGCGACAAGGGCTTTATCCCCCGGCCCTCCTGAGTCCGAAAAGGGCTTGGTTTCTATTTCGGCCATGCCCCTGCCGTCTCGTTCCAACGCTTCGCGTTGGAATGCATACAAAGACGCTTCGCGTCCGATTTTCGCAGAGGCATGGCCGAAACAAGAACCAAACCCGTCCGAAAACATCCGAATGATTGTTTCTCGACTCGGTAAGGGAACACTTTTTAAATTTTCAAATTCCGTAAGATCAGGAAAATCCAAAAATCCAAATTCGGAGAATCCATGGCCGGAACTGTCCGCCGAGGACGTGGACTTGCTGCTGCCGGACAACGAGATCTCGCCGGAGACGGCCGAAGACTTGCTGAAAATCTCCGGCGGCCATCCGCGCCTGGTCCGGGAAAGCCGAGATTTCTGCCGATTGGACAACGGATTCGACGCCGACGCGTGTACGGAAAAATTGTCGCGATCCAGGTTCGTCTGGAAATTGTTCATGACATTCGCGAACGACGAACCTAGCCGTTCGCGGCTATGCTAAATGCTGGGGCAGGAAGACGCCGGCCCTTGGCAGCCGTACATCAACGACCCGCTGACAAGGACCTTGTATTGGAAAAACCTGCTCATACGAAGCTCGAACCGCAAACGCCTTGTTTGGCGATGCGACGTCATCCGGCAAGTCGGCTTGCGAGCATTGGGATGTCCTGAAAAGCGGTAATATTTATTATTTGACAAGGCGTTCTACGCACTCTATTTTAGAAATCAATTGAATACTGAGATACCGGGGGCGCATCATGCTCGAAGACCTGGAACAAAAAGTCGAGGCCATTTCGGCCTTGCTCAAATCCATAGCGCATCCGATTCGCATACTCATCCTGTGCAAGCTGCGCGACGGGGAAAAGACCGTGGGGGAGCTTCAGGAGGCGGCCGAGACGACCAGCGCCAACATGTCGCAGCACCTGAAGATTCTTCGCAGCCAGGGCATCGTGAGTTCCCGCAAGGATGCGAACTTCATTTACAATCGAATCGCGGACGACCGGGTGCTGGAACTGGTCGGCACACTGCAAAAGCTTTATTGCGACGAGGAGAAATAGAGACCATGAAATCGAACAATCCTCTGATTCATTTTTCGATCGAGTGGCCGAGGACCGTCGTGGCGATCATGGTGGTGGTCACGATATTGCTGGGATTGATGATGGTGAAGGTCAAGGTGGACACGGACCCGGAGAACATGCTGTCCGAAGACGAGCCGGTGCGCTTGTTTCACAACGAGGTTAAAAAGGTGTTCGATCTCCAGGACGTGGTGGTGTTGGGGGTTGTCAACGAGACCGACCCGGACGGCGTTTTCAACCCGGAGACATTGAAGAGGGTGTACGAACTGACCGAATTCGCCAAGACCCTCGTCGATGCCGAACACCCTCACAAGCGAGTGGTGGCGCACAACATCATCGCGCCGGGCACCGTCGATGCCATCGAGCAGGCGGGCCTGGGGCAGGTGCGTTTCGAATGGCTCATGAAGGAGCCTCCCGAGACTCGGGAGGAGGCGCGCCGAATTCGCGACCTAGCCATGGGCAACCCGCTGTTGAAGGGTACCATGGTTTCCGAGGACGGAAAGGCGCTGGCGATTTACCTTCCGATCACGGAGAAGGACTTCGCGTACCAGGTCAGGGAAAGACTTTTAGAGAAGATAGAAGGTTTTACGGGCGACGACCATTTCCATATCACTGGGCTGCCGGTGGCCGAGGACACTTTTGGCGTGGAGATGTTCATCCAGATGGCGGTATCGGCCCCGTTGGCCATGGTCGCCATATTCGTTCTCATGTGGATTTTTTTCAGAAATATTCGCCTGATCGTTTCGCCCATGGTGGTGGCGATGGCTTCGGTGATTTGCACCATGGGACTATTGATCGGGACGGGCAACACGGTCCACATCATGAGTTCCATGATACCCATATTTCTGATGCCCATCGCGGTGGTGGATTCCATCCATATTCTTTCCGAGTTTTTCGATCTGTACCGGAAGAACAGGGACCGGAAAAAGACGCTGGAGCAGGTGATGAACCATCTATTTTCGCCCATGCTGTACACCTCGCTGACATCGGCCGCCGGTTTTGCGTCCCTGGCCTTGACTCCCATACCGCCGGTGCGGGTCTTCGGTCTTTTCGTGGCTTTCGGAATCCTGCTGGCTTGGTTTTTGACCATCGTGTTCGTCCCGGCGTACGTAAGTCTTATGAAAGAAGAGGCCTTGGAGAATTTCGGGGGCGGGATGTCGTCTGGCGGCCAGGGAAGCGGTTCTTTTATCAGCAGGCATTTGCGATGGCTGGGGCGGTTTACGTATGCTCGTTCCAAGGTTCTTGTGGCAGCCGGCCTGGTTGTGCTGGCGGTGTCGGGATACGGCATCAGCCTGATACAGATCAACGACAACCCGGTGAAATGGTTCGAAGAGGACCACGAGATCCGTGTGGCCGACCGCGTGTTGAACGAGCATTTCGGGGGGACCTACGAAGCGTACCTGGTGCTGGACAACGCGGCGAAGCCTTTAAGTCCTGCCGAAGCCGCTTCGGAAGTCAAAAAGGAAGTGCGAAGCATTCTTCCTGCCGAGGCTCCCATGCTTGCAGAAGCCGACGCTCTGGTGGACGAAGCGCTTGCAAATGCGGGCGGTTCGACAGACTCTTTCTTCGAACAGCTGTCGGAAAAATGGGACGCCGCTGCCGATTCCGCTCCCGACGAGACCTACGACTATTGGATGGACGGCATGGACGAAATGGGCAAGGTGCGCAATCGCGACCAGATTTTCAAACTGCCGGACGTGCTGAATTACGTAGCGAAGCTGGAAGACCACTTGGCGTCCCACGGTGTGGTGGGAAAGAGCAACTCCGTGGTGGATGTCGTCAAGAAGGTTCATCAGGAGTTGTTCGAAGGCGACAAGGAGCGCTATAGCGTTCCCGACTCCGTGAACGGCGTCGCCCAGACCCTGATTTCCTTCCAGAACAGCCACAAGCCCGACGATCTGTGGCACCTGGTGACGCCCGATTACAAGAGGGCCAACGTCTGGGTGCAGCTGAAGAACGGCGACAACAAGGACATGGAATCCACCGTGGCCGCAGCGGCGCGTTTTTTCGAGCAGAACCCGCCGCCGGTGCCGTTGGAGAGGCATTGGGCTGGCCTGACCTATCTCAACGTGGTGTGGCAGGACAATATGGTGACCGGAATGCTGGAGTCGTTCTTGAGCAGTTTCCTAGTGGTTCTCGGGATGATGGTATTGCTGTTCCGTTCGTTTTTCTGGGGACTTTTGGCCATGGTGCCGCTTACCGGGACCATCGCAATGATCTACGGGCTGATCGGCTATATCGGCAAGGATTACGACATGCCGGTGGCGGTGCTTTCTTCGCTCACCCTGGGACTGGCGGTGGATTTCGCTATCCATTTTCTGGAGCGCTCCCGGGAGGCCTATAAAAAGGCCGGGTCGTGGAAGGCCGCTTCCGAAATCATGTTCGAGGAACCCGCGCGTGCCATCACCCGGAACGTGATTGTCATCGCGGTCGGTTTTACGCCGCTTCTGCTGGCTCCCCTGGTGCCGTATCAGACAGTGGGGGTCTTTTTGGCGAGCATCATGGCCATATCCGGTGCGGCGACCATGTTTGTCCTGCCGGCGGTCATCACCATGTTCGAACCTTTGCTGTTCAGGACCAAGAAAGCAAACAAGCCCGGGGCCGAGATGGCCGGGCAAAGTGGATAGACGGCAGTTCCGGCCTTGCTTCGCGCAGGCGGCAATCAAGGGCGATCCTCGCGAGTAAGGCCCCCGCATGAAACGAAAACGCAAATCAAACAGCAAGCAGAAAATGGAGGAAACTCTGTGAAAAGAAAAATTGGTTTCGCGGTCGCGGCGGCTGCATTTCTTCTTCTGGTCGCCATCACCGTATCGGCGCAGGAAATCGGCGTGGAAGAAATCGTGGAAAAGGCGAACCTTGCGGCATACTACGCGGGCGACGACGGCAGGGCCGAAGTCGAAATGACCATTGTGGACGGCCAGGGGCGCACCCGCGAACGGGAGTTCGTCATCCTTCGAAAAGACGGCCATGACGGCGGTCCGCAAAATTTCTACGTTTATTTCAGGAAGCCGTCCGACGTTCGCAAGATGGTCTTCATGGTGCACAAGCACATCGACAAGGACGACGACCGGTGGCTGTATCTTCCCGCGCTCGATCTGGTCAAGCGCATTGCGGCGTCCGACAAGCGCACCAGTTTCGTCGGCTCCAACTTTTTCTACGAGGATGTCTCGGGCAGGGCCGTGGCCGAGGACGTCCACGAGCTGACGGAGACGACGGACCAGTACTACGTGCTGAAAAACACCCCCAAGGACCCAGGCAGCGTGGAGTTCGCCCATTATACCGTCTGGATCGACAAGAACACCTTCATGCCCATGAAGGCGGAGTACGTGGACAAGCAGGGCCGGAAATACCGGGAAGTGGAAGCCTTGGAGGTCAAGGAGATCCAGGGGCGCCCCACCGTGGTCAAATCCCGCGTGAAGGACTTGCAGACCGGGGGGGAAACCGTTTCCGTGTTCACCGAAGTCACGTACGATATCGGCCTGGATGAGAAAATATTTACCGAACGCTACCTTCGCAGGCCTCCCAGGGAAGTAAGATGATTGAGAGAACCGGCGGGAAAAGACCGCAAACACGGTGAAAGGGTGCTTTTATTTATGAGGAAACACGCGGTTTCGCATTTGGCGGCGGTCCTGGTCGCGATTTGCCTGTCAGGCGGTGCGCTGGCGGAGGAAATGTCCCTTAAGGACAAGCTTTACGACGACTATGGCATCGACCTGCTCGGTTTCGTGGAGGCCCGGCAAGGATGGCGCCTTCAGGACGATCCCAGCGAGAACGACATGTCCATTTCCGAAGCCCGGCTCCAATTGGAGGCGAGCAAGGACCTGGAATGGGGATACTTGAATTTCAAGGGTGACTTGGTCGGCGACCTGGTGGAGGAAGAAGTAAGAGCGGAACTCCGGTCGCTGAACCTTCTCTTTTCTCCATTGAGCAACATGGACGTGCGAGCGGGCCGCCAGGTCCTCACCTGGGGGACTGGCGATTTGCTGTTCATCAACGACCTGTTCGCCAAGGACTGGGTGTCGTTTTTTATCGGCAGGGACGACGAATATTTGAAAGCCCCGTCGGACGCCCTTCGGACCAGCCTGTTTTTCGACGCGTTCAACGTGGACTTGGCCTACATCCCCGTCGCCAACACGTCGGACTACATCGACGGCTCGCGACTCTCCTATTACAACCCGCTTCTGGGGGAGGTCGTGGGGGAGGACAACATCGCCAGCGACGAAGACAGAAACAGCTTTCCCAACGACGGCGAGGTCGCGCTGCGGCTGTACCGCGCGCTGGGAAGCACCGAAGTGGCTCTATACGGATTCTACGGTTTCTGGAAAACCCCGGAAGGTTTCCGCATGGACTCCGGCAAGCTTTACTATCCGCGCCTTTCGGCCTACGGAGCAAGCGTCCGGTCTCCCCTGCTGGGGGGCATCGGAAACTTGGAAGTGGGATACTACGATTCGAGAGAAGACGACGATGGCGACGATCCGACCGTCAGAAACAGCGAGTTCCGTTTTCTGTCCGGTTTCGAACGGGAGCTGGCCCGGGACTTCACCGGCGGATTCCAATACTACATGGAATGGATGCAGGACTACGACGAGTACGAAAACACGGCCACGGGGCCGAAAAAGGACGAATACAGGCATGTCCTCACCCTGCGTCTGACCAAGCTGCTGATGAACCAGAACCTGAAGCTGTCTTTTTTTGCCTACTATTCGCCTTCGGACCAGGACACCTACATAAGGCCGAAAATCCATTATAAGCTCACCGACGCCTGGGCACTGGAAACCGGGGCGAACATATTCGTCGGCGAGGACGACCACACCTTTTTCGGACAGTTCGAAGACAACACCAACGCCTACGCGTCGGTGCGAAGAAGTTTTTAAACAATAAACGATTTGCTGCACAACGGAGGTGACGTCATGGTAATACAAGATTGGATACACGTGATCGCGGGAACATTCATCCTGTTGAGCCTGGCACTCGGAACCTGGGTAAGCCCCTACTGGTACTTTTTCACCGCCTTTGTCGGATTGAACCTGTTCCAGTACGGCTTTTCCAAATTTTGCCCCATGGCCTTGATCTTGCGCAAGCTGGGGGTGCCGGAAACCCCGCACGATTCATAAAGGCGGTTTTTTATCCTTGATTGGCGTTTGTTTCGCGGCTTGGCGAAACAAACGCCAGTGTGAATCTAAAGGGGTGCGAAATTGATTTTCGCCAGGTGTTGGATTAAATTCCGTCGCTCTCAATACCGCTCCACCTCTTTTTTCAGAAACGGTTCGGGCGGCTCTTTACCCAAGATGCGTTTCATAATCGCGTTCAGCGTGAAGGAATCGTTGTCGAAACCGCCATGGGAGACGCTTCTGGATATTCCATTCTCGCCGTCGGAATAAATCCGGTTCAAGTTGGAAGCGGAAGATACTTTGTCAAGGTAGCGGGCCATGCCCAGGATGGGTTTTTCCCTTTGACGTTCAAGGGCGCGGGAAACCAGAAACAGAAGCGATTTGCGATAGACCAGGGCTACGTTGTCTTTCAGTTCCAGCTTGTCGGTCAGTGCGTAGATATCCAATACCGGCAGGCCTGCCATTTTCTGTTTGTCGCCGGCAAGCCTTGGGGCGTAGTGTTTTTGATAGAAATCGACGGTGCAGGCGGGTGCCATCAGGCTGCAGGTTTCTATGAGGTCGGGTTTGTCAAGGGCGTCCAAGGCGTCGAGCAAATGGCCGATCAGGACTGCGCCAGTGCTGTGTCCCAGCAGATGGATTTTGATTCCGGTCCCTTCGAGAGCTTTGGCGAAGGTATCGATCATGAACAGGCCGTCGCCGGAGGGGCTGCCTGCGGGAACCGAGAACGGAGCGCTGGCGTCGCGTTTCATCTCTTCCCAAATCGGCGTGACCGGTTTGCGGACAAGGTCTTCGATCAGGTTGTCGCCTGCGTCATCGATTTCATCGGCCAGCTCCCGTTTCCATCCTCGCATGCGTTTTCCTGCGGCCGCACGGAGGATAGTGTCTTTCAATTCCTCGGCCAGGCCCGTATCGTACATGATATGGTACGGATAGATTCCGTTGCGTTTGAAGCCTTCCTTGAGGGCGGCCACTCGGCGTGCCGAATCCTTCGGGCTGTTCAGTCCGCCGTGGACGTAGACAAGAAGGTGTTCGTACTTGTTCGAACCAGCCAGATTTCGGAGGCGCTCGGCTGTGTTGCGGAGATCCGCCGCAGTACTCCAGTAGGTGTCTCTGGGCGCAAAGCGTCCGTCGTCGAAGTGGACGAAATGGCCCGCGATTTCCAGGCGTCTGGGAGCAGGCATTTTGAACTGCGCATCCCCGCTTTGGGTGGTGGATCTGGCGGCGAGTCCGAAAATTCGGGGGGTCGGGATGGCCAGGCGGAAGGCCCAGCCGTCGCTGATATTTTCCAGCCAGTCCTCGTAGAGCCACAGGGCGAAGCCGCCGGTGCCCCATGTAGGCCCCCAGGAGTTTTGCACCAGAAATCCGTCGGCATTGTATCCCACGATGGCGAATGCGTGGCCTCCCTGGATTTCCCCGCCGGGCTTGATCACGGCGACAAGACTGCCTGTTTCCGTTTTGGGATGGAACCATCCGGGGTGGACCATGGCGGAAACGTATAGTGCCCCCGTTTCGTTTAATGCGGCGTGGTAATCGTTGATTTCGGGCCTCAGGCGATAATACGCGCCCAAGGTTGTGGAGCGGGCCGCCCGGGCGCGTTCCACGGTCAGTTCGCCGGGATCGTCCGTGCGGTACGGCCAATCCTCTTCTTCGCAAACCCCCATGTTTTTCCAGCCCCGTATCGCGCCCCGGCAACTGGAGCCTGCGTAGTCTTCCCCCGGCCACTCGTCGTGTTTTTTCGCCATTTCGTAAAGCATCCTGGGACTGGCTATAAACGATTTTTCGCTTCCTGCGGCATGCAGTCGGTTGATGACAGCCGCAAGTCCGAACCCGGTGCAAGCGCCCTCCTGGCCCTGATCCAAAACCACAGCCCCCTCGCGGTTGTCCATTTCCGGTTTCAGCTGGATCAGCGCTGGTTCGTAATACCGGTCGCGGATATCCGGCGGGTCCTTGCGGGCATTGAGCACTCGAACGGCACCGCCCGCTTTCGCGGCAGGAAATTGCTTTTCCGTCATGGTTGTCTCCTTTCTTCCCGTCAAATGGGGTGTTTCGCCTGTTTTTTTGTTTTTCGATCGCGGCCCTATGACGAAATCGATAACACAATTGGGAATGGATGGAAAGGAGAATGTGGTTTTCGCCGGAGATTAAAGCCGTTTCACCACCGGCAGCATTTTCCTGAAATCGTCGGTGGCGGCTTTTCCCAGCAATTCGAAGATGGCCATTTCCACGGAGGTGAGCACGGCGCCTGCGTCGCGCATGCGTTTCAGCCCGATTTTCACATTCGACTTTGACCTGGCGGATACGGCGTCGGCGACCACGTGGACGGCGTATCCGGCGGACAAGGCCTGGGCGGCGGTCTGGAAGATGCACACGTGGGACTCGATGCCCGCGAGCAGGATCGTCTTCTTGCCGGACGACTCGACCTCCTCGCGGATGGCCCGGTTTGCGAAGCAGCCGAATTCGACTTTGTTCAGGATCGGCCTGTCCGGGGACCTTTCCGGCAACGAGGGCTCGAAGCCCCCCAGCTTTTGCGCGTTGTGTTCCGTAAAGACTGCGGGCAGGCCCAGAGTGGCGGCCGTATCGACCAGGGCCTCCAGGTTCTTTTCCACCCGGTCCTTTTCCACGCAAAGGTCGAAGATGACCTTCTGGATGTCCACGACGAGCAGAAGCGCGTCGTCTCGGGTCAGCAATTTTCTGTAGTCGTTCACGGGGGACTCCTCTTTCGAAGATGGCAATTACTTATCTTTTTCCTCCCGGACTTCCTTTATAGCCTTGGAAAGCTCTTGCGGGTCCGAAGTGGGGGTCGAGCAGGCGAACCCAGTGCAGATGTACGCCGTGGCCTTGCCTTCGGCCGGGATCAGCGATTCCGTGAAGGGGGCGATTTCAGACAGCTTTTCGGCGTTCTTGGAAGTCTTCAGGATCACGACGGAATTGGGCATGAAGTTTTCCGTCGCGGCGGAAAGCATTCGTTCGGCGTCGGGAGAGTTTGCTTCGCCCGCGATCACCACTTCGGCGCCTTTTGCCAAGGCGAATTCCAAGCCTGCCAGGAAGTAGGAGAATGCGGAGGTCTGGCGCTTGACGGCGTCGGCGAAGGTGCCGATCATATCCTTTGCCTTTTGCTCCCATTTGGCCTCGCCGGTGAGCCTGGAAAGCGCGAGCATATTGTTGAAGGCCACCGAGTTGGCCGAGGGCATGGCGCCGTCGTACAATTCCTTGGGCCTGGACAGAAGCTCTTCGGAGGTGTCCGCAGTCAGAAAGAAGCCCCCGCTTTCTTCGTCCCAGAAGTGTTCGACCATGTGTTCCTGGAAGTCCATGGCTTTCTTCAGATATTCCGGCTCGAACGTGGCCTTGAACAGCTCCAGGAGCCCCAAAACGAAGAAGGCGTAGTCATTGGCATTGGCGTCGATGGCGGCGTGGCCGTCGCGGTAGCGGTGCAGAAGCTCGCCGGACTCTCCGGTCAGGCGGCGCAGCACGAACGACGCCCCTTTTCTGGCGGCCTCGGCGTAGGAATAGCTGCCCAGAATTCGCGCGCCCATGGCCAGCGCTGCGATCATCAGGCCGTTCCAGTCGGTGAGTATCTTGTCGTCCTTTAAGGGATGGACCCTCTCCTTTCTAACGTAAAACAACGTCTCCCTCGTCTTTTCCCATCGGTCGGTCAGATCGCTCTCCTCCATTTCCAGTTTTTCCGCCCATTCCGCGAAGGAGCGGGTCAGGTGGGGGATGTTGGCGCCGGTGCTTCTGCCGGTGGCCTCGTCGGTGAAATTGCCGTTGGGGTTCAAGTTCATGAAGCGCTGCCACAGTTTTCCGCGCTCCGCGCCCAGGATCTGGTCGAACTCCCTGGCGGTCCAGACGTAGAATTTGCCTTCCTCCCCTTCGCTGTCGGCGTCTTCGGCCGCGTAGAAACCGCCGCCTTCGGAAGTCATGTCACGGAGCACGTAGGCGAAGATCTCGTTGGCGGTCTTGGCGAAGAAGGGTTCGCCGGCCGCCTGGTAGGCCTCCAGGTATGCCATGGCCATGAGGGCCTGGTCGTAGAGCATTTTTTCGAAATGGGGAAGGAGCCAGAGCTTGTCCGTGGAATACCGGTGGAACCCGAACCCTACATGGTCCCAGATGCCTCCCAGCCGCATGGCCTTCAGGGTTTTTGTCACCATGACCAGGGCCTTTTCATCGCCGGTCCTCCAATAATATCTCAATAGAAAGAGCATGCGGTGGGGGGTGGGGAACTTGGGCGCGGAACCGAAACCGGCGTGTTCTTCGTCGAATATGCTCTCCAATTCCTCGTAGGCGGTTTTGAGCGTGTCGAAGGACAGATTGTCGCCGGTCCATTGGAATTCGAAGGCCTTGCTCAGGTGTTCGGATATTTCGTCGGCGCTCCGGAATATTTTTTCCCGGTCGTTTTCCCAGATGTTTTTGACTTGTTCGCAGATATCGATCAGGCCGGGCCTTCCGAACCTGGATGTCTTGGGAATGTATGTGCCTGCGAAAAAGGGTTTCTTCTCGGGGGTCATGAGCACGGTCAGGGGCCATCCGCCGCGACCGGTGAGCATCTGGCAAGCGGCCATGTAGACCGAATCGATATCGGGCCGTTCCTCCCGGTCCACTTTGATGCAGACGAAAATGTCGTTCAGATGCCGAGCGGCTTCTTTGTCCTCGAACGACTCCCTTTCCATGACATGGCACCAGTGGCAGGTGGCGTAGCCCACCGAAAGAAAAACGGGCTTGTTCTCCTCTTTGGCCTTTTCAAAGGCCTCGTCGCCCCACGGATACCAGTCCACGGGGTTGTGCGCGTGCTGGAGAAGATACGGGCTCTTCTCGTTGATCAAACGATTGCTCGACATTTCTTGTCTCCCGAAATTGTTTGTATATAAACCTTTTTGTTGTCACAATTGAAAGCCGCCGATGAATCCTGGCCCTGGCGGCTTGTCGATTCGGACCATATCAGCTCCCTCTCGCGTATTCAAGATGATAATACGGGGGCAGGGTTTTCAGGCGTCGATCCAAGAGCGGTTTGCCCACGGTGAAATGGTAAAGGCTCTGGAACGTGTTGTCGGAAAGCCCCAGCATTCGATGCACCGTGTCGTCGAAATAGCACCCGATGCCCGTGCCGCGCAACCCGTGCGCCTCGGCTTCCAGGTATAGAATCTGCCCGATCATTCCGGATTCCCAAAACAAACTCTTGTAATTGTACGCGCCTCGTTCCAGCCAGTCTTTGAACCGGGCGATCATGGCGAGGGAAAAGGCGCTGTCTCCCGCAATGTCTTGGTAGCAGCTCACCTTGGCGGCCTCGGCCCGATAGTTTCCCTCTTGCAAAAGATAGAGCGGAAAGTTTTCCCGGACCGGCCGCCACAGAAATTCCGGGCGGCACAGCGGGCGGATCGTTTCGAAGTCCTCCCGATTTCTGGAGAAAAAATAGAGGCCCGGATTCAAGCCGGATACGTTGTGCACGAAAATCAGCAGATGCAGGCGGGCAGGGGAGATTTCCGCGTCGAAAGGGGCCTCGTCCTTTTTCGGGACCGTCCTGGCGAGCATGGAGAAAAACTGTTTCCCGGCAATTGCTCCCCTTCCGTCGAACCCCTGGGCGCTTCTTCTCTGTCGTATGATCGCAGGCGCGGACAGTCGGGAATCGGCTGTTTCCGCAACCAGTGAAAGCCCGTCGCCTAGGGAAAGGACCTCCGGCGCCGTGCGGGGCTTTTCCGACGTTTCGCCCGCCCGGTCGATGGCTTTCCACGGATGATACTCTCCGCTGAGACGATTGGGCACGCCGGAAAATTCGAGCCGCGCGAATTCTTCGACGATCTCTGGGGGAATATCCCGTTTTTCCGTGTTTTCCGACGATGGAAACACGTAGCACAGCATGTCGGGATGCTCTTTTTCGTTTTTTTCGCAAACGGCCCTGTCGCATCCTATCATGCTTTCCGCGTCCCGGTCCGATATTGCGTTCAAATACAAGACTTTCCAGCCGAAGAGGTTCGCGGAAATGGAAAGGCAAGCCAAGGCGTGTCCGGCGTCGTGGTTGCAGTAACGAAAGGCCCTCTCCCCGTATTTCCAGGCTTCGCGCCAATAGATGGATGTCAGTCCGGCCAGAAATCCGGCGCAGCCGAAATGACCCCGGATTTTGTCCCAAAGGTCCGCAGGCGTCTCGGCCCTTTTTTCCAGAGCGTGCAGAAAGGGATTGTAGTGATAGACCCCCGAGTCGATACCCTCGGACCCGGGCAGGGCCAGGTACGCCTCGGTGGGGTGCAGGTTGCCGCTGGAGGGATTGATCCGCAGCGCCCAACGGCTTCCGGGAATGCTTTTCCATGCGGACAGCCCCATGGACAGCTCCAGAAAACCCGCGATGTTTTCCACAGTGAAGGGTCGTTCCGGATTGTTCTTCCTGGAATACAGATCGGCATGGGCTGCGTCGGGATCGTTTGCCAGCAGGGGCAGATGGACCGCCGGAGCGCCTTCGAACGTGCGGAAAGGCTCGGGCTGGTTGGCCCAATCCATGTATCCCAGGGACTTGGCGAACCTGTCGTAATGGTGCTTGGTGGCTTCGTGGTATTCGATGATCCTTGATACTGCTTCACTTTTCATTTCGTAGCCTCCCGTACCTTGAATAAGTTTGTTCATTCCATTACGACCTTTTTTTTGCGTCCTCCCCTGTCAGGCCTCCTGTCGGAAAAAGGGCGAAATTCCCAGATATGCGCCGAAGAGTATCATCAGGACCGAGCAGCCCACCAGTATGCCGTAGTAGGCCTTTCGGTTCAAGCGCCGGAGTCCGAAATACGACAGTATGGAAACGAGCAAATACCAGGCCAGATCGCCTGCTTCGTGCCCGAGGAAAAAGGCCAGAAGTCTCGGCCATTGCCCGAAGGAGATCTCGAACTGAAGCATGAACGCAAACCCGATGGTGGCCCACCATACCCACCAGTAGGGATTGGACATGGAGATCATGACGCCCCCCAGCACGGGATTGTCCATGGCTGCCGCGCCGTGTTCGCCCGTTTCCGGTTCGAGGCTTTTTTCCGAGCTTTTAAGAAAGTCGGTCGGTATGCGGCCTTTCCAGGCGTCCCGGATGACACACACGCCGAAATAGATCAGGATGGCCCCTCCGATGACGCCAATGGCCCTCACTACCAGGATGTTTTGCAGCACGAAGGAAAAGCCCAGCAGCAGAAACACGATGATTCCGACCTCCAGGATGGCGTGGCCGACGATGACCCAAAGTCCGGTCAGGTACCCACGAGGGCCTGATTTGGCGGACTTGATGATGGTGTAGGTCAGCAACGGTCCGGGGGCCATCGCTCCGGTGAGGGCCACCAGAAAGGAAAACGAAAAGATCATCCAGAAAGCGGATACGATGTTTGAAAAGTCGCCCATGGCTGTACCTTAAAAATGGTCGTAGTGTGTGAATTCGGCGATGGCTTTGCGTTTCGGGGTCTTGGAAATCTTGGCCGGATATCCCAGGGGGACCAGGACCACGGTTTCGCAGCCGTCGGGAACGTTCAGGATTTCGCCTGCCTTGTCGTGGTCGAACAGGCCCACGATGACTGTCCCCAGGCCCGCGTCGTGCGCGGCGAGGCAGAGGTTTTGAACCGCGATCCCCAAGTCGAACATGAACCAGTCGCCGAACTTGGTGACCACCTTGTCCTTGTAATATCCCGACGTATTGAGCTTCCCGATTACCGCCAGGACTATTGGGGCTTCGACGATGGCGTTGGTGGCCGGGTTTTTCGGCGCGATGGTCTCCTTCAGCTTTTCCTTGATTTCAGGGGCCTTGGCCACCACGATCTCCCAGCATTGGGTGTTGGCCCAGGACGGCGCCCACTGGACGGCCTCCAGCACCTTTTCCAGAAGCTCTTCCGGGACCTCCTTGTTCTCGTACTTCCGGATGCTTCTGCGTTCCTTTACCGCCGACATCAACTCGGGCATCTTGGCTCTCCTTTCTGGTTTTTTCTTTTTTAATTAATGGTTCCCCGAATCTTCCTGTATGAATGTTCCCCGAACCGGTCTGTTCAGGGACCTTCCTTCAGCTTGTGGCATTCGCAGTCAGAATCCCCGCAGCTCGGGCAGACATAGGTGACGTCCGGTTTTTCCGCGACCCTCTCGGTTTTTCTCTTTCGGAGGAAAAAAATCGCGACGAGCCCGAGAATTGCGACTGTGAAAACGCCAAACAGTATTCCAGGCATAAGCATAACAAGGTCTCCTGATTAAGAATTTTCGGACGAATCAGCCCGCGATTTCACTGAGCGCGTCCTTAAGCTTCGGATATTGAAAGGCGTAGCCCGCATTTACGAGCCTTTCTGGAAGCGCCCGATGGCTGGTCAGGAGCGTTTCTCCGAACTCTCCCGCAAAAAGGCGAATCAGGAACGCCGGGGTCTTCATGATCGCGGGCCTGCCCAGCACCCTTCCCAGGGTTTTTGCGAATTCGGCGTTGGTCACGGGTTCGGGGGCCGTGAAATTGAAGGGGCCGTCCAGTTCCTCGTTTTCCATGAGGAAGATGAGCGCGCCTGTCACGTCATCCACGTGGACCCAGGGAAACCATTGCTTGCCGTCGCCCAACGCCCCTCCGGCGCAAAGCTTGAACGCGGGAATCATCTTTTCCATGGCGCCCCCGCCTGCCCCGAGTACGATTCCGAAACGAGCCAGCGCGACCCTGACGCCTTTTTGTCTCGCTTTCAAAGCCTCTTCTTCCCAGTCCTTGCCCACCATGGCCAAAAAATCGTCCCCCGCTTCCGTATCCTCCGTGACGACCCGGTCGCCCCGGTCTCCGTAATAGCCGACGGCCGAAGCGCTGATCAATACGCTGTCGCCAGGCAGGGCTTCTACCAGGTTCCGAGTGGCGTGGGTGCGGCTGTCGTAGATTCGCTGCTTGGCCTTGCCCGTCCAATACGTGAAAATGGGCTTTCCCGCAAGGTTGAATGCGACGTCGATGTCCGTCAGTCCCTCCTGCCATTGGCCTGGGCTCGACAGATCGGCGGAAACATAAGTGAAATTTTCGTGTCTGATTCGGTCCTGCCGCAAGGACCTGGCCGCCGCGACCACGTGATGGCCTTTGTCCAGGAGGCGTTTGGAAAGACGTGAGCCCACGAAGCCCGTCCCGCCCGTTACAAAGATTTTCATACTCTTCGCTCCTCCTTTTCAAGTCTTTTGCGAATATTTTGCAAATCTTTTTCCAAGTCTCATTGTAAAGAGTGCCAGTAAAGGAACAATCTTATTCTCGGAAAACAAAAAAGGCAACTTGCAAAACGCAAGTTGCCTTTGATTCGTTTTTTTTATCGAGCCGAGGCTATCCGCAACTGCATCCCGCGCAACTGTCTCCGAAGTCGTATCCGCATTCGATGTTGAACCCGATGGGCGAGAAATCGACCTTGATCGGTTTCACTTTTTCCATGAAGTCCTTGTTCACCACATATTTGAAACCTTCGATTTCGTAGATTTCGTCTTCGTCTTTAGGCTCGTCCAGAGCCAATGCCAGTCCGGGACCGCCTCATCCGCCCTCGTTTAGAAATACCCTGATCGGGGAAGGGGTCTTGCCCCTGAAATATTCGGCAATCTGATTCGTCGCCGATTCCGTGATCTCCAGCATGGTTCCTCCTTGGATTCAAGATTGATAAGAGTTGTCGATTCGATTCGCAAATATCGTATACATCTGGATTCGGGTTGTCAATCCGCATGGGGCCACGGATTGCGAAAACGGATGGTTTCTATGATTGCAGGTCGAATTTTGCCGCCGGATCGTTTTTCGAAAGGACCTCCTCGATGGCGCGCTTGATGTCGTCCACTTCGATTTTCATCATGGCCGTGCTGATCTTTCGTCCGTTTCGCACGATCAGTTCACCGTGGCCCTTTTGCACCAGCATGTGCCTTCCGTTGCGCTGTACGGATCGGACATCGCGGTAGAAGGACCTGCCGGCGGCATTGTCCCAGGGGCCCCAGACGACCGGGTCGGAATGGCCGAAAAGCGCGACGACCGGGGTGTTCACGGCGGCTGCCATATGCATGGGAGCGGTATCTACGCCCAGAAAAAAACGGGCATGGCTTGAAAGACAAGCCACCTCTTTTAGGTCGAGCTTGCCGGACAGATCCAGCGGCTTGAAGCGACAGGCCGATACGATCTCCTCGACCCTTTCGATCTCCACCGGGTCCGGAGAAGCGGTGACCGCCACACGAAGCTTCATGTTGTTTTCCAGCCAATCCACGATTTGCGCGAATCGCCCGGCGTCCCAGCACTTGAACAGCCATCTGGCGACCGGATGCATGTGCACGAAATCGGCCGCGCCGTTGTTTCCCAGGATTCCCCGGACCTTTTCCTTCGTCCGGTCGGACCAGAATACCCGCACCTGCTTGCTTTTCGGCTCGTGTCCCAGCAATCGGAGAAAGGACAGGTCCCGTTCCACGGTGTGGACATGGGGCGTTTTTCGAAAGCCTTGCGTGAAGACCGGCAGGCGCTTCAGAAGGAAGCTGCGGGGCAAGAACCCGAGTCGCCGGGGAGCCCCGCCGAGCAGAGACAGCCACGCGCCGCGGTCTCCCTCGGTCAGGTTTAGGACAAGATCGTAGCGACGCCCGACGATATTCCTGAAATATCGCGTTTCCATGCCGATTCGCAAAAACGCGGAGGCGCTTTTGGCGGCCTGGCGGTCATAAGCGAAAATTCGCTCCACATGGGGATTCAGGCTCAGCATGTCCTCGCACATCTTGTTGACTGCCACGTGGATTTCAGCTTCGGGATAATACAGGCGCAGGTTTTCCAGCAGGGGCGTGGACAACAGCACGTCCCCGATGTTTCTGAACTTGACGACCAAGATTTTTCGAATGTCGGTCATGGAGCCATTGGAGAAGGGCATTGTTGGAATGCTGTGAAACGATGCGAAACGAACCCGAAAATAAAAAACCCCGGCAGCCGTATGTCGCTGCCGGGGCTTTTTGTGTGTTCGGTAGGCCCGAAAGAAGTGGTTTCTAGAACCGCGCGGCGCGAGGAGCCTTGCCTGCCAGCGGGTTGTAGAGCTTCATGATGGCGCCTTTCATGACATCCAGGCTCTGCATTTCCGTTATGATGCCGAAAAGCTTCTCGTCGGAATCTTCCGGAAGCACGCACGAGTTGGCGTCGTCGAACTCAAGCGACAGCCCCTTGGCGAGCTTTTTCTGTTCTTTCTTGGACATTGGCACCTGAACGGCCTTCTTACCCGCGATATCGACCACTTGGTCGCCCAATCCGGCCGCTTCGATCTTTTTCAGTCTGTCATCGTCCAACATTACGTTGATCAAATAATCTGCCATAATGATTATCCCTCCCGTGATTATGATAAATAATGCTTATACGGTTGAAAATTGAGCGATGGTGCCAAAATATTTGAGCCATGTCAACAGAAAATTGCGACATGCCGAATAACAGACTGCGATTTAATCCATGGCTTCGACAACCTTGAATCCCTCTTCGTTCAAGCTTTTGGTGATCATTTGCGTGTTGCAGGCCGTCAGGCGGAAATAATAGACCCTCTTCATGGATTTTTGTGCGGTCATGCCGATGTTGATCACGTCTCCGTGGCATTGCTGAATGATCGACAGGGCCTTCTTGAAAGCTTCGGGATCGTCGCCGATCTCCACGTCGATTCGTGAGCTTCCGGACAGTATTCCCATCATGTCGATGAACGCGCGCAATATGTCCGATTCGGTGATGATGCCGACCGGCCTGTTTTTTCTTACGACGGGAATCCCCCCGATTTTGTGCTTGTAGATCAGTTGGGCCGCTATTTCGATGTCGTCGTCGGGGCCGATGGTGATCGGGTCCTTGATCATGAGGTCGGCCAGGGAGACATCGCCGACCATGGCGGGAATGAGTCCCATGCGAAGGTCCGCCAAGGTCACGAAGCCTTTGAGCGTGTTGTCGTCTTTGGATACGACCGGAAGGTGCCTGATCGAGTTGGTTTTCATGACGTTGATGGCCTCTTCGATGGTCGCGTTTTCCTCGATTACGATCGGGTCGGGTATCATCAGCGATTTGATTTTCATTTTCACTAACCCCCTATCAAGAAAGGTTGGAGACACCGGCTACTGAAAACATATCACTTATCGAACGCATTCGTAAACATGTTTTATGCGAATGCAGGTTTTCTTGGGGTTGGCGACGGGGGCTTGGGCCGTGGCGCCTACTTTCCTTCGGGCGGCAGGGCGCGGATTTTGCAAACAGCCCCGGCTCTCCTGAAAATACTGCGGATTTGCGCGGCCGTTTTTATATCCGCTTCCTTTCTGATAATAAGTGTCTTCGAGGAAAAGAGCGCCTCCACCGTTTTGGGACTGATTTTCAAAAAGTGTTCAAGGTTTTTCTTGACGGTCTCCAAGTCGCGACCTTCCAGCACTTCTCCCCTGAAAACTACGTTGTATTTGGCTGTTTTCTCGCTCAATTCCATCCTCCCTCGGTCATGCTCCGTGAAGCGATTCTTCCAACAGTTCCAATCCTCGGGCGGTCGAAACCTCGGGAACGTATCCCAGGTCTTTTTTGGCGGCGGAAATGTCGAACCAGTGGGACTTGGCCAGTTCCTCGGCCACGAATCGGGTCATGGGAGGTTCCTTTGAAATGCCAAGCAGCTTGTAGGAGGTTTCCAGAAAGGCCCCTATGCGATATGCGGTCTGCGGCGAGACGGAGCGTTTCACGGGGGGCAGGCCGCCTGCTTTCAAGATGGCGTCTACCATGTCCCACAGCTTGACGGGTTCGTCCTGGCTGATGAAATAGACGTTTCCTGACAGCGCCGGCTTTTCCGAGAGCTTTTGCGCCGCCAAAAGGTGGGCGCCAGCCGCGTTGTCGATGTAGACCACATCCACGAGGTTTTCCCCGTCGCCGACGCGCATCAGTCTCCCCGATTTTCCCTTGGCGAGAATCCTGGGAACCAAGTGGTTGTCTCCGGGACCCCAGATCAGGTGCGGACGTAGACAGATCGCTCCGATCTTGTCCGACGACTTTTTGACCTCTTTTTCCGCGACAGCCTTGGTTTGGGGATAATGGGCCAGGTACCGCTCCGGGTAAGGCACGGATTCGTTGGCTCCCTCCATGTCCGTGCCGTCGAAGACGACGCTGGGAGAGCTGGTATGAATCAGCCGGGGAACATCGTTTTGCAGGCACGCCTTGATTACGTTTCGAGTCCCCGTAACGTTGGCGCGGAAAAAATCTTCGTACTTGCCCCAGACTCCCGCTTTGGCGGCGGTGTGAAACACGATTTCCGCACCCTTGGCGGCTTTTGCGACCGTATCGAAGTCTGCGATATCGCCCCGCACCTGTTGAACTCCCAGGCGGTCCAGGGCGGGATAGTGTCCTCTGGACAAGCTTGCGACGCGGCACCCCTGCTCCACCAGACGGCGTGCCACAGCCTCCCCCAGGAAGCCGCCCCCACCCGTGACCAGAGCCCTGGAAGGGACCGGACTCAAGGAAACTTCCCGCTTCTGCGTCGTTTGCGTCTCCAAATCCTCTCCTACACTTTATCCGCAGCCCATACCGCGACCTTTTCCCGAAATATCTTCGAATTGTGGCGGATATCCACAGGCAGCTTGTCCTTCACCAAGATAGCTTCGATGTCCTTGGTAAGCGGGTGTTCCTTTCCCCGCCTCAGCAGTTCCTGCTTGAGAGTCTCCTGGTCTTTGCCCGTGTCGCCTTCCTCCAGTTCCACCACGATGACCGGCGTTTGCTCGGGCGGTGTTCCGACACCCACCAAAGCGCTCCTGAAAACCCGCGGATGGTTGTTGAAGATTGCTTCGCAAGGTACAGAATACAATACGCCCTTTTCCGTGACGACCCGGTGGTTTTTCCGACCGCAAAACCAGAGCCGCCCTTTCTGGTCCATCCATCCCAGATCTCCCATGCGATGCCAGAAGCCGTCACCATCCCGGATTTTCGCAAGCATGGTCATTTCCGGACGATGGAAGTATTCCCGCGTGACCAAGTCGCCTCTGACCACGATTTCTCCGATGTCCCCCTGGGGCACGAGAAGATCGTCTCTCCATTGCTCCATGGGCTCGTCTGTGATCTGGATCAGTCTCACCTCGATGCCTTCCAATGGCTGGCCGACGCAATTGCCGAAGCCCTGATCGCTGTATTTGCGTGTCTGGGAAAGAATCTCGTGGCTTCCGATGGAGGTTACCGGCACCGCCTCGGTGGCGCCGTACGGGGTATGGACCTCGCAATTCTTGTCGAGCATGGTGGAAAACTGCTCGATATTGGCCGGGTGCACCGGCGCGCCGGCCGAGACCACTCTGCGCAGGCAAGGCAGTTTCAGCCCCATGGCCTTGCCGAACTTGCCGACCCGGTTTAGAAGCGCCGGCGACGCGAACATGTTGGTCACGCCATGGTCCATGATCGGTTCGATGATATTTTCCGGCTTGACGAGAGCGGGTTTGGTGGGGTCCATGTCGGGAATGACGGCGGTCATGCCCAGGGCCGGATCAAACAGCGCGAAAAGAGGAAACGTGGGCAGATCGATCTCGTCGGGGGCAATATGAAAATGGGCCTGGATATTTCGGATTTGAGCGATGAAATTGCCGTGGGTGTACACGGTTCCCTTGGCGGGACCGGTGCTTCCCGTGGTGAACAAGATCGCGGCCATCTCGTCGGCTTCCGTCCTTGCGCAGGGAAAGGGGCTCCAAGGGCTGGAGCGCAGGCTGTCCATGGTGTAGCCGCCCCAAAGGAAACGACGGCCCACCGTCGCGTGAACATGGACGGTCTTGAAATATTTGGGGAACAACAGCCTCAGAAGGTGGGCCTTGGGTATGCCGATGAAAGCTTCCGGCTCGCTTTCCATGAGGCAGTTGAGCATGCCTTTGACACCCATGCCCGGGTCCACCACCACAGGGATAGCCCCCGTCTTGAACAACGCGAAGGTGAGAATGAAAAATTCGGGGCCGGGGGTCACCATCAACACGGTCCTGACGCCTCGCGAAATGCCCGCCTTGTTCAAGCCCCGCGCCACCATGTCGGACTCCTTGTCCAGCTGGCCGAATGTGAGCTGCGCGTATGCGCGTCGTCCGTGAGCGTCCTTTCCAACCGGATAGACCACCGCTCGCTTGAACGGTTGTTCCTTGGCCTTTTGGCTCAATAATTCGGATACGTTGACCATTTCGATCTCGGATGTTTCATCCATTTTCGGGTTGTCTGAATTTTCCATGAAACATCCATTATCATTCTTGCGCCCCATTAATCAATGATTCTTTATTCGAGAAATCTTTCCATGCATGCCAGCACCTTTTCGGGTTCGTCTTCGAGAATATAGTGTCCTGCGCAAGGGAACCGGTGGACTTGGGCTTCCGGAAACCGTTTCCGCCATTCGGCCAGAAAATCGGCGTCGAAAACAAAGTCCCTCATTCCCCAGCAGATCAGCATGGGCTTGTCCTTCAATACGAACAAGTTCTCCTGGGTTGTTCGGACAGTGGGGTAGCTCGGGTCCGTAGGGATTATGGGAATGTCCTGGACGAACCTCAGGACGGCGAGCCTGTTCTCCGGGCTGTCGTAGGGGGCGACCAGCCCTTTTTTCACCTCTTTGGAAAGACCCTTGCGGCTTGCCATATACAGGGCGGCAAGGGCGAACAGGTTGAATCTCAAAATGGCGGGTTCGGCGAAAAAATCGAGGTTTCTCGAAATTTGCAGACGCAGCGGAAGCTTCTTGGTTCCCGGAAGAAAAAAAGCGGCCGTGTTCAAAATCACCAGGCGCTTGATGCGTTCCGGATGGCGAACCGCGAAGGCCGAGCCGATCATGCCGCCCCAGTCGTGCAGCACCAGGGTGATATCGCGTGTGATATCCAGCTTGTCAAGGCATGCTTCCAGGTCGTCCACCCGGCTTTTCAGGCGAAAATCGTATCGGTCTTCTCCCGGTTTCTCGGACAGGCCGCAGCCGATATGGTCCGGCGCGACGCACCGAAACCGTCCCGAAAAACCCCGGATCAAGTTTCGGAAATAAAAGGACCAAGTGGGGTTGCCGTGAATCATCACCATCGGCGCCCCTTCGCCTTCGTCCACGTAGTGGTAATCCAACCCCCCGATTTTCACGCTGCGCGATTCGAACGGGTAGAGGCGCTTGAAATCTTCGGACTCGAAATAGTTTTTTTTCGCCATGTTTCGTTACCACTCGATTCCGAGCAAAAGGCAGTTGAGGCCGCTGCCGATGCCGAAAAAGCCCACCAGGTCGCCTTTTTCCAGAAATTCGCGCTCCTCTGCGATAGCCGCAGTGATGGGAAGCGAAACCGTGCCGATGTTTCCCAGGAAGCGAAAGGTGGTGAAGTCTTTCTCCCTGGGAATCCCCAGGGATTCCAGGATGGTCTTCTGGTGCGCGGCGCCCACCTGGTGGCAGATCACCTTGTCGGGCTTGTCGTCGGCAAGACGGAACGCGCGTTTGAAGTCCGCGAAGGTCCTCGTTCCCAGGGCGACTCCGTTTTTCAATACGCCCACCGCGTCGGTCTCCATCACCACCGGGGTTGCGCCCAGGATTCCGGACTCGGGTCCCCATCGGCACAAGCGATGGTGTTCCGCAGCGCTCCTGGCGACCCCGCCCGCGATGCGATGTCCCCGGTTCGAAAGGTCCCCCGATGTCACAAGCACCGCCACCGCCCCGGAACCGCCCGTCAATGTCGCCAGGGACTTGACGAAATTTACCATGTCCTGCCTGGTGAGCATCTTTTCGATGGTGGTCTCCACGATTTGACGGGCCGACTCGCAGGAAACGATCAGAGCGGCGCGCATCTGCCCAAGCTCGATGGCGTTGGCCGCATGGATGATGCCGTTTAGCACCCCTAAGCACGCGTTGGAAATGTCGTAAATTTGCGCGTGGGGGGAAAGCCCGAGTTCGTCGGCCACCGCGCAGGCCGTGGATGGTTCCAGGTTGTCCCGGCAGACGCCCGTATACGCCAGCATCCCGATCTCCGAAACGTCGATGCCGCTGTTTTCCAGCGCCTTCTTTCCCGCCTTGGCCGCCCCCTGGCACATCAAAAAGCCCGGGTCCCAGAAACGTCTCTCAGCGATGCCCGTGATTGCCTCCAGCTGGCCGTACTGCAAATGCAATTTCTTATACAGAGGAGAAAGCTTTTCCTCCAGGTCCTCCGACGCGATTACGTTCGGGGCCAGTTCGTAACCGAAGGCGTCTATATAAGCATTGGTATATTTCAATGAAAAATCGTTCAACGAAAATCACTCCCGCTATGACTGTTCGCCAGGCGTCAGCCTGATTCCGAAATCGTTCATTTGATAGATGTAAAGACCGTCCACCTGCAAGAAACCGTCGGCGAAGATCGCCGGATACGGCTCTTCCTGAATGCGGACGATCGCGGCCTCCACCCGCACGGTCTTGTTCTCGGGTATGATCTGGCCGCGATAGCTCCACGAATGGCTTTTTCCGGCCACCGTTTCGAAGCGCCAGGAATCGTATCGCCCTCCCCAGCGCTTGATTGCCGCGAATCTCAGCAACTGGATGAACGACTCGATTCCCAGGCTGCCGGGGCAGACCGGGTCCTGGTAGAAATGCGCCTTGAAGAACCATTCGGAGGGGTCCACTTTTTTCACGCCGCGTATGAACCCCAATCCTGACGGCCCGCCGTCGGGAATGTATGCTTCGATGGCGTCGATCATCAAAAGCGCCTTGGACGGCATGCAAAGCGGCGGGGCCGGGTCGATTCGCCCGTCTTCCGGATCACGCGGCGCGTCCAGGGAAAGCGCCTCGCCATATCCTCTTTCGAGTTCTTCGGTCGATGGCGCGTAAACCAGGTTTTCCACGCCCCTGAGTCCCACTTGCTTGGCCAGGGCCTGCTTTGTGAAAAAACCGAAGTAGGTGGCGCCTTCGTAGACCATGCGGCCGCCTTGCAGCACTTCGAAATCGAAATGCTCGATAATCATGTCACCGGCCTCGGAAACCTTTGTCATGCGGCTTCGCATGGTCAGAGGGCCGTTTTCCGGAAACACTTCGGTCAAAAGGGTGGCTTCGCCTCCCAAATTCCTGAACTTCAGGTCGTTTTCGCTCCTCAACGCGGACCCGGCGTACGCAGCCAGCCATCCGCAGGGCTGAAGGGCGATTTCCAAAAGTACGCAAAAGGGGACCGTGGGCGTGCGGTTGGCCCGGTAGTACCAGGCGTCGGCCGGCAGATCGTATTGCGCCTCGATCCATCCGCCGGGGGCGAGCTTCCAGGGTTCGGGTTCCGCGCGGACCACCCGGTCCATGAAAGAATACGGAGGCCCCGGAAGCCTTGCGATCCTGCGGTCCTCGTCGAAAATTCCGTACGGTTCGCCGAAAGCCTCCGATGGTTTTCCGACCGCGAACGCGAGAATGCGGTCACGGTCGTAGAGCGGCGCGTTTTGTGCCTGCGGCGTTTGCCCGGCGGCGCCTTGGCGCTGATGCCACGCCCCTTCCAGATCTTCCCGGGTCGCACCGGTCATTTTCATGCTCATGTCCTTGAAATAGACGATGGGGTCGCCGTCTCCATACATGAGAGCGTCGGCGATCACGTAGGGTTCCGGCGCGTATCCGATTTCCTTCAAGTATACTTCGTACAACACGTGCTTGGTTTTCGGGGTGACCGGCCCTCGGCATTTCAGAATGCTTCGCACTCCCAAGACAGGTTCGTAGGCTACCCCGGGTTTCGCGGTAACCCATCCCATTCTCATGAGAAGGACGCGCAGGGTATGCGCGCAGCATTCGTACATGAGGGTGCCGGGCATCACCATGTCGTCCATGAAATGGCAAGTAAGAAACCAGTCGTCGGGACGAATGTCCGCCTCCGCCCGAATCAGGCCTAGACCGTACCGTCCGCCTTTGGAATCCAGCGTCAATACCCGGTGGAGCAGCTTCATCCGGCCGCTGGGAAGCCTCAGGGATTCCGCCAGTTCCATGTCCCGGAACCGCTCTCCGAAGCATTTCTCCAAGTCGCCTCTGCGCAACGCGTCCACCTTCTCTTCGTCGTAGCTTTCCGGACAGTCGGAGAAGCTCGCCAGAGGTCTGTAATCGGCGGAGACCATCCCGGGCGACGGTTCGCTTTCCTCTCTTTTCAGAATGATCCCGCCGGAGTTTGCGATCTCCTCTTCGGTGAAAAATCCCGCGCAACCGTCGGTCATGGTGATCAGATGCTTGCTTCCGATGTAACCTTCGAAACGGAAAAAGAAAAGATAGGTTTCTCCCTGGCGAACGAACTTGTCGATGGCGATTTCGTAGCGAATGGTGTCGCCGGAGCGTGGCAGCCCCCGGTGGAATTCCACGATGGCGTCCAGAAGACGGTATGCTCTCTTTCCTTTGACGGCCAGGTCGATTCCCAGGTACGAGCAGAGAAAGAGGTCGGCCTGGCCAGCCTCCACGGAAATGCAGACCGGCGCGCGGTCGCCGTCCAAGTACCAGGCGCCGGGCAACACGTCGTGTTCCGTCACCACCGTTCCCGAGGTCAGAGAACCTTTCTCGCCTTCCACCGTCAGAATCCGATCCACCAGCATGAGAGGTTCGTCGGGCAGACGCACCCTCACGTCGTAGGAATCCACGACGGCGAACTCCGGCCCCAGCACTTTTGCCAGAGAGCCGATGGCGAATTCCATGCACATCGGACGGTCGAAGGCGGGAGGAGGTCCCGCCGGAATCGATGGGATTTCCTCCGCTGGAGACTGTTCCCTTATAGGAGAGGCGATTTCGGAAGGTCCTGCCGTTACGGTCCCTCCCGTTTCGATCAGGGCTTCCAAGAGCCGGTTTTGAAGGCCGAAAGCCTCGGCGAAGGATTGGGAGCTTTCCACTGAAAAATCGAGAAATTCCCTGTGGATTTCAGCATTCCTGTCTGTGTTCTTCCTGAAATCTCGCATCAGGCCGGTAAACATGCGGTGGACCGGATGGACCTGTGTCGTTGCGTCATGTCGTTTTGGGAGATCTTCCATGGTTCTCGCGGATCGTTCGCTGTCTCTCTCGTTCGCACTTGCAGCATCATGGGAGACGGGTACCGTTCTCTCTGTTTTTTTTGAGGAGGATTGCCTGTTCGAGGGGCGGTCCTTTTCATGGCATGCCATTGTTTTTGACGCGACCTTTCTCGTTTGGAAGGTCGGAGCGGCTTTTCTGCCAAGGCTGCCTGCGCTTTCTTCGGTCGCGCTTTCCGAAGCGTTTTTCGTATGAGGTGTGGCCGTCCCTTTCGAAGGGAGAAAGACCGGTCGGGGTGCCCTGCCTCCCAAAGGCACCGAAACGACCGAACGGAAGTCTCCTGATTTCGCGACTTCGATTTCGGGAGCGAACGCGTGGGGGCCGTAAAGGTTTTCAAGCCGCACGGGCACTCTCTCGGCGTACAACGTTCCAAGCAGTTTCAGGATGGAGAGGTGTTCGTCCTCCCCTCTGTTCGAAGCGGAAACAGCCACATGATGCTTGTCTTTCAAAATGGTCCGGATCATGCGGGTGCAGGAAGAATGGGGGCCCATTTCGAGGAAAATTCGCACACCGTCTTCATAGGCCCGCAAAACGGTTTCGGGAAAATCGAAACCGTGCAAGGCTTGTTTCAGTATGGAGTCCGCCGCAGCTTCCTCCGTAAGCTCGTACGGGCCGCCGTTGGCGCAGCTGTAGAAACGAACGTTCTCCGGGGGCGCGGTGGGAAACACGTGAAGTGCCCTGTAGGCGTCGGCCGAGGGAGATGCGGCGTCGCAGTGAACGGTGACGACGCCGTCGAGGTAGAAGGCGTCGCAGCCCAGCGTTCGAACGGTGGCTTCCACCGCTCTCTTTTCGCCACCGATCACGCATTCTTCGGGAGTATTGACGATCAAAAGCCTTGCGAGCGGAATATCCCGGATGACCTTTCTCACGTCGTCGGATGTTCGATTGACCACCGCGACCTTCCATTCGAAGCTCTCGTTCTCTGCGATCTCCCACGCTTTTCGAGCGGACACGCAGGGCCCGGCGAGCTGCGTCGAAAAAAGGTCCGTCTCTCTCATCCGCTGAAGCATGGCACCCCGGTCCGGCCAAGCCCCCGATGCGAAGAGCCCGGCGGATTCGCCCAGGCTGTAGCCGATCACAGCGGACGGTTCGACGCCGAAGGAGCGGACCAGGTCGGACATGACCCCGCCGAGCACCACCTGCCCGAAAATCATGTGCAGCACGTCGGACGACATAAACTCCGACGCTTCCTCCCGCCAACCGCGCTCCCATGACGTGCGCCACGGAACATAGCAGTGCGGAATCAGCTGGGTCTTGAGTTCCCCGGTTTTTTCGTCGAGACGGCGATAGAGTTCGGGCCACTGCGCCCCGATCTCTCTTCCCATGCCCAAAAAGTGGTTGCCCGATCCCGGAAACAGGAAGGCGATGGGCGCGTTCGGACCCGAAGGAGCGGGGTTGTAAGAAACAAGATCTCTACCGTTGAAAATGGCCGGAAGGTCGTTTTCCACAGCCTCCGACGCCTTTTTGACGGCTTGTTCCAGCTCGGAACGGTTTCGGGAGACGATGGAAGCCGCAAGGGGCGTTTCCTGGTTCGCGCCGTGCCGTTCGAACCAGCGTCGGGCGTGTTGTTCGAACGGGATTTCATCTCCGAAACCGTCGAGAGAATCCGACCGCAGAACGGACAATCTTTCCAAAAGGTCCTTTTTATCCTTGCCGCCGACGCAAAACAACCCCGCGTCCTTGTATCCGAGAGGTCTTTTTCGTTCCGTTTCCAGCCGAAAGGCCAAACCCGATGGGATTTCCGTCCAGTCTGAAATATCGACGCCTTCGAGAACGACGTGCAAGGCCCCGCCATCGCATGTCATGACGCCTGCGCAAGCCCTCCGGGGACCGTCCTTTCGATTGTGGCTCCAGTATTGCGGGAACGCTGGAATATGGAACGCGCCTTGCCTCCATTGTGCAGATTTCGGCGTGGTGAAGTTTCGCAGGGGCGGAATCATTTGGTGGTAGAGGCAAAGGCAGGCCTTGGCAACCGAGGCAAGGCCGGAAGCGGCGCCAGCTCGTCCGATATTGGGAGAGACGGCCCCAAGCGCGCACGATTCGGAAAGGGGCCTTTTTCCGAAGAAATCGTGGAGCGCATCGGCCTCTGATCGATCTTCGGACGGACCGCCCGTTCCAAACGCTTCGAAGTACCCGATGGAATCGGGAGCGGCGTCGGCATCTTCCATGGCGCGGTCAAGCGACAGAGAGAATGTTTCCTTTGCCGGTCTTTCGCTATCGGATTTGCACGCGCCTCCCACTCCCTTGACCAGCGCGTAGATTCGGTCGCCGTCGGCCAGGGCCTCGTCGTAGCGCTTCAGCACCAACGCAACCGCGCCCTCTCCAGGAAGGGAACCGTCGGCGCGTTCGTCGAAGGCGAAGATATCTTCGGAAAGAGAGAGGCCGCAGGTTTTCAGAGTGGAAACAACGCTGCGGACGTCACCGGCCATGTCTATGGCACCCACCAGGACGGAATCGGTCTCTCGTCTCTGCAAAGAGCGGACCCCGATCTCCAGCGCCCGCAAGCCTGCGGCTTCCTCCTGCGACACGACGAAGCTGGGACCGCCGAAGCCGAACTCCTTTGCGATCCGGCTGGCTACGATACCTCCCAGCGCACCCAGCGTACGGGTAGCGGTCAAAGGAGGCCCGGCTTCGTCCTTCAGTCTTTCCAGCCACTCCTCCGTCTCCCTTTCATTCAGAACAAGGCCTGCTTTTTGCTTGTACCGTTCGATTTCGTTTGAAAGGTTCCAGCGCAGATGGAAGTTGGTCGCCTCCCAATCGAAGGAGATGCCGATTATAGTGCCGGTATCCGGACGCGCTTTTCTCTTGGGAAGGCCCGCGTCGGCAAGGGCTTCGGCGGAAACCTTGAGCATCAGGAGCTGCTGCGGGAGAATGTCGGCGATCTCGTTGGGAGGAATCCTGAAGTCGCCTGCGGCCACATCCACGCTTTCGACGTAGGCGCCTCTCGAATCGTTTACGCCCAAAGCTTTCGCGATGCCGTCGGCGCCCCGCCAGCGGTCTTGCGGGCGGTTGTTGAAAGTGGCTTGACCGTTAAAAATGCGCTCTTTGAAATCTTTCAGGGAGTCGCTCTCTCCGAAGCGCAAGGCCATTCCCACAACGGCCACCGAAGTTGTGGGGTCGCTTTTTTTCGAAGCGAGTGAAAGCGCGGTTTGTTCGATGGGCTTGGAAGGGGAATCGACATATTCTTCCAAGAGCAGGTGACCGTTGATTCCACCGAAACCGAACGCGCTGACAGCCGCCCGCCGGGGCGTGTCTTTCGCTCTTTTCACCCAGTCGCGCGCCTCTGTCTCCACCCGGAAAGGACCGCCGTCGAGCACGCTTCCTTTGCGGGGCCGGGAGAAATTGGCGGAAGGCAGGATGGTCTTTCTGTGCAGTCCCAGGACGGTCTTGATGAGGCCTGCCGCGCCTGCGCCGGTCAAGAGGTGCCCGACGTTGGATTTAACGGACCCGATGGCGCATTGGCCGGGCCTTGCGTCTTCGATGTCCTCCCAGAGCGTTTTCAGGCTTTCCAGTTCGACGGCGTCTCCCACGGACGTGCCCGCGCCGTGGCATTCGATGATGTCCACGTCCGACGGAGACCACCCGGCCGATTCGTAGGCCAGTCTCATGGCCCGAACCTGGCCTTCGCTGTCCGGGGCGAGAAGGTTCGCGGTCATGTCGTTGGAGAGTCCCGCGCCGCGAATGACCGCGTAGATCCGGTCGCCGTCGCGAACGGCGTCCTTGAGACGCTTCAAGACCACCATTCCCGCGCCTTCTCCCACCACGAGACCGTCGGCGTTCTGGTCGAAGGCGGCGCACACTCCCGAAGGGGAGAGCGCTCTCAGCTGGCTGAAACCCACCTGCGTATACAGCTGTTCCGGCCTGGAAACTCCCCCGGCGATCATGGCGTCCGCGCGGTAGGCTTGCAGTTCGTCGCACGCAAGCTTGACCGAATACAGCGAAGACGCGCAGGCGGCGTCGAGAGTGTAGCTCCCGCCTCCTAGGCCGAGGCTCTGGGCGAGCAACGAAGCCGGAAAGGACGTGACCCGTGCAGCGAGGCAGTCCTCTCGAGAGATCGAAGGCACTATGTCCATGTTGAAAAGCTTCGATTCGAAGGCGCTGCCCAGTATTTTCCTGGTGAGCCTGGAGGAACTGTCGGTGGGAAGAGCGATGGCGGCGAGTACCACGCCCGTGCGCTCTCTGTCGGTCAGTTGCGTCCTGCAATCCAGAAGAGCGTTCCGGCCTGCGGTCAATACCAGGCGATAGAGAGGATCGAGCTGGCGGACAAATTCCGGATCGATATCGAGTCCCCGGGGATCGAACGGAAAATCCTCCACGAAGCAGGCTTTGCGAGAATACGCCTTGTCGGGCTTGGGAGACGGATCGTACATCTGCTTGGCAGGTGCGATCCAGCGCCCGGGAGGGACCTCTCTCGACATGTTCTTGCCGGTCGAGACAATGCGCCAGAACTCATCGAGGGTCGATGCGCCGGGGAACACCCCGCCCATGCCGACTATGGCGATCGGTACAATGTTGAACATAACTGCCAATATATATGAAAAACGGGAGAAACCCTTCCAGCGTCGAGAGAGTTTCCACCGTTCATGGTAAAAAATACTGAAAGACCGTTCATCCGAACGGGAGGTTCGCGTACGCGTCAATCGCGCGACGATATTACGTACACCATAAACGCCTTTTTCGCAAGAACGAAAACGGCATTTCCAATTTCGTTCCCGCGCTGCCACTTCCGTTCATACCTCCGAGAGCGCTTCCGATTATATTCGGTCTTAACCGAAGCTTTACAAAACAATTCTGGAAAAACACAAATTATTTACATTGGCGATATATTGATCGCTCTGAAGAAGCGAGTTAGGTTCGCAATTATGAAGAAACGAAAAAATTCCGAGGAGAAACGATGAAAACATATTTGTCATGGGTGAATAATATAATGATCGCTGCGATTGCATTCGCCTTTTTCGCGGGTTGCGGAACCACGAAGATTGCCAGCAACCGTCTGTCCAACGATTTCGTCGCGAACGGTTCCGACGACGATTGGACATCGACGCCGCAATATTACGACGAAAAGAAGAACGTGGCGATCAGGGTTTCCAACGACGACGATTCGATCTATCTCTGTTTTTCCGCCAGCAGCGAAGAAGTCACCCGGCAGCTTGCCATGTCGGGGTTGACGGTTTGGCTGGATCCGGAAGGCGGGGAAAAGAAAAGGTACGGCGTTCGTCTGGAAGGAAAAAAGCCGCCTCGCCGCCAGCCGCCCGGCATGAGCCAGGAAAAAGCCCCCGAACGAGAACACGGTCCGCAAGATAAGCCCTGCGGATTCGAAGCGTCGAACAAGCCTCTTGGGTTCGAAGCGTCGGAACAGCCCCCTCGATTCGAAGCGTCGGAGAAGATCGGAATCATATTGCCGGGAGATCCCGCTCCGATCGAGATGAAAGCTGCGGAGGCGGAAAAGTTGGGGGTGGAATTCGCCGGGCAATGCGATAAGGCACGAGCGGTCTTCGAATTCAAGATACGAATCTACGGCAGAAATTCCGCGTTCGAGATGTCTCCGCTGGAAGAACTGGGAATCGGACTCGTCGCGGGAATGTCGCGAGATTCGAAAAGGCCCGACCGTTCCGGATCTCCAGGTCGCGGGCCGGGTGGTCCAGGCGGGCCCGGGCTGATTGAAGGAGGACCTTCGGAACTTGGATTCGGACCCGGCGGCGGAATGGGCGGAGGCCCCCCGGGAGGTTTCGGAGAGAAAGGCCCCGGAGGAGGAAAGTTCGAGAAGCCCTATGAAGTATGGCTGAATGTCAAATTGGCCCCTTGATGTTATCGTACCGTTAAACGATCATTCGGCACGAGGCAGATGGCGAACTTTGGAATCGGTCTGTGCCGAACTACGACCCGAAACAGGCCGTTTTCCTCGATTTTCCATTTTTTTGACCTGTGCGGCAACTCTTTAAAATCCTCACACAAAGGCGCAAAGATACAAAGCGCTAAATGCCAACCTTAGTGGCTTTGTCGCTTTGTGTGAGAATTGCATTGGCTATCTATCGGACCAACCGCACAAGTCTCAATTTTTCCCGATTTTCGCTGAACCGATCTCAACCCTTCGCCTCTATCTTTGCGTACCCACTTTTTCCACGCAACCTCTTTGCCAGGCACACTGACAGCCTCAGCATTGCGTTGACAAAACGCAACTAAAAATCCTATGATAAATCACATGAAACGACAAGCCATAATAGAGAAAAATTTGATTGTGGCGTCGAGGTTTGGAATTCATTCTTGAGAAAACAGCACTGCAACAAATCAAAAGGGCATCTCCCGCACATATGTGCTGATCGAAGAATCATCGCCCATTGATATGAAATCAGTTTCAATTGGGACTTTTACAATGAATATTAATTTTGAAATATCTGAAAATCCAAAGATTCTAGTCGATAAGAATTTCGACTTCAAATTGGTCCGATTGGAAGGGTTAGGTCTTGGCGACGATTGCGGCAGAATCAGGTTGGTCGATGTCGTCGATGTATATGTTGAAGGTTACAACGAGCCATATGCAAATTTTACAGATAGGATAAAACAATTTAAAATTCACGATGGTTTCATCCACATGGCTGGCAAGTTTTCTTTCGGCGTTAAAAATCAAAGAATAAATGAAATAAAGCTGACAGGAAAATATATGGATTCGCTAAAAAAGATCGACAAAGAAAGAGTAATAAATGTCCATGGCGATCCTTCCGAGATATTAATCGATTCTATTACTTGGGGTTTTGATCCTGTTGAATATGGAAAAATACTTGTATATTTAAAGAAGAAGCTGCATTTCAATATCGGTTCCGATACTGGAAGAATCAAGGAGATCATCATTGGCGATATCGATCGCAACCGATACAAGCCGTAAAAGCATTCTCTCTCTCTCTCTCTCTCTCTCTCTCCTGATTTGGAACGTTCCGATTATCAATGCCGTATCGAATATCCTGCCGAAACAAGCTATCCATCGTTTTTTTCATAGCCTTTTGATCTAAAAATTCCAATTGAAATTCTTTTGAAAAAGGCTGAGAATATAATCAAATGGGCGTAAAAATTTGTGATTTTTATTTTTTGCGGGGATAGAACTATTTTGCAGGGTTTTGGAGCCTTGCGGGAGGTATGGCATCATGCGCGCAAAAAAAACACATCCCTCGCTCCCCTTCCATCTGGGCTCTGCTTTGAAACTGCCGTTTTTTTCCGCGTTCATATCGATTCTCGCAAGCGTCTTTCTTATCGCCTGCTTAGCCACGTCGGCGTCTGCGGTCGGAAACGAGGGAAACGAAATCGTCAAGATCGGGGTTCTTGCCAAAAGGGGCGTGGACCAGTGCCTGGAACGTTGGGGACCTGCGGCGGAGTACCTTTCCGAAAAAATCGAGGGACATTCGTTTTTCATCGTGCCTCTGGGGTTCGACCGAACCATGGAGGCTGTGGAAAAGGGTGAGGTGGATTTCGTGCTCGCCAACCCGGCCTACTATGTGGAAATAGAGCGCAATTTCGGCGCAAACCGGATTGCGACGTTGAAAAACAGAATCGGCGAACAAGCGCAGACCGTCTTCGGCGGGGTGATTTTTCGGCGAAAAGACCGAGCCGACATCCGATCTTTTTCCGACCTGAAAGGCAAACGTTTCATGGCTGCCGACGAACACTCCCTGGGCGGCTGGATCTGCGCTTGGCGGGAACTCAAGGAGAACGATTTCGATCCATACGAGGATTTTTCCGGATTGTCGTTCGCGGGGGGCCACGACGAGGTGGTGCGCGCCGTTCGCGACGGGGTCGCGGACGCCGGTTGCGTCCGGACCGAAATCCTGGAACTGATGGCCGCCGCAGGGGAAATCAAGCTGGAAGATTTCTTCGTATTCCAACGCACGCCGCCCGAGGAATTCGCGGACTTTCCGTTTCTTCTTTCCACGCGCCTGTACCCCGAATGGCCCATGGCCAGGCTTCGGGCCACATCCTGCGAGCTTGCCGAGAAGGTCGCGGTGGCGTTGTTGCAGATGCCTCCCGATTCTGCGGCCGCAGCCGTCGGAAAATGCGCCGGATGGACCATTCCCATGAACTACCAGCCGGTCCACGAATGCCTGCGCTATCTCAAAATAGGCCCCTACCGAGAGCTTCTAAAAATCACGCTGGAAGACGTCGTCAAAAATTACGGCCATTGGATTGCATTCGCCGCGCTGGCCTTTTTGGGGCTGATGGCGTTTACCGTCGTGGTTTCGCGAATGAACGTCCATCTGGAGGAGTCGCGGAAAAAACTCGCCGACGAAGTCGAACAGAGACGCAAAATCGACGACGCCTTGAAAGAGGCGAAAAAAATCGCCGAGGACGCCACCCGCGCCAAGAGCGAATTTCTGGCCAACATGAGCCACGAAATCCGCACCCCCATGAACGGGGTCGTGGCCGCCGCCGAACTGGCCATGGGCGAGCCGCTTTCTTCCAAGGTCGAGCATTTCCTGAAAATCATCCTGTCCAGCGCACATTCTCTCCTGGGTCTGATCAACGACATCTTGGACCTGTCGAAAATAGAGGCGGGAAAACTCGCTATCGAAAGCCGCGACTTCATGCTCGACGAAATCGTGGACCGGGTGGTGGACCTGTTCTTCAACAGCGCGTCGGCCAAGCGCGTCGAACTTCTGGTGGACATTTCTCCGGAAGTTCCTTTGGCGCTGAAGGGCGATCCGTTGCGACTGCAGCAGATATTGACCAACCTGGTGGGAAACGCGGTCAAATTCACCGACAAGGATGGATGCATCCTGATCGGCGCGCGCCTGGTTTCCAAAACCGACAATCGCGCGGAGCTTTCCATGCGGGTGAAAGACACGGGAGCGGGCATATCCCCCGAATTCCGCGAACAGCTGTTCAAACCTTTCAGCCAGGCCGACTCGTCCGACACCCGTCGCCACGAAGGTACCGGCCTGGGACTGAGCATCTGCAAGCGGCTCGTGGAACTTATGCATGGCGAAATCGGAGTCCATAGCGAACTGGGAAAAGGAAGCGAATTCTATTTTACCGCGACGTTCCGATTAAGAAGGCAGGGACCCGCCAGGGCGCTTGCACCGCCTCCGGATCTGCGCTTTCTCCATGTTCTCGTCATCGACGATTGCCAAGAGAGCCGCGATATCGTTTCCCGTTATCTGTACTCCTTCGGATACACAGTGGAAACGGCCCCGTCCGGAGAAATGGCCCTGCAACTTCTGGAGGAAAGGGAAAAAGGAAACGCACCCTTCCAGCTTGTGATTGTCGATTGGCTCATGCCCGGGATGGACGGTTTGGAAGTTGCGCAAAGAATCCGAGAAAAAGGCGATGCGGCGCCTCCCGTCATCATGATGACCGCCTTTGGAAGCGATATTGAAAAGGAAAGAGCAGAGAAAACAGGCATCCAGGCTTTTCTGATCAAACCCATATTTCCATCCACCCTCTTCGATGCGATCATGGACGCTTTCGGCAAAGAGAGCCGCAGGAAGGGGCGGGCGTCGGGCCGAATAACAACCGACGCGGCCGTTTTCAAACGCTTGCTCAAGGGGTTTCGAATGCTGGTGGTGGAAGACAACCCGACCAACCGGGAAATCGCCGAAGCCATTTTGCAAAGCGCCGACATCTCGGTGGAAACGGCCGCCAACGGTCGAGAAGCGCTGGAAAAGCTCGGCAGGCAGAGCTACGATGCGGTCCTCATGGACATCCAGATGCCCGAAATGAACGGCTATCAGGCGACCCGCAAAATCCGCGAAGATCCCGCCATGGCCGATCTTCCCATTGTCGCCATGACCGCCCATGCCATGAGGGGCGACGAGGAAAAGTGCCTGGAGGCGGGCATGGACGGCTACGTCGCCAAGCCGGTGGACCAGTCCAGGCTTTTTCGACTGCTGTGGCGTCTGCTGAAAAACAGGCGTCCCGAACTGGAGGCCGACCGGTTCGGAAACGAAGGGGAACCAGTGGGGCCCGAGCAACCGGAGCAACCGGAGCAACAGGAGGACTCGGGGCAAACGGAGCAAACTTCCGGAAAACCGGCGTTTCCCGAACAGGCGCCCGGTATCGAAATCGGCCAGGCCCTGAAAAACTTGAATCTCGAGCCAGCCGTCTACATGAAAATTCTTTCCGGGTTTCGCTGCAACAACCTGGACGCGCCGGGTCCCTTCCATGAAGCCTTCGAAAACCGCGACGCCCCCCGAATTGCGGAGCTTGCCCATTCCTTGAAAGGCAGCGCCGGAAACATCGGCGCCAAAGATCTTCAGGAAGCCGCCGCCCACTTGGAAACCGCCGCCAGGGAACAAACCGTCGAACAATTGTCCCAATCGCTCATGGATCGAGTCGAATCAGCCCTGGCCATCGTCATGTCCTCCATCGAGGAGATCGAAAAAGAAAGGGACACTGAAGTGCAGACGCCCCCGTTCGAAGGACCCTCCGTCGAAGAGGTCCTTCCCGGCGATGCCGCCGAAGAATTCAAAGAGGCCCTTCAACGCGCGGACCCCGCCGAGATCGGCGCTCTTTTGCCCCGGCTGAAAGGCTTTCTTTCGACGGCAGACTACCGGAAACTCGAACGCCTGATCCAACAATACGACTACGAGGACGCGTGCGAATTGATCTCGAATATTTTGCAAGATGCTGGTTGAAGCCTTCAAAGCTTGCAAGGGCAAATTCGCGGATGCTGAAGATAGAACTGCTCGACAAGAGCCACAATAGAGAAAAATTTCGACCTGGGGGGGCGAAGGATAGCACCATGTTATAATTCTCACACAAAGGCACAAAGGCACAAAGACACTAAGGTTGCCAAATACGGCACTTTGCGTCTTTGCGGCTTTGTGTGAGGATTTCGAGGGGTTGCAAATAGCCGCCGTTTGTTTTAGGCTTTTTTATCGTATGAGAAATTGCAGAATGTCGGTTTTTGTTTGAATTAAAGGAGATTCGACCATGACAACTTTAAAGCAAGAGGCTATCGACGTCATTTCCAAAATGGAAGAACAGGTCGATGTGGATGAAATCATGTACCGACTCTATGAGATCGACAAGATCAGAAAAGGCCGGGAAGCGGCCGAGAGGGGAGAGTTGACATCCATAGACGAACTGAGAAAAGAAGTTGAGACATGGTAAGATGGGCTTCTCCTGCCAAACGCGACCTGAAAAGAATCTATGATATATCGCCGAAGATTCCATTTTCTATGCCAGAAAAGCTACTGAAGATATCGTCTCGAAATCTGAATTTCTGGAAGATTTTCCCGAGATGGGAAGAGTGGTTCCCGAATTGGAAAATCCTCTCATAAGGGAGCTGATTGTCTATTCATATCGGATTGTATACGAAATAACAGAGGGGAACGTTCATATCTTGACCATAATTCACGGCAAAAGAGATTTTAATCTCGCTTTTAAAAGACGAAAATGAATGGACCCGCGCCCGTGTGGAAGGCGTGTAAAAATTCCTCCTGTTTTTCTTCCCGCCATCAACCTGCGCCGTAATCTCCATATTGATACATGCGAGAGGTTGGCTGCCCGTCGCCGAACATAAGCTTTCCAAAGGTCAGAGTCCCGGTTTTATCGAAAGCGAAAACCGTCAGACGGCTGGCAGTTTCCAGCACGGTGCTATTGCTATGACTCAGCCCGTTTGCACCCGTGTACGTCGATCTTGTTCGGTGCCCAACCCACCATTTCCGTGCAGGCTGTGGGGCGGGTTCGAAGAAGCTGCGAAGAGGCGCAAAAAATGGTGAATTTAAGAGAGGAACTTGCTTTTTGTCAAGAAAAATGCAACAGGCTTTTCGAATGCGCCCCGTCCGCCCGCGCCCTCTCTCCGCCGCAACATGTTGCGGCGGAGAGAGGGCGCGGACGGACGGGGGATCGTCGAGGCGGAAATGAAATGGGGAAAGATTGCCGATAGTTTGAAAATTGTCCGAAAAAATCGGAAACAGCCTTGAAAACATGGGAAACGGCCTGTTTCGGATCGCAGTTCGGCACCGATCCCGGATTTCGTTTTTTTTTTTGAGGCGGGAAGGGACTCAGTCCCAATAGTCGTATTGCGGGATTTGAGAGTCCGAATCGTCGTAGACGAGTTCGGAAATATGCGAGTCGTCTTCGGGGGGCGGGTCGTGATTTCGCGTATCCCAAAGATCGAGGTGCTCCAGGATCTTTTTAACTGTCGGGCCTGCCTCGAGAATCGAAATCTTTCTCATCTGCCGACTGCAATTGGGACAGCAGAGCGGATCGACTTCGTATATCTTTTGAATCAGCCTCGCCCGGCTGCGGCGGAACTGTTTCGACGTCGATTCTCCGGGCGCGGTCGACGGTATTATGTCGTCGGTTCCCGCCTTTTTGCGCATGCCTCCGGACTTGTTGGAATATGCCCCCGCGTATCCGGCGAGCCGCTCGTATTTGTTCGGAATATGAACGACGAGCCTGGCGAGCCAGTCGAGAGCGTCGAAGGTTTGTTCGGTCTTTTAAGTCCTTTGATGTATAGACGACCTTTGCCGAGCAGTCGGGCGATTTGTCGGCGGGTATGCAGAGCATGCGCTCCCGGGAGAAGCCGGCTCGGACGATGTACTTGGCTGGGTTTTCGGATGCGGTTTCGTCTTCGGGCCGAATCCTTGCGCCGATATGGACGTGGAACCCTGTGTGACGCCATGAAAGCATGAGATCCGCAGGCGCTTGGGCATGCCGAAGACCCAGTGCCTGTGCGGAACTTTCTTGAGAACCTCTGTCAGAAGCCATTCGCCGTATTCGACGACCCGCTTCCGGTGGCAGGAAGGGCAAAAATGGCGGCGCTTGCATGAAAACGGCAGGAGATATTCGTGGCCGCAATTGTCGCATCGAACTCTGGCGAAGCCGCATCGCAAATCGCCGCAATCAAGATACCGATAGACCACGTCCGTTATATTTACATTAAGATTGTTTTTGCGACTGTGGCGCATTTGAAAGGATGCTGGGGCGAGTTCGCTGCGGGCAGTACCCGGCTGTGCGGGAAGGGGCAAGGTGGTCGGATGATCCGTCGCCGAGGGGGGGGCTTAAAAAACGGGAACGCCGAATGTTTGAAAAGAAGCTCCGCTCGTCGCATTGAGCGAAGCGGACGGCGCGAGGGCGAGTCGCCGTGCGAAGGAGGAGGGCTTCACGGCGGGCTTGGGGTTGTTGCCTCGCGCAACCGCTTCTCGAAATCCTGCAAAGGGATTGGCTCGGAACGGCTTGGCAGCGGCGACGCTTTGCTGGCTTGCTCGACAAGTAGGACTTTACGAAAGGAGAGAGCGCCTATAACCTGCAAATAATGCGTCCAATGGACGAAGAGTTCGCTTGGCACCCTTCCAGGTCTCATTTCCATCAGTGAAATCGTCATGGAGAGTTGCCGATGCAAAAAGAATTCAACGATACCGGACTCTGTGTCGCCAACCGCCACTATATGGTGGACACATCGTCGAAAATCGCCAAAATTGTCAGCCTCGTCGAGAAAGGAAAATATTTTACGATCAATCGTCCGCGTCAATTCGGCAAGACCACTACGCTGTCTCTCCTGTCCAAAACCCTCGATCGGCGCGAGGACTATGTGGCCTTCAGGATTAGTTTCGAAGGGGTTGGCGATGCCATGTTTGCCGATGAACAGGCATTCTGCCCGGCTTTTCTGCGCTGAATCGGCCAATCGTTCTTCGTCGCCAACCCGGAACTTTCGGCGTTTTTCACCGAGGAATCGAAGCAGGTGCACAATTTTGAAGAATTGTCGCATTGGATTTCCCGTTATGTCATGCAGACCGGCAAGCAGGTTGTTTTGATGATCGACGAAGTCGACAGGAGCAGCGACAATCAGATTTTTTTGCATTTCCTGGGCATGCTGCGAGAAAAGTACCTCAAACGCAACGAAGGCGAGGATTACACGTTTCAGTCCGTGATTCTCGCCGGTGTGCATAACATCAAGACGTTGAAACTGAAATTGCGGCCCGATGTGGCACACAAACTAAACAGCCCCTGGAACATTGCGATCGACTTCATGGTGGACCTAAGCTTTCAGCCGGATGGCATCGCTACCATGCTGCGAGACTATCGGCACGACAAGCGCATAGAGATGGATATCCAGACCATTGCCGGCAAGTTGTATCATTATACGTCGGGATACCCGTATCTGGTCAGCAAGCTTTGCAAATTTATCGACGAAAACATTGTGCCTGGACGTCAGGATGCGAATTGGAGAATCGAAGATGTTGACGAAGCCTTTAAAATGATTGTCAAAGGCAGTTACTCGACTACGCTGTTCGACAGTCTGACGAAAAATCTCGAGAACCATCCCGCTCTGTACAACCAGGTATTCCAACTCGTTATCAACGGCCAGGAATTTCCCTTCAACCCGCAAGTCCCCGTCATTCATTTGGGAGTGTTGTACGGTATTTTCGCCCCGTCCGACGAAGGCTGCAAAATTTACAATCGTGTTTTCGAACAACGTATCTATGACTACCTCACCACGCGCGCCCTGACCGAATCCTATAACGATCTGACATTTGCCTCTGCCGAATACCATTCGGAATCCAGGTTGAATGTTGCGTTGATCTTGCAGAAATTTCAAACGTTTATGAAAGAAAACTACTCTCATAAAGACAGGAAATTCCTGGAACGCGAGGGCCGCCTGCTGTTTCTGGCCTTTCTCAAGCCCATTATCAACGGGAAAGGTTTCGAATTCAAAGAACCCGTCGTGGCCGAAGAACGGAGGATGGATGTGGTGGTGACCTACGGCAGCCAACGCCATGTGATTGAATTGAAACGCTGGGACGGCGAAAAAGCACATCAAAAGGGTTTGCGGCAACTCAGCGATTATCTGGACATCTATTCCCTGAAAGAAGGGTATCTGCTGATTTACGATTTCAACAAAGGCAAGGAATACAAGCAGACCCGCATCGAATTTCAGGATAAACAGATCTTTGCCGTGTGGGTGTAGGTTTCCTCCTTCAATCAGTTCGGCTTTTTTGATTTCCGGATAGGCTTAGTATCGCCGTTCGAATTCGGCCCTGGTCAACCGGTCGCCAGAATGGAACGGCGGACGGGCGGACGGAACTTCCGAATCCGAACCGATCACTTTGTTTCTCGTACTTGCGACAGCGGCATCCATGCTCTTCTGCGGATCTCCTGGATTCCGGGTCTCCGCTGCGCTGCGCCCGGAATGACGGTCGCATCGGTCCGGTCGGCGGAAAAACTCGATCATAGAGTGTCAGTGCTTTTCATACACTGTATATTTATTTTATACCACTCTGGCCGGAGCTTTTCCGCAATCGCAAGGACGATTGCCATTTGCATGATCGACAAGCCGCGCCATCGACTGGCGGGGCTTTTCGCTTACCGGCTTGATTTGGTTCCCTCTTCATAATCCGCGACGGCGACCGTATGATTTTTTAATACACATATGGGGATTCTATTTTGGTGTGTCATCTGGATATTGAATGAAATCAATGGGTTAAGCGATAATTGTTCGTGTTGGCACCATGAATGCATACTGGTCTTGGCAAGATACGAGAAGAAACGAAACAATTGAAAACAAAGAAACGAACAAAATGAAAAGGGGGAAGCTATGGAAACAAGAGCCAAGATCATGGTCGTGGACGACGAAAAGCAAATTTGCGAAAACGTGGCGAAGATTTTAAAGAAGAACAACTACGAGATCGAGATGGCGACGAGCGCCGACGAAGCTTTGGAGAAGATGGCGAGAGAATCCTACTCGCTGCTTATTTCCGACATCGTGATGCCCGGCAAGAACGGTCTGGAGCTGTTGAACCTGGTCAAGAGCCAGTGGCCGTTGACCAAGGCCGTCATGATGACTGCGTACGCGTCCACGGACACCGCCATGAAGGCGATCCGGCTGGGCGCGCTCGACTACGTTCCCAAGCCGTTTACGCCCAACGAACTGCGAAGGAAAGTGGAAGCCGCCATCGAGGGCGAATTGGCGGAGGCGGAGGTGACCGAGGAGGAGAAGGAGTTCATCGAACTCATCGATCTCGACATTCCCTTCGACCGCGACGAGGTTGCCAAGGCGGCCGGAGAGGCCTATGCGGATTCTCTCGGACCCTCCGATATGCCGATCGTGGAAGTGAAAACCCGTGCGCCGCTGGAGAATTTCTGCGAGGTCGGCGACATGGTATGCGACATTTTCAAGAAGCTGGGCGCGACTTGCAAGGCGGGGAACAAGACCAGCGCATGTCCCCAGAAAAAGGCGAAGAAGGGCAAGACTGCTGCCGCGAAGAAGGCCCAGACGTTCGACGCCAAGACGCTCATCGGCGTGGATCAGCCATTCAACTACGAAGAGGTCGAGGCGGTCACCGGACCGGAATATCTGAACTATCTGCAACACGACGGGGTTGTCATGCCCACCTACGAGCAGCTCAAGGCCAATGTGGAACAGAGGCTGGCGCGCGGCAGGATCGATGTTGACGTGCCTTTCGACGCATACGAAGTGGCCAAGGCCACCGGCGAGGAATACGCCAGAACTGTCGGACGGTCCGACATCCCGACGGTCGAAGTTACCGCGAGCGAGCCTTTGGAGGGATTCTGCGAAGTGGGAAGCATGGTGTGCGACATCTTCAAGAAGCTGGGGGCGACCTGCAAGGCTGGAGTCAAGGGCGGCAAATGTCCGCAGCTGGCCAAAAAGAAGAGGGCTTCGGCCAAAAAGCAAGTCGGTTTCGACGCTGGCAAATTCATCGGGGTGGACATGCCCTTCGAATACGAAGAGGTGGCCGCCATTACCGGACACGAATACGTGGAGCATCTCGTCTACGACGGTGTCGTTCAGGTGCCCTACGAGCAACTGAAGGCCAACGTGGCCCGGATGACGGCCGAAAAGCCCGAGAAAAGGGCCGAAATCGTCAAGTTTCCGGACGCTCCTGTCAGCCGAAACATCCTTGTTGTGGACGACGAGGCCGCAGTCAACAACAACATCCGCAAAATCCTGGCCAAGAACGACTACTATGTCGAGCAGGCGTTCACCAAAGCGGAGGCCATCGACAAGATCAAGACAAAGCCCTTCAAGCTCGTGCTGCTGGATCTGAAGATTCCGGGCGTGCAGGGACTGGAACTGCTCCAGACGATCCGGGAAAGCCAGCCGGAGGCAAAGGTGATCATCGTGACCGGCTACGCCAGCATCGACACCGCCGTGGAGGCCGCGCGAATGGGGGCCGTGGATTACCTGCCCAAGCCGTTTACTCCCGGCGAAATCCGCAGGGCCACCGAGACCGCGTTTCAGATTGCCGCATAAGTCGAACAGAGCGAGGCTGTAGCGACAAAATGGCTGCGGACGCAAACCGTAATTAAAAAAAATCAAACGATAGAAGGCCCGAAAGAGATTCTTTCGGGCCTTTTTGCGTTTTCCCATTCGGTTGGTGCCAAGAGGCTTGGTTTTAACTTCGGCCGGTTTTCATCCAACAGTTACGATTGTCGCCTGGATTCCGGGTCTCCGCAAGCTCCGCCCGGAATGACGGTGTTGGTTGGCCGGCGTTATAACCAAAACCGGTGCCAAGCATGTATCCGCCACTTCGGCAATTCTGATTTTGACGGAAATTTCATGTCTAAGAGGTTGCAGCGACCAAGGTAACCAAGCCCCGTGATAGTTGGCCCGGCATAAAACTTGCGCCACTGCTCTGCCACCAGAGTTCCGGGATATGCAAATGGTTTTCGCAAGGCGGATCTTGCTGTTCGACGAATTCGCACCGGTGCTTCATATTTCCCTTCTGATACAATTTTTTGGCACCCAGAACGCCGTCGTCCCTTTCCGAGGGTGTGGGCAGCAGCATTGAGTAGATGACCAGGGTAGGATTATAAAGCAGGTCCTCCGTATCCTGAGCAAACTTGTGCCCGTTGTAATAAGTATGCATCATATCAAGCGCCTCGGAAGCCTCCTCTCTTTTCATACCGCACTCGTCCGCAGTATCCGCGACGACTTTTTTCACCTCCGAATGGGTAAATCCGCACAGATCGTTGAACTCGTCGTCGAGATACATATGTCGGATCTATTCTTTCTTCATATCACCGTTACATTTCTAGTTCAAGGGGTTGCACCGCGAAACGGGTCATAGGCAACAAATATCACCAAATAGAGGATAACGATGTACCCCGGAAGGTTTTTGGCGTACCCGAAATGGTGTTTCCGTGGAGGGGGACTATCTTCCTAAGAATTCGGATGGAATCGGTGTAGTCCGTCGGTGGCAGAGGCGCCAATTTTTAACGCAAAGGGGTTGGTTGCTTTCTCATAGTCCGTTGCGAATTGAAAATACAACGCCGATACGGTTTGTTTTACATACGTGGTTTGTCTTGAAAAACTGTCTCTGCGTTTCTCTGCGTCTTTGCGCCTCTGCGTTAAAATTTAAAGACCGTCGAAGGCAGAGGCGCCAATTCTTAACGCAGAGGCGCAGAGCCGCAGAGGGGTTGGTTGCTTTTACACAGTCCGTTGCGAATTGAAAAAACAAAGCAGATACGGTTTGTTTTACATACGTGGTTTGTCTTGAAAAACTGTCTTTGCGTTTATCTGCGTCTTTGCGCCTCTGCGTTGAAATTTAAAGACCGTCGAAGGCAGAGGCGCCAATTCTTAACGCAGAGGCGCAGAGCCGCAGAGGGGTTGGTTGCTTTTACACAGTCCGTTGCGAATTGAAAAAACAAAGCAGATACGGTTTGTTTTACATACGTGGTTTGTCTTGAAAAACTGTCTCTGCGTTTCTCTGCGTCTTTGCGCCTCTGCGTTAAAATTTAAAGACCGTCGAAGGCAGAGGCGCCAATTCTTAACGCAGAGGCGCAGAGCCGCAGAGGGGTTGGTTGCTTTTACACAGTCCGTTGCGAATTGAAAAAACAAAGCAGATACGGTTTGTTTTACATACGTGGTTTGTCTTGAAAAACTGTCTTTGCGTTTCTCTGCGTCTTTGCGCCTCTGCGTTGAAATTTAAAGTCCGTCGAAGGCAGAGGCGCCAATTCTTAACGCAGAGGCGCAGAGCCGCAGAGGTACGCAGAGGGCCTTTCTGAAAATAGTTGCCATAATTAGAAAATCCGTCGCCCTCTCGAAGCTTTTTATCCCGTGATCGCATTTATCCGGTTGAAATTCAAAACTTTATAAGCTATGAAAAACGATCATGCAAGAAACGGCTCATCGGCTCGTCTTAAGCATAGAAAAATAAGGGGAAGGTGAAAACATTGAAAACCGCAAGCAAACGCCAATCGACCGCAGACTCGAAAGCCTTCGACGTTTTAAAAGCTTTCCAAAAAGGCCTTGCCGCAGGGCTGAATCCGGACTTTTCCGGGCGTCCCCTTGCCCCGGAGGATATCGATGACGACCGAAAATCGGTAACCAGCCTTCGGTCGCGGTGGCTGTTCCAGCGCTGTCGGGTCTGCGGACACACGTTTCGTCCGGGCGACGAAGTCCGAATCTCGCGAAACGGACAAGTGCTCCACGACATGCCCGGACTGCGTTGCGCCAGTGAAAAACCGGCCTCGGAAATCCCCGGCGACCCGGAAATCCGAACGGATTTTTTCGCCGGACTGGAAACCGCCTGGCCCATGCCCGCAGACGTCCCCGTCACTCGTCTGGAAGGCGACCACTACCTGCTCGCTCCTCCGCTCCAGGGACACGGACGGGCCAGCTGCCGCATCTGCGGACATACTTTCCGCCCCTACGACCATGTGGTGATTTGCCCGTGCAGCCCGGAAAATCCACGTTGCCAGGCGGCCGTGCATCGCGATCTTTTCCGCCATCTCCACTGCTGGGACGAATGGACGCGCATGGGCAAGGGCGATATCTGCCTCGGCATGAGCTGACATGGCATCGAAAGAAATTTTATGAACGAGGGACGCTACCACAGAAACACGCTTCTGCCCGGATGGAACCAGGAGCGCCTGGCCCAAGCGACGGTCGTCGTCATGGGCATGGGCGCCCTGGGAAACGTCGCCGCACAGGCCCTGGCATTGGCAGGCGTCAAGCATCTGATCCTTTGCGACATGGATCGCATCGAACGCCCCAACCTGAGCCGCGCCCCCCTGTTCCGCGAATCCGACACGGGACGCCTGAAAGTGGAAGCCGCCGCAGACGCCCTTCGAAGACTGGTGCCGGATATCCGGCCAGACCCGCGCCCCGACCGCCTTGAACACGCAGTCGGACTCGCCGAACTCCGCGACGCCGACCTGATCCTCGGCTGCCTAGACAGCAAAACGGCCCGCCTGGAACTCGCCGGACGTTGCGGCCTGGTCGCCGCCCCCTGGATCGACGGCGCCACCGGAGTATGGGACGGAGAAATCCGCCCCTACCTCGACCCGCCCCAAGGGCCGTGCTTCGGCTGCGGCCTCGACGAAACCGCCCGCTCGACCCCGGACACCCCCCGCAGCTGCCGCGTTTCCGCCAAGGACGCCCCGGCGGGCGCGACAGCGCCTTTGTCATTCATCGTGGGATCGCAGATGGCCCTGCTTGCGGTCCGTCACATCATGGGACTGCCGACTGCCAAAGATATTCTGGTACTGCAAGGAAACTCCGGACAAGTTTTCCTATCCAAGCAAAAACGCGATCCATTTTGCCCGTATCATTCGCCTCTGCCCCTTGCACGAAAGATTCCCGTCGGCAATCGAGCAACGGTCCAAGAACTGCTCGCTCAATTGCCCCCCGAAGCCCATCCCTTGGCTTGGAAGCCGTTCCAGGCAGCTGCGGTTTGCCGAAAATGCGGAATCTCGGAACAACGAATCGGAAAACCGGAAAATATCGATTGCCCGTCATGCGGTATCCCCATGGGATCTCGCACGCAAATGGACATCGCAATGGCCCCGAAGAGGACTGAACTAAAATCTCTGGGAATCGCCCCTGGGGAAATCCTGCCGGTCAAAACCGGAGAAAAAACAATCTGTGTCGAACTGATCCATGAACAGGAGGATGCATCATGAACGGAGGAGCGCGGAGCATTCCGCCCAACGAACAGGTCGAGATTTCAAACACCTTGGCAAACGCCGCGATCGCAGGCGGGATCAACCCCCAGCAGGCTATGGCCGCCCTCGACATTTCCCCGGCCCGATTCAATTACAACATGGCCGCGAAAGATCTGTGGTTCGATATCGTGCGAGCGGTCCACGCGGGGGCAAGCGGGCAGGCAGGCGACCGGTGCGACGCAGTCGCCCGATTGGTGGATGTCGTCAGAAACGGGCTTCCGGGCAATCGGGATTTGATTCAATTGGCCTACAATCTCGGCAACGGCGTTCAAGCCGTAGCCAACGGGCAAGGATCCATTTTCTTGAGCTACTCCAGCCAGGACTGGCAAAACGTAGACAGCCTGTTCGACGCCATCGCCAGGCAAAGACCCAACCTGAACGTATTTCAAGACCACCGATCCATCGGTTTGGGCAGAAACTGGCTTGAAGTAATTCGCAGCGCCGCCAACAACGCGTCGGTCATGGCATGCTGGCTGACCAACAACTACTCGAACTCCGCCTTCTGCAACTACGAAATCGGCCTGGCCGAAAGCCGGGGAGCGAGAATCGTCCCCGTGCTCGCCGAAAGCGCCGCAGCTTCGGGAGCCCCGGCGTATATCGCGAGCTTGCAAATGATAAGACCGACGACGCCGTTGGATTTCGACGCCATCGCTCTTGAACTGATCAATTCGCTGTAACCCGAAAGGAGCCGATAAATGCCTCTGACGCTGGAGCAAATGGAAACACAGGGTATTCTGAAAAAACTGGCCGACGATTTCTATAACGACACGGCCGCAGGGACCCTTCTTGCCAAAATCGGTGTCGAAAAAAGCGATTTCAAACCTTTCGGCGAGCCGAGCGTTAAGGAATGGTGGAGGGAAGCTTGCCGAAGATTGGAAAGCGGCATCGCCGAATCGGATATTCTCGACCGATTGCTGGCGGCGGCAGCGGACAGCTTTCCCGGAAGCAAAGAATACCACCCTTTCATAAAACCCGAGTCCCTGCCCGAGAATCGGAAGAATCCGGAAGGCAACATCAAAGTAAAAATCACGCAACCGCTGAATACCGACGACACCATAAAAATCCTGAAAGCATTACAAGAAATGGCCATGGAAACCGGATTTAACATCGACTTCAACTACGGCAATCAAGGAAGCTCCATTTTCAGCCTATCCATCAAAGGCGTACATTCGCGAAAAGAATCGGAGAGACTGGCGGAGCAAATCGAATCCAAACTGGCCGAAGAGGACCTGGATGCCCATGTCCATGTGGAATCGCACACCTTCCGCGACTACTACGCCGACCCCATCACGGTGGAAGGCCCCGACGGCCAGCGGTTCGGGCTGGACCAGATTCCCGCCTCCACTCCGGTCAAGGACATCGCCCGAGGCGTCATGCACCAATACGGCGACGATGTCTGGCCCGCCCGCGAGGGCCAGAAAACCCAGGCCGTGGTGGATAAGATCACGGGCGCCGGAACCAGCGACCGTCTCGATCCGCGCCAGACCCTGCACGACGCCGGGGTCCGGCCCGGAGACACGTTGCGGGTCGCTCCGGAAAGGACCGCCGGGGCCATCGATCCCCTGATGCACGAAGCGGCCCTTTCTCGCGTGCGAAACGAAACCCTCGGATTCGCGGAGTCCCATCCGGGCTTCGAGGTGCAGGCCAACTCCCTGGTGGCGCCCACCGAATATCTTTTTCAATTCCAGACCAAAGGATTCGCCCCTCCCGCGACGCCCGGCGGCGCGCCACGCGTCATCCACGAACACGAAGTCCTGGTGGAGCTTCCCGCCGATTTTCCCATCCAGGCCCCCGAGGCATGGTGGCAGACCGATATTTTCCACCCCAACATAGATCCCCACACCGGGTGGGTCTGCCTGGGGGCCTTGCAGGAGCAATACCGGCCTTCCCTCGATTTCGGAGAGCTTTGCCAGATGCTGTTCGATCTGGCCGGGTATCGCAACTACGCGGTGACCGAAGGCCACAACATGGACGCCGCGCGTTGGGCGCTTTCCGAGGAGGGACAGCTGGCCATCGAGGCGATCGGCGGTCTGTCGGTGGTCGGCAGGATGGTGATGGAGGGCCGGCCCGAACAAAACATCAAGATTCGGAAACTGCAATCATGAACACAATCAATGTGGAATTGCTCGACAGCGAAGGACAGGCCGTCGGCCCCCCTCGCTATATCCTGGACGTGGCCGCGCCGTTTCTGGACCGGTATCTCGGCCCCCTCTGGCGGCAAGCCGAACCGCCGGTCCTGATCCTCATGCCCATCCCCGGCGAGAACAACACGATTCCGGGCGACCGGCCCCTGGCCTACCACACCGAAGCCATCGGCTATATCCTGGTGGAAGTGGTTCGTTCCGGGAGATATTTCTACCATCATCCCCACGAAGTGGCCGAAGTCCTGGGGCCGGGTCTCGAACGCTGGATGGCGGAATCGGAAAATCCCGGCAAAGCCGCCGGGTATCGAATCGTCGGCGCGGGCATCGAACGGCTCGTGCAACGCTCCACGCCCATTCCCAAAGGGGTCGCCGAAGTCGCACCCTACGCCCCTGGAGAGGGTCCGGCCTTTCGTATCCGCCCCATCCCGCCGGAGCCCCCCGGCCCGAACTCTCTGGAAGCCTTCGGCGCCGATCCCCCGGCCCCGGACTGGCAAGGCCCCGGCCGCACCGATTTCGTCAGAGTGGTCATAGACAAAGCCCTGCACGACGACCTGCTCCATCGCCGCCCTTTTTCCAGCCGGGTGGAGGAAGGCGGATTTCTCGCGGGAAATATCTACGAAGACCGCGACCGGCCCGGCGCCTACATCGCCCATGTCTCGGCCGCCGTGCCCGCCGAGCAGGTGGGGGCGTCGTTTCTGCATTTCACGTTCACCGGAGACTCGTTCACCCTCATCAAGCAGCGCCTGGCCATCGAACACCAGGGACAAAAGCTTCTGGGTTGGTTCCACACCCACCTGTTTCCGGCCACCGACACCCTGGGCCTTTCCTCCATCGACCTGCGCCTTCATTTCACCACGTTTCGCATCCCGTGGCAGATCGCGGGGCTGATCAACCTGGACGGCGCAGACCGCGTACTGCGATTCTACGTCCGGCAGGGCGACGACATGGCCCTTTGCCATCACCAACCCGTGGAAAAAGGCGACCGGCAATGAGCGCGACCCAAACCGTGCTTTCGGTCCTGCACTGGGCAGCCGACCCCGACGGTCCGCCGCCCCAGGGCGACCTGTTCGACCTCGAAGCACTATTGCGACCGGAAAACGATCTGAAAAAGGCCCTCTCCCTCGCATCCCGAATTTCCGCGGCCCGACTCGGACTGACCGGCGCCTCGTTTATCAACGGAAACGAGATAGGGGCCGAAACCTTGTGCATCGCCGCAGCCATCGGAGGCGCCGTGTACCATCCCTGGGAGTCCCTGGAGCTTTTGCGCGGTGTTCCGGAGCCGCCTGCGGACGCCCTCGGGCAATGGGCCATCCACCACGGCCTGGTCTCCCCGGCCCTTGCGGGATCGTATTTGCCCGATGCGATGCACCACGAACTGTTGCTGCGATCCCCCTTCACCTCGATTCTGGGATTTCCCCCCGCAGGCCGCGAAGACTGGGCGACCGGCTTGTGCGAGGACCTGGCGGCCCTGCCGGACGGGCGAAGGCTTCTGGTTCAACGGTTCGCGGAACCCTCCCCGGACCCGCGCAAGCTTTCCTTTCGGGGCAAGGTCATGGACGCCTTTCGCCTGACAGGCTCCCGCCGTCCCCTGGTGGTGGATATCTACGAAACCGCCGTCGCACTCTACGGCCCTGCGTGGCGGGAGCGCATCCGGCAGGCGCGGCGCATCCTCGCCAATCCGGAAGATCTGGTCGGCAGGCAACTGGATCTGGTCCTGTCCGTCGCCTGCTGGTGGACGCCCCTGCGGGAGATACACCGGGCCTTCCACGACACCATACGGGAACGCAATCACCTGGAATTTCACACCTACCTGGACGGCATTCGCTTTGCTTCGGATGTCGCCCGTTTGCAAGAGGAACTGGCACGATGGCAAGAGCAATAAAAGTCAAGCTGTTTCCCCTGGGAGACCCGGAAGAATTCAAGTTCATCCTGATCGAAGACGAGCAACGCACGTTGAAGGAATTGCTGCAAATCGCCCCGGCGTTTTCCGTGGGCGCTCCCGTCGATCCGAAAGCGTGGGACCGTCCCGTGATTCGACTCGGCATTTCCATCGCCAAAAAAGAGGAGGCCCAAGCCGCAGCGCTGTTTCCGACTCCCGGTCTGCTGGACATGATGAGCGGCGCGACTCCCGTCGAGGAAAAGACCGACGAGCCAGCCGACATGAAAACCGAGCCCGGTCCGACTTGCGAGCGGCAACCGGACGACTCGCCCGATGCGGACGAAAAATCCCCCCCGACCCTGGATCATCCGGAGGACCTTACCGAAGAGCAGGCCGTGAAAATCGCCTACGGCGCCCATGTGAAAAAGCTGTCCACGTTCCTTCGCTCCCGTCTTTCTCTCCTGGTCTCCTGCGAAAAGCTGACCGCGCCCTATCTGCAAAAACAGATCGTAGAAAAGGCCTGGCTTCCGCCCCCGCACGGCGGCGCCGACGAAATCAAGCTGAAACCGGTGTTTCTGAAACTTCCGGCAGCCAGCGCGGATTCCGCCGACCTGGGCGGCGGAAACCGTCTCGAACAGCTCCGTGCGGTCATCCACGAACTCAAGCCCGACCAGGTGCTGGTAATTCCCGACCTGGACCTGCTCGGAGGCGGCGGGGACAAGAATTTGAACCGCGAATCCCGGGAGCTGACCGAGGTGATCTACAGCGCCCTGGACCGTCTGGTCCTGGCGTTCGCGGACCCGTCCCTGCCGGTCCCGGAGGTGGTGGCGTCCCGGTTCGCGGTGCGGGCTTCCGTGGAAGGCTTGTCTCCCGAGGTCGAGGACGGCTGCGGCAACCTCGTTCCCGTGGGAAAAGCCCTGGTAAAAGCCGACGAAGCCGCCCTGTTCAAGGGCTTCGACCCCCGCGAGTTCTACAAGGACATCGCCGGATTGAACCCTGTCCGCCTGCGCCAGGCCATGGCCTACACGGTCCAGATGGCCAAGGACCAGGGCTGCGGCCCGGAAAATCCCGCCGACATGGAATTTCTGAGGAATGAAATCCGGGCGTTCAAAGCCCAGACCGCCGAGCAGTTTCTTGTGCCCGACGTCACCTTCGAGGATATCGGCGGCTACGACGAGGTCAAGGCCATCCTCGACCAGGCCATCCGCCTCATGTCCGGAGGCGGGGACCTTCCCGACGAAAAATTGCGCAGGGAACTGATCCCCCGGGGGTTCCTGTTCCACGGCCCCCCCGGCACCGGCAAGACCCTGTTCGCCAAGGCCGTGGCCAACCAGCTCAACGCCACGGTCCGGGTGGTGTCCGGCCCCGAAGTCACCGACATGTACGTGGGCGAAAGCGAGCGCAAGGTCCGTGCTATTTTTTCCGAAGCCCGCCGCAACGCGCCGTCCGTGGTGGTGTTCGACGAATTCGACGCCATCGCCGCCCGCCGAAGCGGAAGAGAGGACGGCGGCAGCCGCGCCGGAAACGCACTGGTGGCGCAAATCCTCACCGAGATGGACGGTTTCCGTCCCGACGTTCCCATGCTGGTTGTGGGAACAACGAACCGCCTCAACCTCATCGACGAAGCCCTGCTGCGCCCCAGCCGATTCCAGCCCGTGGCCGTGGGACTGCCCGACCTGACGGCGAGAAGACACATCGCTCAGATTCACGCAGGGCATTTTAAAATACCGGTCGAGGACGATCTGCTGGACGTGGTGGCGCAGGCCAGCGAGGGACTCAACGGGGACGACATCCGGGCGCTGTTCCGGGACGCCTGCGTGGGGCTCTCCTTCGAAAACCCGAAAATCGAGGCCGACCCTTGGCGTTTGGGATATTTGGTGGGATGAATCCGCACCCGGCTGGACGAGCAAAGCGGGGGCAAACCCAAGAAAACCTTTCAGCCCGGACAGAGGCGCAGGCCTGGGGGTGGGATGGTAAGCCTGACTGGGGGCGGTGGGGGGGAAACGAAACGCGAAGGAAATAAATAATGAGACATCAGTTCTCTGCGGTTCTCTGCGGCTCTGCGCCTCTGCGTTGAAATATAAAGTCCGTCGTTGGCACAGGCGCCAATTCTCAACGCAGAGGCGCAGAGCCGCAGAGATACGCAGAGGGTTGGTTGCTTGTACATAGTCCGTTGTGAATTGAAAATACAACGCCGATACGGTTTGTTACGCTTGGTCTGAACATCGGCCACTTTCAGGGACTGTCGTCGCGGCGGTCGTCATTCCGGGCGGAGCGGTATGTACCCCGGGTGTCGATAAAACAGCTGGATTCCGTCGCTTCCGGGTATTCCTTAACTGGAACATGTAGCGTAGACCCGGAATCCAGGTGGCCGAATTTAGAACCAAGCCCGGTTTGTTTTACATGCATGGTTTGTTTTGAAATAATATCTCTGCGTATCTCTGCGTATCTCTGCGTCTTTGCGGCTCTGCGTTGAAATTTAAAGTCCGTCGCTGGCACAGGCGCCAATTCTCAACGCAGAGGCGCAGAGCCGCAGAGAACCGCAGAGGGGTTTTAGAGAAATCGAGCTTTGTGTTGAAAAGAGACCATTAATAGCGAGGAGATGAATATGCCGCTTTCACAAGAGACACAAACAGCCGTCAAGTTGCTGAACCGAGTCGCATCCAATTTGAAGCTTTTGTTCGCACGGCGAGATACTGCCGTGGATTTGATGCGGCTTTCCCTGCTTTGCCGGGAGCACTTGTTGTTGCTCGGTCCTCCGGGGACGGGCAAGTCGGAGCTGGCGGTTCGGTTTGCCAATGGGGTCCAGACCCGCCATTTCCAGTACCTTCTCACCCGGTTCACCGAACCCAGCGAGCTGTTCGGACCGGTGGATCTGCAAGAGTACAAGAAAGGCCGCTACCACGTGCGCACCGAGGGGATGCTTCCCGACGCCCAGACCGCTTTTCTCGACGAGGTGTTCCAGGCCGGAAGCGCCATTTTGAACACCCTGCTCACACTGATTCACGAACGAATGTTCAGCAACGGCTCGCAACCCGAAAAGGTCCCCTTGATCTCCCTGTTCGGCGCGTCCAACCATCTCCCGGACGATCCCACCCTCCGGGCCTTCTCCGACCGGTTCGTGCTCCGCCTGCAAATGGCCCCGGTCCCGGACGAATCCCTCGCCGACCTCATGGACAAGGGATGGGACCTGGAGCTTGCGGGTATGGAGCAAAAGAGCCGCGACACCGACGATTACATCGACCCCGATCGACTCGACCTCCTCTACAAAGCATTGCCCGAAATCGGCATCGGCGCGGTCCGCGAACAATACCAGGAAGTCGTCCGAAGACTGCGCGCCGAATGCGTGGAACTTTCCGACCGCCGCATCGTCAAAGGCCTCAAACTGATCCGCGCCGCAGCCCTCCTCGACGGCCGCGACCAGGCCGACAACCGGGACCTCTGGCCCCTGAACCACATCTGGAGCAGCCCCGAAGACATAGCCATTCTCCGCGACACAGTCCAACCCCTGGTAGACGAAGCCGGCGGCCCCGGCCTCGACACCCACCGCCCCCTGATCGACCTTCAAGACGAATTCGACCTGCTCGCCAGCCGCGCCCCCGGCCTCAAAAGCGAAGGCGCCTGCTTCGCCCACCTCTCCGCCCTGGCACAGATCCGTCGGGAACTCATGGTCTACCACGTGGAGGAACACGAGCTGCTGAAACAGGTCGAAGGGGTAATTCAAAACGTGCTGGAAGCCATGCGGGCGGCGGCATGAGCCGGATACTTTTCCATTCGAGGTGAACAATGGTCGCTGAAAATGATCGCCTGATTGCCGGATACACTCCAACCGGGCAAACTCTGTTTAGCGTGGCATGGTCTCCAAACGGCAGGCGTATCGCTGTTGGGTCACGTGATAATACGATTCGGATTCTTGATTCGAAGACAGGTGCGCAAATCATTCGCATCGACGAGCATACGGGTGCGGTTTTGGCTGTATCCTTTTCTCCCGATGGCCTCCGAATCGCTTCGGGTTCCCAAGACACAACTGTCCGCGTATGGGATGCGGGGAACGGCGCGCCAATTCTACAATTGAATGCGCATACGAATGACGTGTTTTCGGTGTCTTTTTCTCCCGACGGCCGCCGCATCGCATCGGCTTCCTTCGACACAACAGTCCGCGTATGGGATTCGAAAAATGGCGCGAATATCCTTTGCCTGGAAGGGCATAAGAGTTATGTTTTATCCGTGTCTTTCTCCCCCGACAGCCGTCGCATCGCATCGGGTTCCGCTGATGATACTGTCCGCGTATGGAGTTCGGAAAACGGCGAGCAAATCCTTCACTTGGACGGGAATACCGCTATAGTTTGCTCCGTGTCCTTTTCGCCGGACGGTCGCCGCATCGCATCGGGTTCTTGGGACCATACCGTCCGCCTATGGGATTCGGAGAGCGGGGCGCAAATCTTTTGTTTGGACGGTCATACAGACCATGTCCAATCCGTCGCTTTTTCCCCGGACGGTCTTCGCATGGCATCGGGTTCCCACGATGGAACCATCCGCGTATGGAACTCGGAAACCGGCGAGGAGCTGCTATGTCTGGATGGGAATTCGGGAGGAATCTGGTCCGTCGCCTTTTCTCCCGACGGTCGCCGCCTCGCATCGGGTTCCGGTGATAAAGGCACCCTCGTCATCTGGGACATGGCCGGAATCGTGGAGCCTGTGGACAAGCCGAAATCAATGGGTGCCCCTCTGGAGCGGTGGCTCGCCCGGCAGGCCCTCACGGTGGGACGGATTGCCCATCTTCGGTCGGCACCCGAACCGGATTACTGGATTCCTCATTTGCAAGGGGCGGAAGGGGAGTTTTGCATCGGAATGCTGGAAAGCGAATCTGAAGAATCTTGGGCTGGAAGCGTCGCGATAAGCCCGGACGGCCGTATGCTTCACAGGGGCCATGCCGATGGACAAATCAGCGCCTGGGACCTCGAAGCCGGCAAAACCCTTTGGCGTATTCATGTACACAAGAATCTTGTCCAAGACCTCGCCATGTCCCCGGATGGCCGCCGCATCGCATCCGGGTCCAGTGACAGATCCGTCCGCGTTTGGGATTCGAAAAGCGGCACGGAAATAGTACGCATGGACGGGCATACCGGCGCCGTCTTCTCCGTGGCCTTCTCCCTGGACGGCCATCGCATCGCATCGGGGTCCGCTGACAATTCCATCCGCGTTTGGGATTCGAAAAGCGGCACGGAAATAGTTCGCATGGACGGGCATACCGACGAGGTCAACTCCGTGGCCTTCTCCCCGGACGGCCATCGCATCGCATCGGGGTCCGATGACAAGTCCATCCGCGTATGGGATGCGGAAAGCGGCACGGAAATATTTCGCATGGACGGGCATACCGACTGGGTCAGATCCGTGTCCTTTTCTCCGGACGGCCATCGCATAGCGTCCGGTTCCGACGACAATACCGTCCTCGTATGGGAGATGGAAAAGGACTCTCCCATTCTTCGGCTGGAAGGGCACACCGGCATTGTTGCCTCTGTTTCCTTTTCCCGCGACGGTAGCCGCATCGCATCGGGTTCTGGCGACCAAACCATCCGCATATGGGACGCGGAAAGCGGCGAGATGCTGGAGCGCTTTTCCTTTCCCGAAGAAATGACCTGGCGTTTGGCATGGGCGCCCAGCGGCGCGTTTCTGGTTTCGGGCAACTCAAACGACACCGTTCGTATTTGGGATACGCGAACGCCGGAGATGAGGGAATCGGCAAAGGGGGTTGCGGGCGGACATTCTCTTCGGGGGAGGGACCACGGGGAGTCTCCGGTCTCCGGGGCCGGCAAAGCTCGCGTACTCGCCGCCGATCTGGGCTCTTTTCCCGCCGCCTGGGCCGCGTCGCATTGTCTCGGGATCGATCTTCCCCTGTCCTTTTGCCGGGATATTCCCGCCCTGCTCGGGGGAGAAACACCCGAAGCGCTGGCGGAGCTGGCCGGGCATCCCGGCATTCGGCGGCTGGTATTCCTGCGGTGGCCCGGCCCGGCGCGGGCTTGTCTTGTATCTCTTCTCCTGCGGGAGTGGGAGGATGGCGACACATGGCGGCCGCCTGCGGTAAAGGATACGCGGGAATTGAAAAAGGCCCTGGCCGAAGCGCTTTCGGGCGAACCCTGTAAGCCCAAGGCGCCCGCGCCTCCGCTGGGGTTTCTGAACCGGGCGGCGGATGCCGTGGACGAGCGGCTTGCCACCCTGCTTTCGGCCCTGGGACCCGAATCGGTCGTTCGCGACCCGGCCCTTCCGCTCAGGCTGCTCCGGGAAATCCCCGGACTTCCCGCCCTGGCCCGTCCCCAGCGACAGCTCCTGAGCCTGCGCGTCACCCCCATGGACGCCGGGTCGGCCCAGGGAAAAGGGGCGGGAGTGGACCGCTCCGGCTTTGCCCGGACAGGCCCCGTCACCGCCCTGGTCCCCTCCCAGCTTACCCTTCCCGAGGATTTGCTGCTGTGGCGGTATCTCAACGGCGGACTGCTATACCGCGCCCGAAGCGGCCAGGAACCTCCCCGGCTGCGGCCTGCGATCATCGTCCTGGACACCTCCCCGGCCTGCCTGGGACCCGTCGGAGACCTGATACGCCCCGCCGCCCACGCCCTGGCCCGCACCCTCGCCCGAAAAGCAATCCCCTCGGCATTCCTGAGCGCCGGCGACGACAAAGTCTTCATGCTCGACAGCCCGACCGACCGCCTGCGCCTGCTCACACACCGCCACACAGCCCTCGGCGACCCCGTCGCCACCATCGAAAAAGCCCTGAAACTCCTGCACAGCCTCGACCACGGCCCGGTCCCCCCCGTAGCCCTGCTGCTCGCCCACAGCCATTGGGGAACCGAAGCAAAGGACACCCGAAAATTCCCCGACCTGCGAGCCCTCTTCGTCCACTACCCGAACAGCACCCCCCGCCCCCCCTGGGCCGACAAATGCGACCGCTGGGAAACCCTGCGCCACAACGATTTCCAAGGCGTCCAAGGGGCTCTTGGAAGGCTGATAGGATAGGTCGGATATGGCAACAGCGATGAATAAACGCAAAGAAATTATTAAAACCCCCCTCTGCGTATCTCTGCGGCTCTGCGCCTCTGCGTTAAAATTTGGGGCTCCTCGCTGGAAGGGGCGCCTGTTTTTAACGCAGAGGCGCAGAGCCGCAGAGATACGCAGAGAGAATATAAATAGGGAGAGACGACATGTGTAACCCCAGGAGAGTAGAGATAACCCTCACCCGCCAAGTCAGAGAATCGTGGGACAGAGAGGTAGAGAGAGCAGCGGAGGTTTCCGGCTCGGTTTCCGGCGAGGCACGCATCAGGCAACCCCTCGACGCATCCATGGGAGGCCCCGCTCTCATGGCCCTGCAAAGCCTTTTGACCAACGGTTTCGAAGGATGGATCGAGCAGGAGGACGGATGTTTCCGCCACGATGTGGAAGGCGGCTACGTCCTCTACGACCCGGACCGGCACGAGCTGGAAATCGTAGCCCTGGAAACCGCCGAGATTCACGAGAGCGGAAAGGCCCGCGAACGCATCACCGGAACGTACCAGGGAGAAATCGAATCCAAGGGCGAAGGCCAATATTACGACGACGGCTACGGAGGACTCACCGAAGACGCGGCCCGAGCCGAGGCCGGTAAAAACGCCGAATCCGGCTTGGACCAGGCCCTCCGACAACGCCTCGACGCCGAGGCCGACGCCGAAGAAGCCCGTCGCGAACAAGCCCTGCGCCGACAGGCCGAACAGGACGCCCGCCAACGCCTGTCCCAACGGGCCGAATCCCTGGAACACGAATTGCGCCAACGCGCCAGAGAACGCCTCCAGGAAGTGGGCATCCGAGGAAGACAGGCTTTCCACCAGCTGATGGCCTTGGCCTACCGAGACGCATTGGTCGGGTTGGCCAGACGCCGGGGGGTTGCCTTGGAAGACATCGTTGCCCGGGAGGACGGACAATACTTGGAAATCGACTTCGTATTGCCCTGAATTTGGGTGTGTTGAAACGCAGGGAAAATATATAAAAAATCTCTGCGTACCTCTGCGGCTCTGCGCCTCTGCGTTTAATTTTTGGTCCGTCGGTGGCGGCGGGGTTTATTTTAAACGCAGAGGCGCAGAGCCGCAGAGGACCGCAGAGAGGGATGGAGAGAATAAGAGAGGGAGTAGCATGCATGAGAATGAGATATCAGGAAGAATTATTGGAGCGGCCATTGAGGTGCATAAAGAATTGGGGCCGGGGTTGCTGGAGTCGGTTTACGAGGAAGCCCTTTGTCATGAATTGCATCTCAGAGGGCTTCGATTCAAGCGACAGCAGAATGTGCCGATTCTTTACAAGGGAGTGCTTCTCGCCACGGACCTTCGTCTGGATTTGATGGTGGAGGACAAGGTCGTGGTGGATCTCAAGGCGAAAGAGAAAATACTCCCGGTGGACAAGGCCCAGATGCTCACATACCTGCGCCTCACCGACAGCCGCTTGGGCCTGGTCATCAACTTCCACACCCGCCTTCTCCGCGAAGGCATCTATCGTGTGGTTAACGACCTGCCAGAATAGCACTCTCTGCGTATCTCTGCGTCTTTGCGCCTCTGCGTTAAATTATTCCGCCCCAACGCCGAGGCTGATCATTTCAACGCAGAGGCGCAAAGACGCAGAGATACGCCGAGGAAGAATAAAAAAGGAGGAGCCATGCCAACAAGGGTACGTTTTCGGCTGAATAAAATAACCGGCGAGGTGGAGGAATTCATCATCGACGACCAGGACCGCAACCTTCCTGAGGCGGAGCACGACCGGATCGCCGCCGATGTGGCGGGCGTCATCGCCCGACGTCCCGTGATTCGCGAGATGGACGGCACGGCCGCGCCCCCCTCAGAGACGCGAAGGGAATCCCCGGACAATGAAAAGGATCGGGAGCGAGATCCCGACAAACCCGCGCGGGAGGACGAGCCATGAGCCGCGACGGCGAAAGCCTGTCTCGGGAAGAACTGCTGGCCCATGCCGCCCGCTGCTATCGAAGCGCATCGCTGGATCAGGACGCCTGCCGTTGCTACGAAAGCGCCCTGATGCACGGGCAGGCCGCGATTCTTCATAGGACCGCATGCCGGTGGCACGCGGCCGCACGGTGTTTCGAGGCCGATAAGCAGTGGGAAAGCGCCGCTCGATGCCATCTGGAAAACAACAACCCGGAGGAGGCGGCCCGGTGTTTTCTCGTGGCCGACGATCCCCTGGAGGCGGCCTGGACCCTGGCGCACCACGCCCGCAATTACGACGGAGCGCGGATAATCCTGGCCGATCTTTCGTTCGAATCGACGGAGCGGCAACTGGCCCTGGGTCTCGCCCGAGGCCGTTGCGCCGCGCCCCGAAACGCCGCCGAAGCGGGACGGGCCGTGCGCCGGGCAATCCAAGGATTTCCCGAGACCATCCCCGGCAGGGACAGGAATCGCGTGATCGCCTGGGCCATGACCCTGGCCCACGACGTTCTGGACCGGCCCGACCTGGTTTCGGCCCTGTTCTCCGCCATGGCCGAAGTCGGGGTCGAGGACGCCCGGACCCATTGGGAGCGTTGGGCACAAGCGCGGCTGGGAAGCGCCGAGGGAATTTTCACAGCAGAAGAGGAGCAAGCATAATGGCGGATCAGCAAAACACGGGCTTCGGCTTTCGAATCCGGCCCCTGCCCCCCGTGGGCGCGGGACCCGAAAACAGGGAAACCCAGCGTCCTGCGGCAGAAGAAAAAGAAACCGCTGCTCCAGCGGACCGCGTCGAGCCCTCGTCCGAACCAGCGGGCAAGGACATCCCCTTCGCCCACACCGCAGGCCGATTCCAAGGCTCGGGCGCGGCACTTTCGTTCATCGGCGCCGTGGCCGCCGCCGGGATCGCATCCGAAGCCAGAGCCCGCCGGGGTCCCAACGCCTTGTGGTGGGTGGAAATTCCGGCGTCCTGGGAAAAAGTCTCCTCCATGGCGGCCAGCGCCGGGGGGATGGCCTTTGCCGGGGAAGGGGCCGTCTGGGTCGCGATCCCGGCCGACGGGTCGTCCCCGAACATGCCGAAGAAACCGAAAAAGGGCAAAGCAGGTGCCCTGACGCTATTGTCATCCAAAGGCGCGGAATCCCTGGCCCTGGACGACTGGCCGGAAGCCGGACTCGCCGATCTGGTGACGGCCGCTCCCATACGCCCGGCCCGGCCCGAAAATCTCAGGGAAGTGGTTGTCCTGACGCCCGGGGTCCTGGCTTCGGGGATTGTCAAGCGCGCCTTGCTGCTGGGGTTTTCCGCGCAAATCCAACCGGCCCAACGCTCTCCCCTTTCCGGCGGTCCGGTTTCGTCCGCAAGCCTTGTCCGCATCGCCTGGAAACAAAACCGGACACCCCGCGCGTTTATCCGCGCGATTACAAGACTTCCCTACACGGCGGTCGCCAGGGCCGTGGACGCGGCTGGCCTGGAAAAAAACAGACGCGACGCCCTGCTGGCGGATGTCCGCTTTGCTCTCCCCTTGGCTGCGTCCCTGGCGGCGACTTTGGTGCCCCAAGGCGAAAAATGGCTTTTGGGCGGGCCGGAAGTCGGCCATTGGCGTATAAAAACCACCGGCGATCCCATGGACGCTGGCGAACTGATCCAGCTCCCCGAGCCGTCCCCGGCTTCCGCGCCGGATCTGCCCGAAACCCTTCCCAAAGCCGATCTGCCCCTGCACCTGATCCCCCGGACACCCGCTCCAGGCTTTCCGGACGCCGTCCTCCTGGACGACCGCGAACTTCCCTGGCTGAGGGATTGTTTCATCGGCAAACCCCTGGCCGAAATCGCGTACCTGATCCCCGGACCGAACCGCCATCTGCTCGCGGCCCCCGGCGGCCTGCCCGACATCCCCCCGTTCGGCATCCCCCCGTTCGGCATCCCCCTCCGACGCGTCGGCCCCGGCGGTCTCCATTTGCAGGAAGGCCGCGCATTCTACCCGCCCCTGCCCGAAAGCGCGAGGGCAAAGGCATTTCCCTGCGCCGAGGAAGAAATAATCGCCGTCGCCTCGGACAGCCCGGACGGAGAAATCCAGGCCCGCCGCTTCCGACTCGACCGCATGATCCCCCTCTGGACCCTGTGGCTCTGCGACCCGCCAAAAGTCGCGGAAGGCATGCAGGGAGAAGCGGCCGCCCGAATCCGCAAACTGGCAAAGACCCTGCAACCAATTGAAAAGCCCAAACGGATGCAAAAGACAATCGGGTTGGCAGGTCCAGGAAGAAAAGCCCCCCCGGACCGGGAGCGCCTGCGAGAAGAAGCCCTGCGCCTGGCCAAGCAAGGCCAATACGCCGAAGCCGCCCGCCGCATGGAAGCCGCAGGCGACATGGCCGCCGCCGGACGTTTGTATGAACGGGCCGCGGGACAAAAATGAGACGACCCATTGAAGCCCGTGAATGAAACCATGATTGATAAACGCCAGGAAAACCGTAAAAAAAACCTCTGCGTTCCTCTGCGGCTCTGCGTTGAAAAAAAACGCCCCGGTACCGACAGGCTTAAAATTTTAACGCAGAGGCGCAAAGGCGCGGAGATACGCAGAGAAGGCAAAAAAGAGACGACCCATTGAAGCCCGTGAATGAAACCATGATTGATAATCGCCAGGAAAACCGTAAAAAAACCCTCTGCGGTCCTCTGCGGCTCTGCGCCTCTGCGTTGAAAAAAAACGCCCCGGTACCGACAGGCTTAAAATTTTAACGCAGAGGCGCAAAGGCGCGGAGATACGCAGAGAAGGCAAAAAAGAGACGACCCATTGAAGCCCGTGAATGAAACCATGATTGACAAACGCCAGGAAAACCGTAAAAAAAACCTCTGCGTTCCTCTGCGGCTCTGCGCCTCTGCGTTGAAAAAAAACGCTCTCGGCACCGACAGGCTTAAAATCTTAACGCAGAGGCGCAAAGACGCAGAGATACGCAGAGAAGAAAAAAAAGGAAAGCAAATGACAGAACGCAAATATGTGCAACAGATTCCAGACTTGATTCAACCTTCGGAATATGAGAGAGATCCACAAGGAAAGAGAATGAAGTTCAGGATTCGCGTATCCGGCAAAGGAATCGAGATTGTAGGTGACGCCCAGCGTCCCGAGGAGTTGGAAAAAATTCTAAAAGAACTGTCTCCCGATGCCATCGAACAGATGCTTTGCGGTTGATTGGGCATATACAATATCGGAACGGTCGCGCAGGGTCCGTTTCAGGAGAAACCGCCCGAAAAGGAACATGAAATGAAAAAACGCATACTTTATGCCGAGGCCAACTATCGGGCAATTGTTCGTGAAAACGGCTATTTTGTGGACAAGACAGACTATATTGCCAAGCTGTTATTACAGCATTCTTTTTAACGACCAATTTGACGAACTCTTCGGGCACACCTGGATCGGCCGGAATCCGACGCCGCTGCACAATGCCTTTTTGGTCCTGCATCTGGATTTTTCCACTGTGGAAAGCGGAGACATGGCGGTTATGGAGCAAAGCTTCGACAGCGCCGTCAATGCGGAACTGGAAAACCTGGTGTATCTGAACGCAAGACTGTTTCAGGACGGGGTCGCCATCGACCGTGAAAAGAGCGCAACCGAAAATCTCAGGAATGTTTTGAAAACCATCACCCGTCTGAAACTGCAAAAGCTATATGTCATCATCGACGAATACGACAACTTCGCCAACCAGCTCATCACCGGGCACAAGGATCGTCTCTGTAAAAAGCTCATGGCCGACGAAGGCTTTTTAAAGACCTTTTTCAAGCTGTTGAAGCAAGGGCGCAAGAGCGGGGCCATCCACAACGTGTTCATCACCGGTGTTCTGCCCGTCACCATGGACGAGCTGGCTTCCGGATTCAACATCGCAAAATTCATCACCTTGAACCCGACATTCGAAAACATGCTGGGGTTCACCCAGAGGGAAGTGGATGGCCTGTTGGATGAAATCTACGCGGACTACGGCTTCGATACCGCCACGCGCTCCCAGACCGACGCCCTGATCAAGAGCAACTATAATGGCTATCACTTCGTGAATCACGACGGAGAAGCCCTCTACAATTCCACCAGCCTCATCTATTTTCTCGATTACTTCATCGAACATGGCCAGTACCCTATGCACCTGACCGATCTCAATCTGAGAACCGACCTGATGTGGGTCAAAAGGCTGACCGGTTCCAATCCGGACATGACCCATGAATTTGTGGCGCAACTGACCATCCAAAACAGCATCGCTTTTGACGACGCCATGCTCACCTACAAGTTCAACCTGTCTCGATTTTTTGAAAAGGATTTTTTTTCCGTCTCGTTTTTCTATCTGGGCATGCTCACCCGAAGGGACGATTTCACGCTCAAGCTTCCCAACCTGAACATGCGCCGCATTTTTGTGGAGTATTTCAACGAACTCAACCATATCGACGTATCCACAAGGTACGCGGACATGATGCGCGGGTTTGTCGGCGATCTGGATCTCAAGGCCCTGTTTGCCGGCTACTGGAAGGAATACGTCTCCCAGCTCCCCGAAGCGGTTTTCCAGCAGATCAACGAAAGCTTCTATCGCACCACCTTTTACGAATTGTGCAGCCGCTATCTTTCCAAGTGGTTCGTATGGAATGTGGAGCGAAGCTACCCCAAAGGCCGGTCGGATCTGGAATTCGTGGGCAAATACAGTGAACGCTTTGCCGGCGTACGCATGGTGATCGAGTTCAAATACTTTTCCAACGCGGAATTCAAGAAGCTGAAAACCAGCATCGGAGATTTTAGACTTCGGGAAGAAGACACCGAACAAATTGCCGGCTATGTGGAAGGGTTGAGGGCGGAATACCCGGAGGCGAAAGTATCGCAGCATGTCGTCTACTGCTTCGGGAATCAGGGGTATCGCGTGTTCGACGTTGTTTGAGCACATAAGCGACCGACGGGCTTGGTTCCAGCATCGGCCAATTCAAAGACCATTGTCACCGACCGACTGAAACAGCGCGGGGCTTCGTGGATTAAGGCGAGCGTTGACAGTCGAAATGTCGCACCAATTGCTCGTATATGTTTGGAATATGACGCTCCTCGGGCTTGGTTTTAACTTCGGCCGGTTTTCATCCGACAATTTCGATTTGTCGTCTGGATTCCGGGTCTCCGCAAGCTCCGCCCGTGATGACTGTGTTGGTTGGCCGACGTTATAACCAAAACCCGCTCCTTCGGACTCGATTTCCGGATCAAAGGTCCACCAGGACACCCACGGAACCCGGTTCGATTTCACCGAAAAAGGACCGGAGAAACTTCGCCGCCGCGCGAAAACCGGCGATCAGCTCTCTGGGGGGCGAAGTATGGTAGGTCGGGGACCGGAACCCGGCGAACTCGCTGCGGGCATTTTCATCCGGCGCAAGCGCGGCGCTGGCCGCCTGGGCTTGGCTGGCGGTCCAAATGACGAACCGGATGTCGGTTTTTTCCTCCATTCGGTCGGCGACCGGATGCGTTTTTTGGGACGACAAAGCGACGCCTCGCGTATTCAGGAAAAAATCGTTCATCCACCATAGTCTCTCTCGCGACAATTCGAAAGCGTGCATCGAGGAGCATTTCTCCATCAGAAATTCCTCGACGGGATTGTCCCCCGCCGGCGGGCGGGGGCACGAATACAAGCCGCTTGACGCCCGGCGGATGGGGATTTTCGGTTGCAAGTCGGCCATTTCCTCCAGTTTGCCGAGATGCGACTCCGGCAAAACGAACCAGGCGCGGATCCAGTTGGATTGGAAATAGGCGCGGATGATTTTGGCGTTGTCCCTGAATCGGTTGAGTCCCAAGGCGTCGAATTCCTCGAAGTCGTCTTTTTGGCATGAAACGCCGAGCAGTCGCAACGCCTGATTGACGACTCCGGAGGGGGCCGTGCGCGGCCCGAAAACGATTGCGCCGTTCCTCGCCGCGATCGCCCCTTGATTGCCGTCCCCTCCGAAGTAGTCGGTGTCGATGAACGCCACCGCTCCTCCTACCGAAAGCCGGGCGAGAAAGGCGAGTTCCGCCTTGCGCCAATTGGAAGCCCTCATGCTCGCATGCCTGGGTCTTTGACTCGCATCCGGTTGCGCATATATGCTTTCCCAGAGTTCATGGGTCAGAGCGATCAGCCGCATGTTTTGCGCCAAAGGCACGGCGGCCGCAGGGCATGTCAGCCATGGGCGGTCGAACATGCCGGAGCGACCGACAAAGGCAAGGATAGTATGCGCCACTATAAATTCATTCCCCGATTCAATCCATGATAACAGTCCCATGCTCGATAGTGAGCGAACCGTCAATAATAGAGTTTGACGTGTCGGAAGGACCGACGATGCAAGGGTGGTCGGTTTGCATAGAGGTGAAATCGGCCGACCATCCGCACTGGATCAAGATTTTGGTTGTCATCAAGCCAAGGTTGTCGATCAAAGAGTGTGCCAAGATTCTGAAAACGAGAAAGTCAGCTGTCGTTTCGGGGGTTGGTTCTAAAATCGGCCATGCCTTGGCAGAACACGGACGCGAAGCGTCCTGGTATGCATTCCCACGCAAAGCGTGGGAACGAGGCGGACGAGGCGGACGAGGCGGCAAAGCGATTGGCCGAAATTAAAACCAAACCCTCGTTTTGGGAAATTGCGGTTTTTGCGTTCATTTGCTCCGGTTGGCAAAGATCGACAAAACGAACCTCAAGCTCGACAATTTCGTCGAACCAATTCGAATTGTTCCCAAAACACAAATCAAGTGGTTCGGGGGGACGACGAATCGATCTTGATAAAGAAAAAATTGCTGTTTGTCAACGGAAAAAGGCTTGGAGAGGGGGGAGGCCGCCTTCTTGGTTGGGAAGTCAAGTTTCCTTGATAAACAACTCCGGCTTGGATGTCGATAGCGGAAAATAGACGATGCAGCGCGTGCCTCGTCCCGGTTCGGACTGGACATCGATCCAGCCCTTGTGCTGGCGCATGATGGCATAGGCCATGGTCAGCCCCAGGCCCATGCCTTTTTCGGCGCCGCGCTCCTTGGTGGAGTAATAGGGGTCGAAGATGTAGGCGATGCGGTCCTTGGCGATTCCCTTGCCGTGGTCGGCGAACGTCACGCTGGCATAATTGCCCGGCGAAAGACCGGCTACGGCATGGGCGGGGTGGGATTGGTCGATATGAAGCACGGAGGTTTCGATTTCGATCGGTCCTCCTTGCGGCATGGCCTCGGCCGCATTGGTCAGAAGGTTGTCGAAAACATGCAGGACCTGGTCCGGGTCGGCATAGACTTCCACAGGGTCCGAACCGACAAGTTCGCAATGGATACGGGGAGATCCGGCACGCAGGTTTTCCGTTGCGCGAGCGATCGCGGTTTGCAAGACGACCGGCTGCGGCCGGGGGCTGGCGCCGGCGGCGATGGTCAGAAATTTGTGGACCAGTTTGCGGGCCTTTTCCGTGCTGTCGAGGGCGCGGTCCAGATCTTCGACAGCATCGCGAGCGCCGCCGGTTTTCAATACGTCTTGGGCAAGCTCGATATATCCCTGGATAATTGTCAGCAAGTTGTTGAAATCGTGGGCGATTCCTCCCGACACTATGGCGGCGCTTTCCATCTTTTTGGCGTGAACGAGGACCTTTTCCATGCGCTTGCGGTCTGTCACGTCGAGGACGATGGAATGCAACAGAAGGCGCTGCTGGTATTGCAAGGGGCCGGAATAGACTTCCACCGCGCGAATTTCTCCCGAAGCCAGGCGGTGGGAGAACTCGAAATAGGGCGTTTTGCGGTGCAGGGCCTCGTGAATGGCCTGGCGAATTTGCGGTTCCGGCATGGTATTGATCTGAAAAATACTCATGCCCACCAACTGGTTCTTGGGATAGCCGTAAAACGCGCAGGCCGTAGAATTGGCGTCCACGATCGCGCCGTCGGCCGGATCGACGAGCATCTTGACGGCGTGGTTGGTTTCGAACATCTCCCGATACAACTCTTCCTGGATTCGGCTGGCAAGCAAGGCGTTTTCGGCGTTTCGGCGCTGCTGCCATTGGCGCCGGGCGACCAGTGTCAGGCTGGCCGCCACAAGCAACATGATTCCGCTGAATAGCAATTCGTTGCGCAAATTGATTCGCCATGGCGCCAGCAGGGCCGCTTTGTCGCGGGCCACGCCGATGAAGAAAGGAAACGCCCTCAGCTGGTATATCGCCACCATGGAGTTGCGGTTTTGAATCAGCCTGAGTCCTCCTCCTCGGTCGTTTTGCAAGTCTATGGAATCGAAAAGCGGGACCTGATCGATGCGGTCGAAGCCTTCTGCGTCGTCCAGCGGCGATTCGATCCGGGGAAAGAGGGCCAGGATTCGTCCTGTCGTGTCCCACAAGCCCACCCGATCCATGTCGGCCGATTTGTAGTCGTCGAAGTGGCTGTAGAAAACGCCGGGGTCGATGACCGCCAGCAGCGCGCCGGAAAATACGCCTTTCGTGTCGTCCACCCGGCGGCTGAGCAGGATGAATCCTTTCTGGTTTTGAACTTCCAGATCGATCCAGCGGTCGCGATGGGCGACGATCAGGTCGCGGGTGTCGAATTCCGGAGGGGGCAGGGCGGGCTGGGCCGACAGTAGCTTTCCGTCGGCGTCGAACATAGCGATTTGCCTGATCTGTTCCAAGTGCAGCAGCTGTCGCCGGAAAATGGCCGGGGCCGTCGAAAGGGCGGTATTGTCCGGCTGTGCATGCAATTGCGCCAAAATGGAAATCAGGGCGAGGTCCGCCATTTCGATCAGGCTGGATGCGCGCTGGCCGATCAGTTCGGCCTGTGATTGGGATTTCGCCTCGGACAGGGCCAATATGCCGTTGCGGTCCTTGACTTCGGCGCGGACAATATAGGCCAGGGTCAGGCCCGCCACCAGCGATAAAAGAAGCAGGACCGGAAAAAGCGCGGGAACCGGCCGTTTCGATTTTGTGGTCTTTGCGTTCAAAATGCTCCTTGGGGCATGTCGGCAATGGATTGCTCCACCATTTTCAGCAAGGCCGGATCGATGTTCATGGTGGCTACCATGCCAGGCTGCCGGGCTTTGAGACGCTGGCGCCACTGTCGCAGCACCTCGGGCGACGGGGTGGCGATTTTCACTCCGTGGCTTGCGAGCAGCGCGCGAGCTTCTGTCTGCGACCGGGCGGCCTGGGCTCTGGCCGAATCCACATGCTGTTCCCAGGTATCGGCGATGATGGCGCGCATGGCGGGCGACAGTCGCTGCCAGAAGCGGGCGTTGATCAACGGCACATATTGCGGAAAATATTCGCGGTCTTCGAAGGCGAAGCGTATGCCTGCCTCCCAAAGGCGTGCGCTGGCGACGGTTTCATGGGTGGTCAGTACGCCATCGACCATGCCCTGGGCCATCCTGGCGGGCAGGTCCGGCCAGGCGATCACGCGCGGAAGGCCGCCCATGGCCTCGATGCGCATGGCGTTGGCCACGCCTCCCGCCACGCGGATGCGCATGCCGGCGATGTCCTCGTGCGATCTGATCTCCCGCGTGACGCCGTACAGATGGGCGTGGCCCAAATCGATCCAGCGGCCCAGGACCTTGGCTTGAAGGCTTTGCTCGATTCGGCGGTTGAGTTCCGTACCCAGCCCGTCGTCCATCAGCCGGTGATTCAGTTCGGCGGGCTGGCCGTAGAAGAACGGAAGCAGAAAAATGCCCGCATTGGGTTCGTACCGGTCGATCTGCCAGGTGCCGGGCACGGCCATCTCCACCTTGTCCCGCCCCAGGGCCGCGATGACCTCCTTGTCGCGAAATAGCGCGGCGCTGTCGTAAAACCGAACATCGATTTTCCCCGCCAGTTTTTCCGTGATTTCGTCGGCGAAACGCCTGACCGCACGGGTTTGCACATGGCTGGGGGTGTTTTCGACGGAGATGCGCATGACCGGCAAAACGGGCTGGGCGAAAACGCGCGCCCCGAACAGCAGGCATGCCGATGCGGCCAGGCAGAACAGAAGCAATGCCTGCCCATGGACTGATCGGCAGCCAGGTTTTTCGCGGTCAAATGGCTTGGCATCGCAAGATGGCAATCGCCCTTTCGATGTTTCGACGAATGTGCCGAAGGCTATGTTCATTTCTTCTCCCTTCGCAATTGCTTTCCCGGCTATTCGTTCTGTTCGCTGTCTTCCCCGCATTTTTTTTCCCACCCCATGTCTTTTAATACATCTGCATACCATTCTTCGTCGCCGAAGTTCTTTTTGAAGCATGTCGGGCACATTCCATGACTGAAAGAAGCCTCCGAATGCTTTTCGATATAGCTTTCCATGCGAACCCAATTTCCCCGGTCGTCGCGTATTTTTTTGCATTCCGAACAGATCGGCACAATTCCCCTCAGGGTTTTGATTTCTTCCAAGGCTTTTTTCAATTCGACGATCAATCGTTCCCGATCCTTTTCCGCCTTTTTTCGGTTTTCGATTTCCTTCAGAAGATTCGCGTTGGCGTTTTCCAGTTCGGTTTTTTTCGAACGCAGATTTCTCAGCAAGTTCTTGTTTTCTCTTTTCAGCGTTCTAAGGGTCAGTGCTTTTTCGACCGTATTGACCAGAGCATTCAAATCGCCGATCGGTTTCGGCAGGTACTCGAAGGCCCCGTTCTCGCGCATTGCCGATATGGCATTTTCCATGGATGCATACGCTGTCAGGATAATCACTTCGACCTCTCCGTCCATCTCCTTGATGCGACGCGTCAATTCGAGTCCGTCCATAATCGGCATGCGAACATCGGTTATCACAAGATCCACGGAGCAAGACGAAAAACGGTCGATTGCCGAGGGGCCGTCCGATGCGGTCACGACGTCGAAGCCCTCGCGCGTTAAAAACGCTGTCAACGTTGCCAGGACGCCTTCTTCGTCGTCCACGATCAAAATGGTGGGTTTATGCTTTTTGGTCAATGTCTTCCCCCCGATTCGGGAAAATGGATGAATTGTCTGGTTGTCATGTCTCGTTCCCGGCTCTATGTCGCCTATTCCGACCCTTTCGGATGGCATTCGAAGCAAAGTGTCGGGGCGGTCTTTTCCTTTTCCGCCGTTTCCTCTTTCTTTCCGTCCTCTGGCGGAGGCGCCTGTTTTGTCTTCAAGTCCTTGTGGCATTCGATGCACAGGTCGTGATAGGCGTTTTTATAGTACCGGATGTATTCCTCCCCTTGAGCCTCGTTTATTCCGAAGCTTCCGGGCGGGGTCGTTCGGGAGTGGCATTGCGACGACGCGCAGTTTTGTATTTCCGTGTAGCCGTCCCACATGTGATGGCATCGGCGGCAGGAATAGTCGAAATGCAGGGGGTGGGGAAAGTAGACCGGGGTGAATTTTGGCGTCGTATTGTCCGGCGGCTCCAGGATGATGGTCCTCAGGGGAACCGAGATGGAATTCCACGTTTCGTCGGCCGCGCCCATGGAACACGGCGACAAAAGGATCAATCCGGCAATTGCATAAATTAATGTTCTCATCGTTTCTTCCCTCCTTATTTTTCGCCGAATTGCTGATCGGCCCCGAACGCGGCGCACCAGCCCACCCACGATTCGTCGTGGACCCGCACGTCCGGATAGCCCAGGTAGCGGAAAATGAAAAACGAAGCGCCAGCCCACATGCCCGTGTTGCAGGTGACGATCACTCTCTTGTCGGGTGTGATTCGTCGGGATTTCAATACCTGGAGCAGCTCCTCGGGCGACTTCAGGCGGGCGTGGTCCATGTACAAAGAGAAGACCGGGAGCTTGACCGAACCGGGGACTCTGCCTGCCCTGGCCGCCCGAGGGTGCTTGGCCATGCCCTTGGCCTGCTGGAGAATGCGCACGTCCACCACCGCCACCTCGGGATTGTCCAGGTTGTTCATCACAAATTCGTTGTCGGCGATGAAAGCCGTCCGGGCGTTCGCCTCGAACGTCTTGGGGGGAAGCGTTTTCGGCGTGTCGGTCACGGGGTATCCGGCGTCTTTCCAGCTTCCGATGCCGCCTTCTAGAAACGAAATTCGGGCGGCGCCCGCGTAGTCCAGAACGGACAGCAAAAATCCTGCGTTCTGTCCGGCCTCGTCGTAGACCACCACGGCGTCGTCCGCGCCGATTCCAAACGAGCCGAAGATCGTAGCCAAGTTTTCCACGTTTACAAGCTGCATGGGCTTTTCCGAGTTCCAGGGCCAGCGAAGCCCTTTTTCCTCCAGGAGCGGGTCCAGCAGGATCGCGCCGGGGATATGCTCTTTTGCGTAGGCGCCGGCGTTGCGGGCGTCCACGACGATCAGTCCCGGATCGTCGAGCTTCTCCTTGAGCTGCCGGGCTTCCATGACCATCTCCGAGCGTACGCTTTCCGTAGCCAGGTTCAACGGACGGGTCCTGGCGATGGGTTTCGGCAGGCGCTTGTCGGAAACGACGACGTGCCGGTTGGCTTCGATCTCGTAATCCAGCAGGTCCCCTTCGGAAAGAAACAGCTCCCTGTTGCCGTGGCAGTTGTTGCAGTTGGCGTTCTGCCAGGTTTTTCGCTGGATATTGTGCGGCGAGGTGCGTTTCCAGGTGGGAAGGCTCGAAAAGTTTTCAAAGGCGTTCTCTGTGTAGTGCGCGAAGACTTCCGGATCGACAGGGACGTGCCGTACCAGCATGTACCGATAATTCGCGCCGGGGGCCTTGGCGTCGGTATTTAGCCCGATTTTCATCGTTTCGGTGTCCTTTTTGTTGACGAAGTAAGGCAGCCCCTGCGGGTCCGTGCCCGTATGGCAGCTGTAACAGTTGGTGTACGTCTGGGAATGGCAGACTTGGCATTGCACCTTGTCGATATGGATTTCGTGGTCCCGGACCGACCCGTATTTCAAGTCCTCGTGGCAGTCCGCGCAGGCGATGCTTTCCTCCAGATGGTAGCGGTCCTTCAGGCCCTTGGGAGCGGCGGCGTGCATTTCTTCCTCCGTGTGGCACGATACGCACGTCATGTTGTATTTGACCAGATGAACGTCGCCCTGGCCCCGCATTCCGTAGTATTCGTTGCCGATGCGGCTTCCGTGGCAGGCGGTGCATTGGTTGATGGGGTCCGGACGGCTGTTGAAATTGTGCCCGTCCACAAATCCTTTTCCCACGTAGGAGGGCCTGCTCACATGGCACCCGCCGCAGCTGGTGTGGCAGTCCGCGCAGTGCCTCTCGCGTCCTTTGGCTACGTCCGGCCATTTTTCGATTTTCGAACGGCGTTTCAGGATGGTGGAAAAGGTGGAAAGTGTGGCGTGAAGGGAATCCTTGGCGGTTTCCACGATCTCCTCGTGGCAGTCGCCGCAGGCGGATTCCGGATCGTTCACCGACGGGGTCGGATCGAAATCCTTGTGGGCGGCAAGCTTGTTTTCAGCCCCCGGGTCGCCGCCGTGGCAGACCTCGCATTCGATTTCGCCGTGATCGGTGTCCAGGAAATCTTCGGAAATCAGCACTTTCTTTTGAGGCTCCAACGGAGTCACTGAGCCGCCTCATCCGGCCCCGGATTGAAGCGCCGATTTCTTGGGTTTGGCCTCGGCGAGGTTGCTCTTCAGCATTTCCTCGTTCGTGTGGCACCTGATGCACTCGGATTGCGCGAAAATACATGGCGCAAACATGAAAAAACATGCGAAGAACGCCAGCAATGCCGTTTGGGCGTTCTCACCCTTGCCTCTTGTGGTGTTGCGATTCCCCATAGCCGCCTCCCTGTTTCGATCGCCTCGTAAATGAGGTCGTCATCAATATCATGTACAATACGGCGGCCTTTTTTTCAATCGAACATCTCTTCCTGGTCCCAAATCTCTTTGAATTTCCTTATTTTGGCCTCGATGCTGAAAAAGCTTTCGCACAGTTTCGGATCGAAATGACTTCCGCATTGTTTCCTGATTTCTTCCAGGGCGTCCTCGATGGACCAGGCCTTTTTGTAGGGACGTTTTTTGGTCAAAGCGTCGAAAACGTCCGCGATGGCCACAACCCTGGCGCATTCCGGAATTTGTTCCCCCTTCAAGCCTTCCGGATAGCCGGTGCCGTCCCATTTTTCGTGATGGCTCAGCGCGATTTGGGCGGCCATGCGAAAAAGGGGAGAATCGCATTTGGAAAGGATGCCGTAACCGATGGTGGTATGGGTCTTCATGATTTCCCATTCGGTTGCGTCGAGCACGCCCTTTTTTTTCAGAATGGAATCGGGAATTCCGATTTTGCCCGCATCGTGCATGGGCGCGGCCAGTTCCAGGTATTCGATTTCCTTGTCGGACCATCCCGCCGCCCGTGCGATGGCGGCGGAATAGGCCGCCAGCCGCCAGATATGAAGCCCGGTGTCCGTGTCGTTGTAATCCCCGGCCTCTCCCAGCATGTAGACGGCGGCCCGCTGGGTGGCCTCGAGTTCGGCTGTCCGTCGGCGAATCTCCTCCTCGTATTGCCTTTCATGACCGCGCTGGGCCAGCTGTGTGGCGATTCTGGCCAGGACGACGGGTTCGGACACAGGCTTTGCGATGAAATCCACCGCGCCCGCCTCGAAACTGCGGCTCTCGTAGCTGTCTCCTGCCATGCCCGTCACGAAGATCACAGGGACATTGGCGGTTCGCGGATCGGACTTCAAACGGCGGCACGTACGGTAGCCGTCCATGCCGGGCATCACGATGTCGAGAAGAATCAAGTCCGGTATGGTCTTCTCGACGACTTGCAGCGCCCTGACTCCGCTGGTCGCGACAACCAGGTTGTACCTGTCCGCCAGGATATGTTTCATATGCTGCAAATGGATGGGATCGTCGTCCACGACCAGGACGGTCCATTCTTTGTTCGCCATGATGTCGTACCTGTGACAATTTCTGTTTAATGACATGTCATCCGACATGTCGGTTATCGTATGTAGACGTTCCGGTTCATCGCGGATTTGTGGGGAGCGGTAAAGGTAACCAGAGCTTCCAGCTCTTGTCGCGGTACCACGAATATGCCACTCCCTCGAAGCCAAGACACACCAGACCAGGATGGTCTGGTTACCATCGAGGTACCTTTTCCCACAAATCCGCGATGAACCGACGTTCCTTTTTTTGGCCCCTCGTTCCCACGCTCCGGCGTGGGAACGCATATCGGGATGCTCCGGCGTCCCTTCACGCGTACCGGCTTACCCCGATCTGTTTTTCCCGCCCTTTTGTAGGAATGCATTTGCGCAAGCGGATTCGCGAGACGGGGTCCTTGATACGGGACGCGGGAGCGTCCTTCAGGCGTTCCCACGCTGGAGCGTGGGAACGAGTCAAATTCCGCAGGTGAGTACGTCATGGTTGGCCCTTGCATAGGAACAGCAGCGCCTTTTCCGGTGTCAGGGGCGCGTCGAAAAAGACGTCGATGTCATCCTTGAACGCCTTGATCGCGTTTATGACCGCGAAATACGCCCCGATGCCATACATGAGCGGCGGCTCCCCCACGGCCTTGGAGTTGAACAGGCCTCGCGGATTTCCCGCGTTATCGAGAAAATGCACCGCTATTTCATCCGGAGCGAACCGGATGTCCGGCGCTTTGTAGGCGGAAAGGGTGTCGGTGATCAAGCGGCCTTGTTCGTCGATCATGATCTGCTCCATGGTCATCCATCCGATTCCCTGCACGATGGCGCCCTCGGTCTGTCCCAGGTCGATGGCGGAGTTCAGGCTTTCTCCGAAATCGTGGACTGCTTTGACGAGATCTATGCGGTATGTGCCGCGCAGGCAATCCACCGTCGCCCGGAGCACGGCGGCGCCGAACACGTGGTAGGCGAAGGGGGTCCCCTTTTCCCGTTTCCGGTCGAAATAGAGGCCGGGCGTGGCGTAGTGGGCTTGGGCCGACAGATTGACCCGGGAAAAATAGGCATGGGAGACCAGTTTTTTCCAGGTCAGCGGGGTGGTTTCGCCGTTGGCGAAAACTGTTTCGCTTTCGATTCGGATGTCGTCTGTACCGACACCGTCCATGAGTTTTTCTGCGGCATGGCGCTTGAGCCTACCGATAATGTCCTCGCAGGCCAGCTTGACCGCCTGGCCGTTCAAGTCCGCGCCCGTGCTCGCCGCCGTGGGGGACATGCCCGCGACCCGGGTGGTGTCGGGCGGAAGTACTTTGACCAGATCCGGGTCGATGGAGAAAACCCGGGCGGCGACCTGCCGGATTTTCGTGTTCACGCCCTGGCCCATTTCCACGGCGCCGGTGCTCACGCCGACGCTGCCGTCCGTGTACAAGTGCACCAGCGCACGGGCCTGGTTGAGAAAATCGGAGGTGAACGAAATGCCGAAACAAATCGGCATGATCGCAAGGCCTCTTTTTTCGAAGACATGGGCGTCGTTGAATTTTTCGACGTCCCGGCGCATCCGGTCCAGCTCGTATTTTTCCTCCAGCGTATCGAAACATCGGACGGCCGTGTCGTCGTCGATTCTCATGCCGTAGGGCAGAGTGTCGTTGGTCTTGAGCAAATTGCGCCGCTGGATCACTGCCGGGTCCATGCCCATGGTTTCGGCCGCCTTGTAAATCGCCGATTCCATGACGAACATGGCCTGGGGGCCGCCGAATCCCCGGAATGCGGTGCTGGGGGCGATATTGGTCCGGCAGCTTGCTGCCGTGGCTCGGACATTGGGAATAAAATAGCTGTTGGTGGCATGAAGCAGGGTTCGTTCCAGGATCGCCGGGGAAAGGTCGGCGGCGGCCCCGGCGTTCTGGTAGAACATCGCCTGGTAGGCCAGGATTCGCCCGTCTTTTAGAAGACCGATCTTGAAATCGGTGGAATAGGGATGGCGTTTTCCGGTCATGCGCATGTCCTCGCCGCGATTCAGGACAAGCTTCACCGGCCGGTCTATCCTGAGGGCGGCCACGGCCGCCATGGCGGCCCACGGCGTGGCCTGGTCCTCCTTGCCGCCGAAGGCGCCGCCCAACCGGGGCGCCTCCACCTCCACTTGGTTCATGGCAAGGCCTGCGACCCTGGCGACAATGCGCTGCACCGACGTGGGCGACTGGGTCGATGACGCCACCCTCACGCCGCCCCCGTCCAGAGGAATGGCCAACGCCGCCTGGGTCTCCAGATACAAGTGCTCCTGCCCGCCGGAGTCGGCTCGGCCCTCGACGACCACGTCGCACTTGTCCCACGCCTTGTCCACGTCCCCTATGGAAAATATGCGGGGCGGGAAGATCAGACTGCCTTGCTCGTACGCCTCCCGAGGGTCCAGGACCACGGGCGCCTTTTCGATTTCGACCTTGACGGCGCAAAGGGCTTGCCTCGCTATCCGGGCGCTTTTCGCCACGATCACGGCCATGGGCTGTCCCGCGTAATGCACATGCTCGCCGGCAAGCAATGGTTCGTCCATGATGGCGCTGCCGATCTGGTTTTCCCCGGCAATGTCCGCCGCTGCGAAGGCGTCGATCACGCCTAAGATTGCAAGAGCGGGCGACAGATCCAGTTCCACGATGCGGCCATGGGCGACGGGAGAGCCGAAAACTGCGGCGTGCAACGTATTTTCCGGCACGGGCAGGTCGTCCACGAAAAGAGAACGCCCCTTGGCGTGCAATATTTCGTCCATGTATTTCATAACAACTCCTTTGCTTTCAACCGTTCGGGAAAAAGGGCCAGAAAGTGCGCGATGACCAGCCTGCCCAGCAACAGCCGCTTGTACCGGGCGGAACCCCGTACGTCGCTTATGGGCGAAATCTCGGATTGGGCTGCGGCCGCCGCTTTTTTCACGGTTTCAACACAGACCGCTTTGCCGTCGATAAAACGGCCGGTTTCGGACAGGACCAACGGGGTCGGCGCGACCCCGCCTGCGGAAACGGTCGCTTTTTTCACGATGCCGTTTTCAACGCAAATCCCCATGGCGGAGTTTACGCTGGCAATGTCCACATAAGTGCGCTTGGAGACCTTTTCGAAGTTAAAACCCGTGGACTTGTCCGGGATGGGAAACGACAGGGACGCCACCATTTCGTTTTCTCGCAGATCCAGCTGTTTGTATCCCCTGAAAAAGTCTTTCAACGCCACGCTGCGCGATTTCTCGCCGTCGGACAGCGCCACGGTGGCATCCAGTGCGAGAAGGAAAACTGCCAGATCGCCGATGGGCGAGGCGTTGACAATATTTCCGGCGACCGTCGCCCGGTTTCTGATGGGCGTGGAGCCGAAGCGTTTCAGATCGTCCTCGATTCGGGGAAACATCCGTTTTATCTCGGGAGACGAAGCCAGTTCCGCGACCGTGACCGCAGCTCCGACGATACACCGGCCATCCTCCGTTCGAATTCCCTTCAGGTCCGGTCTGCGGGATAGAAAAAACAGGTTGGCGTAGGCCAGTTGTTCCCCCTTTTGGACGAACAAGTCCGTGCCCCCGGCCACGAGAACTTTGGCGGACGATTCCGCATCCGAATCGTCGTTTTGCAAAGCCTGGAGTTCCTTCAGCCGTTCCGGCATCTCCAATACGTACTCGGGAAGAATTTTCCAGCGCACGAGCAATTCCAGCCGCTTTTTGCCGCCGGCGGCGCCCGCCGGAATGGAAAACTCTTCGCAAAGCCCCCTGACCGCCCGCTTGATGCCCCCGTAGCCGGTGCATCGGCACAGGTTTCCGTCGAGAGCGGCGACCGCGTTTTTCTCGTCGATTGTCGGGCTGTCGATGAAAAAGCCGGTTGTGGAAACCACCATACCGGGCGTGCAATAGCCGCACTGGATGCCGCCCTGGGAGACAAAGGCCTTCTGGACGGGGGTCAAGTCGGACTGGCCGGGCCGGTTCAGCCCTTCGATGGTGATCACATGGGCGCCGTCCATTTCCCCCAGCGGCAGCAGGCAGGAGTTGACCGGCTTGTAATCCACGTTGTAATCCCCGGCATCGCCGGTCAATCGCCCCAGCAACACCGTGCAGGCCCCGCAGTCGCCCTCCCGGCAAACCTCTTTGGTCCCGGTCATCTTTCGATGAAGTCTTAGATAATCCAGCAAAATCGTTCCCGGTTTCGCGTCGGCCGCGATCGTTTCGTCGTTGAGAATAAAACGGATCATTTGTCGTTTGTCCTCGATGTTCAATCCATGTTTCTTCCCGGACATTGTCGGGCAGTAGAATATCGTTGCGAATCAACCAATATCCGATCATCGTCTAATGTTGTTTATAAACAATATCTTGTTTCAGATTATAAGTAAAGGAAGAAACAAACAGAGAGTACGGCCAAGCCGCCCGGGGGTTTCGGTTACGACGTCGGCCAACCAAGACCGTCATTCCGGGCGGAGCTTGCTTTAGACCCGGAATCCAGGCGACGACCGTAACTGTTGGATGAAAACCGGCCGAAGTTAAAACCAAGCCCCCCGGGTCTCGGGAGAGTTCAATGAAATCGCCTTATCTGTCGAGAAACCCAAAACTTTGTTGACATGATAACACCCCATTTGGCATATTTTTTTTATTTGTTTTGCAAAGAGGCTTACATTGACGCAATACGAAATTTTCCCCGGTGTACGAAGCGTCTTTCGAACCTTTGGCATGTTTCGGGAAAAAAGGAGGCGGAAAATGAGATGTGACATACGAAATCTTCCAATCAACGAAAGAATCAGGCTTGTGGAGGACCTGTGGGACAGCATTGCGGCCGATCAATCGGTTTTGCCGCTGACGGATGATCAAAGGGCCGAATTGGACAGGCGGCTGGACGCGTACGAAACCGACGGGATCAAGGGGCGAAGAGGCGAAGAGGTTATCGCCGCTATCAGGAAAAGGCTGTGAAAAGAGAGGATTACTCGTTCCCACGCTCTAGCGTGGGAACGCCGGAAGGACGCTCCTGCGTCCCGTGTAAAGGGACCGCGCCTTGTGAAATCGTTTGTGCAAACGCATTCTCGAAGAAGCAAGGGGTACTCGGGACGGGAGAGAGAGCTACGCTTGACGGGACGCTGGAGCGTCCGGATATGCGTTCCCACGCTGGAGCGTGGGAACGAGAACGAGTCGATCCTGTTCGTCAGCCGGGACGCCCCGATTCTGCCTTGCAAGCAACTCTCCATGATTCTTCTGCCCGGAGTTTCGGGGTAGGTCGCTTGGCAGTCAACCCCCATGCAGTGGATTTCATTCGTTATGCCTTGTAACCGGAGGGGGGGCTTGGAGTTTCCCGCCGTCGATGGCATCTGCGGTTTCGTCCAGCAAACGTTCCGTTTGCCCCGCAAGGTACATGGGAAGCGACAGCAGCACATACCGGAGGTTGTCCTTTTTGTTTTCGTACCGAACCGCCGCGTCGAACTCGCCGACCGATGGAACATCCGTGTTGAATCGCAGCCCTAAACGCAGGCCTTTTTCGTGGAGAAACAGGTGCAGCGATTTGAGGCCCCCGGTTTTGCCCGCCTTGACCTCCACAGGCACCACCCGGTTTCGATGCGCAAGCAGATAGTCGATTTCGGCGTTGGCGTTCTTCTTTTCCCTGGCCCAGTAGAACAGTTCTTTTTCCTCGAACCATTGCCCCGAGTTCAGCAACTCCTGCCCCACGAACTGTTCCGCCAGTCTGCCCTCGTACACAGCGATCAATTCGTCCGTTTCGGCCAGCTTCAAGCCGCTGATGTTGTTCGCCAGGCCGATATCCAGGAAAATGGCCTTGAAAATGTCCGCAGACGATTCAGCGTCCAGGGGCAGGCCGTTTCCGGCGGTTTTGCGAACCAGGTGAATCGCCTTGGAAAGCGCCAGTTGGCCAAGAGCGTCTTTCAGGACCGCAGACCGGATGTCCCTGTCGATATTCACGTATTTGACTTTCCTTCCGATGTTTCCCGGCACGAAACGAAGCGTTTTTCTCAATACGTCCTGGTCCAGCCGGGAACCGTATTTGGCGAAATCGTGCTGCATCGTCGTCGCGACCCCGTTTTGAATTCTCTGCACTTCCAAAAAATTTCGATTCCGAACGAAGGAAGCGACCGCTTCGGGCATGCCTCCGATGAAAAAAAACAGACGCAGCAATTCCCTCGCCTTCTGATGTATCGCCGGGCTTATCCCGTCCCGAATGGACAGGTTTTGCAGAAAGGACAACAACTTGGGATTGTGCGCCAGCAAAAATTCCTCGAATGTCATGGGGTTCAATTGCAGAAATTCTATCCTTCCGACCGGCATGGAATAGTTGAAGTCTCTGAGCGCGAACTCCAAAAGCGATCCGGCGGCCACGACATGCAGTTCCGGCATCTTTTCGTAAAAATACCGCAAGGAGAAGATCGCAGGAGGGCATGCCTGGATTTCATCCAGAAACAACAGGGTGCGACCGGCGACGATGTCGCGGTCGTAGAGCAGGGACAATTCGGCGACGATCTTTTCGGGATCGGGAGTCTCGAAAACGGACTTTGCCTCCGCGTCGAATTCGAAATCGATTTTCAAGAAGTTTTCGAAATGCTGCTCGGCGAACCGGTCGATCAGGTATGTCTTTCCCGTCTGACGAGCCCCCCGGACAATCAGCGGCTTTCTGCCGCTTCGGTTTTTCCATTCCAGAAGGCATTGTTCGGCGAATCTTTTCATAGAGGCGTCCTTTTCGAAAAAAAGGTTGTCGGTTCGCATTCACTGTTGGATAATTGCGACCTTGGATGAAAGCATGGTTGGATTTTAGCATCGATTTTTATGAAACACAATTGGATTTACGCAAAGCGGGCAGTTCGTAGGTTCGCGGATTTCACGGATTCACTGGTTCCACTGGCTATCTGGTTCCAACGCTCCGGCGTTGGAACCGGAGACGGACGCTCTAACTGGTTCCAGCGCTCCGGCGTTGGAACCGATGATGGACGCTCCAGCGTCCTTTAACGGGCGCAGGGCAGGCAGTAGCAACGGACGCTGGAGCGTCCGGAAATGCGTTCCCACGCCGGAACGAGCGAACGAGCGAACGAGCGAACGAGCGAACGAGCGAACGAGCGAACGAGCGAACAAGCGAACAAGCAAAGGTTCGTTGAAAAACAGCGGCGTTTCTGCTATGGAATGTTCTTGTTTCGGATGGCGCCCGGCGATTCGCGCGCAGGGGCGGCGCGGCGCTAGGACGCGTTTTACTGCCAACCAAGGAGGCATCGACAATGACTGTGCTGACATGGCTTCACCTTTCCGACATGCATTTCTGCGACCCCGAGACCGGGTGGGAGTCCCGGCGGGTGTTCGAAGAACTTCTACAAGACTTGAGGAATCTGGAGAACAAGGAAAAACTTCGGCCGGACCTGATCTTTTTCACCGGCGACCTGGCCTTCGGAAACAAAGGCGACAAGGAAGGCATGAGCCTGGGCGCCCAGTTCGCCGGGGCCGACGAGCGGCTGGATGAAATCCGCCGCGCCTTCTCCATCGAGGTCCCCAAGGAGAACGTGTTTCTGACCCCAGGAAACCACGACATCGATTTCAAGAAGGTGAGCAAGCAAGTTGTTGCCTGGCTGAAGGCGCAGAAAAACGACACGGAAATCGTCGAGACGATCCGGGACGGCGGGATCGACTGGGAAAACTGTATGCGCCCCCTGGAGGATTACCGGAAATTTCTGGAGGAATCCGGATATGCGCACCTGGTAAAGCAAGATTCGGACCGGCTGATCTACGGCCTTGTTCGGGAGATCGACGGCGTGAAGGTGGGAGTCGGGGCGTTCAACTCGGTGTGGGCCTGGGTGGACAAGAGCGAGGAGCAGAAGGGGAAGCTGTGGATGGCCGCCGATTGGCAGTGCCAAACGATAGCCGGGAAAATGAAAGGGGCGGATTTCGGCATCGGCTTGGCGCACGTGCCGCCCAACTGGCTCGTGGAAGGCGAGGAGCTGTATTTGAAAATGCTGATTGCGCAGAACTTTCGGTTTTACCTCCACGGCCACGAACACCGCAGCTGGGTCTCCACCGAGGATTCCAGGCTGACCACCCTGTCGGCCGGGGCGTTCTACCAAAGCAAAAAGCGGGCGATCGGCTACAGCATGGTCCGGCTCGATTTTGCCAAAGCCGAGGGGCAGGTGTTTCTCCGGAGTTACGACTTTCACGGCGGCGGATGGGTGCCCCGGATCATCAAGCATAAATCCGAAGATCCTCCGGGCGTGGCGAAGCTGACCGGTTTGCCATGGATGGAGGATTTGTCAAAGAAGCTCTCCGGCAGGGGGCCGGGCCGGACGGACCCGGACGGCGGCGGGGGCGGTGCTAAAACCGGTGAAACTTCCCCGAAAGACAAAACGGGCGTCGCGACGAGGCCCGCCGACGCGGCCGCGCTCCTGAAATCCTACCTGAGCAGGGTGTTTCACGATACCGGAACCCTCCATCTTTCCGGAATCGACCCCAAGGCGGTGTGCAATCCGCAGGACCGGGGAAGCGAGCAGGAGGCGTGTCTCAGGCTGGGGGCGGTGTACACGGCCCTGATGACACGGGGCGTGGAAAAGGAAGAGAAAGCGTCGGAACAAGTCCTGATGGAAAGGGGAGGGCAACGGGGCGTGTCCGCTCTTTCCATGCTCGACCGGAACCATCGGCTGGTGCTGCTGGGTGATCCCGGAAGCGGCAAGAGCACGTTCGTCAATTTCGTGGCGTGGTGCCTGGCCGGGGAAGCCCTGGAAAACGAGGGCGCGGGCTTGAAGGACCTGGTCCGGCCCCTTCCCGACGAAGACGGCAAGGACCGGGACGAACCCCAGCCCTGGGGGCACGGTGCTTTGCTTCCCGTGCGGGTGGTCCTGCGGGACCTGGCCGCCAGCGGGCTTTTCGCAGAGGACGGTAACGGGGAAAATCTGCTGTGGCGGTTCGTCGAAAAGGAACTCGAAAATATCGGCCACCGGGAGTTCGCGCCCGTTTTGAAAGAAGAGCTTCGAAAAAAGGGCCGCTGCATTCTTCTTCTGGACGGCCTCGACGAAGTCCCCCAGGCCGACAGGATGCGCGAACGCATCAAGAAGGCCATCGAGGACTTCTCCGCCGACTTTCCGGACTGCAAGCTTTTGGTGACCAGCAGGACCTACGCCTACCAGAAGCAGAACTGGGGGCTTTCCGGCCTTTCCGAGGCGATCCTGGCGCCGTTTTCCGCCGGCCAGATCCGACGGTTCGTGGACCTGTGGTACCGCCACATCGGCGCCCTGCGGGGCTTGGACGGCGAAAACGTGGAGGGCAGGGCTCAATTGCTGAAACGTGCCATTTTCGGCAACGACCGAATCCTGGAACTGGCCGGGCGCCCCCTGCTGCTCACCCTCATGGCCAGCCTGCACGCCTGGCGCGGCGGGAGCCTTCCGGAAAAAAGGGAACAGCTCTACGACGACACCGTGGAACTGCTCCTGGACTGGTGGCAAAGCCGCAAGAACTACGTGGACGCCGGCGGCCAATGCGTTCTGACGGAGCCCGGCCTGGCGGAATGGCTGGATACCGACCGGGAGGAGGTCAAGAAGGTCTTAAACGAGCTGGCCTTCGACGCCCACGGCCGTCAGCCCGAACTGACCGGCACGGCGGACATTCCCCAGAAGGAGCTTGCGGAAAAACTGCTGGCGGCCAGCGACAACATGGACCTGAACGTCGGAAAGCTGGTGGATTTCTTGAGGGACCGGGCCGGAATCCTGGTGCCCCACGGCGTGAAAGTCTACACCTTTCCCCATAGGACCTTCCAGGAATACCTGGCCGCCAGGCACCTGACCGACAACGAGTTTCCGGAAAAGGTGGCCGACCTGGCCCGCCAAGATCCGGACCGGTGGCGGGAGGTGGCGCTTCTGGCCGGTGCCAAGGCCGCCAGGGGCGGCGCGGGCCAGATCTGGTCCCTGGCGGAACATTTGTGCTTCAAAAAACCGGACGATTCCGGCCTGGACCGGGAGGATTTCTGGGGCGCGCTGCTGGCCGGGCAGGCCCTGGCCGAAACCGCCGATTTGAAAAGAGTGTCCGGCGTCAACGACAAAAAGCTGAAACGCGTTGTCGCTTGGCTGGTGAAACTCCTCGCCTGCCGGGAACTGCCTGCCGTCGAACGCGCCGCAGCCGGGGTGGCCCTGGCCACGCTTGGCGACCCCAGGGAGGAAATCACGACCCTGGAGCGCATGGCGTTCTGCCACGTGCCCGGCGGGAATTTCATGATGGGGGAGAAGGGCGACAAGGACGCAGAGCTTCACGAAAACGATTGCCTGAAAACCGGGTATTGGATCGGCAAGTATCCGGTGACCCAGAGGCAGTTTTCGTTTTTCGCAAAAGACGGCGGGTACGAAAAGGAGAGGTATTGGGCGGAGGCGCGGAGGCATGGTTGGTGGGGCGAAAAGGGCTTGAAGACCTACCGAGATAGCGCACCCAGGAAAAAGGCCTATTCGGCGGGACCGCCTTTCGACCTGTCCAACCATCCGGCTGTCTACATCACCTGGTACGAAGCCATGGCATTCGGCCGTTGGCTCACCGAAAAGTGGGTCGCGGCCGGGGTGATCCCCGACAATTGGATCGTCACACTCCCCTCCGAGGCCCAGTGGGAGAAGGCCGCACGGGGCGGGATTTTTCTGCCGGAACGCGAAACGGTTTCGCCTGCCGACGAAATGGTTATGCGGCACGGCCCCTTGGAAAAGGACCTGAAGTTGCCGGAAAAGAACGAAATTCCGGTGCGGGCCTATCCCTGGGGTGACGACATTGGTCCCGAACTGGCCAACATCAAGGAAAGCAAGGTCGGCTCCACTTGCACGCCGGGATGTTTTACGCTCGGGAAAAGTCCATACGGGTGTCTGGATATGTTGGGGAATTGTTGCGAGTGGACACGGAGCATTAAAGAAGATTACCCCTATGTTCCTGCCGACGGACGTGAAAAGCTTGCAGAGGTTGGCGAGTATTCATGGATGGTTATCAAGGGCGCTTCTTTTTACAGTGGTGTAAGTTCTCAATGGCTGCGTTGCGGCGCGCGCTACAACTACGATCCGTACAGCCATGTCGACTACTTCGGTTTTCGGATGTCAGCAGCCCCATTTACCTCTGGACTCTGATCCCTCTGAACTCTGAACCCTCTGAACAGGCGATTATCGAGGCCGGAGGTGCCAGGTAACAACGGCAGCGCAAGACGCGCACCCCCGACACGGGACGCTGGAGCGTCCTTCAGGCGTTCCCACGCCGGAGCGTGGGAACGAGCCGACGAGCCGACGAGCCGACGAGCCGACGAGCCGACGAGGCGCAACAGGTTGTCCGCATCGAACGGACGAGGCGAACGAGGAGAACGAAGCGAGCAGGGCCACTCGTTCCCACGCTCCGGCGTGGGAACGCATGCCGCGACGCTCCAGCGTCGCGTGGAGAGGGAGCGCCCCCGCGCAGGAGCGCGGGAACAAGTCGAACGAGGAGAACGAGGCGAGCAGGGCCGCTCGTTCCCGCGCTCCTGCGCGGGAACGCATGCCGCGACGCTCCAGCGTCGCGTGGAGAAGGAGCGCCCCCGCGCAGGAGCGCGGGAACAAGTCGAACGAGGAGAACGAGGCAAGCAGGGCCGCTCGTTCCCACGCTCCGGCGTGGGAACGCATGCCGCGACGCTCCAGCGTCGCGTGGAGAGGGAGCGCCCCCGCGCCTCCGTCCGGCCCCTCGTTCCGCCGAGGCGGCGATGGGAGCCAGGCCGGAACTCTGGCAGGGCGACTCGTTCGACTCGTCGACTCGTTCCCGCGCTCCGGCGTGGGAACGAATAACCGGACGCTCCAGCGTCCATTATCTTAAGGAGAGTTACAAGATGGCCAGGTCCCGCTACAAAATCTACGAGTCTTCCCATCCCCATTTCCTCACATTCACGATCATCAACTGGATTCCCGTCTTCACGCGTCCCGACACAGTGAAAATCGTGCTGGATTCCCTCCAATTCATGCAAGACCAAAGCCGGTTGATCCTTTACGGGTATGTCGTTCTCGAAAACCATTGCCATCTGATCGCGAGGGCGGACGATTTGAACAGGGAATTGACAAGCATCAAATCCTATACGGCAAAACGAATCGTCCAATACTTGGAAGGCAAAAACGTAAGGAGGATACTCGATCAGATGCGTTTTCACAAAAAGCGTTTCAAAACGGACCGGCAATATCAGGTATGGGAGGAGGGATCTCATCCGCAATTGATACAGGGTGATGAAATGATGCGGCAGAAGCTGGACTATATCCACTATAATCCGGTAAAGCGGGGTTATGTGGACAAGCCTGAACACTGGCGGTATTCCAGCGCGAGGAATTACGCCGGATTGGAAGGGATGATTTCAGTTTCCACCAGGTGGTAGAGTGCAACGACGCTGGAGCGTCCTTAAGGCGTTCCCACGCCGGAGCGTGGGAACGAGACGGCGCATGAGCGCGGGAACGAGACGAACCGAGTGATGCTACTTGCATGTTCATTGTCTGCTCGTTCCCACGCTCCGGCGTGGGAACGCATGCCGCGACGCTCCGGCGTCCCGTCAGGTGTACCTCTCGCTCTTGTCCCGAGTTTCCGGTTTTTCATCAGGAAAGTTTTTCCTCAAACGTCTTAGCAAGGTGCGGACGCCTCGCACGGGACGCTGGAGCGTCCTTAAGGCGTTCCCACGCCGGAGCGTGGGAACGAGACGATGCAGGATCGCGAAAACGAGACGAACCGCGTGATGCTGCTTGTCTGCTCGTTGTCTGCTCGTTGTCTGCTCGTTCCCACGCTCCGGCGTGGGAACGCATGCCGCGACGCTCCTGCGTCCCGTCAGGTGTACCTCTCGCTCTTGTCCCGAGTTTCCGGTTTTTCATCAGGAAAGTTTTTCCTCAAACGGCTTGGCAAGGTGCGGACGCCTCGCACGGGACGCCGGAGCGTCCTTAAGGCGTTCCCACGCCGGAGCGTGGGAACGAGGGTACCGAAAATCGATGGTTGAATCGCGCGCAAAAACGTGCGATAACCTGCCCGGTCGTAGCGGGGGAAAGAAAGCCCGTCGCATCGGGTTGCGCGGGGGCCTCGACGGCCGTACGGGAATATTCAGGGACACCAAACGAAACTTAAGGCAAGCGAGTAGAAAATGACACGAAAGGAAATGCCCATATTCACGAAGACGTTCGATTTTTTGGCGTGGCTGCTTCCCGCGACGAACAATTTTCCCCGCGCGTACCGCCATTCGTTCACCCAGCGGCTCCTGGACGCGGCGTTCGATCTGCGGGAGCGGCTCGAGGAGGCCAATTTCAGAAAGGGCAAATGGCGGCTGGAAAAGCTCCACGACGCCGACGAGGCCTTGGCGAAGGCGCGTGTGTACCTGCGCCTGGCGGTGCGACTGGAATGGCTGACGGGAAGGCAGTACAAGCATGTCGCGGAGATGACCACGGAGATCGGCCGCTTGCTCGGCGGATGGAAAAGGACCACTTTGCAGGACACCCAAGGGGGCTGAAAGCGGTGCGGCAAAAGACCGCTTATCGGCGGGGGCAGGCCCGCAGCTGCGTTGCGGCGCGCGCAACAACAACAATCCGAACAACCATGACGACAACAACGGTTTTCGGATGTCAGCAGCCACATTTTTCAGTGATCGAGAGTTGGTTTTCAAGATTGGCAAGGATATGATTGTTGTCGCGATAACCTCCGGAAATGCCCGTCGGGGAGCGCGCGGCATAGGTCCGCGTCGTCGCCCTTGCGGGACGAGGTGAGAAATGGCGGGGCCTGTTCCTGGCCGCGTCCGACCTCTGGACGGACCGGGCGAATATGAACCGCCCTGCCTCCCCGGGAGACATCCCCGAGGCAGGGCATCCCGTGTTTAGCGGCATGTTCGACAGGGTGGCGTGCTGGGAAAATCTTCTTTCGGCCTACAAAAAGGCAAGCAGGGGAAAGCGTTCGAGGCCCGATGTGGCGGCCTTCGAGTATCGCCTGGAGGACAATCTTCTGGCGCTTCGTCGAGAATTGCGCGACAAGACCTATCGTCCCCGGCCCTACACTACCTTCACCATTTTCGATCCCAAGGAGCGGGTCATCAGCGCGGCCCATTTCCGCGACCGGGTGGTCCACCACGCCCTGTGCAACCTGATCCAGCCCGTGTTCGAAAAGAACTTCATTTCCGACAGCTACGCCAATCGAAAGGGAGTGGGCACGCACAAGGCCCTGGATCGGTGCCAGCAGTTCAGCCGTAAATACAAGTATGTCCTGTCATGCGACGTCACCCAATACTTTCCCAGCATCGACCACGCCATCCTGAAGGAAATCCTGTTCAGGAAAATCGCCGACCCGGACGTGGCCTGGCTGGTGGAGGAGATTCTCGATTCGGGCACGGGCATTCTGGATTGGGCCTACGACATGGTGTTCTTTCCCGGCGACGACATGTTCGCCCTGTGCAGGCTCAGGGGGCTCCCGCTGGGAAACCTGACCAGCCAGTTCTGGGCCAACGTGTACCTGACGCCGTTCGACCATTTCGTGAAAAGGGAGCTGCGATGCCCGGCGTATCTGCGGTATGTGGACGATTTTCTGCTGTTTTCCGACTCCAAGCCGCAGCTGTGGCGTTTCAAGAGCGCTATTGAAACGCGGCTCGCCCGGTATCGCCTGACCATCCACCAGACGGAGGTCCGTCCGGTGGCGGAAGGCATCGGCTTTCTCGGATTCCGGGTGTTTCCCCAAAGGCGAGCCGTCAAGCGGGGCAAGGGAATCCGCTATCGCCGCCGGATGAAGCAGCTGATCGAGCGTTTCCTCGCCGGGGAGCTTCCGGAGGAGACCGTGGCGGCGAGCATCGCCGGATGGGCCAATCACGCAAGCTTCGCCAACACCATCGATTTGCGCAAGGGTCTGTTGCACATTCGTGGCGCGTCCCTTTTCAGCAAATGCCTGATTCCCTTCTCATACGACTATTGCGGTTGCGAATTCCATTCTGACTTCGTGGCCGGGGTTGTGCAGGAAACCTCGCTTTGGAAGAACGGGAAATGATTGAAAGGAAAAGCGGCGCGATGCCTTCCACGGCGGCGCGATGCCTCCCATGGCGGCGCGGTGCCTCCCATTTCGGTGCGATGCTTTCCGGAAGTACGCTCGCTTGCGTGATGCTGGAATCCAGCTAGTGCTGCTCGTTACCACGCTCCGGCGTGGGAACGCATATCGGGACGCTCCTGCGTCCCGTCAGGCGAACCGCCTGTCGCAGTTGAGCTGTTCCCGCTCTTCCGTTCTTTTTCAAGAATGCGTATGCGCAAACGGCTTCGTAACGTGTGAACGCGTGCTCGCTTTGCACGGGACGCGGGAGCGTCCTCCAGGCGTTCCCACGCAGGAGCGTGGGAACGAAAGAACGGCTTCGTAACGCGTGAACGCGTGCTCGCTTTGCACGGGACGCGGGAGCGTCCTTCAGGCGTTCCCACGCCGGAGCGTGGGAACGAGACGAACGAGACGAAACCTTGTTTTATCCCCCCTAACGCTTGCCTCCGAAACTATGCTCTGGTAAGAATGTTTTTTTCAACCACGGGAGAATGTTCATGGAAAATTTCGACGAAAACACATGGCGGCAGAGGGCGAAAAAGAAGCTTGCGGGGCTGAAGGACTGGTTCGGGAAGGGAGGCGCCCCGCAGTTTACGTACGGCTTTCTCGGGGCGCTGTCCCTTTGGCCCTTGGTGGATGCGGCCGCCAAGGCGGGCGGGGCCTTGCCGGTGTCGCTTTTCATCGCCATGGGCAGCGTGCTGGGCAATGTGGGGGCCAACCTGGTGGCAGAGCAGGTCCAGAGATGGAAGGACCGGGCCGACGACGTGGACGAGGCGGAGGTGGTCCGTTGGGTGGACGAGACCGCGCGAAACAATATCGGCTTCCGGGACGCCGTGGATACCCTGATCGAGAAGATGGACGCGTTTCCCGTCGCCATGGATCGGATGGAGGAGGACCTCAGGAAACGGTTCCTGGACACTCTCCGGGAGGAGATGCGGGGGATGGGCAACCTGGCGCGTTTCGAGGCGAAAATCGACAATTCCCTGCGAATCAATGTGATCGGCGACTACGCCACCCTGAATATCAATGTCGCGACGGATGAGTTCTTAAAAGGCGTGCAGCCGAGACGCCTTTCCGAAAGCCGGTTCCGGGAAACCGCCAAGGACTACCTCTCCCACTTGGGGGCGCGCTACAGGTACTTGGACTTCAAGGGCATGGGCGTGTTCGACAAGGCGCCGCTTCGAATCGAGCTGCTGGACATGTATGTTCCCCTGAAAGCCCGCATCGAGCTTCCCGAGGGCGAAACCTGGGCGCGCCAGCTGAGGGTGGCCGGAAAGCCCGTGGGCGATCAGGAGGAAGAAGCCATGGGAAGGCGCGTCAGCGAACCGCAATCCCTGCTCGAACTGCTGGAAAAAAACGATGTGCTGGTCATCCTGGGGGACCCCGGCGCGGGCAAGACCACATTTCTGAAATACCTGACCCTGCTTCTGGCCGGGGGCAAGGGCGACGAACTCGGCCTTGGACGGAGGGTCCCCGTGCTGGTGCCCCTGTCCGCCTACGCGACCGCCATGGAGGCCGGGGACGTCCCGCTGAAGGAATTCATCGGGAACTACTATCGCGGCAGAAACGTCGATCTTCCGGTGGGGACCATGCTGGACGAAGCCCTGGAGCAGGGCGCGGCCATGGTGCTTCTGGACGGCCTCGACGAGGTCCAGGCCGCAAAGGACCGGCAGGTGGTGGTGGAGCGCATCGAGGACTTCTGCTCCTTTCATAGAAACAAGGGCGCCAAGTTCGTCTTGACCAGCAGGATCATCGGCTACCGGGAGGTCCGGCCCTACACCATCGATGGGCTGAAGGAATGCACGCTGGTGGATTTCGAGCGCGAGGACATCGAGCTGTTCGTGAAGAAATGGACCCTGGCCATCGAGAAGGCCGCCCGGGACCACGAGGGTCTGGCCCGGCAGGAGGCCGAAAAGGAGGAGCAGGAGCTGCTGCGGGCGGTGGAACGAAATCCCGGCGTATCCCAGCTGGCGTCCAACCCGCTGCTGCTTACCATCCTGGCCCTCATGAAACGCCAGGGCGTATCCCTTCCCGAACGCAGGGTCCAGCTCTACGACCAGTACGTCAAGACCCTGATCCGCCACTGGAACTTGGCCCGGGGCCTGGACAAGCGCAGCGGGTGCGCTCTGGACGACGTGGACACCATCCGCATGCTCGCCCCACTGGCCCTGTGGATGCACACCCGGAGCGCCACTGTGGGCATTGTTCCGCGCGCGGCCTTGTGCGCGGAACTTATGCGGCTGTTACGGCTGCAGTGCGCCGAAGACCCCGAAAAGGAGGCCAGGGCCTTTCTCGATTCGGTCCGCACCCACACGGCCCTGCTCCTGGAGCGGGGGCAGGGCGCCTACGGGTTCATCCACCTGACGTTCCAGGAATACCTGGCGGCCGTGGCCGTGGCCGACCTGGGGCAGGTGAAGGTCGAGCCGGTGGCGGACATTCTGGAAAAACACCTGGACGACCCCGTCTGGAACGAGGTGTCCTGCCTGAGCGTGGCCTACACGGGAATCGTGCAGGGCAGGGACGTGGCAGCCTCCGATATCCTGAAGGAGCTGATCCGAAGACAGCCAGACAAGGGCGCGGTCCTGGCCGGAAAGATCGTCCGGGACGCCTGGCCGGGGGGCATTCGCGGCGATTGCCGGGACGAGGTTAGAAAAGCGCTGGTGCGATCCCTGGAAGGAAAAAACGGCGCCCCCGCGAAGCAAAGGGCCGAGGCCGGGGCGGCGCTGGGAAGGATCGGCGACCCCAGGAAGGAAATTATGACCCTGGAAGACATGCTGTTCTGCTATGTGCCCGGCGGGGATTTCATGATGGGGGAGAAGGGCGAGGACGGATGGAAGCTTCACAGGAACGCCTGCCTGAAAAACGGTTACTGGATCGGCAAGTACCCGGTGACGCAGAGGCAGTTCGCTTTTTTCGTCGAGGACGGGGGGTATGACGAGACCGGGTATTGGGTGGAGGCGAGGGAGCATGGCTATTGGAACGAGAAGGGCTTTAAAGGCCGTTGGGAGAGCGAACCTCGAAAGAAGCCCCTTTCATTGAAATCGCCCTTCCACCTGCCCAATCACCCGGCGGTGGGCGTCACCTGGTACGAGGCGCTGGCCTTCACGCGTTGGCTCACGGAGAAATGGAACGGTTCGGGGCTCATGCCCAGGCCTTGGAAGGTTATGCTTCCTTCGGAGGCGGAATGGGAGAAGGCCGCAAGGGGCGGGATTGCTCTGCCGGAACGCGAAACCGTTCTGACTATCGGGAAAGCCGTGGCCGTTCACGATTCCCTGGAAAATGGACCGGTATTGTCGAAGCAGAACCAAATGCCGGAACGGGCCTATCCTTGGGGCGACCATTTGACCCCCGAACTGGCCAATATCAAAGAAAGCCAAATCGGTTCCACCTGCACTCCCGGCTGCTTTTCCGGCGGGCAAGGCCCGTACGGCTGCCAGGACATGTCCGGAAACGTTTACGATTGGACCCGAAGCATACGAACAAAATATCCTTACGATCCCTCGGACGGACGGGAACTGTCGAAAAATGTGAAGAAAGATTCCTGGATAATTCTGAGAGGCGGCGGCTTTTGGAACGGTGCTTCGGCAGAGTGGCTGCGTTGCGGCGCGCGCTTCAACTACTATCCGAACTACCATGACGACAGCATCGGTTTTCGGATGTCAGCAGCCCCATTTACCTCTGAACTCTGATCCCTCTGAACTCTGAATCCTCTGAACAGGCAATTTCCGGGGCCGGGTGGTTCAAGGGCCGGAGCTGGGAGCCGGATGGGGCAACGCGCCGCTCGTCCGCCCGTTGCCGCGCTCCCGCGTGGCGACGAGCCGATCAGGCCGAGGCTCGGACGGTGCGCCACGTTTCCGCGCTGCGGCGAGGAACCGTGCAGAGTCAGGCTGGGACTATGATGGTGCAACTCGTTCCCACGCTCCGGCGTGGGAACGCATGCCGCGACGCTCCAGCGTCGCGAAGTGCGGAATCGCCCCCGCGCCCCCGCTCGATGCCCCGTCCCGCCGAGGCAACGACGCGAGCCAAGCCGGGACGTTCACAGGGTGCCTCGTTCCCACGCTCCGGCGTGGGAACGCATATCGCGACGCTCCAGCGTCGCGATATGCGGAAGCGCCCCCGCGCCTCCGCTCGATGCCTCGTTCCATCGAGGAAACGACGCGAGCCAAGCCGGGACGCGCACAGGGCGCCTCGTTCCCGCGCTCCGGCGTGGGAACGCATGCCGCGACGCTCCAGCGTCGCGAAGTGCGGAAGCGCCCCCGCGCCCCCGCTCGATGCCCCGTCCCGCCGAGGCAACGACGCGAGCCAAGCCGGGACGCTCACAGGGCGCCTCGTTCCCGCGCTCCGGCGTGGGAACGCATGCCGCGACGCTCCAGCGTCGCGAAGTGCGGAAGCGCCCCCGCGCCCCCGCTCGATGCCTCGTCCCGCCGAGGCAACGACGCGAGCCAAGCCGGGACGCTCACAGGGCGCCTCGTTCCCGCGCTCCGGCGTGGGAACGCACGCCGCGCCGCTCCAGCGTCGCGTGGTGCGGAAGCGCCCCCGCGCCCCCGCTCGGTGCCTCGTTCCATCGAGGCAACGAAGCGAGCCAAGCCGGGACTCTTATATGGCACCTCGTTCCCACGCTCCGGCGTGGGAACGCAAGCCGCGACGCTCCAGCGTCGCGAAGTGCGGAAGCGCCCCCGCGCATCCGCTCGATGCCCCGTCCCGCCGAGGCAACGAAGCGAGCCAAGCCGGGACGCTCACAGGGCGCCTCGTTCCCACGCTCCGGCGTGGGAACGCATGCCGCGACGCTCCAGCGTCGCGAAGTGCGGAAGCGCCCCCGCGCCTCCCCTCGATGCCTCGTCCCATCGAGGCAACGAAGCGAGCCAAGCCGGGACTCTTATATGGCACCTCGTTCCCACGCTCCGGCGTGGGAACGCAAGCCGCGACGCTCCAGCGTCGCGAAGTGCGGAAGCGCCCCCGCGCCTCCCCTCGATGCCTCGTCCCATCGAGGCAACGAAGCGAGCCAAGCCGGGACTCTTATATGGCACCTCGTTCCCACGCTCCGGCGTGGGAACGCAAGCCGCGACGCTCCAGCGTCGCGAAGTGCGGAAGCGCCCCCGCGCATCCGCTCGATGCCTTGTCCCACCGAGGCAACGACGCGAGCCAAGCCGGGACTCTTATATGGCACCTCGTTCCCACGCTCCGGCGTGGGAACGCATGCCGCGACGCTCCTGCGTCCCGTCAGGTGTACCTCTCGCTCTTGTCCCGAGTTTCCGGTTTTTCATCAGGAAAGTTTGTAACATCTCATTAAGTTCGGGTAGAAAATAAAAAAAGTTCGGGACAAGCGGGAAATTAGGGCGTATACTCATCGATATGAGTGTATCGAAAAAGATAAATCAAATTCCGGACGACGAAAAAAGTCCCCTTGTCCTTAGCCTGATTGAAATCATCCAGTTTCAGCAGGAGACGATTCAAGCCTTGAAAGACGAGGTGGCGAGGCTGAAAGGCACCAATCAGAAACCAAAGGTTCCCCCGTCGAATCTCGGCAAGACGAAGAAAAAAAAGGCAGGGGCAAAAAGGGCAAGCGGGCCGGGTCGGAAAAGAGAAGCAAGACCAAGTCGATCGAGATCCACGAAACCGTTCCGGCCAAACCCGATTTCGTTCCGGCGGGAAGCGTCTTCAAGGGCCATCACCCATACACTGTCCAGGATCTTGTCGTCAAGCCGCATAACACCGTGTACCTTATAGAACGCTGGGAAGGCCCGAACGGGGAATACATCGTCGGCAAGCTGCCGGAGCATGTGGAGGGGCATTTCGGAAAGACCCTGAAATGTTTCATTCTGTACCAATATTATCACTGCCACGTGACGCAACCGCTGATATACGAACAGCTGCTCGACATGGGAGTCGATATTTCCAAGGGAAAGATCAGCGAAATCATCGTCGAGGACAAGGACCCTTTCCATTTGGAAAAGGAAGATATCCTCAAGGCGGGCCTGGAGACCTATAGTCACATCAACGTCGACGACACCAGAGCGAGGCACGACGGCAAAAACGGCTACTGCACCCACGTCGGCAACGAAGGGTTCGCGTATTTCGAAAGCACCGAGAGCAAGAGCCGGATAAATTTTCTGAAGATTCTGCGGGCCGGCTACAAGGATTGCGTACTCAATGTCGATGCGCTCGCCTATATGGCCGATCGCGGACTGCCCCAAAAAATATTGCGCTCGCTGGCCGAGCACGAGAATACGTTTCTGGCCGATGAAGAGGCCTGGAGCGGCTTTTTGAACGATCTCGGGATAACCGGGCCGAGGCACGTTCAAATTGCCGCGGAGGGAGCTCTCGTCGGCAGCCTGATGGAACACGGTTTCAACGTCGATCTTGTCATAATCAGCGACGACGCGGGGCAATTCAATGTGTTTCTCCACGCTCTTTGCTGGATTCACGCGGAAAGAAGCGTCAACAAGCTGACGGGATTCAACGAAAAGCAACGGCGGGCTCTCGAGAACAAAAAATCGGAAATCTGGAAATTGTACGAGAAACTGAAGAAATACAAGGACAATCCGACGAAGCGGCGAAAAAGCTTCATCGAGAAGCGATTCGACGAAATATTCCTGGAAAAAACGGACTTCGCGACATTGAACGAAGCCTTGAGACGAATTCACGCCAACAAGGATGAACTTTTATTGGTTTTGAAGCGTCCGGATATTCCCTTGCACAACAACCTGAGCGAAGGCGATATTCGCGAATACGTGAAAAAACGCAAAATCAGCGGTTCAACGAGAAGCCCGACTGGAAGAAAGTGCAGGGATACCTTTGCGAGTCTGAAAAAGACATGCCGGAAGCAGGGTGTCTCGTTCTGGGAATATCTCATGGACCGTTTGGGCGGAGCAAAACGCAGTGTGCCGTACCTTCCCGATTTGATAAGAGGAGTATGTCCGAAAGGGTCGTAGTTCTCTGCCTAGTGTCCTGTGCTACCCGACCTTTATGAGAAGTTACGAAAATTTTATCGGCACCCAGGGCGTCGCCCGCGACATCACCGATCGCAAGCGGGCAGAGGAGGCGTTGCTCAAGAGTGCGTCGCTGCTAAAGGCGGCCGGTCGCATAACGAAGGTCGGAGGCTGGAGTGCCGATTTGGCAAGCGGGACTGTTGCTTGGCCGGAAGAAATCGCGGTCATTCATGGGAAAGGGCCGGGCTATTCGCCTAGCAAATTGGAGAATTCGCAATTTATTGCTCCTGAATGGCGAGATAAGGTTGTGGGAGAATTCAGGAACTGCATCGCTGAAAATATCGTCGTCGATCAAGCGGGGGCATCGCTCGAGTTTACATGGAAGGCCGATTTTTCAGGAATTGGAGAATCTGGCCCCGCCTTTATTGTGAAGTCGCAAATTTTCATCCCGAATATCCTCGGAGCTGTAAAGCCCCTCCGCGTCCGGCAGAAAGACAGGGACCTCTTCCATGACACCGGATTTGATCTCAAAACTCCTGTGCTCAAGGTCCTTGGGTATCAGCCGGATTTCAAAGGAAGCGGTTTTTCTATTGCCGGTTCTTCGTTCATTGAAAAAACTGAAAAACTATTATTTTGAATATTTAATTCTTTGAATGAAAGAAGGTTGTTATGCCGCAGATGACATTTGAAATATCGGTTGGCAATGTAGCAGAAATTATACAGTCTATGAACACGCAGGAGATTGAGACGTTGTATCTTCTGCTTACATAGGAAGGGAAAGAACTGCTGGAACAAAAAAAGACCTCGATCTCGGAAGAGTAAAATTCTTAACACGGGACGAGGTCTTTGAGATATGATGCATAAAGATGAATATAAACAGAATGGTGTGGATCGGGCAAAATATGGAGCCAGAGTCCTTGATTGTCCGGGAGAGGAGCTGCAAAGAAATCTCGACGCGAGCGTTGCAAGATAGGAACTCGTTTTTTGTCAACGAACTATATGATCGAGTTCAGATCATTCATCCGCCGATCGTCACCATGCCGCTTATCGACAACAAGCCATCTGTGGAGACCCAGCCGCCAATGCCAAGCGAGGCGCCCGAGCCGGTCGTCAGGGAAGCATCGCGGTCGATTTGAAGCGTTTGGGCTTCGGCCGACTGCGAGGATGCGATAATCGGGAACGGATTGCTTTGCTCCGCGACATCGGGAATGTACACATGGGTCAGAGCGTCGGGAACGACGCCGGTACTCCAGTTGTCCGGATCGTTCCAATCCGTTCCGTCAGTCCCGGTCCAATTGCTGGTTGTTATCGTCTCGTATTCGTCTGCGCCGATGTCGGGAAACCCGTCCAGAACGGCGCATCCGTCGATGTCGGTGGTCCGGGATGAAGTCGGGGTCCCGGCATCGATGATGTCGCTGTTGTCGTCTCCTGCCAAATGCAGATCTCCCGCGTCGGCATCCGCAAAATCGACGCCGGAGTCGTCAACGTCGGTGTAATTGGTGACGAGGGTCGTAACGGCGCCATTTCGATCTCCCCAAATCATCTCGTCGGCAAGGTTGTTGATGAAGACGCAACCGGTGGTTTCGGCGAATCGGGCCTCCATCGACCAATTGGTCAAGCCGGCGGGGGAAAAAACCGTGTTGTGGGCCACGATGGCATCGGTCGCTCGGACGAGTCCGAGCCCCACGTCGCTTCCGGAATACCCCTTGATCAAATTGTTCCGGATCACCCCGCCGGTGTGATTGACGCCGGATGCGCTCGAATTGCCGAAAAAGATTCCCATATCGCAATCGATCACCCGGTTTCTTTCAATGACGGTGTCGCCGCATGCGATGCCCGTTCCCGCCGGCCAGATGAGAATGGCCGGTCCGGCGATGTCGGTTGTTGCCGCAGGGTCGTGCTTGATATTCCGGATAACGTTGTCCCGGATGATCCACCCCCGGGAGGCGACCAGGTCGATGCCGTTGGTGTAGCTCCCGTAATCGTTGTGCGAATAGGCTTTCAAGGTCGTGGTATATTCGAAGGTCGAGCACTCGATGACGCTGTCGTACATCAGGCCGCCGCTGGATTTGAACAATTGCTGGCCCGCATCCACGCATCGGATGTTGTGAAAGAGGAGATCGTCGGTTTCTTTTCCTTCGGTCTTGGCCACCTGTATCGCATGATATCCTACGTCCCGAATGGTAAGGTCGGCGATGGTAATCCGGCTGTCGTACACCTGGATGCCGAATCCGGGTGCGACCCCCATCCCCGCTCCCTGGATGACGACGTCATCCCGATTTCCCGACAGGGATCGGATGGTGATATCCGGCTCGGTGACCGTGATCCAGAACCCGGAATTCACATTATAGGTACCGGCCTCCAGATAGATGGTAGTCGGCCCGTCGGCATTGTTGATTTGAGACTGGAGTTCCGAGGCGTTCGATACGGTGACGACAGTCTCCCCCGCGCCCGGAGCCGGCAACGGCGAGCAGGAGTGGCATTCGGCGGCAATGCCGCGCCGAGCCGGGGCGAAAACCGTACAAAACGACAAGACAATGGACAGCCCGACAATACTTGCCATTTGGCGCATATCCTATCCCTCCTTTCCGACCGAGTGCAGAAATGGTCGGTCGATCATTGTGCGTTGAAATTCAAACAATTCGTTCCCCTTGCGGCCGACAAAAAAAATATTTCGGCCCGGATTGCACGGAAACGTTCTCACCCGCAGTCCAAGCCCCGCCATCACTTTACTTGTCCAGCATTTTTTTCAGTCTTTCGATCTCTTTCAACGCCTTTTCCTTTTCGGCTCTTTCTCTTTCCCTTTCCTTTTCAGCCCTTTCTCTTTCCTTTTCGGACCTTTCTCTTTCCTTTTCAGCCTTTTCTTTTTCGTTCCTTTCTTTTTCTCTTTCGACAATGGCTTTTTCAAGCTCTTTCAAAATGGTCTGCCGAACCATTTCCCCCTCCAGGCGGCTCTGGTAAAGCAGATAGTTTCTGCGGTTTTCCGAAAATTCGTTTAAAACGTCCATGGCGTCCCTCATTTCCTTCGAGTTTTTCAAAATGTCCGGCGGATCGTCCACGTCGATGTTCTTGCCTTCCCTGAAAAAATAAACCCACCGGTCTTTTTCGGTTATTCGATCCTTTCGCATTCTCCATTTGGGAAGCTGGAGCACGTGCATGGCAAAATGATCGTTGAATAGAAGTCCGGTTTCCGGCTCCTCGATGCGGAATCGAAGGTGGCAGAGCCGGGTGTCGGCAAAGAGCACGCCCGTTACGATCCATACCGATATCACCGGCTTGAGGAGCGTGTAGTCGTCGCCCTTGCCCAACAGGGAGTGGTAGATGGTGCTCCACGTATACAGCATCCTCTCTTTCAGGCCCGGATGCAGCGCGGCTTGGATTTCGACGTGGAAAAAGCGGCCCGACGCTTCCCGGGCCTTCACATCGACCACGCCGAGCTTGTCGTCTTCGAACTCCCGCTCGTTATACGGGTTCTGTATCCAGACATCCACCACCTTTCTTTCCGGGTCGTCATGAAATTCCAGGACCGAGTTCAGAAAGTGGATCAGAAGGTGCTTTCTGTTCTCGCTTCCCAGAATCGCCTTGAAAACGCAATCGATGGTCGGATTTATTTTATGTTTCATGCAAACGCCCTCCGCTCTGTCCATTTTTTCAAGGTTTACTTGAATATATGAACTTTATCACGCTCGTCCGAAAAGAAACCAAGGATTCCAGGTATATGTCGTCCCTTAACAAGATGATCGGTCAGGTGCTCCGGCATGGATTTGCGGTTATTGGTCACCGGAATGAACTGGTTTTCATCACACCAGTCAAGGATCTCCGGGTCTTTTGTGCCTGTCGGGGGGACTCCCGGATCGCCTATCTTCCAGACGATCATCATGGGTTCATGCTGGAGCAATGCTGTACGCAACGAGGGATGGACATTTTCATCAAGCAGATAACGAATCTCATTCATTGCCCTGCAACCTTCTGTCGTTGCTGTTGCCGTTGCCGTTTCAGTTGCCGTAGACGGCCAACAACGGGGGGAGGATTTTTCGCTTGCTTCCCCCCTCATGCGCTGACCAAACGCCAACCATTCCGCAATGTACGCGTCAATTTCCGTCTTGTTGTGCAAATAATACAATATGGTGGCGTACACCTGTTCGAGAGTTAGCGAGGGGAACCGTTTCGTGATCGCCTCCGGTGATTGTTCTCGATGAATAAATTCATAAAGAACCGATTCGATTCCGATTCGCGTCCCTTTCAAACGAATATCGTCGGGGGCAAGTTGTTCAAAATATTCTTCGAGTTGCATGCGATTTCCTTGTTGTCTATCCTGGTTTTCTATCCTTGTTTTTCTATGCTCTACCTGCTAAAAAAAGCGTATCTGCAGATATTCGATACATAGCTGTTTTTGCTTACGATTCGATGCTTTAAGAATATTGCGAATTGGAAATTTTGTCAAGCATATGTAAAGTCCCGAATTTTATTTGGCGCCTTTCAGGAAACGAGCAAATATTTAAAAGTTGTGTTTATCTCGGGAATGGAAAAAGGCGATCAAAATTTTTTCCCGAAACTGATCAAGCCTATCTGTCCTTCGAACCGCTCTCTCGCTCCGAATTCGTGGAGATAATGGCCGGTGACAAATGCATTCCACGGGGCATACGAAATGCCCAGCTGAAGGCCCGCCGCATGGATTCGGTCGTGCACGTCGGTGTTCTGTGCGTCGCTTCCGGAATCGTCGCTCACCTGCCACTGGCTGTACCCGCTCAGCCCGACCTCCAGCAGAAGCGTTTTGTCGCTTTTCAGCGGCAGATACTGGCTGATTCCCCAGTTCAACGAAATGCGCGCGCCGGGCCGGATATCCACATCCTCCTTGTTCCCGTGCACTTCCCCGGTCACGGCGAGAGCTACCGTAGTAGCGCGGTTTTCCCATGGATACCATGCGAGTGCAGTCTGGAGCTGATGTGTCCAGTAGCCAAGGCCGATGTTGTCTGCTTCCGGACTGGTAACAGTGACGTCGGTGCCTGGAAAGGCAATGGTATCGGTGTCGTACTTGCCGATGGGCGCATAGAAGCCGTAACCCAGTGCACAGTCGAAATGTTTTCCGGACCAGCCGAACCACAGCGGCTGTACAAACAGGTCCCCGATATCGAACTGGCTTTCGTCGATTTCAAGCCCTGCCGTGGTGTGGGCGCTCAAAGCGGCGCTGATGCTGCTGTTGCCGAAGGTCGGGGATATGTAGGCGCCATAGCGCCATCCACCGGGCATCTTCCACTCCGGGACCCAGAGAAGCATCGGCACCAGGGTGTAGATGTCCACGTCGGCATCCACATCCAGCGTGACTCCCGGCCCGGGACCGGGATTGATGGTGATGGAATTCACTTCATGTCCGCCGCTGTCGCAGTAGGTGTCCGATGTATAGTAAAAATTGTAGATCATGGCATACCAGCCCGGCTCCGGCACGAAAAAGTCGTGGATGTTGGGCAGGCCGGGGGCGTAATGGCCGAGTTCGCCGGCCGACGCCTGGACGATGGTGGCCAGGACCAGAAGCGGGATAAGGCCAAATTTTCTCATATGATCATTCTCCTTTCTTTTTTATGCGGCGCTTACTGCCTCTGAATTTCTCATGGACGTGCAGGGGGCGGCAGATAGGGATCAGGTGTGCCCATCGGGATGAGTGGATATTTAGTGGTGGTTTTTTCAAAGTCGCGCACGATTTTCATCATGGGGTAGACCACCCAGGTATCCGCCTTGTGATCCTCCTCGCGGGGGTCGGTATAGAGGTTGTAGATCATCGGGACCGGGTATTTAACGGGAGGATCGACCATCGTGTCCTGTCGGTAAAAGTGCATTTTCCAGTTGCGCCACTTTACCGCCTGCAGGCGGTCGTCAACCCAGATCGGAAATCCCTCCCGATTCGACCGCTCTGATTTACCCAGGAAAAAATCCGACTGGTTTCTGCCATCGATGGCGCGGTCCTGCGGCACTTTGGCCTTCGCAATATTCGCCAAAGTGGGGAATATGTCCGCGCCATGTACGATCTCGTTGCTGACCCGGCCAGCGGGAATTTCGTCCGGCCAGCGAATCAGGAAGGGGACGCGAATGCCGCCCTCCAAAGCGGTAAAATATGGGCCGCGCCACGGGCCGGACCATCCCATCCAGGGATAAACGAACCCCGCGCCGTTGTCGCTGGCAAAGATCACAATGGTGTTATCGCGAAGGCCGAGGTTGTCCACGGCATCCAACATCTGACCGACGTTATGGTCCATCTCCGCCAGCATGTCGGCCCAGTCGCCGTTGCCGGTCCGTCCGGAGAAGGACGGGTTCGGCAGGGTGGGAAAGTGGGGTTGGGTCAGCGCCGCCAAAACGAAAAATGATTTGCCCGATTTCGCCTGCCGCTCCATATAGGCCGCTGTGCGCCGGGAAATCTCGGCATCCATTATGCGGCGCTTTTCCAGATTATAGACTTCGAGAACGCGGCTATTTTCGCCCTTTTTGCCCTCCATAATGTGTTCGGGCGGCGCGATTTCGTCCGACCACTGCTGGTGGGAAGGCCACATGGCCTCGTCCGTGGTGCGTGGGATTCCCCACCATTCGTCGAATCCCTGGTCGTTCGGCAGGCGGCCATTGTGGCTTCCCAGGTGCCACTTGCCATAAAGCGCAGTGGCATAGCCCTCATCCGACAGGGCTTCTGCGATCGTGACTTCCCACTGCGTCATGCCGTCGGGGGCGCCTCCAAAAGGTACCTCGTAGGTGCCTGAGCGGATCGAAAACCGGCCGGTCATAATGCTCGAACGGCTTGGCGTGCATTGCGCTTCCATGTTCATATTGGTGAGCCGCAAGCCTTCTTCGGCAAACTTGTCAATCTGCGGCGTCGATGCGCCACGGGTCATGCCGCCGCCGTAGCAACCCAGTTCGCCATAGCCAAGATTGTCGGCAAGGATGAAAAGGATATTGGGTCTCTCTTGCGTCTGGGCGATTGCGGAGGATTGGAGCAAAAGGATGTGTGCGGCCAATCCCAGGCAAACCGCGAGCATGATATATATAGACTTCCTTGCGGGGTTTGATAACTGTTTTTTTAACATGCTTCCTCCTTCATTTGATACGGTTTAATATTTCGATTCTCTCAGCAAACCTGAAGGACTTACCAAAATTTTGATCTCGACTGATCCGGGTTGAGCGAAAACAACTCCCGCCTGGATTGTCGCGGGTTTCTCAAGTTGCGTTTTCGGGCTCTCCTCACCCTGGTCACCGTTTGGCAGAGCGGTTTCCCCAGCCATTTTGTCCGGGGGGAAAAACGTTCGGTTCCCCCCGGAGAAGCATATAAACAGGCCTGGATTTTGTCGCTTTCCCCGACCAGTTCCGGCATATTGCTTTCTCTTGAGAAACTCGCCAGGGTCGGCACGGTCGGCCCGGAATCGATCCGGTCCAGCCAGAACATCAGTTCCCGGAGGCTGGTTCGGGCATCGTTTGAGACACTGGCTTTTCGGAATCGTCTGAAGAAAGTGATTTCAGCTTCCGCCTTTCTGTTTCTTCTTTTTGCCAGCCGGTCCCGGACCCAGGCGCCTTTGGCGGACCAGAAGCGCCAGGATGCGAAAAGGAGCAAAACAAAGCCCGAAAGGATAAAAGCCCGGGACATCAGGGTGCGCAAGCCTGTCGGGCCTGGCGTGGCCGGCATATGCGAGAACCTGTTCGCGCTGCTTGAAAAGACTTCCGAAGTTCGTTCGGGAGGTTCTTCCACTGTAAAATCGAGCGGGGCCAGGCGGGCCGTGTTCATCTTCTGTTCCCGGGGCGCCCACCATTCGACGGCAATTTCCGGAATTCGGTATTTTCCCGCCTGGGTTGGCACATAAGTCGCGGTTTCGGTGCGCGCGGCTTCGATTGTGCCTCGTTCCGTCCGATCCGATGCGTTCGGTTCCCCCGGATAGCAGCGGATGCCGTCGGGGGCCTCGAACGCAAGCGCAGGCAGCATCATCGATGCCGTATTTTCCGCCGTCATACGAACGCTCCGGACGATGGCATCGCCGACTTTCAAGCCGTCGAGTTTCCGGTCAAAGGATTGCTCGATCTCGAACCGGTCCGCAGTGAGAAAGTACTTTGCCCCTGCTGCCGCCTGCGGTATTCGGGCCGTGAACGTCAGGGCAGAAGAGGCATACGCTGTCGGCGGGGATTTTTTTCCTTCGGGCAGGGCATAGCTGACCGACACGCTTACCGGAGGGACAGTATAATCTCCGGCCGTCTGCGGAAAAACAAGATATTGCCTGTCCTGGCCCGAAAAGGTTTTGCCGCCCGACCGGACCACAGAATTGACGGCATCCCCTGTGCTCAAGACGAGGGCGTTTTCGATTTCAATGTCCGGAAACTTCGGGGAATCTGAAAACCAGGTCGGCACTATCACTTCCACGTTCAAGGAAACCGCCTGCCCCACCCACACGTCATCCGGCCCTTCCAGGTTTGCGCGAACGAGGGGCAATTGAGATTCCAGGATTTGCCCGGATGCGGACCGGCCCTGTGGTTCGGCCGCATCGCAGAGAAGCGGGATCTGACCGGGGGCATGTACTAAAAACATGCACAGCAGCAGTCCCGATAAGTATACGGCTGTAGATCGCATCCTTTATCTTCCTTTGCTCGTGGCGCCGTCCGTCTCGGGGGGCTTGCGAGCCTGAACCTGGACGGCGAATTTCGTCCGCAAAAATTCCGAAGGCGTTGTTTGAAGGCGCCGCATCCACAACTGCCGTATCTGCTCCGCTGTCAGATCCGCCTGTTCGACCCGCCCCATTTTTCCCTTTTTCCCTTCTTGATCGAACTTGACCTGATCCGGATCAAAGTCCGGCCCCTGGTCTTCGGGCGGTTTTTTCTTCTCCCTGGCCTTCTCCTTTTGGATTAGGGATTGGACCAAGGCCAGGTTTTCCTTTGCCGCTTTGAAATCGGGCCTTCGCCGCAGGGCCTCGCTGTAGCTGGCTTCTGCTTGTTCGAGTTTGCCCAGATGGACATAGGCGTCCCCCAGATTAAAATATCCTTCGGGCGTATCCACCCGAGCAAACAGCGAAGCCGCAGCCTTGAAGTCGCCGCTCTGATAGCAGGCAACGCCTTTCCACAAAGGATCTTGAAAGCATTTGGCCGCAGTCGCGCAGTCGCCTTTTTCATAGTGGTACCGGCCCTGTTGGTCCGGGGTGAGCCAGAGATCGACCAATGATCGCCCTTTCAAAAACCGATGAAAAGCCAGGCCCGCCGCAATGCAGGCGATGGCTGCCAGCAAGGCCCCGATTTTCAACAGTTTTTTCTCTTTTACTGCCATCGAATCGTCCACCCCTTCCGGAACCAGACCAGGGCGAGCAGGAGGGTGGAAAACACCAGATAATATCCCTCGTCTTCCCATGGAATTCGGTCGTCGAATGCCTGCGCGGTTTTCAAATGGATATTGGCCCGGTGGACGATCTTTCGCACATCCAGGCCATCCACTGTGGCGCCGACCACATAGACTCCCGCCTGCGACTCGAGCGTTTCCAGGCCTTTGCGGTCGAGCCTGCTGATTACCTGTCGGCCTTCCGCATCCTTCATGAACTCGTCCTTGCCTGTCCGGACCGGCCCGCCCGCCGAGGTGCCGACGGCCAGGACCAGGACCTGGTGGGAAGCGGTTTTCCGATATCGGGCAAATGCCGGGGCATACTGCTCGGCGATGCCATCGGTTACAAAGAGGATGGTGCCGGGATTGGTTTCGGCGGCCAGCATTTTATCGGCCAGTTCCAGCGCCTCTTGGGGATTTTTTCCGGAGACCGGCATCAGTTTCGTCTCCAGGCTGGCCAGGTACATCTCGACCACATTTGCATCGTCGGTCGGGGGCAGTACCATATGCGCGCTCCCGGCATAGACGACCAACCCTGTCCGTCCGCCGGGGCGCAGGGCCATCAAGTCCCGGATTTTCCTCTGGGCCAGCCCCAGACGCGACGGCTGAACATCGACGGCGTCCATGGAGGCGGAAAGGTCAAGGGCCACCACCAAGGAGGCCGCGTCTTGGACAAAGGGGTTTTTCTGCCTTTTCCAGGCGGGACCGGCCAAAGACAGGATGGCGATCAGAATGAACGGCAGGGCGACATACGTTGGCCGGAGCCAGGGCCGCCGGTCGGGACGGCGGATCAGATGCTTGAGCAGATGCGGCGCAATGGCGCTTTGCCATCGGCGGGATTTGCTCTCTTCCCTGAGCATCAGGACCCACAGGAGAATTCCCGGAACCAGTGCAAAGAACCACATGGGCCGCAGAAAGTGTAAATTTGATAGATCCGGCATTTTACCCCTGCCTTTTTAGCCTTGCCCGGTACGGCCCATGGCCGACGCCGTAGACTTTTCCGTTATGTGGTTCATCGCGGATTTATAGGAAGCGGTAAAGGTAACCAGAGCTTCCAGCTCTGGTTCCATATCGCGAATAGGTAGCTGTTTGGAAGCCAAGGAATGCCAGACCAGGATGGTCTGATTACCATCGACACGCCTTTTCCCACAAATTCGCGATGAGCCCGTTTGGTTTTTTAAACTGCGAAATAGGATCATCAGGAAATGATAGGCCATGAACGTGACAAGCACCGCAGCCACCGGCCATTGAAAGAGCGGATATTGCGGCCGGTACGAAATGGTTTTGATCTTCTCCGGCTCGATGGCGTCCAGTTCGCGATAGATGGCATCTAGCCCATCCCGGTCGTCGGCCCGGAAGTAGTTCCCGCCGGTCGTTCTTGCGACCGCCATTAAAGTTTCGACATCCATCTTCTCCTCGCCTGCGGTCCGGGGATCTCCCATGGCGATGGCATGAATGGTTATGCCATTGTGAGAAGCGATCTCGGCGGCTTTCCGGGGCGGCACCCTGCTGCCGGTGTCGTTTCCGTCGGTCAGAAGAACAATGACCCGGTGCTTTGCCCGGCTGCTCTCGAAATGCTGCAGGGCCAAACCGATGGCATCGCCTATGGCGGTCTGCATCCCGGCCATATTCGTCATGGTCTGGTCGAGAAGCATTTTCACAATAGCATGGTCTTTGGTGAACGGCGCTTGGAGAAAGGGCTGCGAGCCGAAAACGATCAGGCCCAGCCGGTCGCTCTTTCGCCGTTCGATGAACCGGCCGAGAACTTCCTTGACCGCGTCGAGGCGGCTGATGCACTCCCCATTGGCGGCTTTGAAGTCCCGGGTATCCATCGAACCGGAAAGATCGACCAGCAGCATCAAATCCCTTGTTGATTCGGTCTTTGCAATCGGATCGCCGAGCCAGACCGGACGGGCCAGCGCCGTTACGATCAGCGCCCACCAGAAGGGAAGCAGGAAAAGCAGGGCACGGTGCCGTCGGAGCACCACTGCGGCTTGCGTGGGGGCCTGCCGGGTCAGGTCGGCCAGCCGCTTCAGGTACGGAACCTGAAGCGCCTCCCGCTGCTCCCTGTATGCCGGGGAAAGCCGCCAGACCAAGGGCGGCGCAAGAAGCAGCAGAAAAAGCCAGGGGTGATCAAATTGAAGCATGATCCATATCCTTCTTTTCGGACAATGAAGCCGCCGGGGCATGCCCTGCAATCCAGCGGCGGCAAAGATGAAGAAGCCCGCCGATGGCATCGTCCGGAAGCGACGAGACGCGGGATTCCGAGGCATAGGCCAGTTCGGCCAGCAGCCGCCCTTCGCCCTGCTCGAAATCGTTGCCGCCGAGAGTCCGGTCGAGAAAGGCAAGCCACGGATTGCCGCTCAGACCGGCCACCAGGGAGCGCGGATACGCCGAAAGGGCGGTCCATTTCAGCAACGCGGAAAGCCTGGCCAGAGCGGATTGGCGCTGATCGGGCCGGCGGAGTTTTTCGGCGATGTCGTCGAGTTCCTTCAAGGCCATCCGCCGATACCGGTTTGACCGAAAATTGCGAACCCGCACAACAATCCACCATGCGGCCACAAGCCCCGCCAGAAAGAACAGGACGTACCAGCCCTCAGTCTCCGGCATCCAGCTCGCCGGGGGCGGCAGCACGATCTCATGCAGGTTTTCCAAGCCTGCAAAGGCAACGTTTGTTTCGGTCATATCCATTGTCTCCGATTCGTCATCCCGAAGCTCTCCCGACCTGCATCGGCCTATGTCCCAAAAGCGACGCGAGCTGTTCCCGGATCGGGGCGGCGGTGTGGATGGGCAATACGGGAACGCCCCGCTTGAGCATGAGGTCCCGGGCGGTCTGGAGACGGGTTTCGAACTGGTCGGAAAACCGTTGTCTCAGCCGGCTGTCCGCCGTGTCCACTTCGAGCTGCAAATCTCCTTGGCTCACGATGATTTTTCCCAGCGCCGGGAGCCGGGCTTCGAGGGGATCATGGATGAAGATCGCCACGATGTCGTTATGGGCGGCCATGCGCGTCACCGCTCGTCTGGTTTCCTCGTCGGCGCCGTCGAAATCGCTGATGAGACAGATCAAAAAATCATGCTTGGCCAGGTGTTGCACTTTTTCCAGGACCCTGTTGAGCATGCCCGGATCGGACCGCCGGTCCCCGTCCACCCGCAGCATGTGGTTCATTTCCATCACATTCTTCAGGATATGCATGACCCGCTGGCGACTGCGGTGCGGCTGGATTTCCCGGATGTCGTCGTCGTTGAAAACCAGAGCGCCCACCCGGTCGCCTGCGTCGATGGTCCGCCAGGCCCCCATGGCCGCCACCCGGGCCGCAGTCACGGACTTCATGGACTCCCGGCTGCCGAAAAACATGCCGAGCCGCTGATCGACCACAAGCAGCACCGGGCGGTCCCGCTCCTCAGTGTACACCCGTGTATGGGGTTTGCGGGTCCGGGCGGTGACTCGCCAGTCCATGGTCCGGATGTCGTCTCCGGGGATGTAGCGCCGGATTTCTTCGAAATCGAGCCCCCGGCCCCGGAGTTTCGATGCGCGTCGTCCGGAAAGGAGACTTCGGACCGGCTGCTTCGGCAAGAAACTGAACCCGTGAACGTTGAACTGCAGCCGGATCAGCTCGTCCAGATCGACGTAGACGCCGGGCATGGCGGATTTGTTTTGTTCGGGCTGTTTTACTTTCGGGTATTGCATGGCTGCTGTCTCACTCCGTCGTTGTCCCGCAGGTAGGCCAGCAGCTCGAGCATGGGCTGATGCGTCAGGTCGGTGAAGGGACGGTTGAACCGGGGATGTTTTGCGGTGGAGATCCAGTCACTGACGGTCTTTTCAAATTCATCCGTGGTCATCCCCGCGTGGGTGGTCGTCATCACTTCGGCCAATCCCTTCTCGCCTGTGGCGGCGAACGCTTTCATGTCGTTTTCAAGCAAGGCTTTGAACGGCATTTGCTCCCTCCACTCCGGGTGATCCGGGGCCATGGCTTTTATGCGATCGAAGGCAAAAAGCCCTTGGAAATATAGCGGCTGTTCGGCCCAGAGGGTGCCGTCGTTGTCAAAGGCGGCAATCCGGTCGTCCTGCGGCACATACTGCGTGCCGGATCGGTCGGTTGCCGATTGGACAAATGCGACAATCGCCTGCTTGGCCGGCCCCTGGTTCCACGAGGGAAGCGGATTTTTGGATGCCGCACCCGCTGCTGCCGTCATCGGCATGGATGCCAGCGCGACGATTAAAACCGCTTTGATGGCGCGGTTTCTCAAGAGCAATCTTGCGACTTCCGATTTCATGCTGAAATCCTCCTTTCAAGAAAGTTCGACCAGTGCGGATCTCCTGGATTCCGGGTCTCCGCTGCGCTGCGCCCGGAATGACGGCCGCCTCGGTCCGGTCGGCCAAAAAATTCGACCCTCGAGTATCAGGCCACCGCCACCCGTTTTGCGATCTCCCGGACAACCCGGTCGCCGTCGATTCCTTCCGCATGGGCCTCATAGCTCAACAAGATGCGGTGGCGGAGAACGTCCGGAACGACTTCCCGCACGTCGTCCGGGGTGACATAGTCCCTTCCCTCCAGCCAGGCATGTACGCGGGCGCACTTGTCGAGGCCGATGGCGCCGCGCGGACTCGCTCCCACGTGTATCCATTTCTTCAGGTCCTCTCCGTATCGTTCGGGCCGGCGGGTGGCGGCGATCAGGTCCACGATGTATTTGTCGATGGCCTCCGAGACATGGATTTCGTAAATCCGGGACCGTGCCTCGAAGATGTGCTCCTGGGAGATGACAACCTTTTCCGGCCCTTTTCGGGTGGCGGCGGCGGGTCTGGGGCACTCTTCGGCCCGAACCAGGCGGATCACCTCCATTTCGGATTCCTCGTCTGGATAATCGATGAAAACGTGCATCAAAAAGCGGTCCATCTGGGCCTCGGGCAAGGGATAGGTCCCTTCCTGCTCGATGGGGTTCTGGGTGGCCATGACCATGAACAGGTCCGGCAGCTTGTATGTTTTTCCCGCCACCGTCACCTGCCGCTCCTCCATGGCTTCCAGCAGGGCGGCCTGCACCTTTGCCGGCGCCCGGTTGATCTCGTCGGCCAGGATCAGGTTGTTGAAAATCGGACCCTGCTGAAACCGGAATTCTCCCTGGCCGTCCACGCTGTAGTAGACCTCGGTCCCCGTGATATCGGAGGGCAGAAGGTCGGGGGTGAACTGGATCCGGGAAAGCCCGGCTTCCAGGACCCGGGCCAGGCTTTTGACGGCCCTTGTCTTGGCCAGGCCGGGCAGCCCCTCGACCAGGACATTGCCGTTGGCCAAAAGCGCGATAATCAGCCGCCGAACCACATGCTCCTGTCCGATGATCGAGCATCCCACCGCTTCTTCAAGCGTCTTCACCGCTTCTCGTGCCGAGTTGTCTGCATTTTTCATCGTAGGTAACGCCTTTTTTTTTACGCGATGATCAAGTTTTAGGACCTTGCTATTGAAATCGGCCCCTTCCGCGAGAGGCCAGTTAATAGAATCCAGCTTATTTGCTCCCACCCGAACCCTTCTTCATCATCTCCAGCACCTTATCTATAGAGAAACTGGCAGGAGTCTGGCTGGGCGGAAAGTCCTTGAAACTTTCCAGGAAATGGGCCACGTACTGCTGGGCCGGGACGAAAACAAAGCTGCGGTGCAAAGTCCAGTCGCTGTAGTAGATGGACTCGAAATCCGCCCGCTCGAACGGATCGGCGCGAAGGTCGAAAAGCTTGGGCACGCGCAGCATTGTCAGCGGGTTCGACCATACGTCTATCCCTTCGGCCCGCTGCTCGGCAAAGACCATTTTCCAGCGGTCGTAGCGGAGGGCCATGAGATCTCCGTCGTCGCTGAAATAGAAGAACTCCTTGCGGGGCCACTGTTCGGCCTCGCCCTTCAAAGCGGGCAGCAGGTTGTAGCCGTCCAGATGGGCCTTGAAGGTCTTGGGACCGGCTTTGTAGCCATTTAGAAGCTTTTCCTTTACATCCGGCACGCCGGCGGCGGCCAGGAACGTGGGGAGCCAGTCCTCGCCTGCGGCGATATCGTTGACGACCGTGCCAGGCTTGACGACGCCCGGCCAGCGGATTACGCAGGGGACCCGGAAGGAGCCTTCCCAATTGGTGTCCTTCTCGCTTCGGAACGGAGTGGTTCCGCCGTCGGGCCACATGCAGACCATCGGCCCGTTGTCGGTCGTGTAGACGAGTATGGTATTGTCGGCGATCTTGAGGTCGTCGAGCTTCTTGAGCAGTTGTCCCACATGCCCGTCGGTCTCCGTCATGCCGTCGGCCTGAAGCCCCAGTCCTGTCTTGCCTTCGGATTCGGGTTTCAAATGGGTGAAAACGTGCATGCGGGTGGTGTTGAACCAGACGAAAAAGGGCTTGTCCGCATTGTGGGCCCGGTCGATGAAATTCAAGGCGGCATCCAGAAATTCCTCGTCCACCGTCTCCATCCGCTTGGTGGTGAGGGGTCCGGTGTTTTCCACCTTACCGTCCGCAGTGGACTTGAGGACGCCCCGGGGGGCGAACTTCTTCCGAAATGCCGGGTCCTTGGGGTAGTCTGGATTTTCGGGCTCTTCCTCGGCATTCAGGTGGTAAAGGTTGCCGAAAAATTCGTCGAATCCGTGCTTGGTGGGCAGATATTCGTCCCGGTCGCCCAGGTGGTTCTTGCCGAACTGGCCGCAGGTATACCCCAGGGGCTTGAGGAGTTCCGCGATGGTGGGGTCCTTGTCCTGGATGCCGACTTTGGCGCCCGGCATGCCCACCTTGGTGAGGCCGGTCCTAAACGGCGTCTGGCCGGTGATGAAGGCGGCCCGTCCTGCGGTGCAGCTCTGCTGGCCGTAATAATCGGTAAACATCGCCCCCTCGCTGGCGATCCGGTCGATATTGGGAGTCTGATACCCCATGATGCCTCGACTGTATGCGCTGATGTTGTACCACCCGATATCGTCGCCAAAGACGACCAGGATATTGGGCACCTTGTCCTGGGCAAGCGCCGTTCCCGCTGCAAAGTGCAATGCGGCGATGAAAAGCAGCATCAACATCGGGAAAATCTGTTTGGCACGCATGTTTTTTACCTCCTTCTTTTTTTACGTTTCATGGAAATGGGCCGCCTTATGATCAGGCGCAAGCCGGTATTTCGGGGTCCCTTTTCAATCGGGACCTGTTATTGCAAACCGGATTTTCTCATTTTCTTCAGGGCGTCAATCCCTTCCTGCGGCTTTGTTTTCCCCAGCCCGATCTTTACGTTTTCGCCCAACAGTTCGATGGCGCCGACAAGGGCCCCGCCGATCAAGGAGTTCAGATAGTTTTCAAGGTCCGTACGGTGTTCCCAGCGAGTTGAGAGAAAAAAGATTTCCGCATCAGCGTCGTTTCTGGAAATCCGGCAGTCCAGGCATCCTTTTGCCTTGCGAATCAAGGGAACGAGCGCCTGCAGCGTCTGGTAAAGCTCCTGGAACTTTTCCGGCTTGGCTCTGATTTCGATCCTAAGCTCCATGGCTGCCCTTTCCTTTATCTCCGGCGTGCTCTCGGCCGCGAGCACGCTTCAGTGTCCGCGTCCTTGGTTTCCGCCGTTCGGCTTGAGTTTGCATACTGCGCCCATAGTGCCATTCCGTTCGCTTTGGGACCGTCATTGCGGAATTTCTTCGCGACATTGCCAACGGCACGGCACTGTGGAATTTTTGCCCGTCAACGGGAGGAAATACAAAAAGCGTACCAGAAGAAAAAAGACTGGCAGAGAGTCGGGAAAAGCTTGATTTTTTTGATTTGCTGTAAATTGGGCAATGCGCGGGGGATTGGCGGAAACTCGCAGCATGTTGAGGCTCCCTCAATATGTTGCGAGTTCCTGTTGGCGGGGAAGTTTTTAGGGGCGCTTGATCCCAAGCTTCTTGAGTCGGAACCGAAGAGTGCTCGGGTGAAGCCCCAGAAGGAAGGCAGCCCCGCTTTCCCCGTCGATCTTCCACCTGGTTTTCTCGATGGCTTTCAGGATATGGTCCCGTTCCACTGCCGCAAGCTCTTTCAGCGGCTCTTGCCTTGCGTCGGCAAAGTCGTCCTCGAGCCGGTCCGTGAGCCGCAGGGCCGGTCCCGTGGTGACAATCACCGCTCTTTCGATGACGTGCTCCAGTTCCCTCACGTTGCCGGGCCAAGAATAGGCCTGAAGGCGTTGCATCGCGCTCTTGGGAACCGTTTCGATCCGTCTGCCGAACTTCCGCGCGTACTTGTCGACGAAATGACGGACGAGCTGCGGGATATCGTCGGTCCTCGTCCTCAAAGTCGGCAACGAGACGGGGAATACGTTCAAGCGGTAAAAAAGGTCTTCCCGGAATCGATTGTTGCGGACATCTGCTTTGAGATCGCGGATCGTCGAAGCGATCACCCTAACGTCCACCTTGACGGTCCGGGGACTGCCCAGCCGTTCGAACTCTCCGTCTTCCAAAACTCTCAAAAGCTTTGTCTGGAGTTCCAGAGGCATCTCGCCGATTTCGTCCAGGAATATCGTTCCTTTGTGCGCGGCCTCGAAACGGCCGACCTGCTTCGCGTGGGCGCCTGTGAAGGCGCCTTTTTCGCGCCCGAAAAGTTCGCTTTCGATAAGGTTGGCCGGAAGAGCGGCACAGTTCACCGTGATCATGGGACTGTTTTTGCGGCCGCTCATTTCGTGTATGGCATGTGCTACCATTCCCTTGCCCGTGCCGGTCTCGCCGAGAACGAGAACCGTGGCGTCGGTGGAGGCGACCTGCCGGACCCTGAACAGTACATACCGGAGCGCGTCGCTGCTGCCCACGATTTTTTCGAAACCCTGTACCGACTTGATCTCCTCCCGAAGAGCGATATTTTCGACCTCCAACTGGAACTTCAGCCGTTCGATCTCTTCCAGACGCTCCCGGAGTTCGTTCTCTACCTTGCTTCGCTCCAGGGCGTTCACGAACAACTCCCCCAAGAGGCGCAATCGGGGGATGGATTCGTCCGGGCAGGTTCGACCGGTTTCGGTCGAACTGACGCCGATGGTATACTCGGAGGACCTCAAGGCCGCGATCGGGATATACAAACCCGACCGTATTCCCATTTTCCCGAGAGTCCGCTTGTCGTCGGCCGCTTCCGCCGGCAGTTCGCCCGGCGTCGCAAACGAAACGACCTCGCGCCGTCCAGCCAGCTTTTCAAAAAACCATGGGACAAGCGACACGGGAAGAAGTGTCCTGATTGGATACGGAGAAATCCCCTTGGCGTCGGCGAAATAGACAGCCTGCCATCGGCACTTGTCCGGCAGAAGTTGCAACAAAGTCAAGCGGTCGATCCGGAAGAATTTCAAAGTCTCAATGAAGGCCTTGCGGATTTCGTCGTCGACCTCCTCGGAAGGAAGAGAAACGAATCTCGCCGAGAAATCGGCCAGCAGCTGATCGAACTCCAGCTGGTTTTCAAATCGTGGATCGGTCGAGCCTGCCGCGATCTTGTCTTTTGTTGCGAAAGCTTTGTCCGGCGGTTTGTCCGCCGACCGACAATGCGTCGATTTGGGGCGCTGTGCCATCGATTTTTCCGCAAGTTTTCATTGGTTGAATGATTAGGCCAAAACCCGCGGCGGGCTAATCGAGCCCCTCGCATTCGGCCCCGCAAAGAAAGTCGGAGACCGTCTTGAGGTACTCCGCGAGCAGCGTCTTGCTGACCACGAAGATGTGGCCGATGTTCTTTTCGAACGTGCGGTTCAGGCCTCCGCGGGTCATCTGGATGTTTCCGTCGTCGCGGGTTCCCCACAACTGGCTGGCGACGCAGGAGCCGGGCGGCGCGATGGGGTCCCGTGAGCCCCGGTAGTCGAAGATGACGACGCCTCCCCGGGCCAGGGCTTTCATGTCCACGGGCTGGCCGTCGAGTTCCGGGACCGTCGAGGGCAGGCGATACGTTCCCTTCGCCAGTTCGTTCCCGAGAAAGAAGCGGGATATCCATTCGCGATGTGCACGAATTGGAAACTTCGTTCCGTGGGTCAGCCAGTAGAGGAAGGGCGCCGAGTCTTCGATGGCGTGCGAATAGATGGCGCGGCCGTAGAAACCGCTGAGGACCGTGTAGTGGACCCCCGGCTGGATCTCGTTCATGCCGAAATCGACGATCTGGGGGGGGACGTTGACGCTGCCGAACAGCTCGTTCATAAGGTCGGGATCGTAGTGCTGCCGGATGAATGAGCGCATCTGTCCGTGGCCGCTTTCGGCGTCGTCGAAAAGGACGGGCGACGCCATCAGGGCGATCTTGCGGATGTCCATATCTTCGCCCCTTGCGGCGCGTTCTTCCACGCGCCGCGCCAGGTACGGCAGCATCAGCGTGCCGCCCATGCAGTATCCCATGACTTGGATCTCGCAGTCCGGGTGCTTCTTCTTGACGATTTCCAGGTACCGGTCGTGGATGGTTTTCGCGTAGAAGTCCAGCCCCAGGTTCGTGTCGTCGGAACCGCATTCGCCGTAATCGACCAAATAGATGGCGTAGCCTTCCCGGAGCATGCCCTGCACGACGGATTTGCCGTCCGCCAGATCGAACAGCTCCGGCTTGTTGATCAGAGGGGTCGATATGTAGAGCACGCGGCCGTTGGGTTCGACGCCCGCAGGCAGGGGATAGTGGCGAAGGCTTACGCTGTGGAGCGACGAGCCCTTGACGACGACGTATTCCGAGCAGCCGATCCGGCCCTGGGTCGCACGCTCGGAGAACTCCTTCGGGTCGAATGCGTTGGCCTTCTGGAGGCATTCCAGGCGGAACCGGTTCTCCTCCAGATACTCCTCGAAGGTCATCGCGTCGGTACCGTCCTTCTGCTTGCGCATGTAGGGCAGGTCCTCCCCGTCCAGGGGCAGCTCCGTGACGATCACCAGAAGGCATTTGAGCATCTCCTTCATGGCATGGAGGCGGGTCATGCCCAGGGAATTGTACAGCATCTCCATCCGGGCGAATTCCTGGCAGTATTCCTTCAGCATGCGGTGGCCTTCGGGCGTAGTCGAGACCGTCGCGGCCTTCTTGCGGTCGAACTTGCCGTCATTTATGAAATAGCTGCACAGGTCGTAGAGGGAACGGGCGTAATTCTTGTAGATCCAGCCGTTCATGTCGCGGTAGATATCCGGCTCCTTGCCGGCCCGGACGGCGATCCGGGCGTGGGCCTTGATCGGGTCCGTCAAGAACCTCTTGGAGAGAATGCTTTGCAGGCTCGCGGCGGCGGCCAGCGGCCCGAAAAGTTGAGGTTTTTCGCCGATCTCTTCGAGGAAACGCTGGTACTCGAAAATCGTTCTGGTCTGCATGCCGCCCGCCATGCTCTTCCAGGGCAGCGCCGTTTTGAGCGCGAACGGATTGTCGGCCGGCGTGACCCCCATCTCGACCAGCAGGCTGGTCGGAGTGATCCTCTGATCGTCTTTCATTGCGATTGTTCCTTTCGTCCCGGGCCTTTCAGCCCCTGTTCGCCCGAAAGTCCCGATTCGGTCGCGCAATCGGTTTCTTGCGCGGCATTCTCGATTGCGGCATCCGGAACAGCCGGTTTTTCCCGCGCGAGTCGCGGGATTTTTTGCCACAACCGTGTGGATAAGTCCGATTTGAAAATGATTAGATAGGAACTCGTATTTTGTCAACAAAAATACAGCTTGTGTTTTCGCAGATCTGGTTTTTAATACACTTCAGAATACGGCGACCAAAAGTGCAGCATCGGCTGGATGGCGAAGGTTGACGAAGAGGTCGATTTCGATAAATATATCGCCAGGCCTAATGCGAAGCCTGCCGCAGTCGAAAAGAGGATGCGGTTTGTCAAAGACTATCCGGAGAAAGCATTTGACGAAGAGTACTGTTATAAGATGAAAAGAAAGTATGAAAGCTTGCCGCTGTAAACGCCGCCATCTCCGGCAGCCAAACGGATAAAACTGCCAAGGGAACTTCCTCCCCCTCCGCAACTCGGCGATGAGCCAAAAAGCCTGAAATACGAACTCGAACGCCTGGGTGTCCGAGCTGCGGAGAGGGAGGCGCGGACGCGGCCAGCCGGGATCTCTTTCCATCGTCGCCTGGATTCCGGGTCTAAAGCAAGCTCCTCCCGGAATGACGGTGTTGGTTGGCCGACGTTATAACCAAAACCTGCGAATAGAGGGCGCGGCCGTAGAAACCACTGAGGACCTTGTAGTGGACCCCCGGCTGGATCATTGCGTGAAGGCGGGCAAAGCTCAGGGAATTGTACAGCTCGGCAATTCCAATTATGGGCGTTTCCGGTGCCTTCAAGGTAGCCAGACCATCCTGGTCTGGTTCGGTATGTCAGGAAATGTCCCTTTATCGAGGGCGGGCTTGGTCTTAACATCGGCCACTTTTAGGGGCTATCGTCGCGGCGGTCGTCATTCCGGGCGGAGCGGCATGTACCCCGGGTGTCGATAAAGCAGCTGGATTCCGTCGCTTCCGGGAATTTCCTGACTGGAACATGTAGCGTAGACCCGGAATCCAGGTGGCCGAATTTGGAACCGATCCATCGAGGGCATACCAGACCAGGATGGTCTGGTTACCTTGATCGTCGCAACCTCTTCGGCGTGGAATTTCCATCAAAATTAGAACTGGTGTGTACAGCTCTTTGTCCTTGACTATTAAAAAAAAACAATGTATAAACCCTTCCGCTTTTCGATCAACACATAACCCAAATCAAGGAAACTCTCATGAAAAAAGTAATGATAAATATCCTGATTTCCCTCCTTTTGATTTTTTACACTGTTGCTTCTGTATCCGCATTGGATACGGTATCCAAATCCCCCTACGCAGGCGCCATAGTCATTGACGCGGCTACGGGGAATGTTCTGTTCGAGGACAATGCCGATTCCAAGGTTTACCCTGCCAGCGTCGTCAAATTGATGGTCCTGCTTGTCATACTCGAGGCCATTGATTCCGGGCATCTCGCGTTGGCCGAGCCCATAGCCGTGACTGCCGAGGCCGCCAAAATGGGCGGTTCGCAGGTGTATCTGAAGGAACATGAAGTCTTCCCGGTGGAGGAGTTGCTCTATGCGCTCATTGTCCAATCCGCAAACGACGCGGCCACGGCGCTGGCTATCCATTACGCCGGCAGCAAAGAGGCGTTTGTGGATTTGATGAACAAGCGCGCCCGGAAACTTGGAATGAAAGACACTGTTTTTCACTCCGTGCACGGACTGCCGCCCTCCAAAGGCCAGCTTCCCGATGTCTCGACGCCGCGCGATATCGCAAGACTCGGACAGGAACTGATCAAGCGACCGGACGCCCTGAAATACACCTCCACCAAAGAACGTCCGTTCCGGCCGGAAGCAGCCCAGCCCTTTGTTATGAGAAGCCACAACCACCTCATTGGAAACGTGGAGGGGTGCGACGGGCTGAAAACCGGGTATTTCACTGCGGCGGGGTTTTCCATTGCTGCCACAGCGCAAAAAAAGGGCCAGCGAGCCATCGCCGTTGTCATGGGGTCTTTGGATCGAAAAGTCAGAGACGCCAAAGCCAAGGAAATCCTGACCAAAGGATTGATGGGACTTGTGCTCAACGCCCCTCCGGGTGCCGCCGAACCGTCGCCCGGCGCTGTCGCTTCGCATGGCAAGGCAACGCCTGAGAATGTCGATGGAGAAAAATCGCGGCTGGAAACCCAGTCCGGCGATGTTTTCCAGATTAAAAAAAGCACATTGAAAATCATCGGAGTGGTGGCGGGGATTTTGGTTGTTCTTGTTTTTTTGCTTTATGTACTGAAGAAACGCCTGCGGAAAAAGGTGTATGGGTTGAAAAACGAGGGGATCCCGTATGATTACTATTGACGCTTATCGCCATTTTGACATGGAACAAAACGTATGAAAGCTTGCCGCCCATGCAGTATCCCATGACCTGGAATACAACGTTTTTAAAGCTCTCTGCTCGTATTCTTTTTTCTTTGTCAAGAGTATGATCAATGAAAAATTCGCCGCCATCGGAGATCAGCTGAATGAAAAACTCGGACGCATACTGGCCGAACAAACCGACGACGTGCAGTCCGGCGGCGTTCGCACCGTGGTTCGCAAACAGCAAAACGCGCAAGCCGACGCAATTTTTGAAAACCAGCCCAAATCATTGCGCAGAACTGCCACCAGCGGCGCCAAGCTGGTTGCCGATCCAGAGAAAACCACAACGGTTTTGGGTCGATTCGGCGATGACATGGAAGAGATTATTACCAAGTTAAGAAATTTAGATACAGGGGAATTGACTGGGTTTGGTCGCGAGTATGAATGTTTGGTTAGCAACGGGTATGTGTATGATCCTGCAACCAACATGATGGTAAGGAGCAAATAATGCGACGAGGATACTTTATCAAGGATGATGAAAACGAAATTCGCAAGGTTTGTGGATTCCTTGAAGAACGGGGTTTTGCCTATAAGATGAAAAACGACTTCGTCATTCAATATGAGTCGGAAGAGCATATTGTTCTGGTCGAATATGAAAGATACGGCGAGTCCGTTTTTGTATACCTGTTTTTTAAATCTCCAAAATACGGCGACCAGAAGTACTCCATCGGTTGGATGGCGAAGATCGACGAAGAGGTCGATTTTGAAAAATATATCGCCAAGCCTTATACGAAGCCTGCTGCGGTTGGAAAGAGGATGCAGTTTATTAAAGATTATTCTGAAAAAGTGTTTGACGAAGAATACTGTAATCGAATGAAAAAAAAGTATGAAAGCTTGTCTTTATAGACGCTGCCGTCTCCAGCGGCCAAACGGAAGGATTTGAGATCGCCCATCAATCGACGAATAGAGGGCGTTTCCTCGATTGAAGATGCGATAAGCAGGCTTATGGAGTCTCCTCCCTGCAGGCTTCGACCGATACCTTGGTGTCGTAATACGGAGTGCCGTCTCCCACCTTGCTCGGCATGTCCCGGGTCAGCCGGTTCCATCCGTGCCCGGCCTTGATCCATCCTCCGCGCGGGGATACTACGCAATCGCGGCGAACCCCCGGATCGGTTCGCAGCCTCGCCTTGAGTCGGCCCGCCGGGCTTGTCACCCAAACGACGGCGCCGTCTTCCAGGTTGCGGGCGGCGGCCTCTCGGGGATGCATGCGGGCGACAGGAAGAGGAGCGTGGTCCGACATGGTCCGTTCGGAGCAGATGTATTTGTGGGGGGCGACGGTCAGAAGGATGTAGGGATAATCGGGGGCTGTGTCCTTTAAGTCGGACGGTTCGAACGATGTCATGAATTCGAATTTGCCCGATGCGGTGGGGAATTTACCGTCCGTGTAGGGGGCCATGGGGGCGTCGAGGCGGAAAGGTTCCTTTTCGAGCTGCGCCATGGAGCAGCCCTGCTGTCGGATGGGCGCGCAGATGGCGTGGAGCCAGTCGTCCACGCTGCGACGGAATCGCTCGGCGAAGGCGAAGCGTTCGGCCAGTCCCCGGAACATATCGAATTCCGAGCGGCATTCGCCCACAGGTTCGATGGCCCTGTTGACCGGCCCCACGTAGTTGTGGCCGTAGGTCGCCATGACGTCCTGCTCTTCCAGAAAAGTGGTCGCCGGCAAAAAAACGTGGGCGTGGTCCGCCGTGTCGTCGAGCATGTGGCCGGAGTAGACCACGAAGTCCGTCTTGTAAAACGCTTCGGATACTTTCGCCGAGTTGGGGGCCATGCAGACCGGGTTCGAGGCGGTGGTGAATATCATGCGGATTTCGGGATTGCCGGCATTCAGGATTTCCTCTCCGATGCGGGGCATCAGCAGTGTTCGCCTGGGCGGATTCAAGTGGTCGCCCCAATATTTCTGGTCGTAGGGGCCGTACTCCTCGAACCCCTGGCTTACGCCGCCGCCGGGCACGCCGATGTTGCCGCAGACCGCCGCCAGGGCGTCGATGGCCCGGATTCCGTAATGGGCGTGTTCGTGCCGGTGAAGGCCCCAGCCCAGCAGGGTCGCGGTGGGTTTCATCGTGACGAGCACCTCGGTCAGGTACGCGACATCGTCCTCTGTCACCCCCGCCAGCGCGCACAAATCGGGGAAGGAGAATCGGTCCAAAATGTCCTTGAACGCCGCAGCCCCCACGCAGCGGTTTTCCAGGAAATGCTTGTCCTCGGCCCCTTGTCCGTACACCCGTTTGGCGGCGGCCATGGCGAGATAGACGTCCCGGCCCGGCCCCGGGGCAATGTGCCGGTCGGCCAGGGCGGCGGACCTGTTCCTGAAGGGGTCCACCAGGATCACCTTTCCTCCGCGCTTTCGAATGTCCCGGATCGCGGGGACCAGGCTGATGTTCGTGGAGACGGGATTTCGGCCCCACAGCACCATGGAGGCGCTGTTGTAGTGATCCAGTGGATCGTGGGAAATGCGCTCGCCCAGATCCAGGTTCTGGGAGGCCTGGCCCGTGCCGCCGCACAGGGAGCCGCGAAGTGTGGTCGCACCGCCGAAAAGGTTGAAAAAGTAGCGGTTGAGCAGCTTGAGGGCCGTGCGTTCGCCGTATCCCTGGTAATAAAGGATCGCTTCGGGGCCGTCCTTGTCGCGGATTTGAGACATGCGTTCGGCGACGGCGTCCAACGCCTGGTCCCAGGATACCCGCTCCCATTTTCCGCACCTTCTCGACGTGCGCATCATCGGATGGATTACCCGCTCGGGATGGTATACCCGGTCGATATACATGGCCGCCTTGACGCAGGCCCGGCCCCGCGTCAGCGGGTGCTCCGGCGCGCCGGAAAGCGAGACCAGCCGCCCGTTCTCCACCACGGCCGACAGGCCGCAGGTATTGGGGCAGTCGCGCGTACAAGTCGTGTAGATGGTCTTGGATATTTTCATGACGGATAATTTGAGCAAATTATGTGCCAATAGTGGCGATTCGACGGTTCGTCCAGCAATTCTAATTATGGGTGTTTCCGGTGCCTTCAAGGTAACCAGACCATCCTGGTCTGGTTCGGTGCGTCAGGAAATGCCCCGTTATCGCGGGCCTACCGGGCCAGGATGGTCTGGTTACCTTGATCGTCGCAACCTCTTCGGCGTGGAATTTCCGTCAAAATTAGAACCGCTGCGGTTCGTCTCCCCGCTTTGCGTCCGGTTCCTGATTTCCCGGAAACAGTTGTCGTAGGCGTCAACGATGCGATGAATCGCCTTTGCCCGGACTCCATATTGAGGAAATACAAAAATGTTCGAACCGGCCCCTGCCATTCTGGCGAAAAGCGACCCTGAACGAACTTAAAATGCGGCAAGGAAACCGTATCGCAAAAATGTTGGACGTCTTCGGTTCGGCGACAAAATCGTACGGCATAGAGTATTCGGTTTCTTCATTCGCATGTGGCGCGGTGCGGCGGCCAACCCTTTCCAATTGACATATCTCCCTGATTTTAATACATTTGTCGTTATGAGAAAGGAGTCTCGACCCATGCCGAATTCGGCGCGAAATATTTTTGCGATCCTGCTTCTGGTCTGTGTCGCGGCCGCATGCACCGCGACAAAGGACGAGGAGGCTGCCGCGCTTCAAGTTCCGGGCGTTACGGATACGCAAATTCTGATCGGCAGTTCCCTGGCGCTCGGAGGTCACGCCAGCTATCTGGGAAGACAGACCATGAGTGGCGCGATGGCCTACCTGAAACACCTGAACGACCAGGGCGGAATCCACGAGCGAAGGATCGAGGTGATCGCTTACGACGACCAGTACGATCCGCCGCGATGCTTACTCAACACCCAGAGGCTCATCATAGAGGACAATGTTTTCGCCCTGTTTTGCTACGTGGGCACTCCTACGACAGTCAAGATCATCCCCATGGTCGAAGAGGCCAGGATTCCGCTGGTCGGCATGTTCACCGGCGCCAACGCCTTGCGGGAACCGCTTCATCGATACATCGTCAACGTGCGCGCGTCCTATTATCAGGAGACGGCCGCTCTGGTCGAACTGCTTGTGAGGCGGATGGCGTTGGACAAGGTGGCCGTGTTCTACCAGTACGACGCATACGGATTCGACGGGCTCGTCGGAACGGAACTGGCCTTGAAACAGCATGGACTGGCCCCGGTGGCCAAGGGAAGCTACGTGCGCGGGAACCTTCGGGTGGAGGACGGGCTTGAAAAGATTATGGCTTCGGGTGCCGAGGCCGTCGTGATGATCGGTACGTACGAACCCTGCGCCGAGTTTATCAAAATGGCGAGATCCAGGAATTTCAATCCGGTTTTCGGCAACGTGTCCTTCGTGGGGGGCGCGGAATTGGCCAGACGCCTGGGCGACGTCGGCGAGGGCGTAATCGTCACCCAAGTGACGCCGCCGCCGGAAACGGGCGACAAGTTGTGGGGGGTTCGGGAATACGCGGAGCTTCTGGAAAAGTATTATCCCGGAAGCGAACCGAATTTCGTCGGTCTCGAGGGCTACCTCAACGCCAGGGTGCTGGCGGAAGCCCTCAAGCGCGCGGGACGCAATCTGAACCGGGAACGGTTCCTCGACGCAATCGAGTCGATCAAAGACTACGATCTCGGGATCGCGAACACCCTTTCGTTCAGTCCGACCGACCATCAGGGGCTGGAAAAAGTCTACTACACGCGGATTCAAAACGGCGTTTTGAAATTGATCGCGGATTGAGAGGCCCTCTCGATGAATTCCCTCGAAAAACTCAAAGACCTAAGCCTGAAGAACAAGATCTTTTTTTCCACGCTGGCCGTCATTTTGCTCATCAGTCTGCTGATCGCCCTTTTTACCCGCTGGATCGTCATCTCCAGCCTCACTACGGAACTGAAGCGGAGAGGTTCCGGCATCGCCCACAGCATCTCGGAAAGCAGCAGAGGGTTCATCCTGACCGAAAACATCCCCGAGCTGACCAGTCTTCTTTTCGAGGCCCGCCTCGGGGAGAGAAAAGAGCTGATCGTATACTTGTTCGTGCTGGACAAGCAGGGCCAGGTGCTTTCCCACACGTTCACCCGGCCTTTTCCCGAAGGACTGCACCTGGCCAACCCGATCGGGCCGGAGGCTTCCGAGAGCATCAAGTTGCTGAAAATCGGGGCCCATGGGGCTTACGACATCGCGGTGCCGGTCAACGAGGGCATCTACCGGATCGGAACGGTCCATGTGGGGCTGAACAAGGATCATATCGACCGGCTGATCGGCAAGCTCCGTACGACGTTCGTGGCGTTTCTATCCGTTGTTACCGTGATTTTTTTCATCATCAGCCACTACCTGGCCAAGTACATCACACGGCCGATTTCGGAACTGACGAAGATATCCGATGAAATCAGCCGGGGCAATTTCGACATTCGAACGAACCTTGGAGGGGAGATAAGGTGCTGGGAAATCCAGGGGTGCGAAAAGAGCGAATGCCCTGCATATCGAAACACATCGACTCCCTGCTGGTACGTGGACGGGACTTTTTGCAAGGAGGACGAACCTTGCACAACGCCGGAAAAAATGGAGTTCTGCAACGAATGCGCCGTTTACAGGAAAGGCGTCCGGGACGAAGTGCGGCAGCTGGCCAATTCTTTTGTCAACATGACCAACCGGATCAAGATTTCCCGCATTCAGCTGACGGAATCCGAAAACAAGTACCGGTCCCTTTTCCACAGCGGCCCCAATCCCATTTTCGTCGTGGATCGCGAAACGTTGGAGATCCTGGACGCCAACCCCGCCGCAGAGAAGGCATACGGATATTCGAAAGAGGAATTGAAAGGCAAATCATTCGCCGAACTGGGACCTTTCGATTTCGACGCAGCCGATGTTTCGCCGCGCGGCGACGACGAAGGTCGCCGGTCGCTCATCGTCAATCCCAAGATGCGGCATTTCAGAAACGGCAACGAACCGTTCTACGTGAATATCCACGCCTCCCCGGCCCGATATTTGGAGCGGGACGCTTATATCGTCGGGACGACGGATATCACCGAGATGATCGAAAAAGACACCCAGCTGATCCAGGCCAGCAAGATGACGACCCTCGGAGAGATGTCCGCCGGCATCGCCCACGAGCTGAACCAGCCTTTGAACGCCATAAAACTCGGAAACGAATATCTCATGATGATGATCGAAACGGGCAGGGAGATTCCGGAAAAGGACCTCTACGACGTCGCCCACGAAGTCAGCGGCCAAGTGGACCGGGCGGCCGACATCATCAACCGGCTGAGAGATTTCGGCCGCAAGGCGGACTTCAACAAGGAAAGGGTTTCCATCAACGCCGCCATCCGATCCGTCGTCGAAATCGTCGAAAAACAGTTCGAACTCCAGAATATAGATATCGAACTGGATCTGGACGAGGCGATACCGCCGATCATGGGGCATCGGAACCGCCTGGAGCAGGTCGTGTTCAATCTTCTGACCAACGCCCGGGACGCCATCAATTGCAGGCAGGAAACAGCTGGTGTTTCCGACGGGCAGCGCAAGATCGCGATTCGTTCTTTCTCCGAAAACGGCCGGGTGAAGGTGACTGTGACAGACACCGGGGTCGGTATCGGCGAATCGGTGAAAGGCAGGATATTCGAAGCCTTCTTCACAACGAAACAGATGGGAGAAGGCATGGGGCTCGGGTTGTCCATCACCTCGGGCATTGTCGGCGATTACGGCGGCGAACTGGCCATCGACAGCAAGGAGGGGGAAGGCGCCACTTTCACACTCTCCTTTCCGGAGGCTTCCGGTTCGGCGAACAAAAAGGACAAGGGTGGGAATACGTGACGAAAGTACTTGTGATCGACGACGAAAAAGGGACGCTGAGAATGTTCGGCATGCTTCTGCGGGCTTACGGATACGAAGTGCTCATCGCGGAAGACGGAATGTCGGGCCTTGCCATCGCGGAAAAGGAGAAACCGCCCATCGTGTTTACGGACATCAAAATGCCCGGAATGGACGGCTTGGAGGTGCTCAAGCGATTGAAAGAAATCGAACCGAAAACCGAGGTCGTGGTCATGACCGGCCACGGGGACATGGATCTGGCCGTCCAGGCCCTGAACCTGAACGCGACGGATTTCATCGACAAGCCGATCCAGCGATCCGCTCTGGAGGCCGCCCTGGCACGGGCCGAAGAACGTCTGCGGCGGGCGGGGGCGCGGGAAAACCGCGTAGACTTGCGGCAGGCCGGGCCGGTGCTGATCTTGGACATCGTCGGAAGCCTGACCTCCGATTCGGAAAAAATGCTCGACGACGCCTTTCAAAAAGCCGTATCCCGAGGCGCCGACCGTATTCTTCTGCATTTCGAAGAGACCGCCTCCATAAACGGCGCGGGCATCGGTTTGCTAATCCAGCTTCTCACAGAAGGAAAGCAGCGAGGCCGGCGAATCGGAATATACGGGATTTCCGACAACCTGGCCAAAGTGCTGGACATGGTCGGTCTCGGGAGGCTGGCCGGGATTTTCGAGGACGAGGAGTCGGCCCTGCAAGGCATCGACAATTCCGAGTGAACTCCATCGGGCCCAAATGGGCTGGTGACGACCGATCAAAAGGAGACTGCCATGAATCGTATTTTTTCCCCGCGACTGTTTTTCCATATCGCGATGTTTTCCCTTCTTATCGCGGCTTTCGTTCCGGCGGCAGCCGGCGAGCAGCCGAAGCCGGGCGACAAGCTGCCCGAATTCGCCATCAACGCCCCGGCCTCCAGCGCCGAACTTTCCTACCTGGGGCTGGCAAAGACGCCGACTTTCGAATTCGATCAGCTCGGGGTCGATCTCGTGCTGATGGAGATCGTAGGGGTCTACTGTCCGAAATGCCATCTCCAGTATCCCAAAATGAAAAAGCTCTTCCACCAGATTCAAAAGGACAGAACTCTCGCCGCGAAGGTAAAATTCCTCTCCATCGCCATCGGCGCCAATTCTGCGGAGGTAGCCTTTCTTCGCAAGCAGTCCGGTCTCCCCTATCCCGTGACGAACGATCCGCTGTTCGAAATCCACAAGAAGCTGGGAGAACCCCGCACGCCCTTCACCATGCTCGTGACCAAGGACGGAAAGATCGTCTATACCCATCTCGGCCTCATCGAAAACTTCGACAAGTTTCTGGCCGAGATACGGAAACAGGCCGGGTAGGCGAGCCATGAAGGCGAGCGGGACGACGCGCCAGGGTGCCAATTGCGAAGCCGAACGGAAGCGACGTTTCCTGCGTCGCGCCCTGATCGAGGCCAAGAGAGAAATGCGGTCCATGGAAGACCTTGACGCGCTCTGCGGCCATGTTCTGCTCACGGCGATGGGGATTCTCGGCGCAACCTCGGGATTCCTGGTGGTTTTGGACCGGAAAACCCTCCAGGGAAAGGTGTTCGGCCGGGGCGTACCTGACCCCGAAGTCCTCCCTCTGAAGCAAAATTTACCCGGAATCGCCGAGAGGTATTTCACGGAAAACATCCGGGACGACTCCCCCTTGTCCCGCGAAACAACTGTCGTGCCGTCCGAGAAGATAGCCGATGATCCCTTTTGCCCCCGCAGGACGAAAATTTTGCTTCGCTGGTCCGAGGACGGCGGATTTTCGGGCCTGCTGGGGCTGGGCGAAAAGATCTCCCTCGAAACATGCAACGAAAGGGAAATTCGTTTTCTCAGGGACTTGGCCGACAATATGCTGCACGCCATAGACCGGGTGCGATTTTCGGACGAACAACGGGAGGCGCGATCGACTCTCGCCGCGAAAGAAAAGGAGTCTAAAGACGCGAAAACGAATTCCGAACACAGCAGGGAAATGCTGAATCGACGCATTTTCCATCTGGATAGTCTGTGCGAAATGTCGAGGGAACTCGCCGGTTTGAAATCGCACCCGAGTATCATAGAGGCCTTTTTAATGATGACCCTGGGTATTTTCGGCGCGGACAAGGGATATTTTCTGCTTCTCGAAAGGGAGGGAGAGGAGGGATGGCTCGCCTCCCGGGGCATCGGGCGGCAGGATTCGGAAAAACTGACAACAGCCGAGGCAGGGCCGATCTTCCAGTCGCTTTTCGACAAGTTCCCGTTGCGGCAGATGTCTTCTTCGGCCATGAAAATCGTAACGGACATTCGGCTTCTGGAACAATCGTTCTGCTCCGCGAAAATGGCTGCGGGCCTGCTGTTCGCCATCGACGACCAGTGGGTCGGCCTGGCGGCTATCGGAAACCGACTCACGAACGAACCCTATTCGGAACCGGACCGGGAGCTTCTTTTGTCCCTGGCTTCGACCTGCCTTTCGGCAATTCGCAACGCGCTGTCCTTTCGCACCATCCAAAAATTGAACGCGGCCTTGGAACAAAGAAATGTCGAACTGAATAGAACCGTCCTGGAGCTTGGAGCAAGCAGGAAGAAGATCGAGTTGCTGGAAAGGGCCAGGGAAGGCATAAGGGCCATCGTCCAACGGGAATCGAAGCGTTCCGACCGCGTCAAGCTGCTGGATGTCGTCGCGATGCTGTTGGTCGGGACGATCCTGGGGCTTGTTTTCAACATTGGCAATCCTTCGGGGGTCGATATCGTTCCTTCGTCGTGGTCGAGCCCTCCCGTGGAGAAAGTGGCTCCTTTGCCCGCCTACGCGAGAATCGAGGCGGAAACCGCTTTTCTTGTCGATGCCCGGCCGGCAGAATTTTTCGACCAGAAACACATTCCAGGCGCGGTGAACCTTCCCCCGGCCCTGTTCGATTTCGTCTACATGATGAAGTTCGCGTCGGTGGAGCCCGACAAGGAATTCATCGTATACGGTCGAAACATCAGTCGTCGCTATGACGAGGCCGTGGCGCGAAAGCTGATCAACAGGGGGCATTCCAACGTGTCCATTCTGGAGGGCGGGTTGTCCGCCTGGGCTGAACAGGGTTTCCCAGTCGAAAAGGAGGCGACGCCATGAAGCCAGCCGCGCTGTTTTACAAAATCGCCACGAACTGCTATCTGGCGTTGCTGTTCAGGCTTTATATCGCGGGAATCTTTGTATACGCCGGCATTTACAAAATCAGCTATACGGCCGAATTCGCCGAAACCATCGCGGGATACCAGATGGTCCCCTATTGGGGCGTGAATTTCCTGGCGGCGATTCTCCCGTGGATCGAGCTGATTTGCGGCATTTTGCTGGCCGCAGGCGTCAGGGCGAGGGCGGCGGCTTGCATCCTCGGCGCATTGATGGCAGTTTTCACCGTCGGTATCGCCTGGAACCTGATCTTGGATTCGCCCATCGGCTGCGGGTGTTTCAGCAGCGTGGAAGAAGCCATCAGCTGGAGGACACTGGTGCGAGATTCGCTCTGGCTGGCCATGATCGTCCACATCTTCTTTTTCGACAAGGCCTTCCACTTGGAAAAGAAATACGCCTTTCGTCTGGAGGAGATTCAATCATGAAGGCATCGCGGATGCTGTTTTCGGCCCTTGTCCTTTGTTTCCTGTTGCCCGGCGGAGGCTGCGACCGGGGACGGGAGGAAAAAGCGCTGGCGGGAGAGTACGAAGCCAAAATCGTCCGAAACGGCGAATCGACAACCGTCGCCATGCTCCTGCGCCCCGACCGAAAAGGCGAATGGACGCTCGATTACGACAATGTCTCGTTCACTTGGGAGAAGCGGAACCAGGAAATCTGGCTGCATACAAAAAGCGGGGGGGTGATTGTGGGAAAGCTCGAAAATGGCGACATCGTATTCCGATTGCCCGGCGGGGGCCTTTATCGTTTCAGGTACGCAGGGGAATCGCTCCCGTAAGCGCTATTTTGCTGGAAGCAAGGCATTATATAGGAAGCATGGGGCGTCCAAGGATGGCGGAACGAAAAAAATGGACCTGTGCGGATGGCGGCCTTCGATTGGGGAAACGAGTCCGGATTTTCGCGGTAGCGCCGTCTTCCACGACGGCGCGATGTCCGATGCTCCAAAGTTGTGAAATCCAAACGCACAAGGCACAGCGCCGTCGTGGAAGACGGCGCTACCGGTGTATCCGGCTTTGATCCTCCATGAAATAACACCAACCGCACAGGTCGAAAAATGGCCGCGCTCCATTCACGGAACAACAGCAAACACGAACCGGCCTTCGAAATATTTACAGCAAATTTTCCTGCTTCAGACGGTCGAGAATTTCGCTGGTCGAACGGCTGCGATCCATGGTGTAAAAGTGAAGCCCGTCAACACCTTGCTTCAACAATCCCCGGCATTGCTCCGTCGAATAGTCTATTCCCAGTTTCAACACGCCCTCCTTGTCTTCGGAGGGCACGCTGTCGAGACGGCTTTGCAAATCGGCGGGGATGCTGGAACCGCAGACCTTGGAGAGCATTTCGGTCATTTTCTTCGTGTACACCGGCATGATGCCCGGAATGATCGGCACATTGATTCCCTGCGCCCTGCATTTATCGACATAGTCGAAGAAAAAATCATTGTCGTAAAAGTATTGAACCACTACGTATTCCGCGCCCTTATCTACTTTTAGCTTCAAATATTCGATATCTTTTTCGAGGCTTTCCGCCTCGACATGCCCCTCGGGGTATCCGGCGCATCCCAAGGTGAAATCGTATTTGCTTTTGATGAATTCGATCATATCGCAAGCATAAGAGAAGCTGTCGGGATGAGGGGTGAAATCCTTCCCCCTGGGCTTGTCTCCGCGAATTACGTAGATGGTTTCGAGCCCAAGCGCCTTGTACTTGTCCAAAACCTCCATGATCTCGTAGGGCCCCAGGCCGTAGCCGGCTATGTACGCCACCGTCGGCTGCTTCTTTTCGATCAGCACTTTCTTTACGCTTTGGTAGGAGCCGTCCCTGGTCGATCCTCCCGCGCCGAATGTGATGGACATGTAGTCCGGATTGTAGGTCGAAAGCTTGTCGATGGTCGCGCCGAACGACTTTTCGGCGTCCTCGTCTCTCGGAGGAAAAAACTCCATAGAAATGACTGGCTTGTCTTGCTGGTACAAATTCGTGACACGCATGTGAAAAAATCTCCTTTCCACGTTTCTTGTTGCCGGAATTTCTGACAATCTGCGAGGGCATTCCGGGTGAATGGAAAAAACGCCTATGGCAAGCTTGCGCCCGTCCGACCTGCCTGCGCCGGTCCGTTCGGCAAAGCCAAGGCGGCAGTTGGAGCACGCCTGTTATAGGCATATGCTCAAAACTTTTAATTATATATCCCGGGAAAATTTATGCAATAAAAAAATTGAAAAAATGCGTTTTTGAATGGATACATTCGCCCTGGCGCGTAGTTTCTCAGGCCAATTCCGCTTCGACGGCCAGCCCCGATTTCTCCAGGGTGTAGGGCTTCTGAATGAACTGGCCCGGGCCCATCCGGAGGGCTTCTTTCACCTCGTCGGATTCCGCGAACCCGCTGGCGATGATGGCCTTCTGGCCGTGATGTATGCCAATGATGCGCCGGTATGTTTCGCGCCCGTTGATTCCCGGCGGCATGATCGTGTCCGGGACGATCAGATCGGCCCTGCCGTTTTTCAGATATTGGACCGCCTCTTCACCGCTGGCGGCGGTATCGACTTCGCACCCCAGGCTCCCCAGCATTTGGCTTATGACGCCCCTCTGGGCATCCTCGTCGTCCACTACCAGAATGCGCTGCCAGTGGCGGAAATAGTCTTGTTTGGGGAGGGACATGGTGACGACTTCGACATTTGTACGAACGGCCGGGAGATAGATCGCGGAGGTGGTCCCTCCGGGGGCGCTGGAGACATAGATATGGGCGCCATGGCCGTGGACGATGTTCCAGACCACGGCCAGGCCCGTCCCGTGCCGCTTCTTCTCATGGCTTTTCGGGTATAGAAGGGCTCGAAAATCCGTTCCCGGTCATCCTTTCCGATTCCGGGGCCGTTGTCCGCGATGGAAAATACGACGTACTCGCCCTTGGGGACTTCGCGATTGCCGAACCAGAATCGATCCACGTATCGATTCTTCGATGATACGGTGACGGCGCCTGCGCCCTCGATGGCCTCCATGGCTTTGCCGATCAGATTCATGAGCATTTTCTTCAGATGGATTTCCGAGACTTGAATGTTCATCGATTCCTCGTCCAGATCGAGATCCAGCGAGACGCCGGGAAACGCTGCCGACAGGGAAGAATATTCCGGCGAACGCAGATAGTCTCCGATGACGGCGTTGAGGTCGATAGTTTTTTTGGCTCATCGTGGATTTGTGGGGAGCGGTAAAGGTAACCAGAGCTTCCAGCTCTGGTCCCGTATTGCGAATATGCCGCCGCTTGGAAGCTGTGGCATTCCAGACCAGGATGGTCTGGCTACCATCGACACGCCTTTTCCCACAAATCCGCGATGAGCCGTTTTTTTTACTGACCGCGATTCCCCTGGCGATGGTCAGCAGATCGGACACCACTGCTGCGGCTCGTTCTCCGGAATTCCTGATGGTTTCGAGGCCTTTTCGGGCGGAGTCGCTCAGTTCCGCGCTTTGCAGGAGCAGGTCGGGATAGCCGACGATGGCGGACAAGATGTTGTTCAGGCTTTGTCGAACCCTTCCAGAATGTACTGGTAGCGGTTTTTACACGGAGCATTTCGCCAAGCTCTGCGGGTCCCTGGGGGCGTTGGCAAAATGCTGGAATTCGTTCGCATCCTTGTCGTAGCGGTCGAGCCCGGCGGTGCTGCCGATCCAGATCACGCCCTTTCGGTCCTCGAACAGCGCCGAGATATTGTTGTGGGAAACGGAGCCGGGGCCTTTCGTGAACATTTTCTGCTCGTAGACGTCGTATCGGACGGATCGGACCGGCGCGCGGGTAGGTTTCCGAAAGTTGTCGCCAAGCCGGCTTCTCTCAGGAAAAGCGGCCTGGCAATCTTGCAAGGAGTCCAACCCACCATTTCCCGAGCCGGGTTTTTGGCCCATTTTTCGGCCATGCCTCGGTGGTCTCGGAGGGGATCGTAGGGTGGGTGGGTAGGTTGTCGGGAGCTGCCGCCAAGCCAGCTTTTCTTGGGAAAGGCGGCCTATCAATCTTGCACGGAGTCCAACCCACCATTTCCCGGGCCAGCGTTTTGGTTCTTGTTTCGGCTATGCCTCGGCGGAACGAGGCAATGATGGCGCGGCCGAAATTTTACTTTGATTTGCCGCGTTTTTTTTAACTCGAACAAGCGAGGAAATTTTCCATGGCCTCAAAAGATGCATCTTCTTGCGAATACCAGCTGATCGTCGAGACCGACGAAGAAGATAACGTCGCCAGGTTCCGGCTGTTGGACAAAAACGGCGTCCAGAAAGGGGACCGGCAGGTGAAGCTTCCGGAGCACGGACTTTCGTTCTGGGAAGGGCTTTTCGACACGCGGCGGTACATGGACCAGTACGCCGGAAATCTGATCCTGGAAGGGTGCGACAAGCCTGCTGACAGGGAACAGCTCCTGAACCGTCTGGGCGTGTTTCTGGGAACGGAGGTGCTGGGCGAGCCAATCATGAAGGAACTGGCCCGGTCGCGGGCTAGCAGGACCCTGCTGGTGCGCCTTCCGGAAACGGGCGGAAAGCATTTCATCACGGGAAAGGATCTGGTGGCGCTGTTCGAGGAGGCCGGCGGGTTCATTCCCCAGATGGTGTTTCTGTCCGCGTGCCATTCCGGGTCGTTCATCGACGTGAAATCCTGGGAGGATCTGCGGGCCTTGCTCACGGGCCAAAAGCCGGATGCGAAAAAGACAGACGGCGAAGGCCCGTTTTTGGGAAAAATCCTGGAGGAGGAGGCAGGGTATGCCGGCACTGCGCTGAACCTTCTCAGAAGCGGCGTGCCCCAAGTGGCGGCCATGCGCTACGAGGTGGGGGACGGCTAAGCCCGGGAGCTGGCGCTCCGGTTTTACAGACATTACCTGGCCGATCCCGGAAAGTACGCTGCTGACGCAGCTCTCGCCCTGGCCCGGTCCGACCTGCTGAAAGACCGGAAGGAGGCCGCCCGCCTCGGGACCGTCAACCACGCCACGCCCCTGATGTTCGGCCAGCCCGGACGGCTCCTGGATCCCGCCGCCGGACGCGGCTCCCAGATGGCAAAGCTCCGTCCCCAGCCCCAGCCGCTCCTGACCTCCGGAAACAAGGCGCTGGACTCCCTGCCCTATTTCACGGGCCGGGGAAGCGAACTCGCCGATCTCAACGTGAAATGGCTGAACCCCGGCGGCCCGGCCGTGGCCCTGGTCCAGGGGCTGGCCGGCATGGGCAAGACCGCCATGGCCTCTGAGGCGGTACATCACTGGCACCACAGGTTCGACTGGATGCTCGCGTTCCAGGCCAAGCCCGTGGCCTTGCAGGATTTCGCGGGCGCCGGGAAGTAGGGCGACGGCGTCACGGACGTCGTGCTGGCGTCCGGCGAGGTCTGTGCGGGGAAAAAGCGCATCGTGACCGCGAGCGGGGAATACAGCCCGGTCGTGGTCGATTTCAGCGAAAAAACGGCGAAAAGAGGCTGGAGGAAATACGGGAGGCGGTCAAGCGGGGAGAGTTCGACAACTGGCTGGAGCTAGTCTTTCTTCCCCTCTACGGAAAGGAGACCGGCCGGAGACGCTGCGAGCTGGTGGAACGTGTGATTCGTTTCGAAACCGAACTCTACCGCGCGGAAATCGTCCCGGCCCGGCTGCTCGCCGCGACCCTTATCATGTCGAACAAGCTCATAGACAAAAACAGACTGGAACAATTGTGGGAGGAAATAAAAATGTCGGACATTATCGAAATAGCCAGGGAGAAAGGCATGGAGAAAGTCATCCAAGAAATGCTTTTAGAAGCCTTGATCGAAAAGTTCGACATCGTCCCATCGCGTATTACGGAAAGGATCCGGAAAAGCGACAATCGCGACATGCTGAAAGCGTTGTTCAGGCAGGTCTTCAAATGCGACGATCTCGACCGGTTCGAAGAAGTTTTAAACCGGGTCTGAGCTTTCCAGTACGACAGCGGGCGCCGTAAAAAGCGATCCCTATCGGAAAAAAACGAACCGGCAGCCTCGGAGGCCAAGGCTATGTGAAGGATAGGAAAAAGCCGGGGGGATGAAAATGTTCCCTATTTGAGATTGCTGCCCGGCACCGACGGTGCGATGCTTTTTTGGGTCCCTGCCAGAAGAATCGTGGGCTCGATGGTCACCTCCGAACGCAGCTGCGCCCACCGCAATTATCCCAACCAGGAGGCCGGGGGCAAGGAATGCGCGCCGGTGGTTGTCTCCAACAGCTTAATGTTTTTAAATGAAACCCAAAATATGGGCCTGACCGAGGCACAGACCGGCATCGACGCCATGAAAACGGCCCTCGGCTTCGCGGAAGGAGTCGGTTCCCCCTGGATATCTGGCCCGGGTCGAAAGAGACGTATATGAAGCAAGACAACTATCCCGTGACCACCAGGAAAATCACCGACATGGGTGCTTTTCGCCAACACCCGGCTCTGCCAGCTACGATTCCGTATCTGCGCGCTGCGCTTGGAATAACGGTCGCCTCGCTCAGGTCGGTGGAAAAAACTTGTTCACCGGGAAAAAGCTGCGAGATGCGTTTTATAACGCATTGTCGCTGAACAAAGACGCGTTATGCGCATTCATGGCCGAAACCAGGGGCCTTCCGTGCATTGAGATGTTTGTTTTTCCGCATGGCATTTCTCCTGCAAACGGCATTTGTTTCGAATTTGAACCTTTCATTCCATAATAGATGGTTTCGGAATGATTTCCAACGGGACCGCCGTTTATCCCCGCAGGGTTCGACGGTTTCGGCGGGGATTTTATCCTTGACACGACGTCCGTGCATTTGGCATACGCATATGGTTGCCGCCAACGGCAATTTTGTCTCGACGGACCCGGGGCCCGCTCCGTTGCCGTCGATTTTGATTTCAAGGAGATATAATTGAAAACGTTGTCCGAATACATTCCCGTCGTCAAACCCGTCCAGACCCTGAATATGCGCGATGTTCCCATCGAGGGGATCGCCTGCCTCGCCGAAGACATCCGAAGGGGCGATTTGTTTTGCGGGATCAGCGAATTTTTGAAATACGGCCATTGGGTGGAGGCCGATTCCCAGATCGGGGAACTGGACGGCAAGGACCCAGCGGCGCTTCTCGTGAACCGGCCCGTGCCGGATTCCGTTCTGCCGCAACTGATCGTCGAAGACACCGTCAAATCCATGGCGGATGCCGCCCGGTTCTTCTACGACTATCCGGACCGCAAGTTCAAGCTGGTCGGCGTGACCGGAACCAACGGCAAAACCACCATCGCCCATTTGTGCAGGCATATTCTCTCTTTCGCCGGAAAAAAGAGCGGGTGTCTGGGAACCATCGGCCTGTACGTGGACGACAAGAAAATTTCCGAATCGATCTACACGACGCCGCTGTCGCCGGACTTGCACAAAACGCTGGACGAACTGGCGCAAATGAATGTCGAGACCGTCTCCATGGAAGTTTCGTCCCATTCGCTCAAGCTGGACCGGGTGTGGGGGCTTGCGTTCGACGCGGCCATCTTCTCCAACCTGACCCAGGACCATTTGGATTTCCACAAGACCATGGAGGACTACTACGAGTCCAAGGAGAAGCTGTTCCGGAGGCTTGCGCCCGGCGGTTTCGCGGTCGTCAACATGGACGATCCCGCCGGGAGGAAAATAGCGAAGAGCGCAAACGGCAGGGTCCTCGGCTACGGCTTATGCGAAAGCATGTCCGAAAAGGCCGATGTCTTCGCCGAGAACGTGGAGTGCTTTCCGGACAGGACCAGAATGGAGGCTTCGTTCGAGGGCCGCAGGGTTTTGTTCGAAACGCGTCTGACAGGACTTTTCAACGTGTACAACACCCTGGCGGCGGCAGCGGTGGGCTACGGGTTCGGAATCGACACGGAAACGCTCCGGCAGGCGGTGGCCTCCTTTTCCAACGTTCCAGGCAGAATGGAGGTGGTGGAACTGCCCGGCAGGCGCACGGCGGTGGTCGATTACGCGCACACGCCCGACGCATTGAAAAACGTTCTCGAAACCCTGCGCAAGACGGCCCGTCGCCGGATCATCACGGTCTTCGGCTGCGGCGGGGACAGGGACCGGGAGAAAAGACCGCTGATGGGGGATGCGGCCTCGCGGCTTTCCGATGTCTGCATCGTGACTTCCGACAATCCCAGGAGGGAAGATCCCATGGAGATCATCGACATGATCGTCGCCGGGATGGACAAGGAAGACATGGTTGTCGAACCGGACCGAAGAAAAGCCATCCGGGAAGCCTATCGAATCAGCGAGGAGCAAGACATCATCCTGGTGGCCGGAAAGGGGCACGAAGACTACCAGATTCTCGGCACGGAAAAAATCCATTTCAGCGACAAAGAGGAATTGCTATGCCTGGCAAACGGCCTTGCCGACAGCGAAAGGAAATAGGCCCTCTAAGCTATTTCCAACTGCCGTTCTTTCCTCTGCTGCACGGCTTTTTTTGCAGGGGGGGAGGAAAGAGCGGACATCCCTACAGCTCCCTGAACACCGCGTTTAAGACCGAAGACCCGATGGCGCCCGCAAACCGCGAGCTTCTCTTCGAATCGACAGGCGTCGCCGGTTCCAACATCGCCATACTGAGTCCCGTGCACGGCCAGGAAGTTCGCTTTGCCGACGACCCGGAGGAGTTCGAAAACGGTCCCGTGGTATTTAAAGGGGTCGATGCCGCCTTTACGAAGCTCCGCGACCTGTTCTTTCTCATGAGCGCCGCAGACTGCCTGGTCCTGCTGGCGACGGACCAAGCAGGTTCGTTCGCGGGTATTCTTCACCTGGGCTGGCGAAATCTGGTGCAAAATTTCTGCGAAAATGCCTTCGAGCGCCTTTCGGCCAGGTACGGAGTCGGCATGGACTCCATACGATTGGCGGTCGGCCCCTGCATCTATCCGTGCTGCTACGCGTTCGAAGACCCAGTGCAAAAGGACGATCCGTTCTGGGAACCATTTCTCCAACCCAAAGGCGGAAACCGATACGCCATAGATCTGGTTTCGGCCCTGAAGACCCAACTGCTCCGGATCGGACTGAAAAGGGAAAACATCGATGAATTGAGCATCTGCACGGGTTGCCGCAACGACCTGTTTTTTTCATGCTACAAGGAAGGCTACGTTTCCGGACGATTCCCGACACTGGTTGGCTTTCGCGCCGGGTATCGCTGGCCTGCGGAAAGGGGGGAGGAATGATCAGAATCGGTTTTTCGGGGATTTCGGTGGAGCGCCGGTTTCAAGTTGCGCCCGCCGACGTGTGGAATTTGCTCGCCGACACGGAAAAATGGCCCCTGTGGGGACCGTCGGTGAAACGCGTATCATGTTCCGACCGCCATATTCGCCAAGGCTCGACAGGGCGCGTTCTCACCCCGGCGGGCATCCGGCTTCCGTTCGAGGTCACGGAATACGAACACGAGTCCTTTTGGACCTGGAAAGTGGCGGGAATTCCCGCTACGGGGCACCGCCTGACCCCGTCGGGAAAAGACGGCTGCAAGGTGGCTTTCGAAATGCCCCTCCATTGGATCGGTTATGTCGGCGTCTGCGAGCTGGCCCTTAAAAGGATTGGCGAAATCGTCGCATTTCAGAGGGGTGGTTCTTGATTCGGCCATGTCTTTCTTCTCGTTCCCACGCTCCGGCGTGGGAACGCCTGAAGGACGCTCCCGCGTCCCGTGTCGAGGTTCCGCGCCTTCAGGTGCCAGTTGCGGTAACGCATTTTTGCACAAGAACGAGGGAAAGCATGACAGGGGAAGGGGGCGCTCGACGGGACGCTGGCTCGTTTTCTCGTTCCCACGCCAGAGCGTGGGAACGAGAAAACGAGCCAGCGTAGATCAACGAGCCAACGGAGACCAACCCAGTCGCTATGATCCGCGCCGGGCCGAGAGATAGTCTGGATGCCCTCGTTGCTTCGCGTTGTTTGACCGACTGCTCCTTCTTCACTCCATTTTTGGTCAGGATTTCGGATGCAAAAGCTTATCGATCCTCTCGATGCATGCGACGGCGTCCTTCTTGTGCCGCTCGTAGCCTGACGCCTTCTGGAACGCGCCCTTGGCTTTTACAAGGTCGTGGTTCAGCCAGGCGGAGTAGCCGATCATGAGCCACGGACGGCCTGGGTCCTTGCATTTGCTGTCCGCTGCCGCTTCGAATGCGCTGACGGCCAGGTCGTATCGCTTCATTTCATACAGGATGGTGCCCTTCAACATGAGAAGGTCGTGGCACTGTTTTTTCGCGAGACCGCGCTCGACCCAATCCAGGGCTTTTTCCTGCTGCCCCGTCATCCGGTGGCACTGGACGATTCTTTCCACAAGATCGCCGGAGCGGGAGGTCGAATGCAGAGCTTCGTAAAAGGAAACGGCCTTTTGGGGAACGCCGAGCATCAGGTTCAAGTCGGCCACAAGCTTTTGCTCCTTTTCGTCAAGGGGCGTCAGGTAGCCGTAGATGGTCAGGGCCACAAGAGCCTGTCTCTCCCGGTTGGCCGAAAGGTGGATATGGGCCAGGGTCTTCCACCATTTGGGTTCCTCCGGGTGGTCTGCGGTCAGTTTTTCCGCGAGATTCAGGGCCTTTTTCTTCATGTCCAGGGCCAGGTACTGGTAAAGGAGGCTTTCCAGCCACTGCATCTTCTTTTCGCCCGTGAATATGTTCGCCAGCTGCTCCATGAGGGGCAGGGCCTTTCTCGGTTGTCCGTCGGTCAGATAGGCGTGCACCAGGGTTTCCTTCCACTCGGCCCTGGCCTTTGGGGTGTCGAGAGCGACCAGCCTCTCCAGAATCGGAATCGCAAGAGAGGATTTGTCCGCAGTGATATAGCACGCGGCGGCGTAGTATAGCATTTCGGGGTTTTTCTCCTCCGAGGTTTCGTACCCGGCGACAAATGCCTTGGCTGCCTTTTCGTGCCGGTTCAGGTCGTACAGGCACTTGGCCAGGTTGAGGTGGGCCGAGGAAAATTCGGGCTTTTTGGCGACTACGGCTTCGTAGTGTGTCGCTGCCTTTTCGAGCTGCCCCATTTGCAGACGGGCGTTTCCGGCATAGAAGTCGAGAAGATGGCAGTCGCACCCGTCCTTGCCCGAAGCCTTGAATTCGTCCAAGGCCTGAAGCCCCTTGGCGAATTCGTCCTTTTCGAACATTTGCTGCGCCTTGTACAAGGCCATGCGGAGAGCCAGAGGCATGTCGTCGGCCTTGTCGGCGCAGAGGCCGGAAGCGGTGAACAAAAGAACGACGGCTACGCACACCGTCTGCAGTTTGACAATATTGTTTCTTCTCATGGCAATCACCTGAAAATGCAATGGTTTTCATTCCGAACTTTTTGATCACGACCAACAGTCGTTGGCCGTTGGCCGTTGGTTGTTGGCTGGCGCCCAATACCAAACGGCTAACAGCTACTGCAACTCGAACCGCACCACGGTCTCCGCCCACGCCTTGACCGGTTCTCCCTCCACGGTGCCGGGGTTGAACCGCCAGGACAGAACGCAGCGTTCCACGGCCTGGTCGAAAACGAGTTCGGGTTGGGATTCCAATACGGTGAATCTTTCCACCCTGCCGGTTTCGGTCACCAGGAAGCGCACTTTCACCCATCCTTCGATGCCTCTTCGCTTGGCCGTGAGCGGGTAGATCGGCGGCGTTCTGACCAGGGCGGTCAGGGGGGCGTCGAGTTCTCCCACGTCGTAGAAGTCCTTCATGGCCGGGGCGTCCACGGACATGGTCTTCATGTCGAGGCAGGGCAGCTGGATTTGGCCTGCCGGGAGCCGGGGGTTGAGTTCGTAGGGAATTACGGTCCTGTTGATTTGGGGACGCGGCCTCGACACGGCTTTCTTGACGGTTTGCGTCTGTTTCAGCGGCTTTTTTTCGGGAGGGGGCTCCTTTTTCTTTCGCTCAGGGGGCGTCTCCTTTTTCTTGAACCGGATGAAATCCACGGAGCGCAAGTCTTCGTACTCCTTTTTTTCGATCGGTCCGCTCCGGATGAGCCGGGGCATGAGGCTGAACAAGGCGAGGTTGAGCCAGACCGCGAGCACGATGGAAACCGTCCATACGGTCGCGGTTTTCAGCCACAGAAAGGGAGTATGCCTTTGTTGCGCGTATGCTGCGGAGGTCATGTCAGCTGCCCTCCGACGGGAGCCTGGCTGCGATGGAGACCGATTCGGCGCCGGCCAGGCGGCAGGCGTCCATGACCTCGATGGCGACACCCGTGCGGCTGTTGCGGTCGGCCACGATGACCACCGTGCTTTCCGGGTTTTCCGCGATGGCGCGTTCCACGTTGGCCCGCACGGCGCGCATGTCGATCTCCCTTTTTTCCATGAAAATCCGGTTGTCCTTGTCCACGCCGATCATGATGCCCGCCTTCTGCATGGACTCGGCGGTGGCGGCTGTCGGGCGGTTGACGTCCACGCCGCTTTCCTTCACGAAGCTGGTGGTCACCAGAAAGAAGATCAGCAGGATGAACACCATGTCGATCAGGGGGGCCATGTTGATGTCCAGGGGCTGTCTGCGACCTTTTCGCGCGGCCGTTATGTTCAGCATTGTCTATGCTCCATTGACTGAAATCTATTGACTATGATCCATTGTTTTCGGCGAGTTGTCTTCCCAGATACATTCCGACCGAGGCCACCCGGCGCTTCAGGTTTTCCGCCCTGCGATTGAGCCAATTGCAGGCGTAGAGTCCGGGAATGGCTATCAGAAGGCCGGTCTGGGTGGTGATCAGCGCTTCGGAAATCCCCGAGGCCATGGCCCGGGCGTTTCCGGTGCCGAACACGCTGATGATGTCGAAGGTGGCGATCATGCCGGTCACGGTCCCCAGCAGTCCCAGAAGAGGGGAGGCCTTGGCGAGCACGGCGATGACGGCCAGGTACCGCTCCAGGTTGGAGACCACCGACATGACCGTCTCGTCCAGTATGGGTCGGTCCACTTCGATGTCTCCGGTCCTGCGCATCTGGAACTCGGTCACCAGCATGGCGATGACGCCCCGGTAGTCCTTGGGGTCGGGAATTTCGCCCTCCTGGATGTATCGGGCCGCCCGCTCCCGCTTCATGTTCTTCCGGTACAGGCGGCGGAAGAAGAACATGCGGTTTACGATCAGAATCCACATGATGGTGGAAACCGCCAGCAGGGGAATCATCACGACCCCGCCCGCCGCGATGTATTCCTCCAGGACCCTGTACTGGTCGGCTATCATTTGTGCTATTGAATTCATATCCATTTCATTTGCGCCTTGTCTCGGTGCTTTCTTTCTGCACATGACGGGGGATTAAAAGGTAGCCAGACCATCCTGGTCTGGTCCACGCATGTAGCCTAGGCTACCCGGCGTAGTTTCCCTTAAAACCAGAGCTGGAAGCTCTGGTTACCTTTGTTCGCGGCCGATCAGTTGGCATATGCCGTCTCCGCGCATTTTCGGGATGCGAACACCGTGTTGACGAACGCCACGGCCTTTTCCTCCATCTGCGATATCAGGTTGTCCACCTTGCGGCTCAGCAGCGTGTGGCAGAGCATCAGGGGGATGGCGGCGGAAAGTCCCAGCATGGTGGTGACCAGGGCTTCGGAAATGCCGCCGGACATCATGCGCGGATCTCCCGTTCCGAAATAGGTGATCACGTGGAAGGTGTCGATCATGCCCGCCACGGTCCCAAGGAGTCCCAGAAGGGGCGCGATTCCGGCCAGCACTCCCAAGGTGGACAAGAACCTTTCCAGCCGGGGAATCTCCCTGAGAATCCTTTCCTGCAAAGCGTTTTCCATGTCGTAGCGCTCCAGGTCGCGGGCGTCCAGGCCCGCCAAAATCACCTTGGGAACGGACTTGCTCTTGCGTTTGAGACATTCGGCCCGGCACTGGTCCCATTGGCCGGCGGAAATGCTGGCCTCCACGGACCTCATGAACTTGTCGGCGTTGGTGCTGTATCTGGACAGGAAAAACATCCGCTCCAGCACGATCAGAAATCCCAGGCCCAAAATCGCCAGAATGGGCCATACGATGGGGCCGCCCTTGGGGACTTGCTCCGCCAGGGTCAGTTCGTGGGTGAGCTGCCGCAACGCGCCGCCCCTGCTGATGTCCATGGGAACGTCCGCAGCCGTGCCGTCCATGTAGGCGGCTATTTGCTGCTGGGTCCTGCGAGGAGGGAGCTTGGACAGGGCGAAGAAACGCTGGCTCGCATCGGAAAAGAGCAGAAAACCGGTCTCGCCCCCGTGCCGATAGGCCGCCGTGAAATTGCCGAGCATCAGAATGTCGGCCTCGATCTCCGAGCCGTTTCTGTCCACGATGGTCCCTTGGCGCACACGAACCTCCCCGGCCATCCGGATTTCGTCAAAAAGCAGCCTGGACATTTCTTCGATGTCTTCCATGTCCGGAAACTTCTTCTCGTCTCCGATGGCGTCGGTGAACTGCGCGCGATCCGGCAGCAGCGCGCTCTGGGGGCTCTGGTGGAAAAGTGTTTCCAGATCGGCGGCGTTGACCCGCACGAAACCCACCAGCTCGCGTATTTCGGCACTCATGTCCTGGGCTGCGGAGGAAAGTTCCTTTTCCTGTTCGCCCAGCTCCGCCAATTGTTTTTCCAGATCGGCCCGCTCGGCTTCCAAGCCTTCGGCTTTGGCTTTCAAATCTTCCACGGCCACAGTCAAGGCCCCCTTGTCGCTCTTGATTCTTTCCAGGGCTTCCTGCTTTTCGCGCAGGGCCTCGGCCTTCTCCTGCTCTGCCTGTTGCAGCATGCGCTGCTTTTGGGCCTCGGCCTCCAGGCTCATCGCCCGCTGGTCCTGGCCCCAGAGCAAGGAACACGGACCGAGGGCTATGAACAATGCCAATGCGAATACGAATGTCGAATGTTTCATTTGACCACAATCCTTCCCAAGGGCAGCGATACGATTTCAGCCGGACGGGTTTTCGACGCGATCTCCACCGCCACGCGAATGTCGCGACAGGCCCCCGCTTCCAGCGGCGACCATTGGTTTTGCGACAGGTCGAAATACCCCGCGCCCTGCTGGTCGAGGGTTTCGTAAAACAAGGCCATGGCGCCCAGCCGGAACACCGTGGCCAGCACCTCCTCCTGCCCGATTCGGATTTTCTCCTGCCGGGTCTCCACCGTGTTGCCATATTCGGCCTCGATGAACAGCGCTTCCATCACCTTCCGGAATTTTTCTCCGAGGGCGACCTGGGAATCGTCCAGGGTCTGGCGCAAGCTCTCCAGTCTGGCGGTCCTTTCATCGACGAGAAACAGCGGCGGCGCCTGGAGCAAAGCCTCCAATTGGGCGTAAACCTTTTCCAGAAAGGGGACAAGCTCCTCGGATATTTTCTCCATGGACCGGAGCTGCTCGTTCAAGGCGGACACCCGCTGCTTCTTGGCGGCCACTTGCTCGGACAATTTCCGGACCTCCTCGGAAAGACCCTTTTCGGCCTGCCTTAGATTTTCGAACTCCGATTCCAGCGCACTTTTCTCCTCGTCCCACTTTTCCTCGTCCTTCTGGGCCTGCTGGCGGATGGTTATGGATTCATCGACCGGTTTTTTCACCTGATCTGTGAACTGTTGCGCCATCGTGGTGTCGCAAATTGCCGACAGAGCGGTCAATAGGAGAAATGCCGTCAGAATTGTCGTCAGATTTCGCGTATTCATGTGTCCTCCGCGTTCCTGCGTCTAATTCGCGGCAAAAAAAAAGCCGCGAAGTTTTTTTCCCTGGTTCGGGTTTCAACCTTCGTGGCCTGTTTATTTCGGGGATTGTTTCTTGCGCCGCCTGCAAGCGGCTCGGGTTTGTTTTTCCGGCGAATTATTCAAATTCGCACAGAACGGCTTCTGCCGTGAATTTAGAAGGTAGATAATCTATCACGGCGTCTTTTGAAAATCAATGTTTTTTTCAATGGCCGAGATATGCGTCTCCGTATGAATGTTTTCCGTCACATAATAAAAACGCTGGTTATAACGGATTTGGGGGAGCGGCAATGCGTAGGTTGGGTTGAGCGGGTTTCATGTTGGGTTTCGCTTGCTTCCCAGCCATTTCGCGCGCCGTACCTGTTTGTTTGATAGAATTCCGCAGCGAAACCCAACAATCGACGACGCTCAACCCAACCTACATTCCACCCACCCCCAAATCCGTTATAATCAGCAAACGATCCGAACAACCGGGAAATTCGACTTTTCATCGATGGAAGCGTCGATTCATTCGCCCTGGTCGAGCCGGAAACGGCCGTTCTGCAAGGCAAGGCCCACGACGCCATCGAAACGGAGGTCACCATAACCGTCCTGGAAAACCACCCGTTCGAAATCGTCGGTTCGTCGATGCGCGGCCTGGACGGCAAAATTTTCTTCGACTTGAAAAAAAGCGAAGCAAATTACACCCTGACAATCAAAAACCTCGTCCATGAGCAGGGAATTTGCTACGGATCCATCAAGCTGGAAACAAACAGCAAGATCAAGCCCGAAATCATCGTGCGTGTTCGCGGCATGGTGAAGAGCTGAACTGCATCGCGGTAGCGCCGCCTTCCACGGCGGCGCTGTTTCCATTTCCCATCCGGCACGATGTTCCTGTAAGAGCATTCCAAGCTTTTTAAAGGCCGTCGGAAAATCGAAAACATGCGCGCATGCACTGCCAGCTTTCGCAAACCGCCGGGCAACCGCAAAGGCGCCTTCCCATCGGACAAGCCATTCTTCTTTTTAGAAGAAAATATCGTCTTCGTCGAAAAGGTCGATGTCGAAAACGTCGTCCAACTCGGCCAGGGCCTCGTCGATGGCATCCACGGCCCCGGACAATGGAGACTGCCGCAGGATGGACATGAATTTTTCGGCCTTTTCGACCGCTCCGGCGATTTCACCGTCCGGAGACTGCCGCAGGGGCGACAGCAAGTCTTCGGCCTCTTCGGGGCAGATGGATGCGGCGGCTTCGATGGCCGCCAGAAGCAGGGCCTTGTTTTTTGTTTTCGAACGGACGATCGACGAGACATGATTCCAGGCGCATTCCACCTCCCAAGCGCCCGCCGCCCTGACCGCGTGGCATCTTATATCAGGGTTGTCGCTGCACAGGGCATCCACGATCTGCTTTTCGAACCCGGAAACATGCTCCATGCAAACCACCGCCGTCAATTTCCAGTCCTCGTCTCGGCCCTGGTAGGCGACACGGGTCGCTATTTGATGCCAATACCTGGGAGCATGGGCCGAGGCTTCCAGAGCGCGCCGCCTGATCAGCTCGGACGCGTCCGCATCCATGTAAATCTTGCGCAGCGCTTTTTGAAATTTATCGCATTTGTTTTTCGACGACATGATATCTTCGAAATCGTCGAACCCCACGATGTCGAAGTACTCCAAGGCCGGGCCCAACGACATCGCCGCCGCCGACCTCAATTCGTCGCTCTCCCGGTCGTCTTGAAAAATCTCCAGAAGCCTTGCGGCCAGCGTCTCGTCGAAGGCTTCGTGCTCGCCCGCCAGTTTCGCCGCGATCATGCGCTCCGTTTCTTTCGCCTTGGGATCGCGCAACACCTTCAGGATGATTTCGTGCGCGTCGACGGGCCAATCCCTCTTTGGCGTTTCTTCCAATGTTTTCAGATCCATTTGTTTTTCCCTCTTTCTTCAGGCTGCCCGCATGGTTCGGTGGCAACAGCCGGGCGACTTCGATGGCGGCCTATATTGGAACGCCAATACAAATTTTCTGGTTATAATGGATTTGGGGGAGCGGCAATGCGTAGGTTGGGTTGAGCGGGTTTCACGTTGGGTTTCGCTTGCTTCCCAACCGTTTCGCGCGCCGTATCTGTTTGTTTGATAGAATGCCGTAGCGAAACCCGACAATTGACGACGCTCAACCCAACCTACATTCCACCCCCCCCCAAAAAAAAATCCGTTTTAACCAGCAAATTTTTAACCTCCGCAGGGGCTTGGTCTTAACATCGGCCACTTTCAGGGACTATCGTCGCGGCGGTCGTCATTCCGGGCGGAGCGGCATGTACCCCGGGTGTCGATAAAATAGCTCGATTCCGTCGCTTCCGGGAATTTCTTAACTGGAACATGTAGCGTAGACCCGGAATCCAGGCGGCCGAATTTAGAACCAAGCCTCTCCGCAGTAACTCTTTAAAATTCTCACACAAAGGCGCAAAGACGCAAAGCGCCTGCGAGACAGCCTTGGTGTCTTTGTGGCTGTGCGTGATTATTGCACTGGGTATCCGTCGAACAAACCGCACGGATTGCAGATTTTCCCCGTCGTGCAGCAGCCGAATTCCAATATATTTTTTGCAGCGTTTCTTCACGGCGTTCGCGGCATTGCGAAATAGTGTATTCAAAGATGCCGGAAAGCGCCTGCGATTATTTTCAACACGGGCATATTTTGTTCGAAATCCTCTATTAACGCAACCCTTTTTGTAGGCCGCGCCGCCGTGGAAGACGGCGCTACCAGGTCACTCCCGGCTTGTTGCCCGTTGCTCTGATGAAAGCCACCATCAGCACAGGTCGGACCAATTTGGCGCTTATCCTTGTTTGCAATCGGCCTTCCGATCAGTTGTTTTTCGTCAGAAAAAAGAAGACAAGGGGCTGGATAGATGACTGTGATATTCGTGCTGGATGCTTGCGCGTTGATTGATTTATCGGACGACGAACCAGGTTCGGATATTGTTGACACGACATTTTGTTAAAACAGACTGGCCGATTTCACGATTGATGGTTTGCCAGACTTTTTTGCGCGCTTCTGTAAGGGCTTCGTGCCTGTTGAGTTTGAGACGTTCTATGCTTTCTTCCACCCTTTGTTTTTGCCAGTCGGACATATCGTTGTACGGTGCCGGGATGACGTTGCCTTCATCGTCGAAGGCAATGAGGTTGACGTCCTCGGGGTCGGTTGGGTCGAGCAAGTAGGCGGTTTCGGATTCTTCGTATTGGTTTTCATAGGTGGAGCAGAGGGTTCCGTCTTTGTCGGCCTGGATCACTTTTTCGATTTCGTCGAAATACCGCAGTTTCCAGATGGGGTTCAGGTGGGTGTCCGGTTCGTCGAGCAGAAACAGGCAGTGGTCCTGGCTGGTGATGCGCATGAGGCCGAGGACGGTCAAGAGCTGAAGCTCTCCTTCGGAAAGATGGTCGAAGCCGATGGCGCCCCTGGAGCCTTTGTGCCTGACGGTGATGCGGACTTCGTCGATCAGGTCGCCGATGTATGCGCCTTCGGCGTATCGGAAGAAAACCTCCGGCGGTCCCGTCAGTTCTCCGAGTTGCTCCAGGGACTTTTTATCGGGAAGAAAGAGATAGAGTTGTTCCTGTTTTTCGGTCCTGCCACGGAAATCCAGCTGTTTGTTTTTGGTTTCGTCGATGGGTGCGATGGCCAGTTCCCAGAGTTTGTCCAGAAATTCATCGACCACGGTGCCTTGGGCGTACCAGAATCGGTTGTCGCCGTTTCTGATGGCGTCTTCGGTCAAGTCCCGCTTCAGATGGTAGGGTTGCTTGAGAACGAACAGTGCGGATTCCAGTTCCAGTATGCCCAGGTTTTCCAGCAGGTCGGCGAAAACCCGGTCCTTGGACAGCAGGCAGGCCAGCAGGACCAGCTGGCCGTGGCCGCCCCGGCAATAAAAAGAGGAGGCGGATCAGATCGTCTTTGCCCCGGCGCAGGGCTTGGATGAACCGTTTCTGGTGTGCCTGGAAAAGGTGGTCGATCCGTTCGTTTTTTCCGGAATAATAGACGAACACGTGCGACGGCAGATATTTCCGGGCGTGATCGGCAAGCTCCGCAGCGGAGACCCGTTTGCCGTCGATGGTCGCATCGGGCTTTTTTCCGGCGACGGCGACGATCTGCACTTGGTGTTTTCGGATGGTGTAATCCATCTCGTAGCCGAAGGAAGCGGCGTTGTTCAGGTCCAGGTCCCGGAAAATGGCGATCATGGCTTCCATGAGATTGGACTTGCCCGTGCCGTTGTGGCCGATGACGGCGTGGCTTTTGAATTCTCGTAAATTGCCGTCGGACGTTTCGACCGACCGGGTGAATGCGATCTCGAAATCTTTCAGGTTTCTAAAATCAGCGATTTTCAATCTGTCGATGTGCATGGGCGATCCTTGCCGTTTTTTAGAATTCGATCGGGCTTGGTTTTAACATCGGCCACCTTCAAGAACTGTCGTCCCGGCAGTCGTCATTCCGGGCGAAGCGGTATGTGACCCAGATGTCGATAAAGCAGCTGGATTCCGTCTTTTCCGGGAATTTCCCAACTGGAACATGTAGCGTAGACCCGGCATCCAGAGTATCCTTGATGATCCGGGAGGCGATCGCGCTGTTTTTGCTCTATATGCCGAACCGCCCCCGTAAAGTCGCGTTGGTCATCAAGTCCCTTTGGATGTATCGCAACCCGGCGTGCATGTAACAGGCCAGGATTTTTTCCTCTTTGTCCATGTCCTTCAAGGCCTTGTAAGAAAACAGAACGGCCCCGGTGTGCTCTTCGGTGGTTTCGAAGACGGGGGCCGGAAGCTGGAAAAGTTCCGCTTGGATGACGACTTTGTCCACCCCGCTGCCCCTTTCTTCGCAGACCCCGATTCTTCGCATGAAAGAGGCAAGGGCCTCGTTGCGGGATCTTGGAGGGCAGTCCAGAAAACGGTCGGTTTTGACCAGCGGGAGACCTGGATTGGTGATTTCCATTCGATTGTCGAAGATTTCGATCATGGGCGCCGTCCCTCCGATATGGAAATCCTGGTGTATGATGGCGTTGGCGATCAGCTCGCGCACGGCCAGTTCGGGGAACATGGGCATGGTCTTTCGCAGGGCGCGGCCCATCACCTCGTTGGACTGGAGCAGGTTTTGCACGAAACCGACGAGACCTTCGAAACCGGATGTCTTTTTACATTATTAACTCAATTATGTTAAAAGTCATTTTGTTTTTCCATCCTTATTGGCCCTCAGCATTACAAGGTCTTCATCCATACCATGCCGCAGTATATACAGGCGAGGCGAAAGCGATGCCACGTGTTCGGCTGAGATATGGGCCAAGCGGAATGGAAAGATGCTCGGTCCATCAAGTAGGTCTTTTATGGCAGCAGATCCATTTGTCCTGGCGCGGAGGGACGCTTCCACCATCCAGACAATGAGCCTGGCGTCTTCAATCGAGTATTGTTCCCCTTGACCGTAGACTCCTTTGTCGCCCGTCTCGTTCAAAACGCCCCAATCGATAAATGATCTAAGCACGCGCCGGGCAGCCCGTGACGCGGTATCGCGTTCTCCGTAATCCTCTTTTATCCGCCGCTGGACGTGTGCTGCCGCAGCTGTTCCCTGAAGCCGCAAAAGTCTGCCGGTGTGGGCGGCCACCGCACCCCAAAAAGGATAGGCCGCCAGTATCATCCCCCAGTGAATGGCGATTCGGTCTTTACGCGGAAGTCCTTGAATTATCTCCAGACCTTCGTCACGCATCTTCTCCAACCTCCGAGGCACGTTGAGCCAAGTCTTCAAGAGAATGGTGATGACCTTTTCCCTGTTGCCCCGGACCGATTTACCACCGACCGACACTTTGTCCTGTAGCAAGTTTTGGAGCGAATCGTTGATTGCGGCCTTGTCGTTCCCGGCCAGTATCAAATTGGCTGTCTGCTCGAACCATTCGAGTCTGATTCGTTGGCTGAAGCCGATTTGTGCTTTTCGTCCGTTCATGTGTTTCTCCTCTCGATTTGAACAAAAGGTACGATGAGTTCTTCAAGAGAAACACCACCGTGCCCGACAAGGCTTTCGGTTTTGCGAACAAACGCCGAACGTTCCGGGGCAAGCAAGGGCAGATAGTCGTCCGGCAGCCCAATAGGCGGCCATTCCAGGGCGTCTGGGAATTTTTCCTTAACCTTGCCGCGCAGTAATGAATCCGGATAGATTCGAACACGCTCTCCACGAAGGTCTGCCATGGCTCCTTCTGCAGGGCGGCCGCAGCCTGTTGCCTCGATATTTCCATGATCCGACGACAGGTAGACACGGAATCCGTTCTCCAGAAGCAGATCAAACAGTCGCGCCAAAAACGGTCCAGCAGCCCACTGCCGAACCTGGTTGTGCATGCCCGCAGCGCCAAGCTCCATGCCGTGCATGATCTTGTCCACTTTATCGACAACCAGACCTACAACCCGTGTTCTGGGGCTGGAAATAATTTCGCTCACGCTGTCCAAGGTACCGTTCCTCAAGCCTTTGGCGTATGCGATTTCCGGCTTTGCCAGCCCCTGGTCCTCCCAGAATTGCGACCACAGTGCAGGCTCTTTGGCCGTAGTATGGATGCTGTTCGGAAAATAGATGGGCGGCTTTCCCGCAAAGGCCGCCTGACGCGAAACAGATGTAATGGTCGGAATCCACGCGAACACCGCATTCTCGCGGAAGCGGCAATTGACTCCCTGCTTTGCGATTTCCTTTCGGATGACGATCCATTGATTCAGTGCGAGACCGTCCACCAGGATGAACGCGACTTTGTTTTTCTTCGCGTCGTTGATGTGGCGCAAGAGAAAACGAGGAATATGGTGGAGCATGACCGGTGGAGCCGGGGGCAGGTTAACCAGTCCCGCGTAGCGTTTTGTCAGCCACGGCAAAAGTGCGGCATCTGTCCGACTCTGAATATTCTCCATCTTTTGGAGTGCGGGCTCCGGCAATACCTCGTCCGATTCAAACGCCAGAGCCACCAGTTCCGCCCAGGTTTTGGCAAAATGGAACCAGTCGTTATGTCGTGAGTCTTCATTCGGAATATCGGATTCCAGCGTGTCCAGGAGACCGTCTATACGGCGCTCCCGAACCTTCTGCTCGTCCGTCCGGATGCCGATGGCAAGCCAGGTTTTGGAAAGCGACTCGGCGCGATCATGGGGAACCGCTTCCAGCAGTCCTTCTAAAAACAGGTTGTCTATGTAGACACGAATGTCGTCATGGTCGAAGGGCAAATCCGTGGGACCGGGGTATTCAAAACTGTAAGGTTTTCCATTCTCTCGAACGCTGGTAGTATCCTGGGTCGCCGACCGATTCAGGAAAATGGGCCACCGCTCTTGGAGAAAAACGAAAAAGGCTTCTCGATCCGGGACGATTTTTTCAAGGGGCCAGTCTTCAAAACCGCCCAGTTGTCGCAAAACCTGAACAAAGCGTTCATCCAGCAAAGCCGGTACGCGTTGCTCTCGATAGTGGCGGCGTAGCAGCACACGTAGCAGATCTGACGGCTTTCGGATGAGTTCCGGGGCAATCTCGAAAACATGTCGAAGAACGAATTCCTTTGTGGCGTTATCGCCCAGAACCCCTGGGGCGTGGCGCTTTTGGGCTTCGTAGAGCTTATCCAGATCGCCGCGGTCCAAGTCGGTTACAATCGGATAGCTAAGGTTGGGGAATATCTCCCCGAGGTTGAATGACAATCGGCGACCGGCCTGGAGCAGATCGTATGGCAGACAACCAAGGTCGCTTGCCGCAGAGCGCAGCACGACCACCAAGTCCGTCTTTTCTCCTTGGTCCCAGCGAGAGCGGAACTTGGATTCATAGGCATACCGGAAAGCGACATGATCCTCGAACGGGATGAGTTCAAAACCACGTTCGCGTATGCCTGAAAGGACGCCTTCTTCAAGGAGAAGTCCATCCGGATCGGCAACCAGAGTCAACCGGGCGACATTGGGAGCGAACTCTCTGAGAATCCGGTCGCGCCAGGAATTCAACCACGAATGAACACGAATGGACTCTAATGAATTCATAATATCAATCGTTCCCATTCGAGTTTGGGTTTCTTGAAGTTCAGGATCAGCCCGACCCGAAGGCCAGTGATCTTAAGATAATTGAGAATCTGACCCCGTTCCACATCTGTAATGCGCTCAATGGTTTTTGCATCCACGACGATCTTATCGAATACTATCAGGTCGGGGATGTAATCTCCCACCTTGACGCCTTTGTAGATCACATCGAAGCGAGGTTGCTGTTTATAGGGTATCCCTCTGAGCTTGAATTCGACAACCAGGGCATTCTCATAAGGTTTTTCCAACAAACCATGCCCAAGCGTATTCAGTACTTCCATGGCACACCCAACAATTCGATATACCTCATCCTTTAATAATAATTTGTGTTCATTCGTGTTCATTCGTGGTTCCTTCAACCCGGACGACAATAAGCGGTACCATTTCGGGATAAACCTGAGCCTTGCGCTCAAGTTCCCCGTTCCAAGAGCGTTCTTCCTGCCGGAGCAGATTCAATCTATAGCCGCGGACCTGGGGCAAGCCCATACGTTCGATGATTTTTCGTCGGGCGGTGAAGGCATATTCACCTTTCTCTTTTTCTTGCATCAGCCGCGAAAGGTGCTCTTGAACAAGTCCGTCATATACGGATCGGCCTTGCTCCTCGGCGATGCCCAAGAGCCGGTCAAAGGCATTTCTGGCATCGTTAATTTCGAGATGCTCCCGCACAGAAAAATCTTCGCTCAAAATCTTGTCCCACAGATGCCGAGCGGTTGGGGTAAAGACCTTTCCGCCGTCGGTGAGAAAAAGCGGCATTATCCGGTGTCGGTTCCAGTCCATGGTGGCGATTCCGATCCTCCAAAGAGACCACATCCCCGTGACCTCATGTGTAACCCCTGGAATTTTCAATACCGACACAGGTTGTCCGGGTGCAAATCGCGGCAGTCTCATTGCCAAGCCCCGAATCCGTGAGTCTTCCAAGGTCATATGCCGAGAGCTTGGTGTCTGTTCAGCCTCCTTACCGCTGAAAACGACCCTATTGAATTCTTCTCCATCCGGCCATGTTAGATTCCAGGTTCGCCGGTTTCGTTCCGCTTTGCCGCCATATGCCTTGAGATAACTCACCGTCATTCGCTCGACCCAGTGCGGCAAGGGATGCGCCATGAGATCTTGGGCTTCGGATGGTTCAAGGTCCTCGGTTGTTCCCAGTATCGAAGAACTCTCCTGTGTATCCCGGACCTGCTCCTGCAAACGGGTGACGACTTTGTCAACGGAGGCATCGACTTCGTCCGGATTGAGAATCGCGTCCAAATACAGATCATCAAAGATCTGTCCGGCATGGGCCGAATCCAATACGTCGCCGGTCTTGTCGATGCCGAACTCCTCGAAAATAACGGAGAGCTTTTCCTCAAGAACCTCTCGGACCCGGTGTTCCACCGAATCCTCGAAAACGAAGTTGACGGCGCGCACAACATGCGTCTGGCCGATACGATCCACACGACCGATGCGCTGTTCGAGCCGCATGGGATTCCAGGGGATGTCGTAGTTGATCACCACGTGGCAGAACTGCAAATTCAAACCTTCTCCACCGGCATCGGTTGAGACGAGGATGCGGGCGTCCTCTGCAAACGCTTCCTGTACCTTCTTGCGCTCCTCCATGTTCATGGAGCCGTTTAAGCAGACCACCTGGAATCCGCGCTCGGCGAGGAACTGCTGAAGCATCTGTTGGGTTGGGACGAACTCGGTGAACACCAAGGCTTTCAGTTCCGGATCGCTTTCTTCCGCTTGTAACTTGTAAAGCCAGTCAAGCAGCGCTTCGGCCTTGGCATCCGCCCCTGATTGCATACACCGGGTAGCGGCTTTCAGGAGCAACTTCACCTCGGCGCGTTCGTTCTTTAGTGCCTTCAGGCGTGCGGCTAAAAGCGTCTCTATCTGCTCTTGGCCGTCGAGGTCGGCCCACTCTTCTGGAGAGAACCACGAATGGACGCCAATAGACACGAATGGTTCATTATTGTTTTTTATTTGTGTTAATTCGTGTTCATTCGTGGTTCCTTTAAGCGCCTCCAGACGGCGTTCGAGCGTGGTGCGGATGGCGGTCGTGCTGGAAACCACCAAGCGCTGCATAAGGATCATCAGGAACCCGACATAGTTGCGCTTTTCACGCATAGCCTGATTGTATCCCTCCCGAGCGTATTCGGTGACCGCCTCATAAAGAAGTTGTTGATCCCGATGTGCCTCTCTCCAGGAGATAGGTGCAAGTTCCGTTTTCCGGGGTTTGAAAAGCGTTTTACCATCGGAAGTGATGGCGCGGCGTTTTTCAGTTCGAATCACATAAGGTTGAACCCGGTCCCTCGTAACACTGTCCTCGTCGGGAAAAGCCTCGGCGTCGATCAGGGAAAGCAGACGATGGAAGGCGTCGGTTTTCCCCTGGTGCGGAGTAGCCGACAACATGAGGAAATACGGTGCGGCTTCGCTTAGCCCCTGCCCCAGTTTGAAACGGGCCACTTGGTCGGTGCTGCCGCCAAGCCGGTGCGCCTCGTCCACGATCACAAGGTCCCACCCTGCGGAAACCAAGTCTTCGAACCTTTCCTTGTTGTACTCGGCCAACTTCTTTTCCGACCAGCCTCGCCTACTTTCAAGCGGCTTTACCGAGTCCATCGGGCAGACCACCTGTGGGTGGCTTTGCCAGATGTTATCTTCCTTGGCGATGCGCCTATATGCTGAAAAGTCGCCGGGAATGAGCAATCTGAAATCTTCGTTGAAATGGGCGCGCATCTCGGCCACCCATTGCGTCACAAGCCCCTTGGGCGCAACGACCAAAATACGTTTGACCAGTCCCCGGAGCTTCAGTTCACGCAAGATGAGTCCGGCTTCGATGGTTTTTCCAAGCCCGACCTCGTCGGCCAGAAGATACCGAACCCGATCTCCTGAAATAGCGCGGGTCAGAACCTTGATCTGATGCGGCAGCGGTATGACCGACGATTCAATAGGTGCAAGCAGGACATCATGGCTCAGGGCGTCGGCTACTCGCGCAGCGGACGCGACATATACGATACCGTTGGCACTACCCGCCCCGGAGTCGCCCAAAGAAGCGAGTCTGGACGCAGGTATACGAACCACCGAATCGCAGTCGGGAAGCCACACTCGGCAGGTCGTCTCGCCCCATATCGTCTGGGTCTCAATGACCTGGCAGTTTTGCCCATGATCCAAGCTGAAATACCAGCTATTTGAAGCAGCAAGGCCTGTCATTTTATTAGGTCGCTTAACTCCATTTGTTTGAGCTTTTGTACCAACTCTATTCCCGTAACACCTTGATAGCGTTCTGTAAGTTTTTCTTGAAGATTGAACAATCTTCGTCTCGCAGTATCTACTAATTGTGCGAATGTGGTGACACAAACATGACCGGAGTCTCCGACACGTTGTTTCCCAACTACCTTGCCAGATACGGTCTCTCCAACAACAAAAGCGAAAATGTCAGGGTTGCCAGTTAATTCCTTGCAACCGATAAAATCCTCAACGTAATGGACTGCTTGATCTCTATTGCTTCGAGAAAGGCTGGACCCACCACGCTTTAGCTCAATGATTAGAATTCGCCGCATTTCCAATAGATTTGTGTCTATGTTAAACTGCTCAGCCCCGGTAATGGAGGTTGTAGAGTCACTAAGTATGAAAAGATCAGGCCTTTTTTGGTCATTCTCAAAATTATTTTTATTAGGGTCGATCTTGAATATTTTCTTTATAATCGTACGCAATTGTTGGTTGGATGTGTACTCTGCAGAATCGAATTCCGGCCCAAAAAGCCACCTTGCCCCACTTACCAACGGATGAAGTATTTTTAGTTCATCTATCTTTGTATCTCCAGAAAGTTTTTCAATCGCTTCCACAACCGAAATTCTTCTTGATATTTCGTCAAGTACCGAAAGGGCATCTTTGATGGTCCACTGGTCGAGAAGCCTGTTCAGACCAGAGATGTCATCATCCGATAATTGGCTAAGTTTTTGAAGAAGGGCCTTCCCACTTCTGGTCTTCTCAAGCTTTATAACGGCTTCAACAGCAATACCAAGAGTCTCTTGATTGCTGGTCGGGTGTGCCTCAACGACGCTATCAATAACTTCGTTTACCTCGAATTTCCCCAATGGGGATAATTCGGAATATTGTTCCTTGAACTCCTTCCGAATTGAAGCTTTTGTTTCGTCTACCATTCCTTTGGCCAACGTGCTGAATGCATCCATAATATGACGTGACAACTTACTAAAGACTAAATCCATGATTTCGTTATTATAGAAACCTGTCCAATCTTCATTTACATGCTCGGATAGATCATTGGTTTTAGCGACAAAAGTATATCTTTTTGCAAAGCGTGTCCGACCATCAAGCACTGAGCTTTTACCCAAAGTCCATGAAGGTTCACCGACCAACCTTCCTCCTTGCCATATCGCGACACCTTGATAGAGGGTAGAGCGTGCAGCTTTTTGCGTATCAATGAACATTACCTCAAGGGTAATTTCATCATTGATTTTCAAAACAGACTGATTAATGAGCCCTTGGTGTTCCTCTAGGGGGACAGACCTCCCATTAATGTAAACAACAAATTTTGGATCATGGAGAAAACGAGCGGAAATAACCTCAAGAATTCTATCGGGATTAGGCAGATTTCGTTGAACAAAAACTTCAAGGCGAGTACCATTTCCCGTTTTGTTTTGAGTGGATTCGTTTTGGAGCACAAATGGTTGAGACTCACTTAATGTACTTATGGTAAAAATGGACTCTTCACCATCTTTTCGTGTGACGACTATATATTGATCATTAAAACACAGAAGGCCGTGTCGACCGATGCCGTTGCGGCCATAGGCTAAACGATTGCCATTCCGCCCTTGCGGGAATTCGACTTGTTTGCCTTGGTGTCTAAGACGATTATACCCCAATTTCATCCATCTATCGTGAAATTCATCTTTTGTGAGACCAATGCCATCATCTTCAATGATTAATTTCTGTTCAAGGTCATCAGGTATAGTAATATCTACTTTTGATGCTCCAGCATCCCATGCATTGGCGACCAATTCTGTAATCGCTAAATCAGATCTATGCGACAAAGTACCCAGTGTTCGGATTAGATAATCTTTTTCAAAAAGCGAACCTTGAACAAAGTGCGGAGTTTCTTTCGTCATCCTTAATCTCCCGTTCTTGTTAGCGCTTGGTCGTACCACATAAGGAGCTTGGGGTCCTCCTGGAGGATTTTTTCGGGTATCTTGCGGGCCACGGCGATGATCGTACTGTAGTCGCGCTCTTGCCATGCCTTCTTAAATCCGGCTCGTACGGCTTCGAGGCGGAAAACCTTCAAGCGCTTCTTCTTGGATTCCCGATATCCATCGAACTCGTTCATCAAAGCACGTTCGCGCAACTTTTCCAAGTCGCTGGCCTTATTCGGATCAGGCACGTACCAGCGGCTCTTGGCTTTAACTATGAGCGCCAGATCATCCTTTTCCAGATTGCGCAACTCCTTAAAGTTCGAGGAAAGGTAGCTATGAATCTGGCTGGGTACCTTGCCTTTGCCATCGTAGGATAAAAAGTTTTCCTTTAACAGTTCGGAAAGCTCCAGGGGTTTTTCGTGCTTCAGCCAGCCTCCGATTTCCTTTAAGAACAGAGGATGGATGTCTTGGAAAGTCTGAGGCTTTTTGGTTAGTTGCTGCTTGAGCCACTGAATCGCCGACGCCTCGTCTGAAACGAAGAGCTGAAGCTGGAGCACCTCTTTGACAGTCATCCGTTTCTTATCATACTCGGCAACCTGATCCGGTAGGAAATACATACCGTCACGTGGCGGGAATCGTTGTTCCAAGCCAGCGTAAAACTCAGCCGCAGACAAAGGAACTGTTACACCGCGTTGGACGTGGAAAGCCACCATTCGATCAAAGAGAAGGAAATTCTGGCGCTCTGCAATTATTTCCGCCTGAGCATTCTTTGAGATGAAAACAGGCAGTTGTTTTAGATGTGTCCTGATAAAATCCCAGACACCTTCTTCGGTACCTGATTCGAGGCGGAAGAAGCGATCTTCAAGGCCGCCATTTGGTTTATATGCAGAAATGACAAGATCCTGCTTGACCGCAGTTGGTGTCATAACAGCTTTAAATGAGTGTTGTTTCTTGTCGAGTGATGCAACGTTGGCCACAACGAAGCCGCTTCGCTCCAATGCTGACTGAATTGCATTCCAGACAGATGCCTTTGTATTAGAAAATTCAACGGTTAGCCATCTACCTGGTTTTAAAATGCGGAAATATTCTGAGAAGCTTCGCTCCATCAGTTCGCGGTAATCATCTATGCCCTTTCCTTGTGAAGTACTCACAATCGCCTCAGGCTTCTGATTTGTCACCGTTCCGAGGAGCCCTTCCCAGAAAAAATTCAATTCGGAGTAATCGAAGTTATGGCCAAAAGGAGGATCTGTGAATATATAGTCCACAGATGAATCCGGAATCTGCCGAAGATGACCAGCATCTTGTGTGCTTATGACATGACCCCGCTGGGGATCGACAGGTGGAGTTAGGCTGTTAGCAATCGTTTTTGCATTACGTCGAAAAGTTTTCAAGACATGTGGTGGTGTGATCAAAGAGCTGACGTATAAAGTTCCCGATAGCGGTCCACCACCTTTTCTATCGGCACGAAACCTCCTCATCCTCGACGTGTATGGCAAGGACGCAGTAAAAGCAAAAAGTAGCATCTGACGTAAATTGTCATCAGGGTAGTTCTGTATCTGATGTAGTAGGGTAGCCACGAACAGATGCTCGCGTGGAGTAAAGAATTGGTGTAGATGGGTAATGCCAATTGGAACATTGCGCTGCGTTTCTTTGCCGTCGATTAGGGGGACCGATGGTAAGCCGTGAGAGCCAAGAAGATTGGATGCTGCATCAATGCGTTGTTTATCTTGGTCATCAGGTAGCTTTTCATATCTTGTCGAACCGACCGTGTAGTTAATAAGAATGGGTTCGATCCGAAGCTGGCGTACGGTCTGTTTGAGTACAGGATCAAAGCTCGTCGTATGCACTGGTTCCCATTTTGACGCCTTGACCAATGCATTGCAGTAAGGGCATGTCAGATTTGATCGAAGCGAATCGTTTTTCTCATCTACAGCCACCTTATAGAGCGTGGTTTCAGCGGTGCATTCAGGGCATCTAACGACATCAGAATAGAGTGTGAATTCAACACTGCCCTGCTGATTACCTCGACGTTGATAATGCTTGTGTTCAACGCTCTTCCTGTCTCGTACCTTCCATCCATTATGGTTCGTCAGATACAGATGGCCGAACTCGGCCTCAATATCTTCGCATATTTCTTCAAAGGCATTCAGAAAATCATTCTGGTAAATTGGGCGAAGCAGGTTGCTTGCGATAAACGTAGCAATAGGAGATAAGTCCGAAAGGATGGCCCAACGTTGCCCAAAAGATGAGTTTGTAGCAGTAAGCGCTTTGTTTCTGCTCGGATCTCCACACAAAGCAGCTGCCACGCCGGTCATCCCTGTTCCTGAAAATCCATCGAAGATGATGTCACCTGGCTCTGTATAATGCAGGATGTATCGCATAATGGCCTTATGAGGTACCTTGGTGTGATAGGAGTGTGCGTTATAAATAGGGGCGTTCTTTCCTTCGCTTACATCAGAAGCAAATGGCTCCCGGTTATAGGGCATGCTTGGGTCATACGGCTTCCCATAGTGCTTAATGAAATCCTCTATGAACGGATTTGGACAAGCAGTGTAATACGGCGGATCAGATAGGATAAGGATGTCCTTATCTTCGCCAATAGGGAAACCATCGATTTTTCGAAACTCCGGATCCTTGAGTTTCTCGCGCAGCTTTACCAGGAAATACTCGCGGCGTTCCTCGTCGTTCTCGAATTCGATCCCGAGACAGGTCACGGGGCCCGAGTCGCGGGTATCGGGTCCTTCCGTGTCGAACATTGTCTGCTGGCGATGAGCTTGATTGTTCTTATCCATATTTCGACTCCGTTTGGGGTTGGCTGGTATTTTGAATCGCGAATCGCGACCCGTCTCGCGACCGACTTGGTCACTTGTCCGCTGATCAAGTTGCCGCATGGGCATGTCCGACTTGGTCAGTAACTAGGTCACTCGCTCTCTGCCTCGGACCGGGCTTCCTCGATCAACTTGCGTTCCCGTTCCAACTCCCGCCTCAATTCCTCCTCTGTCGGCAGATAAAGCATGTATTTGGAAGCAAACAATTGCTTGCTGTCATTGAGAACCGAGTATCGGGCGATGGTTTCATTCTTCTTGGCGCAAAGAATAAGACCGATGGTCGGGTTGTCCCCTTCCGTGAGACATTTGTCATTGAACATACGGACATAGCTGTCCATCTGGCCGATGTCCTGATGCGTCAGTTCGCCGACCTTCAAATCGATTAACAGATAACATTTCAGGATGCAGTTGTAGAAAACCAGGTCGATATAGAAGTAGTCCTCGTCGAATTGCAGGCGTTTCTGGCGGCCAACGAAAGCGAATCCCTTGCCCAGTTCCAGAAGAAACGATTGAAGATTGTCAATGATGGCCTTCTCGATTTTCGATTCGTGATGGACTTGAGAATCCGGCAGTCCGAGAAAATCCAGAATGTAGGGGTTTTTGATGGCGTCGCACGGTGTGCGGATTTTCTGCCCATGGGAGGATAGCTCCATAACCGCCGCTTTGTCCCTGCTCTTTAGCAGTCTTGCAAAGAGAAAGGTATGTATCTGTCGTTCAAGGTGTTTTACGTCCCATCCTTCGTTTTCCGCTTCAACTTCATAGAAAAGACGTTCGTTGCGATTTTCCACATTCATAAGGGCCCTGTAATGAGACCACCCCAAGTTGGGCGAGAACCCTCGAGTGACATCGGCTTGTTCCACAGCCACTGTCATTGCGTCTAAAACGCCACTTTGCGTGTGGCGTTTTCCGGAAGCCTCGAATTCGCCACATGCGATGTGGCGAATCTCGGGATTGCGATCATTATAGACCGTGTAAAAGGTTCTGAAATAACGTAAGTTTGTCGTTGAAAAACCGCGCCCGTATTTTTGGGTCAGTTTCATAGAAAGCTTTTCTATTGTCTGCTTGCCGTATTCGGCACGCTCTTCTCCGCTCTGAATCTCCTGTACGATTTCGCGGCCGATGAGCCAATAGGCGATCACCATATTGTTGTTGACGGCTCGAACAACGTTGGCACGTGCTTGTTCAAGGATGGAGACAACACGATCAAAAAGGTTGTCGCCTTCCGGCCGCATCCGGGTCGGTTCATTGCTATTCATGGGTCACTCCAAAACAATTCGAACCTTGCCGGGCTCCTTGCCCTTGACGAGTTCGTCCATGTATTCCTCGAATCGCTTCTTCATCTCGGCCGGAGTCGCCGGTGAACCGCCGGATAGCAGCGCCGCTCGAAGGTCCGCGGTCTTGACCGGCACCTTTTGAAGGCCGGATAGCACTTCGCTCAGGGCATGGATGAAGTCCTGGCCGAGGTCGTCGGGCAGTTCCCGCTTCTTGACGAAGCCGTTGACCAGTTTCCTGGGTCCGGGCTTGAGAAGGTCCAGGTTGCCCTTGGTGGTCGGGTCATCCAGGTTGGCCAGCAGAGTCTGTGTCCAGTTGGAAACCAGCTTGTCCAGCTCGTCGTCCAGATCGTCCAGAACCGTTCCCGCAGGTGCGGCGGGCGGCTCCGCCCCTGGCTTGTAGCTGCAATGCGGACACACCGGAGATGCGTCCAGTTCCTGCTCGGTGAGCGCAAAACAGCTTTTCAATCCGGCCAGGCGGTTTTGAAAGTCGCTCAGGTGCTGGCGGGGCATCAATTCGATGGTGGAGAGCTTTTGCAGTACCTTGAGACGCTCGTCGCCCATGAGTCCGGTCTTTCGATTGTCTTCGTTCACGCCCAATCGCGCCTTGGCGTGCAATCCCAAGTAGGTCTGCACATAGGCCTTCTTGAGATCGGCCAGCCTGCGTTTGGTATGCTGGCGAAATGTAGCGGCGCCTCGTTTTTTTGAATCGCCGATTTGAGCGAGCACTTCGTCCCGCGCCTTTTTCATTTCGCCCGCCCACTGGTGATCGGCGGACAGCACCGCATCGGCAGTGGAAAGGAAGGAGGCCGTGGAACCGAGATCGCCTGTCAATTCCTGAAGGGATTCGATCTCCTGCATCGAATCGAGCCCCTTCCGATGTGAGGTCACCTCTTGGGCGTCGTAGCGGAAGTTCTTGAGTTTTCCTGGCGAGCTGTAGGCTTGGAGCGATTCCAGGAAACTTTTGGTCTCGTCGAGCCGGATCCGAAGTGTCTTCGCCTCTTGCTCGGCCAGAAGATTTCTGCCCCAGAATGGCAGTCCGCTTTGCAGACTCTGTTGCAGGACGACTAATTTTCCAACCGTTCCGGATATGGCTTTCTGGAGCTGCTGAACCGGTTCTTCCTTGCCCTGGGCGATCAGTTGCGCCATGCCTGGGGTGAGCCCGAGCAACTCGAACAAGGCCTTTAGCGCCGGAAGATTCCAATCTTTAGGCCGTTCGATATGCTTGAACTGTGCAAGTTCGTCCACCCCGGTTCCTGCCAACTGCGGCAGACCGGTGGCGTCGAATTTCTTGCCCGGAATGGCGAGGACCAGATCGCCCGAGTGGACCAGGACGGCCAGGACGACCGCAACCCACTCGGGCTCCAGCCGCTGCCGGTCCTTGTCCATGTACTCCACGCCTTTGTCGTCCTGGATTAGCTCGGACCTGTTGACCACCTGGCCGTGGCCTTTCTTGTGGAGAAGGCCGAGAATGTGCTTGGCGTATTTCGATTTGCAAGGGTCGAGCCGTTCGCCGTCGAGCAGTTCCAGGGCATCGAGTACTGCGGCGGCCTGCTTGGTGCGTTTCTGCCCGGCGATGGCACGCAGGGTATCCTGCGCGGCCTGTTCCCGATTGGTCCCGGTGATAAGCACAGAAAAGAACGGGTATTCGGGCGCCTTATCCGCGAAATGTGGCGCAAGGCAAATACCGCCAATGAAATTGACCACGTCTCTGAAATTGATTCTTTCATGAGGCCCTAATCCAGCCATGTCTCTCAGCGAATGCTGTTTGGCCCACTCGCGAATAGATTTGCACTTGCCTTGATAAGTTGCCTCAAATACGGTGGTCATATTTTTTTGAAGCCATTGGACAAGATTTCTCAGGAAATGGTTGGCCTTGGATTCGTAGGTGGATTTGGCCTGGCCAGACGATGTGGAAGCCAAATCCAAGGCTGCGGCATAATTCATGAGCGCGGTGCGGAACTCGTCGTCCGTGTTGGATAGTCTCAGGAACAGCTCGTCGGACTTTCTTTCGTCTTTGAAATGGGGTGGATCGAATGGCTGGATGAAATAAATATAGAAGTCTCGCGGAGGTACGGCTGTGGATCGTTCATTGGGCGCGCCGAAAAAAAGATATCCCTGGCGCGCGGCCTTGCGCTCCAGCCATTCCAGCTCGTGCTGCCAGATCTTGTATCCGGTGACATAGGTCTGGTCCGTGCACTCCATGACCCGTTTCAGGGCCTCGTAGTAGTAACGGTCAAGGTGGGGGGAGCCGAGGCTTTCGGCTCGCTTTTCGATCAGAGCGTCGAAGTCGTCGGTCTTCTTCAGGTCCAGATAGAATTGGCGATTGTCCGGGTTGGACGAAATGAACTGTCCGCTGACCGTTTTGTGGATTTCCCGCAGCACCGTCTCCACCTGGGACAGGAGGTCGTCGGCCGGATCGCCGCCAAGTTCCTCGATTCCCGGTTGATATAGGCACAGCCCGTCGCGCAGTTCCTCCGCTGTGGCACCCAGAGTGGCGTATATATCGCCGGTGGTCAGCCGGTGGACCGATAGGGCATGAATGAGCCGCAATGCCATGGGCTTATAGGCCGGACGCGTAAAGGCCTGTTGGATGCGGGACTCCAAAACCTGGCTGCAATCGATCACCGCCTTGATATCCGGTACGGCACGGAACGAAGGATTCTCTCGAAGACTGGTCCAATAGGTGTCGTAGGCAATCAGCCCGGGCCGGTCGTCCGGCATGTCCTGATGCAGCATCTTCTTCATGGCGATAGAGAGCGTCTTTAAAACCTCGCGCTTCTCAACGGCGGTCACTCTTTCAAAGGTGTCGATATAGTCGGGATGCACCGGAAAGAGACGGACAAACTCGTCCATGCGCTCGTTCATGTGGCCATAGAACTTGCCGAAAGGTTTCAAGTAGTCGTGTATCTTAGCCTGCTGCTCGCCCGTTTTTTTGAGTAGCCGTTCAGCCACCACGAACTTGACATCTTTGCGGGCGATGAGAACCTGTTCGAACCGATCCTTCACCCGGCGGATGCTATCGGCCACAAAGGAAAATCGCGGGCTGTCGAAGATGGCTTCCTGGACGCCGGCCATGAAACGGAAGCGCAAATCCCTGCATACCTCTCCGATTTCACGAAGGAAGTTCAGATCCAGGATGAGTTCCTGATCCTTGCGGGTACGCAGGAAATCAAGCAACTCGTCCACTACGAGGAGCAGGCCGTGGTCCGGCAACTCCTTATGAAACGCGGACATCATCTCTTCAAAGGACCGCTTGCTATTGGACACTTCGTCCGCCGAAGGAAAGCTGTAACTAACCCCCATCTCGGCAAGGTGCTCTTCCAGTTCGGCCAGGAGAATGTCCCGCAGAGACATGGTGGTGGCTCCGATTTCAGTGCGAACCACCTTGAACCTGCCTCCGATTTTTCCAGCGGCGGATGCAACGCTCGAATTGCTCAGACTGCCAGCGAGGTCAGGGTTTTCCGCAAGCCCCGAGATCACCGACATGAGGTGGGACTTGCCGGTGCCGTAATTGCCAACCACCAGAAGGCCTTTGTTGTCGATGGGTCGCTCGAATTGCAGTTGGGGGAAAACCAGGTCGATTAATTTTTCGGCCATCTCCTCGGAAATGACGTAAGTCTGTACGAGCTGACGTGCCGCAGTCGCTTCGTTGGCGTCTCGTAGCTGGACCACGGACTCGATGGGTTCGAACTGTATCAGATCACCGTATTTCATAAAAACCTCCAACCACAAATGGACACGAATGGACACAAATAAAAAGAAAAACAATTCGTGTATGTTCGTGTCTCTTCGTGGTTCCTTTTTTATCTTTATATCGTCATCTCCGGGCTTGCCACCAAAAAATCGCGTATCGGGTATCGCCTATACTCCGGGTGGTCCGGAGCAGCATAGGTCAAGTAATCTCCAACGATGGCCCCGTTCCATGCGGCCACCACGGTTTTGTTGCGAGAGAGTCCCTGGAGCAAGCGAAGAGGGTCCTGCTTCAGGTCAATATCGAAGATGACTTCAATGTTGTCGAGCAAGATCATATCGCCGCCGCCATTGCCGACAATCTCCCGGAGAAGACGGGGAAGTTGCAAGGCACGCTGGCGTTCCGTCAATTCCAGCATCCGGCGGGAAAGTTCGAGGTTTAAATTGACCAGGGTCGCGCCGGTGCGATCACCCACACCCTGTAGAGCGGTGGTCTTGCCAGCACCGGCGGGTGCGACGATCAGGATCAGCCGATAATAGAGTTCAGCGGCTTGTTCGACCTGTTTAAGGATTTGATCGGCAAGGGGCTCGGACATCAGGCTTTCTTTCCGCTTTTACCAGATTTTGCCCCACCGGCCTTCACCCACTTGTCCACCTCGTCCTTCTTGAACTTCCAAAGCCGGCCGATTTTATGCCCTGGCATCCCGTGTTTAATAATCCACCTGTAGACCGTATCGTTACTAACCCCAAGATACCGACAAATTTCTTCGACTGACAACCATCGATCTTCAAATTCTGACATGATCAATCCAATCTGTTGCAAAATGGTTGGGAGCCAACTCCAAGAACCTCCACGTGGAAGTCGGTGTACGTATACCCATAATATTTCATTTCACGAATACACCTGCATAATCCGATTGTCAACCGCATAAAACCGTATAAGAAGGGTCATTTCCTGAGAATGGAAGAAATGCATAGACAAGCAACTATTTAGGTCTTCGGCGCGACAATCTGAAAGTGCCTAAATCAGATGACTGGCAATCATAGTTGAATAAAAAATTGGTTCGGTAGTTTCCTCTTCGAGCACACGGCGGCTATGCCGAGCAAGGCCTAAGGCCTAAAGGCCTAAAAGTCTTGGCAAACGCCCTCCGGCAGACATTGCAATAATTCCCTGAAAGACGACAAATCCTGTCGAGACTCGGCTTTTACCTCGTAGAGGTTGAATTATTGTAGCAATCAGGGTGCCCGCACCGATATTTCCCTGCAGGGGGTGAATTATTGCAGCGCGGGAAGGGCGATAATTCATCCCCTGCAGGGAAATATCGAACGGGCGGCGCGGGAGCTACAATAATTGATACCCTACGGGGAAAAGCCGAGCCGGATTGCCAAGGGTTGAAAAAAGTATCGACGAGTAGGCAAGAGTCCATGAATTTTTGATTTTGGATCAATGGAAAAATTGTTTCAAATCTTTTCTTATCGTCCCTAACCCACCGACCATACGCTCCGGAACCAAGGCATTGCAGATTGCCGGGAGAATAAATTCCGGCTGAAAACAAACCCTTTAAAGAAAACAAACCCTTTAAAATAGATGCTTTTCATCACCCCGGGCTGGTACTGTCATGCATTCCTAACCAAGTACCAATATCGCCCGAACATTTGCCCACCATTAATACTAGGCATCGCAAGTTCCGGTTCGCCCGGATTTGGCCGGGCCTCGGCGCTTACTGCGGAATTTTGCCGCCAGAAACAAAGGAGGAGTGATGATCGAACATGCAATGGATCGAAGGGCGTTTTTGAAACTGGGGATGGCCGCAGGGGCCACATTGGCTATTTCGTCGGCATTCCCGAAATTCAGTTTGGCCGATGTTCGCACCACGAGTCTGTCCGAATGCATTGAGATGACCCCGGAGCAAATGGCCGGAAACTCGAGGATGGTCATGGATTCGTGGGAGTACATCAAGAAAACGGTGGATACCATCCAGAGCGAGGAGATGCGAGCATCCGTTTCGGGCATTCTCGACAACCCCGCCCCCACCTTCATGGCCGAACTGATGGACGAAGGCAAAAGGAAGAATGTCTATATCGACCTGCTGTCCGAAGGTCTTATCGAAAAGGATGTTTCCTTCGAGAATTTCCTGCCGCCTACCTCCAACCCGTATCGCTCGCCGCACCCGTTTGTCGCCGCGCCGGGAAGCGGGTATTCCAGCCATCATTCCTATCCGGGCGGGGTCGTGCCCCATACCGCATTGAACCTGATGGTATCGCTCGCGCTTTACGACGGATATGTGAAAACATACGGCTACGCGCTGGACAGGGACATTGTCATCGCCTCGCAGGTTCTTCACGACCTGCACAAGCCCTGGGTCTTCCAATGGGGGGAGGACGGCGAGTCCCGGACCGAACTCCAGCTGGCAGGCACCGGCGAACACCATCCCTACAGCGTTGCGGAATCCATCGTCCGGGGACTGCCCCCGGAATCCTGCGTGGCGCAGGCCTGCGCCCACAGCCATCCCGGATGGCCCAAGGACGAAGAAGGCCCTGTGGCATGGATCAAGGCCGCATGCAAACTGACAGACAAAGACCCGGTCGAGGAAAAACTGCTCGCGCCGGACGGAAAGACCCTTCCCTTGCCCCGGCGCATGGAAAACTTCGTCTGCCACTTGGGAGACCACGACTGGGTGCTGACCGTCCCTGCGGCCAAGTGGATCATTCCTGTTATGAAAGAGATCGCCGTCGAAAAATACGCAATGGCCGACAGCGACCTGGAATCGAGGAAATTCAACCAGTTCAGAAACTACGTGTTTTCCCAGGCCTCCATCATGAATCTGTACCAGATCTACAGCACGAGAGGAAAGGACGCGCTGGCCTACACCGCCCTTTCCATCGTGACTCCGACATAGGCGGCGGAACAGGCGGCCTGCGAGGGGGGCTTGATTCGGCCATGTTTTTGCGGAACTCGAACGTAAAGCGTCCTGGTGCGTTCATACGCTTCGCGTGGGAACATGGTGGTGTGGGAAGGGCGAAATAAAAAAGGGTTTCGACCTTTTCGACCGAAACCCTTTCTTTTATAGGAGTGCCGGAGGTCGGAATCGAACCGACACGGACGCAAGGTCCGGGGGATTTTGAGTCCCCTGCGTCTACCTATTTCACCACTCCGGCAAAAATTTCAGGCGCATATATGCCAAAAAAAAAAGGCTTTGTCAACGTTTTTAGACGAACGGCCCGATTTAATTGGATTTTTCCTGGCTGCAACGGATTTGGGGGACTGCGCGTAGTTTGGGTTGAGCGGGGCGTCGCGTTGGGTTTCGCTTGCTTCCTGGTTGCATCGAACATCTTCTTGGCGAGTTTGAAAGAACAAGGGAGCGAAACCCGACAATCCACGACGCTCAACCCAACCTACCTTCAACCGGTCCCCAAATCTGTACTAATCAGGATTTTTCGAGGACTTGGAAGATTCGTGCGGAGGAGATTCTGCCCTCTCTCAAAATACGGACTTCGGGGCCTGTGGCGTCCACGACAGTGGTGCCGGGACCGCCAGCCAATACTCCGCCGTCCAAGACCAGGCGGCATTCCCGAAGGATTTCCGGCGCCAGTTTGCGGATGTCGGAACACCCCGGCTGGCCGGAAAGGTTGGCGCTGGTGGCGGTCAGGGGATTTTTGGATGCTTTCGCCAGCGCGAGGGCGACCGGGTGTTCCGGCACTCTTGCGCCGATGGTCCCTGTACCGCCGGTCAGGGCAGGGGGCAGGGCCGGTCTGGCGGGCAGGACGACCGTGAGGTGGCCCGGCCAGAACGTTTCCATCAGGCGACGCGCGGAAGGGCCGACCGGGGCTGCGAACTTTTCCAAGGCTTCCATGTCCTTGACCAGAATGGAGAGCGGCTTGTCCAAAGGCCTGTTTTTGATGCGAAATACTTCGCCAATGGCCCGAATGTCCGTGGCGTCCGCGGCCAGACCGTAGAGACCGCGTGTGGGAAAGACCACCACGCCGCCTTTTTCCAGGGCGTCCGCAGCCTCCCGAATCCATTCGGGTTGCGGCGATTGGGGGTCAATTCGCCGGATTTTTTCCTCTGGCCTCAATCTTTTTCGCTTTCAGTTCGACTTGCTTGGCAAGCTCCGTTTTATAAGCCAGCAGTTTCTTTTGCAATTCGCGGTCGCCCAGAGCCAGTATTTGTATGGCGAGGATTCCGGCGTTTCTGGCGCCTGGCTTTCCCAAGGATACAGTGGCGACCGGAATGCCCGGGGGCATCTGGACTGTGGACAGCAACGAATCGAGTCCTTGGAGACAGGAGGAATCGATGGGGACCCCGATCGTGGGCAGGATGGTGTATCCGGCCATGGCCCCGGCCAAGTGGGCGGCGTGTCCGGCCCCCGCGATGATGACCTTGATCCCTCTTTCCGCTGCGGACTTTGCGAACTCGGCCGCTCGTTCCGGACTTCTGTGCGCGGAGGCCACGGTCATCTCGTAGGGGACTCCGAATTTTTCCAGTACCGACGCGGACTCGTTCATGACGTCCAAATCCGAGTCGCTTCCCATTACGATTCCCACCAGGGGGGTCTCGGTTGTCATAAGGGCATCTCCTTTCCGATTCTTGCGGAATTCATTTCGATTTCTCGGGCCATTGTTTCAATGATTTCTTTTTTTTTCCGGTCGAGTTCACGCTGGTCGATCCGGGCGCCTTTCAAGCCGCCGGTCAGGGCGATTTCGGACAGGTAGACATCGCCGCTTTCCATGATCATCAGGTCGATGTGCGCATAGGGAAAGTCGCCCCTTTCCATGAGGCGGCGGCAGAAATCCAACTGTTTTTGGTCCGGGTCGTAGGCCCGGCTTTTTCCTCCGGCGGCCATGTTGGCCCGGAAGTTGTCCTTGTTTTTCCGTGCGTAGGCTTCGATGTAGTCTCCTGCGATAACGACCCGGACATCGGCGAAGTTTTCCATGAACGGCTGGAGGACGAACGGATAGGAGGATTCCTCCAGTCCCACGACGCTGTAGAGGGTTTCCATGCTTTCCCATAGTCGGACCCCGTGGCCGCAGTGCTTGTGGTCCAGTTTGGTGACGACCCGTCCGACATTTTCCCGATTGTACAGGTTGATGGCTTCCAGAAGCTCGATTCTTCGGGGAACGACAAGGGTCAACGGAGGGGCGAACCGGTTCAGGATGAGCGCCTGGGCGGTTTTGGAACGTGCCAGGGTCTGGGAAAGGCACGACGGCAGGACGGTCACGCCCCTGGCGGCCAGATCGATCATGACAAAGCTTTCGAGGTGCTTTCCGATGACCGGGCCGATGAACACGTCGCCGGAACCGAGCTTGTCGAAGCAGGATTTGAGGCGCTTGGCGCCCCTGACGATCATGCGCGCCCCCCTCGACGGCGCGCGTGTTCCTCGACGGCGAGTTCGATCAGCCGATCCAGAAGCTGGCTGAAAGTCAGGCCGTGGGCCTTGGCGGCCTGGGGCAGAAGACTCGTGGGGGTCATGCCGGGGATGGTGTTGGTTTCCAGAACGTAGAGCTGGTTGCGCGCGTCAAGAATCATGTCTGTCCTGCTGTAGCCTTTGCAGAAGAGTGCCTGGTGGGCCTTCACGGCGCAAGCCTGGGCGCGCGCGGTCTGCTCGTCGTCGATTCGCGCAGGGCAGATTTCCTCGGTGGCTCCAGGACTGTACTTGGCTTCGTAGTCGAAGAAGGGGTGTTCGGCGCCGGGCACGATTTCGATCAGGGGGAAAGGCTCCGGATCGTCGTTTCCCAAAACGCCCCCGGTGATTTCGACGCCCTCGATGTATTTTTCAAGGAATATGGAGGCGTCGTACTGGAACGCCTTTTCCATGGCCTGGCGCAAATCGGCTTTTTTGCGGGCGATGGACATTCCGATGCTGGAGCCGCCCTCGACAGGCTTGACCACTGCGGGCAGTCCGAGCCGGGACACGCATTGCTCGACGGAGAATTCGTCCCGGTTTTTCACATGGATGTAGGGAGGGACTGTCAGCCCGGCCTGCTGGTACAGCTGCTTGGCGGCCAGCTTGTTCATGGCGGCGGCGCTTCCCAAGACCCCCGAACCCTGGTAGGGGATGCCGATCAATTCCAGAAAGCCCTGCACGGTGCCGTCTTCTCCGAAAGGACCGTGCAGGATGACAAGCGCTGCGTCTATCCCGGAAGCGTCGGCCATGAGTCCGGGCAGGTCGGTTTTCGGATCGTATTTGACTACATCGTATTTCTCCTTGTCCAGCGCCACGTAAACCTGGTTGCCGCTGTTCAAGGAGACTTCCCTTTCCGACGATATTCCGCCCAGGAGAAGGGCGATTTTCATCTTCTTCATGGCCGTTGGTTCCCCCGGTAACTGCTTTGTAGGTTTTGGGAAAAGAGAAGACGTGGCGTGAAGCAAAAACGAAATGTCTTTCGTTTAAAAGACTTCCCCTGAATCGAACAGGCCTTTTTTGGCCTGGTCGTATTCCTCCCGTGTGATCAGATCGTTTTCAAGAAGGCGGACCAGTTCGTTGAGTTCCCTCATCCGGACCGATTCCGGATCTTCGAGCCGCCTGATTTCGTCCGGCCGGTACTCGAGCAGGTCGTGTTCCGGCCTGCCGACTTTCAAAGAGGCGAGTCCTCCCAGAAGGCTGACCTCCACTTCGCGCCCTCTGAAAACCGGGGAATTCATCATGTCTCTGAGGTTTTTCCCCTCTCTTTTCATCTTTTTGTAAAAGCGGTAAGCGGAAAAGAGGATTATGGCGCCGCCGATCAGAAAGATCCAGAGCATGTAGTTCACCACGCCCCGGAAGAACAATATCAACAAACCAAGACCTGCCAATAGCAAAACGTGGAGAATCAGAATGAAATACGCCACGAAGACGCCTTTGAACATGCCTTTGTTTTCTTCTATGCCTTCGATTTTCATGATTGCAAAATACCAGCCTTGTCTGCGGCCCTGTTTATTTCTTCTTGCTCGAACGCCCGAATCGTTCTACCAGGTTTTCCAGGTACTTTTCGGGCATTTCGAATTCGACCGAGGAATTGCGGGCCATGTTCAACCTCATAATCAGGACGTTGAGTTTCTTCATGATCTTGTATTTTTCGGCCGTGTCTTCCATGCTTGCGAGAAGGTCTTCGGTTTTGACGATTTCCTTTTTCAGCTCGATTTCAGGGGGAAGGCAGTCGGCGTTTTTCAGAATCTTGTAGGCCAGTCGAAGTTCTTCGGGCACGCCTGCAAGCTCGTCAAGATTCAGGGGCTTTCCAGCGCCGGGAAGGTTGTCGAATTCGCCTTTCCTCTGAGCGATGAGGATTCGTTCCTCTACGATTTTTTGAAACCCCGGAAACATGAAGTGTTACATTCCTTTGAGATTGTTTTTGTTTTCGATGACGGATTATATTACACCAATCCGTGCCTTTGCAAGGTCAAAAAACGACCGGGTGAAAAACGAACGAGCGGAAGGCTCGCAGATGCGAGGTCTCGAAAAAACATCGGGTGCAGGTGTCAAATCTATATTTTTTCCGTGAATTATAACGAAAAAAAAAGCCCCCAAAATTTGGAGGCTTGCTTTTTATCTGGTGGCGATGCAGGGATTCGAACCCCGGACACTGCGGATATGAGCCGCATGCTCTAACCGACTGAGCTACATCGCCAAAATCGATGTCTAATTGTCTTGTCCGCAATCGGTTTGCTTTATAAGCGCCGAATGGGCTTACTAAGTCCCGTCAAGCAAACAAGCGGGATTTATAACAGATGGAGATCTTCAAGTCAAGCATTAAATTCACTTTTTTAACGCCGTGGAACCCTTTGGGACAACCTTGAATTCCTCGAGAGAGGACGGCAAGTCCGAAAAAACGATCATGAAAGGTATGGCCTGCCCCGGGTTTATCCTCATGTTCGACCGGTTTTGTCCCATTTTTTTGTTCAATTGGCTCTTGATAGCCTCGATGTCCATGCTTTGAAGTTCCATTTCGGAAAATACGTTGCCTGCGAAGACGGTCTCTTCCTTGGCCAGGACTTGTCCGGGTTGATAAAGCCTTCCTGTGAGCTGGATTATGCCCCTCGGGTCCGCATAGTCGTTTTTGATTTTTCCATTGATGACGAACAATTCTCCGGACTTGTCGTTGTTGACGAACTTGGAGTCCAAATCGAAGACCGTGAGGTTTGCCCACCCGGGATCGGGCGCTTCAGGCTGCTTGCTTCCGCCTATGAATGGAATTTCAATTCCCATGCTTTTGAAAAAGCCAATGCCGAAATACCCGCCAGCCCCGAGAATCGCAAGAATCAAAACGATCAGAATGGGCTTTCCGAATTTCTTTTTGGGTTTCTTGGCTTTCAGGCTGTCCGACTCGGTGTCGATTTCGTCCTTGTCGGGCTTGCCAGTGATTGTGATCGTATCGAATATCTTCTGTACTTCCTTTTCCCCCTCCTCGATGGGGTAATCGTCCTGTTCGTCGTCGTCCGGAATGTCCTCGGAGATCTCGTCCTCGTCTATGTCCAGTGAAAAATTGTCCTCGTCCGAACGTCCTACATCGACTTCGATAGATTCGTCGAAACCATCAATGTCGGATTCGTCCCCTTCGATATTGATTCTCGGAGATTCTCCGGAATCGTCGTCTGGCGAAAGGTCGAATTCGAAATCAAGATCTTCGTCGGTTTTTGCTTTTGATGCCGGGGCTTGCTCTGCCAGATCGACAGCTTCGTCAAAGTCAGACAGGTCGAATTCGTCCGATTCCGCTTTTCCCAGGCTTCCATCGTCCAAGCCAAAGTCTAAATCGCCGATGTCGTCAAGGTCTTTCTCTTCCAAGTCTTCCACATCGACTTCAAATAGATCGTCGGAATCGTTGAAATTCAAGGCAGGTTCCGCCTGGCTTTTTATCTTTGATTTTTTCTTTGCGACCGCTTCTTCATCCGATTCAATTTCAAGATCGAAATCCAAATCGAGGTTATCAGATTCATCGCCTTTTCCAGCGGCTCCCAAAGACCCTTCGTCGCTGTCCAATTCGAGGTCGAAGTCGAGATCGAGGTCGTCGTCGCCCGCTGCGGGCTCCGCGGCCTTGGCCGGCTCGTCGCCGTCCAATTCGAGGTCGAAGTCGAGATCGAGGTCGTCGGCGCCCGCTGCGGGCTCCGCGGCCTTGGCCGGCTCGTCGCCGTCCAATTCGAGGTCGAAGTCGAGATCGAGGTCGTCGGCGCCCGCTGCGGACTCCGCGGCCTTGGCCGGCTCGCCGCCGTCCAATTCGAGGTCGAAGTCGAGATCGAGGTCGTCGTCGCCCGCTGCGGACTCCGCGGCCTTGGCCGGCTCGCCGCCGTCCAGGCCGAGGTCGAAGTCGAGATCGAGGTCGTCGTCGCCCGCTGCGGACTCCGCGGCCTTGGCCGGCTCGCCGCCGTCCAATTCGAGGTCGAAGTCGAGATCGAGGTCGTCGTCGCCCGCTGCGGACTCCGCGGCCTTGGCCGGCTCGTCGCCGTCCAGGCCGAGGTCGAAGTCGAGATCGAGGTCGTCGTCGCCCGCTGCGGACTCCGCGGCCTTGGCCGGCTCGTCGCCGTCCAGGCCGAGGTCGAAGTCGAGATCGAGGTCGTCGTCGCCCGCTGCGGACTCCGCGGCCTTGGCCGGCTCGTCGCCGTCCAATTCGAGGTCGAAGTCGAGATCGAGGTCGTCGTCGCCCGCTGCGGACTCCGCGGCCTTGGCCGGCTCGTCGCCGTCCAGGCCGAGGTCGAAGTCGAGATCGAGGTCGTCGTCGCCCGCTGCGGACTCCGCGGCCTTGGCCGGCTCGTCGCCGTCCAATTCGAGGTCGAAGTCGAGATCGAGGTCGTCGGCGCCCGCTGCGGACTCCGCGGCCTTGGCCGGCTCGCCGCCGTCCAGGTCGAGGTCGAAGTCGAAGTCGAGATCGAGGTCGTCGTCGCCCGCTGCGGACTCCGCGGCCTTGGCCGGCTCGCCGCCGTCCAGGCCGAGGTCGAAGTCGAGGTCGTCGGCGCCCGCTGCGGACTCCGCGGCCTTGGCCGGCTCGCCGCCGTCCAGGTCGAGGTCGAAGTCGAGGTCGAGGTCGTCGGCGCCCGCTGCGGACTCCGCGGCCTTGGCCGGCTCGTCGCCGTCCAGGTCGAGGTCGAAGTCGAGGTCGAGGTCGTCGGCGCCCGCTGCGGACTCCGCGGCCTTGGCCGGCTCGTCGCCGTCCAGGTCGAGGTCGAAGTCGAGGTCGAGGTCGTCGGCGCCCGCTGCGGACTCTGCGGCCTTGGCCGGCTCGTCGCCGTCCAGGCCGAGGTCGAAGTCGAGATCGAGGTCGTCGGGCTCCTTATCGATCGCTTCGGCCACCGAAGTTTCGCCCTCATCCAACGCCAGAACCAAATCCCCGATGCCGGTTTCGGCGGCCTTTGGCTTTGTCGGTTCCGCCTCTTCAAATGATTCGAATTTTAGATCGAAATCCAGATCTATATCGTCCGATTCCGAGGCGTCTTCCGCAATATCCGCAGGCTCGATGGCTTCCTCCAAGTCCAGCTCGAAATCTTCGACAATTTCATCCTCTTGGGGATTTTGGGCAGCAAGATCCAGCGTCTTTTTTCCGGCTTCCTCCTCTTGGTCTTCGGCCAGGAAACTGTCGATATCGGCCATATCCAGTTCGTCGTCTTCGTCGGAAAAATCGAATGAATCCATTCCATCCAAATCGGTTTCGATATCAAGGGTCGGTTCCGGTCCGATTCGCTTATTCGCGCTTTCTTCTTCCTCGTCCTCGTCGCCGAAAAAATCCTCCATTTCGGAAAGGTCCAAGTCGTCGAAATCTTTTTCGCCGGCGACATCCAGCTTCTCAAATGCAGTCTTGCCGTTTTTTTCAGGCGCTTGGTCGATATCCTCGTCGAAACTAAATTCATCCAGGTCGTCGGATGAAAGCTCGCCGGAAGCAGCATCTTCTTTGTCCCCGAAAAGGGATTCGACTTCGGAAAAGTCGGTTTTTTCGAGGTTTTCGTCGAGTTTTTGTTCGTCGAATTTCAAATCGAGAGGTTTTTCCTCCTCCCCTTCATCGAACAGAATTTCTTCGAGTTCCGAAGCATCGATTTCTTCGATCTCGTCGATTTTACCCGATGTCAAATCGTCTTTTGTGATTTCGAAGACGGGTGTTTGCGAGATGGAATCCCCCAAATCGTCCTCTTCGTCGAAAAAGTCATCCAATTCGGAGAGGTCAAGTTCACCGGAGTCGATTTGTTCTTCGGCGTCCGAACCCATTCGGTCCGAATCGGTTGCCGCAGAGATCTCGGTTTCTGCCAGTGGGGGTTCTTTTTGATCGAGGTCTTCTGCGAACAAGTCGTCGAAGGCGTCGGAATCGAAGGCGTCGGAATCGAGATCATCGTCTTCGACGGCGATTTCTTCAGCGAAGGCTTTTCCGATATCTTCGGTTTCGGCCTCTGTCTTTCGAGTCGGTCTTTCGGCGGTTTCAGGAAAATCCGTCGCTTGTTCGGGCGCGGTTTCGGTTTCATCGATGACTGGGCGCGGGGGGACTTCCGGTTTTTCTGCAACGGCTGGGGGCGCGGCTTTGTCTTCGGATGCGAGAGGCGGCAGTGCCTCGGCTTCTTCCACCGCTTTTTTCTTTTGCGGCGGGAATGTTCGAAAAACGTGCTTGCATTTCGAGCACTTGACCATGCGACCGGTCTCCTTGACAAGACCGTCGTCGAGTTTGAAGCTTGTATTGCAGTTTCTGCAGGTGATAATCATTTGATAACCTCGTCGGTTAAAATTTCAGATGGCAAATATCTGGCAAGTGTCTGTAGTTTTCCGCGTAATCGAGTCCGTAACCCACCAGAAAACCTTCGTCCACCACGCAGCAGGCGTAACTGATATCGATTTTCATTTTCCGGCGTTCCTTTTTATCGACGAGGGCGCAAATTCGAACCGAACGAGGGCCGAATGCGCCGAAATGCTCGACGAGTCGAGAAATTGTCAACCCGGTGTCCACGATGTCCTCGACGATCAGTACGTCCTTGTCTTCGATATCGGTTTCCAAATCTTGAGCCAAGCGAATTTCACCGGTGGTCTCTGTGCCGGATCCATAGCTGGAAACCCTGACAAAATCGATTTTGACGGGAATCGTAAGCTTTCGGACAAGGTCCGCCATGAAAATGAACGCGCCTTTCAAAACGCCGACCAGGACGAGATCGGCAGAAGCGTAATCTTGCGAAATTTGTTCCGCGATTTCGCTTACTTTTAGCTCGATTGCGTCTTTTTTGAAAACCGGTATGATTTGGGGCATAATTAAAAGGTACGTCGATTTAAAAAATCGAATGTCGGCGAATGAAAAAAATGGAAACAAATAAAAACGACGTCAACGCTGCGATATGGTACAACTAAGCGATTTTCATGTCAATAAATTTAATTTGCGTCCATCGAGCCGTCGATATGAAGCTCCAGGGTTGGATTAAAGTCCGGTTTCCGCAAGTTTTTCCACAAGTTCCTTTTGTTTGGATGTGAGCGTTCGGGGCATTGTAATGCCGATTTCGACGAAGAGGTCTCCGCGGGTTTCTCCTCGCATGCGAGGCATGCCCTGTCCCGACAGCCGCATTTTTGTTTTATTGTTCGTACCCGGAGGGATTGCGAGGGTCAACTCGCCTCCGTGAATTGAGGCAACGGTGATCTTTGTACCCAGGAGCGCATCGGTCAGCTTGACGTCCATCCTGATTTGAAGATCGTGGCCGTCGAGTTCGTATCGGGGGTCCTTGATCAGGGCCGATCGGATATACAGATCTCCGGAAGGCCCGCCCGAAGGGCTTGGCTCGCCCTTGCCAGACAACCTGATTTTTTTCCCCGGTATCATGCCCTTGGGAATGGTTACGGTGATCTTTTCGGATTTTCCGGCATGTCTGAGATCGATTGTCTTTTTGGTGCCGGATGCGATTTCTCGAAGGGTGAGGTGCATTTCGTACTCGAGGTCGTTGCCTTTGACCGGACCCCGGCGCTGTTGGAAACCGCCGAACGGGTGCCCTTGACCGAAATTGAAACGACGCCCCCCCCCTCCTCCGCCAGCGGAAAAGCCCGCTCCGCCGAACCCGAATTCCCGAAGTATATCGGAAATATCGAAGTTTCGGAATATGTCCTCCTGGCTGAAGCGTTGCTGAAAGTCCGCAGAGCCGTAAGTGTCGTACTGCTCCCTTTTTTCCTTGTCGCTGAGCACGGCGTAGGCTTCGGAGATGGTTTTGAATTTTTCCTCGGCCGCCTTATCTCCCTTTGAGTGGTCCGGGTGATATTTCATGGCCAGCTTTCGATAGGCCTTTTTGATGTCCGCTTGGCTCGCGTTCTTATCGACTCCGAGAATTTTATAGTAGTCTTTTTCCGCCATGTTCCCTTTTGTCCTCGCAGCCCGGATGGAAGGGCCGCATTCCGAATGTAAATTGTCGATGCAATAAACCACATATTAATAGAAATTAAATTTCGTTTTCGGCGGTGTCAAGAAGTCAAAGAGCGAGCGATGTTGCCGGTTTCGGCCTTCAAGTGGATCATCAGGGCGGTGATGGCGGCCGGTGTCATGCCGTCGAGCCTGGAGGCTTGTCCGAGCGTTTCGGGACAGACCTCGGCCAGTTTCTGCCTGAGTTCGTTGGACAGTCCGCGAACTGCCTCGTAATCGAATTCGGGAGGCATTTTGATCGATTCGAGGTCTTTGAATTTTTCGATCTCCCTTTGCTGTCGGAGAATGTAGCCTTCGTACTTGGATTCGATGGCGACTTGGCGGGCCGCCTTGGGCGAGATGCTTTCCGGAGGCGGAGCCAGCCTTTCGACAGCCTCGTAATCCAGTTCCGCCCTTTTGAGCAGACGGTATAGGGGGACTCCCGTGTCTATCGGGGAAGTGCCCCGCTTCGCGAGATAAACGTTGACCTCCTGCGAAGGCTTGATCGCGGTTTTTCTGATTCTGTCAATTTCCGCCCGGATGGCCTTCTTTCTCTCCCTGACTTCCTCCACCGCTTCGGGGCCGATCAGGCCCAGTTCCCCGCCGATCTCCATGAGACGCAGATCCGCATTGTCCTCCCGCAGCAGGAGCCTGTATTCGGCCCTCGACGTGAACATCCGATAGGGTTCCCTCGTCCCCCGGGTGATCAGGTCGTCGATCATTACCGCCATGTAGGCTTGCGAGCGGTCGAGCACGAAAGACGGGCGTTTCTGCACTTTGAGCGCGGCGTTGACGCCCGCCCAGAACCCTTGCGCCGCCGCCTCCTCATAACCGGATGTGCCGTTGATCTGGCCCGCCAGATACAGGCCCTGGATCCTTTTGGTTTCCAGCGTGTTTTTCAGTTGCATCGGATTGACGTAATCGTACTCGATGGCGTATGCGGGGCGCATGATTTCGGCTTGTTCCAGTCCCCTGACGGAATGGACGAACCGCAGTTGGATTTCCATGGGGAGACTGTTGCCGAGGCCGCTGGCGTAGATTTCCTCCGTATCTACGCCCTCGTGTTCCAAGATGACCCTATGATGGTCCCTTTCGGGGAAACGAACCACCTTGTCCTCGAAGGAGGGGCAATACCTGGCCGAAACGCCCTTGATCATTCCGCCGTACAACGCCGAATATTTGAGATTTTCGTAGACGATTCCGTGGCTCGCAGGATTTGTGCGGCCCATATAGCTCGGAAGCTGGGGCATCTCGATCCTGTTGGAAAAGCACGACAGGGGAGTCGGGTTTGGATCGGCATCCTGTCTTTCGAAAGCGTCGAAATCGATGCTGTCTCGTTTCAGACGCGGGGGCGTGCCGGTTTTCATTCGCCCCAATTGGAACCCCAGCTCTCTGAGGTGGGCCGGAAGGCCGTAGGAGGCGAATTCCCCGGCCCTGCCCGCCTGGATGGATTTGAATCCGATATGGACCAGTCCGGAAAAAAAGGTGCCCGCCGCCAGAACCACGGCCTTGGCCTTGTACCCGAAGCCCGTGTAGTCCTCCACGCCCGCGATTTTCCCGCCTTCCACAACGAGCCTTTCGATCAGGGCCTGTTTCAGGTCGAGCCTCTCCTGATGTTCCACGGCCTTTTTCATGAGTGTGTGATACCGTTGCTTGTCGTTTTGCGTGCGGGACGAATGCACGGCGGGGCCCTTCTTGGTGTTCAGGGTCCTGTATTGGATGGCGGTGCGATCCGATATCTTTGCCATTTCGCCGCCCAAAGCGTCGATCTCTTTGACCAGCTGTCCCTTGGCCATGCCGCCGATGGACGGACTGCACGGCATGGCGGCGAGCTTGTCCAGATCGATGGCGGCCAAAAGCACGTCGCAACCCATTCGCGCTGCGGCCAAGGCCGCCTCGCATCCCGCATGACCCGCGCCAACGACGATTATGTCGTACGTTTTGTCGTAAAAAGCCAATTTCTCTCCCGACTCCTCCTTGCCCCGCATAAGCGGATTCATCCACCAAAATACGGTCCTTGCTTTCTTTCGGCGGCAAGTTTACATTGGTCCTCTTTCAAAAATACAAATATAATTCGTACATGAAATTTTGTATAGCACAATGATTGGAACTAAATTCAAAGGGACATTATAAAGAGGTATATCGGATCGAATCATCATGGGACGTTACAGAGACCTTAAAAGCTACTTGTTCGAACAATTTGGGTGCAGGGTCCAGAAAATCAGCGTGGACGCCGGCCTGACCTGTCCAAACAGAGACGGGACCATCTCTACAGGGGGCTGCGTATACTGCAACGAAAGAGGGTCGGGTACAGGCGCATTTGGCCGGAACGTCTCGGTGCGCGATCAGTTGGAGCAAGGCAAGGCCGCTTTGACCAAAAGGTACAAGGCCGAAAAGTTTATCGCCTATTTTCAGTCCTTCACCAATACGTACGCGCCTTTCGACAGATTGAAGGCCCTTTACGACGAGGCCTTGTCCGTGCAGGGCGTGGTCGGGCTTTCCATTGGCACCAGGCCGGACTGCATCGACGAAAGGACCCTGTTCCTTCTGGCGGAGTATGCGAAAAGCCGCCTCGTGTGGATCGAATACGGTTTGCAGTCGGCCAACGACGAGACCCTCCAAAGGATAAACCGAGGGCACGATTACGCTTGTTTCGAAAAAGCCGTGGAACTTACCCGGGGCAGAGACATCCTGATTTGCGCCCACGCGATTCTGGGACTGCCCGGAGAGGACCGGCGGGACGTGGCGAACACCGCCAAGGCTCTGGCCGCCCTTGGCATCGACGGCGTCAAGATTCACCTGCTGTACGTGGTCAAGGGCACGGTATTGGAAAAGTGGCATGCAAAAGGTCTTTACCGTCCTCTGGGCCGTGACGAATATATCGACCTGGTGTGCGAATTTCTGGAGCATTTGCCGCCGGATACCGTCATCCAGCGCCTGACCGGCGACCCCCATCGCCACGAACTGGTCGCTCCCGCCTGGGCGTTGGAAAAATCCAAAAACCTCGCCGCGATCAGGCAGGCGCTTGAAGACAGGGACGTCTGGCAGGGAAAGCAATTTGCGCATGGAGGACACAACAAGTCATGAAATGGATCGAAGCCAAGGTTTTCGTCGAAGCCCCAGAACCGCTGGCTATGATGGAGCTGGTATCGGAAATTTTCGAAGAACTGGGCACCAAAGGCGTAGCGCTGGAGGAGCCGTGGCCCGCGCCCGGCGACGGTTGGGAACCTGGTGCCCCCTCTCCTCTGGACTATTACGCGGTGACCGGGTATCTTCCCGAAAACCACCGGGCGGAAAACAGAATGCGCCTTCTGGAGGAAAGGCTCGCGGGATTGAGAAGAACGAACGAAGCGCTTTTCCGGGTGGAATGCAAGACAATCGACGAGGAAGACTGGTCCAATTCCTGGAAACAATATTTCCATCCCCGGAAAATCGGCAGTCGCATCGTCGTCAAACCCACTTGGAGAGACTACGACCCGGGACCGGACGAAATCGTTTTGGAAATCGATCCGGGCATGGCTTTCGGGACGGGCACCCATGCGACCACCGCCAATTGCGTTCGTCTGCTGGAAAAATACCTGCGGAAGGGGGACTCTTTTTTGGATGTCGGCACTGGGTCTGGAATCTTGATGATGACCGCCCACGCCTTGGGCGCCGGTTTTTTGTTGGGGACCGATTCCGACGAAACGGCTGTTGCCGTCGCCAGGCAGAACCTGGAGCGAAACGGGGCGGGCGGAAACAGGTGCCATTTGGTCGTCGCGGACCTGCTCCGCGGCGTCCGGGGAAAATTCGACGTGACGGCGGCCAATATTTTGTCCGAGGTGATCGTTCGTCTTCTGGACGACCTTCCGGACTCGGTCGCGCCGGGAGGTCTTTTCATAGCGTCCGGCATCGTCGAGGAGAATGCGGATGCGGTCCTGGAAAAAATGGCGGAAAAAGACCTGGAGGTCGTGGAGCAAGTGGTGGAGGATAGCTGGGTGGCTATTGTCGCGCGAAAAAAAGCGTAGGTTCGTTTTTGGGGTGATTTCCAAGATGAAAGCTTTTCATCCCCCCGGTTCCGTTTCCTGCGAATCGTTTCCACAAGTCCACTCGTTGACGGGGTCGAAGTCCCGAAGGCTTTCGAAAAGGGCGATGCCGACGGCGGTGCTCAGGTTCAGGCACCTGATGTCCGTCGCAATGGGTATATGATAGCTCTCGTCGGGAAAACGCCCGAGGATTTCGGGGGGCAACCCGTGGGTTTCGGACCCGAAAACCAAAAAAAGCCTTTCCGGTCGTTTCATGCGGTAGAACGATTTCTCGGCGTTTTTGGTGAACAGCGCGATTTCGCCCTGGCGAGGCTCCATTCGGTATAGAAACGTTTCGAAATCGTCCCAGACGTCGAGTTTGACCCGGGTCCAGTAATCCAGTCCCGCGCGCTTGACGTATTTGTCGTCCAGAGAGAACCCCAGCGGCCGTATCAGATGGAGTCGCGCCCGTGCGCCGAGGCATGTGCGGCCGATGTTGCCGGTGTTCCAGTGGACTCGGGGGGCGACCAGAACCACATGCCTTCGCCATGGCGCAACGCGGCGCGCAGGATGCTTGTTTTCGGGAGAATTCAAAAGTCTCTCGGCTTGCAAACGATTTCCCGGATTTTCATGGAGAACAGATCCGACTGGTTGGCCGGTTTGAGGATCACGGCGGAATCCGCGCCTTTGGCGGTGCCGCCCACCGAAACGATGTCGTTTCCGGAAAGCGCCCCGGCGTCGGCGGCCATGATGGAAACCTCCACCGCCACTTTCACGCCCTGCCCGAAAAGCCTGAGGGTGTCGGCGATCAAAAGGACCGGATAGCTGCCGGAATATTTCTTGGCGATGGACCGCTCCACGCCGGAAAGCGCATGCGTCGCCGCCACGACCCGCACGCCTTCTCTTTCCAGGTCGTGGCGGACATCGTCGCTCATCACCATTTGAAAGGGCTCTCGGAAACCGCAGTGGTATGTGACGGCGGTGATTTTGAAACCTTTGCAGATTTCCAGCGCCTTGTAGGCGGTCGAACCCGTGCTGGTGGCAAGCACCAGCTCGTCGATTCCCGCATCCTTGCCTTTTTGCGCCGCGATTTTCAGAGTTTGTTCCGTATTCTCCTTCCCGGGCTTTTCGAAATACATGAATCCTCCTTGTTTTTTAACGGGTTTTGTTGCAAAGCAAGGTCGTATTGTATATGGATTTCATTTACAGTCAACCTTGCATTTGTTTCGAGTTTTTTTTTGCCGGAAACAATTGCCGAACACCGCAAAACCAAGAAAGGAGTTTTTTTCCGATGATCATCGATTTTCATACGCACATTTTCCCGGAACCCGTTCGAAGCAGGCGAGAAGAATTTTTCCACGGAGAATCGGCGTTCAAGCTTCTCTACGAGTCTCCGAAATCGAGGCTTGCGGGGGCGGCCGAAATCGTGGAGACCATGGACGAACAGGGAGTTGACGTTTCCGTCGTGTTCGGATTTCCCTGGCGCGACGAAAAGACGTTCCAGATGCAAAACGATTATATCCTGGAATCCGTCTCGCGCTATCCCGACCGCCTGATCGGTTTCGCGTGTTTCGACCTCGCCGCGAAATCCGCGGCAAAGGAAGCGCGAAGGTGCATCGAAGCCGGTTTGTCGGGGGTGGGGGAACTGGCTTTCTACGAATCGGGAATCGACGCCGAATGCCGGGAACTTCTCGCCCCCATCATGGAACTGTGCGCCGACAAGGACCTCCCGGTCCTGATTCACACCAACGAACCCATCGGTCACGTCTATCCGGGCAAGGCCCCCATCACCACGGAGCAGATTTACGAGACGGCCAGAAGATTCCCCGAAAACAAGATCGTTCTGGCCCATTGGGGCGGCGGCGTGTTTTTCTACAGCCTGCTGAAAAAAGAGGTCAAGGAGGTCCTCAAAAACGTATACCTGGATACGGCCGCGTCTCCGTACCTGTACGACGTGGAAATCTATGCGACGGCAGCGAGGCTTGCGGGACCGGAAAAAATCCTTTTGGGGACCGATTTCCCTCTTTTGAGGCCGAAACGATATTTCAAGGAACTGGACGAATCCGGCCTGGGGCCGCAGGAAAAAAAGGCCATCTGCGGGGAGAACGCCAGAAAGCTCTTGAAATTGTAGCCTGTCAAGCCCCGAGAAGCGTGCGAAGCTCGGCGACAATTGGCTCGATGGCTTTTCTATGCTCCGGAGGGACCATCAGGGCGGGCATCGCGAGGTTGGCTACGAGGACGCCCGCGTTGTCCCCGCGTTCGCCCTGATTGTATGTTCGCATGTTTTCCGGTTGCGACAGCCAGATCAAAACGTCCGAGAGGTTTCCCGAATAGCCGTCGGCGTCCAGGTGTTCGATAAACTGCATGAAGACGTCGTTTACGCTCGTCAGAAGCGGCGGCATTTCCGCGTAGCCCGTTTCGGAGCAGCGGCGAACCGAACACATGCAGCGGCAGCCGAACGGCCTGAGTTCGTAGAAGACGCAATGGTTGTCTTCGAGCAGGGGGCAACGGCCCCACGACGGGTCGCAGGGCTCCTCCGGCACTTCCTCTCCAGCCATGCAAAGGCGCGCTATCCCGTTGAACGTGGCGCGGGGTCGAAATCGTCGCTTCGGCGCGTCCGAAAGTCTTGCGAGGAGAATCGAGCGTTTTTCAAGATCCATGTATTTCAGCATGCCGAAGGCCTCCACGGTCGTCGCGGTCACGTTGCAGGTGCAGCATGCGTCGCAATTCTTTTCGCACGAAAGGTCGTAGCGCTCCACGAACCGTTCGTAGATACGATACGCCTTTTGCAAACCGGCGAGTTTCTGGTCCAATTCCAAGGCGAAATCCTTTCGAATTTTGGGTTCATCGCGGATTTGTGGGGAGCGGCAAAGGTAACCAGAGCTTCCAGCTCTGGTCCCATATCGCGAATGAGCAGCCAATTGGAAGCCGAGGCATGCCAGACCAGGATGGTCTGGTTACCATAGACACGCCTTTTCCCACAAATCCGCGATGAGCCGAATTTTGTTCCAATAATTTTTGGTCGCCTCGAAAGAACCGTTCCCGAGCTTCCACGACCTTGACTTGGCCCGAAAACAGAGGCTATGGTCGAGGCACTGAAAAAATGGGACCTGTGCGGTTGGTTCGAGGATCCCTATTAGTGCTCACACAAAGCCACAAAGACACTAAGGTTGCCAAATCGTCACTTTGCGTCTTTGTGCCTTTGTGTGAGGATTTTGAAAAGCAACCGCACAGGTCCAAAGAATGAAAACTAAAACCGCGACTCTTTTGTTGCAAGGAGGCGGCACGACAAAATGGAAGCGGCTATTCCGGTTCGTCGAAGCGGCAGCTCAAATACAGGTCGTCGCTGAGCTTGGTCGTGACTTTGTAGGGCAATTTCTTGAAAAGCCTGATCATGTTTTTGTTTCCGGGGGACGTAATCGCGCAGAGTCCGGCGATTCCGTTTTCCCGGGCGGCTTTGGCGAGCTTTCTGATCAGGATCTTTCCCAGTCCCTTTCCCTGGTACTCCTTGCTGACCGAAAACGCCACTTCGGCGGTGTTGTCGGAGTGTTCCAGGTAATAGGAACCCACCGCGACGACTTTGGCGAAACCCGCTTCCCCCACCAGGCCGATGAAGGTCATGGTGTTGATGTAATCGACATGGAACATTCCCTCCACATCCCGGCGGACGAACCGGGTTTTGTCGTGGAAGAAGCGGGACACGACGTCCATTCTTTCCAGATGGTAGAAATGTTCCTGGATTCTTCTTTCGTCGAGGGGCTTGGCCGGACGGAACAGCAGCCTCTCTCCGTCTATTTCCACCCACTCTTCGAACTGGACGGGGTAGACTCCCTTGGCCGCTTCACCCAAGGTCCTTTCCGGGCCCACCATTCCCAGTTTCTTGGCTTCGAAGAGCAGCTCTTCTCGAAAATCCGGGTGGGCGATGCTGATGATGGCCAACGCGCGTTCCTGGGTGCTCTTGCCGAACAGGTTCGCGATGCCGTACTCCGTGACCACCCAACGGACGTCCTGCCGGGGAAGCGTGATGATCGTGTTGCCTAAGAGCGGCAGGATTCGGCTCTGCTTTCTGTCCTGGGTCGTGGCATGCATCATGATGATGGATTTTCCGTCCTTGGCGCGGTTCGCCCCCCTGGCGAAGTCGGGGATGCCCGAAACGCCGGCGTAAAGGTTGTACGCCTGGGCGTCGCAGGAGACCTGGCCGGTCAAATCCATGTATTGCGCAACGTTCATGGCGACCATCCGATAATGCCTGGAAATGATGTCGATGTCGTTGACATAGTCGAACGGATAGAAGTCCACGGCCGGGTTCGTGTCCAGGAATTCGTAAAGGTCCTTGGTGCCCACGGCGCATCCGGCCACCATTTTTCCGTTGTTGAACCCCTTTTTCTTGTTGTTGATCACCCCCATGGAATAGAGGCGCATCATATCGACGGTGAAAAACTGGGAATGGATTCCGAGGTCGTTTTTTCCCGAAAGCGCCAGGCTGGTGGCCTGGGAGGCGGCGTCCAGTCCGATTTGCAAGGTGGAACCATCCTCGATGAGCCGGGCGATGTGCTTGCCGATGATGTCGGAGCGCTGGGGAATCTCCATCGCGCTGACCGCCACCAGGTCTTCGTCGTACTCCACCACCGCATCGACGTCGTTGACGTGGATGAAGCTCTGTCCGAGAACCATGGGCATGCGAGAGTTGACCTGCGCGATCACGATGTCCGCCGACCGAGCCGCAGCCATGGTGACGTCCACCGAAACTCCCAGGCTCATCCAGCCGAAGTCGTCCGGAGGGCTGGTCTGTATCAAGGCGACGTCGATGGGCATCAGCCTGCTCTTAAACAGCCGGGGGACCTCCGAAAGATTGACAGGCGTGAAAAAACGCATGTTTTTCGCAAGCTCTTCCGATTTCGCCGAACCGAGATAGATCGACCGCACGTTGAGACTCTGGTCCATCGTCCGATTTGCGATGGATGTCAGCGAGGTCCTCTCCACGGACATCAGCCGGATGATTTCGATGTCCGACAACCTTCTGGCCTCCTGCGCCAAACCCGTCACCAGGTGCTGGGGCTCTCCGCAGTAGGAGCCGATAAACACCCTCTGGCCGGATTTGATCATCTTGATCGCATCTTCGATGTTTTTTCTTTTGCCGATGTAATCGTCGGCCCAATAACCCGTGAGCGCCATACTGTCCCCCTTTTTTGGCATTTGATGAACTTTGGGATTCGTCCCATGATCGCCAAAGATTCGGCAATTTTTTGGGATAGAGTCTCTCTTACTGGTTCTCATAGCATTTTTAAGAATTAATGATCAATTGTTAAGAATGGATGGCAAATGCGCTCGGATCGTGCCGGACTCGCAATATTCCGTGATCGGTACAAAAAATTGGGTTTAATTTTTTTGAAAAATATGGAATTATAACGCGACAGGCAAAGGTTCCGTTTTTTTTCAAAACAAAAACGAGTTTGCGTTACCGCTCGACTTCTAAATCGTATGAAAAATTATCCCGTTCACGGAGGGGTTTTCTCATGTTGGCCGAAATTACGTACGACGATCTATTAAACAGGGTGAAAGAATTGGAGGAGGAGGCTTCCAGAAGACGGAAAGCCGAAAAAAAGAACGAAATTCTCGAAATGCAGCTGCGCCAGGCTCAGAAGATGGAAGCCATCGGCATGCTGGCGGGGGGAATAGCGCACGATTTCAACAATATCCTGGCGTCCATTATCGGGTATGCGGAATTGTCCATCGAAGACGTCTCCGAAGACAGCATGGTCGGGGCAAACCTGAAACAAATCCTGGCCGCTGGGAAACGGGCCAGGGATCTGATCCGGCAAATCCTGAACTTCAGCAGACAATCCAAGCGAGAATGCGGCCCCGTCAATCTAAACCCCATCGTCAACGAGGTTTCCAAGATGCTTCGCGCGATTCTTCCCTCTTCCATCGAAATCCGGACGGAAATTTGCGACACGGATTTGACCGTCGTCTCGGAACCTTCCCAAATGTACCAGATTCTGATCAATTTGGGCTCCAACGCCGCCCAGGCCATGGCCGACGGGGAGGGGCTTCTGGAAATCAGCCTGTCTGAAAGGACGCTCGACGAGGACGCCGAATTAAAAGACCCGGATATGATGCCGGGCCAATACGCCTTCATCGAGGTTCGCGACAACGGTCCGGGAATTCGACCGGACATCATCGACCAGATATTCGAACCCTATTTTACAACCAAGGATGAAACCAAAGGGACCGGGCTGGGACTTGCCGTAGTCAAAGGCATCGTCAAATCCGACGGCGGCTGCATTTCGGTCTACAGCCAACCCGGTGAGGGGGCGTCGTTCCACATCTACCTGCCGATGGTGGAAACCGAGGATGATAGCGAGGAAGCCGGACAGGCGGCCGCATTGCCGAGCGGAACGGGCAAAGTTCTTTTCGTGGACGACGAACCGATCATCGTGCATATGCAAAAACATATCTTGGAAAGGCTCGGTTACACGGTCGAAGCGGAATGCAGCAGCAGGAACGCTCTCGGCAAGTTCCGGGATTGTCCGGAAGATTTCGACGCCATCGTCACCGACATGACCATGCCCGGCATGACCGGAGACCAGCTGGCCAAGGAGGTCAAGCAGATTCGGCCGGACATACCGGTGATATTGTGCACGGGGTTCAGCGAAAAAATCTCGAAAGAGGAGGCTTTGGAATTCGGCATCGACGACTATTTGCTGAAACCGGTGGAGAAGGCGACTCTGGCCAAGACTTTGGATCGTGTTTTGAAAAAGACGAAAAACCCGACTGGCCCCGCTCGAAAGATCAATTGATTATGTGGCTGAAAGCATATTGCGAACTGACGTTCGACGCGCAAATCCCCACGCCCTTCCTCCTTATGCTTCGTCCCAGAAGCGGTCGCAGCCAGTGGATTGCCAGTGAATCCTACATGTTGAGACCAGCCGTGCCAGTCGTGGAGTTCACCGACATTTATGGCAATTTGTGCCAGCGGCTAACTTCGCCTTCCGGACGCTTCGAAATCCAAACGGAATCCATCGCCATGACCTCCGGCAATATCGATGTCGATTTTGATGCGCCTTTCGTCGAAATACAGAACCTGCCCGATTCGGTGCTGACCTTCCTGCTGCCAAGCCGCTATTGCGAATCCGACAGGTTCGGCGACTTGGCCCCAGAAATCGTCGGCGACCGCTCCCCCGGCTACAACCAGGTAAGCGGCATTTGCGATTGGATTGCAGGCCGTGTGATCTACGCTCCTGGTTCGAGCAATGTCCCGGTATCGGCCATGGAGACGAAAAATCGCGGCCGGGGGGTTTGCCGCGATCTCGCCCATTTGGGCATCTCCCTTTGTCGAAGCCTCAGCATCCCGGCCCGGCTCGTGGTCGGTTACCTCTACGGACTGGTCCCCATGGACATCCACGCCTGGTTCGAGGCGTATGTCGGGGGAAGATGGTACACCTTCGACCCGACGCAGAAAGGACCCAAGGGCGGGCGCATTGCGGTGGCCTATGGCAAGGACGCTGCGGACGTGGCTGTTTTCACCCAGTTCGGCCCCGCTCTCATCCCCGTTTCCATGGCAGTTGGCGTGGAAGAACTAAACGGCCCGCCGGCAGAGCCGGGAACCTCAATAGATACCCAGTTCTGACAGGAATTCGTAAGCTGCAGAGGATTTCAGTTTCATTCGCATGAACTCGGCTATCGTCGGCTGATACGGGCGCTTTTTCATGGTCATGGAGGCTTCCCGAGGCGTCTTCGCACCTTTTCTGTCGTTGCACTTCTTGCAGCATGCAACGCAATTTTCGAAATCGTTCTTTCCGCCCCGCGATCGTGGAAGCACGTGATCGACTGTCAGGTCCTTGCCCTCTTTGCCGCAATAGACGCACTTGAAGCCGTCCCTTACCAGAACATTCTTCTTGCTGTAGGGCACACGGTGCTTGTAGACCATGCGGACAATTCTGATCAAAAGTACTACCGCAGGGACCCTGAAGGCCCTTTCCACGCAGTTGATCACACGGTCCGAGTACTTCAAAACCTTCACCTTGTCGGACAGGACCAGGTTGATCGCTCGTTTCCAGCCGACCGTGCAAAGGTAGGAAAAATCTCCGTTCAATACGATACAGGATGCATTCATTTCCCTTTCTGCCTTTTCTTAAAAAATTGATAGAAACCGATTATGCCAAAAAAAAAGCCCCTTTCGGCAAAAGTGGACACCGAAAGGGGCTTCTTTTTAAAAATTGATTGTCATATCACCGCTTTTTCCTCTTCCCCCTCGATGCCGCTGCGAAATCGAAATTCACAACGCCCATATCGCCGCTCAAAATTTGCGTGGCCGGCAATTTTATGGAACCGCACGAAACTGTCTGGCGAATATGTTCGGGAAAATAAATCATTTCAACATTTACGTCGGATTGACGGTAGATACCAACAAATGAGTCTTTCAAATTTTTCTCGTCCTTTTTATACGAATTTTGAAAAAAATACAACAGAAAAATCCGTTAGAATTTCGTAACAAAGACCTCTCCCTGTTTTTGGAAGAAGGTTTGTCTCCATTCGGGGACGATAAACGTTTAATTCTTGCCTTGAAGTGGATGTTGCTCTTTGGACCTCGTCAGCACCGATTTATGCATTCCCACGCGAAGCGTGGGAACGAGGCGGAGTGGGGATGGCCGAAGTAAGAACCAACCCTTTCGCATCGTTTTAGACGACACGCACAATTAGGCTTTCGTGTTTTTTTGGATGAGGGGATTTTTTTCAAGGGGGCCCGGAGACCGGGGGGGAGGCAAAAAAGCATGTGTCGAAAACAATTTTGGGGATTTTTTTTCGGAACCGGGGGGATGTCCGGAAAAACGAAACTAAAGGGGCCTTCGCAATTGTAAAGAGAATTTCTTTTCCGAATCAGAGGCGTTTTATTATCAGCTTTCATTCGACGCAACCTAAAAGGTACTGATTCCGATATTACAGAAACGATATTTCCAGTTTGGACTCGGTGCTATTTCATGTCAACAAGCGTATCCGATATAATTTCCAGCTCCAATTTGGGGACTGTTGCCGACTCGATTCAGCGTCATTGTCAAAAGGATTTGTCGCTCCGTTTTTCATACTCACTTTCGATGCAATCCAAAACGAGACGATTTGAGATTCGGATCTGGCTTCGGTCGGATGGCCTTGCGGGCAAAGGAACAGACAATCAGTATCGACACATGCCTTTTTTGCTGTTAAGGTTATTTTTCAAACTTTGCGCCGAAATCGAACCTGACGTCGCTTTTCAAAAATCGTCTTTCCGCCTCAAAGCTTGAAAAAAAGAGCATGTGCCGAAAACAATCGGGGAGAAATTTTTCGGAACCGGGGGGGGAGAGTCCAAAAAATATGGGATAAGGGGGTCCGAACCAATGTGAGGGGATTATCGAATCCGATAACAGCGTCGATTCTGGGATAGCATCCATTCAAAAGCAAGCCAACAGAAACGTCATTCAAAAGTTCAGTATCCAAAGTCTTGTGCTATATTCGGTGAAATTTCAGGGCAACAAGGGCGATAGAAAAATAATCGATTCCATCATTCAGAACATTTGCATAAGCACATCTCTTCCATTTTCAGCGGGATTGTCCGGACCAATTCCAGCTTTCGATTCGATTCCAGCGCTTTTAGAGGCGAATTGCGATTCAGATCGTACCTGCTCGGACTGTCTTCATGGCAAAAAGGGACAGACAATCATTTTCGACACATGCAAACAATTTTTTAGAGAGCTTTTTTCGAGGCTGACTGTTTTCAACCTCGATTCTTGACAATGTTTATAAGCAATTTGGATGCCATTCTGTAATTTTTTTTGAAAAAAGTTCTAAATTTTCCCGGAAGGCCTTTGTCGAAAAGGGTTGGTTTCCCGTCACACGGTTTCAGAGCCTCCTGCTGACAATCGAAAAAATGGAAATCCTGTAAAAAAAAATGGACTTGTAAAGAAAAATGTGTCAAATAAATTGGACTTGGCGTGGCAGCGTCAAAAAAAATAGAAGCACGGCTTGATCTCGCAGAGGGGGGGGCGAAAGAACCGATCATCGATGGCAATTCAAACAAGTGTTGGGAAACAGGGGGGGGGGTAACTTCGGCCGGATCAGTTACACATAAGCTTCGACCATCGCCTGGATTCCGGGTCTCCGCAAGCTACGCACGGAATGACGGAATCGGTTGGCCGATGTCAGGACCAGGCCCACCATGCCCGCAGCGGCAAAGGCGGGTGTTTTGCCAAGTATGCTGGAGACGGACGAATTATTGGGATTGTTGATTTGGCTAAAGAGGGCAGGTCTTCGGGGCGTAAAAAAAGAAACATGTGCCGAAAACGATCAGGGGGGAAATTTTTTTCGTAACCGGGGGGATACTCAAAAATCTTGAAATAAGGGGGCGCAATAAGCAGCTGGAAAAATGACATCGACATCAGAGTCGGTTCTGTGGTAACCTCGTTACAAAACGGGTGAAAAGGAACTCGAACCAAAAATTCAGGCTTCAATCTTCTGCGTCAATCTCGGTGTAATACCACAAGAGTTCGGTCGAAGTGGAACATACACAACTTCCTCGTCAGGACAAATCTAAAAGCGTTTCAGCGCACTTTCCGGTAAGATGCCCACGCGAAAATGGGATTGGAATTCAGTCTAAATCTTAGCGAGTCGATTTGCGATATTCATGTCGGACCAGATCGGAATGCTTCACGGCAAAAAGGGACAGACAATCGTTTTCGACACATGTAAACTTTTTTTAGAGAACTTTTTCGAGGTCGAGCTTTTTCGTCCTCGAAACTTGACAATATGATAAAGCAAATGCAGTGCCATGTACGGATTTTTTTTAAATCGCTTTTTTTTTGTGCAAAGCCATTGAAGGAGAGGATTTGTACGGGCGTTTTTAATACGGCCACTGCCGGGAAAAATGGGTAAAACGGATTTTCTGTAAACAAAAATGGACTTGTAAAGAAAAAAGTGTCAAATAATTTGGACTTTTCAATCGTGCGCTAATAATTGGAAACATGATGCAATTGCGTACCGACATAGCCAGGATACTGATTATCGACGACGATGCGATTTTCAGCACCCAGCTGTCGTCCTATATCGAAGACATGGGTTTGCGGTGGCAAAGGGCGGGGTCCTTGCGCGAAGGCTTGGAGCTGGCTGAAAACACCGCCTACGACATCGTGTTTCTGGATATTTTTCTTCCGGACGGAAGCGGTTTGGACGGCATCTCCATATTGAAACAATGCACGTCGTCGCCCGAAGTACTCATAATCACGGGGAAAGGGGACCCGAACGGCGCGGAGATCGCCTTGAAGAACGGGGCCTGGCATTATATCGAGAAGCCTGCGTCGTATCATCTGATCGAGTTGCTGGTGACACGGGTCCTGGATTACCGGAAAAGAAAGAGACGGTTTTATCGTCAGACTGCGTTCAACCGGGATTTCGTCATCGGCGACGATCCCAAGTTGCTGGAGGCTCTGGAGGCGGTGCAAAAGGCTGCGCAAATCGACGGCAACGTGTTGATTACGGGCGAAACGGGCACCGGCAAGGACGTATTCGCCCGGACGCTTCACATAAACGGCCCGCGCAAGAACAAGCCGATGGTGACAGTGGATTGCACGAACATCACGCCGACATTGGCTTCCAGCCTGTTGTTCGGGCACAGGAAGGGGGCCTTCACCGGGGCGGACCGGGACCGGGAGGGCTTGATCAAGCAAGCCGACGGGGGGATGATTTTTCTCGACGAGGTCGGGGACCTTCCGCTGGAGACCCAAAAAGCGCTTCTGCGCGTTCTTCAGCACAAGACGTTTCGTCCGCTGGGCGCCAAGGAGGAGATACCGTGCGAGTTCCGCGTCGTATCCGCGACCAACCGGGACTTGCAGGACGATATCGAAAAGGGCAAGTTCAGGCAGGATCTGTTCTTCCGACTGGCGGCGTTTCGAATCCATTTGCCGACGCTTCGAGAGAGAAAGAGCGACGTGAAGCTTCTGGCGCTCCATTATATAAAGGAGATATGCGCCAACATGCATATCGAGCTGAAAACCGCGTCGGACGAGTTCATGGACAAACTGATCCACCATCCTTGGCCGGGCAACGTCAGGGAGCTGATCAACGTGTTGCAGACCGCGATCGCCAACAGCATTTACGAACCGGTGCTATATCCGCACGCATTGCCGGTGGAAATGAGAATCGACCTGTTAAAAAGGGAGCTTTCGGACAGGCACGAAAACGGAAGAGATGTCGGGAAGAACGCCCCGGACATCGATATTTCCATTCCGTCCGACCCCCAGGCCATCCCCAGCTTCAAGGTGTTCAAGGAACAAATGGAGGCCGCCTATCTCATTCGAATGATGAAGGCCGTGGATGGGGACATCAAGCGGGCATGCAATGTTTCGGGCTTTTCCCGTGCGCGATTGTACCAGCTGTTCAAGAAGCACGGTTTCGACGGCGTGAAGGATCAGGCTTTTCGATAGTCGCGGAGTTTTCGCAGGAGTTCTTCGAAGGCGCTTTCGACTTGCGGCAGGATTTCCGCGATTTTATCCTCGTTTTTTTTCTGGGAGAGCATTTCCAGATCGTAGGCCAAGTTCGCGGCTTTTTGGGCGCAAACGCACCTGGCGCCCGATTTGAGGTCGTGTGAAACGCGTTGTGTTTCCCTGAAATTCGCAGCGGATGCGCAGCTTCGCAAGGTGTCCAGTTTTTTTGGCAGCTCTCTGATCAGAGAGTCGCATACTTTTTCGACAATGCTCTTCTTGCCGCCCATCATTTGAATCGCGGCTTCCATATCCATGATTTTGTGCCCCGTATCGGGCTTGTTTGGTGTCGGCTTCTGCGTAGCGATTTTTCTGTCCGGCCGATTTTCCGTTTTGATTGTTTCCGAGGCGCGACCTGCGCCGCCGCTCCGGGAGCGGTCGGCGAGGACTCTTGCGATTTCGGCCAAAAGGATCTTCCTTTGCAAAGGCTTGGTGACGAAACCGTCGATGCCTGCCTCGGCAGCCTTGTCTTTTTGGGTATCCATCTCGTGGGCGCTCAGAGCAATCACGGGGATGTTCGGATCCAATATTCCGGAAGCCGGGTTTCGCATATTTCTCGTGGCCTGGTATCCATCCATGCCCGGCATTTGAATGTCCATCAGAACAATGTCGAAATGCTTTTCCGACAGCATTTCCAGAGCTTTGGGTCCGGAATCCACAATGGTGACGTCGAGGCCTGCCAGTTGAAATTCGATAATTTTATGGTTGAGGATGTAGTCGTCAACGGCCAGTATGGAAAGTCCGGAGATGTCCGAAGCCTTCTTTTCCGGAGCTGGCCGGACGGGGTTTTCCATTTCCGTTTTATTACGGGGCGAGCAGTTCAGGCGCAGCTGGGTGGATATGCGCAACTCGAATTCCGTTTTGTTCAGCGGCAGGTAGAGAAGATCGTCTATTGCGTCGCCGATATGGGGCGCGAACTTTTCAATTTGTTCTCTTTGGATCATGACCAGAAAGCGCGGCGGAGAAATCCGCCCGCTTTTTCGTCGTTTGACGACCCAATCGCGGCAGTGTTCAAAAGTCTGCACGTCTAAAATGCAAATGTCGAACTGTTCGGAAAGGATTTGGTCGCGGTCGTGGAGCGGAGCGATATCGAACCCGTCGCCCAGCCATCTTGAAACGAGAGCTTTTTCGTTTTCCGAATCGGTCCCCACAAAGACCCTGTGCATAGGCACCTCTGTTTAAAGAACGCGCGTCGATGATATCGAGCCTGGATTCTCGCACGTTTGAATTTGACAATGATCGGAAGTCTCGGTTATTTTCATCAAAGCTGACATATTCGATTTCATACCATCAAATGCCGAGGAGAACAATGTCAAAAACAAGCGCTTACATCCGGACCTGCGGGATGCACGTTCCTTCCAGAATTGTGAGGAACGGGGATTTGCCCCCCGAATTGAACACGAGCGACCAATGGATTCAAGAACGTTCCGGCATTAGGGAACGCCGCTATGCCGACCTGGGTGTTCGAACGACGGATTTGGCGAAGAACGCGGTGGAGGACCTTCTGGCCAGAAGGGAAATCGACGCTTCGCAAATCGATTGCATAATCTTCGCCACGCTCAGTCCGGACTTTTTTTTTCCCGGAGCGGGTGTTTTTCTCCAAGAGAAGTTGGGGTGGGCGCAAAGGGAGATGGCATGCTACGACATTCGCCAGCAATGCAGCGGCTTCGTATACGGGCTGCAAATGGCGCAGGCGTTTGTGGAAAACGGGATGTATGAAAACGTGCTGCTTGTGGGAGCGGAGATCCATTCGCGGGGCCTTGAGTTCGCGGAGCGAGGACGGGCTGTCACCGTTCTGTTCGGGGACGGTGCCGCCGCGTGTGTGATATCCGCCTGCGCCAGGGGCGATTCCAGGATAATTGAAACCGAATGTCACGCCGACGGTCGAGGGGCCTTGCACGGCGTTCACATGAAGCTTTTCGATTTCGGCAAGTGTCCCTTGATCGACTACGATCCGACGAACCCGGAAGAAAACCGGGATTTCTATCCGGACATGCCATCCCCCAAGAACCTGTTTTCCAATGCGGTTCGAAAAATGACCCAGGTGTCTTTTTCCGTTTTGAAAAAGGCGGGCCTGGGGGTGGCGGACATCGACTGGGTGCTGCCTCATCAGGCCAACATGCGCATCAACAGGATGGTGGCCGATCAGCTGGGAGTCGAGCGGGAAAAGGTCCTGTACAACATCGCCAAATTCGGAAACACCACGGCCGCCACAATCCCTCTTCTTCTCGCCGAGTTCACGGAAAAGGGAACCATCCGGAGAGGAGACCTTATGCTGATGGTCGCTTTCGGTTCCGGGTTCACCTGGGGCGCCGGGCTGGTCAGGTACTGAAGAAAGAATGACGAGATTTTTGAAAAGAGCGCTTCCGATCCATGGGTCGATTCAAGAGCTGAAGCTGAACCCTTTCACCCTTTCCTTTGCCAAGGACTATGAGCAGATCGAAAAGGGTTTCAGACACGCCTATTTCGACGTCCACCTGAATTTGTTCCGATTATGCCATGCGGCATCGATTTTTTTGTACGGTATTTTCGGGATTCTCGACGCGGTCCTTTTTCCGCAATATGCGGGAACGCTTTGGTTCATTCGGTTCGGCGTCGTCGTGCCTGTCTTTGTTTGCGGTTTTTTCTTCACCTTTCACTCCGGATACAGAAGGCTGTGGCCGATCATCAACAACGGCTACGTGATCTTAACCGGCGCGAGTTTTACCGTCATGATTGCCTTGACGCCTCCGCCTTTGAGCTATTGGTACGTTCTCGGGGTAGCCATTTGCCAGATTTTCGGCTACACTTTCATCCGGTCGCGTTTTTTGATGGCTTCCGTGACGGGATGGAGCCTCAATATCATTTACGCGCTCGTTTCGATATGGATCGATACGCCCCGAGCGATTCTGATCAACAACATAGCCTATGTGACGGGGATCAACATTTTGGGCATGGTGATTTGTTATTCCATGGAAATATCGGCGCGACGCGATTTTTTTTTAAGGAATCTTCTGGAAACGGAAAAGAAAAATGTCGAGGCGGCGAACGCGGAGCTTGAAAAAAGGGTCAGGGAAAGAACCATGAACCTTTCGGAAACCAACGAGCTTTTGAAAAGGGAGATGGAGGAACGGGCGAAACGGGAACTGGAAAACCGTGAACTGGAGACAAAATTGAACCAGGCCCATAAAATGGAGACGATCGGTACCCTGGCCGGGGGGATCGCACACGATTTCAACAATATCCTGTCCTCCGTGCTCGGGTTTGCGCAGCTGTCGCTGGAAGACGTCGAAAAGGGAACGATCCTGGAGGACAATTTGCAAGAGATATATGCGGCCGGGCGCCGGGCCAAGGACCTTGTCGATCAGATACTCACCTTCGCTCGCCAGGGAGAGGAGGAAGTCATCCCGGTACTGATGGGGCCGATAATCAAAGAGGCGTTGAAACTGTTGAGGGCCTCCATTCCCTCTTCCATTGAAATTCGAAGCCGAATCGAAAGCCGCTCGCCCGTCATGGCAAACCCGATCAACATCCACCAGATCCTCATGAACTTGTGTTCCAATGCGTCGTATGCGATGCAAAACGGCGGATTGCTGGAAGTCAAATTGGAGGATGCGAGAATCGATTCCGACGCGGAAGGCGGCCCATATGGCTTGGAGAGTGGAAAATATGTCATGCTCACCGTAACGGACAACGGCGAAGGAATTCCGGAAGATGTCCTTGGCTCGGTTTTCGATCCGTTCTTTACGACGAAGGGCCCCGGGGAAGGAACGGGGATGGGGCTTTCCGTGGTCCACGGGATTGTCAAGAAATATGGCGGAAGGATCGCGGTGGAAAGCGAACCCGGCGAAGGGACTTCATTTTCCGTATACTTGCCGGTGACGGGCAAGACCGAAGAAGACGATTCCTATAGTCCGGAGGCTCTTCCTCGCGGCTCCGAAAGCATATTGTTTGTCGATGACGAGCTGTCCATCGCGCATTTGGCGCAGCGTTCCCTGCAATCGCAGGGATACCGCGTAACTGTCCGGACAAGCAGTGTGGAAGCTCTCGAATTGTTTCGTGCCAAGTCTGCGGATTTCGACTTGGTGGTCACGGATATGACCATGCCCAACATGACGGGGGACCAGCTGGCGGCGGCCATGATGAAAATCAGACCGGCAATACCCGTGGTCGTTTGCACCGGGTACAGCACCAGGATCTCCGAGAAGAAGATGGAAGAACTCGGAATCAAGGCCTTGATTTTCAAGCCGATAACCAAGGCGGATCTGGCGAAAACCGCCCGAAAGGTATTGGACGAGGCGAAAAAACAGGCGTTTTCGGGAATTGGCACCTGGTAGTATTGTGCGATTCGGGCAGGACGGATTGTCGGCTTGTAGAAAGAGCGTTCCCACGCAATAGCGCGGGAACGACGAGAGAAAACATTGGAAAAGACGCAGGCGGGACCGTCGATGACAAACAGAGGCTGGACCGCCCGCTCTCGAATTATCCGGCCGACAAGACATCCAGCATGATCGCCGGTTCCAGGTCCCTGCCTTTTTCCATCCTGCGGATGGATTCCTCTGTGGTTTTCGTGAGGTTGTCCATCTCGATGATATTGTCTGCCATCTGCGGCAGGGCCTGTTTTCGAAACTTGGAGATATCGTCCAAGGCCGCGTTGATGTCTACGAAAGCCCGTTTCAGAGTATCCATGTCCAGTTGCTGGCTGCTGGCCTGCTTGTGGATTTCCACCCCTTGGGACCTTAATTGCGAAGCCGTCTGGGCGATCAGGCGGTTGGTGGTTCGATTGACCGCCTCGATCTTGTCCAGCACGATCTTCTGGTTGGCGAGGGCCAAAGCCACTGTGACCGCCACGTTCAACGCGTTGATCGTCACGTGGATTCCCCGGTCCACGCCTTTGATGAGTTCCTTGTTGTTTCTGACGATGATCTCGATGGCCAGCACTCCCTGCTGGTTGACCGCGAGCTGCTGCTGCAAGTCCTGGATGCGTTGCCTGAGGGGAAAAAGGATTTCGTCCTCGACGAATCGTCGCCGGGGGTCGTCGGGGCCGATTTCACGTTCCAGGGCGTAGGAAAATTTCTGGTCGATCAGCATGCCCAGCCCGATGGCCTTCTGGAGGCGGAGGGTCAATTCCCGCATGACCCGCTGGTCCTGGGAAAGGGTGACATTGTCGCGTTTCAGGACTTCCTTTCCCTCCTCGAGCGCGCGTATGACGGCGTCGATCACAGTCTGCGAGGATTCGAACCGGGTGAAGAATTTCTTCAGCGGGGTCCCGATGCCCGGAATGAACCCCAGGGTCCGGGACAGCCACCCGGCCTCGAAATCGAACTTGCCGGGGTCCAGGTCTTCCACCTGGAGCTTGAGGTTCACCAGCGCGCCCGCCACTTTTCCGCCGTCTTCGCCCCTGGCCGCAAGCTTTCGAATGGGCTCCTTGAGCATGGCCGAGCGATGGGAGGCCTCCTGCTGGGTTTTGCTTCCCAAGGCTTCCACTGCAGCCGCGTTGCCGTACCTTTGGTCCTGCTTCGACGGATCTTCCGGGTCGAAGCTCAGGACGGATTGAACAAAGGACACGGCCTGCGCGTCCAAGGCAGGGTCGGGCGCATCCGGCACCGCGAGCGCCCGGGGATCCACCAACGCCAATTCCTTTCCGATGGCCGCAGGTTCGGCCAGGACCAGGGCGAACTTGTTGTCTACTGTTGCCACGCTCATTTGAATATCCTCCTTAATTTATAGATGATTTTCGTATTCATGGGCATTTCGAGCCAGTTCGTGGAGACGCGCGATGGCGGTCTCAAAATCGGTGGAAGAAAACCTATGACCTGTCTTCCATTGGGCGGCGGCCGCCGAGATGACCTCCATTTCGGTCATGGCCTCCTCGTTGCTCGCCAAGAGCCGTTCCACCTTCCCCAGCTGTGTCTTCCACAAATCCAGCCTGCGCCGCAAGGAATCGACCTGCTTGATGTCCTCGGCGCTTTTCTCTTGTTTTATCCCGATGGCCTTCAACCGTTTTTCAATATACGCGGGTTGAATGGAGCCCGCGCTTTTCAACAGCCCGACCACGGCGTTCAGGTTGTCCAGCACACTGAGAGAAACCTGCTCGGCAGCGCCGAGAAATCGGCCGTAGGTAATTTCCCCGGAGCGAAGCTTCATGTCCAGCAGGTCCTTGATATTGTCGAATTTGACCCGGATGCTTCGGAGCTGGTCGCCGCCCTGGCTGGCGTAGTCTTCCATGCCGCCGATCCTGGCGCATTCGGCCAGCCCCGCTTCAAGCTGCTTCACCAAGTGCGTCTCGTACTCCTTTTGTTTCTTATGAAGTGTCCGAAGATAATCCCCGCCCAGGGCCTCGTGTCGGAAAAAGATGGAGATGACGGCCCAGATCGGCCCCAGAAGCCCCAGTCCCAGGGCCGCCGCCAGCAACACGGGGGCTTCGAACAGAAAACCCACCACCGCGCTGCTCACCCCCAGCGCCACCGGGTAGACCGTCAGCGGGTGCTTCACACCCGTCTCCACGACCGCCTTTTGAATCGCGTCGGGCAGATACTCGTCGGGAGAAGGAAGAATCGGAATATCGGATGAGCCGTTTTGTTTGGGCATTAAAGTCCCTTTTGCCGGTTCGGCCTTGTTCGGTTTAATAATTGTTTTTGATCGATTTCAATTGTCGGCTTTTCTATAGATCTTCCCTTGCCAGGACAATCTCCACTCTTGGCAGCCGATACATCCATGCCCGGCGGGATTCTCCAGGGCGTTTTTCCAGAGGCCGGCTTCCGCCGAGCCCGACAACCCGCGTTCGATTCGGGTCCACGTTGTAGACCACCTGCAAGTATCGCGCGACGGAATCGGCTCGGTCCCGGGACAGGCGCAGGTTTTCATCGGGATCTCCCCGCGAATCGGTATGGCCCTTGATCACCACCCGGAAATTCGGGTAGTGCCGCAGTCTTTCCACGGCATGGTCGATCACCTTTTTGGCGATGAGGTCCAGGTCCGAGGCCCCTTGCTGGAAAACGACCGGATCGATTTTCAGCGTGCCGATTTCCTTGAGGGCACTCCACTGGTCCTGGCTCAAGGGGGAAAAGCGGGCTTCCAGCGAGTTCAACGTTCCTTCCCCGGCGGCCGCGCCGGTCGAAGCGGTAAAACCCGCGACCCCTTTGGCGAACAGTTCTTCCAGAAAATCGCTGTTGGTGAGCCGATACGGGTCGTCGTCGGGAACGGGGTCATGGGCAAAGTCGCCCGCGCTCACCAGGATGGCCGCGCTGGCCGAAATGGCCGTGGCGATGCCGTCGTCGGCATACTGGCCCGGCGCGGCAATGCCGAACCATTTCTCGCAATTTTCGCTGAAATTGACCCAGTGGACGCCATCCAGCATGGGCTTGACTTTGTCCTCGGAAAGACCGGTCTGTTTTTTCACATGATCCGCCAGCAAGCGGGGATCGGACCGGTATTTTTTCAGTACCCGGAAATAGTTGCTTAAAAGCAGGCGAATCAGGCCGGGGTCCTTTGCGATGGTCTTTCTTCCGGCTACCAGAATATCCACGATCAGCCTTTCGGTGTCCTCGGTGCCGAGGATTTTCACGATGTTTTCGTGGGAAAGGGCGAGGGACACGTCGGGCTCCCAGCAGATGGCGATGTCGGTCTGGCCGCTCAGAAGCTTTTCCATGGCCTTTCGGGAACCGTCGGTTTCGATTCTAAGGAGCGCGCGCGGGAGCAGTTCCGGCACGCTGAAGTGCTCGGCGGCGGCCTTGGCGAGGTGATGGCTGGGACTGTCGGGGGTAAAGGCCACGCGAATGTCCGAGCGGCCTTTGAGCCCGTCGAGGCTGGCAACCCGGTCCTTGGCCGCCAGAATGGCGTCTCCGCCCTTGGATTCGTCGATCACCATCACGATGGCCCCTGGATAGTTGAGTCCGGCCGCGTTCAGAATGAAGGAGTCCACCGTGGCGACCGCGAAATCGATCTCGCCGTCCTTCAAGCGCCGCATGCGTTCCCCGTAATTGGCGCTGTCGTCTTCGCAAATCAGGATATATCCGGAACGCCGCATGGCGTCGGCCATCTCGGGAGAATTCAGGATGAAATAGCCGACCCAGTTGTCTATGGCGATGCGGATTTTTCCCTTGGTCTTGTCGGCGTCCGAAGTTTCTATCTGTTGGAACTCCTCGAAAAGGGGCAAAAGCAGCTTGACTCCGAACGCCCCGATCACGGTGAGCAATACGATAAGCATAGCGCCGACGATGGTCTTGTTCATGCCGGATACTCCTTTGTGGGTTCAGGTCTCGTCTTCCGCAGAGGACCGGGCTATTGCCTTTCGAATTCCGCCGCGTCGAAGAACTCGGATTCGGCCAGCACGTCCTGAAGTCCCTCCGCGAGCTGTTCGGGATTGCCGGCCGACTTGTACACGGTTTTTCCCGGCTGGTTGAGAGAATGCCTGTCGCCGATACAGAATCCGATGCTGTAGACGGTGATCGGGCTGTTGGCCAGGATGATATCCACCGTATTTGCGAGACGATTCGCGTCGTTGGCGATGCCGTCGGTGACCACAACGATGGTGTATTCGCCGTACCCAAGCTGTCGCATGCCTTGTTTGGTCAATTCCCTGTAGGCGATGATGAACGCGTCGGAAAGAGGCGTTCCTCCCCCGGGATCAACGGACCGGACCGTGCGGTTGAACTCGTCGCGCGGGCCGCTTCCCAGGGGCAAGGCCGTGCGCCGGTCGTTGTGGAAAACATACAGCCCAAGATTAGCGCGTTCCGGTATGCTGGACGCCCAATGCACGACCGCCTCCTTGGCGACCTCTATTTTGGGTCTGCTCCCGGAACATTTGACTTCGGCCATGCTCCCTGAGCCGTCGAAGATCAGGAGATAGTTCCTGGCCAAAAGGTCGTCGGCCAGTTCCAAGGGGGCTTCGTCGCCGTCCAGAAACGGCCAAGCGCCGGGAACGTTCGATTTGTTTTCGTCTCCGGTCTTTGAGCCGGATTCGGGGGCTGGCGGCGTTACGGGCGCGGCCTTTTTCGCCGGGGTGGTCTGCTGCGGCACCCGGGGCTGGGGCGGAGGCGGTGCATCTTCGCCGCACCCCGCGATCAAAAACGCCCCGGCCAACAGTAAACACGATATCTGGAGAATGGTTCTCATCGTCGTCCTCCCCTCTAATCCAAGGGTATGAATGCTTCGTCTTCGGCTTCGATCTGGATAATGCGGAACACCACCCGCATGTTGCTCAGCCATTGTTCCTTGGTCTTGGGACTGGGGTACTTGGGCTGGTCGATACCGTGGCCGACCACGGAAAACTGGCTTTCGTCCAGAGGGACGCCGGAATTGGCGGCGAAGCCAATGACGCTGTCCCTGACCGATATGGCGCGGCTCATGCTCAGGTTTTTGGCGGCCTGCCGGGTGCGTTTCAGCTCGATTTCGGTCGCGCCACTCTTTTCCAGGCGGTTGTACTTGTGGGGGTCGCTGTGGCCTTCCACCGTGATAACCGCCCCTCCGTATGCGGCGGCCAATTCCACCACCTTTTTGAAACCGTCGGCGTACAGTTCTTCGGAAAACTCCTTCTGGTTGGGCTGGAAATTGATTTCCAGGCTGAACAGCTCGCCTTCTCCCAATGTGCCCATGGCCTGCTTGCGGGCCACCACCCGGGCGACTTCCTCGGTTTTGAACCGCGGCGCTTCCACGTCGTCGATACCTATAAGGCCGGAACGCAGCTGGTCGTAATCGAATTTTGCCTGATCGACGGGAGATTTTCTGTTCAGCAGCCCCATGGCGACGAACGAAGACTGGATTTCGTCCACCAAATTGGAATGGTTCCGGGGCCACTTCTCATCCCCGAAAAATTTCACGTTGCCCCTGAACTCGACGAATTCGCAGTCGCCGTAGAGGGCTTCGGCGTCGGCCACGGCCTGCTCGCTGTCCAGGAGGATTTTCGCCGATGCGGACATGGTCGCCTGGTATGCGGAAAGATCGCTTTTTTTGTCCTTGATCATCGACTTGAGTTCCTGCGCGCCCAGGAGCAGTCCGTGGGCGAAATCCTGCACCAGTTTTCGGTTGGCCTGGAAAAAATCCTGCCGGACTGCGTAGACGTCGGCGATGATGCGGTTGGCGGTCTTGGTGGAGAGCATGATGCGAGCGCCTTTGACGGACCCCTCGGCCCCGGTGCCCACGGTCCCGTTCGAGGTCAGCATGAGACCGTCGGGGATGATGGCGAACGCTGCGTCCACGCCCGGTTCGTAAAGGGCTTCGGCAGGCGTGTTTTCGGTGCCGGTCAGGTCGGCGGTCCATCGAATGTTGACGTCGCTCATGGTCAGGCCCGCGTCCTTGAGAATTTTCGCCAGGTAGTCCACGTGCGGACCGTACGCCTGCAGGGCCACCGTTTTTCCCTTGAGTTCCCTGGCGGAGTTGATGCCCGGCTTGACCACAAGACAGTCTCCGCCGCTGCTCCAGGTCATCTGGTAGAAGACCACCGGTTTCGTCTTCGGGTCGCGGTTGAGGACTTCCGCAGCCATGTTGATCATGCCGATGGTCCCCCGTAGAAAAGGCGTGTCGCCTTTAAGGTATTCTTCCACCTGCTTTTTGAAATCGTCCTGGCGCACCAGTTTGAAAGACAGGCCTTTCTGGCCGAATATGCTTTCGGGGGCCGTTTGCACCGCGTTGCCGTTGGCAAGGATTGTGGCGATGTCCCCTCCCCAGGTGATCAAAGGAACTTGGATCGGCTTGACATCTCGGACGGGTCCCGCGCCGGTCTGTATCCGGCTCGCCAGCGGCGGAGACTCGACGTAGGTCACGGCTGCGGCCGTTTCCGAGAAAAGAAAAACGCATGCGAGAAGCATGCTTGATAGGAAGATGTATGGATGAAGCCGCTTGGTTCTCATGCTTGCCTCCTTGTGGCCGGGGTTGAAGTGCCTGATATCCGGGCGCTTTTTGAGCGTCTGGAAATCGAATATTGAAATGGTTCGAAAACAATGCCGTTCAAATCACTTTGAACCATACTTTTCAGGTGATTGTCAATCGCTACGGCAATTCTATCCCAAGGCCGAATGCAGCTTCATCGACCGGCCCTCATGGATCGTGTTCGCCGAGTCCAGGGGAGGGGATATGATGATTGAGGGGTTGGTTATAATGTCGGCCAACCAACACCGTCATTCCGGGCGGAGCTTGCGGAGACCCGGAATCCAGGCGATGATAGAAACTGTTGGGTGGAAACAGGCCGAAGTTAATACCAAGCCCGATGATCGTCATCAACGACGGGCAATATGTTTTCATCTATCTGCCACTTCCTTGACGCTCGCTTTCACCCCGATCTCTATATGAACGCGGTCAGGAATTTTTCCACCGGCATGACCCGAATGTCTTTGACGATCCGCTCACGCTTGCATCTTCTTGATATCTGATAATTAAACGGAATGGAGAGCTTCTCTTTGAAATAGAGGATATTGTTCGACAGCTCGGAATCGCTGTTTTTAACCTCGACGGAAAACCACGGCTTGTTGCCGACGCATACGAGGAAGTCCACCTCTCTTCCGGTCGAGTCCCTCAAAAAATTCAGCGAGGTCTTGTATCCCTCGTACGCTTGCAAATAATCGCAAAATTTCAGCAGGTGAGAGGCCACGAAATTCTCAAGGCGACGTTCCGGGTCCTCGATGTCCGACCAATCCCACAGGTAAAGTTTCTTGGCTTTCCGAATCGCCGCGACCTTTCTGGTAAGATACGGCCCGATTCTGAAACAATAATAGAACTGCTCGAAAACATCCAGCCAGTTGGCAACGGTCCTGAAATTCACTTGAAGGTCCTCTGCCAACGAATTGATCGACAACAACGACGCCGTTTTTTCCGGAAGCAATTCCGAAAGCAGCGCGAGCGAACCGAAATCCCGAATCATTGTCAGTTCCCGGATATCCTCCCTGAAAAACCTTTCCACCCTTTCGTTCCGCCATCTCCGATGGAACCGCTCATCTTGCTTGATAAACGGTTCCGGAAATCCCCCGTAATTGAAAAGAGCGTCGAACGATTGCTTGAAATCCACACCTGCGTCTTGGAAGACGGGTTCTTCGAAATGGCGCAACTTGTTTTCCACGCCGTCTATCTCGGGAATAGAGAAAGGATGAAGGGTGTAATAATGGTAACGACCCTGCAAGGAATCTCCTCCCCATCGATATATGTTCAAACGTGCGCTGCCAGTAAGAAGAAAGCTGAAACGATTTTTCAAAGAGTCGAATTCGCCCTTGATCCAAGTTTTCCACCTTTTATGTTTATGGAATTCGTCTAAAATCACCAAGTCGCAGTCCGGGGGCCATTCCCCTTTCAAGGCGCTTTTCCGGTCGGAGAGCTTGTCCCAGACAAAATAGCTTGCGTCGAATTGCCGTGCTACGAGTTCCTTGGCCAAAGTGGTTTTCCCCACCTGTCGCGGACCGCCGACGAAAACCATTTTCTCGGCGAGATCTTCGACGATGTTTGGCGATAAATATCTTTGAATAATGTTCATGGGACCATTGTATGTTTCCCCGGAATCATGTCAAGCATTTTGTATAAACATACAAAATGCTTGTGTTTTTTTTGTATGTTTATACAATTTCCTTTTGTTGACAGAAGGAGAGCTTCGAGTTTATCCTTCCGTACAGTCTGGCAAAGAATAATTGTGTGGGGTGATAGTATGGGTAATAAAACAGGGTCTTTCAGCACGTTTGCCGCGATCTGCATCGTGTGTTTTATGGTGGGCGTTTGCTTCGAATGCAAAGCCCGCGCCGCGTCATTGCAAATCGAAGCCAAGGTCGGAAACGGAGCGTGGAGGGCGGTCGAAAGCGTGGAGGTACTGGAGGGCCGGAGCGTATCTTTGCGCGTGAAGAAAACCAAGGGGGCCAGTATCCGCTGGCGTCGCATCGACGCCGACTTGGATACCCGCTACAACAACGCCGTTTGGCCCTGGTTGCCGGGGGCTTACAAATGGAAAGGCTTCGACGAAATCAAGTACGAGGTCGTCGATCTTCCGGAATTTGACGATCAATGGGAGATCGTCCTTTTCGAGCCGCAAAAGGGCTGTTCCGAAAAGCCATCTTTTTTCACAGGGAACAGGTCGGTCTTTTCTTACATGAAAACCAGAATCTTCGGCAAAGGGGAAGGGAAAAGCCGGTTTTTCAACGAACGATTCGGAAGCTTCCGTTTCCAGGCCGTCGTAGAGAAGAAGGACGGGGCCGTATTGAAGAGTCCCGGCGTGGAGGATGGCGACAGTCGGGGACTGTCCCCCGACGTTTTCCGTGTTTCCGTGAAAAAGGGCGACGACCTGATCGGCAATCTGACCTCCTTTTTCAACGTCCCCGGCGTGTTCGGTTCCACGCCCTACCAGGTGAGAAGCCATATCGGGGTGGATTGCGCCGACGTTCTGATGGCCGCATGGTGCAAGACGCGTAGGGTACTATATAATAAGGACTATAACGTGGCCATGCTAACGAGAAAATTTCCGGTGGGGGCGCGTGCCGAAATTGCCGGGGGCAGGCCGGACAAGACGATACGGTGGAACAGGGACGTGCGTCCAGGGGACTTCATCGCGGTGAAGTATAGCGGGTACAGGCAGTTCGGACACATCGGCGCTCTTTACGAGGACGAAAACGGAAACGGAATTCTGGACGAGCCCGACACCATCCTTCATGCGGGACCGGACCCGCTGCACGAATCGAATCTGGGCGCCGGTAAATTCGACGGGGCCGTGGTGATTTTACGGACACGGTAAAAGAGTGGTCTTTCAAGGATGGATTCAAATATCCGACAACAATATATAGTATTTTGGTTTGACATCCGACCCAATTTATTGTACCAGTTTCCTCAAGCGGTCAAAACGGCAATCAATGTTTCTTTTCAGGCGAATATCAAGGCGGACGGCGGCAAATTGAAGAAACTGAGCAGAAGACAATTTTTGGTCGGGTGCGTCGCTTTTCAAGTCGGAAACATCTTGGGGACGACGAAGATTTTCGGTGGTGCGGCATTGGGGGCAGACAGGGTGGATTTGTTCGAAGCCCCTCGAATATCGTTGATCATCGACGATCTGGGATGGAGTCTCCGATGGGCGAATATTTTTCTCTCCCTTGATCTTCCCATGACTTTTTCCGTACTGCCCCGCCTTCCGCAGTCGGTCAAAATTGCGGAGATGGTGCATCGCGCAGGACGGCAGGTCATGCTTCACCAGCCCATGGAACCTTTCGGTTCCAGGCACGACCCCGGTCCCGGTGCTGTTTACGTCAAGGACGCCCCCGAACGAATCGAGCGGATCGTATCGGAAAATATCGAATCCATGGATTTCATAGAGGGAGTCAACAACCACATGGGGTCGCGATTCACGTCGAACGCCGGGCGAATGGACTACGCGTTGGGGCCGGTAAGGGAGAAGGGGCTGTTTTTCGTGGACAGCGTCACATCGGGACGCAGCGTGGGGTACGACCGTGCCAGGTCGTTGCGCATGCCTGCGGCCCGCCGCCATGTTTTCATCGACAATATGTCCGACGAACGTTCCATTATTGAGCAGCTGGCAAAGCTGTACCGGCGCGGTCTGGAGCAGGGATGCGCCATCGGAATCGGCCATCCCCGTCCCGCCACGGCGCTCGCCATCGAGAAATTCGCGAAGCAAAAGCCCAACTTCGGCGCATGCATGGTCCCTGTTTCGGATTTGACCACCGTTTCCGCCGGTTGATTCTTTCCGGAATTTTCGGGGATGATCGGTTTCGAAAACCGCGAAAACCTTTTTTTCCCTTTCGTCCCTTCGCCAACATCAATCCGGAAATACTCCGGGAATGGTCGCGCCGCAAAACGAGCATTTCCCGTTTTGCATTTTGGGGACCCCTACGGCGTAGCCGGTCCGGGTCAGGACGGTCTCGGAACAGCCGGGGCAGACCGTGTTGGTATCTCCCGCGACGTTTCCCATGTAGACGAAGCGCAGGCCCGCCTTTTTTCCGAGTCGCACCGCCAACTGCATGGTTTGCATGGGGGTCGGGGGCTGTTGCGTGAACTTGTAATCCGGATGGAAACGGCTGACATGCCAGGGCATGTTCGGATCGACCTTTGCAATGAATTCTGCGATCTGTCCCAATTCCTGCTCGGAATCGTTCTCCCCGGGCACCACCAGCGTGGTGACTTCCACCCAGATTCCGATTTTCTTCATGTATTCGATGGATTCCAGGACCGGCTTGAGGCTGCCCTTGCAGGTTTTCTTGTAGAAATCTTCCCTGAAGGACTTCAGATCGACATTGCAGGCGTCCAGGTACGGACGGATTTCGTCCAGGGCCTCCCTGGTCATGAACCCGTTTGTGACAAACACGTTGCGAAGCCCTTTTTGTTTTGCCAGGCGAGCCACGTCGAAGGCGTACTCGAAAAAGACGGTGGGTTCGGTATAGGTGTACGAGATGCTCTTGCAGGCGTAAGAGACGGCTTGTTCGACGGCGCTTTCGATGGAAAGTCTGTAGACCGGAAGGTTTTTTCGTTCTTTCTTGGACATTTGGGAGATTTGCCAGTTTTGGCAAAATGCGCATTTGAAGTTGCATCCCGGAGTGGCGATGGAGAATGATCTGGTGCCCGGCAGGAAATGGTAGAGGGGCTTTTTTTCGATCGGGTCCACGTTGGCGGCGACCACTTCGCCGTATGCGTGGGTGAACAGCGTTCCGCCGATATTCTCCCGCATGCCGCAGACGCCGAATTTCGACGGACGGATTGTGCAGCGATGATTGCAGAGAAAACATCGTACTTCGTCGTTTTCCAGCTTGTCGTAAAGCCTGGCTTCTTTCTGCATGGGTGTTCCCCCTTTCCGGAACTTGTCGTTCAGAATTTTTTTTGTTTTTCGGCCATCGTTGCTGTGGAGCATGGTTGCAACGAATTAAAATAGTTCCGGCAACTATTTTGTCGAGCTTCGGACCGTGACCAAGCTCGGCTCGAAAGAAAACAGACTGGCAAATAGCGGGTTGTTGTTGACCGCGAGATTCTTTTTTCCTACAATGGGAAAAAAATCAGGAAATTTTTTCCGGACAAAGGGTTCGGTTTGAATGTTCCTCGACAAATATGTTTACATTCAAAAGGAGGGCTCGGCCATGAGAGCAAACTTTAAAAACATCATATGTCTTACGGATTTGTCGGAGTTTTCCAACCAAACCGTGGCCTACGGCATTGCCCTTGCCAAGGAGTTCGATGCGCGGCTTTTTCTGTGCCATGTGGTCGATATACCCTCCATGGCTCTTTACGCAGAGGCCCAGCTGGACCCCATCGAACAGCAGAACCAGATCATCGGGCATGCCGAAACCACTCTGGGGGACCTCGCCGAGGGCGCCGATGTCGATTGGCAGCCCCTGATCACGGTCGGTCCCACGGTGTCGGAGATCAACCGCCTGGTGGAGGAAAAGGGAATCGATCTCGCCATATCCGCAAGCCATGGACGCTCCGGATTGAAGCGCCTGGTGCTCGGGTCGGTGACCGAGGAACTGGTGCGCACCCTGGCATGCCCCATCCTGGTGATTCGCGGACCGGAACAGACCTCCGAGGAACCTGTCCTCGTCGAGTTTCGCCTGAAAAAAATCGTGGTGGGATGCGATTTTTCCGACGATTCCACATTGGCATTCCGCTACGGCCTGAGCCTGGCGCAGGAATTCGAGGCGGAACTCCATCTCGTTCACGTGCTGGAACCTACGGCCTATCGCAACTTGTTCAAGACGGTGAACGACGCCGAAAAGGGGTATCGGAATGAGCTGAAGGAACTCCTGGTCAAAAAGCTCGAGAACATGATGCCGGAGGACGCCCGGGCGTGGTGTTCTCCCGTGAATGCGCTTCTGGAGGGCAGGGCCGACGAAAAATTGGTGGAGTATGCTTCGGAAAACCAAATCGACATGATCGTGCTGGGCGTGAGGGGACACGGGCTGGTCGAAACTCTGTTCGTGGGCTCCACCACGGATCGTGTCGCAAGACAGGCGCCTTGTCCCGTCCTGGCAGTGAGGCCCGTCGAGGCAAAAACGTCCTGAGGGAAAGCTTCGCAGGTGAAAAAATAGATCCAGCGCCGCCTTTCCGGGCGGCGCAATGCAACGGGATAGACGGGCCCGGTTCGATTTCGGCCGCGCACACGTCTCCTCGTTCCGACGCTTCGCGTTGGAATGCATACCAGGACGCTTCGCGTCCGCGTTCCGCCGATGCATGACCGAAGAAAGAACCAAAACGAAGAAAGAACCAAAAACGGACGGGCTTTCTCGCTTTTTGTTTCTCTTCGCGTTTTTGCCTCAAGAGCGCAAAAGCTCCAGTGTTTCCCCGAGCAAGTCGCAAAGGACAAATTGAAACTTTGACCCGCCCCAGTCTCCCTGACCCGGATTGAAGCACCGGGCCTTCCCGATGGCCGATTCTATCGATCCCGTTCGCTCGGGAGATTCGTGGATGTGGCCGTGAAAGGACGCGACCAGCATGTCCTGCCTCGACCATTTCTCGATGAATTCGCGCACCGCAAGGCTCCCCACATGGTTGTCGTCGTACATCACGTCCAGCTTCGTGCCGTACGGGGGAGCGTGGGATACGAATATAAAAGGCTTTCGGATTCTTTTTCCGAGCGCTTCCAGATCGCTTTCCATGGTGTTGTCGGAATAATGACGCGCGACATCCAGGTCGATTGCCGTTTTTTCCAGATATCCTTTGGTCGATACGACGCCTTGCAGGTCCACGAGGTTTCCCGGCGCGAACAACTGCCTTTTAGAATCGGGCTTTTCCCAGTCCTTTCTATGGTAGGGCGTCGGAGGCACGTTCATGTAGCCCGCGATATCGACGCTTTCCGAAAAGGGCAGGACCTTCATGTGCAAAAGATGGAAAAGCTCCCCGTCGCGTTCTTCCAGAATTTTCCTGCCGCAGATGAAATCGTCGTTCCCCATGTCCAGATAGATCTTCGCCCTGCTTTGCTTTCGGAACTCCTCGATGGCGGGGACCAGGATTTGTCTCAGGTAGAGGGCCTGCGCCTGCAAGATGTGGCAGTCCTCGAACTGCGGCAGATAGTGGGGGACGATGTCGCCCCCGACGACAATGGCATCGACGGCTTTTTTTCTCGCCTTTTTCAGCATGGAAAAAAGGTGTTCGTAGCTAGCGTGAATGTCGGATGTGTACAGAAATTTCATGGACGATATAATCCACTAATGAGGCAGGAAGTGTCAACTGTTTTCTTTCCGGGTTGCGCCAGCCCAAGGGCCCGTTCTATTGTGCCATGCCCCTGACTAAAAATGAGAATGTCGTGCGTGGGCTTGAGACGGATGGCTTGCAAAAAAAATGCGAATTTTTCAATTAAATCAAAGGGTTGCTTCATAGTATAAATTTATTTTCGCTTTTTGCTTGACAAGGATTTTCGTTTTTTTTATAGTGCGCTCACAACAATATTCGAAAAAGCCAAACCCTCCGAGAGGCGGGGACGGAAAGCCACGGGTCTCGAACAGATAGCCGGGTTGCCAATAGGCGGCTTGGCTTTTTTATTTGAGACGATCCGCCATACATGGAAAAGTAATATCCCTATGGACGAGCTGTTCGCAAATGGATAATTTCGTCTTTTTTACTACCCATTGCCGGGCGGGAAAAAGGAACGAATTTCCGATGGATAGTTGCGCATTTTCGAAGAAGGATTGCGCAAAAAAACGCGAGACCGTTGGAATGCAAGCAAGCAGGGATGGATACATTCCCTATGCAGTTGCAGGGGGGAACGGAATAGACACTTGCAAAGTGTAAGGAAAGGGGGGATCGGCTTTTTTAGGGCGATTGGGGCCAAGGTGTAAGACAATATGTAGATATTTTAAGAACAATATTGCTGGAGCAGATAAAAATGAGGAAAAAAATTATCTTTAAATCATGTTTCTATGCGCTTACCACGATAGTTTTTGCTTGGGCGCTTTTTTTGAGCGTATTCGCGTGCTCGACCTCTGCTGCGGTCATCGATCTCAGCGCGTCGAGTACGGACCTTTCAGTAGGAGATTCGTTTTCCTTCTACTTGACCGTTTCTGGCCTGTCCGCCGCGCCATACGACTCTTTGAGTGCTTTCGACCTGGATATTCTGTTCGATGAAACTGTTTTTTCGCTTCTGAATTTCGGTTTCTCAGATGTAGCCTCTGGAGTCAACCAGCTGGACTGGCCGGAAGCCCACTCCTTTCCTTTTGATGGCGACGTATTGAACGCGGGAAGCGGGGTTCTGGACGTATATGGAATTTCAGGAAACTCCGCTTCGGTTCTCGATGCGAATCAGGCTGACGCCTTCGATTTTCTCGTATTGTCGTTTTCGGCCATTTCCGAATCCCAGGAGTCTTTCATCTCCGTCAAATTGAATGATCCCAATTTGCTTTTTTTAGACAGTGATTGGGGTGATTTGAACGTGAGCTTTTCTTCTTCTCGGACCAGCTTCAGGATTTCCGACCAGACCCCAATTCCGGAGCCTTCCAGTCTCCTGCTGCTATTTTCGGGATTGGGATTTGCGCTTGTATTCCGCAGATTTGGAAATTCACTACTTAGGAAAGGAGTAAAATGATGTCTGAATTTAAAATATATCCGCTTGCCGTCGCTTGTCTTCTTTGCGTTCTCGTCTTATCGGCGTCTGTATTCGTAGCCGCGCAGGAACCGGTGGAATTCACCGGAGTAGTTCTGGCAATAGAGGGTCAGCGCCTCGAAATCGAAGACGCAGAGGGGGAAAGGGTCTGGGTTACAACCGAAGAATCCTTGCCTGCCGACGTTTTGGGCAAGGCCATCACCGGCCGCTACGTGGCACTGGGCGATACTAATCTATTGGTTGAAGCCACAATAGACGATTAACAGTAAAGAATTGGAGGCAATTATCATGAACGTACGCAAGTTCGGAATATTTTTGATTGGCTTTCTGATCGCATTTTTGACTTCCGGCCAATGCCTATATGCCCAGACGTCGTCGCCATTTGATCCACCCGAAGAAAAATTGGGCGTTTATGTTGTAAACAGTGGCTCGGGTCTCGATACAGGCTGCACATTCCGCGGAAGGGGGCCATTGGTCATCAACTTGCATGTGCCTGCTGTTGTCAATGAGAGTCAAATCGATTCCCAGGGGAATTTGAAAGACGCTTCGGCCCTGGTAAATAAGGGAGTTATCGGGGCTCAGGCTGTCATCCGTTTTCCGGTTTACGACATCGATTCCGAGGCGAATATGTCCCCGCCATATAGTCCTGAAGTCGATAGGATTTCTTTCAACGGAACCTTTAAAAAAGTCCTGTCGGGGCTGAACAACCGATGGACGGACGATTCTATAGTCATTCCCATCGAAGAGGTGAAATTCGGCGCCGATAATGAGATTCGCGTCGATATAGATACCGCAAACAGCGCAGAGTTGTGGTGCATGGCGGTAGATTGGGTTTCCATCGAGTTCGACGTGGCCGCTCCCTATGTTCTTGCCCACGGCATAAACGCGGCAAGCGACACCTGGGATGGCATCATCGGAACCATGGACGAAAACGGCGTCCTGTACAACAGATTTTCGGTGACTTCGAACGGAAGATCGGCGGGAAATGCGCGGCAGCTGGAACAGCATATCGAAGATTTCCTAGATACGGTAAAGGCGAAAAAAGTCAACATCATTGCGCACAGCAAGGGCGGTCTGGATTCCCAAGAGCTTCAGGCTAGAGCGCCTTCGTTTAAGATTCTGTCTCTTTCGACCCTGTCGACCCCGCACTTGGGCAGCGTGGCCGCCGACCTTTCGATCATTCAGAAGACAGAGGCGGACGAAAAGATCAATGCGGGCAACGACCCCAACGGTTTTGCAAAGACCTATATCGATACTTGGACGTGGGGAAAAGGGCCCCAATTGCCGGGCCTCAGGGACCTTACGGTAGCCAGAGCGACAGAAGCCATCAACTTGAAGCTTCGGGGAAATATTTCGCCGACTTTTTCCATGGGTGCGGATGCCGATTTGAACGGCGACAACGATCTGACATCCGGCGAATCCGCCGGGTTGTTTCCTGGGGTCGCACATTATGGAGCCGAACGAGCCTGGAGGGTGCTGCGAGACTTTTCTTCCGCCCCGATATTGTCGATCAGGACGGTCCCCGGCAGATTTTGGGGGACTCGAACGGTCTTGACATACGAGAGCATTGTCAGCAGCTCTCCCAGAGCGAACGATATTGTCGTAACGACCGAGAGCGCAAATCCTTCCTACTGTACTCCTTTAGGAAACACTATGCACAATCACAGCACGATCAAGAACCCGGCAAATATGGAAAGAATCTTACAACGGACTATTCCGTTGCGATAAGCGATTCGATTAAATATCTTCAGGAGGATGACATGATTATAAAATCGTATTACAGGCAGGGTCCTATAGCAAAGCTGATGGCATGCCTTGTCGCAATATTGTTCGCAATGGCGGGCAACGCCAAGGCAGAAGAAGTCCCTGTTCCGGCGAATATCCCTCTAAGCATATCGGCCGATGTCCAAATCGGAATGCAGGCGGTCGAACTGCCGTTCGATTTGAGCGGGGCGGAAGGTATCATTCTTGAAACAATCGTTCCGGTTGACGGAGCCGAATTCTCACTGCTCGATCCTTCCGGCACGCCCATTTTAGCGTCGAGTTCGCCCGAAGTCGTATTTACGGCTGGAGAAGACCTTCTTCCAGGCGAGTCGTTGCCTGGAGGGGTGTTCGTCACCCAAGAGCTGGCCTTTCCCATAGACGGGGGGTGGAAAATCGTCGTAGAGTTTCCGCCTGCGACCCAAGATACCGTCATAATGGCCACCGTTGCGATTCGCACTTCTTATGTAGTGGGGTTCGCATTGCCTAGAGAAAACTATTTGACGGGCGAGGATGTTCCGATAGGAATGCTGGTCTTGAAAGAGGGCGTCCCTGTCGTCGGTCTGATTCCCGAAATCCAAATCCTTCTCAAGGGTTCTTCATGGGCTTCTCTCGTTATGACCGGACTCGACGATGGCGCAGACGCCGATGGCTTGGCCAATGACGGCGTGTACAGCGTCGATTTCACATTTCCACAGGCCGGAGAATATTCGATAGAAGGGACCGTTGAAATTCAGGACGGTCAGGATTCGGTGGTCAGAAAGGCCACGCGTACAGTCAATGTGACGGACCCTCCGGTGACGGTGAACGACATTTCCGTGGACACATTGCCAGGCAACGGGGGGTGCGTGGCCGGAATTCGCGGGACTGTCCAGCTGGACGTATCAATGTCCGGGGAATATATTGCCCGAGGCACTCTTGAGTCGAATTCCGGCAAAATCCTCGAAAAACGCTCTAAAAAAATCCTGTCCGCCGGAAGCAATTCTTTGGTCCTTGACTTCCCAAGTGACGAAATCATTGGCCAATTGGGAGAACAGAGCGCCTACGAATTGAAAGAATTGGATATTTTCTATTCGAACGAGGATGCTTTTATGCTCGTCAGCCGGGATGTCGATGTCGGGATTGTCCTGGAAATCGAAGCGGGTTCGTTTTGTCGCGAACCAATTGAAATCGGAACCGGAGTTTCAGTGGACACAATTTTGTCCGACGGCTACATCAGCGCTCTCGTTTTCGGTGCGACGATCAATGTCGAGGTTGGCGGATATTATCAGATATCTGCAAAAATAATTGCCGCAGACGGTTCGGATATCGGCTTGGTTGGATTAACAGACCATTTGTCGGGCGGAGACAACGAGGTATTCTTTTCCTTGGATTCAGAACATTTCCAGGAAGCCGATGGTCCTTATTCGGTTATTTCGATGTTGGTCGTCGGTTCCGGAGGGTCTGCTCAGAAAGCAATGGTTGGAGAGACTCCCGGATTTCAGCGTTGGCAGTTTTTACCTGCTCGACAGGGGGACTTGGACAACGATGGGGATGTTGACAGCGACGACAGGGATGTGATTATGGCCTTTCGCAACAATGAAGCCTTGTCTCCGGGAGATAGAAGAGATCTTAATAGAGATGGCAAGATAGATCTGAGAGACGCCAGGGCGATATTGAGCTTGAAATAGTTAGTTGGCCGACGGCGAACGCAAAGTCAGTCGTATCTGGCCGTTTTTTTATGTAGCAGCCGGCGCTCGCCGGGCCGGCTGACCAGCTAAAAGCAAAGGAAGATCGCAAAACGTTAAAAGTCCATAAAAAAAGCTTGTTCGTGGCATGTTTTTTCCCTTTTTATTTCTTGATTGCATATTGTTCCTTGTTTGCAATGAACTTGGAAATACCGACTTGGATGGAGAAGGCCATAGGTTTGTTTTCAGCGCCAGCGTACTTTCTGACATCGCCGTGGATGGGGATACTGCGGCGCTTAGGGCTTACCGAAGGGGAATGGATAGTGGGTCCGTCTTTTTTGGGCGTCCTGGTCGTGGCATTTTCCTACGCTGTATTTGTGTTCGTACTGTTTGAGCTTGTTTACCGGGCGTTGAAAAAATAAATGTAACGCAAGTCGAAAAAAGGAGACTCGTTTTTCGCAGTGGAGGGCTACCGAGCCTGAAAAACGAGCCTCCGCCACCAATCCGAAAAACATCAAGCATCCCTTCCGCCGCCTTTACGCAATAAAGCGGCTGGTGGTGCAGGCCCGGCAGGACCCCGACCGGACCCTAGCGGCGTCGGTCAAGGACACCACTCCGACGATTTCGTCGCCTTCGGCGCGGACGAAAAGCCGATGGACATCGGACAGTATCATCCGCCGGATTACGTTTGAAAGAAGGTCGTTTTGGCTGCAAGTTTTCACCGACCCGCTCATGTTGGTCTGCGCGGTGTTCTCTGGAGACACGCCGTGGCGGTATGCGATGATCAGATCGGTCTTGGACAAGACCCCGGCTGGCTTGTCCTGGTCGTCCACAATCAGCACGGCGCCGAATTTGTACTCGGCCAGTCCCTCCATCACTTCGTAAAGCGTTTCGTCCGCCCTGTGGGTCTTGACTCCCGACGTCATGACTTCGCGCGCCAAGATACGTTCCCCTTGGGGATCGTCTGCGGAGGCCTTGGTTCCGAAGCCGATGTTCCTCTTGCACTTGGCGCAATACCGGTACAGGAGTCCCACAATGTCCGGGTAGGCCAGTACGCCCACCACGGATTCCCCTTCGTCTTCCGTGACGTAGAGCCGGTGAATCCGGTTGCCGAGCATGTATTCCATGGCCTTTTCCAGGCGGTCGCCGGGGCGGCAGAAAAGAGGAGGTCCCACCATGATCGACTCGACGGGCGAATCCAGGGGAAGTCCCACGTAATAGGCGCCCATCAGGTCAGTTTTGGAAACGACCCCGACCGCCTTCGCATGTTTGTCTGTGACGAGAATGGCGTTGACCTTGTACTTGATCGTGTGCCGAATGCAAAGGTCGAGGGACGCGTCGGCGACAAGCGAAACCACTTGGCGGCGCATGGTCTCGGAAACCTTGAGGCCGCTGATGACATTTCTTTTGGTTACGACGGCCATTTTTCCCCTCCTGCCTCTTCTTTGCCGAATTTCTGGAGAAGATAGTCGAACATGTCGGAGATGAATACTATCCCGACGATCTTGCCATCGTCCAGAACGGGAAGCCTCCGGACATGCCTTTTGATCATCAGGTCCACGATGACCATCAGTTTCGTGTCCGGGGTGATGGTGAGCAATTCGGTGGTCATCAGGTCGCCTACGAGGATTGCACCCGCGCGACTCAAGGCGTCGTCCATCATGTCGCCCAGATCGAGGTCGTCCATCTCTCCCCAAATCTCGATGTGCTTGGGGCGCAGAAAGATGAAAATGTCGTACATGGACAGCATGCCGACCAAGTTGCCGTCGGCGTCGGTGACCATCATGCCGAAAATCCGTCGTTCCAGGCGACGGGACAGTTGCTGGAAAACGTTGACGGCCTCCACGATGGTCTGGTCGGGAGAAAGGGTCCGAAAATCGGTCTGCATTACGGCTTTGGCGGTATTTTCCATGGCGAAATTCCCCTCCGAGCTTGTCGTTGTATTTTTGGATAATACCATGGCGGAAACTGTTTGTGTATACGAAATCATTTGGCGGCGAACAGGCTGGCAATGCGGATGGATGTTCGAGGTGGTTGGCTGCAAACGCCATCGCCTCTTGATTTCGGTATGTTTTTCGGTATAATTTCCTTATCCAGTTGCAGGCAAACCAAAGGGTTCGATTTTCAAGCCACATGAGCCTTTCCGGGGCCGCTCTGACAATTCGCCGGTCGAATTGGCGAACAAAGCGGACATGGAAGCCTGATCGAGGCCTTATCTACGTTTGGGGGGAAGGAGTATGGCGGACGAGTTTTTTTTCGGCGATAAACAGAAAGACGCAGTCAGGGTTGAGGCGGAGACCTGGAAGGTCCTTGTATTGAAGGCCGGGAACCGAACGAGCGGCTTGATGCGGAAAGCGATGCGGGGTTTTTCGTTTGAAGGAAGACCCTTGGAGATCCTGACTGCCTGCAACGCAGGCCAAGGGCGCGAAGCGTTCAGGAAACACCCGGATATCGCTCTGGTATTTCTGGATTCCGCGATGCATGAAAACGGAGCGATTTTCGATCTGATCGGTCATATCCGACAGGATTTGAAGAATCGCAGGGTGCGGATCGTGTTGAGAACGGGCGGTTTCTGCGGCAAGACCCGGGAGGCGCTGTTGGAAAGATGCGAGATCGACGATCTGGTGGTGGAGAAGTCCGGCACGTTCGCCGGTTTGTTTTCCGCGATATCCGAGGCCTTTAACGGCATCCAAAGGGCCGCCGGATACCGCAGGCCGGAAACAAGCTCCAAAGACCTCTCTGCCGTGTTTCCCGATGCGGCGGGGGAGTCCGGTCGGGAATTTCGTCTCCTCCTGGATTCCATCAACGCCGGGATTATCATCATAGATCCATCCACGCGTGCGATCATCGATATAAACAATTCCGCAGCCGAAGCCGTCGGCGCCGAAAGGGGGCGGATCGTGGGGAGGCTGTGCCACGAATTTCTGTGTCCCGCAGGCAATTGCCCGTGTCCGATCATCGACCAAGGCCAGGATGTGGACAATTCCGAAAAAATCCTGGTCGATATCCACGGCAAAAAAATTCCGATTTTGAAAACGGCGAAAAGAATTCGTCTGGGAAACAGGGAGCTGCTTCTGGAAAGTTTCATCGACATAAGGAACTGGAAGGACACCGAAAAGGAAAGAGACCAGTTGCGCAGGCAGTTCCTCCGGTCCCAGAAGATGGAGTCCATCGGCACCTTGGCGGGGGGGATCGCCCACGATTTCAACAACATCCTGGCCGCCGTGCTGGGCTATACGGAACTTGCGCTCTACGGGGTCGAGGAAGGGTCCGCCCTGGAGGAGAACTTGCAGGAGGTCTACAAGGCAGGCAAGCGGGCCAAGGAACTGGTGAAGCAGATACTGACTTTCGCCAGGCAGACCGAGGGAGACACCAGGCCGGTCCAGGTCAGCCTGATCGCCAAGGAGGTTCTGAAACTGATTCGATCCACAATCCCGGCTTCCATCGAGGTGAAGAAAAAAATTGTCAGCAACTGTCTTGTGAACGCGGATCCGTCCAGAATACACCAGATATTCATGAACCTTTGCGCCAACGCCGCCCAGGCCATGGAACAGGACGGCGGCGTACTGGAAATCTCCCTCGAGGAGGAGAGGCTGGATGAAAAATTCGCGGACCTTCACGGGGGCATCGCGCCGGGCGACTATTTGAGGATTCGGGTGGCCGATACCGGGGTCGGAATCCCCGAGGAGGTGATTCCGAAGATATTCGACCCCTATTTCACCACTAAGGCGCCGGGCGAAGGCACGGGCTTGGGGCTTGCGGTGGTGCACGGGATCGTCAAGAGCTACGAAGGCGAGGTCCTGGTCGAAAGCAGACTCGGCGAAGGGACCGTGTTTTCGATCTACCTTCCGATTACCAAAAAGTTCGAGGAGCAAGGCCCCCTGGTTTCGGAGATGCTTCCGACCGGCACGGAAAGCATTCTGATCATCGACGACGAAGAACCCCTGGCCAGGCTGTTGGGCCAGTTGCTCGAACAACAGGGCTATCGCGTGCAAATCCGGGTGAGCCCGGTGGAGGCCCTTCAATTGCTCAAATACAGAGCGGACAGCATCGACCTTGTGGTCACGGACATGGAAATGCCCCGCCTGACCGGCGATCAGCTGACTCTCGAAATCAAGGCGATCAGGCCGGACATGCCCGTCATTCTGTGCACGGGCTTCAGCAAGAAGATCTCGAAGGAAAAGGCCAAGGAAATCGGCTTGGACGGCTTTCTGATGAAACCGGTATCGAAAACCGCTTTGGCCAAGACCGTGCGCAATGTACTGGACGATTACCGGGCCATGCGCCAAGGCCGGGCGGAAAAATAAAAGGCGATTCATGGCGGATTTGTGGGTAAGGGCATGTCGATGGTAACCAGACCATCGTGGTCTGGCATGCCTTCGATTCCAAGCGGCGGCATATTCGCGCTATGAGACCAGAGCTGGAAGCTCTGGTTACCTTTACCGCTCCCCACAAATCCGCGATGAATCTAAAAGGCTTGTCTAACGTTTCGACAAAGGAATTGACAACCCCGGTTTAAATTGGGATTGTATCGCGCATGGAACCGATCGGAAAGCATGTTGTATCGATGCGAGTCATAGGCTTTTGGGGGATAGAGCGCCGTCCATGAACACAAGTCCGCCCCTTTGGCTGGTCATGTCGCTTTTGACCGCCTTGGCCGCGTCCTCCCAGGAGGCCTTCGCCAAAAAGTTCTTTTCGCACCTGTCGCCGTACGAGATGTCCGCCTACCAGTTGGCCTACAGCCTTCCTCTCTTCTGGCTGGCCTTGCCTTGGGTCGATGTGCCCCCGCTGGGAGAGGATTTCCTGTGGAGCTTTATTGCGAGCATACCGTTGAACGGAGGGCCGTTTTTGCTCCACATGGCCGCGATCAAGGCTTCCCCGCTGTCCCTCACTCTGCCGTACCTGGCCTTCACGCCGGTTTTCATGATCGCCACGGGGGCCTTTTTCCTGGGGGAAGTCCCCAGCGCGTGGGGCATTGTGGGAATCCTTTCCATCTGCGCCGGAAGCTACATCCTGCACCTTACCCCAGGAAAATGGACGGTCACGGGGCCTTTCAAGGCCTTCTTCCGGGAAACAGGCTCTCGCCTGATGCTGCTGGTCGCGTTCGCCTACAGCTTCTCGGGGGTGATCGGAAAAGTGGCCATCGTGAATTCCTCCCCGCTTTTTTTCTCCGTCTATTTTTTCGCGACGTTCAATTCCATTCTGCTGGTTTTTCTCATGGCGGTCGGAAAAATACGCTGGAGAACGTTTGCCTGTCTTCCCGGGAGGGGCGCGCTGACAGGCCTGCTGTTTTTTTTCCACGTCGTGTTTCACGGGTGGGCCGTCTCCATGACCAAGGCGGCCTACATGATTTCCGTAAAGCGTCTGTCCGTGCTGTTCGGCGTGGTCTACGGAGCGGTCCTGTTCAGGGAGGAAAACATCCGGGTGAGGTTTTTCGGCGCCCTGTTCATGGTGTCGGGCGCCGTTTTGATTTTGCTCAAGGGCTGAGTCCTACAAACGTAGGTTGGGTTGAGCGTCGTTAATTTTCGGGATTTGCTCAAATGGTCTTTCGAACGAAATTGCAAGGTGCTTGATGCAAAAAGCGTCGTAAACGAAACCCAACATGAAACTAGTCCGACTCAAGAGCCTGCAGTATCCTTTCCATCACCGCCGTCTGCGGCATGGGGACGACCGCCGTGATCTCCTTGGGAATTCCGGTCACCTTCAGGACCGCCGGATCGTTCTCCACGCCCATCAGGCCCGAACGAAAGCCGTGGGTCTCCCAGGCGATTCTTTGCAGCCGCTCGTCCTTGAACGCGTCGATGAGCCGCTTGCCCTTCTGATTCAAGGCGATGATCGGGTGGGAACTCCAGACGGTGGGGATGGGGTACAGGGTCCTGATCTCTTTCTTCAGGTAGTCGATGTACTTTTCGTTTTCCAGCGAGAATTCCACCAGCTGGTTTTCGTAGCCCACGATGATCGGCTTGGCCCCCACGCCGGTGGTGATGAAGTTCTTGAAGATGTCTCCGGAGCTGTGCTCCATGTATCCCCTGCTGGCGAAGTAGTCCTTGAGGACGGGAAGTACTTGGCCGAGGGTGTCCGCCGTCACCGTGGCGCCTCCGTTGATCATGTTGGCGAGCAGGCCGCAGAACATGTTTCCCGAATTGCTGCGCCGGGGGTCCGTGGAATAGATGGCCACGTTGCCGTAGAGTTCCGGAAGCCCGATCTCCTTCCACTGCTTCTTTGCCCGGATCAGATCGACCAGTTTGAGAAAATCCACCACGTAGTAGCTGCCGTTTTTCACCTCCACGATCTTTTGCTGGATCAGGGCTTCGGCCACGATGTTGAAGGTGTAGAGCACGATGGGGGAATTGAAGACGTTCTGTTCGGCGACGACGTTTCCGCCCCGGTTCTTGAACATTTCCACCGCGATCTGGTTGCTGGGCCAAAGGGCGTCCATGCTTGCGGTCTGCAAGCCCGTGACCATCTCGATGCTTCCGACCTTGGTGGCCTGCAGCGTCACGCCGTGTTCCTTCAGCAGGATCTCCCGCACTTCGGGGTTTTGCAGATAGCGCATTTTTTCGCCGCCCACGTAGGCCGCGACCGTCACGGTTTCCGGGGCTTCGGACTTGGTGATCACATCCTCCTTGCCCATCCATTGCCAAACTCCCACCAGCAACGCCACAAGTACGAAAATCAGGGGGCCGACGATTTTTTTCACTTGTCGCTCCTTTCTTCCAAGTCCAGGAAAGGCTGATCCATTTCCAGGATTGCATTGAGGGTTTCGCTCTCCACCTCCAGATCGTAGAGATCGTTCTCCAGGCATTTTTGGTAGAAGCCGTCGAAACCCCTGCCAATCCGCTCGATGGATTCCTCCACGTTTTTCAATTGCGCCGCCAGCCGGTCGTCCGGTTTCATGGCGGCCAAGCGGTTGTATTGGGATACCACCGCGTGCGATTTTTCAAGATACTGGGTCAAAAACTGCTGCGCAAGCCCCAGGTCCTTGGGGTCGCGCCTGAAATTGTCCCCGATGTTCTCCAGGGACTTGCGAATTGCCTCGATGGTGTTTCGCATGTCGGATGTCCGGCATTTCTGCTCTTGCGCCGCGAACTTCTTGACATACAAAGCCACCTGTTCCAGGGCCGCGTTCCATTGCGCCTTGGTGATGCCCGGCGCGACTTCGATCTCGTCGTCGGTCTTCTGCCGGGGGATCGTGAAATATGTCCCGAGCCCCAGAAGTCCCGCGATCAGAATGTCGAACCAAAACACGAATTTGGTCGCCAGGGTCAATATGATCAGGGCGAAGGCGGCCGCAAGGCCCGCCATGATCTGTCTCGCATGCTCTTTCATGAATTTCCGTTTCCCGTTTTCAGATTAGTTGTAGCCCTTGGCCTCGCGAAAGGCCTTGATCAGGTCCTGGCCGTGAAATACCCTGCCGATGCTGATCTGCGATATTTCCTTCAACTGGGCTTCGTTGGCGTCCCCGAAGGTGATGGAATGGATGGGGATGTCGCGGCCCATGGGGTACTTGTCCATGGCCCGCTTCAAAACGTCGATCTCGCCTTTGGAAACGCCGTCGGTCATGAGAATGACGGCGGGAAAATACTTGTCGATGTCCGGATAGCCGGAGATCACCTCCAGGGCGTGGGCCGCAGCATCGTAGATGTTGGTGCCGCCGCCGGGCGTCAGGCCCTGCACGAAAGCCAGAAGGTTGTTCATGGTCTGGACGTTGTTTCCGACGGCCTGGATTCCCTTTTGCGGACTGCTGTTGAACGGAATGATGATGTGGATGTCCTTGTCCGATGGCTGCAAGAGGTAGCGCCTGGCCTGGGCCGGATCCAGCAGTGTGGTCATGGCCGCCTTCAAATCCTGTATCCCCTTGCCCTCCATGCTGCCGGAAACATCCACCACGTAGGCGGTGCACGACGGTTTTCTAAGACTGACCTGGTACAGCTCCAGGGCCTTGCGAATCACGTCCTCGCTCGGGGTGGGCACGGGCGATATGATCTTGGCCGGGTCGATTCCCCAGTCCGGGTTGAAAACGCTCCTGTCCGCGTTTTCCGCCTTCAATCCCACCAGGCCGGTCCGGCGCCCCATGGCGAAAATCTTGTCCTGGATCGTTTCGGAAAGAAGGTACTCTTGCAGTTCTGTGAAAATCTCCCGTTTCCGCAGATCGCCCTTGTCCACGAAGCCCAAGGGGGAGTCGGCGATCATGATGCCGTCCCGGGGATAGATGGCGTACAAGGGTTCGCGTCCCTTGGCGAGCAGTTCCCGGTTGGCCTCGATGATCATGGCCTCGTAGTTGATCATGGCCTGGAACCGTTCCGGGTGCTCCACCAGCAAGCTCTTGAGCCATCCGCTGCTTCCCGAGGACCGGTCGATACGGGACAGAAGTTCCTTCAGCTCATTTTGCACATTCGGGTCTTCCAGGTGTTTCATCTGCAAAATGTCGGGACTTCCGGCCAGCGCGTGCAGAAACCCCAGGTAGGCGCTGGCGCCGGAATTGGATTGCGTGGCGGAGGTCATGGAAAAACGAAGCTTGCCCTCCCGGGCCGCCTGCAAGATATCGGACACGGCCACCGGCTTTTGTGTCCAGCCCAGGTCCTGGGCCAGGGATTTTTTCACGCCCAGAATCACCGGAGAACGCATGATGCTTTCGGACTGCTTCACCGCTTTTTGCACGTCGCCCAAAGCGACCCACAGCGAGTTGGCGGGCCATACCGCGTCGTACGGGATTTTCGAGCCCTGCTCGGCCAGCGCCAGCATCATGTCCACGCTTCCCATGTATTTCACGATGATCGAATAGCCCTTGCTGCGGGCGAATGCTTTGATTATCGGTTCCAGTTCCTGGTTTTCGGAACCGGACACGATCACGATAGCGGGCGTGGCGATGGACGACGATGTCTTCTTTTTCTCTGGAGCGCCGTCGTCGCCCCCGCCGCCGCAGCCGGCAAAAAGGACCGAGAAAAACATCGTCAGGATGCTCAGGCTTCTAAAAAGCCGCGTTCTTGTCATGACATCATTCCTTTCTTTTCGGTTCGAATTTCGGGGGCAATGGACTTAAAACGCATTAAGATGGTAGAGTAAGCTTGCCGCAAACAACCATCAACAAAGACACTATGAAAGTTTTGTTAGAATTTTGTTAGCGATTGCGAGGGGGGCAGGAGATTTGGCAATGTAATGGTCTTAAGAAGGGTGCCGGGAAGAAAGAAAACCAAGCCCTCAGGGTCTTCCCTTTTTGCGCATCCACCCGGCCGTGATTCTGTTTTTCACCAGTTCCTTTGCCGTCTTGCCGGGCTTGTCGTCGTCTTCGGACCGGCACAGCAGCTTGAACGCCGTGGGGCCGGTCAGACAGGTCATGATGGCCAGAAGCACGATGGCGTCCTTGAATTTCACCGTGATGAATCCCAAGTCCAGTCCGATGGAGGCCGCCACGATGATCAGGCTCAGGCGCGAGGACAGCAGCACCCCCACGTTGAAGGCCTTTTTGAACGGGACCCGGTTGAAAACAAAGAGCAGGCTGGGCAGAAGTTTCACCAGCACGGCGAAGCCCAGCAGTTTCAGGGTGAAGAAAATTTGCGACGGCGACGCCACGTTGGTCAGGTCGAACTTCATGCCCACGTTGATGAAGAAGATGGGGATCAGAAAGCCGAACCCGATGCCCGAGAGCTTGGTTTCCAGGTTGTCCTTTTCCCTGAAAATCACCGAAAGCATGGCCCCGCCCAGAAAGGCCCCCAGGACCGGTTCGATATGCACCATTTCAGACAGCGCCACGAACAGAAACAGCAGGGCGAAGGAGAGCCTGACCCCGAGTTCCTGGGAGTCGTCGGACGAAAGCAGGCGCGCGGCCTTGTCCGGGTTCCACCACGCCCACTGCCTGCCGATCTTGAGCAGGATGCCGAAGCCCAGAAACAGGGGCAGGGGCGAAAGAAACTGCCATCCCACGCCGTGTTCGTGGAACAGCACGTAGAAGGTGATGCCGAACAGTGTCAAGAAGTCGGCCAGGGTGGCCGCGATGATAATGGACTGTCCCAGGGGCGTGCGAAGCATTTTTGTCTCTTTCAACGTGGGCATCACCAGCCCCAGCGAGGTGGTGGAGAGCACGAGGGCCAGAAATACGCCCTGTCCCAGCAGAATCGCGGCCACGACCGAAAGCCCGAGGGTGGCCCCGAAAACCGCGATCTGGAAAAACAGCTGCCCCTTGCTCTGTTTCCTGAGCATGGAAAAATCGATCTCCATGCCCGCCTGGAACATGAGCAGAAGGAAACCCAGCCGGGCCAGAAATTCCAGCCAGTCGCCGGAAAAATCGAGCTTGAGAAAACTTTTTCCCAGCGCTACGCCGAAAAGGATTTCCATGACCACGGCGGGAAGGCGCACGAACTTGCTGATTCCGGGAAGAAGGGCTGCGGCGGTGGCCACCAGAAGCAGGGCGATGGGTTCGCTCAGATGCATCATCGACAGCCTTTCAGCCGGTCACGATCAGAACGGAGCACGGCGTCTTGCGAACAAGAAGCTCGCCCACATGGGGTTCCAGAAAAACTTTCGACCGGGTGTCGCTGCCCATGACCATCAGGTTGAAATCCTTGGACAGCTCGGTGATCTCCTTGACCACGTTTCCCTGCCGTACGCACTCCTCTATTTTGATCTTGTGGATACGTCCCGTTTCCCGGACTTTTTTCAACTGGTTTTCCATCCAGTTTTTCTCCTCTATGTTGTCCCCGTGGAGAAATTCGGGTTCCTCCACGAGGACCACGGCGACATAGGCGTCGAATTGCTGCGCCAGATCCACGGCCACTTCCAGGGCGATCTGCGTTTTGGAAGAGCCGTTGTAGGGGACCAGTATCTTATGGTAGGGGTTGCTGGCTTTCGCCACGAAAAGCGGGCACGGAAGGGTGTGGGCCAGGTTGATCAGGGTCGGCTTGGTCAGCGAATCCATGAATTTGTGGTCCAGGGAGGGCATGACGACCACGCCGACACTTTTTTCCTCGCAGATCCTCTTGATTTGCCGCTCCACTTTCCTGTCGTCTTCCTGAATGTGGATGTCCAGGCTTTCGGACCATCTTCGAAGGTCGTCTTGCAGATCGCAGACCCCGGTTTCGCAGAGGACGTATATGTTTCGGGTCCTGGTGTGCTGCGCCAGATAGAGGCTTTCGTGGACGATGTCCCTGGCCTTGGCATCGGACCGCAAGGGAAGGGCGACGGCCATCTCGTTTCCGTAGACCATGGGGAATTTGGGCTTTTCGCATTCGATCACGGAACAGACGGCCCTGACCACGTCCGGCTTGCCCAGAATCACCAGGCGGTCGCCTTCCTCGTAGCCGTTTTTCGGCGGTGGGTAGAATAGCTGGCCGTCACGGACGTACCCGACAATTCGCCAGTTTTCCCCCGAGATTTCCTCCACTTTTCTGCCCATGGCCATGAGGTTGGGACCAATTTCTATTTCGAGGACCTCCGCCTCTCCCTGCCCCACGATGGACACTTTCATGCGCGGGTCCTGGAGATAATGGTAGAGCTTTCTGGCGATGAACGTCGTCATGGGAAATGCCCAGATGCCCAGGTCCTTGAATTCCGGGAGCCTTTCGGGATCGCGCACCAGGGCCATGATGTTCTTGACGTTCTTTTCCTTGGCGAACTTCGAAGCCGCCAGGTTGACCCGGTCGTCGTCGGTGAGGGCCAGGAAATAATCCTGACGTTCCAGGCCCGCTTCCTCCAGCACTACCGGGCTGGAGGCGTCGCCAACCTTCAGGCGGACCACGCTGACAAACCGGCTGGAAAAACTGTTCAACTGCTTTTCCTGCTTGTCGATAAGCGTGACTTCCCACTTTTCGCCCATCCGCTTCAAAAGCTCGTCGGCGATCCAGCTGGCGCCGCAGATCAGCACTTTCATGGCCTATTCCAACTCCTTTATCTTCTCGATGTCTTCGTCCCTTCCGAGGATGATCATGGTGTCGTTTTCCTGGATCGGGTAATCCGCCGGGGGGACCAGTTGCATCTTTTCCGAGTTCTTGGTCTTGATACCAATGACGTACACGCCATATTTTTTTCTCAGGTTGAGATCTTCGAGGGTTTTTCCTACGAAGGCCTCGGCGGGCTTGGCCTGGATGATGTTGTAGCCTTTCTCCAGGGGCACGAAGTTCAGAATGTTCGGCTTGGACAGACCCCGTGCGATCCGGGCGGCCATGTCCTTTTCCGGGTGGATGATCTCCGTGGCGCCCAGCATCCTGAGTATGTTGGCGTGGTCGTCGTCGGTGGCCTTGACCACGATGCGTTTCACACCGATTTCCTTGAGATAGTAGCAGACCAATATGCTGATGGAAATTTTTTCGCCCGTGCTGATCACCACGGCGTCGGTCTCCTCCAGCCCGACCGCCTTGAGCTTTTCCTTGTCCGTGGCGTCCATGACGATGCCGTCGGTGCAGTACTGCTCCATGGCCTGGACCTTGTTGCGGTCCATGTCGATGGCGATCACCTCGTTTCCGGTCTCATACAGGCCCTTGGCGATATAATACCCGAAACTGCCCAGGCCGATGACCCCGTACCTTTTCATCGATGCGCTCATCTTGAAATGCACTCCTTATTTATAAAGGCCGCCTTGCAAGGGCCGCGCCCTTCAACCGATCATCATGTTTTCTTCGGCGTATTCGATCTCTGCCGACGGGCTCAGCCCCGTCAGAATATAGGAGAACGCCACCACGCCGATCCGTCCGATTAGCATGAGAACGATGATATACAACTTGCCGTGGGTCGTCAACGTTCCCGTGGCACCGGTGGAAAGCCCCACCGTGCCGAACGCCGATATGGTCTCGAACAGGTACGGCACGAAATCCTCGTGCAAACCGAACACTCCGCCGTCTTTCTGCGCCACCAGGATCAGAAAGAAAAACACGGAAATGATGCTCATGGAGAGAAACACCACCGAGATGCTCCGGGTCACGGTTTCGTCCGGGATGCTCTTTCTAAAAATGTTCACTTTTTCTCCGCCCTTGATTCGGGTCCAGGAAAGGGAGGCCAGAAGCGCCAGGGTGGTGGTCTTGACCCCTCCGCCGCAGGAGCCGGGAGACGCCCCCACCACCATGAGAAACATCATGAACGTCAGGGCGCTGCTGTTGAGCATGCCGATGTCCACCGTGTTGAACCCCGCCGTGCGGCACGTCACGGACTGAAAAAACGACGATAGAAGGACCTCCGTCCAGTCCCCGGAACCCAGGTGCCGCACGTCGGTCAGCAGAAAAATCGCCATGCCCAAGGGGATCAGCACGCCGGTCGTGACCAGCACCGTCTTGGCATGGACTGAAATTCGTTTCCTGGGTTCATGCCATTTAACCACGTACTTTTCATACAACTCGTAGACCACGGGAAATCCCAGTCCGCCGAAGACGATCAGCCCGCAGACCACAAGGTTCAGAAAAACGCATCCCCTGTATTGGATGAAACTGTCGGCGAACAGGCTGAACCCCGCGTTGCAGAACGCCGACACGGAATGGAACAGTCCCAGGTAAGCGGCCTTTGCCGCCCCGAACTCGCCGCTCCAGAATATCGCCAGCAAAAGCGTACCCCCGAGTTCCGCAAAGGCCGTGAAAATAAAAATGGATTTCACCAGCCGGTAGATGTCCTCCCGGGGGGAGTGAGCGAAAATCTCCTGCATGGCCATGCGATGCCGGAACATGACCTTCCTTCCGATCACGGTGAAAAAAGCCACCGATATGGTCATGATGCCCAGCCCTCCCAGCTGGATCAACACCAGCACCACCGTCTGCCCGAACAGAGTGAAATAGCCGCCTGTGTCCACTACGATCAGCCCCGTCACGCATACCGCCGAGGTGGCCGTGAACAAGGCGTCGATCAAGTCGATGCTTCCGGAAACCGTCGAAACCGGAAGCATCAGAAGCCCCGTGCCCGCAAAAATTGCCCCAAGATAGCTGTAGAGCAGCAACGACGCCGGATGCATCCGGCTCAAGATTCTTTTTGCCATACCTGCCGTTTCTTTCATGGTCCGATCTTATACCACTTCAGGCAGAGTCGCTGCCACAAGAAAATTGGGCCGGAAGCTGGATGGCGTAGGACTTGTTGTCGTTGGCAAAGAGGGGGTTGGTTATAACGCCGGCCAACCAGTACCGTCATTCCGCGCGGAGCTTGCTTTAGAACCGGAATCCAGGTGGCGATCGAAACTGTTGGATGAAAATCGGCCGAAGTTAAAACCAAGTCCGGAAAGAAGATCGCCCCGCTTATGTTTGACTGTGGCCGCCGCAGGCTATATAACCAACATTCATCGTACGAAAATCGCCCGGCGATCGAACGCCGGCCATGCCAAAAACATCAATGGACCGGAAAATATGAGAGAAAAAACCAGTCTCCAAGAAGAAATATACCGCCTCTTGTCGTCCCAGAGACTCGGCGCGCTTTCAACCGTGCGGCAGGAAGGGGGGCCCTACACCAACCTGGTGGCGTTCACGGAAGTCCGGGACCTGTCCTGTATTTATTTCGCAACGCCTTGGACCACCCGGAAATTCAGGAACCTGCTGCAGGAAAAGCGCGTCTCCATGCTCATCGACAACCGAAGCAACCGGATTTCGGACTTCCACAAGGCCGTCGCCGTCACCGTGCTCGGCGAGGCGGAGGTCGTGCCGTCGGGTGAAAAAGAAGACGTCCTGCAATCCCACCTTCACAAGCACCCATATCTGAAGGACTTCGCCAGTTCGGACTCCTGCGCGATGGTGAGAATCCTTGTGCATAAGTACATCCTGGTGGAAAGATTGCAGCATGTCACGGAGCTGCACCTGAAATGAAAGAATCGGTCGTAATCGGCATCGAACACATCGAGGAGGCGCACCGGCCCGTTGCCGGAGGCAAGGCCATTTGTCTCGCCCAACTGAAAAAGGCGGGCTTCCGCGTGCCCGACATGGTCTGCGCCACGACCCGATGCTACGACAGGTTCGTGGACATAACGGGCCTGCGGGAACGGATCATGCTCGAACTCAGCCGCAAGGACTTTGCCGACATGCGCTGGGAGGAGGTCTGGGACGCCGCTCTTCGCATCCGGAACATGTTTCTCGTCACACCCTTTCCCGAAGATTTGAGGCAGATGTTGACAGGTCCGCTGGAGAGGCGGTTCTCCGACTCCCCGGTGGCCGTGCGCTCGTCTGCGCCCGGCGAGGACGACAAGGCGTCGTCCTTTGCTGGTCTGCACGACTCGTTTCTCAACGTGCGAGGCGCGGAATCCATCCTGGAGCATGTCAAGCTGGTCTGGGCCTCCTTGTGGTCCGATTCTGCGCTTTTGTACCGGAGGGAGCTGGGCCTTGCCGTGGAAAAGAGCGCCATGGCCGTGATCGTTCAGGAAATCGTGGCCGGCGATTGCTCGGGCGTGGTCTTCGGTCAGAGTCCCACGGACCCGGCCTCCGGCGTGGTGGAATCGGTCTACGGCCTCAACCAGGGTCTGGTGGACGGCGCCGTCGCGCCCGACCGGTGGATCTTGGACCGGGCCGCGAGAAAGATCGTCTCCCGCGCTCCGGCGGAAAGGACTTGTTTTATGGTCCCGGCGCAAACCGGGGTCGCGACCGAAAAACTTCCGGACGACTTGGCTGCTCACCCACCGCTTTCCGACAGCGAAGTTCGCGCGGTGTTCGAACTCGCTCTATCCTCGGAAAAATATTTCGGATCTCCCCAGGATCTGGAATGGACCCGAAAGGGCGGCCAATTCCACGTTCTCCAGTCCAGGCCGGTTTCCACAATCAAATCCGAAGACCCGGACCAGAAAAGGACCTGGTACCTGAGCCTGCACCGAAGCTTCGAAAACCTCAAGCAACTGAGGGAAAAAATCGAAGAACGGCTCATTCCCGAAATGATCGAAACGGCGAAGGAACTCGCCCGAATTGACTTGACGAAATTATCCGACGGGGACCTGGCGGACGAAATTCAGCGGCGGGCGCAAATCAACGACCAATGGGTCGGCGTCTATTGGGACGAGTTCATCCCCTACGCCCACGGCATCCGGCTTTTCGGCCAGGTCTACAACGACGCCGTCAAGCCCGAGAACCCCTACGAGTTCATCGACCTTCTCTCCGGCGCGCCCATGGCCGGAATCGAGCGCAACCGGCATATGGAACAGCTGGCGTTCATGGTCAGGCAAAGCCCGGAGCTTGCCCAAAAGCTGAAAAAACTGGAGCCGCTTTCCGAAACAATCGAGCAGGAGCGCGACTTTCTGCGATCCATGGAGGCCTTCGTGGAATCCTTCGGCGACCTCTCCTGCCCGGTCACCGGCAGCCGCGAATGCTCCCAGGGCCCTGCGGCCCTGATCCGGCTGGTCCTGGAAATGGCGTCGCAACCCCCCGTCAAGCCCGCGACCAAGGACGCCTCCGTTCTCGAACGAAATTTCCTCTCTCGCTTCGACCCGGAAAAGCGGCAGGAAGCCGAAGAACTCCTGGACCTGGGACGCTCCTCCTACCGGTTGCGCGACGACGACAACATTCACCTGGGAAGAATCGAAGCTCGATTGATGTCCGCCGTGGAAGAGGCAACGCGCCGCTTGGAGAAATTACCCCCAAACTCCCCCCCATCCGACGAAACCCGAAAGCTGGAACAGGCCGTGGAAAAACACCGAAAGGCCGGACCGTCCGTAAAATCCGAGGTCGTGTCCTCGGGCCGGAAAAACGTACGCGCAAGGCAGCTTCTGGGCCAGCCGGCCGCAAACGGCGTAGCCCGGGGAATCGCCCGCGTAATCATAGACCATTCCCAGCTGGCCGACTTCAAGCACGGGGAAATCCTGGTCTGCGACGCAGTGGACCCCAACATGACCTTCGTCGCCCCCCTGGCCGCAGGCATCGTGGAACGACGGGGCGGCATGCTCATCCACGGCGCCATCATCGCCCGGGAATACGGCCTGGCATGCGTCACCGGCGTCCCCGACGCCACCACCCTGATTTCAACCGGAGACTTTGTAACCGTGGATGGCTTCCTCGGAATCGTCACCATCGGCAGAGAATAACAAAGAATAAAATAGAGATATAATATAAGGAGAAAGCGCTTTGGCACACAATGGTTCGCAAACGGCAAAATTCCCAGCCATTTTCATATCCCACGGCATGCCCCTCATGGCCCTGGCCGAATCCCCCACGCACTTTTTCCTCAAAGAGCTGGGAAAACAACTGGGACGCCCCGAAGCCATCGTCTGCATTTCCGCCCACTGGGAGACTGTAACTCCCATGCTCTCCGGCCCGGAAAATCCCGAAACCATCCACGACTTCTACGGCTTTCCGCAGCCCCTCTACGAAATCCGATACCCGGCCCCCGGGGCCCCGGACTTGGCGCAAGAAATCGGCGACCTGTTTACGGAAAACAAAATAAAATCCAGAATCGATCCGGAAAGGGGCCTCGACCACGGCGCTTGGGTCCCCCTGTTTCTGATGTACCCCCAAGCCGACATTCCCGTAGTCCAGCTTTCTGTCCAGGGAGACGCGTCCCCCCAGAGCCACTTTCGCCTGGGAGAGATTCTGTCGCCGCTTCGGGACCGGGGAGTCCTGATCATGGGAAGCGGCGGCGCCACCCACAACCTGGAGATCATCCACGGCAGGAAGATGGACGACGCCCCCGAACCCTTCGCAGTCGCATTCGACGCATGGCTGGAAAAACAAATCGCAGAGGGAAACACCGAAGCGATCCTGGACTGGAAAAAGAGCGCCCCGGAGCCGGAGAAAAACCACCCGTACCCATCTGAACATTTCCTGCCCATCTTCGCCCCAATAGGTGCCGCAGGCCGAGGTGCCAAGGGAAAGCTCCTACATAGAGACTTCATCTACGGCATCCTCTCCCTTGCCGCCTACGCGTGGGAATAGAAACAAGTAAGCGAAGTTGCGAGTCGATATTCGAGGAATGGCACAGGGCGAACATTTTTCCGGCGGACTGTAACTGAAAAGCTGGCAACAAACCTGCCGACAAATCGTTTGGCATGGTCGCGGGGGCTTGGGTTTATGGTTCGGCAGCGCTCTCGCCGCCTCGTTCCAACGCTTTGCGTTGGAACGTATACAAGGACGCTACGCGTACGAGTCCCGCCGAAGCATGGCCGAAACAAGAACCAAACCCGGGAAGACGATATGAAAAGAAACTACACGCTCGAATATTGGCTTGACGATGAATGACATGTGGGGATGATTATGGAAGTTCCAGGAAGTTTCAGCCAAGGCGAAACCTTGGAAGAACTGGAAGAAAACATAAAAGACGCATTTAAGCTGATGATTGAAGAGGGTGGCGGAAATCCAATTCCTCCGGGTTCGCAAACCAAAGAAATTGTTTTTGAGGTTGCATGAAAAGGGGAGCTTTTGTTAGAGAGCTGGTAGACGCAGGATGCTATTTGAAACGTCACGGGAAAAAGCACGATATTTACGCCAACCCCAGAAATGGCAAGCAAGCCCCTGTTCCGAGACATGCGGAGATAAAAGATAGTCTTTGTCAGTTGGACGAAACGAAAAGTAAATTATGAAATACCCGCATTCAGTCAGGCCCGAGCTGGAATATGGAAACAGGGTCCTTGTGCGCCAAGCAAGCTTGGCGTTTCTTGCGGGGTGAAAGTCCCCGTCGGGTAGGGACGCTTAACCGAAAGGGGAGTCGGATTGCCTCATAGTACTCCGAGAACGGGAAAGCCGTCCGCATGGGGAAGGGGTCAAAGGAAATGCGCAGCTCTCAAAGGAAACATGCGCCGGACATGTAGGGCCGGATAACGCGGGCAAACCTCACTGGGAGGAATAGCGGCGATATGTTGCGGAAGCGAGCATTTCCGAGGAGCCCGGGAATTCCGCACGCCGGGATCTGAGCGGGGGGCGTCGGGCAACCGGCGTCCCTATCGCGACTCTGCAAGAGCACAACGTTGCAAACGCGACAACCGCACAGGTCGAAAGAAATTGCCCGTCCTGGTATGCATTCCCAAGCAAAGCGTTGGAACGAGGCGGCGAGGGTGCGGCCGAAACAGAAACCAAGCCCGCTGAGTTGCCGGGCGACCCTTTTTTCATTGATTCTCCCGAACTCCTGTGTAATATTTAACCAATTTTGCGTACACCTATTTCAGGTTTGATTATCGTGGGTAAACGATGTTTTTTTGTTTCCCCGCCAATCGACGGTAACCCCAAAACACTCTGGAACAATGCCCGATAACAGATCGATGAACACATCAAAGCTGCTGGCGGAAGCCCCCGAATTTTCGCCATCGGAGATTCGCGAGCAGATGGATCGGATTTTGAACTCCCCGGAATTCAATGCCACGAAGACCCAAAAGGCGTTTTTAAAATACGTTGTCGAAAAAACGTTGGCCGGTCGGACGGATGAAATCAAGGGTTACGCAGTCGCCACCGAGGTGTTCGGACGGCAGGAAGATTTCGACCAGGCGACCGATCCCATCGTGAGCGTTCAGGCCAACAAGCTTCGGCGAGCCCTCGAACGCTATTACCTGGTGGCAGGGCAGAACGATTCCATTCGCGTGGACATCCCCAAAGGTACGTACGTCCCTTCATTCCGGCATCATAACAAAGCGACGGGCGAAAAGGCTTTCCACGACGATAAACCTGCCGGCGCGCGCGCCGGTTCGATCTGGCCGAGCCTGGTCGTCCAACCCCTTGTCAACCTGAGCGGCGACCCGGATTTCGAGCCTGTGGGGACCGCCATCGCTTCCGAAATTGTCTTGGAAATTACCCGCTACCAGGAAATCCACGTTTTTCTGCACCATCCGGAGAGAAGAAAGATGCGTGCCGAGAACGGCGGGGCGCGGTTCGTCCTGACTGGAACCGTCAACAAAAACCTGTCGAGCTTCAAGGTCAACGTCTTTCTGACGGACCTGTCGACGGGAAGGCAAATCTGGGCGGACACCTGCCGCTCGGAAATGAATCCCGCCCAAATGATGCAACTCGGAGAAGAAGCCGCCAGAGCAGTGGCCGTCAAGATCGCCGCCGAAAACGGAATCATCGCGCGGCAACTGTCGATTGAAACAGAGGGCAAGCCTCCGTTGCAACTCAACACATACGAAGCAGTGTTGCAATACCACAAGTTCAGCGCCCATTATACCAGCCAGGCGTTTTTCGACGCCATGGAAGCGCTCCGATTCGCAGCTCGAAAAGAACCGGAATGCGGACTGGTGTGGAGCATGCTCTCCCGTCTTTACGCCATCAATTACGGTCTTGAGCTGTTTGAATCGGACACGCCCATTGACAAAGCGGTCGAGTTCGCCCAGACCGGCGTCAAGGTCGAGCCGGCCAATCAACGAACCCGGCTTGCGCTGGCTTTCGCCCTGATGGTCGCCGATGAAGTCCAAGCCGCCAAGGCCGAAATCGAGCGAGCATTGGCCTTGAATCCGAACTCCCTGATTTTTCTCGACAACATCGGCTATTTGCTGACCCATCTGGGCGATTGGCAGCGGGGCCCTGACTTGGTCAGAAAAGCCATCGATATCAATCCCCACTACAACGTCGTTGTCCACCACGCTCTGTGGATGGACATGTTCCGGCGGCAGGATTACCAGCAGGCCTATTTGGAATCGTTGAACTTCAGGACGCCCAACCTGTTTTGGGACCATTTGATCAAAGCCGCGACCCTCGGCCTGATGGGGCGCATTCAAAAGGGCCGTCAGTCCGCCGACGAACTTCTCAGACTCAAACCCGACTTTGCCCGGCGCGGCAACGTGCTGATTGGCCGCTTCGTGAAATTCGACGATATCTTCGAACGATTGATTGTCGGATTGGGCCGCGTCGGCCTCGATGTCGTTTAAGGCATAGCCCGCGAAATCTTCTTCCGAAGCGCTCGACGATTATTTCAAGGGCTGGGCCGGGATCGCAATCGGCATGTTTTCGGCGATGTTTTCATCATCACGCCACGCACCCAAGCTATCCTAAACTATCCTAAACTATCCTATTCTAGTTGCGAAAACGCACGGCGAAGTTCATAAATGGGGAAAAAAACGCAACAGAAGCGGCATTTTCAACGATTGCGGAGGGAGGGCCTATGGCGGTGATCCAATCGTGCATGTTTTATATCGTCGGGAGGTTTCCCGGTCGCGGGGAGGCCATAAGACGTTTGTTCAGGGAAAACGAAAACTTTCACACCATATGCGAGGATTACGGGCTTTGCGCGGAAGCTCTGAAACGATGGAACGAAAGCGCCTCGCAGGAAGCGCCAGCCCGCAGGAGGGAGTATGCGGAACTTTTGGACGATCTCGAATCAGAGATTCGCAAATATCTGAATGCGTACTCGGAGGATCGCTTGGGTTGAACCTTATCGAATGTACAAGCTTTACAATTTTTGGAAAGGATGGAAAAATGAAGAAAACAACGAAAGCTATTTTACTGTTCGCCTTTGCAGGCGCGTTTCTTTCCGGCTGCGCCGGAACGAAAAGCCAGCCGGCCCCGCGACTCGACGCGCCCGGCTTCGATGCCGCCAAATACGACGCCAAAGTCGAAAATTTCATCGTCGTATTGGACGCGTCGTCATCCATGGACGGGAAATACAACCGTATTAAAAAATTCGACACCGCCAAAAGCCTCATGGATGGATTGAACCAATCCCTGCCGGAACTCGGTTACAAGGGGTTGCTGAGAGATCTCGGCCCCGACGACGGCACCGGCCGCGAAACAGACCTGCTCTACGGCCCGGCCGTATATTCGACCAGTGACTTCGCCCGAGCCTTGGATTCCACACCTGGTCCCGCCGGCAACACCCCGCTGGGCAAGGCCATCGACTATGCATTCGGCGATTTGGCCGATTCCGGAAACCCGGGCGGAAAAACGGCCGTGATCATCGTATCCGACGGCAAGGAACCGAGCGACGACCCGGCGGCTTCCGTCCGACAAATCAAAAGCGAATATCCCAACACTTGCTTTTATACCTTGCTGATCGGCGACGACGAGTCCGGACAGGCGCTGATGAATCAAATCGCTGAGATCGGAGAATGCGGGTTTTCGAAAAGGGCGGACGACGTATACAATACCGCAGCGATGGCGGCGTTCGTGGAAGAGATTTTTTTGGCCGAAAAACCGGCGCCGATTAGAAAGGTCCAGGCGCCAGCGGCTCCGGGGCCCTGCCCGGACCAGGACGGCGACGGCGTCTGCGACCGGGACGACCGCTGTCCCAATACTCCTGCAGGAGCTACGGTCGATCAGTTCGGTTGCTGGGCGTTCGGCAGCCTGGTCCTTTTCGATTTCGACAAATCGGTCGTCAAGCCGGAAGCCTACCCGATGCTGAACGAAGTGGTGGAAATTATCAGGGAAAATCCCGGCCTGCACGCGATTTTAGAGGGCCATACCGACTCCGTAGGCACCAATGCCTACAACCAGAAACTTTCCGAAAGAAGGGCCGACGCAGTGATGCAGTATGTGCTGCAAAGGGGGATTCCGGCCGACCGGCTCTCCTCGACCGGATACGGTGAAACAAAACCCAGGGCGACCAACGACACTGAGGAAGGCAGGGCTTTGAATCGGCGGGTGGAAATCACGCCGAAAAACCAATAGCCCGACCTCCCTCCCCGCCAATCTCGCGAAAAGTCCGGCCCGGATGCGGGGACGACCGTTTCGTCGGCAGTTCCCGCAGATCACTCATTGAATGGTCGCCTGGTCTGGTGGAACAAAAGCGCGCGGGCATGAGACTCGACAGCAGAGGACGCGCCACTGTCCTTCCGTACGTCCTCCCACGACGGATTTGGCTGGCAGGACATGAGACGATCCATAGAAACGGGGCCGCTTGGCGGCCCCGTTTCGCTTTTCCGATGTCTATGATTTCGGGAGCGCGAATTCTTGACGGATGCTTTGCAAATTATATACGATTCCACTGCCGGAAAGGCGTTGGCGTCTTCAAACGCCATGGACAAAGAAAACGTGATCAAATATTCGGAGAATCTCTGGTTTGACGGGTGCCCCATCCCTCCTTTGGTCGCAATTGCCATGAGGGTCAACAACTCCGGAAATTCCTGCGAGGGGGTGGTCCTTGGAATGGACTGGAAAAAGCTGTTTCAGGATGCCGGGCTTTCCGCCCAGGACTTTTCCCCCGAGGGAGGCAAGGCCAATCCCATGTATTTTATCTCAAGGACAAAGCTGTCTCTGAAAATGATCGCCATGCCAATGGATCAGAAGCTGGGCTACATGAAAGAGATCAAAACGTTTTTCGGGCAAGCGTCCATGGCGAACGCATTGTCCAAAGACGGGGCCGATCCCTTTGCCGCTATCTGGGATATGTAGCCATGTGAAATAGGATGGCGCCGAACATACAATGGTCGCCAACGAAAATCGAAACGACGAAACACACGGAATAAAAAATGTTAGGAATTTGCGATTTCATGCGCCGCATGTTATGCGTCGCATGAAAACATTGTTTGAAAAACCGGGGTTTGGTTCTTGTTTCGCCCATCATCGATGGAGCGCGAACGCGAGGCGTCCTGATATGGATTCCAACGCGAAGCGTTGGAACGAGGCGGATAGGAAACGGCCGAAATGGAAACAAAAACCCGAAGGCCGTAACGACTCAAAACGGTGAAGCAGAGGGGCGTCATTGTGAAAAAATACCTGATTGTATTATCGTTTTTGCTGTTCAACATTTTGATGCTGACGTATGCGGTGCCGGTAAAAGCCCACAGAATCAATGTGTTTGCGTGGGTCGAAGGCAATACTGTTCATACGGAGAGCTTTTTTTCAGACGGGACCAAAGCCGCGAACGCACGGATTGAAGTATTCAGTCCGGACGATGCTCTCTTGCTGGAGGGCCCCACGGATCAAGAAGGAATATATGTGTTTGAAACGTCCGTGGTTGCTGACTTGAAGATCGTGCTAAACGAATCCACGGGGCACCGCGCCGAATACTTTCTCAGTGCAAGTGAATTCGGTGGTGGGCTCGGGAGTGACGCCATGGAGGAAAAAAACGAAAGCCAGGCCCATGAGGAAGCAGGCCAGGCCACAAGCCCCCATGACGGTCGCGCCCCCGAGCATGCGGACGGGCGTGACGACCATGACGCCACAAGGTCCAAGCCTTAGCGATATCGTCGGAGGCATAGGGTACATTATCGGATTGGTGGGAATCGCGGCCTTTTTCAAAAGCCGCCAAAACTCAAGCAAGTAGAAGAACGCTCTGGCTACAAGGCATCTGCGATGAAGAGGTCATCACTCCGGGTCCCCATCGATCCCCCTTTCCACTTCTGGATCTGTGCGCTGGTTTCAGAAGAATACCCGATCAAAAAAGCTTCCATAGAAATGGTGATTTAACCGGAGATCGATTAGACGATTTTCATCCAGGTCAGCCTTTCCTTTCAGTCCTTCCAACAAATAATAGGTAAAAAATCCGTGTTTTATCTTGTCCGATTCCTGGCTTACTTCGTCGATATCGCAAGATGTGATGATAAAACGGCCCTTGCCTTGCGCAATTCGATCAAGGAAAGCATCACTCGAGACGGCAGCCCTATAGAGAGTAAGCAATGATCGGCTACCGCGTATTCAAGTCGCGGAACGTTTTGGTAGTTGTCGATTCCGATCACAGCCGCACAGTATTCTCTTTTCGGGAATTCCCTGTATGCGATCACTGGTTTACTGCTCGAAAGATTCGAACTGTTATACTCGATGATCAAGTTTTTTCCGCCGACCGGACCGAGGCGACCGTCATTCCGGGCGCAGCGCAGCGGAGACCCGGAATCCAGGATATCCGCAGAAGCGCATGGATTCGAAACTTTCGGAGGAATGACGAAAAAAACTTGACCATCGAGTTATAGGCAACTACCTCGATTATTTTTTTTCCTGCCTGAAGCGGCAATGCGGCTTGAAAAGAACGTTCGTCGAAAAGGGCGGACGACGTATACAATACTGCGGTGATGGCGGCGTTCGTGGAAGAGATCTTTTTGGCCGAAAAACCGGCGCCGATTAGAAAGGTCCAGACGCCAGCGGCCCCGGGGCCCTGCCCTGACCAGGACGGCGACGACGTCTGCGACCGGGACGACCGCTGTCCCAATACTCCTGCAGGAGCTACGGTCGATCAGTTCGGGTGCTGGGCGTTCGGCAGTCTTGTCCTTTTCAACTTCGACAAATCGGTCGTCAAGCCGGAAGCCTACCCGATGCTGAACGAAGTGGTGGAAATTATCAGGGAAAATCCCGGCCTGCACGCGATTTTAGAGGGCCACACGGACTCCGTAGGCACCAAAGCCTACAACCAGAAACTTTCCGAAAGAAGGGCCGACGCAGTGATGCAGTATGTGCTGCAAAGGGGGATTCCGGCCGACCGGCTCTCCTCGACCGGATACGGGGAAATGAAACCCAAGGCGACCAACGACACCGAGGAAGGCAGGGATTTCCGTCCCATGGAATCCCGAGTTCGATATCCATCGGATAGCGCCAACCGCTTTCCTTCTCTCTGTAGAAGGTGTATAATGGCGCTGCTCGGACTGGAGAGGCATATCGCCGCCGTGGAAGGCGGCGCTACCGAACAACCCGTGCATTTTCCCGAAAAACGGTCCTCGACCCAACCGCGCTGGTCGAAATATCTGAAGGCTTCGGCGCGGATCGTAGGGTGGGTGGGTCGGGGGACCCTGGCCTTTTCGCTGCTTCTGAATTTCTTGCATTCGACGTCCTGCCGGTCTCGTACGGAGTCCAACCCACCGTTTTCCGAGCAGTCCAGCCGCCTTTCGCCTGGATGGAAGCGGCAGGGAGATTCGAAAAAATGGTGGGTTGGTCGCCATGCAAGACTGGCAGGCACGAGTCCCCAGGAAGCGCGTACCGGCGCGCAACGCAATGGTCCCCGACCCACCCACCCTACGCTCCCGACCCTGGCCTGCGATAGTCGTAGCTACCGAACAACCCGTGCATTTTCCCGAAAAACGGTCCTCGACCCAACCGCGCTGGTCGAAATATCTGAAGGCTTCGGCGGGGATCGTAGGGTGGGTGGGTCGGGACCCGGGCCTTTTCGCTGCTTCTGAATTTCTTGCATTCGACGTCCTGCCGGTCTTGTACGGAGTCCAACCCACCGTTTTCCGAGCAGTCCGGCCGCCTTTCGCCTGGATGGAAGCGGCAGGGAGAGCGTCAAACGTGGAGACGAGTGAAGGCGCGGGAACGAGAATTGCCAACTGACGCTTGTTAAAAACGACGAAAGGATGTAGTTTGAAAACAATTGGCAAGAGGTTAAAATATTGACGGCGAACGAAAAGCCCGGATCGGAGGACAAGAGTTGTTGAAACCGCAAGACGGAAAACTTTCCCCCGAGGATTATTTCCGACTGGAGGAACAAACCGAAGAAAGACACGAATATTTCGACGGCGAAATTTTCGCCATGACGGGCGGTTCCCACAATCACAACGTAATCAACGTCAACATTGTCTTCGCATTGACCAGTCTGCTTGAAGGAACGGACTGCCTGGCGTACTCCAACGACATGAAGGTGCGAGCCGAGGAAGACCGGCGGTTCTTCTATCCGGACGCCACCGTTGTTTGCGGCAAAATCGAATTCGAGGAGGGCCGGGACGATATGATCCTGAACCCCGTCGTGGTATTCGAAGTCCTCTCCAAGAGTACCATGGACTACGACCGGGGAACGAAGTTCGTTGCATACAGGCGAATTCCTTCTCTCAGGGAATACGTCCTCGTCGATCAATATTCGCACTGGGTCGAGCATTATAAAAAGGAAGATGGCGGCCAGTGGCGATTGGAAGATCTGACCGGCATCGAAGAAGTCCTGCACCTGCCTTCCATCGACGTGAAATTGCCTTTGAAGCGTATCTACCACCGGCTGGACATGGAAAAATTCTGGTCATAACGGATTTGGGGGTGGGTGGAATGTAGGTTGGGTTGAGCGTCGTCAATTGTTGGGTTTCGCTACAGAATTCTATCAAACAAACAGATAAGACGATAGAAACGGTTGGGAAGCAAGCGAAACCCAACATGAAACCCGCTCAACCCAACCTACGCATGGCCGCTCCCCCAAATCCGTTATAACCAGGAAAAATTCGGAAAGATTTCCAGATAGTAGCTTTGCATATAACTGCGCCACGTAAACTCGCCAAGAATCGATTTCGCTGCCGAGTTTCGCCCTAAGGCCGTTGGAGATACCAGGGGCGCGTGGTTGCAAAGAAAAAAAACTGGAATCATTTTCCGGATTTCGCCAGCGCCTGGTCCAGGTCGGAGATGATGTCGTCGATATGCTCGATGCCCACGGATATTCTCACCATTTCCGGCTCCACGCCCGCCTTTAGCTGGTCTTCCGGGGACAGCTGGGAATGGGTGGTGCTGGCCGGATGGATCACCAGGGTCTTGGCGTCCAGAATGTTTGCCAGGTGGGAGCAAAGCTTCACCGATTCGATGAATTTGCGACCCGCCTCCACGCCGCCTTCGATCCCGAATCCGAACACGGCCCCGGGTCCCATGAGAAAATATTTTTTTGCGTTTTCGTGGTCCCGGTGGCTGGGAAGTCCGGCGTAGTTGACCCAAGAGACTTTCGGGTGGGATTCCAGAAATTCGGCTACCTTTTGGGCGTTTTCGCAGTGCGCCTTGGCCCGCAGAGGCAGCGTTTCCATGCCTTGCAGGATCAAAAAGCTGTTCATGGGGGCAAGGGCCGCTCCGATATCGCGCATGAGCCCCGTGCGCAGTTTGGTGCAAAACGCGGTGCAGGGAGTACCTTCCATGGTGCAGAGGGCCTGCCAGAAGTTGAGCCCGTGATAGGACGGGTCCGGCTCTGTGATTTCGGGAAATTTTCCGGATGCATTCCAGTCGAAATCGCCTTTTTCGACCACCGCTCCTCCGATGCTGTTTCCATGGCCTCCGATCATCTTTGTCAGCGAATAGACGACGATGTCGCATCCGTGGTCGAAAGGATTGAAAACGGGCGGGGGCGAGACGGTATTGTCCACGATGAACGGAATGCCGCGACTATGGGCGACCTCCGCTATTTTTTCAAAGTCGTCGATGTTGCACCTGGGGTTGCCGATACTTTCGGTGTACAAAAGTCGGGTGCTTTCGTCGATGGCCCTTTCGAAATTGTCGGGGTTGGAGGAGTCCACGAAACGGGTCTCGATGCCGAATCGCTTCAGCGTGTGTTCGAACAGCACGTGGGTGCCTCCGTAGAGGTTGGGCCCCGACACGATGTTTTGTCCGGAAGAGGCGATGGCGGCCACGGCGTAGAAGACGGCGGACATGCCCGAGGCCGTGCACAGGGCGGCGGTCCCGTCGTGGATGGCGGCCAGTCTCTTTTCCAGAACGTCGGTGGTAGGGTTCATGATCCGTGAATAAATGTATCCGGAGTCCTTCAGTGAAAAAAGGTCTGCGGCATGTTCGGTGTCTTTGAATACGTAGCTGGTGGTCTGATATATGGGGACCGCTCGCGACAGGGTTTCGGAATCGGGCGTATGCCCCGAATGAAGGACCTGCGTTTCGATGCGTTGCTTTTCGGTCATGATTCGCTCCTTTCTCCCTTCGGTTGTGGAATTTTCTACGATGAATGACCAGCAAGGTAAGACGGCTTTTGTGGATGACAATGAATGCGGGGCGGTTCCGGGTAACGAACCGTACGGGATAGTCAATGGGGAGATTCGGTCCGTGATACATCGGAATCGAGGATGTTGTGCATGTCGCCGTTGTTGCCTGCGTTATGCAGGGGCCTGTTCGAAGGGCGTGGAGGATGTGAAGGGCCTTGTCTTCAGCACATTTTTGACCAGCTTTTCGTATCACTCCCAGATGTCTGCTATGTCTCCTCGCTTGTGTGCTTACGATATGGGATTTTTCTGTTTTGAGCAACCAAAGCTTCGGCCCTGAATCGTTATTGCCGCCGTTGATTTGCGCTTCGATTGGGGCAAATATTTACGATCAACCTCTCTCGGGCATCCCGGTTCATACGAATTGAAATATCCCTTGCGACTATTTGCCGATTTCGGATATAATAAAAAATTTGAAATTTCGCATTCGTTAAGACCAATGCGAGCCTGTATGTTGTTGGATATCATACGATTTGCAAGGATATACGAAATCGTTTTAATAACTGGTTATTTTTCCAGGAAACAGTGCCGTGTTGAAATGAACAAGTAAAGGATTTCCCATGCTGAAACTAAGCGAACAGGAAAAGCAGGAGATTATCCGGTTTCTGGAATCGGATAAAGAGCTGCCGGAAAAGTACCGTTTTCTGCTGTTTGAGGACAAGCGGGAGGTGGAACTGGTCTGGAACGGCAAGACCAACGAGGTCTGCAATATCGTGCTGCCGTTCCAGGTGATCGAACAGGTGGACGAACCTCGGGCCGAAAAGCCGTCGGATACGGCCATACAGTTAAGCCTGTTCGACACGGACGAGCGGGGGCGGCAGCTCAAGGGCTGGACCAACAAGCTGATCTGGGGCGACAACAAGCTGATCCTGTCATCGCTTAAGAACGGGCCGCTGCGGGAGGAGATTGAAAAACAGGGCGGGCTCAAGCTCATTTACATCGACCCGCCCTTTGACGTGGGCGCGGATTTCTCCATGGATATTAGGATCGGCGGCGACACCTTCACCAAAAAGCCCAGTATCCTCGAAGAGATCGCCTACCGCGACACCTGGGGCAAGGGCGCGGATTCTTTTATTTCCATGATCTACGAGCGGCTGGTTTTGATGCGGGATTTGCTGGCCGAGGATGGGAGCATCTATGTGCATATGGGACCAAGCGTCAGTCATTTTGTACGGTGCGCAATTAATGAGGTATTTGCTCGACCAACAAGAAATGTTCTTATCTGGAAAAGAGCCGATGCTCATAATGATCCTGGAAAATTTGGTATCATCCATGATGAAATTTTATACTACACAAAGTCTGATAAATTTATTTGGAACAACCCGAAAACCACCTTGATTGATTCTAAACTGGAAACAGACGCTCATTATATCTGGGATTCACAGAAAGGCTTGTATTTTCGCCTTGGAGATTTAAAAGCTCCGGGAGGACGCGGCCCCAGATATACATACAGAGGTATCACCAGAAATTGGAAATGGACAAAAGAAAAACTTTCCGCTGCGGATCAAAACGACGAATTGTATTTCACAAAAAACGGAATACCATTCTACCGCTTGTACATTGAAAATGCTGAAATGCCCGTGCAGGATATTTGGGCTGACATGCCACAACTTAAAAGTGGCAACGAAGTTGCCGGTTACCCAACTCAAAAGCCCGAAGCCCTCCTCGACCGCATCATAAAAGCCTCCTCCAACGAAGGCGACCTCGTCGCCGACTTCTTCTGCGGCTCCGGCACCACCGCTGCGGTTGCCGAAAAGCTGGGCCGCAAATGGATTTGCACCGATCTCGGCAAATTCGCCGTCCACACCACCCGCAAGCGCATGATCGGCGTGCAGCGGCAGCTAAAAAAAGACGGCAGGAACTATCGCGCATTCGAAATCCTCAACCTCGGAAAGTACGAGCGCCAGCATTTTGTGGGCATCAACCCCAACCTGCGCGAAGAGGAACAGCGAAAGCAGTTGGCGGAAAAAGAAACGGCCTTCATCGATCTGATTCTCAAAGCCTATCGTGGCGAAAAAACAGACCAATTCGCCGCCTTCCACGGAAAAAAATCCGGTAGGCTGGTGGCCATCGGGCCGGTGAACCTGCCGGTCACGCGGCTGTTTGTGGAAGAGATCATCCTGGAGTGCCGCAAAAAGCACATCACCAAAGTGGATATCCTCGGGTTCGAGTTCGAGATGGGCTTGTTCCCCAACGTGCTGGACGAGGCCCGGGCCAAGGGCATCGACATCGCGCCCAAATACATCCCGGCCGAGGTGTTCGACAAGCGGGCCGTGGAGAAAAACCAGGTGGTCTTCCATGACGTGTCCTATATCGAAGTCAAGCCCCATGTGATTCCGGGCAAGGGGAAAGGCAAAAACAGAAAGCCCCCCGCCGTGGCCGTGGAGCTGACCGACTTTTCGGTGTTCTATTCCCAGGATTCCATTGCCCATGCCGAGGCTGCGCTGGACAAGAAAAAATCCGGCAGCAGGATAGTGGTGGAAAAGGGCCATATCGTAAAGCTGGTCAAGGACAAAAAAGGCGTCATCCGGCGCGAGACCCTGACCGAGCATTGGACGGACTGGATCGATTACTGGTCCGTGGATTTCGACTTCGAAAACAAGCGGGAGATCATCCGGGTTAACAACCCGGAAACGGACGAAACCGAGGAGCATTGGACCGGAGATTACATCTTTGAAAACGAATGGCAGAGCTTCCGCACCCAAAAGGACCGTTCCCTGGAACTTACAAGCGTGGCGCATGAATGCACCCCCGGCAGGCGCAAGATTGCGGTGAAGGTGGTGGACATTTTCGGCAATGACACCATGACCATCTTGGAGGTGAATATATGAATATGGTAATTCGATTGAACCACGGATTTCTTGGATTGATTCCGGCGGCATACAATTATGGCGAATATGCTATAATTAGACCGAACCGGGATGGAGACGCCCTATGAGCAAAACAACAAAAATTGAAGTCATGAGTCGCGATGTGACAATAAAGACGGTTAACCGTGAAGATTACATCTGCGTCACCGATATAGCCAGATATAAAAATAGTGATGATCCCCGTTTCGTTATCCAGAATTGGATGAAAACCCGTGCAACAGTTGAATTCCTTGGTATTTGGGAAATTATCAATAACGAAGATTTTAACCGTGTCGAATTCGACACGGTTAAAAATGAAGCTGGCAGCAATGCTTTTGTGCTTACTCCCACAAAGTGGATAAAGCTTACGAAAGCAATTGGAATTTTTTCGAAGTCGGGGCGATATGGAGGGACCTACGCGCATAAGGATATCGCCTTCGAGTTTGCTTCCTGGATTTCGGCGGAATTCAAACTTTACCTGATCAAAGAGTTCCAGCGGCTGAAGGAGTCGGAACAGGCGCAACTGGGCTGGGACATCAAGCGCAACCTAGCAAAGATCAATTACCGTATTCACACGGACGCTATCAAAGCCAACCTGATCCCTCCGGAATTGACGGGAAACCAGATCAGCCTTGTGTATGCAAGCGAGGCGGACGTGCTGAACATGGCGCTTTTCGGCGTTACGGCGAAGCAGTGGCGCGAGGCCAACCCCGGGGACAAGGGGAATATTCGGGATAAGGCAAACGCTTCGCAACTGGTCTGCCTGGTAAACCTCGAGAATCTGAATGCGCTTTTTATCAAAGAAGGTATGGAACAGCCGGAACGTCTGGCCAAATTGAATCGGATCGCTATCGAACAAATGAAGCTGCTGACGGATGACAATCGAATAAAGCAATTGGAGGAAGGTGTATAATGGCGCTGCATAAAGACTTTCCATCCTCTCCCCATGCGGTTCTCGATCCGGATATCCGATGGTTTCCCGCTGGCGAGGCATTGCGCGAAACCGGCATGGAAAAACTGATGCCTCCGCTGGTGGCGAACCTCCGGCGAAAAGTAAAGGAATTCCGTGACAGCGGCTATGTGGGCGCGACGGATACTAGCAAAAGCCTGCTGACCTGGTGGTTTGCAAAACCGCATCTGCTGCCCAAAGCCGATGGCGGCATGGCGCAGTTCGAATACTATTTCGCCCAGCGGGAGGCTATTGAAACCATTGTTTACCTCCATGATGTGGTGGGCACCAGGGACAAATTCGATCTGATGCGCTTTGACGCGAGCGGTTCGGTGTCCGCCGGGATGTTTGACGAGACCTGGTGCCGCTATGTAATCAAGATGGCAACCGGTAGCGGCAAAACAAAAGTCATGAGTCTGGCTTTGGCCTGGAGCTTTTTTCATAAACGTTACGAGCCGGAATCGGAACTGTCTCGAAATTTTCTGGTAATTGCGCCGAATATCATCGTTCTTGATCGGATCTACAAGGATTTTCAAGGACTGCGTATATTTTTCCAGGACCCGGTGCTGCCGGACAACGGTTTTAGCGGACGCAACTGGAGAGACGATTTTCAACTGACGCTCCATGTGCAGGACGAGGTGCGGGTCGTGCGACCCACGGGCAACATTTTCCTGACGAACATTCACCGGGTCTACTCGGGAGAAGATATTCCGCCGTCGCCGGACGACGAAAATACGATGGATTATTTTCTGGGCAGGCGTCCCACCGGGGCCACCATGGATTCCAAAGTGGATTTGGGAATGATTGTAAGGGATATCGACGAACTGATGGTGTTGAACGACGAGGCCCACCATGTCCATGATGCGCGTCTGGCCTGGTTCAAATCCATCGAGGACATTCACAACCGGCTGTTGCAAAAAGATGGCGGCCTGAGCCTGCAACTGGATGTGACGGCGACGCCGAAACACAACAACGGCGCAATATTCGTGCAGACCGTGGCGGATTATCCTCTGGTGGAGGCGATTTCTCAGAATGTGGTAAAACATCCGGTACTGCCCGACGCCGCAAGCCGGGCAAAGCTGACAGAGAGAAAAAGCGCAAAGTTTACCGAGAAATACGCTGATTACCTGGAGCTGGGGGTGATCGAGTGGCGCAAAGCCTATGAGGAGCATCGAAAACTGGGTAAAAAGGCCATTTTATTCGTCATGACGGATGACACCCGGAATTGCGATGACGTGGCCCAATATCTGGAAAACCGATACCCGGATTTGAAAGACGGCGTTTTGACGATCCACACCAAGAATAACGGCGAGATTTCCGAAGCGGCATCCGGCAAGAAAAAGGAAGCGTTGGACCGTTTGCGCGGGCAGGCCAATGAAATTGATGAGCAAACCAGTCCGTATAAAGCCATCGTATCCGTGATCATGCTCAAGGAGGGGTGGGATGTGCGAAATGTGACCACCATTGTCGGCCTGCGTGCGTATTCGGCCAAGAGCAATATCCTGCCGGAGCAGACATTGGGCCGGGGGCTGCGAAAGATGTATCCCAGCGGCGCGGAGGAATATGTAAGCGTGGTGGGAACCGATGCGTTCATGGATTTTGTGGAATCCATCCAAGTCGAGGGGGTTGAGCTTGAACGCAGGGCGATGGGGGAAGGCACAGGCCCGAAGGCGCCGATAGTCGTGGAAGTTGACAATGAGAATACGGGCAAGGATATCGAGGCGCTCGATATCGAAATTCCCGTTCTGACTCCCCGAGTCTATCGGGAATACAAGAACCTTGCCGATTTGGATACCGGTGGGATGGCTTTCCAAGCCGTGGATTATCGGCAATTCAGCGAGGAAGAACAACGGGAAATCGTGTTCAGGGACATTACAACCGGAGAGACAACCCATACCACGGTGCTGGACAGCTCCGGAATCGCTGACTACCGGAGTGTTGTCGGTTATTTTGCCCAAACCGTTATAAAGGAACTGCGCCTGGTAAGCGGCTACGATGCGCTGTACGGCAAAGTGAAGGGGTTTATTCAAAACGAGCTGTTCGGCAGGGCGGTTGAGCTGGAATCCCCCAATACATTGCGCAACCTATCTGAAACAACGGCGACCAAAACAGTGATCGAGACATTCAAACAGGCCGTCAACAATCTTACTGTCCGGGACAAAGGAGACTCGGAAATCAGGGAAACGATCAAGCTGCGAAAGACGCGGCCCTTCGTAGTCAAGGATCAGGGCTACATGATGCCCAAAAAATCCGTGTTCAACCGCATCATCGGCGACAGTCATTTTGAATTGGAATTCGCCAACTTTCTGGAACAGTGCGGCGATGTCGTTTCGTACGCGAAAAACTATCTCGCGGTGCATTTCAAACTCGATTATGTAAACGCCGATGGCGATATCTCGAATTACTACCCGGATTTTCTGGTCAAACTTTCAAGCAGGAAAGTCGTTGTCGTGGAAACCAAAGGCCGGGAAGATTTGGATCTGCCGCCGAAAATGGCGCGCTTGAAACAATGGTGCGAAGATGTCAATGCCGCGCAATCGGAAATTGCCTATGACTTTGTTTTTGTGGACGATGAGGGTTTTAAGAAGTACAGGCCGAAGAACTTTGCCGTATTAATGAAAGGGTTTAAGGAATACAAACAGGGAGAATAACATCGGCGTTCAAGGGACGGCGAGGACCGCGCCGCCCCTGACGCCTGGCGTTGGCCGAGAGGAGGCAGCCATGTGGTATGTGATCGGGGGGGGGGCCGAAGTCGCGATAGTCGCCTTTTTTTCATGATAGGTCTTTTTATCGGTAGCGCTGCCTTCCACGGCGGCGCATGGGTCAAGCGGCCCAAATTCCGAAAGGTGCCGCGCCGCCGTGGAAGGCGGCGCTACCGTAGTGGCCCATGCCGTTTTTCGGAAAAGAGCGCTGTAGAAATTCCAAGGTCGAAAAAGCCGCCATTTTCATTACCCAGGTCCTGTGTCCAAGTCCAAGGCAGGAGATTTCAATAGGGAGGCTCCGCAGGCCCGTCGTAGCCGCACATGCCCATGCGGGGGGAGTTGTAGATCGTGCCGGGTTCGTAGTCTTCCACGCATTCGTGGGTCTTGGCGTGCTTTTCGCACAGGGGGGTCCACTCGCCTTCCTCCGCGAGGCAGCCCGTGCAATAAAAGATGGCGGGATTGTCGCATTCGGCGCATTCCTGAACGGGCATGGCGTTTCGGGACATCAGGAAGATCGCGTGCTTGGTCAAAGGACGGCCCCGGCGAACATCGACGCATTCGATCATGGTTTCCGAGCTTGTCCCCCAGTCGTAGATGTGTCTGAGTTTTCTTCCGGGACCGAATACATCGTCGATTCTTTCGTCCATGGACAATTCTTCGCCCCTGCCGGTCGGTTCCAGAAAATCGCTCAAATGGCCGCAGCATTCCAGCCATATGGCCCTCAGGTACCTGTCCAAGGCTTCGAGAACGGCATCTCCGTTCATTTCCAGGTGCAGCCAGTAATCCTTGGAATAGGCGTCGGAGACCACCAGGTGGTGCAGGTTTATCTCCTTCTTTTTTCCTTTCGCTTTGTCCATGGCCTCTTTTCTGGCCTTGCACGCTTTCAGATGCTTGCTCATTCCGCTTTTCGTATAGTCTTTTTCGCAAAAAAAGCACTTGCCTTTGGATTGTGTTTTTCCGGCCATGGAAGAGTCTCCTTTCGAAAAGAGTTGAAACGGGATGTCCGTTTTTTTCGAAGATTGTATCGCAGATTATCGTTTTTCTGTCAACGATTCGCGAACGAATGCAGCAGTTCTGATTTTGACGGAAATTCCACGCCGAAGAGGTTGCTACGATCAAGGTACCGGAGAACACCCGAAATGAGAACTGCTGGGACGAATCCGATACAGCTTAACCCCGTCCTCGCGACAATTCGACCTGCCCGCGTCCCGGAGCTTCGATGCCACGTCGTTCCAGCAGGGAGCCGTCGAGGCGGTACAGGTCGATGAGGGCTTTCAGGTAGTTGGCCAGGGCGCGGACCTCGGCGATTCGGCTTTCCAAAAGGTCGCGCTGCGCCTGGGCGACCAGAAAGCCGGTGGATTTTCCCACGCGCATCTTTTCGGTTTCGACGCGCACTTTTTCCTCGTTGAACTTGCGGGTGGCCGAGGAGGCGTCGATCTGCTGGCGGGTGCGTTCGACCTCGATGTGTGCGGCGCGGACTTCGACCTCCACGAGCCGGGAGAGGTTTTCCAGAGCTTCCCCGGCCTGGTCGCGGGTAATCAGCGCCCTTCTATGGCGGGCTTTTGCGTTGCGGTTACGGAACGGGTATTCGAAGCTCACCCCCGCCAATGCGTCGAAGTTGTCTTCGTCGATGTGGCTGGCGGAATCGCCGAAGGAGTTGGCGTAGCCGGTCTTTCCCAGGGTGACGAAGAGATCGAGCAGGGGAAGCAGGCCGTTTCGGGTCTTGACGATCTCCAGGTCGTCGCGAAGCATTTGCAGCCTGGCTTCGTTCAAGAGGGGGCGCATGCGCATGGACACGGCCACGTGAAGGCCGACATCCTCCAGCTGGATGTCGGGCAGGGCCGGTTCGTGGATCAGCTCGACCTTCCTGTCCCATCCGCCGTTTCCCGGCGGGTTGAGCAGGCGCAGCAGGTTCAGGCGGACGGTTTCCTTGGCCGCGCGGGCTTCGATGAGGGCCTGTTCCTGCAAGGCGACCTCGGCCTGCACCGCCGCCAGTTCGGATCTGGCCAGCCGCCCGACCTCGATCAGCTGTTCGGTCTCGCGAAGCTGCTGGCGCGATACCTTCAGGGATTCTTCTACGATCTCGATCTGGCGGCGGGCCAGCGCGTAGTCCCAGTAGGTACGTTCCACGTCGGCCACCAGTGCCTCCGTGTAGCCGCGCAGCTCGTATTCGGACATGAGGGTATCCAGCCGCGCCTGGCGCAGACGCGCCAGGTTGGCGTCCGTTCCGAATCCCCTCAAGAGGGCCTGGGTGACCGTCATGCCCAGGCGCGTGGAAAAAAAAGTGTCGTCGTAGAGAGAGGAATCGTCCATTTGCGAATCCAGTTCCAGGGCCACCGTGGTGCCGGAGGGAAAGAACTGCTCCAGGGAGATGACCGCGTCGATCTCGTCGGTTTCATACGATTCGGTGGCGGAGCCGGACCGGGCGAGGCGTTCACCCTTGAATTTTTCGACGGTGGCTTCGGCGGCGGCTGTCGGATCGAAGACGGCCTTTTCCTGCTCCTCGTATGTTTGTTGTTTTTCCGGGTTCAGCCGTTCCAGCCTCAGGGCGTGATTGTTTTCCAGGCATATCAGGACGGCTTCTTCCACGGTGATCTTCAGGGGGCCCGCCGATATGATTGTTTCGCTGGTTTTTCCAGGGATGGCAGGAGGTTCGAAAGGCCCTGCTATCGGCGTGTCTGTTTCTCCCGCAGGGTCTTGCGTCATCGAGGCGACCCTTATTTCGAGATAGTTGCAGGAAGCCGACGTCAGAATAAAAACGAACAAAGCGCCGAATGCCGTCTTGCGGCGGAAATATTTTGCAATCATTGGATGCGATCCTCTCTTTTGAAATCGGGCGACACTATACCTTTTAATCGTTCTCGATGACAACCCTATAGCGCTTGGCCCTTGGCCCAGCAGTTCTAATTTGGGGTGTCTCCGGCGTCTTTACGGTAACCAGACCATCCTGGTCTGGTTCGGTGTCAGGAAATGCCCCTTTACCGTGGGCATACCAGACCAGGATGGTCTGGCTACCCTGGTCTTTGCAACCTCTTCGGCATGGAATTTCCGTCAAAACTGGAATTGCTGCGCTTTGCCGTGGAGGGTGCACCAGGTTCTTTGCGGTTGCAATCATGAGGCGAAAGATGCAATATCTTTCGATGATAACGGGGATTGCGAATTCGAACCCGCGAATGAGGGACCGGGGAATATGCCTCGCCCCTTCAGGGCTCGGTGCCGTAAATAGAACAAAACCCTGCTCGCGCGTGGGGCAAGAGACTGCTTCGCCTCGTTCGCCTCGTTCCAACGTTTTGCGTTGGAATGCATACCAGGACGCTTCGCGTCCGAGTTCCACCGGTGCATGGCCGAAAATAGAACAAAACCCTGCTCGCGCGTGGGGATGGGCTGATTACAGATAGCGAAAAGAATCGAGAACGTTTTCCATGAAATCGGGTTTTTCCAAGATATTGGTTCCGTTGTTCCTGTTGATCGGAGCGGCGGCTTTGGGGTGGCTGATTTTCGAACAGCTGCGGGAGCAAGATTCGCCAGCGGCGGTCGGGTCGGGGCCACGAGCCGCTCCGGTGGAGGTCGCCCCGGTGGAGCGCGGTCCCATCGAATTGCGCCGGACCTTTTCCGGAGAGCTGGAAGCCTTGGCCGAGTTCGTGGTGGCGCCGAAGGTAGGCGGCCGGGTGGAGCGCATGCTGGCGAACATCGCGGACACGGTGGAGCGCGGGCAGGTCGTGGCCGAGCTGGACAACGCCGAATTCGTACAGGCCGTGGTCCAGGCCAAGGCCGACCTTTTGGTGGCCCAGGCCAAGCTGGCCGAAGCCCAAAGCGCGCTGGAGATCGCCGAGCGGGAATTCGAACGCACCGCGTCGCTGGTAAAGCGCGGCATTTCGTCCGATTCCGAATTCGACGCCGTCCGCCAGGAAAAACTGGCAAAGCAGGCGCAAACCAAGGTCGCCGAAGCACAGGTGAAAAAGGCGGACTCTTCCCTGGAGACGGCCAACATCCGCCTCGGCTACACCCAGGTGACGGCGGGCTGGGCCGGGGGCGACGAGGACCGGGTCGTGGCCGAGCGTTTCGTGGACGAAGGCCAGACCGTGGCCGCAAACGATCCCCTTCTTTCCATCGTGGAACTGCATCCCATCGTCGGGGTCTTCTTCGTGTCCGAAAGGGACTACGCTCGCATGGCGCCCGGCCAGCCGGTTTCCCTGTCCACCGACGCCTATCCCGGGGAACGATTTTCGGGCCGAATCGACCGGATCGCTCCGATTTTCCGAAAAACCACCCGTCAGGCGAGGGTGGAAATGATCATCGAAAATCCCGGCCATCTGTTGAAGCCCGGCATGTTCATCCGGGCCGAAGTGGTATTGGACCGCGTGGCCGACGCCACGATTGTCCCGGAACAGTCCCTGGCCATTCGCGACGACAAGACCGGCGTGTTTCTGATCGACGAAAAAGGTCCTGTCGCGGTCTGGAAGCAGGTCGAGTCCGGAATTCGCGAAGGCGGGAGGGTCCAGCTGCTTGACGACGGCATATCCGGCCTTGTGATCGTCCTGGGGCAGCAGCTTGTGGACGACGGTTCCCCGGTCGCGGTCCACGGCGGAAAAGACGGGGAGGAACAAAGCCCCGGAAAGACGGACGCTCCATGAACCTGCCGGGCTTCGCCGTCAAACGGCCGATCTTCACCACCATGGTCACCCTGATTCTCGTGGTCCTGGGGGCGGTGTCCCTGAGCCGGCTGCGGGTGGATATGCTGCCCGACATCGAAATGCCGACTTTGAGCGTCCGCACGGACTACGAGGGCGCCAGTCCCGAAGTGATGGAGCGCCTGGTGACCCAGATCGTGGAGGAGATCGTGGCCACCGCTCCCGGCGTGGAGGAGATGACGTCCACCTCCTCGGAGGGTTCCAGCAGGGTGCGGGTCCGGTTCGTGTGGGGCACGGACATCGACACGGCGGCCATCGACGTGCAGGGCAAGCTCGAAGACGAAATCAACGAGTTTCCCGAGGACATTGTCAGGCCCAGAGTCAGAAAATTCGACATCGCCAGCTTTCCCGTTGTCATCCTCGGAATTTCCAGCAAGCTCGATCCCGTGGAATTGACCGAGCTGATCGAAGTGCAGATCCGATATCGTTTCGCCCGCATTCCGGGGGTCGCGCAAGTGGACGTCTGGGGCGGGTTCAACCGCGAAGTGAGAATCGAGGTGGACCCCGAACGACTCAAGGCCGCCGGGATTTCCCTGGACCGCGTGCTGGAGGCCGTCCGCGACGCCAACTTGGACCTTCCGGCCGGAAAGATCGAGCAGGGAAGCTTCGAGGTCTCCTTGCGGGCGCCGGCCGAGTTCGCCGACCTGGACCAGATCCGAAACACGGTGATCGCCAGAAGGGACGGCGGGGTCGTAGCGCTGGGCCAGATCGCCAAGGTCTACGACACCTACGAGAAGCTGACCCGCATCGTGCGCGTGAACGGCGGCCGGGGCCTGCGCGTGGCCATCCGCAAGCAGGCCAACGCCAACACGGTGGAGGTGTCCAAGCGCGTTCTGGAGGAAATCGACGCGGTCAACAAGGCCTTTCCGCAGATCGAGGTCGTGCCGGTGATCAACCAGGGCAATTTCATCGAGCGATCCATCGAAAATGTGGCGCGGTCCGTCTTGTACGGGGGCGGTCTGGCGGTGGTGGTGCTTTTGTTCTTTTTACGGAGCATCCGCAGCACGCTGGTCATTTCCCTGTCGATCCCGATCTCGGTGATCGTGACGTTCGCGTTGGTTTATTTCGGCGGGTTCACTTTGAACCTGATGACCCTGGGCGGCCTTGCCTTGGGGGTGGGCATGATGGTGGACAGTTCCATCGTGGTGCTGGAGAACATCTTCCGCCGCCGCACGGAGAGGGGAGATCCTCCGGAGAAAGCGGCCGTGGAGGGCGCGCGGGAGGTGGGACCGGCCATCGTGGCCAGCACCATCACCACCCTGGTGATTTTTCTCCCCCTGATTTTCGTGCGGGGCGTTTCCGGGATCTTGTTCAAGGAACTGGCATACGTGATCATATTCGCCCTGGTTTGCTCCCTCCTGGTGGCCATGAGCCTGGCGCCCATGCTGGCCTCCAGGCTCTTGACATCGGGCAGGCGGCGGGGCGGGGAGGCCGAAGGAAGTTCGAACCGATGGGCCGCCGCCGCCAACGCGATTTTTTCCGGCTTGGAAGAATCCTATCTGCAAATGCTGCGCTGGGTCCTGCGCCACCGCGTGTTCACGGTGCTGGCCGCCGCGATTCTGCTCGGGGCCAGCCTCCTGCTTCTGCCCTTGATCGGAAGCGAGTTTCTTCCCCCCAGCGACGAAGGCGAGGTCCGGGTCACCGGGAGGATGGAGGTCGGGACCCGGCTGGATCTGGTGGACCGCCAGACGAGAATCATGGAGAAAATCGTGGGACCGGCGGTGCCGGAAATGGTGGCGTCGGTGGTCAACGCGGGCGCGGCAGGATGGCGGTCCGACGCCGGCGCCGAAGGCGAAATCAGCATGTCCCTTCTGCCGGCCGCGCAACGAAAACGCTCCAACGTGGAAATCGCCGGGGAACTGCGCCGTTTGCTGGGCGGAAAAGTTCCCGGCATGGAGATTCACGTGCGCGCTCCCCAGGGGCAGTTCATCCTGGAAAGAATCCTGGGCGGCGACGAGGGGCTGACCGTGGAAATCCTCGGCTACGACCTGGCAACGCTGGACGCACTGTGCGCCCTGGCCATGGAAGCCATCGGGAAAGTGCCGGGAATCACGGATTTTCAGACCAGCGTCGAAGGCGGGACGCCCCAGCAGGTGTTTCGCATCGACCGCGACAAGGTCGCCGACCTGGGGCTGAGCGTTCGAGACGTCACGGAGCTTCTGCAAACCGCCATGGCCGGGGCCAAGGCCGGGGAGTATCGATCCGGCGGCAACTCCTATCGCATCCTGGTCCAGCTCGAAGACGCCGAAAAAAGGTCCATCGAGGAAATTCTCGACCTCGCTCTGACCACCCCGGCCGGAGAAAAGGTCGCCCTCAGAAACGTGGTCTCCACGGAAGCGAACATAGGGCCGATTCTGATCGACAGAAAGGACCAGCAGCGAAGGGTTTCCATCCAGGCGAACGTGGCGGACAGGGACCTGGGCAGCGCGGCGGCCGATGTCCAGGCGCTTCTGGACCGCATCCCCCGCCCGGTCGGCTACGAGCTGGCGGTGGCCGGAAGCTTCGAGGAACAGAAAAAGGCGTCCCGGGAACTGGTTGTCTCCCTCGCACTGGCGCTGGCGTTGGTCTACATGGTGCTGGCCTGCCAGTACGAATCGCTTCGGGATCCCCTGATCGTCATGTTTTCCGTGCCGGTCGCCGCCATCGGCGTACTGGTTACACTGTTTGTCACCGACACCACTTTGAATGTACAATCCTACATCGGCTGCATCATGCTGGGGGGCATCGTGGTCAACAATGCCATCCTCCTCGTGGACCAGGCCGCGAGGCTTGTCGGGCAGGGCGTGGACACCACCGACGCCATGGTCGAAGCTGGCCGCAGAAGATTGCGCCCAATCCTGATGACCACCCTGACCACGCTCCTGGGACTGATGCCTCTTGCTCTGGGAATCGGCGAAGGCGCAGACGCCCAGGCCCCGCTTGCGCGCGCCGTGGTCGGCGGGCTGACAGGCTCGACGCTGATCACCCTGCTTTTGATCCCGGCGGTGTATTCCCTGTTTCATCCGGAACGTAGGCGGGATACTTAGGGAGATGGGGGGATGGGGAGATGGGGAGATGGGGAGATGGGGGGGAGTTGTCTCGTTCCCACGCTCCGGCGTGGGAACGCGCGAAGGACGCTCCGGCGTCCTGCGGCGAGGGAGCGCGTTCCGCGTGGCAGGTTGAGAATGCATCCTTCTGGAGAGGAATGGATAGAAACGATGAGCCCCATAGGATTGACCGGACGCCGGAGCGTCCCGATGTGCGTTCCCACGCCGGAGCGTGGGAACGAGTAGCTCCTGTGCCGGACAAGTCCTGTCAGGGACGACAGAATTGGTCTCGTTCCCACGCTCCGGCGTGGGAACGCGTGAAGGACGCTCCGGCGTCCTGCGGCGAGGGAGCGCGTTCCGCGTGGCAGGTTGAGAATGCATCCTTCTGGAGAGGAATGGATAGAAACGATGAGCCCCATAGGATTGACCGGACGCCGGAGCGTCCCGATGTGCGTTCCCACGCCGGAGCGTGGGAACGAGTAGCTCCTGTGCCGGACAAGTACCGTTGGTCTCGTTCCCACGCTCCGGCGTGGGAACGTGCGAAGGACGCTCCGGCGTCCCGCGGCGAGGGAGCGCGTGCCGCGTGGCAGGTTGAGAATGCATCCTTCTGGAGAGGAATGGATAGAAACGATGAGCCCCATGCGATTGACTGGACGCCGGAGCGTCCCGATGTGCGTTCCCACGCAGGAGCGTGGGAACGAGTAGCTCCTGTGCCGGACAAGTCCTGTCAGGGACGACAGAATTGGTCTCGTTCCCACGCTCCGGCGTGGGAACGCGCGAAGGACGCTCCGGCGTCCCGCGGCGAGAGAGCGCGTCCCGCGTGGCTGGTCGAGAATGCATCCTTCTGGAGAGGTATGGGTAGAAACGATGAGCCCCATGCGATTGACTGGACGCCGGAGCGTCCCGAAGTGCGTTCCCACGCAGGAGCGTGGGAACGAGTAGCTCCTGTGCCGGACAAGTACCGTTGGTCTCGTTCCCACGCCGGAGCGTGGGAACGAGTAAAATCCGCGATGAGCCAAAAAAATTTCCACAATGGAGGACCGCCTCATGACAACAAAAGACAAACCACAGAGGCCCGTAGAACCGGATTTCGGATGGTTCGGCGCCGGTTGGGCGTGTTTCAAAAGCAATGAACTCATTGCGGGCTTTGTTCCCGCGCTGGACGACGAGCCCGCGTTGTTCGAATGGTTCGACGGGTTCGCGGCCGCCCATGCCGACTACCCGGACGCGGAGGCCATGGCAGGCATGTTGGAAGGGGATTTCAGCCGGGGGGAAAGCTTCGACGACGCCCTGTTTCGAATCATGAAATTCAGGATTTACGACTATCTATCCGAGAACAAGGTGCTGGAACGCTATGAACAGTATTGCGACAAAGGGAGGCAATAGCGTAAAGGACAACGTGGCGGCGGCCTGCCTTTCGTTTCTGGCGGGCGCCGCATTGATGGCGATCAAGTTCTACGCCTATCGGATCACCAACAGCTCCGCCATTTTGTCCGACGCCCTGGAGTCGATCATCAACGTGGCTGCCAGCGCGGTGGCGTTTTTCAGCATCATGGTGGCGGCAAAGCCCCCGGACGAGTCCCATCCGTACGGCCACGGCAAGATCGAATATTTTTCCGCGGGCTTCGAAGGCGCGCTCATCATCGTTGCGGCCATCGGCATATTCACGACGGGCTTCAAACACATCTTCGATCCGCAGCCCCTGGAGCGTCTGCAAGAAGGTCTCGCGCTCCTGGTGGGGGCGTCGGTGGTCAATCTGCTATTGGGCGTGCTGCTCATACGCATCGGCAAGCGCAACCAATCCCTGGCCCTGATCGCCGACGGCCAGCACATCCTGACCGACGTCTACACAACCGTTGGGGTGCTCGCGGGGCTGTTTCTGGTCAAATACACCGGATGGCTCGTGCTCGACGGCGCCATTGCCTGCGTCGTGGGAATTAACATCCTGTTCACCGGGGCCATGTTGGTGAGAAAGTCCTTCGCGGGACTCATGGATTCCGCAGACCCCGAGCTTCTGAAAGAAATCGCCGACCTGCTGATCGCCTGCCGGAAGGACATCCACATCGACATCCACCAGCTTCGCGCATGGCGCTCGGGCAACCTGGTCCATATGGACTTTCATCTCATCCTGCCCAGGGACTTCACCCTGGAGTGCGCGCATCGGGAGAGCAAGGCGTTGGAGACGATCATCAAGGAGCATTTCGGGGGCATGGCTTCGGTGATGATCCATCTGGACCCCTGCCTGGACGGGGAATGTCCCATCTGTTCGCAATCGCCCTGCATGCTCAGGGAATCGCGCAAGCGGGAAGAAGTCGCCTGGGACGTCTCCACCATGACGGCCGAACCCGCCTCGAAAGGGTCCGGGGCGGGTCCGGGTTCTGAGAATGAAGCATAGGCGGCGCGGCGGGCATTGGTCCGCCAGGCCTTTACTCGGATCTTACCGCATTGGAGGTCCGTTCAAGCTGGCCTGTGCCGGGGGCGCCTTCCCCCATCGCGGAAAGCTCGGAAGAAAGCATCCGGTAGCTGTTGGTCAGCCGCTCCGAGATCAATCCGGCCAGGCGTTTCAGAAAGACCACGCCGTTGGCCGGGTCTTTGGCGAGCACCGCCTCGAAGTCCTTGCGCCCGATCATGGTCAGCTCGCAGCGGTCAGAACACTCGGCCATCGCCGTGTAGCTGTCGCGCTCGATCAGGCTCGACCACCCGAAGCACTCGCCGGGGTTGTTCACCGTATGCACGGTCGCGGTCCTTCCCGCATCGCCGATTCCCAGACGAACACGGCCCTTGATCAGAATGAAAAACTTGTTGGCCGGGTCGCCCGCGCGGAAAAGAATTTCCCCCTTGTTCCGGGACTGCTTCACGGAAACGTCCATCACCCTTTTCACAAAGTCGTGGTCCATGCCCCAAAAAAGATCGGATTGTTTTAAAATCATGACATTCACCTCCATTGTTATGGTTTAAGGATCGAGTTCAAGCGGATAAAAGGCGATCCTTTTATCCGCGACAAGAAAAAATGCGCTGTTTGCGGTGGAAAAGCCAATGGGGCTGGAATCCCGAAGGGGGAAGTGCTGCGGTGCTGCAAGGTGTTAAGACGAAGAAATGACGAACAGCCGTCGCTTCGGCAGTCGTTTCATCTTTGGTCGTCGTTTGATTTTCAGGAGTTGGAATTTACGTGTTAAAATATGGTCGGAAACCCCGCCTCGTCAAGATTTCAAGGGGTAACCAGAGCTTCCAGGACTGGTCCGGCTGGACTTCGGGATTTTCAAGCGGACCGTCATTCCGGCCGGAGCGCGCGCGTTTGTCGGAGGAACGGCTTTTCGATCTCTCCCGCAGCCTTTTCGAGGATCGCCGTTTTTTGCCTGCAAGCGCGCGCGGAGAGCCGGAATCCAGGCTTTGGCGAGTTCTCGCGAACGGGGGCAAGGCGGAATGTTCGGGCTTCGACCAGTTGGAAAGCAGGCGTTCGTTTCCCGGCGCATCGGCGTTATCGTCCCGTCAAGATGCTGCGGCTTGCGTTTCGGAGATTTTGGCCGAAGTCTGCCGCCGCGCCGCCGGGACTTGAACGGAAGCCTGGATTCCGGCTCTCCGCGCGCGCTTTCAAGTGCGAGGCCGCCGGATTTCAACGGACTGTCGCGCATGCGCGGAATTCTCGCTCGACTCGGGAAACGCGCGCTCCGGCCGGAATGACGGGGCGCGGAAATGCCGGAGCGAAACATTCCATTTTCCTTTCGACCCGAAAAAATGTATATTGCCGTTTAATCATATTCGGGATTGTCGAATCCCGCGACGGCAGGAATCGGCCGGATGCCAAAACAGAATCCAAGACCGGAGGTTGGATGCGAAAAACGAACGAAGTTTTTTTCAAAACCCGAAGGGGTTTTACGCTCATAGAGTTGATGGTGGTCATCGTCATTCTCGGCATACTCGCCGGGCTGATCGTGCCCAGAATCATGGGGCGGCCCGAGGAGGCCAAGAGGCTGAAAGCCAAGATGCAGATCGAGAGCATCGAGACCGCGCTGAAGCTCTACAAGATCGACAACGGCATGTATCCAACGACGGAACAGGGCCTGGAGGCCCTGGTGCAAGCCCCCCAGGCCGGCAACGTCCCCAAGAACTGGCGCAGCGGAGGCTACCTGGAAAAGGGCGTGGTTCCCAAGGATCCCTGGGGGAACGATTTCGTCTATCTGTGCCCCGGCATGCACTACGATTTCGACCTGATTTCCTACGGGGCCGACGGCGCCTCCGGCGGGGAGGAAAAAGACCAGGACATCGGCAACTGGGAGATCGAGTAGGCGAGTCGAATCCGGGGGCTTGGTTTTAGCTTTGGGCGGTTTTCATCCAACAGTTTCGATCATCGCCTGGATTCCGGGTCTAAAGCAAGCTCCGCCCGGAATGACGGTGTTGGTTGGCCGAAGTTATAACCAAAACCGAATCCGGTGAGTCACCCAGGGGAACGCCGCATCGGCGAAGGTCGCGACCTCCCGGACATCGAACACCTGAAATATGAGGCGAAATAAAAACAGGATGAAAAATCAAAGCCTCGACAAACGCATCGGGGGCCTGGTTCTTATTTCGGCCGTACCTTGGCGGAACGCGGACGCAAAGCGTCCTGGTATTCATTCCAACGCGAAGCGTTGGAACGAGGCGGGCGAGGCGGGCGAGGCGGCGAGGACATGGCCGACATAGAAACCAAGCCCCGCATCGGCATCTGCCGGGGATTCACCCTCCTGGAGCTGATCGTGGTGATGGCCTTGATCACCCTGATGTTTTTCTTCACGTTTCCCCGCATACACCGTTTCATCTTCGACAACCGGGCCGACGACGCCACCCGGACCATCGCCGGGATGGTCCTTCGACTCAAGCGCAACGCCGTTGTTTCCCGCGTCAGGCATACTCTCCACATCGATATGTACGAAGGCAGAATCTGGGCGACCAGCGAATCGATGGACGAATTCCAGCAAGACGCCGCGTATGAGCGAGGCGTGGCCTTGCCGTCGGACATGCGGGTCCTGGGAGTGGATTTGCCCCTGAAAAAGCGCGACGATTCCGGCAGGGCGGACATCGTCTTCTATCCCGGGGGGTATTCGGACAAGGCGGTGGTGTACCTGGAAAAGGATTCCGGCGAGAGTCTGGAGATGGTGATCGAGCCTTTTCTGCCGGACGTGGCAGTCCGGGAAAGGCGGCTGTTTTAAACATGATTGGTGGACGGGACTCGGCACTCGCAAAGGGTTTCACGTTGCTGGAGACCGTGGTCGCTTTGGCGATCCTGGCCATCGTTCTGGTGAGCGTCTACAAAATGCAGGGCCAGACCATTTTGATGCAAAGCTCCGCCACGTTTTTCGCCGAGGCCCCCATGCTCGCCAACCGGGTCCTGGCGGATTTCGACGCGGAGGTGGACCGGGAGCGTTTTCGATTCGGGGAATCCGGCGAGTTCGACGAGCCTTTTGACGGCTACCGGTGGAGCGTCTCCCAGGAGGAGGCGGTCTGGGGGCTGGATGCGGCCGACATGGAGATTTTGCAAAAGGCCGGGATTCAGGAGAGCGCGCTTGAAAAGAATTTCGTCCGTGTGGAAATCGAAATCGAAAGGAGCGAAGATGGACAGGTTTTCCGGCTCGAAGCATACCGGTTCCTGCGTCCGGAATGAGGCCGGGTTCACCCTGGTGGAAATCCTGGTGGCCGTCTTTGTTTTCGCGATTCTCGTCACGACGCTGTTTTCCTCCTTCAATTTCCTGTTCAAGAACGTGGACAGCATTCGCGACGCCGGCAAATACCACGACATGGCCGCGCGTTTTCAAATGCGTTTCATCATGGACCTGGAATCCGCCGTGGTAACTTCCCGTGCGTTTTACATCCCCCCTGAAATCGGGGAGCCGCCCGACCCGCATCGAATTGCGGGCGGGTATGAGATTTCCGGTTCCGACGGCGAACCCGCCGTCTGCTTTGCCTCTTTGGCGCACCTTCCCTTCTACGGGGACTTCGAATCGGAAACGGCGGAAATCGTCTATTATTTCGACCCGGCCGAGGGCAAAGAAGGCGGGGTCGTCAGGCGCTCCGACAGGGTCGTGCACGACGACGACTTCCAGGCCTCCGAAGACGACCCCGTCGTCTGCGAATCGGTGGAGTCCGTCTCGTTTACGTTTTTCGACCAGGACGGCGACGCGCACGACCGGTGGGATTCGGACTCGGACAAGTTTTTCCGGGCGACGCCTCGCGCCGTGGGGCTCTCTTTCCGAATCGCGGGAAAGTCGGGCGTCTTTGATTTCGGAACACGGGTCGCGCTGCCGGCTTTTCGGGAAAAGCAGGAGGAATGAAAGTTACGAACGTGCGGCCGGAACATGGCAAGTCTCAGCGCGGGGTGGCGCTTTTGATTACCCTGGCCTTCATCGCGGTATTGATCGCCACCGCCCTGGAATTGAATCGACGGATGCGCGACGCCGTGGAGGACGCTTCGTCCGCGCGCGACCTGGTCCGGGCCAAGGCCATGGCCTCTTCCGGAGTCCATGCGGCCATGGCCCTTCTGGTCCTGGACAAGAGCGTCTCGTTTGTGGATTCGGTCCAGGACGTCTGGGCGGACCCGGAGAAAATCGCCATGATGATCGACGCCATGTCCTTTGAAGAAGGGCGTCTGGAGGTAAAGGTTTCCGACGAACTGGGCAGAATTCAGATCAACGCCTTGGTGGAAGGCGAGGGCGGACAGGAATTCGATTTGCTGCAAAAGGCGCTCTGGCTTTCTTTCCTGGACGTTTGCATCGACGAGGATGAACAAGACGACCGGTACGCCGAAGAGGTGGTGGATTCCATAAAGGACTGGATCGACTCCGGAGACGGCGACGCTGTCACGGGGCTCGACGGCGCCGAATCCGGGTATTACCGGGGCCTGGACCCCTCTTATTCCTGCGCCGACGGCTACCTCCGGGACATTTCGGAACTGGCGAAAATCAAAGGGGTGACCGGCCGGTTGTACAAGGGCGACAATGCGCACCCCGGCCTGCGCGACTATGTGACCGTGTTCGGCGACCTGGACCCCGACGGCGAAAGCGTCTCGTTTCCCGGGACAATCAACATCAACACGGCCCCGGCACCGGTGTTAAAGGCACTCTTCGGCCCCGACTTCCACGCCCAGATACCCAAGCTGCTGGAATACCGGCTGGAAAAGAAAGGCAAGTATTATCTCCACGGCCTGTCGGACACCGGCTGGTACAAGGAGGTCCCCGGTTTCCAGACTGCCGTCGTGGATTCGCGCCTGCTGGCTTTGGAAAGCAATCTGTTCCGGATCGAATCCGTCGCCGCGGTGAACGAAAGCAAACTCGAGACAGTCGCCCTGGTCCATCGTCGGAAGGACGGAAAAACCGGAAAAATGTGGTGCAAGGTCTTGAGTTGGCAAGTTAAATAGCATATTCTTGTTCCAAGCGCATCGGCGCTTGAAGGGGGAACATCAGCAATTCTGATTTTTGCAAAGGTTCCATGCCGCTAAGATCGCGGCGATCAAGGTAACCAGACCATCCTGGTCTGGTGTTTCGATAACAATGCCGGAATCGCTTGACGCCTGGATCCAGACCAGGATGGTCTGGTTACCTTCGAGGCGCGCGTTTTTCCAAAATTAGAATTGCTGGGGGGGAACATGGTTCCGTTGGACAACTTGAAACTTTTTACAGATTGCTTCCCATGTCCGGATTGATACTAGGAGTGGACATCTGCGAGGCCGCGATATCGGCGGCGCTCGTCAAAGGCGGCCGCAAGGCGGGCCAGGTCGTTTTTCAGAGGCGAATCGCGGTGCCCGGCAAAAGCGACGCGGACCGGGAGCGTCCGCCAGCCGAGGCCCTGGCCGAGCTGGCTGGTTCTCTTCCGGCGGTCCCGGATACCGTATGCGCCAGCATTCCTTCCTCCGTCGTTTCCTTCCGCAGCCTCCGGGTCCCTTTCGGCAACCGGCAGAAAATCCGCAAGATCGTTCCGTTCGAGCTGGAACCGTTTTTGGCGACGCCCGTTGGCGACATGGCGTTCGATTTTTTGGTCTCCGACGAAAACCAAGGCGATGGAGGGCATATCTTGGCGGCCGTGGTGGACCGGGCGGTCCTGGATGGTTATATATCCGATTTGTCCGAGGCGGGACTGGGACCCGATTTTCTGAGCTTTTCGGGCCACGCGACCGCGCTTCTCCTGAAGAGCTGCCAGGACCTTCCGCACCACGCCTTGGCGGTCCACATCGACGCCCGGACCGTCACGATTCACCAACTGGTTTCCGGCAAGCCCGAAACGGTTCGCGCCTTCCGGGTCCCCGCCGCAGAACCCGGCCGGTTCAAGGCCGTGGTCAGGAACATCCGTTGCACCATGGCCGCGGCCGAAGAACAAATGCCAGAAAATTTCCATCCGGAACGCATCTTCGTTTCCGGCAGCGGCGCGGAATTGCCCGACCTCCGCGAGTTTCTGGAACAAAATCTGAACACCACAGCGACCTTGGCGACACCCCGTATTTTCCTGGCGGGCAGGGTGCTTTCGACGGCCGGAAAGATCGACTCGCCGCAGATGGCCAACGCTCTATCCCTCGCATCGCCTCGCGGGGACCGGGAAGACGATATCAATTTCAGGACCGGAGAGTTCGCGGTCGCGGGAAAATGGGCCGGGTACGGCAAGGCCTTCGCCAGGACCGGCACCCTGGCGGCGCTGGCCCTCGTCTTGTTCCTGTCGTCCATGTTCTACCAGAATCGTGTTCTGGAGGCCAGGCTGGATGATTTGAACCGGAAAATCAGGAATATCTTCGTTTCCACGTTTCCCGAAAAAACGCGCATCGTCGATCCGCACCAGCAGATGCGAATCGAGGTGGCGGCGGTCCAACCCGGAGGCGGTTCCTCCGGACGGGTCCAAAGAGGGGCAAGGGCCATCGACGTTCTCAAGGAAATCAGCGCGAGAATTCCGCCGGGCGCGGATGTGGAAGTCGATAGAATGGTGGTGGGAAACGAAAACATCCAGTTTTCCGGCGCGGCGCCTTCCTTCCAGACCGTGAACCAGATCCAGAAGGACCTTGAGACGATTCCTTTCCTGTCAAAGGTCGTCATCGCGTCCGCGACCCAGGAACGCTCCGGAAACCGGATTCAATTTAAAATCTCCGCGGATTTCGGCCAGGCGAATGCAGGCCAGGCGAATGTGGGGGGTGGTTTTAGCTACGGCCGGTTTTCATCCAACCGTTTCGAGCGTCGTCTGGATTCCGGGTCTCCGCAAGCTCCGCCCGGAATGACGGTGTTGGTTGGCCGACGTTATAACCAAAGCCCGAATATAGGAAGGGATGTCCATGGCGGTTGAATTGAGAAAACGGGATAGAAACGCGCTGGCGGTGGCGGCGGCCGCCCTGGTCCTGTTCGCGGTGTTGCAGTTTCTGATTTTTCCCATGTTCGATAAAAGAGATGTTCTGAAGAGGAGCGTCGAGGCGGCCGAAAAAGAGTTGGAGGAGATGCCGCTGCTGCGCGCCGAGTACCTGGCGAAGACGGCGTCTGCGGAAGAGTCGTCGGAAAAGAGCGTCCACGGCAAGGATTTCAGCCTATTTTCGATCATGGAAAAGTACGCGGGCGCGTCGGGAATCAAGGACAGCATCGCATATATCAAACCCTCGACGGTGGAAAGGAAAGACGCGACGTACAAGGTTGCCATGGTGGAAATGAAGCTGGAGAAGATCGCCTTGGATCAGCTTGTCTCGTTTCTTTACCAGGTGGAAACGTCCGACAGCGAGGTGACCATCTCCCGACTGTCCGTTTCCAGGACTTCCAAGTCCGAAGGGTTTCTCGACGCGGTCATACAGGCCGAAACCCTGGTGGAGTCGTGAGGGCTGTTCGTTGACGGGATGAAGAAAAGTCTGTTATGGGTTTCCTATATTCTATACTTTGCGGCGGCAGCGGTCTTTTTCCTTTACTTGCTGTTTCCGGGCGAGACGGTCAGGGTCGCCCTGCAAGCGTCGGCCGGGGAGTGGTTTCCCCGGGTGGGCGTGGAGGTGGGACAAACGCGTCCCAGTCTTTTTCCGCCGGGGATCGTGATCGAGCCGGTGGTGATTTCCAGGAAGGAGGGAGGAAGAACCGGCGAGGTCCTGATCGCGCTGGAAACGATGCGTGTGTCGCCCCGCATTCTCTCCTGGTTCTCGGAGAGCGGGACGATATTCGATTTTCGGGGAAACGTTCGCGGAGGGACTGTGTCGGGCGCCTTGGTTCAAACTTCGCCGGGCTACGCCGGGGGCGCGACCCTGGAGGGATCTTTCGCCGGTGTGCGACTGGAGAATATTCCGGCCTTGGCCGAATTTTTCCCGGAAAACACCGCAGCCGTTCTGAAAGGGAGGTTTTCGACCCGGTTCAAAGAGAGATGGAAGATCGATGTCGCACTGGAAATCGCGGACGCCCGCGTGGTATTGACCAACCCGATCATCGGCCGCGAAGTTCTGGAATTTCCCCAGGGCAAGGCCTCTGCAGGCGTCGATGGCGATCTGGTCCGAATCGCCGGCTTCGACATGAAGGGAAAGCAGGCGGACATTTTTCTTTCGGGAAGAATCTACCTGGAAGGCCCCGGCGCCGATGCGCGGGTGGACGTGACGGGTCACGTGAATCCTCGCCGGGGCTTTTACGACCGGATGGCCCAAAAAGTCCCCAAGGGGTTTCTGCCCGAAAGAAAGGCGGGATCCAAGGGATTTCCCTTTAAAATCGAAGGTACAGTTGACAGGCCTCTGTTTTTTTGGGACTAATGACAGCAACATGATGAAACGGTTACTCATACCAATCGATTTTTGCCTTCTCACCCTGATCGCCTACTTGGCGGTGGACACCTTCTATTTCGGGTTCGATTGCCGCACCGATGCCGCCAGGCTGTCTGCGGCGGTAGAAACGCCCGTGGAATCCGATTTCCGGGCATTCCATCCGCCCTTTTCCCAATACCTGATGATCATGAAAGAAAACATGTTCAGGACCGGGGCGGCAGAGCGGCGTTCAGTAGGCGATATCGACGTGGCGAGCCTGGAACAGACCGGCCTCGAACTGGTCCTTCTGGGGACCGTGGTGTCGGAGCAGGGTCAATCCTACGCCGTCATCCGTCAGAAAAAGGAGAAGAGCCAGGGCCTTTACAGGGAAGGGGACTCCATCGAAGGCGCCGAAATCAAGATCATTCTCAAAGAGGAGGTCGTCCTGCGGGTCGATGGAAAGGACGAAATTCTCCGCATGGACGCCGAGGGCTCGGGGGAAAGGTCGAAAGGTCCGGCGATGGCGGCCGAGAGCCCCCCCGAAAGAGCCTATCGCCGCATTCCCGGCAAGGGCCAGTACATCGTGCTGAAACGAAACGAAATCGAGGCGGCGGTAAGCGATGTAAACGAGCTGATGACCCAGGCCCAGATCACGCCTCGTTTCGAAAAAGGCAAGCCGGGCGAAAGCGGGCTGTTCGTTTCCGCGATTAAAAAGGACTCCATCTTTCGGCGGATGGGGCTTAGAAACGGAGACATCATCAAGGGCGTGGATGGCCGGGAGCTTCGCTCCGTAGACGACGCATTTTCCCTCTATCGGCAGCTGAAGGATTCCGACGGCGTGAATGTGCAGGTGATCAGAAGAGGCAAGGAAATCGGTCTCGACTATGTCATCGAATGAAATCGAACAATATTTACAGGTTGATCATATGACGAAAACGCTCGATTTTTCGAGAGGAATGTTCCCGCGGAAACAAAGGCCATTGGCGTTTTTCCTGCTGGCCATTCTTTTTGCGACGGCTCTGCCCGCGCTTTGCCGCGCGCAGCCCGGCGGAAGTCCGGCCCCCTCCCGGAGCGACATGATCGAGTTCAATTTTCAAAACGTGGACATCAATGTCTTCATCAAGTTCATCAGCGAGCTGACCGGAAAGAATTTCGTGGTCGACGAGCGGGTCCAGGGCGAAGTGAGCATCATATCCCCCGCCAAGATCACGGTCCAGGAGGCCTACGAGGTTTTCCAGTCGGTGCTGGAGGTCCACGGGTACACTTCGGTGCCGTCCGGTGGGGTCATCAAGGTGGTGCCCGCCATGGAAGCCCGCACCAAGAGCGTCAAGACCCTGATCAAGGAACAGGCCGTGTCGCCCTCCGACCAGGTGGTCACCCAGGTGATTCCCTTGAAATACGCCAACGCGGAGGAAATCAGAGCACTGTTCACCCCCATGGTGTCCAAGAACAGCGTGATTCTGGCCTATCCCCAGACCGACACCGTGATTGTGACCGATGTCTATTCCAATATCCGCAGGCTCATGCAGATCCTGGGCGCCATCGACGTGCCTGGAATCGGGGAGGAAGTGTCGGTCATTCCCTTGCAATACGCTTCGGCCTCCGAAATGGAGAACTTGCTCAAGACCGTTTTCCGCCCCGGCAGAAAGGGTTCCAGGGGCGACGCCGAGGAAGCGTATCGGTTCCGGGCGGACACGCGCACCAACTCCATCGTGGTGATGGCCACCGAGGACGAGGCCGAACGGGTCCGGCGCTTGATCGGCATACTGGACAAGGAGACGCCCACAGGAAAGGGCAGGATCCATGTCTACTACCTGGAGAACGCCGTGGCGGAAGATTTGGCGCCTATTCTCCAGGAGCTGTCCGGCGCCAAGGGCGAAGGGGGAGACGCGGGGACGGCGCTGGTCTCCAAGAACGTGCGCGTCACGGCGGACCGGTCGACCAACAGCCTGATCATCGTGGCGGACAGCGACGAATACGCGGTGATGCAGGACATCATCCGGCAGCTGGACATTCCCCGGGCCATGGTCTACATAGAGTCGTTGCTCATGGAGGTCCAGGTCAACAAGAACTTCGAGCTGGGCGTGGACTGGAGCGTGGTGGGTAAGACCACCATCGACGGCAAGGAAAGCTACATCGGCGGGGGCTTTTCCGACGGCGGACTGGACGGCACGGAGCTGGTGAGCCCCGAGGGCTTCGCCATGGGCGTGGTGGGCGGAGGCATCGACATTGTCACGGATTTGGGGACGGTGACCTTTCCCAGCATCGGCGCGGTGGCCAAGGCCTTCGAGGACGACGAGGACATCAACATCCTGTCCACCCCCCAGATTCTGACCACCGACAACGAACAGGCCAAGATCCACGTGGGCCGGAACATCCCCTATCAGACCCAGTCCTCCACCACAGACAACACCACCTACAACTCCTTCGAATACCGCGACGTTGGCATCAGCCTGACCATCACGCCGCATATCAGCAAGGACCGGTACGTGAGGCTGGAAATACTCCAGGAACTCACCTCCATTCCCGGCGACGCCGACAATGCGGACGACCGTCCCACCACCCTGAAGCGCAGCATCAACACCACCGTGATCGTCAAGGACCGCGACACCATCGTGATCGGGGGGCTCATCGACGACACCCTGTCTTCGACCGAAGGGTCCGTGCCCTGCCTGGGGGACATCCCGGGTTTGTCCTGGCTCTTCAAAAATATCTCCCGCAACACACAGAAGACCAACCTGTTCGTGTTTCTGACCCCGCGCGTGATCCAAACCAACGAGGAGGCCGCCGAGATCTACAACCAGAAGCAGGAGGTCATGGATCGGTTGGAGGGCGGGGTGATCAAGATGTACGACGAAGAGTGACCATGAACAAGTCCTTTCATGACATACTGAAGGAAAAATTCGCGGTTTCCGAACAAACCCTTTCCGAAATCCGCGCGCGCGCCATGGAAACAGGGGTCGCGCAGCGCGAACTGCTGCTCCAGAAAAAGGTCCTGACCGAAACGCAGCTGATGCACGCCTTGAGCGAGCGCTACGGCATCCCGTTCTGCCCGGAATTCTCCCTGGACGACATCGACAACGGGTTCACGAAAAAAGCGCCGATTCGCTTTTTGAAGCAGTTCGCCATGGTCCCGGTGAAACGCGAGGGACGCAAAAGTCCCGGCCGAAAAGGCAAGGGGGGAGGCGCGCCCTGGCTGGTCGCCATGAACGACCCGTCGGCCGTGCATCCCCTGGACGACCTGGTGCGGCTTCTCGACATCGACGACTACGAACTGATCCTCTTGGAAAAGGACCCCATCCTGGCCGCCATCAACGTCTGCTACGGCACGGTGCGCGATTCTGCCGAGCAGCTGGTGCAGAACATGGAGGAGTCGGGGACTGCCATCATCGGCGAGATCGAATGCACCGCCGACCTTCTGGACGACGACAGCGAAGCGCCCATCATCAAGCTGGTCAACCACATCCTCTCCCAGTCCATCAAGGCCCGCGCCAGCGACATCCACATCGAGCCCTACCAGAACAGCTTCAAGGTGCGCTACCGCGTGGACGGCATTCTCTACGACCTGCTCACGCCGCCCAAGTGGATACAATCCTCCCTGATCTCCCGGATCAAGGTCATGGCCAGGATGAACATCGCGGAAAAGAGGCTGCCCCAGGACGGCCGCCTGGAGGTCCGCATGGGCGGGCAGGACATCGACGTGCGCATTTCCACCATCCCGACCTCCTTCGGAGAACGGGTGGTGCTCAGGCTTCTGAACAAGACCAGCACCCTGTTCGAGATGACCGAGCTGGGCCTGGTGCCCAAAAAGCTCAAGCTTTTGGAAGAACTGGTTCGGTCCCCCCACGGGATCATCCTGGTGACCGGCCCCACCGGAAGCGGCAAGACCACCACCCTCTACGCCATCCTGTCCTCCATCAACACCCCGGACATCAACATCATCACCATCGAGGACCCGGTGGAATACCAGATTCCGGGCATCAGCCAGATCCAGGTCAACCCCAAGATCGGGCTCACCTTCGCCGGGGGGCTGCGCTCCATCGTGAGGCAGGACCCCGACGTGGTCCTGGTGGGGGAAATCCGCGATTCGGAAACCGCCGAGATCGCCGTGCAATCCGCCCTGACCGGGCACCTGGTGTTCTCCACCCTGCACACCAACGACTCGGCCGGCGCCATCACCCGCCTGGTGGACATCGGCGTGGAACCCTTCCTCATCTCCTCCTCCCTGGTCGCCGTGTGCGCCCAGAGGCTGGTGCGCGTTCTCTGCCCGGAATGCAAGACCCCCTACGAGCCCGACGACACTTCGTTGAAAGCCCTGGGCCTGAACCGCAAGATGATCCGGGACCGCGTTATCTACAAGCCCAAAGGCTGCCCCGCATGCATCAACAACGGCTATCTCGGGCGAATCGGCATATTCGAGTTCATGGTGATCGACGAAAACATCAAGAGCCTCGTGGTGACTTCCCACGATTCCAACCGGATCAGGCGCCAGGCCGTCCAGTCGGGCATGACCACCCTCCGGCACGACGGCATCGTCAAGGTACTCAAGGGACAGACCACCATTGAAGAAGTCTTGCGGGTCACGCAGAAATGATGAATACTGGTTTGATTTCCTACTCACCCAAATCCGGTATAACCAGGAATTTTCTGGACCTGTGCGGCTGCTCTTCAAAACCCTCACACAAAGGCACAAAGACGCAAAGTGACGATTCGGCAACCTTAGTGTCTTTGTGCCTTTTTGTGAGGATTATATGGGGATACTTGAACCGACCGCACAGGTCGAATTTTTCCATCGTCTTCGCCTTTCTGGCCGTTCTTTTGTTACCGGCGGCCGCCACCGAAGCCCGCGCCCAAGGCCCGTCCGCAGACGACGGCTTTTCCGCAGGCGACATCTTGGTCTATCCCGTGCGTTTCTACCAGAAATACCTGTCCGGGGCCGACGGCGACCGCTGCCCCATGCACCCCTCGTGTTCCTCCTACGCCGTCCAGGCGGTGAAAAAACACGGTCCGCTCATAGGGTATTTCATGGCCTGCGACCGCCTGATGCGCTGCGGCCGGGACGAAAAATACATCGGCCAGCCGGTCATGAAAGACGGAAAACAGAAGATCTACGACCCGGTGTCCAACAACGATTTCTGGTGGTACGACAACAAAGCGGCGGGAAAAAAAGGCATGGAAGAAAAAGCTGCGGAAGAAAAGGGGGCGGAGAAATAGTGGCCGAAAAAAGCACCTTGTACCGCACCCTTGCAGCAATTCTACTTCTATCGGACCCTTCGAATCTTTCGGACCGGTTTACACACATAGCGTGGGAACGAAAGGTAGAAAAGAGGCTGGCGTCTGATAACAAAAGGACAGGTCGCAACGGATTTGGAGGAGTGCGCGTAGGTCGGGTTGAGCGTTGCGTTGCGTTGGGTTTCGCTTTCTTCCTGCTCCTGTCGAGAACATGTCGAATTGGTTTGAAATTACCACTCAGCGAAACCCGACAATCGGCGACGCTCAACCCAACCTACGTCCCCCCCGAATCCGTTGTGGTCGGAAAAAGGAGAATCGCAGGCGCCCCGGTCGCTCTGGTCGTCCTCCTCCTCATTTCTATCGCCTCTATCGCTTCGTTCCCGCCGGTTGCGGCGGCCCAGCAAGAAAATTCATCTCCGGCCGCGCTGGTGATCGAGCCGGACGCGCAGTTCTCCTTTGCCATGAAGCACTTCGACAGCGCCCAATACTTCCGTGCCATCGACGAGTTCGAGCGGTTCGCGCATTTCTTCCCCGACGATCCCCGGGTCGATCGGGCTCTTTATAACACGGGCCAAGCCTGGTATGCCGCAGGGAGGTTCCGGCAGGCCGAAGCGAGTTTCCGGCAGGTCGTCGAGCGAGACCGGGACCGGGAACTGGTCGTAAAATCCTATTTTCGCCTGAGCGAGACCTTCGCCGCACTCCAGGACTACGCGGCGGCGCAAAGCATTCTGAAATACGTGGAGGAGACCGCTCCGGAACCGGTCGTCCGGGACGAAGCTCGGTACCGCTCCGGATGGCTCCATCTTCGGCAGGAGCAGTTCGAAGCGGCCAAAACGCGTTTCGGGGCGGTGGAGGAGCAGAACCGGGATCGCTTCCGAATCGCAGTGCTGGAGGCCGAGCTGAACCGGGACCCCTTGTATCCGAAAAAGGACCCGCGAGTGGCAGGTGTTCTCTCCGTCGTGCCGGGAGCGGGGTTCGCCTACTGCGGGCGCTACCGCGACGCGGCCGCCGCCTTTTTCCTCAACGCCGGGCTGATTCTGGCTGCCGCGGAGTCCTTCGACAGCGGCAACGAAGCCCTGGGCGCGGTGGTGTCTTTCGTGGCGGCGGGGTTCTACGGCGGAAACATCTACGGCGCCGTATCCAGCGCCCACAAGTACAACCGCACCTCCCGCAGCCGTTTTCTGGAAGACCTCCGGTCTCGGGCGGAGGTCACACTCTCCCTCGCCCCGACCGGGCAGGGGGTGATGGTCGGACTGAAATACGCGTTTCCGTGAAACTGTCGCAAGCGCAAGAATCGCAAGAATCGCAAGAATCGCGAGAATAAAGGGATGCATGCCGGAATTTCATAACGATTTGCCGTTCAAGATATTGCTGGTCGAAGGCGACGCCGACGACCGTCTGGCTTTCAGAAATGCGCTGAAAAAGTCCGACCCCGCTTTTTCGGTCGCCATGCGCCCCTCCGCAGAGCAGGCCCTGAATATGGCGACGACATCCATCGCCGAGTTCGATTTGGTTGTCACGGGCTACAAGCTGCCCGGCATGAGCGGCATGGAATTCTTCGAAAAAGTCCGGCAGATCGGTGCCGCTCCTCCCGTGGTGATGCTCACTGCCGACGGTTCCGAATATCTCGCCGTGGACGCCATGAAGCAGGGGTTCGCCGACTACGTGGTCAAGGACCCCGAGGGGTGGTACCTGGATCTGCTGCCCTTGCTCCTGCCGGAGGTGATCCGAAGAAGCCGGGACCGAAAGGCCAGGGAATGGATGGACAGCGCCATGCGCAGGACCTACGACGGCCTGGAGCGCAGAATCCAGGAGCGCACGCGGGAACTCGTCCTCGCCAACCAAAGTCTCACACGGGAAATCGCCCAGCGAAAAAAAGCTCAAATAGCCCTGGAAAAATCGGAAAGGCAGCTGCGCGTGCTCTCCAAGAAACTCATGGACGCCCAGGAAAACGAAAGGCGCGCCGTGGCGGGCGAAATCCACGACAGCATCAGTTCGTCGCTGGTCGCCGTCAAATACAGCATCCAGAACCGCATCGACCAGATCGAACAGTGCCTTCCGCCGGGCGAGGAAAACCCCTTGGACTACATCCTCTCCCTGGTCCAGAACACCATCGACGAAACCCGCAGAATCATGATCAGCCTGCGCCCCTCCATGCTCGACGACTTGGGCCTTTTGCCCACCATCGGCTGGTGGTGCCGGGAATTCAACACTGTCTACAAGGACATCGACATCGAAACCCAAATCCCCGTGACCGAGGAGGAGGTCCCGAACGACCTGAAAATCGTCATCTATCGGATTTTGCAGGAAGCCTTGAACAACGCGGCCAAGCACAGCAGGGCCAAGCTGGTGTGCGTCTCCCTGTTTCGCCGCGACAACCGCCTGGTCTTTTCCGTAAGGGACGACGGCGAAGGCTTCGATGTCCGGGAAGCAATGAACCGAAACGACCTGACCAGCGGCCTGGGCCTGAGCGGCATGAGAGAGCGCGCACAGCTCTCCGGCGGACGCTTCTTCATCGAATCTTCGCCGGGAAAGGGCACGCGTGTCGAGGCCTTATGGACGGTTGCCGGGTGAAATCGTAGGGTGGGTGGGTTGGTATCCGGGCGTTGTCGCTGATTCACGTTTTCTCGGGATAGAAGGCCTTCCAATCTTGTACGGCGTCCAACCCACCATTTTCGGAATATTCGTCTGCCTGCCAATTTTAAACGGATTGCAACCCGCCATTTTCGGAATATTCGTCTGCCTGCCAATTTTAAACGGATTGCAACCCGCCATTTTCGGAATATTCGTCTGCCTGCCAATTTTAAACGGATTGCAACCCGCCATTTTCGGAATATTCGTCTGCCTGCCAATTTTAAACGGATTGCAACCCGCCATTTTCGGAATATTCGTCTGCCTGCCAATTTTAAACGGATTGCAACCCGCCATTTTCCGAGTATTCGACGGACTGTCAATCCTGCGCAAATTCCAACCCTCCGTCTTCCGAATCGGCTCATCGAGATATTGCGGAAGGGACCATTCTCTGTTTCTTGCAAATCCGGCGGAACGCCCCGTTGTCGGACCTCTTGTTCTGTCGTCACTGACGGGACTCTGGACGAATCGGCGGGTCAACCCCGGCAATCAATTGCCGGGCTATTGTCTGTCGTCCCTGACGGGACTCTGGGTATATCGCCGGGATTGCGATTGTTGCGCTCCCGTGCTGCGCGCGGGAGCGCGGAAGGTCCCGGGCATGTCATTCAGCCGAATGCGCAACCGAGTCCATCCCGGCAATGCCGGCCGATAGACGACGAAAAGGCGAAGGTTGGTCCGGCCGCTTACTGCAACGCCAGCGTACCGGTCTCGTACATGTAGATCCAGCAACCGCTCCCGGCCTCGAACGCCTCCAAGTCGCTGAGTGCGGGATGGGCCGGATCGTACATCTTCCATCCGTCTTCGGCCAGAGTCCAGACTGCGCCGTATTGGCCCTCTATGGAGGCCAGCGCTTCGGCGACCGGCTGGCCGGACAGAGCGGAGCCGTCGATCAGGTTCCAGCCGGCGTCCAGCAGGACAGAGCTGGCGGTGGTGTCGTGGAACGTGCTTTTGCCGCTGTATTCGATATCTTCCAACTGGTAGCGATAGAAAGTTCCGGGCTCGGCCAAGGGGTCCTCGCACGAGTAGGAAGCCCCCGTGACTTCGTCTCCCCGGGCGTCGATCAGGTCGTCCGTGACGATCTCGCAATCTTCGCCCGCGCTGTCGCAGCGCCATACGCGGAACCCGGCGCAGTCGATCTCCGAAGCCGTCTCCCAGGAGAGCGCAGCGCCGTCCGGGCCGCTTTCCGCCGCGAACGAAACCAGTTCCACCAGGGTCGGCGGATCGGAGAAGATCCAGGTTTCCATCGCGCTTCCGCTATCCACAAACAGAACCACTCCGCTTTCGCCTGCGTTGGCCATGCCGTCCATGATAGCTTCCGGAGGGACCGTTGAGGGCGACAGCTCCGTCCAGTCGTTGGTGCTTGAATCGTAAACATAGGTATCAACACCTCCGTGAAGAAGCAACTTGTTCGATGCGAGGATCCCTTCGAGCAAGGCCATGCTATGGGCACTCATGGCAGGCGGAGAGTTGCTCGGGTTCAGTTGGGTCCATGCGTTTTCGCTCAGATCGTATTCCCAGGTTTCGCCGTCGTTGCCACTACTGTCAAATCCCCCGAACAGCAAGACTCGGTCGTCATCGAGCCATTCCATGGCGTGCATGAATCGAGCGGAAGGGGAGCCCGAGACCGGTGTTTTCTGGGTCCATTCGTTATCGCTTAAATCGTACACCCAGGTTTCGCTGTTGAAGCCACCACTGCCGTTTCCCCCGAACAGCAGCACTTGATCGTCGTTGATCCATGCCATGGCGTGACTATAGCGCGGCGAAGGAGTCGGGGTGCCGGGGTTTTTGTTGGTCCATTGGTCATCGCTCAGGTCGTAGACCCAGGTTTCGCCGTCGTAAGTGGTGTCCCACCCTCCGAACAGCAGCACCTGGTCTCCGGGCAGTTCCGCCATTGCATGACGGTATCTTGCGGTCGGGTGCTCGGCGGAACCCGTTTTTTCGGTCCAGGAATTGGCCATGGCGTTGTACACCCAAGTGTCGCCAACTCTCTCATAGCCGTCGAACAAGAGTATTTTGTTGTCTATGATGTTGGCCATCCTGCTTTCAGTTCTCAATGAGGGAGACGAAATCGGGTTTTTCTCGAACCAGTCGTCCTCGGCCCCAGCCGGCATGGCGAAAATCAGAACCAGGGCCGCCAGGGCGACTGCGACCGCCGGCGCGCGCCTCTTTATTTTTCGGCCGCCGCTCTTTCCGAATTTCAAGATCATCATCGATTTCTCCTTTCTGTTTGGTTGTTTTCGCGAGTTTTCTTCAAGCCTGCGGGTACCGTCACGGTGACAGAGGGCACGGGCTGGGCGAACACATCTGGGCGGGGCCGATTTCATCCCGAATCTGCTCGCCCGAAAAAGTCCTCGCAGCCGGGGGCTCGAAATCCGGGACCGCCTCCGGTTTCATTGCGGAAACCCGTTCCTCCCACGCTTCCATCCTGTCGTCCTGCTTCATTTTTTCCTTTCCTTTCTCGTCCTGGTTCGTTTACGCAAGGCCGGTCGAAACGCTTTCATTCGACGACCCCAAATGCAATGCCCCGCAAGGGATGCCATGCCTGCCGAATGTCGTGCAAAAAGAGTCAATATCGTTAAAAAAAATATGTATCTCCAATAAAACCGGTCGGTTGGAATTTTCGGCGAATCGCAGGCAGTGCGGAATGTTTTTGTTCCATGGAACATATTGTTCCGTTTTCGGCTTTTTTCCAGGCACTGATGGCACCCATCGTCGCGGCCCAAAAAACAGGTTGAAACAATCCTCTTTTTCGCGCCGGGATTTTTCTCCTCTGGAAATGTTCTCGACGCAAGTGCGCAGCCGCTCACATCCTAACCGAATACGGTCAAATTTACAAGGCAAAGTGTGGCTCGTTTGTATAAAACTGTTTCCGGTTGGAATCAGGCGGGGCTGACTCGGATCTTGGAGATCTCTGCGGTTCCCCGGTCCGGAGAATTCGTTTTCAGACTCCGGAGTCCCGAACATGGTAACAAATCATAAAAAGGGCGGTCTTCGCTTATGGAAACGATTGAAAATTGGGGCTTGGTTCTAAATTCGGCCACCTGGATTCCGGGTCTACGCTACATGATCCAGTTAAGAAATTCCCGGAAGCGACGGAATCCAGCTGTTTTATCGACACCCGGGGTGCATACCGCTCCGCCCGGAATGACGACCGTCGCGACGACAGTCCCTGAAAGTGGCCGATGTTAAGGCCGAGCCCGAAAATTGAAAAAGGATTCGAAGGCGCGGAGGAAGCCTCCGGGTCGCATGAAACAATCAAAACAGCTCGTACTTGGCCAGCCGCCCGTCGAGCCCCGCGTTTTTCATCACCTTTTTCCACGAGGGCTTCAACCCGATCCTCTTGATCATCTCCCGGTCGCCGAAATAGACGAACGCGCTGGATCCGGTGCATCGCTGCTTTAAAAAATCCCCGAAATCCTTATAGAACGGCCCCAGCCCCTTCTCGCTTCTCAAGCGGATTCCGTAGGGAGGGTTGCAGATAATCGTCGTGTTATTCAGGCTGTCGATCCTGCGAAAATCCGTCTGCGCAACCTTCACGGCCTCGCCCCCCGGAAGCCTGCGAAGATTGGCCCTGGCCGCCTCCACGGCCGCACGGTCCCGGTCGCTTCCCGCCACAAGCCCGGAAGGCAGCTTGCCGATCTTGCCGTCCTCCTCCCTTTTGATCTTCTCCCAAAGCCTGGCGTCGAAATCCGGAAGAAATTGGAACCCGAATTTCTTCCTCAAATACCCCGCCGGAATGCGGCAAACCTTCATGACCGCCTCGCAGAGGATGGTCCCCGAGCCGCACATGGGGTCGTAGAGCGAACTTTGCCCGTCCCACTCGGAAAACGCGATAGCCGCCGCCGCCAAAGTTTCGCGCATGGGGGCCTTCACGGATCCTGCGCGGTATCCCCGGCGATGCATAGCCCCCCCGGAAACGTCCAGGCTGATGGTCCCGGTCTGTTGTTGGATGTGCAGGTTCAGCGACACGTCGGGCCGCAGCGGGTCCACGTCGGGCCTTTTGCCAGACTTCGCGCGGAAGAAGTCGGCCACCGCGTCCTTCAGGCACAAGGCCGCGAACTTGGAGTGCCGAATCTCGTCGTTGCCCGACACGTTGGCGAACACGGCGAAGGTGCTATCGACGGGAAAGATGCGATGCCACTCCACGGACCGCCCCGCGCGGTAAAGATCGTCGCGGTCCCGGCACGAAAACGAATGAAGCGGTGCCAGCACCCGCGACAGCAGCCGCGATAGATAGTTCACCCGGTAGAGCGTCCCCGGGTCGGCGGAAAAGTGGAACCCCCGATACCCCGGCTGTATCTGCGTCGCCCCCAGCGCATCCAATTCCACCGCTGCGATGGTATCGACCCCTTCCGAAATCTGCGCGAAATATGTCTTGTCCTTCTGGTATTTGAACATCCTCGTAAATCCTTTTTTCTTTTAAATCGTCGGAAACATCCGTATGGTTTTAATCTGGGATGATGAAAATGTTCCCTATTTTGCCGTACATTATCTGCCGATTTTCGTTCCGCGAAACCTATCATGGAGCCTGGTTCTGGAGCGTAGGGTGGGTGGGTTGAAAGCCTGGCGTTCGGGGCTGGTTCAAAGCTTGTTTACGCCCGTGTCCTTCGAGCTTATACGAAGCCCAACCCACCATTTCCCCTGCCGCCTCGCCGCCATTCGTTCAAAGAAGCGACGAATTGGCGCGAAAGATGGTGGGTTGGGTTCCGTGCAAGATTGTCAGGTCGTCTATTTTAATAGAAGTTGAATTGGCGACAACACCCGGGTATCGACCCACCCACCCTACGCTCCCGAACCAGCCCGTGCATATTGCCGCGATGGGGAACAAATCACGGCAGAAAAATATCTCCCGAAACTGGATGATTTTCATCACCCCAGGTTTATCCTTTCATCGCCCAGCAATTTCCTGAATTTGATCTTCCTCTTTTGGCCGTCGGCGTTTTCCACCACGACCTCACCGTCGCTCTCCTCGATCTTACGTTCGAACATCCGCATGATTTCATCGAAGGATTTGTTTCTCACCTGTTCGCCGAAGACCCTTTCGAAAAAGGTTTCCGAGAATTTCTTCGCCCCTTGCAGTTCGGCGTTTTCCTTTTCCAGGAACTTGAGCCTTTCCTCGTTTCCCTTTGCTTCTTCGAGCCTTCGTTCGGCATCGGCAAGACGTCGCGATTCTTTCTTTTCTTCGCTTAGCCGATCGCAAACTCGTTTGTAATCCGACGCATCTACGGGCCTGCATTCGGGATCCAGGCTTTTAAAAACCGGATTCGAATTTTTTCTCAAGCGTTCGAGATCTGTGCCTTCCTTGACTATGGTCTTCTTGACAGTATCGGCAAAAGGGAGGTAGTCGTCGATTTTTTCGGGATATTTGATGAATTTGTAGGTCCTTGGAAGAAAGGGCACGACATCGTCGCTTTTGACGAGCATAATCACGGGCTTCATCAAGCCGTGGGCGACGCCGAGGTCGTAGAGGATTTCGTTTCTCCCGGAAGACAGGTCCACGACGACCAATTGCGCTTTGGAAATGTTGGAAACCATGTCCGCGATTCTGTCGCCTGCACCGACGTTTTCCAATGTTTCACGAACGCAGTCCATCTCCAGCTCCGACGCCGCCTGCTCCACGCCGGGCTTATATATGACATTGGCATCCCTGTCGTTCGGCATGATCGCAAAGCACATTTTGTTTTCTTCCGCCTCTTTTTCTTTGTTCATAACAGGTCTCCTTGTTTCTGATTGATGCCGGTTAAAAGTTGTCAGCGTTTTTAACAATACGCTTGATATTGTCAACCAGCTTCTCGTATCCGCTCGGACTTGACTCGTAGATTATAGACCTCCAATGCCGCAGGTTGAAAGGGATTTCGTCGGCATTTTGGCTGAGCAGGACCACCTTTTAGCCAATGGCGTGGCAAATTCCCAGTTCGTAGAACACATTGGGATTGTTGTAGGTCAGGTCGGCGATCACCAGTCCCGCCCGGTTGATCTGGCTCTAGATCTCCTGCATGATAATGCTGACCTCGAAGATTTCGTCGTCGCGCCTCACCGTGAACCCGAGGCTTTCCAAGGTCGGCTTGACGTAGTATTGGTACACTTCGTTCAAGACCTTGTTCCGAAAGGACATGATGACAAAGCAATACTTTTCATCGACAGCTTCGTCCGAAGCGCCGAAAACCGGGTGGATGTATCGATTCAATCGGAGTTTTTCGAACATTTTCTCCGCGATCCGATCATAATCATCCACTGTCCTTTGCTTTCGAGAGCGGCCGGAGGCGGTGTCTCCAGCCGGCGAGGCACGTTCCCCGGCGAGCCGTTCCAGGCTTATCCGAAGGATGGCCCCGTCAAAAAGAGATGCCTTTTCCAAGGTTTGATCAGGGTTTATGCGTTTCGTGTTTGCAGGGTTGTCGGCATCGATCAGATCTATGACAGCACGAACATTTCCTCCGCCGGAATCGAGGGCGGAGTTGCCTGTCTGGTCGTACAGTTCGGCTACGATTTCGCCAATGCGTATGTCCGGCGGCGCCATGCATTCGAATTGCTCGTCGCTTCCCATTTGCAAAATGAGTCTTATTTCCTCGGCACTCCCCTGATTATTCATGGCAAGGCCCTTTCATGCTATGTTGTTTTCCTTCATTCCGATTATAGCGGCTTTGGGGGATTAATCGTCTTCGTGCCCTTCGTGTTCTTCGTGGTTGAAAATCAGGCAATGGGCTTGGTTCTAAATTCGGCCACCTGGATTCCGGGTCTACGCTACAAGTTCCAGTCGAGAAATTCCCGGAGGCGACGGAATCCAGCTGTTTTATCGACACCCGGGGTGCATACCGCTCCGCCCGGAATGACGACCGCCTCGACGATAGTCCCTGAAAGTGGCCGATGTTAAGACCAATCCCCAGGCAATTCTACCACGAAGAACACGAAGAACACGAAGGACGACTGGTCTGGAAAATACCAACACCCCAAATCAGTGCGTAGGTCGGGTTGAGCGGGGCGTTGCGTTGGGTTTCGCTTGCTTCCTGGCGGCACCGATTACCTTTTATGCGAGTTTGAGAGATCAAAGAAGCGAAACCCGACAATCTACGACGCTCAACCCAACCTACGCTCAATCGTCCCCCCCCAAAAAAATTTGTTGCGATCAGGGATTTATGAATATAGCAAAAACTCAAAATCAAGGCCAAATTGATCGGACGTCCTTGTCCATTTCGAATAAAAAGAAACTGCTTTGCGTTTTCGTCGCCAGAACTTCTCCTGCAGGCACTCCAAGCTCCGAAAGCGGTATTTTCGCAAATTCCGACTCTCGCGGCAAGTCGGAAACGACCACGGCCTCCCGCACCCTGCCGCAATTGGGGCAGGTCCTTCTTTCCGGCGATACTCTGGCCATGTGCGTCCCCAGCGGTTCATTCTTTGCGCATACAGTGCATCGGAACTCCACCAGAAAATCCCTCCCCAGCGAAAGCACGCCCGGCCTCCCCGTCCGTTTTTCCGTTTCAAAAAGCAGGTCGTCCGCAGTCAGGTCTCCTGCGCCAGCCGGGAGCCGAATGATGTCGCAATATGGTTTGTGGTACGGGCAGTCGGGTTCGCGGGTGAAGCGGGAGACGAACATGGTGCGCTGGAGTCCGTTGTAGACGATGGCTTCGCTTCTTAAGGAGCGCCATTTGCAGAAGAACCCGGCGATTTCCTGGGACAGAAGAGCGCCCACGGCGGCGGTGGTGGCGATGGATGCGGGTTCCGGGGGGCGCGGGGGGGCGTCGGCGCGAAAGCCGGTGCAGGAGCGGCGCTGGAATGCGTGTTTGCGGTCGTCGTCGGTGAGGGTGCATTCGAAGCAGGCTTCCTCTCCGGAGATGAACCATCGGACTTCGCCCCCGTGTGCCCACATGCCGCAGTCCAGAAAGGGCGTGTCTGCCAGGCAGCAGCAGATGCCCGCGTGGGAGCGCGCGGCGATGCTGTCCAGGCAGCTGACCACCAGGTCGGCGCTTCTGAAGAAACCGAGGCCCACGTCGAAGAAAAGGTCGCCGTCGATGGTTCTGACGTCGATTTCCGGGTTCAGCCGGGACATGGCAGCCTTGGCCGCTTCGGTCTTGGGTTTGCCGATGTCGGCGTCGGCGAACAGGACCGTGCGGCTCAGGTTGGAAAGCTCGATGGTGTCGAAGTCCACGATCAGGATGTGGCCGACGCCCATCATGGCCATGTTCTTGAGGACCTCGTTTCCGATGGCGCCTGCGCCCAGGACCATGACGCGGGCGGCGGACAGGGCGTCCTGGCGCCAGTTCTCGATGCGGTCCTGCCGGTCGTAGCGGTCCTGCCGGTCGTAGCGGTTCATTGGCCGTCCCCTTTCATCGGGCGTCCTCGTTCATTGGCTGTCCTCCTGCGCGCCTGGCTCTTCGGGCTCGATATCGATCTCGTGCTCGCTCTCGGGTTCGACCTTGGGTTCGCTCTCGGGCTCGATCCGGGCGCATGTGGTGGGGCAGAAGTCGTGTCCTTTGGAGCCGCTCCATTCGTTCCAGCATGTCAAGTGCCTGAGGACGTCCATGTGGAACCAGGTTTCGCACTTTCCGCACGGGCATTTGACCACGCGGTCGCCGGCCCGGATGAAAGAGCGGCACCAGGGGCATTTCATTCCCACCATGGGGTCGGTCTCGCGCACGACCACGATTTGCCGGTCCCCGAAGGGTTTCCATGCGGCCTCGAGTCCGTCCATGAATTGGGCTTCGACCTTTTCGAGGCGCAGGAAGGCGAAGCCGGGTTTCGGGTTGTTGGTGCCGCCGCCGGAAGGGCCTTTTTCCGAGAGGTCGGATGCGAAGACATCGTCGTGCAAAACGTCGTCTCTCAAAGAGTCGTCGCGGGGCCTGGTTTTGATTTCGGTTGCGCTGTCACCGGCTCGTTCCAACGCTTCGCGTTGGAATGCATACCAGGACGCTTCGCGTCCGCGTTCCGCAGAGGCATGGCCGAAACAAAAACCAAACCCGTCGTCGTGTAAAGCGTCGTCGCCCATAAGGTCGCCGTCGGGGCGAAATTCGCATTTTTTTCGAATCGGAACGCCGTCGCGGTTTCGTTTTTCGGGGGAGCAGAACGGGTGTTTGGAGAAGTAGCGCCGCCAGCATCGGAGGTTGTAGCGGGGATCGTCGTGATACGCCTGGCCGCATTCCGGGCAGATGCGCGCCAGGTCGCCTTCCCGGAACTCCAGGCCGCAAAAGGGACAGAGGCGCATGAACCACGGGGAATACATGGTGGTCTTTCGGATGGCCAGGTCGGGAAGCCAGGCGTTTTCGGGATCTTTGGAATCCTTGACGCCTGCCTGGAATTCCTCGCGAAGCAAGGCTTTCAGGATTGTGTCTGCTTGGTTGGCTCCGTGTTCCCGGCTGTTTTCTGCCATGTTCGTCCCCGCATTGTTTTTTCGTTTTTTAAAAGAAGATCCACCTCAAAATGCTGTTGACGAGGCTGATCAGAAGCGAGGCGATCAGGGTGCTTCCGAACCCTTTGATTTCGAAGTCGTCGATCAGCTGGTCGGTGAGCCAAAGCAAAATGGCGTTGACCACGAAAATGAACAGGCCGAAGGTGATGAGGATGAAGGGCAGTGCCAGAAAGGTGATCAGCCATCCCACCAGGAAGTTGACCAGGCTGTAGACCAGCGACACCGCCACGGCGGTCCCGAAACTCTTGATCCGTATGGTGGGCATCAGGTTGGCCACCACGAAAACGGATACGGCGAAAAAAAGAATGCCAAGTATGAAATTCATTTGGAAAGCTCCATCTTCCAGGCGTGTGCCGAGAGAAATTCGTCCCGGACGAACGCCTTTTTCGAGGTTGATGTTTTTTTTGCTCCGGCTTGTTTCGCTCGCAGCCGGAGCGCTTCCGTTTTTAGGGCTTGGTTTTTGTATCACATGGTGGCGGACTCGTCGAGGCGAATTTCTCCGGTTTTTTAGGCGTTTGCTTTATTTCGTATTGATTTTTGGTTCGCGGAAAGATATGCCTTAGATAATGAGTGTCGCTTAGCGAGAAGGACCATCAAGGAGGAGGAATGAAAAACAAAGGATTCATCGGCACGGGCACGCGGGTGTGCGCCGTGATCGGCAACCCGGTGGCCCACAGCCTGTCGCCCGCCATACACAACGCGGCGTACGAGGCGTTGGGGCTGGACTTCGTGTATGTGGCCCACCGGGTGGAGGATGTGAAAAGCGCGCTGGGAGGCATGCGGGCGCTGGAGAATTTCCGGGGAATGAGCATCACCATTCCCCACAAGGTGGCGGCCATGAAGCACGTGGACGTGCTCGACGACGTGGACCGGGCCATCGGTTCCATCAACACGGCCGTGAACGAAAACGGCAGGCTGCGGGGGCTGGGCACCGACGGTCCCGGCGCGCTGAAGGCGTTGACGGACGCGGGGGTGGATATCGACGGCAAGAACGTGCTGATGCTCGGCTCGGGGGGCGCGGCTCGGATGATTGCGTTTACGCTGGCCAACCGGACAAAGCCCGATTCCCTGGCGCTGCTGGATATCGACATGAAGATTTTGAACGGCCTCGTGTCCGATCTGAAGGAGCGTTCGGGCCTGCGGGTGACCGGCGGCATGCTGGACGACGCTTCGCTTGAGAAGGCCATGCAGGTGGCCGACGTGGTCGTTCACTGCACCCCGGTGGGCATGCATCCCAAGGAGGACGCCTCCCTGGTGCCCGCCGACCTGTTTCGCTCCGGGCAGACCGTGTTCGACATCGTCTACACGCCCCTTGAGACCAGGCTGCTCAGGGATGCCAAGGCCAAGGGGGCGAAAACCGTGTCCGGCGTGGAGATGTTCGTCAACCAGGCGGTCTTGCAGTTCGAGCAGTTCACTGGCGTGGACGCCCCCGTGGATGTGATGCGGGAGAAAGTACTGGAGCATTTGCAATCATGAACATCGTTCTGATAGGATACAGGGGTACGGGAAAAAGCGCGGTGGGAAAGATCCTGGCCGAGCGCCTTTCCATGCCCTGCGTGGGCATGGATGCGCAGATCGTGGAGGCGGCCGGGATGCCGATTCCGCAAATCGTGGAACAATCGGGCTGGACCGGGTTCCGGGACCTGGAATCCAGGCTGGCCCGGGAACTGTCTGAAAAGGACGGCCTGGTGATCGACACGGGCGGCGGGGTGATCGAAAGACGCGAGAACGTGGAGGCCCTGGGGAAAACCGGGTGCGTGTTCTGGCTGAAGGCCTCGGTGGAAACCATTGTGGATAGAATCCAGGACGACACCCAGCGTCCCGCCCTGATCGAGGGAAAGACCTTCACCGAAGAGGTCGCCGAGGTCCTGGAGAAACGGATGCCCAAGTATCGGGACGCCGCGCAATACGAGATCGACACCGACGACTCTCCGCCGGAACAGGTGGCGGACCGGGTCCTCGAGATATTGCGGTCGCGAATGCCCGATTTTTTCTCTCCTTGATCGAATGATCGCGCCGCAGGAGGAAGGAAGCGGGAACGACCGGCTTCCTTTCCGGGCCTGCGGCAGCCGACCGCCCCGGTCGGGCGACCGGGGCGAGGTGGACCCTTTCTAATAACAGGAATTTTTCAACCTGTGCGGATGGGCTCGATGGATAAGGCGCAAAAATTCGCATGTCTCGGTAGCGCCGTCTTCCACGGCGGCGCGGCCTCTTCTAAAACTCGGCGTCGAGAAGCGCCGCGCCGCCGTGGAAGACGGCGCTGCCGGGTCCCCGAGCCCATTATTAGAGGCCGCCAACCGCGCAGAGCGAGGCTTTCCGACAGGTTCCCGTTCGCGCGTCCGATTTTTTGGGCCTGCATTTTATCCGTTTGGGCTGTCCTGTCATTTTTGCCCGCCGAATCGTTCTCTGCCGAACCGGCGTCCGCCGAATCCGTTTTCGAGAAAATAGACCGGCAGGAATTGGAACAAATCCTCACGCCTGCGGAAAAGGACTGGCTGTCCAGGCACCCGGTCATCCGCGTGGCCGGTCCCAAGGCCTTTCCGCCCTTCCACTACTACGACCGCAACGGCGTCGCGCGGGGCATGGCGGCGGATTATGTCGATCTGGTCCTGCGATCCCTCGATATCCAGCCGAAAGCGACAGGCGAGCTTCCGTGGCCCACAGTCCTCGCCCTGGTCAAGGAAGGAAAAGTCGATCTGATCGCCTGCTCCGCCAAAACCGCCGAAAGGGAGCCGTACCTGGAATTCACCGAGCCGTTCATGTCGTTTCCCCTGGTCATCATCGCCAAGACCGGGGAAACGTTCATCGGCGGGCTGGACGATCTGCACGACAGAAAGGTGGCTTTCGTGACGGGGACCGCCGCGTACGACTGGGTTGTTGCGGACGGAATCGATGCGACCCCGGTGTTCGTCAATACCCCGCAGGACGCCCTTTTCGCCGTGTCCACGGGCGAGGCCGAAGCCTACATCGGCAACCTGGCGGCGACTGTCTACCTGATCGAGAAAAACGGGCTGAAAAACCTCAAGATCGCGGCACCTGCGTCGTACGGCAACTACGACCTCTATGTGGCCATCCGAAAGGACTGGCCCGAACTGGCTTCCATCGTGGACAAGGCCTTTTCCCTGATCACGCCGCAGCAGCACACGACCATACGAAGCAGGTGGCTGTCGCCGCAGACCGAGTTTCGCTTTCGCAAGATTGACGTCGTCAGGTGGGTCCTGGCCGTGGTGGGCGTCTCCGCCATTCTCCTGGCGGGGATTCTTTTTTGGAACCGGCGTTTGAAACGCGAGATCCGGGAACGTGAACGTGCGGAGGCCGCTCTTCGAAAAAGCGAGGAGACGCACAAGTTTCTCACCGAAAACATGGCAGACATCATCTGGACGGCGGACATGGACCTTTCGATTCAATACGTGAGTCCCTCGGTGGAGAGCGTACTGGGTTTTTCCCCGGAGGAAAGAATGCGGCAGACCCTGGCGGAAAGGGTGACGCCGGAATCGCTCGGGGATGTCGAACGCGCCTTCCGGGGCGCGTTTCCCAGAGCCGCCGAAGACGACGACCCGGACTGCTGCGCCAGCGTGGAAGCCGAGTACTACAGGAAGGACGGGACAACCGTATGGCTGGAAAACCGGTTCAAGGCGATACGCGACGGAGACGGCAAGCTGGTCGGCCTGCTGGGGGTGTCCCGGGACATCGGCAAGAGAAGGTCGGCGGAAAGAAAGCTTCGCAAGCAGAACGTCATGCTCTCCGGCATACTCGAAAGCGCGGCGGAGGGAATCTGCGTCTGCCGCCGGGCAAATGAGGACCCTTTTGTCGAGTTTACCCTCTGGAACCGCAAGATGGAAGAATTCACGGGTTACTCCATGGAAGAGATCAACCGGCTCGGATGGCAAAAGGCACTGCATCCGGATGCCCCGGATGCTCCGTCGCCGTTCGACTGGCTTTCGGCCCAGGGAGAATGCGCCGCCTGCGTCGAGCCTGAAGAAACCGTCGTGGATGCCAGGGACGGAACTCGCAAGACCCTTCGGATTTCCATGTCCTGGCTGCGGACGGAGGAAGGGCACGACGCGCTCCTGGCCATCGTGCGCGATGTCACCGAAAAAAAGAAGCTGGAATCCCAGCTGCTCTATTCCCGCAAGATGGAAGCGGTGGGGACCATGGCCGGGGGGATCGCCCACGAGTTCAACAACATGCTGTCCATCATCATGGGAAACGCGGAACTGGCGGCCGAGGACATTCCCGAAGGAAACGTCACCAAAAAGCGGATGGAAGAAATTCTGAAGACCTGCCTGCGCGCCAGGGACGTGGTCGCGAGAATTCTGCGCTTTGCGACGAAAACTCCCGCAGTCGCGATGCCGATCAGAATTTCCCGCACGGTGGAAGATGCTTTGAAGCTGATGCGCGCCACCATTCCGTCCACAGTGGATATTCGCACAAGCATATTCTGCGATTCGGAGACGATCCTGGCGGACCCGACCGAGATCAACCAGGTGATCGTCAACCTCTGCAAAAACGCCGTCGATGCCATGGGCGACGGCCCCGGGGTTCTGACGGTGACGCTGGACACTGTCGATTCGACCCGCGTCTCATGGCCGGGCGCTGCGAAGGTACGGGCGGAAAGGCTGGCCAGGCTGGTGGTCGAGGACGACGGGGCCGGGATCGCCCCGGAGGACCTGGACCGCGTTTTCGATCCCTACTTTTCCACCAAGACGATGGACAAGGGCATGGGAATGGGCCTTGCCGTCGTGTACGGAATCGTGAGCAACAGCGGGGGCCATGTCAAAATCGAGAGCCAGCCGGGCCGGGGAACCAAAGTGGAAGTCTTTTTCCCGCTTGTAAGCTCCATTGTCCCGTCCGATGCCGCAAGGCCCCCCGAATCACTGCCTTTGGGGGAGGGGCGGATTTTACTCGTCGATGACGAGGAGTCCATCGTGACGACTACCAAGCTGCTTCTGGAACGTCTGGGCTACGAGGTGACGGGAAAAACCCGAAGCCTGGCAGCACTGGACACCTTCGCGGCACGGCCGCAAGACTTCGACCTGGTCCTGACCGACCTGGCCATGCCGCAGATGAACGGCGACCGGCTGGCCAAAAAGATACGGGAGATCAGCCCCGGCACACCCGTTGTCCTGTGTACCGGCTTCGGCGACCGGATCGACCAGGACAAAATCCGGGAATCCGGTGTGAAGGCCTGCTGCGCCAAGCCCCTTCGCATTCTCGAGCTGGGGCGCATTTTAAGGACGGTGCTGAAGAAGGCGGGGAAAGGCGGCGTTCGGTGACCGGCGGGAGCATTCCCTGTTTCTTGATCCCGTTTTTGGCGACGGATTTTTGGACTGCGCTGCCAAGGTAACCGCGTCCTTCGAGCTTGCACGAAGCCCAACCCACCAGTTCCCGAGCCGCCTCGATGTCATTCCTTAGAAGAAGCGACGAATTGGCGCGGAAAATGGTGGGTTGGACTCTTTCGGAATATCACTCGCTTAAATTCAAAGTTATTGAATATTGGCCTCTTCCATCTAACTGGTAGTCCCACAATCTTATGGTGAAAATTCCGTCGGCCGTGAGAATCCGGCTATAGGTCCCTTCGTATTCCGTATTGCCGACATTGTTTCCCGACGGGTCCAAAAGCGTCCAACGTGGTCGGAACAGCGCGGAGTCGCTCAAGTTGGCGACGGAAATTTCCACTTCTTTGCCGGCCTCTCCGGAAAACCGGTAACTGTCGGCGGCTTTTTCCGATTCCAATTCACCCGAAACTGTCGAGCCATAAGCGATCGGTTGCGCGCAATTGACGACCCCTCCGAAAGTCGAGCTTACAGGTTCCAGACGAATGCTGTATTCTCCGGCGCCATCGGTTTGGTAGTCCAGGACCCTGATGGTAAAGATTCCGTCGGTCGGCAAGGTCCTCAAGTAGTTTCCTTCGTATTCCGTGTTGCCGACATTGTTTCCCGACGGATCATAAAGCGTAAGACGAGGTTGGAACACTGCGGAGATGTCCAGGTTGGCAAGTGCGATGGCTATTACTTCTCCTTCCTCTCCATGGAAACGAAAACTGTCGGCGGCGTTTTCCGTTTCCAGCGTACTTGTGAAAGTGTCGCCGCACGCAATAGGCGTGGCGCAATTGAGCAAGCCATTCAGGTTCGCGCTTACGGGCTCCAGCCGTATGTTGTATTGGCCGGTTGCGTTTTCTTGATAGTCCCAGACCTTGATGGTAAAAAGACCGTCTGCCGTAAGGGTCCTGTGATAGTTCCCTTCAAATTCCATGTTGCCGACAAGTCCCTCCGAAGGATCGTACAGTGCCCATCGAGGTTCGAAAAGTGCCGAGGTGCTTTGACTGGTGACCGCTATCGCAATGATTTCACCTGTCAAGCCATAAAAACTGAACTCGTCGGTTTCATCGGATTCTGAGATATTGCCAGCCAGGCTGTCGCCGCATTCGATGGTTCCGTCCTCGTCGAATATTCTTTTTCCCGACAAAATCTGAAGAATGCCCACGCAATCTTCCAGTCCCAGCGAACCGTTGCCGTCAACATCGCCGTTCATTGCCGTCAGGTTTCCGACAAAGACCATTTGAATGAACAACACGGCAAAGAACAAACTAAATAGGCTTTTCATCATTCCACCTCCCTTTTTGAAAAAAGGAATGATATCAAATCGTTCGGGATTTGGACAGGAAAAAGCTGAATGCGGCTTTGTCGACTCGTTTCCCGGATCGTTTTCGGTTTCTTCCTTATTGGATTCCTCGTTGATTCTCGGTCTTGATTCAGTTCGGGTGGTTGGCCCGGCGAAGGCTTTCGCTGTCCACAGCGCCTTCGATGCCAACGGCATCGGCTCGCCGCTCCAAACCGGCGTAGTCCCGGAGCGCCTTGGACAAGACTTCCATGTTTTCCCTGAACTGGTTTTCGTCCGGTTCCAGCAGGGTCATGCGAAATCCCTGGTGCTCCGTGCTGAAGGAGGTCAGGGGGACCACGCAAATGCCCGTGGAGGCCAGCAGGTAGTATACGAAACGCTTGTCGAACGAAGTGCGGGGGGCCTCGACCAGGCCTTCCACCAGTTTCCGGATTTCCTTGTTTTCTATCGGAAGGGTCTGGGAGCCGTTCAGGACGCCGTCTTTTAAAACCACCGCCATGTAGAAGGCCCCCTCCGGCCTGTTGACCACCACCCCGTCGATACGGCTCAAAACGTCGTAGGCGATTTGCGACAGTTTCTGATACCGTTTCTGGCGCAGTTTCAAAAAGGCCGGATATTCGGGATGTTCGAAGATCCGGGGAATGGCAGTCTGGGGAAGCGTGGTGGAGCAGACCTCCACCATCTTGGCGTTGAGGATGCTCTGGATGTATTTGGCGAACACAGGGTCCTTGTCGGCGTTGTACACCTCGATCCACCCGCAGCGGGAACCGGGCCAGGGAAGCTCCTTGGAGACGCCCTTCATGCAGATCGCCGGAACGTCCCCGATCACCTCGGCCAGCGTGGCGGTGTCCGCGCCGTTGTAGATGAGGTTCTTGTAGATTTCGTCCGCCACGATGAACAGGTCGAACTCCTTGGCGATGGCAACGATTTTTTCCAGGACGTCCCTGGGAAACACGGCGCCCGTGGGGTTGTCCGGGTTGATCAGAAGAATGCCCGCGACGGCCGGGTTGTACTTGACCCTCTTGCGAAGCTCCGAAAGGTCCGGGTGCCATCCGTTGTCGGGGTCGAGCGGATAGGTGACGGGAGGCACGCCCGCGTGGGCGGCTTCCGAAGACGAGTGGGTGGTGTAGGTGGGCGACGGCGTGATCACGCGGGCTGTTCGGCGCAGGAAGCCGTACACCTTGGTGATGGCGTCGCCGAGGCCGTTGAAGAAAATGATGTCGTCGGGGGTGATTTGCACGCCGCCTCTGCCGTTGTTCAAGTCGGCCAGATAACGCCGGGTTTCCAGTACCCCCTGGGTGGGGCAATAGGCGTACGAATCGTTTTCCAAGGCCAAATCCGATACGATCTGCTTCATCCAGTCCGGTATAATTTCGCCCTTGGCCACCGGGTCGCCGATGTTTTCCATTTTGACCGGGATTCCGAAGTCCCTGATTTTTTCGGCGATTCGAACGATGTTTCGAATCTCGTAAGTCAGTTCTCCCGCTCCTATGTGGACGATGTTGGTTCGCATTGCAGTGGCTCCCTTTTTCTCCGGGTCCTTTGTTCTCCGGTTTGTTCTTTGAATAGGTTGAAAATAAAAAAGGCCGTGATCCGATCACGGCCCTTCAAACAGAAAGGGCCGCAGGTTTTTAACGCCCGCGGCCCCGGATTTTTTACGAGTTTCGCGCTACCGCGCGCTCCCCGTCGGGACAACGGGCCTTCCGGCCGCCGCAGCTGTTGCTGCGGCGCTTTGCGCGGCATATGCGAATTGCGTTGTTCTGACGGGGTAGATCATTTTGTTCCTGTTCCTTGTTTTCATTATGATTAAATAGTATCACTAACATACTTTTTCGGGCTTGTCACCCGTAAAATGCATTTTTTTCCGCCTCCGCCACCCGGCGGGATTCCTCGGCGGGCAGGTTCACCCAGATCACCGCTCCTTGCGGGTGGCGATAGGGGACAGGCGATGAAAAAGCCAACGGTTTTTCCAGGACCCAGGCGTAGGTTCTCCGGTAGGGAGGGCCCTTTTTCAGTTCGCGTTTTTCCACGCCGTGCAAGTGAAGCGCGCCCAGAAGATCGTCCGCGGACAACGGGCCTTTGACGTCCGAAAGCTCGCACACCCCCAGGACCGTCTTGGTCCCACCGGCGATCAGGGCGATCTTGCCCCTGATTTTCGTGTTGGAGCCGCGAAGTTCCCAGGTCTTTTCGCCCTCCAGAATCCTTTCGATCCACGGGGAACGTATGATCAGGCCTTTCATTGTTCTTTGCTTCAACGCATCGTCCTCCTGGGAGAGCCGGGGGGAGGCTCCTTTTTGGCCTCGATCATTCCCCGGAGCATTCTTTCTTCGGCCCTGGCCTTTCGAAGCCGGTCCTCCACGCTTTGCCTGCGGTCGTAGGGCGTATTTTCCAGTTCCTTTTCCAGTTTCTCCACCTCCTTGATGGCGCGGTAGAGATCCTGGGCGATCAGTCGAAGACTCATGGCGTCCGCCTTTCGTTTCATGTTTTCGAGTCGCGTTTTCCGAAAAAACGCGACAGGCAAACCACCCTGCGGGCTTGCTTTCCATTTCGGCCTTGTTCAAGGTAATCAGACCATCCTGGTCTGGTTCGGCGCGTCAGGAAATTCCCTTTTGATGTGGGCGCAAGACCAGGATGGTCTGGTTACCTTGGTCGCTGCAGCCTATTTGGCATGGAATTTCCGTTAAAACTGGAATTGCTGGACCGAGGCTTTCCCAATTGACATCGGATGTATCGATTTTCTATAATCCATATTTTGTACGGGGGAAACAATAGCCTTTAAAAAAATGGTGATCCACGATGCCTTTGCATGATCTTAACGAATTTTTGAGGCTTTCATCAACACTCAATTACAATTTGAGCGCCGCGTCTCAGAACCGTTACAACATTCTGACGTTTCTCCTGGACGGCAGGTCTCTGCACGAGGACGACAAGACCGACCGCGAACACAAGGCGGTGGCCATGGAGGCCTTGAACTACCTGCTGAGCGCCTACAAGGAGAAACGTCGCCGGCTGGGGCCGGTGGCGGTCATCCACCCCTTGCGCTCCGCGGCGCTTTTGTCCGCCGCCGTCGTAAAGGTAAACCTCATCGATCTTCTCACGCAACTGTTCCACGATATTTTGGAGGACATTCGCTCCACCGATTTCAATCCCCAGGAATGGAAAGACATGGAACACGGATTGTACTCGCTGATGGCGCGTCTTCCCGAGAGCGTGGAGAACGATCTGGCCAGGCGGCTTTTCTATCTGACGCGCTTGAAAGAAGAGACTTACCACAGCTACGTGGGGCGTCTTCTGGACGGCGCCGAGCAATATCCCCAGGTGGTGGTGGTCAAGCTGGCGGACCGCCTGGACAACACGCTCGACATGAGGCTGGGCGCATACGATCCCCTGGAGGGCGTGAACTTTTTCAAGGAAATATTCCAGTTGCTGTTCGTCAATTCGTTCAAGGGGTACAGGCGGGAGCGCCCCGGCCAGAGGTCCATCGCCCTCAACGCCGCCAGACGCCTGTACCAGCTTTTCAAGAATTCCGTGCTGCTGTCGCTGATTCGGCAAAGACAATTTCTCCGGGGCCACGAGGGGTCGAAGATCCTGTTCGACGCCGTGGCCCAGGCCAGCCTGCTGGAGTCCCAGCGGATATTTCTGAAAATCGCCGCCTACAACATCAAGGACGTTTCCCGCCAGCGCGCCCTGGTCATGGACGCCATGGAATACTGCTACCAGGGAAGGACCGACCTGGTGACCAACCCCCGGGGCGACAGGGTGCTCGACGGCCTTTTCACCGGGTACTTCGCCATACCCTCGTCGCAAGCCCGAAAGCAGCAGCTGGACCTTCTCTACATGAACAAACCCCTCATGATGGAATCGGCCGTGGCGTTCAGCGTCATTTTCTTCAGTTTCATCAACAACCCCGATTTCTTCGTTCAGGGAATCAGTCCGGACAAGATCGCGGCCAGCGAGGAGGATTGATTGGAAAATGGAAGAGCGCATTTCGAATCGGGTGCCGGCGTGAGCAAGGAGGACATGGCCATATTGTTTTCGGGGGGACGGCGTTCCCTTGCGCTTTACACGCTGGCCGCAACGCATAGCCACCCGGATATTCCCTCCACGGAGTTCATCCACCTGCTGTGCGTGGACAACGGCATGCAGCGCTTCCTCGATTTGCCCGCCCAACGATTTCGAATCGTCAGAGCATCGCTGGAGGAATCGAGGCCCCCGAACCAGCCCCTCCCCGATTCCGCCCTGGTGGCCGTCGATTCGTCCTGGCTTTTAAGAAAGCTTTGGATCGACCGTTGCGAACAGCTGGCCTCCGAATACTCGGGCAGGAACCTGATTTGCGTCGCCTGCGGTTTGGCCATGCACGCCAAGGCCATCGTCTACTGCGCCGAAAGAATGGTCCCCGCCGTCTACGCAGGCGCCTTCAAGGGCAAGGAAGGCGCGGCGAGGCGCAATCCCGTGTTCCTGGAGAAAATCGAGGCCTTTTCCTATGAGATCGGCGTGAAAACCAGGTTTCCCGTCTACGACGAATTCGAAAGCGACCGTTTCGTCAGAAACTTCCTGAAGGACCGGGGGCTTCCCTGTTTCGGCGGGGGGGAAAGACCATGTCTGTTTTCGGACTCGGTCTCCTCGGCCACCGATGAAGATGCCCGAAGATACCTGGACGACACCATTCCCCGACTCTTGGCGTACGTCCAGTGGACCCTGGACGGCAAGCATGAAAAGGCGGTGGGGGTCTTTGACGCCAGGTAGGCTCCAAGGAAGTACGAAACAGCTCGCAACGCAGATGCCCCGCCCCCCCACCCTCCTGTATGCCGAAAAATCGATTGTAAGAAAACGAGATTGACAGTTTCTTACTTTAGGTGTAGGTTGGACCAAGGAATAAGGATCGAATTTGGAGGGAAATATGGAAACCATGTCCTCGAAGGTGACTTCAAAAGGCCAAGTCGTCATTCCTAAGAAACTCAGAGAGAAATACGGGATATCCACCTCCTCGTCGATTCGATGGATCGAGCAGGAATGCGGGATATTGCTGGTCCCCGAGTCCGAGGATCCCATTGTCGCGGCTCGCGGCATGCTGGAAGGAACAGGGGTGCTGCGAGCCTATTTGGAGGAGAAGCAGCGCGAAAAGCAACGGGAGAACCAAAAGGATGTTGGGTAGAATCAGCTTTGTCCTCGACAGTTATGCCCTGATCGGATACTTTGAAAACGAACCGTTTTCGGATCGAATCCAAAGCGTGCTGACGCAAGCCAAGAGAGGCGATGGCCGGCTATTTCTGCACGCGATCCAGATGGGGGAAGTGTACTACATAACCTTGAGGGAGCAAGGCAGGCAATTGGCGGACCTGGTTTTTGCGAGCATCAAAGCGCTTCCCATAAATCGTTCGGAACGTATGGACGAGGCCTTTCTTCTTGAGGCCGCGCAGCTAAAGGCAAGTTTTCCGATATCCTATGCCGATTCCTTCGCGGCTGCGCTGGCGATTGTGAACAACTGTCCTATTCTTACGGGCGACCCTGAATTCAAGATCCTCGAGCGGAACAACGTCGTCGCAGTCGAATGGCTACGATAGGGATATCCTGACCTTGTATTTGCGGATGAAATCCACCGGGTTGTAGGATTTTTTCGCCTTTCGCAACCCTTTGTCCCCCAGGTCCTGCATGCGGTTGACCAGTTCGAAGTTTCGCCTTTCGTCTTCTTTTGCGCGGGATGCGAACATCTGGTTGATGGCCTGGTAGGTCCCTGTGAAAGAGGCGTTTCCCTTTTCGAAATGGATCAGCAGCGTGTCTTTGGACAGGGCCTCGGCGACGGTATAGGCCACGACCTTGTCGTCCACCAGAATCGCTCCGCCGCAAATGTTCGAGAGTTTTTCCCAGGCTTTCAGGACCTTTTCGATCACGCGGTTTTCCGCAACCAGCGCGTCGCTGATGTTGCAATCGCGCCACTCGCACCAGGCCGACTGCATTTCCATGACCTTGTCGATCATCTGCTTGCCGAAGCAGATATAGGTGTGGTCGTATTTTTTCAAAAACTGGTTGAGCAGGTTTCTTTTCTTGTGGAATCGGTTTCCCTTCAGTTCGGCCAGATCGTCGATGCGGTAGAGATAGTCCCACTGGTTCCTGTCCGGCTCGGACTCCATTCGCTCCCCGAACGCCTCTTTCCATATTTCCACCAGGTACTCCGGGACCCTGGCGAACACGGGGGCCGGGTCTCCAAGGGCTTGCAAGGCGGCCTTCCAGTCGGAAACCGCGCCCCAGTCGCCCGCAGGGGGCCAGTAGGCAGGGGCGGGGAGTTCCTGTCTGACCCAGGCGAGTCCGTCGCTCAAGGCCCATTGCAGCTTGTACTCGTCCGCCCACCCCCACACGTTGAGGAAGCTGCAGTCCGAGGTCTTCACCGGGGTGGCCCCCAGGCATTCCAGGTATTTGTCTTTCTGATCGATGTCGATGGGTGCGAATGTCAATGCCATGCAAACTCCCTTGCTGGTTTCTCTTGCAACATCATCCTCGTTCGACGCCAGAGCCGGGCTCGTAGGCCATGATGTACGACAGGAACTGCGCCGCGTGCTTGGCAACCATATGTACTCCGGCTCGTTTGGCAAGTTCGGGGTCGTAGCGGAAAACGGGACCGCCCGCGATCAACCGGGTCTTGTCCGGCAGGCCCTGCGCGATTTCGGCCACGATCTCTTCGGAATCGAATTGCAGGACGGTCATCCCGAGAAAATCCGGATTCAATCGCCGGCAGGCTTCGAGGATCTCCTCGGAAGATTTCATCAGTCCCAGTGAGTGGATTCTCATGCCTGCGGCGGCGGCCCACGTTTCGATGAGCTGCAAGCCGTGCCCCCATCCGTCGTCGATGGTGGCCGTTACCAACAGCGGAGGGTCCTTCCATAATCCCCCGACTCCGTTTTCTTCCTTCCAGCGGATAATCTCCTTGGCTGCCTCCGCATAGCCGTGCCTGGCGGGAAAACCCTCTGTCCGCCATTGGGACAGAAGGTCCGTCAGCTTTTGTCTCAAGCTTGTCAGTTTTTTTTCCATGATGTCCTTCTTGTCGATTGTCAATGCCGGGTCGGCGGTTCGCTATTGTCGCAGATGAACTGGGCGATCCTGGTTTCATGCCAGTATTCGCCGTTGTTGTGAAATATTACGAAGCCGACATGTCCGCCCCACCTGGGGGTTTCCAGGTGGAAATATTCGCTGTTCGCCGCCGCTTCGTATGGATAGCAGGCTTCGGGAAAGAAAGGATCGTCCAGGGCGTTGAGCAGCAGGGTCGGTCTTTGGATTCCCGGCAGGTACGGACCGCTGCTGCACTTTTCGTAATAGTCCAGCGCGTCGGAAAACCCGTGCAAAGGGGCCGTGTACCGTTCGTCGAACTCCCGGAACGACCTGATCTTCTCGAATCCCTGGTCGTCGATCATGCCGGGAAACCTGCGTTTCTTTTCCTTGATCTTCTTGTGCAGCGACTTGAGGAAATATTGCATGTAAGGAATATTCGACAAGGCCCCCAGCTTTTCCGAACACGACTTCAGGTCGCAGGGAACGGAAACGGCCGCCGCCTTTGTAATTTTGTCGGAAACGGGAAAGATGCCGTCGCCGAGGTATTTCAGGATCAGATTGCCCCCCAGGCTGAATCCCACTATGGCCAGCTCGTCGTGGCGGTATTTTTTCAGGATGTGTTCGACGACGCAATGAAGGTCGTCTGTTGCGCCCTGGTGGTAGAACCGCAGGGTCCGGTTGGGTTCCCCGCTGCAGCTTCGGTAGTTCATGGCGAACGCGTCCCGGCCCCTTCGATTGAACGTGTGGACCATGCCTTTGATATAGTGCCTCTGGGAACTGCCCTCCAGGCCGTGGAGGATCAAAACCGCCTTGCGTGCGCCGTTCAAGGACGCGTCCAGGTCGATAAAATCGCCGTCGGGGGTGTCGATTCGCTCTCGCACGTATTCCACCCGGGGAATGTTCACGAAAAAACGGGGGAACATGGTTTGCAGGTGGCCGTTTCTCAAATAAAAAATGGGTTTGTATGGTTTTGGCTCCAAAACGGGCATAATATGGTTCCTCCCGGTAACTTTTTGGGTGTACTGAAAATGTTGTCGAAACTTGGGCCGATTTTCCATGTTCGTTGCCTTTTTGTCAAGAATCGGAAATAGCAAAAGCGTTGACACGAAACCTTCGCGCATAGTAAGAACAATTCTTTCTAATCATGATTGGTTATCGACAATTCGTTGTCGTGGAGTGACGGCATGAAGCCCAATATTTCGCTTCGGCAATATCTGTCCCTGCAATTCGGAGTTTTGGCCGCTTTGCCCGTGTTTCTTATCGCGATACTGGTATGGCTGTTTCTCATTCCACAGATGCGTGCCGACATCGCAAGCCAGCACCGCAGTCTTGCCCGCTCCGTCGCCGAGCATATTTCGGCGCACATGCGGGGCGCCGAACTTCAGCTGAAAGCCGCCGCTTCTTGCGCGGAAGCACTGGAAAGGGTTTCTGAGCCGCAACTTGCCGTTTTATTGGACTCTTTGTGCGGCAACGGCGAGCTTTTCGACGCCATGTATTTGGTATCGAACGACACCGGTGCGGTCGATAGCGTAGGCTTGGCGCTGGAGAGCAGAGCCAAGCGCGACGATCTCTTGGGACTGGATATGTCGGGCCGGGATTTCGTCATTGCGGCTCGCGGCGCCGGAGATATTGGCTGGTCCGAACCTTTTCTTGACACCGTCGGCGGTGGCTTGGCCGTTGCGTTGACAGTTTCCGTATCCGGGCATGTCGTGGTCGGCGAAATCGCTTTGGACAAGTTGTCCGATATTATCGGCCGCCTGCCCGTGCCGACCGGGGAGAAGGCCGTTGTCCTGGACCGAAACGGCCGGGTTGTGGCCGATTCGAGCGGGCTTCTCAAAGGCGGGTATGTCGATTTGAAGTCTCTGCCGGACAGCGGGCGAAAGGAAGAGGGCTTTTCGTCGTTTTCCTCCGACCTTTTCGATGCGCGCGGCGAGAAGCTCGTCGGAACAGTGGCGCAAATCGACAGGCTGGGATGGAAAGTTCTTGTGGCGCAGCCTTCCCAAACGGCCTATCAATCGGTGCGTTCGGCATTTGTCATGATCGGCGCAGGCTTGGCGGTCGCCCTGGTGCTCGCTTTGATTTTGGCAGGCGTGCGAGCCCAAGGTTTGACACGGATTTTTCGGCTTTTCACCGAACAATGCCGGGCGATCGCGGGCGGAAATTACGATTTAAGGTTTCCGCCCCCCAGGACAAACGAGTTCAAGCATCTGGCCCGAAGCGTGGAAGATATGGCCCGCACGATCAAGGACCGGGAAAGACGGCGTTTGGACAGCGAGACCAATCTCCGAATCACCCTCGATTCCATCGGCGACGCCGTCGTTGCCACCGACGCCAAGGGCGCGGTCGCCCGGATGAATCCCGTTGCGGAGAATTTGACCGGATGGTCATCGGCCGAGGCTGTCGGCCGGCCTCTTTGCGAAGTTTTTCGGATCGTAAATGCCGATACGCGCCAAAAGGTCGCCAATCCTGCGGAAAAGGTCTTGGAAGAGGGCGCGACCATCGGGCTTGACAACCAGACGGTCCTGATTTCCAAGGACTGCCGCGAATATCAGATCGCCGACAGCGCCGCGCCAATACGCCATACGAACGGAAACATCGTCGGAGTGGTGCTGGTGTTTCGCGACGTCACCGACAGCTATGCCAGGGAAAAGAAAATCCGGGAAAACGAAAAACAGCTGAAAGACATCGCCTCGAACATTCCGGGAGTGATATACAAGTTCATCAGCAAGCGAGACCACTCCTATTACAACACTTTCATCAGCGAAAAGGCCTACGACGTCTTTGGTTTGAAAGCGGAGCCCGGCAAGTTTTTCGATGAGTTTTTTTCCTGTATTCCCGAAAATGAAAAGGGGGGGTTCATCGCATCCGTGCGGCAAGCCGTGGACGAATTCGTTCCCTGGAGCTATGAAGGTCGATTCGTCAAGCCGGACGGCGAGCAAATATGGTTTTCAGGCCATTCGGCGCCCCATCGGGACGGCGACTCGGTCGTCTTTTACGGGGTCCTGATGGACATCACCCGGAGCAAGCGCATGGAGGAGTCCCTGCGACTGACCCAGTTCTGCTTCGAAAAGTCGCCCATCGCCATTTTCCGCATCGGCGACGATGCGCATATCCTGGACGCAAACGAGAGGGCCTGCAACAGTCTCGGGTATTCGATGGAGGAACTGTGCCGCATGACCGTTTTCGATATCGACCCCGAATTCGACCCGGAAATATGGCCGGAACACATCGCAAAATTGAAGCAGGCGCGGACACGGAGTATCGAAACACTTCACAGGCATAAGGATGGAAACGTTTTCCCTGTCCAGGTTCTCGTTAGTGTCATGTCCTTCGAAAAACAGGATTTTCACGTGGCCTATGTTCAGGACATTTCCGAACGAAAACGGGCGGAAAAAGAGGCCCTTCGCCTGGAATCCGCCTTGCGGCAGGCCCAGAAGATGGAGGCGATCGGGACTTTGGCCGGAGGGATCGCCCACGATTTCAACAACATTCTGTCCGGGGTGATCGGATTTTCGGAGCTGTCGCTTGCCACAATGAGAAAGGACGCCCGAGAGTACGACAATATTCAAAAAATTCTCACCGCCGGGCTTCGCGCGAAAGATCTGGTGCGGCAAATTTTGACTTTCAGCCGCAAGGACGAAAGCCGGCGGCACCCTTTGCAGATCGCGCCATTGGTCAAGGAGTCGATCAAGCTGCTGCGCTCCTCCCTGCCATCGACCATCGAAATATCCCAGCAGATCGCCTCCGGCACGGATTTCGTGCTGGCCGACCCGACCCATATCCACCAGATCGTCATGAATTTGTGCACCAACGCGGCCCACGCGATGGAGATCGACGGGGGGGGCTTGGAAATCCGGGTGTCGCAAGTCCGTCTTTCCGAACAGGACACCCGGCTGTATCCTTCCCTGGGACCCGGCGAATACATACATCTGAGCGTTCAGGATTCCGGAAAAGGGATACCTCCCGAAATAATCGACAGGATTTTCGAACCCTATTTTACTACCAAGGAGAAGGAAAAGGGCACGGGCCTGGGCTTGTCCGTAGTACACGGTATCGTGCGAAGCTATGGCGGCGCCATCTTCGCATACAGCGAACCTCCCGGCGGCGCCACGTTCAATGTCTACATCCCGACCATAAAAAGCGAAGACAGGGCCGGAGAAGAGGCCGCCGTCGAGCTGGCCGAAGGAGACGAGCATATTCTGGTCGTCGATGACGAGCCTGTGCTGATCGACGTGGGACGGCAATTGCTGGAAAACCTCGGCTACCGGGTCTCCACCGCCAACGACGGCATGGCGGCCTTGGAGCTTTTTCGCGAAATCGGCGACGACATCGACCTGGTTCTTACCGACATGACAATGCCCAGGATGACAGGCGAAAAGCTGGCCGCCGAATTCGCGAAAATCAGACCCGATATTCCCGTCATTCTCAGCACGGGCTACGCCCTCGACATTTCGAGCAAGACAGCATTGAAGGAATCGGTCGCGGCTGTGGTGCTGAAGCCTCTCGTGGAAGCCGACCTTGCCCGGATCGTGCGCAAAGTCCTGGACGAACGAAAGAAATAATTCCGTGCGCGGTCCGAAAGGTTTGGAGGGCTTGGTTCTAATTTCGGCCACCTGGATTCCGGGTCTACGCTACATGTTCCAGTCAGGAAATTCCCGGAAGCGACGGAATCCGGCTGTTTTATCGACACCCGGGGTACATGCCGCTCCGCCCGGAATGACGACCGCCGCGACGACAGTCCCTGAAAGTGGCCGATGTTAAGACCAAGCCCGGTTTGGATTTGTGCGGCTGCTCTTCAAAATCCTCACGCAAAGGCGCAAAGACGCTAAGTGACGATTCGGCAACCTTAGTGTCTTTGCGCCTTTGCGTGAGGATGAATGGGGATCCTCGAACCAACCGCACAGGTTGAAAGGTTTTGGAAGGACGAATGCGTGTCGATATGGTTGGGGGAAAGGAGCGGCCTAATGGTCGCCGCTCGCTATTTTCACGTTTTTCATGTAAAAGGAAAAGTCGCTCACGCCTCTTTTCAGGCTTTCCTCGTCGTCTTTTTTAGCGGCTGTCTCGATGGCTGCGCCGATGTTGGAAATGCCTGCGAACCCGTAGCTTTTTCCCACGCCTTTCATGTCGTGGCCGATTTCCCTGACCGTTTCCAGGTCGCGTTTTTCCAGGGCGCTTTGGATGCTTTCCAAGGTTTCTTTCATGTTACCCATGAACCATGGGACGAGTTCCTCCAGCTCGGCTGGCACGTGCGCGACGAGATCCATGGTCTCTTTTTCGGTATTCTCCATGCTGGCGTTTCCTCGAACTGGGTTTGCGCCCGGACTTTCGACATCCGGATATCCGACGTCTTCGCTTCGATCACATCGCCAATTGTTCCGTTGCCGGACTGAACAGGGGCTTGGCGGTCGAATGCGAAATGGTGCGCAACAGTTTTTCCTTGTCGATGGGTTTCAGGAGGAAGTCCGTGAATCCGGCCTCCATCATTTTTTCGACGTCGTTACCTGGATTTTGGGCGGACACGGCGATGATTGCCGCAGGTTTTCTCCCTTTGCGCCTCTCCAGCGCGCGGATTCCTCTGGCGGCCTGGAAACCGTTCATGACCGGCATATGGATATCCATCAGCACAAGGTCGTATTCTCCGGTTTCGAATTTTTCGACACCCGCCTTGCCGTTTTCCGCGATGTCTATTCGGCAGGGCGATTTTTTCAGAAACGCCGAGACCAAAAGCTGGATGGGTTCGTGGTCGTCCACCAAAAGGATTCTAAGGGCGGGGCTTTCATTCTCATTTCTTTCAGCGGCATGAGCATCGAAGCTTGTCCCTGTTTGTAGCATGGCATCCTCCATTTCAACGTACTGAATACGAACAATTGCGAACATGTGGTGCAACAAATCAATCGTACTTCCAAATTTCATAGCATAAACGGGCGGGAACATAAACCCTAAAATAAGGTCATGGGAAAATTTTTAGCGTAAAAGAGGCAATGGGGGTTGTCCCTTTTTCGTCATAACTCTTGATTTTTTCGTGCAATGCCAATAGATAGAATCTCCGGGAAACAAGAACCATTTTCGGTTCATCGCAGATTTGCGGGCAGCGGCAAAGGTAACCAGAGCTTCCAGCTCTGGTCCCACATCTTGAATATGCCGCCGCTCGGACGCCGAGGCATGCCAGACCAGAATGGTCTGGTTGCCATCGGCTCGCCTTTTCCCGCAAATCCGCGATGGGGGAGAAACTCGGCAAGGAGTTCGAATGATTTCGCAGAGCATGGACCAGAAAAGCGACAAGGTATACGGGGTTCGATGTTCGGCGTACGAAGACGCCGGGGAGGCGCTGCGCGGTCTTCTGGACATGATGGGCGGCGTGGGACGTTTCGTTTCGCCGGGGGAACGATTGGCGTTGAAGGCGAACCTTCTTCTGGCGGCGACGCCCGATGCGGCGGCCACCACGCACCCGGAGATTGTCAAGGCCGCTGCCGTGGCCGCCGTCGAATGCGGGGCTCGTCCGGTGATCGTCGATAGCCCCGGAAGCGGCTATCGCTACGACCGAAAGCGGCTGGAAAAGACCTACTTGCGCACCGGCATGAAGCAAGCCGCCGAGGAGTCGGGCGCGGAGCTGAATTTCGATTGCACGCACCGCGTCGTTTCTTTTCCCAAGGGGCGAATGATAAAAAGGTTCGAAATCATTACGCCTATTCGCACCGCCGATGTCGTCTTCAATCTTTGCAAATTGAAGACCCATATGTTCACCTACATGACGGGCGCGGTCAAGAATTGCTTCGGAGTGATTCCGGGGTTGCTGAAGCCCGGATACCACGCGAAGTTGCGCGACACGGGGCGTTTTGCGTCCATGTTGCTGGACTTGACCGAGCTGGTGGACGCTCGCCTGCACGTCATGGACGCCGTCTACGCCATGGAAGGGGAGGGGCCCCAGTCCGGGAGTCCCCGTCGCGCGGGGTTTATTCTGGCATCCGCCAATCCCGTGGCTCTGGATGCGGTGGCAGGCGAAATCATCGGGCTCGATGCAAAGCTGAATCCGGTGCTGGTCGAAGCGGGAAACAGGAACATCGGGCCGTGCCGTCTCGAGGACGTGGATCTGATCGGCCTTTCTGCCGACGAGCTTCGAGTCCCGGGATTCAAAAGACCCTCCACCTACCACCAGGGCCGGGGCCTGGGAAGGCTGAACCTGTTCCATCGCCTGGTTTCGCCGTACTTCAAGGACGCCATGTCGGTCAGGCCCTTCATAGACACGGAAAAGTGCCGCGCGTGCGGTTCATGCGTCAGGGCCTGCCCTGCGGGGGCCATCGCGCTGAACGCCGAACGACGCGCGGTCATCGACGACGACAAATGCATCCGGTGCTACTGCTGCCACGAGATGTGCGAGGAGAAGGCGGTGGAATTGCGCAAAGGCTTGCTCTATCGCATTCTCAGGCCGGCGGCTTGACAGCGGGGACAGGCGTTCTCCCTTGTCACAGAGGGCGATGGGTGAACGACCTGCCTTGGGGGCCGGAATAGTCCGCCACGACGTGCCCGTCTCCGAAGAGCCTCCATTTATATATGAGAAGACCTTCCATGCCCACCGGTCCGCGCGCGTGGATCTTGTTGGTGCTGATTCCCACCTCCGCGCCCAGTCCGAACCGGAACCCGTCGCTGAAACGGCTGCTGCAATTGAAAAACACGTCGGCGGAATCGACCAGGTCCATGAATTTCAATCCCTTGTTGCGGTCCGCCGTGACGATCACGTCCGTGTGTCCCGAACCGTAACGGTTAATATGGTCGATGGCCTCGTCGATGTTGCCGACGACCTTTACGGATACGATCAGGTCCAGGTATTCGGTCTTCCAGTCCTCTTCGGTCGCTTCCTTGACCTCGACGATTTGCCGGGTTCGGGAGCATCCGCGAATCTCAACGCCCTTTTCCTCCAGCGCCTTTTTCAGGCGGGGCAGGAAGGTATCCGCGATGTCTTCGTGGACCAGGATGGTTTCTGCTGCGTTGCAGACCGCCACGTACTGGCACTTGCTGTCGATGCAGATTCTTTCCGCCATGTCCGGATCGGCTGCGGAATCCACGTAGACATGGCAGATGCCGTCGGCGTGGCCCATGACGGGAATCTGGGTGTTTTCCATGATGTGGCGCACGAACGCGTTGCTTCCACGGGGGACGATCAGGTCGATATGGTCGTCGAGGCCGAGCATTTCCGCGACGTCGGTGCGGGTTTCCATCAGGCCGAGCCACCCGTCGGGAATTCCCGCTTGCCGGGTCGCCTCGCAAATGATGTCGGCGAGTTTCCGGTTGGTCTCGGCCGCTTCGCTTCCGCCTTTGAGCAAAACCGCGTTGCCGCTTTTCAGGCAAAGCGCCGAGATTTGCACCAGGGCGTCGGGCCTGGACTCGAAAATGACGCCGATCACGCCGATGGGACAGCTGACCTTGTAGAGTTCGAGTCCTTTGTCCAGCTCCGTGGCGCGCAGGACGACGCCTACGGGGTCTTCCATGGCGATCAGGCTGTTCAATCCGGAAACGGCCTCCCGAATCTTGTTTTCGTCGAATTTCAGGCGCTTGAGCAACGGCGGTGCCAGGTTCTCTTGCTTGGAACGTTCCAGGTCCTTCCGGTTGGCCTCGTCGATTTCCGCCGCCTTTTCCTGCAACGCTTTTGCGATGAGTGTCAACGCCTTGTTCTTGGTTTCGCCCTTGACCGCCGCCAGCTGGATGGAGGCTTTTTTCGCCGCCATCGATTTGTCCCTGATATCCATACGCTGTATCCTCCCTGGATTATGTTCGCGCGTTTGTTTCGCGGTATATTCTGAAAGACTGCGCAGGTTTTGGTTATAACATCGGCCAACCAGCACCGTCATTCCGGGCGGAGCTTGCTTTAGACCCGGAATCCAGGCGCCGGATCGAAACTGTTGGCTGAAAACCGGCCGAAGTTAAAACCAAGCCCGAATGCGCATCAGGCGGGGGACCCGAAACGAATCCCGCCCCGAGACCGATTACATACAACAAAAGGCGCATGAATTCAAAGGCTTTGTCGCAAGGCTTTACCATATTGCGGGAACACGGGCTTGAAAGTGCCCGCTTTTTGCCCTATAAGACCGATTGTGGAAACAACGGAGAATTGGAAACCAACATCAACGAGGCAATCAATGGCGAAAAAGAAAAACAAGACCAGGAAAAAAGACAACCCCGATCGGGCGTTAGGAGAAAATTTGAAAGCGGAGGAGGCGATTTCCGGCTTCTCCAACTTTTCGAGGGAAGAGTATGCGGACGACATCGTCTTTTTGTTGAGGACATCCCCCGAGTCCTTGAGAGGACCGGACACCGCGACCGCGTTCGTGGTCCAGACCGCCATATCCTCGTACGATATGGTGGAGGAACCGGAGTTCGCGGACATCGTTCACGAGCCTTTGTTCTGTTCCAAGAGCCTCATGGACGCGACCAAGGCGCTGGGGGTCAACATCGAAACTTTCCGGATACTGCCGGAGTCCCTTGCGGGATCCATACGCTTCCAAATCGCGGAGGAGGCTGCCAGGCGAGTTCTCACCGACGAATTGCGCCAGGAAATAATGGAGCGTCTCAATCGCTATCGATTGCGCAAGAAACGCAATGGAGAAAAGATGGAAGCCGGCAAGGCCGCCGCCATGATGCTGTTGCTCAAGGACAGGGACAGCGAGGCGATCTGGTCGAAAATCGGTTTGATACACGGAATCGTGAACAACAGCGCGTCGGTCGGAAGCGAGCTGATAGCAACCCTTGGCGAACTTGCGGAACAAAGCGACGGCGGCCAACGGGAAAAGGTCCTCGCGAAGCTGAAAGACGATCCGAAGCTGGTCGAGTACCTCAACCAGGGCGCCGTGAGAAACTACGAAGAAGGACACAAGGCGCTTCTGTCCGGCGAACTGAATTTCGGGATATTCACCAGAGAGGAAATCGACAGGGCCACGGGGGTCTTCGAAAAGGCCATGGAAGCCCAGGGGGGCGATTCGGAACAAAACGGCGGGCCGGTACAACCCGGTTTCTCCGAAGAAAGCCAAAAGATAGTTGCCGATGGCTTGGCCGCCATCGTCGAGGAAGTGGTGACACCGGAACGAATCGCGCAAACGGCCGATCTGATCAAGCAAAAGGCCGACGAATGGGGCAAGCAGGCTTCCTGGCATTTCTTCATCAGGGAAATCAAGAGCAAGTTCGAAAAAGGGCCCGCCCCTGATGACGTGAAAGTGTTCTTTGCCACGGCGCTTTACGGAGAAGCCTCCACGGCTGGAATCCCCGAATCCAAAGAGGATTGATTCCGATTCCGGAAACCGGGATGAAAACCCGGCTTTCTTCAAGGTTCGTAGAAAATGGGCTCGGAAAGGTCCTCGAACGCGAAATTGTGAAAGACGTTGTGGCCGTCGTAATCGAGAACGCGAAAGTCCTCCTGGTCCCTCAAGTCCCCTATGATGGTGCTGTAGTAGGTCTTATAGATCTCTTTGACCTTGCTTTCGGGGACTTCGTAGGCGATGAATTTCCGAATGCCCTTGGCGCGGAGCTTCCCGACGATTTCCGAGTCGTCCAGGGAATCGTATGTCGTGAGTATCAAAATGGGGCCCGTCCCTGTGAAATATAGTCCGGCTTTCATGGCTTGCTCTCCTCCGGCAGGTTTTCATGGCAAATTAGACAGGACAATTACAGAATACTGAAACAATTTTCGACGCTTGTCAAAAGAAATTGGGGCATGGCCGGACGCCCGGCGATCATTTTAAACTTGCATTTTTTCTTTTTTGTCATTACAAAAGCCCTCCGAACCATTGCAATAAGGGTGAAATCTCGATTTTACCTCGACAACGTCAATTGTAAACGCCACGAACAAAGGAAGGACATTTTATGAACATCTCTCCCTTGGCACAGGAACTTAATGCGATCATCAAGGCGGGCAATTCCCACCTGATGGAGATGCTATCGAAAACCGGAAGACGGCTCTTTTTTCCCAAGGGCATTCTGACTCAAAGCGCCGAGGCGAGGCAGAAAGCGTACGACAAGTTCAACGCCACCATCGGAATCGCCACCGGAAATCTCCACACCATGCACCTGCCGTCGGTGATGAAAAGCGTGCAGGGCCTGCGGCCCAGCGACGCTCTCAGATATGCGCCGTCGTTCGGTATTCCAGGCCTTCGTCAGGCGTGGAAAGAGGCCATGATCGAGAAAAACCCCACGCTGAAGGAAAAAGTGACCAGCCAGCCCATCGTGACCAACGGCATCACCCATGGCATCAGCGTGTTCGCCGACATGTTTCTGGACCCCGACGACGTCGTCATCTTTCCGGATAAAATGTGGGGCAACAACAACCTGATCATGTCCGTCAGAGGGGACGCCGAAATTCATAACTACCCGCTCTTCAACTCTGCGGGCGGGTTCAACGTGGAGGCCTTCGAAAAGACGGTCAGGCAACATGCGGAAAACAACTACAAGGTGGTCTGTTTCTTGAATTTCCCCAACAACCCGACGGGCTACACTCCCACGGACGCCGAGGGAGACAAGATCGTAAGCGTTCTCACAAAGGTGGCCGACGAGGGGACCAACGTCGTCGCGGTGACCGACGACGCTTATTTCGGGTTGCGATACGAAGAGTCCGCCATGAAGGAGTCGCTGTTCGCGCGGCTGTGCAACCGGCACGAACGAATGCTGGCCGTCAAGCTCGACGGCGCCACCAAGGAGATGTTCGTCTGGGGATTGCGGGTGGGATTCATCACCTACAGCACCGTAGTGAATGGAGATCCGGTCCCGTTCTACGACGCGTTGGAGAGAAAGACTGCCGGGGACATTCGCGGCTCCATCTCCAATGCGAGCCATTTGAGCCAGTCCATTGTCCTTCGCGCCATGCTGCATCCGGAGGAACTGGAAAAAGAGCGCAAGACCAATGTGGCTATCCTGAAGAACCGCGCCAACAAGATCAAGGAAATCCTGGACAACCCCAAGTTCGACGATGCCTGGGACATGTACCCGTTCAACTCCGGGTATTTCATGTGCCTGAAACTCAAGACGGTGAACGCCGAAGAACTTCGAGTGCATCTTCTGGACAAGTACAAAATGGGCACCATTTCCATCAATCCCACGGACCTTCGGGTCGCATTTTCCTGCATCGACGAGGAGAATCTGGAGGAACTGTTCGAATCGATCTACCAGGCGGTCAAGGATCTGGAGGCCGAAAAGGAATAGTTGTCGAATTTACAGGTCCCCGTCGCCGGTTTCCATAGGAACGCGGCGGGGGCCTTTGGTTTTCCGGGAGCGTGGATTTCATGGGTGGAGGTACCGGAAGAATAGGGGCTTGGGCAAAGGGGTTCGGGACCGGAAGACGGCCCGTGAGGCTGGCCCACGCCAGCAAATGGACCTTCTATTTCATCCTGATCGGATTGATAGCGGGTACCGGTTCGATCATTTTCCATTACCTTTGCCAAGTCGGCGTGCATGTCTTCATGGATTTCATGGCGGGCTACCGTCCGCCCGCGCCGGTCGGCGAACACCACCTGATCGAGCCGACAACTCGTCCGTTCAACCGGTGGATACTCCTGGTGCTTCCCGCGTTGGGCGGGATTTTCAGCGGATGGCTGGTCTACACGTTCGCCCCGGAGGCGGAAGGACACGGCACGGACGCCGCCATCGACGCCTACCACCGCAAGGGCGGTTTCATGCGGGGGCGGGTACCCATCATTAAAACCATCGCGTCGGCCGTCACGCTGACCACGGGCGGTTCCGGAGGAAGGGAAGGCCCCATCGCCCAGATCGGCGCCGGGTTCGGCTCCTTTTTGGCCACCAAGCTGAAACTCTCCGACCGGGAACGCCGAATCATGATGGCGGCGGGAATCGGCGCCGGGGTCGGAAGTATCTTTCGCGCTCCCCTTGCCGGCGCGCTCTTCGCCGCCGAGGTCCTGTACCGCGATCCCGAGTTCGAATCCGAGGTGATCATTCCGGCGGGCATTTCCTCCGTAGTGGCCTACTGTCTGTTCTGTCTGGTCTTCGGGTGGGGGTCGCTGTTCCAGTCTCCGCCGTTCATATTTCGAAATCCTCTCGAACTGGGGCCATACGTCGTGCTGGCCTTGGTGCTGGTGGCGACCGGTTTCTTCTATGTCAAATCCTTCTACGGCATCACCCATCTGTTCCATTCCATCACCGTCGTTCCGAACCATCTGAAACCGGCCATCGGCGGGCTTTGCACCGGAATGATCGGCTGGTTTTTTCCCGAAACCCTGGCTTTCGGCTACGGTTACGCGCAGCAGGCCCTGTTCAACGAATTGTCCATCATGTTTCTCCTCACGCTGGCCGTCGGTAAAATATTGACCACCTCCTTTTCCATCGGCTCCGGCGGTAGCGGCGGCGTGTTCGGCCCTTCCGTCGTGATCGGCGGCGCCATGGGCGGCGTGGTGGGAAAAGCGTTCCACGAGATCATGCCGGGGGTCGTCAACGAGCCGGGAGCGTTTGTGGTGGTGGGCATGGCAGGCTTTTTCACCGCCGTTTCCAACACCCCCATCTCCACCATCATTTTCGTCAGCGAAATGACCAACTCCTACCATCTGTTGCTTCCCAGTCTCCTGGTATGTTCCGTGGCGTACCTCGCGTCCCAGAGGTGGACCATCTACGAAAGACAGGTCAAAAACAAGATCGCGTCGCCTGCCCACGCGGGGGATTTTTTCGTGGACATTCTCCAGACCATCAAGGTCAAGGACCTGATGGAACATGTCAGGAAAGTGGATATGATTCCCCAAGGCATGCCGTTTGCAGAATTCAAGAAGGTCTTTTCCCAGTCCAAGCAGCATTATTTTCCTGTCATGGACGAGGAAAACAGGCTGGCCGGGATCTTTTCCAGCACGGACATCCGGGGTGTGCTGTTCTCCGAAGGAATCGGGCATCTGGTTCGAGTCAAGGACATCTGCACCCACGACATCATCGTCACGACACCGGAAGAGGACCTGAACACCGTCCTTTCCAAATTCACCGTCAAAAACATCGACAGCCTCCCGGTGGTCCGCAACGACGACCCGGGCGTGCTGATCGGAATGCTGCGCCGTCGCGAAGTGATCTCCTTTTACAACAACAAAATCCAGGAAATGAAAAACAAGGTCAACTCCTGACCCACTTGCTATTTTTTCCCCATGAGTTTATGATGGCGCAACTTGTGGCTCTGCAAACAACCATGGAGAGAGAAGAGCATGGCCAGAAAAATCGCGATCGCAAATCAAAAGGGAGGAGTGGGCAAGACCACCACGGCACTGTGCCTGGGGGCGGCTTTGCAGCTTGCGAAAAAGAAGACCTTGATCGTGGACCTGGACGCCCAGGGAAACGCGTCGGCCGCGCTGGGGCTGATCATCGAGCAGGGTGCTTCCACTCTAAAGGACCTTTTGACCGGGAGGGGCGATGCTGAAGATTTCATCGTCTGCACCGAATCCGCCGATATCATTCCCTCCAACAATTCGCTGAAGGACATCGAGCCGGAACTCAACGACGACGAAAATTTCAGCCGTTTGAAAAAATGCCTGGCGCCCTTGGAGGACCGGTACGATTTCATTTTGTTCGACTGTCCTCCCAGTTTCAACGCCTTTACCAAAAACGGCCTTGTGGCCGCAGACGAATACCTTGTTCCTGTGGATGTCGGGTATTTCGCAATTCTGGGGCTCAAGCAGCTTCTGGAGGAAGTCGATCAGCTCAAAAAAGACCTGAACCCTCGGCTCCGCCTGACAGGCGTGCTGGCGAGCAAGTTCGACAAAAGGACCTCCCTTTCCAAGCAAGTGCTGGATACGCTGAAAAAAAGTTTCCCGGATACTTTTTTCAGCACTGCGATCCGGGCGAATATCGATCTGGTGAAAGCCCAGATCGCGAACCAATCCATTTTTGCGATCAGTCCCTACTGCGCGGGTGCCAGGGACTTTCGCGCGTTGGCAAAGGAAATCCTCAATGGCGAGTAGCAAGCGCATCGATATCGCAAAACAACTCGACGCCCTGAATCCGAGCGTTCCGACCAGGACCCGTTTTATGCAGGGCGCCGAAGGACAGCCCGATAGCAAGTTTCCCGAAAGCGGCGGGAGCGAAGGCGCGCGGAAGGATAAGCTGTCCGCATTCGAAAAAAGCAACGTTTTTGTTTCGTTTTTCGAAACGCCTGAAATTTTCAGGCAAAACGCCTCGGCTGCGGAAAAACTGCGATCTTTTTGGCTGGAGGATGCCCTGCGGCTCCAGAATTTGATTTTCCAAAGCTGGAAAAAAACGTTTGGAATCATTTACGAAACGATGAGTTCGAACTTCGTTTTCGCCGCCGGCATGTTCCTGAATTCCAAAAGAAAATAATTGCCGAACCGTTTTTTTTTCGACGATATTGTCGAACGAAGTCCGTATTTGTCGAATACGAAAATCGAGCTTGGTTCCCATTTCGGCCGTGCACTCGCCGCCTCGTTCCAACACTTTGCGTTGGAATGCAAACCAGGACGCTTCGCGTCCACGTTCCACTGGCGCATGGCCGAAACAAGAACCGGCTTTGGCTATAATATCGGCCAACCGACACCGTCATTCCGGGCGGAGCTTGCGGAGACCCTGAACCCAGGCGGGAATCGAAATTGTTGGATGAAAACCGGCCGAAGTTAAAGCCAAGCCCCAAGAACCAAATTCGAACAATCCTACTTGCATAAAACCGTGGGAGAATGCTCGGAAAGGCTGTGGCACGTTTTGTGCTATGATGTTCTTGAATTTAAAGAACAGACCCGGCAAATAATTGGAATGAAAAAGGGGGGAAAATGAAAAAAACATCGGTCATCGTACTTCTTGGCGCAATGATCGCGATCTGCGACGCTACAGCGGTGCTTTGCCAGTCGATGGGATTGCGCGGCCATCGCAAATTGGTCGATCAGAAGGTTATCGTTCAATTCGATCCTTCGTTGAGCCAGGAAGAAATCGACCGAATCAAGGCACAGTACGGGTTGACTTCGGAAAAAAACAGCGTCAAGAAGCACGACCGCGCCGACAAGAACAACAAAAGACAGCCCATGCTGTCCACCTTCCAGCACCAGGACCCCCAAACCGTCATCGAAAGCCTGAACAAGTGCGAAGGGGTGGTTTTCGCAGAACAGGACGCCTATGCGTACGCTTTCATGACCCCCGACGACACCTACTACGATCCCTATCAATGGCACCTGAAGGACATCAATATGGAGGATGCCTGGGACATCGCGTCCGGGGAGGGTGTCGTAGTGGCCGTCATCGACACCGGTGTTAGGCAGAGCCTCGAAGACGTGGAAAACGCCAATTTCGTAGACGGCTACGATTTCGTAAACAAGGACGACGATCCGGACGACGACGAGGGCCATGGCTCCCATGTGGCGGGCACCATCGCCCAATCGACCAACAACGGCCTCGGCGTTTCCGGCATCGCCTACAACTGCAGCCTGATGCCCATAAAAGTTCTGGACGCCGACGGAGAAGGCTACTATTCCGACATCGTGGACGGCATCTACTGGGCCGTAGACAACGGGGCGGACATCATCAACCTGAGCCTCGGCGGAGAAGAAAACCTCCAGTCCCTGAAAGAGGCCGTGGACTACGCTTGGGAGCACGGGGTCCTGGTTGTCGGAGCTTCGGGCAATGACAGTTCCAGTTCTCCGACATACCCGGCGGCCTACGACAATGTCCTATCCGTTTCCGCCACGGCCTACGACAATACCTTGGCCTCCTATTCCAACTACGGAGATACCATCGACATCTGCGCGCCGGGGGGCGACGACGGCGACGCCAACGGCGACGGATACGTCGATTATATTCTTCAGAATACGTTTTCCGAATCGGGAAGACACAGCAGGGAAGGCTACTATTTCATGGCGGGGACCTCCTGCGCAACTCCCCATGTCTCGGGGGTCGCAGCCCTGATCAAATCCGTCAATCTCGACCTGGACGCCTCCGACGTCCGTGAAATTCTGGAGTCGAGCGCCGTCGATCTCGGAGACTCCGGCTGGGATTCCAGTTACGGCCACGGGAAGGTCGATGCGTACGCGGCTGTCATGCTGGCTCAGGATTACACAGCCGAGGACGATGGCACGCCGCCTGCCATCGAGAACGTGGAGGCCGTCAACGTGACGTCCACCAGCGCGGATATCTCCTGGACAACGGACGAACCGGCGACCGGAACGGTTTACTACGGACAGACCTCCGACGACCTGGGCGAGGTCGCCTCTTCCAGCGACCGGAGGGTGGTATCCCATGTCGTCAGCTTGACCGGTCTTTCCGCCGATACCGTGATCAATTTCAAAGTCGTTTCTGCAGATTCGTTCTCCAACGAGTCCGAATCGGAGGTGCTTTCATTTACCACTTTGAGCGAAGACGAAGAGGCCGAAGCAAACACGATGTTTGTTAGCGGTATTGAAATGAGGCGATTTCAACAACATCGGATGCTCATATATGCCATGGCCAGGATTGCCGTCGTGGACGCGCAGGGCAATGCCGTGTCCAACGCCTCGGTGAATGTGAGCTGGAGCGGCAGCGTACGAGCCTGGGGTGCAGCCTACACTGACCGCAATGGCTTCGCAATGCTCCAATCCCCTTTTGCTATGGGATTTCGACCTGCATTCGCGATAACTGTAGACAATGTGTCGCACGAGTCCTACACGTACGATCCATCTAAAAACGGGGAAACATCGGATTCCATTTAGCGATTTTTAACTTTGAAGCATTTCCGGTTTTTAATCGACGAATACGCTTCGCAGAGCAAACCGTCCCGGCCTGGATAGCTGCGGTCCGGAAAGGTTTGACGCTCGCGGACGCAAAAACAGGAGGGTACCGGCTTGAATCCGGCGCATAATTGCCCTATGCTGCGCCCCCCACTGTTGAAAACAATTTCCAAATGTCCTGACGGACATTATTTTTCCTACCAAAATCGTCCTGCCAACAAAACTGCCTACCTGTGGGCCCCGACGCTATGGCGCAGTGTCGTGGCCCAATTTTTTGCGCTATCCATGTGGATATATCCCCCCTCTTCTTCGACGATTCGGTAGCATTTTGGGGCTCGATAATCGCACAGGCGGAATCGTAGGCGGTTTGGAAGTTATTTCGACTTTACGAAATCTTTACAAACAAATCGCGACGAAAACACAATTTCTTTACATCGGCGATCTATAAGGGAAAACGAAGAGGGGAGAAAAGCAAGTGCTTCCAGATAAGGCTTCCAGGCGATCATCAGGCGAAAATTCCGGCAAAAATAAAAAAGCCTGAATGACTGCAAATTAAAAACATTGTCTTCAAATCATTTGTCGAAGAACAAAGAGAAGAACGTTTCAAAAGGAGCGATTCAAATGGAATACACAACCGAAGAGGAGAGATTAATAGGTCTAAGGGCCGAATGGTTGCGCAGAGAGTATGAGGCGACTGGCTTCGTTACCTATTTGCGATTGGCTGAAATATTGGAGGAAGCCAAGAATGAAAAGATGGTATGGGAAAATCTCGGGAAAAGATCGTCTTCTATCACATGCGGTCTGAAGAAAATGAACGGCCTCTCAAGTTTTCTATAGTCCCCTTTTCGAACATTTGCGCCTTTTTTTTTAAGGATGCAAGTTGGTTCAATCTCTGTGGGTCAGGCCGCTGGACAATCCGGAACACGCGAACGTGTTCCGGATTGGGTATTGCATTTACCCACCTCGGGATGAAATATCCTGGTTGTAACGGATTTGGGGGAGCGGCAATGCGTAGGTTGGGTTGAGCGGGTTTCACGTTGGGTTTCGCTTGCTTCCCAACCGTTTCGCGCACCTTATCTGTTTGTTTGATGGAATTCCGTAGCGAAACCCAACAATTGACGACGCTCAACCCAACCTACCTTCCACCCACCCCCAAATCCGTTATAACCAGGAAATATCGATTTCGCAGAGGCGTGGGCTGTTTTCCGATGGCGAGTTTTCCGAACAGGGATTCGTAGTCGTCGGCCTTGGCCGCGTAGTAGTAATTGGCAAGCGTGGAAAGCGGCAGGCTTTTTCGCCAAGCCCGTAGGAGGAGGACTCGGACGAGGTTTTGGGCAGGATCACGGCCCGTGGCCGGTATGCGACGTACGAACGCAACTCCCTCGGACAGCTCTTTCATTTTTCCGATTATTTACGAATGCGGATCCTTGCGGCTTATTCCTGGTCTTCGTCCCATCCGTTTCGAGAATCTCTCGGGCGATGCGGATTGCCGCCTTCGTGGGCGACACCGTTTTTCTTCTCCGTTTCGGGGATTTGCGGGTACGCCGGCCCCCCGTCCAGCCTCGGACGGGTCGCGACGTTCATCCGGTAAATATTGCCTGCCGATTCCAGATCCTTTTCGGATTTTACCCCGGCGATGATCTGGCGTTCGTCGATGAACTGTCTGAGTTTGGCCAGCACAAGGTCGAGCGTTTCGTCGCTTTTATGCATTTCCATGACATAGCGATGGCTTTCCAGGTTGTCCCTGCCGGTGGCGGCAAAGCAGCAGGTGACGATTTCCGACGCCAGAATCCAGGGACTAAGGCTGGAGCGGACGACCGGGTTTTCGGATCGGTTGGAATCGTAGATGCTCATGCCCGTGGAAAGCTTCGATTCGGTGTAGGTGCCTTCGGCAAAAAAATGGACCAGGAAAGACTTGAAATGCATCTCCGCCCAATACAAATGGGCGGTTTTTTGGAGCAATGCGGCGAAAATCCAAAAGATAAGAGGCGGCAAAAACACGTTCGCGAGTCGATCCGAATGGACTGCGTCGAGGCTGCCGGGGGCCCTGAACAGCCAGACCGCCGACAAAACGAACAAAATCTGCGCCGCAATTGCGCAGGAAAGACGTAAAATTTCGAATCGTTTCGAGTTCTTCTGCCGCTGCATGTGAATCGGTTGGGTTTCCTGGATGATGTCTCCTCTGAAATCGCCCTTGTCCTCGCTTCCTTGGATCATCAATTTGGGGTCGAACTCGCGGTATACCCGGTTGGGAATTTCCTTGTACCTGAAATCGGCCATGATCATGTTGAATGCCCGAAAGATGTCCATGGGATGCAGGTTTTCCTGCCAGTGGTCTCTGTATTCGGAAACGTTTGTCAAAGGACGGGCGCCTTGCATGCGAAATACGGCGAGGCCGACGACGAACACAGCGGTCAGGAGGACCATCAATCCGGTGAAGACCATCCAGTGAAAAGGCGAAAATGGCAGTTGCGGCAAAGGGTATATGCGGTGAAGCCGGTCCATTGCGAAAGGAGCGAGAATGGCTGCGGCAATCGTAATGGTCAGCCATCGTGCGTTGGCCGGCTCCACGGTATCGGCGACGGCAGTTTGGCTCAAAGGCGCGCTCTTCTTCAGCCAGAGGACCAGCATGGCCGCTGTCAAGGCCGCTGCGAACCAGTCGGCCACGGGCGTGCCGGCAATCGACAAAAGACCCGTCGCCCCTGAAAACATGGCCAGCCCGTAGAGCAAAAAGAAAAAAAGCGTATAGATCACGCCTGCGATAACGCGCTGGGTGATATTTCGAATGGGATAAGGCATGAACAAGAGATTGGGAAACACCGTATAGGTCAGCCGGCCGATCCAGCCTTCGGGTTCCAGGAATGTGAGATTTTTCCTTCCCATCAACATCTGTTCGATGTCTTTGTTCCGGTAGGCGATGCGGTCTTCATGCATATGGCTTTCGCTTTGGGCCAGGTTCTTGCACAAACTTGCCGGAACGCTTCGGCCGACAAAGAAACGGAACGTCTTGAATCCGCCCCTTCCCAATGCCGTCAAGCCGCCGGTCAGAAGGACCAGGCCGACGATCATGTGTCCCCAGGCTTGGACTGTCGAGCCGCTGGCGACGACGCCTTTTACCGCAAACAGCAAATATGCCCCCATGGCGGCGACGATCAGCCCGCGTATGGAAAACAACAACCCTTCGACACGAAACGGGTTTTTTATCCCGAGAGTTTCCGAACCATATTCAAATGACATGATGCTTTCCTATTTGAAATTATTGCCGAAACATCTTTATTCATTTCGGAATTTTTAAGACAGAAGCTCGTTTTTTGTCAACGAAAATTCTCGATATCGGGCCGTCGTCGATGTCTGCCGGACGGCGGGGAATCGCCAGGACTGGCGGATTGGAGCTGTCGTATGCGACGAAGACGCCTGGGTTTTCGTCGCCGGCGGTCAGGATATTGATGGCCTTTCGGGACGACAGGTCTTCGCAACACTCGACGGACATGGCGGAAACGGTCGCCCCAGTCCTTTTCACAGCCAGCCAGGAAAAACAACGGTTCGGCAACATGTAGGGGCGGGCCCGGCAATTCTAATTTTAACCGGCTCTTCTCTGCGTACCTCTGCCTACTCTGCGCCTCTGCGTTGAAAATCCCCCTTGCCATCGAAGGGCTGTGTGTATTCAACGCAGAGGCGCAGAGGGCGATATCAAGATAAGGCCATGGGGGGAGCACTCCTCAAAATGCTGATCGGCAAATGTTCAAAGCCATTGCAAGAATGAAAGGCACCATTTCGCAAGTCCGTCAAATTTAGAATTGCTGGGCCGGAGCGGCCAAGCTTGACGCCTCGAAACATCCCGTTCTATAGTATCAACGGTCGGGAGGAGGCGGAATCGGCAAGCTTGCCCATGCGGATATCGGGCGACTGGGGTGATGAAAATCAACCAATTTCGGGAGATTTGTTTCTGCCGGTATTTGTTTCCCATCGCGGCAATCTGCAAGGGATGGTTCGGAAACTTAGGGTGGGTGGGTAAGATACCCGGGTGTTGTCGCCAAGCCAACTTGTCTTGAAATAGACGGCCTGGCAATCTTGTAAGGAGTCCGACCCACCATTTTCCGCGCCAATTCGTCGCTTCTTCGTCGTATTGATCAAATTTCTTTCCATTGAGGAGAGACCGCAAAGTTCCTCTCCTGTGCAAGACCGCATGTTTTTGACCGTCCGAAGACTTTTGTCAATTCATTGACGAATAGCGGAAGCAGGGCACTGGCGGCGATCACGCCGGCATCGGCAAGGCTCGGCCGGACGATTCCGAGGAGTTTGCGCAGCGGCGGGACGAACATGGTCAGCAGTTGGAGCGCCACCGATCCCCAGATCGCAACATCGAAATAGGTGTTTCTCGGACGCTTACTTCGGTCGAAAATGCTTGCGTGCTCCGACCGGCAACTGACGGCATAGAGCAGCTGGCCAAGGGCGAGGCCCTGGAGCGCCAGGGAACTCGACCTGGCCCCCGCGCCGTACCTGAAAAGGCCGTAGCCGTAGGCGCCCAGCGCGCCTGCGGTGATCGCGCCCGATTCCATGGCCAGCCGGCCGAAATCCCTTCTGTCGAGAATCGGCGCGTCGGGATCCCTCGGCGGCTGGTCCATCACGTCGCCTTCGGGTCCCTCCATGCATAGGGAAAGTCCGGGGAAAACATCTGAAATAAGGTTGATCCAAAGCAGTTGCATGACGGATAACGGCGCGGCGATACCCGTCGCCATGGCGGCAAACATGATCATGATTTCGCTCATGTTCGTGGCCAGAAGAAATCGAAGTGTTTTTCTGATGTTGTTGTACGTGGTTCGGCCATCCCTGACCGCGATGATCAGTGTTTCCAGATTGTCTTCCTGCAAAACGATATCGGCGACTTCGCGGGCCACGTCCGTTCCGGTCCTGCCCATGGCGATGCCGATGTCGGCCGCCTTCAGCGCGGGGCTGTCGTTGATACCGTCTCCGGTCATGGCCACGACTTTTCCAACCGATTGGAGCGACTGGACGATTTTCAGCTTGTGGCTTGGGCTGACCCGCGAATAGACATCCGCTTTCTTCGCGAGGGCCTTCATGATGTCTTCATCCCGTGCGATCAATTCGGTGGCGTCGAGAATGAACGGTTTTCCGTCCTTGTTCAGTTTCAGCTGTTTGGCGACGGCATACGCTGTCGGGCTTTGATCCCCTGTGATCATGATGGTCTCGATACCGGCGCGGTGGTATGCCTGGATGAGATGCGGAGCGCTTTCACGAATCGGATCGGCCATGCCCACAAGGCCGAGCCACGTCAAACCGTCGTCGGCCTTCCATTGCGTCCCGCAGACATCGGCATAGGCGACTCCGAGCACGCGCAGGGACCTGCTTGACATCCGCTCGTTTTCGATTTCGATTTTCCGCCTCTCCTCCCAGGCGAGCGGCAAGGGCTTTCCGCCATTTACCTTATGCCTGCACATGTCGAGCACGGCGGCGGGACTTCCCTTGACGGCGAAAAACCGTCTGCCTTTATCGGGCGACCGATGAAGCGTCGCCATGAACAGCCGGTTTTCCGCGCGGTTTTCAACTTTTACCAGAGGATATTCCTCCTGCAATTTGACGATGTCCAAGCCCGAAACCAAAGCCAGTCCGACCAGGGCTGTTTCGGTGGGCGAGCCGGCGATTTCGGTACCGCCGCCGCTGTTCCGGCTCAACCGGACGTCGCTGCAAAGGCAACAGACGCGGAGCAGTTGGCCGAGCGCCGGAAAGTCCATGGGATCGCCTTGCACATCGCACCGGCCATCGACGATGTCAATGCGGGTGCCGTCCGCATTGATCTCTATGATCGACATTCGGTTGCACGTGAGAGTACCCGTCTTGTCGAGGCAGACCGTCTGGATCGCGCCGATGGTTTCAATGGCCAGAAGACGGCGCACGAGCACCTTGTGTTTCCGCATGTTGTTTACGCCGATTGCAAAATTGATGGTCGCGGCCGCCGGCAGTCCCTCGGGCAGCGCCGCCGCCGCCAGGGAGAAAGCGAGTTTCAACATCTGCAACGCTCCCTGTCCGCGCAGCAATCCGATGGCGAACACCACGCCGCAAATACCGCAGCACGCTAAAACAAGCTGGTCGCCCATCCGCCGGAGTTGCTTTTCGATCGGGGTTTCGGGTGTCGTCGTCGCCCCCATCAGCAACTGCAGTTTCCCAAATTCGGTGTATTGTCCGGTGGCTACCGCGACGGCAATGCCTTCCCCGCCGGTTACAAGCGTCCCCATATAGGCCATGTTGACCCTGTCGGCCAGGGGCATGTCGGTCGGGTTCAGTCTTTCCGGTCTTTTGAATACCGGCGCGCTTTCTCCGGTGAGCGCCGATTCGTCGATACTCAGATGGGATGCCGCAAGCACCCTGCAATCCGCCGGCAGGTAGCTTCCGGGGGCGAAAAGAACAATATCTCCCGGCACGACGTCCTCGGTCGATATGTCGATGGGAATCCCTTCCCTGATCACCCTCGCATTCGGTCTGACATGGTTTTTCAACGAACCGATGGTCCGCTCCGCCTCGTTTTCGATCCAGTAGCCGATGATTCCGTTGGCGGCCACGACGCCGGTGATGACCGCCGCGTCGATAATCCCGCCCGTCAGGAGCGAAACCCCGGCCGCTGTTCCTAGAAGCGCCGTCGGAAGACTGACAAACTGGTCCCGGAATATTTTCCACCGGGATCTAGGCGGGGCTTCGGGAAGGCTGTTTGCACCATATCGGTTCAGGCGTTCGAGGGCGGACTCCCTGGACAGCCCCCGCTGTTGATCTACGCCCAGAATCCCGAGGACCTCCCTGCGCCCCAATTTGTGCCAATCGAGTTGGGCCTGGGGTTCGCGCCTTTCCGGCAGGGACTTTTCTTGGTCGCCTTCGCGCAGGCCAGCGACCGTACCGCCTGGGTTTTGATTAAAACGTCGTCCAGCCAACACCGTCATTTCGGGCGGAGCTTGCGGAGACCCGGAATCCATGAGACGATGGAAACTGTCGGATGAAAACCGGCCGAATTTAAAACCGAGCCAACCGCCCGTTCCCGGAAGATCGACCGGTTCGCTCGGGTTCGAATCTCCGCTGCCGCCGGCCGGTGCCTCCGCCGCCGCCTGGGACAACAATTTCTCTATTAAAACAACGACGCTTCGGTGGTCGTCGCCATGGTTGAACCGGATCAAGACATTTCCGGTGACGGCGCTTGCGGACACCTCCAGAAAGGCTTCCATTCTAAGCCTCGATTCGATGGACATTTTAAGCGCATTCGACCCGCGAAGCCCGTCCACCCTGAACCTTGCCCTTCCCGGCACTTTTGTATGAACGGCCTGTATCAACGTTTTGTTTGCCCTCCTACGTTCCGGCAGATATACCGAACCTTGTTCTTCATGCCTTTTGCCCTCTGCTTCCGAATCCATTGACTAAGAGGCCTTGCATAGGCGCCATCCGCCCGCCCTTGCCCGATGCCCGGGCGTACACCACCGACAGCCATCCCGCAGAGCGGCATGAAATCCAGCGGGTTTTTTCCAATGGTTGAGGATATGGGCCTCATGGCAAGGAATACATCCGGTAATTTAAGATAGAAACTCGTTTTTTGTCAACGAAAATACAACGGGCTTTCAAAATGTCCCCAAGGGCTCGTCAAGGCGCAAAGTCAACGGGCAAAGATTGCGAACGGTTGAAAAAGGATCGTGGACAGTCGGCAACAGCCTTGAAAAAAATAGGATGTGGTCTGTTTCGGGCCGCATTCCGGCACCGATTCCCAAGTTCGTTTTTTTCACGGACACTGCGTAGGGGGTTTTAGAAACCAGAAAACACCTTGCATCCGAAAATGCTTTCTAATACAATAACAACCTCTGAGTTGGCGATGGGTTGTTTCTGGAATGATGAAAATCATCCTGCATTCAGGGTTGTTGTTTCCGTTGGAAATTTTTCCGGCGTCAGGCCTTGACACCCAATACCTGTCGCTTGAAATCCGATGCCAAACAAGAGCAGATCTATCTATGTTGTCCAGGGCTTGGATATGAATGAATTGACCCGTAATCAACCGATGAAAGAGGAGATCGACGGATGTTAACCGAAATTTATATCGACAATTTTCGATGTTTGACGAATTTTCGGATCAAGCCGTGTGACTTCCAACTGTGGCTGGGTGACAACGGGTCGGGGAAGACATCCGTAATGGATGCGCTGCGTTATGTTCAACGCCTGATGCGCGGAGAGCATGTAGACGATATTTTTAAAAGAAACAGCCTGACTGCCTGGGACAAAAGAAAAGACCAGATGTTTGGCCTGTCCCTGGCGATAGACGGCGAAGTGTACAGATACGAATTGACGGTGGAATATGCCGATAGGGAAGACAAGCGGCGCATCAAGAAGGAAAAATTGATTTGGAACGACTCGCCTTTTTTTTGGTTCGACGGGCAGGAGGCGCATCTCTATCGAATCGATCATAAAAAGCAAGCAGCGGCGGAAGGCCCCGTATTTCCGGCGGATTGGCGTCGTTCGGCAATTTCGACCATTGCGCGACGCGATGACAACACGCCATTGATTCGGTTCAGAGAAGAACTTGAAAGGGTACTGCTGATTCATCCGGTACCATTGCTTGTAAAAGATGCCGCTGCATCCGAGTCTCGCAATCTGTCGGCGCATGCCGAGAATTTTGCCCAGTGGTACCGCCATCTCTTGCAGGAACAACCTTCTATTGGATACAGTGCAAAACGGCTCCTTGAGGACGTTCTTCCGGGCTTCGAACAGTTGCGTCTCAGAGAAGTCGGCGAATCGCGAAAATTGATGGCGACATTCCGGATCGAAGAAAAAGACTGCGATTTCGATTTCATGAATGTTTCCGATGGTCAGCGTCAACTGATCGTGCTTTACACCGTGTTGGAAGCGCTGCGCGCCGGTACTTTTTCCACAGTTCTGATCGACGAGCCGGACAACTTCGTTTCCATGCGCGAAATCCAACCTTGGATTGAAAACCTCAACGACATTTGCGATGAACAAGACAGGCAGGCCCTGATCATCTCTCATCACCCCGAAATTGTAAACCAGATGGCAAGGGGCTCGGAACTGTGGTTTTTCCGGCAGTCAGGCGCGCATGTCATCGTAAAGCCTTTTCCCAAAGTCGCCGGGTTGCCGCCTGCCGAAGTTATGGCGCGGGGGTGGGAAAATGAGTAAGGCATCGCAAATCATCGTTCTCTGCGAAGACAAGGCCCATGAGGTGTTTGTAAAACGTTTCCTGAAAAGATGGGGCGTGAAGCCGCGCGCAATCCGGGTGCCGCCTTACCCGGATGGAAAAGGGTCAGGCAAAAAACATGTGGAGGACAAGATCTCCCTGGAAGCCAATGCGCTGCGCAGACGCCACGCCTCTACAATTCTGCTGGTGATTCAAGATGCTGACGAACTCTCCGTTGAGAAGGTTAAAGCCAATTTGGACGCGAAAATTCTGCCTCCCAGAAACGATCATGAGCCGGTCGCATACATCGTACCCAAGTGGCATATCCAGACTTGGATAGCCTACCTGGATGGCGAGGATGTGGATGAAGAGGACAAGGACACCTATAAAAATAAATATGGCAAAATCTCCGAGAGCAAGGAGGTCCATCCCTTTATCGACAGACTCGCAGAGGATTGCAGAGAAAATAGAGAACTCGAATCGCCGCCGGATTCGCTGGACGCGGCCTGTGAAGAATTCGAACGCATACGCGACGTATTATAGGGAGAATTTACTATTCCTAATAGTCGTATTACTGGATTAAGAGTCCGATTCGTCGTATTCGAGTTCGGGGAAATGCGAATTGTCTTCGGAAGGCGGGCCGTGGTTTCACGTATACTATAGATCGAAGTGTTCCAGGATCTTTTTGACGATCAGGCTGGCTTCGAGGAATGCCGCGACCCTGTTTTGGTATTGACAGTTGGGACAGCAAAGCGGATCGACCGCGTGAATTTTCCGGATCAGCCTTGCCCAGCTGAGGAGGAACTGTTTCGACGTCAATTCTCTTGGCGCGATCAACGGCACGATGTCGTCGGTTTCCGCCTTTTTGGGCACTCCCAAGCCGAATCGCAGCTTCGACCCAATCGACTTGCACCGTTATCAGATCTTTGTGCATATCAAACCTTGATTTGTGAGTGGGAAATGCGCTTTAATCACAAATCAAGGTTTGCCCCCCCCGTAGCCGCAGCCAGACGTCCCGAGAGAAAAGTCCCGCGCGTTGGACCCCGCGAACTCTTCCGGCGAGAACGAACCCCTTCTTTTTCGCCGAAAGTGCAATCCCAGTAGCCAATCTGGAAAAAGCGGCTTATCGACGGCGCATTTCTCGGGACTCCGACGTTTCCGGAATCAGAGAAAAAGCGGGGTGACCGGCTCCTTTGCAGTGTCATGGAGCTTGCCGCTCATTCGTATATGGCAGCAGGCGCTCCGCCATTCCCCAAAGACTTCGACAGTAAATCGCGGAGAAGTTTCATTCGTCGCCTTGCGTCGATCGGATCGAAAGAAAATTTCTGCGATACATTTGACAGTTCCCGATCTTTTTTCCCGGATGGCATTCCTGAATCGGAAGGATCAAGGAAAGAGTCGATCTCTCGGATTGCTTGGGCCGCACGAGTCACAGTCAAAGCGCCAAACCGGGAACCGTCGCCGGTCGGTTCAATGCCTTGGACGGATCCGTTAAAAAGCTCGAATATTGAAACGCCTGTCAACTCCTCAACGGCTGCGGCAAACAGAGTTGACTCTCCTGCCGAGAAAGGGATTTCTCCCATTTTTCGCCCATGTGCCCGGATATAGTCGGGCATGCAGTCGGCCTCGTGTCGTGTCGGGGGGACGGCCCCTTTCGGCAATGAGTATACGTGCAAATAGTATGGCATAGTCGAGTCTCCTTTTGTTGCCTGATCGGTTATGGGTAAGTGATCGTTGATATTTTTTCGCCATCTTTGATCACCATTCCTATAATCGCCGGAGGAGGTTGCGAAAGGTCCGGAGGAATTTTAAGGCGTTGTCGTATCAGGTCTCCGGCGGCCTGTATCTTCGGCGCTTTTTCGGCCAGACCAGAAACGGAGCTTGCCTGTACATATACCCATTCTGCGGACATCTGCTCGCACCCATTTCCCAGCCGAGTGCCGTTACGGCCAAATTCGCCTTTATCTACTTTAGTTTTGCTCAGATTGGCGCCAGCGCCTTTTGCTTCTACAATCACGATTTCGGCAGGAGTACCCGGCGGCGCCCAATCCGGTGGGGCGACCCAGATTTGATCGAATCCTTTTCCGCCGCTTGTGTATCCCTTTACCATTTTGTACTTGGAGCGCATCGTTCCCTGTTGAGCGTTTGGGTCCTGTTCCTTAAAAGCTGCCATGTACATAGCAGCCTTCAACTCTCCCTGTAATTCGTTCAACCCGGATTGAATTTGGGTATAAGGATTATCTGTTACGTAATCATTAGTAAAGAAGGGGTTTGCAGAAAGAGACTTATTGGCTTGATGATTCGCGGAGGCCTTAAGTGACTCCATACTTGCGATGATATTTTTTATATGCCGATCAAACACATAATCATCGGTTTTTTTTGCAGAATCATTAGCAATAGTATTGCATGTTTGTAATATATTGGGAGCGTCTTTTCGCAGCATTTTAGTTATTCTCTCTGCATTCGGTGCGGCATTTGCGGCAGCATCATTGCCATTTGAAGTGGTTGTCTGTACTCTATTCCTTTTCGTGCGAGTAGACGCAACGGAAGTTGGAGCGGTATTTTTAGCGACATTGACAGATTTTTCCAGGAGTTTCCCTTGAGTCTTAAGTAGACGGTGCTGGATTATTTTCTTGGAAACTACAGTGTTTGAAACTACAGTGTTTGCAGAACTCTTGCCCAGTTTGTTACATAGTATCTCTCCCGCCTTCCGCACTTCTGCAGATTCCTGTGCGGCATCTTTCATTTCGGTGGCGTTGACGAAAACCCAATCGTCGGTCATCTGTCCACATCCGTATACCATGGCATTGCCGTCGATTCCTTTCTGGCCTTGATATACTGGCGTGCTGCTAAGTTGTCCCTTTCCGCCTTTGCATTCTACGATCACGATTTCTTCGGGATTAACCTCGCCGTTTGGGTCCCAATTATATGGTTTGACCCAGATCTGGTCAATGCCTCCCGACGGCTCCGTGAAACCTTTTATCATTTTATACTCGTTAGGTTGAGGCATGCCTGCAGGGGAAGTCCCGTCATCCTTCTGAAACACCCCGGACATATACTGGGCTGCGGCCTCTTCGCCATCCAGTTCTTTCAACCACGTTCGATATCAGCTGTCATGGCGGAGGTGGGATTATTAGCCAGGAGGGCGTTCAGCGTCGCTTTGCGTCGATTGATGTTCTCATAGTGGTTGTCCAATACTGTCAATGTCGGAATCCTTTCAATAAGCTCCTTGCCGCATCAAGCCCACGCCTCCTCGTCCATGACATCCGAACATCGGATATGTGCCGCTTCTTCCCACTGCCGGGGAGCAAGAACCTTCAAAAGCAGATCGATCCGCTCATTGGGAGGCACTATTGAAAAGCCGAGAATCGATTTTATGTCCGAATGTTCGTCAAAGCAAGGAGCAACCTGAAACATGAGAGCGACGAACGCGCCCAGCGTCGATTCCCAGGTAATGCCGTAGCTCCGCGCGCGGCTTATTCCGAACTCGACTCTTTTGACGAGCCTCTCTTGGGAGAGATTGGCCGTCAGTTCCGGATAGGTCTCTCTGAGCAGTTGGGACAAGCGAAGCACGAAGTCCCGCTCCATTTTTGCGCGAAGAGCTTCCATTTGTTCCTTGCGTATGATCATATGTTCCGAACCTCGATACTTTATCCATGCAAAAGGCCATACAGTCGGCATTGTTTCGCAATGTTCGATTTCTTTTGCTTTATGGAATTTTTCAACTTTAGCTACCCAAGAAGAACACATAAAGTTGAAGTTGCGGTAAATGTCAAATAAAAAAAGCGAGGCCGAAAAAGACTTCGACGATCTATATGTTGCTCCCGTTTCCTGTGAGGCCGCATCTTCCAGTCCAGGCTCCGCGAGCTTTTACCTGGTGAAAGCAATGCCGTCGGCCTCGTCCCCAACGGGTCCTTCCAGACATTCGTTTATGATCCGTGGAAACCTGTTCTCCATTGGACGACGGTCCGTAGAGATTCTATAATGAGACCATGCCAGGACCATTTGAGGAACCCTCTTTTGTAAAGCCGATGGTATGCATCGGTCTTCTTTACCCCCAGGCGATCGCAGAGGTTTTGACCGTGATTTGGTCGAAGGTTTCCACAGTGGAAAGGGCTTGCAACACCTCGTAATCTTCCGAGGGGACAAATAGCGCGAGCGAAACCGTTCTCACTCCGGTTTTCTGGCCGTGCTCGGCGGCTTGAAGGCGGGCTCGTTGCAGCTTCGCCATGTTTTGAAAGCTTTTCACTTCGATAGTCGCTCTTCGGTTTTCACAATCCAGAAGCAGAGCGACTCTTCCGTTTCCCGTCGGAAATTCAGGGCTGACGCGGCATTGATCCCCGACAGCTTCGCGGAGCCAGGCATAAAGATGGAAATGGCCGACAGCTTCACGCAACCCGAGATCGGATCTCATCGGCTCGTTATTGAAGGGCCGGATTCCTTTTTATTTTCAATCGATGGCGACAAGCTCCGGCTCCACCTTCTGACCGCTTTCCTTTTCATATTGCCGCAAAAGCTCCCTGACTTCCTCGATATTGAAATTTTCGACCTGCAAGGAACGCTGAATGTTGAATGGAGAGCCTCGAAGGCTTTGCGCCCCCCCCCCCAACAAGGCCCTGTTTCCGAGCAGGGCCATGCCGTGAATCACATAAGCTTCTCGGTTCAGGTACATGTCGCGAAACAGGGTCACAAGCCGATCAATCTATTTCGGCGCGAGACTGTCGAATTCGTCTATGAATGTAACCTTCTCATGCTATTTTCCCCACGCGTTTGTAAAATGCGCTGCCTTTTCCATATCAGACATCCTTGGCTCTTTTGATTTTCGCGTTCAGCGCCGCGAATTTTTTTTCGATGGACTCGTATCCTCTGTCCAGATGGTAGACCCTGTGAACGGTGGTTTGTCCTTCTGCGGCAAGTCCGGCCAGGATCAGGGAGGCGCTGGCCCTCAAATCGGTGGCCATTACAGGGGCGCCTGAAAGATGCGGCACTCCCTTTACAACGGCCGTGTTTCCTGAGATTTCGATATCGGCGCCCATCCGATGCAATTCGCTGACATGGATGAAGCGGTTTTCGAAAATGTTTTCGGAGATAACGCTCATGCCGTCGCCCAAGGTCATCAGCACCATGAACTGTGCCTGCATATCCGTGGGGTAGCCGGGGTAGGGGAGGGTTTTGACATTGGCACTGACGATTTTTTCAGGGCCACGCACACGGATGCGGTCGCCTTCCGCGTCGATTTCCGCCCCTGTTTGCCTCACTTTGTTGATCACGGCGCGCATGTGATCGGGTTCGCAGTCGGTAATGACCACATCGCCTTTTGTCAAAGCGCCGGCAACCAGAAAGGTCCCAGCCTCGATTCTGTCGGGGATGATTCGGACTTTGGCCGGGCGAAGGGATTTGACTCCTTGGATCACGATCATTGAAGTCCCTGCGCCTTTTACGTTTGCACCCATCTGGTTTAACGCGTCGGCCAATGCGACGATCTCGGGCTCTCTGGCCACGTTTCTGAGGATTGTTTCTCCTTCGGCCAGTACTGCCGCCATCATGAGGTTTTCCGTCCCGCCTACGGTCGGCAAATCCAGGTAAAGGTCCGTCCCGACCAGTTTTTTCGCTGTGGCTATGACGTACCCCTGCTCCAACTTGATGTCGGCCCCCATTCGGGAGAGGCCCTTCAAGTGCAGATTGATGGGACGGGCGCCGATGGCGCAACCGCCCGGAAGCGAGACTTTGGCCTTGCCCAGTCGCGCGACCAGAGGACCCAGCACGAGAATCGAGGCCCTCATTTTTCTCACCAGGTCGTACGGCGCCTCGGAATTGTCCAGGCCGGTCGCGTCAATGCGTATCTCGGATTCGCTTTTTTCGATCTTCGCTCCCAAATATTCCAGAACGCCACAAACGCTTTGAATGTCTTTCAGATTGGGAACGTTGTTATATGTGTTTTGTCCATCGACCAGCAACGACGAAACCAGAATGGGCAGCGCGGCGTTTTTGGAGCCGCCGATTTTCACCGTTCCTCGCAAGGGCGTGCCGCCCTCGATGACGATTTTGTCCAAGTGTCTTTGTCCTCGGTGTTGTGCAAGGGTTAAAAAAAAAGCGCTCCCCCTTTTCAAGGGGAGCGCCATTTATACGAAAGGATGATTTTGGGTGCTCAGGGGCTTGGTTCTAAATTCGGCCGCCTGGATTCCGGGTCTACGCTACATGTTCCAGTTAAAAAATTCACGGAAGTGACGGAATCCAGCTGTTTTTATCGGCACCCGGGGTACATACCGCTCCGCCCGGAATGACGACTGCCGCGACGATAGTCCCTGAAAGTAGCCGATGTTAAGACCAAGCCCGCAGCTCAGTGTTCTTCGTGGCTATGGCCATGACCCCCGCCCTGGACGGTGTCGTAGACGGTTTTCAGAATGCAAAACGTCATGCCCGCGCCCAAAATCGATAGAGCGTACCAGAGTCCGCCATGAAAGACGCAGTGGCTCATGTCCCAAATCCATTCAAAGGAAAACGGTAGCATAATTTATTCCTCCTTGTCAGGCGGTTTCGGCGGCGGGTTTGAGATCTCCCGCAACCTCTTGCTCTTCCGGCTCTGCCTCTTCCAGCGTCTCCGCTTCGTCTGCGGGCAGGGGGTTCAATTCCTGCTCCTGCGGGAATATCGGAAGGTAACGGTAGGACAGAGAGATCAGGATGACGCCATAGGCCACCGGCAAGATGGTGGTGGCGATTTCCTGCCAGCTCGGAAAATAGGTGAACCAGCTCTCGAATGTCATGACCGGCACGGCCAGAACTTGCAGGACCATGACCCAGCGGTTGGTGCAAACGCCTATGCAAGCCAAGGTAACCGCGATCCAAAGGGCGATCTTGCTTTTTCTTCCGGCTTTCGTGACCAGAATCAAAGCCGGTACGACGCCGCCCAGCACGACCTCGAGGATGAGAATCCAGTAGCCGTACCAGGAGCCGTTGTCGCTGGTGTAAAATTGCGAAAGGGTGAAGCCCATCGCGGGCGCTGTGGTGATGGCCCAGTAGATCGTATCGATGATCTTGGCGGTGATGTATGTCAGGATCATCCAGCCGGAGATCTTGGCCAGAAGCTCGATCACGTTGTCCTTGACCAGTTTCTTGCCCGTAATCACTTCCGTGATCTTGGTGATCAGAATGGTGAAGCAGGGGCCGCAGGCCGCCGCCGACCATGTGAACAGAAAGAAGGTCCAGGGCCAGATCAGCACGCCCTCGCGGTAGCCGAAGGGACGCCCGAAAAGCACGCCGGCGACGCCGCCCAGGGAACCTTGGTGGAAGAAGGACAGAAACGCGCCGGTGGCTGCGAAGACCGCCATGATTTCATGCATGTTGTGGCCGAGGTTGTGAAAAAACGGCACGCGGTTGATCTGGCGGTTTTCCAGAATCAGAGGTATGTATTCTATGGTCAGGACCGCGAAATAGCAGGACAGACAGAAGGCCACTTCCGTCAGCATGGAATGCACGTTCGCGTGCCAGAAGATGAACCATCCTCTGAGCGGCTGGCCGATGTCGATGGCCAGGATGAGAAGGGCGGAACTGTAGCAGATGAAGCCGATCAGTACCGCGTAGTTGATGATGTTCTTGAGTTCGTCCACGCCTACGATATAACGGAGAAAACCCGAAAAAAAGGCGCCGCCGCCCAGGGCGATGACCGCGAGGTCGGCCCAGATCCACAGGGCGAACCCGTATGAATCGTTCATGTTTGTCTGGTTCAACCCTTTGAGCCAGCAAAGGATCATGGCGTAGACACCTATGGCCAGAACCACGCCGACCGCGCCGATCCACAAGGAGAACTTTCCGAGTGAACAGCGTTGGACACCCTTGGGAATTAATTCAGAATCCATAAGGTATGCGCTCCTAAAAGTTTAAATGGTTATTGTCACCACTGTGTTTGTCCGAATTCATGAAAACCCAGCCCCCTTAGTGGCCGCCTGCCGATTTGGCCGCCTTGGCGAAATCCTTGGCCTCGCTTTCGAGGTAGTTGTCGCCTGCCTTGCGGACCCATTCCCGTGTGGAAATGTAATAGACCTTGGGGTTGGTTCCCAGTCTCTCCAGGAGACGGAATGCGTTGGGGTCTTTTTTGAGTTCGTAAACCGCATGCTTCGGATTGTTGAGATCGCCGAAGGTGATGGCCTTTGCCGGGCAGGCCTGGGTGCAGGCGGTCTGATATTCGCCCTCTTCCAGTTCCTTTCTTCCCTCGACGAAGGCCTTTTCCCACGCCAGTTGATAGCGGTGGTAGCAAAAGCTGCACTTTTCGACCACGCCGCGCATGCGAACAGACACGTTGGGACTCAGCGATTCTTCCATACCCTTGGGCCAGACCGGGTCCCACCAGTTGAAGTACCTTACATGGTAGGGGCAAGCGGCCATGCAGTACCGGCAGCCGAAGCACCTGGTGTAGATCTGGCTTACGATGCCGGTTTCGTTGCTGTAGTCGGTGGCGGTGGCAGGGCAGACCGAGACGCAGGGCGAATGTCCATGCGAACCCTCGCAGTGCTGGCAGGGTCTCGGCAGATAGCAAATGTCGGTATCCGGATAGGACTTTCCGTTGGTCAGCTTGTAGACCCGAAGCCAGGTGATGCTTCGGATCTTGTCCGTTTCGTCCTTCTTGAAAGGTACGTTGTTTTCCTGCATGCAAGCCACCATGCAGGCCCCGCACCCGGTACATTTGTCCAGGTCGATGACCATGCCGTATCTTTTGGCTTCAGTGTTGTGTTTTTCTCCCATCAGAACCTCTTATCGATTTTCAATCTTTCGGCCTCGGGTGTCGGTCTTATCGGCGATTTGGAAAACCGTCGCGAATTCCGGCCAATCCCGAAAGCCAGATTTATTTGAAAAGCTTAGGCTTTGGTCATCTTCGCCCGGATTCCCCAAGCCGCGTTGTATCCCGTGACCGGATCTTCCACGACGCCCAGCAACTGGTTGACGTTCAACCCCTTGCCGTCGCCCATGTACTCGTCGTAGGCGGTGTGGCCCAGCCCTGTGGGAATGGCGATGACTTCGGGCATGACCCCTTCGTCCAAAGCGACCTTGACCTTGGCGCTTCCGACCGATGTCGTCAATTCCGCGTAGTCCCCTTCTTCCAAGTCCGCCTTTTTGGCGGTGTCGGGGCTGATCAGAACGACGCCGTCCTTCTTGTACAACGCATTGTTGGGAACGGTCTTGAGCATGAACGGGGTGGTGGGCGCGTAGCCGACCGACTGCCTCATGGAGTCGTAAGGGACCAACGTGTAGTTGCCAGATCCGCTTTCAATTCCCAGACTCTCGTAGTGCGGCAATCCCTTGTTGTCTTCTTTGGGATCGTCGAATGCGGAGGACGCGAACTCGAATTTGCCCGATTTGTTTTCGAAGTTCAAAGGATTGGGAGCGAACTCTTCGTCCATGGCAACGACGTTTTCCAGCAGGGCGTCCCATTTGTCCCCCAGGGTTTCCTGCAAGCAAGCCTCGTAGCTGCTCCAAGGGAACGCATCCGCGATGCCGCCGCCGAGAGACTGGGCGATTCTGATGATGGCGTCGCCGGTGTTCATGGTGTGCTGCTGGGGTTTCACGACAGGTTTTGCAAGCGCCAGCGTCGGCTGTTTGAGTCCTGCGGAAATGGGAACGTCCTCGTAGCGTTCGAGATAGGCATGGTTGGGAAGAATCAAGTCCGCAAGCTGCGCGGTTTCGTCCATGTAGGTGGAAAAGCTGACGATGAACGGGACCTTGGCGAAGGCCTTCTTGACAGCCTCGGAATCGGCCATGCTGTAGACCGGATTGGCTTCGGCGACCAGGAGAGCTTCCAGGCCGTAGGCGCTTTCCTCGTTCAACACCTTGGGCAAGCGGTCGAGCAGGCTTTTCGCAAAGGCGTAGTCTTCGGACCCGGCACCGTCCAAACGACCTTTGGCAAGGCCTTCGGATGCGGCGTCGTCCAGTTCCGGCTCCGCCCATTGGATGTAATCGTATTTGGGAAGGTTCCAGACACCGCCTTCGGCGTCGATATTGCCGGCCAAGGCGTTGAGCGCCTGGACTGCCATGACCTCGTGCACGCTGACCGGAGCGTTTCCTTTGCCCCTGCCGCAGACCGCCATGGGTTTCTTGGCCTCGGCGAACTCCAGTGCGATTTCGACGATGGTCTCTTCGGGAACGCCGGTGATTTCAGAGACTTCCCCGGGACTGTAATTGGCCACCACCAGGTTCTTGAACGCCTTGAATCCGCTCGATGCGGTATCGACGAACTTTTTGTCGTAGCGTTTCTGGCGAACGAGAATGTGAGCGATTCCCAGCGCCATGGCGGCTTCGGTGCCCGGCTTGATCGGTATCCACTGGTCCATCTTGGCTGCGGTGTTGGAAAGCCTGGGCTCGAATTGCAACACCTTGCCTCTTTCGCGAATGCCAGAGACCGCCTGGAACATCCGGACCGGAGACCCCCATCCTTCGATGAGCCCGCTTCCGAAGCTCAACAGGTAGTCGGTGTTTTCGAAATCGAAGCCCACGGGACCGTCGGCCCCCATCATCAGAGAGCCTGCCGCGCGGTAGGAGTCCTCCATGGTCGCCGGGGTCATGAAGTTGGGCGAGCCCAGGACCGTGGTCAACCTTTCGAGAAGCTTCGGGAGGGTGCCTTCGCTTTTGCCGCAGATGGCCGCGATCTTTTCGGGCGCTCCGCTCTCGCGAATTTCGCCGAGTTTTTCGGAAACAGCGGCGATGGCTTCGCTCCAGGAGATTTTTTTCCATTTGCCCTCGCCCCTTTCGCCGATGCGTTTCATGGGGGAGGGGACCCGGGCGGGAGTGTAGACGAGCTGGAGGCCGGATGCCCCCAGAACGCACATGCCGCCGTTGTTGACGGGATTTTCCTTGGTGCCTTCGATTTTCACAGCCCTGTGATCGACCTTGCGTACCGAAATGCCGCAACCGCCGGGACAGAGCGTGCATACCGTATTTTCGTAAGTGTATTTCCCGTCGGACGGAACTGGCGTCCAAGGCCACATCTGGGTCCAGATAGACGAGTCGTCCGTCAGTTTCCAGGGAAGCGGCGTAAGGTTGATGCCTGCGGCGGCCCCTATGGCGAATGACAAGAAACATCTTCTGCTAAGTTTCATTGATATTACCTCGTTATGTGGGAGTGCGGGCGTCTCGCGCTAAGTTTGATGTTTGTTCTTGACACGGCCCCGCAACAGAATGATATTTCAGCGTTCCTACTTGTGACAAACGAAACAGTGGCCTTTGTTCGTCTGGACACTGTGTTGCTTGACATTGTTTTCCCGGTGGCACTCCGAGCAATCGTCCATCTTCATCCGATCCCAGGTGTTCTTCTTGAGACCGGCGATGTTTTTGCCCCATATGTTTCGGCTGTATTGGGTGATGACGTTGTACTCGTAGACCGGCAGGCTCGTGGATTCGCCGATGTAACCGTGGCAGGTCTTGCAATCCATTTCGCCAGCCTTGACATGCGCCGCGTGGGAAAAGAAAACGCATGGAGGCTGTTCGGAATAGATCAGCCAGGGGACCTCCTGGTTGTTGGCGACATAATTCTCCACGAAAATGGTTTCGTCCTCGCTGCCCCCTTGCACTTCGTAGTGGCAGTCGATACACTGTGCAAGCTTGGGTGCCCCGGAGTAGGTACCGTCTTCGCGGAAAAAGTGGCAGCTTTGGCAACCTTCGTCCACCATCTCGTTGTGCAGCTGATGGTTGAAATCGAAGGGTTGCTTCTTCTGGGAATAGAGGACTTTGGGAAACCCTATCCATCCTACCAGAAGACTCGCCACAAATCCGACGACAAAGAAAATGAAGACGATGCCAATGGTGTTTTTCTTTCCGGAAGCCTCCGCGCTCTCCCCGCTTTCTTCCGCGGTAACCTCTTTGGCCTTTTCCTCTGATGTGCTCATGGATTCTCCGTCAAAAAGTGGTTTAAAATTTCAAAATGAACCAAAAACCAAACGCAAACGCCGTGCAGCGCCGATTCTCTAAGAAAAGGCGCGTCCCGAAAAAGTACTGAAAACAGGAATACACAGACGTTTACGAACTTGTAACATCTTTATTTTCATGGGGTCGGGCGCCCGCCCCGAACGAACGGGGCTGAAAATAATTGGAGACTGTTTATCTGTAGTTGCCTTTTTTGTCAAGAAAAAATCACTGGCCCATCGCGCCGTAACTGTGCAGGCCCGGCAGAAGGTTGACCCCGAAATACGTGAAAAGCACGGCCATGAAGCCTACGACCGAAAGCCAGGCGATTCGTTTCCCCCGCCATCCGCGCATCATTCTCGCGTGAATCAGGGTGGAATAAATGAACCAGGTGATCAAAGACCAGGTCTCCTTGGGGTCCCATCCCCAGTAGCGACCCCAGGCCGAGTTGGCCCAGACCGCGCCGGTGATGATGCCTGCGGTGAGAAACAGAAATCCGAACATCACCAGCTGGTAGATCAGTTCGTCCAGGACCTTGGAATCCGGGAGACGCGCTACAATACCGTTCTCGTTCGCGGAACGTTTTTTTACGATGTACATGATGCTGATGCCGAACGCGATGGCAAAAGCCGCGTAGCCGATGAAGCACGTGACCACGTGGGCAATCAGCCAGTTGCTTTTCAGAGCGGGGACCAGGGGCTGGATGCGGTCGCTGATGTTCGGAGAAAGGCTTGCGTAGGCGAGGGCCAGGAAGGCCAGAGGGGCTACGAATGCGCCGATGATGCGGTTCTGGTACTTTCTTTCCAGCACCAGGTACAAAAGGATAATGGTCATGGAGAAGAAGACCAGGGATTCGTACAGGTTGGAAAGCGGGGCATGGCCGTATCCCAAGTCGTAGGATTCCACCCACCGCAGGGCGATTCCGGCGATGTTGCCGGCCAGGCCCGCCGTAGCCACCCAAGTGGCGGCCTTGCCGGGCGCTTCCCTCTTGAAAACCCACAACACCAGATACAAAAAGGCCGACAGTCCGTATACGAACGTGGTGACCGACAATATGATGGAGCTGTTCATTCAATCCTCTCGATATTTGTTTGGTTCAGGACCCGGACTGCGCCATGGTCCGAAGTTTTTCAGAAACGGTTTCGATCTTGCGCTGCATCCCGAGCTTGTTTTTGTTGGCGGAACCGGCCACCATGACGCGGCTTTTGCCCCCCTTGCCCACGACCTCGACGCACAGGCGCTGGTGGGATGCGAAAAACGTGATGAAGCAACCCAGTATCATCACGATGAAGCCTGCATACACGACCGGCACGCCTGGATCGCGCGTCACCTGAAGTCCCGTGTAGAACCTTTCGTCGTATTTTTCCACGGAGATGACGAACTCTCCTTTGCGCATGCGGTCGAAGTTGGGAAAGCGCAGGGGCAGAACGATTTCTGCGGGTTCCTTGCCCTCGGCTGTCAGAACGCCGATGTAGGCTTCGCCCAAGGCGTGCCCGAGATAGTCGGCGTTGCTGCTGAAATTGCGAAGAACGAAGGTGCCCTTGCCTTCGGGAAGCTCCACCGGTTCGCCCACTTTGGCCTCCTTGATGAAATTGAACCCCAACTCGTCGTCCCTGCTGGCGATGCTCAGAGTTACGGTGTCCGACGGAAGGGAACCGTAGCTGGACTGGAATATGTTGATTCCGCCGTAGCGCAGCGGGGCGTTTACAATGATGTCCTTTGTGCGGACCGGCTTTCCGTCCTCGATAAGAGTCAGCGTGCTGCGGTATTCCTTGGGGGCGCCGGATTCGTAGAAACTGACCTGGAAATCGTCGCATCGAATCTCGAAATCCAGAGGCTGGACGGCGTTCTGGTTCCGAAGGCGGATGCTCTTGACGCTGTCTCCTTCCGGAATGTTCACGAAACCCTCGAACCCGAACAGAGAGCCGACGAGTCCGCCGACCAGCAGAAACACGATGCTCAGATGGACGATGTAGGCGCCCAGGCGGGTCCACCGTCCTTTTTCCGCAAAAAGGACCCATCCCTTGTCGGAGTCGTCCACCCGGCAATAGCCGTACTGCTTGCAAAGAAAAGGCTCGAACAGTTCTTTGAGCGCGCTTGCGGAGCGTTCGATTTCGAACTCCTGCCTGTCGGAGTCGCCCCGGAACCTGCCAATGTTGAACGAAGGTTCCTTGACCGACACCACCTTCCAGGTTCTGGGCAGGCGCTCCAGGGAACACACCAGCACGTTGGCGGTCAATACCAGCATGACGAGCTGGAACCACCACGAATGGTACATGTCGAAGAGATCCAGGAACGAAAACAGCCTGTAGAGCTTTTCTCCGTAAGTGCTTATATACGCGGCGGGGCTTTCGTTCTGCGGAATGACGGTGCCGATGATCGACGTGGCCGCCAATGTCAGCAACACCACAACCGTAAGCTTGACCGACGCGAAAAAACTCCAGACGCCGTTTAAGAAGCCCGGAGATGTTTCTTGGTTTGCCATTGCCAATGATCCTTTCTGGCTGTTTCGTATCGGGCGCGAAACGCATTCTCCGCTCGATACTCCCATATTTGATTTCCTTTCGGCAGAAGACGATGTCACGAAATCTCCTTGAAGAAGGCTTCCAGAGATTTCAAGTTGTTCACCGAATAAAAGGAAGCTCCGGCGTCCTTGGGCACAATCTTTTTCACAAGACCGGTCAGGACCTTGCCCGGTCCGATTTCCACGTAGTTTTCCACCCCCATGTCCACGAGCTTGCAAACCGAATCGTACCATTTCACAGGGTTGCACAGCTGGTTTTTCAGGATGCCCCGGATTTCGTCGGGAGCGGAGGGGGACAGGTCGGCGGTGTAGTTGTGGATTGCGGGCCGGACCGGTTTTTCAAAGGGGATTTCGGCCAGGAACTTGCCGAAATCGTCCTCGGCCCCCCGGATCAGCTCGCTGTGCCAGGCTCCGCTGACCTTCAGCGGCACGGCCCTGGCTCCCTTGTCGGCGGTGATTCTGGAGACCTCCTGCACGGGGCCGGGCGAACCGGTTGTCACGATCTGCTGTTTGGTATTGTGGTTCGCGATGGAAACCACTCCGTTTTTTCGAACCTCTTCGACGATCGGTGCCAAGTCTTCCATGTCCAGCCCGATCACCGCGTGCATGGCGCCTTCGTGTTGCGTGGATTCCCGGTGCATCAGTCGCCCGCGCATGTCCACCAGCCGAATGGCGTCCTGTGCGGAAACGATGCCGCAGCAATGAAGAGCGCCGTATTCTCCCAGGCTGTGCCCGGCCGCGATGTCCGGCGCTATCCCTTCCTTTTCCACAACCGAAAGCAACGCGAGGCTCACCGTCAAAACGGCGGGCTGAAGATTGACCGTCTGGGTCAGGTCCGCCATGGGACCCTCGAAACAAAGTCTGCCGATATGGTTTCTCGTGATGTCCTCGGCCATCTCGAAAAGCTCCCTCACATGGCCGAATTCGTCGTATATGTCCTTTCCCATGCCGACCGATTGCGATCCTTGGCCGGGAAACAAAAACACTGTCTTTTTCAATTCTTCCTCCTTTATATATGGAAACGTCGGAGTGTCATTCTTCGTCGAGCTTGAAAAGCTTCCGTGTCACATCCAGAGACACGGAATGGCACCCCATGCAGCCGTTTCTCTTCAAATACATGGTGGGATGGTGCAGGACCTTGTTCACGATGGCCCCGGTCATCCTCTGTATGGCCTCGCGGTCTTGTTCCGGCAAATGCTTGAGCGACTTCATGGTCCTCTCCAATTCCGCCTCCGCGATGCCTTCGACCCTTTTTCTCAGGTCCACGATGGTCGGCACGATATCGAGGCTCTCGTGCCATTGGGCGAATCGGATCACGGCCTCGTCGATGATCCTCTCGGCCTTGACCGCTTCGCGCTTTCTGTCCTCTATGTTCTCTTCGATGACCCCTTTCAGGTCGTCGATGTCGTAGACGTAGGCGTTGGCCAGCCGGTTGATTTCCGGTTCGATGTCCCTGGGGACCGCGATGTCGATGAAAAAGAGCGGACGGTTCTTGCGTTTGCGCATCAGTTTCTTGACCTGGTCCTTTTGGACGACATAGCCGGTAGCCCCGGTGGAACTCACTACGATATCGACGATTTCCAAGGCGTCGGCGATTTCCTCGAACCGAATGGCGTCGCCCTTGAATTTTTGAGCAAGCTCCACGGCCCTGGAAAATGTCCGGTTGGCCACGAAAATCTTTTCGGCCTTGTTGCGGATCAGGTGTTCCACGGCAAGCTCCGCCATCTCTCCTGCGCCGATCAGAAGGGCCTTTTTGCCCGTCAGCTCTCCGAAAATCTTCTTGGCCAGCTCGACGGCCGCGTAGCTGATGGACACCGCGTGGTCTCCTATGCCGGTTTCGTGCCGGACCCTCTTGGCCACGAAAAAGGCCTTGTGCAAAAGACGGTTCAATACCACCCCGGAGGTCTTTCTTTCCGCGGCTTCCCGGAAGGCCCCCTTGATTTGTCCCAGAATCTGAGGCTCTCCCACCACCAGGGAGTCCAGGCTGGAAGCCACTCGAAATACATGCCTGACCGCATCGTCGTTTTCGTGGACGTACAGAGCGTCTTCGAATCGCGCCATGGGGGTCTGACGGGATTCGGCGATGAAGTTCTTGGCGGTCTCCGCCGCTTCCTTCTTTTCCTGGGCTGCCATCAGAATTTCGACGCGGTTGCAGGTGGACAGGATGACCACTTCCTTGACGGTCGGGGCCTCTTGGAAAAAGGACGCCGAACGCAGGGAATCCTCCTCGGAAAACGCGAGACACTCCCTGAGTTCCACGGGAGCGGTTTTATGGTTCAAGCCTATGACGACAATGTCCAACATCGTTCAGTACATCCGCAGTTTGGAAATGATTCGAGAATTTTTGTTACCAACGGGTGAAGCCTCCATGATGGCCGTCGAACAAAAAGTTGACCCCTAAAAAGGTGAAAACGACGGCGGCGAAGCCGATGATGGCCATGATCGCGGACTTTCGCCCGCGCCATCCCACCATGAGCCTCTCGTGAAGAAGGGCCGCATACAAAAGCCAGGTGATGACCGACCATATTTCCTTGGGGTCGGCGCTCCAGAATTTTCCCCAGATGGTTTTCGCGTAGACGAAACCGGTGATCAGCCCGACGGTCATCATTGTGAACCCGGCCAGAATGCACATATACCCCGCCGTGTCAAGCAAGTCCAGCGACGGAAGGCGCTTGAAGAAAAAACCGGGCCGCTTCCTCTTGATGGCGCGCTCCTGAAGAAGGTAGAGCACCCCCGTGCCGCATGCCAGGGCGAAGGCGGCCTCGCCCAGGAAAATGAATACGATATGGACGAACAGCCAGAAATTGCGAAAAACGTCGGGGCCCTCCACGGGCTCCCTGGGCAAAAAAAAGGCCACCACCATGATCGCCGCCGCCAGCGGGGCCGCGTAAGCGCCCAGGATTTTCAGGCGGAATTTGTACTGGAGCAGAAGAAACACGCCTGCAATGGCCCAGCCAGCCACCAAGAGCGTCTCGTGAAGGTTTCTGACCGGGACCTTTCCGGCGGAAACCATCGCGTAGACCAGCGCGGCCGAATGCAACGCGAACCCAGCCGCCAAAAGATACTGCCCGCCTTTCTCGAAATGGTCTTTCTGAACGAAAAGATATGCCAGGTAAGCCGCCGTGCTGAGCAGGTAAAAGAATGTGACGAAAGTATTGAAATATTCCATGGTCGGCCCCAAAGGTTTCGGTGATTCAATCCGCTCCGGAGATCAGCTCCTCGAACCGGTAGCCTTCGCCGAGGATTTCTCGCAGCGCGGTGTCGATGCCCGTCGCGTTTCCCTCACGGATATCGTCCACGATCCGGGAATGGATCAGTTTTTCGAATATCGGCTTGTGTTCCTCGGGCGCGTGGGCCTCGGCCAGGAGCCTCTTTCGGATGGCCCCCATGAGCGTCAGAAAGACGGTGTATTCGTCCCCGAACTGCTTTTCCAGGTCCTTTCTGAGCTTTTTGGCGAACGCCGGGCTCTGTCCGCAGGTGGATACCGCCACGATCAGGTCGCCCTTTTCCACGATGGCCGGAAGGATGAAGTTGCAGACTTCGGGGCGGTCGGCGATGTTGCACAGCATTTGCGACGCTTCCGCGTCTTGGGATATGCGCGCGTTCAAACTCTCGTCGTCGGTGGCGCCGATGACCAGAAAGGCACCGGCCAGGTCCCCGGCGCGGTACGGCCGTTGGCGAAGCTCTATCTCGGCCCCCTCGGCCATTTTCTTCAACTCGTCGCTGGCGGCTTCCGCCACGACGGTCACTGCGGCGCCGCATTTCAGAAGGGTCTTCACCTTGCGGGTACCCACGCCGCCGCCGCCCACAACGACGCACCTTCTTCCTTTTATGTCAAGATTGACCGGATAATATCGCATGGTCGGTCTGTTTCCTCTTGGTTTAATGGAAAGATTCAGGGCAATTCGAAAGACATCAGATCTCTTGCGATTGCAAATCTACCATTATAGGTTTTTCGACACTGTTTTTCAATATCGATTTGGTCGCATTCCGGATAAAGGTGGGTGAGAACCAGGAGGGAGGGATTGGCGCGGGCGGCGATTTCGCCCGCCAGGGAGGGGGTCAGGTGTCCGGGAACTTTCTTTTCGTCGGGCAGTGCGCTCTCGCAGATGAATATGTCCGCTCCGGCCGCCAGTTCGACCAGGTTTTCGCTGTAGTCCGTGTCCCCGGAATAAACGATGCTGTTGCCGCCCGGTCCTGTGATTCTGTATGCAAGGCTTTCCGGCCGGTGGCTTGCAGGCGCTGTCTCCAACTGGAAAGAGTCGATCTCCGTGCATAGACAGGTTCGGGCAGGCAGTTCCACGATTGTAAGAAGGTCCCCGGGCAACTGTATCCAATCTCCGTAAACGCCGATGAGGGCGCCGAAAAAATTCTCGAACCCGGGACCGCCGACGATTGCCAACGTTTTTTTCCGGCGATTGCCGTCGGGATATTTGTTGGAAAATAAAAAAGAGGCAAGCTCCCCCGTGTGGTCCGGATGAAAGTGGCTCAAGAGAACGTGCGTGATCTCAAAAATTTCGACCCCGGCTTCCAGGAGCCTGCGCATGGTGCCCGGCCCCGTGTCCAGCAATATTTTGTTTTCGCCGGTTTCGACCAGTACGCTGCAGGAACTCCTTTTAATGGAAGGTACGCAGGTGCCAGACCCCAAGATGGTCGCTTTGATGTCAGGATGGTTTTTCATCGCTTTTCTTGGAATTGTTTTTGGTTTTGGCCGTTTTGGGCCCTGCCTCGATCTGGTGGACGATCCAGCGCCGAGCGGCCTTGAGGTCGCTTTCGTCGAACAAGCCCGCAATGTTTTCCAGCGGGATTTCCGCCCTCGCCATGCTTTTATGCCCTCCGGCGGAACCGGCAGGGGAAAAGGCATTCTTGGCGACCTTGCCGGCGTTTTTACGTACTCCGTCGTTTCGCATGATAATGATCAGTTTCTTGTCGAAAACGCCGGATACGATGCTCCATTGCACCGGGTTGACCCGCATGAAAAAATCGGCGAGCAGAACGCAGACGTCCGGGTTGACCACAGGCCCCAGATGGACGTAGATTCTTCCCCTTCGGATATGAAGATTGTCCAGGGCCATTTTGAAATATTTGAGATAGTCGATCCTCAGATCCGCATGTTCGATCTTTCTGGCCAGTTGCATGTTGGCGTGTTTGAAGAGGAACTGGAAAGCCCTGAGGTCTTCCGGAAGGGTCTGGCGGGCGAAATTGTTGGTGTCCGTCTTGATGGCGTATAGAAGACCGGTGGCCAGCTTTACAGACGGTTTGATTCTGGCGGCCCGCAGATATTCGGTCGCCATGCTGGCCGTGGCTCCGTAGTTCGGGCGAATGTCCCGGAATTCCGCCTTGTAAGATGTGTCTGGATGGTGATCGATGACCGCGTTGAAGGTGAAGCGGGAAAACATTTCGTGGTGGTCCGGCTGGGAGTCCACGATGACGAACTTGGTGAATTTTTCCGCGACGATTTGCTCGATGGGGGTGAGGCCGACTCCAAGAAGCCGCACCATGGCGCAATTGTCCGGCCTGCTGATCACATTTACGTTGGATATGGAGATGGAGCAAGCCTTGCGCCACAGCAGGCGCTTGATCGCCATTGCCGACGCTATGGCGTCGGGGTCCGCGTTGATCGCGATCAGAACACGATCTTCGCCGGAAAAGATTTTTTGGAAGCGCCTTAGTTTTTCGGTCGCGCTTATTCCCATGATGGCACCGTTTTTAAGATGAGGCCGATTTAATGGTCATCGAAGATGTAAGGAACATTTTGATATTATGGCGCAATTTCTGGAAAATTCAATGTATTTCATGCATGAACGCGCCATGGATACAGAACTGTTCGTTTTCGAACGCTCGGGTTCTGAACACAATTCAGAAAATTATTTTGATCCACGCTATTAATGTGCTTGACAGTCACGAAGAATGTCTGCTATTTGCCTGCTTTGCAATTGAGGCCTTATATTGACCGGCGGATGCAAGTCCGCTTTTTTCGGGTGCGAGAGCGTAGAGGACCGAAAGGGGAATCGTACCGGTCGCTCCCAGTATGCGTATGTAAATATGTTCTTTGATTTCAAAAAAAACAGGGCATGGGCCGAGAATTTAACAATCGTGATGCAATTGGGTTTGACGATGGCCGGTTGCATTGCTTTTTGTCTCTATGTCGGTTATCAGATAGATAAATGGTTGGGGACCAAGGGCATCTTCATTTCCATTTTTATTTTATTCGGCATAATCGGCGGAGGCGTCGTTGTGTATCGCCAAGTCCTTGAAGTATTCGAAGAGAAGACCAAGGGTGACGGCGATCAGGACGATGGATCTGAAAAATGAATGCGATTAGGGAAACACAGAAAAAGTACTGTTCGAGTGCGATGGGATTTGCAATCCCCGTAGGGTTTTTACTTATATTCCTTGGCCAGAGCGCTATAGGAAAAGGCTTGGTTCTCGGAACTCTTTTCAGCGTCTTGAACTTCATTATCATGGGAGAGGTCCTTCCTTCGAAAATCGGTCTAACCCGGAAAAAGACTTATACCGTCGCTTTCGGGTCCGTAATCTTCAGGTACATAGTTCTCGCAATTCCCCTTGTCCTGGGCATGAAATTTACTCAGTTTAACATCTGGGCCGTAATAGCGGGAATATTTATGGTCCAGATAATGATTGTCGGCGATCATTTAAAGGATGCTATTTTTTCCACCCGTAAAGTTTAATTCAAAGGCAAGGAGTTATGGAAGATTTAGGCAGAATAGAACAATTAATAATTCCGGTGATGGGACATAACGTCACTTTCAATCTCGATTGCATTTTAATGACCTGGATTGTGATTTTGCTGTTGTTGCTGTTCGGGTATTTTGCGGCGAGAAACAAGAACGTTCGTCCCGGAGCTACGCAGATTCTGGGAGAAATGGTTGTGTCGGCGTTTTATGGCCTCACGGAAGATGCGCTGGACAAGGAGATGGCGAAGAAGTATGGGCCGCTGATCACTGCGGTGTTTATGTTCATCGTACTGTGCAACTGGATCGGCATGGTTCCCCATATGCATGAACCCACCAAAGATCTGAACACGCCGTTGAGCCTGGGAATCATGGGTTTTTTCATCGCCCATGCCGCAGGAATCAAAAGCAAGGGAATAAAGCACTATTTGAAAGAGTATTGCGAGCCGATATTTTTCATGGCGCCCTTGAACATAATCGGTGAGCTTTCCAAGATCGTATCCATCTCTTTCCGTCTTTTCGGAAACATCATGGGTGGTGCGATTATCATCTTGGTCGTCAGCTATTTGGTGTACAGCATAATACTGCCGCCGTTTTTGCTCGCGTTTTTCGGGCTGTTCGTCGGGGCGGTTCAGGCTTTCGTTTTTACAATGCTGACCTTAGTATACATTTCAGTACAGGTGAAATAGGCTTATGATTTACGATATTCAAACCTGGGTAAAAGTGGCGGCTGTTACCGGTAGCGGACTCGCTATGGGAATGGGGGCCATAGGCGCGGCAATGGGTGAAGGATACACGGCGGCACAAGCAAACGCCGCCATGTCCCGCAACCCGGAAATGTCGGGAGATATATTAAAGTCGATGCTCATCGGGCAGGCCATCGCGGAATCTTCATCGATTTTCGCTTTGGTCATTGCGGTGCTGATGCTGTTCATGCAGGTCGAACACGCGACGATCATAACCGCTGCGGCGCTGTTCTCCGCAGGCCTTTGCATGGGATTCGGGGCCATCGGTTCCGGCATCGGTTCAGGATATCCGGCGGGCGAAGCCTGCCTTGGGCTTGTCAGGCAGCCTGCGGCCCAGGACAAAATCACCCGAACCATGCTTATCGGGGCGGCCGTCTGCCAGGACCCTGCCATTTTTGCGATGGTCATTGCCTTGATGCTGCTTTTCCTCGATTTTTCGCAAGGACCGGTGGTTCCCATGTGCGCGGCGCTTTTCGGCGCGGGGCTGAGTTCCGGCCTGGTAAACATCGGGGCAGGAATCGGATGCGGGTTCGCCGCGAAGTCTGGCTGCGAGGGCGTGTCCAGGACACCCGAGAACATAGCGCCGGTGACGACCATCATGCTGGTCGGTCAGGCTGTTACGCAAACGGCTTCGATTTTCGGGCTTTTGGTAAGTTTTGTCTTGATGTTCGGTTCGTATCCGGATACCGTGGCTTTGAGTTTGCCGATGGCGCTTATAGCTGCTGGCCTTTCCACAGGCGTGGGGGGCATCGGCCCCGGACTTGGTAACGGTCTTGCGGCGCAGGGTGCCACGCGATGGGTTGCCAGGGACGTAAGCAATTCGGGCACGCTGATGAGAATCATGCTTGTGGGTCAGGCGGTCTCGCAATCCACCTCGATTTACGCGCTGGTGATTAGCTTGTGCCTGATATTTGTCGTATAAAATCGATTTTTTAACGAAACTTTTTTTAGGTAATTTGAAAACGTTTTTTCAAAGAAGGAGGACAAAATGATCGAAGGTGCAGATATTATGAAAGCTGCGGCGTTTTTGGGAGCTGGCATTGCAATGGGATTCGGAGCCATTGGACCGGGTGTCGGCGAAGGTATGGCTGCCGCCAAGGCTTGCGAGGCGATCGGCAGAAATCCCCAAGAGGCGGGTTTGCTGACTCGAACCATGCTGGTAGGACAGGCTGTTTCCGAATCGACCGGTATCTACTCTCTGGTTATCGCATTGTTGCTTTTGTTCGTTATATAGTCGAAGAAACCTCCATGCTTCGGGCTGTCGATTGCAAAATCCCAGCAGCTCGAAAACTATTTTTGACAGCCAAAAGATGGAATTAGTCCTATGCAAATAATTAGCACCATCTCAATGATCAGTATCAACGAGACGCTGATTGCTCAGCTAGTGTCTTTCCTGATATTTTTGTTCATTATCAATCGGATCATGTTCAAGCCGCTCATCAGCGTGATGGCGGAAAGAAAGGATCATATTGATAGGATGCAAGAAGATATCGTAAAGGCCGAAGCCGAGCTTGAAGAGGTTCAAAAACGGCTCAAGGATAGCGAAGCTTCCGTTAAGGAAGAAGCCTTTTTGACCAAAGACGAACTGGAGGCGGCTGGAAACGCGGAGGCAACTGAAATTTTCGACCTCGCCCAAAGGGACATCAGGGAGCTGAACGAAAAGGCCGTTCAAGAAACAAACGAGAAAGTGGCGGAAGCAAGAAAATCGTTGCAGAAAGAGGCCGACGCTTTGGTTGTCCAAATACTGGAAAAGGTACTGGAACGGAGGCTGGCTTGATGAAAAACAAGAAAAGAACGGATAATGTAGTCGGAATCGTCTGTATTGGACTTGGTTTTCTCCTGCTCTGCGCAGTTCCCGCATCGGCTGCCGAAGGGGCTTCGCCCAGCTGGAGGCCGACCTACGATGTAATCATGATGTGGGTCAACTCCCTGATTCTTTTCGGGGTCCTCTATAAATTTTTGAAAAATCCCTTCCTGGATTTTATCCACCAAAAAAAGATGGAAACCGAAAAGGACCTTCAAAGGGCCGAAGATCAAAAAGTGATGGCCGAAACCAAGATCAAGGAATCGAAACAAATGCTTGAGGAAGGCGAGGATCGATTCAAAAAGATCAAGGAACGCATCATCGCCCAGGGGGAAGCCAGAAAGGCCCAGATCATCGAGGAGGCCAAAGAGCAGAGCCAGTACATGATGACAGAGGCAACGAGAAAAATAGACAGCTATATCATCAGGGCGCGAAAGAAATTCCGTGAGGAAATGATCGATATCGCGTTCGAAAAGGCTTTGGAAAAAATTCCCGAAGTCATCACCGAGGAAGACGGTGAAAGGTTCGTGCAAGACTACATTCACAAAGGCCTTGCATAGCCAAATAGCTGCCAATAATTCTTTTCAGAATAAAAGGCCCTGCGGGATTTCCGCAGGGTCTTTTGTTTTTTGCCTCATCGCGGATTTATGGGAAATAGGCTTGTCGGATGGTAACCAGACCATCCTGGTCTGGCATGCCCTGGCTTCCAAGCAGAGGCATATGCGCGATAAGGGACCAGAGCTGGAAGCTCTGGTTACCTTTGCCGCTCCCCACAAATCCGCGATGAACCGTTTTGTTTTAAGGGAGCAGATGAAAAAACAAAAGACCCGAATGAAGAGGCACACCCTATGATGGCGGACACGCTCAGCCCCGAAGAGCGTTCCCGCTTGATGGCCCGTGTGCAGAGCAAGGATACGAAGCCCGAGTGGGTCCTTCGGTCCGCTCTGCATCGTCTTGGGTTTCGATACAGCCTGCGAAGAAAAGATCTGCCAGGCAAGCCGGATCTCGTGTTGGCCAAATACCGCGCCGTGATTTTCGTAAACGGCTGCTTCTGGCATCGACATCCGGATTGCCGCCACGCCACCACGCCCAAGAGCAACCTGCAATTCTGGGAACGCAAATTTCGACGCAACGTCGAACGGGACAAGCGAAACCACAAGGAACTTTGCGAAAAAGGGTGGCGGGTCATCGTGGTATGGGAGTGCGAACTCTACGAACACACGATGGAAACCATTGAGCGGGTCGTGGACGAACTTATGGACGGGGAGGGATGCGAAGCGAAGCCTAAGCCCTATGGGGAAGTTCTCGAAAGAAAAGAGCTTTTAAAGGTGGCCGAAGAAAAGGTGCGGTACCGGTTGAACGGCAATGCCAATGAAAAAAAGAAAAAATAGCCTCGCAGGTAGTGAACGCCCAAAAGTCCTCGACCTCTTCGCAGGCGCAGGCGGTCTTTCGCTCGGATTCGAACAGGCGGGGTTCGATATCGTCGCAGCCGTGGAATACGACGCCGTGCACTGCGCCGTTCACGAGTTCAATTTCCCATATGGCAAGGCCATATGCGGAGACCTGTCCGTGCTGTCCTCTGAAGCTCTACTGGGCATGATCGGGGATGAAAACAAGCCTGACGTCATTTGCGGAGGCCCCCCGTGCCAAGGCTTTTCTCTGATCGGAAAACGCGCTCTGGACGATCCCCGGAACAGGCTTCCTAGGGAATTCATAAGGGTGGTGCGGGACCTGCAACCGAAATATTTTTTGTTTGAAAATGTCCCTGGGTTGGCGACTGGAAAGCACTGCCAGATTTTAGATGAAATCGTGGCAGATTTCGCAAAATCCGGTTACTCTGTCGCGGAACCGGTTGCCATACTGTCCGCAACATCTTTCGGCATTCCGCAGACACGCAAAAAAGGCTTTTTATTTTAGGCACTCGCAAAGACTGCGCTCCGGCCGCCTATGCAGAAACCACCCATCTTGCCGACGTCCACCATATGCTGCTACCCGGTGAATCTTCCTGCCCCACTGTCTTGGAGGCCATCGGTGACCTTCCGGATGCGGACCTGTTTCCCGAACTGCTGGAGCGAGACTGGGTGAAATGCGAACTGGGCGAACCCTTTTCGGAATATGCCCGGTGCCTACGGAATCCAAAGTCCGATCCCGGCGATTTGTCATATCCGAGAATCTGGACCCCAACGTTATGACCGGAAGCCTTCGTACCCGGCACACTGCCGTTTCCCGGAAACGTTTCGCCGCCACGGGACACAACGAAACCGAACCCGTCAGCCGCTTCTTTAAATTGGCCGCCGATGGATACTGCAATACCCTTAGGGCCGGGACCGGCAGCGAGAGGGGCGCTTACACGTCGCCTCGACCAATCCACTGGAAATACCACCGCTGCATAACAAATCGAGAGGCGGCTCGCCTGCACTCTTTTCCCGACTGGTTCCGGGTTCACGCTACAAAATGGCACGGCTTTAGGCAGATCGGAAATGCGGTCCCGCCCATTTTAGCGAGAGCGATTGCCTCGAAAATCATCCAAGCACTCGGGATTGCTCCGAAGCGTTCCTTGATAGAATTGCAGTTAGGCCCTACAGAGCTTCTTACCATGAATATGAGCGAAGCCTGTCGGCATTTCGGCGTTGAAAGAACTATACCATCACGCAAAACGAGCAAATAGCTACGTTCGAGCTAACCTTCGAGAACGATTCGGCTAAAGTCTTAGAAGAAAAAACATTACGAACTCGTCCCCAAAGATTTGATTTCTCTCGAGGATTTAAGGGCCTACAGGCAAAAAGAGGGAATCTAAATTCCACTATTTCTTATGAATGAAATTGTAATCGAATCTCGCTTCCCGACGCATCTCTATAAATTCGTCGATCTGATTCTGCAAATGACCTAAATCTACCCCCGTGCTGGCTCAAAAAAAGATTTAAAGCATCCGATGCCGTTAATGGGCATCGATAATATTTTTTGACATAAAATAGAATATGGGTTAGCGTTCAAATAATAATACATGGTATGGAGGTGCTTGATGAAAAAGTTCAAATTAAACTTGATGTAAGTTGGATTGCGGCTGTTGATGGTATTGCGAAAAAAAATATTCATGGACCGGACCGTTTCGTATTAAAAGCTGTGTCTCGCCAATGGATAGCCTTTTACTTTCAATATTTACTTTAAAAAATCTTTGTTTGTTTTCGACGAAAAAATGTCGTTTAGAATAAGGAGGAATGATGATGGACACGGAAAGACTTTTGTCGAGGATTACGGTCGATCCTCGAAAGATGGCAGGCAAACCGACCATTCGTGGGCTGAGGATTACCGTTGAGCAGATTCTTAGGGCGCTTTCGGGCGGGGTGTCTGTTCAGGAGCTTTTGGACGAGTACCCCGAACTTGAGAACGAAGATTTTTTTGCAGTGTTTGCATATGCGACCATGTTGGTCGAAGAAGAGAAAGTGTTTTCTGTTGGAGCGACGTCGTGAATGGGTATAGGACAAGGTTTCTCGTCGATGTTGGAGTGGGAAGAGCTATCGAAAGATATCTGATGGAAGAAGGATATGACATTTAATGAAAAACTACGGGTTGTAAAACATATCTTGGAAAATCACTCGGAGCAGATAGAGTCAAGCTTTTGCGTGTTTCAGAATGGCAAACTGCGCATCAGAAAAATAAGATGAAAAGCGTTTTGGGTTAGATAAAACATGCATGAAGGTAGAATCATCGATCTAAGCGCCTTTGCCATGGAAAACCATGTGGAGCAATCGCTTCGCGCGGCAAGGGCGCTGGCCGGGGACAGGCCGGTAAATGTCGGCGACCTGTTGACTGGCGCGCTGGTCGCGGGTCGGACCATCTCCGGCTCGAGGGCATTTGCGGAGCTGGCGTCCATGGTGCCGCTGTCGGGCGTTGCCGACATCTCCGAACTTAAGGTTTCCGAAGAGCAGCCGACTTCGCTTCTTGTAAACGATCATTTGGCCGAGGCCTTTTCTGTGGCCGAGCCGTTTTTAATGGAAGCGAAGGCAAAAATTTGGGGGCGCGACTATATCACCTTGGCATTGCTGGTGGACAAGGACCCGTCTCTTCGGGATTTTGCCGGAAAAGCCAGCACGACTGCGGAGGACCTTCAGGATCGATGGTATCGGTTCGTCACCTCGCAGAGTTCCCATCGGAGTCCCGAGTCTTGGGAAAAATGGTGGCGCATGGCCGGGGTGCCGTTGCCGGAAGAGCGCGGGCCATCTCCCAAGTCGCAGTGGAAATTCGATTCTGCCGCGATGAAAAAGGGCGATTTCCTCGAGGATGAAGCGCATGAGACGTTCTTGCTCACATGGAGTCCGGCCGGGTTTTCCTTCGAAAAATTCGCTGAAATCGCCCGGCAAGTCGAAGAAACGGGAAAAGCAAATTGCAGATGGAGCACCGGGCAGAGGACCACGTTTTCGGTGGGCGACCGGGTCTTTCTCATGCGGCAGGGAAAGGACAGGCCGGGGATCGTTGGGTCGGGCCGCATGGCGTCCGAGGTCTTTGACGCGCCGCATTGGAATGAAGAGCTGGCCAAGGAGGGACGGCAATCCCATTATACCGACGTCGCCTGGGACGTTCTCCGAGAATATCCGCTTATCGATCTCGAAGAGCTGGTCGAGTTGACGGGCGAGAAGAAATTGTGGACCAACCAGGGCAGCGGTTTTCGCATTGATCCCGGTGTGGCTGGGCTTTTGGAGTCGGCTTGGACGAAGGCGCGACAGAGTCTTCGGGACGAAGACATTTCAGATAAGATTTCCGGCGGCTATGTTCCGCTGGCTTGGGTCGATACCGACGCTGTCCCGGTCATCGGGCATTTGCGCGATTATCGTCCGAGTATTCGGGACAGTCTGGACGCCAGGGAGCAGGCGAAGATATTCGCCGCGCTCCTGGTGGCGGAACAAGTCCGTCCGCCGCTCGCCCTGGGGCTTTTCGGCGACTGGGGCGTGGGCAAGACCTTTTTCATGCGTCTTATGCAGGAGACCGTGGCTTCCGTGGCCGGAAAGCAAGCGCGCCCAAAGAGCGGAGCAGGCTCGGTGTCCCGGGCCGCGCAAATCGAGTTCAACGCCTGGCACTACGTGGATTCCGACCTGTGGGCGAGTTTGGCCTCCCACATTTTCGACGGCTTGTCCGAAGAACTGCGGGGGCCGGGCGACACGGTGGAAGAGATTCGTCGGCGGTTGCGGCGGTCGGTCAATTCAAGCAAGCGGGAGAGAAAGGAGGCGGCGGCTGCCATCGAGGCAGCACGGCAGGAGCGCAAGCAAGCCGCCTTCGATCTGAAAGACAGGCGGGAAAAGCGGGAACGGGTCGCGGCCCTGCACGATTCGAACCGCCTGGAACGCATCTGGCGAGCAGTCCTGGCAATCAAGCCCGATCCGTCCAAACCGCACAAAAAGGACTGGCCGGATGTGTCGGGGTTGAAGAACAAGGCGGAAGAGGTCGCCAAGCGTCTCGGCATCTCCGACGCCATCGACAGCGCGGAGCAAGCAAAGCGCGTCTACCGTTCGCTATGCGACCTCTCCGGCAGGGGGGCCGGTCTGGCCAGGGCCTTTGCTTCGGATTTCACCGGGGGCCGCGTTTTTCTCTCCGCATTGATTGTCTCGTTGCTTTTGGGGACAATCGTGGCCTGGCCATGGCTTGTGGGCAAAATCGAAAATTCGTTCGCGTTTCTGGAGGGTTCGCTTGTCCGATGGATATCTCCGTTCTTGCAGCTGTCCACGATTGCGGGCGCGGCCATTGCCTGGACGGCAAAAAATCTCAAGGCCATTTCTTCGGCCATGGATTGCCTGGAACAATTGCAGGAAGAATTTCGCAACCCGCGCATCAGGCTGCCCAAGCCCTCCACTTGCGAAATTCGGCTCAAAAGAGGCATCGAGAAGCTCGACGCCGACATTGCGTCGGAAAAGCTGCGCATGGAGGAGGCCGAGCGCCAAATCGCGGAAGCCCAGGCCGAGATTCAGAGGATCAATGCGGGAGGACTCGTCTACGACTTTCTGGAGGAGCGGGTGCGCGACACCCGCTATCTCGACCGCCTTGGGCTCATATCGGTCATCCGGCGGGACTTCGAGCATCTCAGCGGCTTGCTGTGCGACTGGCGCAGGCACGGCGGGCAGGGGGCCGAAAGCGGGGAAGACTCGACGGAAAAGGCGCGGGACTCTCGCCCCATCGAGCGCATCGTCCTTTACATCGACGACCTGGATCGCTGTCCTCCGAAACGCGTGGTGGAAGTCCTCCAGGCGGTTCACCTGCTTCTTGCGTTCGACTTGTTCGTGGTGGTGGTCGCCGTCGATCCGCGCTGGCTGGAACGTTCTCTCAACGAGGCGTACAATCCCGTGAAAGACGATGGAAGCGGGGAATATCCGACCCTGCCGCGCCATCGGTTCAGCGCTCACAACTACTTGGAGAAAATTTTCCAGATTCCCTTTTCGTTGCCGGAAATGGAAAAGGAAGGTTATCGAAAGCTGATCGCGAGCATTGTCTCCACACCCCGAAGCCAGGCAGAGGAAAAAAGGGCCGAGCGCCTTGAGAACGGCGAGGGGGCGGCCGGGATTGCGGAGGAGAAAGACAATGCCAAAGCCCTTGAACCTCCCGTCGATGGGGCGGAACCTCACGATGAAAAAAGACGAGAAAAGGGCGACAAAGCCGTGGATTTCAGTATGTCGGCCAGCGAAAAAGAAGTTTTGGAACAAGAAGAAAAGGCTCGGAAGCAAGAGCAAGAGGAGGCTGAAAAACGAATCGAGTCGATGTTGCTGGACGAATCCGAGGAGAAATTCATCGCCGCCCTTCATGTCTTTATCGGCACGCCGCGCCTGGCAAAGAGATTCGTCAATATATACCGCCTGATTCGCGTTCGAGCGGCTTCGCTGGACGGAGACTTCTCCTCCTTTATCCGTCGCGATACCGGGGATTATCGGGCGGTTTTGACGTTGCTATCCATAGTCGTCGGGCGCGCCGATGTCGCTTCCGATATTCTCTTCCGGCTATACAATTCCTCCGAGGGCGGTGGATTTATCGATTGGCTCGGCAGCGAGTTTGCCTGTGGCGGAAAGACTGCTTCTGAAGGCGGCGAGCGGTCGGGGCCGGAAAAGGTGGTGAAAAATGGACCGCGACTTGGTGGCATGGAGCGGGCCTTTCCGTCGGTTATGCAAACCGCAGCCGAACAGATCCGGCTCGACATGGAAACGGTCGTGGAAGCGCTGAAAGAGCTTGGCGGACCTTCTTTCGACGACCGGCTGGAAACATATCGAAATTGGGCGAAGGAGGTGGGGCGATTCTCCTTTTGCCGGCATCTTCGGATGATAGGGCATAAGCCGTGCCGTCGGAGATGACCGAAAGTGGGATTGGTTCTAAATGCGACTACCTGGATTCCGGGTCTACGCTATATTTTCTGTTTGAGAAATTCCCGGAAAAGATGGAATCCCGTTATTTTATCGACACGCGGGTTTTATACCGCTCCGCCCGGAATGACGGTCCGCTTGAAAATTCGAGGCCCAGGCGAACCCCGAAAACCGAAAGCCGGCACTTTGGAAAGGAACAACAACCCGGCTGAAAAATCATCCGCCATTCCGGGGGATTTTTATCATCCCAGGCAGGAGCTGCAATATCCATGGTTGGATGAGGAGGGGCGAACACCAAGTCTGAAAATGGCGTCGCCCCGGTTCGTTTTTAAAGTAGATTGACGGGATAGTTATTGATCGTTCGGGTCTACAGCGCTGATGCCTGCGACAAATCCGCCGCCGGAGTCCAGATTGTTGTAAAGACCGAATGCCGTGACAGGCTGGGTGGCTGAAATTTCTATGCTTCCGCTGTCGAAATTGCTCCCTTGCACCAGATCGGCCACCGCGACTTTAATGGCGCCGTTTCCTGGAATATTATAGTCCTCCGAATAGACGGCCACGCCGTCGCTGTTGAAAAATGTCAGGGTGACCGTTACGGCGCTGAAGTTGGGGTTGTTGACAAAGACGGTGGAGGTCCAAGTCTGGTCTTGCGCTACGTGGGGCACGTGCAAAACTTGCGCGGCCTTGGATTCGGGTACGAACGTAATGTCGTACATGTATTCCGCAGAGCCTACGGCAGCCACGAAAGCCAATCCGGTCAACTTGGTCGTGGAACTCACTTTGAGCCACCCCTCGGTATTCAGGCTTTTGCCTACGACAAGGGCCCCTTGCCCTTGCGGCGGGTAATCGGAAAAGGCGGTACTAAGAAGAGCGCCATCCTGGCTGTATATCTGGGTCATGGTTTCGGCTGTATCGGTCTCGCTGGAATTGCGAATGGCCAGGCCTGTGGCGTAGTCTGCATTGTTGACAAAGTAGGGCAGGTAATAGAAGCTGCTGTACAGAGGAAGTTCGCTGGTGGTGATTGTTCCCATCAACCGGTTGTCGCTGTCGAAATTTCTTCCCCCGAACTTGAAACCGTAGGTGTCTCCGACCTGGACGTTCAGAGTAACAGACCCCTTTTCGCTGAATCCGCCGGAGGGATAATTGGGATAGTTCGTCGGACCCAATTCAAATACGGTGGTAGTGGTGGTGGTTCCATTGTGGGTGACATAGGCGTGGAGAAAAACTTGGGCTTGATAGAATGCGTGATAACCTTCGTATAAGTAGTTTAGCTCTACTTGGCGGTTGGCTTGGGCGACATCGTGAAAATCCCAGGTTTGAGTGGAATGGGCTTCGTCGCTTTGAAGAGTGTATGAAAGTTTCTGCTGGGACTGGGCTCTGTCGATTACAACCGATATGTCCCCTGGCCCGCTCCCGGTCCAGTCCGCGTACACGACGACTGCCGGGGAAAACAATCCCGCCAGCAACCCGAGAAATAGAATTACTCCCGAAATTTTCAATTTCATAGTAGGCTCCTTTCCTTTTATTTAAGGCTTCATGCCATATAACAAAAGACTTCATGCCATACGGAACCATGGCGGTTTTTTCGAAACGCCGAACAATTTTCAGGTCGAGAAAAGAGAAATGAGAATCCAACCGCCTTAATCATCCTGACGAAAGAGGCATTGAAGTCACAAATTCAAGGTTTGCAGAATTGTTTTAAGATTGTTTATACCCTCAAAAGCCGATGAAAAAGCCTTGCTCTCATTCGACAGGCTTACATTTGTGCGTGTTTTCACGGCTCTTATAAGAATTGGACGTAAAATAACGATATTGCGCTCGTGGTCAACTGTTTTCATGCATTTTGTCGTTCGCGGCGCTTTTGTGCCGAGGAAGGGTTAGGTTTTAATTTCGGCCAATCGCTTGCCGCCTCGTTCCCACGCTTTGCGTTGGAATGCATACCAAGCGCTTCGCGTCCGTGTTCTGTCAAGGCATGGCCGAATCCTTCAGATAGGCGATCAGCCTTTCCATTGCGGAGACTTCGTCCATGGTGGCGGTTTCGCGTCTGATGCGGTGGATTTCGCGCAGGTCGTCCGGGCTCAATAGTAGATGCTCTTTCCTGGTGCCCGACTCCTTGATGTGCAACGCGGGCCAGACCCTTTGTTCGGCGCATTTGGGACTCAGCCGCAGATCCATGTTGCCGGTGCCCTTGAATTCCTCGAATATCACGTCGTCCATCCTGCTGCCGGTTTCCACGAGTATGGAGGCGACAATGGTCAGGGAGCCACCCTCTTCCAGGTTTCGGGCAGCGCCGAAGATCTGGCGGGGTATGGCCAGGGCGTTTGCGCCCAGGCCGCCGCTGAGGGTGCGTCCGTGGCTGCGGGCCTCCACGTTGAACGAGCGCGAAAGCCGGGTGAGCGAATCCAGGAGCACGACCACGTCCTTGCCCGTCTCCACCTCGCGCAGGGCCGTGTTCATGGCCAGGCGCGCGATGCGCATGTGCTGGTCGATGAGCTGGTCGGCGGAGGAAGACAGCACGAAGGCGTCGTCCAGTTCTCTTTTGAAGTCCGTCACTTCCTCCGGCCGTTCGTCGATGAGCAGGACGAAGACAAGCACCTCCGGATGGTTCTGCCCGATGGCTGCGGCGATGTGCTTGAGAATGGTTGTCTTTCCGGATTTCGGGGGCGATATGACCAGTCCCCGCTGGCCCTTGCCGATGGGGGTAACAAGGTCGAGGGCGCGGCCCGTGATGTCGCGAGGTCCTTTAGACAGCTCGAACTTTTCGTCGGGGTTGATGCTGGTCTTGTCGTTGATCGACCGGATTTTCCCTATATTTTCAAGCGCAATGCCGTTGACCCGTTCTATGGATTCCAGCTTCGGGCCTTTTTTTCCGCCCTTGCCTTTCACTCCGGAACCTTCGATGAAGGCGCCTTCGTGGAGGCCGTATTTTCCTATCAGATGGGACGGTATGAATATGTCTTCCGGATCCTGGTTGAAATTGTTTTTGATGGACCGCAGGAAACCGAAGCCCTTGTCCATTATTTCCAGATGTCCGCATACTGACTGCACGATAATTCCTCCTTGTATTATAGTAAATTCCAATGTGCTTTTTTGAAGCTGTTTTCAATCCGGCCGGAATTCCATATGGTGACCGTTGGTTCCGGTCCGTGCCGAAATGATCGGCCGACCTGAAATCCAAGCGCTGTTTCGTTTGTTGCCTGGGTACCCGTGAGAAACCATCTGTCCGGGATGGTCGCGGGTCGAGAATCTCATCGCGCCCGGCACGGGGCCGCAACACTCTTAGGAATGTCCAGGTGTTCGAGTTGAACAAGCCCGTGGGTGAATGACCGATAATAGTGCAATACCCGCGCTTTTTCAATCCGCCGGTCGTTTTTTTGGGGCCGCTTGCTTTATTCCGGATTGGGGTTAGTCGGACGAATCTCTTCCCATGAGGCCGAATTTCAACCGGGACGAAATGGCCTTGCATCGTTTGGCCTCGGTTTCGTTGCCCGACTCCTTGTAGAGCAGGCTGGCCTTTTCAAAGCAAGCCGGGGCCGCTTCGGGCAACTGTCTTGCGACCGACAGGTACAGTTCCAGCAAGGATGGCGTCCTTTCCCCGGCAGCGAAGCTGGCATCCGCGAACTTCTTTTTCACGTACGGGTCCACGCGAACGCCGCAGCTTCCGCACGAAGACATCATTTCCCGGTACAAGTCCCTGGCTTTGTCCCAATCGCCGGTCGCCTCGGAGGTTTTGGCCAAGGCCCGCGCCACCGCCTCGTTCCATCCGTGCTCCTTGAGGTTCGCGCTGTAGAGGGCGTCGGCTTCGGCAAAATTGCCTTGGTAATAGAGCGTCTCGCCCCTTAGCAGGTCGAGGGCCACTGTGTCGATCCGGTCCCGAGGCGCGTTATCCAGAATCTCATGGGCGGAGTCGTAGTCTTCCAGGTCACAGTAGATTTCGCAAAGGAGCCTGTACGCGTTCGAAGTCTCCGGGTGCGATTCCAGGAACCTTTCCAGAAGCTCCCCGGCCTCCTCGAGCCGGTCCAGGTTCATCAAGGCCGTGGCAAGCTCCAGGGGAATGTAGCCAGTGTCGTCCCGGTGGTCCTCCATGGACTCGGACAAATATTCGACTGCGGTTTCGAACCGCCCTTCGTTCAACGCGATATATCCCTGGATGAACTTCGGACCATAGCCCACGTACTGTTTTCGCACGTCCTTGGGCAGGGCGCCGATCAGCGCACGGAAATTCTCCATCGCCTGCCTTTCGCTTCGTTCCTCGACAAAACTCTCCTGCCGCTTCTCTTCGCCGGGTTCATAGTCGAATTCGGGCATCCTCTCCTCGTACTCGCGTTCCAGGCGTTGCTCCAGTTTCGACGCATGCCCCTCGATTTCGTCCTTCAATCCTTGGTCTTTCGTCAATTCGGATGCGAGGGAAAAAAGATCCCGTGCATCCTCGAGGCAGTCGTTTTCGATCAGTTCCAGAGCGCTTTCAAAGTGCTGGCGCGCCAGGGCTTCTGAGGCTTCCGACAGCTTCCCTTCGATACGAGTTCCGAGCGCTTTTTGACGCACCGGGTCTTTTGCCAGCTTTTCCAGGGCTTTCGAGAATGCCAGCCGCGCTTCTCCCCACTTTTTTTTCCGCAGGAGCGCGTCGCCATCCTCTTCGTACTCCTCGGGCGTTTTTCCGAAAAAAAGCGTCTTTAAAAAGCCCATTGCGCCTTTTCCTTTAAGAAGGTTTCAATCAGCATCTTGTTTCCATTCTCCGTTTTCTTGCCGTTTCTGCGGGGCCCAGCCGCTTTTTGCATCCGCCAACACGGACGCCGTTTAGGGTTCATATAAAAAAAAATGAAAATATGCAAGGAAAGAAGAACGACGCGTCGATTATTTTTCGGCCGGGGGAAACACGGAAGCGCATCCGCATGCTTTCGGCGTCCAGACATCTTCGAATTTTCTTGACAAAAAGGAATGCTTTCGATAAGCGAATGAGAATCGAAAAAGGCGTTTGGCGTTCGCCATGTTGGTTTTCAATTGCCGTCTTAGGGTGTTCCGTTGTTTGGGTTTGACTTCTAAAACAGCTGCGGACAGGCAAGGCGAGAGTGCCCTTTCGCAAGAGGGCCCTGTTTCTTGCTTCGCCCCGCGATTGGAAAGGAAAAGAAATGGAAAAGGCCCCTGTTGAAACTTCGTTTGCAAAGGAAGAGAAAAGCGCTGGAAAAGAAAGCGTGCTGATCGTGGACGACTCCAATGTGAACATCATGGTTTTGGCCGAAGCCTTGAGGCCGGACTACGAGACCCGTTTTGCGAAAAGCGGCCCCGAAGCCATCGGGCAGGCCTGTTCCAGTTCTCCCCCCGATATTATCCTGCTGGACATACAGATGCCCGGCATGGACGGCTACGAAACATGCGAACGGCTTAAAAGCGACCCGCGTTCCAAGGACATTCCTGTGATTTTCGTTACGGCGAAATTCAGAGGGGAGGATGACGAAAAAAAAGGCTTGGAGATGGGCGCGGTAGATTATATTACCAAGCCTGTGAATACGTCGATCGTCAAGACGAGGGTGCGAACCCACCTCGAACTGAAAAGGCATAGAAAGCGATTGGAGGACCTTGTCGCCGAACGCACGCGGGAGTTGACCGAGGCCAACGCCCGTCTAAAGAACGAGATCGAAGAAAAAATCAAGGCGAAAAAGGAAAGCGAGGAGTTGCAGGCGCAGCTGTTCCAGGCCAGCAAGCTGGAGGCGATCGGCACTCTGGCCGGGGGCATCGCCCATGATTTCAACAACATGGTCGGGTCGATCCTCTTGAACGCGGAACTGGCCATGGACGACGTGTCCGCCGACGGCGAAGCCCGGTATTCCATGGACCAGATTGTCAAAGTGGGAAAGCGCGCTCGGAAATTGATCGAGCAGATATTGATTTTCAGCAGAAAGTCCAACGAGAGACTGGAACCGGAGGATATCCGGCTTCCCGTGCAGGAAAGCCTGGAGATGCTCCGAAGGCTTATGCCCGAAAAAATTTCGCTGGAGGAACGCATCGCAAGAGAGCCTTGCCTTGTGATGGCCAACGCGACGCAAATCCACCAGCTGGTGGTCAATCTGGGCGTCAATGCCATCCACGCCATGAAAGACGGATATGGCAAAATCCGCGTGACGCTCCAACGGAGCGGCAAACCCCATGGCTGTCAGGAAGAGGGTTCGATGGACGCCCCGAGCGGCGTACTGCTCGCCGTGGCCGACGAGGGCTGCGGTATTAGAAAGGCGGATTTGGACAGGATCTTCGACCCGTTTTTCACCACCAAGCCCCCCGGGGAGGGCTCCGGGCTGGGACTTTCCGCCGTTCACGGCATTGTCGCCAGCCACGACGGCAAAATGAGTGTGCATAGCGAACCGGGCAAAGGCACTTGTTTCCAGGTCCTTTTTCCCGAAATCGACACCGCGCCGGAGCAGGCTGGAATCGCCGAGGGTGTGGCGTCGTTCGGGACGGTTTCGGAAAAAATTCTCCTGGTGGACGACGAACAGGACTTCGTGGAAGCCAACAGGAGGGTCCTTGCAAAAATGGGCTACGACGTGGTCGCAGAGACCAGCGTCGCCGATGCCCTGGAGCTGTTTCGCCTCGGGGCCGATTTGTTCGACCTGGCCATCCTCGACATGTTCATGCCCGACATGAACGGACTGGAATTGGCCGAGGAACTGCATCGCATCAAACCGGGAATGCCGATTATCATCAGCTCGGGCTTCACTCAGGCGATCGATCCGAAAAAAATGCAATCCATCGGCATCGCGGACATCGTGACCAAGCCTTTCAGCCGCGCCACCATCGCCCAGTCGGTCCGGCTCGCCCTGGGGGCGATGCGTTGACCCTCGAAGTCCTTTCCCCGGCGTTTGGCGGCCTTCCTTGAATAGATCTCTCGACGATGTTATAGTTTCGTCTGTTTGCAAGAGTTGCGGAATCGTCAATCCGGTTTTTTCGGGAGAATCGATGGATAATTCGGGAGAATCGATGGATAATTCGGGAGAGTCGATGGATAAAAGGCAAATTACAGTGTTGGGGCTGGGAAACGTCCTGCTGGCCGACGAAGGGTTCGGGGTGAAGGTGGTGTTGAAAATGGACCGTTATTACCGATTTCCGGAGAACGTGTCCCTGATCGATGGCAACGTGCTGGGGTTGAACCTTTTAGGCGTCGTGTCGGAGGCCGACCATCTGATCGTGGTGGACGCGATCAAGAACAAAGGCGAGCCCGGTACGCTGTACCGGCTTGCGGGAGACCAGATTCCCCAGAGAATCCGGGCCAAAAATTCGCTGCACCAAGTGGATTTTCTGGAAACCCTCACGCTGGCCCAGGCCTTGGGCGATGTTCCCGAGACCGTGATTGTGGGAGTCGAACCCAAAGACATCGTGTCGGTCCGGGAAAAGCTGACTCCGGAAATCAAAGCGCGGATGAACCCGTGCATCGACATGGTGCTCGCCGAGCTGGACAGGCTTGGAGTACCATACGAAAGGACCTCAGGGGAACAAGGAGCGACGAGCGATGTGCCTAGCCATCCCTTCCAGGATTGTGAAGATTGAAAACGAAATGGCGCTGATCGACGTGGACGGCGTGCAGAGGGAAGCGAGCCTTCTCTTGCTGGAAAATCCGGCCGTGGGAGACTGGGTGATCGTGCACGCGGGGTTCGCCATTCACAAGATCGACGAGGAGGCCGCCCAAGAGTCCCTGAAGATTCTGCGGGAAGCCGCCTCCCTTTTAGACGATGTCGAAGACGACCGTTAGGCGGGAAATGGCAGAGGGGGCGAACGCGGCATGGACCCAGAGATGGCATCCAGCATCATCGAGGTTGACGGAATCGTGCAGGGAGTGGGGTTTCGGCCTTTCGTCTACCAGCTCGCCAGGCGGCGCGGCTTGAGCGGGGAGGTCGCCAACACGTCCAGCGGGGTCGTCATACGGCTGGAGGGGCTTGGCGAACAAATCGAGTCCTTCCTGAAAGAACTGGAAGAAAAACCGCCCCCGCTTGCCTATATCGTCAAGGTTCAGGCGCGCAAAGCCCCTTTTTCGGGTTTCGCGGATTTCTCCATTGCCCCCAGCCGAAAGGACGAAAACCGTTCGACCCTGATTTCTCCGGACATGTGTGTTTGCGACGACTGCCTGAAAGAACTCTTCGACCCCGGCGACCGCCGTTTCGAGTATCCTTTCATCAATTGCACCAATTGCGGCCCCAGGTACACCATCATCGAGGACATCCCCTACGACCGTCCGAAAACCTCCATGAAACAATTTGCGATGTGCGGCCGGTGCCGAAAGGAGTACGACGATCCCCGGGACCGCCGCTTCCACGCCCAGCCCAACGCCTGCCCCGAATGCGGCCCCCAAGTCGTTCTTTTGGACCGCCACAGGGAAAAAATTTCCTGCGAGGACCCGGTCGAAAAGGCGGCGCAATTGCTTTGCGCGGGAAAAATACTGGCGATCAAGGGCCTGGGGGGATTTCACTTGGCGGCGGACGCCGAAAACGACCGGGCGGTGGCAACGCTTCGGCAAAGGAAGCATCGGGAGGAGAAGCCCCTGGCCTTGATGGCGCTGGACATGGAAGCGGTACGGCTTTTCGCCGATCCGACCGACGAAGACGAAAGGCTGTTGAAAAGCGCTCGGCGACCCATCGTGGTCATGGCGAAGAAGACGCCCAACCGGGTTGGCGAACAGGTTGCTCCCAGCAACCGGAATTTCGGGGTCATGCTTCCCTACACGCCTCTGCATTACCTGATCCTGTCCAAGTTCGGCGGCCCCCTGGTGATGACCAGCGGCAACGTGTCCGAGGAACCGATCTGCATCGAAAACGACGACGCCTTCTTTCGCATGTCGAACATCGCGGATTTTTTCCTGGTCCACGACCGCGACATCTATCTGCGAAGCGACGATTCCATCGTGAGAAACATGGGCGGCCATGCGCGGTTCTACCGCCGCTCCCGAGGGTACGTTCCCATGCCGGTGTTTTTAAGAAGAACGTTTCCCTCGGTGTTGGCCTGCGGCGGCGAGCTGAAAAACACCGTGTGCCTGACCAAGGGCGACAAAGCCTTTTTAAGCCAGCATGTCGGCGACTTGGAAAACATGGCCACATTGGATTTCTTCCGCATGACCATCGACCATATGAAACGAATCGTCGATGTCGAGCCGGAAGTTATTGCTTGCGATATGCACCCGGACTACTTGAGCACGCGGTACGCGATGGAACAGCACGATTTGCCCGTAGTGCCAATCCAGCACCATCACGCCCACATCGTGTCCTGTCTGGCGGAAAACAAAAGAACGGGGCCGGTGATCGGTCTTTCGTTCGACGGGACCGGGTACGGAGCAGACGGTACCGTCTGGGGCGGCGAGGTTCTGATCGCGGACGAGAAAAAATTCGAGAGGGCAGGGCACTTGGACCCCGTGGCCATGCCCGGAGGCGCCGCCGCGATCAGGGAGCCTTTCCGGATGGCATTGAGCTACTTGCTCCACGTCTACGGTGAAAACGTTAACGACCTCGACATTGCTTTCCTGAAGAAACGCGACTCGGGCAAAGCGCGGATTATCTTCGAGATGATCGGAAAAAAGATCAACTCTCCGCAGACTTCCAGCCTGGGACGGCTTTTCGACGGCGTGGCGGCGCTTCTGGGAATTCGGGACCGGGTGGCATTCGAGGGTCAGGCCGCCATGGAGCTGGAGATGGCGGCCAAAGGCCTTTCTTCGGAATGCTACGATTTCCTGTGGGAGGGCGGTTCGACAAGGGTCGTTTCCCTGGGACCGATTATCGAGGGCATCGTGAAAGATTTGCGAAATGGGGAGGGCGTCGATGAAATTTCCGCCAGGTTCCATTCGACCCTGGTTCTGGGATTTTCGAGGATGTGCGCCGAGATTCGAGAGAACACCGGCATAGATGCGGTCGCCCTGAGCGGCGGGTCCTTTCAGAACAAGCTGTTATTCGAGGGACTGCTCCGGCAGTTGCAGAAGATGGGGTTCGAAGTCCTCGCGCACCGGCTGGCTCCATGCAACGACGGGGGGCTCGCTTTGGGCCAGGCCGTTTCGGCGGCTGCGCGTCTGTAGTGCATGGCGCCATGTCGAAAGGGGCTGCGACGGACAAGGTAACCAGACCATCCTGGTCTGGTCTGGCTCGTCGATAAAAATCCGGAATCGATCAACGCGCCAAACCAGACCAGGATGGTCTGGCTATGTCTTGTTTATAGCGTCGGCCAACCAACACCGTCATTCCGGGCGGAGCTTGCGGAGACCCGGAATCCAGGCGATGATCGAAACTGTTGGATGAAAACCGGCCGAGGTTAACACCAAGCCCATCCGGCCACATTCGGGGCGCCGAAAATCCCCATAGCTGGAATTGCTGCGGGAAAAGAAGCTTGGATGGGAAAAAAACTGAAAAAAAGTCCTGCACGGACTGCAAACAGGTGAAACCATGGCGATCAAGTACGCGGAGGAATACCGCGATCCTGCCATCGCGCGGCAGCTGATCAGACAAATTCGCGAAAGAAGCAAGACGCCGATTCGATTGATGGAGGTTTGCGGCACGCACACCATGTCCATCTTTCGAAACGGCATCCGTCAGGTGATTCCGGAGCACATTGCATTGCTCTCCGGGCCCGGCTGCCCGGTATGCGTCACCTCCCAATGGGAAATCGACGCCTTCGTCGCTCTGTCGCAAATCGAAAATGTCATCGTGGCGACCTTCGGAGACTTGCTGCGCGTACCCGGTACCGATTTCTCGCTACAGGAACAGCGAGCGGCCGGAAAGGATGTCCGCATGGTCTACTCCACATTCGACGCTCTGGAGCTTGCGAAAAAGAACCCGGACAGGAACGTGGTGTTTCTGGGCGTGGGTTTCGAAACCACCGCCCCCACCGTGGCGGCTTCCATTTTCTCCGCGCAGCAAGCCGGGATCGGCAACTATTTCGTCTACAGCGCGCACAAGCTGGTTCCCCCCGCGCTTTTCGCCCTTCTGGAATCCGAAGAGGTCAATATCGACGGGTTCATCCTTCCGGGGCACGTCTCCACGATCATCGGCGTGGACGCCTACCGTCCCGTGTTCGAAAAATACCGGGTCCCTTCCGCCGTGGCGGGGTTCGAACCGGTGGACATCCTGAGGGGAATCGACGCGCTGGTCGAGCAGGTGGAATCGGGGGAACCCCGGCTGGAAAACGTCTATGCCAGGGCGGTCAACGACGAAGGCAACAAGAAGGCCATGGCCCTGCTGGCGCAGGTGTTTGCGATCTGCGACGCCGATTGGCGGGGCATCGGGACCATCCCCGCCAGCGGTTTGTCCATCCGGGACGAATTCGCCACTTTCGACGCCCGAAAAGCCTTTGATCTGAAAGTCGAAAGAACGGAGGAACCGAAAGGGTGCGCCTGCGGCGACATCCTCAAAGGACTCGTCGCCCCGCCGGGTTGCCCGCTTTATAGAAAGGTCTGCACCCCGGCTTCGCCCGTGGGTCCCTGCATGGTTTCCAGCGAGGGAACGTGCGCGGCTTACTACCGGTACCATGGAGAGTGATTATGAAATCGGAAAGGATCATGCTGGACCACGGAAGCGGTGGAAAAATTTCCCACCAACTGGTGACCCGCACGCTGGTGCCGACGTTCGACAACGAGATTTTGGCCAGGCTCGACGACGGCGCGGTTTTCAACGTGGGCGCAAGTCGTATCGCCTTTTCCACGGACACCTACGTGGTGGACCCCATATTCTTCCCCGGCGGATGCATCGGCGACCTGGCGGTGAACGGCACCGTGAACGACCTCGCCATGTGCGGCGCAAAGCCCCTTTATCTGAGCGCGGGGCTGATCATCGAGGAGGGGTTCCTCATGGCCGACCTGGAAAAAATCCTTCTGGAAATGAACAAGGCGGCCAAAAAGGCGGATGTGAAGATCGTGACAGGCGACACCAAAGTCGTCCCACAGGGTGCGGCCGACAAGATTTTCATCAACACCGCAGGGGTCGGAGTTATCGCCGAAGGCGTCCATATTTCCGGCGCCAACGCCCGCCCCGGGGACAAAGTCCTGGTCAGCGGAACCATCGCAGACCACGGCATGACAATTTTGTCCCGACGGGAGGGCCTCTCCTTCGACTCCGAGTTGGCAAGCGATTCCGCGCCCCTGAACCGCATGGTCGAACGAATGCTCTCGGTTTCCGACAAGGTCCATGTCCTTCGCGACCCCACCCGGGGCGGTGTCGGCTCCACGCTGAACGAAATCGCGCTGCAATCCAATATCGGAATCCGTCTTGATGAAGATCGAATCCCCGTAAAGCCCGCCGTGGCGGGGATTTGCGAATTGCTGGGTTTCGACCCCCTCTACGTGGCCAACGAGGGCAAGCTGCTGGCGGCCGTCGCCCCGGAGGACGCCGAAAAGGTCTTGGCGGCGGTGAAAGACGACGAGTTCGGAAAGGACGCCTGCTTCATCGGCGAGGTGGTGGACGAACATCCCGGACGGGTTTTCATGACCACCAGGATCGGGGGCAGTAGAATCGTCGATATGCTCACCGGGGAACAGCTCCCCAGGATATGTTGATTTTTAATCCTGCGTGCCCATTTCCGTCTGCGAAGCCCCGCCTCCGCGATACGCGCCGAAAAACCGCTGGTTCAAATACGCCTCGACGCGGGGGGGGCGAAGCACGATGCGTTTTTCGAGCATCTCGCGGACCAGCTCCTCCTTGTGCGCCGACAAAAATTTGGCTTTGCAGGACTTGCACTTGGCGTACTTCCTCAGGTTTTCGCATGGAGAGCCCCCAAGAGATTGCTTTTGTTGGCATTTCGCCATTTCTTTTTCGATACACGCCTGGTAGAATCTACACGCTTCCTTTTCGTCGAAATCGCTGCCGCCCACCGAAGCCGGTGCGGCAAACCAGGCCACAAGGACAGCTGCGGCAAGGCAAATGATTGTTTTTTTCATTGGGTCCTCCTTTCTGTATCGGGGCTTGGTTTTAATTTCGGCCGTTCGCACACAGCCTCGTCCGCCTCGTTCCCATGCTTCGCGTGGGAATTCATGCCAGGACGCTTTGCGTCCGCGTTCCGCAAAGGCATGGCCGCATCAAAAACAACCCCAGTATCGGTATGTCCGCGCCGGAATTTCCTGCTGGAAAACGCGCTTTGCCGGCTTTCCGCAACGCTATTCAATTCTGGATTGTAAAATTCTGGATGATGGGATTAAAACACGGCCATACTCACAAAATGCTTACAAATTTGGCCATTGTTTTCAAAACTATCGTCCAGAGCGGTCGGTGTTCTTCCATGGAGGACCAAAGCCGGATAGCCCGTTAGGGGCTTGGTTGCAAAGTCGGATGGCTATTCGTCCTGTTTGTCCCATAGGTCCTGTCTTCTTCTTGTTTTGCTCTGAAAACGCTCCAGGGTTTGGCCGACTTTAGAACCCCCTCCCGGTAGCGCCGTCTTCCACGGCGGCGCAGGGCTTGGGCGAAGTCGGATTTCCCAACGGCAAAGCAGCGGATACCGCGCCGCCGTGGAAGACGGCGCTACCGGGACAATCGCGTTTTGCGCCTTGGGGATTGGTTTTAGCATCGGCCATTTTCAAAGACTATCGTCCCGGCAGTCGTCATTCCGGGCGGAGCGGTATGTAACCCCGGTGTCCATAAAATAGCCGGATTCCGTCTTTTCCGGGAATTCCTTAACTGGAAAACGTAGCGTAGACCCGGAATCCAGGTGACCGAATTTAGAACCAAGCCATGCGCCTTGCTTTGAGTCCCAACCGCACAGGCCGGAAAATGCCGTGCCTGATCTTGCTGTCACGTGGTCAGGATCGTCTGGTAGATTCTTTCCGTTTCCTTGGACGGCGATATGTTCAAGTCGCGGCCAAGGGTCGCCCGGCATCTTCGGTAGGCGGCCAGGGCTTCGGCTTTTCTGCCGGAATTTCGGTGGCAGCGCATCAGGCATTGATAAACGGCTTCGGAATGCGGGTCGATTTGCAGGCAGCATTCGAAGAGTCCGGCTGCGGTATCCGATCTTCGAAGGGATTCGAGGCGAAGCGCGACTTGTTTGAGGACCCTTCCGGTTTTGCCCTGCAAACTCTCTCTACGTCTCAGGGCCCAGGCGGCGTCCTCGCCTTCCATAAATGGGCCTCGATAGATCGACACTATCCGTTTCGCCAGGCGTTTGTATTCATCGATATCTTCCGAAGTCCCCTCGAGCTGGCGTGCCGCTTCCTGCGCGACATTTTCCACGCAAGCCGCATCCACCAGGCAATAATCGGGATTCAGGCTCAGCCGCCTGCCCTTCAGCACCAAGGCCTGGTCGTATTTGACGAGCTTTCTCAAGCGGTAGAGGGTCGTGGTGAAGGACTTGTGCGCGTTTGCCCCGTCGGCGTCGGGCCACAGGGCGTCGGCGAGCCGTTCGTCTCCGACGTCGCGTCCTCCAAAGGCGATCAGGGCCTTCAAGAGCCTCAACGGTTTTTGCTGTCCTTTTTTCGTCAGATCGATGGGTCTGCCGTCGATGCGTATGGAAAACCGACCCAGACAGCTAATCTTGAGAGGGTACGGCCATCTTTCCACGATGCCGTATTCCTGGGGGGGCCGGAGCCGGTGTTCGCGGATCAGCTGTCGGGCGAAGGACATTTCGATGCCGGCTTCCAGCGCTTTGGCCATGAGCATGGCCAGGACCGAAGCCCGTTTCCAATGGTAGTTGCGAATGTTGTATTTTTGGCCGCATTCCAGATATTTTCGAAGGTTCTCGTGCCCGGCCTGGTCGTCGCCCTGGGCGAAGCAAAGTATCGAAAGGAGGCGGTAGCAATGGTTGATAAGATACTGGTTGCCGGTTTTCAGGCCGCAGGAAAGCACTGCGACTATATTCGATTTCGCCTGCTCGCAATCTCCCAGCTCGATCAACACTTCGTCTCTGCCGAGACCAAAAAACTGCTGCGGCGTCGGAGATCCGGCCTCTTTGCCGAGCCGAACCGAGGCATCGGCATATTCCAAAGCCATGGGAAGATTGTCTTTGCACAGTTCGAGATAGGCCCTGATGTAATAGTATTGGGCGGAATCCAGCTTGCGGCCCTCCTTCTGAATCGATCTCATCCGTTCCAGGAAGGACTCGGCCGAGTCCGTCTCTTCCTCGTAGCAGCTTGTATATGCCATTCGGCTCAGAAGCATGAAATTCCAAATTGGGATGCCGTTTTGTTCCGCTATGGCGAGGCCGTCTTCGAGGAATTTCCGGCTTTCCTCGATTTTGTTGTCAAACCAGAGGCAAGAGCCCTCCATGGACCGCCATACGATCTGGTAGACTGGTTTGATGCCGGAGGCTGCGGAAATGGTCGCCCGCAAGGACTCCAGAAGCACAAGTGCCTTTCGGTGGTCGCCCCGCCAGGCAAGGTAGTACATCGTCAGCTGGTTGCCGATGGCCACCTTCATGCCGGGGGCTTCGACGTTTTCCAGGATTTCGCGCAGGTATTCCGTCCAGTAGCCATCCTGCAGGCGGTCGGGCCGACGGTACATCAAAGCCGCGAAAAACCACAGCACTGTTTTCGCTTCCACTTCCGGCGATGGAAATGACGGGCGTTTTTTCAGGATGGGGTCCATCTCTTCTATCCAGATGTCCAGCGACTGCATTTTTCCCGATCCGTAAATGACGCTCTCCACGATTCCCGACCAGCAGAGAAAAAGACCGGCCGGCTCCTCCTGTTGCTTGAAAAGATGGAATGCGTGTTCCAGCAGGGAACGTCCTCGCTCCGGGGTATCCGGCATCAGGCAGTCGCCCAGCCAGTACGAGAGCCAATGTTCGTTTTGCCGACAACCATCCGGAATCGCCCGGATCCATTTTTCCACCGTTTTTCGCCGTCCTTGCGCCACCAGTTGCGAAGCATGTCTCAAGACCAGCCGTTCGACGTTGTTCCAGTCGCTCGTTTCGGAGAAAAGCCGAGCGGCGTCTTCGATATTTCCGGCTTTTTCAGAATACTCCGCAGCACGTCGGCGAAGCCGGTGGAGTTCCCCCTCGGGCAGTTTCCATTTGGCAGCGGCGAGGAGAAATCCCCGGAAAAGCTGGTGATACTGGTAGATGGGCGTTTCTCCGGAAGTCCTGGTTGTAAAATAGTGGCTGCTCGCCAGCGTGGCGAGCATTTCTTCCGCATTGTCGAACCCCGTCAACCCCCGGGCCGCCTCCGGCGTGATTTTGGGGAGAAACGCGGTCCGAAGCAACAGCGTTCGCATCGGGGCGTCCAGGCATTCGAAAACTTCTCCGGAAAAATAGTCGAATATTTTCTGGCAGGATGTCTCCTCGATGGAAAGCAAATCTTCGATTGAGTGGCATTTGGAAAGTTCCAGCAACAAAACCAGGCCGGCGGCCCACCCTTCGCATTTGGCGTGGATTCTGGCTATGGTGCGGTCTTCGAGTCTGCCTCGACCTTTCAATTTCGCGATTCCTTTCGATTCCTCCAGGGAGAGGCGCAAATCGTCGAAGGTCATCTGGAAGAGCTTGCCGTTCGCCATAAGCCTGGCGTACTCGGGGGGCGGTTCGTTGCGACTCAGGATGATGGTCCGGGACCCAGGCGGGACTGCCTCTGTCCCCTTGGCCAGACTCTGGTGGATAAGGCCGTCGGACGCGGCATCCTGGTAATTGTCGAATACGAAAGCAAAGGGTCGTGTTTCCAGGCAGCAGAGCCTTTCAAAAAAACGCCGGGCGAACAGGGACGGGTTTTCCTTGTATTCCGAAGTCAGAAGCGGAAGTCCTTCTGCGTTGCGAATTCCCTCTTTCATCGCTGCCAGCCGAAGGTAATAGAAAAAATTCGACGGGTCTCGGTCGCCTTCGTCCAGCTGCTGCCATAGACAGAGCGTCTTGGCGTTCTCCACATACCCGGCCGCCAAGGTCGTCTTGCCGGAACCGGCAGGCCCGGACAACCAAAGAATTCCGTCCCGACCGGCCCTTTCCATCCGACGGAAAGCGTCCTTTCGCGGAAACAGTCCTCTCGCATCCGGCCGGGCAATCTTGGCTATGTTATAGCTTCGATCTTCCATTGGACCTGATTGAAAATTGACGGAATTGTCGGGATGCGATTCGCAGTGTTTTCATCCCCCCATGAAATAGAGTCTTATAAAAATCGCCATTCGTGTCAAGCCGTTTTTGTCGGGCACGGTTCGGGACTTGCCGGCCTTCACAGTTTCAATATACGTCCATCTGTTTTGTCGGTATTTACCAATCATGGGGCCATACGGCAGGGGCGGATTGAGGTGGATATCGTTCATAAAATGAATTCGATTATCCTTTTTGGTTTACATTCGATGCGCCATTGTTATAGGATAGCGCTCATAAATTTGGTGGCCCGTCGGCGGCCGGACCGAATCTTTCAGCATGTCTTTCTTACGTTCCTGCCGCATTTCGAAAACTCTATACTCAATTATACGGGGGGCCTTTCGACCAAGTTTTGCAGGCCTCGGTTTCGTTTCGAACCATCCGGCCCGAATTGCCGGAAACAGATCTGCGAGAATCCGGGGGATTTGCGGATGGATGTGCACATAGTCGGATGGAAGCAGGCAAACCGAGTTTCCGTTTTCCAAACCGGGACCCGAATCGGGGGAAAGGAGAGAAAGCTTATGAGAGGATTTTTCAGGGGCAGGGGGCTTGCGGCCATGATCGCCTTCGTCGCGGTCGTCGTATGCGGGCTGCTGATTTCCAACGGCGTCGGCACGGCCGGCGACAAAAAAAAGGTGGAGCATCAGAAGGCGTACGTCGCGTTTCAGAAGAACTGCCTGGGGTGCCACGTTTCGGTCGCCGACCCGGAAAGACCGGGAAAGACCCGCGACGAATGGCACCTGGTGGTCGAGGTCATGCACGGATACGGCCTGGGGATGACCCCGGAGGAGAGCGCTTTGATCGTGGATCTGTTGTACGATCTTCGCCAGGGGATGGAAAAAGAGGCCGGTTGATCCGCAGGCGAGAGTTTTTTTTCGGTACATGCAAGTCGGTATACGCAAGTCGGTACAAGCAAGGAGGGCTGGATGAAAAGAAGATCGTTTTTAAAATCCTTGGCGGCCACGGGTGCTGCGGCGTCTTTGGGCGGCGCGGGAGGCGTGTTGTTGCCGAGAAAGGCTTCGGCTGGCGGAAAGCTCGACATCGGGGAGATCAAGTCGGTCAAGATCGATGTCCTGACCGAAACCAGCTGGTTCGACAACGATGTGTTCAAGAAGAACATCATGGACTACGGCGGGGCCATGACCAACCAGTACACCATCCCGTGGGAGTGGGACAACGCCGGGGGCTATTCGGCGCTGATCACGGTGACCACCCTGGAGGGCCAGGAGAGGAAGTTCATGATGGACTTCGGGTGGAACAACGACTGGATGGACTATATTTACGAGGAGAAAAGCGACGTGGCGTCGCTGATCGAAAAGGGCGAGATCGAGTTCGTGGTCCTTTCCCACTGGCACTTGGATCATTTTTGGGGCGTGGAATCGACCCTTAAGCGCAAGCAGGACATCACCCTGTACGCCCCCAAGACCTACTATCCGGAGGACATGGCGCTTCTGAAGGAAAAGGCGCACCACAAGGCAAAGAACAAGGACACGGGCGAGATGGTGCACATCTGCAAGAACGATTTCCCGCACACGGGAAAACTGGTGCTGTGCGAGCCCGACGGCGAAAAGGGCGAGGGCATCTACCGTCTGATGCCCGGTGTTGCGATCAAGAACTTCGACGTGCCGATCCTTTTGCGGGTGAGGGGCGAAAACGTCCTGTATTTCAACGTCAAGGACAAGGGCATCGTGACGGTCACCGGCTGCTGCCATCCGGGCATTTTGTCGCTGTTTTCCTACGCCAGGAGAAGCTTTCAGGGATACAAGCCCTACGGCTGCTACGGCGGGCTGCACATCAGCCTGTTTGAAACCTGGGAGCCCAAGTTCGACGACATCATCAAGGGGGTCAAGTCGTTTCAGATCCAGAAGCTGGGCTGCAACCACTGCACCGGCTGGATCTGGGCCGAAAAGGCGGCCGAGGCGGGAGTGCCCGTCGTGAAGGGGACGAACAAGTACAAGGAGTACAAAAAATCGTCTGCCGTGGCCAAGGCGAGCAATGTCTTTTTAACCAACGGAGACACGGTGGTATTCTAAGGGGGATTTCGAAGGGAGGGAGTTTGCGGGGCGGGAGGTCTTCCTTCCCTTCGATTCCAGCCCCCATCGGGGAGGGACGATATGACAAAAACGGACACGGAGGAGCGATTCAACTATATTTTCGGAGTAATCAACCTTGCCGTCGTTTTTTGCATCGCGTGGTTTCTCTGGTACATTTTCATGAACCCCGACGCGGTGATGAAGCTTTACACGCCGATGTACGGGTTTGCGCTGGTGGTGGCCTTTCTCGCAGGGCTTTTTTTGCTCACCAAGGTCTTCGACTTCCAATCGCTTCGCGCCGGCGCGGGGATCGACAATGTGGTCGCAAACGGCATCCTGTGGACCTGCGTCGCATTTCTTCTCATGTTTCTCATCAATTTCGTGGTTTTCTGGGGTTTCATCGGCAAGTTCGGGATTGCCTATTTCAGCCCGGACTCCATTGTGGCGTCCGGGGGCACCGGGGCGGAACCGTTCGTGGCGCGGGAGAACGCCAGCACTGCGGTTGTTTATTACCTGGCGGCGTTCATATGGGTGGCGCTGTTCTGGGACCTGGGGTTCGGCCCGTGGCCGTGGCAGGACGACAAGCCGTCGGTGCGAGGATGGTCCAGGCTTTTCGCCGTGGCCTTCTTCACGACCGTGGTCTACGTGGTGCTGTTCCACCCCCACGTCTGCTCCCTGTTCTACCCGGCCCAGGACAAGGCCGGGGTCGCGCCCTGGTGGGAAGGCATGGCCGGGACCGGCAGCGCCTTTTTCAGCCTGGGGCTCATCCTGTGCTCCCTGGTCTGGATCGTCTTCAGCGACATGCTCTGGGACGGCTATCCCTGGAAGGCCCTGGAGTATGAAGGCCGCCCCGGCTTCGGTAAGGGCTTCGCCTTGCTGATCGTCTCGCTCACCCTGGGAATCATCCTGCTCTACGTTCTGTTGCAGATTTTCATCCAGGTCTGGTACGAACCCTTCATGGGCGGGCAGTACACCGACGGCCCCGACTGGCGGTTCATCCACGCAGGAGAGATCGCCGGGTTCTTCATCCTGGCCGCGTTCATCTGGAAAACCTACCTCAACAACTTTCCGAACCTGAAAAACCTGTGGGCGAGAAGCATCATCCGGACCGTGATCGTGGTGGCCTTGGGGATGCTGATCTACTGGTTCTACTACTCTCCGCTGTCCACCACCGTGCTTGCCAAGGTGGAGGGCTTCGCCCAGCCCGGCGACACCCCGCTGGTTTGGACCCTGCTGTTTCTGAGCGTGATCGTGGTCCAGGTGGAGTTTTTCGACGGATGGCCCCTGAAGACCAGGGCGGCGGCGGAGAAGAAAGAGGACCCGGAGACATGACGGAAAAACGCGACAGGCGAAAATTTCTGACCGACTACCCCTTGGGCCTGGCGGGCAGGATTTTCGAAAACTTCAAGGAAGGCTACGGCGAGGCGGAAAAAGAGGAAGAGTTCGACCGGTTCTTCGACTCCTACGAATCGAGCTACGCTCTGACCCTCGCCTATCCCGACGACATTCTGATCGAAACCGCCCGGATGCACGGCATCGAGACGGAGGGCCGCGAGAAGAACGAAATCGTCAAGGAACTCTTCAAGAAACAGGGAGGATATTGAAATCGACCGGACAAGCGAATTTCGCGGCAAAATCGAGAGCATGCTCATCAAGGCTTCTTGGGTGGACGATGTGCGAAACCTCCTGGGGCTTTCGGCGGTCAGCCAGGTGTGGGGCGAAAGGCCTTCCTGGTACGTCTGGGTCGCCGATACCCCGGGAGTCTACCGGGCCACCGTGGAAAACGTCGAAACCGAAGAGGTCTTCGGCACCCGTTTCCACGCGGCCCTGCTATCCATAAAATGCTATCCCTGCCAAAACTCCCCCGACTTTCCCTCATTTTCCTACGAGGAGAGATGCCTCGTAGGAAGCGCTCTCTTCGACGACACCAACACCCCGCGCTTCGAGCACCGCAAAGAAGTCCCCGACACCCTCTTCAACGTGGCATCCGTAGAATATGCCGTCGATGAGGACGACCGTATCGCTGTGTTCACGTTCGAAAGCCTGGATACCATGCGAACGTCGTTTTCGGAGCCGACGACACTGCAATACCCGGCCTTGGATGCAAGCAAACGCTTCGAAAAGAACGAAACAGACCGCAACGTCCCTGCCGCCCAAATCGGATACCCGTTTTTCGAACGCCTCCTGGGCCTGTACGCCTTTCACAGCAGAAGAAAACCGTACCGGTTCGTGGCTTCGAGCGCCCCTGGTTTCGAATATCGGCATCAGGGAACAAACGGCGGTTTCGAATGCGTCGAATCGAACGACATCCAAATCCGCACGGCCGGAGTCGCGTTCGTTTCCGAAGAAGCCAGGACGGACTTGGACTCGGACTTCTCCCTGCCGGAAAAACTCGACGCCCTGCTTCTTGACGAAGACAGGGACATCATCCTCTTCGACCGGACGTTTCCTTGCGGCCATTTCCACGCCCGCGACGCGCAAGGCTCCAACGCTTTATCGACACCCCCTTCTCCCTTCTGGTGGGTCCTGGCCGAGTCGGAATGCAAATCCTCGCTGGCAACCTCCTGCGGTTGCGAATAATTCCAAAGACATAATAATGGCGCGGTCGCGGTTTTGGTTATATCGTCGGCCGACCAAAACCGTCATTCCGGGCGGAGCTTGCGGAGACCCGGAATCCAGGCGATGATCGAAACGGTTGGATGAAAACCGGCCGAAGTTAAAACCAAGCCCCGCAGTCGCCATTGATTCGACCGTTTTCCATACGTCCGCCGTTAACTCCTTGATTTTTTTAAGCGAACCTTTTAACATTGTATTCCGAAACTGGGTTTGATTTCGACTTGAAGTGTCTTTTTTTTGAACGAGGCTCTTTTTTACAAAGAACATTTCCCGCTTTTGAACCATAGCGGGAAAGCATGGATATGAAGAATGGTATATAAGGTCCTTCTGATCGACGACGATTTGGTCACTTTGAACCTTCTGAAAAAATATTTGACGAAAGACGGTTTCAATGTGACCACCGCAACCGACGGCATCGACGCGTTGAAAAAATTGAACCGCATTCATCCGGATATTATTGTTTCCGACATTCTGATGCCGAACATGGACGGTTTCGAGTTGCTTCAAATATTGCAAACCAAACCGGGCTATGGAGGAATACCTTTCGTATTTCTCAGCGGAATGACGGAAAAAGAGGATCAGCTCGAGGGGTTCAGGCGAGGCGCCAACGATTATATTTGCAAGCCGGTGGAACACGAAGAATTTGTCGCCAAAGTCCGCGATGTTTTGAAGAAGGCCTATATAAAGGCCAGAAATATGGCCATGAAAGCGGCTTTCATCGCCAACCTGCCGGAAACGCCTTTGGACGATCTCGTCCAGCTGCTCGAATTCGGACAAAAATCGGGAAAATTGGACTTTCGAAATTCCGTCGGTCAACATATCGGGGTCATCTGTTTTGACCATGGACGGATCGTATTCGCCAAAAAAGGCGTTTTCGAGGGAGATGAGGCGTTTTACGACCTGATCGATTTGCAAGATGGGAAAGTATCCTTTTATGCAGGCAGGGTCAACCTCGTTGGAAATATCTCTAAAAGCACGAAGGCCCTTCTGATGGACTCCGCTATCATGAGAGATGAATCCGAGGAGTTGAAAAAGCTCCTTCCCGATTTAAACGTTGTCCTGACGCTCCATTCTTCCCAAGTCAATAAGGAATTGCTCATAAAATCCGGAAAGTTCAACATGCTGCAAATCATGACCATGATCATCGAGGGGGCGACCGTCGAAAAAATTCTGACATCGGGCTATATGAGTTCCATTCGGGCGGGAAGCATCGTTCTCAAACTGATCGAGGAGAAAATCGTATCCTTGGGCGATGCTATTTCTGGAACAAAGACGAGTTAAGGAAAGAACATACCCTCCACGACCGAATCAAAGTGATTGGAAAAGGAGGTATCTCGTTTCCCCGCTCCATAGCATCTACGCGCAAGTATCTACGCGTATTCCCCCAAATCCGAAATAACCAGGATATATGAAACGTTCCATAGCGAAACGCTGGACGAGTTCGTTGAACGGCCTTCCGGTTGTCCTTGCTTTTTCGAGAAGTCGCCGATGCACCGATGTCGAGACATCCTTGGCTTTGCCCGCATTCATAGGACGGCCTCAAGATAAGGCTGGATTATTTTTTTCACCCTGCAAATTTCGGCATACCGCAGTAGGTCGCCAACTCTGGGGGGTCTGCGCTCTCGATGAAAGCGGACAGCTTCTATAATCGCATCCATGCCGATGCTGTTTCGAAATTTGAAACAGTCCGCCAGCGTTTTTTCCGGGTTGTAAACCCTGACGCCCACGCCGTCGATATCATGGACCGAAAAACCTTCCGAAAAAGAGCGAAAGTGGCTTCAGGCAAGGGACCGCGACGACGCAATTCGGATTGTCAGCGGAAGAGATGTTCCTGTGCAATCCGTGCTGAACGAATTTAGAAAAACCGGGCAGATACTCCATCTTTTGCCCTGCTTTTTGGAAAAGGACGAGGCGGAAAAATTCACGGATCCCGGCGGTACGTTGCACGCAGACCATCGTGACGAATTGCGTAAAAAATATGGGACGGCCATCGGTGCCGCTCACGAAAAGATGCCGGAGGAATTGTCCTGGAAAAACTTCGATGAAATCACATGCCAACCGTTGTTGAATTATCTCGTGGCGTTGAGCTATTCGCGAGGAAAAGTCGATTTTTCAGAGACCACGAACTTGAACGCGGTCTACGAAGACCTTCTCAAGGCGGTGTATGAACGCGGGTGGGCCGGGCACTGCCATATTTCCGTGAAAGATATGGATGAGGGGCAGTTTGTTCGCATCCTGGAGGAGATCGCGGTGGCCGCCTGGCATGGAGAGGGGCGCACCACCACTGTGGGCGAGGCGGAAGATCACTGCGAGCAAAGCGGCTTGAAATCGCTTTTGAAAATTTTCAAGGAAGGCGCTGGAAAAGGCCAGTCCCGGCTGTTTATCGCCTTTTATTTCCGGCAGGCGGGAAGACGCTCGGACAGAGACCAAGCCAGGACCTTCGAATTCACGCACAAAAGCTTCGGCGAGTATCTGACCGCTTCATGAAGGGCGCAGATTTTCTTATCTCCAGAAGCCACAATAAACTTAACAAAGGAATTATTTGAGATGGATAAAAAACGGGTCTCAAGCCTCGCAATTTCGGCACGGTATTCGGAAAAGCAAGGTACTGGAGAACCTATTTCTATAGAGAGAAGGAAGGCGGGGGTCGCTATCCGCTGGATATCGAACTGGGGATTCCATGGGACGGATTCAGCATGCGGTTGCGAAGCCTTGCGACCCGTATCGCGACCAAAATGAGCTATGCGCAAACCGTCGCGGTAATGGGCATGTTTCTTCACTGGTCCCCATGCCAGAAAACCGTCGAAGAGATGGCGCCGGGCCTGGGGCGGCACACCGGCGATTGGTTCGAGACCGTCGCGGCGCCAATGGGCGACGGAGATGTCCTTGTCGTTCAAATCGACGGCAAAGGCACGCCGACGGCGACGGAAGGCGAACTGGCCAAGCGCTGCGGAAAACGAAAAAAGAATCCGCACCCCGGCTCGCAAAGACACAGAGGCAGGGATGCTCGCAAGCTTCGGGGACCAAAGAAGCGCAGGAAAAAGGGAGACAAGTCCAAAAACGCGAAAATGGCGACGGTAGTGGTCATGTACACCCTTAGGCGCAGCGCCGACGGGCTCCTGGAAGGACCGATTAACAAGAAGGTGTATGCCTCGTACGCGCCCAAGCTATGACCGCAAATGTCGGTTGGCATTCAATTTGCATGCTCTATAAAAACAGATCTGATTTTCGTTATCAGGTCGGCATTCTTTATTAATTTCCCAATGCCGGGCAATATCTTCTCATTGCTTTTTTTTGAACGTTCCAATTTTTTTCGAACCATGCGAACATCGATTTCCGCGAACCTTTCCGCAAGGTCCGAACACCCGTCGAGAATGATTTCCACATATTCTTGTTTTTCCAGATTCCTGACCAGCGGAGTATCCGAAAGGATTGCCTTCAGTGTTTTGTTCAAGGACGCCGTCCCGGTCTTTTTTCGCCCCAGGCGTTTTTCCTCGCGGAAAAATCGTTCCAGGATATTGTTCGTTCTCTGGGGCTGAATATAAACCGTACCTTCGGGAGTATCGACCGGCAAAGGCCCCGCAAACAACTTCTCCCAATAATTTTCAAGTTGTTCTATCATCTTGGCATATGTTTCCTTCTTTTCCGGATCCTCCGCCAGACTGTTTTTAAATGCTTCGACTCTTTCCTCCATGCCTTGCAAGTCGTTCTCTTCGCCGGTGTCGTCGATGCCCTTTTTGTTCTCCGGCAGAGCGATCCTCATGGCCGTTCGCAATTGGTCGAACACCTCCGCCTTGCTTTCGAGGCTCGACGCGATCTCTTCAAGCAACCCATCCTCCGCGACATCCTTCAAGACCTTTAAAACGCTTTCAAAAGGCTTGCCGTCCCCGAAGTCGTCCCGAAGGCGAACACCGGCCAAGTCTTTTTCCATGCCGTATACTTTTTGCAATCTGCGGAAAAAATCAAGATGGCAAATATAATCCGGCACGCAGGGAAACACCTCTTCGACGGCGGCCGCGATTCCCCGCCCCATATCGTTTACAATGGCCCTGGGGTCGCCGTATTGCTTCTTGACACGCCGGAGAAACGGCACGAGCAGCTCTTTTTTTTCAGAAGGTATCTTGACCGTGTCGAGCACCAGCTCGGAGACGCCGTCGAGCCCGCAGAGCAAATTGGGACTGTCGCCTTCGCAGGTGCCGTCGATATGGAGTATGTATCCTCCTTTTCGTTCCATCGCGTCTCGCAGGCGCGGCGCGCTTTCGCGGTGCGCAAGGGCAAGATATGCGACGAATTTTCCGCCGAGATAGCCGACCTGTCTTTCGGAAACGAAAACGTTTTTCCCGGCCAGCTCCGCCTTGGCCTCCATGTTGGTGCGTCCGCGAACGAAAAGCGCCAATCCCGCCTCGACGATGACATCGAAGCCGAACGTGCCTTTCTCGGGAGCGAGTCCGCGCAAGCGTTCGGAGTGAAAGTTCGTCCTGGAACAAGGGCAATGCAGCACCGTTTCCTTTGCTTCGAACGCTCCTATGTCCATTGTGACGACGGTTTTCGAGCTGGTTTTTCCGACTCGCAACGGCCCGCCGCACGTCGGGCACGCATCTGTTTCCGGCTGGAAGAATATCCGGGGCTTTCGGCGAAACAGCGCGCCTGCCTTCACCTTGGCGGTCAACTGGTCGGAAAGGAAACGGATCGGCTTCAGCGCCGCGAATCCGGAATTTTTTTTTCCTGGTTATAACGGATTTGGGGGAGGCTCGATCCCAGGCGGAGCCTGGGATCGAGAACGTTTGTTTTGCCAACTTTATTTCCGGGCATGTTTTTAGCATCGGCCGTTTTATCGACTCTGCGTTCCTCTGCGTCTTTGCGCCTCTGCGTTTAAAATCAAAAGTCCGTCGCGCCATTTGGCCTTTTTTTCAACGCAGAGGCGCAAAGACGCAGAGGAACGCAGAGAGAGAAAAAAAAGAGGTCCGCTGTCGGTATCCCATGCAACTGGCCGAAGTTATAACCATATAACCAAACCCTGATTTCCTACGCCCCCAAATCCGTTATAAACAGTTTTTTTCCAGCCCGTGCGACCGCAGAAAATTTCGAATGTCCGCCAATTTCATATTTCTTTTCCGGACTTCCGGAAGCTCCGCGATTTCCTCGGCCGTTATGCCGCGGCGCTTGACAAGAGCTGTCAGGATAACGATCGCCTCCCGCTCCGAAATCGTCCCGGCGACCGACGGGCGGGAGGTTGACGTTCGCCGCCTCAACTGCTCGGCGTATGCCGTTTCGCCGTCGGAAAAGTAGACGTAGACGCCCTGGTGCCTTTCGCGGCGCATGCCAGGATAACGCCTGGCATGATGCATGAAGGATTGCGGCGACAAGCCGAGCAGTTCGCCGAGCTGTCCGCCCGTCAGTCCGGCTCGGGACGAAACGACAAGGTGCGAGACGGTCTTCTTGAGATTGCCGTGCTTCGAGAAAGCCGCGACGTCGTGGCGCCGCAATCCGTTGCGATCGAAATCCGGAACTCCAGGCAAAGCATAATAGCGACCGTTGCAGTTGTAGCTGGTGTAGGCGCTCCATTTTTTTTATTTTCAGATTTCTTCCTCGGAACGGATGACGAAGAAGTCGGCGCAGTTCAGGTAGGCCAAAAGAAAAGTCTGGATCACCTTTTCGCCGGTCATGAAGTCTCTTACGGCGGTTTGCCTTTCGATCTCGCCGGCCAGGAAAAGGAACACAGGCTTCCAGTCGCCCTTATAGGCCATTTCGCGAATCAGGCCGCCGAGGCGCCAGAAATCCACAGTGAAAATATCAGCGTCCTCGCAGCCTTCCCGCAGGTAGCCGTATAGCAGTCTTCTTACGGTCTGGTTGGGAGTGCCCAGCGCCCCGTCTTCCCTTAATCTCAAAAGACCGAAATAGAAAAGGAGGGAGATGAAATTGGACGGTTTCAGGAGGCGCTCCACCGGAAAGCCCTCGACGATTTTGGCGCCTTTGGTTTCCTGGGTTTCGATGATTTTCGCCAAGTAGCTGAAATTGCCGTTGAGTCTTTTGTCGAGGACCACCAGGTGGCGCAGCTTTCCGTAGTCGATGCGCACGTTCTGGTCGATCATGTTTTCCGGGCACTTTTTCAGTTCCAGATGCTATTCGATGGTGTCGCCGGGCAAAGACTCCAGAGTCACCGGGTTTTCCTGCATGGTCCTGGCGGCCTGTTCGCCGTCCATTTCGAAAATGATGTCGAAGAGGTCCTGGCTTCCGGCCGGGGCCTTTTTGCCCTGAAGGGCATAAACGCTATGGATGCCCTGGTGGTCCCATTTGCGAAAATACTCTTCTTTGGTCAGCAGGGTGAATCGGTGGTCCTCGATGGCCCGGATCACAGTTGCGGAATCGGTCGTGCCGGCCCGTGTTACGGCGTCGGCCCAGACCATGATGTTCACGAACGCGGTGGCGGCCGCATTGCCGGGCTTGTGGCCGTAGACCATTTCGAAATCCTGCACGAATTGCCTGGAGCCTTCGTAGCGTTCGGACAAGGCGTGGTACCAGGGCACGGTGGTTATGACGCCGTCCAAGGCTTCGCTTCCGGCCTCCGTGGCGAGACCCATCTCTATGATGGGCGCTACGACGGTCATTTTCTCATTGAGGCGCAGTTTTTTGGCCTGCTGAAGAATCGCAACCAGGTCGCTTCCGAACTGGACACAGACCAAGGCGTCTGGCTTGGTCTTGGCGGCGGCCTCCAGCTCGACCAAAAAACCCAACCGTTTTCTCATGTCGCCCGCGATCCTGTCCCCCTGGATGCCCAGAGGGGTTGCGGCAGTGTATGTCGTGGTTGCGCCTTGGGCCTCCACAAAATTTCTCATGGTCTGCGTGACGTTTCGTCCCCAGGAATAATCGGCGTAGATGTACGCGTACCGGGCGTCTTTTCCCAAGCGGTCGAACAGGATGCGGGAAAGGACTTTGGCATTCTGGTGTGCGGTATGGTACCATCGGAACGTGTGCCGGTGGGCGTCGGCTCCCGTAGTGGAGTTGGCATTGGTCAGCCCGGCCATGAACACGACGCCCCTGCGCTGCGCTTCGGCGCTTATGGCCACGGCCACTGCGGAACTGGCGCCTCCCGAGAGCATGACCGCGCCCCGGTCGATGAGCTGCCTTGCGCCGGCGACGGCGGCGTCCGGCTTGGACTGGGTGTTGATGATTTCATAGGAAATAAAGCCGCCGGGCAGGGTGCCCCGGCTGTTTACCTGGTTGATGGCGAGTTCGAAAGCTTTGAGCTGCTCTTCTCCCTGTCTGGCATACGGGCCGGTTTGCGGGATTGTCAGGCCTATGCGCACTTCGGCCAAAGCGCTTTGGGATAAAAACAATGCAAGCAGGACCGTCAGTGTTACGATGTTTCTTGTTTCATTTAACGATCTCATTGTTGGACTCCTATTGCTATGTTTTTAGATATGACTCATCGATTTCGGAACGGTTGCTATTGTCAATGGCGGGACTTTCTCAAACGAGGTTCTATGATGTTGAATCTTACACGAAACGATTGAATCCATCAACAAAAATTTATCATCATTTTAGATTTTTAAAAGCTATTCCTATTCTTCAACCCCCTCGGAGGCGATCTTCGCGATATGCGACATAGATGATGCGATAAAAGGACAGGCGTCAATCTTAGACCCGTATTTGAACCGGGAAGGACAGGAGGGTATGGAATTAGCGCATACTTTGGTTGACAAAGAGCAAGACCCGACAATCTTTGGGAATTAAAAACAACAAACCAAAGCGAGGGCTTAAATGGCGTTTGAAAACCGAAAAAAAGCCAAGGCCTACCAGTTGCGAGATGGAGACACCTTGCAGTCCATTGCGGAACGGGAAACCGCAGAGGGAAACCCCGTCACTTGGCAGAAGCTGGCCAAGTTCAACTGGGGTACGGACGAACCCGAAGAGATCAACGCGTTCATGCGCGACAAGTTGGGCAGCCGCAGGCGCAACGAGAGCAACGACTTTGTGATTTCCGCAGACGACGAGCTGCGGGAGCAACTCTTGGTTCCCCGGTTTTTTACGAGGGACGGCTTGGTTGTGGACAAGCTCTATACTCTTCGCATAGCCGGAAAAAAAACGCCCCCGCAGTTCGAGGACTGCTGCCATTTTCCAGGAATCACGTTCGGCACGGACAGTTCGTTCATCCGACCCGAGGTAGCGGGTTATTTGAAGAAACTCGAAGAGATTGCCAGACGTCGCCCAGACGCCAGGATCATGATTTTCGGCCATACCGATGCCGTCGGGGACGAACTGTACAACAAAAAGCTGAGCGAGCGCCGAGCCTGGAGCGCCTACGCTTTTATTATCAACGACACCGACGCCTGGGAAACGCTCTACAAACACGAGGACGAAAAGTGGGGCTTGGAAGAAATCCAGGAGATGCTCGCCGATCTCGGACATTACCAGGGTCTGATCGACGGAACTTGGGGACTGCGGACCGAAGCCGCGATTCGCTCGCTTCTCGGTTTGCCCGAGGGCAGTCCGGTTCAAAACGACGCGGCCATGCGCAAGGAGTTGTTCTCGGCGTACATGTCCGGCAAGCACGACATCGAACTGAAGACCGACCGGTTCATGGAGCCGGGCTACATGGGTTGCGGCGAATTCAACCGGATCAACCAGGTGGAGGGAAAGGACGAGGAGAACCGGCGGGTTTCTTTCCTTTTCTTCCATCCGGACCGGCCCCCGGCGCTTCCATGCGCATTTGCCGACATCGCTCCCTGCGGGCGGCAGTTCGTGTCGCTCGAAAACCGCCACAAGCCCGGATTCAAATGCAGTTTCTACGACAGCTTGTTTCAGCGATGCCGGGAAAACCCGGTGCCCGTGGATCCGCAAGTCAGCTGGATTTCCTTCGAGCTGTCGAACGAGGACGACGGCCAGCCGATCGCAGGCGCCAAGTACAGCCTCGAACTTCCCGACGGCCAATTGCGAAAAGGCGTTCTGGGAAGCGACGGCAAGGCCAGACTGGAAAACATCCCCGAAGGCTTTTGCATTCTGCGCTTCGAGGATTACCACGCCGCCGACTGGGACGCGGAAGAGGACGGCGACCTGCCGCAGCCCCTGCTTGACGAAAACAACGAAGAGGAAGAAGAGATCCGTGCGGAAGTGCTGGCACAGGGAGACACTCCTTTTCTAGACGACGATCCGTACGATCTGCCCGACGACGAAGACTTGACGGAGATTTAAAGCTATGGCGAAAAAATATCGGCTCAAGAAAGGCGAGCATATTCGGACGGTTGCGCGTCGCTTTGGATTCATTTCGCTCGAACCCATCGAAGAGGAACCGGCCAACGCGAAGATCATCGGGACCCGGGGCGGGGTGGAAAAGCTAAAAGGCGGCGACATCGTGGTCATCCCGGAAGCCAAGAGCGGGAAGAAAACGGTCGAGACCGGAAAGCACCATTCGTTCAAAATCCCTTGGGCATTGCATACCCTGGAGGTTCGGTTGTATACGGAATTTCGCATCCCCGACCCTGACGCTCCAGGCGACAAGTCGAAAGCTCCTACCCGCTGCGAATTCTTCGGTCAGAAAGGCGGGCTCAGCGGTTTCTTCCAACTCGATGCGAAAGTCGAATTGATGGAGATGGACACCTCCACCGGCGCCTATCATGTCGTCCATGAAACCGAAACCCGCGTCGCGACCGACCGGGGCGAGCTTACCGACCTTCTGGCCGCCTCGATTTGCGAGTTGCCTGCCCCCGCCGTCGGCAAACCCGGTTTCATCAGGATCAGCCCCGTCCGCCCGGAAGAAACTTCGAGCGGCCCGGCCAGGGCCAATCCGGGCATCGCTCACGATACCGGCAGCAATCCTGCTCCGTGGCTGCCCAAAGGCCGTCGCTTCCATCACGAGTACCGGCCGCTCGAGATCGACGTTACTACCTTCAACCAAAGAATTGAAAACGCCCAAGTCCATGGCGACCCTGCTCCTTCGCGACCCCACCACGCAACCTTGTTCTGGAAAAACGTGGGCGAAAGCTTTGGCCGCATGATTCTGGAGGTCGATTGGAGACCCGATTTTATAAGACGCGTTCGACCCGCTATTCGCCCGGAACCCGAAACGCGCTCCGGAGGAATCGAGACCATCATCATCCACCATACCGGCGGCCCCGTGATGGGGTCGCAGCTCAACACCTTTTTGAACAAGACCAAAGGCGCCCATATGATTGTGGATCTCGACGGCCATGTGGTGCGGGTGGCCGACGACGTGAGCGAAACCAGGCACGGCGCAGGCGGCGGTGATCTTTGGACGCCCAATTGGGCGGGACGAACGAACATTAACGACCACGCGGTGGGCATCGAGAACTGCCACGGGGACCAGGATCATCTGGACGAGTCCAAGAACCCTTTCACGGACGCCCAGTACGCGGCTCTGATCGACTGTGTCCGGTCGCTTCGGGACGCCTACGGCATAGGCCCCCGGCATGTGGTAGGACACCTGGATGTCAGTGTTTCGCACACGCGCTGCCCCGGCCCCCACTTCCTGTGGGAGAAACTGGAAGCCGAGGGACAGGCACTCGCCCCCGAACCGCTCACCCAGGCGGAGACGGAAAGCATGTTCGGCGGTTTCTTTGCCGGAACAGAAGGCAGGGCACGCCGGATCGATACCGGAGACCGACAAAAAGGGGGGCCTTCGGAATTCAAACTCGTGAAAAAGGGCGGCGTGGAGATCGACAAGCTGAGTGCCGGACCAATCACGGAGCTTCGGCAGGCGTTGCTGAACATCGGCTACGATCCCCGACGAAAGTTCGACTCGGAGTCCCGCTCCAAGACCGTATTCGAAGGCGTAACCGCATTCTGCATCACCCTTTTCATGGAGCATTTCTGCACGGGCAGTCGAATCCGAAAAGACCAGGCCAAAGCGTATCGCGAGTCGCCGCGCATCCCCGACGATCTCTTCATCGACTTCGACCTGGCCAAGCTGATCAAGGAAGTGGAAAAAGCGGCGCTGGCCAATCCCTGAGGCAAGCGCGGCCAGCGCCGCTCGGTTTCACGAAAAGCTCACGACTTCAAGACCTTCCGACTCAATGAGTTCCACAATTTCCCAATTGTTGGAGGGAAGGCTCTCGATTGATATCTCTCCATTTCCGTCGGAGCGGAACTCCCGGACTTGGCCGGTCGGCAACTTGATCTTCAGGTACATGCCCTCGGCCGGTTCGTCGGTGTCGTCGTATACGATGCGCACCTTGACCCAGTGATCCGGCTCGGGTATTTCCGCAGGCACAGGCCGTATGCTTTCCTCGTCGCCGGAGTTCTTTTGCTTCGCATGCTCCTTTCCGGATTTGCCAGCCTGGGCCGAACCGCCGACACCTCCGTTTGCCGCAATGCTTCGAGGCAATTCCAGGACTTTCAAACGGCCGGATACCAGCTTCCAGGCCATGCGCTCCAAAAGCTCTTGATCGTCAAGCCCGAATGTCCTCCGGTTCATCGAAGTTCCCGTGTGGAAACCCCGCACGGTATTCATGCTGTTCGAATCGAAAAGAAAGCCCCGCAGGAAATTCAGCGCGGAAGAAAAATCCGAGAATTTCCGGAATTCCTTTTCGTTTCCTATTCTTCCCTGTTTGTAGGATTCCAATATTTCATAGGTCTGCAGACCGTTTCGTATGATTCCGTTCATGCTGCACCTCCCTCTCTCGGCAGGTCCGTTCCCCGCGACAATCGTAGCCCATGAGCAAAGGAGTTTGTTCCAACCCCGCATGCGGCAGTATTGGCGGCGATCTCTTTTTGTGATGGAAATATAGATGTTAAAATTATGCCGAACCGTCTTGGTGTCAATTCTTAAGCAGTCGGTCGGCAACCATGGTACTCGAAACGCGGCAACCTTTTGCATAATTCGAATTCACGAACATTTCATTTTCACATCATACTTCCTTCAAGTAATCGGCCTATCTTTGACCGAAAATTGGAACTCGATGATCAAGTTTTTTGCGCCCAACGGCTTGAGATGCACATCATTTCGGGCGTAGCGTAGTGGAGACCCGGAATGACCGTGTTGGTTGGCCGACGTTATAACCAAAACCGCGACCGGCAAAAGAGGTGCCATGAAATACAAATACTCATTAAACAGATCAGGGTCTTTTATTGCGTTCTGCCTTAATCCTTCACAAGCCATCAAGTGGGTGCTCGTGCCGACACTGTTTTTTTTCTCATGCAAACTCGACGAACCCATGATGTACAAATGCCGGGCACCGGCGACCCTCCTTCTTTTTTTTCTGACAGCAACACTTGCTTTCGGGTCGCTTCGGACGCTGAAATCGAGGGGCGAAGGCTTGGCGAAACAGCTTGAGCAGGTCCTGTTTCTTTGCCTGCTGGTATCCGCCATCGTCGCGATGTCCTATGACGGCGTCGTATTCCAATACAAAAAGAGTGTTGTTCTCGCCGCCCCGGAAGCGCTTTTGAATCGACTCGGCCGGCATTTCATCGTGGGGTACAGGACGCAGGAGGAGGTATTGCCACTGCTTGAAAAGCAAGCGGTCGGAGGCGTCTATATAACGGCGAGAAATATTCGAAACAGGACCTTCGACGAGGTCCGACAGGAACTTCGTTTGTTCCGGTCGCTCGCTTTGGAAAAGGGAGGCGCTCCCATTCATATCGCCGCAGACCAGGAGGGAGGCAAAGTGTCCCGCCTTTCTCCCCTTGTGACCCCATTGCCTTCGCTTGCCAGCGTCATAGGCTCAACGCCGGTAAACCGCCGGACAGAGGAACAAATCAGACATTATGCGGCCATTCAGGGAAGACAGCTCGCCGACCTGGGTGTCAACCTGAACCTGAGTCCCGTCGTGGATTTGAAGACGGCCCGGCCCGGTCACAAATTCAATGTACGCTCCAGGATCGATCAACGGGCCATATCCGGCGATGCGGACACCGTGACCCAAGTGGCAGGCATCTATTGTTCCACCCTCCTGGAATACGGGGTCCGACCGACCTTGAAGCATTTCCCAGGCCTTGGGAGCGTCGCGGAGGACACCCATTTTCGCACGGGCACCCTCGGCGCCGGCAAAAAATTCCTGGAGCAAAACGATTGGCGCCCTTTCAAGGAAATCATCGCCCGAACGGACCCGTTCATCATGCTGGGCCATGTTCGCGTGCCTGCCGTCGATCCCGTCTATCCGGCGTCATTGTCTTCGGCGATCATCAACGACGTGATCCGCAACGACTGGAAATTCGACGGGGTCCTCATCACCGACGATTTCAACATGAGGGCTGTGAGCGGACGAAAAGAGGGCATCGGCAAGTCCGCCGTCATGGCCGTCAACGCCGGGGCAGACCTGATTCTGCTCTCTTACGACGGAAGCCAGTATTACCCGGTCATGTACGAAATGATCAAAGCGTATCGAAACGGCATGCTGGATGAAACGGTCCTGAAAAGAAGCGATGAACGCCTCTATGCCGCATACGGGCGGTCTGGCGAACATGGCGTGGCCCGCTCGACGCCGCTTCGGGTGAATGGTGGTGCAGGAGAGGACAACGAGTTCGGCAGGAATATCGCATATAGCAAAGCAATTACGATTTTGATCAGAAATTGTTTACAATCCATTTTACTTCAATCGGAAGAAAGCAATCGATGTCGCATCGTAAAACTCGATGATCAAGTTTTTTTCCGTCATTCCCGCGAAAGCGGGAATCCATGAACTTCCGCAGACTTCCTGGACTCCGGGTCTCCACTACGCTACGCCCGGAATGACGAGCATCTCAAGCTGTTGGAGCGGAAAAAAACCTGATCATCGAGTAAAAGGGTCGGCGGATGGCATTGCATGCGTACGGTGAAAGTTTGCATTGACAATAATTGCAATGGCAAGCTATATATTTGCAGTCATACTTGTTCGTCTGGGAATGCGAATTGGAAGTCGCGACCATGCCATAGCGCGTTCGGATAGCTGACAATCCGTCGCGAGGAGGCCGCCTCCCGCGAAGGCAAAATCGCTTGTGGAAAAACGAAGAATCATTGGCGGAGGCGTTGAATGGATAAAAATGGAAACCGGATAAAGGAGCTGGAACAAAGATGCGCCGAGCTGGAAAAACAGGTCCACGATTACAAAGCCGCCGCCGAAAAAGTCGCCCGGAAGCGCGAAAATGAAATCGAAGAGCTAAGCCGGCAAATTTCGGAGCGCGAAACAATCGAAAGTGAGCTTCGGGAAAGCAGACAGCGCGCCAGGCTCCTTTTTTACCACACCCCCGTAATGATACATTCCATCGATTCCGAAGGCCGTCTGCTGGAGGTCAACGAGCATTGGGTGAAAAAGATGGGATATGCCCGCGAAGAAGTCCTGGGGCGCAAATCCACGGAATTCATGACGCCCGATTCCCGCAAGTTTGTCGATGAAAAGCTTCGCCCCGAGTTTTTCAAGACCGGCGCAGCCCGCAAAGCCCCCATAGGGCTTGTCACCAAAGACGGCCGTACAATCCAAACCCTGTGTTCGGCGAGCGGCGGCTACAACGACCAGGGAGAAGTGATCTATTCCCTGGCGGTCTTCCAGGACGTCACCAGGCAAACCGAAATGGAAAAGGCGCTGAGAGAAAGCGAGCAAAGATACCGGCTGCTGTTTCATCAGTCTCCCCTGGGCATCGTCCATCATGATAGAAACGGGGTGATCGTGGATGCCAACGACCGTTATGCGCGGATGATCGGCGTCAAAAGAGAACAGATGATCGGTTTCAACAGCCGAGAAAGGGTAAGCGACCCGGCCATGCTCCGGGCTATCGATGCCACTCTAAAAGGCGAATCCGGCTGTTTCAAAGGCGAGTACACCTCCGCCATTTCCGGAAAAACCATCACCGTCAATGCGCTGCTCCAGGGAATCCGCGACGGCGCCGGGAAGCTTCTCGGCGGCATCGCCATTTTCGAAGATATTGCGGATCAGGTCCGGGCGGAGAAGAAGCTGAAAAAAAGCGAGGCACTGATGCGGATTCAACGGGACCTGGGCGTCGCGCTGGCAACGACCTGCGATCTGGAGGAGGCGTTGCGCATCTGCCTTTCATCGGCACTGGAAATCGGGGGCATCGACTGCGGCGCCATTTACTTGGTGAACATTGAAACCGGAGACCTCGAACTGGCGATTCATGAGGGCCTGCCGCCCGAATTCGTCGAATATACCGCCCATTTCGACGCCCGGTCGCCCCAGGCCCGGATGATTGCGAAGGGAAAGGCCGTTTTTCAACCGTACGAGAAAGTGATGCGGTCGTTTGAACTGACATCGGAACAGCAGAGGATTCGCACATCGGCGGGGCTGCGCTCCATCGCGGTGGTCCCGATCTTGCACGAAGGCAGGGCCATCGCCGTGTTGGTCGCGGCGTCCAGGACAAGCGAAACAATCGCCGGCTTCGCACTGTACGCCTTGGAAACCGTAGCCTCGCAGGTCGCCGGTACCCTGGCGAGAATCAGGGCGGACCAGGCCCTGGAGGCCAGCCAGCGCAACCTGCAAGCCTTGTTCGAGAGCCTGGACGACTTTTTGTTCGTTCTCGATGCGAACGGCAAAATCGTTAATTTCAATCCCATTGTCGAAAAACGATTGGGATATTCGGCCGAGGAACTTTTGGAAATGCACGTCTTGGAGGTGCATCCGCCGGATCGTCGAAAGGAGGCGGAAGAGATCGTCCAGAAAATGATGGCGGGAGAGGCCGACCACTGCCCGGTCCCCTTGCTCGCCAAGGACGGTTCGCTCATACCGGTGGAGACCAAGGTCGCGATGGGAATCTGGAACAACGATGCGGCCATATTCGGCATCTCCCGGGACATTTCCCGGCGATTGAAGGCCGAAGAAGCCCGAAAGCTCAGCGAAGAGCGCCTTTCGGCAGCCATCGACGCCATCGACGAAGGATTTGTCCTGTACGACGCCGACGACCGCCTGGCCATGTGCAACGCCAAGTACATCGATTTTTACAAAATGTCGTCGGACCTGCTGGTCCCCGGCGCCCGGTTCGAGGACATTGTCCGCGAAGGGGTCCGGCGAGGCCAGTATGCCGCCGCGGCCGGAAAGGAAGAACAATGGGCGGCCGAGCGCATTGCCATGCATCGCCAGGCGAACGGCAATTTCGAACAGAATCTAAGCGACGGCCGATGGCTCAAAATCTCCGAAAGAAAAATGAAAGACGGCAGCATCGTGGGTTTCCGCGTGGACATCACCGATATAAAACGCTCGCAGGAACGCACCAGGCAAGCCTTGAGGGAAAAGGAAACCTTGCTGCGGGAAATCCACCACCGGGTGAAAAACAACATGCAGGTGGTCTCCAGCCTGCTGAGTCTTCAAGCCTCTAAAATCGGCGATACCGATGCGTTGGCCGCCTTTGCCGAAACCCAGGCGAGGGTCCATTCCATGTCGCTGGTCCATGAAATTCTATACCGTTCGGACAGTTTTGCCCAAATAAACGCGCAGGCCTATCTTCAAAACCTGGCAAGCCATCTTCTCCAGCTGTTTACCGGGTCAGGCCGGTTGCTTATTCATGTCCGCGCCCATGGCGTGGATTTCGGCATCGACCATGCGGTCCCCTGCGGGCTGATTGTTACAGAGCTGGCGACCAATGCGATCAAATACGCCTTTGGCGAGGAAAAAAACGGACGGATCGAAATCAAGGTTTCCTACGTCGGGGATACCGAGATTGAAATGACCATCGCGGACAACGGCGTGGGGCTGCCGCCCGATTTCGATCCCCTCGGTTCCAGGACCCTGGGCGTGCGACTGGTGACCGAATTGGCGGAAGACCAGCTGGAAGGCGCCTGGACGCTGATAAAAAATCCGGGGGTCTGCTGGAAGATTCGATGGCCGGTCGCCAGACAAGAGGAGGCCGGCCATGAATAAATACTGCGAACCCGGGCTTGGTTTTAACTTCGGCCAGTTTTCATCCAACAGCTACGATCATCGCATGGATTCCGGGTCTCTGCAAGCTCCGCCCGGAATGACGGTGCCGGTTGGCCGACGTTATAACCAAAACCGCGAACCGGCCAAGGCATTCGTTTCCTGGATATTCCTGTTCATAGCGCTTTCGGGAGTTTTCGCGGCGCCTGCCCCCTGCGAGGGCGTACTTACAAAAGCGCAAAGGGCGTATTTGAAAGAAAAGGAGGCCATTGTCTTCGTCAGCCAGACGGCCTATCCGCCCTTCGAATTTGTGGACAACCACGGCGACCACACGGGCATGTGCATCGAACTGGCGCACTGGATGGCCGCCGAACTCGGGTTCAAGGCCCAGTTCACCGACACCTCGTTCAAACAGGCCCAGCAGGCGGTGCTTTCGGGACAGGCCCATGTCTTGACCAGTTTCTTCTTCAGTCCGAAAAGGGACCAGTCTTTCGAGTTCACCGACACCATTTTTCTGGCGCCCGCCACCATCTTCGTGGCGGCGGACAGGCCCGACATCAAGGACGTCAACGACCTGAACCGCAAAACCATCGCCATGCAGAAAGGCGACTACGCCCTGGAGTTTCTCGAAAACAACGACATCGTCTTCCAGGTCGCCTATACGGCGAACTTCGCCGAGGCAGCGGACCTGGTGATCGCGGGCAAGGCCGACGCCGTCATCGGCGACGAGCCCATCGTCTTATACCACCTCTATTCGAACGACTTGACCAGCCTTCTTAAAAAAGTGGGCGAGCCCCTTTATGTCGGTCAAAATTGCATGGCGGTCAAGGAAGGGGAACTCACACTCCAGTCCATTCTCAATACGGGAATCGCCATGGCGCGAAAAAACGGCGTGCTGGATCGCATCCAGCGCAAATGGCTGGGGGTGCAGCTGGGCGAGCAGGAATCGTTTTTTTCGGCCTACTGGCTTTACATCCTGGTTCTGTCGATCACTCTGTTGATCGCGGTATTGACCGTATGGTTCTGGAACATCAACCTGCGCAAGGAAGTATCGCTTCGGACAGAGGCCCTGGCAAGCTCCGAAGACGCCCTGCGAGCGGTTCTCTTCGCCTCGCCCATCGGCATTGTCGTCTTGCAGGACCATGAAATGCAGTGGCACAACGACGCCATGACCGGCATTACCGGATACACGCCCGAGGAGCTTTCCGGCCGGCCGCTCGATATTTTATTCGCCGATGCCGTGGAAGGCGGGAAATTCGAACCCCAGATTCAAGAAAAGCTGCAATACGACAGGCAGGACTTGCTGGAAACCCGATGGCGGCGCAAGGACGGTGCTGTTTTCGACTGCCTGCTCAAGTTCGCGACCACGCAAAGGAAACACGGAAAAAAACAACTGGTCGTACTGGCCGAGGACATTACCGAAAGAAAACGCATCCAGAAAAAGCTGCGCGAAAACGAGGAGTTTCTGAACGCCGTGGTGGAGAACATTCCCAACATGGTCTTCGTCAAGGACGCCGAACAACTGCGGTTCGTCCAATTCAACAAAGCAGGCGAAGAGCTTCTCGGGTATGCCAGGGAAGAGTTGATCGGCAAGAACGACTACGACTTCTTCCCGGAAGTGGAAGCGGATTTTTTCACAAGCAAAGATCGAGAAGTCCTGCGCGACGGCAATCTGGTGGATATCCCCGAAGAACCCATCCAGACGAAGCACAAAGGAAAACGGGTCTTGCGCACCAAGAAAATCCCGGTCCTGGATCATGACGGAAGGCCGAGATACCTTCTGGGCATATCCGAGGACATCACCGAGCGCCTGGCGGCGGAGAAGGCCAGGAAACTGAGCGAAGAGCGCCTGCTGGCAGCCATCGACGCCATCGACGGAGGCTTTGCCATCTATGACGCCGACGACTGTCTGGCCATGTACAACGCCAAGTACCTTGGCATTTACAAAAGGGTCGCCCATGCCATGACCATCGGCCAGCCCTTCGAGCAAATTGTCCGAAAAGCGGTCGAACTGGAGCAGTTTCCCGGCGCGGTCGGCGGGAAGGAGCATTGGATCGCCAAAAGGCTCGCCCGACATCGCCTGGCCGACGGCAGCATGGAACACAAGATCTACGACGGACGATGGATCAAGATCGCCGAACGCAAGACAAAAGACGGCGGCACCGTCGGTTTCCACGTCGATATCACCGATATCAAGCAATCCGAGGAGCGCATGCAGCATGCTCTGAAAGAAAAGGAAACCCTCTTGAAGGAAATCCATCACCGGGTGAAAAACAACATGCAGGTGGTATCGAGCCTGCTGAGCCTCCAGTCGGCCAAGGAAAACAACGAGCAAATAACGGAAGCGTTTCTGGAAGCACAAAACCGCGTGCACTCCATGGCCCTGGTCCACGATATTTTATACCGGTCCAACAACCTCATGGAGATCGACCTGCAATCCTACCTCGACAACCTGGCGACACATCTTCTGCAAGCCTACGCATCCCCGGCTGGCCGCGTAGACATCCGCATCCAGGCCCACGGCGTCAAGATCGGCATCGACCAGGCGGTCCCCTGCGGTCTCATTGTCACCGAACTGCTCACCAATTCGCTGAAATACGCCTTTCCTTCGGACACGGGCGGACAGATACAGATTCAAACCGCTCTCGAAAAGAAAAAGACCATCCGCATGACCGCTGCCGACAACGGCGTCGGGCTGCCGCCCGGCTTCGACCCGTCCGCCGCCGACACCCTCGGGCTGCGACTGGTGACCGAACTTATAGAAGACCAGCTGGAAGGCCAATGGCAGGTGGACACAGACGACGGGACCCGGTGGATCATCCGGTGGCCGCGCACGTGACATGCACATTTGAACAGGAGAACAAAACATGCCGCAAAACACAATCATGATTGTCGAGGATGAAGTGGTGGTCAGCGCGGACATCCGGGTCAAGCTGGAGCAGCTGGGATACCGGGTCCCCTCCATAGTCCGCTACGGGGAAAAGGTCCTGGACGCGGCCAGGCAGGCCGAGCCCGACCTGGTCCTGATGGACGTCAAGCTCAAGGGCGATATGGACGGCATCGAGGCGGCGCGGCAAATCCAGGAGCACCTGAACCTGCCCGTCGTGTTCCTGACGGCCTTTGCCGACGAGGAAACGCTGGCGAGGGCCAAGGCGACCCAGCCATACGCCTACTTGAAAAAGCCGGTCCGGCTCGACGACTTGCGCATCAGCATCGATATGGGATTGTACAAGGCAAGGATGGATCGAAAACTCAAGCAAAGCGAACTGCGCTTTCGCACCCTGGCCGATTTCACCTACGACTGGGAAACATGGACCGGCCCGGACGGAAAATACATCTACCTGTCGCCTTCGTGCGAAAGAATCACCGGACGTACGCAACAGGCTTTTTACGACAATCCTCGGTTGTTGATCGAAATCGCCGTTCCCCAGGACAAAGAGAGGATAGAAAAGCATATTTGCGGAAGCAATCCTTCCGACACCAAAGTGCATAGAATAGAATTCCGCATTTCGCATTCCGACGGCCAGGAGCGTTGGCTGGAACACGTTTGCCGTCCCGTGTACGCGCCCGACGGCACCTACATCGGGCGCAGAGCGAGCAACAGGGACATCACCTGCCGAAAAAACATGGAAATCGAGCGGGAAAATCTGATCGCGGAGTTGCAAGAGGCGTTGAAAAACGTCAAAACCCTGAGCGGCCTGATCCCCATCTGCGCCAGCTGCAAGAAAATCCGGGACGACAAAGGCTACTGGAACCAGGTGGAAAAATACATCAGCGAACACTCCGAAGCTCGATTCAGCCACGGCCTGTGCCCGTCGTGCGTGAAAAAGCTGTATCCGGAACTGGACGGGTTGCTTGACGATTAGCGGGGACCGGCTTTCGTCGCAAGACAGTTCTCGGCGACAAATGCACCGGCCTGCTGTTTTCTTCTCATATGCTCCGGGTTCCGCTACCCGTACAGGAAAGCTTCCAGGCGCTTTATCGTCTCCGTCTTTTCCAGATGGAACTTGACGCCGATGAGCACACGGTTTCGGTCGTTGGCGAATGTGATCATTCTTTTTACCGCGCCGTCGATCTCCACCGGGGTCCAAGGCGGCGGCAACGCGATCCTCAGAGAGACCTTGTCGTCGATGGCGATTGGGATTCCGGGGGAATCGACGGCGACCCGGATGCCGGTATTGGAAATATCCACGGAGCGGGCGGAAACAATTGGTTCTTCCTCTTGCGACCTGTCGCCGCTCGCCTTCGACACGATTTGAAAGGTCACTGGGACTTCTACTCTAACCCGCGGATCGGTTCGTTTTTCTACGATGCCTTTCGACTCCCGGACGTCGTTCAATTCGGCGAGGCGTTTTCGGTAGTAGGTCTCGAGAAGGTTCCCGATTTCGGGGGCTTCGAGGACCGCCTCCCGCAGCGAATCGTGGCTCAGTTCGCAAAGCAGGGTCTCTTCCACCGCGCGAACGGTGACGGAGCGGGGGTTTCCGGACAGGAAGGCCATCTCCCCGAAAAACTGGTGGGTTGTCAGAAAAGAGACCAGCACCTCGCGCCCTTCGTTGTCGAAGGTGATCATTTCCACTTTTCCGTCGAGGATGATGAAAAGGCTCCCGCCCCGGTCCCCCTGTCGGATCACGACCCTTTCCGGATCGAAGAGCAGAAGCCGGGCCTTTCTCGAAAGTCTTTTTCTCTCTTCGGGTCCCAGCCTGGAAAACGCGGGGGTTTTCGCGATGGCGTCCTCGATTCTTTTCGAACGGCTGCAAGCCTCTTTGGCGGCGGCAGTGCGAAATGCGGATGTCTTGCCGGCCGCAGGATGCAAGACTTCGTAGACGATACGGTCGTCTCCCTGGAAAATCTTCAATTCGCTGGCCCCGATCCGGACCCTGTCGCCCCGGACGACAGCTGCTTCATCCACGCGGACCTGGTTGAGGAAAGTGCCGTTTCCGCTTCCCAAATCCTTGACCCGGGCCTTGCCCTCCTTGACGAAGAACAGGGCGTGGCGGCGGGAAACGGCGGGGTGGCCGAGGCAGATGTCGTTGTCGGGCGCCCGGCCGACAGTCAGTTCGTTTTCGATTCGGAAAACCATTTCCCGGCCGGGTTCCAGCTCGAGATGGACGAAATATTGGTTCATGGCGCAGTCGCCTCGATTCCGTTTTGGTTGGTTTTATCTCCACGCATCGACGCGGGAACGTTCTTTCCATCGATTTTCCATGATATCGACCGGTTTTGCAAGCCTTTCCTCGCGTTTTCCGAGAATCCGGAAGCCTCGCAGACAATGGGTTCGCGGTTTCGGAGGCGGGCGTACCCTGCCTTTTGGCTAGGCAGTCCCCTCAGGAACGACAGAAAGGCTGCAACTTGCTCACCCGTCCTCAGCAATTCTATTTTTTAACGGAAATTCCACGCCGAAGAGGTTGCAACGGCCAAGGTAACCAGACCATCCTGGTCTGGCATGCCCTCGGTAAAGGGGCATTTCCCGACGCCCCGAACCAGACCAGGATGGTCTGGTTACCTTGAAGGCGCCGGAGACACCCAAAAGTAGAACTGTCGCCCCGTCCATATATAAATTGACAATCATTTTCCCTCCAAATATAATCCGCAATTATGTTGATCGTGAGAAAAGAACAGATCGAGGCGTTTGAATCGGCTACGCGAGAACGGTTCGTCCGGGAGATGGTCGAGCACGTGCGGGGCGTCTTTCCGGAGGAAGCCTCCGGCATGGACGACACCGAACTCGGCGAAGCCGTCGAGAGAGGAATCGACAAGGCGGCTGCGTACGATATCACCGGAGAAAGAGAGGTGGCCATGTTCATCGACCTCGAGATCGGCATGAACACCGGCGAAGAGTATTCCCATTTGCGCGACTGGATTCAGGAGACCCTGGAGAACGAGGGCCTGGATCAAAGCGCGAAAATGGATCTCATCTACGCGCGACTGCAAGACTGAAGTTTCGGCAGTCCGACGTCCCTATCAATTCATACGAATTTCCAACGGGGTGTTCCATGAGCTGGTTGTCCAAGGCCCTTGCCAAGCTGAAAAGGAAGAAAAACAACGAAAAGGTCGGAGAAACCACGGCCGAATGTCCTTTGAAAGAGACCGGTCTTCTCGTGATGGTAATGCGGGGTTCCAACGGCGAGCCCTTCGAGGGCGCGACCGTGAATATCGCCGGCCAGGGGACGGGCGCTTCCCACAGCAAAAAGACCGACAATCTGAAAGTCGCGCTTTTCAAGCCCATCGAACCGGACACCTACGATATCGACGTCACCCTGCCGGAGGAGTTCGCCGACGACTACGAAGCCCCCGAAACCGAACAACAGAGCGTCCCGTCAGGTTCGTGCCCCATCCACATCGTCAGGACGGTCCCGTTCGTCGATCTGAAGGTCAACGTGTACTCGTCGGTCGTCAGGTCCGAAAACGACGAAAATCTGGACGGAATCCAGGTCAAGATAGAAAGGACCGACGGACCGCCCGACGTTTTGACGGGAAATAGCGCCGCAGGATGGGCGGAATTCAAGAAAATCAAAATCGGCAAATACAAAATTTCCGTCCAGGATCTGGGCAAATACAAGCAGTCGCACTATTGGGCATCGACGGTGGATTGCACGACCAAGGACATGGGCGGAAAGCCCAATGTCGCCAAAATACCGGTGACACCTTTCTCCATTCTTAAAGTCCGGGTCCTGCGAGACTACGACAAAAAAAACATGGAAAACATCCGGGTGAGACTCGAGGAAAAGAACCTGGAAAAGACCACGGCCGCCAAAACGGGCATCGCCGAATTCACCGGGCTCATGCCGGAAACCTACACGGTAAAGCTGCTGCTGTCCCCCGAGGAGAAAAAGACCTACGCGACCCCCGAACCTCTCAAGGTCTCCCTCAAGCAAGGGGAAGAAAAAAAGGTCGATATCGAGCTGTCCATGCACCGGCTCAAGATCGTTCTTGTGGACAACAAGGCCAAGCCCCTGTCGGGAAAAGAATGGAAGCTGCTCAGCCCGGTGGAAAAAAACGGGACCACCGGCGGAAACGGCCTGATCGAGATCGAGGGCCTTTCCACAAGCGCGTCTTCGGGAAAGCTCGAAGTCAAGCTGGAAAAAAAGTCCGTCAAAAAGAAGGCCGACAAAGCGGCGGGAAAGGAAGACCTCAAGAAATATCCGCCGGTCGTCGTGGCCAAGGATTTCAAGGACCCCGAGCCGCCATCGAAGCTTTTCGAGGACGAAAAGTTCGAATGGGACCTGACCATCGGGCTTCTGGAAACACTGGACGCCAAGGGCAGACTGCACAATCTGGGATACCTGTGCGAGGGGGAAGCCCAAAAGACGGCGGTGAAAACATACCAGAAGACGCACATGAACCAGCCCAAGGGCTCCGGAAATATTTCCGACATCGAAAGCCATCTGACCAACCTTCACGACAAGCCATAGGAACCCGCGATGAAGCGTACCGCAAAAGTAGCCCTGGTAACCCCCGGCAAGGAAAACGCCAACCGCCTGGGAATGCCGGAATTCGGGGTGGCGAAGCTCTACTTGAGCGCCTCCGGAAAAAACAGCCAATCCTACCTTCAGGAGGGAGCGCGGCCCCCCGAGAAAGAAACGAAAGGCTCGGACGATTTCCATTTCGCCCCCGGCCCCCAGCTCGCCCCCGACACCTGGGCAGCGGACGGCTCCAAGACCGACAAGGTCGCCGTCGCCTACGAGCTTTACAACCCCTACGCCTGCGTGAAGGAGGCCAAGCTGGAGCTGTTCCGCAGGTTCAAGGACGCCCCCGTTTGGACCCGGCAACTGAAAGGAGACGAGCTTCTGGACGGAGAACACAAGCTCGAATTCGACGGCAAGCCGGAGTGGGACGGCAAAATCGGGACCCACGCCGATTTTCCCGACGAGTACGTCACTGTGGAGCACTCCCCCTACAAGCTGCGCCTGACCGTCAAGGGCGAGGGACTCTGCGTTTCGCCCGTCGCATGGACCTATTTCCACGTGCTGGTCGCCAAGCTGGAATTGGAATACGGACCGGAAAAGGTGCTTCCGGCCTCCCAGGCGGGCAAGGCGGACCACAGGAAAGTGCTCCAGGCCCTTGTGACTCAAAACGCGAAACCGCCCGCGCCCGGAGGCAAGGCCAAGGTCTTTCTGGAGAGCAACCGCTTTAAAAAAGGCCACAGCATGTTCGACAATTCCCTGTACACGGTTTACGAGAGCCTGTGGGGAAAGGGCCCGCAAATTCCTCTGTTCGCGAAGGTGTTTGCGAAAAGTTCCGACGACAAGGCTGTCGTGGCGCACAAGGCACTGGGGAAAGTCAAGTTCCTGTGGGACTGGGAGAGCAAGTCGGCGGCCACAGGAGAAACGTTCACGGACCGCGCCCAGGATTACCACAAGGACACCACCAAGCCCAAAGGCCAGAACTGCCACAAGGACCGGGGCGGCAAGCGAGGGGAAGGGGCCGACCCCGTGTTTCCCGCGCAGGCAGGCTACAACCCGAAAGACGCGCTGGACGACGAGAAATTTCCCTTCAAGGTGGAGGCCTGTCCCGATCCCCGCAAATGGGCGGCCTACAGCTACGCCTGGGGAGACAAGAAGCTCGCCTCCAAGACCGGGGTCGTCTTCCAGCCCGCGCGCACCGCCGGAGATCTCTACGATGTCACCGTACATGTGGCCTGCAACGTGGACGAAAACCAAAAGCCGAAGATCAACACCGACGACGACCCGCCCCTGAAAGTACACGATTCCCTCAAGGTCTCCACGGGCTCCTTCGAGGTCTGGCGCAAGGTGCATGTCGTCAAATACCTCAGGAAAAAAGCGGGCGTGCCCCAGCTTTCCATGGCGACCATCAGCGGGTGCTACCCCGTGGCCTTCATGGACGTGGACGTCTCGGCGACCAACAGCGCCACCATGTCGAAAGCGGACTGGAACACCGCATTTGCCACCGCCATGACAAATCTCGGATGGAACGATATCGACAAGTTGGCAGTGGATAGTACCGTCGATCAATACGACCAGGGCAATTACGGGGCCTATTTTCGCAACAGGCTCCAATTTCGGGAGGCTTGGATTCTCTACGAAATCAACAGAAGATTGACCGGGGTGAATGCCGGCGTCGCGTCCCAGGCGGCTCAGGACGTTGCCAACACCGCCGGCGCAGCCGGCGTGACCGCCGCGAAAAACCATGCTCTGACCTTCGGCTATTCCAATGCCGACGCCACACTGATCGCCAATACGGCGAGAGACTCCCGTACGCACGTAGATACGCAAATGACCGCAGCTGCGATCGAAACCGACTTGAAATACGCCAACTGGCTGGAGAACAAGGCGATAGCCGCTCTGAAAGATATTTTCGACAACGAGTTCGACGCCACCGAAGGCATCTACATTTTCCACGTGGAGGCGTCCCACAACCATTGGAATTTGCAGACAAGCATCACCACGGGACTGGCGCACGATTTCCCGACCTGTTCGGACACGCGGTGCGGCTTTCTCCAAATGTGCTGGAACGCTCTTTTCCCCTGCGGTTTCGACAAGATCGCAGCCCACGAGATCGGCCACCACCTCTTTTTGCCCCACCCGCCGGACACCGGGGAATGCCAGGACTACAAAGCCCACGACAAGGACGTCACCAGCTGCCTGATGTCCTACAACTACGCTACCGCCATGGTGCTTTGCGGTTTCTGCCGCCTCAGGCTCCGCGGATGGAGCAAGGACGCATTGGATCCCGACGGCACAAAGAACAAGAAACCCTGACAGGCCAGGCCATGACGAAACCGAAACCAAAGCGCCGGACGATCTTTTCCATTCTGGTCTTTCTGATCCTTCCGCTTTCCATCCATGCGGACGCCATGGGCCGCGCGGAAGAAATCCCAAAACAAACACGGAGGAACTCCCCGATGATCACCATAGAATTGAAAAAGGACCGTTTCCTGGCCAAGGAGGCCATGGGGGCCACGATGCGAATCGAAAATACCGGCGATGCGCCCGTAGAAGTGCCTGATCCGCAGACCAACATCAACTGGCAGCCGACCTACACCGTCGAAGGTCCGTCCTTTCCCCAAGGCTACACGTTTCATTTCAGGGGGGTCCTTCTGGGAGACATGGCGGTGGGCCATGAAGGGCTCGATCTGGTGACCGTCCGACTGGAACCGGGGCAAAGCCATATTGCCGAAGTTCCCCTGGAGCAGATGGCGACTTTCGCAAAGCCGGGCGAATACACCTTGGCGGCATCCATGGACATCGGCGGAAAAACAGTGCGGTCCAAACCGGTCGCCTTCACCATCGTAGAACCAGATTTCCAGTCCTTTCACATCGCGGTGGCGGAAGGTTTCCAGAGTTCCTATCCCATTCGCGTTTTCGGCCTCGTCGCCAGCGGACCCGCTGCCGATGTATACATGGCCCTGTTCAAGGAGGTCGAGGCGGACGTGGGCGACGTGCGATTGATGGACTTGACCCATTGCGCGCCCGCCGGCAAGAACGCGGAGCAATTGTTCGGCGCCCGGATGAACTACACCGGACTCGGCACGCCGGCGCCTCGCGTGGGATGGCGACGGGGTTCGACTTTGTGCGTGATCGGCTTCGGAGAAGAGGAACCGAAAACGTTCGACCCGCCGGAGCCATTTGAAATCGTCCGGCCGGGCCTGATGACGGAATCCGGGGACCTGGATTTGTTCGTCCTGTCCGAGGGAGGAAAGGTCCTGTCCCTGGTTCGATTTCCCGACGGCGAAGACGCGCCCAAGTCGTTGTGGGACTTCGATCTTCCGGCCGAAGCGACCGCCGGTAGAGCGGCCCTGGGGCCCTCTTCCGCCGGAAGCGACCGTGTGGCGGTCTTGATCGCGGACACCAAAAAAGGCGCGCTATTGGCCTTGCTCAACGCCGGAAACGGAGAAGCCAAGCCCAAACTCCAGAAGGTGGTGGTGAAGGGAAAACACCACCTGCCTTCCTGCGAACCAGCCGTCCGGATGGACCGTGACGGAAACATCCACGCATCCACCTTGATCGTCGACGACTCCGACGAGCGAGTGGTGCAACTGATCGATCTTGCCTGGTCGCCCAATGCGAAACCGCCCTTGTCCGCGAACAGGTCGTTGGCGGCGACTTTGCAAAAAGACGCTCGAGCCGGGGCGGTCGTGTACGGAGTGGCCGAAAGGGATACCCCCCGCCGGGACTGGGCGATTCTTCTGCAAGACGGACAGATCGTCACCAACCAGTTTCTCGAACCAAGAAGCCTTCCCGGAGAACCCGCCGTCCCGTTGCAGCTTCTGCCCATGTCCCGAAGGACCTATCTGCTCGTCGAAGACCCGGAACAGGTCCTGCGGCTGACGCCGGTGCGGTGATGCAGGCGGCGCACGCGGTATCGGACCAGAGCTGGAAGCTCTGGTTACCTTTTCCGCTCCCCACAAATCCGCGATGAACCGATAAAACCAAGCCCCCGACGGCGCGATAGCAATATTTCCGTCGCCTCCCGAATCCACCGCCTCCCGAATCCGTTACGCTCCCAGGGGTCCCTCCATATCGACGCCCATGGACGACGCCAGCCGGAGTGTTTCCTCCTTGGCCCCGTCGAAGTCGAATTCCTCCGCGCGATGCTCGATGGCGGCGAGAACGTTTTCCGACAGGTAGGACCTCAATTCCAATATGTGGGGAGCAAGGGCGTCGGGATTGAAATGGTCGCAGGCATCCACAAGCCGCAGGAAAATTTCGCGGAGCGTCTCCGGCGACGCCTCTTTCTTTTTTGCTTCCTTGCTCTCTTCCGCCCCTTGTTCCCGGAGGGGCTTTTCCGGACTCTTTTCTCCTACGACCAGGTTTTCCAGCAGAGCGCAGAGTCCTTGGAAGTCGATGGGCTTTCCCATGACCTCGTCCATGCCCGCTTGCAGGTACGCTTCTTTTTCCCCTTGCATCAGACTGCCTGTCAGGGCGACGATGGGAACTCGCTTGCGGGGCGACGGCTTTTTTTCGGCCTCCTCGTCGCCGTCCGGACCGAGGACGCACTCCGATGGCCGAGCGTCGTTCTCCAGTTCCCGAATTCGGCGAGTCGCCTCCATCCCGTCCATCTCCGGCATGTGGATATCCATCAGAACGACGTCCGGCGTCCGCCGCCGGTAGGCTTCTATGGCCTCTCTTCCGTTTTTGGCCCCGACCACGGAATGCCCCGCCTTTTCCAGGCGGGTTTTCAACATGCTGAGGTTTACCTCGATGTCGTCCGCTATCAGGATTCGGAAACGCCGCGAACATCGTTCCACGCCGGCGGCAGCATCGCCGCGGCCATGGAAATGGGCAAAGCCCGTCTCTGGCATGGCAGCCTCCTTCATTTTCACAGTGAAGGAAAACGTACTGCCCTCGCCCTCCCTGCTCCGCGCGCTCAGTTGCCCTCCCATCATTTCGACAAGCCGCCGGGATATGGTGGTTCCCAGACCCGTGCCGCCGAACCGCCGGGTCGTGGCGCCGTCGCCCTGGGTGAACGGATCGAAAATGCTCTCCAGTTTCCCGGGGGAGATCCCGATGCCGGTGTCTTCTATTTCAAAGGACAGAAGATACTCGGAGACATTCGGCAAATGGCACGCTTCTTTTTCAAGATCTTCCATCTTTTCGCCCGCTACCCGCACGACCACGTTTCCCTTTTCCGTGAATTTGACCGCGTTTCCCACCAGGTTGATCAGGACCTGGCGAAGACGATAGGAATCTCCCAGGAAGTTTTCGGGCAGCTCCGATGCAATTTGCAAATCGAGACGCAGCCCCTTGTCCCGCGCCTTGACTTCGAAAGTGCCCATCATGTCCCCGATCATGCGGGCGAGGTTGAACGCGCTGAACTCCAGTTCCGTCTTTCCGCTTTCCAGCTTGCTGATGTCCAGAATGTCGTTGATCAGGGTGAGAAGCGCTTTGGCGGCGCTGTACGCCGTGGCGATTCCCTTGCGATGGTCTTCGGTGATCTTCGGCGATTCGAGAGTGAGTTCCAAAAATCCCAGGACGGAATTCATGGGAGTGCGGATTTCGTGGCTCATGTTGGCCAGAAACGCGCTTTTGGCGCGGTTGGCGGCTTCGGCGGACTCCTTGGCGTTCATCAGCTCGAACACCATGCCTTCGAGTTCCTTGTTGGCCTTTTCTATTTCGGAGGTCCTGAGCGCCACGGTATCCTCCAGAAGCTCCCTTTGTCCCGCGAGCTTTTCGTCTCTTTGATGAATCTGCGAGAGCATTTCGTTGAATCCCCGAAAAAGCGTTCCCAGTTCGTCGTTGTTCCTGTTTTCCGCCCGGACCGTGTAATCCTGGTCTTCCGAAACGGACCTCATGATTCGAGTCAGCTCGATGACCGGGGAAGAAATAACCTTTTGAAGCCTCGAAGCCAGCAGATAGGCCGGAAAAAAAGACAGCAGCACAATGGTCGCGCATATGGACACATAGCGCGTCAGGCCTTCGTAGAACTGCTTCATGTCGGCCCGAATATGCACCGTGCCGATGACGCTCCCGTCGAAGGAAACCCTTTCGAACACATCGAAGTGTTTTTTCCAGAGGACGAATCGATTCCCGTCGGCTTCTTCCTTCAACTCGGCCAAGTCCTTCTTCCGATGGTCTTCCGGGTTCGAATCGTCTTGCGGCTCGCCGAACTTTCTATAGGCGGCGAACAGCCTGCCTTGGGAGTCGTAGATTCCCGCGACCACGACGCTGGACTCCGCGCTCAGGGCCGACAAGGTTTCGGACGCGGCTTTGGGATCGCTAAAGACAATGGACGCCACGCTGTTGATACCGACCACTTTGGCCAGGGTGGAGAGCTTTTCGGCCATGGCGTTGCGAAAGGTGAACAGCTCGTTTGCGACGAACGCCCCCGAAACCAGAACGAGTATTGCGGCAGTCGTGGAGAGAATGATCCAGATCATTTTTCTCTTGATCGAAAGGTCCCTGAAAAATTTCATGGTCGATTTCCTTTCACGATTCTTTCGCCTTGTAAATCCTGGCAAGCTTCAGCAAGCGGGAACTGATGGACAGTCGCGACCGTTCTATCGCAGCCAGGTTGGCCTCGAAACGGACTTTGTTGTCTTCCAGGAAAAACCCCAGCATCCCCCCGCTTCGGGTGAAGACCTTCGCATCGCCCACCGTCAGGCAGGCGGGGTCGTCAAGCTTCTCCAGGATCTCGGAAACATGGTTTTCTTCCGAATACCCGATAAAGAGGACATGGCAGCCCTTGGACTCTTCGACATCGTCGCAGAATCGGATCGACAAGGGCCGTCCCCCGACGGTTTTGCTCTTGATGCTTTCAAAGGCGTCGCCGAAACGCCCGTCGCCCAGAATGCAAATCCGCAAAGGGGAACCCGGGGCCTCGAAGGCTTCTTCGGGCCATTGCGTGAATTTCGCAAAATTGTACAGAAACGTCGCTTTCACCAGATACTCCGGCATCTCCAAAGCCTGGGAACCGGCCCTGGATACGAAGGTTGTCGCGAAAAAAGCCCCGAAAAGGATTAAGATCGGGTATTGGACTCGACTCGTCATTTTCACTGGTTTCAGTACCGCCAGGCGAATTTCGCGTAGACGCCGCGCTCGATTTCGGTGCGAGGTGCCAGAAGCGCCCCCTCGTAGAACTCGGGGTGCTCCGGGTCCAAAAGGTTTTGGCCCGTCACGGATATTTCCAGGTTTCGAATCGGTTTCCATCCAACGCGCATGTCCAGGGTCGCATAGGCGTCTATGCCTCTGGCGGACAATTCGTCCACATAGCGGAACCACAGGTCCCATTCCAGGTTGCCCGGCAAATCGACGCAAGACAGGATGGACATCTGGTGCCGGGGCGACGAATCCTCACCGATCAAACTGAACCCGTCTTCCTCGTGGATTTTCTCTTGGAAAAAGGAGTATGCGGTCCTCAATCTCCAACGGCGAGAGGGCTCCCAGGCGAGTGCGACTTCCGCACCCCACGTTTCCGCTTCCAGACGAGTTTCGTTCGTCACCGGAAACGTCAGCACCCCGGCGCCGTCTTGGATGCGAAAAGAAGGATCTCCCAAAACGCCATCGATGAAGTGATCGTAGAAATTGTAAAAAAGCGCGATATCCAAGGAAATGTTACCCGCAGGCAACGCCCGGTACCCAGCTTCCAGGGCGATCACCTCCTCGGGCTCGGAGTCGGGGTTGCCGAAAAAGACGGCCTCGGCCGGAAACGGCCACGGGTTTTCCTCCGAAAATGGCGGCAGGACCCGTTGAAACAATCGAAGACTTCGTTCCGTTCGGGAAGGGACCTTCACCGCCCGCGACACGGCCGCCCAGAACACATGGGTCGAACCGGGCGTCCAAAGGATTCTCGCGTTGGGCTGAATCTCGAACCCGGTGGCGTCGTTGTGTTCGAGCTTGGACCCGAGAGTCAGCCGCAGGCGGTCTTCCACCAGTTCGATGTCGTCCTGGAGAAAGGCGCTGAAGAGGTCCTCGCTTTCTTCCGGCGGATCGAACGCAATGATGTCCGTGGACCGGATGTCGTCGCTGTACCACCGGTAGCCCAGCCCCCAGGTCAGTTCATGCGTCTTGCCAAAGGCGAAATGGTGCTGGAAATCGATATCGAAAACGTCCTCGTCCCAATCGGTATCGTATTCCGTGTTTTCCGCATGGCTGAGATAGACCTGGAGGGCCATGTCCGAACCGTTGGAAAGCTGTCGCCGCCAGCGCCCCAGGACATTGGCCCCGGACATGTCGTCTTCCTGCTCGACCACGTCCTCGTATGGAGAAACGACCGTTGGATAGACGAAAACCTGCCTTCTCTCGCCACTGTAAAGGTCTCCCTGAACAGTCGCATCGTCTTTGCCGGAGAGGCTCAGATCGGTCCGAAACCCGGCTCGAAACATGTCCCAGTCGTCGCCCGCGTCGCTTCCGTCCGGGAAAACCGCGTCGTCGCGTTCGAAATATTTCGCGTAGATTCTGTAGTGACCCCGGTCTGAGACTTGTCCCCCGTAGCGCGCCCCGCCGAACGCGCGTTCTTCGGTCCCCGCCCCGCCCGTCGCCAAAGCGCCCTGGGTTTCCTTGGCGCTCTTGGTGATCACGTTGACGATTCCGTTGACCGCGTTGGCCCCCCACAGGCTCGCTCCGGGTCCCCGGATGATTTCGATGCGGTCGATATCCTCCATGAGAATGTCCTGCACCTCCCAGAACACGCCCGAAAAGACCGGCGTGTAGACCGTCCGGCCATCGATCAGCACCAGCAGATTGAACGCGAACCGGCTGTTGAAGCCTCTGGACGTGACAGCCCATTTGCCGGAGCCAATCCTGGCGACCTGGACGCCGGGGACCATGCGAAGAGCTTCCGGGATACAGGTCGCCCCGGAACGTCGGATGTCCTCCTCGGTGACGACGAACACTGCGGCGGAGGTTTCCGAGAGCTTGCGGGGCTTTCTGTCGGCCAGCATGACCTCGACTTCCATCAGCTGCTCGATGCTCAGCTCCGTGAGATCGACATCCGCTGTCTTGCCTTGCGCGTACGAGGTCGATGCCGCGACGGCGAGCAAGACAAGCAACGCCGCGTGGCGGAGAAAAATGACGGGGCCGCCGCATCTGCGGACTCTCATGGCCCGGTCCCCGTGTTTTCCTTGAATTCTACGCGTTCTTCTTTCGCCCAGACCTCTTTCAGCCTTCTAAGCTTGGACTCGACACGGAAAAAGGCTTCGCAGAGCTTCGGGTCGAAATGGCTGCCGCTGCCTTTTCGAATCTCCGCCATGGCCTCTTCCACAGGCCACGGGTCTTTGTAGGGACGCTTCATTGTCAAAGCGTCGAAGACGTCCGCGATGGCCACGATTCTTGCGCACTCGGGGATTTCCTCTCCCTTCAGCCCCCGGGGGTATCCGGAACCGTCCCATTTCTCGTGATGGCACAACGCGATTTGCGCGGCCAGTCGAAACAACGGGGCTCTGCTTTTGGAAAGGATGCTGTGTCCGATGGTGGTATGGGTTTTCATGATTTCCCGTTCGGCGTCGTCCAGCGGCCCCGGTTTTTTCAGGATGGAATCGGGAATGCCGATTTTTCCCGCGTCGTGCATGGGCGCGGCCAGCTCCAGTTTTTTCACTTCGTCGGCAGGCCAGTGCAACGCCCGGGCGATGACCGCGCAATAGGCCGCCAGTCTCCAGATATGCACGCCGGTATCCGAGTCGTTGTAATCCCCGGCTTCCCCGAGCATGAAAATGGCGGCCCGCTGGGATTCCTCCAGTTCCAATGTCCGCTGGCGGACCTTTTTCTCGCAGGCGCGCTGATGGTCATAAAGGGTCAAATGGGTCGCGACCCTGGAGAGTACGACCGGTTCCGAGATCGGCTTTCTGATGTAATCCACGGCCCCGGCCTCGAACCCCCGGCTTTCGTCCCGGTCCTCTCTCATGGCCGTGACGAAAATCACCGGGACCTTCGCTGTCCGGGGATCGGCCTTCAAACGCCGACACGTCTTGTAACCGTCCATGCCCGGCATCATGACATCCAGCAGGATCAGGTCCGGTACAATCTTATCCACAACTTCCAGCGCCTTGACTCCGCTGGTCGCAAAGACAAGCCGATACCGAGCCGACAGGATCTGTTTCAACAGTCGCAAGTTGTTGGGTTCGTCGTCCACGACGAGTACGGTCCATTTTGTGTCCGGCATGTTGGCCCTTTCGATTGGATTTTGCATTGCTTCGTAGAAATGGACTCCCCCTTCGGTGCCCTCATCGTTTTTTAACCACAATTCGACCTGTTGATCAACATGAATTTATCGGCAATCCCGGTGGCCGCCGGGTGGTCGTCGGCAAGCTGTGGAAGTGCGCCGACGACCTTCCGGCTTTCGACTTGAAAAAACGTTCCGCAAAGGTTACAAAAGCGCCATATCGTTTACGGAAATCGTCGGGCCGCCTTTGGGTTTGCGCATCCAGCGCAACCGGACCGATTCCGACCTTGCCGCATGTTATGCGAATGAAACAAAAAAGCCTTCGATTCCAAGTCAATTTCACCATCGTTTTCACCTGCATCATCATTGCGTTCATTTTCGCGGCCATCCTGTATCCGCTGGAGAAAAGACGCCACGACTCGCGGATCAGAAACATCCACCTGCTACTGGACACCATCTACCAGCAAAGAAAGGAGGAGCTGGCCAGCGGGCTTTTCGCTCGGCAAAAGCATGCGATGGCCGCATCCCTGGCGAAGATCGCCGAAGTCGAGGGGGTGGCCGGAGCGAGCATGCACCTGCCGGACGGCGCCGCCTTCGTGTCCACCCGGCTTGAATTTTCTCGAAAAATGGACGGCGAATTGCGGAAAAGAACCTCCGAATCCTCGGTTTTCGAACCCTTGGAGATCGCGGACATGTCGCTTGGCGCATACTGCGTCGCAATTGAGACCGCAGGACAGACGACCGGCTTTTTGCGTCTGTTCTACGACCTGTCGGAACTGAAACAAGAGCGACTGTTCGCCATTTCGATTTTTCTCACCCTGCTGGCCACAACCCTTTTGTTGCTGACGGGCCTTCTCAATATCATGCTGTCCAATCTTGTCATCGAACCGGTGGGCGTGCTCAGAGATGCGCTGGACGACTTGCGGGAAGGCCACTGGGGAAAAACCGTGGACATTATCGCCAACAACGAAATCGCCGAGATGGCTGCGGCGTTCAACGAAATGTCCGGCAAATTAAGAGAACGGGAGGCCGCACTGGCCGCAAGCCGCGCAAAAAGCGAATTTCTGGCCAATATCAGCCACGAAATCCGCACCCCTTTGAACCTGATCCTGGGGTTCTCCGACCTTTTGAACTCCAGCATCGACGACCCCCTGCGCAAAGGCTACCTGGAATCCATCAGGACAAGCGGCCGGGGCCTTTTGACCCTCATCAACGATATCCTGGACCTGTCCAAGATCGAAGCCGGCAAAATGGATGTCAATTACCGCCCCGTAAAGCTCTCGCGGATTTTCGAAGAGGTCGGCAAAATCTTTTCTCTGCCGGTCGAAAGAAAAAAGCTCCAGTTCATCCTGGAAATCTCCGACGAACTGCCGGAAGTCGTCCTCATGGACGAAATCCGTCTCCGCCAGATTCTGTTCAATCTGATGGGCAACGCTGTGAAATTCACAGACTCGGGGTTTATCCGCCTGGCTGCGGAAAAGACCGGGGAGGCCGAAAGCGGGGACACGTTCGACATGGCGGTCGAGATCCAGGACACGGGCATCGGGATACCCGACGACGCCAAGGATGAGATATTCGAATCGTTTCGGCAGCTCGACGACCAGGACGAGGAAATATACGGCGGCACCGGACTCGGACTTGCCATTTCCCAAAAGCTCGCCGAAATGATGGGAGGACGCATCTCGGTGAAAACCGGCCAACTGCGGGGAAGCGTTTTCAGACTCGAGATGCCCGGCGTTCGCAAAGCGAAAGAAACAGAGATCTCCGGCACGACGCTCCCATGTCCCTCGGCTGCCTCGCCGGCATTCGCAGACCAACCGTCGCAGGCGGGGACGGCAGCCGGGGACTTGCCTCCAAACGTCCCGTGTTCCGACTCGACGAAAATTTCGCCCGACCGTCCGCCCACCGTTCTTCCGGAAGAAACCCGGCGCGCTCTGCCGCAGATCGCTTCCGAATTGGAAAGAGAGCTGGCCGACGGCTGGCGGCGCGCATTCGAGAACCAAAACATACCCGACATCGAAAAGTTCGGCGTCCGAATCAAGCGCCTGGGCGAAAAATACGACCTCGACATGCTGACCGATTTCGCCGAAAAACTCATTTTCCACATCGGCAGCTTCGACGTGGACATGATCGCCGCCACGCTAAAAAGCTTTCCCGATCTGGTAGAATATGTTAAGGACATGGCCGAGGAGGAACGGAACAGGTGAAATCGAACTCCCTCGCGGATTGTCGGCGATCCATGCTGTCGAGGAGAAACCTCGCAAGCCGCTTTTTCCCGCAATCCGGCGACGGGCCTTTCGGTTTTGGTTATAACGTCGGCCAACCAACACCGTCATTCCGGACGGAGCTTGCGGAGACCCGGAATCCAGGCGACAGATTGAAACTGTTGGATGGAAACCAGCCTAAGTTAAAACCAAGCCAGGCCTTTCATTGCCAAGGGGACAATGTCAAAAGGACATATTCGAAAGGACGTCTTTGGCCATGGAACAACTGATCGGTTCGGAATTCAGCATACTCATCGTGGACGACAACTCGAAAAACATCCAGTTGCTGGGCAGCTATCTTCGCCGCAAGGGATATGTTCTTTCCTTTGCCACTGGCGGCCGCAAGGCTTTGGAAATGTGCCTGAGGAAAACAGACCGGCCGTTCGACCTCGTTCTTTTGGACGTCATGATGCCCGGCATGGACGGTTTCGAGGTGTGCCGGAGGCTGAAACAGCCCGATTCGCCGGCAAAGGACGTTCCCGTGATTTTCCTCACTGCCAGGACAGGCGCCGAAGATGCCGTCAAAGGGTTCAAGCTCGGCGCGGTGGACTACGTCACAAAGCCCTTCAACATGGCCGAACTTTCGGCCAGGGTCGAAACGCACCTGGAACTCAAAAGGACCCGCGAGCGGCTTCAGGAATCGCTGGAACAGGTGAAGCTCCTGTCCGGCTTGCTTCCCATCTGTTCGAACTGCAAGAAAATCCGGGACGACAAGGGATATTGGATTCAAATCGAAAATTACATCCGGGACCATTCCGAAGCGGACTTCAGCCACGGAATCTGCCCGGAATGCGCGCACAAGCTTTATCCCCGCTCCTTTCCCGATCCCCCCGAAAAATGACCTTTCCGGGCTGCAAACAGTTCGTGCGGAAAGGTCCAGGTTGGACGAACCTGCGAGGACGTCTAATATTTCGAGGACTGAAAAACATAATAGATACCAAACAACAGACACAAGAAGGAGGAACACCATGCCGTTCGATCAAATTCTGTGGCCCACCGATTTCAGTGAAAACGCAGCCAAAGCCCTTTCCACCGTCACCGAAATGGCGGAAAAATTCGGCGCGGCCATCCACATTCTCTACGTCATGCGCGACTACCCGGCCTTCGGGGCGTCCTACGGCGACCACAATCCCGAAGACTACGAAAAGATGAAAAAATGGGAAAAGGAAATGGCCGAAAGCCGCCTGGAGGAACTCTGCCAGAATTTCCTGAACGCCTGTCCCCTCTATATCAAGCACATCGCCGTGGGAGATCCCGCAAAGGAGATTCTGAAGCTTGTCCAGAAGGAAAAAATCGACCTGATCGTCATGACCAGCAAGGGCAGCGAAAGCCATTTCGACTTCGGCAGCGTCGCCGACAAGGTGGTCAAGTGCACGACTGTGCCCATTTTGACGATTCCCGTATAAACCGGCCGAATCAGGCCCCGCTCAAATACCCAACAGCCGGGATTTTCGCAGCCGCCTGCTTTTTCGAAGTCCTCTATACGGACCAGGAGACGGACGGCTGCCAATCTTCGGCCCCCTCAAATTCTTTTCGACACACCGGTTTGAAAATCTGGTTCATCGCGGATTTGCAGGCAGCGGCAATGGTAACCAGAGCTTCCAGCTCTGGCCCCGTATTGAGAATATGCCGCCGCTTGGAAGCCAAGGCATGCCAGACCAGGATGGTCTGGTACTGGGGTGATGAAAAGCATCCAATTTCGGGAGATTTTTTTCCGATAGGATTTGTTCCCCCTCGCGGCAATCCGCGCGGTCTGGTTCGGGGGCGTAGGGTGGGTGGGTTGATTCCCAAGTGTTGTCGCTAAGCCAACTTCTCTTGAAATAGATGGCCCGACAATCTTGCACGGAGACCAACCCACCATTTTCCGTGTCAATTCGTCGCTTCTTCGAACGAACGGCACCTCGCGGCTCGGGAAATGGTGGGTTGGGCTTGCTACAAGCTCGAAGGGCGCGGGCGCAAACAAGCGTTGAACCAGCCCCGAACGCCAGGGTTTCTACCCACCCACCCTACGATCCCGGAATAGATGGCCCGACAATCTTGCACGGAGCCCAACCCACCATTTTCCGTGTCAATTCGTCGCTTCTTCGAACGAACGGCACCTCGCGGCTCGGGAAATGGTGGGTTGGGCTTGCTACAAGCTCGAAGGGCGCGGGCGCAAACAAGCGTTGAACCAGCCCCGAACGCCAGGGTTTCTACCCACCCACCCTACGATCCCGGACTAGGCCCCGTGACAGATCGCGCGGAATAAAACCCGACGGAATTTTTACGGCAAACCAGGGAGCATTTTCATCACCCCAGCCTGGTACCATCGACACGCCTTTTCCCACCAATCCGCGATGGGTCGAAAATCTTGACAAACAGCCCTCTCCGTACTATCAAATCCCCTTGAACCGTCTTACGAACGCAAGGAGGGCTCCATGGAGATCGTAACCTCGACAATCAAAGGTCAGATTGTGATACCGGCTTCCATCGGAAAAAAGTTCAATATCGTGAAAGGAACGCGAGTCCGTGTCTACGAAGATGGTGAACGCATATTAGTCGAACCCGTGAACGAAGATCCTGTCGCCTCCGGAAGAGGCATGCTCAAGACAGGAGGAAAGGTCTTGCAAGCGCTGATCGCCGACCGGTCGAAAGAGGCGAGACCGGGAATTCAGAAAACTGGAAGAAATTCAGGTTCATCGCGGAATTGTGGGAAGCGGCAAAGGTAACCAGAGCTTCCAGCTCTGGTCCCATATCGCGAATATGCCGCCGCTTGGAAGCCGAGTCAAGCCAGACCAGGATGGTCTGGTTACCATCGACACACCTTTTCCCACAAATCCGCGATGAACCGAAATTCATCAGGGTGAAAAGTCTCGTCTAACCAACCCTGCAAATCGATTCATTGCCGCAGTGGCAATGGGCACACGATGAAAAGGAGGATTTTGCCATGCGTTTTTTCACGGCTTTTCTATTTCTGCTGGCGGTCCCTGCGGTCGCCTTCGGCGGCGCTGGAGAAAAAGTTGCATACCGGATCGACGGCGTTTCCTACGAAGGGTACTACGTCAGTCCGTCGAACGTTGCGCCATTCGTTTTTCTGATTCACGATTGGGACGGGCTTACGGACTACGAGATCAAGCGGGCCAACATGCTTGCCGAGGCCGGGTACGCTGTGTTCGCGGCCGACTTGTACGGAGCGGGAGTGCGGCCTGTGGAGATCGAGGACAAACGGCGATTGACAGGCGCGCTCTACAGTGACAGGTCGAAAATGAGGGCGCTGATGTCCGGCGCATTGAAAGCTGCCGGGGGAAAAGGCGCCGCGCTGGACAACGGCGTGGCCATGGGCTATTGTTTCGGGGGCACGGCCGTTTTGGAGCTGGCGCGGTCCGGGGAAAACCTCAAGGCGTTCGTTCCATTCCACGGCGGTCTGGAGACGCCCGCAGGCCAGGATTACTCGAAGACCAAGGGCGAGATTCTCGTTTTCCACGGCTCGGCGGACACCTCGGTCACCATGGATCATTTCGCAGCCTTGACCAAGGAACTGGAAGCCGCCAACGTGCCGCACGAGATGGTCACATACGGCGGCGCGCCCCACGCGTTCACCGTCTTCGGCTCCGAAAGATATCGGGAGACGGCCGACAAGCGCTCATGGGCCAGGTTTCTGGAATTTCTCGACCATGCCTTGAAGAATTGAACGGAAAGCCGGACGAGCACACCGGCAAGATCGACAAGAAGATCCTGATACCGCAACTGTTCGGAGAGAACAAGTCCGCCTGCCGGAAAGGCTGCGACCGAAAACAAACGCTCACCGTATCTTGATAACAACCGGGGTAATATCGTCTTCCTGTTCCTTGTCCCCGTAAAACTCCCAGACGGCGTCGGCGATGGCCGCCACGATCTTTTCCGCAGGCTCGTCCGCGTTCTGGCGAAGCACGTTGCGCAGGCGCTCCTTGCCGAATGCTTCGCCTTGGCTGTTGCGCGCTTCCCAGATGCCGTCGGTGCCGATATGGATGATTTGCCCGGACTTGATTTCGCATGAATGCACTTCGTATTCCGCGTCTTCGGACACCCCCAGCGGAAGCCCCCTTCCGCCGCCGAGTTCCCGGAACGAATCGTCGGAGGGATCGTATAAAATTGCCGGGTCGTGCCCTGCGCGGACATATTCGACCCGGTTTTCGTTTCTGTCGATGTGGGCGAGAAAGAAGGTCATGAACCGGCCGGAGTCTCCGACGTCCTTGGAAAACTCGCGGTTGACGTCGGCCACGATCCGTCCCAGGGGTCCCCGGGTCGCCGAGCGCATCCTCAGAAGCCCCCTGGCGGTTGCCATGAGAAGGGCCGAGGGAATTCCGTGGTCGGAAACGTCTCCTACGGCGACGCACAATCTCGACTGCCCCCGGTCGTCGTCCGCGCACAGGTAGTCGAAATAGTCCCCGCCGGTTTCGTCGCTGAAAACGGTCATGCCGTGGATGTCCAGGCCGGAGAGCCGGGGGGCGCAGCGGGGCAGGAGGTTCTGCTGTATCTCCATGGCCACTTCCAGAGCACGCCGGGTCCGGTAGTGTTCCTTCAGTTGGGGGCCCACGCGGTTGAAAACCCGCGCCATGTCCCCGAACTCGTCTTTGGATTTCACAGCCACCTGCGTATCGAAGTCTCCTTCGGCGAGCTTCTGGAAAGCCTTGGAAAGCTTTTCCAGAGGCCGCGTGACCGTGCGCGAAAACGCGAGCGCCAAGGCCGCGCCCATAAGGACCAGAAAGAGCAGAAAGCCCGCCGTGTACATTTCGACCTTCCTCAGGCGCTTCTGGATGGAGGTCAGCACCGGATGCCGCTCGGAAAGCAGCCGGTCTTCCGGGACCACGAAGACAAAAGCGCTGCCCTGATGCAGCAGCGGGCCGTAGGCCCAGAAGCACATTTGCCCCTCGAAAGACATTCTGCGAATGCCGTACTGGCGCTTGGCGATATCGTTGGTCATGGCGTCGAATTCTTTCGAATCCGACGAAGCCAGCCATTCGCCGCTGCGGTCTTCGCCCGGATCGCCCGGCGTCTCCCGCCGGTTGCTGGCCGATGCCAGGATACGGGCGCCGACCGCGTCCGTTTCGGGCTTGTACGCCAGCGTCCAGAGGTAGGCCAGGCTCCCCTCCGGCAGTTCGGACATGTAGTAGGCCTTTTCCAGAAGACTGTCCAGCGGGACCAGAAGGCTGGCCACTCCGACCACGCTCTCGTCCTCCCTCTCCAAAGGCAGCGACACAGCCATGACGAACCGCCCGCTGCCTTCGTCCCTGAAAGGCCTGGACCAGGGCGACATCTTGTCCTTCAAGGCCGACCGGTACCAGATTCGCTCCCCCTCGCCTCGCAGCGACCAGCCCCCCTCCCCCTCCGGGCAAGGATACTCGCAGAAAAAGCCGTTGTCCAACCCGACATACTGCTTCAGGACCAATTCCCCCAAATATTGCGAAAGGGCCTTGTACAGCGAAGACATGCGCTCGAACCGGGCATTGTAGCATTCGGCCGTCGCGGCGTCCAGGGAAGACGGCGCAAAATGGCACAGGGCATCCGCTTCGTCGGGGCTTTTCGCTCTCTCTTCCAAAATATCGATACTCAGGCCTGGATTGGCGATTTCTGGAGAAAGACACGGCAGAGCCGGGTCGGAATCGACCGAAGAAAGCTCCTTTTTCAGGATTCGCCGGATTTCCAGCAATTGATAGAAAAGCGCCATCTCCACCTGCTTGCGGACCGTCCCGATATTCTTGGAATAGTCGTTTATCGCCAGCTGCAACCGGTGGTCGGCGTCTTCCGCCTGCCTTTTTCTGACCTCCTCGACCAACGCTTTGGACATGAGTTGGACGTTGTGAATCCCGAACGTCCTCAGGCTCACCACGGGAACGATGGTAATCCCAAGTAGCAATAGCAGAAGCTTCCAGCGAAATTTCATATGCCGTCCCTCGCCGCGCTTTCCATAGTTCGTTCTCTCGTTCCCACGATTCGCGTGGGAAAAAATGCGGGAGCATTTCCCGTTTCTATTCGCTGCTTTTCGTACATAATCATTTCTATTCGCTGCTTTTCGTGCATAATCATCGGTGCTTTTCGCAAATAATCAATGGAAAGATCGAATGGTTCCGCTCAAAGCCAAGGTAACCAGACCATCCTGGTCTGGTCCGCGCCTGCTCATGCGGAACCGCACCGAGCTGCGGCAAGCCAGACCAGGATGGTCTGGCTACCTTGCGAAGCGCCACCATCGACTCCAAAGCGTCGATCACGACGAAATCCAGACTTACCACAGTACGAGGCTTTTGTGCAAGACTTCGAGGACGCAAAGCGCCGCAAAGGCGTTCCCACGCGGTGCGAGGAAACGAACCGGCAAGGCGGTCGAATCGGAATCGAACGCCTCCGAAACCGGCGGCGAAATATGATATTGAAAAATGGCACCTCGTGTGTTAGAAAAATCGGACTGTCGAGCGGTTTTCATCGACCGCGGGAGGGATCTTTTGTATCGAACAAATTGGATCGAACAAACTTTTACAAGGAGGAAGGCATGGAAAAAAGCAAATGGCTGGTCGTTTCGCTGATCGTGTTCGCACTGGCGTTTTCGCCTTGCGCATGGGCCGGTTCCGATGAAATCAAGATCGGATTCAACATTCCCCTGACCGGCGACAACCCGGACGTGGGGGCGTCGTCCAAGAATGCCGCGGAAATGTTCCTGAAAAAGAACCCCGCAGTCGATGTGGCCGGAAAGACGTACAATCTGAAATTCGTGTACGAAGACAACGAATACAAGGCCGAGTCGGCCGTCAAGGCGAGCACCAAGCTGATCACCGACGAGGAGGTCCTGGGCATCATCGGGCCGCAATCCTCCAGCCAGGCCGTTCCTGCGGGAGAAGTGGCCAACAACTTCAAAACCCCCATGATCAGCCCCTGGTCCACCAACCCCAACACCACCTTGAACCGCCCGTACGTATTTCGCGGATGCTTCCTCGACCCCTTCCAGGGACCCGTGGCCGCCAACTTCGCCACCAACGAGCTGGGCGCCAAGAAGGCCGCGGTACTCTACGACATCGCCGCCGACTATCCCAAGGGACTGGCCGAATTCTTCAAGGAGGCCTTTGAAAAAATCAACGGCGAAGGCTCCGTGGTGGCTTTCGAAACCTTCACCACCGGCGACAAGGACTTTTCCGCCCAGATGACCAACATCGTGATGTCGGGCGCCGACGTTCTCTTCACCCCGCAATACTATTCGGAAGTGCCCCTGATCGTGCGCGCGGCCAAGGAAATGGGATGGAACAAGCCCGTCCTCGGTTCCGACTCCTGGGGCAGCGGCGACCTGATGGGGCTCTGCGGCGACGACTGCAAGGGCTTCTATTTCTCCACCCATTACGCGGCCGCAGGCGCCCAGGGCGACACCAAGAAATTCATCGACGAATACGCCGCGGCCTACGGCAAGACCCCGGACGACGTCGCCGCTCTCACCTGGGACGCCCTGGGACTGATGATCCAGGCGATCAAGAACACCGGCGGTCTCTCCGGCGACATCAAGGCCGACCGCGACAAGGTCAAGGACGCCCTGGCCTCCATCAAGGACTATCCGGGCATCACCGGCGGCATGACCTTCACTGCCGAAGGCGACCCCAAGAAATGCGCCGTCGTGGTCAAGATCAACGACGAGGGACAGTTCGCATTCCACAAGTCGGTTTGTCCGTAGCCCTGGCGTTTCGAAAATCCTGATTTCGGGCTTGGTTTCCATTTTGGCCGTGCCCCGCCGCCTCGTTCGCCTCGTTCCAACGCCTCGCGTTGGAATGCATAACAGGACGCTTCGCGTCCGCGTTCCGCCGAGGCATGGCCGAAACAAGAACCAACGCCCCGATTTCAATCGATTTCCGGCCGCCCCGGCCTCGCCGGGGCGGCCTGTCCCAAACGCAAGGACCCGGCGAATCGTTCCGGGTCCCTTTCCATTTCAACGGGGGAGCTTCGCATGACCTTCGGCTTTTTCATGCAGAACCTCATCAACGCCTTGCAGTGGGGGAGTTTCTACGCCCTGATCGCCCTGGGGTATTCCATGGTGTACAGCATCCTGATGCTGTTCAACTTCGCCCACGGCGACATTTTCATGGTGGGCGCCTACATCGGCCTGGGAATCGCCCTGGGGCTTCTTTCCCTGTTCGGCAGCGGCGCTGCGGCCATACTGCCCGGCTGGGTCCTTCTGGTGCTGACCATCCTGGTCTCAATGTTTCTAACCGCTTTCGTCGGGGTCATCGTGGAACGGGTAGGGTACCGTCCGCTGCGCGACGCGCCCAGAGCATCGGCCGCCATCACGGGCCTGATGATCGGAATCATCCTGGAGACATCCAACATCCTGTTTCTGGGGGGCCAGCGGCTCAAGTTCCCGCAGCTGATCGAGTCGCATACCTACAATATCGGCGGCGTATACGTCACCAACATAAAGATCATGATCGTGGTGGTGTCCCTCGGGTTCATGCTGGCCCTGCATCAGTTCGTGACCCGAACCAAGTATGGCATGGCCATGCGGGCCATGGCCTACGACTACGTGGTGGTGCCGCTGGTGGGAGTTCCGATCAACAAGATCGCCGCCATGACCTTCGCCATCGGCTCCTCGCTGGCCGCTGCCGCCGGGATCCTGTTCGGGCTGGCCTATCCCGTGCTCGACCCATACATGGGGGTGAGCCTCGGATGGAAAGCCTTCGTGGCGGCCATCCTCGGCGGACGAGGATCCATCATGGGCGCGTGCATCGCAGGCTTCATGCTCGGATTCATCGAGATCATGACCGTGCCCGCCATTCAGATCGTAAACAAACTGTTCGAACTGAATATCGGCTCGAACCTGCGGGATCTGATCGCCTATTCCATCGTGCTGCTGATTCTCATTTTCCGCCCTCACGGGCTTTTCGGGGAACCCTACAGCGCCAAGCTCAGACTCTGATCCGGCCATTGGCGCCGCGTGGAACAACCAAGGAAACGGTTTTGCTTATAACGTCGGCCAATCAACACCGTCATTCCGGGCGGAGCTTGCTTTAGACCCGGAATCCAGGCGATGATCGATACTGTTGGATGAAAACGGGCCGAAGTTGAAACCATGCCCCAACCAAGGAAACCAAACATGGAAGAAACCAATTCTCGGAAAAAGCCCGGTTCAATAAGGGGCTTGGTCCGCGATATTTTCAAAAACACCCCCCTGCTGGGCTATCTGGTCGGCTTTCTGGTCTGCGTGCTGTTGGAACGTGCCGTCGGGGATCAATTCTCGGAATTGCTGCGCCTTCCCAAGATGCCCGCGCTGTTCGGCATTCTCACCATCTTCAAGGTCGTGGCCGAGATAGTCAACCTAGTACTCAAAGGGGAGAGTTTCGACCCTGCGATGCTCCTGCACATTCCCGCTGTGCTGGTGTACATCTCGATCGTCTACCTGGTCCCGCTGGCCCTGGTCGCAAAATTCCTGTGCGCGCCCGCCAACGCGATTGCCAGAAACTTGCAGCGCTTTCCACTTGCGGTGTCGGCCGTCGTGCAGCTCGGGATCATGTACGCCGTGTTCCATTTCTGGGCGGGCATGAGCGACTATCGCCTCATCACCCTGAAGCTGATGCTCATCGCCATACTCTTCACCCTGAGCCTGAACATCATCAACGGGTACATGGGAGAGTTTTCCTGCTCCCACCCCGGCTTCATGGGCATCGGGGCGTACATGTCGTCGTTTTTCACGGTGGGACTTTTCGTGGACGACAAGGTCCTGGGAGCGGCCGCGGCTCCGTTTTCCGCAGCCTACGTCACCTTTCCGGCCGCGCTGTTTTTCGGCGGGCTCATGGCTGCCATCGGCGCGCTGATCATCGCCATCCCGTCCTTCAAGACCCGGGGGGACTATCTGGCCATCATCAGCCTGGCGTTTCTGTTCATCGTAAAAAGCCTGTTCGAAAACCTCCAGGGCCTGGGCGGCTCCCGAGGGCTGGCCTCGCAGCCGGACTGGTCCACGCTTCCCGTGATATTCGTCACGGTGATCGTCGGCGTGTGGACCATCAACAACTTCGTCACCTCCACCATGGGCAAGGCCTTGAACGCGGTGCGCGACGACGAGGTGGCGGCCGACGCCATGACGGTCGATACCCGCAAGACCAAGATGGCGGCGTTTTTGTTCGGCGCGTTCTGGGCCGGGGTGGCCGGAGGGCTTCTGGCACACGTGCTCAGATACATCAACCCCGCCATGTTCGGAATCCAGAAGCTCGCCGAGGTCCTGGCCATGGTCTATTTCGGGGGACTGAACTCGGTGTACGGATCGATTATCGGCGCGGTCTCCATCAGCCTGCTGGGCGAGGCCCTGCGGCCCCTGGAAATCCTGAAATGGATTCTGATCCCGCTGCTTCTCATCCTGGTCATGATATTCAGGCCCACCGGCCTGATCGCATTCAAGGAATTCAACGTGCGCGAAGTGTTCGGCCCAAAGGAGACCAATTGACATGCCGCTTCTGGAAGTAAAAAACGTCAGCCACAGCTTCGGCGGCCTGCAAGCCGTGTCCGAGTACAACCTCACCCTGGACCCGGGAGAAATCACCGGCCTGATCGGCCCCAACGGCGCAGGCAAGACCACCATCTTCAACCTGATCACCGGCATCTACAAGGCCGACGAGGGCGAGGTCGTTTTCGACGGACAGAACATCGTCGGAAAAAAGCCCAACCAGATCGCGGCCCTGGGCCTTGCCAGGACGTTCCAGGAAATGAAGCTCTGGCGGCACATGACGGTCCTGGATCACATCAAGATGGCCCGCTACTCCAAGTTCACCTACGGCCTGATCGGCGCCATATTCGACACCCCGAAAAGAAACCGGGAGGAAAAGCGCGCCACGGAACTGGCCATGGAATACCTCGCCATGTTCGGCGTGGACCAGTTCGCCGACCAGATGGTGCTAAACCTTCCCTACGGCGCGCAAAGACGCGTGGAGATGGCCCGCGCCATGGTGACCGAACCCAAGGTGCTCCTGCTGGACGAACCCACCGTGGGCATGACCCCGGACGAAATGATGGACATGATCGCAATCGTGCGAAAAGCGCACGAGCGGTTCAACCTGGCGATCTTTCTCATCGAGCACCGGCTCCGGGTGGTCAACGAGCTTTGCCAGCACGCCCAGGCCCTGGTGTTCGGCCATGTACTAGTAGAGGGAGAACCCCTTGAAATCCAACGCAATCCCAAAGTAGTCGAAGCGTATATCGGAGACCAGGAGGTGGAATTCTGATGCTGTTGAATGTCGAAAATCTAAAGGTATCCTACGGCAAAATCAAGGCCTTGCACGGCATCGATTTTCACGTGGACGAAGGCGAAATCGTCACAATCATCGGCGCCAACGGCGCGGGGAAAAGCACCACCTTGCGCGCGATCTCCCGAATGGTTCCCGTGGAGGACGGCGCCAAAATGGAATTCACGGGACAGAACTTGCTCAAGCTCGCCGCCGACAAAGTGGTCAGCCAGCTCGGAATCTCCCACGTCCCCGAAGGCCGCCGCCTCTTCGGAAACCTCACCGTAAAAGAAAACCTCGTCCTGGCCACCTTCGCCCGAAAGGACCGGGAAAACATCGACTCCGACCTGCAACGCGTATTTACCATTTTCGAAAGACTGAACGAAAGACAGGCCCAGAAAGCAGGCACCCTCAGCGGCGGAGAACAGCAAATGCTGGCCATCGGACGGGCATTCATGAGCGGAAGAAAGCTCATGCTCCTGGACGAACCCTCCATGGGCCTCTCCCCTCTCCTGATGATGACCGTCTTCCGCGCCCTCAAGGAAATCAACCGCCAGGAAGGCACCGCCATTCTCCTCGTGGAACAAAACGCCCGCCTGGCCCTGAAATTCTCAAGCCGGGGGTATGTCCTTGAAACCGGAAACCTGGTCATCAAGGGCGATTCCAAGGAGCTTTTGGACAATCCGGATGTGCAGAAGGCCTACCTTGGAGGCTAGAAACGAGTCAACCTGTTCGGCCCCTTTCGCGCCCCAATCTTTCCCTTAAACCCGATGATCAAGTTTTTTTCGACCTGAGCGGTTGGCGCGTTTGCAAAGTGGTGCTCTTACAGAATGGACCAAAGTCGGATATCCCGGTAGCGCCGCCTTCCACGGCGGCGCGGCGCCTCGTATGTTCGGATTGCATAATTTGCGGAGGATAAGTTCGCCGCGCCGCCGTGGAAGGCGGCGCTACCGGGACCAACGAGTTTTGCACGTTGCCGTTGAGCCCAACCGCACAGGTCGAGTTTTTTCCGCCGACCGGACCGAGGCGACCGTCATTCCGGGCGCAGCGCAGCGGAGACCCGGAATCCAGGATATCTGCGGAAGCTCATGGATTCGAAGCTTTCGGGGGAATGGCGAAAAAAAATTGATCATCGATTATCACGTTTGCATGAAAATGTCAGACAGACGAATTCCAGGTTGATGTAATTGCTTCCTGTTTCGCTGTAAAATTTCTGCCTGTCTTTGTTCCGCGAAAACCACTGCGGAACTTGGTTCGGCGGCGTAGGGTGGGTGGGTTGCGACCCAGAAGTACGGGACTGGTCCTTGGCCTGTTTGCGCCCTTGCCCTTCGATTTGGCTTGAAGTCCAACCCACCATTTTTCGAGCCTCCTCGGGTCCTTGCGTCCGAAGAAGCGAGGAAGAGAAGTGGAAAACGGCGGGTCGGAATCTGCCCGGGATTGGAAGGCTGCGGATTGCAAAAGATGTCGAATTGTCGAAGATTCCAGGGCTTCGCCCCACCCACTCTACTTCGCTCCCGCCCCAGACTGCGGCAGATTCTCGGAAGAATAAATCCTGGTTATAACGGATTTGGGGGAGCGGCAATGCGTAGGTTGGGTTGAGCGGGTTTCATGTTGGGTTTCGCTTGCTTCCCAACCGTTTCGTGCGCCTTATCTGTTTGTTTGATAGAATTCCGTAGCGAAACCCAACAATTGGCGACGCTCAATCCAACCCACATTCCACCCACCCCCAAATCCGTTATAACCAGAATAAATCTTTTGTAGGAGCGTAGGAACGATTCTGACCATAACGTATTTGGGAGGATATGTTTTAAGGTCCGTCGTCCTTCGTGTTCTTCGTGGTAAAATGCCCTGCTCTCCAACCACGAAGAACACGAAGAGCACGAAGATATCCCCCCAAATCCGCTATAATCAGGAACGATTCAACCTATTCGGACCCTGTCGCGTTCCAAGTCTTCCCCTAAACTCGATGCTCAAGTTTTTTCCGCCTACCGGACCGAGGCGACCGTCATTCCGGGCGCAGCGCAGCGCAGACCCGGAATCCAGGAGATATGCGGAAGCGAATTGGTTCGAAGCTTTCGGGGGAATGACGAAAAAAACTTGATCATCGAGTATGAACGATTCTGACCGTAACGGATTTGGGAGGATATTTTTTAAGGTCCGTCGTCCTTCGTGCTCTTCGTGTTCTTCGTGGTAAAATGCCCTGCTCTCCAACCACGAAGAGCACGAAGATATCCCCCCAAATCCGCTATAATCAGGAACGATTCAACCTATTCGGACCCTGTCGCGTTCCAAGTCTTCCCCTAAACTCGATGCTCAAGTTTTTTCCGCCTACCGGACCGAGGCGACCGTCATTCCGGGCCCAGCGCAGCGCAGACCCGGAATCCAGGAGATATGCGGAAGCGAATTGGTTCGAAGCTTTCGGGGGAATGACGAAAAAAACTTGATCATCGAGTATGAACGATTCTGACCATAACGTATTTGGGAGGATATGTTTTAAGGTCCGTCGTCCTTCATGTTCTTCGTGGTAAAATGCCCTGCTCTCCAACCACGAAGAACACGAAGAGCACGAAGATATCCCCCCAAATCCGCTATAATCAGGAACGATTCAACCTATTCGGACCCTGTCGCGTTCCAAGTCTTCCCCTAAACTCGATGCTCAAGTTTTTTCCGCCTACCGGACCGAGGCGACCGTCATTCCGGGCGCAGCGCAGCGCAGACCCGGAATCCAGGAGATATGCGGAAGCGAATTGGTTCGAAGCTTTCGGGGGAATGACGAAAAAAACTTGATCATCCAGTATGAACGATTCTGACCGTAACGGATTTGGGAGGATATTTTATAAGATCAGTCGTCCCTCGTGCTCTTCGTGTTCTTCGTGGTAAAATGCCCTGCTCTCCAACCACGAAGATCACGAAGAGCACGAAGTTCCACAACGGGGTTGGTTATAACGTCGGCCAACCAACACCGTCATTCCGGGCGGAGCCTGCGGAGACCCGGAATCCAGGCGACGAACAAAACTGTCTGATGAAAACCGGCCGAAGTTAAAACCAAACCCTCCACAATCAATTCCTTACCGATACAAGAATTTCGGTAAAAACGCCGCCAAAACTCCGCTCCTCCGATCCTCCCGGCTCAATCCAGAGGACTCCTCACCCCCTTGCCCCCCTTGTTCAACACATGCGTGTAGATCATGGTCGTGGCCACGTCATTATGCCCTAGCAATTCCTGTATGGTTCGAATGTCGTAGCCGTCCGACAAAAGAAAGGTCGCGAAACTGTGGCGATTATGTCCAGCTGCACATAATCGCCATTGCTTTGCCACCCACCTGCTGGAGATGGGCTGCGATCTGCGCAAGATCCAGATGCTTCTCGGCCACAAGTCGATCAAGACCACATTGATCTGCCTGCACGTTTCAAGAAAGCACCTGACATCCACGAGAAGCCCTCTGGATTTCATCGATTTCGAAGACAAGGACGGAAGCGGAGGCGAAAATGTCGGCAAATCGTAGTTCCACCGTCGAGGTCGCCGACATATTCCGGGAACATATCGGGGACTACAGGAAAAAGTACAGGATGCCGCCGGAACACTGCGAGGTCGTTTCGGACATTATCGGCTGCAGAACAGAATGGATGGGAGGGCACGTTCAAAAATGCGACTCGTGCGGCGAGGAGATCGCGCTGTACAATTCGTGCCGCAACCGCCACTGCCCCAAGTGCCAGTCCATGACGAAGGAAAGATGGCTGGAAAAGCGCAAGAGCGAAGTTTTGCCTGTCAAATATTTCCACAACGTCTTCACAGTCCCGCACGAGGCGAACCCGGTGTTCGCGTGCAACAAGAAGACGATGATAAACATCCTTTTCCGCTCCGCTTCGGAGACGCTTCTCGCGTTCGGCGCCAACCCGGCCAACGGCCTTGGCGGAAAAATCGGAGCCATGATGTTTTTGCACTCGTGGAACCAGATGATGCTCGAACATTATCATGTTCATTGCATAGTTCCCGCAGGCGCTCTTTCCGACCACGGCTCGAAATGGATCCCGTGCGAGAACGACTGGCTGTTCCCGGAGAAGGCCCTTTCAAAGGTCTTCAAAGGCAAGTTCATGCACTACTTCGCGCATGCGTTCGAAAACGGCGAGCTTTCCTTTCACGGCAACACCGCCAAATTCGCGACCCGCGAGGGCTTCCACGGCCTCAAATGCGCCCTCTGGTCGAAAACATGGGTGGTCGACGTGGAGCCTCCGCTGGACAATCCGGACCACGTGATCGAATACGTCGGACGATACACCCACAGAGTGGCGATTTCAAACCATAGAATCATCGATCTCTCCGACGGAAAAGTCACATTCTCTTACAAGAACAGATCCAAGGGGACTGTCGAGGTCGCCGTCGTGGACGCCGTCGAGTTCATCCGGCGCTTCCTTCTCCACATCCTGCCCAAGGGGCTGATGCGAATAAGGTACTTCGGGTTCCTGGCGAACCGGAACAAAAGGGAGGCCCTTGCCAAATGCAGGAAGCTGCTCGAAGCCGACGAACCGATCATCTTTGAAAACAGGACCGTCAGGGAAATCATGCTGGACAGAACGGGGCGGGACATCGAAAAATGTCCGTTCTGCAAGACCGGAAACATGAAACCGGCGAAAAGCGTTCCCCCGCAGACGGGAACCAACCCGTACGATATCGTTCACGGGACGGCGGAGACGAACCAGATACAAAGAGAATAGACCGGATGTTTCCTTCGGACAATTTTTTTTCGAAGCGAAGAAACGCGAACTCGGTCGCGACGGGACAGTTGCGCCCCCGCATGGAAAAGTATTGGAAAAAAGTCAATAAAATCAAGTACTTTCGCAATACTAAAAGGAACAGGCCGGCGATTCCGGACATGCGACAGGATAAAAACACTGCAAAGCTTTCAAAAAACAGGGACCCGCCCCTGCTGAAACAAGCGAATTCCCTCTTTACAATCCCCATATATATTGGTATACCCTCCTTATTGGAAACACCGTGGTGCGGCTCCGTTCAACCCGGTTTTATCCGACATCACGCTTTCGTTTCAAACATCGCAACGCATTTGCGACAATATGATTTTTTTTGGATGATTTTTTGCGGCAACTTGACGCGTGACATCGGATAAAACCCTTAACGTTGGCGCCACTATTTCAGAGGAGAAGGAACATGGATAACGCTATCAAGGAATACATGGAAATCGAGATCGCATGCGATGTGGCTGATGAACCTGAGAGTAAGGGGTTACTGGCCCATCTCAGGGAGAAGGGATTCGTTCAGGATTCGCTCGACATCAGGCTCCCCACAGTCGTCTTCAAAGGCAAGTTCTTCGGAACTTTTGAAGAATTACTTGAGAAGTGCAAAAATCTGAACGTGAGTTGGAGCATTAGACAATTGAAAACGTCTTCAGCTAATCAGTAAAAGGCCATTTCTTGCAGATTATCAGAGCCACAGGAGGGTGGGATTATGGGATTATTTGATGGAATCAAGAGATTTCTTGTGGAGATGTTTTGGCCATGGTTCCGAGAATACGCTTGGCCTTTTTTCAAGCGCCACTTCTTGGAGATCATCGATTTCATAATCGATTTCTTCAAAGCCAAGGTCAAAGAGTACATGGCCAAGAAATCTCAGGCCCGCGAATTTGATGCTAGTCAAAAGGCAAATGAGGCTGAACAAAATGCGCGGGAAGCCAACGATCCATCTGAAGCTGAAAAATACAGGGCCATCGCCCAAATATGGCGGGAAGTAGCTGAAAACTACAGACGAGATTACGAAGATCTGAAACATAAAATGGAAGCCATGGCTGAAGAAGCAAAGCAGAAGGCAAAGGAAACTGTAAAAGACTCCGATGTGAAAGCAGAATTCTCTAATACAGATGCGACCCTGATTATTGGAGACAAGTCTATCAGGCTTCCGGCTCCAACAGATTCGAAAACCAATTGAGTTTTTGTTACACAGAAACTGCATTCCGCTAACCACGGCATGCAGTCGGACGAGCAACCACGCGGCAAGTTTATCGGTATCTTGAGAGTTGGTTCTGCGTGGTTGCTCGCCGCTGATGACGGGCGTTGCCGAGGCAAGCGAAAAGACCAAACCAGTCACCGTGGTTGAACGGAAAAAAATTGTATTTTGAAATAAAATAGCGGCGAATTGTCTGTCCTAAGCTGGGAAATTCGCCAAGGAGGAGTCGAATGTTATTGTACGAACTTGAATCGCTCAAAGAAGACAATGTCAGGAAAAACGCCCTGTCCAATTTGGTAGACAGTCTCAAGGCCCGGCTAAGTTCTTCGCAGACCCTATGCAATGCAAGACCTCTTCGCATACCCGGTTTTTATTGTTGGCGGTTGCGAGACCAATATCGTCTCATTGGAAAACTGGAGCGCATCGCCGTTGACGGAAAAAACGAGGAGGTGCTTTTTCTAACCGACTTGCTTCATCGCAGTGATAATTTATATCTGGAGTTGACGCGAGCCAACACAATTCAAAATGCCCGGATAATCTTGCGCGCTCCCAAGGACATCGAACCGGTCGCGGATTCAATCCGATTTCCCGAGGCATTGGCGGCCAGCGAGGACGAGCAGTTGCGCGTCATTTCAGAAGCATTAAACGGAAAACAGCCCGAAGTGTATATCCCGCCTGAACTTCCGGAGTTGTGGAACTCCTACCTTTACTCTAATTGGCTAAGCGCCCAAAGCGAATGCCCGATATTTGAAAGCCGGGATTATCGCTCGAAGGCCAGCGTTTTCAATGATGAGCAACTGGAGTGTCTCCACGATACAATCTTTCAAATTGCCGATAAGGCGGATCTGAGGCAATCGTTAAAATTGGCCGAAGTTCAGACGAAAGACGTGGATTCTGACTGGGTGTTGCATTTTGTTTCCTGCTCTGCGGAAAGCCATCCGCAACTTACCTGGGAATGGTTTGTTTTCTTGCTCGACTTGACGAAAAAAGAGTCGATGGAAGATATGGAGCAAGGGGATGGAGTATGGAACGACATTCGGGCTAACCTATCGGTCGCGAAGCCGATCAACGTTCTCGCGTCCAGAGCGCAGACCGCTTATCCGGCGCTTCTTCTTTACGATTGGAAACACTGGGAGCGAATGGAACGTTCAAGTTCTCCGGTCCTCGCGCTATCGGCCGAAGAAATCGGCCTTTTGGCCGAATTTCGCCGGATGAAAACTCTTCCAACCTTGCTGGAAGGTCGTGCAGGCAGCGGAAAGAGTACCATGCTGTTCTATTTTTTGGCGGAAGCCATAGCCAGTTGGAGAGACAACGGATTGGATACCCGGAGAGTCCTTTTTGTGACGCAAAGCGATATGCTCCTGAAAGAAGCCAAGGAAAACGTGGGCGCTTTAAGCCGTGTATGCGAGAAGCTGTTTTTGGCGGAACGTAAAGGAACGCATCGCTTTAACGATGGTCCATGCACTTTTCTGACGCTCTACGAGCTTCTTTTCAAGCTCCTCGATCTTCGCGGAAAAGCCGGTCGTTTTTTCGAACGGAAAGTGGCCGATTGCTATGTCAACATTGCAAGATTCCGCCGTTTGTTTTACGGTCTGGGAGACGATTTCAAAGCAAAAGGTCGCGAGTTTCAGTACAATTTTAGAGGCCAGGGGCAGATACGGAATATTTCGGCGGAGTTAAGTTGGTTCGTCATTCGAAGCTATATAAAAGGTCATGCGGTTATCGACCCGGAAGACGGTTCGATTTTATGGATGGACCCCGAGGCCTATTCCGAGCTTCCTAGCGGCGATAGAAATGTCGATCAAGATGTTTTCAAGGCCGTTTACGAAAATGTCTGGCAAGGCTGGTATCGAGAATTGACAACCGACCACCAAGGACCGTCGATTTTTTGGGACGACCAAGACCTTGCCTTGTCCTGTATGGTAGCCGTATCGGCCAAAAGCGCAGAGGCCGAGGAAATTTATGCGTTGATCGTATGCGACGAAGGGCAGGACTTCACGCCTATTGAAACCGATGTGCTCACGCATTTTCTTGCGTACCGATATTACGACATGCGTCCACATCATCCTCTAAGGTTGCCCTTATTGGTTGCGGCCGATCCGTTTCAGTCCATCAACCCCAGCGGCTTTCGATGGGAAGGCGTCAAGGATATACTGAACACGTCCCTGCAAGGTAGCAACACGACTTTCGGCTTGGTGGATGTGAGGCACAAGGAACTGGAATTCAATTACAGAAACGATTGGCACATCGCTCGTTTGGCCAATACAATTCAAGCGTGCAGGAGATTTCTTCTCAAATGTCGAACGATACCCCAAAAAATATGGAAAAACAGGGAAAACGATCTGCCCGTGGGATATGTAAGATTCGATATGAAGGATAAAAAAAGCGTTGAAAGCATCCGAGCGAGGATTTTGCACATCGATGTCGATATGATCGTTCCCTACAGGGAGGTGGAAATTATTGAGGCGCTTTCTTTGCCATCGATAGAGTCGGCCGAATTTATCGTGACTCCCATAGAAATAAAAGGACTCGAACGAAAATCCGTCATAGTGGCCGGCTTCGGCGACTATTTTTACAGGTGTTTTTGGGGCCAGGAACCTTTTCGAGACCGATGGTCTCTTCCGGAAAACCCGGTATCTTTCGAACTCGAATATTTTTTCAACAACTTGTACGTAGCCGTTACGAGAGCGAGAGAAGAGCTTGTAATTCTCGATACCATCGAGGGCTTCGATTCCTTCTGGGATCTACTTCCCAACGCCGTTCGCGATTGGACCGGGTCCGATCCGAAAAACTACGACTGGGAAGAAAATTGCCGGTATGAATACGAAGAATACGACTTGGCCAACATGGAGGGCGGAGATCCGGTTTCAAAAGCCAGGGAATGGCGGGACCGGGGCTCGGAGAACCAAGATGCCGCTGATATGGACCGTGCAGTTTATTGGTTTAGCCGCGCACTTAGGCGATACGACGAGGATTATACATTGCACCAATACGACCGGGACGAATTGATCGCGGAAAAAAACGAATGCCGGGCTTGGTCCTATTATTTCAGAGGTCTCAAAGTAGAAGCGGCCACTGTCATGAGCGATGAAGGAGGAAACCCTGCAAAAGCGGTGGAATGGCTCTGGGAGGATTTGCGGTGGTCCGAATTGATCAAGAGCATCGAGTCGCATCATAGGAGACTCCCACCTTTTTGGAAAGATAGAAATCGGTTGGCCGACTTTTCGCTTAAGCGCCAGAAACAGGAATCTTTTTCTATCGACGAAACGCGGCTGTTCCTGGACCTGTTGGAGAAAGAGGAACAAAGCAGAAAAATGGACGAAGGAAAAGGATCCAGCCGGTCTCCTTGGAACCAATTGATCAACGACTTTATATCGACCGTGGCAAATCATTGCGAAAAAGAAACTTCGGAAAAGCAAATCCAACTTGACGCTCTGAATTTCGGGGGCAGAATGGAAAATGTTTTTTCCCTTTCATACGAGGCGCTTGCAATAATAGCCTATACCGTGAAGCGCACGGATAAGGCAATTCGCTACTTTGAATACGCGGGCATGAGCGACGACTATCGTTATCACGAGTTGCTCGCTCTAAAGAAAAAATACCCGGAAAACCTGATGCATTGGGAAAGCGCCAGGCGGCTGGATTTCGTATTGCATCAATTCAAAGAGAATTGCGGGGAGGACGATGAATACCAGGCATGGCTGAAGCTGAAACCGGAGGACAGACGACGTATTGCAAGGGCCATGGCTAAGGAAAAAGAGCACTCGCGCGAAAAAGATCTGAAGATGCTCGCTTACTATTTGCTACTTCTGGAACCGCAAAGCGCCGCTCGACATTTGAAAGAAAGTTTGTGGAGCGAAAGGCTGCTCCCTTCCGATTGTTCTGGGTTGTCGAAACTGGTTCTGACTTTTACAAAAGAAGATCCAACGCCCTCTTCGGACCAGATTCAACCCGAGCGAAGAACGGTCGATTACATTTGGTCCCTTTCCAGGACGATATTCAAATCCGGTGATTTTTCCTCGGACAAGGAGATGCGGCAGGGGGCAGCGACGGCACTGGCCTTTTCCCCCGGCAGTCAAAGGCTTCTGGAGAATTTCAAGGACGAAAGAGACAGAATGGCACTTGCCAGGGAAATACTCCCGACGGTTTTGACGAGCATCGCCTCCATTGACTGCCAAGACGTGCCGGAAAAAGAGCGAGAGGCTTATGCCCGTTTCGCCTTGGAACTGGTTTGGACCGTGGAAAAAGCGGAGGAATCGGATAGTGGACGCGTTAGTACGCGAAAATCCGAAATCGCAATTCCCTTGGACATCTTTAGAAACTGGCCGGAAAAGGTGATAGTGGAAACGCTCGTTGAAAGTCTGCGGGCGGCCGCCCATGTTTTGAGCAATTTGAACGAAGACCGCTACGAAAGGGATACGCAGGTTATGGTAGAGGCCGTGGCGGAGCGTTTTGCCCGACTCCGTTACCTCAAAGAAATCCCCGACCCCGACGCCGATACCCGCGTTACGATCAAAGCGGTCAAAAAAGACTGGAGAACCGTCGGCCGCCTTACGGAAACCTCGCCTTATCGTCTCCATGCCATCCAGTTTTATGAAGCCATAGAAGAAATGCGCGATTTCAAAAAGGATGACGTGGAAGTACGGGAGGCCCTCTCGCGAGCAAGCGCTCGCAAAAAGCATCGGGACCGACAAAAAAACGATGAAAAGTTGCTGCCCGGCAACCGATTCGAGGAGGATGGCATATCCCTACATTTTTTCCGGAACGGTCTTACTTTTCAAATAACAGATTTGGACGAAGGCCATCAATGCCGTTTTATACTTGACAAAGAAACGGTCTTGGAAGACGAGGCTATTATTCATAATCGAACAAACAAATCGGGCTTTTCCACAGAAGGCAGTCTGTCCTTGGTGGCAGGTTCCTCTACAAAATGGTCGATTCTCTACCAGTGGGAGACTGAAACCGGCAAGGTCCGGGTCCAGCTGCCTTCGGGCAGGTGGGTTAAAGTTGAGAGAAAGGAAAAAGATCAGGCGATGTGACATTCCGACGTAAGCGCGACAAATTTGCCGAACTGTGAATGGGATCATGAATGGTGTCACATGAATGGTGTCATACTATGATTAGTGATTTACGAGCAGCTTGGCACTATGTTTATGATTCGAACAGGCCGCTAACCAGTCGCTTCACCGGGACACCGAGGTATCCGCTGCGCTCCACCCCCCGGTGCCGGTGAGCTTGTCGTTGTACCAAAGCCTTCGGCAGGAGTGGAACCGAGGCGCCCGCAAAGAAAATGCGGAAGGAAAGGACAAGTCTTAAAAGCTTTTAAGAACAAGGCGCGAATAGGCGAAAGAAGCAACGGAAAAAAATACGGGCCGTGATAAGGAAGAAGGGAAACAAAAAAAATGAAAGGAAAAAGCGAAGCGTGTCTTCCGGGAAAGTGATCGGGTACATAGCGTACGTGACGAAATTGCAATTGATTTGCGAAGGCGACTCCTGTATAGTAGCCGGAAGCAGGAAGAAGATGATTTCGTACCTGGAGATCGCCAGGCCGGGGGAGTCGAAGAAAGTCACGATAACCAAGGCGAGGTTCGGGGACATCAAAAGAGCCATCGAACTCGGGGCGGCCTACAGTTTCGACCGCGAGGCGTACGAGCGTTTCCATCCGCTCGCGCGAAAGAGCGGAATAGACGTCGGTCCGGCTGATTTCGACGCGGCGGAGTCCGAAGGGATTCAATTCGTCACGGTTCGAAGGAAAGTCCCGTCGGGAAATTGAAAAGGAGATAAAAAAGGCGATGCTCGCGCCCGAATTTCCACCGCATGCGAACGACGGAACACACGCCGGAATACCGGCGGGCGTTCTTCCCCGGCCGATATTCGCCGGCCGCGGGGTATTTCCGGACCTTCCTGTCGTCCCGTATCCCGACGAGCCATTCGCGGGCCGGACGACGGGGGCTGCGTATCCGATCATAGGGGAGTCCTTCGTCCCGACGCAAGAGCCGCGCGCATCGGACCGCTCGAAGCCCGCCGCCGCCTTCGCTCCGCCGAAACCCCGAATATCCGACATCTTCAAGGAGGAAGGAAAAAAACTTCTTGAATCCGGAAGGCTTTCGCCGGAGCAGGGCAAGGCCGTCTACGCCATAATTCACTGCCGTACCGAGACGTACGGCTACCACGCGGACGTCTGCGACTGTTGCGGATTCCTCCGCGTCAGGCACAACTCGTGCAGAAACCGCCATTGTCCGACCTGCCAGGGAATCGCGAAGGCGAGATGGGTCGGGAAAAGGCTTTCGGAGCTTCTTCCCGTCCACTGCCACCAAGCCGTGTTCACGGTCCCGTCGTACATTTCCAGACTCGCCATGTTCAACAGAAGAGCGATGTACGATCTGATATTCGACGCGGCCTCGCGAACGCTTCTCGTGTTCGGCCGCGACCCGAAGCATCTCGGGGCCGAAATCGGCTTCTACGGAATCCTCCACACGTGGTCCCAGCTCATGGAGCCCCACGTCCACGTCCATTTCATAGTCGTCTGCGGCGGCCTGGCCGACGACGGACAATGGAAGGAGCCGAAGCACGGCGCCAAATTCCTTTTTCCGACCCGGGCGCTGTCGAAGGTCTTCAGGGGAAAATTCATCGACGGACTGAAAAAGCTGTACTGCGACGACAAGCTTGTCGTCCCGGAATCCATGGAGGAGCTTCGAAATCCGGAAGGATTCGAGAAAAAACTCGACAAGCTGGTCTCCAAATCGTGGAGGGTCTACTGCAAGCCCCCGTTCTCCGGCCCCGACGAGGTCGTTCGGTACATCGGAAGGTACACCCATCGCATAGCGATATCCGACGGCCGGATCGTTTCCTTCGAAAACGGGCGCGTGCGATTCAAGTACAAGGACAGCAGGGAAAAGGACCCGGAAAGGAAACACAAGGAGGCCGAGCTTTCGACGGAGGAGTTTCTGAAAAGATACCTGAACCATGTCCTTCCGCGCGGATACCACAGGATAAGAAACTACGGCTTTCTGTCCAACGGCAGAAAGAGAAAAAACATCGAAACAATCAAGTCGCTGCTGCCCGAACCCGAGGCCGCCGCGGAGCCCGAAGCTCCGAAAGACTCGGAAAGAGTCTGCCCCGCCTGCGGAAAAGGCGAAATGACGACGTTTCTGATCGTGAACGGACGCGGGGAAACGACCAAATGCGAACTGTCCATGCTTTTCGGAAAATACAGGGACACATCGTGAAACGTACTCGGCCGAATCCGAAACCGCGAACGAGACGAAGCCGGCAGATTCAAAGACTCGAACCCGGAAAGGATAGCAGCGCCCGAAATTCCGGCGGAAACGCAAAACATGGCGGTTTTAACAGAATATTCTCAGACCCGGAGCGGAAAAAACCGCCGTCGAAAAGAAACTCCTTTTCGATCCGGCGCGCAAAGGAGACCGAAAACAAAAGCGCGGAACCTACTTTGCACATATAGAAGCCCGAGGATAAAACCCGGCTTTGGTACAACCGCCGTTGGAGCGTCAATTCGACCTTCCGCTGCGCTCCATGTCAAATTGACGCAAAACTAAGAGTTGGGCCGCTCAATTTAGACCAAAATGAATTCATCAAAAAATAAAAGAACAACAATTCTCATTGACAACCCGTATCCAGCAGGCTACAATATTTGCCATGGTTAAAGTTTGAAAAACTGAATACTTTGCAAAATGGCTTGACAATTTGCATGACATAAATGCACGCGCTCGTATTATGGCGCGTATCGAACGTTTGAAATGTGGAAATCCCGGAGATGTCAAACCTGTCGGAGAAGGAATTTCGGAACTTCGTATCGATTACGGCCCGGGATACCGGGTTTATTTCAAAAAGCAAGGATTAGAGTTGATTGTACTACTTGCTGGTGGCGACAAACGTACTCAGGCCAAAGATATTAAAACCGCCTTAATTTTGGCGAAGAATCTATAGGAGTAAGGCATGGCTAAAACAATAACAACAAAATATGACGTTGCCGAACACTTAAGAACTCCCGAGGAAATGGCGGCCTATCTTGAAGCGTCGTTTGAGGAAGCTAACGGAGATGCAGCTTTCATTGCCAAAGCGTTGGGCGATATTGCGCGTGCCAGAGGCATGTCTCAAGTAGCCCGCGAATCCGGCTTATCCAGAGAGAGTCTTTACAAGGCGCTTTCCGGAAAACGAGTACCAGGCTTTGATACAATTCTAAGAGTATTAAACGCACTTGGATTGAAACTACATGCCGAAGCGGTACAAGCAGAAGACGCAATGGCCCAACCAAACGCTCCAGCGGATTTGCAGGGTTCCGCTTCGCTTCACCCTGCAAACCGCTGAGCTTCTCGTTGGCGTCTCTGCAAAACGTCGAAAAGTAGATAACGAAAAGAGAAAAAAAGGATAACATAATGCCTGCAAATGAATTTGGTCATTTGACACCATATGAAAAGAGGAACGAATATTACAGTAATATACAGCTTGGAAAAGATGTTAAATTACAAACTCAGTTGTTAAAGGATCAAACACAAGCGATGCTTTCGGCAAAAGCTTGTAATCTTCCTCTACCGGCCAGCGCTTGTGGTAAAGCCCCTTGAAGATGCGGTGCGGGTATTGGCCGACGTCGAGGAGTGAAGTCACGAGGATTTCCACTTCTCCCGAATCCAGTTCGATGCGAATCAGCCGTACGTCGAAAGGTTCGGTATCGAGGCCGAGCCTGCCGCATTTGAGCGCCGTGCAGCGCGATGCGCAGAGGGTGACTATCTGTTCGTCGAGCCCGTATTCCAAAAATTGGCGAACAACTTTCCATCTTTTGTTGATTCTGGCTCAGAAATTCGCCTCCATTGTCAATATGGCCTTGAAGAGCCAGAAAGCCGGGTAGCCTCTGTCGAGAAGCACGAGGTCGCATGGCATCAAATTGAGAAACAATTCGTGGGCGTGCTGCATTTCGTCGATATTCTTTGGGGTGATCACAGCTGCGATGGATATTTTGTTCAGGGTGTCGAACAATTGAGATACGCGAGCCATGGCCGACGGCTTGCCCTTCTTTACGTTGTATATGCCGAAATGTTCGGCGATCTCGCAAATATTCGGCAGCCGACACATGGTACCGTCTTCGGCGAGCAGGCGGAATCCGTTCCAGAGCCTTGGTCGGAAGCAACTTTCGAAAAGATGGACAAGGTGGCGGTTCAGTTCGATGAAAGCGGTGAATTTCAGCTTTTTGCGAGCTTTGGACAATGCGGCTTTCGAGACGCATTTTTTGACGGTTTCCCATCCGCCCAGCGCCTTGAAAAAAAAAGTTCAGCTCCACTTGGTACGAGTTTTTCGCGATGTTTATTAGAAAAGTAACCAGATAATGAAAGGGCAGCTTCCTGTCTCTGGTGAAATCAGACGGATTCTTCTTATGACGGGTAACGAATTCGTCTGAGATTAGCAAACTTTTCAACGACTCAACAACGCTGGCACAGATATTGGAAAGCAGGTTTCATGCCGTTTTTGCCATGTCTTTTCGATTTTTTGGACATTTTTCCCTCCTTTTTTTATTGGAAAAACGAAACGACAATAGATGCCTTCTATCATTTTTAAATAATAAATTCAAGCACTTATAGCCAATGTCGCTTAAGTTAATGACATTGATTATTGACCCGAATAATTGCCTGTGATATTTTGAATTGAAAATTGAAACGCACAAATTTATGGTGTTGAAATGGAACAGACATTGAACGTCATCAACAAACTGGAGGCCAAAGGCCTTATAGGTCGGGTCGCTACGCGATAGGGGGTGCCGTCGCTGCTACACGATATATAGAGCCAATCCAGACATTTGATTTGGATGTTTTTGTTATGTTTCCGTCTTCACAATCCATGCTCATTTCACTGGCTCCCATTTACGAATATCTCAAAACTCTCGGGTATGAATCCGAAGGTGAATTTGTTGTGATTGAAGGCTGGCCGGTGCAGTTTCTTCCTGTTTATAACCCTTTGACAGAAGAGGCCTTGCGGAACGCGGTCGACGTTTATTTCGGAAAGACCCCGACGTGGGTTATAAGTGCCGAATATTTGGCCGCGATCATGCTGGAAACAGGACGTCCAAAGGATCGGTCTCGCCTGATTCATTTTTTTGAATTTGAAGTTTTAGATAAATCGGCTTTCGAAGACATTGTTCAATGTCACGGATTGGGCGATGATTGGAAGGCCTTGAAAAAATATTTCCTCGAAAAGGAAGATTGATATGGAAACCTTCCCAACAAAAACATATCCTGACATTTCCGAAATTTTAAATGCGAAAAAAAATCGCAGAAAGCCCTTGTCCAACTATCTTGGGAAGAAAAAGTCTTAATTGTCGTTCGAATGCGGCAACTCTTGCCAAGAGGTAAATGGGACGATGGTGCCTCAGTGGCAATAAACTCGAAAGGACAAGTGTGAAATCATGCTTACACCGAAAACGAGCTTTTCAGATCCGTTCAAAAGGTGGCGTGAAGCTGGCAACCATTCGCTGCACCCGACACCGGGGTCTCCGCATTCGCTCCGTCCCCGGCGCCGGTGAGCTTTTCGTTGGCGTGCGACATGAAGTCGCGCAAGTAGCTGTTTTGAATATGGAAATTAACCTATTACAAAACCCTGTTTTCTGCAACAGGTATTCTACCGGGACATGCGTCCAAAGTAATTTGGGGGTGTGAAGCTCTCGGGACAATGAAGCCCGCGGAGAAATTCTCCGGGAGAGGGAACCGCGAGGGGAACTCAACTAAAGCAAGCATCATGCGGTAAGGGAGCCAGGATTGAGCAGTATGGTTAACATATGTGAATCGCTGCAGCGCCGTCAAGAGAACAAGCCTAAGATGCTGACAGGCTTGGACCAAAAGGTGCGTGGCCAGGAACGGGGGCTGTCAACTCCTCCGTCGCAGATGTCGTGCTACCGGCGTACGGGCGGAACCTAACCTGCTCGGGTACTTGCGCGGAACATGATAACCCCGTACACCTCCCTTTGGGTAGGTAGCCCGCAAGGGCGTCCGATGGGTGAGCGGGTGTAGGATGTCTGAAGAAGCGAATGCCGCTTTGCAACGAAGCGGATACGGGTTCGAAATTTGCCCGGCGCGAAAGCGAGCAGACGTCCGACGGGTCTCCCTTTGCGAAAAGACCGGCCGAACCACCCAAGGGGGGAAGGCAAATGACGGTGGCCTCAGGGCCGACTGGTGCGCCCCCCGCTGCGGTAAGTGGCAGCCGGTTGTTATCGCAAAGTTGATTGGAATTTATTACGGTCAGCGGGTAACCCCATACGCATCAGGCTAAGCATTCTGCTTTTTCAGAATTGGATTCTTGGGACTCGAAGCTATCCATGAATGGAACCATTTGATCAATAAGTTCGAGGCTAGTTTTGCGCTTTCTTTGCTGTTTGCAATTTTTCAGAACATCCCGCTTGATTTCATCGAACATTAATTCCAGTATGCCGGAAAAAAGGGCCTTTTTAATGCGTTCCCGCCTTTTCAGCCAGTTAAAGAATTTATGTCCGCTCGCTTCCCGACCGTACTCCCAAAAAGCATACCATGCGGCGTACGCGTAAAGAGAAGTCATTGCGGCAATTGCTATGAGGCGTCCATAGACAAAGCATGTGATTCTTTCCGGGCGGGCCCCCTTCAATAAGTCGATGCCCAGCAGAGACTTCCATGTTTTGAAAATCAGCTCCACTCTCCACCGAATTCTGTATATGGTTCCGACCACCTCCGCAGGCCAAATCTTTTCGTCTACGCTTGTAATGTAAAAAGCGAACCGAAGCCAGTTTATTGTTTTTTTTGTCAGGCTTCGGCCTTTCTTTGCAGCCGCTTTGCGGGCTTTTCTGATTCTTTCGTTGACAACTTTGTCGGGCAGTTTGTAACCGACGAGCCTGGCGGGGAATTTCTCATCGCGTCCAAGCAGCGCCTCCGTCTCGATCACAGATTCCCCGGGGAATTTCCTCATGAAAAATTCCCCGAGATCTTCGATCACATCCGCGCTGAAATCGGGCAGATACAACTGGAGCGAGCTGAACAATCGACTTAGATAATCGGCTTCCGCATCCACTATTTCCTTTAATCTTGAAAGCGCGAAATATCCTAAATCCCTGATAATAAGGTCGCCTCGGCGAAGGTGGCTCAAAGCCGTCGCCGCCAGCGACTGGTCCGGCTCCTTGCAGTCGGTTATCAGGATGTTTTCGAGTTCGTCGCTATGAAGCTCGTACAAAAGGTCTATTTTCAATATCGATTTGCTGGCGCTTCCGCCGCTTCCCTTGAAAATTTCCGAAAGCTTTTCCGACAGTTTGATTTGCGTGCTGTCCTGGAGAAACACGCGGTTGAAGCCATTTAGGGCCTCGGCCGCTTTTCCTTTCCTGACGTGCTCGAGGTTTTTTTCGAGCGCCAACTCCAGAACCTTTTCCATGAAGGCTGCCGAATATTCCGAGTTTATCCGGTCGGACAGCGACTGGGGCTTCATTTCGGCCTCCGGGTTGATTTCCGTCAGACAGTCGCAAAGACCTTCCAGGGTAATATTGGGTTCCAGCATGCATGTTATGGCCAAAAGAAAGACGAAGTCGAAGCCCTCGAGCCTGCTGGTGGAGCGTTGGATGAACTTGCTTTCCTTCGCGAGTCTGCTCAGTTCGGCCCGGTCGAATATGTTCAGGATGTCTTTTTCGATTTTGCCCTCGATGGATTTCAAGTTTTTTGATTCGTTTTCATTGTCTCCCTTTCATAAAAAAAGAGTAAATAGTATCTTATGCCATATGTAAAATTTTTTGTCCCCTGAAAAATGAACTCCGACGAAAAAAAAGTCGTTTGATGTCCGACTGTATTCCGGTTCGATGAACCTCCCCGGCTTTGAAGGGTCCGCGCTTCAGCCCGAAATCTTCCCATATGAATGGACAGGCGCCAGTTATCGACAGCGACCCCCCGAAACATCGAGACGTCGCGGCAAAAAAACGCCGGTGAATTGCGCCGCCAGTTTGAACCCGTGCATGCCTGGCAGTACCGCCTGTTTCGCGACAATCCGGCGCGGGCAACTTGCGGTACCGTTTTTCAATATCGTATGTCATTCTGTCGTCCCTGACGGGACTTGGAATTCCTTGGCGAATCCACCCCGGCAATAAATTGCCGGGCTACTGTCTGTCGTCCCTAACGGGACTGGCTGGTTAAAAAACAGGGAATGCTCCTGTCTTTTTCATGGTATCATCAAGCTTACAGCTCCTCGCAACTGTTAGCCTGATGCGTATGGCGGGTAACCCCCGCAAGGGCTTGCCTTTGGGAGGCTTGAGCCGTATGAGGTGAAAGTCTCACGTACGGTTCTTAGGGGACTGGGATCTGGCAACAGCTCCTGGTTACCCGACGAGGCAATCGAAGGAAAAAATACGGACGGGAATATCGAGCGGGCAAGATACACGAGACAAAACAGACCGAATCAATAGGAAAACAGGGAATTCCCTTGTCGGGATCAAGCATGCGGCTCGAAAAAAATCGTATCGAACAGGCGCATTCGCAGGCCCCGTCAACTCGCCGCTACACACGCGAAACCGATGCCTCCGTTGACGCTCCGTCTCTGTTTGGCTTTCCGTTGCCGAGCTTTTCAAAATCCTATTGTAACATAGGACGTCCTGTGATACATTATATGTTATGATAAAATCATTCAAGGACAAAATAACAGAGAATATTTTTAACTCAAAACGTGTAACAGGTATTGGCGCACCGTTGATAAAAAAAGCTAAGAGACGTCTGGATTTTCTTCATGATGCGGTCGATTTGGAAGATATGTATTTTCCACCTTCTAATCAATTTTATTCTTTACAAGGTTTTTCGCCGACGCGTTACGCAATATGGGTTGACAAACAATGGCGTATCACATTTGAGCGGCAGGATGGAAACGCATTCGAAGTTCTGTTTGAAGACTACCATAAATAAAGGAGCAGAAATGGTAAAAAGAAAACCTACGCACCCTGGAGAATTTGTCCAAGAGGACATCTTAAATGAGTTACATATCAGCCAGGGGCAACTGGCCAATGCCTTGGGTGTATCAAGAAAGACAATCAATGAACTCGTCAACCAAAAACGCGGCTTAAGCCCCGACATGGCACTTCGAATTGGGAAATTTACAAACACCAACCCTAAAACATGGATGAACCTTCAAAGCTCCTGGGACCTATGGATCGCATCAAATTCGAAAGAATCAAAATCAATTGAATGTATACAGCCTTTTGCTGCATAGTACGGGGCAAGGAAAAAAACTCGGACGAACGGAATATGCACAAGGTGGGTCCCATAATTAAAGGGCATGGGGCTCGCCAATTCGCTGGCGATTTTTGCGTTGGCGAGGTACGCGAGGAAAAAGAACGTACGGAAATATCTATCGGGTATGATATATGAGACAAGACAGACAGGTTGATACGAAAACAAAGAATTCGTTCGTCGGTTCAAACCGTCGATGCGGAATAAATCGCATCGAACAGTAACAATCGCAGGCCTCGGCAACCCGCCGCTTCACCGGGACACCGGGGCCTTCGCATTCGCTCCGCCCCCGGCGCCGGTGAGCTTGTCGTTGCCGGTCATTGATGGCAGCGCTTGAACTTTCAATAAAGAGCCTAAACATTGAGAATGAAACAAAAATGAAGGTTAAAGAAGCGATATCTTTGATAAAACGGGATGGTTGGTATTTAAACCGTACAAAGGGGAGTCATCGGCAATTCAAACACCCCACGAAAAAGGGGGTGGTCACAATTACAGGCAATGAAAACGATGATATCGCGCCTGGAACATTAAACAACATAATGAAGCAAGCGGGGTTGAAAAAATGAAATATTTAATTGTTATAGAAAAAACAAAAACCGGTTTTTCAGCCTATTCGCCAGATATTTCCGGTTGTATCGCCACCGGGAATACCAAAGAAGATGTCGAAAAACTAATGAAAGAGGCTATAGAATTTCATCTTGAAGGTCTGCGTGAAGAAGGGATTGAAATACCATCACCGAATACTTACTCGCAGTACGTTGAAGTCGCGGCATAGCCAGAAGACAGCCCGGCAACCATTCGCTGCACCGGAAACTTGGGCCTACGCTCCGCTACGTCCCAACTTCCGGAGAGCTTTTCGTTGGCTGAGTGGCAGCAAACGATTCGTTAAAGACAGGAGAAATGACATGAATACCGATTCCCTTTTGGTAAAGTCAGATTGTTTCTTTTAGAAAGCCGCTAATAGTACCAATTCAAAGCAAACAGTGTTTTTTTCCCAAAGAGCATTGGGGTTATTGCTGTCTGCGCTTATATCGGGAATAAGAACTCTTAGAGATGAAATAAAGACCCAATCGACGGAATGGATGATCAAGAAATGAAGATACAAAAAGTTGTTTCAATAAAAAACATAAATGGTCATGACCAAATTTTGGATGATTTAAAATTTTGGTTGAGCAAATCCCCTGAGGAAAGGGTGGAAGCCGTTGAATATCTGAGGAAACAGGTCCATGGAAGTTCAGGAAGACTTCAAAGAGTTGTTAGAGTTGTTCAACGAACATAAGGTAAATTACCTAATCGTTGGAGGATATGCACTCGCACATCATGGTGTGCCAAGATATACAGGTGATATGGACATATTCGTAAAACCCGAGAAAGAAAATGCGTTGCGTATTCTACGAGCATTAAACGATTTCGGCTTTGGTTCCGTTGGATTAAAAGAAGCCGATTTTAGAAATTCGAATAAAGTCGTACAACTAGGGTATCCCCCTGTACGGATTGACATTATAACATCAATTTCAGGTCTCGCTTGGGATGATGCGTATAAAGGCCGAGTCAAAGGAAAGTATGGTGATGTTCAAGTAAGCTATATCGGACGCGATCATTTCATCCTTAACAAAAGGGCCTCTGGAAGGAAAAAAGATATTGCGGACTTAGAGGCTCTTGGAGAAGAATGACGTGCGAAACCAGCCAATCAGGCGCTCCACTCGGACAGCGAGGTCTCCGCTGCGCTCCGACCTCGCTGCCGGTGAGCTTTTCAAATTGACGCTCAACTGAGAGTTGGCGCACAAGCGAAGCTTGGCGAATCTTGCAGGGTGAAAGTCCCTGTCGGGTAAGGGGCAGCCACCCACACGCAACGATTATTGCGCCTATGGCGGAGCATCGAAGTTCGATGCTGAGAAAACAGGTGAAGTGGACAAAACAGGTGAAGTGTACACTTTAAAATCATGCCGACCGCAGAGGAGGTTGCGCACCCTTACGTGCTGGTAAATCAATTGGAAATTGTGATCGGGCCGCCGAGGTTTTAAACGAACTCCGGAGGCAATACGGAGGTGTCCGTTTTATGGCGAGGATGTAAAAATCGGCCTGAGCCGTCATTTGCGTCATCTATGAAAAGATGCGTTCAGAAAATTGGGAGACCCATCCGTCTTTTTTACTTAATATGGTATGGTGACAGTGAGGCACCGAAGGGGAAACATGGATACTGGATCAGGCGAAAAAATAAGTGGCGAATAAGAAAACTGTACGCAGGGAGGCATTGCAACCGACATCAGTGCCCCAACCCGAGGCGTTTGCGATGTTCGAAAAAAGATAGGCTCTACAGGTTTCCGAAATGGTTTTCACAAGTAAGAGCAAAAAGCGTGCAACCGATTTTTCATCTTTCATTGTTGCATTGCCAGCTGCCTGTTACATTCTGAACATAGGTTTGGGATTGCATCTGCAAAGCGCATTGATCTTTTTGGGCTTTACTGGAGCGGCATTTTCCCTATTGCGGTGCAGCGGCGGCTTCAATCAATGTTCGTCCGCTTTATGGCTGATCTTCCTCTTTATGATTTCCTCGGCAATTTCCTTTTTCATATCTTTCGACATGGAAAGAAGCGCAATGTTGAGCCTGTCTTTTCTCCCTGCGCTGATCGTATTTTTTTTCGCAAGAGAAACCAAACCCGACGCGCATGAAAAAGTGTCTTTTCCAGGCCTGTCCATCCTGGCATTGGTAGTTTCTTTTTCCGCTCTGACGCAGCCTTTTCGGTTTGGCGGAGAACCTCCTGCTTTCTGGATCAGCAAGATGGACAATCCGAATTTTGTCGTGCCGAACGACCTTGTCCTTTTGTCCATTCTCACGCCATTTTCCGTTTCTTTGTTTCTTTCCGACAGGCATTTTCTCGTTAAGTCCACAGCCGCGCTAAGCGTCGCGGCGAGTTTTGCGACCGTCGCTTTTTATCAGTCTCGCGGCGCCATTTTGGTCGCGATCGTCGGCTTGTCGATTTTCGCAATTAATCTGGCTCGCCGACGACGCACTGCATTGATGATCGCCCTCGGCGTCGCGACTGCCGGTTTCACGGACATGATCATGGGGTTTCCGTTGATTTCCAAGTTCGCCGGAGTCTGGAGCAACCGCTTGCTCTATTGGGCGGTTGCCTGGGAGATGTTTCTGGATGCGCCGTTATTCGGCCATGGACTGCGACTTTACGGAGAGTTGTATCCAACTTACAAAGCGGGGGTTCAAATACCAGCTTGGGTCGCCGTGGATTCCCGGTTGACGCCATGGGCCCATAATTGCTATCTGGAGACTTTGGCGGAACAGGGGATCGCAGGTTTTTCCGTTATATGCCTTTTATTTGTTTGGGGAGTATGGACTTCTTTGAAATTATTTCGAACCAGTGCGAAACATATGAAACCGATTTACTTGGGAATCGCTGTGGGTTTTCTCTGTTTTTGCATTGCCGCCGTTTTCGAACTCAGCTTTATACGTCATTGGGTTGTCGTCGTTTTTTTTTACCTTTTGGGGCTTGTCGAATCCTTTTCGAGAAGCGCCGATGACAAAGGAGAATGCCAGTAATGAAGTTATTGAAAAAACGAATGAATTTTCGCGCGAGTTTTGTTTTCTTCCTGGTAATTTAGATAGTTTGCACTTGCTTGCCGTTTCTTTGTCCCGACTGGATAGGGATGCTGTCGGCGCGTGACTTCGTTGCGAGTATAGGAAATTATATTTCGGAGGGGGATATCGACGCCGATTACAAAATCGGGTTGAACGACACTCTCAAAGCCCTTCAAACTCTCACTTCGAAAATCGAATCCGAACCGACGTACAAGGAAGCGGATGTGAACTCGGACGGCAATATCGGCGTCGAAGAAGCCGCATATTGTTTGCAAAGAAGTTTGAGGAAGCGTTCGTCGATTGAATTCATACCCATGTCCACATCGGAAAAAGCTGCAAGGGACGCAGCAGTCGATTTCCTTAGAGTCGCCGACAGCCTGTCGCCCTCGGAAAGACAGAGCCATCTTTTGTCCGTACCCGGCATAGAATCTGCTGAGTGCTCGGATTATTCTTGCCTGATGGAAATAAACGAAGGCTTTTCCTTTTGCTATTTTTACGATATCGATGCCGATGATATTTCATACGCCCTTACCCGCGATACGAAATCTTTCAGAAAACCGAGTTTTTCTTTCGAAGGAGGTCGGACCGGAACGAACTTGGCCGCTACGTGCCCCCCCGGCAGAAAAGTAATGTTCATCAATCCGTTCTACCATCAGTACGCTCATCATTCGAACATAATCGAGCACATGAACGAGATCGAATCCTTTTTCGAACAATCCGGCTACGAATTCGAAAAAATAATGAACGAAGACGCAACCGAGGAATCGTTTCTGAAAATGCAGAATTCGGACTACGGGGTGGTCATCGTCAGTTCGCACGGGCACGAGGATGGCTGGGTCACTACCGGGGAAATTTGGGACGGCGGCTCCTGGCCCGAGGATTCCCGTCGATTCGGCACGGGGATGGTGCACGGTTTTCCGGGGATCACATACTTGACTCTAAAATCCGCGTGGTGGGACAAAATGAATCTGAACGGAAAATTGATAGTGTTCCTTACCTGCCATTCCGCCGGCAACGAGGAGCTTCAATCATTTCTCAGAAATGCCGGCGCAGGCTATGTTTTGGGCTGGGACGACAAATCCGAACCACAGGCTACGATGCTGTTTTCCAAACTTTTTTTCGAGGAAGCGCTAATTAACAATAGAGATCTGAACGACGCGATCCAGACGGCGAAAATGATTGGTTACAACGATCATCCAGTACTCACTGACCCGAGTTATTATTATACGATCAACCATGTTGTTTCCCCCGTCGAAACAGCCGATTTCCATATTGATTCGTGCGCCTGTTTTTTTAAAGACCCGCCCTCGAACCCTTCTGCACTGATCTTAAACGACCGAATAGAAGTTATCTGGGACCTTATGGATGAGGCGATACGGTATTACGTCTACGCGGCCACGGTATCCGGAGTGAGTCCGGATAACTACGACAGTTTGCCTGGAGGAGTAAAATACACAGTAACGGACAACAAGGTCGTGATGCCCGCCGGAAACGGAGGAACCTTCTATTTCGTGATTGTCGGCGTCGGTCTAGGCGAATGCCATTCACCGCCTTCGGCCGAAATTTCCATCCGGGTCGATGCTCCTCCGGTTGTGTCCGATCTAGAAGTCCCTGCGGAAGTGGACGCTGGAGAGGGCTTCAATGTTCGTTTCAAATACGACGATGCGAACGGAATAAGCGACATAAATCTATTGGTGATCGAATCCAGCGATCCAAACCACTCGCCCATGGTCTTCTCTGACGCGGCCGATCTGTCCCTACAATTCGATCTGCTGCAAGAAACCGCTTCTCTCTACAGGTTCGAGGACGCGGGAGACTACACGATCAAAGTCTACGCCTCGGACCAAGGCGGCGCCAAATCCAACGAAATCGAACAGTCGATCCATGTTCGGGAAACGATCGACCCTGACGATTCCGACGACGACGGCGACGGCTTTTCGGAAAATCAGGGAGATTGCGACGACGACAACGACGAAAAATTCCCCGGAAATACAGAAATCTGCGGGGACGGCATCGATCAGGACTGCGATGGGAACGATTTGCCATGCGGCACATCCGTATATTCACCAGAAAATGTCTCGGCCCAATCCGGCGACAGTCAGACAACCATTAGCCGGGGTAATGTCGAAAATGCCACAGGTTACAATATTTATTGGAATACGGTCGGAAACGTCACCAAACAGGACAATTCCATTACAGGAATAAGTCAAAACAGTTTCACTCACAATGGTTTGACAAACGGCACGAGATATTTTTACGCGATAACAGCCCAAAATGCCTTCGAAGAAAGCAGGTTGTCCGAGGAGATTTCGGCCACGCCCCAAGCGTTTTTGCCTTGCCCCGGAGATATTACAGGCTCTTTGGATTTTGAATACAGGGGACAAGATGTTTTTGTCTCCGGCCAATTCGCATATGTTCTCGCTGGTAATTTTTATGTTGTTGATATCAAGGACCCCGGCGATATGCATATCGTTGGAACCACCTGCGCCGGTGAGCTTTTCGTTACAACAGTGCGACATGAAGTCGCGCAAATAGCTGTTTTGAATATGGATATTAACCTATTGCAAAACCCTGTTTTCTGCAACAGGTATTCTACCGGGACATGCGTCCGGAGTAATCTGGAGGTGTGAAGCTCTCGGGACAATGAAGCCCGCGGAGAAATTCTCCGGGAGAGGGAACCGCGAGGGGAACTCAACGCTGCAAGCATCATGCGGTAAGGGAGCTATAATTGAGCGGTACGGTTAACATATGTGAATCGCTGCAGCGCCGTCAAGAGAACAAGCCTAAGATGCTGACAGGCTTGGACCAAAAGGTACGTGGCCAGGACTCCTCCATCGCGGACGTCGCGCCACCGGCGCAGGGGCGGAACCTAACCCGCTCGGGTATTTGCGCGGAACATGGCAAGCCCGTAATCCTCCCTGCGGGGAAAGCGAGCCGCGAGGCGAGCCCATGGGATTGCGGGTAAAGGATGTCGGAGAAAGCGAAGGCATCGTTGCAATGACGGGGATACGGATTGACGGCGCGTCCGCCCACATTATCCGGCTCGAAAGAGAGCAGACTTCCGACGGGTGTTCCATTGCGAGATAATCTGTAGAATCTTCAAACAGGGGAAAGCAAATGACGGTGACCTTTTGGGTGACTGGTGCACCTTTGGACGAACAAAACCGGTGGAAATCCATAGACTGGAAAACCCTCGGCGAGCACGTCAGAAGACTGCAGGTGCGTATCGCAAAGGCTGTGAAAGAGAATCGATGGGGAAAAGTCAAGGCTCTTCAATGGCTTTCGACCCACTCTTTTTATGCCAAGTTGCTGGCCATCAAGCGCGTCACTTCCAACCGAGGTAAATACACACCGGGAGTGGACAAGAAAATATGGTCCACTGACTGTCACAAAATGCGGGCCGTAAACGACCTGCACCGAAGAACCTACCGGCCCAAACCGCTTCGCCGGATTTACATACCCGAGAAAAACGGCAAGAAGCGCCCGCCGGGCATCCCCACGATGAAGGACAGAGCCATGCAGGCGTTGCACAAACTGGCACTTGATCCTGTGGCGGAAACCACCGCCGATCCGAACTCCTACGGGTTCAGACCGTATCGGGGATGCGCGGACGCCATCGGCCAGTGTTTCATTTCCCTGGCTAAAAGCTACTCTCCCGAGTGGATTTTGGAAGGTGATATCAAAGCCTTCTTTGATGAAATCAGTCATCGATGGATGCTCGACAATATCCCCATGGATAAGCGGACGCTTCGGAAATGGCTGAAATCAGGGTATATGGAAGGCGGCAAGCTCTATCCGACATTCAGGGGAACCCCGCAAGGCGGTATTATCTCTCCGACACTGGCCAATATGGTCCTGGACGGTCTGGAAGCGGCGGCCAAAAGCGCCGCGCCGAAGAGAATTCAAGGAAACATACGGTCAAAGATCAACGTAATCAGATACGCCGATGATTTCGTCATCACCGGTAATTCCAAAGAAATGCTGGAGGGCGTCAAGCCGGAGATCGAAGCATTTCTGGCGCAAAGGGGCCTTTCGCTCTCGGCGGAAAAGACGTTGATCACAAGGATAGAGGACGGATTCGATTTTCTCGGACAGAATCCGCGAAAATACGATGGAAAGCTTTTGATAAAGCCCGCTCGTAAAAACGTGAAAGCCTTTTTAGGCAATATCCGGGAAACAATCCGAAAGCATGCGGCTTCAAGAACCGACATCCTGATCCGGGCGCTGAATCCCAAAATCAGGGGTTGGGCCGATTACCACCGACACGTGGTTTCCGGCAGGATATTCGGGCTTGTGGATAACCGTATCTACAAGTATATTTGGCAATGGATGAGAAGGAAGCATCCGGGCAAGAGAAAGAGCTGGCTGGTGGAGAAATACTTGTCGAAAGGATCTCGCCCGCGGTCCTTCTCGGCGGTGATCAAGGATGGCGACGCGAAATAAGCAAGAATTGAAATGGAGAGGGCTCACAACGTCAAGATAAAGCGCCATGTTAAAATTCGAGCGGATGCGAATCCGTTCGATCCGAAATACGAACAACATTTCCGGAAGCGTTACGCCCTGCGAAACGCGAAGAGGGCAAACAGGCGCAAAAGGCATAAAGCGTCACAACCGGGTAGCCTCTGCTCGCCTTATAGAATGCTTGAGCCGTGTGCGTTGAAAGGCGCATGCACGGTTCTTAGAGGGCTGGGGGATGGCAACATCCCCTGGCTACTCGACTTTACGCTCAACTGAGGGTTGCTCAACCGACGGTTATGCCGACGAAGGGGCGAAATTCGTAAAAATGCGGTTTGACGCCGTATATAAGGAGGTGTATGATGTGTAACATTGTCCACATCTTTATAGGGAGGTGTTTTTATGAGAACGATACAAATGACTCTTGACGACGACCTTGTCAAGGCGGTTGACCGTGTTTCAAAGGAACTTAACACGAATCGGTCGGCTTTCGCGAGAAAGGCCCTCAGAGATGCTATAGCTCGGTATAACATTGAAAAAATGGAGCGCATCCACAAAAAAGGGTACGAGCGGGACCCCGTCGCCGCTGACGAGTTTTCGATTTGGGAACCTGAACAAGCTTGGGGTGACGAATGAGGCACGGGGAAATTCGTTGGTACAAGTTTACCCGACCGGACAAAAAACGGCCGGTACTGATTCTCACCCGGAATTCAGTTTTGGAATATCTCGGCGAGGTAACGGTCGCTCCTATTACAGGAACAGTCCGAAATATTCCCTCCGAAGTTTTTCTTTCGAGCGAAGACGGCATGTCAAAAGACTGTGCTATAAACTGCGACCATTTGCAAACCGTTTCGAAGGGAAAAATTGGCTCTTTGATTACGACCCTGTCTTCGGCGAAAATGGTAAGCGTCGGCAAGGCCATACGCTTTGCTCTCGATATTTGAGACTGAAACGGCCAACCCCTCGGTCGAGCCGGACCGGACTTTCTCCGCTGCCGCTCCGCAAGCCCGTCCGCTCACCTTGTCGTTAGCAATTTTCAGTATTTGTGTTTTGTCTATGCAGCGATTAAATCTGAGGATTTATCCACGACTGCGATAGGAACATTTTTGGTAAGTGATTCAGCAAATACCGATATCCTTAGGATTTGGTTTACAGGAGGTGATTTTAGAATTTCGATAACCATGTCCTGCCAGTCCTCCTCAAGCTCAGAAACTCCTGTGAGAGGAAAATTGCGAGGACCAAATCTGGTTGCTTGTACCAACGCTGAAAAATCGAGAAGAGTTAATCCAACCGCTCGTTTTTCTTCATAGTTTAACCGCAACAAAATGTTTTCATTCAATTCAACAGCTGTTGTTGCTTTTTCGCCTGGAATGAAAGTAATATATAAAACATCGACATCTTTGTCGTAATCATAGTTTATTTTAGTCATCTTTTATCCTTGACCATAATGTGTTTGAAGAATGAAGTCGCAACAAAATTGTTGGACGAAGCCGTTCCATCATCGCTAATGTCGAATCCAAATACAACGATTGCAACAACGGAATTTCAGACCTCGTAAAAAAAGGATCTTGAAACGGTCTGAAAGGGTTTTGGATATTGCGCAACAGCCACGAGCGAGATAATATTGGACAATGCTTAGCCTCGAAGTCTATTTACTATCACAATATTTTGTTGTAGTAAATCGGTTTATGTATATATATGGTTCCAAAGAACATTTTGAAAACACACTTTGTCCAAAATTATGGCCAGAAATGTGGGCCGTTTAACGAGGTCTGTAATAAGAAAAATTTAAACCAAATAATTATTGACATGTCAAAAAATATTTTTGCATGATTTAAACCATACTCAACAGTCATAAATTTTAACAAAAAAAAGGTTCTTTGACAAACGAGTGTAACCTGTTTGCGTGATAGGGGACGTTATGCTGCGAGTTTTTTTATGTTGCCAGTTTTGACCCCTCTACCCAGCTTACCTCGCCCTTGAAAAAAAAATACCCCGCTACCCTGCCGGACTCTGCCTATAAAAAACGGCAACCGACCTGCCTTCATCCTCCTGGTCGGCCTGTTGCATTCCTGGAAATCCTTCTACCGTGTTTCCGCCTTTTTTCATCTTCCATACCCACTGAAAGAAGACCCCGTTTCGTGCTGTCATAAAGGTTTGCGATCAAGAGAGACTTTGAACAGATTGCGATTAAGTTGTCGAATCGGGCGGGGAGGTGAAAACATGGGGATGCGGGAGATAACCGAGGATCATGCGCGCAACATCCTCGACGACAATTTCGAGGCTCTGGATTGTGCCTGCGGCAAATTCGGCCAAAGGCGAGGCTTTTTAAAGCTCCGCGAATGCCGCCAAAGGCGGCCCCGATTTCGTTTTTCCGAGCCCAGAAAGCATACGTCCATTTTAACGACAAGGTGAGCGAGCCGGGGTTTACGGAGCGAAGCGGACTAAAACCCGGTCCGCTCGACCGCCTGGTTCTCTCTATCTAAGTGCTTTTCTGTGTTTCTCAGGGTTACTTCGACAATCTAATACGCGATATACGACTGCTTCGTCTTTTTCTACGCTATAATAAATTGCATAGGGAAATTTGGATACCAGTAATCGGTGAAATCAAAACTTTTTTCCATGAATACCGGCATAGATTCTAAGAGATTCGATTTCAGCAAACACTGTTTCCAGAAAATATGTTCCAACTTTTTCGCTCTGGGAGTCATAGAAACCTCGCCCTTTTTCTAAATCATCAAAAGCTGAAGGAAGTATCTTGGGAATCATGTTCATGGCCCGTCAATTTTTTTTTCGCTTTATCCCAGTCCATCGGCTCCTCAAGGCCAGCCTTTCGGCGAGATTCTGTTGTTTCAAGTTCCATCCCGTGCCAATCGGCTGATTCGTAGGCCTCGGACTCTCTATGAAGGTCATCCCAAATTATCTTTATAAGTCTAAGCTTCTGTCTTAAAGGCATTTCTCTTAATTCCAATTCGCTGATCATCTCTATATTCTCCATGTACATAATTGGGTAATTTCAATTAGAATAATATTTTATCCATTTGTTTGAAGAAATCGCCTTCGATCTTTATTAATTCTCTCATACATTCTTCCAGAGAGAACGAAAAGCTCACCGGAAACGAGGGCGAAGCGCAGCCTATCTCTCGGTTTCCGGTGAAGCGAATGGTTGCCCTGCTATTCAAACGAACTCGCAGTCAAGCAGGCTTCATTTCACTGATCAAAGTTTCCGGCGCGATATCTTGCTCATTAGGCCATGTAACAGCTTCTAGAAAGATATTAACCTGATTGAAATATTCTAAATTTTTTAGCTCTCTGAAAACACCATGATTAAGATAAGGCTTTACATCGAATATTCCTTTTCGCCCATCGTCAATCTCAATATATAATTTATAGTCTGGCAATGGTTTAACAATTTTTACATCCCAATACATGGTCACCTTCCTTAAAGCGGTTGAATTTTATATGGATTTTCTCCGCTTATTGCTATTTCCCAATTGGCAAATAATTCATCCCTATGAAGTTCTATCCAAGCTTGAACCAAGCGTAGCTGTTTTCGCGGCAATTCACCGGCAAGAATCTCGCCATCTTCAATAGCTATCGAAGCTTCAAACTCAGCAAATTTAGCATGAATGTGTGGTGAACTGTGCTGTTTGTTTTCGAGAAGGTACATACGAATAATAATTCCATAAAACTATGATCGCAAACAACGGTTGGCATCAAGAAGATTCGTAATTTCAAGCATGCAGCCTGCCTCCATCTCTCCGATGTCGCATTATATGATCTGACTTTAGCCACAATCCAAGTCAAAAAGCAACGAAAACATGATAAAAACTGAGCTTTCGCGTTTAAAAATGTCGTGTTATATGTTATTTATAGGAAATAAAACATATATTACGACAGGAGGCGGGATGGATGGATCGGGAATAAAAGAAATGTTCAAGGAATCAAAGGTTTTGACCCTGGAGCGGGTTTCCAGGGAAAACAATTGCTCAATCAGGACCGTTCAGCGGCACTTTGCCAAGCTGCCGGTCTTGAGGAGCTACAACAAAAACAGCCGGTACTATACATTGTCGGACATACCTGTCTTCAACGCCGAAGGCATTTGGCGCTTTCGCGACATCCTGTTTTCAAAATACGGAAACCTCAAGGCGACCGTGAAACATTTGATCGTCTCGTCCGAACGAGGTCTGAGCGGAAATGAAATCGGCAAAATCGTACAGTTGTCGCCGCGTTCCTTCATGAACCATTTTCGCGAACTCGAAGGCGTTTTGCGCGAAAAGCACGACGGCGTATACGTGTATTTTTCCAAAAATCCTTCGAAATATGCGAAGCAGAGTTCGAACAGAGTTCCGGTCGAAGAAGCCGGGAAAATCGGAGACGCGACGGCCGTAAAAATACTTGTCGAATACATCAGGCATCCTGCGATTTCGACCGAGGAGCTTTCCGATCTTCTGAGGCAAAGAAAAGGATGTCGAGTTTCGGCTTCCGAAATCGAAAACTTTCTCGCATTTCACGGCCTCTTAAAAAAAAAGCGAGATGCGAGGCGATAAGAGTTCTTTTGGAAATGCGCAGGAAACGAAGCGAGGATATGAACCCGAAAAGGCTGTTTCCCGCAGTCCCGGAATTGTCGTTTCACCCTGAAAAGCCAACCTGCTCCCGATGCGGAAACGAAATGAACGTCTTGAAAACGGCGAAGCGAACCGCAGTGACGATGGGAATCGGGAAATTCGTCGCTCGCGAAACCCACCTGAGTTGCCCGCGCTGCCGCGAAACGGTCCGTTGCGAAGATTTGCGCAGCCTGGTCCCTTTCAAGTGCAAGTACGGCTACGACGTGCTGGTTCACGTCGGCAAATCATTGTATCTGCGCTGCCTGAGAGAAAAGACGGTGGCGAACGAACTCAAGTCGATGGATATCGACATATCCGAAAGCGAAATTCGCTATCTGGGGCAAAAATTCGTAGCCTGCCTGAGCATCTGCCACGGACAGAGCAATTTGAAAATAAGGTTGGCAATGGCTCGAAAGGGCGGTAAATATTCGGTTAACACATCATAGTAAAATAATCGATTGCGATCTTGTTATCATTGGCAGTTCATTCGTCATGTCCCGCCAGTTTCCCGTTCAGTACAAGTTCGAAAAAATCTGATAACATGAAAAAAAGTTCGGGACACGGTGCCTTCTTTCATGTTACAAGAAGGGCATGTGTTCGAATATCAAACATATAGGCATATCCGAGCCAGTTTGCGACGAGGTCGACGATTGGGCTCCAAAATATGCCGTTGAAAGCGCGGAGAACGTCAATACGGTTGCCTCGGGCGCGGTTGCGGCAGGTTCATACGGTCCGGAGGTCTGCGACAATTGTCCGCCTCGCCGCGAAATTTCGATATTGAACAGCGAGAGGAGCTACTGGCGCGCCAGGCACGCCAAGGCCGTCGAAAGAGAGGCCAGGCTCAAGGAAGAGAAAGCCGAACTTGAAGCGAAGCTTAAGCTTCGCGAAAAACAGCTTTACGGACGCAAATTCGAAAAGAGTTCGGGCAAATCCGAAACTCGAAAACCCGACGAAGAAAAGAGACCCGGAGGGCAGCAGCGCGGAAGCCGAGGTCACGGTCGCAGGAACTATTCCCGTTTGGAAGCGGAAACGGAGATCTTGCGCCTGCCCGAAAACGAACGAACCTGTTCGGTTTGCGGGCTTCCTTTCGAGGAGTTTCCGGATACGGAAGATTCCGAGATTCTCGAAATCGAGGTCAAGGCTCACAGGCGAATCGTCAAGCGAAAAAAGTATGTTGCCGCATGTCGCTGTTGTCCCCGGCCCGAAATCGTCTGCGCTCCTCCCGCCGCCAGAGTCCTTCCCAAGGGAATTTACGGCGTTTCGGTCCGGGTCGAAGCGCTGTTGGACAAGTATCTGTTCATGAGGCCGACGAATCGACTCCTGGAAGATTTGCGCACGCGCGACCTCGACTTGGCGCAAGGCACGCTGACCGACGGGCTGAAGGCCATGGCTCCGATGTTCGACCCCGTCTACGAAGCGATAGTCGCCAGAAACCTCGAAGAGAAACAATGGCACGCGGACGAGACCCGCTGGCACGTATTCGCCACGATGGAAGGCAAGGTCGGATACAGATGGTATTTGCGGGTTTTCATTTCCGAGTCCGCAGTGGTCTGCGTTCTCGATCCGAGTCGAAGCGCCAAAGTCCCGAAGGAGCATTTCGGAGAGGACGCGGAAGGCTTCCTCAATGTGGATCGCTACGGCGCCTGCAAATCCATGGCAAGGGATGCGGCATCGTCCTTGTCTATTGCCGGTCGCATGTTCGCGGGGATTTTCTGTCCGTTGCCAGCACCCGGCCCCAAAATTCGGATTGGGCCATGGAATGGGTGTCGTTGATCGGCAGGATTTATCACTTGAACAATTCCAGGCTGGAGGTGCTGGAGCAGCCCGAAAAGTTTGCCGAACGAGACAGGAAGTTGAGACGGACGGTGGACGAAATGGCCGAAAAAATGGAAGTTGAGCGCAGGGACGAAAATACGCATTATGCTTGCAAGAAGGTGCTCGACAGCCTCGACAACCATTGGGACGGCTTGACGGTTTTCGTCGATCGTCCGGAAATTCCGATGGACAACAACAAAGCGGAAAGACAAGTGCGCGGCCCGGTGGCGGGCCGCAAAAACTACTACGGCTCCGGTTCCGATCGGAGCGGTCGATTGGCCGCCGTCTTGTTCAGCATCTATCACTCGATGATCAAGTTTTTTCCGCCCAAGAGCTTGAGATGCGCGTCATTCCGGGCGTAGCGCAGCGGAGACCCGGAATCCAGGAAGTCTGCGGAAGCTCATGGATTCCCGCTTTCGCGGGAATGACGGAAAAAACTTGATCATCGAGTTTCAGACACTGGGCCTTTTCAATTTGAACCCCGGGCGGTGGCTCGAAGCATATCTGCAGGCTTGCGCGGAAAACGGCGGCAGGGCTCCCCGGGACATTCAAGCTTTTCTGCCCTGGAATATGACAAGGCAAAGGCTGGCCGAACTGTCCTTGGAACCGACACATCGGGATTCCTCCTGAAAAAATGCGCGTTTATCGATATTGCGGCAGGGATTTTACCGCCGATGAGATGGAAACCATACGCGCCATTGTCGCCAAAGGGCCCGGAAACAGCCGCACGTGATAGGATGCAAATAATGTAACGCGCATTTTATGAAAAGGCATGGACAAACTTAATCATATCCTCAATAAAGTCAGCAGGTTATGCTATGCGTTACATAATTGGGACTTGACAAAATAGTGTAACGCTCGACCGAATTCGCCATAATGGGTTCTTTTTGACGGGACGTTTCCCCAAAAGGGCATTCCGTCTTTTTTCCGGCCCGCCTTTTCGACAAAAAAAAGCCGTCCATGAAGGACGGCTTTTGCGTAATTCGGAGTTTTCGGGCGTCGAGGGGTTACGGCGAGGGCAGACCGGCTATGAACTCCAGGGCGAGATTGACGTCCACGAAACTGTATTCGAGTTCCCTGGCCCTGTCGCGGCAATCCGTGCAGATCTCCTTGAACTTTCGCATGTCCCCTCGCGCGGCGACGTAGATCTGTTCGACGGCTTCCGCCTCGATGTCCTTGTATTCCTCGATGAAGTCTTCGACGACGATCGGATAGAGAACCAGCGTCTTGAGTCTGCTGAGGATGTCGGGGTGTTCGCTTTTCAAAAAGGTCCTCACTCTGGGAAGCCCGGCCATCACGACGGGGACCCCGGCGTCCATGATTCTCTTGAAGTACGGCCAGACGCGCGGATCCAGGTCGTTCGCCTCGTCCATGACCAGAAAGCAGTCCGACAGGCCGCATATCGTCTTGAGATATTCGGGGGTGCGCCGATAGTGGGCGGTCGTCTCGTAGTTCAATTCGCGCAGAATCGAGGCCATCGTCTCGTGGACGCCGAAGAGGGATTCGACGCGGACCCCGCGAAGCTTTTTGGGCGCGATCAGATTCGGGAACCTGCTCTTGCCCGCGCCGTAGTCGCCTTCTATCAGAACGCTTCTTCCCCTGTAGATTCTGTTGTAGACCGCGCCGAGGTACGATATCCGGCGCTTGTCGTTTATGAAGCTTTCCTTTCTTTTCATTTGCGTTCGGTCCTTTCCTCGAACGCCGCGTAGGGAGCGACGTCGGTTTTTTCCAGGCGGCGGTCGCAGTCCAGGAGAAAGGCGTCGAAAATCGCCTTCGCCCTGGCTTGCCGGGGCAGCCGGATTTTGGCTTCGTACGTTTCGTACCGTATTTTATTGGCTTCGTGGACGCGGCGCGCGGTCTCCAGGTTCAGCCCTTTTTCGCGCCTCTCCGATATTTGCTTCAAATCGACCGCCATGCCCTTGGATTGCAGAAAGCGCGCGATCCTTTCCGTTTCGTTTTCCTCCGCGACCGGTTCGACGGGCCTTGCAAAGGGCTTTCGAGGCAGCGCCTCCCCGAGAAAAACGCCGTCGGCCCCGCGTTCGAAGATGAACAGCTTTCCGCTTTCCGAACACGAGATCGAAACCGGCGTGCTTTTCGCCGTGCCGAAGTTTTCCGCGCCGGAGGCCACGTAGTATTCGCGTTTTCCGTAGACGAGGGTCCTTTTCTTCGAGACCGTGGCATTGACCTTCCTGTATCCGTATTTGGCGAGGCCCCGGACCGTTTCCGGGTCGAAGACGAACGTGTCGGCGTTTTCGAGGTACTCCCCGAGCATTTTCTCGGGGATCCAGGACGCCGTCCTTCCTTCTTCGGAGAAGTCGCGCATCCGGCTGTTGCGTTCCCTGCGGTAGACTTCGAAGAAACCGTCGCTTCGGAGCCGCTCGATGTCGATATCGACGCAGGTCGCGATGGTCGCCTCCTTTTTTCCCTGGCCGAACGCAAAGCCGGGAGCGTATTTGACTATCCTGTCCTCGTAGCGCTTGAGCACGCGCGCTTCGAAGTTGTGAAGGGCCCGGTGCGACGATTCCAGGTGCGCCTTGTCCTTCGGCCTGGCCGGACGCGCGAAATCCGGCTTCATGAAGAAGCCGCCGGGCATGGAATACTTCATGTTCAGCTCTTTTATCACTCTTTCGAGGTTTTTGAAGCCGCCGGCCCCGTCCGGCCTGAACCGGACGGTCTGCCGGGGAAATTCGACGCTCAGAAGAAAATTGGAAAACAGGCGCAGGGCGCTTCTGCTGCTTTCGCCGAAGAAGGCGTCCATGGAGAACATGTAGCGCGAACGCGTATCGTAGATCTCGATGAGAACCGGCTTTTTCCAGCGGCCCGCCGAATCGCGTATCCTGATGTATCTCGCCGTGCATCCGTCCATTTGAACAAGGCCGAAAACCGGCACGGATACGAAGGCGTGCCGGACCGTTCGCTCCTGTCCGAAGTCGGGCTTTTCCAAATGCCTTTTCAGGCCGGCCGTTTTGGCGTATCGCCTGAGGGCGTGAATCGAAAGGGGGCCCCCGAATTCCTCCTCGAGCCAGCAGCGGTAGTTCTCGATGGTCCTGCACTTTCGGCTCACGAACATGAAGCGCTCGTCGGACAGGTCGGCGGAGGCCTCCGCCATTTCCGCAAAGCGCCTTTTCACCTCGTCGTCGAGGGCCGGGGCGCGTCCGCTGCATCTTCTTCCCTCCTGGAGCCCCTTGGCCGCAAGCAGAAGCGGCTTCGGTATGACGCCGGTCTTCGCGTACCGATCCTTGTAGTACTTCTTCATCCGCCGTCCGGCCGCGCCCTCCTTGTGCATGATCTTCCTGTGCAGAAGAATCCGGAACTGCTCGTCCAGCGGAAGACCGGCTATTTGGGCGAGAATGTCGTCTTCCATTCGTCCGCGCGCCGCTTCAGCGCTTCGAAATTATCTTGTCCTTCATGGACCGGTTCCAAAGCAGCGCGGCCTGCCTGGAAGTGGTCCTCCACGAGTCGTTTTTCGCCAGGTCGATCTGATTCATCATTTCCAGGGCCGCCTTTTTGTAATCGTCGCCGATCACGCCGGTCAGGTCCTTTCGAGGGTCCTGGGTCTTCGCGCCGGTCGCGCGGACGAACCGTCTTATGTTCGAGGCGGTCTGTTCGGCGCCGGACTCCAGAAATTCGCGCCAGACCCTTTTCTGCTCGACGGGCGAAAGTCGGGCCAGCACGCGGGCCTGGGCTTCGTTGGCAGGCAGCGCGTCCCCAATCGGGGAAAGATTCTCCATCACCCTGCTCGCCTCGATCAGCCGATACGCCTGGGATTTTCCCATTTCCCGGCGATGCCTGACGTAGGACTCGAAGCTGTCGAACAGCGATACCTTGTACAGCCTTTCGTCGCGGATCTTCCCCAGCGCCGCCCCGGTCTCGCGGAAACGCCGGCGGCTTCGATCGATCACCTTTTCCAAACTGCGCAACCGGTCCGCGCTCATCGTGCCAGCCGCCGGATTGCCGCGTTCGTCCGCCCGAGACGCTCCGAAGGTTCGCGCTCCGGTCCCGGCAGAAGAGTTTGCAGATATTCTACGGTGTCCACGAAGTCCAGGCCCTCGACCGTCATTACCATGTCGATGGTATTGAAGTTTTTCTCGCAGCGAAAGCATCTGGCCAGATTGGTCCTGGGATTGACCGCGGTGTCGAACTCGCCGCAGATCGGACAGAGGAATCTGAACCATCCCTCGCTGATTTTCGACGCGATCTTCAGATTGTCCTCTATCAGCCTGTCGATCGGTATCGAGTTGCGCAGCTTGAACAATTCGTTGCCTGTAAATCGTCTTTTCATCGCATTCCTCCCGGATTTTTCGTCGTTTTTCAAGCGGCGAAGATGTTTTTTTCAAATTCGCCTCGCAAATCGATCCACGATTTCTCCGGATCGACCGCAAAAATGGCAGCGGGCGGGAAAACGGGGCGGAAAATCCGACGCGTTTGCCCGTCGCGTCGTCTCTATACCCTTGTTCGAAGGGGATTTGGAAGTACCGTCATCCATGTTTTTCGAATCGGGGAACAGTTCGGGGTGGCGGCGACGATTTTCGGAGAGACAATGGGCCTTTCTGCCCTTTTCGGTCTGTCGGTACCGTCGCTGACGCCGACGGTGGGCCTGGAGATATCCGGCTCTGCGACAATGCTCTCCGCAATAGACCTGTCCGCGCCAGCAGCGACGGCATACGTGGAATCCGGCTCCGCACCACCGGCATGCGACGAAAATCAGTTTCATGAAAATCCTGTTGATCGCAACCGGAAAATCAGTTAGGCTGGTCGCGCTATAGAGCTTCCGGTTCGCATCGAAGTTCGCATCTTGAAAGCCCGAAATGGCAGTTTCGGGCTTTCTTTGTTCCCTTGCCAAATATCGCCGGCAATCGGCTCCGGTGTTGTAGACCATCCTGGAATTTTCGTAAAGGCCAAAGGGCGGCTGGGTAATCGCGGGGTGGGCTGTGTATTGTTTATTTTTCCGGGGCGGGGTGCGGCGGGGTATGCGGGGTAGCGCCCGTTTCAAGCGTTACACTATTTTGCAACTCGGGCGGGGTACTGCGTTACACTATTTGCATCCTATCACGCACGAAGATTTCCAAACTGGTTTGCGAAGCCTTGCAATGGTACAAGCCCGACGGCGGACTCAAGGACATGAGCTGCCGAGTCGCCATGCTGCGCATGCGCGAATCCGGCCTGATAAGCCTGCCGCCGTCCCGAGGTCTCAACGGCAACCCCCAAATGCGAATCCGATTTACCGAAGAGACCGCCGAAAAACCGCCCTTGACAACTCCGGCGGGGCATCTGGCCGATCTGCGTTTAGACTTGGTCTCCGGTAAAAGACAATCCCGCCTGTGGAACGAATACATGCATCGCTATCACTATTTGGGCTACAAGAGGCTTGCCGGCGCACAGTTGCGCTACATGGTCGGCAACGGAGACGATCTTCTGGCCCTGCTCGGTTTCGGTGCGGCCGCCTGGAAGACCGCCCCGAGGGATCTCTATATTGGATGGAATGATCGTCAACGGCAAAGCAGGTTGAATTTGATCGTCAGCAACTCTCGTTTCCTGGTCCTTCCCTGGGTGAGATCGAAAAACCTCGCCTCCATGATTCTCGGAGCCATTGCAAAGAGACTTCCCGCGGATTGGCACTTGAAGTACAATCTGCAGCCTGTCTTATTGGAGACATTCGTCGAATCCGGAAAGTTCAAGGGAACATGCTACAAGGCCGCAAACTGGATTTGCGTCGGACAAACCAAGGGCAGAGGAAAGCTCGGAGACCACAATGCAAGAATACCGAAGAAGGACATTTACCTTTATCCTTTGGATAGGAATTTCAAACAAATATTGCTGTCAAAGTAAACAAGTAGAAAGTGCATTGCTGCATGGATTAACCGAATATTTACACCGGAGGGAAGCAATATCGAATGAAAACAAGGGCTTGGTTTTAACTTCGGCCGGTTTTCATCCAACAGTTTCGATCATCGCCTGGATTCCGGGCCTAAAGCAAGCTCCGCCCGGAATGACGGTGTTGGTTGATTGATCGACGATATAAACAAAACCGAAAACAAGCAAGACACGCTCTCGGTCCAAATTACTTATTCATAGCGCAATGAAAAAGATATTGATACTCGATGATCAAGTTTTTTCCGTCATTCCCGCGAAAGCGGGAATCCATGAGCTTCCGCAGACTTCCTGGATTCCGGGTCTCCGCTGCGCTACGCCCGGAATGACGCGCATCTCAAGCTCTTGGGCGGAAAAAACTTGATCATCGAGTGATAACGGCGATATTTGCGAGCCTGGCCTGGGGATTGGCATCCTGCCCTTTGGCGACGGCCTTCGAAAATCCCGAGACGGCCGCGCTGGTCGATCAGCTGGCGTCGAAAAGCCGGAGCAAGATCATGGAAGCGGTGGAAGGGCTGGGGGGCTTGGCCGACGGAGACGCGCTGGAGGCACTGGAGGCCCTGTCGGACAACCGTCTTCGAAGAGACGAAGAGGGCAGGGCCGTGGTATTGAGCGCCGACGGCGAAAAGGCGATCTACGCGGTCGATCGGACTCCTTTCGAGGGCGATTTGGAATCTCTTGACCGGCCGATCATCAACAATCGGGTGCGACGTGAGTTGAACACCGCGATCGCGCAGCTTCAGCTTTTTTCCAAGAAGACGGAAGTCCGTCTGGCGGCCGCAGCCGAACTTGCCGGCAGGCCCAGGCCCGACGCGGCGGACCAGATTGCAAAAGCCTTGGAAAAGGAGACGGACGACGGGGTCGCGCAAAAGCTCAGGCTCGCGCTGGCGCTGATCCAAATCGAGAGCGGCGAAAAAGAGAAGGTCATGGAAGCCATCGCGTCCATCGGCGATTCCGGGGACCCGAACTTGTTGTCTCTTCTCACCCCGCTGGCCGAGCAAGAGACAGAAGCTCCCAGTTTCGACAAGGAGATCCGGGACGCGGCCCGTTCGGCCGTCTCTTCGATCAAGACGCGCATGGTGTTCATACGTTCCGCGCAGGACCTGTTTTACGGGTTGAGCCTGGGAAGCGTTCTTCTTCTGGCCGCCCTGGGACTGGCGATCACGTTCGGCCTGATGGGGGTCATCAACATGGCCCACGGCGAAATGCTCATGCTCAGGGCCTATGCCACGTACACCACCCAGAATTTCTTCCAGGCGCATATGCCCGGCGCGATTTCCTGGTATCTTGTGGCGGCCATCCCGGTGGCGTTCGCGGTATCGTGCCTTGTGGGGATTGTCCTGGAAAGAAACGTAATCCGGTTTTTGTGCGGGCGGCCCCTGGAAACGCTGCTGGCCACGTGGGGCATCAGTCTTCTGCTCATACAGACCGTGCGCCTGATCTTCGGGGCGCAGAACGTGGAGGTGGCCAACCCCTCCTGGCTCGCCGGGACGATCTTCGGGGCCTCCGGTCTGGGGATCATCAACAAATTTCTGGAATCTCACACCGGGGCCGTGCTGGGAAAAATCTTCGTTTTGGCGTTCATTATTCTGTTCATTCAAAAGCGTCCCCAGGGGTTGTTCGCGCAGCGAACCAGGGCCGTTTAGAAATTTGGGTCAAGTACAGGTACTTTCATGTCGGATGTAATCAAAAAAAGATTCAAACCGCCCGAAGGAAACGGGAACAAGGGCATGTGGACCTTCACGGCCATCGCCACTGCGGTCCTTCTGGGCGTGGTACCCCTGCTCAACAGGCTGGCGCCGGAAACCTCGGTCTTCCATATTCCGGACTACGTGGTCATCGTGATGGGCAAATTTCTCTGCTTCGCCATGGTGGCGTTGGCCATGGACATGATCTGGGGATACACGGGCATTTTGAGTTTAGGGCACGGCGTCTTCTTCGCTCTGGGCGGCTACGCCATGGGCATGCACCTGATGCGCGTGATGGCGGGCGAAGGCGTGTACAAAAGCCATCTGCCCGACTTCATGGTTTTTCTGGACTGGAAGGAGCTTCCCTGGTACTGGTACGGGTTCGAGCATTTCTGGTTCGCCGCGTTCATGATCGTGCTGGTACCGGGACTTCTGGCCCTGCTGGTGGGATTCTTCGCATTTCGTTCCAGGATTACCGGCGTCTATTTCTCCATTCTCACCCAGGCCATGACTTATGCGCTGATGCTTCTGTTTTTTCGGAACGAAACCGGTTTCGGGGGCAACAACGGCCTGACGGATTTCAAGCATCTCCTGGGATTTTCCCTCTTGGACCCGAAAGTCAAGCTGGGCCTGTACATGATATCCGCAGCGGCGCTGATCCTATGCTTTCTCGCGTGCCGGTACATCGTCAATTCCAAGCTGGGACGGGTCCTGACAGCCGTCAGGGACGCGGAGAGCCGGATCATGTTCTACGGGTACAAGAGCCTGAACTACAAGCTTTTCGTATGGACCCTGTCGGCGGTCATCTGCGGAATCGCGGGCGCTCTCTACGTGCCCCAGGTGGGAATCATCAACCCCAGCGAGATGCAGCCCGCCAACTCCATCGAGATGGCCATCTGGGTGGCGGTGGGCGGACGCGGCACCCTTGCCGGAGCAGTGGCCGGAGCGTTTCTGGTCAACGGCGCGAAAAGCTGGTTTACGGCCGCATACCCCGACCTGTGGCTCTACTTTCTGGGCGCGTTGTTCATCCTGACCACGCTGTTTCTGCCTCGAGGCGTCATCGGCGCGAAAGACCTTTTTCAAAAACTGTTTCGGGAGGTGAAACCCAATAACAGCTAAAAGCTAACAGCCAAAGGAGAACATTCGAACATGAACAAAACCAACCATCTCCAAGTCGGCGTCGGCGGCCCGGTCGGTTCCGGAAAGACCGCGCTGATCGAATCGATCTGCAAGGCATTGCGCGACGACTACAGCATCGCGGTGGTGACCAACGACATCTACACCCGCGAGGACGCCGAATTTCTCACACGCAAAGAGACGCTTGCCGCGGAACGCATCGCCGGGGTGGAAACCGGGGGGTGCCCCCACACGGCCATCCGCGAGGACGCCTCCATGAACCTGAACGCGGTGGAGGAAATGCTCCGCAAATTTCCCGACCTCGATCTTGTGATCATCGAAAGCGGCGGCGATAACCTGGCCGCGACCTTCAGCCCGGAACTCGTGGATCTGACCATCTACGTCATCGACGTTTCCGCCGGGGATAAAATTCCCAGAAAGGGCGGCCCCGGCATCACGCGTTCCGACCTTCTGGTGATCAACAAGATCGATCTGGCTCCCTACGTGGGGGCCGATCTTTCCGTGATGGATCGGGACGCCAGAAAAATGCGGGGAGACTTGCCGTTCGTGTTCTCCAATCTGAAAACCGGCGAAGGCCTGGATGAAATCGTCCGGTTCATCAAGGAGCAGGGCATGCTATAGCGCGGGCTTGGATACTATTTCGGCCGTTCGCATACCAACTCGTCGCCTTGTTTTCCTCGTCGCCGCGCTTCGCGTGGGAATGCATGCCGGGAGCAGCAATTTTAATTTTGGGTATCTCTGGCACCTTCAATGTAACCAGACCATCCTGGTCTGGTTCGGCGAGTCAGGAAATTCCCCTTTACCGTGGGCACGCCAGACCAGGATGGTCTGGTTACCTTGGTCGCTGCAACCTATTTGGCATGGAATTTCCGTCAAATTTAGAATTGCTGTACATGGAGGATTGATCTTTTCCCCTTGCGGTTCGTATCGGACCGGAACAATGAATTCGTTTTCGGAGGCAAATACATACAATTCCCCATTTTCGTGCCTGTCCCGGTCTGGTAAGTAACTCGTAGTTTTCAGCGAGCAAGTTGGAGATGCGAAATGCCTGACAAGGGTGATGCATGCAAATGTGAAATTTGCCGAAACGTGGTTGAAGTCTCGGGAAGCATGGGGGGGAGAGACACGGTATGCCGCAGCGAAGACATGGAACTCCTCGACGGGGAGGCACCAAGGCTTGTTCATGGAATCGCTTCGGCCAAGAGAGGTTGACCGCTGGAAGGGGGAGGGCTGTAAAAAGGCCTCCCCTTTTTCGTTTCGGGGGTTTTGGTTATAATGTCGGCCAACCAACGCCGTCATTCCGGGCGGAGCTTGCTTTAGGCCCGGAATACAGGCGACGCTCGAAACTGCTGGATGAAAACCGGCCGAAGTTAAAACCAAGCCCCGTTTCGGGTCGAATGATATTTGGCCAAGGAAAATTCCAATGCATAAAAACGCCAAGGAGGAACTCATATGAAACAAAATCCGTTTAGACACATCGCAACCTTCGCGGTTCTGTGCGCCGGTGTTTGGTGGGCCATGGCGTCGGCGACTACGCAAGCGGCTCGCGGGGACGAATATCCCGCAGGCGAAATTCTGGTCGATGCCCAATGGCTCATGGAGCATATCGACGAACCCAACCTGATCGTGGTGGATGTTCGGGAGGACAAGTATTTCGACGGCAAGCTCATCCCCGGCGCCGTGCGGCTGCCCTACGGCGAATTTCGCCAGGACGACACGGCTTTGGGCATCGGCGACAATTTCGTGGGGACCGCCGATGCGCAGAAAATTCTGGGGCAGGCCGGAATTTCGCGCCCGGACGAGCTGGTGCTCTACGATTCCGTCGCTCGGGACGGCGGGGCCACCGCGTCGTACGTCTATTGGGTGCTGGACTTGCTGGGGCATGAAAAAATCAGAATCCTGGAGCGCGGCATCGACGCCTGGGTGGACGCCGGAGGGCAGCTGGCGACCGAACCCCGCGTTCTCGGCCCGTCCATGTACCAGGCTCTCTCCGAAGAAATCGACCTGCGAAAAATGGCCGACGGCGCTTTTGTCTACAGCCGGCTGGGCGATCCCTTCTATCAGGTGCTGGATGTACGTTCCAAGGAAGAATACCTGGGGGAAAAAGCCAACAAGGCTCTGGCTGGAGGTCCGTTGAAACTCGGCCACATTCCCACGGCGGTCAATATCGATTACACAGACAACTGGGCCGACCCGGAAACCAAGAATTTCAAGTCCTACGAACAATTGCGGGAATTGTATCGCGGCCTGGATTCCTCGAAGGCGGTGGTCACTTACTGCCACTCGGCTCGAAGAAGCTCGCTTACCTATTTTGTCCTGAAGCTGATGGGCTTTTCCCATGTGATCGTCTACGAACCGTCCTGGTACGAGTGGGGCAGCTATTCCAAGTTTTTCCCGGTGGAGCTTACCGAAAACAAGCTTGCGGGCGGAGAGCTTCCGCAGGCGAGCAGAACGGTCGAAGCGTCCGTGAAGAAGGAAACGGAGGCCCCGACTCAGGGAAAAGGCGCCGCTTCCAAGGGCGGGTATGTTTCTTGCGGCGGATGAGGTGAACGCCATGAAAAAAAATATAGAGACCCCATACTGGAAATGGCTTCCCACGTCCTTTGCCTTGTCGGGAATCATACTTTTCATTTTCGCCACGTTCGGCCCTCCGGCGTCTTCGTCGGGTTTCGTCAGCGCTCTCAAGGGCCTGTTCGAGGTCGTAGCGCCGAACTACGTCGAATCCAAGGCCCATTACAAGATGATCCCCGGTCCCGGTTCCTGGCTCTTCGCGTTCGCCCTGGGCATGGCAATCGGGGGATTCATCGGCGGAAGGACCTTCGAAATGCCGGTGCGGGACGTGCCGGAAATCTGGGAAGAGCGGTTCGGAAAAGGCAAGGCCAAAAGGTATGTGGCGACCTTCGCGGGAGGATTCCTCATTCTTTTCGGCGCTCGTCTCGCGGGCGGCTGCACCCTGGGCCTGTTCATTTCCGGCTCGACCCAGCTTGCGGTCAGCGGGCTTTATTTCGGCGTCGTCATATTCGTGTTCGCGATGATCACTTCGAGGCTGGTCTATGGCGACCCCAAGCGCCTCTATGCAAAACGCGCAAAAAGGAGGAAGTAAAATGGACATGGTTTTGCTCGGATTGTTGTCGGGCATCGCTTTCGGCTTTGTCATCCAGCGAATCGGCGCGACCGACGCCGACAAAATGGCCAGGGCGCATCTGATGCTGGAAGGCGATATTCCGCGATTCATGCTGGCGGCAGTCGCGTTTTCCGCGCTGGGACTGGCGGGGTTGCAGGCGTCGGGCGTCGGGAGAATGTCCGTTTTGCCTACCAGTATCGTGGCCACCGGCGTGGCCGCCGTTATTTTCGGAATCGGATGGGGACTGTCGGGCTACTGCCCGGGCACCACCTGGGCCGCCGCCGGGGAAGGACGCCTGGATGCCGTGTTCGCGTTGCTGGGCGGATTCGCGGGCACCGCCGTATTCGCCCAGTTCCATGAAACCCTGATACCGCTGTTGTACCTGCCCACGAACCTGGGCCCGCTTTCGCTCGCAGACTGGCTGGGTGGACAAAACATCGCGGCCATTGTGATTTTTTTCGCCTTCGGCTTTTTCGTGTTCGTTATCGGCAAGGTTTGGGGACGAAGTGCGCGGGGAAATTGAAATGAAAAACGCGTCGTCCCCTATGAAAAGTACTATCCTCGTTCTATTGTTTCTGGCCGCTGCCGTTTTGAGCTGCGCCGACAAAAAAGAGGCCAGGGTCCCGCTGCAGATTCCCCGCGGTTACGTACAGGTGTTGGAAATCGAGGTGGACGGCCAGCGGGTTCGGGTCGGACCGTTTGTCGGATACTATTTTACGCCCGAAAATCCGCCGGACCCGGCCCGCCTGCGGTTCGTCTGCTTCAACGAAAGAAGCTTCTACACCCTGGACATGCCGGAAAACGCCAGATTGTTCGAGGGCGAAGGCATTCTTCGGACCCTGCCGGATACCGGCCTCCCCTTGCCCCGGGGAGAGGAGAGAATCCAGCCGGTTTTCTTCCCGGACGCTCCCGACAGCTGGCTCCAAACGCGTCCGGAACCGCAAGACGAATTTGTGCATTTTCATTCCGGCTACGACGCTGCCGGGCCGACCCGGCACGGCTACTGGCTCCGCCATGTCGCGACTGCGGAATTCACCTACGACATGGGCGGCCGGGTCGGAAAAGACAGCGAGCTGTTCCACGAGGTCAAGCCGGGCGTGGTGGATAGGGACTTCGCTCGCATCGTCGAATTCGACCGGGGGCCTTCCTGAACCGGAAAGACGCTGCGCCATGCGCTTGCCGGTGCCGAAGGCGTTCTGGCTGTAGCCGTAAGTGAAAAACGAAAAGGTGTTGTCGAAGACACGATTATGAACCAAGCACGATCATTAAATGCGAAGCTTTAAGGAGATAATATGCCAAAAAAACGATGGCGTTTGTTTGTCTATACCTGCTTTGGTGGCTGTGCTACAGGCGTATCGGCGTCCAAGGCCTGCATTCGGTTGTGGGAAGAGAACCCCGAGGATATAAAAATTGCCTGCCTCCCGGCTGTGATAATTCCCGGGAAGTATAACGAAATGCTCAAATCGGCGGACAAGCGATTGCTTGTCGATGCTTGCAGTCTGCGATGCGGCGCAAAACTTTTTGAGAGGGAGGGAATGACGGTTGACTGCTATATGGAGCTGACGTCTCTACTTAAAATAAAAAAAGAAAAGAAATTGCCTCCGGCAGATTTGCAAGAGAAGGTTTATCTGGCTATCAGAAACGAAGTACAAAGTCTGTTGGGGATTTGAATTTTACCCCCATATGAAAGACTATAACGGAAAAGATATTTCAGTTCGGAAACGTAGCATTTTATTTCCAGATGTGAAATGCAGAAATGAAGTTCTTTCTGTTTTTAATGAGAAATGGTTGTTTAGCGATTAATTGCCGAACAGGGCGCTTGTGAGGGAGCGGGACAAGCGTCGGTTTTTTAAAAGGAGAATAAAGGAGAAACAATGGTATTGCAGACAATTGTCTTAGTTGCTTTCGCCTACCTTCTGGGGTCCGTTCCGTGGGGACTGGTAACGACCCGGTGCTTCTCCTCCGTGGACATCCTGAAACACGGAAGCGGAAACATCGGCGCCACGAACGTCAGACGGCTGGCCGGAAACCGTCTCGGCGCGCTGACTCTGGCGGGCGACGTTCTGAAAGGTTTCGTTCCGGTGGTCGTGGCCCGGGCCGTTTTCGACGCCCAGAGCCACTGGGCCTGGCTTCTCGTATGCCTTGTCGCCTTGGCCGCATTCCTGGGCCACCTGTACCCGATCTACATGAAATTCCAAAAAGGCGGCAAAGGGGTCGCGACCGTCCTCGGCTGCTTTCTGGCCATCTCCCCTTGGGCTTGTGTCGCATCGCTGCTGGTGTTCATCGTCACGGTCTATTTATCGAACCGCGTATCCGCAGGCTCCCTCGCAGCCACCGCAGCCCTGCCACTGGCCGTGTGGCACCTGCAAGGAGCACAGGTGCCGACAATCGCCGCAACGGTCTTTTTCGCCATGATCGCCTGTCGGCACCGGGAAAACATCGAAAGGCTCCTTCGGGGTGCGGAACCCACGTTGAAAAAAAAATGAAAGATCACGAAACACACGAATGAATTCCGAGTACCTTGTCCCGAAATTTCGTTCGGCAGCCGCTCCTCCTATGCCAGGCCCTCCGAATTTTTTCTGGTTATATACGGATTTGGGGGTGGGTGGAATGTAGGTTGGGTTGAGCGTCGTCAATTGTTGGGTTTCGCTACGGAATTCTATCAGACAAACAGATACGGCACGCGAAATGGTTGGGAAGCGAGCGAAACCCAACATGAAACCCGCTCAACCCAACCTACGCATTGCCGCTCCCCCAAATCCGTTATAACCAGAATTTTTTCCTGCGGCTTTTCGAGATTGATTTTTCTGGCTGAAAATTCCATAATCGATGAAACATCTACCCAAAAGATTGTAGAGGGGTAATATGAGGATGCCAAAACCGACAGAAATGTCCGTCGATGAATATTTGGAAACGGAACCGACGTCCGAATTCAAACGGGAATTTTTTCACGGCGAAGTTTTCGCTATGACTGGCGCTTTCACTTTTTGGTTGCATTCCAATCAAGACAAGGCTAAGCTACTTATATTTTCAATTTTCCAATTTTTAACCGCCTGAATGCATCAGTTTTTTTTCAATTTTAAGTATCGGGCGGGTAGGGAATTACCTTGGCCGACAGCAATGGAAAGGGGCAATCCGCAGCAATCATTTCCTTGGGAGGTCCATTGTACAAATCCGAAATTCTGGCAGACCTGGCAAAGATCGGCTCGAAAGTCGAGTTTCGAAACGCGCTCCAGCGTGGTTAGTTACAGCGAGGTGAATCGGAGCAAGACGGTTCAGCCCTCCGATTCCAGAATGAAAAACCATTAACACCAGACAGGAGGAAAGGCTTCATGAAGAATTCGGAGATTTTCAACAGTTTCGACCTGGTCGTCCCCATAAGCGAAGGAACGATCAACGACCAGCTGTCCCATCTGCAGAAAATGAATGTCGTCCACCGGGATCTCATTATCAAAATGACCTGGGACGAAACGACCCAAAAGGACGTCTACACCCTCTGCGACTCGGAAAGCGAACTGCCGAAGAACCCTGACGGCTCCGTGGACAGCCTGGAAGTGGACGGCTACCTCGACGGTAAGATGCGCGTCAGCATAAATATCGAACACAGTGGCACCGTTGCCCTTCTTTTGTTGAGGTTTGATTCGGGAAAATTCGGATATTACAAGGGAACCGGCCGGCACGCGGTATGGACGGTGGTCGAAATGGCGAATTGGGCGTTCGCCATTTCGGTCAACCTGGATCTGGCCAAGCTGGAAAAAGATGATATCGATAACAAAATCAAGGTGCCGGATTCGGCGAAGAAACAGCTCCATGCCTTTCAAGACTTTTACTTCACGGTCAACCACCTGTTCATGGACTTCGAAAATACCAACCTGATCAATTTCGATCCGACCAAGACGTCGGTTGGCAGCTGTGGGGACGACGTTTTGAAACAGTTCGTGTTCTTTATGCAGGAATACCTGGCCAAGATGAAGGCCGGCGCGGAGAGCGGAGGCAACCCCTACGTGCTCGGCTACGCCATGACCGCGACCGACAAGACGAACTACGCCTCGTACGGCGGCCTTCCGGACATGCTGAAGCCGGTCGGAACCACCTTCAACGTGTACAAACATCCGACAGAGGAAAATCTGAATACCGTGAACTACTGCCTCGTGACCAAGGGCGGCAAGGGCACGGTTCCCGGAACGCCGGGAAACTTCGACGAACCCTGGATTTCCAAGGACATGCAGTGCGACGCCCGCATGGTCTGGTCCCACAGCGTCCTGATCGAAGAGTATTTCCTCAAACCGGTGTTTCAGCAGATCCGGAACGACATCCATAGAAAAATCACCACCAAGACGGACGATAACGAGAATCCGCTGTACGTCGATGCAGGCAACGATTACAACGATGCAAAAAAAGTGACCGCGACGGGTTTCACCTACAACATATCGGACAAACGGGACGGCAAAAACCAATATGCGAACAGTTATTCGGTCGCCCTTGTCAACAACAATGACGAGGTGGACATCAACTTCAACGGCAGCCTCTACTTCCGGAAGGAAATCGACAAGGACATAATATGCACTGCCGAGGCCTGGGCCTGGGCAAATATTTCGTGGAGCGGTACCGTGACCTTCAAGGCGGAGAAGGATGCCAAGACCGGCCATCCGACCATTAAAATCCAGAACAATTTTTCCAGCACCCTGGGCGACCATGGGACGGACAAAAACTCCTGCGCGGAAGCCTGGGAGTGGATCGGCAGGATCCTCGGCGCCATTCTGGATGCCTTCACCCTGGGTTTCGACCACGGGTTTTTCAGCAATCTGTTCGCCGCAGCCTTCAGCGTCGATGTGGGGTCGGTGGGCAATATCGGTGTGGTCATGGGAAACCTGGGGCAGACCGTCGCAGCGGTTCTGCTGCTCCCGGCCGGAAACGTCTTTTTCATCAAAAATCCCGCTGCCGACATCGATGCCAACCTTTACCTGGATCTGACCTATAAGAGCGAAAGCTGACGGGCAGACGGTTGAACCGGATGCATCGTAAAATGAGGCCCGCCGCATCAACAAACCCAAACAACCCAAAAACTTAGGAGGAAAAATGTCTGATCTGACCAACGCCTCGCCAGTGGATATCGTCAAAGTGCCTTCGACGGAAAATGCATCTGCCGAGCTTGTCTTCAGCATCTCCGCCGAACTGATGCACAACTGCAAGACCGGCTCTCCCATAGACCCGACGGAGAATATCGCCGTGGTCCAGGACAGTCAGGGCAGCCCGATGATTTTCACAATCAACGGGCAGGGTGTATTTTATATCATCAAGCATGACAACGGCTCTGCGGACGGATGGTCGCCGGTGGATCTCAGCGGCCAGTTCGACGGGCATGCCAAGGCCGTCGCCTTCGATGTCTCCCAGGATGTCGCCGGAAACGTATCGGTGGCGGTGGCCATGGGAAAAGCGGATACGAGCGCCACCGATATCTTCATGGCAGGCAACCTGTCCAATGATTACTCCCGCATGGACTGGTCCAAGTTCGCCGATCATTGCGCAAAGGTTTCAGGAATCGATGCGAACTTCGAGGCCGACCATATCCTGATGGGCATGCGGAGCGGTTCGATGGACGCCCTGACGGTCATAACGGGCGATATTGACAAACAGAAACGGTACTACCAGATCCAGGACAATAAAACCTCCCGGGCCCTGGAGTTCCCGGAAAATGTGAACAACGATCCCGATGCCGTGTCGGCGATGGCCATCGGCCATACCTACGGACAGCGCGGGGTCGCTTTCCTTTACAAGGTCGGCCAGGCCCAGACCCTCGAAGTGACCACCCTGGACGGCGACGGCGGAGAAAAACGAAAAAGCTACGACTACAGCCCCCAGAGCCCGGCCATTCCCGAAAAACTGCGCAACAAGCATATGGCCTACAGTTGCATCGCCACGGCCCCGGGCCGCGACACCGATCCCTTCAGCATTTCCAGCGACCTGTACGTGGGCTCCGACACCGGGATCTATGTATTTCCCGGCGGCAAGGCCGGCGCCATGCAGGAAATTACGTCTTCGCTCAAGGATGTACACGAGATCGCGGTCAGGACTGACAGCGCAGGAAACGTCTCCATCTGGGCCATGGTCAGCCCTAACGACATCTATTACATCTACGGCAGGCAGGGCGACACCTACAGTTGGAACGCCCCGGTGAAGTTCAGCGGAAACGCCATCCACATCGCCCCGACACGGAGCGCCAGCAAGAAGAGCAACGAACTGCTTCTCGTCAACCAGGATCAGACCCTCACCCATTACTGGCAGGATCCAGGAAGCACCCTCTGGCACCACAGAACACTCAGCGTCAAGGGCGGCGGATCCGTGATTAACTTCAACTCCTTCACGACCCACATCAACGTCGCGGATGCGGGCGGAACGCCCCGCGCCGGTCAGTCCCTCCGCATCACCTCCTCCGAGTGGATCTACGCCACCATCAACGGCCTGATCTACAGCCTCGACAAAGACAACCCGGCCGTTGTCGCGACCGACGGAATCGGCAACGTCACTATTATTACCGATACCGGCGACGTCGCGTCCCCCATATTCCATGTCGAAGGCGACAACTTCGACAAGACCCTGAACGTCTACCCCAACGGCAAGATCACCAAAGGCCTCAGAACCATCCAATCAGGAGATGATCTGAAAAACGCCAAGACCCAGGCCGACGAGAATGTGGTGACCGACCCTTCCATCCGGAAAAACGCGGACACCCTGAACGGCATCGCAGGCAGCGTAAAGCAGCTTTCGCTGGCTTCGTCCGATCAGATGTCCGGTCTCGGGGACAACACCTACACCATTGTCGGAGACAGGGGTGTCCGGACGGCGAGTCTGATCAACAGCCATGCGGCGAGCCACCCCGCAGGATTCGTTCTCGGGATGGAGGTGAAGAACGGAGCCTGGGTGGCCGTGCCCCACGGCGCAGCCCTCAGTGCCGGGTTCATGGGCGACTTCACCCATTGGGCCGGGGATGTCATCCACGAAATCGGCCACTTTTTCGAGGAGGCGGTCGAGGAGTTCAAGGATGGGTTCACCGTCCTGAAGGACGGCGTCAAATTCCTCATCCACAAAGTCGAAGAGGGGTTTCAGTTCGTTCTCCACCTGGGCGAAAAGGTCTACAATATCCTTCTTGACACCATCTCCGCCGTCGGCAGGGTCATCAGCTGGGTATTCTCTCTCATCAAGGTCGCCTTGGAAAAGTTTCTCGAGTGGCTGGGGCACCTGCTGGGCTGGGACGACATCTGGGCGACCCACAAGGTCATTGCCAAGCTGATGACCAACATGCTCGACTACAGTGTGAAAAAGGTGACCGATGATATCGATCAATGGAAGGATACGATCGGCTCGGCACTCGACACCATGAAGCAGGATGTCAAATCGCTGGTCATACCGGCCGGAGTAAGAGCCCGCATCCCGGCGTCCAATGCAAAGAGCGACCATGCATCCAGCCCTTACGCCACGCTGCTCAATTCGCCGGGCGGTAACTATTCCCTGTATCACATGCAACACGGCTGGATCCGAGGCAGTGCATCGGGATACACCGGAGGCAATCCTTTCACCCAGTTTCTCGACGATGTGCTCATCCCAACGACAACCGCCCTTTTCGACGATATCAAGGACGACCTGGCCAATATCAGGAATCTGCTGGAAACCGGGTCTGTGGAGGCCGCATACGACCTGATCAACGGGGTGATCGATACGGTGTTCGACCCGTTAAAAAAGCTGGTTCTCGGAATTCTGGACTTCCTTGAGGACCTGATCAAGGACATTCAGAGCGTTCTGGAAGATGACATGGACATTCCCCTTCTGTCGGACCTGTATAAGTTCATCACGAAGCTTTTGGGGGAAGAGGAGTCTTTGACCGGAATCAACGCCGTATCCTTGATCCTGGCCATTCCGGCCACCTACGTCTTCAAGGCGGCAAACGGTGGCAAAGCCCCCTTTGACAACCACCAAGCCAAGGCACTGATGGAAGATCCGCGCCTGGTTGAAACCCTTCTGGGCGGCGGCGTCTCATCCAAACCTTCAGTGGAGGCGGGCTCAACCGCTGCCGCCGTACTAAGCGTCGCAGCAACCCCGGTTGCCGCGTCAAGCGCCCCGGCATCCCCGGCCGCCGTTTACGCCGGCTGGGGCGGTTTCATCGCATCCTTGTCCGGTATCGGCCTTTCCGCCATGGGAATCCTCACCAGTTTAAGCGACTCGCCGCCCGAGGGCGGCACTAAAAAAGTTGTCATGTGCTTTACCGCCGGTCTCGGGTTAATCAAATTCGGCGGCACCTTTCCGGTGCCGGGGACGAGGACCAAAACAGCCAGTACGGTGCTGAAAATCATCTGCTGGGGGACTGCACTCCTGAATACCTGTGTGGGGATGCTTCTTCCCTCCAAAGCGGCCGGCTGCTTGCTTGTCGCGGCCGACCTGCTCATTTTGATCCTGGCCATGGTGGCTGACGGAATCAGTGCCTCCTCCACCGTCTGGCTGACCTGGCTCAACGACATCCTCTCCAACTTGAGCGGCATCGCCACGGGCGTGGGAAAGGTGAGCAAGGAGACGGAAGTCGGGGCCATCATACTGACGGTGGGCGTGGGCTTTACATTCATCAGCAGCGCGACCGGTATGTTCGGGGCGCTTGTCAAGGCCCTCAGCACGGATACGGACGTGTTTCACCTCGTAAACGTGGGAGGACTATAGAGGACCGTTCTTTGCATTTAATTTGAAACGGCTGCCGGAGAACGGGCCCCCTCCAAGTTCTCCGGCAGCGTCCAAAGGAGCAAAAATGAATGACACAGATATTTTCAAAAGCTTTGACATGGTCGTGGCGATCACGCAGAAAACCATCAACGATCAGCTCGGTCGCCTGAAGAACGAAGGCATTCTGCCCTCGGACCTTGTCATCAAGTCAGAGTTCGACGCCCAAACGGGAAAAGATGCCTATACACTGTGCCGGTCTGAAAAAGATTTGCCCAGAAATCCCGACGGCAGCGTGGACAATACCCGGATCGACGGCTATCTGGACGGCAAAATGGACTTAAGCATCCGGATCATGGATACCGGCACCACCGTCCGGCTGGTGGTCCGTTTCGAATCCGGCAGGTTCGGTTTCTATCTGGGCAGCGGCCCCCGTGCGGTATGGCAGGTGACCGACATGTCCGACTGGGTGTTCGCGATTCCCGTCAACCTCGACATTGCCGCCATTGCAAGGGAGGACATGGACGGACATATCAACGTCCCTCCATCCGTCAAGAGCCAGCTCGAATCGTTCCAGGAGGCCGATTTCACCGTAAACCATTTGTTCCTGGACCTGGAGAACAGCAACCTGGCCACCTTTGATCCGACCCTCACGAGCGTTGGATCAAACGGACAAGACGCGCTTAAATCGTTTGTCTTCTTCATGCAGGAGTACCTTGGGAAGATGAAAGAGCAGGCCGAGGCCGGCGGCAATCCCTACGTCCTTGGCTATGTGCTCACGGACGGAAACAACACTCGCTACCCTGGCGGCGAAGATGTCCCCGATATGCTGAAACCCATCGGGGTGACGTTTAACGTTTTCAAACACCCTACGGACGAAAATCTGAGCACCGTCAACTATTGCCTGGCGACCAAGGACGGCAAGGGAGTTGTCCCGGGGACGCCCGGAAACTTCGACTCTCCGTGGATCACGGAGGAGATGGGTTGCGATGCCCGGATGATCATGTCGCACAGTATTTTTCTGGAGGCTTACATCTTAAGACCGATTTTCGACCAGCTTCGGAAAAATGTCTATGAGCAGATTCACAGCAAGCTCTCCGTTTCCGAAGGCCAAGGCTACGACGCTGCCATGAGGGGTACGGGCACGGGGTTCAACTACAACATCAGCGACGTCACCAGCGGCCATAACCAGTATGTCAACCAATATACGGTAAATGTGGTAAATTCCGGCGACAAGATCGATCTGAACTTCAGCGGCCGCCTCTATTTTTACAAGGAGAAGAGCAAACACACCGGCTTTCCGACGTTCTGCACCGCCAAGGCCTGGGCCCACACCGGGCTGAACTGGGGCGGGACGGTTTCGATCGGGCTGGCTGACGGCGCTTCGGGCCAGCCTCGACTCGATATCAGCCAGAGTTTCGGCACCAGTCACCACTCTTCCGGATCGGACACCAACACCTGCGCCGATGTGGCCCGTGTCTTCGGGGCTATTCTCGGCGGTATTCTGGGGGCCTTCTCCTTCGGCCTGGCAGCCGGATATTTCAGCAACCTGATTTTATCCGCACTCAGCACACATGTCGGCTCTTTCGGCAACGTCGATGTCGCGTTGAGAAATATAGGACATTCCGTCAGTACCATGGTACTGCTTCCCGCAGGCGGCAATTTCACCCTCCAAAAGCCTATGGCAGACCGGTTGGGGAACTTTTATCTCGACCTGAGCTTGAAAGAATAAATCAGCGAAACCCGACAATCAACGACGCTCGAACCAACCTACGTTCCAAGCGCCCCCCAAATTCGCTAATATCGGAAAAATCAATTGGCCAGCCTGACGTTGAGCCATACTTCGTCGGGTTTCCCAAACTTTTCCCCTCCGGGGCCTTTCCCATCGAAACCGCCCGGAGGGCCGCCGCCCATTCCTCCTCCCATGCCGCCGCCAAGCCCGAATTCAAGTTCCGAAGTCCCTTCTTCGATAAGTCCCGGCGCGCGACCTGGAAATCCGGAACGGTCGGGCCCTTTCGAGTCTCGGGACATTCCCGCGACGAATTCGATTCCCAGCTGTTCCAGCGGAGACATCTCGAGAGCGGATTGTCTGCCGTAGATTCATAAATCGAATCGTCGGCGTTCGAGACCCTGATCGCCACGTTTTGTTTTTTTTGCTCTTTCCCACGCTGAAGCGTAGGAACAAGATCAAGGGCGTGAGTTTAAACTATTGCTCCCTATCTCCCTATCTCCCCATCTCCCCATCTCCCCATCTCCCCGTCACCGGCTCTCCTCAGCCGGCGCATGAGCCGGTGTCTTGCCGAAAAGCTTCTGGAAGTCCTCCAGGATCAGGTAGAATGCGGGGACCAGAATCAGGGTGATCAGGGTGGCGAAGACCACCCCGAAGCCCAGGGAAAGGGCCATGGGGATGAGGAACCTCGCCTGGCGGGATGTTTCCAGGATCATGGGTGCGAGGCCTCCGAAGGTGGTCAGGGTGGTGAGGATGATGGGGCGGAAGCGTGTGAGGCCGGAGGCGTGGACGGCGTCCAGGGCGCTCATGCCCGCGCTGCGGCGTCTGTTGGCAAAATCGATGAGCACCAGCGAGTCGTTGACCACCACGCCCGACAGGGCCACCACGCCGAACATGCTCAGGATGCTCAGGCTGTAGCCCATGATCAGGTGGCCGATGACGGCGCCCACGATGCCGAAGGGGATGGCGCTCATGATGATGAGGGGCTGGACGTAGCTGTTGAGCGGCACCGCCAGCATGGCGAATATGACGATCATGGCCATGCCGAGCCCTCTGAAAAGGGCATCCATGCTTTCGCGCTGGTCGGCCTGCCTTCCCTCGAAGCTGTAGTTGAGGCCGGGGTATTTGTTCTTCAATTCGGGGAGGACTTCGGCCTTGATGGATTCGAGGATCTGTCCGGCGCGGCTTCTGGGGGCGGCGTCGGCGGACACGGTGACGATTCTTCTGCCCTGCCTGCGGTCGATGTCGGTGTAGGCCCGTCCGCGCGATATGGAGACGGCGTCGGCCAGAGGGATCTCGGTGCCGTCGGGGGCTCTGAGTATCATCTCCTCCAGGCTGTACTCCGTGACGCGCTCCTTTCGGGGCAGGCGCACCATGACCTTGACTTCGTTTCTTCCCCGTTGCTGCCGCAGGGCTTCGGCGCCGTAGAAGGCGTGGCGGACCTGCCTGGCCACTTCCCTCGACTCCAGGCCCAGGCTTCGGGCTTCGGGCTTGATGGTGAAGTCGATCTGCTGCTTGCCGGGGGAAAAGCCGTCGTCGATGTCCTTTACTTCCGGATAGTAGGCGAAGGCTTCGGCCAGGTCCGCGCTGGCCTTTTCCAGGATGTCCATGTCCTTGTGGCTCAGCTCCACGGTCATGGCGGCGCCCCGGCCGGGACCGCCTGCGTCGGACTCGAACTTCAGGCTCTCCAGGCCCGCCAGGGGGCCGGTCTTCTCCCGCCAGATCCGGGTCACCTCGGCGGTGGACATGGGCCGGACGTCGGGCGGGGTCATGTACATCTGGATGTAGACCTCGTTGTCGTGGATGGAAGAAAAAATGCCGTCCACCAGTTTCTCCCCGCCGTTTTCCGCCACGGTCCGCCTGGCGCTCTCCAGCAGCCTCGCCTCCACCTGCCTGGCCCGCTCGAAGGCCGTGCCGAAAGGAAGCATGGCCGTGGCGATGGCGTAGTCGGACTCGATCTTGGGGAACAGCTCGAACCCGAGGCGTCCGCTTTTTACGTACCCGAAGGTCAGCAGAAGCACGCCGATTCCCGCCGCCATGGTGAGGTACCGCCACCGGATGGCGGCGTCCAGAAAGGGGCCGTAGCGTTTGTCGACAAAACCGGTGAAGGCGTCGCCGAACTTCTGCTGAAGCCCGACGAGCCATCCGAAAATGCCGGTGGACGCCCCCGCTTTTCTGTGCCCGATGTGCGCGGGAAGTATGAATAGACTTTCGATCAGCGAAATGGCGAACACGCTGATGACCACCATGGGAATCATTCGAAAGACTTTTCCCATGAAACCGGGGACAAAGAGCATGGGGACGAAGGCCACCATGTTGGTCAGCACGGTGAAGTTGATGGGCACGGCGATCTCCCTCGCGCCCCGGACCGCCGCCTTGAACCAGGTCTCGCCCTGCTGGCGGTGGTAGTAGATGTTTTCCCCCACGATGATGGCGTCGTCCACCACGATGCCCAAAGTCACGATGAAGGCGAACATGGAGATCATGTTGATGCTCACTCCGATTGCCTTGAGAATGAAAATGGAGCCCAGGAAGGAAATGGGGATTCCCAGGCTGACCCAGAAGGCCAGACGGGGTTCCAGAAAGAGCGCCAGCAGGACGAACACCAGGATCAGGCCGTAGGCCCCGTTTTTCAGAAGAAGTCCCAGCCGCTGGCGGTAAATTTCCGAACGGTCGTTCTGGATATTCACATGGAGCCCCTCGGGAATGACGGCGTTGATTTCCTCCACCGCTTTCCTGACGGCGTCGGAAACGGTGAGCGGGGTCTGCTCTCCCACCCGGTAGACGTCGATCATGACCGCAGGCGAACCGTTGAAGGAGGCCGACACGGTGGTCTCCTCGAACCCGTCCTTGATTTCGGCGATGTCTCCCAGAAGGATGCGCGTGCCGTCAGCGGCGGTGATCACGGGAATCCTGGCGAACTCGTGGCCGTAGTCGCGCCGCTCCTTCATGCGCACCATGATGTCGCCGCCTTCGGTCTTGATGGCGCCGCCGGGAAGCTCCACCGAGGCTCGCTGGATGCGGTTTGCCACGTCCTCCAGGGTGAGTGAATATGTCCGAAGGGTGTCCAGGGGGATTTCCACCCCGATCTCGTAGTCTCGCACCGAGCTGATTTCGACCTGGGTGATTTCCTCCTCCTGCAAGAGCCGGTCCCGGATATACTCCGCGTATTCCCTCAGTATCCGCTCGCTCTGGTCCCCGTAGAGGGCGAGGGATACCACGCCGCGCTTTCTGGCCACGACTGATACGGTGTGTTCCTCGGCCTCTTCGGGAAAGGAAGTGATGCGGTCGACCTCGTTCTGGACGTCCTGGGCGAGCTTTTGAAGGTCTTCGCCTTCGATCATGTCCACCGTGATCGTGGCGGAGCCTTCCCGGGCGGTGGAGCGTATCTCGTCGATGCCCTCCAGCCCCTCGACGGCCTCCTCGACGGCCAGCACGATTCCCCGTTCGACCTCCTGGGGACTGGCCCCGGGGTACGGCACGGCGATCTGTACCTGGTCGGTGTCGAAGTCGGGAAAGACCTCCTGCTTGATGTTGACGGCGAGCATCCCGCCGCCGACCAGAAATACCAGCATCATCAGGTTGGCTGCCACCGAGTGGCCCGCCATCCAGGCGATGGGGCCCTTTTTGATTGTGGACGATGATTTTTGGGAATCCATTTTATCGACTGTCTCTTTTGGTTGGAACCGAAATCCTGGACGACAGGGTGACGGTGTTCCATCTGTTCAATCTATTCTTGCTTTTTTTCGTCCTGTCCGCCCGGCTTCCCCGATTTTCCGGGTTTTCCGGGTTTTCCGGGTTTCAAAGCGGGTCCTTCGTCTTCTCCCTCCACACGCACCGGCATGCCCTCGACCGGAGCGGCCAGGCCGGAGATCACAAGCCTTTCACCCGGAGAAACGCCGTCTTGCAGCAGCACCAGCTCCTCGTCCTTCCAGATCGGGTCGATCGGTTTGATCCGCAGGGCGGAGTCTTCGCCGACAGTCCAGACGAAGGCGTTGTCTCTCAGGGCGGACCTGGGGATTTTGAAGACGTCGGAAAGCTCCCGCCCCTCGATGTGCACCTTGACATACTCGCCTATCAAAAGCGGCGGATCGCCGTCGGGGCCGCGCTCCAGCCGCAGCGGGTCGCGTACTTCGACCAGTAAGCGAGCCAGGCGTCCTTCGGAAGAAAGGTCGCCCATCAGACGGATCACCCTGCCTTCCACATGATGGTTGGCGGCATAGGCGATTTTCACAGGCGAAGCGGAGTCCCCTTCTTTCACGGGTATTCGTATCCAGTGGAGGCGCTCGACGGGCAGGGTGGCCACGATCCAGTAGGCGTCGGTGCCCGCCAGCTCGCCGAGAACAGTCGCGGTAGTCACCTGGGAGCCCAGGTCCACGTCCTTGGACATCACCATGGCGTTGAACGGGGCCGTGATCTCGGTGCGCGAAAGGTCCAGCTTGGCTTTCGCCACTTCGGCTTCGGCGGCGGTCAGGTCGGCGCGGGCCTTTTCCAGGTGGGGTTTGCGAAGCGCGAGTTCCACTTCCCTTTCCTTGGCGTCGTCGGCCAGACCCAGAATCTCCCACTCCCTGCGGGCCACTTCCTGCTTTCCCAGTTCCAGCTTGAGATTGTAGCGAGCGTCGGCCACGGCCTTTTCCTTCTGTATCATGGCCAGCTTGTAGTCCTCCGGGTCTATCCTGAGCACAGGGGCGCCTGCCTTGAGCAGACCGCCTTCTGTGAAATCCGGGTGGATATCGACGATTTCCCCGGTCACTCTGGACTTGAGTTCCACGCTTCGGGCGGGCGCCACCGTGCCCATGGCCTTGACCACCACGGAATACGTCCCGCGCTCCAAAGGCTGGACCTGCACGAGCGGAGCGAGCTTGACCGGCGGGCGTCTCGCGCTTTTCGGGCCGGTTTTCATCAGATAGGACGCCGCGGCCAGACCTGCGCCGATCAAGATGATCGGGAGCACTATCTTTAAAACCAGCTTGAATTTCCCCGACCTGGGAACGGGGGCTTGACTGTCTTCGTTGGGCGTTTCGTTTTCTTGCATGTCGATTTCGGTTCTCGGGTCTCAGTTTGAATTGTTATTGCGTCGGGTCTTTCGATTGAATTTCCAATTTAGGCATTTTCGATGCCGGGAGCAAGGAAATGGTTTTTGGGGAAAAGACGGACTTCCGTGGCGGCACGGACGATCACTGCCCTGCGACAATGACAAGTTGCCCGGAGTTGGAATGCTTCCCGTAAAATTGGTCCGCTTACAAATCGGACCGTTTACAATTTGGTGTCGGGCGGCCGACGGAGCAAGTCGCCCGGCCAGGTCCCCCCGAGTGCGCGGTACAGTTTCACGCGGTTGGTCAAAAGGTTCTCCTTTTGCACGATCAGGCTGCGGTCCAGTTCCTGGACCGTCAGGATCTGGGTGAGGACCGGCAGGTAGTCGGTGAGGCCGTTTCTGTACCGCAGGGTGGCCTGTCGCAGAGCTTTGCGGGCGGTTTCGGCCACCTTTTCCAGTTCCCGGATGTGCTCCTTTAGCCGTTCTTCGGTGACCATGGCGTCCTCCACCTCCAGAAGCGCCCCCAGGACGGCCTGGCGGTAGGCGGCCAGGTTTTCGTCCACCACCGCGACGTTGCGATCCACTTCGGCTTCGCGCCTGCCACCGTCGAAAATGGGGGCGGTGATTCCCCCGGCCAGGCTCAAAAGCCAGTTGTCCAGGAGAAGGTCCAAATGTTCCGAGGAAAAAAGCCCCCGGGCGGAGATGGTCGCCGAGGGCATGCGGTCGGCCCGTGCGGCGGCCACGTCCCAACCGGCGGATTCCAGCCTTTTTTGCGCGGCCCGGATGTCGGGGCGATATCGCAGAAGGTCCGCCGGTATTCCGGCCGGGGGGGCGGGGGGAAGGCCGGGAAGCTCGTCTCTGGAAACGTCGTCGATGCTTCCGGGGACCGTTCCCAAAAGGACCGAAAGCTCGTTGGCCAGCCTGCTCTTTTCCGCCTGCGCCAGAGGAATCTCCGCCCGAAGCCGGTCGATCACCTGTTGCTGCTGGTAGACGTCCAGGGCAGACACCATGGCCTGGCGAAACCGCAGCTCGATGAGTTCCAGAAAGGTCCGGTTGATTTCCAGCTGCTTGTTCAAAAGCCCGATCTGCATCTTCTGGGATACGATTTGCAGCCATCGGTCGGCCACCTCGGCGGCCAGAGTGACGGCGGCGGCGTTCAAGTCCTCCTCGCGCGCTGCCACGGCTTGGACGGCGGCCTCTTTTTCCGCGCGGATTTTGCCCCACATATCCAGCTCGTAGCTGCTGGCAAGGCCTGCGGAATATTCCTTGGGAGAGGTGGTCTGGGTGACGCCGTTTTTCACGCGCCTGCGGGCGTAGGCCACATCGCCGCTGCCGGTAAGGTCCGGGTACAGATCGGCGCCTGCGACGACCGCAGACGCCCTGGCCTGCCTGAGCCGGGCGAAAAGAAGGAACAGGTCCGGGCTCTCGGCGAACGCGGCATCGACGAAAGAGTTCAGTTCGTCGTCCTGGAAGGTTTCCCACCAGCGTCTTTCGGGGTCTGCGGCCTGGGTGACGCCAGTGTAGGCTTCCGGGATGTCCTCCGTGACGGAGGGCAGCGGGTCGGGACGGTAGGGAGAACACGAAAAGAAAACGGCCATGAAAAAAATCGCGAAAACTCGCATCGGACTTGTTTTGGACATGTAGACACTCGGGGAAAAATTGTTTACACCTTGCGCGCATTTTTCGAATTTCGACGAGTTTGAAAATTAACACAAAATAAAAAATGCGCAAGCTTGCCATTCTCGTGAAAGGTCGCCTGAAAACATCCGAAATCCAGCCATGAATATGGTCAAATTTCTTCAAAATTCAATATTGACCAAGGGTATGGCGAAAGTTATACTGAATCCATGAAAACGGCAATTTCCATACCCGACCATATTTTTGAATTGGCCGAAGAGCTTGCTCGAAAGCTTGAAATCTCGCAGAGCGAATTGTTCGCTCGTGCTATCGAGGAATACGTGAAAGACCGGCTGGATGGCTCGATTACTGAAAGATTGAACGAGATTTATAGCACCGAAGACAGTTCCATTGACGTCAATATAGCAAAAATTCAATCGGCCTCGATTTCTGGAGACGACTGGTAATGGAACGCGGACAGGTTTGGTGGGCGAACCTTCCTGCGCCATCCGGCTCGGAACCGGGCTACCGACGACCTGTCATTATCGTTCAGGACGATACGTTCAATAGAAGCCGGATACGCACGATTATTGCCGTAGTTCTCACCACAAACCAGCGGCTTGCATTCGCGCCGGGAAACGTGTTTCTCTCGAGCGAAGAGACTGGCTTAACCATAGATTCCGTTGCAAATGTTTCCCAGGTAATCACCGTGGACAAGGATTTTCTTACCGAACTCTCGGGTCGAATCCCCTTTCGAAAGCTTGTAAAAATAGAAAATGGTCTGCGACTGGTTCTATCCCTGTAAAAATGAAAGATTCGGTCTTCTTCAATTGCTCCCCACTTTCTTCTGCAGCGTCCATTGTCTCCATGACATCCATCTAATCCATGTTTTCTTGCTCTCCCATCAATCCATCGCCAATCGGCGCTTTTTTTTTGAAAAACCGCTTGAAATAGTATACCCTGCCGCCAATTGCGTCGCGATTCGCGGGTGCCGAAGATCGGGATACCGAAAAGAATGTATCGTTCCACGAGGCAACGCGTCTTCAGAACCATCGTGCAACGGGGTTGGTTCTTGATTCGGCGATTTCTTTGCGGAACGCGGACGCAAAGCGTCCTGGTATGCATTCCCACGCGAAGCGTGGGAACGAGGCGTTTGGCGGTGTCGCTTGGCAGTGTCGTTTGGCAGGGTGTGCGCGAACTGCCGAAAGAAAGACCAAGCCCGTACCATGGACCGCATCGCAAAAACGCATCTTTCAAAGAAAGGATGAACGTCATGGGTTTGCCGACCGGTCGCAAAGGCTTTCGTTTTTGTCTGTCATCGCTTTCGTTTTTGTTTTTTATTTCCCTGTTTTTCTCTGCGTTAGCGATTTTTCCGGCTTTCGCGGCAGCCCCGCCGTCGTCCGGCGCGGAGGCCGGAAAGATCGTGGACGCCAGGGGCGAGGCGGCGGTCAAGCACGCCGGGGAAAACCGGTGGCACTGGGCCGAAAAGGGGATGGTCCTGTACGAGGGCGACACGCTTCTGACCGGCGAGTACGGTCGGATCTACGCGCTTTTTTCAGACGAGTCCCTGCTCCAGTTGAACGGGGGCGCGCGTTTTGCCATCGAGCAGACGGCCAAGACGGCCGGGTGGTTTTCCGGCCTTGGGATTGTCGATGCGGCGAAAAAGCGGCTTAGGTCGGTCTATCGCCTGCTGAAAGGGGAAATGTGGATGCGGAACAAGAACCGGGGATTGGTGGTGGATATCGACACGCCCACCATGGTGCTGGGGGTCCGGGGCACGGAGCTGAACGCCTTCACCGATGGCGAAACCACTACGGTGCTGACCGTGCTGCGGGGCAACGTGCTGGCGACCAGGGGCGCGGAGGAAGTGGCCGCGACCGCGGGCCGGCAGGTGGTCTCCCGCACGGGCCTTCCTTTGCAGACCTCTACTCTTCTCTCCCCCGAGGACACGGTGCAATGGACCATCCATGTCCCGCCCGGCCTTTTCGCCCCGCCTTCGGGCGTTTCCTCCGGGCCCAGACGCTCCGTTCTGGAAAAAGCGTCGTCTTTGGCGGCGCAGGACAAGGTCTCGGAGGCCGTCAAAGCCGTGGAGGAAGGGCTGGCCGCGTATCCGGGGGACGAAGATTTGCAGGTGTACGGGGCGGCCCTGTCCCTGAAATCCGGGAGACCGTCCGAGGCGCACGACCGTCTGGGCCGATTGGCGTCCCAGTACCCGAACAATGCTTCGGCATATCGCTACTTTTCCCTATCCGCCCTTCTTTTAGACAAAAAGGAAGAGGCGCTGCAAGCGGCGGAACGAAGCATCGCTCTGGAACCCTCGGACCCGCAGGGATACATCCTGAAAAGCTACGCCCACCAGTCCATGTTCGACCTGTCCGAGGCCTCCGACGCGCTGGAAAAAGCTCTGGCCATCGACGGGACCAACGCGACGGCGCTGTTGAACCTGGCCCGGATTCGGTTCGGCTCGGACTATCCTGAACAGGCCTGGAATCTGCTCTTGCAGTCCGAGGCGGCCGCGCCCGAATCGGGCCGGGTCCAGGAACTCAAGGGGTTTTTGCTTCTGGCGAAACAGCAGACCGACAATGCCATGGCTGCCTTCGAAAAGGCACTGCAGGCCGATTCCAGCCTGGGAGAATCCCATTTGGGGCTGGCCTTGTGCCGCATGCGACGCGCGGAGCCGGAAGCGGCCATGGAGGAGATGTCGGCGGCGGTCCTCCTGGAGCCCCGGCGGTCGCTGATGCTCAGCTACTGGGCGAAGATGCTCTACCAGCTCAAAAGGTTCGACCAAGCACTGGACATGCTGGCCCTGGCCAAGGAGCTGGACCCCAAAGACCCCACTCCCTATCTGTACGAGGGCATCATCCACCGGGATCTGAACCGTCCTTCGGAAGCGGTCGAATCGCTCCATGCGGCCATCGCCCTGAACGACAACCGGGGCGTCTACCGCTCCCGGTTCCTGATGGACCAAGACCTGGCGGTGAAAAACGTCAACCTGTTCATCCTCTACCAGCAGCTGGGGCTCTCCGCGTGGGCGCAGAGCAAGGCGGTATCCTCCATCAAGCAGGACTTCGCCAACTACGCGGGCCACCTTTTCTACGGAAGCGCCCTGGTAGACTCGGGGACGCGGACCGTCGCAGGCGCGTCGGAACTCCTGCTCGCAAGAATCCTTCAACCCGCCAATTTCAACGCGGTGAACAGCTTCAATTCGTACACGCCGTTTTTCGACGAACCCGCCATCGACGGCATCGCCACGGCAAAGGGGGGCAACCACAAGAACAGAGGCTACGACATCGCGGTGTTCGGCGCAATTCCCGAACACAACCTGGCCTTCTACGCGGACAACTATTACGGGGCGACCGACGGCTGGAGAGGGACCAACACCGACCGCAACAGCGGAATCGGCGCATTGTTGAAATACGACCCCACCCCGGACGACCAGCTGAGCCTCAGCTACCGAACCCTTTGCCAGAAACAGGAAGACGACGCGCTCGGACGAAACATGTACGACCAGCCCTCCAATTCTCTGGACAAGACCGACGCGGACACCGACAAGCTGGAGTTCGGCTACCACCACCACTTTTCTCCGGGCACGGACTTCATCTTCTCTTTCACATACGTGAAGGACGACGCCGAATTGTTCGAGTTCGACCGGATATCGGACGTTTTCGACATCGAGGGGGTGGACTACTACGCGTTTTCCGACAGCGAATACGAGCGGCCGTTCTTCCAGTTCCAGGCCCAGCAGACCTTCGAGGCCGGGGACCACCAAATGCTGGCAGGCGCGCTGCTCTACGCCGGGCATACGGACGCCGAAAACTTCACGGAAGAACTTTTCGTCTACGAAGACATCATCCTGGACTACCTGGCGTCGTCCTCGGACCACGATCCAGACAGCCGCCTGACCAGCTTCTACGTCCGGGACATCTGGCAGCTGCACGAGAACTGGATCGTGGAGGGCGCGCTGTACTGCGACCGGATGACCCAGTCCAACCCCTTCACCGGCGTGGAGTGGGACATTAACGAACTCGGCCCTCGCCTGGGAGTCGTCTGGAAGGCGACGTCTTCGGACACCGTCAGGCTCGCGGGGTTCAAATACGTGCTGCCGTTTACCTCCAGCCGGATCGATCCGACGGAAATCGCCGGCGTGCCGATCTTCAGGAACACCGAGGAGGGTTCGGTGGCAAAAGAGGTGGACCTGGTGTGGGAGCACGAGTGGGACAAGGCGTTCATGTCGCTGGGCGGGTTCTATGTTGACCGGGAATCCACTGCTGGCTTCGTGGACGCGGCCACCGGCGAGGAATACGAGGAACATTACAAAAGCCGGTTGAAAGGGGTGGAACTGGCTTGCAACCGGATCCTGGGAAGGGGACTGGCCGTTTCGGCGGGATATCGGTTCCAGGAGGTGGCCAACGCGTTTTTTCCCGACTACGACAGGAAAGACCACTTGGCGAGCGCAGGCCTCAATTTCGTCCACCATTGCGGGCTGGCGGCGGGCCTGGCGCAGACCTGGCGATACGAAGACTTCGATTCCGACGCCTACGACAACGAGGACATCTGGCTGACCGACTTTGCGATGTCGTACGAAATTCCCGGCAAGACCGGCCTTATCGCCCTGCAGGTAAGAAACATTTTCGACAACCATTTCAACTGGGTCGAAGACGTGTTCACATATCAGGGCAGGGTGCCGGCGAGGGAGATTGTCGGCAGCGTGTCGATCTTTTTCTAGGGCGGGATTCAGCAATTCTAATTATGGGTGTCTCCGGCGCCTTCAAGGTAACCAGACCATCCTGGTCTGGTTCGGCGCGTAGGGAAATGCCTGTTTAACATGGGCATACCAGACCAGGATGGTCTGGTTACCTTGTTCGTTGCAACCTCTTCGGCATGGGATTTCCGTCAAAATTTGAATTGCTGGGGCGGAATTTTTCCGGTTTGACAATACGTCCGTGTTTATTGTAATTAATAAAGAAATTCGAGGTTGGAATCGACGTCGATTACAATTCGGCACTCGTGGTAATTGTGATTCCAAAAAAGAGTCGATTTTATGAAACAACCTTTTTTTGACGAGTTTTAGCTTTTACTGGCGAGTTTGTACCAAAAAGAGCAGGTCGGGGAAATGTGTTTCCGGCCTCGCAGTTTGCTGTGAATTGTGTGTAGTTGGATGCTGCGTTTCGCTTGATCCTTGTATCAAGCTCATATTTGATCGATGTCGGGATATGCGAGTTTTCGGATGGTTTCTGGAGTGGATTCGAAAAAAAGCTGCTCGTGCCTTTTTCCGCAGGAATCCGAAAAAAATCGATATCCCGGAGAAAATGCCGTGTGCATCCCCACGTTTCGAGATTAAATTGAACAACCGACATAATTCGACATTCAATTTGAAATTCCCGAATGTCGTTTCGGCCAAAACGGGACCGTGTGTGATCCAAAGAGCGGAGCTTTAGGCTATGGGTGGGCAAATCGGAAGTTGCGAATTCGATTCGGGGGACAAGAGGGGCAGGACCGTCCTTTTCATTTCGGCGTCCTTTTTCGTTTTTCTGTGGATTCTGTTGCTGCTTGCCGATTCGTCCTTGTCGTCGGACGGGGCGAAAGAACGCATAGAGGAATACGCCTTCAAGGCTTTGGAGGCGGGCAAGACGATACGAAATCCCTACAACAAGGCCGAAGCCCTCGGTCGTGTGGCAGGCGTCCGCGTGCGCATGGGCCAGTACGACAAGGCCTTGGAGGCGGTGGAGGAGATCGAGGAGCCCTATCGCAAGACGGTGGTGCTGATAGCGCTGGGCGGCCAGGCGGCGGAACAAGGGGAGCGGGAGCAGGCGGAACGTTTTCGCAGTATGGCGCTGGAAACGGCCAGGGCCGTCGGCGAGCCCGAATGGAAAGCGACGGCGGTCGTCGCGGTCGCTCTGTCGTACGCCGGGCAAGGCCTGACGGACCAGGCTGGCAAGCTTCTTGCCGAGGCCGAAAAGATCGTCGAGGGCGTCGAGGACATGCAGTGGAAGGCCGACCTCTACACCGACCTGGGAAAGGCGCATCTGGAACTCGGCGAAAAGGACAAGGGACTCAAATTGCTGGAAGTCGCGTTCGAGCATGCGAAAACCCTGGAGGACGCCTACGATTCCAACGCGTCGCCGGACGACGACCGCATCAGCGTGATGGACAAGATCGCCGAAACCTACGCCGACGTTGGCGAGCCGGAGCGCGCGCAGCAAGTGCGCAAGGCCATCGCGGAAACATCGACGAAAACAGCTGAAAAAAACCGCGTCATACGCATCCAGCTGGCCGCAAGGCATTACGAAGAGGCGGTCGAGACTGCGGAAACCATCGAAAACAAGCATACCAGAGCCCAGACCCTGAACGGCATCGGGACCCACGCCTGGGTTCGCGGCCTGTCGTCGCTAGCGCTGCCCGTATTCGACAAGGCCGCCGAAATCGCAAAAGAAATCGAAAACAAGCATGTGCAGGCAAAGGCCCTGGGGCCGGTGGCCATATCGTACGCCAAGGCGGACCAGTTGGAAAAGGCCCGCGAAACGGTGGAGACGATCGAGGACAAGGCGGTCAGAGACCTGACATTGAGCAGGATTGCCGGAATCTATACCGACGACGGTCAATTCGCCGAGGCGGAAAAATGCATGGCGAAAATCGAAACCCCATTCTACCGGTCCTTCGCATTGAACAGCATCTCCGGGGCCTACCTGGGGGCGGGGGACATGGCGCAGGCGGAGAAGAACCTCGCCGGTGCCATGGAATCGGCCGAGGATATGCCCGATTCCTACCGCAAGGCCGAAATGTACTCGCGGCTGGCCATCCGGTACGCGCAGATCGAACGCTACGAAAAGGCGCTGGCCATCGCGGATTCCATCGAGGACGACTATCACAGGGCCACGGCCCTTTACTGGATTTCGTACTACGCCGGGGCCAAAGGCGATTTCGCGCGGGCCAAAAGCGTCGCCGAAACCATCGAAGACCCCTACTACCGGGCGTCGGCATTCGTCTGGCTGGCGGAAAAGCAACTGGATTCGATTCCGACGCGACAACCATTGAAAAAGGGAGGGCTGTCATGACGCTGCCGCCACGATCGGCCGGAATGAAGTGGCGCCTTGCCCTGGCCGTTTTTCTGTGCCTTTGGATTTTCAATGCGGCGGTTTTCGCCGCAAAAGGCCCGGAAGCCGCCAATGGGAAGGAGAAAGAAGAAAAGCGCCCCGAATTTGCCGACGAGGAACGTAAGAAGGACATTGTCGGGCTCATGGACCAGGTTTTCAGCGTGCTCAACACCATCGAATCCATGGAAGACCTGGACCAGAATCAGAAGCGCGCGCGAATCCTGGATTTTCTGCGCACGTTCCGATACGGAGAGAAGCGCGAGGGATACGTGACGGTGGTGGGCCTCGACGGCATCGTCCGGGTGGAGCCCAACATTCTGGAGCTGGAAGGAAAGGACCTTCACAGCTTCGAGGACCCCAACACGTTTCGGATTTTCGAGGATTTCATCCGGATTTGCGTGGAGCGGGGTCAGGGGTGGTCCACCTACATCTGGCCCGAGCCCGGCAACAAGCAGCGGCACGTGCCCACCGTCGCCCTGGTCCGTTTTTTCGAGGAACTCGACTACGCCGTCGTCCTCGTATACCATCCGCTGACCATCTGGGTGGAGGATTACCCCGTGGTCTACATCGACGATACGCAGCCGGCATCTCCCAAATGATGAAAGCCTACGCCGTTGAATTCCAAACGACACCGGTCCGACAAAGCGCTTGCGCTCGGAAAAGGCGCGCGGCGGTTTCGACGGCCGGGCACTCGGAGGGCACGGGAAACATGCGACCCTTGAAAGCCATGATATGCGCGATGTTCGTTGCTTTCGCCGTGGCGGCATGTCTGCCGCTTTTGTCTTGCGACACGGCCAAGGCTGCGTCGGAGGCCTCCCACAAGATCACCCTCAAGCCCATGCTGACGGTGACCGCCAAGCACGACAGCAATTTCTACGGAGACGAAAAAAACGAACAGGGCGTCTATTCGTTTCTGATCCAGCCGGGATTCAGTGTAGGCCTGGAACTGCCCAAGACCAGCCTGAATTTCTCATACATGCCGGAGGCGTATACGTATACGAGCAGCACCAGCGAAGATGATGATTCGTCAAGTGCCAGCGATTTGGACTATATCGGGCACCTTCTCTCCCTGTCCATCCGGCACCAGAGGACCGACCACCTGGCTTTCGGACTGGACAACGGCTTCTACGTGACCCGCTACCCGTACTTCTACGACCGGCTCTCCACAACCATCGACAACAGAAAATACTGGACCAACCGTCTGAGTCCGTTCGTATTCTATGATTTCAGGGACCGGTTCACCCTGGGCTTGCGTTTCAGCTGGAGAACCATCGTCTACGACGACGATGATGAAAGCGTACATGGGACGGGAGGGGACTATTCCGGGGATTCCGACGAATACCGATGGATCGTCTCGTTCGGGATGGACCCGACGCGGACCACGACCATCGACCTGGACTACCACTTCTGGGAGCTGGAGTACGACGACGAGCGGCTCGCCGGGAACTATACCGGACAATGGGTCATGGTCACCGGCCAGAAACGATTCAAGTATTTCGCCTTCGATGCAGGTATCGGTTTCAATTGGCAGGACTACGAGGACGACGACCTCGATGACCAGTCTACCGTCACGTACAAGTTCGGTATCACCGGCCAGGACCCCCCTCCTGCAGAGAGACGACGGCACTTGGGCAAGGTCTTCATCCGGCCGATCAACCATTTCTACCTCGGATACCTCAGAAACGCCAACACCTACGGCTCGTATTACACGGCGGACCGCTATATCCTGAGCCTGGGCGGACTCTTCTGGGACAGAATCGACACCCAGGTTCGGGGATGGTACCAGACCGGCGACTACAAGAGCTACACCTCCTCGAATCCGGAAGAAAGGGATAAAAAGAGAAAGGACAAGACATACGACATCTCCTTGCGCATGGCCTACGTCTTCACCGAATCGCTGTCTCTTTCGCTCACCGGAGGCAGGACCGAAAGGGACTCCAACCTGGAGGGCTACAGCTACGTCAACGACTATGTCATCCTCTCCGCGGATTTCAACTACGACATCGGCGCCAGGGGCGGCTTCACCCGCGAAGCGCTTTTCTATTGGTAGGCTCTGCCTATAATCCCTGCGGAGACTTGGGAAACTTACGCGATTGAAAGAATACGGAGCATCTCATTTGGTAGGTTGTCAAGATTCGAACGTTCGCAAAGCCTTGTTTGTTTTAGGAGCGTTTTTTTTCATTGTCTTACTTTTGGCAGGGCCGCCGCCAGCCGATGTGCAAGGCCAGGAACAGCCCCTGAAAATCAGCCCGGAGGACGTTCTTACCATTACGATCTACGCCGGCGGAGACCTGGAGCACCAGTCCGACGCCACGGTGTCGGCCCAGGGGATTGTAGATGCGCCTTTTATCGGCTCCGTAAAGGCTGCGGGCCTCACCCCGAGCCAGCTGGAAAAAGAGATCGGGGAGCCCCTGGCCGAGGACTATTTCGTCGATCCGAAGATCCACGTCCGCATCAAGAATTTTCGCAGCATCAATTACTACATATCCGGGTCGGTCCAAAGCCCCGGCCTCTACGAAATGACCTCCCAGGCAAGCCTCCTGGAGCTGATCGCAAAGGCGGGCGGAATCTCGCCGGACGCCGGCAACGTGGCGTTCATCATGCGAAGCGCCGCCAAGCGCATGCTGAATCAGGAGCCCATCGAGGACGTCATGTCCAGAAGCGAACCGATCACAGTGGACCTGCAAGGACTGCTGGAACGCGGCGAGCAAAGCCAGAACCCTATGCTCGCGCCAGGCGACGTCATCTACATACCGCCCAAGCAGGCCCTCAACCAGTCCGCGTCCAAGATCTACGTGGAAGGCCAGATCGGAAAGCCCGGTCTCTACGACTACCAGCGCGGAATGACCGCCCTTGGCGTCTGCATCATGGCCGGGGGCTTCGTCAAATTCTCCGCCCCCAATCGCGCCAAGATCATCCGCAAGCGCGGCGACGACGTGGAAACCATCAAAGTGAACCTTCTGGATGTTCAGGACGGCAAGATACCCGACGTGGAACTGAAGCCGGGCGACCGGGTCTTCATTCCCGAGTCGTGGTTTTAAGGGCTTATGGAACAAAAAATCACCCAACCGGAGTTCCAGACCCAGCAGCCTTTGGAACTGGACCGGTATGCCCGGCTGCTTCTGGGCCACAAGTGGCTGATCGCGCTGTGCATGGTCGTCGGGGCCAGCCTGGCCCTTTTGCACAACAACAAGATGGTGCCGGTGTACCGGGCGACCTCCACCATCATCATAGAGAGCGAAATGCCCAAGTTGCCCGTGTCCCAGGGGGTTTACTACTATCAGAGCTACATGTCCGAGGTCTACGGTTTCAAGACCCATTTCAAACTCATCGTCTCCAACGCCGTTCTCAAGGAGGTCGTGGAACGACTGGGGCTGGACACGTTCGAACGGAAGCGGGACCGGGGCAAGCTCGAAAATCCGAACACGCTCTCAAAATACTTCCAGCAGCTCAAGAGCAATCTTCGGCTTTTGCTCGGACAAAAGGCAAAGGCGGGGGCCGAAGCCTTGCCGGAATCCGGGGGCGGCGAGGACCCCGAGTCCGAAGCCTCCGGCCAGCAAAGCCGAAAGGTCGAATCCATAGTCAATTCCCTGCGCGGCATGATCCAAGTCGAACCGGTTGAGGAAACCCGGCTCGTGAATGTCCATGTCACAAACACGGACCCGGTATTGGCAATGGATATCGCCAACACGCTGAGCGAGGCCTATATCGACTTCAACGCCGAAAACCGTCTGCGGGCGACCCGCGACACCATGGGATGGCTGACCGACCAGCTCTACGAGATGAAAAAGAAACTGGAGGAGGCCGAAGCGGAATTTCTCGCCTACAACGAGAGCGTCAAGCTCATTTCCGTGGAGGACAGCCAGAAGACCATCGCGGAAAAAATCGCCAGCTTCAACGATTCCTACCTGAGCGCCAGAAACAAGCGGATGGAGGTCGAGGCCAAGCTGGAGCAGCTCAGGCGTCTTTCCTCTTCCGGAAAGGACGCGCCGCACCTGCGCTCCCTGATCGGAAACTCGCTTATCGATTCGCTCTACAGCCAATTGCTGGAAGCGGAAATCGAACTGTCGCGCCTGAGCGAAAAATATCGGCACAAGCACCCCAAGTACGTCCAGACCACCGTCAGGATAAGCGAAATACGAAGGAACCTGGACCAGGAGATACGCAAGGAGGTCGGCAATCTCAAGGCAGAAAGGTCCGTGCTCCTGGCCAAGGAGAACGTGCTCCAGAAAACCATCGAGGACTTCGAAAAGGAGGCCATGGAGACCAACACCAAGGAACTCCAGTCCACCATCCTGGAGCGCAATCTGGAGACCAACCAGCGCCTTTACGACGCCATCCTGGTTCGCATCAAGGAGTCCAACCTGGAGGGCAACCTCGAAGCCTCCAACATACGCGTCGCGGAGAAGGCCTCGACGCCGAGAGGGGCCATCAACCAGAGGAGCAAGAGCAGGAACCTCATTCTGGGTTGCCTCATGGGTTTCATGCTCGGCGCCGGGCTTTCGTTCCTGCTGGACTACATGGACCGGTCGGTGAGAAGCGAGGACGACGTGAACCGGTACATGGGCATTCCCGTGCTCGCGGTGGTGCCCATCGGCGAACAGGCCAAGGACGGGACATACGGCGATGCGAAAAGGCGCTCTCCAGGCAAGGCCCCCGGAGGAGAAAACGGCGGGGGGCGGAAAAACGGCGGCAAAAACCCCGCAAAGAAGGCTGCGGCCGGGAAGAAAGACACGAAGCATCTGAACCTCCATTGCCTCGACAACTACCCGATCCACTCGCGTTTCGCGGAAAGCTACCGGTCCCTGCGCACCAACATCCATTTTTCCTTCGTCAACGGAGCTTTCAACACCCTGCTGGTCACCAGTTCCGCGGAACAGGAGGGAAAGACCACCACCGCGACCAACCTGGGAATCACCATCGCACGGGCGGGACGGTCCGTGCTGATCATCGACGCCGACCTCAGAAAACCGTCGCTTGCCAAAATGTTCGGCATCGGGCCGTCTCCCGGTCTCACCGGCCTGCTCTCCGGAACATTCGGCACCGACGTCGTTTCCGGCTCCCTGAAGGAATTCGGCCTGGGCGACCTGCTGTGGCTGCTCTCATTCCAGAAAAAGACCGGCAGGCTGGCCCTTTCCGACGGACGGGAGGCCGTGGACATCTATTTCATGGACGGCGAGCCCGTGGACGTGCACTGGCGGACCGGCCCCAAGGAGCAGAAACTGGCCTACGTCCTGGTCAGAAACAAGCTGATCGACAAGGACCAGGCCATGCAGGCCATGTCCTGGGCGGGCAGTTCCTGCCAGAGGCTCGCGGCGGTCCTGATCGGCATGGGCGCGGTGGATGCCGATACGCTCGCCAGGTATCTGGCCTTGCAGGCACTCGGAGGGTTGCGCGCGGCGTCGAATTTTCGCTCGGGCAAATTCTATTTTGAAAAACTGCCCGCCTCCAGGCACGGCAAGCCGCCCATCGGGGGCGAAAACGTCCGCAGGCTCTGCAAGAACATGGACATGGGCGAAAAGGACCTTCCCTACGTGGAAAAAAGCATCGACAAGTGCATCGTCCATTCCGGCCTGGAAAAGCTCTACCTTCTGCCCAGCGGCAAAAGGCCCCCGAACCCCGGCGAAATCATCCATTCCGCCCGCATGTCCTTTCTGTTGTCGTACCTCAACCGCCGCTTCGATGTCATCATCATCGACTCCCCTCCCATCCTTCCCTCCAGCGACGCCCTGCTTCTCGCTGCCCAGGTGGACGGCACGATCATGGTCGTGAAAGCGGGCGGGGCGAACCGGGAGATCCACAAAAAGGTCGTGGACCAGACCCGCAGCGCCCAGGCCAATGTCGTCGGCGCCGTCCTCAACCAGGTCGATACCAGGGGGCAGGGCTACTACCGGTACTATTACAAGTACTACTCCAAGTATTACGGGGAAGGATTGTAGAATGGGAGAGTTGATGCCCGGGAATTGTCGCCAATTCGACTTCTCTTAAAATCCTTGGCATTTCCATCCTGTACGGATTCCAACTGGGGTGATGAAAATTTCGAATTTTGCGTATTGAAAAATCCTGATTATGGCGGATTTGGGGGAGGGCAATGCGTAGGTTGGGTTGAGCGGGTTTCATGTTGGGTTTCGCTTGCTTCCCACCCATTTCGCGCGCCTTATCTGTTTGTTTGATAGAATTCCGTAGCGAAACCCAACAATTGAAGACGCTCAACCCAACCTACATTCTACATTCCACCCACCCCCAAATCCGTTATAACCAGCGTCATTCCGGTCGGAGCGCGCGCGGAGAGCCGGAATCCAGGCTTTGGCGAGTAGCCACCATTGAAGTCGAAATATGGAACGATGGGAACAGTGACTTCCATGAAGCCAAAATCGATTTTTGCGACAATACTTGTTTCCATCCTGGCGGCATCGTGCCTGTACGCTTTGACCATGCGCCTTGTGTCGCGGCTATACGCCCATGCGGCCTTCGACCGCCTGGAAGATAAATCCTACGAAGCGGCCGCGTCTCTTTTCCAAAAGGCTTTGTCCACAGGAACTTCGGACCCGGAATTCTTGAAAGGCTTAGGCAGGGCGCGCTACCGCATGAGCGTCGGCAGACCTCTCGACCAGGCGTTCGATCTCACCCTGAAAGCAAAAGAGGCATATCTGGCGGCAAGGGACTTAAATCCGGTGGATGCGGAGATCGTCCACGAAATCGCCAGGGCCGAAGCCCGTCTGGAGCAGATGTTCGCCTTTTCCGACACCACCCCCTACGACGCCGTCGCCTATTTCGAAGAAGCCATAAGACTCAGGCCCAACGCCATACTCTGTCGCTGCGAGCTGGCCAGGCTCCTGCACCGGAAACACGACGGCGACTCGCTGGCAAAGGTGGTGGAAGAACTGGCGTTTCTGTATCCTCCGGTCTGTCCGGACTTGAAAAACGAGGCCTTCTGGTCGCCCGAAATCCGGCACGCGGCCGCAAAAGGCCTCGAGCGGGCAATCGAGGAAGGCCACTTGGTCGAAAATGCCCACGCCGCGATGGTTTCCCTGATGCTGGAAGAACAAGACCTGGCCGCCGCCGTCAGGCATTACGAAAAGTACCTGGAGATCTCGAGACGTTCCGGCCGCGTTGTCGATTACCTCGAATTCGGCGCTTTCTGCGTAAAATATGGCCCGGTACAAGATGCGAAAGTTTTTTTTGCGAAAGCTATCGAGCTGTCAGGGGACCGGGGGCGCACCCTGAAAGAGATCTGCGGTATCTATCGAAAAGGCCGACTGCTTTCAGAATTCGACAGGTTTTATGTCGAAGTGTCGAAAAACTTCCGTTTCCCCCGGGACATGGAAATCATGCGTGCCCGGGTTTTGATAGAGCTTGAGCGCCTTGACGATGCAAAGACGGTCCTCGAGGCCTTGAACGGAAGGCGACCGACTGGCGAGGCCTATTTCGAGCTGTATCGCATCGCCGAGAAACAGAAAGACATCGGCGCCATGCTGATTTCCATGCACAAGGCGACCATCCACGACCGGGCCAATCCGCAGTACCACCTGCAATTTTCCCAGTTGCTCGCCAAGCAGGACGATCTCGAAAAGGCCGAACGCGAAGCGAAACTCGCTCTCGATTTTTCACGGAAACCGACCCCCGGAATGTACGAACATCGCGCGAACATTCGCTGGCGACGGCAGGATTATTCCGGCGCGGCGAGCGATTTTCTGGCGGCCGCGAGACTTGTCCCCCCGGGCACTCGCTATCGATTCCAGGCGGCAAACGCATACGAACAGGCGGGGGACCTGAAAAACGCCTTGAAAAACTACCGCATGGCAGCCGAGTCGGAACCCGGCAACCAAAAGTATCGCGAACGTCTTCACGCAATGGGAGGCCGCAGCTTGCAAAAGGTGGAAAACCATGGTCGTTTCACGCCGGAATGAGTTCCCTCGGCCGTCCCCTGCGTCCTGGTTCGGAGGTGGGGCCTCCTCGTTTCAACGCTCCAGCGTGGGAACGCATATCGGGACGCTCCAGCGTCCCGTCAACCGTGCTTGCGCGTCCCCTTGTTTCAGTTTTCTTTCCGCATGAGAATGATTCCGCCTGGTTATAACGGATTTGGGGGAGCGGCGATGTGTAGGTTGGGTTGAGCGGGTTTCATGTTGGGTTTCGCTTGCTTCCCAACCATTTCGTGCGCCGTATCTGTTTGTTTGATAGAATTCCGTAGCGAAACCCAACAATTGACGACGCTCAATCCAACCTACATTCCACCCACCCCCAAATCCGTTATAACCAGGATTCCGCAAACGGCTGCGGGGGGGGGCGGCTTAGGCCGGTCATGGTATCCGCGAGCCTCGATCATTGCCTGGATTCCGGGTCTCCGCAAGCTCCGCCTGGAATGACGGAGTTAGTTGGCAGGCGCTCCTCGTCTCCTCGTTCCAGCGCTCCAGCGTGGGAATGCATACCTGGACGCCCCAGCGTCGCGTCAACCGTGCTGAGCGTTCCCTGTTCCGGCTTTCTTTCCGGATGACAATGATTCCGCAAACGGCTGCGGGGGTTGGTTTTCGGCTTCTGCCGGTTTTTGTATCCGCGAGCCTCGACCATCGACTGGATTCCGGGTCTCCGCAAGCTCCGCCCGGAATGACGGAGTTGGTTGGCAGGCGTTAAAACCAAGCCTCGGCCTTGCAAGGTGCAGTCTCTGGCATGGGACGCGGGAGCGTCCTTCAGGCGTTCCCACGCAGGAGCGTGGGAACGAGCGTGACGAGGAAAGTCTCGTCACAAATGGCGATGGAATTCCAAGGCAACAGTTCCGACATAGTCCCGTTCGGGACGACAGACAATAGCCCGGCAATTCATTGCCGGGGTTTCGGGCCATCTGCACAAAAGTCCCGTCAGGGATGACAGACCAAAAAAACATGCGTCGAACAAAATGGAAACCTCGCCACAACGAAAAAGAAATCGCCCGGCCCAGCTTGCCGTTGCTCTACGCCCTGCTGCTCTTCTCCCCGCTGGCCAGGGGGAGCGTGCAAGGATGGGCGGTAACTTCGATTCACCTCCTCACGGTGGCCGCGGCCACCGTATTCTTCTTGCGCGCGGCCCTCGGAAAACGACTCGAATGGGTCCCGACCCCCGTGGACCTTCCCGTACTGTCGCTTCTTGCGGTCGTGGCGGCCGCGACGGCGTTTTCCGTCAACCGCCGTCTGAGTTTACAGTCGGCCCTGCTGCTACTCAACTACCTAACCGTCTTCTACTGGACAGTCCAGGCTGTCCGGACCCGGTCGCAGCTCTGGCAACTACTCTGGGTCGTATGCTCCATAGGCCTTCTGCTCACCGTTGTCGGATTTCTCAAGCTTTTCGGAAACAGCCCGTTTCCCTGGTGGGACTACACGGACCTGGAAGAGACCGGTTGCTTCATTTCGACCTACGGCAACCGAAACCACCTGGCGGGGTTCATGGAAATGGCAATCCCCCTGGCCATAGGACTTTGCCTGTCCGGGGTCCGAGGCTGGAAATTCTGGCTTTCGGTCTATTTCGTACTCGCACTGGTTCCGGCCCTGGTGCTTTCGCTTTCCCGTGGAGGATGGCTCGGCGCTTTCGCAGGCCTTCTGTTCATGGCCGTCTGCCTGCTGCTGGACCGTCGCTTCAAGCGAAAGGCGGTCCTGTTGACCGTCGTGGGCGGTTTCTTCGCCGTTCTCCTGGTGGTGCTTTCCAGCACGTCCGCAGTGGAGCGTATCCTGACGGTCTCCGACCTGGAGAGCGGTTCCGGCATCGGGTCGCGGCTCGTGGTCTGGGGCGGGGTCCTGGACATGATCGGACAAAGCCCCTTTCTGGGAACAGGTCCGGGAACGTTCCCCTACGCCTTCACCCGGTTCCAGCCCCCGGGGTTCGCCTGCCACTTCAAAATGGCCCACAACGACTATCTCCAGTTCGCCGCCGAGGCCGGACTCCCCGTCCTTGCGATCGTCGGTTGGACGGCTTTCGCGCTGTATCGCAGGGGCTTCGAGAAAATCGGCGCCCCCAGCCGCCTGGTCCGGGGGACCACGCTGGGGGCGCTTTCGGCAATCACCGCCATCCTGGTCCACAGCCTGTTCGACTTCAACCTCCACATTCCCGCCAACGCCCTTTTGTTCACGGTCCTGTGCGCTGTCGTCGCGGCACCAAAACAGTCAAGGCATACCCACTTGGATACTAAGGTCAACGACAAACCCTCATGAATTGCATGCAAAAACATAAGGACCTCCTCGCATGCTTGAATTGCAATGAAGGAGACTCAGGCGTTTCCGAAATGTCGCTTCAGGAGTGGGAGACCGTCGGCAGACAGGCCCTCGCCTCCAAGGTCTCCTCTCTGCTGTACGGTCGTCTGATGCGAGCCGGACTGCAAAAATCGGTACCCCCTCGGGTCCGGGAACGACTTCGCCTGGCCTACCTGACTGCGTTGAGCCGGAACCTTCGACACTACGCCCGGCTTGCCAAGCTTCTGGAACGTTTAAATGCGGAAAATATTCCCGTCATAGTGCTCAAAGGAGCGCACTTGGCGGAAAAGATCTACGGGGACGTCGCCTTGCGCATATTCGACGACATCGACCTGATGTTCCTGGAAAAGGACCTTCCGAGATGCGACGAAATCGTTTGCGAAATGGCCGACTTGAAAGATCGTTCCCGGATGTTTTTCGACATCCACTGGAATATCGATTTCTCCACGGCCAACCTGCCGATTCGCATCGAGCCAATCTGGGAAAGGTCCGAGCGAACCACCATAGGCGGTGTGACCGCTCGCGTCCTTGGCCCCGAGGACCTGCTGCTGCACCAGTGCGTGCATATTTCTTTCCACCATCGATTTCAAACAATGGGGCTGCGCGCGCTTTGCGACATCCGGGAGATCCTTATACGGTTAGGCCCTCGACTGGATTGGCAAAAGATCAATCGCCGGGCTGTCGAATGGGGCATCGTCAACTCGGTCGATCTGACCCTGACCTTGGCCAGGGAATTGCTCGAAACGAATGTCCCATCATCATGTGTCATGGACGGAACAAAGCCTGCAGGATTGGACGTCGCTCCGTTCCACTGGGCCATACGCCAGATGTTCACGCCGGAACCGCCTACACACTGCCTGAGCCCTTATTTCTGGTCCATGTTGCATTCGAAGACCATTCGAGGAAAACTTTCCAATCTCCATCGGCTGGCATTGCCTTCGCACTCCCACATGATCAAAAAAATGGCGATATCAGAAGGTTCGACCAATTATTCCGCTTGTTGCGCACATCGGTTTAAAAAACACCTGAAAACTTATGCAAAGGCTGTTTTCGCCTTGATCGGGAGAAACGATGAAATTTTAAGCGAGGCGCAACGAGAAACCGAAATGATAAAAATGATGGAGTGGTTTTCTGAAAAAATAGAAACGAAGGACTGAATACCGGACTGCCGACCACAATTCGATTGCAACCAGTCCTGGCGTGGCTTGTCCTTTTCGCATCAACCTGTTTTAGAAAATTGCCCGAAACGGGTTTGGGTGATGATGTCGGAAGACCAACATCGTCATTCCGGGCGGAGCTTGCGGATACCCGTAATCCAGGCGACGATCGAAGCTGTTGGATGAAATCCGGCCGAAAATAAAACCAACCTCCCGAAACGGAACGAAACACTTGAAAAATTGCAAAACCCGATTTTTTTTATTCGTTGACAGAAAGCAGGCGCCCACATTAGAATCAAATGTTGCCCCGTTGCGAGGTTGTATTCGGAATCGGATATTGCCCATTTGAGAATGTAAATAGAATTGATTAAAGAAACAAAGCTGATTTTCGCACCGATTATAACTGTTTAATGTCTACACGAGCCTTTTGTCAACAAACCGGTATCTTCATCCGGTTTCGACAAAAAATCATTCGATTTAAAGAGTTCTCGTCCAAAACGAAACTTCCAAAGCTCCTTCAAGGAGGCCTGTCATGAAAAAAGGAAAAAACGAAAAGGTCAAGCCCATCTTATTCGCGTTCACGTTCTGTCTAATTCTCTCCACGGCTTTCCAGGCTTTTGGTTCGCCTGCCGGATTCAGCACGTTTGTCATTCCCGCCGACGAAGAGAATCTGATCACAGTACTCAAAGATCTGTCCTTTATAGACGACGATACAATGCGTTCGGTCATTGCCATCACGGCATGGGCCGACGACACGGAGGTGTTTATTGATCATTGGGAGGACGGGTACGAATACAATCCGGAAAGCCCGGCGACTTCCACTTACGACGAAACTTTTTCGCTGGAAAACAAGGGAGACGCCGAGCGGCTGGAAAGCGCTATCGAAACCGGTGGGGGCGTACCAAGCGAGTGCTATTGGGACGGCACGGGCGACCGGACGTGTCCCTGCGACGGCAAGGACATCATTTACGTTGTCGGCGGCTCCGCCACGGTAACTCGTGCAGGCTGGATTGAGAACCGCACGACATTTCAGGCGGTCGCTTGGGAAGTGTATCCCGTGCGCCCCCAGCTGATCAAATACATATTACCGTTCGGAGAGGAACTCAACTCTGACGGTCTGCTTGATTTCAGGAGAGTATACGCGTTCATCCAAGCTACCAGCGACGACACTATCGTCCAGATCGACATTAACGGGGACGGAACGTTCGACAGCTTGGACTGGGACAGAAACGGGATGGTGGAAGGCAACTCCACTACCCTCCAAAAAGGCGAAGTTTTTCTACTGGACAGGGTGAGCCTTGGAGATCAGGCGATCGATTACCCCACGGGCATTCCAGACGCCACTTCCAACGGCAACACCGACGACAATCTTGTTATTACCGGCACAACAATTCTCGCGTCCGACACCGTCCAGGTCCAATATCTCGTCGGAGATGAAACGGCCACTTGGGAAGTACGCGGCTTGAGCGCCTTCCCCAGGGGGTTCTGGGATGACGAATACTACGCGCCGGTCGATGAATCCACCGTAGGAGGATACATAACGGACCTGCTGCTTTACAATCCCCATTCCAGTTCCATCACCATCGATTGGGAAATGCCGGGGGATTCGGATTCCTTTACCATCCCGGCGAAACAAACGGTGTCTTTTGTCGGTTCGAGCAGCACGTCCCTTCCCCAAGGCGGGGCGGTTTATCTCAAGGGAAGCGACGTCTTCTGGGGCATCTCCACCATCGATTCGGAAGGCCAAATCATGGACTGGGGATACAGCCTGGTTCCGGCCACTCTTCTGGAGAAGGAACACTATATGGGATGGGCGCCTGCCTATGACGCAACAAGAGCTGAAGCCACTCAGGCATTAACGGATCAGCGTCCGTTCACGAATTCCACTCTCGACGACCGGTCGGGCCTGTTCATCACGGCGGCCCGAGACAATACTATTGTTTATATCGACGAAGACAACGATGGGACGCCGGACCAGACGATCAATCTGGATCGCCTCGAATCGAGCTATGTGGTCAGCTCGGACAGCCCTTCCGCTTTGAACGACGACGATCTGTCCCAAGCGAGGGTGTATGCGACCGGTCCCATCGCAATGGCGTACGGCCAAAATCCGGACTACTCCCAATCCGGGGACGAGCCAGCCATGGACTTGGGCTACACCGTCTTGCCCACCACCGACAAATGGTTCGAGCTAGTCCTGGACGTAGTGAAAACCGCCGACCCGGCAGTCGTGGCAGCCGGGACAGACGACGAGCAGACGACTTTTACCATAGCTGTCTCCACGTACGAATACTCCGTGGACGACGTCACCGTCACCGACACCTTGCCCTCCAACTGGGAGTACGTGGCCGGCTCCACCCGGATCACCCTGCCCGATGGAACAGAGGTGACCGGTTCGACTGCCGACGACGGCAACAGCACGGGAGATACAACCATTGTTTGGAGTGGCAGCGACGTTTTCGGAAGCTACGAGGACATGGACGAAAACCAGAGCATCGTCATCGAGTTCGTCGCACAGACCGTCGGCACGGGCTTCACCGAAGGACAAACGAGCATCAACGAAGTGGTGGCCGTGGGCACTCGCACGGTGCAAACTGTCACCCAGACCTTTACGGCTTCGGATTTTGCTTTCGTCGGTTTTGCAGATTCGGTCATCGAGATGGAAAAGACAACCGGCGCGACAGACCCGGTATATCCGAGGGATACGATTGGCTACACTGTCGAATTACGCCACCAGGAAGGAAGCGGCGAACACAACAACGTCACCATCTACGACCCCATTCCCGACGGGACTACCTACGTGGCGAGCAGTTCCGAAGTCTCGCTGAAACAATGGGAGGATGTGGAGGACGATTTCAGCGGCAACTACGCCACGGACAGCACGAGCATCGGCGGGACCCAGGACTGGACGGACGCGAGCTGGACCGAATCCGACCCGTATGCCGGGGGCTCGTCCAGCGGTTCGGTCTATATTTCCGGCACCGGCGCGAGCGCCCAATTGTCCTTCGGCTACGACAGCGGCGCCGGGACTGTCAGGGACAATTTCGGGTCCGTCGCCTACGACAACAACGACGGCTCGGCCAACTGGGCGGGCGACTGGACGGAGACCGACACAATAGGAGAGGGTGCTTCCGGCGGTACGGCGCAGGTGCTCGCCGGCGGGCAGTTTCAGTTTGCCTATTTCAATGCGTCAGCGGACATTGAGGACGACTTTTCCGACGACTACAGCACCGACAGCAACGACGCGGGCGGTACGCAGGACTGGGACGACGCCAGCTGGACCGAGACGGATTCCTACGGGCTGAACAACAATTCAGGCCCAGGCGGAGGCTATGTTTCAGTCAATGGCAGCGAACGGCTGGAGTTCTCGGGCCAGGCCACTTATGTTCGGGATGACTTCAGCACGGACGACGATTACACCCAAAATGACGGAACGGAACCCTTTGCGGACGATTGGGAAGAAAACGACGGGGGGGGAGCCGGTGGAGGAGATATCCAGGTCGATAACGGAATTCTCGTGTTCAATGACGGCATCGATGGAGGCGAATGGGTACAGAGGACCGTATCCATGAATGGCGCCACCAATGTCACGATCACATTGAACTGGAACAGGCAGGGCGACCTCGGCGGAGAGGGAGTCAGACTTCAGACCAGTCCCGATGAAAGCGACTGGACCACCCATCGCACCTTCGATACGGATACTGTTGGGGACTGGACCTTCACAAGGAGCTGGGAGGCAAACGATCCAACCATGTACATCCGGTTCACCGCTATTGGCAACTGGGATAACAATGACGAGGCATATTTCTACTGGGTTCAGGTGGAGTATGATCCGCCTCCGACCCCGTCTGTTGTTCGTTCCGCCGACCTTTCCGGATGGACCGACGCAACCCTTACTTTCGATTATTGGGGGGACACGGACTTGGATGCCGACGATACGGTGGAAGTGCGGGCAAGCTCCGATGGTAGCAATTTTACAACTGTGGGTACGTATACCAATGTGACCTCAACCACCCAGAACAGCAGCGGCAATATTGACATTAGCGGCTACAGATCGGGAAATACCACCATCCTCTTCAGGGTGAACGGCGGGTTCGAAACTGCGACCAAGACATTCCAAATCGACAATGTGCGAATTTACTACACCCGCACGGCATCCGCCAACGGATCGGCCATCGCCCGCCAGTCCGCAAGCTTGGCAGGGGCCACCAGCGCCACGTTAAGCTTCAGCTACACGGGCGATGCAGACAACGAGTCCACCGACACGGTCGTCGTGCAGGCAAGCTCGGACGGAGAGAGCTTTACGACGTTAGGTTCCGCCTACGACGGCACCACGAGCGGCACCAGCGGCAATATCGACATCTCGTCCTATGCCACGGCGAATACCGCCATACGCTTCCTGGTCAACAGTGGACTCGACGCTGCGGGAGAAACCTTTTCCATCGACGACGTTCTGATTTCATACACGAAAGCGGGGGGCGCGGGAAGCTCCATTTATCGCCAGACTGCGGACCTGTCGAACGCGACCAGCGCTTCGGTCAGCTTCGACTACACCGGCGATGCGGACCTGGAATCCGGGGACACCGTAGTCCTGGAGGCCAGCTCGGACGGAACCGACTATACCGTCGTGGGCACTTACGACGGGATCACATCGACCACAAGCACGGGCAGCGGGGACATCGATATCGGCTCGTACAAATCGGCGAACACCCACCTTCGATTCCGCGCCTCGAGCGGATTCGACGCCGCCGGAGAGACCTTTTCCATCGACAATGTAAGGGTTTACTACGAAACCGAAGTAAAAAGCGGGTTCGCCACCGGCGGCAATCCTCCCGAGTTTCTGCGGTCCGGCGACGATTACGATCTGTATCCGCGTCAGGTCCTCACCCTTACGTTCAATGTCACCGTCGATGCTCCCGTGAAAACGGGCCTCGAAGAAATCTACAACGTGGCATCGGCGATTTCGGACGAGCTGGCGGTCCCTTTGACGGATGATGCTACAAACAAGGTCAACAACCCCAGTTCGGACACGGGAGAAGTGGGGGATCTGGTGTGGCTGGACACGGACGGAGACGGTGTGAAGGATGTCGGAGAAAGCGGTCTTTCCAACATCGAAGTGACTCTGAAAGACGAATACGGCACGCCTCTGGGGGTCGCCTATACGGACGGAACCGGCCGTTATCTGTTTACGGGAATCCAGCCGGGCAGCGACTACTACGTGGAGGTCACCGACGGGCTTCCTGCGGGACTCGTGCAGACCGCGCCTTCGGGCGGTTCGAACAACAGGACCGGCTTTTTCGACCTGGCCGCCAGCCAAACCTACCTGGACGCGGACCTGGGATTTAAGCCCCCTGCGGGCACGGCCACCATCGGCGACCTGGTGTGGAACGACTCCGACGACGACGGAATCCGGGATGCCGGCGAACTGGGCATATCCGGGGTGACTGTCCGTCTGTACACCGACACCAACGGCGACGGAAAAATCAACGAGCCAGGCGTGGATGTAATCGACGGCCTGCTGGATTTGGATGGAAACGGAGTGATCAACTCCAGCGACGGCGACGACGAGGATTTCCATATTTTCAATGTCATCGCAGGCTATCTGGACATGGACGGCGACGGCAGCATTACGGTGGACGACGACGGCCAAGTGGGTGGATACTACGTGATCAACGGCGCCATCGACATCGACGGAGACGGCGGCATCGACGGAGACGACGACGAAACGACCAACGGCGTGCAACCGTACACGGAAACCGTGACCGGAGGCGACGGGACATACCTGTTCGCAGGCGTGACCGCCTCCGGCACCGAAGACTATCTGGTCAGCGTCGATATCTCGCAAGCGGCATTGACGGATTACGAACTAACCACGTCCTCTATCTACAGCGTGAAAAACATGGACGACGAGGACGCCAGCATGACGAACGATTTCGGCTTCAAAAACACCTCCGTCACGACATATACATTCAAGGATCGCGTATGGTTCGACGCCAGCGAAGACGAAGAAGACGACGGGGAAAGCGGAATCTCCGGCGTCACCGTCAACCTCCTGGATTCGGGCCGCAACGTCCTGACCACGGTTACCACCGACGCCAACGGCTATTTTTCTTTCAGCGGTCTCGAAGGAGGAACTTTCTACTACGTCGAAATCACGGACTCCGCCGGAAAGTTGACGGACTACTATGGCACCACGGCCGAGGCCGCTGCCGGCGAACTGCAAGTGTCGAATCTGACCGCAAACGTGGACAATACCGTGGAACCGACAGAACCCAGCTTCGGCTACAGCGCCAACGGCGCCATTGGCAACACGGTCTTCAACGACGTAAACGGCGACGGAGACCAGGACGCAGGGGAGTTGGGAATCAGCGGAGTGACAGTCAAGCTCTACAACGACGACGACGGAGACGGGATAATCGACGCGGGCGTCGATATCGTCCAGGCGACTCTGGTTACCGATGCAAACGGCAATTACGTGTTTTCCGGGCTCGGCGGTACCCAATATATCGTCAGCGTCGAAAGCCCCCCCGCCAATTTCAGTTATACAGGGGTCAGTCCCAGGACCGACTCCGACTCCTCGACGACCGGCCAGCAGTTGTCCGTCGCCATCGCCCAGGGCGGCAACGACATGACGGTCGATTTTCCCTACCAGGCCGCAGCCAACAGAAGCGTATCCGGCACGCTCTGGAACGACACGGACGGAGAAGGGGACTTCGACGAAACCGAATACATGGAAAACGTGACCGTGGAGCTGAGAGACAGCAGCGACAACCTGATTTCGACGGTCACGACCGGTTCCATCGCGGGCCACTCCGCCGGCTATTACGAGTTCGCGGGCCTTCCGAGCGGCAGTTACAAGATTGTAGTCACGGACGATTACGGTGTGCTCGACGGCTTCGACACCACATACGAAATCAGCGAAGGAGCGCTTGCGGGATCATACAACAGCGAACAAGATGTCGATTTGAATTCCGGGAACGTGGCAAACGTCAATTTCGGCTACAACTACCCGACGCCCACCTATCTTCTGTTGCTGTCGTTCGACGGGTTCGAAGTCGATGGCCGCATGGTCGTCCAATGGGAAACGGCGGCGGAGATCGGCACCATCGGCTTCGACCTGCTCCGCCAGGAAAATGACGGGTCCTACGTCAGGGTCAATAAAAAGCCTGTTCCCGCCGTTTTCCTGGAACTCGGCGCCACTTACCAGTTTGTGGACAAGACCGCGGACCCCGGCGTCGTCCAGCAATACAAGCTTGTGGAACGACTGGATTCGGGCGGCCGCAATTGCCACGGTCCGTTTACGGTTCGAACCGATGCGCGCCAGGCGGTCGAAGACGACCGCCTGCTGCCCGGTCTGATCGACAAGGGTTACGCCTCCCGCATCATCGGACTCGAGACTGCAGCGGCCAATGTCTCGGACAAAGCGAACGACGAGCCGCGCTCATCGGAACCGGCCGACGAAAAAGAAATCAAGGCCCCCGCAACGTCCCTGACCCAAAATGCGTCCATTAAAATACAAATATCGGAAAAAGGCCTTTACAAGATCGACGCTGCGGACATCGGCGACGCGTTGAACGTGACGGAAGCCTGCATCGTCGAGCGAATCGCAAAAAACCGCATCCGAATGTCATGCCAGGGGGAAGCCGTTACCTATCTTCCTGCCGAAGACGCCGCAAGCATATACTTTTACGGCCAAGCGCACTCGTCGGTGTATACGGAACAAAACGCGTATTGGATGCTGGTTCTGGCAGGCATGGAAAAGGGAGACGTCAATCTGGACGGTTTTGTAGACTCCTCGGATCTTTCCTTGTGTCTGGAGGTCCTTTCGGGGAGAGCGCCTGAAATCGACCCGGATTACGATTTCTCCGGCATCGACGTCAACGGAAACGGCAAAGTGGAACACGATGAGGCAATCTTCGTCTTCCGCGAAATGCTGTTGTCAGGCGTCTCGGGCGCATCCCCGCTCATGGAGGAAATTGCAGGCGAGGCACCCGCTTCGACCGCCCCCGACCTCTTTTTTCAGGATGAAATCCATTTCGAGGAAGAATACTACTACAAGACGAACAACGATATCGAAACGGAAGATTTCTTCTTCTGGGACATGCTGATCGGCGGCAACATGGTTGCCGGACCATATGCGGGTTTCGATGTCTTCGAAATCGAAACGCACGATGTCGCAAGCGGCCAAGTCGCCCAGTTGACTGTCAACCTGCAAGGTCTCAGCAACCACAACCATTCCGCGACGATCACCTTGAACCCCGGAACGGCGCGGGAACTCTTTCTGGGCGACATGAACTGGTTCGGAACGGACGCCTTCTCCAAGACTTTTTCCTTTGCCCAGAACCACTTGTCGGAAGGAGGCAACAGCATCGAAGTGCAATGCCCGGAAAGCGAAGACGTGGTCGAGGCATTCGGCGTGGAATCTTTCGACCTTGTCTATTACCGGACCTATACCGCCAAGGAAGGCAGCCTCCATTTCGATTCGGACCTTCACGAAGTCGTCACCGTTTCGGGTTTCGACAATCCCTCCGCCGAAATCGAGCTGTTCGACCTTTTCGACCCCTACCGGCCCAGACGGCTTCTCCATGTCGCCAAGAATGCAGACAGTCTCACCTTTGCCCCCGAGGTCGTCCTCAATCCCTACCTGGCGGTGGATTTGAACGCAGCCAAAGCCCCCGACGCCATCGAGGCGTACATCCCGTCCGACTGGAAGTCGGAGGCCAACGAGGCTCAATACCTCGTCATAGCCGCCGACGAACTGTTCGACCAGGCCCAGGAACTTGCGAACTACCGGATGAACCAAGCGCCCCATCCCATGTCCTCGGTCCAAGTGGCGAAATTGTCTGATGTGTTCGACGAATTCTCCCATGGCATATTCGATCCATATGCGGTAAGGGATTTTATCGCCCATGCAGTGAACAAGTGGGCGACCCCGCCGGAATTCGTGGTCTTGGCGGGCCATGGCACGCTGGACCCAAAAGAAAGGACCCGCTGGCTGACCGATTTGCTTGGGACTTCCCTGGACAATCTCTTTCCGGTCCTGGTGACCCGGACCCCGTACGGCTTCTACGAATCGGACAACCAGTTCGCCGATATCGACGGCGATGGCAATCCGGACGTGGCCTTGGGCAGAATACCGGCCAAAACCGGCGACGATATGGCGGTTTTCCTGGACAAAGTCAAAGCCTACGAATCGCAGCTTCCGCCCGTTCCCGGACCTGTTCTGATGACAGCAGACAAACCCGACGGTCCCGACGAAAACAATTTTCCGCAGGACAGTCGTTTTGTGGCTGCCGGCACCGCCCCGGAAGAACAAGTGACAGAGGTGTTCTACCATGATCCGCCCGACCCGAAAAAAGATACCTGGGCCATGCACACCGAGTTCGTCGTTGCCATCAATGCAGGTCAATTCCTGGTGAACTACATCGGCCATGGCACGCACGACCTTCTGTCCGACTTTTTCAGCACGCGCTCGACCGACAACCACCAAACGCTCCTGACAAACAGCCAGTTTCCGATTTTTTCGGCCAACACCTGCCTTGTCGGCCGGTTCGCATTTCCGGCGGGAGATTGCCTGAGCGAGGTGCTGACGATGCAGGCTTCGTCGGGGTTCGTGGCGGCCTGGTCACCGTCGGGACTGTCCATCAACACGGAAGCGGTCGAAATGAACCGGGAACTGTTCGAGCAAATCTACACGGAAAACGCACCGAACTTCGGCACCGCAATGAAACAGGTACTGGAGACTTACAACTCCCGGCAGCCACTGCAATACCCTTTCATGGGCCAGATTTTAAACCTTCTGGGCGACCCCGCGCTGGCTTTGCCCTGACGGCACACCGGATATGCGGACGCCGTGACATATGCAATGAAAAAAAGGGTGGGACATCGAAAAAAAACAAATGAACGAAACGAGAAACATTTCAAAGAAGAGGTACAGTCGGAAAGAGGAAGTCGTATTCAGGCGAATCGCGGATGAAAAGCTGCTTATCCCGGTTTCCGGTCGCCTGGCCAACATGCAAAATATCTTCATAATAAACTCCGTCGCCGAGTTCGTCTGGGACAGGCTAGACGGCGCAATAACGGTGGAATCGATCATTCAGGACCTTCTGGACAGCTACGAAGTGGACAGACAAACTGCGGAAAACGACGTCTCTTCGTTCATCGAGAAATTGGCGGAGTTCGATCTGATCGAGGAAGAAGGAACGATTTGCTGATGCAGTCCAAGGGGTTCGAAAAGAAGAAGACAAGTCCGGCGCTTGCCAATTTCTGTCTGAAATTGAAACAAAAACGCATTCCTGCCTGCGGAAACATCGAAATCACCCGGCGTTGCAATTTCGACTGCGTCCATTGCTATCTGGGGGACAAGCGCGAAAAAGCGAAATCTGGCGCCCGCGAACTGACTGCGGACCAATGGAAAGGAATCATCGACGATATAATCGAAGGCGGGTGCTTGTTTCTAAGCTTTTCCGGAGGGGAGCCGACCTTGCGGAAGGACTTTTATGAAGTGTATCGCCATGCCCGAAGGAACGGGGCGGTAGTGAGCGTTTTAACGAACGGATACCGAATAGGGGACGATCTTCTGGAGCTATTCGGCAAGTATCCGCCGAAACAGGTGGAAATGTCCATCTACGGAGCGTCGCCCGCGACCTATGAGGCCATCACGGGACGTTCGGACGGGTTCGAAAGCTGCCTTGCCAATTTGGACAGGTTGCTCGAAGCGGGCGTAACAACCAAGGTCAAGACCGTCCTTATGTCGCAAAACTTGCCAGAATTCAAGGCCATCGAACTGATTGCCCGTAGTCGAGGCCTGCATTTCCGGTTCGACGCCGGCATATTTCCTCGCCTGGACGGGGACAAAACCCCGATCCAGTACCGGGTCCGTCCTCGGCAGGCGGCCGAGAAGTACCTTTCGACTCCAGAACTCAGAGAGGAATGGCTGCGGGTGTTCCACCGAACCAAGGGCAGCTTTCCCGAAACGATCTACGGTTGCAGCGCTGGAAGCACCAGCTTCCATATCGACTGGAACGGCATGCTTCGCCCTTGTCTGATGGTCGCAGATATCGGCTACGATCTTCTCCAAGGAGATTTCGAGGACGGCTGGAAATACCTGCTTGAAAAGCTCCACGAGAAGAAAACACCTCTTGCTTTCGAGTGCAAAAACTGCGACTATCACGCTTTATGTGGATATTGCCCGGCTTTTTTCAGGCTGGAAAACGGTTCCGAAGACGCAAAATCGAGTTTTTTGTGCGAGATCGGACACCGAATGGCAGATGAACTCGGCGGTAAACACCACCTGACTTGATTGGAAAGGAACCCGATAGAATGGATAGGGAACAAGCGAAAAAAAAACAACAGTATGCAAAGCCGGACATCCTGGTCATAGAACTCGCGGCCGAAGAAGTCCTCGGGGTCGGTTGCAAAACCACCGACAGCGGTGTCCCCGGTCCTCAACCACTGCTAAGTTGCATCGCTTCCAGCTGCGCTCTTCAAGGTTCGTGAGGGACGCTTCTCGATTTTCAGTATTCCTGAAGCGTCGATTTGTTTTTTTCACAAATGTGAAAATAACGCCAGACTTCATGCAATAGCGACAAGAACAATGGTCGAAAAAAAGGACGCGAAGATAGCCACCCCTCCGATTCGAGGGGACCGGCCTGGCATGAACCTTTTGTGTTTCCTGGTTCGTCCATAGCACCCCAAGCCAGCCCGATTCGTCCGACAACAGGGGGCAAAACCAAAGACAAAAACAAGGCCGAAAAAACGCCGTCAGTATGGTTGTCATTTCAAAAACCTTCCCTGTCGGCGTCCTGGCATGCGCGAACCTCTTTTTGCTTCGGCAAAACAGGCAACCAAGGGTTGCGACCCAACGATGGCGACCAAATTGTCCAAAATAAAAGAACAGACCGAAAAAAATTGCGACCTGTGCGGTTGGTTCGAGTATCCCCATATAATCCTCACACAAAGGCACAAAGACACTAAGGTTGCCGAATCGTGACTTTGCGTCTTTGTGCCTTTGTGTGAGGATTTTCTGGTTATAACGGATTTGGGGGTGGGTGGAATGTAGGTTGGGTTGAGCGTCGTCAATTGTTGGGTTTCGCTACGGAATTCTATCAAACAAACAGATACGGCGCGCGAAATGGTTGGGAAGCGAGCGAAACCCAACGTGAAACCCGCTCAACCCAACCTACGCATTGCCGCTCCCCCAAATCCGTTATAACCAGAGGATTTTGAAGAGCAACCGCACAGGTCCAAAAATTGTTTATCATTGGGTTTCGCGTTCGAGATCGATCAGGAAACGGGCTATGATTTCCGCCGCCCGTTCGCATCCGGAAACGGTAAAATGGTCGGTGCCGTCGAAGTATTGCCGATGTTTTTCCATCAGCAATTCGGTCGGATCGATACAGTCGATCCCGCTTTCTTCCAAAAACGAGCGGATTTCCGCGTGAACGTCCGCGAGATCGTATGAACCGTCGCCATATGCGACCCCTGCAGGAAGGATAAACACGGAGAAAGAGGCGTCTTTGGCTTTGGCGTTGGATGCCATTTTCCGAATGATTTCACACCCCTCCTTTTTGTTGCCTTCGTAAAGCCACCTGTACCACCCGGCAGAGGAAAGCCCCCCTTCCTTTTTGAGCCGGTAGATCGCTTTTCGCACGAACCACGGACTTTTGAAAACGGGCATGGCATACATTCTGTATACGCCGTTGTCCGCCCCTTCGTAAACGCTGTTTCTGCGGGAGAAATCGTTCAGGTTCAGGACGTAGACGATTCGGTCCGCTTCGTAAGTTTCCAGAAGCGCCTTCATGCTGGCGTTCAACTCTTGGAGCCCGTATCCCGGCGTACCGAAGTTGAGGACTTTTGCCCCGCCCCCTTGTTCGTTCAATTTTTTTTGCAAAAAGGAGGAAATAGTCTCTTCCTGAGACAAGCCGATGCCGAAAACGACCGAGTCTCCGAGTATGGCGACGCAATTCGGGAACTTCGTTCGCTCCTCTGCTTCCCGTATGCCGTGTTTGTTGATTTTGAGTTCGCGCCCGTTTTCGACGATCTCGAAGCCTGGTTTCAACGCGTAGCCAAAGGCTTCCGAACGCGTGCAATAATGGCCGGGCGAAGACTTGGCCTTCTCCCAAGTCTTCGCCAAAACCATCGCGTAGATCTGGCAGCACGTTTCGAACAAGACCGGAGAGAGAAAAACACCCAAGGAAAGTGCGAGCAGTCTCTTCATTTTATGTCGAAAAACACCAGGTACCTTATTCTTTCAATCATAGCATCGACCGTTCACGGTTATTTTCGCCCGTCTGCTGCCTCGCATTGCCTCGGATGCCCAGAGCGCGAACAGCAAAAGCGCGAATGGCCAGCATATAAGAACGTATCTGTGCTCGATCAAATCGAGAAAGAAACCGAAAAGGGCCGTCCGGGCAACGATGACCGAAATCGACAACAAGGCGAGATCCGATACGGCACCATCGGTCCGCAGCACCTTCCGAATATTTTTCGCCGTCCACATGACGACGGCAACGACAACGACGAGTTTCAAAAAGAGCAAGGCCCCTAGAACAAGGAGCCGCAGCGGCCGTTGTATCCCGGACAGAGCCATAAGAAGGTAGGGGTTGGTGTCCACGTTCAGCCACAAATGCAACGCGCACCATGCCTTTGGCAAAAGCAGGCCGCCTATCAGATTCTTTTTGCGCTCCTCTGCTATTTTTAAGAACACGTCGTCTGCCTCTTTCGTAAACGTACCCGCGCGACTGGCGTTGTCCAATGCCGTTCGTATGCGCTCCTGCTCGTCGTGGCCGGAGAAAGCCCTTTCGGGTATGTCGTCGAAGCCTTTCCTTCCCTCGCGAAGTCCCCATACGAGTCCGTATCGCTCCCTCTCCGTTCCTAACCAGGTCTTGCCCCATTCCTCCAGGCCCGGCGTGACATGCACGAATTTCGCGAAGAAACGGCCCTCGAACCAAAGCCGATGGCCGACGAATACGGCAAAGAGCGATGCGATGACGACAAAGGAAGCCAGGGCGCAGGAAAACATCTTCTTGTTCTCGTTTTTGAACACGATGCCGCGAACCCCGACTATTGCGACAGGGAAAAACGAGAAGAGAAACATCTCCGGCCGCAGAAACATGCACGCACCTAAAAAGACACCGGAAAATGAGGCTGACAGAAGAGTCGCCGTCCTGCCGCCGAAATAGGGAGATCTCGCCAGAAGTATGCATCCCAAGGCGTACAAGCACGCATTGAGCGAGTCCGGATACAGGCTCGCGGCAAACTCGAACGTCCAGGGTTGAACTCCAAACACGACCGCTGCGATCCATCTATATGGAAAAGAGGCGGGAACGAAACGAAGCAGCGCCATCAGCACAATGGAAACGAGAAGGAGGTTGATTGCCGTCGCTATTTTTCTTCGGTCCGGATGATTGCTCTCGTCGATTCCCAGGGCAGCCAAAAAGAGAGGGTAGCCCTGCGGTCTGAAATCGCTCCATTTCCTGAACGTTCTTCCCTCCTGCGCATCGTAGTGCGCCTTGTCCGCTTTGGGAAGCCTCCCGTGCCGGATGATCCATGCCGATCTTTTCACATAGTAGTGCTCGTCTCCCGACAAATTCCGGGGCCCGGTGCCATATTTCAAGACAACTGCGGACTGGATTGCCAACAGCAGGAGCAGCAACAAGGCCGGGCCCTCGTATCGAAGTGAAAAATGCTTCTTTTTTTTCCGCACTCTCCTATCCCCCGGAGGATCTCAATGGGTTAGAATTTTTTCATGAATGGAAAATAGAGCCTGACGAACGCCTTGCTCAAAACCACCGGAGGCGCGGGCAAAAAAGGCAGGGAATACCACAGAGACACGCCGAGCAGTCTCCTGCCCGTCCGCAGATCGCCGGCAAGCAGGCTTTCCGCGGCGTACGACCAGATCATCCTGCCCAAGGTCCTTCTGATCAACCTGTGATATCCGAACCGGAGGTGTTCATCCAGATGTTCAAACAGCTGAATGCTTTTGCGGGCCTTGTCCCCTCTCAGGCGAGGAGACCATACGCCGCCGTCGTGGGACCTGTAGACCGACATGCATTCGGGAATAAATCCCACGGGGCCTTTTTCCGCGCACAATATGTAAAGCGGCCGGTCCGCGCAGTAAACTTGCCAGAACCAGGAAGGAAACCGGATCATTTCCTTTCGCAATACAATGCTCGAGGTATGGAAGCTGTACAACGGAATCAGGTCGGCGACATCGTACTTTCGCCTTGTCTGCGCCGGTCCCAGCCTCCCGAACACCCGCCATCCCCTGCCGGGTTCCAGTCTGATTCTGTCCGTATAGGCGCCGCACATCGAAAATGCCGGATTTCGGTTCAGGAATGCAACCTGCTTTGCCAGCTTTCGGTCGTCGCACCAGTAATCGTCGCCTTCGCAAAAAGCCACGTATTTTCCCCGGCAGCGGCACCAGAGTCTCGCGATATTCCTGTGCATTCCCACGTTTTGCCCGGAAGCAATCAACCGGACCCTGTCGGGAAATTCTTTTTGATAGGCGCGGCAAATCTCCAGGGTATTGTCCGTGGATCCGTCTTCGCCGATCAAAATTTCATACGGGAATTCCGTTTTCTGCTTTACAATGGAATCGATGGCCTCGGAAACGAACTGTTCATGGTTGTAGGTGATGAGAATTACGCTCGCCGCAGGACTTTCAACCAGCCGATGCCGGTCGCTTTCTTCCTGTGCGGGAATATCGAACATTTCCCGGTCGCCGATGCCTGGCGTGTCACTTTCTGCAAACATACAAACCGAACATCAATTCGCTGCGTGCGTCCGACACCTGCAGTTTCTTTGTTAAGATCATCTTAGATACGGCTCGTCAGGATTTCTTTCCCGGACGACTTTTGCAGGAACGCCGAAAGCCACCACATTGTGTCCAATGTCCTTAACTACCAGGGCCCCGGCCCCAATGACGGTGTGGTTGCCGATTTTTGCCTTTTCGAGGACGCAGGCGCCAAGGCCCACTGCCGAACATAGTCCCACGCTTGCCCGTCCGCCTGTGGTAGCACCCGGGCCCAGGCTGGAAAAGTCCTCTATAACCGAACCGTGATCCAGCGACGCCTTGGTGTTGACGATGCACCCCTCTCCAATCCGGCAGCCGGGATTGATCGCCGCTTGGGCCATGACCACCGTGCCTTGTCCGATAGATACACGGCCTGTAACTGCGGCGGCAGGGTGAATCGATACGATGAAAGAAAAATCCGGCAGCTTCGCTTTTATTCTTCCGGAAAAGGCCCTGCGCTGAAAATTGTCCCCGATACAGACCAGTCCGCCATTTACATCCAGTGTCTCTGCAATGCGCCGCAAATCGTCTTCCCTGCCCAAGACCCTGTAGCCAAATATCCTCGAACCGACTGGTTGGATCGAATCTATGAAACCGGCGATTTCGTACTTTCCTTCCGCTTCGACAACGCCGGCGACAGACTCGGCGTGGCCTCCGGCGCCAAAAAGGACGATTTTCTTTTTCATGGTTCCGCAGTCACAGCATTTCACAGATTTGATGGATCATCTCTTCCGTCACGGCGGTGCCTGTTGGAAAAACGACCAGACGTTCCGAAATTCTCTCGGTATTCGGCAAAAAGTAACCGGCGTTGGGAAAATAGGATCGATAGGGCTCCATTCTGTGGCAACCCGGCCAGAAATACCGCCTGGCCAGTATATTGTTGGCATGCAGCATTTCTATCAGCGCATCCCGTTTCAGCGGGTATTCTTCTCCGACTTCGACAACCACATATTGCATGTTGCACTCGTCGGGTTCGTCGAACTCGATGAGTGCGAGTCCGTCGATATTTTTCAAGAGTTTTCGGTAGCACTCGTAATTTCGCCTGTTGACCTCGAAAAATTCGTCGATGCTCTCTAAATTCGTCAACCCCATGGCTGCGGAAACCTCGGCCATCTTGCCGTTTGTGCCGATATATATCACATTGTCGTACCCGGCGAAGCCGAAATTTTGCATGAGCCGCACCTTCTCTGCCAGTTCGGCACTGTTTGTCGCAATACCGCCGCCTTCGAATGTGTTGAACACCTTCGTGGCGTGAAAGGAAAAAATTTCGCAGTCTCCGAACCCTCCGATCCTCTTGCCGCGATATACGCATCCGAACGCGTGGGCCGAATCGAACATCAAGCGAAGATTGTTCCTGTCCGCCACCGCTTGCAGGGCCTCTATGTCGCAGGGCCGTCCGTATACATGGACCCCGATGATCCCCGTCGTCCGGGGGGTGACATGGCGTTCGATCTCCCTTGGGTCGATGCAGTAGCTTTTCGGATCGATATCGCAGAAGACCGGCTGGATTTCCTGCCATTGCAGCGCGTGCGCCGTTGCGACAAACGTCAGCGACGGGACAATGACTTCGCCCTTGAGGCCCAGGGCGCGAATTGCGATCTCCAGCGCGACCGTGCCGTTGCACATCGAAATGAAATGCTCGACTCCCAGATAGGCCGCGATTTTTTCTTCGAACTCGACGACAAACGGCCCGCGGTTCGTAAGCCAGGCATTGTCCATGATTTGTTCCATTCGACGCAAAAAAGCATCCCGGTCGCCGATGTTCGGACGCCCGACATGCAAGGGGCTGCTCAATTTACCTTTTCTTTTATCATCCAATAGTAATTTCTCCCGGCCCGCGATTCATCGCTTAAAATTGTCGAACAATGCGTTTAATCGTTTGCGAACGGACAGTTTCGCCCGGAATCGGTAATAGATTGTCCTGATCGGCAAAACCAGAACGTTCAATGCGAACGCTATGTATTTGGAAGGGCAATGCCGGATCAATCGCGGAAAGGACAATCTGACGACCGACAAGGACTGGCGCCAATGTTCCCGAATGTCGCCTTGCAGACGCATGGCGGTATCCATTTTGCAAATCCATAATTCGCGGTCGTACAAGATTTTGGAATATTTACGATCGAAATAGTCGTCCATAATATCCGTAAAACTCCAGGTCAGGCGCATTCTCTTTGAAATATCGGCTCCGGTCCAGATACCGCCGGAATGAATGCGATAATGGGATACGATTTCATTGAGAAACCCGCACAGTCCGTGTTGCGACAGATATGCATACACCATGGATTCCAGGCACTCCACATTGGGGAAGTCGGGGTATGTTTCAAAAAGCTCCGCCCGAAATACCGCCGAGGAAGTATGGATAATATAGCGTCGCAATATGTCTTCAAGGTCGTAGTACGGCTTTTCTTCGGCCCAGAAAGTGCGATTTGCGGTTTTCGCACCGCACCACGAGTATTCCGGGTGGTTTTCCAGCATTGCCACTTGCTTTTGCAGTTTTTGGTTGTCGGTCCAGTAGTCGTCGCCCTCGAGAAGCGCTATGTATTTGCCCCGGCACCGGCCGATCAACCGCAGAAAGTTCGGCTGTATCCCCACATTCCTATGGGCGACGATCAAGCGAATCACACTCGGGTATTTGTTCAGATATCTTTCGCAGACCACCCGGGTGGCATCCGTTGAAAAATCTTCTCCGATCAGCAGCTCGATTTCAAAGTCGCATTCCTGCGCAATCACACTTTCAATGGCCTGCGCGATGTAGTCTTGGTGATTTCGGGTCATCATCGCCACGCTGACCAAGGGAGCGGCTGCCAATTTTTCGCAGGAACTGATTTCCACAGCCGGCACGCTCAGCATCTCTTCTTTGGTAATAAAACCAATCATGTTCCTATGGCTCCGGTGCCTCCGGCTTATTGCACTCCCTGCACAAGCTCTCCACGATGCTCCTTCGCAGGTGTTCGACCCTTCGCAGCGTGTAGTGGGAGATTGGGTCGCGGCTCAAATCCTTGACCAGCCAAAGGACGCCGAAATTTCTGGAGGGCCTGTCGATCAGAAGGGGCAGCTCCAGTTTGAAGAGGCAGTCCCGGCACAAATGCCCATGACTGTCGAACCCGGTGCGTTTCCAGGAAAAATCGCGCGAGCACGCCACGCCTTTGTCCGTTTTGCATCCGTCGAGAGGATCGCGCCGGCAAGACGACCTGTCATGGACGTAAAGCTTCATCTCCGCGAAATCGAACTGGAGTTTTTCCAGCGCCCGGCAAGCGTTTTCCCACATCGCATCCCAGTTCTCCGAAGCGCCGATGTCCAGCTGTATGTCCAGGAAGCTTCGCCTTTCCCTGCTGAGACCCGCTTCTTCGGAAATGTCCCGGAACCATCCGTAGATTTTGTCCGACGCCAAGTACTCGAAATAGCCGAGCTTGCGGATGAAGAAAACGCATGCGACACCCATGACCAGCATGAAAAGCCCGGCTTGCTCGTCTCTGATGTTTACGGCGAACAAAGCCGACAGACAAAGTAGAATGCTGATGCCATACAGGGTGAGGACGATTCGGCGCTGGTTGAGCCCCATTTTCATCAGGCGATGATGAACGTGTCCCTGGTCCGGAATGAACATCTTTTTGCCCCTGACGAAACGCCGCAAAGGCGAGAGCATGGTGTCGAATATGGGCACTCCGAGTCCCAGCACGGGGATCAGCAGGGCCGCTCCCATCTGCGCCTTGGTCGATTCCAGGACCGAAATGGCGGCGACCGCATAACCAAGGAAGTAGCTGCCTGAGTCGCCCATGAAAACCGATGCCGGATTGAAGTTGTAGCGAAGAAAGCCGAGCACGGAGCCGCCCAGCGCCGCGAACAGCATCGCGGAAAGATAGCGTCCGCCGATGGTGGAGAGAATCACCATCATCGTGCAGGCGAAGAAGACGACGCCGGAAGCCAAGCCGTCCAACCCGTCGATGAGGTTCACCGCGTTGATCAGCAATATGAACCAAAGCACCGTGGACCCGTAATCGAAAGCGCCTGCCACCGCCCAGTTGTCGGGATGGAACAAACTGACCCGCGCTCCTCCCAAGTAAGCGAGAGACGCCCCGGCTACCTGGAAAACAAACTTGGTCATCGGCCCGAGCCTTTTGAAATCGTCCGCCAATCCGATTGAGAAAACAAGCGCGCATCCGGCTGTAAGGAATGTGAATTTCCTTTCCAGCTCCAACAGATCGGACACCAGCGTGCCTGCAAGCCCCACGATCACAATGGACAGAAAAAAGGAGGCGAATATCGCCAAGCCTCCGCTGCGTGGAATGGGCCTTGCATGCACCTTTCTCTCGCCAGGTCGGTCGATGGCGCCGTACGCCAGTCCGATTCGCCCGGCGACGGGGGTCAAGACGACCGAAAAGAACAGCGCGGAAAAAAAAGCGATCAGGATCGTGGTCATGCGGGGTTGCTGCGACTCCGTTTCAACGATTCGACAAGCATCGTCTTCGCCCTGAAAGCGGGGGCTTCATGAAAAATTGCGGCACCTTTCCGAGCGGTTTCATCAGCAACGTCCATGGAAACGGCCGGAGGCCGTTGACCCGCCAGGCTCGGCGATCCATGCGATTGGCCCTGATCCTGTTGGCCAATGACGCGTTGCTGATTCCCCCGGTCTCCATTTCCACCAGGATTTCGGGAATGTAAGCCGTGCGCAGACGATGTTTCAAGAGAAATCGCAACATCAGTTCATAGTCCGCAGACGATCCCAGATCCAAATTGAACAAGCCGAAAGCTTCATAGGCCCTTCGACGGGCGAAGAATGTCGGATGCGGCGGCATCCAGCCCCAATAGAACCTTCGGGGATGAAAGGGGCCCGCTTTCCAAAAGCGAAGGATTTCAACCTCTTCCGACAAGTCGTTTGAAAAACAGGCTTGGCTTTGCAAAGCAGCTTTTGTCGTTCGATGTCGCCCTCCGCGATTTTTCACGTATGTCAAATCGCCGTAGCACGCTTCGATATTCGGGTCCTCGAAAGCTTCGATCACTTTTTCGAGCGTTTGCGGACTCGAATAGGCGTCGTCGGCATTGAGAATCCCGATCACTTCGCCTTTCGCCATGCGCAGTCCCTTGTTCATGGCGTCGTACAGTCCGCAGTCGGGTTCCGAAACGATTTTTCCTATGTGGGAATAGCCGGCTGCAATGGACAGCGTGGCGTCTTCGGACGCGCCGTCCACGATAATCTGTTCGACTTCGACGGTCTGCGAGGCGACACTTTCCAGGCAGTGGCGCAGTTTGCGTTCGGCGTTCAGAGTGGGGGTTACAACGGTCAGCATAATGAACTAAACAACCTATATGTCGGTATTTGGCGGAGAATATCCGTATCGCTCATTTCGTCGAGTTCCCGGAGTGCGACGCGATGGCGTTTGTTTTCCAACTGCGCGCATCGAATTTAAATAACACTATACATGCAGACATCATTGTGCAATAACTTGGCGGAAAAAACGGAAAATGCTGGAAATGGAGACAAAATGGTGCAGTTGATCAAAAAGATCCACAGAATTTTAGGCGCAAGGCGTCTTGTCGCCTTGATGTGCGTGAAGCTCCGCAACCAGGTCGAAGCCGTCATAGGCGCGTATCTGGGGGAAAGCATCAATCCCATGATCAATGGCGAATGCGCGATTGTCGATTTGGTAGGTCCCTGTTGCCATTGTTTCGTCGATGTCGGTGCGAACAAAGGGGAATGGACAGAATATTTCCTGAAGCGCGTCAACGCTTCCGGGTTTCTCTTCGAACCTTCATCCGAAGCGTTCTTGTTTCTTGAAAAGAAATTCGGAGATTCAGGCTTGAATATCGTAAACTTGGCGGTCGGAGGACATGACGGCACTGTTCTATTCGTCGAAGAGCCCGATTGCGGCAGGACTTCGTCGGTAATCGAGACCCATGCTTCGAGCGATATAGTACCTCGGGAAGTGTCCGTATGCACTCTGGATTCGTTTTTTTCAAATGGCGATGCGATCATAGATTATCTGAAAATCGACGCCGAAGGCTATGACTTCAAAGTCCTCTTGGGAGCAAAAAAACTGCTGGGGGAGCATCGAATAAGGTTCGTTCAGTTCGAATACAACATGAACTGGATTGGCGCAGGACACTCCCTGAAACAGGCCATTGCATACATGACCGATTTCGGGTACGATATTTTCGTGATTCGAAGCACCGGATTGCATCCTTTTCGCTATGAGGTATGGGGCGATTTTTTCAGATATTCCAATTTTTTTGCTTGCAGGCAAAGCGACCGCAAAGAAGTGAAGGCCTTGATCGGAAAACCGATTTAGGAACGGATTCTTTTCAAGCGGGCCTCGCGAATCTCGCGCACCTTGATCTCTATCATGAACTCGTAGACCGCCAACAGGCAACAGTATCGAAAACCCGCCAAACCGTCCAGAAAGCCCAGTCGCGCGAAGAACATATAGACAAATCGAAATAAGGGGCGCAAGGGCAATCGGCAGGAGATTTCCCTGAGAGCGTAGCGGCGGCGGGCGGGGTCCTTGGAAAACACGCCTTTCCAATCGACGTCTCGGGACTCGATCTGGCGCAAGGATTCCTCCGCCTCCTGGGTGGAATAGCGATTGTGCTTTTCGAACCATTCGCTCATCCCTTTGGAAAACGAATAGTGCAAATAGGGATTGCGCAGTGTTCCTATCCTATGGGGATCGATGTCCTCCTTCTGCCCGTGGCCGACTTGGCGGAACCGAAATCCCGGATGGCGGGCAAGGCGCACCTGGTATGTCGGGTACATTCCGGAGTATCGCAGCCACCGGCCTTGGAACATGGTCTTGGACGGTACCCGGTAGGCCTGGAACCGTTCGTCCCGGACCGCTTGCGCCATCTCGTCGTGCAATTCCGGAGTGAATATTTCGTCCGCGTCCAGATGGAAAATCCAGCGATGCTTGAACTCGACGGTTTCCAAGGCGTAATTGCGCTGATTGGCGAAATTGTCGAAGCGTCTCTGCAGCACCTTCGCACTGCGGCTTCTGGCGATATCTACGGTTCCGTCCGAGCTGAACGAATCCAGCACCACGATGTCGTCGCACCAGGAAACGGCGTCAAGGCATCCGGGCAGATTTTCTTCCTCGTTGAGGGTCAACAGCAATATGGAAACATTCACGGCAGCCCCTTCAATCGTTTTCCAGTATTCGTTTTTTCAGAAGCTTTGCCGGATTTCCCACGACAATGCTCCATGGATCCACATTCTTCGTCGCCACCGCCCGAGCGCCGACGACCGCCCCCGCGCCAATCCTCACTCCGGGTCCGACAAACGCGTCGGCGCAAATCCAGGCGTCGTCCTCCACGGTTATGGGCGGCTTTAGCAACGGCATGTCCGTGCGGTGCCAGTCATGATCGCCCGCGCACAGGTGGGACCGCAAAGAGATTGTCACCCGTTTTCCCACCTCGACCTTCCCGAGATTGTATATGAAAACGTGTTCGCCTACGGATGACCAATCCCCGATCGCCAGATTCCAGGGCATGTACACGGTGGCGGAGGCATAGACATTCACCTGCTCGCCGACCTTGGCGCCGAACAGCCTCAAAAGCCAGCGGCGAAAGCCGAAAAAAGGGCGAGGGGATAGTCTGAAAAATAGCAAGGCTACGTTCCATGCGACCCTGCGCAGCATTTCGACCCGGCCGTATTTCGTTGCCGAACGATTGGCGCAGATGTTCAGTTCTTCAGACATCGCATTATCGACATTGTCGATGTAAAATGCCCCGGTTTTTCACCATTCCAACTCACAGCCCCTTGCTCGCCATCTCGATTTTTTCTCGCACATATGCTGCCACGACCTTTTCCTCGCACACGTTTTCCCACCAGGCTTTCCCTTTTTCATGCAAGCGCTCCAACCTGTCTGTGTCGCGCAGCAAGGAGGGAACAAGGGTGTCCAATTCTTTCCAATGCCGCACTTCGAGAACAGGGGCGGCGTCGAACAGGCCGTTGGGGGGCGATTCCCGGGTGATCACCACGCAACCGGCATTCAAGGCCTCGTAATGCCTGATTGTCTCGGAAGATACGTAGCCTTTGGGGCATATCGCCAATTTGCTGTCGGCAAGCAGATCGATGTATTCCTCCTGTCCGTAGCCCTGCTGAAAACCGCCGGTAAAGGAAATGATCGAATTCGGATACTTTTTGGAAAAATCCTTCGGCATGCGTTTTCGAAGAAGCCTCGCCATAATTCTTTTGGCCAGAAATCCGGACCGGAACCAGGGATATCCGGCAAAATAGCAGTACAACTCCATCCTGTTGGCATTGAGATTTCCGGAATAAAACACGTCTATTTTCCTGCTTCCCATATCCGGAATCGTCCGGCCTTCCAGGCAAGGCGTGACACCCAGGCGGAACGCAAATTCATTGCCTGCGGCGCTTTTTTTGTCCCGGTACTGACGAAACACCGCCAAATAACGGCCCATTGCGTCTTCCGGCATTTGGCCGATTTCGTCGCCCAGATAGAACAAAATGTGCCTTTTCCGATCCCTCTCGTCCGGGAAAAAGGCCTTTCCCCACCCTGGCTGGGCGATGTGGAATATGAAATGATCGAACTCTTTCCACCGGGACTTCAGTTCGGTCAGGGTTTTTTCAAGAAAACGGGCGTTGTATCCGCGAAACCATTTCGATGCGTCCTGGCATTTCGGCAGCGCAAGAAAAACGTTTTCAAACAAGAAGTTCCTCATAATTTCTCCTCGGGCAGGCGCGGGATTGCGCGGCGAACAAAAACGACTGTCTCGGTCTACAGGCCGAGCCTTCCCGAACCGGCAAGAGAATCGAAAACCGTCTCGAATCCCCTCGAACATTTTTCCCAGCGAAAACGTTCTACGTTTGCCAATCCTTTATAACTGCGATCTTTCCATTCCTTTTGGCTCGACATCAGCAAGGCGAGCTTATCGGCGACATCGGGCGCGTCCTGCGGGTCCGCGAAAAGCCCTCCTGCGCCGCAAATCTCGGGAATAGCGCAGCAATTCGAACTGACCACCGGCGTGCCGAAAGCCTGGGCTTCGATGCCCGGAATGCCAAAAGACTCGCAACGGCTCATCAGGCAAAACACCTTGGATTCGGCATAAGCGCGATGAAGCTCGGCTCTGGGCACGTGCCCCCTAAACTCCACGGAACCCTGAAGGCCCCATTGCGCCACTTTGCCCCGGATGAAATTTTCGTACTCCACATCCGGCCACGCACCGACCAGAACAAGGCCGGCGGGAATGCCTTTCTCGGACCTTAGAAGCCGCAATGCTTCGACAACCGTCTCCACCCCTTTGTGCCTCGCCATCACGGACACGCAAAGTACCTGGAAATGCTTTCGTCCGACGACGTTTCGCATCTTTTCGGCTGCGGCGAACGTCTCTTCGCCCACCCCTTGGTGAATCACATAGGAGCGTCTTTCCAGGCATCCGGCGTTTTTGCGGTACGACAGACGCATGAATTCGGAATTGAAGACCATGACCGAGGCGATTTTCATCGCCCGTCGGTACGCATGGCGTTGCAAGAGGGCTTTAAGACGGTCGCGCCACCCGTGGCGGACTTCAGGCACAAGACACCATGGGTTCTGGGCAAAGGAAATTTGAGGAACATCCAGCCCGGAGTACGCCACGCCTGCCGGATTGAATACCGCATCGGCATGGGTTTTCCTTACGACCGAGGGCAACTCGATGGCCTCCCACAAAATCCTTGCCGACCAATTTTCCGTGCTCGACGGACAACGATGCCAGGAAACATTTCTTGCGAAACCTCCGACCATGTCCCTGTTGCCGCGATTGTACAGCACCCGGAAATCGTGCCGGTCCTCTGTCCAGCGAGCGAAATGGCGCAGATGGCCGAGGAGCACGTGCCGGCCGCTCGTGTTGCTCACCGAAAGCGCGTTGATTAGAAACCGCATGGAAAAGCCGCCCGAATGCCGCTGGTTGCGGGTGACAGGAAAAAAAGCAGATTTACTTCCGTTTCGTCCAAAATGACAGTACGAAGTCTTCCCATCGGTCGGCATTTTGAAACGCGTCGGTTTCGTCGGAAACCAACGGCGCGGACATCGGCAACGAGGCTGAGCCTTCGGCGCAATGCGCAAGGGTCGGCGCCTCATTGCTCACGGAACCGGCAAAGCGAACGGCCGAAAATAAAAGGCCGATGAAAACCGCCAGAAAGCCGCTGACGAACGGAGCACCGAAATGCTGTCCGGATACGACAAAGCTGGCCGCATTGGCCACCAGAATCGCAAACATCGTTACTGTCGTCTGAAAGACCTGCGCATCGCGAGGAATTCGCCTTCCGACCAGGATGAAACCGCCCCGGATGATCTGAAAACCTAAAAACAGAAGGCAGATCAGTCCCGGCAGTCCCAGCTCGACAGCTATTCTGCTCAAGCCGCCCTCCTGCCAGACGCGAGGGTGGGACCCTGAAATGCGATGCGCGCCGGTGGAGGCGAATCCCAGTCCCTCGCCCATGATACCCGACTGGGCGAAGGTTGCGAGTACCGCCTCCAGACCGTGTCTCTCCAGTCTATCAAAGGCGTCGGAAGGCTCATAAGTATAGTATTGAAGAAACGTCGAATCGGGATTGAACGCCTGGTATCCGGCCACGGCGAAAATGCTGGACAGAAGAAGTATCGAGATGGCCCCTGCCCGTCGGGCGCCTGTTCCGACAAAGTAATACGCCCATAGAAAGCATGAGATAAAAACAGGAATCATATAGAGCATTTTGCGACGTCCGCAGAGAAACATGGCGACGGACGCCCAGCAGCCGACGACGATCCAGAACAGGCGCGAACTCCAGCCTGTGCTGCGGAAAGCGAACAGAAACGACAACATGACAACCATGGCGGCGTGCCAGCCCATAATATCGGGGCTGCGGAAAAAACCGGCGACCATCTTGACCATGATTCCCGGTATGTGCCGTATCCACTCGTGTCCGAACACGGAAGTTCCCAGGACCGGCCATCCGGAAAAAAGCCCGAGGTACTCCAGATAAACGCCGCCGAGCAAGGGCGCGCACAAAAGGCAGTATGTGGCCAGCAAACGTTCCGTGTCTCCTTCCCTGCCCGGCCAGAAGAAGCCGACGGCGATTCCTAGTATGAAGATGCCGTAGGAAAAGATCCCCACTGCGGTAAACATCCAGGAACCCGGTCCGTACGTAGCGGAAAGCCCCGCCGCCGGGAGAAGAGAAATAGCGAAAAGGAAAAGGGCCAGGGCCAGTCCAGGGAGCCAGGAACGAAACTCCCCCCAGAAACCGGGACGGTTTTTGACAAGCTCGACGATCAACGCGAAAAGGACCGGAGCGGTGCAAAGCGTGAAATATCCCGGCGCTCCCGGGACCATTTTTCGGACCGGATCTTGCGTCAGGCCGATCAGCAGGAAAAGAACCATTCCTTTTCTCCGGTCGGTCAATGCGACAAGAGAAGAGAACGCTATCAAAGCGAAAAAGCCAAATCGTACCATCTCAGGCCCTCGAAGCTACAGTTTCCAACGCCGCCGACGTTCCATCTTATGGCTTCTTCGCAGCGTTGTCGGCTTGCAAGTCGCTCCATCGGATTCCGGGCTGGAATTTCGGTTGTCATCAGCTTTTTCCCTCCTCGAGAATTTCGCGGCAACACTGAAAAACCATTTCCGGCGTTATTCTCAAAATGCAAGCCTTTCCGAGATCCGGGCAGTCTTTTTTCCCGCATCCTTCGCATTCGATGGCGGTCCGAAGCACCGCGTGGCCCCGGCCGTAAGGCTCCCATTCTCCCGGATAATCGTGAGAGGAGTAGATTCCCACGCATCGGGTCCCGGCGGCGGCGGCCATGTGTATCGTTCCGGTATCGTTGCCCACGAAAAGACAGCACCTCGACATGGCGGATACCGACTGTCTGACGTTCAATCTCCCGGCGGCATTGTATCCCCGCCCCCAATGCCCGATCAGGCTTTTCGCATCCGCCCTGTTCTCGCTTCCCCCGAATATCACGGGCCACAGATCATGTTTGGCCATGAGCATTTCTCCGACCGCCAGATATCGTTCCAGGGGCCAGAGGCATACGTCCTGTTTTCCTCCGATTCCCAGGCCCAGCCAGCGCCGCCCTCCATCGTCGTCTTCTTTTTCCAGCCAACGCGCCACTGCCGCCGCTTCCTCGTCGCCGACGGAAATGTCCATGTCGCTTTTTCCGACCACAGGGATTTTCAAACCGTCGGCGGCAAGACGTGCGAGGTATTGATCCCCTATGCGGTTCACTCCGGGCAGGGTCCCCGAGGATGCGGGCGGCGGGTACGCCGTCACGCCCCGCGCGCCGACAATCCTTCTAATACCGCCGAAACGAAAGAAGGCCAGATCCCGTCTGATTCTCCTCTCCCCTTTTCGCGCGCGCACCAGATAGACCAGAAGATCGAAGCGAGCCCGGCGCAATTGCCGAAGCAGCTTTGCCATCCTCAATGGCCTCAGCAGCCTCCCCGCGACGGAGGGATCGACCGGATATGCTAGGTAGTCATCCACCAGACCCGCGCCTTCGAGAACAGCCCTCGCCGCAACGAGTTTGCGCCCGACCTGCCGGTCGGACAGGAGCGTGACGCGCGCCTCGGGGTAGGCCGCCCTTATCGCGTGCAACGCCGGCACCGCAGCCAGGGTGTCCCCCAACGAGCCTGTCAGAAAGAGCAGGATCTTCATCGATCAACGAACCGTCATGCAATTGATTTTGAATCCTTTGAACGATCCCGAATCTTTTTCAATCTTGTTTCGCCTCCATAAAAACCGGTTGCTTCGCACTCATGCCGATGGACCCCGAAAGCGCTCTGAATTCCCCGATTAGTTTCACGGGAATATACCAGGGATGCTTCAGATGGAATTTCGTACGAATTTCGCGAAAGGGCCTTTTCAGAATATATTTCAGTCTTTCCATCCCTCTTGCGCACCGAAATGCGTAATAGTAATCTCCCGCGCCATACACCGGGCTGATGGAGGTCAGATGGCTTCCCAAGGACCTGGTTCCGCCGGTGGAAACTCTCAGATGCCTGATCGATGCTTCGGGTTCGAACCAGATTTTGCCACCCCTGCGGACAAGCCGTTTGGCAAATTCGGTTTCGAACCTCGATGCCACGGGAGGTGTGAAATTTTCATCGAAACCTCCGAGCTGAATGAAGCGTTGCCTTCTGACAGAAAGATTGCCGGCCATCGCATTTTCGATAAATGTTCCCTCGATACTGTAAAAGGGAAAATCGAGATAACGATTAAGGGTGCCTCCCCTGGGCGCGTAGGATACTCTTTCAGGATTGTCCCACGGTTGAAGGACCTGTCCCGCCCCAGCCCACGCGGAAGGACGTTTTTTGTACAACTCGACATGTTTGGCCAATAATTTCGGCGACGGTTCTATATCATCGTCGAGAAACAGAACAATGTCACCTTCTGCGTTACGGACACCTGTATTCATCGATCTTGCGATATGCGGCTTGTCCAGGCAAATCCATCTGATTTTTCCCGCCCTGTCGAATTCCAAGAGTTTCCGTTCGGTGTTGCCGTCGTGCTTTTCCGTCTGATCCACGATAATCAATTCCGAGCCGAACCCGGCCTTTTCCATTAGCGGCAGCAGATCCCCGATGGCGTTCAGCAGTACCTCTTCCCTTCGATATGTAGGAATAATGATACTTAAAGCAGGTTGTTTTTTTCCGGGAAGTGCCATTTAGCCATACAGTGTTTTCGTCATTTCTCTCATGGTCAGCTCGTAGCTCCAATTATCGACCTGCCGCCTGGCGGCCTTTCCCATGATGGCCGCGCTTTCCGGCGAACGAACCAGTTCAAAAAGGGATTCGGCCAAACGGTCGATGTCGCCTCCCGGAAAAGTGCTTCCAGTTTTGCCTTTTACGATCAGATCTCTTCCCGAACCAACCGAGTCGGCGGCAATTACAGGAACGCCGCACGCCATCGCTTCGTTGACCGAAACGCCCCATGGCTCGCCTATGGCCGGATGAACGAACACATCCGAAACGGCATAATATTTCGGCAATTCGCTGTAAGGCAAATAGCCCGGAAGGCAGACCGATTCTTTCATGTTTTCGGCCGCATGCTTCACTTGGGACCGCAACGGCCCGTCGCCAACCAATATCAGTTTAACGCGATTGTTTTTCTTGTTGGTTTTCTTTACCGCTTCAACCAGGGTCAAGGGATCTTCGCGCATATTCCATTTCAATATTCCGAGAACAATGAAATCATCCTTTGAAAACCCGATTTTTCCTCTTATCCTGTCTCTGTTTACGACGTGAATCGCGGACCGCCGGGCGAACCAGGCATTATCGACACTGTAAGGAAAGTAACAAACGGGTTTTTCGATTTTCGCAATTGACCTCAGATATTCCGCAGCCAGTGTTCCCACCGGATGCCATGTGTCGTATCGCCGCAGCAAGTACGGCAGCAACAGTCGTTTTACAACGCCTTTCAATCCCCTGAAATCGCTATGGCGAATCGTGTTGTCCGACCTTAAGCCGATTCGGACATTTTTCCTCTTTAAATGCCAGGCCAACCGGGAATACAAAAGGGGCATATACCCGCATAGTATGGCGCAATCGGGATTTTGGTTCAATATTGAATCGCATATACCTTTCGGATCCGCGATTTTCCGCGCCGGCAGATATGTTTTCGAGTAGCTTCCGGCGTCGATATTGTCCCAATCGGCTGTTATTCCAGTCTCAATATCGACCTGTCTTGTATTGTTGCTATAGAAATTGGTGTAGAATACATGCAGATGAAAATATTTTTTTTGGGATGCCAGAGAATAAAACGGAGCATCGAATTGCGTGGGCCTGTCTTGTACGATCACAAGCTTTTTCATAATATCTGCCAAGTATGCATCCGGGTAAATCTATCCCGACCGATATTGCGGAAAACTTCGGCTGCTCGATTTGAAACAGAAAGCCTCGCAATCTTTTTTATTGTTTGAAAACGACAGCAGATCCGCTCTTGTCGGGCATGGGAACAGGGACTTCGGCTTTATCCGCGAAAAACGCATCCACGGCCTTTCTCGCACCGAGCCATGCGTTGTAGTCATGGACGACGATACATCCCCTTTTACTGAGCCTTGGATAAAAAAACTGCAAGCCTTCAAATGTCGGTTCATACAAATCCGCGTCCAAATGTACAAACGCAAACGCAAGGTTTTTCAAGTTCGATGGAATGCTATCCGGGAAATACCCTTTATGATATGAGATGTTGTCGTTGATTGCAGAAATGTTTTTTTTAATCAATTCGAAACTGGTGTCGGAAAACTCGTGCGCAAATACAGTTTTTCCCGACATTTTTTTTTCAGTGGCAGCACCGCGTTTTCCAAAGCCCTCGAATGTGTCGAACAAATGCAGTTTTCTTTCCGGTGCGTAATGATGGATGAGCTTTGCAGTCATCCCTCTGTAAACCCCTAGCTCCGCAAAATCTCCCTCGATTTGCATCTCGGTGACTGCCCGCATCAGGAGCAATAGCATATCTCTTCTTGTCGTATCCCAGGATTCCAAATCGCAGATGCGCCGCCTGATTGTATTTCCGGTCGGGAAATATCCACCGGTCTTCTCCACGAATTCGGAAATATGCCATCGCGATTTCGAATTGATGTCCATTTGCCCCTGCATAAAGAATGCTGTCTCTCGAAAAACGCAGCATAGTTTTTGTTGCAAAATCTTCAGTGACAAGGGGACATATTTTTTAGGATTGGCAACAACTTTCAGAATTTTGGATACCATAGCGTCCGCCATCAGGTTTCGCCAATTGTCGAAAGCAAAGGCCAGCTTCGACAATAAAAGGGAATATCTGCCGAGATAAACATAGAAGCCCGCCCATCTTTCGCTTTCATAGACAGGTTTGAGCCAATCGTATCCAGCTGCGGACACTGAATATGTTTTCCCGGATGGCTTTATAAAAGTATTTTCGGGAGCGAGGTTTGTCTCTGTGCCGCAAGTTCTCGGCAATGAAATAGTACCCGGGTTCCAGGTTCTTCCTCTTTGTCTTTCGCGAACGAGGCGTGATTTCAGCGGCCCTTGACAGATAAGGCGCTTCGTCTTCCCCGTTCAACCTGGCGAAAAAGGCCCCCCTGGAGCACTCGGCGATTTTGTCCTGAAGGTCCTTGTCGGTCATGCTGATTCCCGTCGGAAAAATGCGCACCCTGTAGAGTGTGCGCGGGATCAGAAAAAATTTCGATTTCTCCGCCATCCGGTACCAAAGGTCCCAATCCTGGCCGTAGTAAAACTGCGGACGGTACCCGCCCGCCTCTTCGTAGGTCGATTTTCGGAACATCACCGAGCCATGATGCGTGATATCCGCGTAGACGCCCCTTTCATGGTCTTTTCTTATCAAATTGATCGGTTTGTTGCTCTTCGATTCTCCTGCGGCGGTGAACATCAACTCCCATTCAGGAGCGCAAAAATCCGTCCGGCATGAAACGAATCCGACATCGGCGTGTTGCTCCAGGGTCGTTGCTTGCAGCTCCAAACGCTCAGGCAGCATCGCATCCCCGACATCGATCCGGGCGATATAATCTCCTCGCGCCGCGTCGCATCCGTCGATCAGGGCCTTCGTCAACCCTTCGTTCTCTTTGTGAAACACTTTCAGGCGACTGTCCAGGGCCGAATACCTGTCCAGGGTCCTTTTTGTTTCCACATCGGTGGAGCCATCGTTTACGATAATGAATTCGAAATCCGCAAAGGTCTGGTTCAAGACGCTGTCAATGCTTCCGGACAACTGTTCGGCGCCATTGCAGGCCCCCATTACGACGGTGACTTTGGGTCGCAAATCAGACAATGGATTTCACAGCTTTCTTCAAACCGACATAAACGCGAACGCCCAGATAAACTCCGAGCAGGCGGTTCAACATTTTCTCCGACCATCTGCTCTCCGGAGCCTTGGGCGCGGCGGAGAGCTTTTTGCACCGGGCGAACAATTTTTTCCACTCTCCGGGGTCCTGCTCGCAAACGACAATTCTGTCTTTTAGAAGGTAGGTCGCCAGCTTTCGCTTTCTTACGGATGTAAGAATCCCTTTGTCGCGCATGATCTGTTCCACTTTTCCCAAAATCGCCTGCCTGGAAACGGTCGAGGCCAGGAAGCTGTCCTTTTGGCCGGTAATCCTCGGACTTTCGTTGTGTTGGTAGTACACTGCGGACTGCAAATCCAGCGATGAGAAAGCAAGCCCCTCCAAACAAACCGTCCAGGCCCACATCCAGTCCTGCGCTTTCGTGCATTCCTCGTCCCATTGCAAGTGGCTGATCTTGTCGCGCCTGTAAAGAGCGGCCGAAGTCCAGGGAGCGATCCCGACCAGCATGGCGTCGATGCCAGCGGACAAATCAGGGGCTTTGACGGACCTGACGGTCCTGTGCGATCCGTTTGACTTGTCGATTTGCTTCTCCTCCCAACCGGTTACGACGACCTCGGCTCCGGTTTCGCGGGCGAATTCGACCTCTTTTCGCAAGGCTTGCGGAATCAGTTCATCGTCGGAATCGAGAAATTTCACAAATTCTCCTCGAGCCTTTGCCAATCCGAAATTTCGAGCTGCGCACGCTCCGGAATTGTTCTGATAGAAATAGAACAGGGCGTTTTGTGTCCGCCCCTCGGCGGCGATGTCGCCGGAGTTTTCCCCGCCTGTCGCGATGAAGTCGAATTTTTCCGAGAGATGTTCGGATGTCCCATCCGTCGATCCGTCGTCCACCACGATGGCCTGGACGCGCAGACCATCATTTCGGAAACAGGAAGAGACGGCGTTGGCAACAGATTTTTTTCTGTTGTAGGTCGGAACGACTACGGTTGCGTCAAATTCGCGGTCGAAAGACAACGCTTTCACTCCGTTTTCCGGTCCTTCGTCCCGGTCGCCATGACGCCGAAAAACCGTTTCAGCCAATTCGGAGAGACAGGGGCGTGGCCCTGTGTTTCATTCCCCGGACTCTTGGCCTGGGACGAAGCCAAGGTTTCGGTGCCTGAGAAGCGTCCGGACAAGCGGCGTCCCCTCTTTGCGAACCGGGCAACCGTCCGCCAGCCGAACACTCGAGAGAGCCACCGGTACAGGAGCATGCCGGTCGTCGGGCCCCCGCCGGCCCTGCCCGCCAGCTTCAGCAGTTCTTCGGCAAGTCGCGTCTGATTTCTTTCCGCCATCCGCCGAGACAGCAGGAAAGCCCATCGGACAAAGTGCCGCATCTCCGGGGCGTCGGCAGGCACCCCGGCCTTGACGGCGCAATCGTAGAGGCGAGGTAGAAACCAGGCTTCCTGCGGAAGGTACTGCTCGAAGGACCAGGCGGTGACGCGATGGCCGTCATGCCGTCGCTGGCAGGAGAGTACTTCGTCGCAGAATATAAGCCGCGCTCCCAGCGCGCCTGCGCGGGCGTCGTAATCCCAGTCTTCCGGTCGTTTGTCCGGCCACGGTCCGATTTTATCGCACAGACTGCGGCGGTAAAGCGGCGTATGCGTATGCCACCATCTATCGACCAGCAGCGCGGGGAAGAGCGCATCCATTTTTCTGCCGGTCCATTTGCTCGGCTCCCGGAGAGTGTTGCCGTCCTGATCGATCAGGCTGGACCGTCCATATGCGATATCGCACTCGGGATGGGCGAGCAGCGCCGCCACCTGGACTTCGAACTTGCGAGGCATGAGAAGATCGTCGCTGTCGAAATATTGAACGAACTGCCCACGGGCCTTCTGTCGCCCTGTTTCGCGAGCGGCCCCGGGGCCTCCGTTCTGGCGGGATACCACGCGAATCTCGTCCGGGAACTCTTGTTCCAGCCGTCTCAGCTGCGCCAGCGTGCCGTCCGTGGATCCGTCGTCCACCAGTATGATTTCTATCGGCCGGTAGGTTTGCTCCAACACACTCCGCACGGCCTCGCCAATCAGGTTTTCCCGATTGTAGACCGGAATAATCGTCGTGACCAGCCCCGTCATTCGATATTACCCGCCGAAGTCAGTTTCCGCTCGACGGATGCGAGAAATGGTTCCGGCAAGCTCGGTTCGTCAATATAGAGAGAGACGGTCTCGCGCGCCCAGGGAGGCATGCCGTGAGCGCATGGGTACCATATCCATGGTTTCGGTTTCAAAACGGCGGCCCATCCGCTGAACCAAGACGCCGAGCCGATCAAGGCGTCGCAGGAAGCCAACGCGAGCAGATCGGCGACATCCGAACTCTCTCGCCTGCCCCCCCCCGTCAAGAGCGCGACATGGTATTTCGCACACAAGCCGTCTATTTCGGAAGATGTCCCGTCGGTGGCAATGATAAACTGGATGCGTCCGGAAAACGCGGTCTGCAACATCGAGCAGATGCGGTCGTACCATTCGGTCGGGATTTGATAATTCCATTTGGCGTCCGGCCACGGCGTACCCAGAGGCAATGGGGAACGAAAGTCCCCTCGCCGGACATGCATGCCGACCTGCAGTCGATTCGCATCAAACGACCGAACCCGTCTTCGAACCGCTTTTTCCATGTCCGGGTTCGAAAGCAGAACATCGTACAGAAACTGCCCGTGCCCTTCCACGGTTTCCAGACCGGGGACGATGTCGATAAATTCGACCAGGCAGCGGTCTTTCCGGTTCAGCCCTCGTTTTTCGAGAAAAGCGGACAGTGCCCTTTCCACGGGGAGCTGTCCCGTGGCCCTGTGCTGGTCCGGCCCGAATTCGACTGGAGGTCCGTGGAAACGGCGAAACGCGCGCCGCACCCGCGAAGTGTGGCACAGGTCCTCGGGAAGAGCATGACGATACGCAGAACGCCAATAGCAAGGGGCGATCGGAATCTCCAACTCTTTTCGACAGACCAGAAGCTTGGCAAGCTTGACAAACTCGTTTCCGAAACCGTTCGCCCCCATCCGCGCGGTCAACCGCATGCCTTCCCCTTTTTATCAAACGACAGGCGGATGCGCCGCGCCAGCTCGTTAATGTATTTCCTGTTCAAATGCGCTCGCCCCGATTCTGCTTCTATAGTATCTGTTGGGGGCGCTCCGAGCAGCTTTCGAATCAGCATCGCCATTCTTCCCTGCGGAGACTGCTTCCATTTCAACATGGCTTGCGACGCATTCCATCGCGCCACGGTAGCCTCCCGGCAATAAGCATCGACGCAATCTTTGACTGCGACCGGGACCGCAATGACAACATCGTCCAGAATCGCCAGATATCGGTGGAAACGGGCGCAATCCAACGCGCGGACCAGACCGTCGAGCGTACAAAGCCTTCGGCCGGCAAAGGGCGCCAGGACAAACCGGGCATCGTCGATCAGCACGGCCGCGTCAGGACAGAAGCGGTTGATCAATTCGATCTCCTCCAGAAGGGGTGAATCCTTGTCTTCTTCTCCGCAGGCGTGGGCATCGAGCCAGATCAAAGGCCCCAGCCCGTTCAATCCGGGCAGGACCTCCGACAGAATCGCGCGACTGTCGCCCAGACGGGCGTCGATATTGCCGTATTCGGCCAGCCGCTTGCCGGCGCGGGCGAACATCTCCGGATCGATTTCCACGGTCACCACCTGTCCGAAGTTTTCCGCGGCCCAGACCGTCGTTTCTCCCAGAGATGTCCCGGTCTCGACAAACACGTCGATTCCGCAGGCATCGCGAATTTTCAAAGCAAGATCTCTCGGAATTCCTCCGTAAACGGCACCCATCGCAACGCCTTTCAATCCATTCGTTCCCAGGTAAACAAAGGCGCCAGCTCCCCTTCGCGCCTGCCATGCCAGTATGGGGATTCTCCGGCGCCCATGCGCACGGAAAAAGGGACCTGTATCCCGTCGCGTTCGGGATGCACAAGCCATTGCGCACAATGGAAGCTTGCCAGCAACCTGATCTGATAGTCTCCTTCGTTCAGAAAATAGGCGGGAATAATGCTGCGGACATGGTTTCTTCCCTTCGAAATCCCGGGCCACTTGTCGGACGAGGCGTCCGTGGACAGGGTCATATACATGACCGCCCCGTCCTGATTGTATAGCACATAGCCGATATTGAAGGCCGCATCGTAGCGGTCCAGCGAAAAGACAATCTCCACGCAGTGGGGCTGGTCGTGTGCGGCAGGACCGTCGAGGCGACGACCATCCGTCGTTGTCACTTTGAAATCCTCCAGAGAAAACACATCCCGTCGAAAATGAAAGGCCTCTGCGACTTGGGCTTTTTTGTCCTTCAGGTATAGTCGAACGGCGTCAGGAGAACGCATAGGCCCTCCGATCAACTTCCCGTCGTCGAGTACGATGCTTTGCGGACAGAGTTTTTGAATCGCACCCATATTGTGGCTGACGAAAAGAATGGTTCGACCTTGTCCGGCTACCGCGTGCATTTTTCCCAGGCACTTTTTCTGAAACTCGGCGTCTCCCACGGCGAGCACTTCGTCGATCACCAGGATCTCGGGTTCCAGATGGGCTGCCACGGCAAAGCCGAGACGAACCATCATGCCGCTGGAATAGCGCTTCACCGGCGTATCCAGATAGCGTGCGCACCCGGAAAAATCGACGATCTCGTCGAGCTTGCGCCGTATCTCGTCTTTCATCATTCCCAGAATCGCGCCGTTCAGGAAAATATTCTCCCGCCCGGTCAGCTCGGGATGAAATCCGGTCCCGATTTCCAGAAGCGATGCGATGCGCCCATCGACCCGGATTTCGCCTGCGGTAGGGGCGGTTACGCGGCTCAGGATTTTCAGAAGCGTACTCTTTCCGGCCCCGTTGCGTCCGATGATTCCCAGGACCTCTCCCCGCTTCACTTCCAAATCGATATCCCGCAACGCCCAGACATAGTCCTGGCTCGCCTCGGCTCTCGACGTTCGGTCGTTGGTTTGCGTCACCGTCAGGTACGGATCGTCCTTTCCCCGCAGGCGGCACCACCAGCGGTTCAGGTCATGGGCGAGGGACCCGGTCGATACCTCGCCAAGCCGATACTGCTTGGACAAGCTCTCTACTTCGATGATCGAATCCGCGCCCAAACCCTACACCGTATCCATGAATGTTCGCTCCACCCGGTTGAAAATGGCTATTCCGAGAAAAAGAGAAACAATGGCGAACCCGGCGCTGTAAACCAGATGCAGCCACGAGAAATGGCCCTGTCCCAGGAATGCGAGCCGGAATGTTTCGATCACGGGCGTCATCGGATTGATCAGAAGAAACCAGCGCCATCGGTCCGGCATCGCGGACAGCGGATAAGCCACCGGGGCCGCGTACATCGTCAGGCGCACTCCGAAATCGAGAAGAAATCGCAGGTCCCGATACTTGGTCGTCATCGAACTGAATATGATGCCCATCCCCAGGGCCAGGCCCGCCATGATCAGGACCAGGACCGGAGCGAGCCAGGCATGCGCGGTCAAATGAACCGGCGCTCCCTGCAACAGGTAGTAGCCGAAAAACAGGAGAAAAAACAGGAATTGCAGCGCCAGCTTGAAAAAATTGGAGATCACTAGGGAAACCGGTACGGCCAGTCGCGGAAAATAGACCTTCCCGAACAGATGGGCATTGCCGATGAATGTATTCGACGCGGCCAGGAGTACGTCGGAAAAGTACATCCACAAAATGCTCCCGCTCAGGTAGAACAGGATTTTCGGCAATCCATCCGTGCTCAGCTGCGCTATGTTTCCGAAAACAATGGTGAAAATCACCGTGGTCAGCAAGGGTTGAAGAACAAACCAGGCGGGACCGAGAATCGTCTGCTTGAACTGCGCGACGAAATCCCTCTTCACGAACATGCCCACCAGATCGCGATAGGTCCACAAATCCCGGAGGCGCAGGTCGATCCATCCGGCGCGCGCGCGAATGACCAAACGCCATGTTCGGTCGTTCGCATTGCCCGTGTCCGCGGCCGATTTTGTCGAATCTGCCAAGTCCGACCCTTGTATCAGTCCAGAAGCTTCTCGAAGTAGCGTATCGTCGAAACGAGCCCTTCGTCCAGCCGCACGGCCGGCTCCCAGTCCAGTTGCCGCTTGGCAAGGGAGATGTCCGGTTTTCTTTGCATGGGATCGTCTGCGGGGAGGGGCTTGAAGACGAGTCTGGAGCGCGAGCCGGTCAGTTCGATCACCTTCTCGGCAAGCTCCAGGATGGTGAACTCGATCGGGTTGCCCAGGTTGACCGGGCCGGTGAAGTCGTGGGAGGTGGCCATCAGGCGGATCAGGCCTTCGACCAGGTCGTCCACGTAGCAGAACGACCGGGTCTGGCTGCCGTCGCCATACACGGTGATGGGCTCGCCCTGCAAGGCCTGCACGATGAAGTTGGAAACCACGCGGCCATCGTCGGGATGCATCCGGGGGCCGTAGGTGTTGAAGATGCGCGCCACCTTGATGTCCAGGTCGTGCTGGCGCCGATAGTCGAAGAACAGCGTCTCCGCGCAGCGCTTGCCCTCGTCGTAGCAGGACCTGAGACCGATCGGGTTGACGTGTCCCCAGTAGTCCTCGCGCTGGGGATGGACCTTGGGGTCGCCGTACACCTCGCTGGTGGAGGCTTGCAAGATCTTCGCCTTGACCCGCTTGGCCAGCCCCAGCATGTTGATGGCGCCGTGTACGCTCACCTTGGTGGTCTGCACCGGGTCGTACTGATAGTGGACCGGAGAAGCGGGGCAGGCCAAGTTGTAGATCTCGTCGATTTCGACGTAAAGAGGGAAACAGATGTCGTGGCGCATCACCTCGAACAGGGGATTGTCGAACAAGTGGCTGACGTTCTGTTTCCGGCCGGTGTAGAAATTATCGACGCAGAGCAAGTCGTGGCCGTCGGAAAGCAGTCTCTCGCAAAGGTGGGAGCCCAGAAATCCGGCGCCGCCGGTTACCAATACGCGTTTGCTTGAAATGGGATTTTTCAAAATGGTCTTTCCATTCTTCCATAGACGGGGGGCGAATCGCACTCTCGCGATCCATGTGTCGGCGGGTTCCAAATAAAGCTCCGCTCTCTAGATTACATGGATTGCAGTCGCTTGCTCCGCTTCCAAATTGTCGATTTACTTCCGATGCATTCGCAAAGGACTCACTTCGCCCATTGTTGTTCGTGAATACGGACAGAAACGAATATGTGAGTCATTCTACGGTAACGTCGGCCAATGTCAAGTGAATTTAACGCGGGACCGCAGGCTTTCGAGAAGACGGACTTCTTCGGAATTTTCCTGAACACCGCGACTTGCAATTCCTATTGTTCAATTCCCAACGCCTTTGCCAAATATCGTCCAGTATGGGAAGCGGCGTTTTTGGCCAATTCTTCGGGCGTGCCGCATCCGACCACGCGCCCGCCCTCCTCGCCGCCCTCGGGTCCCAGGTCGATGATGTGGTCGGCGGACTTGATCACGTCCATGTTGTGTTCGATGGCGATCACGGTGTTTCCGGAGTCCACGAGGCGGTTCAGGACCTCCAGCAGCTTGTTGACGTCCTCCATGTGCAGGCCGGTGGTGGGTTCGTCGAGGATGTAGACGGTCTTTCCGGTGGCGCGCTTGCCCAGTTCCCTGGAAAGCTTGACCCGCTGCGCTTCGCCCCCGGACAGGGTGGTGGCGGACTGGCCCAGCCTGACGTACCCCAGTCCCACGTCGATGACGGTTTGCAGCTTGTTTCGTATGGAGCCGATGTTTTCGAAGAACCGACAGGCCTGGTTGACGGTCATGTCGAGTACGTCGGCGATGGTCCTGCCCTTGTAGCGAATCTCCAGGGTTTCCCGGTTGTAGCGTTTTCCCCGGCAAACGTCGCAGGGGACGTAGATGTCTGGAAGAAAATGCATTTCGATCTTGACGATGCCGTCGCCCGCGCACGCCTCGCAGCGTCCGCCCTTGACGTTGAAACTGAACCGTCCCGGCTTGTAGCCCCTGGTCCGGGACTCCGGGGTCTTGGAAAAAAGTTCCCGGATAAAGTTGAACACACCTATATACGTGCCTGGATTGCTGCGCGGCGTTCTGCCGATGGGAGACTGGTCGATGTGGACGACCTTGTCGACATATTCGATCCCCTCGATTCGAAAGTGGGGCGCGGCATAGGTTTGGCTGCGATAGAGCCTCTGGGAAAGGGCGCGATAAAGAGTTTCCAGCACCAGCGTGGATTTTCCCGAGCCCGAGACCCCGGTGACGCAGATGAAGCAGCCGAGGGGGAACCGGGCGTCGATTTTTTTCAAGTTGTTGCCTGAGGCACCCGCCAGGACCAGGCTGCGGCCGTTTCCCGTTCTTCTTCTGGCCGGCGTTGCGATTCGCCTTTTTCCGGAGAGGTACTGCCCGGTGACGGAGGCTTCGCAACGCAGAAGCTCCTCCGGCGAGCCGGAAAACACCACCTCGCCGCCGTTGATCCCGGCGCCGGGCCCCATGTCCACCACGTGGTCGGCCGACCGGATGGTCTCCTCGTCGTGCTCCACCACCAGGACCGTGTTTCCCAGGTCCCGCATCTGCAACAACGTTTCCAGCAGGCGGCGGTTGTCGCGCTGGTGCAGGCCGACGGACGGTTCGTCCAGGACATACAGCACGCCGGTGAGTTTCGAGCCGATCTGGGTGGCGAGCCGGATGCGCTGGCTTTCTCCCCCGGACAGCGTGTTGGCGGGCCTGTCCAGGGTCAGGTACGACAGTCCCACCCTTTTCAAGAATGTCAGCCGGTCGCGGATTTCCTTCACGATCCGCTGCGCCACGATTCCCCGCTTGCCTTCGAGAGAAAGGTTTTCGAAAAAGTCCAAGGCTTCGGAAACGGTCAGGACCGACACGTCGTGGATATTGGCGCCGTCGATTTTCACCGCCAGGCTTTCCCTGTTCAACCTCGCACCTTTGCATTCGGAGCAAGGGAGGAACTTCATGAACCGTTTGATTTCGTCTCGCGACTGCGCCGAATCGGTTTCCAGGTACCGGCGCTGCATCTTGGGCACGATCCCCTCGAACGCCCTGTGGTGGGTGAACCGACGGTTTTTGGTTTCGAAATAAAAGGCGATCTTTTCCTCCCCGGAACCGTACAGGAGGACCTGGACGAACTTTTCGGGCAGGTCCTGGACCGGCGTGTAGATATCGACCCCGTAATGCCGGGTCAGCGCGTCGATGAATTCGAAGTACCGGACCGATGTTTTGTTGGCCCACGGCGCCACCGCCCCTTCCCTAAGCGACAGGCTGCGGTTGGGCAGAATCAGGCCGGGGTCGATGGCGGAGGTCGCTCCCAGCCCGTCGCACTCGGGGCACGCGCCCTGGGGGGAATTGAACGAAAAGGACGCGGGCGACAATTCGGCACCGCTCACGCCGCAGTCCAGGCACGCGGCCTTTTCGCTGAAAAACATGGGCTCGCCCCCCAGGACGTCCACCTCCGCCAGCCCTTCGGAAAGCGAAAGGGCCATCTCCAGGGAATCGGACAGCCGGTTTCCGATGGTATCCTTGACGATCAGCCGGTCCACCACCACGTCCAGGGTCTTCTTGCCTTTCAGGTCGGCCTTGCCGATTTCCTCGATCTCGTGGATTTTTCCGTCGATGCGCACCCGTGCGAAACCGTCCTTGCGCAGCTGGGCCAGGATTTTGGCCATGCCCTGTTTTTTGGGATCGCAAACAGGGGCCAGGATGATGATCTTGGTTTTTTCGGCAAGCCCCATGACCCGGTCGATCATCTGGTCGATGTTCTCCGCCGCGATGGGCTTTCCGCACTTGTGGCAATGGGGCTCGCCCGCCCGTGCGAACAGCAGTCTCAGATAATCGTGTATTTCGGTGACCGTGCCCACTGTGGACCGAGGGTTGTGGCTCGCGGTCTTCTGCTCGATGGAAATGGCCGGGGAAAGCCCCTCTATCAAATCCACCTCGGGTTTCTCCATTCTTTCCAGAAACTGACGGGCGTATGTGGAGAGCGATTCGACATAGCGCCGCTGGCCCTCCGCGTACAGGGTGTCGAAAGCCAGCGTCGATTTGCCCGAGCCCGAAAGGCCCGTGACAACCACGAGCTTGTTTCTGGGAAGCGCCAGGTCGATGTTTTTCAAATTGTGGCGACGCGCGCCGCGTATTACGATTCGGTCCGTTTCCATATGGCCCCGCATATTACAGAGGCCGCTTTTGGATTTCAAACAAAATCAAAAATTTTATCGACAATCCCGGCGAAGGCACGGCCCCTCAGTTCGCTGTCCTCGATTTTCGAAGCATTCGTGAGAATATCGAAGATATCCGGAGATTTTCAATTTTCATAAAATTGTCAATAAAATGACGAAAAGGGTCGATACGACGGATATACTTGGAAAAAAAGCCTCCGGGGACCCCCGGCGGATTTATGGCCCTCTCCAAGGGTGGTGTTGAAAATACGCAATGATTTCAGTTAGTTATGAATTGTTAATAAAAAATTAGAAAAGGATTGCGCAACTCCTAACAATCCGGTTTGACACTTTTCGGCCCTTGGATTACAAATCCGCCTGTACGTCATCGAAAGCAGCTAATAACAATTTAATCGTTTTAATTCATATTAATCGGTCGTTTTCGGCAAGGTTGATTGCCTGAGGTTTGTTTGTTTCAAAATTATTGACGAATTTTTTCATGGCAAAAGAACGGTGAGCGATGAAACAAGTCTGGAACGATATCAAGGACGGTTTACGAAAACAAATTCCATCCCACAGTTTCAAGATGTGGATCGACCCTCTGTCATTCGTGGCGGAGGAGGGCAACGCCATGGTACTGTCGGCGCCCAACTTTTTTTCGCGAAAGCGGGTGGAGGATTATTACGCCGGGGCCATCGAGGAGGAGCTGAAAAAGAGCGGGGAGGGGCCGACGAGGCTCAAGGTGGTTCTCTCCGACAAGAAAAGGGAAACGCCCGGAAAGGAGCGGCCTGCGATCTCCAACCAGCTGATCCTTCCCATGATGCACATGCAGCCGCAAAACGGGAGGCGTCTTCGGCGCGAATTCACCTTCGACAGCTTCGTGGTGGGGGGGAACAACGATTTCGCGTATTCGGCGGCCCTGTCCTACGCATCGGGCAAGGCGCCGAGCCAATACTCCCTGTTTCTGCTGTCGAACACGGGAATGGGAAAGAGCCACCTGTCCCAGGCGGTGGGACACCACATCCTGTCTCAGTCCAAGGGAGATCGGGTCTATTACATCACGGCGGAGGATTTCACCAACGAGATGGTGCAGGCGTTCAAGCACAACTGCATAGACAAGTTCAAGCAGAAATACCGCGACGGGTGCGACGTTCTGTTGTTGGAGGACATCCACTTTCTGACCGGAAAGGACCGGACCCAGGCGGAACTGGCGTTGACGCTGGACTACCTGATCGATTCGCGCAAGCGGGTGATTTTCAGCAGCTGCCTTCCGCCCAACGAAATCCCCAAGCTCAGCGACCAGCTGCGGTCGCGCATCTCAAGCGGCCTGATCTCGCCCATCGAGGCGCCGGACTTTCGCACGCGGGTGAGAATTGTCGATAGAAAGGCCAAGGAAAAGGGCATCGAGCTTTCCCGTGAGGTCCAGGAGTACCTGGCCAGCGAGCTGACCGAGGACGTTCGCCAGCTGGAAAGCGGCCTGATCGGAGTGGCGGCCAAATCGTCGCTGATGGGCGCCGAGATCGACATCCCGCTCGCGGAAAGCGTGGTGAGAACCATTTGCGTAAAGCGCAAGAAGGTGACCATCGACGCCATCAAGAAACTTGTGTGCAAGGAATACGCCGTCACCGAGAAGGACCTGGTCTCCCGTTCCAGAAAACAGAAGGTCGTCAGACCCCGGCAGGTCGCCATGTACCTTGCGCGACGCTTCACCGATTCCCCCCTGCAAACCATCGGAAAGAGCTTCAACCGCTACCACGCCACCGCACTTCACGCCATCGGCGCTGTCGAAAAGGAACTCGGCAAGAACGGCGCCTTTCAAAAACAAGTGGAACTGCTCCAAAAAAAGATAGAGCTGGGCAACTTTTAGGTTTACGCCACCGACCATCTCGCCTTAATATAACGGTCATGAAAATTTCAGACGCCGTATTCGAACAACTGTTGTCTGTGGCAGGCCGGGAGAATTGCACCCGGAATATCGAGGACCTGGCCTGCTACGGCTACGACGCCGCCGCCAAGGCCCACCCGCCCGAAGCGGTGGTGTTTGCCGAAAACGCCGGGCAGGTCTCCGCGATTCTGAAGCTCGCCAACGCCGAGAGGTTCTTCGTGATTCCGAGGGGCGCGGGCTCGGGAATGACCGGGGGCGCCGTGCCCGTGCAGGGCGGCGTGGTCCTGGCATTCTCCCGGATGAACCGCATTCTTTCCATCGATACGGACAACCTGATCGCCGACGCCCAGCCCGGCGTGGTGACCGGCAAGTTCCACGCGGCGGTGGAAAAGCAGGGGCTGTTCTATCCCCCCGATCCGGCAAGTTCGGACTTTTCCACGCTGGGCGGCAACGTGGCGGAGTGCGCGGGAGGCCCCCGTGCGGTCAAGTACGGCGTCACCCGCGACTACGTGCTGGGGCTCGAAGCGGTGCTTCCCACCGGCGAAATCGTGCATACCGGCGTGCGCACCGCCAAGGGCGTGGTGGGATACGACCTGACAAGACTCATCACCGGTTCGGAAGGCACCCTGGCGGTGATCACCGCCATGACCCTGAAACTGCTGCCCCTGCCGGAAACCGACCGGACCGTGACCGCCGTGTTTCCCCGCATGGAGGACGCCGCCGAAGCCGTTTCCGAAATCATCCGCCGCGGCATCATCCCCAGAAACATCGAGTTCATGGACAACGCATCCATTGTCTGCGTGGAAAGCTATCTTCGCATCGGACTTCCCGTGGAGGCCGACGCCCTGCTGATCATGGCGGTGGACGGTCCCGCAGGCGAGGTGGAGGCGGGTGTGGCCAAGCTGGACGAAGTCTGCCGTTCCAAAAACGCCTCGGAGGTGCGCGCGGCCGCCGACGCCGCCGAGGCCAAGGAGCTTTGGCGGGCCAGAAAGGCCATATCGCCGGCTCTGTTCCAGTACGCCCCCGACAAGATCAACGAGGACATCGTCGTTCCCAGGAACAAAATCCCGGCCATGGTGGCCAAGATCAAAGCCCTGCGCGAAGAAACCGGTCTGAAGATCGTGGCCTTCGGCCACGCAGGCGACGGCAACATCCATTTCAACGTCATGCTCGACAAACGCGACAAGGCCGAGCTGGAAAAGACGGAAAAGACCGTGGAGGAAATCTTCGACTACACCCTCGCTTTGGGCGGCACCATATCGGGCGAGCACGGGATCGGGATCACCAAGGCCCCGTACTTGAAAAAGGAGATCGGGGACGTGGAGTTGGCCCTGATGCGAAAGATCAAAAGGACCTTCGATCCCAACGGCATCCTGAACCCCGGAAAAATTTTCCCGGTTTCATGACCGGGTTTGAAAACATCGGGAGATCGAATTGGCGGGCATCTACATCAAACTGCTGCTGACGGCTTTCTTCTGGGGCGGCACGTTTATCGCGGGAAGAATCATCGCGGCCGACGTCGGGCCCTTCTCGGCCGCCTTCATCCGCTTTGCCATCGCCTCGTCTCTTCTTTTGATTCTGGTTCGAAGATCGGAGGGAAAAATCCCCCTGCCGGGCAAAAACCTGGTCCTGCCGGTGATCCTGCTGGGACTGACCGGCGTGTTTTCCTACAACCTCTTCTTCTTCAAGGGCCTGAAACTGATCCACGCCAGCCGCGCCGCTCTGATCATCGCCAACAACCCGGTCTTCATCGCCATCTTCGCGGCCATCGTGTTCAAGGACCGCCTGAGCCTCGGGCAGATCGCCGGGGTGGCTCTTTCCGTGGCCGGCGCCATGGTGGTCATCTCCAGAGGAGATATTTCGAGCATCTTCACCGGGGGCGTGGGCTGGGGCGAGGTGTTCATTCTTGGATGCGTGGCCAGCTGGGTGGCCTATTCGCTCATCGGAAAAACCGTGGTTGCCCACTTTTCCCCGCTGGTGTCCGTGGCCCTGTCCGCCTGCGTGGGGACCGTTCTTCTGTTCGCGCCAGCCGTCCACGAAGGCTTGTTCTCCGACATGTTCCTTTATAAAGCCTCGGACTGGCTCTCCCTGGTCTACCTGGGCGTGTTCGGGACCGTCTGCGGGTTCGTCTGGTACTACCAGGGAATCCAGCGGCTGGGGCCGGTCAAGGCGGGCCTGTTCATCAACTTCGTGCCCATCAGCGCCGTGCTCCTGGCCTACCTCGTCCTGGACGAACCCCTGACATTCTCCCTGGTCGCAGGCACCGTCCTGGTGGTCTCCGGCGTCTTTCTCACCAACACATGCAAAAAGGCCCCGTATGAAAAGGTCTTGTACAAAAGGACCCCGTGAAGAAAGCAACGTGAAAACGGAAAAAAACGGAGCTTGGTTCTTTTTTTCGGTCATGGCTCTGCGGAACGCGGACGCAAAGCGTCCTGGTATGCATTCCAACGCGGAGCGTTGGAACGAGGCGGTGAGGGCATGGCCGAAATAAAAACCAAGCCCCAAAAAAGCGTATGAAAAGAACGCGAAAGGTGCTATTGATTTTTCCGGCCAATTGTCACAAAAGGCCTTTTAACCATAATTGTAAAAAAATAACGTGGAGGAGATATGAAACTTTTCTTTGCATGCTTGTCCGCACTGTTCGTACTTTCGGCAATCCTGCTTTCGCCCGTCGCGCCCGCCGCGGCGTCGGACGACGGCCCCACCATCATCATCGTAGGCGACGACGAACCGGAATCGCAACCGGCCGAGGAAGGGGATCGGGAAAATTACGAAGAGCCGTCAGGCGAAGATGACTCCCGAGGGGGAGGACGGTCTTCCGTTACCATCATAGGGGAAGGCGAGCCGGAACTGGAAGAAGGCGAGTCCGAGGTGGAGGAAGGGGAGGCCGAGCTGGAGGAGGGCGAGGCGGAGCTGGAAGAAGGGGAGGCCGAGTTGGAAGAGGGCGAAGGCGAAATGACGGAGGAAGAGTACGGCGAAGCTGCGGAAGGCGAAAATGAACCCGAGGGGCACGGGGAGGAGGAAAACGCCGAGCCCGAAGCCGAAGGAGAGCCGCGAACGGAATAAGCGCGTGCGATGAAAAATATTCCGCATATAACGTCTTTGATGGAGTTTCGTAGGTCGAGTTGAGCTGGGTTTGATGTCGGGTTTAGCTTATTGTCTGATTGCAATGATCGCCTCGGCATGAAGTTTGAAAGATAAATTCAGCGAAACCCGACAGTTATCGACGCACAACCCAACTTGCGTTTCTGATTCGACTCGTTCCCACGCTTCCAGCGTGGGAACGCATTTCCGGACGCTCCAGCGTCCGTTCAAGTCCCGGCCGCGCGGCGCCAGACGCTGGCGAAAATCTCCGTACCGCAAGCCGCAGCACCTTGACGGGGCAAGAACGCCGATGCGACGGGAAACGAACTTATCGACACCCGGGCGGGTTGTATATCGCTCCGCCCGAAATGAAGACTGCCGGGACGATAGTCTTTGAAAGTGGCCGATGTTAAAACCAATCCATAGCGGGGGTTTGGTTCTAAATTCGGCCACCTGGATTCCGGGTCTACGCTACATGTTCCAGTAAAGAAATTCCCGGAAAAGACGGAAGCCAGCTGTTTTATCGACACCCGGGGTACATACCGCTCCGCCTGGAATGACGAGTGCCGGGACGAAAGTCCTTGAAAGTGGCCGATTTTAAAACCAAGCCCCAACCCCTTTCATTTTTATCCAATTGCCGCGACCATACAGTTCTTCAAGTCTCTTTCGCATTTTCACAGATGCTCCCCTGATGTCAAACCTCGTCGGTCATCCTGTCGCCCCTTTTCCTCACCAGCCCCACGCGCAAGCCGAACGGCGCGGCTATTTTTTCCAAGGATTTCAACGTCGGGTTTCCCACGCCTCTTTCCAAATCGATCAGCACCCTGGGGGCGACCCGGACCAGCTTCGCGTATTCGGTCTGGGTCAGCCCGACGGCTTTGCGCATCCGGCGGACGGTATCGGGCAGATTGTCCAAACGACCATGGTCGATATCGTCGAAAAAATCGCGACGCATTCTGTTCAACTTTTCCTTTTTGTCCATCGTGTCTTCCGGCTATTCGCCAGTCCGATTGCGTCGCTCTTCGAGTGATATTACAAGACGATTTCATCCAGGGCGCCCCGGACATCTTCGATTCGTCCGGAAAGCCTTTCTACCAGCCATGTATCCACGCCGCACTCCTGTATGATTTCGGGCAGTTTTTCAAACTTCGCTTTGAATCCGGGAAATCGCCTTTTCAACGAATCCATATCGAAACGAAAATCCAGGAGCATCTCCATCACCCGTTTCCAATCGGGCATTCCCGCCTTTTCGACGCCGGTCCATCGGCAGGTCCTGGCAATCCCCTGATCGTCCAGGAACATGGGGGCGAAATCGTACAGGGGCGCGAGCCGAATGGAACCGTTCGCGTATTTGACCATGGCGGAATTGCGTCCGTGATTGTCCGTATTTCCCATGGCCACATTGAGAATGTCCCTCAATACAAACTCCCCGAGGTCCTCGCCGGGAAGAGAGGAAAAGCGAACGATTGCGGAGCATAGCTTTTCCATGGGAATGGGTATTCCGAATGCGGACACGCCCGCGAGGGAGGCCAGGCTTTCCAATCCGAGACGGATCACCTCCCGGCCCGCGACCTTTCTATCGAAACGCGGAATGAACAATGCGTCGGAATCGAACTGGAGTCGCGGGCCGGTGTTCAGCTCCATTTTTTCCGCTACCCGATAATAGGCGGCTTCGTTGCGAAGAATGTCCCGGTCCGACCTGCGTTTTCCCCGGGGGAACTTGACCAGCCAGTGATTGCTGGCGCGATGATCCGGCAGGACTCCGTCCGCATGGAATTTTCCGAACCTGTCCTGGGTTACCAAGAATTTGGGAGAATCTCCCTGAACACCGCTTGAGCCGGCGACCGGGGCCTTGTTTTCCCTGGCATACTCGATGAAATTCTCCCCTCGCGCGGTGATCTCCTTGCGGTCGAATCCCGGATGGTGCATTTCTTCGGCGGATGGGGAGGCTGCCTGCGCTATTCTGATATTTCCCGGCGGATTGCCGGCTCCGATCATCAAAAGGGGCCAATCCGCCCTCGGATTGTCGGGTATTCCAAGCTCGTCCAAAAAGAATTTCCTGTTGGCCCCCGAAGGCAAAAGGTCAAGCAAAAAAGACGGCCACGAAGACAATCGCTGGATTTCGAAACTGACCGGATGGAGGCACGATACTGCCTCGATACCAATGGCGTCCAAGCGGTCGAGCGAATAATCCAGATCGTATTCGAACAGCCCGCGTCCTCCAACGCCTCTGTTGGCTTGTTCTTCCTTTTGCAGTGTAAAGGATGCCGCGTGACGCCATCCGTCCTCGATGAAAATTTCGATATCGCATTTCATACCATTATAATAACATGATTTTAGGGAAAACGAAGAGAATTTTGATATTAAAATAACAATTCAGCCCGGATTTCGGCCAGTACATGAAAATCGTATGCGATTTCGGCCATGCCGATTTTCAGGTCGCCGTCAACGTTCGCTTGGATTCTGAAATCCGGGGCGACATCGATGCCCGCTAAGAATTGCAAGCAGGCATGGCCGTCGCTTGCGAACCGGCTGCATACGCGGATGCCTTCGCCGATGGAGATTCATTAGGCCGAATCGACACGATGGATGCCCTCTACCTGTTGCAGCAGATATTCGGTATCCGCACCGCGACCGTTTTACCGGCGATCACGGGCCTATCGTTCGCCACTTCCCGGAGTTCGGACGAAATCGTTTTGAATTCGAACTTTTCCCCCTATATAACTTCATATTCCATTACGGCGGTTCGTACTGCGGAAATGTTCGTCACCGCCGAAACACGGCCTCCTTCACAGGCAATCCGGTTGCGATATCGCAGTGTCGATGTCGAGATCCAGTCCGGCGAGCCCTAGTGCATCAAGCCGCCCCTGGCTGTGAACCAGCCCCTCGATGTTACGGTAACCTCCCAGGCAGGGACTTCGCGCACATACACTGTAACGATTGTCCCGTCTTACTTTCCCTGCATCGGCGTAAAGGCTGGAGACCCGGACGCCTTTAGTTCCGAGGGATTTGTCTTTCTGAGCAATTGTTATGAGCAAAACCGCAAATCCAATTGAAATCCTTTTCTTCATCTTTTCATCCTCCTCAAAATGTTTCGGCAAAAAGAACGGGTTCATTCCTTTGTCTCTTCCGTTTTATCCTCTTTGTCTTCGACTTTGGCCGGAGCGGCTTCGGAAGGTTTTTCAGCGGCGGAGGACGACTGGCTTCCGGACAATGAAAACGTTGCCATGGTCTCTCCCTTGGCGTCCTTCAATTCCGCCGCCCCGGAAGGGCCTATGATCAACAGGCCGGATTTTCGACCCTGTTCATCCAGCAGCGTGAATTCCCTTTTCAGCGAGCCCAGTTGCTCTCCTTCGGATTCTTTTTTGGACGATTTGCCGCCGCACCCGGCAAGCAAGGCGCTTATGGCGAAAATCGCGGTCACAATCAAAATCACAGCCTTTTTGGTTCTCTTTCGTCTCGATATTTTTTCCTCCTTTTATACTTTTGGTTGATAGGTATGGAACATCAGTTCGTCGGCACCGTAATCAATGGGGCGGCGCCGGGACTTTCCTCCCTTTCGGGAAAGGAAAACAAAGTCATCAAAAACTGGAACATGGCTTTCGAACGTACGTCCCTGTCGTCTATCCAGAACCAGTGTTGATGACCGAGGCCACGTCCATGAATACCGGAGCGTCGTAGTAGCGAGTTTTGAGCAGATTCAACAACGTCTGCCGCTTCCAGGATTCCGATATCGCCGAGACGTAGTCGAGACGGTCCCTGGCGACCGTCGGCGGGCCGACGGCGACGCATCCAGCCAAATGGACGGAAGCGACGATCATCGCCGCAAGTATCGCCCTGCATGTCCGAATGTCCGCGTTCATGCTCCGACCGCCTCCATTGTTTCTTCGACTTTCGAACTATCGCGATGCTTTTCGACGAGAGCTGCCGGAACGAATCCCTCGGGCATGGAGCGAATATGCAGGTCGCGCTGGGGGAAGGCGATTTCAATGTCCAATTCCCGGAACCGACGGTCGATTTCGCAACGGATTCGACTGGGCGCCGACCAGTATTGTTCCACGTGGGTCCAGAACCGAAGGCGGAATATCAATGCGCTGTCGCCATGATCGAGGAACAGGACCTCCGGCCGGGGATATTTCAAGGCCTCGGGGTCCTTCTCGATTATTTCCGCCAGTGTATTCATCACGAGTTCGACGTCCGAACCGTAGGCCACCCCCACTTCCATGTTCAGCCGTATTCGCTTGTCCTTGAAACTCCAATTGGTCACCTGCTTGCTGATGAAATCCGAGTTGGGTATGATCTTGGATGCGTTGTCGAATGTCTGCACCACAGTGGCGCGCACGTTGATTTTCCTTACTTCTGCCCATTGGCCGTCGATTTCCACATAATCTCCCACCTGGACGGGTCTTTCGAAAAGCAGGATCAGGCCGCTGATGAAATTGTTGAAAATGTTCTGCAGGCCGAAACCGATTCCAATGCTCAGCGCGCCGAAAACCACCGCCAGGGAGCTGGCATCGACGCCGAGCGAGCCCAGAGCCAGCAACAAGCCCAGCGCCCAAATCAGATAGCTCGCAATTGTAAGAATCGAATCTTCGAGACCTCGTTCGAAAGATCGTTTGTCCAGTACTTTTTCCTTCATTAGAGAGCGTCCGGTGCGCGCGCCCACAAGGGTCGCAAATACGATGGCGCCCGCATACAGAGTACCTTTGACGCTCAGTTGCAGGCTTCCGATAGCTATAGTAAAGCCGAAAATATCGACGAGATGGGCTCTCAGCATCCCTGCGGGGTCCCATACGTGGGCAATGGCCGCAGCGACGATCAAAAAAAAGGCGGCGCGGGAGGACTGAAACAGCGACCATCGAAGATGACGGGAGCTTGTTTTCGCGCGAAAGGGTTCCTCCCCGGTTTTTGCAATTAAAGTGCGCCCCCACTCGCGAAAGGCGTTCAGACCGATCCATCCCCAGAACAGCAAGATCGCCGTATCGGACCAGGACACGAACCAACGCCCACCCAGCGAGCGATAGCCGAGCAGGTTAAGCGCAAGCGATCCTCCGAAGACAAGGAAAGTCCATGCGCGAAGAAGCGCCACCCATTTTCGGCCGAGTACGGCATGACCTTCCGTGACTGTCCGGTCCGAAATCCGTTTCGCCCCCCGCCAGAAAAGCACCGTCCATGCCAGGGCGACAGCGGAAGCAAGACTCTTTAGCGTCCAGGAAATCAGGGTACCCGCTCCGACAATCCAAAGCAGAATGACTCCGGCTATTAAAAATGTTCGCAAAAAACGAAGAAATCGCCTCAGTCTAAGGGACACGAAAGACCGCAGGGGCGTCGGAGGTCCCGTTGTCGCGTGTCGGAGATAGTCCAAACCCCACCGCGTTGTTGTCAAAATCAGAAAAATCAGGAAAAGAACGCGGTCCAGGCCAATATTGAAAAGCGAAAACCGAAACGATTTGTAAAATCCAAAAGATCGAAAAAAATAATAAGCCCCGAAAAAAGAGGTCAGGCAAAGAAAGGGAAGCGAATGGCGAATCAAATAAGCCGCCAGCCCGCGATAGCAACGCTCCGGGCCTTTGCACTTTGCCTCGATGCGCATAAGAACGCTTCGAAGGGGCCCTTGGACGACAACGATCAGCAACAGCCCTCCGAAAAAAAACGCCCACTTTTCAGACCCTCCCAATCTGGACCGCGCCCATAAAATTTCCCAGGTCGAGGAACGAAAAACCGATACGACCCGTTCGACCGCCGACTTGATTTCCTCGGCCAAGGCCTTGGCTGTGAAATCCCTCAAAGGATCGAATCGTTTCATCAATGAAGTCCTTTTCAAGATTTCCAAACGGTTTTTCAGCTTTTCGTTGATCGCTTTAAAGACCTCCATACCGGCATTTAAGTCGTTCAGAAGTTGTCCGTATTCCGCTTGTACCTGTTCGCCAAGCTGTTTCTTTTCTTCGATGACCCCGAGCACTTCCAGGGCTGCCTCCTCCAGAAGCTTCTTTCGAGCTTCGGAAAGCCGGGAGTCGCGAATCTCCTCTATTTGCCCCCGGACCATTTCGATGCGGTCGGTGGTTTGCCGGTTGAAATCCGATATGGATTTTATCGGATCCTCAAGATCTTCGATGTGCTCGCCGAGGACCCCGAGGGCCAGGCGGTTTTCGCCGACCGCATTTTCGACTGTCTCGATACGGGGCTGGGACTCGAGCAGCAACTGGCTGTTGGCTATGTAAAGGGACCTGAAGGAGTCGGTTTCAGTCCGGATCTTTTCCCGCAGGTCCTCGAGCCGCTTCCGGTGCGACTTCAACTCCTCGAGTTCCGCGCCGTGGCTTGCCAGCGCTTTGTCGAGCGGCTTCTCCATTTGGCCGAGCGAGATTGTCGAGTCTCGTTCTTCGGCATTGGCCGCCGGTGCCCAGCAACAAAGAACTGCCAGAGCGCAAAGCGCTATCGACAGCCGATATGCCACCGGGCCGCAACAGGGAAAAACCGATGTGAAGAAACGTTTCGGTATCATGCACGAAATCCCCTCGACCATTCCGGCCGAACCTGTTTGAATGAACCGACCGGACCTGTTTGAATGAAAAGGTTTCAGAAGAGTTCTTCTTCCTCGAATTCATCCAGAAATTTGCGGATCTCGGATTCGAGGTCCTCTAAAAGTTCCGCATACTCCCTCCTGCGCGCCGGCGCATCCTGCGACCTGCTTTCGTTCCATCGTTTCAGGGCTTCCGCGCAAAGCCCGTAATCCTCGCAGATGGTATGAAAGTTCTCGTTTTCCCTGAACAAGCGTTTTATGGCGTCCCCGCGACCGGGAAACCTCCCGACGACATAAAACATGCACGATTGGATCACAGCCATAGGTCCTCCGTCGGCAAGAATTGAAAATTTCGCTTGTATTGCGATCATTTTCATTCATGGCCTTTGCATTCCAATTTCGCAACTATTTTAGGATAATTTAGGTGTTTGGCGGGGCGGTGAAATCGTTCGGGATAATTGTCAAGCAGGGCAATGACAGGGGGGCGGATTGTTCTTCGGCAGCAAGCTTCGCGGGCTATTCTTTGACGACATCGATGCCGACGCGGCCCAATCCGGCAATCAACTGCTCGACGACCTCGTCGGATTTCACGAAATGGCCTATCAAAACGTTGCCGCGCCGGGCAAAGTCGGGTTTGAGTTCGAGCAGTCTGGCGGCGGCCAGACGGCCCTTTCGAATACGTCCCAAGAGGCCAAGGGTCGCGGCTTTGATCAAATGGTCCCAGAACAGATTGGGGGTCATGAAGCTCAACGTTTCCAGATAGGCCTGCTGGTAGTCCTGCCGCCGGAACATGTCCATCCACAAGGCGTGGTGGACGACGACATTGTAGTGGGGATTGATATCGATGGCCTTTCTGACCAATGCGGGCCCCCGCTGCCAATCGCCCAGAAGGGTCAGCAAATAGCCGATGTTGTCGAGAAAGATCAGGGAGTCCGGATTCATGGCCAATGCTCGCTCGGCTTCGGCCTTGGCGGCCTGGATTTCATCTGCGATCATCAGAGCGTAAGCCAGGGTCAGTCGGGTTCGCTGGTTGGCAGGTTCGAACTTGACACCGGTCTGGGCGAACTCTACCGCTTTGTCGATGGGCGTGTCCGATTCAAATAGCTCGAGGCCGTAATTGGTGGCATAGAGACGGGAGAGCATGCTCCACACCAGGCCGCATTCCGGCTCGTTTCGAGATGCGCGCCGGAGAGCTTCCAAGGCGTCGGAAAACCCTTGGCGGGTATAGTTTCCGTTGAATTTCTGATATTGCAGCATTGCTTCGTATGAGCTGAGTTGCAGGGCGGGCTTGCCCTCTGTTTCAATCGACAGTTGCCGGGCGATGATTCCGTTTTCAGCGGAAATCTTGCCTGCCACAGCTCTGGGGACTTCTTCCCCGAGTTGCAACATTTGGGCGGGATTCATTTCCGAACTGTACGCGTCCGCCCATATCTGCCTCCCCGTCGACAGGTCCGTCAAAAAGACGTTGATCTTGAGGCGCGACGGGTATTTGTTGACGCTTCCATTCAAAACGAACCGCGCCCCGCTGTCCGCGGCACGGCATTTTCTTTTTTCCGGATGTTGCAGATAAACGTGAATTTCCTGGTAGCGGGCGATCTCCAAGACGATTTCGGAGGCGATGGCGGTCCCCAAATGCTCGAATTCCGGGTCGCCGCTCAGGTTGACAAGGGGTTGGACGACCAGGCTCGGCCAGATTGTACCGGCGTACGCCCCGGCAAGTCGATCATCGAGGGAAGTCTCTTCGCCCGTCGTTTCGTTTTGATGCCGGAATGTCGGGACGTATGTTCCCTTGGGGATGTCCACGCGGATGGAATCGTTCTGCCCTGCCACCAGGTAATAGCGTTCGAGGGCTCGTCGAAGCTTGTTGGCCTGAATGCTCACGATGGGGTCGGTCGCCTGGTCGAAATCATCCCGCCGTCCGAACACCTCGGTCGCGACTGCGTACCCCTTGATTTCATCCGCTCGACCAGCCAGTTTCTTTTCAACCACATATTGAAGAAAGGCCGTCTGAGCATCAGTGCCATTGAACTCCGGCGAGTTCAAAATTTGATCCATCTGCTCGCGAATCTCCGACGGCGAAAATTCGTGGGTATCCGATTGCAACCTTGACGTGTCCATCGATTTGTTGTCGGTCATTGTCCACTCTCATTTGGGGGACCATCGATTGGCGGGAAACCCCGAAAAAGGGTTTTTCCCGAAATCAACAATGTGTCCTCTTGCACTATTCAGGGTTTGGTTTTTATTTGGGCCAATCGCTTGCCGTCTGGCCTTCCTTGTTTCCGAGCCTGACATGGGACTGCATACCACGAAGCTTCGCGTCCATGTTTCGCCAAAGCATGATCGCCCTTGGATCTTCCCCGAATCATCGTATCGTCCAGAGTCGAAAAAACGACATAATTTAGCCTAAAATAGGTGTTCAAGGCAAGCGTTTAAATATTGCATGGATCATTGGGAAAATCAACCAAATAAAGGAGCGCCCTATTGACGACTTGCAATGGAGGCTTTCCGGGCTTAATTATTTCCATTCGGACGCAACCGGATGGGAGGAAATATGAAGGAGCTGAAAAGACGAAATGGAATATCTGCAAAAAGGCTTGTGCATGCGGCTTTTTTTGTGTCGATTCTAACGATTTGCCTCGCGGCCTGTTCGAGCCGAAAACCGTACACGGTCGAATTGATGCCGGCGCCGGAGGTCTTCGCCAAAAGCGTCGTCGATCCGTTCTACGAAGTCGAGAACATGGAGGAGCGCGTTGCCTGGCAAGGAACGCTTTATGCCACGGACCGTCAACCTTCCGCGAAAAAAGACCTGTTCTACGACAATAAACGGGGCTTTCTATTGCGCCTGGGGATTGCCGAAATCGCCCTTGCCGGAAAAGAGCTGGACTGGGAAGAGGCTCGGCGAGTTTCGCTTCTCAAGAATCGCTCGAAAAAATACCCTCTGAAGGTCGCCGAAGTCCGGGAGTTCGGCATATTGGACCGCTCCGCAAGCGAATTGATCGATCCAGACCTCCTGCCCCCCGATTTGGAGACTCCAGCCAAGCGATTTGCAGATCTGATCGACCAAAAACTGGAGAAATCCCGTCTGAAGGAAATCTTCATATACGTCCACGGTTACAAGGTCGTATTCGACAACCCTGTCCTGGTGACCACCGAACTCTGGCATTTTCTCGGTTACGAAGGTGTTGCGATCGCCTTTTCATGGCCGTCCACGCCAAGCAGGTGGGCCTACGTTTCGGATTTGGAAACAGCGACCGTCAGCGCCCACAATCTGAGGGTCCTGATCGATTACCTCTCGGAGGAGACGCAAGCCGAACGCATCCACATCATCGGCTTCAGCGCCGGGACTCGGGTAGTAATCGACGCCCTCGACCAGCTTTCACTGATTTGCTCCGGAAAAAGAGAGGCAGGCCTGCGCTGCAAATTTCCTGTCGGCCAGGTTATCCTGGTGGGAAGCGACTACGACCGGGACCTTTTCGGCGCGGCCCTTGTAAATGGATTGCTGGAAGTGCCCGACCGTCTGACGATCTACCTTTCCGAAGCGGACAAAGCCCTGGGCCTGTCCAAATGGCTGTTCGACCGGGAACGATTGGGCCAGATGCTGAGGGATCGCACTATGAAACCGCATGTGATGGAATTCCTTCGACGGAACCCGTCTCTTGTTCTGATCGATGTGACAAATGCGGAATCGGCCGCCGCCGGAAACGGCCATGCGTATTTTCGCAAAAGCCCCTGGGTCAGCAGCGACATCCTGATCAGTCTTCTACATGGTCTCGGACCGGAAAAAAGGGGATTGGAAAAACTTCCGAACCAGGCGGTGTGGCACTTTCCAGAAGACTACAACCATCGCCTGGAGGCGCTCTTGGACGAGTCCCTGCCGACGGAATGAAAAGGGGCAGCCTCCGCATGACATCGGAAATAAATCCTTATCTGCAACAACGCGGCGATGGCCGACAATGAGGATGTGGTATGGATCGAGGAATGCCATACCAACGCGCATGTTTCCGGCTAAGGAACGGAAGGGTTGCGAATCGAAATTTGCGACGTGTTCAGCGGGGGAGACTATCTGTCATCCGAATATTTGCAGCGGGTCGGAGGCTATGGCTTCCTGAACCACGAAATCGTCGAATCAACTATTGCAACAACACGCAGGAATTTTTTTTGCAATCTGTCTGCTTCCCGTAGGCGATGCCTGGGGAAGCTGGGAAATCCGGAACGAAATTCCGGATTCCCCAGTCGTAACACCCGAATTTTATAAGAGGAAGCGAAGACGAATGGCTACCAGCGGAACATGGCCCCTACGGTCCCCGATACGAGCTGTTCGTCGTAGAAATCGATGTTGGCGTCGCGTTCGGCCCAGGCGCCGTCGATGAAAAAGGTGACGGGCTTGCTTCCCAACAAAGTCCAGCCCCAGGGGTTCTTGTAGTAGAGCGTCGCGTTGACGCCGTAGATATCGTCTTCCTGTTTTTTGCCGTTGAAATCGGGGATCGGGTTGCGCTTGTCGTAATCGGCCCATCCGATCATGCCGTTTACAATAAAGGAGAACGGATCGCCGCCGAGATAGGCGTATGTCAGCTGGAACCTGTATTCGTCGTTGTTTCGGGCGTCGCCGTCGCGGTCGTCGATCTGGTAGGCGAAAGAGGGCGCAAGGCTGCTTTTGCCCCCCAATTCGATGTTGTAGAGCACCTGGAACTCGTGGATGTCGCCGTCACGGTCCAACAGCTTGCGGTCGGCGTCGGACAGGCCGAGGAACTCGCCGCTTCGTTCCTTGTCGATGTCGATGCTGCGATACTTGTAGTCGATTTCCAGACCGGAGCCGAAGATGTCGCCCCAGGCCAGCTTGGCCCCCGACGAATCCCTGTCGGTTTCTTTGCGATTCTGGTTCGCCACGTAGGGATCGGACCAGACTTCGGTGGAAATTCCCGAAAAGAGAAAGCCGGCCTGCAAGATGCCCAAGTCGCCGATTTTCTGCTTGACGCCCAGTTGCTGGGACATGTCGAACCGGAGAAGGTCGCCCAATTCAGGACCGAAAAAAAACTGGGTGCTGAGATTGGACAATGTGTAATTGACCTGGAAGGCAGGCGAAAATATGCCGCTGGATTCCCCGTCGGGACTCTTCTCCAGCGAATCGATCCGCTCATCGGACAGGTCGGTGCCCAGAAACTTCGCCACCATGTTGCTCTCTATGTCCATGTAGCCGACCCCGGGCCGGAAAAAACCGCTGAATCCCGCTTCCTTCGGAATCGGATCGACCGCCAGGGCTTGTCCGGCCAACAGAAGCGTTGCCATAATCAAAAAAAGACCTCCGTGCAAAACTCTTTTCTTCATCTTTTCTCCTTTTTTTCCTGTTCGTCAATTTGTTGTTGACAGCTGTTCCCGCCCGTTGCTCTTGATCCACAGATGGCGACAGTTCAAAAGCGCGGTATGGTTCAGTCTGAAAAATGCAACCGAAAACAAAAACTCGATATTGCATAAATGCACAGGAAAATCAAGGAATTAGCACGCTATGCCACAGTCGCCGATATTCGTCCTGCCGTCGCGGACTCTCCGTCGTCTCGAGACTCCAAGGCGTCCAGAAGCTTCCGGACCAGCTGTTCGAAAGCTTCCTTCGCCGCCGACTCGCCGGGTTCTTTCAACAGAAGCTCTCCGGAATCGCATCTTTCGACAAGCTGAGGGTCGATGGGGATGCGCACCAGGAAAGGCACCCCTAGCTCCTCGGCGGCTTTTTCGCCGCCGCCGGTCTTGAACAAATCGATGGTCCCGCCGCAAAGGGGGCAGACCAGGCCGCTCATGTTCTCGACTATCCCCAGCACCGGCAACTCTATCATTTTGCTGAAGCTCACCGCCTTGCGGGAGTCCAGCAACGCCACGCCCTGGGGGGTCGTCACCACCACCGCGCCGTCCACGTTGCCGATCAGTTTCGCCACGCTGAGGGGTTCGTCCCCCGTGCCGGGAGGAAGGTCTACGACAAGATAGTCCAGCATCCCCCAGTTCACATCGGTCATAAACTGCCGGATCGCCCCGTGCTTCCGAGGCCCGCGCCACGCGATGGCCTCGTCGGGGCTGTTGCCCAACAGTCCCATGGAAACGGCCGTCAATCCCTTGAAAACCTCCACCGGTTCGATTTGTCCCCCGATGCCCGTCAGTTTCCGGTCTTCTATGCCAAGCATCTTGGGAACGTCGGGGCCGTGCAGGTCGGCGTCGAGAATGCCCACACGATAGCCTCGCCTCGCCAGCGCAGCGGCGATGTTGCAAGCCACCGTGCTCTTGCCAACTCCGCCTTTGCCGCTGATCACCATGATCTTGTGGCGAATCCGGGAAAACTTTTCGTCCAGGCGCTTGCGAGTCTCGGCTTTCTTGTCCGCAGCGTCGTCTTCCGCGGCGGGGCCGGAATCGCCCCCGTCCTGCCGGGTCCCTTGCTTGCCTATCTTGCGTGTTTTTTCGTCCATTGTCTTTCCCCTTGGATAAAAGTTCAAATGTCCGCGACGCAGGCGAAGGAACGCGATTCTGCGCGTGCTTCGCCGCAACCTTTATGGGTATATGCCCAAATATGGCGCCCGCGCCGCCTTTGTCAATCATCGGATTGCGCATTGCTCTGGTTGCCTTTTCCCGCCCCTTTGAAAGGCGATATTGCCATCGGTCTTTCGGGTCGGTAAGGAACGAAAATGGGGGCTTGTTTTTTGTTTCGGCCGCGCTATCACCGCCTCGTTCCAACGCTTTGCGTTGGAATGCATACCAGGACGCTTTGCGTCCGGGTTTAGCAGAGGCATGGCCGAAACAATAACCAAAACCGTTTTGTAGCTTCCTGGGATGATGAAAATCATCTCCGTTTGCGGGTTTATTTTCCGCCGGAATTTGTTCCCTCGGCAATCTGCGCAAACTGTTTCGGTAATGCAAAGCGGATGGGCCGAACGGCTGGCATTTGGAGCTGGCTCACAGCCCGTTTGGCCCGTGCCGTCGATCTGGCTTCTCGTTCCCACGCTCCGGCGTGGGAACGCCTGACGGACGCTCCAGCGTCCCGTGCGAAAACCTCGCGTCTTGGGAAGCCGTTGGCGAAAGCGTACACTCGGAGATGTATTGGGAAAAACAGGTGTATGCACTCCTCCAAATCCGTTACATCGGAAAATATTTTTTTTCATATCTTTCAGGAATTATCTCGCCCGGGGCCATCTGAACTGAGCCTCCTGCGAAAAACCTCGTGGCCAGCGCACGGGTGCCGTATCTTTTCGTCCGAACCCTCGCCCATCTGCATAGCGCCGGCTTTTTGGTTGACATAAATCGCATCATTTTTCTATATTTAAAGAATCGATAATCGATTCGCTCTCCGGCTTGGAGAGAGAGAGTTCCTGTTTCCATTCCTATTTCGACATTGTTGCGGCAGCTCGGGCATTGCGACCGCGGGCTTGGTTTTAACTTCGGCCGGTTTTCATCCAACGGTTTCGATCGTCGCCTGGATTCCGGGTCTAAAGCAAGCTCCGCTCGCAACGACGGTGTTGGTTGGCCGACGTTATGATCAAAAACGCGACTGCATTTATCAAAGGAGATTGAACATGCTGGTGATCGACAAAGAGAAAATGAAGGTCCTTGAAAATGCCATGATGGACCGATTCGTCCGGAAAATGCAGGCGCATCTCCAAGACGTATTTCCCGACGTGTTGGAAAATATGAGCGACGCGGAAATCGAGGCCCTTATCCGCGACGGAATCGACCAGGCCGCCGGATACGACATCGTCGGGGAGCAGGCCGTGGCGCTGTTTATCGATTTGACGGTGTCTTTGGGCGCGGATTTCGTCACCCGGGAAGAACACTCCTGGATGGGGCCCGTGCTTTCCCGCAGGGACATGGCCGGTTCGGAAAAAATGGATTTTGTCTACAGTCGATTGATGGATTGAACCCGATGATCAAAGACTGCGCGAGAAGAGGTTTGAGATGAATATCCTTAAAAAAGCCTATGAAAAAGTCAAGAAGGCTTTCTCGAAGTCGGAAGCCGGAACTACAAAGCAAGACTGCCCGTTGAAAGAAAGCGGCCTGTTGGTCGTCGTGCTGCGCGAGTCGGATCGCGCACCCGTGGAAAATGCGCTGGTTCTGATCCAAGGGGCCACGAGCGCGACCAAGAAGACGGGCAAGGACGGCATCGCCTTTTTCAAACCTGTGGACCCGGGCAGTTATACAATCAATGTGACCTTGCCCAGCGACATCGCTCGGGATTATGTGAAGCCGGATGCCGCCACGCAGGCGGTGGCGGAGGGGTCATGTCCCATCAAGGTGATCCATGCCGAGCAGCTGGCGGCCTTGAAAGTGCATGTCTACCACAAGGACGAACCCGCCAAGGGCGTGGGGGGGACGAATATCGAAATCCCGGCGGGTGCGCAGGCCCTGTCCGCCCGGAAAACAAACGACGGCGACGGAATCGCCGATTTCGGCAAAACCAAGGCTGGCAAATACACCATACGGGCCACTCTCAAGGAGAGTGTCGAGAAAAACTTCGCCCTGGTTTTCCACACAAAGGACGTCACGCTAAAACCGGGAAAAGAGACGGTTGTTCCCATGGAAGTCGTGCAACAGGTCGTGACCCCCAAGATCGAAATGGAGTACAAGGTCGTTTTGCTCAATCCCAAGCTTCCGGACCCCGACAGCGCCATCAAGACCGACCCCACATACATCGTGGTTTCCGCAGAGCTATCGAGAAAAAGCAATCCTTTCAAGGGCACTGGCAAGCTCAAGTGTTCGCCTGCGAACGTGGAAGCGTTTCTCGACGAGGCCTGCACCAAAAAGCTGCCCGGAGATCTGGCGGGCGGCGCCGACCTTTCCAACGCCCAGATCACCGGTGCGAAAGGCCTGAAGATTTATTTCAAAGGAAAAACCGCCGGCCAGTTCGATGTGTCTCTGGAGCTGGTTGCCTCGAAAACAGATACCGTCCGGGTCGAAAAACCGGTTCAAGGCAAGGGCAAGCAGAAAATGGGGGTGGTGCGCCTCGAAATGAAGCTGCACAGGCAGGACATTGTGGAGATCGAAAAGCTTGAAGTGGATCCGGACACGGACCCCGTGGACAATTACTATACCAATTTGAAGAACAAGGCGTTTCCCGCTCAAAAGGAGATGACCGACGATGAGAAAGTCAAGCAGGGGCGACTTCTGCATGTCCAAAAGGACGGGAATTTCGGCCGGGCGAAGCTGGTCTGCAAAAAGCTTGTGGCCGGACAGTGGCCGGCGGGGACGGACGACTACGAGATCGTACTCGCCCAGGAGAACAAAAGCGGAAGCCTGGAGGCCTTCGACAAGGAATCGGACGGAACGTTCAAGGCCCTGCCGGTCAAGGTCAAGGTGTCGGACGCCAAAACCAAGGACCAGACATTTTGGATTCAGGGAAAAACCGCGACGAACAAGTTGCGCGAAGCCCGGCTGCACATGGGGATCGACCGGGCGAAGGGAGGTCTTGCCAAGAAGCCGAAAAACAACGGCGACTGGGCGCGCCTGAGCGTGGTGGAAATCAAGGAAGTCAAGGTCGATTACAAGCCTACGCGCAAAAAGCCGATCAAATACGATATTTCCAAGCATCGGTTCTATATCAACCAGGGCGCCACCTGGGATGGCACGAACAAAAAATTCACAACGGACGCCAATACGGACGCGAACGGCAGAAAGGTTGTGATCGGGGCTCAGCTGACCAAGGCGATCAAGGATGTCACCGTCTATTTCATGCTGGCGCCGGATAAAAACAACCGGAAAGCCGCCAATTGGGGCAAGGACATGCCCGCGACGTGGAAATGGAAAGACATAGATTCCAAGGTGAAGCACTTGGACAAGACGGGCCGCAAGAAGATTTTGCATTTGAGCGCAAAAACGGACGACAAAGGCTATGCCAAGGCGGAGCTGACGTTGTCGCGTTTTGGCGGGGATATTTTCTGGCCTGCCTGCTATATCGGCGAAGATCCCCATCTCGCCAAGTTCGTGGACGGACATGCCGACCTTGAAAAGAGAAAGCCTGTCAAAGCGTCCCATTCGGTCGCGGTGTGGAGGAAGTTCTGGTACCAGGAGGTGAAGGTTGCCGGGTTGAATGTCGCAGGTTTCGGGGACGCCGCCCGAACGTATGAAGATGTCAAGGCGGAAATGCTTGCGTCTCCCGCCGTGGAGATGACGAAGGTAAAGGCGAATACCATCTCTCCCAAGGTCATTTACAAGAAGCACATGGTCAGTTTCTACCTGAACAATACGCGCACGGCTTACGTAAACAATTATCCGGGGGACAACGGGGAGGCCCTTGTGGTGGGCGATGACAACCGGTCGGAATTTTTCAAGCTGGCAAAGCCCGAGTCCGACAAGCCGGTCGCTATCCCGATGCTCAATGCCCATGCGCTGTGGGTAAAAGATGGTTTGACCTCCACTGCCACAATCCCGTTTTTCAACGCCACCGGCTTTCCCAAGCGGTTTAGCGCCAGCAAGAAACTGCTGGATCCGCCATTGCAGGGGGGGACCTTGTTGAAGACCGGCAGTTGGGAGGCCTGGGATTGGGACCCGGCGGCCAACCACGGCGCCGGGGCATGGGGCAATCGACGGACCGGAAATTTGAGCGCGGGCGACGTCGAACTGGACCCCAACAGAAGCGACCCCAGATATGTCAATATAAAAAAGCCGGCGGGTATCGTGGTCGCGGCGACAGGTACCCGTGTGAAAATAACCAATTTGACATTGCGCGCCGGGGTGTATTACCTCGGCACGTCCTATGCCGACGGCATTGTCAATGCCTACACCCCCAACGACCAGCAGGATTTTATCAACACCATCAATCACGAAGTCGGACACTCCTTCAAGCAGGTGACGAAAGTGCGTCCCGCCGGAATTCCTGCGCATCCGCACCAATACGACCGGCAGGGGTCGCATTGCAATTACACGAACAAAAGCTGCCTCATGTACGAATCCGGTCCGCAGCCTGCATCCTTGAACCGTTACTGTCCTGTCTGCCATCCCTACGTTCTGGTTCAGGACATGTCCAAGGCGAAATAGACGATGAAGAGCAAAAGCCGTCTGATTCTTGTATTCATGCTCATAGCCTTTTGTTACGGGGCTATGGGAGGGTTCGATTCCAAAGCCCCTACAAGCGAGGAAAACAACATGGCAACAAAAAAAGAACAGGCCGGGCATATCTTAAGTCTGCCGGACGCCGAATTTTTTTCTTTCGATGAAGACAAACAGCTCGAGCTTCAAATGGCATTGTCCAATCTGTTGGTAGACGACGAGGGGCCGGAACCGACGGATGCGCCGCCTGCTCCGCTTCTGGCAATCGGCGCGCCCAAGCTCGTTCGCCTGGACGAACGAAAAACCGTGCCGGCGATCGTAGGTCTTCTGGAGTCGGGGCTGCGCGCATGGCAGGTGAACCATGCGACCAACCTCCATATTTTTGTCAGGAACCTGTCGAACGGCGACTTTTTCATCGCACAGCCACTTGTCGATATGCGACGCGGGGAGCTGCAGCTTTTGTCGGGAGCAGGCGACCCTCCCGAAGATCCGGACGCTCAAATCATGCATTCATCGGTGAACCTCGTGGACTTGCAGGCAAAGCTGGACGGTCGTCTTGCGCCGGGACGCTGCATGGTCACTTCCGTTGCCTACGATTTGCTCTCCAACAGCGTACCGATGCGCCTGGTCAGAAAAGACAAGCCCCCAGTCGCCCGCATGCGACATCCGCAGCCTTATGTGCAATCCAAGCTGATTGAAAACATGCAGCTCGAAAAGCAAGTCTTTATTCCCGAAAAAGCGTCGGTTGACGACGACGGTTTCATTTTCGCGGCCTTTCAACTGGAAAAAGACGCGGGCGTGCTGAAAGTTCCATCGGGCGAAGCATTTTGGTCCGGCGCCCTGATCCTTGTGAAATTGGACGAACATCCTGTGATCGTCCCGGTGGCAACCCCGGTCAAAGAGGTTTCCGCCGCCGACGGAACTTCGGTGTTCAACGCGGCTTTCCAGATCGCTTTGAGCGAGGTCGCCAAAATGGCCGGTGTCGGCAGGTACATGGTCTACATGGATGCCGGGCTGGAGGTGCTCGGTCCTTATCCGTTGACGATCGCGGACTAAGTCGTTTGCATTTTTTGCTCTATCTCGTCTTTTCAAATTTTGCGAGCGCGATAAAATAACAAGCCGTGCTGGACAGGTATAGGCGATAGGCCACGAAAAGCCACGAACCTTTTAAAGCCTCGGTTTCTATTTCGGCCATGCCCTCGCCGCCTTGTTCCAACGCTTCGCGTTGAAATGCGTACCAGGACGCTTCGCGTCCGAGTTCCGACCGGGCATGGCCCAAACAAGAACCAAAACCCCTTTTACCGGGGCGATATCGTTGTCCGGAGTTAGAAGGCGTCCCAGGAAATCTCGTATTCGCCGGTTTCGTCCCCGTGATTGTCGTGCGCCCTGGGCGAAATTGGTTTGCATTAGGTCTGTTTGTTATATATTATTCGGCATGGAGGAAATTATGAATAATTATAACAAAGAAATTTTCGAATTTTTGGCTCGTATGATAGGATGCAAATAATGTAACGCGCATTTTATGAAAAGGCATGGACAAACTTAATCATATCCTCAATAAAGTCAGCAGGTTATGCTATGCGTTACATAATTGGGACTTGACAAAATAGTGTAACGCTCGACCGAATTCGCCATAATGGGTTCTTTTTGACGGGACGTTTCCCCAAAAGGGCATTCCGTCTTTTTTCCGGCCCGCCTTTTCGACAAAAAAAAGCCGTCCATGAAGGACGGCTTTTGCGTAATTCGGAGTTTTCGGGCGTCGAGGGGTTACGGCGAGGGCAGACCGGCTATGAACTCCAGGGCGAGATTGACGTCCACGAAACTGTATTCGAGTTCCCTGGCCCTGTCGCGGCAATCCGTGCAGATCTCCTTGAACTTTCGCATGTCCCCTCGCGCGGCGACGTAGATCTGTTCGACGGCTTCCGCCTCGATGTCCTTGTATTCCTCGATGAAGTCTTCGACGACGATCGGATAGAGAACCAGCGTCTTGAGTCTGCTGAGGATGTCGGGGTGTTCGCTTTTCAAAAAGGTCCTCACTCTGGGAAGCCCGGCCATCACGACGGGGACCCCGGCGTCCATGATTCTCTTGAAGTACGGCCAGACGCGCGGATCCAGGTCGTTCGCCTCGTCCATGACCAGAAAGCAGTCCGACAGGCCGCATATCGTCTTGAGATATTCGGGGGTGCGCCGATAGTGGGCGGTCGTCTCGTAGTTCAATTCGCGCAGAATCGAGGCCATCGTCTCGTGGACGCCGAAGAGGGATTCGACGCGGACCCCGCGAAGCTTTTTGGGCGCGATCAGATTCAGGAACCTGCTCTTGCCCGCGCCGTAGTCGCCTTCTATCAGAACGCTTCTTCCCCTGTAGATTCTGTTGTAGACCGCGCCGAGGTACGATATCCGGCGCTTGTCGTTTATGAAGCTTTCCTTTCTTTTCATTTGCGTTCGGTCCTTTCCTCGAACGCCGCGTAGGGAGCGACGTCGGTTTTTTCCAGGCGGCGGTCGCAGTCCAGGAGAAAGGCGTCGAAAATCGCCTTCGCCCTGGCTTGCCGGGGCAGCCGGATTTTGGCTTCGTACGTTTCGTACCGTATTTTATTGGCTTCGTGGACGCGGCGCGCGGTCTCCAGGTTCAGCCCTTTTTCGCGCCTCTCCGATATTTGCTTCAAATCGACCGCCATGCCCTTGGATTGCAGAAAGCGCGCGATCCTTTCCGTTTCGTTTTCCTCCGCGACCGGTTCGACGGGCCTTGCAAAGGGCTTTCGAGGCAGCGCCTCCCCGAGAAAAACGCCGTCGGCCCCGCGTTCGAAGATGAACAGCTTTCCGCTTTCCGAACACGAGATCGAAACCGGCGTGCTTTTCGCCGTGCCGAAGTTTTCCGCGCCGGAGGCCACGTAGTATTCGCGTTTTCCGTAGACGAGGGTCCTTTTCTTCGAGACCGTGGCATTGACCTTCCTGTATCCGTATTTGGCGAGGCCCCGGACCGTTTCCGGGTCGAAGACGAACGTGTCGGCGTTTTCGAGGTACTCCCCGAGCATTTTCTCGGGGACCCAGGATGCCGTCCTTCCTTCTTCGGAGAAGTCGCGCATCCGGCTGTTGCGTTCCCTGCGGTAGATTTCGAAGAGCCCGTCGCTTCTCAGCCGCTCGATGTCGATATCGACGCAGGTCGCGATGGTCGCCTCCTTTTTTCCCTGCCCGAACGCAAAACCGGGAGCGTATTTGACTATCCTGTCCTCGTAGCGCTTGAGCACGCGCGCTTCGAAGTTGTGAAGGGCCCGGTGCGACGATTCCAGGTGCGCCTTGTCCTTCGGCCTGGCCGGACGCGCGAAATCCGGCTTCATGAAGAAGCCGCCGGGCATGGAATACTTCATGTTCAGCTCTTTTATCACTCTTTCGAGGTTTCTGAAGCCGCCCGCCCCGTCCGGCCTGAACCGGACTGTCCGCCGGGGAAATTCGACGCTCAGAAGAAAATTGGAAAACAGGCGCAGGGCGCTTCTGCTGCTTTCGCCGAAGAAGGCGTCCATGGAGAACATATAGCGCGAACGCGTATCGTAGATCTCGATGAGAACCGGCTTTTTCCAGCGGCCCGCCGAATCGCGTATCCTGATGTATCTCGCCGTGCATCCGTCCATTTGAACAAGGCCGAAAACCGGCACGGATACGAAGGCGTGCCGGACCGTTCGCTCCTGTCCGAAGTCGGGCTTTTCCAAATGCCTTTTCAGGCCGGCCGTTTTGGCGTATCGCCTGAGGGCGTGAATCGAAAGGGGGCCCCCGAATTCCTCCTCGAGCCAGCAGCGGTAGTTCTCGATGGTCCTGCACTTTCGGCTCACGAACATGAAGCGCTCGTCGGACAGGTCGGCGGAGGCCTCCGCCATTTCCGCAAAGCGCCTTTTCACCTCGTCGTCGAGGGCCGGGGCGCGTCCGCTGCATCTTCTTCCCTCCTGGATCCCCTTGGCCGCAAGCACGAGCGGCTTCGGTATGACGCCGGTCTTCGCGTACAGATCCTTGTAGTACTTCTTCATCCGCCGTCCGGCCGCGCCCTCCTTGTGCATGATCTTCCTGTGCAGAAGAATCCGGAACTGCTCGTCCAGCGGAAGACCGGCTATTTGGGCGAGAATGTCGTCTTCCATTCGTCCGCGCGCCGCTTCAGCGCTTCGAAATTATCTTGTCCTTCATGGACCGGTTCCAAAGCAGCGCGGCCTGTCTGGAAGTGGTCCTCCACGAGTCGTTTTTCGCCAGGTCGATCTGATTCATCATTTCCAGGGCCGCCTTTTTGTAATCGTCGCCGATCACGCCGGTCAGGTCCTTTCGAGGGTCCTGGGTCTTCGCGCCGGTCGCGCGGACGAACCGTCTTATGTTCGAGGCGGTCTGTTCGGCGCCGGACTCCAGAAATTCGCGCCAGACCCTTTTCTGCTCGACGGGCGAAAGTCGGGCCAGCACGCGGGCCTGGGCTTCGTTGGCGGGCAGCGCGTCCCCAATCGGGGAAAGATTCTCCATCACCCTGCTCGCCTCGATCAGCCGGTACGCCTGGGATTTTCCCATTTCCCAGCGATGCCTGACATAGAACTCGAAGCTGTCGAACAGCGAAACCTTGTAGAGCTTTTCGTCGCGGATCTTCCTCAGCGCCGCCCCGATCTCGCAAAAACGCCGGCGGCTTCGGTCGATCACCTTTTCCAAACGGCGCAACCGGTCCGCGCTCATCGTGTCGGCCGCCGGATTGCCGCGTTCGTCCGCCCGAGACGCTCCGAAGGTTCGCGCTCCGGTCCCGGCGGAAGAGCTTGCAGATATTCGACGGCGGCTACGAAGTCCAGGCGCTCGACCGTCATTACCATGTCGATGGTATTGAAGTTTTTCTCGCAGCGAAAGCATCTGGCCAGATTGGTCCTGGGATTGACCGCAGTGTCGAACTCGCCGCAGATCGGACAGAGGAATCTGAACCATCCCTCGCTGATTTTCGACGCGATCTTCAGATTGTCCTCTATCAGCCTGTCGATCGGTATCGAGTTGCGCAGCCTGAATAATTCGTTGCCTGTGAATCGTCTTTTCATCTCGTTTCTCCCGAATTTTTCGTCGTTTTTCAATCGGCGAAGATGTTTTTTTCAAATTCGCCTAGGAAATCGATCCACGATTTCTCCGGATCGACCGCAAAAATGGCAGCGGGCGGGAAAACGGGGCGGAAAATCCGACGCGTTTGCCCGTCGCGTCGTCTCTATACCCTTGTTCGAAGGGGATTTGGAAGTACCGTCATCCATGTTTTTCGAATCGGGGAACAGTTCGGGGTGGCGGCGACGATTTTCGGAGAGACAATGGGCCTTTCTGCCCTTTTCGGTCTGTCGGTACCGTCGCTGACGCCGACGGTGGGCCTGGAGATATCCGGCTCTGCGACAATGCTCTCCGCAATAGACCTGTCCGCGCCAGCAGCGACGGCATACGTGGAATCCGGCTCCGCACCACCGGCATGCGACGAAAATCAGTTTCATGAAAATCCTGTTGATCGCAACCGGAAAATCAGTTAGGCTGGTCGCGCTATAGAGCTTCCGGTTCGCATCGAAGTTCGCATCTTGAAAGCCCGAAATGGCAGTTTCGGGCTTTCTTTGTTCCCTTGCCAAATATCGCCGGCAATCGGCTCCGGTGTTGTAGACCATCCTGGAATTTTCGTAAAGGCCAAAGGGCGGCTGGGTAATCGCGGGGTGGGCTGTGTATTGTTTATTTTTCCGGGGCGGGGTGCGGCGGGGTATGCGGGGTAGCGCCCGTTTCAAGCGTTACACTATTTTGCAACTCGGGCGGGGTACTGCGTTACACTATTTGCATCCTATCACTCGTAGCTGATTTTTAATAGGAGCGTCTGATGCAAACAGAAATTGACGAAAACATCTTAAAACAAGTGTTCAAAGAGGCCCTTCTTGAAATGCTTGAAGAAAAACGCAGTTTTTTTCAGGATATTATCGTTGAAGCACTGGAAGATATCGCATTAAGCCATGCCATCGATGAAGGGAAGGACAGCGGAAATGCAAGCAGGCAGGAAATCTTCTCAATCCTTGGTGACCACTCGTGAAGACGGAATTTAAGAAGAGTTTTGCCAAAGACTTGAAAAAACACTCTCAAAACAAAAGTCTATTGGAACAGGTGGCCCAGATCATCGAGGCTGCGGAGGCCGCACAATCACTACAGGACATCGGCAACCTGAAAAAGCTTAAATCCGGTGAGAATGCATTCAGGATCAGGATTGGCGATTACCGGCTGGGCTTTATCGTCGAAAACGAAACCGTCTGTTTTGTTCGCTTGCTGAGCAGAAAAGAAATCTACCGATATTTTCCATAACAATCGCATGCATCGTCGATTTCGCCCCCCCCCCCATTCGTCCCTGTGCGGTATGGAAAACGTCTGGAAAAGGCAGGAGGCGAACGCTATGGAAGCCGCCGCAATGGGGGGCGAAAGCTGGCAGCCGGCGAGATCCAGATATAAACCCCGTCTGCTCGCCGAAACCGCCGCATACACCGCCGTGCCGACCGCCTGTCCCGGTCTTGCCGCCATGTCCATGGCCCTTGTCGGTGCATACGGCGATTTTTTAGGTCGCGACATTGTCGTCCAAGGTTAGAGCGCGTCCAAGGAAAGCTCGTATTCGCCGGTCCCGTCCCCGTCGTTGTCGTGCACCCTGATCGTATATTGTTCGCTTCCGGGAAGAGTGAAAGCCTGCGTGGTTTCGCAGTACTGCGAATTTCCGATTCTCTGGCCGGTCTGATCGTAAAGAGTGAAGCAGGCTGAAAATAAAGCCGACGCGCTGTTGTTCACGATGCCTATTTGGACTTGCCGACCCGCCGTGCCAGCGAAGGCGTAGCTGTCGGAAGCGTGGAGCGATTCGGTGGCGCCGGTGATGGGAGTGCCGAAGGAGACGGGCGACGCGCAGGACGCCTCGCCGTTGAACAGGGCGCTTACGGGTTCGACCCGGATGCTGTAGCTGTCGTATCCATTGAAGTTGTCGTCTTTGACTCCAAGGGTGTAAATCGCGTCGTCGGGCAGATAGAAAAGCTGGCTGGTTTCGCAGTATTGGCTGTTTCCGACTCTCTCTCCGGAAGCATCGTAGAGCGTAAAGCAGGGGTCGAAATTGGCCGAGACCCCATTGTTTTCGATGACGACCGTCACGGCTTCCCCCGCTTTCGCCGAGAACCTGTAGCTGTCGATGGCGAGTTTGGAGGCAAGGTCGCCGTCGACGGTCTCGCCGCATTGCATCGGGGTCGCGCAGTTGACCATGCCGTTGAAATAGGCGCTGACCGGTTTCAGGTACAGGTCGTACTCCCCTGTCCCATTTTGATTGTCATCCATGACCTTGATCGAATAAGCGCCGTCGTCCGGAAGAGTAAAAATTTCTCTGGTTTCGCAGTACTGCGAATTGCCGATCCTGCTTCCGGATGGATCGTACAGCGTCCAGCACGGCTGGAAATTGGCGGATACGCTTTGGTTTTCCAAGGATATGGACACCCTTTCGCCCGCTTTTGCGGTGAACTGGTATTCGTCCGTGTCGGTCGATGTTTCGACGACCCCGTTCAGAACGTCGCCGCAGCCGACCGTATCGCCCTGGTTCATGGACACCGGGGGCGCCGGAGTGAAAAGAAGGTGCGACAAATCGATGTCGCTGGATATAACGATGCCGCACAGCGACTGCGATTTGGCGGCGGCTACGACCGAATCGACTTCGGAAAAATCCACTTGCGGAAACCAGGCGGTATGGGTTCCGACGATTTTTTCCTTCGGTTCGATGGAAGTCGAGAATTCTCCCCGGACGGCCCCGTCGCCGACGGCGTACAAGGTGACATCGACGGCCGATTCCCCCAGGTTGGCGACGGCCGCGCCCTTGAACACCACCGAAGGCGTAAAGTCGCTGAAATACAGACCGATGCCCGATTCGAGGCGGTCGATGGTCTTGAACTCGGCCACGCCCCCGCCGTCGTTTTCATAGGACACACGGAAATTGAGTCCGGGCTCTTGGTATTCCACCATGCCGGTTTCCGCGTCGGGGCTCAACGATTTCAGGTCGATGAGCAAATGGTCGAGGGCGGGGACCGTGTGGACCCCGGAATACACCTGCGCGCCCCCGCCGTAAAGGGTCAGGGTGAAGCCGGCATCCGCGGACGTGTTGTTGTTCGCTTGAAGATAGTCGTCCCAATCGGGCGAACCGTATGTGACGTGGGGAATGAAGGTTTCCAGTGCCCAGGCGTTTCCGCAAAGAAAAACGCACGCGATCAGGAACACAAAAAAGGCCAAAGATTTTCTCATGATTTCCTCCCTTAATAAGTTTAGACTTTCCCAAAACCGGATGCGGTAGACATCGACGTGCTTCCCGTTATCGTCGCAGACGGCAAGGTCGGCGAGCGGAAGGGTCGATCGCATTCCGGCGTTTTCCCCAAACTCGTTTCAGCCACGAGATTGAAAACCGATATCGGCGCTTTCGCGATTCTTTCCAAAATAACGGCTCGAAATTACGTGGAACGAGCATCCGAGTCAAGAGAGGATTGCCGCAGACCTTTCTTTTCCAGAGCAGATCCGGACATCCTGATGAGGGCAGATTGGCAACCTCCTTTCAATCCTGCAATATCACTTTATGTAACTGGATGGTTGTATCATACGTGTCCTTTCGGCAAGCGTGCATGAATTTTCCGGCGCGAGGTGCTATAACGGTTGTCAACAGAGGACTCTCGGATTTGGAAAGCCTCGTTATTATTGGCTTTCGTCCCCCGGTTTTTGAGATCGCAATTGCCGTGACTCCCATGGTTTCAGGCTCTCGGATTTAAAAAAAAGCGCGCGGGCGGCGGGCGACGGCGCGCCGGGGGTCGTTGGCTCGGCCTGCGGTCGTTAGGTCGCGCGCGACCTTCTCTCTTCTCCTCCGCCCGATCCCGATTCCGGCATCCGCCGGACTTGTTTTCTTGCCATATCAGTCCATTGTTATCAAGGACCAAGCCCGGCGGGCAACAAGGTCGGCGAAAAAAAAATGGCTCATCGCCGATTCGTGGGAAAAGGCGTGTCGAAGGTAACCAGACCATCCTGGTCTGGCACGCCTCGGCTTCCAATGGGTCGCACATTCGCGATATGAGACCAGAGCTGGAAGCTCTGGTTACCTTGACCGCTCCCCACAAATCCGCGATGAGCCAAAAAAATTGCCCCTGGCTATGGACAATCCGAACCGGTTCATTATAGTGTAAATCAAGACAGGAACAGGTTCGTTTTCTTTCGTTGCGGTTGAAAATCCGCCTTTTATTTGAATTTGGAAATACACCGGATTTACACCGAAGGGAAAATGAGGCACTCGGAATATCTCGAACACGTAAAACGGCATTTCGCCGCCCGGTCGGACGAGGTCGAATTCGCAAAAGCGGTCCAGGGCCATGAAAAAGTCGTCGGGACCATAACGAATTTGAATCTCGACCGAACCGAGCCGATTCTGCGAAAGCTCTACTCGCCGAAGCCGCGAAGAAAGCCGCGCGACCCCGTGTGCATGCTTCGCGCCTTTATACTCATGACCCTGCTGAGAATTTCCGGCATCACCCAATGGGTCGGAGAAACCAAATACACAGCGCTTTACGCGATACTTTGCGGCTTCGAACCGGAAGACGTTCCGGGAGTCGGCACATACTACGGCTTTAAAAACAGGATCGTCGACGGGCCTTTTCGCACGCGAGGCGAAAACGAGACGCCCCAAAGCGTTTTGAACGCCAGGGCGCACGCCAGAAATTTCAAAAGCGAAAAGGAAGCGAAAAAACACGAGATCGATCCGTATCATTCGCAGTCCGAAAAGCTCGCGCAAAAGCTTTTGGAAGAGGCTGGGCAGCCCAGGGCCGAAGGGTTCGAAAAGATACTCGAAGATCTCCTTTTCCAGGCGGGCGTGCTGCCGTCGATCGAATCGGGCGTTCTGGACGAAATAGACTCGATGATCGTCAGCGGCGACGGCTCCATACTGCCCACCGCCGCCTCGGCCGAAGGAAAGCCCCTTTGCTCGTGCCGGAAGCAGGGAGTCTACAACTGCGGCCACGACAGGCTCTACTCCAGTCCGACCGCGGAATGGTGCCACAACCACCGGACGGACGGATTCGAATTCGGCGACAGATACTACCATATTATAACGACGGTCAACGGACACGATTTTCCTCTGATTGCCGTTATGCCCGGAGGAAACAAAAGCGACTACACACTTTCCCTGCAAGCCGTCGATCGGTTGCTGAAAACGGCGCAAGAGAACGGCTCGGGCATAAGGCTCGACATGTTCGTCGGAGACGGCCACCACGATTCCAACGCCCACTACCGATATCTTATAAAAAAGGGAATCTCTCCGATCATTCCCCTGTCGAAGAACAGCAGGCCGGTCTCTCCGCATCTTCCGGGAAAAGACGAAATACGGTTCGACGAGGACGGAACGCCTCTTTGCGGGCAAAACGCGCGAATGAGGCGCCACCAGTACGACAGGAAGCAGAACAAGCATGTCTTCTCCTGTCCGGCCAAGCGAGGGACCCACAGAAACGGCAAGTCCGTCTACGTCTTCCGCGAAGACCTCTGCCCGGCCGGAAAAGACTGCAAGCCGGAAAGCTCCCTGGGGCCCTTCGTCTACATCAAGTCCGAAGACGACCCCAGGCTTTTTCCGCCGGTGCCCAGGACAAGCAGGCTGTTCAAGGAAATCTACAAGCAGCGAAGCGCCTCGGAACGAATCAATTCCGTGATCGACTCCTACAATCTCGACAACACGTGCCGAAACGCCCACTACGGATTGATTCGGCTGACCCTGGCCAACATCGCCCACCATGCTTCCATCAGATACGCGGAAGCCAAAATGGCTGGAAGCGCTCTCGACGCCATTTCCTTCTTGAGAAATGAAGCGGCCGACAGTCCTCCGCAGGCCGTCGCGCAAAGCCCGTAGCTTCCCTCCGCGCGCACCCCCCCGCAAGGCATTCCGTTTCCCGAAACCAAGGAGAGACTTGCAGAGGTGTTTTCTGTCGGCCGAATTTTTTACCCGCCATCCTCCAGATTCGTCCCTTCGGAAGTGATTTTTGTCAATCAGCCGCCGGTTTTTCCAAAAAAAACAACCCCGCCAGCCCCCCCGAATTGCGACGCCGCCCTGCCGCCTCGCCGTGCCAGCCTCTCGGATTAATTTCCCCAGTTAATCCGAGAATCCTCAGTCGGGGCAAGGTTTCTGACATTACGTTAGGCGTCGATCGAACATGGTCATGAAAGTCTCAAACCCCTCAAGTCGGGGCAAGGTTTCTGACAACAACAAAATTATAAAAAAGTTAGAGAACGGCTAAGTCTCAAACCCCTCAAGTCGGGGCAAGGTTTCTGACCGAAAATTCCTGCGGCGGAGATCGCCGCGTGTTCAAGTCTCAAACCCCTCAAGTCGGGGCAAGGTTTCTGACACCAGAGTCTCTTGGATGCAAAGGCTTGTCGGAATAGTCTCAAACCCCTCAAGTCGGGGCAAGGTTTCTGACGTTTATCCTGCTTTCTACTTGTCGGAATTGGAAGGAAAGTCTCAAACCCCTCAAGTCGGGGCAAGGTTTCTGACGGCGAGGGGAAAGTCACTTACGATTTGATCCTCTCAAGTCTCAAACCCCTCAAGTCGGGGCAAGGTTTCTGACTTTACTATAGAAGTTCATATTGACGAGTATCCTCAAGTCTCAAACCCCTCAAGTCGGGGCAAGGTTTCTGACTTCTCTGTCCCATCGGATGCACAGCCAACCCGACGACGTCTCAAACCCCTCAAGTCGGGGCAAGGTTTCTGACTTATAAAGGAGTGATTGGCATGAGAACTACAAATAAGTCTCAAACCCCTCAAGTCGGGGCAAGGTTTCTGACGGCGACTCCGGTTCCGCCGCCCGATTTTTCTATTGCGTCTCAAACCCCTCAAGTCGGGGCAAGGTTTCTGACCGTCGTCGTTAGCCGGGTCCACGTCCTTGCGGTTCCGTCTCAAACCCCTCAAGTCGGGGCAAGGTTTCTGACAAATACATGCCGTACATACGCAGAATGAACGGGAAGGTCTCAAACCCCTCAAGTCGGGGCAAGGTTTCTGACACAACGTTTTTTACAGAGAGATCGAGGGGCGGGACAGTCTCAAACCCCTCAAGTCGGGGCAAGGTTTCTGACAGTAATTTTGGAAAACGCCGACGGGCGTTTTAGTTAGTCTCAAACCCCTCAAGTCGGGGCAAGGTTTCTGACAAAAAAGAATGTTGCGGCCATGGATACATGGCCAGGTCTCAAACCCCTCAAGTCGGGGCAAGGTTTCTGACACAAGATGAAATACGCACTGCTTAGAAATGGAGAAAAGTCTCAAACCCCTCAAGTCGGGGCAAGGTTTCTGACACAATGAGCGAATTGAAAGTAATGGCAGAGGCGGCAGTCTCAAACCCCTCAAGTCGGGGCAAGGTTTCTGACAGAACCCCCCAGGAATATTAAACGAGAATCTACGTCTCAAACCCCTCAAGTCGGGGCAAGGTTTCTGACTCATGGAAAATCGGAAATGGTGGAGACCGCCTTGCGTCTCAAACCCCTCAAGTCGGGGCAAGGTTTCTGACTGTGAACAACAAGCAAAGAGCGCCTACCCCGCAAGTCTCAAACCCCTCAAGTCGGGGCAAGGTTTCTGACCGAGCCGGGCCAGGAGTTGTACGGCTACGCGGAAGTGTCTCAAACCCCTCAAGTCGGGGCAAGGTTTCTGACCTGCGCGGGCTTTGTGCGGGAGTTTGGTGCGATGAGTCTCAAACCCCTCAAGTCGGGGCAAGGTTTCTGACATTTAACGGACGGCGCTTGTGATAGCTTTCCAAAAGTCTCAAACCCCTCAAGTCGGGGCAAGGTTTCTGACATTGGATCGTGCTTGACGAAGGCATGGTTGCGTATGTCTCAAACCCCTCAAGTCGGGGCAAGGTTTCTGACCAGGTGCCGGACGACGAGGAGCGGTTGCTTCAGGATAGTCTCAAACCCCTCAAGTCGGGGCAAGGTTTCTGACATCGAGAAGCAGGGTCTTTTAGACCGTGTGCAAGAGTCTCAAACCCCTCAAGTCGGGGCAAGGTTTCTGACCGGAAAAGAGGCTTGAGGTTGCAAAGGATTGCTACCGTCTCAAACCCCTCAAGTCGGGGCAAGGTTTCTGACATAGCCGAAGCCTGCTACGGTGCGACAGGGTGGGGGGTCTCAAACCCCTCAAGTCGGGGCAAGGTTTCTGACATATCTAGGGCGGCCTCGTACAAGGCCTCATCTCCAAGGTCTCAAACCCCTCAAGTCGGGGCAAGGTTTCTGACACTTAAATGCCCCACGAGGCAAAGGAGGAAATGTTATGTCTCAAACCCCTCAAGTCGGGGCAAGGTTTCTGACCGAGGAGGAGGCTGGTGGCTGATTGCCGGCTACTCCAGTCTCAAACCCCTCAAGTCGGGGCAAGGTTTCTGACTGAGGTGGCTCCCCATCACGAGGGCATGATGGCCCTGTCTCAAACCCCTCAAGTCGGGGCAAGGTTTCTGACTGCGCCATTTTTATCCCCTGTAAATTCGGGGGGTTAGATGGCGGTTTTTTACGACCCCCCTGAAAAAGTGCGTCCGGTTATTTTTCGAGGGGTTTTGATAAACAAAAAAATGGGTATAACCTATTGAAATTATTTGGGATACGTGATTTTGACGACCTCCGGTAACGGTGGTTGTGCGTAACCTGTTGAAATTATTGGGGATAGCGCGTTTATTCAAGAATTTTTCCAAAGTATTCAAAACATCGTTTTCCAAAGTCGGCTCCGGGTAAGGGGGGGGAATTCGTTTTGCATGGCCATGTTCCCCGCAAAAGGCTTTGTCCGTCTTCCCGGATGGTTAAATCACCTTGAAGGGTCGGGAATCCGGAGGATCGCCGACACCCGAGAATTCCATCTTTTTCAGGCACGCTTCGCATAGGGAATAAAAGCGGAGCGTGTCCTGGGTATGGTCGATGGCGTCGTCCAGAGCGGTTTTCATTTTCAGGTAGTTGCGTTCGTCGAGATTGGGGCATTCGAAGACCGATTTCTGGACGCGCACGCCGAAGTTTTTCAGGACTTTGACCGCCGCCCTGCGTTGCTTGTCGTCCACGATATCAAAACAGACCAGAAAAAACAATTATTTCTCCCAGGAAAATGGCCGATACAGTTTTTCGGAGTTTTGCGGGTTTTCCAGGTATTCTCCGAACGAATAGGCTTGTTGAAGCAGCAGTCTTCGATAGGTCAGGTTCTTGCCGCATCCCGGATGGAAGGCGCTTTGGCGCATGGTCTGCTCGTAGGCGGCGATGAAGGAGCGGGCGATGGCGGGTTTCATTTCCACGGGGCGTTTGCGTTTCATGTCTTCTTCGTCGATGAAATTTTCGGGGGCGTTGTCTCGCACGATGAAATCCTCGGGATTGATCATTTTTTTGTTGATCAGGCCCAGGACCACGCGGTCGCCGAGGAAAGCGCGGTATTCTTCCACGAGATCGCACGCCAGCGAGGGGCGTCCGTAGGAGACTTCGTGCAGGGCGCCCAAGTAGGGGTCCAGGCCGCAGGTCTTGATGGCCGACAGGACCTCGTTTGTCAGCAAGGTGTAGATGAATGACAGAAGCGCGTTGACAGGGTCCTTGGGGGGTCTTTTGTTTCTGCCGCCGAAGGCGAAGCCGTCGTTTCTGATCAGACGGTCGAAGACGGAATAATAGGCCTGTGCCCCCGCGCCTTCCAATCCTCTGAGCGACGCCAGTTCCTCGACGGATTCGCAGTGTTCCGCCATGGATTTGAGCTTGAGAGCGGCGACGAGGATTTTTTCGTCCTGGTAGCGACGTCCTCTCAGCTTGAGAAACGCGGCCTGGTTGCGCAGCTTGCCTTCCACGACGGTGCGAGCGGTTTTCAGGGCGAAGCGGTCGTCGCTCAGGTTGATGTACTGGGTGCGGCGCAGCTCCACATGCAGGTGTTCGTCCACGGCCAGTCTGGCGCGGAATCGGCCTGTTTTGGTGATGAAGGCCGTTTCGATTCTCCGGGATATGAGAAAATCCAGGACGGGGCCAGTGAGCGATACGTTTCCAACCAGAACCAGGCGCTTGAGCCCTTCGGCGGGAATTCGTTCGACCAATTGGTTGTCGCGGAAGACTTTCAGGGAGTTTCCTTCTCTTCGAAGGGTGGCTCCCGGTTCCAGGATGTATAGGGATTCCATTATTTCAAATACCTTTCCACGGTGTTTATGGCGACTTTCAGGTTTTCCAGGGCCGAGGCGAGGTTGACGATTTTTTCGGCCTTGGGGGCCATGCCCGGGTCTCGTGTCCCCAGGAGTTTGAGGGGATGGTCGTAGCCGTCGGACGGGGGAAGCTCGCAGAAGCCGCCCTGGTATTCGGCCAGGCCGTGGATCCGTTTGCAGCCCATGGGCGTTCCGCGCACGCGGCTCAGCTTGTAGTCGATCATGTGGGGATTGTAGTCGGGCTGGCCTTCGAGCAGGTGATGGAGCAGAACGCGGGCGTCGGGCAAAAAGCCCAGGGTTTGCAGCAGGACCTTTTCCTCGTCGTCGGAGATCTCCTTTCTTCCCCGGCAGGCGGACACGATCCGGGAAAGCGGCGGGCATGCCCCGCATACTATTTCCAGGTCGGCGAAGCCCTTCTCCTTTTTCTCCCAGGCGGGATGGGGGGCGACTTGGGCCAGGGGCGGCCCCGGGGTCTCGAAATCGACGGTCTCGGGGGAAGCAGGGACCGCCTTTTTCAAAAACTCCAGCTGCGCTTTTTCCGAGCGGTCCGGACAGTCCACGAACCAGGAGCGTTTTCCGCTCAGCCGATGGACCCCCAGGGGAAGCTTCACCAGGTTTCCCAGGCCTTTTCCTCCCAGCTTGTCCTGCTTGGGAAATACTTCCAGGGTGAACACCGAAAGGTCCCCGGCCAATTGCGCGGCCATATGTTCCAGCAGGCGCCGGGCCTTGGCCGCCGGCACCGGCTGTTGGAAAAAGTACCAGAAATGATAGCCCTTTGCTCCGCTGAACTCGATCAGAGGCGTCAACCCCCTTGCGAGGGAGAGTTCCCTGATTCGGGCGAAAAGATGCTTCTGCTCCCGTCCGATCGCGGCCCGCTGTTGGAAGTCCAGCTTGGGTACGCGGTATTGCGCGGTCAGGTCGGCGTCGATCGCCGCGAAACGGACCGTGGAGTCCTGGCCCAGAAGATAGACGCCCAGAGTCTTGCGGCCTTTCAGATGTTCTTCGGCGTCCTCGTAGCTCAAAGGACGCCTGACCGGCGCGTATCCCTGCTTTCCGCTTGCCTTGTCGGCCCACTGCCTGGCGTGGCAGTCCTCGCGGCCATGGAAAAGGGCCATGAACCGGTCCACGGCCTGGCGCCTGTCGCGCATGGCTTCGAAAGGCCCGGCGGCGGCCTCCACGGCCCGGTCGTCGGCCACGCCCGCGCCTTGCGCAAGGACGGGCTGTTTTCCGACGGCGGCCCTGTGCAGCGCCGCGGCCTTTGCCAGTTCGCTTTTTCGACCCAGGATGGAAAGCAAATCGAAACGTTCCTTCCAGGCCGCATCCATATCGGGGCGTTCCCTGTTGACTTGCTCCAGCGCCGCCAGGGCCGTGTCCACGTCGCCGGCCATCTGCGCCAGTCGCGCCCAGCGCAGCTTCAAGTCCGGCGCCAGGAGCTTGAGCGCGCGCCGGTCGGACAAGAGCTTCTCAAAAGACGACGGGTCGTCGCCCCGGACGATCTTTTTTTCCAGCACGGACAGGATCAGCCGGAAATCGGGCGACGTCTTGCCCCCGGTCTTTTTGCTTTCACCTGCTTGCGGTTTCGTGTTCATTCTCGTCCTCCGAATTCTTCTGTTGGGCCTCCGCTGCCGGTTGCGTCTCCGGGGCCGCTTTCGCCTCCAGGGCCTCGGAAAGCTGCTGGAGTCTTCGGGCGCGGGGATAATGCTTTTCCATGGTCCGGGCCAGCTTTTCGGCCTTTTTGCGGTCGCCGGCTTCCAGAAAGGCCAAGGCCCGCCAGAAGCAGCCCTCGATATAGGGCGCGCCCCACCTTTCACGAAAAAAGGAGTCGGCTGCCGACGCGCATTTTTCGCACCGTTCGAAAAATCCCTCCCGGTACTCCAGCTTGGCGAGGCGGATCAGGGCCTTGTGGCGGGACATCCGGTCCTTTTCCGCGCAGTGCAGCAGGACCTTTCGGGCGTCGTCGGCGCGGTTTTGCGCGCAGAGGATGTCGGCCTCGGTCCACCGGATGTAAGGGCGGCGGCGCTTTTCGGGCACCTCGCCCACGCTCTTTTCCGCCCGGTCCAGATCGCCCAGCGCCAGGTAGGTCCTGGCCAGAAGCTCGTGGACGAAATCCGCTGGCTGGTTGTGCCTCCGGCTTACCAGGGCGAACTTGAGGGCGTCCCGGGCTTTCTGGTAGTCGCCCAGGTGGTAGCGCACCTTTCCCAGGGCGAAGAACTTGAACAGGCGCTCCATGTAGCCGGAACGCTCGTCTTCGGCCAGGCACTTTTCGATATTCTCCAGCGCGCCCGACGGGTTTTGCGTCAGGATCATGACCGAGGCCGCCTGGTAGAGGGCCTTGACATAGTTCTTTCTCTCCTGCGCGCGCTCCTCCTGCTGCCCTGTTGTCAAGGCTTCCCAGTTTTTCACCGCGCGGAGAAACAAGGGCAGAGCTTCCTTGGGCTTGTCCTCCAGGCGATAGTAGAGCATGCCCTCGCGGTAGAAATTGGTCGATCCGCCGGGCCTAAGCTCCTGGGCCTTCTTGAAATGCCTGTGGGCCAGCTCCACTCTTTCGCGCCTGGCCTCGCCGCTCAGGAGGATCTCCCGGTTCTTGGCCGCCCACAGGGCGTTGTAGGCGTTGTAGGCAAGGGACGCCTGATACATGAAATTGTCCGGGAATCTCTCCACGCAAACGGCGGACTCCGCGATGGCCTCGTCGAACTTCTTCAGGTGCCCCAGAGCGAACGCCAGCTTCGCCCTGATCCGGACGTCCCTCTTTTGTGAAACGATATCGGGCAGCTTTTGCTCCAGGGGATAATACCGGTCCGCGATCTCTTTCCAGCGGTTTTCGCGTATCAGCTCCTCGATTTCGAAGGCGACGCGGTCCGCGTCGTCCTTGCCCGCGCCTGCGACTTCCGCCTGCCTGTCTTCGCCGGCATCGACCGGAACCCCAACCCTCTTGTCGAAATCTTCCCTTGCCTTTTGTAACCTTTGGACTTGCGCCGTCATGGCTGCCTCCCTTCCGTTTGCGTAGATTTTGTATCCGGATCTTAGCGAACCGGTGCGTACTTCGTGTACGGTGGCTTAGAAATCGAAGGTCGCGCCGGGTTCGTTCAAGGTTCTTCGAAAGCCCCTTGCGGACATCAGGTCCTTGAAAGGACTCGTCTTTCCCAGTTCCGTGATGGAATTGAGCGCATTTGCGGCAGCGTCGGTATCGTTTTCGTCGATAGCCCGGTCCAGTGCGCTGAAAAGGCGTTCGAAATTGCATTTTCTTTCGTCGAAAGACTTGTCCAGGTATGCCATGAACATTTCCTTCTTCGCCCTGATTTCCTCCAGAGCCGTTTTTTCCGAGGCCTGGATGCGCGCCCTTTCCGTTCTTCCCTGTTCCGACGCCTGATAGCAATCGACGTAGGAATTTATCAGAAGGCCCAGGAATTCGGCCGGATTGACCTTGCGAAGCGCGGAGCTGGCCATTGAGGACATTTTCGGGGATTTGACTATTTTGTTCATGGTTGTTTCCTTTCTATATCAGTGTGCGGTATTCGGCCACCACCTTTACGCCTGTGGCGTCCAGGTCTGTGCCCTGTTGATTGAGAACCGGCGCTTGCATGATGGTCGATTGGGCGGCGACAATCGACATTAGACCTCTGAAATTTTCCGCGTCCTTGTCGTTGTCGGGATCGAAACGCTCCGCATCGATTCTGTCGATGAAAAAATCGGCTTTTTGGTTCAACCGGCGCATGATCATGTCCCGTTCCCTGATTTGCGCGATGACTCTGTCGAGAAACGACCGCAGCTGCCGGATTTTTTCCGTGGCTATCCTTACATCCGCTTGATATTTCATGGCTTTGCTCAGCGCTTTTTCGCCTTTTTTGGACAAAACGCAGCCTGCGGTGAAAATCGCAGGGGCCAAAACGATTCCGCCCAGCATCAGGGTGCCCAGTGCCATGCCCCCGCCGCCGGCAGCGATACTTCCGCCTCCGAACCACGCCAGCAAGGCGTTTTTTGCGGCTACGCCGCTCAAGCTGCCGATGGTCGCTCCTGTTCCCGCTTTCGCGCCGAAAAGCACGGCCCCTGTCATTGCGGCTGGACCGGCGGAAGTCCCGGCGGCCAAAGCCTTTGCTCCGCCCTCCAAGAGACTTTCCATGTAGATTACGGCCTGCTTGAATTTGGGGATTTCCGGGGCGTTGAAACCCACTTCGGCGAGTCTTTCGTAAAGGGTTTCGTTTCGTTTCGCACTGGTTTTTTCCAGGATTTCCACGGCTTTTTTGAAAACCACGTCCTTGGTGCGTATCAGGGTTTGGGCGTGCGTGCCCGCTTCCCGATTCACCTGCGCTCTTTTGCGGTCGGCAAAGTCAATCGCCTGCTCGTGTTCCTTGCGTGCCTGGCTTGCGATTTTCTTCGCGCGGGCCATTTTCCTTGCGCCGCCGACTCCTTTGGTGGCCCCGAATCCGGCCAGCGAAATCAAAATCCCGGCTGCCGGTATGACGAACAAAGGCATGGCTACCTCCTTGCTTTTTTGTTGTGGATGCTATTTTGAGGATTCTTTTTCCCTCTGCTTAATACCAACGGCAAATGGGTGCTTTTTTTCGTTTTTTTTTTGACGGGGTCGGTTCCTATGTCGGCCGCAGGTGAACGGACAGCGGACGCCAAGCGTGGGAAGGAGGGGGATGCCGGGGGATGAAAATGGTCCTCGTTTTTATGTGCTTTTTTTCCGCCGGGTTTTATGCAGCGACAACTGTCGCTTTGCCGATTCGGGAGAGTGGATCGTAGGGTGGATGTGTCGGGACCCAAACGAATCAGGCTGACATGGATCAAAAAAAAATTTCTGATTATGACGGATTTGGGGATTAATGATCTTCGTGCTCTTCGTGGTTTAAAAACAAAGAATTCTACCACGAAGAACACGAAGGGCACGAAGATGTCATGGAACAGTCGTGAACTTCATTGGAAATCCGTTGCCGTTCTTCTCTGCGGACAACCATGCCGGAAGATGGAATCCCTTGTCGCGCTCCTGAAATATCGTCTGTCTTCGATTCGGCGTTTTCCGTCGAAACCAGGGTGTTCGAGCCATTCTATCCGCAACGGGACCTGATGCTAGACTGTTGTTTTTTCGGGGTATCTGTGGAGCATGCCCGCTCCGCCCGGAATGACGGACACATACAAATCCAGCCCATAAAAAAACTTTTCTTACCGAAAATCATTCCTTTTCCGTGTTTGCGGCCGATTATTCCAAGCCATCGAAAACATCTGCGTCGATCATGAGCGCCATGGCAGCTTCCAATTTGTTCAAACAGTCTTTTCCGAATTTTTCAATGTCTTTTTCCGCCCCGCTTCTCGCAGTCCAGGCGTGGTCGAAGCCATTTCTGTATTTGGCGAGCTTTCCGGAAAATTCGGCGAAAATCGATCCGATGCCGTTGCTTTTCAACAAGTCGTAGAAAGGCATCATCCCGAGCCGCAATTCGTCCCGTTGCCCGAAATCCCATTTCGGCTCCGCGTACTGGTACATCTGGAAAAAGATTTCGCCGTACCGAACCCTCCTTTTTTTGCGCCTGTCGTTGTTCATCCCCTCTTTTTCGAACGGTATCATGGCGACCGAAGCGATGAATTCCCGCATGACGGTGTAGGCCTGCATGAAAAGCTTGTGCTCCAGCAAGAGACGGATGATTTCGATCTGAACAAGAAAATAGGTTTTATCGTATTTCTTGTTCGTCGGCGCGCCTGCGGCCAGCCCCACGAACTTGTCGATCACGAGGTTCAACAGGATTTTCCCGGTTGCCGATGCGCTCTTTTCCTTTTTTCGTATCAGTCGCACGGCGCAATCGGCTTTCTGCGCGATGTTGTTCACATCCACGTTGCGGATGGCGTCGGTCAGGTCTTCGAAAGTGCCGATCACCTTGTCGTCGTTGAGTTCTCCCGCCTGGAAATCCGCGGTCTTTTCGGCGACCTCGGCCATTTTTCTCGCGTCCGCATCCTCGACCAGCCGTCCGACGGCGTCGGCCCACTCGTTGATCAGGTAAAAATCTTTCATGTCGATGATCGGCGCGTGCCCCAGGTCTTTTATTTTTTCGAAAACCCCGTAATAAACGGCTTCGAGCCCGATGTTTCTGGCCTTCTGCAGAAAGTTGATGGCCGTTGAAAAGACGATCGGTATGGCCCGGAAACCGTGGGTGAGATCCACCGTCAGGCGGTCGCCGGGTTCGATGCGGCACAAAAGCTTCTCGAACCACTGCCACTGTCCCTTCGAATCCATCTCTTCCTCCAGGATCAGGACTTTCGGGGCCGCGCCGTGCGTTTCCATTTCGGCTTTCAGGTTTTCGAAATGGGCATCCCGGGATTTCCGGGTCGCCGCCACCAGCACGAGGTCGAACCCTCCGCCGTCGAGAATCTCCATCTCGGCGGCTTGTACGAACCGGGTCACCTTTGATTTTCGCCCGTTCAGTTCGTAGACGGCGGGGCGGTATCGGTATTCTCCCGTTTCCCGGTCGAATTGCCCCAGCCCCAAAAAACTCAAATACACCTTTCTCATATCGCATGCTCCTTTCCGTAAACAGGCGGCATTCGTTTCACCGCCCGTATCGTCTGAATATCACGTGTTTGAACCGATGGGAAAGCCGAACGGTCCCGTCGTCGAGAACAGTCTCCTCAGCCACCCTCCGCGTGGTGGAATACACCGGTACCAGCCCGTTTTCGAAGGCGAAGCTCACCATGAGAAAGCAGGCCCCGAAATCGCCCTGCACGAGAACGAAATCGCCTTGGTCCGCATTTTCGGAGAGCCACCGGCGGACCGGCGCCAGATACGGGTATATCCGGTCCGCGTCCGGCGGTATGTTTCCCCAGATTTCCCCCGCTTTTTTCGGCATTTCGACAATGGACCCGACGCCGAGTGTTTTGCGGGCGTGGCTTGTCTGGTCCTGGGTGAAGGTGTGGTTGAATATCAGGAACAACTTTTTTTCCATGGTTTCTCCGGTTGGTTCGGGTTCGGGGCGATACGAAATCACGCGTTGAAATCGTATCCGCACTCGTCGAAAAGTTTTTTCATTTTTTCCGCCCATTTTTTTCCGTTTGCCAATGCCTTCGGAAATTTGTTCTTTTTGGGCAAGGCCAAGGCTTTTTGGTGCAAAATGCCGCACATCTCTTTTTTGATTGCGTCGCTGTCCGAACCCTTCACCTTTTCGATGAAAGATTCGACTTTTCCCGGCAAGTCCGAGGCGTTCATCTTTTCATCGCCCAGTCGTATGCCCTTTGGATGAATGCAAGGGCGCGTGTCGGCGCGACGCCGCGGTGTTCTTACCCGAGGGTCAGCTGTAGGGGATGTCGTGCATCAGTTCTTCCAGGATTTTCCGGGAAATGGGCGAGTCGTCGGTCGCATGGAAATATCTTTCGAAATATGCGGGCTGGATGGCGTCGCCGTCGCGGATTGCGTCCAGAATCTCCCGAATCGTCGGCTCCCGGACGGAGGATTGCTCGGGAAAGGCCAGGGCGAGGGCGCAGAGCGGGCGCAGGGCCAGCGTGCGCATCACCCCGGCCTGCCTGTGGTGGGAGCCCGCGAGACTCGCCTTTTCCCAGGCTGTTTTCGCCTCCCGTTCGTGTCCGCTTTCCAGGGCGATTCGGCCGAAGTAATACAGGACGGATGTCTGGGGGTAGAGGTCGCCGTCCAGGCAAAGGTATGCTTCGGCATGGTTTTCCAACAGTTGCGTCCGGTACGGTTCGGCACGGCTGTTTTCCGGGATCAGCATCCATCGGAGCCAGTACATGGCATCGAAAACGTCGGGCTTCATCCCATGGAAAAGGGCTTGGGCGGAAATATGGGAACCGTCGGCCAACAGGTCGAAAACCTTGTCCGCCGACCCGTCCTCTCCCGATTCCAGGATGGCCTCGATTCGATAGTTTCTCTGCCGGGACGGTTCGAGGCTCTCGCCCATGTGGCTTTCCGCCAGGTCGAAAAGGGCGAGCGCTTCTTTCGCCTTGGTCTTGTCCCGGCGCGCCTGCTTGGAGCGCAACTGGCCCAGGGTGCTGTAGATTTGTCCGAGTATGTCGCTTTTTGCGGGCCGAAACCGCCTTCCCTGAATCTGGAAATCCCATTGCAGAAAGCTTTTCTCGACCTCGATGATCTCTTCGAGGATTTTTTCGGCCTTTTGAAAATCGTATCGGTCCGTGATCGACACGGCGTAGCGGTTGAAATTGTCCGGGATGCTTCGGACGAATTCCGTGCGATGGTAATCCGGAGACTCGAAAAACGATCCCAAGCTTTCGAACTGCCTTTGGGCATGCGCGTTGTCGCCCAGGTGGTTGGCGACGGAAAGGGCGAATTCGGCTAGCTTCCAGTCCAAAGTTCGTCGAAGATGGTCCGGTGCGGTGCGCGATAGAAGGCGCGTTTTTTCAATCAGCGCCTTGGCGTGAGCGAAGTCGCGCTTATTTCTGGCGATGTCGTCCACGGCGGACAACAGCTGCCGGACCAGCGGAAGGCTTTGTAGGACCTTTGCGAAGGCCTCGCTTTGCAGCGTTTCGAAATCGTCTTTCATGGAGGCATTGGCTTGGACCCAGCCAAGTCCCGCAGGCGAGGCGGTCTCGATGGCGATCTCCACCCATCGCTTCTGTCTTTTGAACACCTGGAGATCTTTCCAGAAGGGATCCCGGATGAAGATGGACGCGTCGTAGCGCACCGCATCGAGCCCCGGGGGCTTTTGCGACGGGTTGTCCAGCTGGTAGAGACTGTTGCAGAGAAAATCCGCCAGGATCAGCTCAGGCATGAGTGCTGTCCCGCATTTTCGGTTATTGCTCTGAGGGCTGTTCAATTTGTCGCCGTCTTTTTTCAGATTGCGGATATTGATCTCGACAAACCGGGAGGCGAGTCGCTTGCCCTTGTGTACGGACCCTGCCATCAGCGCTCTCATGCGGTATCTGACGAGCCTGTCGATCTCCCAGTTCTGCACGCCCTTTCGCTCGGCCACGTACACCTGCAAGGGCAGCGCCTCTTTTTCCTTCCGGTCTTCCAATATGTCGAAAATCGCGTCCACGATCAGCTCGACCAGCATGTCGAGATAGGTGAAGTCGGCGCTTTCGGATGTGCTCGCCGACCTGTTTTCCACCAGCGCGACCTTGTACGGGGCCTGTTCGGCGGCAAGCCCGAACACCCCGGAAAGCAACTCTCTTCCCTTAGGAAACCTCCGCCAGACCGTGGCATGGTATTCTTTCCGGCGCAAATGGGGCTCCATCCGGGCGAGCCATTGGTTCAGAACCTGCCTGAGTCCGTCGTGGTCCTCGTCGTTATCGGCGATCCACCCTCCCACCAGGGACCTTCCGCCACCGATTGTCTCCCCCTCTTTGAAATCGCCGCTTTCATCCACGAACATCGCGTATGGCATGTTTTTCCTCCTGTTCAGGCCCGTCAATATGGAATCAGACGCTTCACGTCCTCGAGCGCTTTGCGTGCGCGGTCGAGTCTTTCGGACGTGAAGTTTTTCGTTCTGGAAAACGCGCCAAAGACCCGGCGCTGGTCTGCGAAATACTTTTTGATGTCCTTTTGCACCGCGAGGTTTTCCGAAACGGTTCGTATTTTTTTCGCCGCCTTTTCCGGTCGGCCGGTCGCGAGACGGTGGAGGGCCTTTTCGATGCTCGCCGTGACGCCGATCAGCCGGAACACGGGGCTGTTGCTTGCGTAGAAGAAGTCTTCGACTTGGTCGAGCCTGGAGAGTCCCTCTTCGACACGACCCTGGAGCATCAAGCCCATGCCGCAGTATTTGCGGACCAGTCCGGCTGGGTATTCCTTTATTTCCAGAAAGCCTGCATCCAGTTTTTCCAGTTCTGCGAGGTAGGGCCTTCGGCTCGCAGGTTTCGTCAGGGACGCGGCTTTTCTGTAGAGATATTCCGCCTTGTAGAGGTGGAAAAAGTGCCACGCGGTTTCTTTTTTTTCGGGCGGCACCTCTTCTTTTATTTGCTTTTCCGACTTGTCGAACAAATTTCGGGCTTCGTCGTATTCTCCCATCCTGCACAGGATTTGCCCTAGGCTGTAATCGTTTCTGTAGGCTTCGCTTTCCGGCATGAACTCCATGGATTTCCGACGAAGCTTCTCCGCATCCGCCAGGTTTTCTTCCGCCAGGCAAAGATCGCTGAACGCCCCGTAGTTCTTCCCTGGGTATTCTCCCTTGAGCCTGGCCTCCTCGGCCTCCTTTTCCAGCTGCTGGTGGAGTTGTCTCGCCTCGTCGTATCGGAAAAGGTCCTTGAGCGCCACCGCATAGTTGATCCGGGATTGAAAATACAGGTCGAACCCGATCTGGTTGCATTTCTTGGCCCCCGGGTCCTCGTAGATTTCCTTGGCCATCTTCAGGAATTTTTCGCTCTTTTCCGTGTCTCCCTTGTGGCAATAGCAGCATCCCGTCTTCCAGTAGCACCTGAACAGTGCTGTGCGGATTTCGTCCATCGGGTTGCCGCAATTGCCGGATGTCAGCAGCTTGACTACTTTTTCCGCGTTTTCGATGCAGCTGTCCAGAAAATATGCGTCGTAAAGCCTGTCTATGCTTATCAGTTCCGACTCGAGTCGCCATTGCGGCAGGTGGGCTATCGTGTATTTTTCTTGGGGAAAGAAGACGTCGATGGCCTCGGCGAGTTTTTCCACCCGCACGATTTCCAATTGCCGGGGGGGGCTGTCTATGGTCTGGGAGCTGGCGACGACGAATTTGCGGACACGGGGGAGTTCGTCTGCCACCGAGGCCAGTTTTTGCCCGATGAGATCCACGTGCCCGATTTTTCCGGATCGTGCCACCCGCGCGCTGCACAGGATGTCCGGGGGGGCGCTCTGGCCGGTCAGAAGGGAAAAAAGGCAGACCGCCAGGGCGAGGTCCATGGAGGGGCCTTCCACCGAAAGGTCCTCTTTTCCCCAATAATCGAGGGTTTCGAAGAAATAGGCTGTCGGGTCCCAGACGCATTTCAGGCCGATCTTTCTTTCCAATATTTCAAAGAGGGCGCTTCCCACCCTTTTGAGCTGGGTCGCCCGGCCTGCGGGAAGCCCGCAATTTTCCTTCTTCATCGCCGTTATGCGGCATATGCATCCGGATCCGGGCAGGACTGCGGGAAATTCCATGGAGCCCGGTTCGAGGGGCTTCGGGAGAATGCCTTTCGGTATCAGCTTTTTTTCCAGCCCCAAGCCCTCGATGTCGGCCCCCATGGTCTCGCGCACCCTTTTGGCGGTGTCGGAACTCAGCCGGCAGTCCGGGCTGTCCAGCCAATATTCCATCAGCTCGAACAGCTCGTCCCGAAAAGGTCCGAGCTTTTTGTAATGATCGGCCATTGTCTGGAACAGCCTGTTGAAATTTCCCTGCTTTTCCATCCGGACGAGTTCTTCCCAGATTGATTGACCTTCCATGACTCTCCTTTTCAAACGCTCGGTTCGACGGAAAACGGCACATGGTACGTGTAGGTTTCCTCCGACGTCTCCAGCTTTATCTTCAGCGACTCCGGCATGTCCTCCACGCGGAAGAGTTCGGCCTGGATGTCGCCGAGGCGCATGTCTTCGAAATCGACACGGCGGTCGTCGATCTTGACGGCTTCCAGGGTCTCGCTTTTCGACGAGAATCGAAGCCAAACGCGGCCTTTTTTCTGCAAAAGGACGATTGTGGTGTTTTCGCTCTCCAGAAGAAACCGTGGGCGCATGTCCTCCAGCGCGCCGCTAGGTCCGGCGGCGGCCTTTTTGAGAGGCGAAAGAACCATGGGCTCGTCGTCTTCGCCGCCCCAGATCAGGTCGTAGACGGGGCGGGCGAGGTATTCGGCGGCGGCAAGCTCCCTTTCGATCCAGGCGACGTAGCCGGAATCGCGGGGCGGTTCGGTTTTTTCTTCGGTTTCGGCCTCGGCCTTGCGGGCTTGCAGGACGAACGCCAGTTCGTGCTCGTCCAGGCCGCCGAGGCGGTCCACCAGGTTTCCCGCCAGCATGGGCTTTTCGTTGAAAACTTCCACGATGAAGGAAAACGGCAGGTGGCTTTCCGACGGCCCGATTTCCGGCGCCAGGGGAAAGTTCGCCCGAAAGATCTCCGTGGATACGGGCATGACACGTATGGTGTTGTCGAGCCGCTTTCGGCCGTCGCCCGGATCGACCACCAGCACGGGATAGGCCATGGGCGTCGAGCCTATGTTTTGGCCGCCCGCGCCCCTGACATGGGCCGAAGTCCTCCAGATTTCGCCCCTGGCCACTTTCGCGCGGGGAATCTCGGGGGGCTTCGGCCTTTTGAACTTTTGCTTCAGCCGTTCGACGTATTTCATCGCGACGGGTGACAACGGCGCGTCGTCGTCTTGGTCGTCGGTTGGTGCGACGGGAGGAATTCTCATGTCCTTGAATCGTAGAAGGCAGTCGGGGCATTTGTCCAGATTCAAATGATTGAAAATCCTCTTTCTTTTTTCCGGTTCCGGCTTGCCGAACTTGTATTCTGCAATGTCTTCGTCGGATATGCAATACCGGATGCCTTGGGACCAGACACCTGTATCTTTCTTATTGTTCATTTTCTTCCATGCCTTCCTCTATGAGTTTCGAGACAATGCTCAAAACGACCTCGGCTTCTTCCAGGGTCGCCTGGGGCGTTGCCGCCGAGCCGGGGGCATCGCCGGGTTCCGGGGAAAGAAAGTAGTTCGTAAAAAGCTTTTCGATTTCGCCCAGAACACCTGTGACCGAAGAAGGGCTTTTCAAGCCCAGCCGGCCCGCGATCTCTTCGTGGGTAAGCTCCTCTGTGAAACGCAAGTGCCGAACAATTTTCATCCGGGGGGTCATCCGCCGGACCAGGTCCCGGGCCATCAGGAGGTGATCTGGTGCGAACGCGGCGTCGGGCGCGACGTTCAAAACTTCCAGGTAGCTGTCGAAGTTCTCGGCGCCCCCGTCTTCGCCTTTTGCCGAAAACGACACGACGCGCCTTGCTGGAGACAGGTCGAAAAGAAAGACGATCAGGTCGATCAGGTCCTGTTCGTATGCCGCGCCGCCCGCGTCCCGGAACAAGTCTTGGAGAAATCGCCTCATGTCGTCATCCTTGATCGACGGCCCCTTAGCGGATTCCGCCTTTTTGGGATATTTAACCTCGGGAAGCCGAAGCTTTCCCGCGCATTCCAAAAGTTTGCCGAATTCCGCCCTGGTGGCGTCCTGTTCCGGAAAACCCTCGGCAATCCAATATTTTTTGCCCTTGTCCTGTCCGCCTTCGACGCAAAATTGCTTCAGCACCCTTTTGAGTTGACGAACCCTGGTTTTGAGTCCCGGCGTCAGACGGTATTTCATCTCCTGCAAAAGGTGGGAAAAGGTCGTTTTGAGGAACCCAGCCAGCTCGGCGTCGCTTGCGTACGTATGGCACATGATTCTGTCGAACTCTTTTTCCACCTTTTCAAAGCACGCCTCTTCGAATTGCGACGGGTTCACCACTGGAGAGCCGTCGGAAAATTCGAAAAACTCGGACTCGCTTCGCACTTTCGTCCCGTCTTTTCCCCTTCCGCGTTTTTCCGGGTGGAAATTCCCCATTGCTGCGGACCAGGGAAACGTCCCTTCCCCGTATTTTTGTTCGTATACGGTCCCGGCGATTTTGCTGATCTCCCTCACGTATATGCCAATGGATTTTCCGTCCGGATTTCCATTTTTTTTCTTTTCGAAACTTTCGATCAGTTTTCTGGACATTCGTATCGTCCCTGTTTCTTTGCGGTTAGCCTTCCTGAGTTTGCGACCTGATAAAATCGAGGGCCTGCGGACGCAACGCCCCCATGGGATGGAGGACCGACTGGAGGAACTTGTCTATGGAAACGCTGTTTTGCGCCGAGATTCTGAGCGCCGTCCTGGTCCTTGTCGCGAATTCGTACGGGAAATTCTCCACGGCCGGAGAGATGTTTCTGTCCAAGGCAGGCCCTTGGTGGCCGACGTCGAACAGAAGGTCTCGCTTTTCGTCGATCAGCGAAAGCCTGGTGGAAAAAGGAATGAATTTGACGCGGTTGGTCGCTGTGTCGATGTCGCTGATGAGAATCGGACGAGAGTAGGGTTTGAATCTCCTATGGGAGGGACCGAACCCGACCATGTTGTCGGGTGCCAGGTACACGTTTCCCGCCTTCATCGAGCCGCCGAGATATTCCAGGTAGCTTTTCCATTTTTTTTCGACTGCCTTGGCGGTCTTGGGAGGCAACGGCCCCAGGACCCGCAGGACGGGCATGTGCCCATCGCCCCCGTACATCCTTCGCCACAGAAAGGAGTGAAGACGGGACTTGATCTTGCACCCGTGCTTTTCGACCAGTTTTTTTCTTTGCTTTCGGCAAATCTCCTCGAACAGCTCCTTTTCCCTATTCAACTCCACGCCCGGAAAGACCAGCTTGCGGTCCCGGCGGTCCGGATACACTGCCAAAGTCCGGGGGAGGTCCGAATAATGTTCCCGGTCGAAATTAAATGCGATTTCGAGGTCGTCCGCCTCCGCCTCGTAGAATAGTGCCAGTTCGAATTTCTTTGCCATTGCACACCCTCTTTTCATTGCGGGCGCTCTCGCGCGTTTTTTAGGATTCGACGCGCTGCGGCTATCCTAAAATCAACCCCTCGCCGCACATTAATCCCCTGAAAGCGCAGTCTTGTCTTCGACTATCAATTATCGAGATTAAAATCAAGAAAAAAATGACTCGCAGGATAATGAAAACGGCTGAGCTTGTCCGATCCTCCCGGAAAAAACAGGGGGCCGGATCGGATGGATAGCAGCCGGGCCGCCCGGCTGCCGAAGGCATTGCGCAGGTCGGGCCGGGAGTCTGTCCTTGGACGTGCTTCGACGTTTGATTGTCGTGCGTACTTCTGCCGAATGTATCCAATGCCCAAGGGCGGAAGGCGAATCGCTACGAAATTTCGTCCCCGAACGAATCCAGATAATAATTGGGGAATCGATCTGCTCGCTTGCAATATCCGATGCGCATACACTATAATTCCGTATTGAAGACAGTCATAAACGATGTCACATTTGCATGCAATGTTCCCATGGATGCCAAGTTTTGCATGCACTCGCTTATAGGAGGCTTAAACAAATGGCATTGCGAAAAGTCACATTGGATTTGCCCGAAAACATCTATATTCGGTTGCAGCATGCGGCCAGGGCAACGAGACAAACCTTCGACCAGATCGTCCTCAAGGCCGTGCAGCAAGGCAGTCCTCCCGACTGGAACGACATTCCTGCGGAATTCCAGGCGGACGCCGCGGCATTGGAACGTATGGACGACAAATCCCTATGGAGCATCGCCCGGGCTCGACAAGCGCAATCCGATTTCGACCGCTATCAGGAGTTGCTCGATAAAAACAGAAACGAGACCATTTCCGACCCGGAACGAAACGAATTGAACAAATTGAGAGTCGAGTCCGACCGTTTCATGATTCGCAAAGCGCACGCAGCGGCCTTGCTACGCTGGAGAGGCCACCGGATGCCCCCGGCGGAAGCTCTGTAAGCGTCGCCATGGCCCACTACCTCCCGACCCATTTGAGCTCCAGACTTGTCGAGGCCGATAATAGGCACTGCGCGTATTGCCACACAAAAGAGGCGATCACCGGGCAGCCGATGACAGTCGATCATGTGATTCCAGAATCGCGCGGGGGCGAAACCGAATTTGACAACCTTTGCTTTTGCTGTCGCCGTTGCAACGAATTTAAAGGCCCGAAAACAGAGGCGACCGACCCTCTAACCGGAGAGACCGCAGCCTTGTTCCATCCCCGCCGTGAAAAATGGAGCGACCATTTCACCTGGGATGAAACGGGATCACTCGTAATCGGTTTGACCGAAACGGGACGGGCGACGGTTACCGGATTAAACATGAATGATGCCGTTGTAGTCGTTGCACGCCGCCGTTGGGTTGCCGTAGGCTGGCACCCGCCGGAGCTGTGATATGCCGATTCAGTTTTTCGGATACAATGAAAAAAACTGGTTATAACGGATTTGGGGGAGCAGGCGCAGGTTGGGTTGAGCGGGGTTGCATGTCGGGTTTCGCTTGCAGGCTGCTTGCATCGAGTACCTTCCAGTTGCGTTTGAAAGAAAAAATTAGCGAAACCCAACACTCAACGACGCTCGACCCAACCTACTTTTCAGCCTCCCCCCCAAATCCAGTATAATCAGGAAAAAACAATTGTTTCTCTCGGCGATTGCGTTTTTGACCGATTCGTCGGACCGCGTATGCGATTCTTTGCGTTCTCTTTCTCTGTGATTCTGCGGTTGGACGAGGGTTCGGAAAGCGGCAGAATCAACTTCACGTGATGTCATCGTCGTCGAAGTCGCCAGGGTCGTTGCTCCTTCTGGATATTTCGACTGCGATGTACACGGCGGCGGCGGCAACTGCAAAGACCGCCTGCAAGCCTTTTTTCCACCAGCTCGAGCGTTTGGACTGGCAGGCGGGGCAATATTCTTTTTCGTCTTTTTGCAGCGTGCGACCGCATCCCTTACATTTGTTCATGATTCACCTCCATGAATTCTTCCGGCCGGGCTTCGATGGCGATGCGCCTGAATTCCCGGTCCGCATAGTTGCGGCAGGCCCGCAGGCTTTGGGACAATTGCGGGCTTCGATGGACGAAATCGAACCAGCAGGCTTCGGGGGGCTTGCCTCCTGTAAAAGGAATGAGGCGGGCCTTGTTCGCCGCCATTTCGATATTGGCGGACTGCAAGCTCGACAGGGTTTGTTCCAGGGCTTTGGCGGCCGACTTGGGTTCTTTCAGGACCGCATAGCATTGCGCCAGGGTCTTGACCCCCAGAAGGGCGGAACGAAAGGACTCCTCGGCCCGCCCTATGGTTTCGGCCGCCTTTTTTCGACGATTCCCCCACCAGTCGTTCCAGAAGCTCATCCTGGCCGACGGGGCTTCCTGGATCTGTGTTTTCAAGGAGCGGACGGTTTTTTCGACGCCGGTGTTCAGGCTTTGAATCGCGTTAACGACCAGCTGTTTTACCGTCGCGGGATCGGAGACCGCCATGGCTTGTTCGTACATGCTGACGCCTGCGGCGATTTCGGAAATTCTGTCGTTGTGAAACTGGTCCTTGATCGAGTCGATTTCCTTTTCGATCCGGTTGAGCTGCATGGCCACGCCGATCAGAAGCACCTGGGCGCCCAGAGCGGTGGCCGCATTGGCCATGGACGGACGAACTTCGCGCAGTCTTCCGTGCTGGAGGATTTTTCCGTTCCTGTAGAAGACGGCCTGCAAGTTGCCCTCCGCGTCCTTGTAGAGATGGGCGCCCTCGGGCCAAAAGACGAATTTATACACCTGGTCCTGGCGAAGTTTGCGAACGGATTCCGTAAAATCCCCGATGCAGCCTAACGCCCTTAAAAGGTTTTCCCTGTTTTGCAGGAAAATTCTTTTCTGAAAGCGGTCGTTTTCCTTTTCCAGGCCGGTCTCCGGGGGAGCGTAGGGGATTAAAATATCGGTCATGGCCTTGCCTCCTGTCGCATTTGTTTGTTTTGGCAAAGTCGAGGTCGGTTCCGGTCGGCCATGGTGCGGTTGAACGCGGATGCGAAGCGTCCGTCCTGGCATGCGTTTCCACGCGAAGCGCGGGAACGAGACGGCAATCGACCGGCCGGAATTGGAACCGAGCCCCGAAAGTTTCTATGTAGAAAACAAACGGATTTGCGATGGAAATTTTCAAAAAAAGGCTGTTTTTCGCAGCCCGTGTGAAGAGCTTGGGGATCGGTGCCGTTTTTATAACATTGGGAGGTTTTCGATTTGCGCCATGAGCCGTTTGAGTTCCGCCGGATCCGCCAGAAGCCCTTTGCCTTTTAGGGAGAGCAAGTCCGCCTCGGCCTGCGAATCGCCGGGCCGGGGCGGCTTTTGATACTGACGTTCCGGGACGAGGTTGTTCAGGTTGGGAAAGAACAGGCTGGTGGCGACTGTGCAGAGCAGGGTGCCTGGCTGTTGCGCGTGCTGTCGTTCCATCACAGGATCTCCATGATCGTAAACGCGTTGCCCAAAGGCTCCACGACCACGGTCGCGGTCACGACTTTCCTCTGCTTGATCATCTTGTTTTTGTACTTGTCCGGAACCAGTTCCTTGCCCTTGACCGTGGCTTTTCGTTTGGAGGCCGTGTCGGTGGCGGTGACCATGTCGTCGTTGGGGGTCCATTTGAGATGGGCTTTTTCCCAGGTTTCCGCGGCAGGGGGTTGCTTTTCGGGCGGGACTTGCGTTACGGGCTGCGTTTTCGCCTCCTGCGTTCCTGCTGGTTTTTCGACTGGTTCCTGCTTCTTTTCTCGCTGTGCTTCCGGGCTGAAAACCACTATGGGAACCAGGGCGGCGGACGCCTTTTCCAGGAAAACGCGGTCGGGCGTTTTCTGGGCCAGCGCCCATCCCAGGGGAAGGGAAGGTACGCCGTCTGCCATGGCCAGTCGTCGGGTTTTCGGGAATATGGGGACGTCTCTTTTTCCCAGCTTTTTCTGCCTTCGGACGTTTTCCAGGTCCCGGTCGTCGAGCCAGTCGCCGGTCATGCCTTTCCATCCGCTTCCCCAGGCCATGCGGAACAGGAAGGCGCCCGGCATGGTTTTCACCTGGTCGAACCCGCCGTTTACCAGCTGGCTGTAGAATGCGGCGACCCTCGAGGTGGCCGGGCCAAACCGGGAGAAGAACTCCATCTCGGACCGGGCCAGCTTCAGGCTGTGGGCGTTGACGACTTCGGCAAGCTGTGAAAAGTCGTCCAGGCCCTTGGATGCGGGGATGGGCCATAGGGAACGCATGGGCTCTTTTCGCAGAAACCCGTCGATTTCCATCCGAAGATAGAGCTTGGTCTCCGGCCTGAGCGCTTCGACGAAGACGCCCGTGGTGTTTTCAAAGCGGTCCAGGTTTCTTTTGGAGGAAAAGTCCTTCCATCCCGGCCGGTTTCCTGCCAGGGTGTTGAAGAACTTGATTTCCCTTGCTTGTAGAGCGCCGTCGGGTTCGACCGGCGCGCTGTCGCTCACGGAAAGAGGGCGCAGGAAGTCGTCGTGGGGCCTGCCGTGCAGTTTTCCCACCTCGTTTTCGAAGCGCCGGAAATCCGGGGACGACGAGGGCAGGCGGGAGCGATCCAGGGTGCTCCACAGCGCGGTGCGGATCGCGCCCTTGAAGGTGCTTCCGGCCAGGTAGGGCTTTCCCGTGGCGTTTTTAAGAAAGCTTTTCATTTCCAGGGGGGGCCTTCCGGAAAAGGGCAGGGTGTAGGAGGGCGGAACGTTCAGGCCGTAGCTTCGGAAAAACTCCCCCAGCTTGATTCTGCCCAGGTCGGATACCGCCTTGGGATTGTCGGATATGCTGTCGAGAATGTCCTCCATGTCGAACATCCCGAGGCCTTGCTGTCCGCCGATGTAATCAAGGTCCAGAAAAAGGCCCTCCCCGTCGCCGAGATGCAGGGGAGTCAGCAGGGTGATCTCCATGGTGGCGGACTGCTTGTCCGTTCGATTCATGCGTTGCCTCCCTTCAGATAAGGCGGCTCGGCGCAAGGCAGGCAAACGGCCCGGAAATCCCTCGGGGCCGTATGCGAGAGGCCGAGTTGGAATTTGTCGATGGTTTCTTTGTCCAGCATTTCCACCACCCGTCCGACAGGCTTTTGGGAAAAGTAGGAGCCTTCGGCGAACGCGCGGACGGGGGGGCGTCCGGACGTGGACATGTGGACCCACCCGGACCGGGTCGTCAGGTCGTAGGCAGCGGGAGACGTCAGACGTTCCAGGTCCTCTTCCGGAGAGGGATTGAAGAGAGACAGGGTAAGCCAGCCGTCCTTCTTTTTCCCCGACGAAAATTCGAAATCGGCTTCCTTTTCCACCTTGAAGTGTCCCAGGCCGCTGTTTCGGTCGGCCCCGAGACCGCAGTCGCCCAGGTAGTCCAGGGCGCGGCGGAGTTTTTCCATGTTTGGCGAATCGGCGTCGGCCGGAAACCACAGGCCGCAGCCGGGGGCGAAAAACTGGAGGGCGAAGAAAAAGGGCCGGACGTTCTCCGGGTTGCCGAGCCTGTCCACGGTGACCCGTTGGCGTTCGCCGACGACCCAGAACGGGGGCTTGGCAAGCTCCGGACGCGTTCGGGTTTCTTCCTTGAGTACCGCCGCGGACCCGCCCGGCAGCTCGATTTCGTCGAACTGCGCTCCCCGGCCGTCCATGGCGCGGGAAAAAATGGAGGAGGAAACCCACCGGACCTTTTTCAGGGTCTTTCGCTGGTAGTCGTCCCCGGCGTCCAGGACCGGCCAGACGGGTTTCGGAAACAGCAGCGACTCGCCCGCATAGGGAAAGGCGGAGCCGACTTTGAACGGCGGCTCCAGAAAAAACGAGGGGCGCTCCACCGGGTACAGGTCGGACCACGCGATGCACAGGGCGGCCGAAAGAGTGTCGGAACGGATAAACTCCTCGGCGACCTCCGGCTCCCCGGACCCCCTGGCGTCCACGTGCAGGGCGGAATGAAACTTGAGCTTGAAAACTCGCATGGGAACTCCTTTCCGCCCGGCCTAAGGCCGCAGGGCCTGGGGTATCTCGATGTCCAAAGGTGCCGCAGGCCTGTTTTCCCGGTAGTCTTCGGCGCTTTTGCGGGTGATCCGTTCGGGGGACACGGAAAACTTCACGCGCCCGTAGCCGCGGCCGCCATGGCCCCCCAGGTAGTCGTCCTGGAGAAGCTCCATGCACTGGAACAGGGCGTTGACGTATTCCTTCTCGTCGTCGTCGCCGAAGAGGTTCAGGACCATCTCGAAGTTGAAAGCGGCGCCTGCCGGCACTCTTTCGATCTGTCGGGGGTTGGCCTTGGAGGTGATGCGGTCGATGGCCACCTCGGTTTTCACTTCGGTCATGGGCATGTCGGTGTTTTTTGCGCGGTCCAGTTCCTCGGGATTTCCCAGGGGCGCGTCGCGCACCACCAGGCGCTGGGGAACGACGCTTTCGGCAGTCTCGCTTTCGGTTTTGTCGATGGCGACCCCGAAAAGATTGGAGGACAATGCGTACAGGGCGGTGGAGGGGCCTGCGGATCTGAGCTTGGCGCCTTGGGCGAGAGGGCCTGCCAGGTCCTTGACGTACTGGACCTTGCGGGTCTGGGACTTGTCCAGCTCTATGGTCATCTCGCCGCGAACGCGTTCCATAAGGCTTCTCATCTTGCCGCGCAGGGAGGATCCCGGGATGTAGGGAAAGTTGGTGATCGGGTCGCGCACCACGATGGAATCGGCGCCGCCGATGCTCATCTCCGTGGAGGAGCCGCCGATGTGCAGCCCGGTGACAGTCTTCAAAACACCGGAAACGAAAATCTTGGATTTGAACTCGATGTTGGGTATGCCGCTCATGGTTATTTACCTCCTTCGGCTTTGTGGTATGCGAGGATCGCCTCGAAGAAATCGAAAAAGTTTCTCATCCGCCCAGGATCGCCCTCGATCTTGTCGATGGCGTGGGAAAGGCAGTCCACGAGGGTCTTGAAACCCGGAATCTTGAACCTGCCGTTTCCGAAGTCCTTGTTGAACCTGCCGTTGGCGTAGGCCATCTTGGGTTTCAGCAAAATCAGCCGGTTGTACATTTCGCCCACGTTGTCGTCCTTCAGGGACATTTCGATGCGCTTGCTGGAGCCGTAGATGTTGCGAATCTGCGACGTGGATACGGAGGCGCCGTCGAGAACGCCGCCCCAGTTGGCCCTCTGAATCATCTCCCCGGCGATCTTCTGGGCGGTATCCACCAGGGTTTTGGCGTCGCTGCCCACAATGATGGCATCCAGCTCCTGTTGGTACTTGCAATCGGTCATTTTCATCCTCCTTGTCTTCTGTGGAGAAATTGTGTCCAGCGCAAAGGCATTTCCAGCCAAGCGTAGACCGGCAATTTCGATTCGTTGTTTTCGCACTGGTTGGCGAACAGCAGGCGGGACCAGGTTTCGATCTTCTGTTCGTCCCTTTTGAATCTCCGGCGCAGATGATAGGCCGTCCTCCAGCGCCAGGGCCCCCACGCGATGCTGTCCCAGGCCTTTGCGACCCCCGCGCCGGTGGTTCGGCGGGCCTCTTCGGCCAGGGCCTTGTTTTCCACGGTCATCCGGGACAAGAACGACAACAGGCCCCTGTTTTCCCGGATGTCTTCTTCCAGAAGCTTCTTGATTTTCCTGGCCATGGGAAAATCCTCCCAAAGGATCGGCACGCCCAGAAAGCAGAAACCGTCCTTTTGGTGTCCGCCGCTCCCGGCGTCCCATTGGCTTCTGGCTTCCTTGGCGGCCTTTTCCGCCGCGCCGGACAGTTGCGCGCCCTTGTAGATCGGATACTTGGCCCGCTGCAAGGTCATGCCGCCGGATATGGAGAACGACGGATTGAGGCAGCAGAACCGGCGGAATTCGGAGCGGATTGTCGCGGCGAGTTCCGGAAGGCGGTCCCAGGGGCCGATGATGAAGAGGTCGTCGCCGCCTGCGTAGACGATCTGGCAGTCTTCGAAATCGGGCTGCTCCAGCAGGACCGGGAGGTATCCGCAGAAGAAATGGTCCAGCTGGCGCGACAGGGTGGCCATTCGGGAAATGGAGGCCATCTTGCGCCGCTTGGTCCGTCCGTTTTCCGATGCGGCTGCGCCCCAGCCCTTGTTTTCCCGCTCGGGAAATTCCAGGCCCCGGATGAAGATCATGCCGAGGTTGTCCACGTCCATGCGCAAAATTCCCAGCCGCTCGATGCTTTCTTTCCCCACGTTGGCCGCGTAGTCGCCGAAATCCCAGGGGCCGCTTCCGCCGCCGGCGCCCTCCTTGGCCGTTTTTTTCCATTTGCCCAGATACAGCGAGGAGACGCCGCATTTCGGCAGGGAGAGCTTCTTGAAGCTTGCGTCCGCGAAGGGGTTGACAAATGAGCAGTGGCCGTCCAGGCGTTCTCCCGCGAGAAGATCGAGCCTGTCCTCCGGGACCATGAGATACCGGAGATGCAAGGAGGGCAATTCGAAAGTCCGCGAGCCGTCTTCGTCCATCTTCGCCAGAAAGCGTCGCTCGTCCGGGCCCTCGCCGTAGAGCGTCACGACTGCGGCGGTGTCCGCCACGACCTTTCCGAGCTTTTCCGTCTTTTTGCAGGCGGAGCAGCGGAAAACCGTCTCGCCGTCTCGCTCGACCTCGTCGAGTTCCTTGTCTTGGGCCGATGCTTGGCTGCCGCAAACCCGGCAGGGCTTGGTCGGATCGATGTCTTGTCTTGGTTCGAAAAAGCCGGGGGGAAAAGTCCCCTTGTTCAGAAATTTTCGCAGCCGGTCCCTTTCCAGGTCCAAGGCGGCTTCTTTCCACGCCTCGTGCATGTTGCCCATGGAAAACATGCGAGCCGATACCGGGGCAAGGCCCATCCCGAAGAACACGTCCCCGCCGAATTCCTCCAAAAGGCCCTCGTTGACCCTGGCGCGGACATCCCGGAGATTTTTTTCAAGGTGCGCGGGAAGCAGAAGGTAGAATTTGCCGCCCGAATTGTATAGAAGGGCTGCCCGGGTCAGGCCCAGTTCCCGGAGAATGAAGTCCGCGCAGACCCGGCAGAAATGGCTCACGTAGAAGGAGCGTCCCCGCAGACCCTTGGCCGCGCCCTTGTTGGTCAGGTTGTAGATGAATTTCTGGATGCCTGAAAAATCCCCGCACGCCAGAATCCACCGGGGTTCGGGGTCGTCCTGGGGCAGCGCCACCATTTTTCTGCCATCGTGTTCCAGGTGCAGGTACAAAGCCTGGGCGATGGCCGCTGCCGTGCGCAGATGGTCGAACAGGCCGATGTCGGGATTGCGCAGGTTGGTGGCGGAGGGCACGTTGGAAAAGTAGCGCTCCAAAAGGGTGGTCAGGCAAACCAGAAGGTCCCCGAGGGGCAGGTCGGGGCATTTTTCCGAAAGCGCGTCGATCTCCGACATCAAGCCTTGGCATAGGCTCGCGTATGCCTCGACGATCAGATCGCTGTTTTCGGCCACTAGGTGGCTCCACGCTTTGGGGTCGGCCACGGGGCCCTCGGCGCCGGGCATTTTTTTCAGCCCGAGACTCCTTCCCCCGACGCGAAGTTCGGTGCCTTCCACCGGAAACAGGCTCTGCCTGTCCGAGGCGAGCCTTGCCGGGGGATAACGGAACGAAGTGGCTTCGCGGGCCGGGGCGCCGTCGATGGAAACCCTCTCCAGCACAGGTTCCAGCAGGGTCCTTCGATGGATGTCCTTCTGATAGTACGTGCCTTCGTCCCTCTCTGCCGAAGACAGCCGGTCGGAGATGCGGACCACCGATTCCTCCATGCCGGTCATGTCGTTTCTGTGGTGCGACGCGCACCAGGTTTTCCAGTCCTTGTCCGGCAGGCTCCGCAGGCAGTCGAAACGCTGTTCCAGCCAGTCGAGGAACGCGGCGGTGTGGGCTGCGTGCAGGTGCGTGTGATGCGTATTGCCTTTGGCGTCCGGACAAGATTCCAAGTACAGCTCGTCCTTGCGGGCCTCCTTGAAGATCTCGCCTCGCTCCAGAGGCTTTCCGACGTCGTGCAGCAGGGCCGCCAGCACGACCAGCTTCAACCTGTCATCCGTCATGGCGTTTTCCTTTCCGTGTTTTCTATGGCAAACCCGCTGGGAAATCTTCCGGGTCGCTCTTGGTTCTGGTTGGTTAAAACGGAATTTGAGAACGGTTTTTCAAATTTTTCCGGACTTTGCTCTTTCGTACTCCATTTAAGTATGGGCGTCAAAATCTTTTTTTCGGATAATAGCCTACTTTTCGGGCAAAAATGACGGAAGTGCCCGATTCCATTGAAGAAAAACACAATGAAAAAAAACGGTTTCAGAGTTCGACTTTTCCCAGCCCCATGGCGGCGCCTTTTCCCACGTGGACGATTTCGGCGGCTTTCCACCACTGGAGTTGTTCTGGGGAGGGCGAAGCCTGGACTGCTTCGCCCACAAGTCCGCCCATGGGGACTTTTCGCTTCTGGCGGCTGGAGTAGCGTTGGAAGTCCCACCATTTCAGGTTTTCTTGGATGTGGCCGTCGCATCGGAGGCGCTTTTTGAGGTCGAGCCACAGTTCCTTGCCCAGGGGCTGGCCTTCGTGGTACAGGCAGTTGAGGGATTCGAGTCTTCGGGCGAGGGATTCGAAAAAGAAGGTCCAGTCCATTTTTCCCTGGTATTTTCCTTTTTTGCGAAGGCGCAAGGGGGACTTGATTTGGATCCGAAGCGACCCGTCGGGCGGCGAGGTGGTTTCGAGCCATTTTCTGAGAGGGTGGGGGCCCATGACCTCGGTGGGCCGATCCGGGGCCGCTTTCAGAGGGCGAGCGATCCGGTCGGGCAGGATTTCTTCGACCGATGTCAGCACGTAGGGCCATCGCCCGACGCCCAGGCCCTTTCGCTGGCCTTCGAACAAGGCGGCCACAAGGGCTGGAAGGAACTTGTGGCAGCTGCCGAACAAAGTGATGTGCAAAATCTGTTCCTGGCTGTTCTCTTCGGAAGGCTCCGGATAGAAAACGTAGCCCCGGGGAGCTTCGGAAACCGCCTCGGAGGTGCTTTCCTCTTCGAAGAGCAGGGAGTAGGGGCAGGTTTTGGCGATGGCGCACGCGCCGCATCCCTTTTTGCGCGGGAATGGGCAGACGAGGCTTTGCAGTTGGTGGCCGATGAGTCCTCGCCACGAAGAACCCGTGTACCTCGGCAGACGAGCGTCGGCGCCGAGCCTGGCCGTGCAGCGGATTCGAACGGTCGGCAGATCGCCGAACAGGGCCGAAGGCGTGAACTGTTCCATGGTGGTTGCTTGCGATTCCATGACTTTTTCTCCATTGCAATATTTCGACGGGAAAAGCAGTCAGTGCATTTCCCGAAAGTGTACCGTGAACGGCCGCATGATGCGTCTTTCTTAAGTCAAGCCGGGCCCGACATTTTCATGGTGCATCCTGCAAGGGCATTCAATAGCGATTTGATTTGATGCGACTCGCTGAGCCCGGTCTTGCACCAGATCGCAAAATGCTCGCAATTGTTCGACAGTAGATCGTACCGATTTTCTCCAAGCCTCGAGTAGGCCCTTTTCACCGTTTCCTCGTTGCCATATAGTTTGTAATCGTTTTTTTTGAACCATTCCAGAACAGGAGGAAGGAGCAGCGAAGCGATATTTGCCTCGAAATGAACTTTTGACGGTTCTCCGTATTTGTCCGGAAAGACGAGAATGAAATATTCGTCCGCGTCTCGGAGAAATCGGGAAAAGGAAGTCTTTAAAATCCTGCCGTCCGCCATGTCCGAAGATTCTCCTGTGTAATGGATGACGCTGTCTTCGCCGACGTAAACCCCATAGTGGTCGTAGAACGATCTTGAAACGCCTACGATATCTCCTTTTTCCAGTCCTGCATTCTTCTTTTCCTTCTGTTTTTTAAACGTACCGTCGGAATGAAAACCCAAAAAACCTTCTACACGATCCGAAACGTCGGCGTCCTCGTATTCTTCGACCCCAAAAAACGCATCGCCTCGGCGGGCTATGTTCCGCCCCGTATCTTCCACCACATCGGCAATGCTTTTTCCTGCTGATTCCACGGTATCGAAAAGCCAATCGACAAATCCCATTTCATCCTCCTTGCAATTGAAGTTTCGGTCAAAAGACGCGTCATGGCCGAGATGCCTGTCCATGACGGTTTGCAGTTATGTGTCGCAAACCCATCGGAAAAAAGCCAAGCCGCTCCTGCGGCTGTTTCATTCCAACGACAAATAACAGCTTTTTTTCGAAAAAATCCATAGTTTTTCTAAAAAAAAGTTGCGAAAGACCGGCATGTCGGAATAAAAAGGCAGGAACGGAATCGGTTTCTTTTTACCTGCAACGGAGTGCGCGGGGATGAATGAGAATTTAAAAAATAAAGGAAGATGGAAACGGCTGGTCCTCGTCGTTCCGCTTCTAATTGCGGTCGCGGCGGCGATTCTGCTTGTTCGGGGCCGCAAGGGTCCGGAGAAGAGGCCCGAGGAGGAAAGGGCCAAGGCGGTGCGGGTGATCGAGGCGAAAGCCGTAGATGTCGCGCCGCGCGTGACGGGGTACGGCTACGCGGAGCCGGGGCAGGTCTGGAAGGCGGTTTCGGAAGTCGGCGGAAAGATCGTGGAGGCGCATCCGTCTTTCGAAAAAGGCGGGTTTCTTCGAAAGGACGAAATTCTGTTGAGGATCGATCCGGCCCAGTACGAGTTGAACAAGGCCCAGATGGAGGCGGGCATCGAGAGCATCCGGGCCAGGCTGGCGGAGATTTCCGTCACGGAGAAGAACATCCGGCTCTCCTTGGACATCGAGAAGAAATCTCTGGAATTGAAGAAGAAGAACCTGGAGAGAAACAAGAAGGCCTTGTCGTCGCGGTCCGTTTCCGAGCTGCAGTACGACCAGGTCCTGCTGGAATACCAGACCCAGCTGGCCAAGTTGCAGGACCTGGAAAACAGCCTGAACCTTATCCCCACGACGCGCGGAACGCTTGCGGCCGAGCTGGCTTTGAACCAGGCCAAGCTCGCGCAGGCCGAACTGGATTTGGAGCATGCGGCGATTCGGGTGCCTTTTCCGTGCCGGATCACGGAAGCGGACGCGGAGATCGGGCAGTTCGTGCAGAAGGGGCAGCAGGTCGGGTCGGCGGACGGGGTGGCCACGGCGGAGATATCCGCCCGCCTGCCCATGGAAAAGATGGCGAGGCTGCTGCGCGCGGTCAGCGGGGAGCGGGTGCAGATCGGCCACATTTCCATGGAGCGGATCCGGGAATTGTTCGATCTGAAGATCAAGGTGCGGATCAAGTCCGGCAGTCTCGCCGCCGAGTGGGACGCCGAGTTCGCGCGGGCCGACGCGACCATCGATCCGCGCACCCGCACCGTGGGGGTGATCGTGGTGGTGCGCGATCCGTACGAGAAAACCATCGTGGGGGTTCGTCCTCCCCTGGTTCGCAATATGTTCTGCGAGGTGGAAATTTCCGGCAGGCCCGTTGACGGCAGCATCGTGGTCCCGCGCACCGCCGTTCGCGAGGGCTTGGTGTTCGTTGCGGATTCGGAAGACAGGCTAAAACGGCGCAAGGTGGCCGTGGATTTCTTCCAGGAGGATTTCGCGGCGGTGTCGGACGGTATTTGCGCCGGGGAGAGGGTGGTGGTTTCGGACCCGGTGCCGGCCATCGAAGGAATGCTTCTCGCCCCGGAAATCGACCGCGAGCTGGCACGGCGCATTTTTGCCCAGGCGGAAGGAAAAGCTGCGGCGCAAGGAAAGGGCGACGAAAGCAATGACGCTCGGGGGAATGGCGCTCAGGGAAATGACGCTTGGGGCAAAGACGAACAAGGCAAAGAAGAAAAAGGCAAAGAAGAAAAAGGGAAGGGCGCGCCATGATTCGCTTTTTCGCAAGACACCCCACGGCGGCGAACCTTTTTATGATCGTCTTTTTGTTCGCGGGCGCCATGAGCGTGCAGTCCCTGCGCAGGGAGACATTTCCCGATTATTCCGAGGACAAGGTGGAAGTAAGGGTGGTCTATCCCGGCGCGACCGCCGAAGACGTGGAGGACGCCATTTGCCGGAGGATCGAGGACGCGGTGGACGGCGTCAACTACGTTTCGGAAGTCGTTTCCGAGGCCCGGGAAAGCCTTGGGGTAGTGGTGGTGGAAATGGAGGAGGGCGGAGACATCCGCGCGTTTCTGGAAGACGTCAAGACCGAGGTGGAAGCCATCGACGACTTTCCGGAGCAGGCCGAATCTCCGGTGGTCAAAGAGTTGAACCGCACCGACCAGGTGGTGTCGGTGGCCGTGGGCGGTCCCATGTCCGCCACCGATCTGAAGGCCTACTGCGAAGATTTGAAGGAGCGTCTCAAGCAGGAGGCGGGGGTGTCGCTGGTGGAAATCCAGGGCTTTTCCGACCGGCAGATCCGCATCGAAATACCCTCGGAAACGCTGATGCAGTACGGCGTGTCCATGGCCGAGGTGGCGGACACCATCGCCGGCCAGAGCGTGGACCTTCCCGCCGGCAGCCTGGAAACCCGGGAGCGCGACATCCTGGTCCGGTTCGCCGACGAACGCAGAAACGTGGAAGAGTTCCGGGACCTGGTGGTGGTGGCGGGCGAAAACGGCGCGGAGATACGCCTGGGGGAGATCGCGACGATAACCGACCTGTTCGAGCTTGCGGAGCAAAAGTACGTCCTCGACGGCCGTCGAAGCGGCATGCTGGAGATCGCCAAGACCAAGTCGGAGGACACCCTGGACGTCTTCGACGCGGTGGAGTCCTTCGTGGAGAAGGAAAGGAGGATCGCCCCGCCCGGCGTTCGCCTGGTGCTCACCCAGGACATTTCCTCCATCGTGCGCGACCGTCTGCGAATGCTGGTGAAAAACGGATGGCAGGGGCTTTTGCTGGTGTTTTTCACCATGTGGCTCTTTTTCAGCCTCAGGCTTTCCTTCTGGGTGGTCATGGGACTGCCCGTTTCCTTCCTGGGGGCGTTTTTCTTCATGCCGCACATGGACTACTCGCTGAACATGCTCACCATGGTGGGACTGCTGATCGGGCTGGGACTGCTCATGGACGACGCCATCGTGGTTTCGGAGAACGTGTCGGCCCATCTGGAAAAGGGAAAGAGCGCGTTCGAGGCGGTGACGGACGGCGTTTCGGAAGTAAAGAACGGGGTGTTCGCCTCCTTTGTCACCACGGTCTGCGTGTTCGGCCCCATTTCCTTTCTGGAGGGAAACATAGGAAAAGTGCTCAAGGTGATGCCGGTGGTGCTGATCCTGGTGATGTCGGTCAGCCTGGTGGAGGCGTTTTGCATTTTACCGCACCACCTGGCCCATTCCCTGCGTGGGCGGGAAAAAGCTTCTCCCGGCAGGTTTCGGACATGGTTCGACGCGATGCTTTCGAAGGTTCGCGAAAACGTCCTGGGCAGGGTCGTGGACCTGGCGGTGGGCTGGCGGTATCTGACCCTGGGCCTGGCGGTGGGCGCGCTGGTGGTTTCCCTATCCATGGTGGCTTCGGGGAAGCTGAAGTTCAAGCCGTTTCCGGACATCGACGGGGACACGGTGCAGGCGCGTGTTCTTCTTCCCCAGGGCACGCCCCTGTCCAGGACCGAGGCGGTGGCGGGGCGACTGACCGACGCCCTTACGAAACTCGACGAGGAGTTCGCCCCCCGGCAGCCTGGAGGCGAGCGGCTGGTGCGGCATGTTTCCGTGCAGTACGGGGCCAACCCGGACGCCTACGAAACCGGCCCCCACGTGGCCACGATTTCGGCGGACCTGTTGAAGGCCGAGATCAGAGACGCCCGTGTGGACGAAATACTCAACCGGTGGCGGGAGCTGGCGGGCCCGGTGGCCGACGTCGTTTCCCTGAAATTCACGGAACCTGCCATCGGGCCGCAGGGCCGGGCCATCGACATCCGGATCAAGGGACGGGACCTGGATCGCCTAAAGGACGCCTCCCGGCAAATGCGGGACTGGCTGAACCGGTTCGAGGGAGTGAACGACATCTCCGACGATCTGCGGCCCGGCAAGCCGGAGATCAGGATCAGGATGGCCGAAGGCGCGCTGGGGCTGGGACTCGACGCCCGGACGACGGCGCAACAGCTCAGAAGCGCCTTCTATGGGAAGACGGCCGGGGAAATCCAGGTGGGACGGGACTCCTTCGAGATCGACGTGCGCCTGGACGAGGGCGACAGGAACAGCCTTTCGGACCTGGCCGATTTCCATGTGACGTTGCCCGGCGGCGAGCAGGCGCCCTTGAACGCGGTGGCGGTGCTGGAGGAGGACCGGGGCTACGCCCGGATCGCGTCCGTCGACGGGCTTCGCACCGCGACCGTTCAGGGGGACGTGGATTCTATGAAGGCCAACACTGCGGAAATCATGGCCATGATGGAAAAGGAATTCATGCCGAAGTTCCGCGAAACGTTTCCGGATCTGGTGGTGTGCCTGGAAGGGGAGGCCAAGGAGACCGCAAAGACGGGAGGCAGTATGCGGAGAGGCTTCGTCATTGGCGTGGTGGGAATTTTCATCCTGCTCAGCTTCCAGTTCGGAAGCTACGTGGAGCCTGCCGTGGTCATGACGGCCATTCCCATGGCGTTTATCGGCGTGATTTGGGGGCACCTTCTCATGGGGCTGGACCTATGCATGCCGAGCATGATGGGCGCGGTCTCCCTGGCGGGCGTCGTGGTCAACGACTCCATCCTGCTGGTGGAGTTCATCAAGATTGGAAGAAGGCAGGGGCAGGGGGTGGGGGAGGCGGCGAGGCGCGCCAGCAGGGAGCGCTTCCGGGCCGTGCTGCTGACGTCGCTTACCACCGTCGCGGGGCTTCTGCCCCTTTTGGCGGAAAAAAGCCTCCAGGCCCAGATCCTGATACCGCTGGCGGCCAGCATCGTCTTCGGGCTGATGACCTCCACCGTGCTGGTGCTGGTCGTGGTGCCGTCGCTGTATGCGATATTGGACGACCTCGGCCTGGCGGGGGATGCGTCGCTTTGAAAATGGAAGTTTTTCGGTTCATCGCGGATTTGTGGGAAAACGCGTCGCGAAGGTAACCAGACCATCCTGGTCTGGCGTGGTTTGGCTCCGAGAGAGTTGCATATACACGGCTTCGGGCCAGAGCTGGAAGCTCTGGTTACCTTAACCGCTCCCCACAAATCCGGGATGAACCAGTTTTTCATCGTCGCGGATATGCACCGAACGTTTCTTGGCTCTTGTGCAATACGAAAAAATCCTATAGATAAATTCTTCGGTTGGACGCAAAAAACGTCAATTCGCAAAACGGAGTGTGAAACAATGGGCGATAACGAAAAAGCGGGAGATAAAAGAGCGTTCGAAAGAACGCCCGAGCGGGTGGACATCGAAGTGAAACAGATCACCTATCCTCTGAAAAAGGGGCCGGGCGAGCGGGGCGACCTTCAGAACGTGGCGGAAGGCGGGATCGGGTTTACCGTATCGACGCCCTTCGAGCCCGGGACCCTTCTGGAGGCCAGGATTCACATTTTCGGATGGCAGCGGTTCAAGAGGAGCTATTCCAAGGTGATCGACGACGCCGCCGCCGTGGCGCCGCTGACGGCCGTCGGGGAGGTGGTGTGGTGCCACGAACGACCCGGCGGGCAGGGCTACGAAGTCGGCCTGAAGTTCAAGGACATCTACGAAGACGACTACCAGGCCATGAAAAAATACATCGAACAGATCCGGTGAAGCGGCGTCGTTTGAAGCGGCATCGTCACAAGTAGCGTCATTCTTTTCGGCATTTGTCGTCGAGGGCGCCTGCGATGGCGGAGTCGGGAAGAACCAGGGTGGTTTCGATCATCTCGATGGCCAGGGCGGGCGTTTCTTTTTGCAGGCAGGTTTCCGGGGCCTGGACGACCACGGTCCCTTTTTTTCGCGCGATTTTTTCCGCGCCCGAAAGTCCGTCGGTCCCCGAGCCGGAAAGAACGACGCCTATGGCGCGCGCGCCCCAGGATTCCGCCAGGGAGGACAGGAACCGGTCCGCCGGGTCGGCGTCCGGCGTCTCCGGTTTCTGAGCCATTTCGAGGCGGCATTCGCCCGGCTGCGTTGTGAAATCGACGGTATCCTCCGTGGATGCGATCATGCACAAGCCCGATTCCAGCCGCGCGCCGTTTTCCGCTTTTAGGACCTTCATGGTGCTGTGCCGGTCGAGGTATTCGCAAAAGGCTTCGACGTGTTCTTTGGGCTCGTGGAGCAATGCCACAGCGGCGGCGGGGATTTCCCCGCAAAGACCGGGGACGATTTTCAGAAGCGCCCCGTAGCCGCCCTCCGAAGCCGTCAGGCCGATCATCCAGCGTTGCGGCAGTTCGCAGGCCTTTTTTTCCCCGGAATCGACCGCGCGGACCCTGGCCAACCTGGCCGCCCCGATCTGAACGGACGCCGCCCGGTGGACCTTGTCGAGTATAGACTGCCTTCTCTTGCGTATGGTGGCGTCGTCGGACTGCCCCGGCTTTCGAATGAAATCCACCGCGCCGTACTTGAGGGCGTCGAATGTGGCCTTGGCCCCGGACTGGGTCAGGGTGCTCACCATCACGACCGGGGTGGGGCGTTTAATCATGATGTGCTTCAAAGCGGTAAGCCCGTCCATCACCGGCATGTTGATATCCATCGTGACGGCGTCGGGTCGGAGGTCGTCGAGCATTTCCAGCGCCTCCGCGCCGTCTTTGGCTTCTCCCGCCACTTGGAAACGTTCGTCGCTTTGGAAAATTTCGTTGAGGAAACTGCGAATCAGTTTCGAATCGTCTACGATCAACACCTTAATCGAGTTTTTCACTTCTGGGCCTCCGTCAAATGTGTCAAGATCAACGCGAACATGCGGAACTCTGGTTCGTCGAGCCGGACCGGGGGAACTCGCGAACATGACGGTACGCGAGCCCATTGCGTACGTTCCGGTATTGGCGACTTCGACAGTTTCTCTTAAAAATCGTCTTGATGTCAAGGGCTTTGTGGCAATGCACAGCAATTCTAATTTTGACGGAAATTCCATGCCGAAGAGGTTGCAACGATCAAGGTAACCAGACCATCCTGGTCTGGTATGCCCACGGTAAGTAGGCACTTCACGACGCGCCGATCCAGACCAGGATGGTCTGGTTACCTTGAAGGCGCCGGAGACACCCAAAATTAGAATTGCTGTGGCAATGCCCGACACTGGAGCCGACCCGCCGTTTCGACCGTTTTGCTGTCGGAATCTGTTCCTTCTACAATCTGCCACGGCCTGGTTCGGGAGCGTAGGGTGATGTCCCAAAACCGCCGTCGCCAGCATATTTTGTTTGCAATCGCCGTGCAAACATAGTATTTTTTTGACACTTGAAGATGCGCCGGAACACATCGGCGTTTCGCGAGGGGGGATGGAGAAATCAAGAGTTCAGGGAAACCAATCGACTGGTTTCCGGCGGAGAGTACTATGGAATGCCGCACCTCGAAGAACGGAAGGATGCAGGAAGAAAAGCATCGGACTTCCGAACAAGACGAAAACGACGAAAGGACAAGACAGCTGTCCATGCTGCTGGAGTCCCTTCCTGTGGTGGCTTACACGTGCGAGGCTTTCGGAGACTTCGCCATCACCTACGTGAGCCGTTCCATCCAGGAGCTGACCGGCTACAGGCCGTCGCAGTTTTTGAAGGACCCTGTTTTCTGGTCCAAGTGCATCCACGAGGACGACCGCAAGAAATTTTTGGAAGAATTGAAGAAGTCCTGCGAGGCGGGCAAGTTCCAGGCCGAATATCGCCTGCGCATCGCCGACGGGACCTATCGATGGCTGTCGGACACCCGCAGGACCGTGGAAAACGTCGAAGGCCGGGTCGTGCGAATCGTGGGCGCTTGGCAGGACATCAGCGAGGAGATGAAGCTGCGGCAGGAGTCCGACTACCGCTTGCAGCAGATCATCCAGGCCGACAAGCTGGCGTCGCTGGGCGAGGTGGTGGCGGGCGTCGCCCACGAAATCAACAATCCCAACAGCTTCATCACCTACAACATTCCCATCCTGGAGGAAACCTGGCAGATTTTCGAGCCGATTCTGAAGGAATACGGCGAAAAGCACCCGGAATGGCGGGACTGCAACATGACCATGCCGGAGCTTTGCCGGGACATGACAGAAATCATCGAGGCGATCAAGATCGGTTCCGACCGCATCACCAAGGTGGTGGAGAACTTGAAGGAGTTCGCCCGGGCGGACGCCGGGGCCGGCTTCAGGCAGGTCGATGTCAACGAGGTGGTGGAAAAGACCCTGCTGATCGTCGGGGGGCAGCTTCGCAAGTCCGCCGCCGACATCCAGATCGACCTGGCCGAGGACCTGCCGACCATCAACGGGCATTTCCAGAAGCTGGAGCAGGTCGTGGCCAACCTCATGGTCAACGCCGCACAGGCCATACCCGACCGGGACAAGGGCAGAATCACGGTGCAGACCCGCTATCTGGCCGGACCCGACTGCGTGCTGCTGGAGGTCGAGGACAACGGTACCGGCATGAAGACCGACGTTTTGGACAAGATCTTCGAGCCGTTCTTCACCCAGCGCAGAAACGCAGGCGGCACGGGGCTGGGGCTTTCCGTGTCCTACGGGCTGGTCAAGGAGCACGGGGGCAAGATCGGGGTCCATTCCCGGTTCGGAATCGGCAGCCGGTTCATGGTCCTTTTGCCCGTGGCGGAGCAATTGGCGTCGGAACTTCGCCCATCCATTCTCTGCGTCGATGACGACGTGATGATGCTCGACATGCTCAAGACCCTGTTCGTGACGGTCAAGAACATGGATTTCGAAAGCACCAGCAACCCGGAAAGCGTCCTGGCGTACCTGGAGGAGCACCCCGAGGTGGATATCGTCCTGTCGGACATCATGATGCCGGGCATCGACGGCTGGGACCTTCTGGCAAAGATCAAGTCCCGGTTCCCCCTGATCACCGTCATTCTCTATTCCGGCCACCACCACGAACTGCTCAATCCTCCCCCGGGAATACCGCAGCCCGACTGCGTTCTGGAAAAACCCTTCGAAGTCAACAAGCTGTTGAACATCATCTACACCACCGACAGGCAGCGACTATGAAAATTCTGATCGTAGACGACGAGCAGGTGGCGCTGACCTCCATTCGAAGGACGTTCCGGCGCCGCGGCTTCAACGACGTGGAAATCTGCGACAACGGCAAGGAGGCCATCGACCTGATCAGGAAGAACGATTTCGACATCGTGCTTCTGGATCTGCTCATGCCCGGCGTAGGAGGCATGGAGGTCCTGACTTCGACCAAGCCGTTCAAGCCGGCAACGGAATTCATCATTCTGACGGCCGTAGACGACGTGGCCACGGCTGTCAAGGCGGTCAGAAACGGCGCCTACGACTACCTGGTGAAAAACGTCGATCCCGACCGGCTCCTTCTTTCGGTGCAGCGCGCATATGAAAGAAAGGGCCTTCTGGCCGGACTGGCGGGGGCATCGACCCGGCAGGACAGGAAAGTGCCAGAAATTTTTTCCGAAATCGTCACCCAGTCGCCCAGGATGATCGAATTGCTCTCCTTCGCCCAGGTCATGGCCAAGAGCGGAAGCCCCGTGGTCATCACCGGAGAGTCCGGCACGGGCAAGGAGCTTCTGGCCAGGGGAATCCACCGGGGAGGACCCGATCCCGACGGTCCCTTCGTGCCGGTGAACGTTTCCTCCATCCCCGAAACCCTGTTCGAAAGCCAGTTCTTCGGCCATGTGAAAGGCTCCTTTACCGGCGCGCAGGCCGACCACCCGGGGTTTTTCCGGCAAGCCCACGGCGGGACCCTGTTTCTGGACGAAATCGGCGAGCTGCCTTTCCATCTCCAGGCCAAGCTCCTGCGGGTCCTGGAGGACAAGACCGTGACGCCTCTGGGAGACAGGAGGTCCTACTCGGTTTCCGTGCGCATCGTTTCGGCCACCAATCAGAATCTCAACAAGGCCTGCCAGGAGAACAAGTTCCGGCTGGATCTCTATTTCCGCCTCAAATCGGCAGACATCCATCTTCCGCCACTCAGGGAGCGCGACGGCGACGTGCCGCTTTTGGCCGCGCATTTTTTGGAAAAGTCGCGCAAGCGCCACGGCAAGGACATCAAGGGGTTCCATCCAGAGACCCTCAAGCTTTTGACCCAAAGGGACTATCCCGGCAATGTCCGAGAGCTGAAGCAGGTGGTGGAGACCGCCGTGCTGCTGACCGAGTCCGAATGGGTCCTTCCCCAGACCCTGGGGGGCGTGCCAAGGCAGCAGGACCCCTTCGAACGGTCGCTTTCCACCCTTAAAGAGGATGCGGACAAGCACTTGCTATGGGTGCTGAAACAGATCGGCGGAGACCGCAAGGAAGCCGCGGACATATTGGGGGTCTCGGTGCGGCAGGTGCAGCGGCGCCTGGCGCAGATCAAGCAGGAGGGGCTCTGGAAAGAGTTGGTCGATGTCCTTTGAGAACGCCATGAGGATAAAGTCCATCGGGGCGAACAATTTCAAGTCTTTAGTCGATTTCAAAATCGAACTTGCGCAGTTCAACTGCCTGATCGGGTTGAACGGGGCTGGCAAATCGACGGTGCTTCAATTCGTCGATTTCGTCGCCCGTCTTGTCGAAGGAGACATGGAGGGTTGGCTGGAGGAGAGGAAATGGAAGGCTTCGGACCTCAAGTCGAAGCTGACGAAAAAGGTCAACATCGAACTAAGCGTGGCCTTTGCGGATAGCGACGGGGAAAAAGTCGGCAGTTGGGAGGCAAGTTACAGTCCTTCGAAAAAGCGCTGTACGCAGGAGCGAATCGATCTGTCGGGGACCTTCATCGAAGTCGCCGGCGGGAAAGTCCGCATCGGGCCTTCGCCGGACTCGCGGGACGGCAAAGACTGGAGTTCGCCGATCGCGTTCGATTACGAAGGGTCTATCCTCTCCGCCTTGAAAGAAAATCTGCTCCCGCCTCCGATCCTCGACGGCAAAAAGCTTGTGGAAGAGATCAAGTCTCTCGATCTGCTTTCGCCCGAATACATGCGCTTGCGTACCAGAGAATCCTCCGGATCGCTTGGCCTCGGAGGCCAGAAGCTTGCCGCATTCCTTTACGAGCTTGGAACGCAAAAGCGGTCGGAATTGGCGAAACGATTGCGAGACGCTTACCCCGAGCTTGAATCCCTGGGTGTCAAATCGCTGCGGTCGGGGTGGAAACAGTTGCAGATTGCCGAGAATTATAGGGGGCATGAGGTGGGTGCCCCCAGCCTATTTGGGCCGATGACAACGGAAGCTCGACACATAAACGACGGGTTGTTGCGCCTGATCGCCATTCTTGCCGAGCTTCGATCATGCCACCGTTTCCTGCTTTTCGACGAAATCGAAAACGGCATTAATCCCGAGATTGTCGAATTCGTCGTCGATGAATTGACATCTACGGACAAGCAAGTGCTTGTCACGACGCATAGCCCGATGATCCTGAACTATCTGGACGATGAAATCGCCAAGTCGGGTGTCATTTACTTGTACAAGACGCCAACAGGAGTAACGAAAGCGACTCGGTTTTTCTCGATTCCGTCCATTGCCAGGAAACTGGAATGGTTGGGACCGGGAGAAGCGTTTGTTGATACCAACCTGAAAGAACTGGCCGAAGAAATCCTGGATCGCGAAACAGGGGCGCGTTGACATGTATTTTCTCCTCAGCGGGGAAGGGGATACGGACATTGGACGCTGTGACGGCGCAATGTCTGCGTGCGAAGGAGATAGGCATCTTCCCGGACCTATGGCAATCATCGTTTCTCAGATCTTCGAGCGGCAACATAAATTCTCGTTTTTGGAATTCCAATGTTACGGTTACGTTTCAGAGCAAGAACTCAAAAAAAAAGCCCTAAAGTTGAAACGCCTGAAGAAGGCCCCCCTTCTCCCTGGCAGGAAAAGGCCAAAAGAAACCATCTATTTCTATGAGAATGCCCGCGCGATGGCATTGTGCGCCAAAGCCAAGGAGGCGGAAAAAGACGATGTCGTTATCGCTGTTCTGTTTCGGGATTCGGACGGATCTGCTTCCGCCGGTCGCGGGCATTGGAAAGACAAGCGGGATTCGATCAGCAAAGGCTTCATCGACGAGGGATTCGAGCGAGGCGTGCCGATGGTTCCCAAGCCGAAGTCCGAAGCCTGGATCATCTGTTCCGTCAAGAACAACCCGTATCAAGGTTGCGCGGCTTTGGAGGAACGCTCTGGCAACGACAAGTCGCCGAATTCCCTCAAGCGCGAGTTGGCCCAGATTCTCGGCGAACGCCCCACCCGAGAGAAGCTTTGCGAAATGGTCGAAGACGGAACCATCGATATCGACAGAATCGACATGCCGAGCTTTGTCGCCTTCAAAAACGCACTGTTCGATGTGATAAGGCCGTGATCGGCCGCGCCATCACCGCCTCGTTCCAGTAACTCATTTTATGTGCTATGAATTCTCGGTTTTTTAGCCCGAGAATTCCCATTGGAATTTTCGGTGACCCTTTGCCTTGTTTTTTTTATACGACATTTGGGTCGCCAAGGGTGTCATAAATGTCGTTTCTTGGAAATTAACGATTGTTTTCAGGCCCTTGGGACGACTCCCCCCTCTGGCTTTTTGTCCTTTCGACCCGCCAAAACGACATCCATGTCGGTTTTTTTTAGTCTTCAGACGTCCACGAGTGCTTACGAATCGAGCATATCCTTCGTTCCCGGCTGGAAAAAACGGTTTTTCGGCGGTCCTTTTTCCGAGCGTCCATAATTTGGCACGAGTGTTGCTTCGAAAAATAGGCGGATATGCGGGATAACCCAATTCGGGGCCCACTCCCGAATGTTCTCTCCCTTCTCGTCCCGTATCCAAACCGTTCCAGAACCGGGACCACTCTTCCTGCCGGGACCACCTCCCCCCCTTTAGATGACAATAACCCGGTTCTGGAACACCCCTTTTTGGCGGAGTCAGGGCGTTGGGAAGGGAGACGCGTCCTTTAAAGCGCCCGAAGTCGTTCGCGGGATCGAAACGAGGGGAGGTCGATGCGGCGGCTTTCGTTTTTTTTTATGGCAACGGTTTCGTTCGATGATGTTTGCGTTGGAGACGACAAAAGAGAACATATCGGGAGCGGCCGAAATAGAACGGATTCTGGTAGTCGATGACGAACCTGAATTTGTCAGGACCCTTCACCGCCATTTGAGGCGGGAAGGGTTTTCGTTGTATTCGGCGACCGATGGAAAGGATGCCGTGGAACAGATCGAAAGGTGCTGTTTGAAAGGCGCGCCCATACATTTGGTGGTGACGGACGTTCTGATGCCTCGCATGGACGGCGTGGACCTGATGCGCTGGATAAAAGAGTCGCACCCGGAGATATCCGTGCTGGTCGTTTCCGGCTTCGCGGACACGAGGACCACGGCGGAGATTGTGCGTCCGGAAATGGACGAATATTGTCAGAAGCCTTTCACGCCGGGCAAAATGATGTCCTTATTGGGACGAATTCGGGAAAAGCGGCGGAATGTCGCATGCTAGCAAGCGCAGGCGAGACGGGGGATAGTTGACCATGCTGATTTTCTGCGAGGAATGCGGTCAGAAGCTCGATATTTTCGACAAGGACGGTGTGGGGAAAATAGAGCGTTACAAGTGCGAGGGGTGCGGAGAGACCCTGACCGTCAGAAAGGATCGGCAGACCGCTTCCCTGTTTTCCCCCGAAAGAGGCGAAGGCCGGGGGGGCAAGGGTCCCGACGGCGCTTCCAAGGCAGCCGCCGGTTCCAGGGTCCTGGTGGTGGACGATTCGGGAATCATTCGAAAGGCGCTGGGCAGGATACTCGAGGGCGGCAACATCTTGAAAGTGGTGGGAGAGGCCGTCAACGGCGAGGAGGCCCTGGAGCTGATACCGCAACTGGACCCGGACGTGGTGACGCTGGATATCAACATGCCGGTCATGGACGGCCTGACCACGCTGAAGCACATGATGATCAAGAGCCCCAAGCCTGCGGTCATGATTTCGACCCTGACCCTGGAGGGGGCGAGCGTGACGTTCGACGCCCTGAAATACGGCGCGGTGGACTTCATACCCAAGCCTTCCCAGCTCAACGGAAAGGAACTGGAGGAACAGAAGGCGAACATCGTTCGGAAAGTCGCGCTGGCGGCCCGCGTGGAGACGGGGGCCATTCGTTTTCTGCGTTCCGGGGGCAAGGCGGAAGGCGATTTAGAGTTGCCCATGAGACCCCCGGAGGCCATTTTCTGCCTGGGGTCCTCGGAAGGGGGCTACAGCACGCTTTTGAAGATCGTCCCCGGACTTCGGCCGGACCTTCCGGTTGCGGTTCTGGCGGTGTTGTATGCGGAACCGACCTACGTGGACGCTTTCGCCAGATATCTGGACGACCACAGCCCGATGAAGGTCAGGCGGGCGAAAGACAAGCAGGGGCTGCTGGCGGGCTACTGCTATCTGGCTTCGGGCGAGGAGTATCTGACGATGGAGAACCGGAAAGGGCGGTTCTTTTTGCGCGTGACGCCCAACCCGTTTCCGGGGCGAAGAGGCGCGATCAACATGCTGATGATGACGGTGGCGGAGGCGTTCGGGGAAAAGTCCGCCGGAGCGGTGTTGTCCGGCATGGGGGAGGACGGAGTCGAAGGGCTCCGGGAGATTGTCAGGCAGGGGGGCATCGGAATCGTGCAGGACCCGCGCACCTGCCTGTGCAAGGACATGGTCCTGTCCGTTCTGAAAAGCCTGCGTATCGACCGGATAACGCCGGACCACCAGATTGCGGCCGTGTTGAACGGCCTGATGAAATGACTCCGGATCGAAATGACTCCAGACTATATCCGCAATATTCGAACGATGAGGCGTCCGATGCGATTTTCCTCCGGAACGAAAATCGAGGAAGGCGGCCGCAAGTCAAAGCGAGGTGAGGGCAAATGGGCAAACGTATCTTAATTGTCGACGACTCCTCGATCATGAGGAAGATGATCAGCAAAACCCTGAAGGCCGGCGGCCACACCATAGTGGGCGAGGCGAAGAACGGCAACGAGGCCGTGGAGCTTTACAAGGAACTCAAGCCCGATCTGGTGACCATGGACATCACCATGCGGGAAATGGACGGGTTTTCCGCAGCCAAGGAAATACTGCAAAACGATGCGGAAGCGCGCATCATATTCGTATCCAATCTGGACGAGGGCAAGTACGGAAAGAACGCCGCTCAGATCGGGGCCATGGGGTATGTGAGCAAGAACCAGGCGCGCAAGCTGCTGGACCTGATCGACTGAGAATACCTCGACCGTTGCGCGAGGCGCTTGGCCGAGACGCATGGCCCGAGCGCAGGAGAAGAAGCAATGGGATAAGGCCCCATATGAACGCAAGAAGGACAACCGAGGGTTGCCAATGAAATCTGACGGCGACGTGAAATGGAAAAGGCCCGATCTGAAAACTGCGGCCTGGCTGATCTTTCCGCTCGTTTTCGCCTTGTCCGTCGCGATAGCGGCGGCCATCATATTCGGTCCCGACGATCTGAAGTTCCAGGAGCGCATTTCCACGGCCGTGGCCGGGGCCGACCGGGGAATCGAAAATATTTCGGGCTCCAGAGAGGAACTGGCGGCGGTTTTCGCCAGAATCAAAATCAGGGCGCTTTTTGCGGTCGTGCTTTGTTTTGCCGGCACGGCCGCGATCTACTGGATGTTGTTTCGCGCCTTTTTTCGGAGGCTGGATCGGCTTGCGGATTGCACGGGCAAAATCGCGGAGGGAAAGCTGGACGAAACCGCCCCGGTCTATTCCGGCGACGAATTCGAACGGCTGGGTTCCTCCATCAACGATTTCGCGGCAAACCTCCAGGAGGTGCTCCTGTCGTTGTGGAACCACACGCAAAGATGCCTTTGCGCGTTGGAAAGGACGGGGGCAAAAGCCGCAGATCACGCCGATGGCGGCGTTTCGGAGCAGAAGACGGCATGCCTTTTGCGCAAGGATCTGGAGGACATGCGGGACATGATTCGAATATTCGAATTCTACGATGTCCATCTGGACGGAGGCAAGACGGTCATGTCCGAGGACGCGGGAGAAAACGGCGACGAAGAAAGCCCTTGAAAGGGGTTGTGTATCCATGAGGATCGCGGCGGCCGGGTCGTATTCGACCCGTGAATCGGGCCGGCGAGTTCGACGAAATTACCGGGTTTGGTTCTTGTTTCGGCCATGCATCAATGGAACGCGGACGCGAAGCGTCCTGGTATGCATTCCAACGCGAAGCGTTGGAACGAGGCGGCGAGGGCGCTGACGAAATAGGAACCAAGACCAGATTACCGAATGTGTGCGGCCGGTCGGCAAAATCGGTTTCGGACCTTTCGCATTGGGAACCGGATGGCATGGGAGACGAGAAGAAAAAAGTCCTGCTGGTCGATGACGAATCCTTTTTGCTGGAGGTCCTGACCGAACTGCTGGAGGAAGACAGCGACAGGATAGATGTCGTGACTGCCAGAAACGGCCGCGAGGCCCTTGAAATCCTGGAACGGGAGGAAATCTTTCTGGTCGTCTCCGACATTTACATGCCGGAGGTCTCCGGTATCCATCTTCTCGGCAGAATCAAGGAGAAGTATCCGGAAACGGCGGTGATCCTCATGACCGCCTACCATACCGCCGATATTCGCTCCCGCGCCAGGAAGGCCGGTTGCCTGCACTTCATGGAAAAGCCCTTCGAGCTTGCCGAGATGCGCAAGCTGATCATCGACCAGCTGGAAAAAAAGGACGAGGGCTTCGAAGGCACGCTCAAGCATATCCAGCTGCCCGACCTCATCCAGATGTGCTGCCTGTCGTCGATCACCATGACGGTCAAGGTGAAGAAGGGCGACAAGGAGGGTTTCATCTACATCCAGGACGGCGAGATCGTCCGCGCCGACTGCGGCGAAGACCTTTCCGGGGAGGAATCCTTCCATACGATCCTGTGCTGGGAGTCCGGCAGTTTCGAAACCTTCGACTCCGATGTCGTTCCGTCGGTCAACGTGGAGAGGAACTGGCAGTCCCTTCTCATGGAGGCCGCCAGAAGGATTGACGAAAAAGGGGCGGCCGTCGGGCAAGAGCCCGAGAGGGAGGGGGCCGGGGAAGAAGCGGAGGAAGACGCCGAGCATTTCGAAGGCGCCGAGCAAATCGGGGTCCTCATCGTGGAGGACTCGGCCATGATGTTCCGCGCGCTGGAGAAGATTCTCTCCAGCGACCCTAGAATCAAGGCGCTCGACCGCGCCGTCAACGGCGCCGACGCCCTGGAAAAGGCCGACGCCCTCAAGCCGGACCTGATCACTCTGGACGTCAACATGCCGGTCATGGGCGGCGGCACGGCGCTCAAGCACATCATGATCAAAAACCCCTGCCCGGTCGTCATTGTCAGCAGCATCACAAGCAGCTCCCAGTCCAACATTCTGGATTTTCTCCGCCTGGGCGCGGTGGATTTCATCGGAAAGCCCTCCAAGGGAAGGGACATGGACGATTACAGGAGCATTTTTCTCGACAAGGTGAAGACGGCATCCTGCGCAAGGGTCGCCAATTTCCAGAGAGTGAAGGAACACAAGCCCATCGAGAAGAAAAACAGCCTGGAAGACCGGCAGTTCGATTGCGAAAGGCTCGTCGTCCTCCGGTCCGGTCCTGGAGGATACGCGGAAGTCATGCGAATCGTCCCGGAATTGCCCCGGATACTGAACTGCTCGCTTCTGATTTTCCAGAGCATGTCGCCGGAGCTTCTGGTTCCCTTCACCTCGTACCTGAACCTTCGCAGCCCGGCCCCTGTGATTCCCCTGGGCGGCGGCGACCCCCCGGTGGAGAGCGTCGTCTTGAAGGGCGGCGTGTACCATGTGGTCGCCGGCGGAACGCCATGGGCGCTGGAGAAGAGGGACGGCAAGCATATTATGACCTGCGAAACGGGGGGGCCCGTGGGAACGGGCCTGCACGAGGACCGGTTCGAGCGATTTCTGATTTCCGTGGCCGGCAATTTTTCCGGAAGGGTCCTTCTGGTGCTTCTGTCGGGGGCGAAGGTGCGGGGTCTGGAAGGCATTCGCGCAATCCGGGAAAAGGGCGGGCGCGTGATCGCTCAGACGCCCGACTCGTCCATGGTGCCCATGTCCCTGGAAAAGATCATCGCCACTGGCGCTGCGGAGCTTACGGCGGCCCCGTCCAAAATCGCCGATCACATTCTTCTGGATGCGAGGTAAAAACGCTTTGGCAGCTTTTCGACCGGAAACAGTTACGGAGAGGAGAATCAGGGTCCTGGTGGTGGACGACTCGGCGTTCATGAGAAAGGCCGTGAGGGAGATTCTGGAGACCGATTCGGAAATCGAGTTCTGCGGGGCCGCGAAAAACGGCCTGGAGTGCCTCGAAATGGTGGAGGAAGCCAGGCCTGACGTCATCGTTTTGGACATCGACATGCCGGTGATGGACGGACTGACTTGCATCAGGCAGATGATGATACGTTTTCCCGTGCCCATCGTGGTGCTCAGTTCGCTTTTCGCCGACGGCGCCATCACGTTCGACGCCTTGCGGCTGGGGGTCGTGGATTTCGTGCCCAAGCCCTCGGGGGCCATTTCCCAGAACATCGACAGCGCCAAGAAGAACCTGATCGCCAGGGTCAAGCTCGCCCAGTCCGTGAATCTGGACAATGTCCGCCGGGTCAGGCTCAGCACGCATCTGGACCATGACGACCTGGTCGATTTCTATCGATTCCGGACCCTGGACTACCTTCTGGCCATCGGCACGACATTGTCGGGACCCAACACGGTGGTGAGGCTCCTGTCGGGCTTGTCGCCCGCAATCCCGGCGGCGGTGGTGGTGGTCCAGGAGATATCCCCCAAGATACTGTCCGCCTTCGCCGCGCAATTCGACCGCCATGTGCCTTGGAAAGTGGTGGCGGCGGAAAACAACATGCTTCTGGAGCAGGGGACCTGCTACCTGAGTTCCACGGAGAGAAAGCTTGCGATTCGGACCGACGGGCGGGGCGATCCGCGCATCGTGTTCACCCAGACCGACATGCGTCCGCTGGACCTTCTGTTCACTTCGGCCGCGAACGTATTTCAGCACAACGCCATCGGGCTGTTGCTGACGGGGATCGGAAACGACGGGGCCGGCGGGCTTGTGGAGATCAAGAAAGTCTCCGGCGTGACCGTCGCGCAAAAGGCCCAGACCTGCGTATATCCCAATCTGACCGACAACGCCATCCGAAACGGCGTGGTCGATATCGTCCTGGACGAATCGAAGCTATCGGCAACCATCGAATCGCTCATGAAATAGAGGTGTTCGGCATGCCTGAAACAATGGAAAAGAAAGGCGGGCCGGGGGTTTTGAAAAAAATCCCCACGCCTTGGAAGATAGGTTTCGCAGCATTCTTCTGGCTGGTTTTCATCAGCGGACTTCACTACGGGCTCAACGCCGAGCACGGCTCCCGGAGAATTATAAAAATGGGCTACATGCCCGTCATCACAAACCTGGCGTGTCCGCTCCTGGACTACGCGAGCAGGCAGGGCGACGGCCCCAGATTTTCCGCCCTGAAATTTTCCTCGTTCGCGGAAATGGCCGAGTCGCTCAGAAACGACGACATCCAGGTGGCGTTCATCATAGCCCCTTTGGCCATCGTTCTCAGGCAGCAGGGCGAAGACGTCAAGGTGATCTACATCGGAAATCGCCACGAAAGCACCTTGGTGGCGGCCAAGTCTTTGAACATCGAAAGGTTCGAGGACCTGGAAGGAAAGACCGTGGCCGTGCCCATGCGCTATTCGGGGCACAACCTGAGCATGCTGGATCTCATCGAGCGCCACGGGATGCAGGGACGAATCAAGGTGGTTGAGATGAACCCGCCGGACATGGCTTCGGCCCTGGCCTCGGGCGCTCTTCCCGCATATTACGTGGGAGAACCCTTCGCGGCGCAGACCGTCAAAAGCGGCGATTCCGACGTAGTTTTCTACGTGGAAAAGGTATGGCCCGGGTTTATCTGCAACCTGATGCTGGTCAGAAACGATTTTATCCGCAATGATCCCGAAATCGTGGAAAGGCTGGTGGCAGGGGCGGTCGGATCGGGAGCATGGGCCGAAAAACACCCCGAAGAGGCCGCCAGGATAGCCTCCGAATACTGGAACCAGGAACTCGACCTGGTGGAATACGCCTTGACGAAGCCCGCGAACCGGATCGTCTACGACCGCTACCTGCCCAAGGAAGACGAGCTGAAATACATGGCGGGCCTCATGAAGCGGTTCGGGCTGGCGGCGACCGACGATATCGAAGGGCTGATCGACGACCGGTTCGCCAGGAAGGCAAAGCCCGGAGACATCGAAAGGATCGAAGACATCTTTTCGGGTGAAAAATGAGCGAACCCGGTCGGCAAGGCACGGCGACGGATCAGGTGAGTCGATTCCACACCCACCATGCGCTGCTGGTGCAGACGGTTTTTGTCCTTCTTGTTTCCGCTTCCTTTCTTCTGCTCGCCAGGCAGTACACGATGGGGCGGGAACACGAGAAGGAAATGCTGCTGGGACAATTCGCCGAAAGGGCGGCCCATCTGGACAATCTGCTGGCGAGGGTGACCGAGCATGTGGACGCCATGCGGATTGTGGCGGAAACGGACCTGTTGCAGTCCCGGAACATCGAGACGGTCGGGCAGCCCCTCGAATTTCAAGGACTGGCGGATGTCGCCGGGGAGAATCGATACGAACTGGAGTCGTTTCCTCCGCCCATGGCAAAGGAAATGATCGGCAGCCTGACCGGCGCAGGCGCCATAGAGGGCAGAGACGCCGAGTTCTACAGGGACATTCGTATGGCCTTGGGCCTGAATCCCTTGTTTCGAGCCGCTGCCGGGGCGATTCCCGACGCAGCCTGGATCTATTTCACGTCCTGCAAGAATTTCATCAACATCTACCCGTGGGTTTCCTCCAGGGCATTCAGGTTTTCGCCCGAACTCTACACCCACGAGTTCTACACTCTGGGGCTGCCGGAAAGCAATCCGGAACGAAAGAGGTTCTGGACCAGGGTCTACGCGGACGAATACGGCAAAGGGCTGATGACGACATGCGCCGCGCCGGTATACGACGGCGACCGGTTCGCGGGGACCGTGGCCATCGATTTGACCGTGGATTTTCTGAACACCGTGGTCAAGCAGTTCAGCCCGCGAAAAGGCGTGATGTTTCTGGTGAACGACAGTGACCAGCTGCTGGCCCATCCCTGGCTCGTCACCTCCCACGACGCCGCGACGAAAACCCTGGAAGAAACCCTTCCGGAACCCTTGCGAAAGTCGGCAAATCTTCTGAAGGGGGTCCCGGAAAAAACGATGCAGGGAATCGATTCCTACTATGTGCTGCGCAGCAGTCTCGGCCAGGCCCCCTGGGAGGTGTTTTTCATCGAAGAACAACCATCCCTCGTCGATTCGCTTTTCAGATGGATCGGCTTCGCACCCCTTGCGATCATGATCATGTTGTCGCTTCTGGTCGCGGTGGTGTTCATGTATACGCAGTCGCAATTCATCCGGCCCTCGAAAACGTTCGTCCATTACATCATGGAGAGAAGCCGCAACGCGGACGCTCGAAGGGAGCATAGGGTCCCCGGCGTCTGGGTCCCGTGGTTTGCGACAATCGACAAGGTCTTCAGCGAAAACGAAAAGCTGACAAAGGCGCTTCGCAATCAGAACGAGGAACTGGAGAGAATGGTCAAGCGCAGGACCGAAGCGCTCGTGAGGGAAATCGAGGAGCGCAAGCGCGTGCAGGAAACTCTTCGCAAGAGCGAAGAACGCTTCAGGGACATCTCCTACAGCATGGCGGACTGGATCTGGGAAATCGACGACCAGCCGAAATACACCTTCACGTCGGAGACTGTCACGCGAATTCTGGGATATTCCCCCGAGGAGATGATCGGGAAGAAACCGTTGGATTTCGTCGATGAAGGCGACAAGGCTCGCGTCCGGGACATGTTCGAAAGAATCAGGTCCGAACGGCGGCCCATCGTCGATATGGAGCAATGGAAAGTGGCCAAGGATGGAAGGCGGGTTTGCCTTCTGACCAACGGTTTTCCGATCGTCGGGGAAAATGGAAGACTGATCGGCTACCGGGGCGTGCACAAGGACATCACCGCCGCCAAGGCGGCGGAAAAGGAGCAGAAAAAGATCGAGGAGCGGCTCCGGCGGGCCGAGAGAATGGAATTGATCGGGACCCTGGCGGGAGGGGTGGCCCACGACTTGAACAACATTTTGGCGGGTATCGTAGGCTATCCGGACATGCTGCTGTTGAGCCTGCCCGACGACAGCCCTCTCAGAAGACCCCTCGAAAACATCAGGGAGACCGGCCTGAGGGTCGCCGCCATCGTCCAGGACATGCTGACCCTTGCCAGAAGGGGCGTCGCCGTCACCGAAGTGGTCAACATGAACGATATCGTCCGCGGATACTTGAACAGTCCCGAATGCGAAAAGCTCAGAGCCCTTCATCCGGATGTCCGTCTGAACACCCGCCTCGGAAAGGACCTTCTGAACATTCTGGGGTCTCCGGTCCATCTGACCAAATCGGTCATGAACCTGGTGGGAAACGCCGCCGAGGCCATGCCCGGCGGCGGGGAGATCTTCATTTCAACGGAAAACAGGTACATCGACAGGCCATTGAACGGCTACGACGAAGTCAAGGAGGGAGACTTCGTCGCGGTCTCCGTTTCCGACACGGGCGAAGGCATTTGCCCGGAGGACCGGCAGAGGGTATTCGAACCCTTCTACACCAAGAAAGTCATGGGCCGAAGCGGAACGGGCCTGGGGCTTGCCGTCGTCTGGGGCACGGTGAAGGACCACAATGGATATATCGACATTCAAAGCGACAAAACGACCGGCACTGTCTTCACCCTGTATTTTCCGGCAACCAGGAAAGAGGCGGCAAGGAAGGAGTCGAACCCATCCCCGCTTTCGTACAAAGGCAATGGCGAGTCCATCCTGGTGGTGGACGACGTCCTGGAGCAGAGGGAGATCGCCGAACTGCTTCTTGCCAGGCTCGGATACCGGGTCGCCACGGTATCGAGCGGGGAAGAGGCCGTCGAATACGTGAAAAAAACACGGGTCGATCTGCTGGTTTTGGATATGATCATGGAACCGGGCATGGACGGTCTCGACACCTACAGGAAGATTATAGAAATCAACCCGGGGCAAAGGGCGATCATCGCCAGCGGCTTCTCCGAGAACGAACGGGTGCGGCAGGCCCAGAAGCTGGGCGCTGGAAAATACGTGAGAAAGCCCTATACGTTGGAGAAAATCGGGATGACGATCAAGGAGGAGTTGTCCCAATAGGAGAAGATAATGCGAATCTTCGCCTTCTTCGTATTTAGGGACAACGGGCAATTTGCATGCCCTCAAAGGATTTCGCGGTTGTTTTTCTTATAACAAGCCATGGGTCGTTTTCTGCATGGCGATCATAGGTTTTATAGGCGCTTCCGAAATGGTCGGAGTGACATCCCTGTGCAGATTCCGGGGCCTTGGAGACAAGGGATACGGCATGTTCCTGAATTTTTTCAAGTCGTCGGCATGGTCTCTCGGCAACGTCGTCGCGTGCGGGCAGGCATTCGTAATATCCCAAAAGAAACTCGTGACGATCGACGGGAGAGTCGTGCTGCAAGGGGATCATGCCTATGTTCCAAAAGACGGCCAGAGAATGCCGGGCGTGGTCACCCCGCACCAGGATTCGGAAACTCAAGGCAAGCCGTCGTATTTCCGGGGTCACTGCCGGGGAGCCGTCGTCGGCCTGGCCGGTTTGCTTTTGGCTCCGTTTGGAGTTCCCTTGAATCTGGGCATCCACCAGGGCTTCGTGCATATCGGCCGAACCGCAAGCCGCGGCATCTTGACGGGACAAGAACGCATATGCGCTGGGAAACGAACGCCTACGTTCCAACAGTTCGGAGCCCGAACGTTCCGCCTCGTCCCGTTTGCGAAAACTCGCCAAAGCCTGGATTCCGGCTCTCCGCGCGCGCTTGCCGGAAAAACGGCGATCCTCGAAAAGGCCGCAGGTGGGATTGAAAATCCGTTCCTCTGACAACCGCGCGCGCTCCGGCCGGAATGACGGTCCGCTTGGAAATCCGAGGTCCAGGCGAACCTCGCAAACGAAAGCAGGCACTCCGGAAAGGAACAAAACCCGGCTGAATAGTTATCCGCCATTCCGGGGGAGTTTTATAAAAACTTGAAGGATAAAGACAAACGAACCGCTTTACGGCTTGGCCAGATGAAGGTGAAAAACACGTATAATTCTCATCCATTCTTCTGGGCTGCGTTTCCATTGACGGGAGCGGTACTATAATCAATTTCTGCAGATAGATTGAAAATTTTTTTCGGACCTGGCCTTGCAGGCATGGGCCGAACCGTTCGTGCCGCTTCGAGTGCCCCTGATATTCAACCTGCGTCGCGATCCTTTCTTAAAATAGATTTGGAAATCATCAAAAAATACTGTAAACTGTAAAAAAAAAAATCGCCTGGAGGCGAGCCCTGGACTTCCCAACGAATAATGAAAGCCTTGTTGGCAGGCATCCGGGAGTTAATTTTCGCAAGTTTCCATTTGAGCATTTTGAAAGGGACTGTCATGCCTTTACCCCGATTGGAAAAAGGAACTTATACATATGAGGATTATTTGAGCTGGACAGACGACGAACGTCGTGAAATCATTGACGGACGGGTTTTTGATATGGGACCCGCCCCGTCCTCCAGGCATCAGTTGATTTCAGGAAGGCTTTTTGCGCAATTATTTGGAGGTTTAGAGGAAAAAGGCTGCCAGGTCCTGGCCGCTCCTTTCGATGTTCGTTTTCCGGCTGGAGCAAAAGAAAACGACAAAATCGCAAATGTCGTTCAACCCGACATTGTGGTCGTGTGCGAGAAAGAAAAAATCGACGAAAAAGGATGCTTGGGCGCTCCCGACTTCATCGCGGAAATCATTTCCCCATCATCGGTCGCCAAAGACTACATCACAAAGCAAAAGCTCTATGAAAAAAACGGAGTCTCGGAATATTGGATTTTGCACCCCGTCGACAACATCGTCCATGTCAACTTGTTGGAAAACGGCGCATACCGCATCAGTATCCACGAAGGAAAAGGAATGCTGGAGCTATCTGCTTTTGCCGGTTTGAAAATCGATCTTGATAAGCTGTTCTCTCCTTTGTAGCTTCAAAGTGACCACAGCTTTCCTCTCACTGCTTTTCGATTGGGTTGAGCGGGTTTCATGTTGGGTTTCGCTTGCTTGCCAAACTTTTCGTGCGTCTTCTCTGTTTTTTGCAGCTCTGAATCGGCGGAATGCGGCATTCCTGCCCGAGATTTTTGGCGTTTTAAAGACCGGCTCCCCAGCGGTATTGCCAGGCAAATCCGATCAGGTCGTAATCGTTTCCGGTGCGTGACCATACTCCGCTGCTGGCGAATAGCTTGATCGAGTTTCGATGATTTACCGGCAACGCCAGCGTAGCCCCCGTACGCCAGTTCTGAACCATGTTGCTGTTTCGCGTTCCATCGACGGTCGTGCGTCCTCCCGTGAAATATGTCGCGTCGAGCGATGCCCATATGCCGGGTTTGAAACTGTAGATCACGTGGCCCTGAAGGGAATAAAGAGGGTCCTGTTCGCGGGTTTTGCCGCCGAAGAAATCGTTGTTGTCGGTGTAAAAGGTCGCCGCGGCCGCAGCTTCCATGGTCCATCGGTCCAGTGCCTTGGAAAGCCCAAGCTCCGTTTTAACCGACCATCGGTTGGTTCCGATGTTGACCAGCTTGTCGGAGTCGTACTTGCCGACGGGTACCCCTACTTGCAGGCTTGCGCCCAGGATAAGGTCCTGCCTGTATTTGGCGAACTCCTTCATAGACAACGCGGGCGCTCCAAGCAGGTTGATCGAAAGTCTGAACCTGGGATCGGCGAAGCCCTCGGTTTCTCGCTCGACCGAACTTCCTTCCATTTGCGCCGAACCGTGAAGCCAGGAATAGGGCAGGATGGCATCGACCTTTCCGGACAAGCCCCACAGATTCAGGGTCCGCGCATATGCGACAAGGGGACTGTATGTGTAGAGCTGTGGATCTTCCGCAGGCAGGGAGTGGTCGAACGCGATGCCCCCGCGCGTGGCGGCGAACCCGGAAACAAGGAAGTTCACTCCCACCGGCGCATTGGAGTAGGCTCGCGGTTCGATTTCCTGCGCGGAAACGGTGGGCGCTCCTGCCAAGTGGATGCAAACCGCAATGAGACAAGGAAGAAAATAAGGCAATATCGGTTTCATGGGAGAACTCTCTAAAATCGGTTGTTCTTGAAAAATGTTTTTTTTCGTTTTCTGTTATGAATGGGAATCATAATAGAATGGCATTCCGCCTCCTGTCAAATGAAGCCGAGGTCCGCATGAAAACCGAACAATGGTTTGAAAAGGGAGACGAAATATTCTGTTTGTAACGGATTTGGGGGAAGCGGCAATGCGTAGGTTGGGTTGAGCGGGTTTCATGTTGGGTTTCGCTTGCTTCCCAGCCATTTCGCGCGCCTTGTCTGTTTGTTTGATAGAATTCCGTAGCGAAACCCAACAATTGAAGACGTTCAACTGTCATCACGACCCGTTATTGCGACTTTCTGGCTTGTTGTATTTCAGGCATTTTCCGTAAAAATCGCGAAGCTCCTTCGCATAGTCCGCATCGGTAAAATCGATATACTCCAGCACCGTCTCCCAGCTTAAGATTCCGGTATCCATTTTTTCGAGGGTCGGCAGAAACCAAGTCTCGAACCATGGGGCTTTTGCTCCTTCGTACGCCTGGACCCGTCTTGCGACCCTTTGCCTGATGTCCTTCTTTTCCAAGGGTTTGCCGAACCATCCGCGTGCGATTGTTTCCGCCGGGGCAAGAACATAGAGGCCCAGCCTTTCCAGGTTCGACGGATTGTGATTTGCCCTGCATAAAATTTCGGCGATACAGGCGGCATAGCGGGCGGCCTGGTTGAAATAGGAGGCGTGCTTCACGCCGCCCGAAAGCCTGCTGAACATTTTGGCTTCGGTGACAACCAGTTGCGTTGCCTCCTGCCCAAGGGACGTGTCCGCCTTTGCGTCCCGGCCGATTCGAATGTGCCCGATGACGCCATCGGCGTGCGTCCAGGTTTCGGATAGAGGATCTCCCCGGAATCGGGGCAGGAACTGGGACGGAAGCAGGGCCTCCGAAAACCAGATGCATCCCTGCGAGAACGAAAGTTGGTGATCGCAGGGCTTTTGTCTTGAAAACCAATCCAGAACAAGCCGGAGGAACCACCCTTCGTTGTAAAGGTCCGTGGGCGGAAATACACAATCTTGGGTATCGCAACGGCTTAACAGGTCGGCGACCGCGTTCAGGCAGTGTTGGGCGTTCATTCCGTTTTATTCAACCTTTCCCAAATACGCATCTTTCCGGTATAAAACCTTTTTGCGCACGGCCATATCAAGTACGGAATTCATCCGTTTCTTGAAAGCATCGCTGACCCTTTCGAAACCGAGGTAATTGGCGGACTCGTTGATAAGATGGTCAGCCTGGTATTCATAGCCGTTTTCGATGACTGTTTCAACAACCTTCATCAGGAACTCGTCATCGTATCTTTGGATGGTTGGAGCACCCGAGCTGAAGCCGTCTCCTTTTCGGCATAGAATTTTCCTCTGGAGGGCGGTATCGATATAAGGTGCCAGCTCCTTTCGCGTTTCGTGGGTTAAGTTCTCGATGCCGAGACGCTCTCCGGCCAGTTTCAAAAGAATGGCCTCGTCAATTCCATTTTTCCTGAAGATTGCCTTGCGAAAGGCCTGTGGGACTTCGAACTCATCAATCTGTCTTTCGGCTTTTGAGGGTGTCGTTTTTTTAGGGTCAGCGTTTGGGGCTATCGCTTTGGTTTTGCTCGGACCTACTGCCGTTGCAGGCTGCGGTTCTTTTACCAAATCAGCGCTGCTCGTCTTCCCCTTCTCAGTCTGGGCTGACTTCTTTTGCGTGGTTCTGCTGCCTTTTTTTGTACCTGCGCCAAGAGATTCACGTTCGGCCCGGATTCTTTCAAGAAGCTTCTCCGCTGGTTCATCTTTCGGGTCCTGCGGCACGAGTTTGCCTCGGAACGCCTTAGACAGGATGCTTGCTGTGAGATTGTCCACTCGCTTCCGGGCCAGGGTCAGTTTGGTTTCCAGTTGATCTGCGATTGAGAATAAAGCTTCGACACGACGAACTATTTCTTTTTGTTCTTCAATTGGGCATATTGGAACAGGCCAGTGCCTGAGTTCGGTGAGACCGATAAATGCCTGCGCTCCCCCCTTTGATTGCTTAAGTATAGCATCTTGTCCCGTCTTTGATTGATAGTAACAAAGTAAATATTTATTGATTTGCAAGTGGTTAAACAGCTTGACTAGACCGACATTTTTTATGCTGAAGACAGCTTCTGTATCCACAATACAACACATTCCTCTGTTATGTCCGATCATGGATATTAGGATATCTTTCTTTTCGACGTTTGACCTCTTGTAGTATATGTTGTGGTCTTTTTCTGAAATATACTTAACGTTGTTAAGGTCGAATCCTTTTTCTCTGATATTTTTCTGTGTCACGAAGGGTATGCCATTCGGTATATATTTCGGGGTATAATGAGTCCCGTCTTTTACCTCAAAAGCGTATGTTTCATTTTTCACCCAGCGCCAGCTTGAGGGAATTTTAGGTAATTTTTCGAGTTCCTTGCTTGATAGAGGCGGTAGGCTATTGGCTTTTCGAGGTTTTTGTGGCGATGAGTTTTTATCAGCTTTAGTCTTTTCTCTTTCCAGTTTCCATCCGTTTAATTTCTTCTGAAAATGCTTTTTCTTTCCAATTCTAACAGCTTTCAACAAGGAGTCCACGTCTTGTGACACCTCGTTTTCTCTTCTCCAATCCTCCGTCAACTTTCCCGATGTCGCATCGGCGAGCACGGACTGCCGAAAACGTTTCAATATCTCGGGCACCTTGTCCAAGCGGGCTTTGCATGCGTCCACGCTGGCCAACAGGCTGTCCAACTTGGCGGCTATTCGATCTTGTTCCTTTCTTGGCGGAAGAAATATTCGATAATTTTGGACATAGTTTTTCGGAAGACGCCTATGGCCTACGGAGCCTGTCATTAATGCAGTGCCGTTTCTGATGAAGTCTGAGCTTTTAACAATCGCCAACAACAAGAACGGATGTATGGAATCGGAAAATGGTCGTAATACGAAATATTCAGTGCTCCCGCTGCCAAAACCGTTTGGTAAATTTTTTAGAATAGTTGATTTACCATTTTCAAAACAAGGCGTGATTTTAGCTACAATTACATCTCCATCCCTGAAGTGGGTGTATCCCTTTTTGATTTCCCCCCATTTTTTCCTGTCGTATCTGACTTTGTCCTTCATGTTTAACGGGACATAGGCCATTGGCACGAAGCCAGCCTCTTTGTTATCTTCCAAATCGTTTTTTGGATTAAGTTCTATGATCTCGTCCAAGGTTGTTTCAGCCCATCCTTTAGGCAGATATCTGCTCACTCCTGCAACTCCTCGACTCCCAGTTGGTCCAGAATATCCCTAAGCTCCAGCATCGCACACTCCAGCTCGATCATTGCCTCTTGGGCCAAAATTTCTGGAGCTGGAAGATTGGCCGACCCGTTCAACGCATCGTCCTTCAGCCATGCTATGTCCAATGATTCGTCACAATCCCGAACAAAATCCCTGGAAAACTTCCGAAAACGCCCCTCCTCGCCGAGGTCTTTTCGCTTGGCCTTGCCATATGGATCGTTGCCGAAGCACTTGACGAACTCTTCGAAGTGCTCGGGCTTCAGCGGCGACGTCTTTCCCAAGCGCGGCATGTTCGTCCGCAGATCGTACACCCATACCGACTTGGTGTTGGCGGTGTCCTTTTCGCCTCGCGTGAAGAAGAGCACGTTGGTTTTGACGCCCTGTGCGTAGAATATTCCGGTGGGAAGCCGCAGAATCGTGTGCAGGTCGCATTTTTCCATCAGGTCCTTGCGGATTTCCTTTCCCGTGTGGCCTTCGAACAGGACGTTGTCCGGGAATACGACCGCCGCCCGGCCGCCGGGTTTCAGGGCTCGGTAGATGTGCTGGAGGAAGGCGAGCTGCTTGTTGCTGGTCGGGAAGGTGAAGTCGTCCCTTGACGGGACGCCGCCGCCTTTTTTGGTGCCGAAGGGCGGGTTGGTGAGTATCAGGTCGGCCTTGGGGAGGGTCTGGCCCTTGGGCGAAAGGGTGTCTCCGTAGACCATGCCGGATTCGGGGGCGTCGCTGTCCAGGCCGTGGAGCATCATGTTCATCATGGCGAGCCTGTGGGTGTCCTGCACGTGCTCCATGCCGAAAAAGGTCTTGTTCTTGAAGGCGTGGAATTCCGCTTCGGAAAGCTCGAAGATGTCCACATGCTTTCGGATGTAGTGGTTGGCCGCGATCAGGAACCCTCCGGTGCCGGCCGCCGGATCCTGGATGATCTCTCCGACCTTGGGCTGCATCAGCTCCACCATCACGTTGATCAGGACACGCGGGGTGAAGTATTGCCCGGCGCCGGATTTCTTCTCGTTGGCGTTCTTTTCGAGAAGGCCTTCGTAAAGGTCCCCGAGTCCCTCCTGGCGTGCCGAGTACCAGTCCAGCTCGTCGATGCTGGTGACCAGGGTGCTCAGCGTTTTGGGCATCCGTATGAAGGATGTGGCGTTGGCGAAGATCTCTCGTACCTGGCGGTTGCCGTGGGTGCCGAGGTGAACCAGCATGAGCTTGTAGTGTTCGAGGCGGTCCGGGGCGGATTTTTCCACCAGGTCTGCCCAGCGGTATCCTTCGGGCAGCTTGTCCTCCTGCTCGGTTTCCTGCGCCATCTTCAGAAAGAGCAGATAGGTCAGTTCCGTGACGTATTGATGGTACGTCACGCCGTCGTCCTTCAAGACGTTGCACAGGTTCCACAGTTTCGCCACGATGTCGTGTGTTACGGCCATATTGTTTCCTTGATTCCCTCCCAAGTGTTAAGCCTGTTTTTTCCAGACCAGGTCGTTCATGTCTCCGAGGACCTTCTCCAATTGTCCGTCGAAGGTCTTGTTTATGCGGTTGAAGCCCCCCATTTCGCGGAACGCCGCCTTGTTCATGGCGTCCTTGTCCACAATGATTTCCTTTTTCATCTGCGACGCGATTCTTTCGAGCCATTTGGCCTGGGGGCCGGACCAGTTTCTCGAGGCCAGCATTTCGTTCAGGGCCTCGTCCACTCTCAGCTCGTAGGGCTTCAACGCATCCCCCAAAGCCGCCTGTCTTATGAAGCCCACGATGCCTGCCGCGATCTCCGCGTTGGTCATGGTCCCGTAGGCGGCCTTGAGATTTTCCTCGCGAAAGCCCTCCTTGTCAAGGGCCAGCCGAAGTTCGCGCAGCTGCTTTCGGGTCAGGTCCCTTGGACGCTGCAACACGAGCTTCAAGGCGGCGACCTTGTTCTCGTTGTTTCTGATATAGTTCTGGAATTCCCTGATGTAATCGTCGGGCTTTTCGCAATCGCCGAACCCCTTTCGAACCTCCTTCAACTCGTCCGGGTGCTCCGACACGACCATAGGGAACGGTTTCGCGCGGCATTTGCGGTCCAGAATCTCTCCCAAGCCGGGATTTGCCACGAACCACTGCGCAGCCGCGTCGGCCGAACTGGAGACGAGCCATTGCAGGAACCCGTCGGGGTCCATGCCCGTCTTGGTTTCGAAGTCCCGCAGTTTCTCCTCGCTGAAACGGGCCTTGGACCGGCGAAGCTTCACGATGAACTGCTCCAGGGCCGCTTTTTTCAGTTCCTTGTCCGCAATCGAAGCGATTTCCTCTTCCAGTTTTTCGAACGCGATTTTCGGATTGTTGACCACCGGCTTCATGTCCGAATAGTCCTGCATGGTGGAATAGAGATCCACGGCGTCGAAAATCCGGAACACCTTCTTGTCGATCTCGTCGCATCTGCGCGTGGCCCTGCCGAGCATTTGTTCGTACAGAATACGGCTGTTGACCCTGCGGATGAAAACGAGGTTGCATATGGCATGAACGTCGATTCCGGTAGTCAAAAGATCGACGGTGACGGCCACGTTGGGCAGGCGTTCGTTTCGATAGCGGCGGATCAACTGGAGGGGCTGGTCCGCGGCTCCGGTGATTTTCAGGACGGCGTCGTCTTCGACGCCCCCGTAATGCTTTTCGAACGCCTCCTTGAGCAGCCGGGTCACCAGGTCCGCGTGCCGGTCGTTGGCGCAAAATGCCAGCGTTTTCTCGGGAAGGCCGGGATCGATCTCTCCGGACAGGTACTTGCACACCACGCGATTGAAGGATTCGGTGATCACCTTTTTATTGAAGTCGGCGACCTCGAAATCCAGTTCGTCGGGAGTGCGAAACAAATCCAGCTGCCCTGTCGCAGGATCGAAGACCTTGATCTGTTCCCCGGATTTCCAGTGGATGCCTTTTTTCGAAAGCTTGGTTTTGATGTGATAGGGCGGTTCGTGGTCGATCAGGTATCCATCGACCACCGCCTCCCGGTAGCTGTAGGTAAAGACGGGTTTCCCGAAGATGTCCGTCGTGTGCAAAGCGGGCGTGGCTGTCAGGCCGACCTTGAAGGCGTCGAAGTAGTCGAGGACCCTCCGGTATTTGGAAACATAGTCCTCGAAACTCCGGAATTCGATTTCCGAATCGCTCATCATGCGGTCGAGCAGATACCCCCGATGGCATTCGTCCACTACGATGCAGTCGTACTGATCGACCTTGGGCTTTTCGGATTCGTCGTTCGCGTAGAGGATTCTCCTGACCATGCCCTGGATCGTGGAGATATGGACGGATGTCTCCTTGTCCGGTTTCTTTTCTCCCAGTTCCTTTACGTCGAAGATGTCCGCGAATTTCTGCAGACCGGCCATCTCGGTGTCCTTGAACGCGTTGGCCGCCTGCTCGCCCAGGGCCGAACGGTCCACCAGAAACAAAATGCGGCGGAATCTCTTTGCCTTGAGCAGCCGGTATATCAGGGCGATGCAGGTCTTGGTCTTGCCGGTGCCGGTGGCCATGGCCAGAAGAGCGGTTTGCGCGCCGTCTTTCATGGCTTGCTCGACCTCAAGGACCGCCTCTTTTTGATAGTCGCGGATGGGAAAATCGAAGGTGAACCCTATTTGGTCCAGGTTTTTCTCGGCCTCGTCCAGGTCCAGCCGGTTGAGTTCCTTCAGCCCGTCGGGCGTATACCACGATTCGAGAGGGCGTCTCAGGTTCTTGGAACGTCTGACGTCGCAAAACCAGATTCCGCTTTGGGTTTCCATCTGCCGGAGAAAGGCCCGTCCGTTGGTGGCGAACACGAAGGGCACCTTGTATTTGCCCCACGGACCCCCGGCCGGTTCGCACGAATCGTGGGTTTGAAACCCCCTGCTGTAACGCTTCGCCTGATCCACGGCACTGTAGACGTCTGTGGCTTTTCTTTTCGCCTCGACCACCGCAATGGCCGCAAGGCCGTTGAAAAGAACGTAATCGGCGAAACCCTTGTTCGTCGGCCACTCCGCGATCGCCTTGTTTTTGCCCTTTTCCGGGCGGACTCCCTTGGAAAAGCGAATCTCCGCGGAATCGGCTTCCCAGCCGGCGGCTTCGAGCTGCCGGTCGATCAATACACGCGTGTCGGCTTCCGTAAGGGCGACCTCCTCGGCGGCTTCCCTGGAAAGGGCTGCTTGCTGACGGACTTCTTCTTCGGAGCGTTCGATTCCCCGGCCCTGGAGCCTTCGCAATTCCTCCTCGTAGAGCGCGATATCCTGCTGTGCCTGAATCTCGGTCTCCTGGGCCAGTTCCAGTGCGGCATTGAATTCCTTCCACGCCTTGGCCGATTCCTGTTCGGCCTTTTCGCGTTTTTCGACCTCGGCCTTGGTCAGCTTTTCCACGTCCCTGATTTGGCCTTGCAACTGAAGAATCTGGTTGCGGGCGGAATCAAGCTCCTGCTTCAGATTGTCGTTGACATCCCTTGGATCTGGCGGGACCTGGAACGGTCCGGACTTGAACTTGGAATTCTTGAAGACCTTGTAGAAATAACCGGCCAATTGATGGGCGAACCTGAGATTCTGCAAAGCGTCGCGAACAGTGCCCGACCCCTCGTGAACGGCGGTGTTTCCGGCAATGCGGATGCTGTGGAGCATGTCCGCGAGTTTCCGGTCGATGATTTCGCGAAATCTCAGCTCCCGGATAATATCGACCTGCGTTAGGGACGGGTCCGTGTATACGCCCGCGCGTGCCGCCAAGTTCCTGGCAAGCAGCTCTCCGAACAATCGCAGTTTTGCCAGAGACGCACTTGGATCGTCTATGCAATAGCGTTCCGCCATCGCCGCCTGGTTCATCAAGGCCGGATCGAGGTCTTTCAGAAACTGAAAGTTTGGCGACTTGATATCCATGGACTTCAATGCTCCGCTGCGTACTCAAGGTTTGCTCATGTTCGATCATCGAAAATGGACGAAAAGCGAACTTTTGACACGTAAAGATCGTCCGCGCGCAAACTGCAATAAATACCAGATAGACATGCAAAGTCAAGCATTTATGGAACTATTCACAAAGCCATTGATTGGTGTCGAGGTCGATGATGGAAAAAAGCGAACCACAAGAAATCGGCTTTGCCGAAGATCGAAGCCCGGATCGAGCAGACGAAGGTATTGGACCGGCTGGCGGCCAGTTGGGAGCCGGACTGACAGGTATTCCCTCCCATTTTTCAGTCACTCCGCAATTGTTGCTCATGTATGCTTCGGTTGCATAATTGTTTTCAAGAGGAACGACAAAAACCAAGAACACGCAAACCAACGGAGGTGACATTATGGAGAAAGTTCAGGATTACATCGAGACAGAACAGGAGAGAGAAGATGGACACGCGGACACAAGGCGCCAGAATTTCGAGTGCGAGACCCCGGACGAGCATCTCGGATGCGATATGGGGATCGATGTCCAAGGATAGATAACGGCAGTATTTCGAGTCTTAGGCTGAAGAAAATCAAGGCAGAGCCTCTTCGGGGTTCTGTCTTGATTTTTTGAGAGGGTAAACAACCAAGCTTGCCTTGTGTTAGATCGGCTGTCAAGAGATGTCTTCTATTCGCAGCAGTTCTAATTTTAGGTATCTCTGGTGCCTTCAAGGTAACCAGACCATCCTGGTCTGGTTTGGCGTGTCAGGAAATTCCCCTTTACCGTGGTCACGCCAGACCAGGAAGGTCTGGTTAACCTGGTCGCTACAACCTGTTTGGCATGGATTTCCGTTAGACTTATTTCTCTTCTTCCGGCTCGGGTAAAATGCCCAATTGCCTCGCCAATTCGATCGTGTCGTACGTGTACCTGTCTTCGACGATTTTGCCATCGACGAACCGACCCATCCACATGCCTTTTACTGAAAACTTTTTCCCGGTTCCAGGAACAGGAACGGTCTTTCCGGGCCCAGTGAAAGTGCCCTGGACCGTCCATCGATCCGCCACCGTGTCTCCCTCGGCTATTATTTCTTCGATGTCCACATGAAAGTCCGGGTAGTCGGTATGGAAATCCGCCAAGCGGCTCTTATAGGCTTCTATCCCTTTTAACTCTTCTCTTCCAGACCCATAGGAAACGACATCTGGATTCAAAAATTCGTCCAGTGTGCTCAGGTTTCCTTTATTCCAAGCTTCTTCGGTGAATCTAATCACTTTGTCTTTTAATTCTTGAATTGACATGATTTGTGCTCCTTTCTTTAAAGATTAGACTTCGGTTAATCGGACCAAGAAAATGAGCGAAGCGTGTCAAGAATATATAAAAAAACCGGATTACCTTTTGGCAACCCGGCTGTCTTGGTAAGACCCGTGGCTTTCCGTCCCTGCCTCTTGGCAGGTTTGGCTTTATCGATATATTCATAGAATACGCTTACAAAGGAACGGACCCTTTTGTCAAGGAGAAAATGTGGCTAAAGATCAGCAGGTTGACCGAAGCCGCTGTTATCATTGAGAAATATGGAAAAATCAAATATGATAATTTTTTTTGACGCAACTTTGAAAATTTATAAAAGCGGATTTCATCCGTTATTCAGGTCTAAAAAATTGGCTTCCGCCCGAACCTGCTTGTAATAACGCGCTGCGGCCTCCACCGCGTCTATGATCTGCTGGTATCCCGTGCATCGGCACAGGTTCGGGGAGATCGCCTTGCGGATTTCCTCGCGTGTCGAGTCGGGTTTTTTCAATAGGGTCGCATGGGCGCGAAGGACCATTCCGGGCGTGCAATAGCCGCATTGAATGGCGCCGAAGTCGATGAAAGCTTTTTGAAGCGGATGCAGTTCGTCCTCGGAAGGGGCGAGTCCTTCTATGGTAAGGACGGATTTGCCCTCGACTTCGCGGACTTTGCACTTGCAGGAGCGCACGGGCTTTTGATCCACCAGCACCGTGCAGGCGCCGCAAAGTCCTTTGTCGCAGCCGTTCTTCGCTCCGGTAAGGTCCAGCTTCTCCCTTAGAAACTCCAGCAGGCTTCTATCCGGCCAATCCGCGTCGATATTGATTTTTCGATTGTTCACGATGATGTTCATGACTGCACCTCTACTTTCACGGGCAAGGAGAAGTGGCGTTTGCCGGTCGCCCTGTAGACGGCATTGGCGATGGCCGGGGCCATCAGTTCAAGGGTGGGCTCTCCGATGCTTTTTGCGCCGGAAAGAGACGCGGGGTCGGGGTTTTCGATGATGATTCCGGTCATTTCGGGAAGATTTCGCGCTCGGGGAATTTTGTATTTGTCGAAGTTCAAACTCTTCGCCTTCCCGTTTTCCGAAAGCGCGTTTTCGTGCAGGGCGTACCCGATGCCCTGGGCCATCCCCCCGTAGAACTGTCCCAGTAGCACTGGAGGGTTGACGGCCTTGCCGACGTCGTGGGCGGCGACGGCGTTGAGCAATGCGACCGCTCCGTTTTCGGGGTTAACCGACACTTCCACCGCCTGGCAGCCGTACACCCAAGTGAAATAGGCGTTTCCCGAACCTGTCTCCTCGTCCCATGAGACGCGGGGGGCCTTGAATGTGCCGAACTGATAGGGATATTCGCACGACAGAAACATATGGCGCAAGGCTTCCTCGAAGGTCATCTTCCGGCCGGTGTCCGCGTTGTACAGGCAGTCGTTTTTGAAAACAACGGCTTCCGGCTCGCAATCGAGTTCGGGAGCCACGATTTTCGCCATGAGCTTTTTGAGCCGGGTTGCCGCATCGACCACGGCGCTTCCTCCCATGATCGTCCCGCGGGAGGCTACGGTGGCGCCCCCGTCGGGAATGTTCGAAGTCGATGGCTGGCGGTAGCGGATGCGCTCCTTGCTGACACCGAGAGCATCCGCGAGGATCAGGATCATGGCGCTTTCCGCTCCCTGCCCATTCTCATGCACGCCTGTTTCGAGCAGAATGGAGCCGTCGAACTGCACGTTGACCACGGCGGAGTTGAAATCCATGCCCTCGGCGCCCAGGCTGACGCCTCGGTAGCTCATGGCCAGCCCGATGCCGTACCACTGGCCCTGGCCGTCGGAAACCCGGCCGAACGAGCAGCGTCGCACCTTCTCTTCGTAGCCGATTTCTTCGATCACGGCGTCGAGCACCTGTTCCATGCTCACCGTGTGGTTGTCCAGTACTTGTCCGGTGATGGTCGTGCTGCCGTCGCGAACCATATTCTTGCGGCGAAATTCGACCGGCGAGATGTTCAGCCGTTCGGCGGCGATTTCCACCAGTTGCTCGACGGCGAAATTGATCTGGGGCGAGCCGAAGCCTCTAAACGCGCCGGTGAAAACGTTGTTCGTGTAGACGCCGTAGGAGTCGCAGTGGGCGTTTTCGACGCGATAGGGGCCGCAGCACTGGACGGTGGACCGCCAAGTCACCCACGGCGTGACCGAGCAGAAGGCGCCGGCGTCCGCGACGATCCGAACCTTCATGGCCTTGATCGTTGCGTCCCGGCCAAGGCCCATCTTGTAGGACATCCGGTAGGGGTGCCGCTTGTAGCTTTCGCGCATGGACCATTCCCGGTCGTAGGTCATCTTGACCGGGCGGCCGGTGAGACGGGCGGCGAGTGCGGCGCGGGCGCAAACCAGGACGGCCGTGTCGTCCTTGCCCCCGAACGCGCCGCCTATGGGAATCGACTTGACCTCCACCTCGCCGAGGGAAACGCCCAGCATGGCGGCAATAAAGCGCCTGGCGCCGAACGGATTCTGCGTGCTTCCGTACACTTCCATGACGCCGTCCTGGCGCGGAACGCAAAGAGCGGATTCCGGCTCCAAATAGGCATGCTCGACCCGGTGGGTGCGAAATTCCCGCTCGATGACAAAATCCGATTCGGCAAAACCCTTTTCCACATCGCCCCTGCGAATTTTGTGATGGTTGACGATATTGCTGCCGTGGTCCGGGTGGATCAGGGGCGCGCCGGGTTTCATGGCCTCTTCGGGATCGGTTGCGACCGGAAGTTCGTCGGCCTCTATCGCGATTGCTTCGGCGGCGATTTTCGCGGTGTGGCGGTCTTCGGCGACGACGATGGCCACCACATCGCCGCAAGAGCGGACCGTTTTATCGACAAGGACCCGATGGTCTTTCAGGATCTGCCCGAAACGGGCGTCCCCGGGGACATCCTTGGCCGTGATCACGCGAACCACGCCGGGCAGCTTTTCCGTCTGGTCCGTGTGGATGGCCTTGATCCGGGCATGCACGTATTCGCAGTACACGGGGACCGCGTGCAGCATGCCGCGGACTTTCAAATCGTCCGTGAACTTGGCCCTGCCGGTGACTTTGGAAACGGCGTCGTTTCTCCACGCATTGGCCGGGGATGGACCCATAATCGCTCCTTCTTATTTTTCAGATAAAAACAAGTATGTTCCGACACATGGCCGATGCTCTCCTCCCCCCTCCATGTTCCGCCGTTTTCAGCGGCCCAGGGCTTTGTATATCCAGCCTTTGAACTGCTCCATCGATTCGCACCTCAGTGTTCTTCTGATCAATTCGTCCAGGATTTCGGAAGATTCTATCCTGTTGATATCCTCGACAATTTGTTGCGGCAAAATATCGAGCTTGTCGTTGGCGACGACCAGCAGGACTTTTCTGGCGTATTTCAGCTCCCCTTTTTTTATCCCTTTTTTCTCGCCCTTTTTCTCGCCCTTTTTTTCGCCGATCAGGATTCCTTCGTTTCTCCATTCCTCAGCCAAAGTATTCATAATGATATCACCTCCTTCGGGAAAAACGTCCAGTGATTCGCGTATGCACTCCTTAATACGATATCGGAGAAGTGTTTTTTCAAGTTTTCATCGACGTACGAGCCGTCTTCCACGCGGACCGAGGACAGCACCATTTTGGACACGATATTGTCGGGCAGCGCCGTCTCCAGAAAATCCCCCGCATTCCCGCGTTTTTTGATTATGCTCATGAACAGAGCTTCATGGGGGCTTTGTTTGCGACGTTTTTGTTTGGATTTCTTCATAAAAGACAGTATACCGAATGAAAGGCTATTGTTACAAGAACAAATCCAATGGGCACTCCACCGACCGCTTGGGACAATATCGACATGCGGGCCGCATCTCTCAGATCGACCGATTCGGCCGCGCCGTTTTTGAACTCCACCTGCCGGGCCGAGTAGTCCGGGTTCAATGTCGCCTTGATATTCTCGTCTTCGTAGACATAGCCGTCGGAGTCGAAGAGAAGCACCGCGCGACGACCGTCCTTTTTGAACTCCAGCCTTCCCGGGGCCGTGAAACGGTAGCCGAAGCTTGCCGATTCGAAGCTCTCCGGGGTCAGATGGAACTTGGCCTTGTCCCGATAGGGCGCGCCGCTGGTGGGACAGAACGTGGCGCAGTTGCCGCACTCGTTGCAAAAATCGCCGATGTTCAAAACCTGGTGCTTCTGGCCGATCCGCTCGGTTTCCAGATCGACGATGTCCACGCCTCCTGCTGATCGAACGGCTTTCTGGACCTTGAATGCCACCGGGTCCATCTCGAATTCCATGTTGGCACGGTTGGGACAAACGGAGACGCAAACACTGCAAATCTCGTCGCATTGCAGACAGCGAGAAGCTTCGGCACGGGCGGTGGCCTCGTCCAGCGTCCGGATCACCATCTCGAACCCCGAACGTTCGGCAAGTCCGATTTCGGGCAGTTGCGCGCCCGGCTGCCTGCGGGCCTTGCGCACGCGAAGCTCCGACAGGTCGGGATATTTTTCAACGCCGTTCGTGGACGGCCGGTAGTCTGCCAACGCCCGCCGACAAATGGAATCCGCCGCCTTTTTTCCATCGGCGATGGCCTTGATCAGCGTGGAGGCGCCGCGAACGGCGTCGCCGCCCGCGAACACATTCCGGATCTGGGTTTCATGGGTGATTGGATCGATCTCCAGTTTCTCTTCCGGAAAGAAATCCAGGTTCACTCGCTGGCCGACTGCCGTGATGACAGTGTCCGCGTCCAGCTCGAATTCGGACCCGTCGATCTTGATGGGCCGGGGTCTGCCGCTTGCGTCCTTCTCGCCAAGCTTCATCTGGAAACAGACATTGGACCGCACGTGACCGTCTTCGACCAGCATGCACTCGGGGGCCGTCAATTCGACCAGCCGGATACCTTCGTCGAGCGCCGCATTGATTTCTTCGGCAGCGGCGGGCATCTCTTCTCTTGTCCTGCGGTATATCACGCTCACTTCGCCGTCGGGGCCCACGAGTCGCTTGGCGGTCCGGGCCGCGTCCATGGCCGAATTGCCGCCGCCGACCACGACGACCCTCCTGCCCAATTCGGGCTTTTGCCCCCGGCGCACGGCGCTCAGAAAAACCAACTGGTCCATCACGCCCTCGGCGTCTTCGCCGGGAATTTTCAACCCGATTCCTTCCTGAGCGCCTACGGCGACGTAGAGATAGTCGAATTCGGTCCTCATGTCCTCGAATGCCGCGCGGTCGATGCGGGCGCCGTAATGGATATCGACACCCAGGGCCAGGATGGCGTCGATATCTTTCTTGATGCTTTCATCGTCCAGACGGAAACCGGGAATGGCATCGGAGGCCCATCCGCCTGCCATCTGCTTTTTCTCGAAGATCTCGACTTCAAATCCTCGCAGGGCCAGAAAATGGGCGCAGGAGAGGCCCGAAGGTCCCGCGCCGACGATTCCCGCCTTGATCCCGTTGGGTTTCGACGGTGAAAGGGAAGGCGCGCCCCGGGCCGTCCGGGCGACGAACCGCTTTATCTCCCTGATCAGCAGCGGGTTGTCGTAGTTGGCGCGCGTGCATTTGGTTTGGCACATGTGATCGCATACCATCCCCTGGACATTCGGGAAGGGATTGGTTTCGACTATGACCTGCAATGCCTTGGCATAATCTCCCCTGGCGGTGTAGTACATGTAGCCCGGGATGTTCTGTGCGGCCGGACAGGCGGTCATGCAGGGGGCTGCGACGCAATCGAAGGCGCCGAGTTCCCGGTCTGTCTTGATGGTGTCGAAAGGAAACCTTTTCTTCCGGTAGGCCGGGTTCGACAATACGGCGTCGGCATACTTTTTCAAATTCGTCAGGCCTGCCCGGGCAGGGTCCTTTTTTTCATCGCTTCCGGCCAGGATGAATTCGTCGATGGAGCCTGCCCCTGCGGCTTTGAACTCGTCGCGCAATTTCTCCGTATATTGCGACAGGCGGCCGTATCCGCCGGGTTTCAACAGGTCGGAGCAGACGGTGACGGGCTTTAGATTGCAGGCAAGAGCGTCGGCGACGTTGGCGTAGTCGATTCCCGCGCAGAACGAGATGTCCAGCGCGCCTCGAAACTCTTCCTGCAAACGCGCGGCGAGATTGATGCTGAGGGGGTGCAGGGAGCGTCCGCTCATGTAGACCATCTGTTCGCTCTTGGGCAGGTTCTGCTCCTTGTTTCGGGTCTCGAGGGTATTGGTGAGCTTGATGTTGAAATCGACCCCGGATTTTCTTGCGCTTTCCAAAAGGGAACGGATCAAGGCGACGCCGTCGGGGTATTGGAGGTCGTGATCGAAAGCCAGGTCGGGGACCTGGGTTTTGAAGCCGAGCCTGTCGTTTAGAATTCCCCGGACCCGCTCCGGACCCAGCAATGTGGGATTCAGCTTGATGGTGGTGTGGAGCCTGCGCTCTTCCACAAAATAGCGCCCGATTTTCTCCACCTCGTCCGGGGGGCAGCCGTGCATGGTGGAAACCGTGACATTGTCCGACATGCGGTCGGCGATTTTCAGGTCCTTCGCACGCGGATAAACGGCGGCCAGGCGTTCGATCTTTTCCGTTTTTTCCTTCGAGCAGTCGCCCATCCTGTCCAAAAAACTTTGCACCCCGGGACTCGATATGCCTTCCAGGCTGTAGCCGACGCTCATGTTGAATACGAATCCCGGTTCGCCGGGGTCGCCCCAGCCGAACTTGTCTTTCAGGATATGCAGCAAAATCCAGGCGTTGAGGTATTCGTCGAAGGTCTGGTCCAGCTTCAATTCCTGCGACCATTCGCAATTGTAGCCTTCGTCGGCCATATCGATGCAGGGCTTGGCCACTTCCAGTTCGTCGAGCACCTGGACGGTTTTCAGTTCGAGGTAGCGGGCGCCGGTGAGCCAGGCGGCGATCAGGTTTTGGGAAAGCTGCGTGTGCGGTCCTGCGGCGACGCCCAGGGGAGTCTCCAGAAGCTTCCCATAGCGGCGCATTCGAAAAGGATCCGAGGTTTCGGGGACGAAAAACAGTTCTTTGGGAATGCCGAAAATCCGTCCCCGCTTCTCGTCTTCCAAGAGCCACTTTGCCAAAGTCTCGATATCGCATCCCCACAGCTTGTCGCTTGTCATGCCGGACCTCCTTGATTTGTTTCTATGCTCGTCGCCTGGCGACGATGGACGTATTCTCCCCATCCTTTCTCCGCCAGAAGTTCTTCCCGTTGCACCACGATGCGCCCGCGCACGATGGTGACGACCGGCCAGCCCTGGACGCGCCTGCCTTCGAAAGGAGAATAGTCGGCGTTTTGTCGAAGGTCCTTGGGCGTCAGTCGCTTTTCCAGGTCGGGATCGAAAACGATCACGTCGCCGTCCGCTCCCGGGGCCAGATTTCCTTTTCGTGGAAAGAGCCCCATGAGCTTGGCCGGAGCGGTGGACACCAATTCCACGAAGCGATTCAGGGATATGCGATTTTGCAGCACGCCCTCGGAAAACAGAAGCGGAAGCCGGGTTTCCACTCCCGGAATTCCGCCGGGGCAGCGGCTGAAGTCGTTTTTTCCCAGGGCCAGTTTGTCGGCGAAGCTAAAGGAGCAATGGTCGGTGGCGACCACGTCGATGCTTCCGCGCGCAAGGCCGCGCCACAGGGCTTGTCTGTCGGCGGCCTTTCGCGCCGGAGGGGCCATGACGTACTGGAGACCTTGGCCGTCAGGTTCGTTGTAGCAGGTGTCGTCCAGAAGAAGGTGCTGGGGGCACACCTCGCAGTAAACCGGAAGTCCCCTGTCCCGAGCGGCCTCGATGATCCGAAGCCCGGCCAGGGTGGACAGGTGGACGATGTAAATCGGCGCTTCCGCAGCCTCGGCCATGGCGACGAGCCGGTAGATGGCTTCCGCCTCGCAATACGCGGGCCTGCTCAAAGGGTGGTATTCCGGCGTCAGCTTGTTCTCGGCTTTGAACCGGCGGGTCAGAAATTCGATGATCTCGTGGTTTTCCGCGTGAAAGGCCGGCAGCAGTCCCACGTCTTTGCTTTTTTCCAGGACCTGCAAAATTTCCCGGTCCGCCAGGCGCGCATCGTATGTCAAATAGATCTTGGCGCTGGACACGCCTTGGGTTATCAGGGACGGAATCTCGCTCAGGACTTGCGGCGTTACATGCTGAAAGACACCGTGGATTCCGAAATCCACCACGCATTGTCTTGCGGCTTCCTCCCGATAGGCTTGCACCTGATGCAAAAGGGAACACCCGGCCGGGCCAAAGGAAGGATGTTCCACGATGCAGGTGACGCCCCCGAAAGCGGCTGCGGCCGAGCCTTCGTAAAAACCGTCGCAGACCTTGCTCTGGCCGACGGTCAGGTTCAGGTGCGTGTGGGCGTCCACACCCCCCGGCATCACGTAGAGGCCTTTTGCGTCGATGACCTGGGCGTCGGGATGTTCCAGCGACCGGTCAATCCTTGCTACCGCGCCATCCACGATCAGAAGGTCCGATTGGAATGTGTCTTCGCAGGTAACGATCAGGCCGTTTTTTATTAGAATGTCCCCCATGGCGCTTTCCCCCTGCTATTTTTTCAAGACCGTTTCCGAAGAACCAAAGTTCGGATTCATTTCGGATCGATCGCTAAGCTGTGCTTTATTGCGTCATCGACTTTGCGCATTGTTTCCGGCGACAGTGCCGTCAATAACGGCAGGATCAGGCGCTTCTTATCGATCGCTCGAATTTGAGAGAGATTGACGATGGAATCCTTGGCCAAACCTTCGGCTGGGATTGGTTTTAACATCGGCCACTTTCAAAGACTATCGTCCCGGCAGTCGTCATTCCGGGCGGAGCGGTATATAACCAGGGTGTCGATAAAATAGCTGGATTCCGTCTTCTCTGGGAATTTCTTAAATAGAAAATGTAGCGTAGACCCGGAATCCAGGTGGCCGAAATTAGAACCAAGCCCCCTTCGGCTTTTTTGACGGCGACGCAAATGGGGTAAGAGGCTTTTTTCGGCGAATACTCGGTTACGACCGCAAGTATGGTAGTCGGCGAGTAGAGATTTCCGATATCGTTTTTGACCACAAGGACCGGCCTCGTCTTTCCGGTCTCGCTATCGACTACAGGGTCGAGTTTCGCAAAATAGATTTCGCCTCGTTTCACTTTTAGAAAGTCCACGGCTTGCCTTTCTTCAGGTCATAGATTTTCAGCATCGGCATGTTCGAATTCTTTGCAGATCCGAAGGTTTTCTTCGGCAAGATCGACGTATGCATTTTGCATTTTTTCTTCGAATTTTTGTTTTTCCTTGTCTGCCAGCCTTTTCTCGATGGATTCCCTGACAATCGTCGAAATGGTTTTGCCTTCCTCTTCGCTCAATCGGGAAAGCCTGGTTTTCAAATCGACCGGGATCAAAATATTCAGCCTGGTTTTCGGCGTCGATAGGTTCGTGCGCATGATTTTACCTCCAAAATTGCCTGTTTATGTATGCAAGATACACCGAATTCGGGCGCACGGTCAAGCAACATGCTTGCTCAAGCGGGCAATTTGGTTACGCAATTCGGCAAGGACCAGGAACAATCAATCCGAAAGACGAACATTTCGGAGAGAGACCGGCCCTTTTGCTCGCTGCGGACCAAGGCGTTTCGTTGCGACTGCAACCGGTCGGCCATGCGTTTGAGACCGCAGGCGAGTTGGCTGGCGTCGTCTCTTCTGATCACGTCGATTCGACCTTGCTTTGGCCGACGGTCAGGTTCAGGTGCGTATGGATGTTGAAAAAAGAGCTGACAGCGGCTTTTGCCCATCATTTCGAGGGGGACACCTTGTGAATGACAACATCGTGAAAAATAAGAGCTACGAACCGTCCCTGTCCCTTTTCCGAGACATCAAAGAGCTGACTGGAAAGAGACGCTCCGAGGTTGCCATTGCGGTGAATGCCGCATTGACAGCCCTGTATTGGCAGGTGGGACAACGCATCAACAAAGAAATCCTGGGGCAGGGACGGGCGGAATATGGAAAATACATTTTGCAGACGCTGTCTGCAAAATTGACAGAAGTTTATGGACAGGGCTGGAGCGAAAGAAATTGGCGGACCTGATATTCTCGTCCGAGATCCTCATCTATCCGTACGCATTGAAAAAGTCCGCCGCTTGCTCCTCCGCGTTTCGTCCTGTATAACTTTTTTTATTTCAATGTCCGCTTTTTAACGACAAAGGATTAAGGAGGCCTGATGACCACTTTGGACCAAGCCCTTGACATCGCCATGACGCTATCTTTCGAACAGCGTCAAATGCTGATAGGCATTCTGGAAAAAAGGCAGATCGAATTTCGGCGGGAAGAGATCGCCGAAAACGCTCGCGATGCTCTGCGGGCGTTTCGAAACGGCGAATTGAAAACGGAAACCGCTGATCGGATCATCGAAAGACTTCACGCTTCGCTATAGGATGAACATGGCGAAAAGAGTTCTTAAATGTACGCCGAAATTCGAAAAAGCCTATCGAAAATTTGTCCGACGCCACGCGGTTCTGCAAAAAAGAATCGACGACACGCTGAGGCAAATGGAAAATGACGTTTTTTCTCCGAGCCTTGAAGCGCACAAGTTGAGCGGCAAACTGTTCGGGCTGTTCGCATGTTCGTGCGGCTACGATTGTCGAATCATCAACCCGAAATTCAGTCAAAACTGGAATTGGCGCTTTGCCGTCTTGATCGTTGCAAGCTTCGGAAAAAGGTGATAAACGACATTTTTCCATCGTGGTCGCCCGTAGCCGCAAGGGCGGGCGTGCATCGAGGCCGACGCGAAACAGAATAAAAGAACAGGGAGGCAGGTTGCCATGGGATGGCTCGGAAAATCGGGATGCAAAAAGGAATGGCTCGTCAAGAACGAAAACCTCAGGGAAAAACTGTACACGATGCTCATTTACAACGTGGACGATCCTTTGGAGCCCGGGCCGCTCTGGGAGAGCAGGCACGGCGGGGGAAAGAAAATAGTGGAAAGCGAAACCGGTGAAAGCGGCCTTCGTCTTCGCGACGCCCTGGACGCCCACCGGGGGGAAGTGCTTGTTTCAGAAGGCGGGGGCAAGATGTTGGCCGAGAAGGTGTTCAACGACGTGGTCGTTTACGTTTCCGCAGACGTATGGGGACGAGAGCGGCAGATGGGCGGAAGAAAACTCGAATTTTTGGCGGACAGCCTGTCCGGATTCCACCGGGACGATTTCAGGGACTGTCTGGTGGTACCGGAGCGAAAGCCGTCGTATGCCGTCCTGCCCGACCCGGACCTCAAAGGCGACGAGGTCCGTTTCCAGTTCGGCTTCGGCGTGTTCGTCCCGAACGAGAGCGACCGACAGGTCTGCCGGATTCTTTTGAAAATGCAGGACAAGACCTCGTGGGCGCATCTGCCCGACCTCGTATGCTATGAAAACGGGAAGCCCGTTTCCCGTCCCGTCGCCCTGTACGCCGATCAGCAGTTTCTCCTGATCGGCCCCCGAATCGAATCGGCGGTCGCGCGACCGCCCGCGACCAGCGCCGGGCAGTCCGTCTGGTTCTCCTCCGGCCAGGGGTATATCTTTCTCAACATGGGAAACAGTGAGGACGACTTCGCTTTCGGAGACGGCGAGCGAATCGGAGACGGCGAGAAGGTGGAGGAGCGGTTGGCGGAAGCCAAGTCCCAGATTCTTTTCCGCGAAATATCCCCGGCGGCCTCGGGATCTGGGCCGGGATCTGGGCCGGGCGAACTTCTCATGCTCAAGATCGAACCGGTTTCGGACAGATCGGACAGACCGGACGGAAAGGCGGAGCAAATTGCGGAACAAGTCCCCGAACCCGAGCGCCGGTCGGAGCGCGGCAGCTACACCATCGTTCCGGGCATAGGCGTGATCGACGCCCCCACGCGAGGAAGGACCATCATACCCGGCATGATCGGCCACCAGCTGGTTCTCGCGGGCTTCGGTCTGATCAAGGCCGACCGGCTGGCGGCCCAGGGGCTGGACCATTGGAAGATCTGGTTCGACGACGACGGACGTCCCATGTCCGGCCCGTACAAAAAAACGTCGAATGCTCCCGCTTTTGCGAGCATGACCGAATCGGGCCTGCTCTACTGCCGAGAGCCCGGAGAAAAAGAGTTCAAAAAAATCCCCTCCCTTCCGTTCAGCGCCAAGGACAAGGCGGGAAGGACTTACGAGGTGGCGGCGTCCCCGTTGCCCGAAATGTACTGCGGTTTTCTGATGCTTCCCGAGCCCCGTTTTTTCCCTCTCGGAAAAAGAAAACGGCTCGTTGGCTACGGCGTACCCGACGACCAGATCAAAATCGAGACGCTTGCTTCTCCTCAAAGCCTCGTATGGGAATCGGGGCGAGGTTTTCCGAACAGCGGGCTGGGACATATCTATTTTTCAGGCGAACACGCCGAAGTCGAACTGGCGGAGAACAAGCTGGCCGCGAAACTCACCAAGGGCCAGAGCGGAATCTATCATCTGGATTCGGACTTGAACCCGGTTGCCAGCCAAACCTCCCTGTTCGAAACCGGCCGCTTGGAAATCGCCCAGGGGGAATATTTGCTGGCGGGGCCGTATCTGCTGTGCTTCGGGTGATTCGTTTCGATTGAGGAAAAAACGGGAAAAACACCATGAAAACCAAACGCCTTTTCGCGGTCGCCGTCGTCCTGTTTCTGGCCGCCGGTTTCGTGATCCGGCTGGGGCAGTTGCACGGCAAGGCGCAACGTTCGTCTTCCGAGTCGCAACTTGCACGCGCCTTTGACGAAACCGAAGACGCCAAGCTTTTCCGGATGCTCTTGGACGAGAAGCTGATCGATCCTGTTTGCGAAAACGGAAGGCTGGACATGGTTTCGTCGGACCACGTCCTTGCGAAGAGGGCGGAACGCGCTTTGCGGACCGGCGAGGTTTCGTTCGACGAAACCGAACTGGACCGGCAGGAGGAACTGGTGGAGAAGTTGTACCGGTCCAAGCCCGGCCAGGCGATTCGGCGGGAGTTGGAAATCTGGAACCGGTCGCTGGACTTGGCAGCCGTGCGGGACAACCGTCCCCGTCCTTCCGGCGAAACATCCAGCTTGTGGACGGCCCACGAGTCCGGCGAGTCCGGCGAGCCGAATTGGATGTTTCCTCGCACCGGCAGCGACGTGCCGGAGTCCCTGGGCTACGTCAACGGCAACGCGGTGATATCCGGTTTCGGCGACTGGCTCGCGGCGTACAGCCGGTCGGACACTTCGGTGTTTCGAACCCGCGTGGTCCTGGAAAAGCCGTTCGAGCTGATCGTCCAGGTAATCGGCACGGGCATGCGCTTCGATCCGCCGATCCAAGAGGAGCAGATTTCGGAACGTCCGGATCCGAACTGGCGTCCGGATCGGGAGAACGGGACCGACGCCGGTGTCAGGCCGGAACCGGTCGCCCGTACGATCCGCATCCCCTTGAGCAAAGGCGCGCACGATCTTTGCCTTGCCGCTTCCCCCGCGCATTTAAACGACCCCGCCCCCGAAGGAAAACGAATCCGGTTCGACCGTAAAACAGGGAAATTCGACTGGGTTTCCTCGCCTCCCGGAGGAAAGCCGCGCGAACCGGTCCCGGTCCGTATTTTCACCGCGGACAACGTTCTTTTGTGCGACGAAACCGGCGTGCCTACCCGAGAGTGCCGCGAGCTGGGGCTCTCCGCTCTCGTGGGATTTCGAAGCAAGACCCGTCTCGCTCTCTTCAGCCTGCTCTCCCGGGGCCGTTTTCCCGACAGCCGCGATGATGCGCAGGACGTGTTTTTGACCATCGACAGCCGAATCCAGCGAGCCGCGCTTGGAGCGCTGGAAAAGGGCATGTCCGAAAACGCGGCGTCGGGCGAAGAAAACCCGGACGATCCGAGACGCGGCGCCGTGGCGGCGGTCGATCCGGACACGGGCGCGATCCTCGCGGCGGCGAGCCTTCCCGGGTTGCCGCCAGATCTGGAGAACGTCAACGAGTGGGACCTGGTATCCATTCCCAAGGCGTACCCGGCGGCCAATCCGCTTTATGTCGGCGCATGGCAGGGTATGGACCGCCACAGCGCTCCCGGCTCCACGTTCAAGCCCGTCGTGGCCATGGCGGCCATGGATGCCATGGCCGACAGGGCCGACAGGGCCGAAAACGAAGGCGAGATCGCCACCTTCCTGAGAGGCTTTTCCCGGTCGTCCCTGGAGAGAAGAAGCGGTTTGACCCTGGACTGCAAGGCGTACGCTTTCGACGAGCAAAGGTGCGTCGCGCCGGGAAACGATAATCCCCCGAAAATCCACAATTTCAAGTTCAATGGTTTTTACTCCACCCCCGGCGGTTCCTACCCGAAAAACGGGGCCAACGGCTGGGGAGACGAGTTCGGCCTGAGGCAGGCGATTCGGGATTCCATCAATGTCTGGTTCGTGCGTTTGGGGCTTCTGATCGACGGCGAAGCGGCCCGAAGCCGCCGGATCGGGGAAGGCGAGAAAGGAAGAGACGAATCGGCGTCGCCCTTCCGGCTGGTCCGCGCCGCCCGGAAGTTCGGTTTCGGCGGACCGCCCCTCGATCTGGCGGCTTCGCCGCCTGCGGGGATGCTCCCGCATCGGCTATCCGGAGACGTCCTGTTTGCGCAGACAGGACGTCTGGGACTTGAAAAAGCCGCCCCGGACATGCGAACGAAAGTCCTCGCGCAAAATGCCATAGGCCAGGCGGTGTTCGCGACGCCTTTGCAGATGGCCCTGGTCGCGGCGGCCGCGAAAAACGGTTCGCCGGTTTCGCCCGGCCTGTTTCGGGACGCGAATCGAGGACCGTCGAAAAAGGCACATGGCTTGGATCTTCTTAGAGAAGGCATGAAGGCGGTCCCCGTGAACGGGACCGCGAAGCGGGCGTTCCAGGCCGTCTCGTTCAAAAACGCCGTCTTTGGCAAAACCGGGACCGCCAGCGTGGGCAAAATCGAAGGCAAAACCGGGATCGAGAAATATAACACCGCATGGTTCATCGGCTGGTACGACGCCGAAAAGGACGCGAGCATATCCCGGTCGGTCGCCTTCGCCTGCATGATCGACCGTTCGAACAAGGGTGGAGGAGGGGCCGCCGCACCCGTGATCGCCGATATGCTTCAAAGACTTGCCGGTCGGGGAAAGGAGAAATCGCCGTGATCCAGCGACACTGGCTCTGGAGATCGCTGCTCGTGCTCATCCTGGCGGGCGTTTTCGCCGCAGGGGCTGCGGTTTTCGAACACGCTCCGAAATTCAGGCGCCTCGTCCGGCTGACCGTCGAACCTTCCGCAAGCGATATCGTCGTCGGGCGGCAGGAACTGGGGCAAAAAAAAGGCCCCCACGCCGCCGCTTCCCGTCACATCCGGCTGGTTCGCGAAGACGGTGTGTGGAAAATGGCCGACGCGGCTACCGACCGCAACGTGGACATTCGATTCGAAAACGGCGATTCGAGACGCTTGCGACGATGGCAACTGCGCAAAGGCGACTGTATCTCGGTCGGACCGGCCCGGCTGGATGTCCTGGAGGCCGGACCGTCGAGGTTCGCGCTCCGGTCCCGGGAAAAACCGTCCGGCACGGCGACCTGGAGCGGCGGCATTTTGCGCCACGAAGACGAAGCGAGCGTTTACGACGATTATTTTACCCTGAAACAGCGCGTCGGTTCCGCCGTTCGCGATTTGTTGCGACGGGCGGGCCTCGGAGCGGACAAGGAGGACTTTCTGTTCCGCCTCGGCGGAAGCGTGAACGGACCCGACCGCCTGGGTCTTACGGGCGTTGCTCCCGGCGCGGCCGCAGTGTATAGCCGGGGGGGCGCGTTTTTCCTCGGACCCGGACGGGGAACGGCGACCAGGATCGAGATGGCGAGAAAAGGAGGGGAGACCTTCCGGTTCGAGACTCTTTTCGTCCGGATTGGTTCCTCGTCGCGCCAAAAAGGGGAAAGCTCTCGTCCGGACGCGGTTTCGTCCTTTGTGGCGGGCCGGACCTATTACAAATTCGATACGACGAACGACGGGACCCTCGTCGTCTCTCCCGAGAGAAATATCGACAAATGGTTCGAAGACGAGACCCCGCCCGAAGCCCGGGAGGCGGGCGCGAAAACGCTCTTTGTGAAAGAAGCGGTTTCGTTCGGCGGGGGAGAATCCCTGTGGGAGTGGGCGGCGGGCGACGGCATGCCCGGCGCGATCCTGGCCCTTCTGGCCGCGCTGGCCGCAGGCGCGGCAATCGAGATCCATCGCGCCCGGCTGGGACGTCGGGAAAAACCGGCGCTCGTTTTCGGGCTTCTGGCGGCGATCCCGGCGGCGGCAGCAATCGCGCTCCTGCCGTTTCTGTGGAACGACCGCCCGGACTTGCGGCTTTCTGATCTGGCGATCCTGGCATGGCTCGGCTGGACCTGGGCCGCCGCGTTCTCTATCGTCAAAGGCCGGTCGGAACTGCCTGCCGTTCGCCTGACCTGCGCCGCCTGTTTCCTGGCCGGTTTCGGCGCGGTCGCGCTGCTCCAGCTGGCGGCGGGGGCGGACAACACCCGATGGGCGGACCCCGTTCGAAAACATCTCCTGATATTGGCCCCGGCCGGCTTCTCCCTGGCCGCCTGGCTCTCCCTTTCCCCCGAGTTCGCACGCAAGCTCTGGAAAACATTCGCGCTGGAGCACGCTACCGTCTTCAGGGGGTTGCGAGCCGGGATCGCGGCGACAGGCACTGCCCTGGTGTTTGCCCAGTGGTTTTTCGGGGGCGAACAAGGTCTGGGCATGCTCCAGCCGGCGGAGTTCGCCAAGCTTCTGCTGGCGGCCGTGGCCGCTTTCGTGGGCATGGATCTGGCGGAACTGTGGCGCATCGACCCCAACCCGAACAGGAGAAGAAAGACGAACCGTCCGGCCGCCTGGGGGTTCTTGAAGACCCTTTTCGTGGTCGGCCTGGGGATCGTGACGGCCCTGGCGGGGGTGAGAGACATCTCTCCCATCCTGATTATGTCGATTTTTTTCCTAGCCTGGCTGTGGGCCGTCGCGTCTCCGGGAAACGTTCGCGTTCGGACATCGACCGGAACACGGGGCCGGTCGGCCGTCGCGTCTCCGGGAAACGCTCGCGTTCGGACATCGGCCGGAACATGGATTCGGTCGGCCGTCGTCGCCGTCGTGTGCGTCGGAATCGCCGCCGCTTTCTTTCTCCATGACCGCCCCGAAATCCTCCCGAACGATTTTCCGCAACGGGACCGTTTCCAGGTATGGGCCAAGCCCGACCTGTACCCCTATTCCGGCGAGCAGTCCGCCAAAGCGCTGCTCCTGGCCGGGCTTGGCGGATGGCAGGGCGCGACAGGGAGCGCTTTCGGACAAAACGGCCCGGCCATGGAGCTTCCCATGGTGAGAAACGATTTCATCGCCAGTTTCGTGTTGTACAAATTCGGGGGCGCGGCAGGGCTCGCGCTTGTTCTGGCGCAGGCGCTTTACGTTCTCGCCCTCTTCGACGCCGGAAGAAGGGCGTCGGGTTGGTCCGGCCATTTCGAAGACCGCCAGGCCGGACGCATTCTCCGGCTGGCGCTTCTGGGACTCGCATGGATGCACGCCGCGCACTTCGCCGTATCCTGGTCCAACGCCCTCGGCCTCCTGCCGGTCATGGGCCAACCCATGCCCTGGATCTCCTCCGCCAACAGCCACATCCTGCTCTTCGCCCTTCCGACTCTTTTTTGGGCCCTGATTCCCCGGGAAGAAGTTCGGAATCGAAGTTGATCGGAAAACGAGAAAGTGCGATTTTTCGACCGGACGCTAAAATCGGATATGGTTCATCGCTGATTTGCGGGGAACGGTGAAGGTAGCCAGAGCTTCCAGCTCTGGTCCCATAATACCCTCTATATCGGAGTGACCTCAGATCTCGTCGAGAGGATATGGAAACACAGGACCGATATGCTGGAAGGTTTTACCAAACGCTAGAAACAAAAACAGAATAACGAAACAATATTCCATTTTTTCAGACACAGATTCGGAGCACGGGTCTTCCCTTGGGATTAACATCTTTGCGTCAGCATCTGCACCCGATCAATTTCGCAGCCTCCGTCCACATGCACGGGGATCCTTGCAGCTCCGACCAAAATCCGTGTCTCGCCCGTGCACAGTCCGTGATTTGCGGGTTCGCATTCGAAAGTTCCTGAATACCGCAATCCAAACAACGGGCCTTAAAACCTTATTTTTGTACTTGAACACCTTAGTAGCACGGAGATTTCCCCTCTCTTGGCAAACCTTATTACCTTATTTTTCATGATCGAAAGAAATGTCGGGATTCAGGGCGAAAAATTTCAAAATAAGGTAATAAGGTTGTTGTTTAATTCGCAATCGCACAGCTACTAAGGTGTTCAAGTGCAAAAATAAGGTTTTAAGGAACGAAAATAAATTATATGGAACAAAAATTGGTTCGGCAGTTTCCTCTTCGAGCACATGGCGGCTATGCCGAGCAAGGCCTAAAAGGCTTGGCAAGCGCCCTCCGGCCGGCATCGCAATAATTCCCAGAAAGACGACAAATCCTGTCGTCCCCCGGCTTTTACCTCGTATAGGTTGAATTATTGTAGCACCAGGGGCCCCGTCCCGAATCTTCCCTGTAGGGGATGAATTATCGCAGCGCGGGAAGGGCGATAATTCATCCCCTACAGGGAAATTTCGAACGGGCCGCGCGGGAGCTACAATAATTGATCCCCTACGGGGAAAAGCCGAGCCGGATTGCCAAGGTTTGAAAAAAGTATCGACGAGTAGACAAGAGTCCATGAATTTTTGATTTTGAATCAATGGAAAAATTGTTTCAATTATTTTCTTTTTGTCCCTAAGTCGCGTTGTTTGGATTGTGCTATCCAGGTCCTTTCGAATGCGAAACTGCGAATCGAGGACTGTGCACGGAAGAGACACGGATTCAGATCGGCGCTGCGAGGTGCCCAGCGCATGGGGGCGGAGGCTGCGAGATTGATCGGGTGCGGATGCCGATAAAAAGAGGTTGCTCGTGGGGTGATGAAAATCCCCGGAATGACGGGGCACGGAAATACCTGAGTAGGCCCGCAAAGCCGGAACAAATTTTGGAGGAAATTTCATACCGAAAACCGGATGGTTTCCATCACCCCAGGTTGCTCCCATGGGGAGACCCGTGTTCAGAATCTGTGTCTGAAAAAAATGGAATATTGTTTCGTTATTTTGTTTTCGTTCCTTACTTTCGAGACGCGCATTTTTTCCGAAATTGGAATTGCTGGTTTTTTAGTTGACAAAAAGCGAGCCCCCATATTAAAAAATGAGTTCTTATCGTAAAGACAACGCCCGCAGGCAATGCGACACCTCCGTATGAATCGGATTCGTGGACGCAAAGCGTGGGAGCGAACCCGTGCGATTTCGTCGAAATTGGAATCGATCTTCCGGGGCGAGGCCGCCAAGAATAGAATGGGATCCGACGCCGTCTTGGATTGAGAGGCTGGAGAGATGCATGAACCGGGCGATGAAATAAAGCTTGAAAAGGACGCATTCGTCCTGCAAGAACGTCTCCCGAAAGGGGAGGGGTCCTACGGGGTCGTCTGGAGGGCCGCCCGCAAGTCCGACGGTCTCCCTGTCGCCCTGAAGCTCGCCCAGACCCGCCATCCCGACACCGGGGACACCTACAGCGCCGTCAGCCTGGAAAGCGTGAAAAAATCTTTCCGGAGAGAGATCGATTTCCTGGCGAGAATCGGGGAAAAGCTGTCCCCCGAGGGCAAAAAGCGTTTCGTGGAGCTGATCGACTCCAACCATCCGGACAAAAGCCCAGAGCCTGCCATCGCCATGACCCTGTGCGATTTCACGCTCGGCGAGTGGGACGCGAAACGCAGAAGAGATTCCGAAGCCTATCCGTTCGATTCGAAGCTTCTGTTCAAATGGATGCGGCAGCTGGCGTCGGCCGTTGCAGCCCTCCGGGAGTTGGACCCGTCCTCCGGTCCCGAATCCTCCAGGCTTCTCACCGAGGAACAGATGGAATCCAGCGAGGGGTTCGTGCTGCGGGACCTGAAACCGGAAAACGTGCTGGTCCAGGGGGGTAGAAACGGAGACCTGCGGCTGTCGGACTTCGGCACCGCCCGCCGGGTGACCTCGAAGCGCACCGACACCATCGGCTGCACCCCCGAGTGGGCGGCGCCCGAATGCCTGATTTCCAAAGTTCCGGAGGAAGTCCCCCCGTTGTTCGCCCTTTCTCCCAAGGTGGACGTCTATTCCCTCGCTCTGGTCTATTATTTCCTGATCACCGGCAGGGACGACACCACGGCCCAGAAGAAAATCCGGGGGCGCGTTCTGAACATCCCCATCGCCTTCGGCTCCGTGGGCCGTCTGACCCGGGACGAAAAAGACGGCCTGGTCGAACGCTGCCTGGAGCTGTTCTCTCCCGGAGAGACCGGCCCCGCCCTCCGTAAAAAAAACTTGACCATCGTGGACGGACTTGCTCCCGCTTCTCCCGTCTTCTTGCCGGACAAGGACGCCGTCGCCGAAGAAATCGCCGATATGATCGATTCCATGATGGCCCCGCTGGCGGAAGAAAGGCCGTCCGCCGCCCATGTCCTCGAAACGGTGGCGCGGCTGGACGATACGCTGCATCCGAGCATAAAGATCGAGCTGAGGGTCGAAAAGACGTTCGTACCGACCGGCACGCCGGTGAAAGCGGCCGTGCTCGCGACCGGAAAAGGCATTCCGGACCACGCGGGCTGGCTCCGGATCTTGATCGATGGAAAGCCTTTCCAGACCCGATTGGTCCCGGTCGCGGACCGAAAGGGCGTCTGGAAGTTCGACCTGCCCGGCTTTTCCGAAAAGGGCCTTTTCAAAGTCGCCGCCGTCGCCCTGGTGAACGGGGAGAGAATCGAAGACGAAAAGCGAATCAGGGCGGTCCCTTTGGCCGATTGGCTGTGGGAAAAAGGCCGCCGGGCCGACGCCCTGATCCAAGACCCGAACCGCAGGGAGCGGCTGCGGGAACTGGACGCCGAGGCCGCGCAGGAACCCGCGTTTCTTACGGAATACGCCGCCATCCTGGAAAAGGCGCTGGAGAAGCACCCGGACAATGCCAAAATCAACAAGCGATATTGGTGGATCGTCGATTGGATGGACGAGCGGGAGAAAGGGGACGAGGACGGTATCGAACCCTCCCGGTTTCCCTTCGGTCCGCAAACGTTCGATACGGTGAAAGGCGGATCGGAAAAAGCGGTAAATGAAAGCGCGGAAAATGAAAGTGCGGGCGGCGACGAAAATCCCGGCAAGCCGAACGGCAGCGCCCCTGCGGTCGCGGACCGTCGCGGAGACGTCTCTATCCATGGCTCGGGAACGGAGCGACCCGTAACGACCAAGCCTTCTAAGCCGAGGCCCCGCCGGGCGACCGCCGTCGCGATCCTGATGCTCCTCTCCGCCGTTTTGGGAAGCTTCGGGGGATTCTGGCTCGGCGATTTTCGTCGGGCGGAAGAACGGTCGGTCGAATTCGCGTCCGCTGATAAATCGTACGAAACCATCGTGGATTTGACGAACGAAAAAAAGTGGGACGAAGCCAAAGCCGTCTTGCGAAAAAACAAGCCCCTGTTGAAAAAACGGCTCGAATCGGATCGATACGGCCACCTGGAAGACCTGGAAAACTTTTGGAGGCATATGGAAAAAGGGGATGCGCTTGCCGCGCGCAAGCCCGTCGTCGAAGAAAACCTCGAAAAGGCCAAAGCGGAGTATGTCGAGGCGAAAGACATCGCGATCCTGCGATTGCCGAAAGAGATCGTCGTCTCGCCATTCGCAAAGGATAAGATCGACGAGATTTCCGAACGCCTGGTTCCTACGCCGCAGCCGGTCCCGGCCACCGGAGGCAGGTTCGCGCTGAAACCCAACGGTGTCGTCTGGGACTCGCACAACGAGATCTATTGGCGCGCAAAAGACAACGGACGCGACATCCCATACGAACACGAAAACAAGGACGGCTACGACGCCGGGAAATACCTGGAGGAGATGAATCGCGATTGGAACGGAGACCCGGACATGAAATGGCGGCTGCCCACTTCGGAAGAATTGATGTCCCTTTACAACGGAAAAGCGGAATGCATAAAACGAGATTGCGGATATTGCGCAAGGATGGAGACGGATTTGATCGACATCACCTGCAATTGGTTTTGGTATGACAACGATTCGGACAACCCCGGTTCGCGGTTCGGGGTGGTCTACCTCGTCGGTGGCGACGCCGGCTCCGGCGCTCCGTGGAACGACGGCGACGGCCGTGTTTTGGTGGTGCGTCGAGGCAATTGAGAATTTGATTATTTTCTTTTTTTTGATCATTTAAAGCGGCCAGGGGGTACAGGGGGGATTTATATTCCATACGCATCAAGGGGCTTGGTTCTTATTTCGGCCATACCTGCGCAGAACGCGGACGCGAAGCGTCCTGGTATGCATTCCAACGCGAAGCGTTGGAACGAGGCGGTGAGGGCGTGGCCGAAATAGAAACCAAGAACCTAATCAAGCCAAAACTCGATGATCGAGTTTTTTTGTCATTTTCCCGAAAGCTTCGAAACCATGCGCTTCTGCGGATTTCCTGGATTCCGGGTCTCCGCTGCGCCCGGAATGACGGTCGCCTCGGTCCGGTCGGCGGAAAAAACTTGACCATCGAGTAAAAGCTTGGGAGGTTTTAATAGTTTGATGAAATCAGGAAACATGCATGGGCTTTCCCTGCTTTTGCGACCAGCCAGTCCAGCCAGGGACGACAGATGGGGTGATGAAAATCCTCCTTTTTTAGGGGTATATTTTCTGTCGGGATTTGTTCCTTTGGCAATCTGCCACGGCCTGGTTCGGGAGCGTAGGGTGGGTGGGTCGGAACCCGGGAGTTGTCGACAGTTCGATTTCTTTTTAAATCTGCGGTCTTCCAATCTCGTAAGGATCCCAACCCACCATTCCCCGCGCCGCGCAGTCGCTTTTTCGGCCGAAAGACGCCGAGTCGGCTCGAAAAATGGTGGGTTGGAATTCGCCGCAAAATCGACGGCACAGGAATAAACGGACTTTGAGCCGGATTTGAATGCCAAGCGTCCGATCCACCCACCGTTCTCGAGCCAGTCCCCGTTGTAGATGGCGGGACATAAAACCCGGCGGAAAATATCAGACAAAATAAGGACGATTTTCATCACCCCAGACGACAGACAGCAGCCCTGCAATTCATTGCCGGGTCGGATTCGCCAGGGCGGCCCGAGTCCCGCCAGGGACGGCAGACAATAGCCCGGCAGTTCATTGCCGGGTCGGATTATCAAGGCGGCCCGAGTCCCGTCAGGGACGGCAGAATAACATGCGGCATTTTGAAAAACGTTGCGATAAGTTGGCCTTGGGAAGAATGGTCAGGCAAGAGGCAGAATGCTTAACCTGATGCGTATGGGATTCATCCCCCCCTGTTTTTCAGAAAAATTTTTTGGCATTTTTCGATTTCCATGGTATGTGAAACACATGTAATGAAAAGCATCGATTTTATCGTTTCCGGTTTTTCGGTTTTCGGAAACGAAATCGGGGCTGAAAACGTCGTATGGAAAGGGAAGGAGGCATGGCCAGGTACGAGCATCTGCCCATCTATCGAGCCGCGTTCGATTTTCTGATTTTTTGCGAGCATACGGTGAGAAACTTTTCCCGATACGACAAATACACTCACGGCAGCGATTTGCGAAACACCGCCAGGCAGGCCGTCAAGCTCGTCATCCGGGCCAACGGCTCGCGGGAGAAGCAACCGCACTTGGAGGAGTTGCGGCTGACGCTGGAGGAGATCAAGCTGCTCGTGAGGGTGTGCAAAGAGGTCAAGGCGTTCGCGAATTTTTCGTCTTTCGAGAACGCCGTGAACCAGGTGACAAACATAAGCAGACAGGCGGAAGGCTGGCTGAAGTCCGTCAGGAAACGGGAGAACGGCCGGAATCGGGGCGCGGCGGGCGATTCCCCCGCGTCGTGAGCGTGTCTAGATTTCCAATTGGGTCCGCTCCGCCCACGAGGCATAACGATTCAGGGTTTCCTACGCTTGCAATGGATGGAAATCCAGTGAAGGGGGCCGGTCGCTTCGGCGATCAAGGCTTCCGACGAAGTGAGCGGACAACCGGTTCGCGGTTCGGGGTGGTCAACCTCAACAATGGCAACGCCAACTCCAACGATCCGTGGAACGACAACAACAACCGTGTTTTGGTGGTGCGTCGAGGCAAATGGAAAATCCCGTTTTCACCTTCAGGAACCTGTACGAAGCCTACCTGAACTGCCGGAAGGGAAAGCGAGGCAAACGCAACGCTTTGGCGTTCGAATTCGATGCCGAGGCGAACCTCGTGGACCTTCTGGAGCAATTGAAATCGCGGACCTACAAGCCTCTTCCGTCCGTCTGCTTTGTCACCGAAAGCCCCAAGCCCCGGGAAATTTTCGCCGCCGACTTCCGGGATAGAATCGTCCACCACCTGATCGTCTCCTGTATCGAGCCCGGATGGGAGTCCAAATTCATATACGACAGCTACGCGTGCCGCAGAAAGAAAGGCATCCACCAAGCCGCCAAGAGGCTGCAAAAATTCATGCGCCAGGCCAGCCTCAACGACCGTCGCAAGGCGTGGTTCATGAAACTGGACATTCGTTCCTTTTTCGTATCCATCGACAAGAAAATCCTGTTCGAGATCTTGACCAAAAAGAAGCTCGATGCCGACATGCGGTGGCTGCTGGAGGTCGTGGTCTTCAACGATCCTGCGGAAAATCCCATTAAGAAGGGACGGCTCTCGCTTTTCGACCAGATTCCTCCCTACAAATCGCTGTTCTACACGAAAAACAAGACCGGGCTTCCCATCGGCAACTACACGAGCCAGTTTTTCGCCAACGTCTACCTCGACCGGCTGGACCAGTTCGTGAAGCACGAACTGAAATGCCGTTTTTACATCAGGTACGTGGACGACATGGTGATGGCGCATCACAAGCCCGAAAGGCTGGCCTATTACGCGGACGAGATCGAAAAGTTTTGCCGGACGCGTCTGCGGCTGGCGATGAACCCCAATCAAAAGAAGCTGGCCCCGGTTCGAAACGGCTGCGATTTTCTGGGCTACATCGTAAGGCCGTCGCACCTTCTGGCGAGAAGACGCGTGGTCAACAACCTCAAGAGCAAGCTGGCGATGCACGAAGCGCGGCTGGTGAAACGAAACGCGGACAGGATCGCGATTCGTTGCGCCCCCGGTCCCGTGGACATGCTGCAATCCACCCTGGCGTCCTACCTGGGCCATTTCGGCCACGCATCGACGTTCAATCTCAGAAATTCCATATTCCGCCGCAATCCGTTTTTGAACTGCTACTTCGTCCTGCTCGATTCGAAAGCCGTCAGGATAGACAAGCCCCCCCGGTTTCGAAACCTTCCCCGCCAGTACCGGTGGTTCGTCAAAACGTACCCGAACGCTTTGCTCCTTTTCCAGATCGGCCGTTTTTTCGAGTTCTTCGGCAAAAACGCCGAACGGGCGGAAACGATCCGGCCTTTCAAGCTTGGTCCCGTCAGAAAGGGCTTGGGAGCGCGACGGGGGATTCATCGGAAGCATCTGGGAGAATTCGCAAGGCAGGCGCTGGCAAAAGGTCAAACCCTAGTAATCGCGACCCAGACGGGGCTGTTTTCCGGCCGCGTGATGGAAAGGCGGACGGACTGGATCGTCGAGCCTGCGGCGCGATCCGGGATTGCGACTTTTTCCGGTCTTCGGGGAAAGCCTTGAAGCTGCGAAAAGACGAATACGAACGCCTCGAAAAAATCGCCGAAGGAACGTACGGCGTCGTGTTCAAAGCCCGCAGGAAGTCCGACGGCGCCGTCGTCGCCGTGAAAGTCGTCCAGACTCGCCATCCCGCGAGACGAATCGAATATTACGGCGAGTCCAAGGCGAAGGTGGACGAATCCATGGGCCGGGAAATTTCTTTTCTCCAGAAAATCGCCGCCGTCTCCTCTCCGGGAAAGAGACATTTCGTGGAACTGCTCGACGAGGGTGTCGTGGACGGCCGCCCGGCCCTGGCCATGACCCTGTGCGACTTCACCCTGGCCCAGTGGTACGCCCGCCGGCGCAAATCGCCGTCGGACTATCCCTTCGACGCCGAGCTGCTTCTCAAATGGATGCGCCAGTCGTCGTCCGCTTTGCTCGCGCTTCGCGAACTGGCCCCCCAAGCCAAAAAAGCGGGAACCAGGTTGCTGACGGCGGAGCAGATGGAGGCCGACGAGGGGTTCGCTCTGAGGGACCTGAAACCCGACAACATCCTGGTGGAGGGCGGTCCCGCAGGGGACTTGCGCCTGTCGGACTTCGGCACCGCCAGGCAGCTGACGTCTCGTCCCACCGCCACGATCGGATGCACGCCCGACTGGGCCGCCCCCGAATGTCTGGTCCCGAAAACATTCGAAAACGGCGAGGCTAAGTTCGCCCTCACCCCCAAGGTGGACGTTTACTCTCTGGGCCTCGTGTTCCATTTTCTGATCTCCGGCCGGGACGAAACCGCCGCCCAGCGGGCCTTTTTCGGATACCCGCACATCCAGGTCGCGTTCGGCGCGGTCGGGGGCCTGACCCGGGACGAAAAAAACTTCCTGAGAGCCTGTTGCCGCAGCCTGTTCTCCCCCGGAGAGGGCGGCAAGACCATCGGCGTCGGCAACAACCTGCGCGTCCTGCCCGACGTCGATTACGCCGCCGATCTTACCGTGGATTTGGTGGAACGAATGATGGCGCCGCTGGCCAGCAAACGGCCTTCGGCGCGAGGGGTGTCGCAGTCGGTGAAACGAATCGAAGACGCGTTGCACCCCGCAGCGAAGATCGAATTGGATGTCCCCGAGACCGCGCTTCCGGATACCGCCCTCTCCGCTCTGGTACGGGTGGAAGGCCGGGGAATCCCGGAGCACTGCGACTGGCTGCATGTCTGGATCGACGGCAATATCGTCGAGGCGGAAATGGCGCGTGTTCTTCTTCAGGACGACTGTGACACTGCTGATGGCACTGCCACTGCCAGCGACGCCTGGAAAGTCAAAATTCCAGCATTTCCCGAAGAGGGCGAATTCGAAATCGCCGTGTTCGCCATGGTGAGCGGAAAGAGGGCAGGGGAAAAAAAGAAAATCCGCGTGGAGGCCGATGCCGAATGGCTATGGAGCAAAGGCCGCCGCGCCGCCGCCCTGGCCAAAGATCCGCTCCGCCCCGAATGGCTGCGGCAACTTGACGACGAGGCCGCAAAGGACCCCTCGTTTCTGCCGGAATACGCCGCCATCTTGGAAAAGGCGCTGGAGAAGCACCCTGAACTTGCAAAACTCAACAAGCGATACTGGTGGATCAGGGACTGGATCGAAGAAAAGAAGGGACGAGGCGAAGGAAGTCACGGTTCTCATTTCTTTCCTTTCGGTCCGCACATAGCCGCTTTGGAAAAAGGATTATTGGATTTTTCTGAGAAGGAAAGCGGCGGAGAAGGACGCCGGAAGTCCAAGGACAATTCCGGGGCGCCGGTGCAACGGCTTGGCAACCGGAGCGTGAAAAAAAAGCCCGCCAAATTAGAGACGAAATTAGAGAAGCACAAAATCCCGTGGGCTATGGCGATCTTTCAGCTGCTTGCGATTGCAGCTGCGATTGTGGCGGCCGGGTGCTTTTTGTTCGCCGATGTCGCCATGAACCTTCTGGGACCGGGACTGTTGATGGGGGGCGTCTTGGCGTCGTTGTCGGTTGTAATCGCAAACTTCGTTGTTTTTTCCTTTGCCTATTATAGGAGGCAAAGGAAAAGGTTCGTCAAGCTTTCGGACGACGAAGTGCTGGACCGAAGATGGAACTTGATTTGGTATGCCAGAGATAACGGAACCAGTATTCCTTATCGCAGCGAAAAAGAACGCCGCTACGACGCGATGAAATATTTACAGGACCTCAACCGCGATTGGGATTTGGACCCTGGCAATCAATGGAGGTTGCCGAGTAAAAAAGAATTGCTTTCGCTTTACAATAAAAAAGCGAAAAAGACGCCTGTAGAAAGCGGCGGTTATGTCAAAATCGCCACCGACCTCATTCACGTAACCGGTTGTTGGTTTTGTTTTGAAGACGATCTGGACAACCCCGGTTCGCGGTTCGGGGTGGTCCTCCTCGGCGATGGCGGCGCCGGCTCCGGCGCTCCGTGGGACGCCCTCTACCGCCGTGTTTTGGTGGTGCGTCGAGGCAATTGAGAATTTGATTATTTTTCTTTTTTTTTGATTATTTAATGCGGCCAAGGGGGTACAAGGCGGATATATCCCATACGCATCAAGGGGCTTGGTTCCTATTTCGGCCATACCTGCGCAGAACGCGGACGCGAAGCGTCCTGGTATGCATTCCAACGCGAAGCGTTGGAACGAGGCGGTGAGGGCGTGGCCGAAATGGAAACCAAGCCCAAAAAGGTCTTTCTTTTGTCGTATTTTTTCCGCCGGGTTTTATGCCGCCTGAACTATAACGGTGCTTGGTTCGGGAGCGTACCTGTAACGGTGCTTGGTTCGGGAGTGGGGTGATGAAAGTCATCCGGTTTTCAGTATGAAATTTCCTCCGAAATTTGTTCCGTCTTTGCGGGGCCTGCTCAGGTATTTCCGCGCCCCGTCATTCCGGCCGGAGCGCGCGTTTCCCGAGTCGGGCGAGAACTTCGCGCATGCGCGAGAGTCCGTTGACATCCGGCGGCGTCGCACTTGAAAGCGCGCGCGGAGAGCCGGAATCCAGGCTTCCGTTCAAGTCCCGGCAGCGCGGCGGCGGACGGCGGCCAAAACCTCCGAACCGCAAGCTGCGGCATTTTGACGGGACAAGAACGCCGATGACCGGGAAACAAACGCCTGCTTTCCAACAGTTCGGAGCACGAACATTCCGCCTCGCCCCGTTTGCGAAAACTCGCCAAAGCCTGGATTCCGGCTCTCCGCGCGCGCTTGCCGGCAAAAACGACGAACCTCGAAAAGGCCTCGTGAGAGATCGAAAATCCGTTCCTCCGACAACCGCGCGCGCTCCGGCCGGAATGACGGTCCGCTTGAAAATCCGAGATCCAGGCGAACCACGCAAACCGAAAGCAGGCACTCCGGAAAGGAACAAAACCCAGCTGAAAAACTGTCCGCCATTCCGGAGGATTTTCATCACCCCAGGCAGGAGGTCGTCGCCATTTGTTTTCGACGGATTGGATGTCATTGATTACGGAAAATTTATCATCGATAAAACTTCTCGCACAGCTTTAACCGTGGAAATCAAGGCATTCCACAAATACCGTCCGGAATGACGGGGCACGGAAATACCTGAGTAGGCCCCGCAAAGCAGGAACACATTTAGGAGGAAATTTCATACCGAAAAACGGATGATTTTCATCACCCCAGGTGCTTTCTCTTTTCGTTTCCCGGAATCGCCTTGAATACGCAATTGATCGTCGGGTTGATCTTGTGTTTCATGAAACGCTCTCCGTCCTTCCCTGCTTTTCACGATTTTCCCGACCTGTATTAAATTCATCATGAACGTCTGAAAAAGGAACAATAGATTTGCCGAAGACCGGGCTTGGTTTTAATTTCGGCCACTCGCGTGCCGCCTCGTTCCAACGCTTCGCGTTGGAGTGCATACCAGGACGCTTTGCGTCCGCGTTCCGACAAGCCGTGGCCGATCTAAGAACCAACCCCCCGAAGACCTGTCGTGAGATTGTCGTTCGATTTCCCCATGACCCGTTCTTTCAATGCCACGGCTCATCCCTCTTCGCCAAGTCCCCTGTCTTTCAAAAGTTTTCTCAGCCTTTCGTTCTCTTTCAATGCCTTTTCCTTTTCCGCCCTCTCTTTCTCTTTTTCCGCCTTCTCCTTTTCTCTCTCGACGATGGCCTTTTCAAGCTCCGTCAAAATGGTCTGGCGGACCATTTCCGCCTCCAGGCGGCTCTGATAAAGAAGATAGTTGCCGCGGTTTTCCGAGAATTCGTTCAAAACTTCCATGGCGTCCCTCATTTCCTTCGAGTCTTTCAAAATGTCCGGCGGATTGTCCACGTCCGTGTTCTTTCCTTCCTTGAAAAAGTACACCCACCGGTCCTTTTCGGTTATTCGGTCGTTGCGCATCCTCCATTTCGGCAGCTGGAGCACGTGCAGGGCGAAGTGTTCGTTGAGAAGCAGCCCCGTCTCGGGGTTTACGATATAAAACGGAAGATGGCAGAGCCCGGTGTCCGGGAAAAGCACGCCGGTCGCGACCCACACCGAGATCGCAGGCCGCAGGAGCGTGTAGTCGTCGCCCTTGCCCAACTGGGAATGGTAGATGGCGCTCCATGTGTAAAGCATCCTCTCTTTCAGGCCCGGATGCATCGAGACCTGGATTTCGACGTGGAAAAAGCGGCCCGACGCCTCCCGTGCCTTTACGTCCACGATTCCGAGCTTTCCCTCTTCGAACTCCCGCTCGTTGTACGGGTTCAGAATATTGACATCGACGACCTTTCTTGCGGGGTCGTCGTGGCATTCCAGGACCGAATTGAGAAAATGAATCAACAGGTGCTTTCTCTTTTCGCTTCCCAGAATCGCCTTGAATACGCAATCGATCGTCGGGTTGATCTTATGTCTCATGAAACGCTCTCCGTCCTTCCCTTTCGTCCGCGGTCGTCAACCGCCTGTTTTCGATGATCAACCGACCTTGGCAGAGATCGCGCTTTCCACATGGCGGGAATCGATACCGAACAAAAAATGGCCCGGGAATTTCTCCTATGCCAGGCGAGATTGTCGTTCGATTTCCCCATGACCCGTTCTTTCAATGCCACGGCTCATCCCTCTTCGCCAAGTCCCTTGTCTTTCAATAGTTTTCTCAGCCTTTCGTTCTCTTTCAATGCCTTTTCCTTTTCCGCCCTTTCTTTCTCCTTTTCCGCCCTCTCCATCTCCTTTTCCGCCTTCTCCTTTTCTCTCTCGACGATGGCCTTTTCAAGCTCCGTCAAAATGGTCTGGCGGACCATTTCCGCCTCCAGGCGGCTCTGGTAAAGAAGATAGTTGCCGCGGTTTTCCGAGAATTCGTTCAAAACTTCCATGGCGTCCCTCATTTCCTTCGAGTCTTTCAAAATGTCCGGCGGATTGTCCACGTCCGTGTTCTTTCCTTCCTTGAAAAAGTACACCCACCGGTCCTTTTCGGTTATTCGGCCCTCGCGCATCCTCCATTCCGGCAGCTGGAGCACGTGCAGGGCGAAATGTTCGTTGAGAAGCAGCCCCGTCTCGGGGTTTGCGACATAAAACGGAAGATGGCAGAGCCCGGTGTCCGGGAAAAGCACGCCGGTCGCGATCCACACCGAGATCGCAGGCCGCAGGAGCGTGTAGTCGTCGCCCTTGCCCAGCTGGGAATGGTAGATGGCGCTCCATGTGTACAGCATCCTCTCTTTCAGGCCCGGATGCATCGAGACCTGGACTTCGACGTGGAAAAAGCGGCCCGACGCCTCCCGTGCCTTTACATCCACGACTCCGAGCTTTCCCTCTTCGAACTCCCGCTCGTTGTACGGGTTCAGAATATTGACATCGACGACCTTTCTTGCGGGGTCGTCGTGGCATTCCAGGACCGAATTGAGAAAATGAATCAACAGGTGCTTTCTCTTTTCGCTTCCCAGAATCGCCTTGAATACGCAATCGATCGTCGGGTTGATCTTATGTTTCATGAAACGCTCTCCGTCCTTCCCTTTCGTCCGCAGTCGTCAACCGCCTGTTTTCGATGATCAACCGACCTTGGCAGATCGCGCTTTCCACATGGCGGGAATCGATTCCGAACACAAAATGGCCCGGGAAATTTTCCTGTGCCAGGCGAGATTGTCGTTCGATTTCCCCATGACCCGTTCTTTCAATGCCACGGCTCATCCCTCTTCGCCAAGTCCCTTGTCTTTCAATAGTTTTCTCAGCCTTTCGTTCTCTTTCAATGCCTTTTCCTTTTCCGCCCTTTCTTTCTCCTTTTCCGCCCTTTCTTTCTCCTTTTCCGCCCTTTCTTTCTCCTTTTCCGCCCTCTCCATCTCCTTTTCCGCCTTCTCCATCTCCTTTTCCGCCTTCTCCTTTTCTCTCTCGACGATGGCCTTTTCAAGCTCGGTCAAAATGGTCTGGCGGACCATTTCCGCCTCCAGGCGGCTCTGATAAAGAAGATAGTTGCCGCGGTTTTCCGAGAATTCGTTCAAAACTTCCATGGCGTCCCTCATTTCCTTCGAGTCTTTCAAAATGTCCGGCGGATCGTCCACGTCCGTGTTCTTGCCTTCCTTGAAAAAGTACACCCACCGGTCCTTTTCGGTTATTCGGCCCTCGCGCATCCTCCATTTCGGCAGCTGGAGCACGTGCAGGGCGAAATGTTCGTTGAGAAGCAGCCCCGTATCGGGGTTTGCGACATAAAACGGAAGATGGCAGAGCCCTGTGTCCGGGAAAAGCACGCCGGTCGCGATCCACACCGAGATCGCAGGCCGCAGGAGCGTGTAGTCGTCGCCCTTGCCCAACTGGGAATGGTAGATGGCGCTCCATGTGTACAGCATCCTCTCTTTCAGGCCCGGATGCATCGAGACCTGGACTTCGACGTGGAAAAAGCGGCCCGACGCCTCCCGTGCCTTTACATCCACGACTCCGAGCTTTCCCTCTTCGAACTCCCGCTCGTTGTACGGGTTCAGAATATTGACATCGACGACCTTTCTTGCGGGGTCGTCGTGGCATTCCAGGACCGAATTGAGAAAATGAATCAACAGGTGCTTTCTCTTTTCGCTTCCCAGAATCGCCTTGAATACGCAATCGATCGTCGGGTTGATCTTATGTCTCATGAAACGCTCTCCGTCCTTCCCTTTCTTTTCACGATTTTCCCGACCTGCATTATAATTTTATCATGAACGGCTGAAAAAAGAACAGTAAAAATATAGAGCCTGAGATTACGCATTCAACCTTTTGGCAAAAAAGTCGTATGTGCCAATTTCCCAGTATCCGAAAGGGTCGGTGTTCGATGGTGATATATAGTCGCCGGCAACATCCACAGATGCGGTTTGCACGCCCCACGATCCGGAGGCGTTTGGGTATGCTGAAGGTCCTGTGTCTGCGGGGGGCTTTTTTCGCCTGGAAACTGTCAAGGAGTTCGATGCGCACGTCGGCAATTCCATCCGGTCTGCGCTCGGTTTTCGAGGCGCTTGATTTTGTACCGAAAACAGATTAGAGTTTATTCGAATTGAATGGAAGGAGCGAAAAATGCTTTGCTTTGACAAAAAAATCATTTTGGCAGGGTGGATTATATGCCTTGTTTTTTGGGGGCAAATGCCGGCGGAGCATCGGAGTTTTGCCGCCGGCGGTCCCGACGAGACGGCTGTCGAGAGGGAAATGGAAAAAATCCCGTCTTCGTCGGCTGCTATCGATTTGATTTTGGCCGCTTCGAGGGTACCGTCCGGCTGGAGAGGATTGAACGATGCAGGGACAAGAAGCCGGAGAATATCGATCAATAGCGATTTGTTTAGGGAAGATGGCCAATTCGTCGGTCAAGAGCTGGTTTTGCAAATATTTGATACGGTGAAAATCGCGTCTCGAATAAAAAAACATTTTACCAACGTCAACGGGACTGTTTCCGTAACCGCCCATATCGACAATTCGCAATGGGGGCGCGTATTCGTTGTTTCGACCGACGGCCAGGTCAGGGCCAAAGTCCTGTGGCCGGAGCGAAACGAAATCTATGCGATACAATACAACCCGGACGACGGTTTTCAATACTGCCTCGAATTGGACCCCGACTTGGTTCAATTCGGCGGCGCCTTCGATTGTCAAACGGTTTACCCACCCGTCGATGCCGCAAAATCCGACGATATCTCGAGAGGTGTCGTAAACAGCGAAACGCGGGCCGACGAAAGCGAGGCGTCGGTCGTGGCCGATATCATGGCAGTTTATTCCAACGATGCACTCGCCTATGCCGGCAGCCAGGCGAATATGGAAAACCTGCTCGCGATCGGTATGGCCATGGCCAACGACGCCCACGACAATACCGACACAGGAATCGTTGTCAACCTCGTTCATTCCCAACAGGTGAATTACAACGGGACGGGCGATAGAGCGCAGGACCTGTACAATATAACGGATACGGACGACGGGATTATCGACGACGTTCATGGCCTGAGAGATGAGCGAGGAGCCGATTTTGTCGTTTTGGTCGTGGGAGACTACGAAAGCGATGGCGGCATTGGCTGGACTCTTAATGATTCGAGGGGGGGGGCTTCCTACGCCTTCAGCGTCGTCACGGCACCGGCCATAGGCAGCTATACGATCGCGCACGAAGTGGGACACAACATGGGGCTGGAGCATGCGGCCGACCAACTGTATGGCACCGAAGGCCCGACCGACTGGCGGTATGACGAATATGGCTTCGGTGACATCGCAGCCGGATGGCATTGGCATCCAACTCCAGGGAAAACCGGATATTGCACCGTAATGACATACAGTAGTGGAGGATATTTTTCCGACGGGCTCGATCACATGACAGTGGGGCTGTTTTCGGATCCCTATACCTATTCCGAAGGCTTTCCGGTCGGACACGCGGTAGTGGCGAACAATGCGCATGTGCTGCGTAGCCTTAAGACAATCTACGAAGGGTATCGTGACAGGTCTATCGGGTCCAATTCCATCCTGATCGATCAACCAAATGGCGGGGAGTTCCTGACGGCGGGGCAAACCTATCGGATCATCTGGGATTCCAACGGCGTGACCGGCAACTTGGGTATAGAGCTGTTGAAGAATGGATTTTTGTATAGAACTATCGTTTCAAGTACACTGAATGATCGGGTCTACAGTTGGGATTTGCCTGCGGATATAAGCGGGGACGACTACACCGTCAGGGTGAGGAACCAAAGCGGAACGATTTCGGATGTCAGCGACAGCGAGTTCACCATAACGGAAGTCTTTTACAGCGAACCGATGGACAGCAATCCAGGGTACTCCGCCCAATCCGGTTGGGAATTCGGTCTTCCCGACAACCCAACGGGATTCGGGGGGCCAGTCGCGGCGAACACAGGGAGCTATGTTTACGATACCAATCTGGATGGAGCGGTTTTCTCGACCACCTATCTTACCTCGATTCCCATCGACTGCGGCAGTTACAACCAGGTGCGGTTGGCGTTCGCCGGGCAGTTCTCCGTATACACCGGCTACGAAGCTAGAATTGAGATATCCAACGACAGTTCCACCTGGAATCAAATTTATTCTCAGCCCGGCAACCAATACAGTTCCGATTGGACGCTTTACGAATTCGACATATCCAGCTACGCGGACGGGGAATCGACGGTATATGTTCGTTGGGGACACATCGACAATTCAGGCAATGAAAATTACTGCGGAATGGCAGTTGACGATGTCGAGTTGAAAGGCATAGAAGACAAGTCCATTGAGGTATCGACCGCCGCTGTCAATTCCGTCACAAAGGAAAGTGCGCGAAGCGGAGGAACCGTAGTTTCCTACGACGGCCCCCCTGTGACATCCCGAGGCGTATGCTGGAGCACGACCAATCCCCCGACGACATCGAACAGCACCACGACCAACGGCGCGGGGACCGGGCCTTTCCAAAGCTTTCTATGCGGTTTGTCCACGGGTACTACCTATTACGTGCGCGCCTACGCCGAAACCGCTGCTGAAACATTCTACGGCGATGTCCTAAGTTTCGCTACAATCCCCGATACGGACTATGATTATTATGTCGATCCCGGAGGTTGCCCCGGAAAGCCGGCGGAGGACTGCTTTTCCTCGATCGCAAGCTGTTTCGCGGCATTGAAGGGGGGAGACACTGCCGCGATCTACGTTGTTCGCGATGTCGTGTTCCAAGGAAACGTTTCTCTGCTTGTGAATGCGAACATAATCGTCAGGTGCGGTTGGGATTCGACATTTACCTACGATACCGGCCGCAGCAAGATCGACGGCGTAATGAAACTGGAAAACGGCAGCGTCGAAATTTCGAACGCGACTGTACAATAAGACGCTTGCCGACTGCGGCGCGGATATGTTTCGAAAATATCGACACGATCCAAAGGTACGACTGGAATGTTGTCTTCGCTGGTTACGATCAGGCCGTATTCTTTTGTAGCATCCTCCTGGTCGGCTCGGGCTTCGGCCACATGGACATGCAGACCAGTGTTCCTCCGACACCTTGGCCGTCAGCTTGCCATCGATGTCCGAAAGGACCATGGGAATGCGGGAAGACTTGTCGCAAAGAGAGTACGGGGACCTCGGGAGACGGAATTCCCTTCGGAGGAATTCGGCCGTCTCAGGGGTCCGCGTTGCCGTTCTTGAGGATTTTCAACACGACGGATTGTCCGTCGCCAGCTCGACGAACTCTGGCTATGCTGGTTCGCGTTCCTTCCTTTGGAAGCTCCGGGTCCCGAAATCCCGTGGCAGATATCATTGGCGATCTCTGGCAGTGCTCCAGTTCGACGAGTTCGGCCATTGCTTTGATCATGAGCGAGGCCGGACCGTTGGTGCGCTCCCATTTATTGATCGCGTCCGTCAGTTCTTGAAACGTGAAATTGCCCGAGAGAACCATGTGCGAGGCGTTAATTCGCCGAAGACCTATCGTGAGATTGTCGTGCGATTTCGCTATGGCCTTCTTTCAATGCCACGGCTCATCCCTCTTCGCCAAGTCCCTTGTCTTTCAATAGTTTTCTCAGCCTTTCGTTCTCTTTCAATGCCTTTTCCTTTTCCGCCTTTTCTTTCTCCTTTTCCGCCCTTTCTTTCTCCTTTTCCGCCCTCTCTTTCTCCTTTTCCGCCCTCTCCATCTCCTTTTCCGCCTTTTCCTTTTCTCTCTCGACGATGGCCTTTTCAAGCTCCGTCAAAATGGTCTGGCGGACCATTTCCGCCTCCAGGCGGCTCTGGTAAAGAAGATAGTTGCCGCGGTTTTCCGAGAATTCGTTCAAAACTTCCATGGCGTCCCTCATTTCCTTCGAGTCTTTCAAAATGTCCGGCGGATCGTCCACGTCCGTGTTCTTGCCTTCCTTGAACAAGTACATCCACCGGTCCTTTTCGGTTATTCGGCCCTCGCGCATCCTCCATTTCGGCAACTGGAGCAAGTGCAGGGCGAAATGTTCGTTGAGAAGCAGCCCCGTCTCGGGGTTTACAATATAAAACGGAAGATGGCAGAGCCCGGTGTCCGGGAAAAGCACGCCGGTCGCGATCCACACCGAGATCGCAGGCCGCAGGAGCGTGTAGTCGTCGCCCTTGCCCAACTGGGAATGGTAGATGGCGCTCCATGTGTACAGCATCCTCTCTTTCAGTCCCGGATGCATCGAGACCTGGACTTCGACGTGAAAAAAACGGCCCGACGCCTCCCGTGCCTTTACGTCCACGACTCCGAGCTTGTCGCCTTCGAACTCCCGCTCGTTGTACGGGTTCAGAATCTTGACATCGACGACCTTTCTTGCTGGGTCGTCGTGGCATTCCAGGACCGAATTGAGAAAATGAATCAGCAGGTGCTTTCTCTTTTCGCTTCCCAGAATCGCCTTGAATACGCAATCGATCGTCGGATTGATCTTATGTTTCATGAAACGCTCTCCGTCCTTCCCTTGCTTTTCACGATTTTCCCGACCTGTCCTAATTTTATCATGAACGTCTGAAAAAGGAACAATAAAATTGTAGAGCCTGAGCCCACCCTTGCTCACGAACCAGGCCGTTTTTGATCGGAATGTTTCCCATGGCGCTTCTTGGGCTTGGTTTTAGCTTCGGCCGGTTTTCATTCAACAGCTATGATCGTCGCCTGGATTCCGGGTCTAAAGCAAGCTTCGCCCGGAATGACGGTGTTGGTTGGCCGACGTTATAACCAAAACCCGTTTCTCCTTACAATTTTTCCCAAAGTTTGCGGCCCATGGCCCTGGCATGGGCCAGGATCTCCTCTTCGTCCGCAGTCGTCAAGCGCCGGTTTTCGATGATCAACCGACCTTGGCAGATCACGCTTTCCACATGGCGGGAATCGATTCCGAACACAAAATGGCCCGGGAAATTCTCCTGTGTCAGGTCGGTGGGAGTGTCGTAGTCCAGAATGACAAGATTGTTGTCGCCGTCTCCCCGAGCGCCGCACTGCCGGACGTACTGGTGGATGTTTCGAAATCGGTGATAGACGGCGTCGAAGCCGATCCCTTCGGTGGCCTGGCCGGCGAGAAAGGCCGCTTTGGCGCTTCTGAGCATGTCGCAGTGCATGCCGTCGGTGCCCAGCATGACATTGTCCGTGAGACCGGTGTACCCGGTTGTTCCCACGTTGTTGTTTTGGTTGCTCTCCACGTTCTGCACGACCCAGACACCTGAGTCGCCCAGGAGTCTCTTCTCGTTTTCCGAAAGATGAATACAGTGCGCGAGTATGGATTTTTCAAGTTCGAGCGCGCCTGCGTCGTGGAAGCGCTCGATAACCCGCTTGCCGTATTTTTTTGTCGCGTCCTCCTGGTCGGCCTGGTCTTCGGCCACGTGGACATGCAGACCGGTTTGGTGCTTTGCCGCCAGATCGACGGCCCTGCCGAGCAGCTCGTCTCCCACGGTAAAGGAGGCATGCAGTCCGACATGGCCTTGTCCTCCCGCCGACAGGAAGCTGTCCGTCTCGGCCAGCCCTTCTTCCCGAGGCCCTTCTCCGTCGCGGTCGGAGATTTCGTAGCATTGCATGTGCGAAATTCCCACCCGGTCGAAGGCTTTGGCTATGGTGGAAAGGGAATCGGAGATTGCAAAAGGCGATGCGTGGTGGTCGATGCAAAAGGTGACGCCGTTTTTGGCGCAATGAACGGCGGCGGCCAACGCGCTGGCTTCGATCATTTCCAAATCCAGCCGCTTGTCGATATGCCACCAGACGTATTGCAGGATTTCCGTAAAATTGCTCGGGACCTTGCGTGGGGCGGGCATGCCCCGCGCGAGCGTGGAGTAGATATGGTGATGCCCGCACCCGAAGGATTTGGCGACCAGCTTGCCGGTGCAGTCGAGGATGCGGTCGCCGGATGCCAGGGCGTCTTGTTTCGGAATGGCAATCGACTTGCCGATGCCGCCTTGGGGGCCCGGCGCTACGGCGAGGTCCGTCTGGCTGATGCCAAAGTCCTGCCAATCGATAAACGTCGCGTTTTTTAGATAAATGGTCATTCGGCCCTCTCTTTTCGGTTATGGAACCGTGCGAATCCGGGGATTTTCCCGGGCGAGCACGGCGTCGAGCGTGTCCGCCGGGCGCTTGATCTTGCCGAGCAGAATCATGGCCGCGATGATGTAGGGCTTGCAGCCGGCTTCCATGTACAAAGGCTTTCGGTAGCGGTCGAACACGCTGGCTTCCACTTCGCCCTCCTTGCAGCTGACGCCGGTGATGTCGGCGGGAAGGCAGTGCATGTACAGGGCTTCGCCCCCGCTGGTCGTGGACATCAGAGATTCTGTGCATGTCCAGTCCTTGTGGCTGGCGTTTTGCTCGAGCAACTGCGTTTCCAGCGCCTTTATTCCGTCGAAGTCGCCCTCGTCATGCAGAACAGTGCGTTTTTGCATCGCGGAAAAAGGCCCCCAGCTCTTGGGATAGACGATATGCGCGTCTTCGAAGGCGTCTGCCATGGAGTTGGTCTTGGTGAATTTGCCTCCGGACTGGGCCGCGTTGGCTTCGGCGACCGCTTCCACTTCCGGCATGACCTCGTATCCCTTAGGGTGCGCCAGAACGACTTTCATGCCGAACCGTGTCATCAGGCCTATGACTCCTTGGGGAACGGAGAGGGGTTTGCCGTAGGAGGGGCTGTAGGCCCATGTCATGGCGAGTTTCTTGCCCTTGAGGTTTTCCGTGCCGCCGAAATGATCGATCAGGTGGAGCATATCCGCCATGGCTTGGGTGGGGTGGTCGATGTCGCACTGGAGATTGACCAGGGTGGGACGCTGTTCCAGCACCCCGTCCAGGAAACCCTGGCGCACCGCCTCGGACACTTCCCGCATGAACGCGTTTCCCTTGCCGATGTACATGTCGTCGCGAATGCCGATGGCATCGGCCATGAAGGACACCATGCCTGCCGTTTCGCGCACGGTTTCTCCGTGGGCGATCTGGGATTTGCCTTCGTCCAGATCCTGGACCGCGAGTCCCAGCAAGTTGCACGCGCCGGCGAAGCTGAACCTGGTCCGGGTGGACTGGTCGCGAAACAGCGAAACCGCCAGGCCGCTGTCGAACAGGCGGCAGCCGATGTCGCGCCGCCGAAGACCGCGAAGTATCTCTGCGACCAGAAAAGTGGCCTGTATTTCCTGATCGCTTTTCTCCCACGTGAGCAGAAAATCGTTCAGGTACATGCCCTGGCAGTTCAATCGGGCCAAATCGCCGATCATGGACTTGATTTTCGAATCATCCATTCTTTACTTCTCCTTCCCGATGAAGAAAGCGAGCCTTCCCAATGAAGAATGCGAGTCGCCGCCGGTCGATGGAAAAAGCCGGTTCGGTCTTCATGACGAATCAAGCCTTGCTTTCGAGGTAGATGGTTGGCAAAGCGGCATAAAATGCCGCGCACCGGACCAGGTCGGCTTTCCATGTTTTTTCGTTCGGGGCGTGGGCCTGCGCTTCCCGGCCGGGTCCGAAGCCGATGCAGGGAATCCCGAAAAGACCGGCTATGGAGACCCCGTTGGTGGAAAAAGTCCATACGCCTATGCGGGGCTCCTGGTGGAAAAGGTTCCGATAGGTTTTCGCCGCTGCCCGGGTCACTTCGTGGTCTTCGGGCAGCACCCAGGAGGGGAAAAGGCATTCGGTGGGATAGACCAGGCCGGTGTAGGAGGGGCTGTCGTAGGCGTACATGGAGACTTCGGCCTTGGCGGCGACGGCCGCCGGAAGCTCTCGTATCTGTCGCATTGCCAGCTCGCCGGTTTCTCCGGCGGTCAGGCGGCGGTCGATGGAGACCGCGCATCCGTCGGCTACGGCGCACCTGGACGGCGAAGTGTAGAAAATTTCGGACACCGTCAGAGAGCCTTTTCCCAGAAGATCGTCGGTTTTCAGCCGGGTGTGAAGCTCTTCGAGTTCGCCCATGATCCGGCCCATTTTGAAAATGGCGTTGTCACCGCGCTCGGGTGCGGAACCGTGGGCGCTGACGCCCTTGACTTCCACCCTGATCTCCATGCGGCCCCGCTGCCCGCGATAGATGCCGCCGTCGGTGGGCTCGGTGGAAACCACGAACTCGGGCTCCAGACCGGACTCCTTGACGATGTACTGCCAGCAGAGACCGTCGCAGTCTTCTTCCTGGACCGAGCCGACGACAACCAGCGTATAGTCTCCTTCCAACCCCAGGTCCTTGATGATTTTCGCCGCGTAGACCATGGAGGCCATTCCGCCTTCCTGGTCGCTGGCGCCGCGTCCGCCGACGGTCTCGTCGTCCTCGTACCCCTCGTACGGATCGAATTGCCAGTTGTCCCTGTCGCCGACTCCCACAGTGTCGATGTGGCCGTCCATGGCGATCACATGGCTGCCATGGCCGACGGTCCCCAGCACGTTGCCCATGGGATCGGTCTCCACCTTGTCGAACCCGACCTTCTCCATCTCCTCCTTGATTCGAAGCGCGACCTTTTCCTCGTCGCAGCTTTCGCTGGGAATGCGAATCATGTCCCGCAAAAATGCGGTCATCTTCGGTTCGTATTCCTGCGCCAGCGAGTTGATTCTGTCGAAATTCAATCGTCCCACTTCTTTTCCTTTCAGAAATATCCGGGCCTTACGATGCTCTAGATATCGCCGGATATTTTCCGTACCACAGAATTTCCCGGTAGTTGACCGGGTCCGTGGCCCCTTCGGTGTTGAATATCAACAACTTCGATTCGAGGCCGATTTCAAATTCTTCCTTGATTGTTTCGAATGCGGCGCGGTTGGCCAAAAGGTCCAGAAGGCCGATTCCCACCGAGCCCGATTCGCCCGCCTCCACCGCGCTGTCTCCGTCCAGCGGGTTCGCCAGAATCCGGATGCCGTTGGCGGCTACGTAATCGTCGCAGCAGACGTACCCGCACGGAAAGTCCCGGAGGATTGCCCATGCGATCGGATTGGGCTCCCCGCAGGCCAGGCCCGCCATAATCGTGTCCAAATCGCCGGAAACGGCATGGGGCTTGCCGTCGCCTGCCATGGCGGAAGCAAAAATGCAGGCCGCATTGTTGGGTTCCAAGACGATGAATCGCGGCGGACGTTCTCGGAACCTGTTGACCAGATATCCCGCCACGGCCCCCGACATGGCCCCGACCCCGGCCTGAAGCAACACATGCGTGGGTGCCGCGTTCCGTTCGGCCATCTGGTCGGCGGCCTCCTTGCACATGGTCGTGTAGCCCTGCATGATCCAGAGGGGGACCTCTTCGTATCCTTCCCAGGAGGTATCCTGTATTAAATGCCATCCATGCTTTTCGGCCATCCTGCCGGCAAGGCGCACGGAATCGTCGTAGTTCAAGTCCGTCACCTCCACCGTCGCACCGTGCCTGCGGATGTTTTCAACGCGCGAAGCCACCGTGCCTCTGGGCATGTAGATCACGGCGTTCTGCCTTAGCTGCTCGGCGGCCCAGGCGATGCCGCGACCGTGATTGCCGTCCGTGGCCGTAGTCAATGTCATGCGTCCGATGCGACCCCGGACCTCTTCGCCTGTCAGGTAGGAGAAGTCGGTGTCCTCCAGGCGCATGCCCAGTTTCCGACAAATCAGCTTCGCAACGGCGTAACTGCCGCCGAGAACCTTGAAAGCCTTTAGATCGAATCGGGTGGATTCGTCCTTTACGAAAATGTCTCCGAATCCCCAGGCTTGCGCCAAATTTTTCAGGGAAACCAGCCGGGTAGGCCGGTAGCCGGGCAGCTGCCTGTGGAAACGATGCACCCGGTCGGCCACGCTTTCGGCGAAGGCCCCCGGCGGGTCGCCCCCTTTGGGGACCTGTGTGAAAGACTGGAAATTATAGTCCGGTATTTTTGTTAGCACTTTGAATCCTTTTGCGCGTGGCTCATCGTCGTCAGATCCCCTTTTCCGCTTCGAGTGAAAAAAACGGCTGATTTTCCTCGCGGCAGAGTTCGAAGATTTCCTGTGCCCGATTGCGCAAGTCGGAAATGGGTTGAATAATGGGCATGTTTTTTCCTTACCATGTCATCACGGTAATTGCCATTTTTTAAAGGTTGCGATCTTCTTCGTTGCGAGCCGCTTTCCATTCACAGAAGAAATTCATAGCGTCGCGCGCCATGTATGATTCGCCGAATTTGGACCAGGTCTTTCTTGACGACATAAAAAACAAGATATTTGCCGACAACAAGCACCCTGTATCCGAGTTTTTTAAGACGACTGTCCTTGGGAATTGAGCCAAGCTCCGGCTGCATACCCAAATTCGAAACGGATTGGTCGAATTTTTCGAGCCATGCTTGAGCCGCGATGGGTCTGTCTTTGGAAATGTACTGGAAAATGCTTTCCAGGTCGTTTTCCGCAGCAGGCAGATACCGAATTTCACAAGGCTTTTTCATTCGATTCTGGCCTTCAAGCGATCCATCAGATCTTCATGTGCGGTCCCCTGCTCTCCCAAAGCATCTTGGCTTTCGGCCTCTCCAAGTTTCTGATAGAGTTCCAAACGGTCGAGCAGACGGTCGTAATGCGCTTGGCTCATTACCACCAGATCGCCTTTGCCGTTTCGGGTGATAAAAACCGGCTGATCTTCTTCGTGGCAAAGCTCAAGGATTTCTTGCGCTCGATTGCGCAGGTCGGAAATCGGTCGAATAATTGTCATGCTTCCTCCTTGTCTTCTATGATACTATTTTTAAAGATATTATCATAATCATGATATTTATCAATCTTTATTATGATAAATCGGGAATTGCTTGGCAACTGATCAATTGAGGACCCATTCCTGCGAGCCGAACATTTCCCGAGTTGACAGAGCATTACCGGTCTATATTATAACCCCATAGGAATCCGATACTGAAATGCTCGATAATCACTGGCTTGAATTCGACGGATATTGATAGATAAAGGTATTTTGGCAACCCAAACCCTTCAAGGAAAGGAAGGTGACCGATGGACCCGACACGACAATTGTCCGCGATACCTTTCGAGCACCTCATCGGCGCGCCCTTGGCGGCGACGGTAAAGGCGCAGGCCCTGGCCGCGCGGTCTTCCCTGGAGTTCATCCAGGCGGTGGGGTTCGACGACGACGGCAGCGACACGAAAAAAGTCAAGAACGTTACGTTCAGGTACAGGGGACCGGGCGGCGAGCAGACCCTGGAGGTGCCGGTGCTCACCATCGTGCCTATCCCTTTTATAAAGGTCAACGACCTGACCATCCAGTTCAAGGCCAACCTGTCGGCCTCCAGCGAGACCGAGGAGAAGACCGAGTCGGAGAGCAAGAAGGAGGTCGGGATCAAGGGCGGCGCAAGATGGCTTTTTTTCAGCGCGAGTCTGAACGGGTCGTATTCCAGCAAGAAGGATTCGTCTTCCACCAAGGGCTCGAAGTATTCTGTGGAATACACGGTGGATGTCACCGTGAACGCGGGGCAGGACGACATGCCCGCCGGAATGGCCAAGGTCTTGAACCTTCTGACCGACAGCATCGAGACCCAGATAAAAAGCGCCGGTCAAGGGTCCGGCGAATAGGTGGCGAGCATGGTGGATCTTTCCCAGGTGGTCGGCGGCATCCTGAAGGACATCACGCAGGCGCGGTTTACTTCGGACGCCTACTCCAGGAACATCAGCCGGTACTACGAGCAGGACCCGCTTCTCAGGCGCTTTCCGATCCCTCGCGCGGAGATCGAAGAGATCGACATCGACCTGAAATTCTCCGTTCTCGGCATGGAGGCGAACCCCGCGCAGTCCGAGCAGCGCGAGGTCTCCCTGGCCGACGTGTTCGAAAGGATCAGCACCCGTATCGCGGTCAGGTTCAAGGACGGCCTCGTCGAATCGGTCGGAAAGAACGCGAACATCGACGAGGAAATCAAGCAGGCGGCCCCGTTGCACAGAAATCGCATCTATGCCCAGCAACGGGTGATTCGGTTTTTGATGAACAACCAGGGGGACCTTTTCGAAAAGGGCCGGTTCGCGTTTGAATCGGCGGCGACCAGAATCGAAAAGGAGCTGGCGGAGCTGATCGACGACATTTTCGAAAGAGCCGGGGGCGTGTCCGTGGAGGATCGGGACGCGGTCGTCGAGGAATGCGTCGCGTCCATGGCGGTGGAGCAGTGCCTGCGGGAATACCGGGAAGGTCTGCACGCGGGCTGGAGCGTCGAGGGAGATTATAAGGTGTCCGTGGAGGTATCTGCCGAAAAGCTTCAGCATCTGCCGGAAAACCTGGTGTCCACGGTCAGAATCAAGGCCTCCGTGAAAAACTATACGTGGAACGAAATCGAACACGAGGGGGAGACTTGGCGCTCCCTGAACCCGGAGTAGTCGGCGCTCTCCGGCGGGCGCGGAAAGGAAACGAATCATGGCGACCGACCAGAAAGGACTGTCGTTGTACGAGATCATCGGCGCTCCGCTTCACGCGCTGGTGGAGGCCGAGACCCATGCCGCGCGGGCCACGGCCGAATTCATCCGGGACTTCGGGTTCGAAAAGGGGCGTTCCGGCCCTGAGGAGGACGGCATCGACGATTTCGGAAAGTTGAGGACAGTGACATTCATCCAGGAAAAGCGGGAAAGAAGCGGCGAGGTGGTTCAATATCGGATCGAGGTTCCCCTGCTGTCGCTTGTGCCGATTCCGGCGCTTCAGATCAAGGACGCTGAACTTGAGTTCTACGTGAAAATCCTGGAGACCATCCGCACCAAAGTGCGGCAGAGCGTCGAGCCGGAAAAAAAGGCAGGGGGCGAAGGCGGCGAGGGCGGAGAAAAGGAAGGCCAAAAGGAGAAGCCGTCTTCGACAAAGGATACAGGTTCGTTTTTTCCCGCCAGCCAGCGCGTGGAGTTCAAAGGGGCCTTGGGACGGAGCTATTCCGGCTCTGAGGCCAAACGTTCGCTGGACATGCAGGTGCGGGTGAAAATCAACGTGGAGCAGGCGGATGTTCCCGTCGGGCTGGCGAAGCTGTTCCACCTGATGGATCAGGGGATCGCCGGCGTCGCGTTGAAAAAAAAGGAATGAAACTCTTGTAAAGGAGGAACGTGCCATGAGCGACCAAACGCCCGGGCTGCCGTGCCCGGAATGCGGTTTTAACATACAGGTGTCCATCGAGATGCTTCTTTCCGGCAAGCCCATCTGGTGCACGGCTTGCGGTTTGAAGCTGGAAGTGGACTGGGAAGCTTCCTTGGATACTCTGAAAAGCCTGGAAAAGCTGCAGAAAGGCTTGCGGGAGGCCGAGCTGATGAGGACCGGCACCACTCCGCCGCCGGACATTCCCGGCGGCCCAGCTTACTAAAGCGACCGCGCCTGTCCCATGCTCCGGAAATCGACATGGTTTCGACCGCGACTGGACGGCTTTCCGGAAACGGCGAGGCTGTCCGTCGATACCGACGACGGGCTTTTTTTGAAAAAACTCTATTTTTCCTCGAACCTGTCCGCCGCTGAACAAGTTGAAAAGATTTTCCGCGGCGGGGCGGGCTTTTATCGCGCGAAACGCGTTTCGTCTTTGCTGATCGCAGCTGGAACGTCCGGTCCCTTTTCTTTAAGTGCCGCAGCCGCCGCAGTCTGCCTCGACTTCTATTTTTCCCGCCGCTTTTGGCCCGGCCTGGCCTCCCCCGGAAAACCTTCTGAAATGAAAAAGCAGGCTCTCTTGGCGCAGTCGGTGAAAGACCGCCTGAGAAGCCCCGAGCATGCCGAGAACGTTTCGAAGCTTCTCGCGTGGTTCGCGGTGATGCAGAGTATTCCCGAGCAGTGGATTTCCGGAAAAGTTCTCGGAAAGCGCCTGGATGGTACGGTTGCAGGGGCCGGACAGTTTTCCGCGCGGAGTATCGAAGTCGATGTCCGCCTGCCGGTTTCGGGGGGATGCGACTGGATCGGGGAACAAACCCTCCTGGAATGGAACGTCCTGAAGGAAAAGCTGGACGGCAAGAAACCCCAGCCTTTGCGGGTTTTGCACGACTGCCAGGACCCGTTCGGACAACCGGTCTTCGTCGCGTTCGGCTACGAAGAGACCGACGATGGCAAAGGATCGATCCGGATGGCCTTTCCCTGCGTTTCCCGCAAAACGTTCCGAATGGATTTTAGCATGAGGGAAGATCGAATCGACGACTTTTCCATTGCTCCCGCCTTGTACAAATATCCCGTCCGAGGGTTCTTTGTCGAATCCTACACGCCTCGGAAACCGGCCGCGACCCGGTATCCCGGATGGCTGTGGCTTCCCGTCAGGATTGGCTGGTGGCTGGCGCGATGGTGGAGCATTGCGCGGGAATCGGTCCTTGGACACGGGACGCTGGAGCGTCCTTCATGCGTTCCCACGCGGGAGCGCGGGAACGAGTCCAACGAGTCCAATCCCTTGCTTGACAATCATTTTTATTTGATATAAAAACGAAACTTCGACTTGGCGGCCCGTTATAGGGCCTGAAGGGAATCCCGTTAGAATCGGGAGCGGTCCCGCCGCTGTAATCGGGGACGAAAACCGCGAAAAGCCACTGTTTAAACAATGGGAAGGCGTGGTGAGTAGGACGATCCGGGAGCCAGAAGACCTGTCTGGTCGATTTCGCTTGACCTTCGCGAGGTTACGAGGGGGAAAGCAGCCCGGAGTATCGAACAGATTGGACGGGCGCAAACCCCCGAGCCGTTTTCGGCTTGGGTTTTTTTTTGCCAAAAGCGCTCTGTCGGACAGGAGCGGTTGCGGTCTCCCTTTCATCGCGAAGCTTTGGTTTTTCGGATGCTCGGCGTCCCGGAATCGAATTTTCAATGGAAGGTGGACTGTCGGCCGACCTCCGCAACAAGAATATTACCCGGTATTCTTAGACTTTTTTTATGGCCGCGACTTCGAAATTGGATTCCAGCGCCCGGTTGCCCTCCGGGGCAAGGGCGTCGAGTCTCCGAAAAATTTCTTTTATGGAACGGAAGAAAGACGGAAATGCGACAGCGGGGCATCGTTTGCGAAACATGCCGCTGTGGCCGCAATTGGGGGCGCTCGGCCTGGTCTTGGCCGCGCTGGTCGCGGTGGCGTCCACCATGGGCTATGTGCAGGTGGATTTGCCGACGGTCTTTCGCATTCTGGTTTCCGGCGCTCCCGGAGCCGACGTTTTTTTCGGCAGTGCCGATCCGGTCCTGACGGCGGTGGTCATGGACGTGCGCGTTCCGAGGATCTTGACGGCGGCTGTGGTGGGGGGCGCTCTGGCGGTATCCGGCGCCGTGTTCCAGGGGATTCTTTTAAACCCGCTGGCCGATCCCTACACTTTGGGCGTGTCGGCAGGGGCGGCCTTCGGGGCCTCCATCGCCCTGATTTCCAATATCGCCCTTCTGGGCAATTTCAACGTGCCCCTGTTCGCCTTTGTGGGAGCATGCGCTTCCCTGGCGGTCGTGGTCTATTTGGCGTCTTCCGGCGGAGGGCTTTCATCCAACAACCTCATTCTTTCCGGCATCATCGTGGCGGCCATCCTTTCGGCAGGCATCAGCTTCTTGAAATACATGGCCGACGAGCAGGTTTCCGTGATCATTTTCTGGCTCATGGGCAGTCTGGCGTCCAAGTCCTGGTTCGACGTGTTTCTTCTGACGGCCGTGACTGCGGCTGGCACCGGCGTGTGCCTTTTTTTCTCCCGGGACCTGAACGCCATGTCCCTGGGCGGACGGACCGCCGGGTCTCTCGGGGTGGATTCCGCGAAGGTCCTTCCGATCATGCTGGTGACCGCGTCGCTGATGGCTGCGGTGTGCGTGGCGGTGTCGGGAATCATCGGGTTCGTGGGGTTGCTGGTGCCGCACATGGCCAGGGGGGTGACCGGGCCGGACAATCGCAGGCTCATTCCTGTCTCCATGCTGGCGGGGGCGATCCTGCTGCTTTGCGCCGACACCGTGACACGGGCGGTCCTTCCGGTGGAAACGCCCATCGGCGTGCTCACCGCCCTGATCGGGGGGCCTTTTTTCTGCTACATTTTTAGAAAACGACAGTCCATGCGAGGCGGCCATGGTTTTTGAACTCGATTCCGTTGGCTTTTCATACGGGGAAAGACACGCGGTGGAGGGACTCTCCTTTGGGATCCAAGGCGGACAATTCCACGCCGTGATGGGACCCAACGGAAGCGGAAAGACCACCCTGCTGGATCTGCTCTCCGGATATTTGAAGCCAAGTTCCGGGCGCATTCTTTTCGAGGGCAAGGTTTTGTCAGGCTATCGCAAGAGGACGCTGGCGCGAAGGATTGCGCTCGCGCCCCAGAACTACAAGATCGATTTTCCCTACACCGTGGAAGAGGTGGTGGGCATGGGACGATATCCCCACCGGCCGCGTTTCAGCCAGCCGTCGGCCGAGGACGGCCGGATTGTGCAGGAAGCCATCGACACCTGCGGCGTGGGGCACCTTTCGGGCCGTCTGATCACCGAGCTGTCCGGGGGGGAAAAGCAGCGCGTCGTGTTCGCCAGGGCCGTCGCCCAGGACACGCCCGTGCTGCTTCTGGACGAACCCTGCTCGGGCATGGACATCAAGCATTCCCTGGCCATGATGAAGGTCGCATCGGAACGTGTCCGGCGACAAGGCGCAACCGTCGTGGCGGTCATGCACGACATCAACCTGTCGGTCCGTTTCGCCGACAACCTCATTTTCATGAAGAACGGACGCCTGATGGAAGGCAACCTGTCCAAAGAGGGCTTGGACTCCGGCATCATCAAGAGCATTTTCGAAGTCGATTCCATCGTCGCCCAGGAGAAAAACCTGAACGTGCCGCAAGTGGTGTTTTTGCGATGAGATGTTACAATACAGCGACATTCATGTTTTTCATCGTGCTGGCCGCCGTTGTTTTCCGCGTTTCGGCCTTTGCGGAGACAGAAGGGGAGATGTCGGCGCAAAATCCCTTTCAGGACGACGGCGGGAGAACCATCCGGGTCGAAAAGCCTTTCAAGCGCATTATTTCCCTGTATCCCGCGCACACGGTCAACCTTTTCGCTTTAGGGCTGGACGACGAGATCGTCGGAGTTTCCAGGGGCGACGACTATCCGCCGGAAGCCGCCGAAAAAAAACAATACAGCGCCCAGGACGGACCGGAAAAATTTCTGGCCGCCAGGCCCGACCTGGTTCTGGTGCGTCCCATGCTCGACCGGGGATACGCTCCCCTGATAAAAAAGCTCGAACAATTCGGCATCGCGGTGGTGTCTCTTCAGCCGGCGTACGTGGAGGAAATGTTCGATTACTGGCGAAAACTGGGACTGATGACCGGAAAGCTCGACCGGGCCGAAGCCATGGTCGAGCAATTTCAAAGGGGTATCGAAAAGGTCCGGGAACTTGTCGGACCTCTGGAAAAAAAGGACAGGAAACAGGTCTATTTCGAGGCGATTCATTCCAAGATGAAAACCTTTGCGGCGGGCGCCATGCCGCTTTTCGCTTTGGAAGAGGCGGGGGGGATCAATGTCGCGGCCGGTGTCGAGCCAGTAAGGGAAGGGATACTTATCGCCTTTTTCGGCAAGGAAAGAATTTTGTCTCTGGCTGGCGAAATCGACGTCTACCTGGCCCAGTACGGCGCCATGAACCGCCCGACTGTCAACGACATCGAAAACGAACCCGGTTTTTCGGTGATCAAGGCGGTCCGGGAGAAAGAAGTCTATTTGGTGGAGGAAAAATTGATTTCGCGTCCGACCATGCGGCTTCTGGAGGCGATCACGCAGATCGGGGCGATTTTGTATCCGGAGATCTTCAATGATCGCGCCGTCGCGGAAATTCTTTCTGCCATGCCGTCTGCGGAATCCGAGGTTTCGAGTCCGCGTTAGTGGGGTTGGTTCTTGTTTTGGCCATGCCTATGCGGAACGCGGACGCGAAGCGTCCTGGTATGCATTCCAACGCAAAGCGTTGGAACGAGGCGGTAAGGGCATGGCTGAAATAGAAACCAGGTTCGCGTTCGTTTACCAATGACCATTGACGGTCGATTGTCGTGAACCAATGATAATCGAATTTCGTACGATCTTTTTTCGAGAATAGAGAACCAATGAAGGAAATGAATACAGAGTCGATGGCAAGGATTGGAAAGAAATCGGTGGGCCTGGTGGTTGCGGGGACCCACAGCGGAAGCGGGAAGACCACGGTCTCCTTGGGGCTCATGGCCGCCTTGAAAAAGAGAGGTCTTTCGGTCGCGCCTTTCAAGGTGGGCCCCGACTTCATCGATCCGGGCCACCACCGGGCCGTGACGGGAAACCCGAGCCGCAATCTCGACGGCTGGATGCTGTCAGAGTCGGAGAACAAGAAAATTTTCAACCGGGGAATGGCCGGGGCCGACATCGCGGTGGTGGAGGGCGTGATGGGCATGTACGACGGCTACGACGGCCGTTCCGAGGCCGGTTCCACGGCCCAGATGGCAAAATGGCTGGGGTTGCCGGTGCTGCTGGTGGTCAACGCCAAATCCATGGCCCGAAGCGCGGGCGCGCTGGTGTACGGCTTCACCCGGTTCGACCCGGAATGTTCCTTCTGCGGCGTGCTGTTCAACCGGGTGGGAAGCCCCCGGCACCTGGAATACCTCCGGCAGGGCCTCGAAGGCTTTTCGGCCCCCCCGATCATGGGCGGCATCCCCCGAAACGCCGATATCGAAATTCCAGAAAGGCACCTGGGGCTGTTCACGTCGGAGGACCACGGGTTGTCCGACGAGCACGTGTCCGGTCTGGCGGACTTTATCGAGGAGCATGTCGATATCGACGCTCTGTTGAAAAATTTGCCCGCAGTCGCCGTTTCCGACGATCACGATTTGCGGGGAACCAGCGTCGAGACTCGGCAGAGCACGGAAAAAACGGTCCGTATCGGCGTGGCCAGGGACAACGCGTTTTGCTTCTACTATCCGGACAATATCGAGGTCCTGGAGGAAAGCGGCGCCGACATCGTGTATTTTTCCCCGGTCGAAGACCCGGCGCTCCCCGACGACCTGGACGGCGTCTATCTGGGCGGCGGATATCCCGAATTGCACGCTGAAAAGCTTGCGCAAAACGAGGGCGTGCGAAACGCGCTGCGGAAATATTGCGAAAACGGCATGCCCGTCTACGCCGAATGCGGCGGGTTCATGTACCTGTGCGAAAGGCTGATCGGAAAAGACGGCGCCTCTTTCGATATGGCGGGCTGCTTTCCGTTCGCTACCCGCATGCAGGATAAATTAAGGTCTTTGGGATACCGGGAGATCTCGTTCGCAAAGGACACGCCCGTCGGCCGAAAGGCAATGGTCGCCAGGGGGCACGAATTTCATTACTCCCGGTTGGAAGAATGCGACAACGGCTCGGAAAATGTCGCCAAAGACGGAAGCGTAGAAATCCAGGACGTCTACGAAGCCACGGACCGGTCCGGCGCGCAGCGTTCCTGTCCGGGATATCTGGTGAACCGATGTCTCGGAAGCTACGTGCACCTGCATTTCAAAAGCTGTCCCGAAATCGGCAAAAACTTCGTGTCGGCCTGCTTGGCCTACCAAAAAGAAAGGTGAAAAAAATGCTGCCAGCAGAAATAGAAAAACGCAGTTTCGAAATCATCGCGGAAGAAGCCGGGAATCACGGTTTCACGCAAGAACAATGGGCCGTGGTGGCCCGTATGATCCACACCAGCGCCGACTTCGAATACATCGACACCGTGAGTATCCATCCGGAGGCCATCGAAGCGGGTTTAAACGCCATACGCTCCGGAAAGAGCATCTTCACCGACACCCGCATGGCCTTGTCCGGAATTCGCAAAAGAGACTTGGTCCGCTTCGGCTGCCAGGTTTCCTGTTTTATCGACGATCCGGAAGTCGCTGCTCGGGCCGAGCGGGAAAACACGACTCGCGCGCACGTCGCCGTGGATGTCGCGGCCGAAAAGATGGAGGGCGGGATTTGCGTCATAGGAAACGCCCCCACCGCGCTTCTTCGGCTACTTGAATTAATAAAGGAGAAAAAGGCCGCGCCCGCGCTGGTCGTGGGACTGCCTGTGGGGTTCGTAAACGCCGCGGAGTCCAAGGCGGCGCTTGTCGAGTCGGGTTGGCCCCATATTTCCAATGTCGGACGGAAGGGCGGGTCGAATTTGGCCGCGGCGGTGGTCAATGCGCTGATCATTCGAGCGTGCCAGGAGTGAAGCCGGGAGGGCCGAGGTTCAAGGGCCAAGGGCCGAGGTTCAAGGGCCGAGGGGCAAGGGTCAAGGGCCGAGGGTCAAGGATCAAGGGCCGGGTAGCAAGGGGGAAGGGTGAAGTTTGAAGAAAGAATGAAGGAGACGTATGGGAGGGCTTGTTATGAATAATGGAATGGGAACGCTGTACGGGATTGGCGTGGGGCCGGGCGACCCGGAGCTGATTACGTTAAAGGCTGTCAATATTTTGAAGAAGGCGGATGTGATTTTCACGGCTGCGTCCTCGAAGAACGACCACAGCAAGGCGGTGGATATCGCGAGGCCCCACATTGCCGAAGACACGCCGCTGGTCAGACTCTCCTTTCCCATGAGCAAGGACAAGGAGAAGCTGGAAAAGGCCTGGTCGGAGAACGCCGAAGCCGTTCTCGCCTATTTGAAGGAGGGAAAGGACGTGGCCTTTTTGACCGTGGGCGATTGCATGGTCTATTCCACGTACGGCTATCTTTGCGAGTATTTGAAGAGACTGGCGCCCGATGCGCCCGTGGTTTCCGTGCCGGGAATCACGTCGTATCAGGCGGCTGCCGCTCGAACGAACCGTCCGCTGGTGATCGGCGAAGAGTCCCTGCTGCTGCTCTCCGGGGCCAGGGGCGGGGAGCAGTACAGAAAGCTGGGCCATTTGGCCGAAAACGTCGTTTTCTTGAAGGCCTACAGGAACGTTGCCGACATCAACGCCGCCCTGGAAGAGTACGGATGCTTGGGAACCAGCGTCGGCGTGGTCGCCTGCGGACTGCCCGAGGAAAAAGTGGTGGAGGACCTGCGGGAACTGGAAACGTGCAAGCCCGAATATTGGACCCTGATTTTGTCCAAGAGAAAAACCGGCGGCGAAGAATAGGTATTGCCATGGCAAAGAAGAAGCTTCGGACCGGTTTCACCACCGGCGCGGCGGCGGCCGCCGCGACCAAGGGCGCGTTGATTTACCTGCTGGAAAACAGGGTCGCCGAGGATGTGGGGGTGGAATTTCTCACCGGGGAAAAACGCCGGATTCCCATCTTCGAAGTCCGGGAGCAGGGGCCTGGCAGGGCGATCTGCAAGGTGGTCAAGGACGCCGGAGACGATCCGGACGTCACCAACGGCGCGGAGATCGGCGTAACGGTCTTTTTGGGGCCTTCGGCCAACGGCGATTCGAAGGTGGTCATTTCGGGGGGCGAAGGCGTGGGCACTGTCACCAAGCCGGGCCTGGAAGTCCCGGTGGGCGAACCCGCCATCAATTCCGGCCCCAGAAAGATGATCGAGGCGAGCGCGCTGGAAGTGCTGGAGCGAAACGCTGCCGAAAACCGTCGCGTGCAAGTCGAGGTGTTCGTCCCAGAAGGCGAAAGGCTTTCCCAAAAGACCCTTAATAAAAGACTGGGCGTGCTGGGGGGGATATCCATTCTCGGCACCACGGGCCTGGTCCGCCCCATGTCCCACGAAGCCTATACCGCGAGCATCGATTCCGCCTTGTCCGTGGCCAGCGCGGTGGGTTTGAAAAGGGCCGTGTTCACCACCGGGCGCAGAAGCGAACGCTGCGCCCAGGACCTTCTTCCCGATCTGCCTCCCGAAGCCTTTGTGCAAATCGGCGACTTCTTTCAGCACGGGCTGCAATCCGCCCTGAAGTTCGGCTTTGAAAACATCACACTGGCCGTTTTTTTCGGCAAGGCGGTCAAGATGGCCCAGGAGGCGCCCTGCACCCATGCCGCGAAAACCGCGCTGTCGCTGGAGGCCTTGTCCCGGTGGTGCATGGAAGACGGCTGCCCGGAGGAACTCGCCGATACCGTCTTGGGTTGCAACACCGCCAGGGAAGCGTTTTTCCATGTAATCGAGCAACGACCGTCGGTCATCGACAGGGTCGGGGAGAAGATGATTCGTGCGGCGGAAAAATTTGGCGACGGCCGCATGGGAATCGACGCGGTCATTTTCGATTTCGATGAAAAGCCGGTGTGGCGGTCGGGCCAAGGGAGGATGGAAACGTGACGCTGGTCGCCGTGATCGGCGCCGGGCTTTGCTTCGACGACCTGACCGCCGCGCATCTGAGGATTGTCGAAGGCTCCGATGTTCTCGTCGGGGGCAAGAGGCATTTGGCATGGTTCGAGGACTATCCGGGAATCAAGCGGGAGATCGTTTCTCCCCTCTCCGAGGTGATCGAGGACGTCCGCCGCTGGGCCGATAATAAAAAGGTGGCGGTGCTGGCCTCGGGAGATCCCTTGTTTTTCGGAATCGGCCAGATTCTGGTCAAAAAACTCGGGGCGGAAAATGTCGCGATCCATCCCAATATCGGTTCCATGGCCGTTTGCTTTGCGCGGTTGAAGGAAACCTGGAGCGACGCTGCGGTCGTGAGCCTTCACGGCAAGGATCGCGTACAGGAACTCAAGCGCGCCCTGTGGGGCGACCGCCCGATATTTCTCTTCACCGACCCGGAAAAGGACCCGTCGTTCGTAGGACGAACTGTGGCGGGGTCCGGAGCCGAAGGATGGCGGATGTTCGTCTTCGAACGGCTGGGAGCGCCGGACGAGAGGGTGCGGGAAATGTCTCCCGCAGAGGCGGCGAATGCGGAGTTCCTGGAGCCCAATGCCGTGGTTTTGAAAAAGGACGCGCCGGCCGAACCCGAGCATCCTCTTGTGCTGGGAGCGCCCGACCACTGGTACGAGCACGAGCGGGGTCTGATTACCAAGGCCGAAGTCCGGGCTGTCTCCATTTCCAAGCTCCGGCTCGGCATCGACCATGTCTTTTGGGACCTGGGGGCGGGAAGCGGTTCCGTTTCGGTCGAGGCCGCCATGTTCGTGCGGCAAGGACGAATCTTCGCGGTGGAAAAAAACGCGTCCAGAATCGAGCAGATTCGCGCCAACACGAAAAAATTCGGTGTCGGTTTTATCGAAACGGTCCAGGCCGACCTGCCCGAGGGCATAGGCGATCTTCCGTCGCCGAACCGGGTTTTTATCGGCGGGGGAGGAGATGGCTTGGGAGAAATCGTGCGTGCGGCGGCGGAAAGGCTTTTACCTAAGGGAAGAATCGTGGTAAACACGGTGCTGATCGAAACTTTTTCAAAGGCCGTGTCCGAATTGGACCGGCTGGGGTTCGAAACGGAAACGGTCCAGGTGCAGATCAACGAAGGCGCCAAGATGTCGGCAGGGACCAGGTTCGCCGCCAAAAATCCGGTCTGGATCGTGTCGGCGCAACGAAAGAACTAGAATACTGGAAAACACATGAACGAAAAACATCCGATAATGTTCGTCGGTTCGGGACCCGGAGATCCGGAACTGATCACGGTCAAGGGAAAAAACGCGCTGGAGGCCGCCGATCTGGTGGTGTACGCGGGATCTCTGGCCCCCAAGGACGTGGTTTGCTGGGCGCGCCCGGACGCCGTGCTGGAAAACAGCGCCTCCATGCACTTGGACCAGATCGTGGAACTGCTGGCAAACGGCTATAGCGAAGGCAAGAGGGTGGTCCGGCTTCACACCGGAGACCCGAGCCTTTATGGGGCCATTTTCGAACAAATGGTGGAGCTTCGCAGGCGAGGCATTCCCTACGAGGTGGTGCCCGGCGTGACCGCCGCGTTCGCCGCCGCCGCGCGGCTCGGGCTGGAATACACCCTTCCGGATGTGTCCCAGACGCTGATTCTGACACGCATGGCCGGAAGGACCCCCGTGCCCGAGTTCGAGTCGCTGGAGTCGCTGGCCGCGCATAAGGCGTCCATGGCGGTGTACCTTTCGGCCTCCATGGCGGAAAGGATGGGAGAGATTCTCGCCGGCGCCTACGGAAAGGACTCCCCCGTGGTCGTCGCCTACAAGGTCTCCCAGCCCGGGGAACGGATCGTATGGACCACGCCGGAAAAGCTCGCGGACACCATGAACGACGAGAAAATCGACCGGCACGCCCTCGTTTTGGCGGGCAAGGTGCTGGAAGTCACCGAAGACACTCTCCAATACTCCAAGCTCTACGACAGGACATTCTCACATGGATTCAGAAAAGGACAATAATAGCGCGAACGGAAAAAAACAGTCCGTCGCCATCTGGGCGCTGACCCGTGACGCGCTGAAACTGGCCATCCGCCTGAAGGCGCAAATGGAGGGCGCGCGGCTTTTCGTCGGAAAGTCGGTGGAAGACGTCCCGCCCGACGCGACCCGGTTCGGTTCTCTTTCATCCAAGGTCGGGAAAGAATTCGACAAATTTTCCGACCATATATTCATCATGGCGGTGGGGATCGTGGTGCGGGTCATCGCCCCCCATGTGAAAAACAAGCGGATCGATCCGGCCGTGGTGGCTCTCGACGACGGAGGGAACTTCGCGATCAGCCTTCTTTCCGGGCACCTGGGCGGAGCCAACCGGCTGGCCGCCCAAGTTGCGGAAATGGTCTGCGCGACCCCGGTCGTAACCACCGCCACCGATGTCCACAATGTTCCGGCCATCGACGTGCTGGCAGCGGAAAAGGGGCTGACCATCGAAAACCCGTCGGCCATTAAAAACGTCGGCATGGCCTTTCTGAGAGGGGAAAAGATCGACCTTGTCGATCCGTACGCAATCCTGCGCAAAGACCTGGACGGCTGGTTCGTTCGGGAGGGCGAGGAGGCGGAGGAAAAGGGAAAGAAGCTGGTGCGGGTGCGCGTAGACCATGGGGGAAAGGCCGTGTCCGGAGGCACGCTCATGCTGCGTCCGAAAACGCTCTCCGTGGGCGTCGGCTGCAACCGGAACACCCCTGCGGAGGAAATCCGCGAATTGATCAAAGAAGTGTTCGAAGAGTGCGATCTTTCCTTGCACAGCATCGAAAACATCGCCACCATCGAGGCCAAGGCCGACGAACAGGGAATCGTCGAAGTCGCCCGGCAGCTGGATGCCAGCCTGGTGCTGTTCGACCGCGACAAGCTCTCCTCGGTCGAATCGGTCCCCACGCCCTCGAAGGTGGTGGAAAAACATATGGGAGTGACAAGCGTATGCGAAGCGGCTGCGATACTGGCGTCGGGATCGGGAAAGCTCCTGGCCGAGAAGCACAAGACGAAGAACGCGACGGTTGCCGTTGCGGCAAGACCCTGTACATAGTGGGAATCGGGCCAGGCGGCCCGGAATACATGTCGGTCCGGGCCGAAAAGGTCCTGAAGCAGGCCAAGGCCGTGGCGGGATACGTCACGTACCTCGACCTGATTCGTCCCATGATCTCCGGCAAGCAGGTCATCGCTTCGGGCATGAGAAAGGAGGTCCAGCGGGTCGGTCTGGCGCTGGACGCCGTCTTGTCCGGGACCTCGTGCGCTCTTGTGTGCAGCGGCGATCCGGGCGTGTACGCCCTGGCGAGCCTGGTGTTCGAAATGTGCCGGGAAAACGGCGTAGACATCGCGAAAGAAGGGGACTGCGGCAAGAACGCGGTCCATGTGGAAGTGGTGCCGGGAATTCCGGCCCTGTGCTCCGGCGCCGCGCTTTTGGGAGCGCCCCTGACACACGATTTCGCGGCGGTCAGCCTGAGCGACCTGCTGACTCCTTGGGAAACCATCGAAAAACGCTTGTCCGCCGCAGCCATGGCCGATTTCGTCATCGTGATCTACAATCCCAAGAGCAAAAAGCGCGATTGGCAGCTGGACAAGGCGAAAGAGATCATCCTGGAGCATCGGGGACCCGGCACACCGGTCGGAATCGTCACCGGGGCCATGAGGGAAAACCAGCGCGTCCAGTTAACTACTCTGGGCGATCTCGACACTTCGGCCGTCGATATGCAGACCACCCTGTTTATCGGTAACAACAGCACCTACGTCTACCAGGACAGGATGACCACCCCTAGAGGATACGGAGACAAGTACCGGTTGGAACTGGGGGAGTAGGGCGATGGGTTGGAACTGGGTGAGTAGGGCGATGAGGAAGTATTCCCTGTTTTTCGACCAGCCAGTCCCGTTAGGGACGACAGACAATAGACCGGCAATTTATTGCCGGGGTGCGATCGGCAATGTGCCCCAAGTCCCGTTAGGGACGACAGAAAAAAAGTTCGGCAAGGTGGTCCCCCGCCGGATTTGAAAGAAACAGGGGAGTTTCCGCGAAATGACATGCAGGAGAGAGCGTACGATGACAAAAAGCGAAGAAAAATCCGGAAGTAAAAAAGGCAAGGCCCCGTGCCTGGCCATTCTTGGCACCGGCTCGGACGTGGGAAAAAGCGTGGTGACCACGGCGATTTGCAGAATCCTGTCCAACCGGGGGATTCGCGTCTGCCCTTATAAGGCCCAGAACATGTCCAACAACTCGGGGGTCACCCCCGAAGGACTCGAGATGGGACGCGCGCAGATCGTCCAGGCCGAAGGCGCCAGGATCGCTCCGCATGTGGATATGAACCCGGTCCTGCTCAAACCCACCGGCGAGTCCGGCTCCCAGGTCGTGCTCATGGGTACCGCCGTCAGCAACCAGACCGCCCAGGAATACTACGAAAAGAAAAGGGAACTCTTCCCGGTCGCCTGCCAGGCCCTGGACCGCCTGCGCGAAAGCTACGACGCGGTCGTCATGGAGGGCGCGGGCTCCTGCGCAGAAGTCAACCTCATGCCGCACGACATGGTCAACCTGCGCATGGCCGAATACGCCGACGCCCCCGTCGTGCTTGTCGCAGACATCCACAAGGGCGGCGTGTTCGCCCAGATCGTCGGCACTATAGAATGCCTGGAGCAAAAGCACCGGGAGCGCATCGCCGGATTTCTCATCAACCGGTTCAGGGGCGACATCGCCCTTTTCCGCGAAGGCGAAGAGTGGATCGAGAAAAAGACCGGCGTAAAATCCTACGGCGTGCTGCCCTGGTACAACCATATCCGGATCGAGGCCGAAGACTCGGTGGTGATCGAGCGCCCGGCCTTGGTCAGGGGCGAGGACATCAAGAAGCCCGCTGTCGCGGTCGTCCGCACACCCCGCATTTCCAATTTCACCGACTTTGACTCGCTGTATGCGGCAAAGGGCCTGTCCGTCTATTTCTTGGAGCAGTTGCAGGACCTGTCGCCGTTTTCCGCCGTGGTCCTGCCCGGGTCCAAGTGCACCCGCGACGATCTGGACTGGCTGGCCGACACCGGCTGGATGGACGCCATATCGGACTTTCACGACGCAGGGGGCCATGTCTTGGGAATCTGCGGCGGCTACCAGATGCTGGGGCACATGGTGCACGACCCCCACGGCCTGGAAGGCGTGCCCGGCTCCACCAGGGGGCTTTCCCTCCTGCCCGTGAACACCGTCCTGGCCGCTCCGAAAACCACCACCATCGCAAAATTCTCCTGGGGCGACGACCAGGGGACCGGATACGAGATCCATATGGGGCGCACAGAGCTGTTCGGCGGAAAGCCCCTCTTCAAAGTCCTGGAAATAAACGGAAAGAAGCATGACGCCGTCGATGGCTGCGTCTCCGAGGACGGCCGCGTCATCGGCGCCTACATGCACGGTCTTTTCGACTCCCCGCCGATTTTATCCCGGTGGCTTTCCCATGTGGGCATTCAAGGACTGAAAGTCCCCGAAGCTCAGGGAATCATCGCGCGCGACGCTCAATACGAATTGCTTGCCGAGCATTTCGAAAAGCATATCGATATCGACGGGCTGATACGGCTGTTTATGGGGGACCGTTTGTAATTCGCGATTTTTTCGCGAGTCCGGCGCCGTAATCCGGCAAGTGTGGAGGCTTGTACCGGCCAGCCGTGCATCTGCTGAACGCGGACGCGAAGCGTCCTGGTATGCATTCCAACGCAAAGCGTTGAAACGAGGCGACGCGAGGGCATGGCTGAAATAGAAAACACGCCCGGCCAAGGGGATTCTTTTTTGTATTTGTAATTCAATCGGCGATCATGAACGAGGCTTATCATGTGCAAAAGATAATTGCCATCTTTTCATTTCGTCTTTGAAGCGTTGTTCGTCCGGCAAAAGTTCTATTGCCCGTTCATAAGCGTTCTTAACCTCATCGCGGGGAAATCCCAGCCACTTTTTCGCCCTGCCAAAATCTCTCCACGCCCATGCGTGTCGGGTTCGGTCGGCGTCCATTTGGATTACGCGCTCCAGAAGCTCTTTCGATTCTTTTAAAAGACGGCTGTTCGTTTCCCTGGCGAACCGTTTTTTTCCTCCTTGGCGGAATGCTTTTTGTGCCAGTTTCATTTTTGCCTGTGCAAACTCGTGCAAAGTCCTCGCATCGCCAAATACGAGTTCCCCGGCCCGTTCGAAATATCGATGGGCGGCTTCATTGCGATTCATTCTTTTCGCCAAAATCGCGCTGTCGAGCGCGTCTTTTCCCTCGATATACTCCGGGAGCTGTTCCAATAGCTCCTTGGCTTCGTTGTCCCTTCTTGCGATCAGCAGGACATCCAGCAGGACATTGGTTGCATAGGGAACGAAGGGGGCTTGCGTCGATTCTTTGAAGACGGAAAAGACCCCCTTTGCCTCTTCGATTCTCTCCTTCGCTCCCAGTATCCGGATCAGTTCGGCCGTGAGCGTCGGAGAACCTTGCATCCGATCCCAGCTGCTTTTCAGGCGCAAAAAAGCCTCTTCCTCTTTTCCGATGGCACGCAGATGGGCGGCATCGCGCAAGGCGGAGACTGCCGTATATTCGGGATGCGCGGGGAGCGTGACGCGAAAATAGCTTCTGGCGTCGTCGAAATCGAAAGTCGGGTCGGGAGAATTGTTCTCCCGCCGTTGAGGTTTTGCAGGTCGTTGGCAAACGCGCATATGGTTTTGAGGACTTGATGTCCCGTTGTTCTTTCGTCCCACCCCGCCTTGAATTCGATGCGGGCCGATTCCACGCCGCTGCAATGCAACAGGTCCTGGATATTAATGTGGAGAATGAGACTCATCCGCCATGCTCCTGTAAAATCTCTTCGTTTCGCATATCGCTGCTTTCGCAGGTTGCCGCTCTTATATTGAACGCCTTCAAAAAATTGAATTATACGGTACCCGAGATATGCGATCAACCTGAAATCGCCAGGTTTTCGCGCAAGCCTCTCTGAGGTCCCGTTAGGGGAGGGCAGAATACCACGAAATCCAAGCGCTCCGTCGTTTCAAACCACTGAATAAATTTCTTTTGCAAGTATAAACAATGTATAGCTATATAAGGCTATGTAGATAAAAAGACAGGGGCGTCCGCAAGGATCGTCCCGGAATTGTTAAAATTATGGAAAATTCAAAGAAATCAAAGGGATAGATAGCGTGGGGCTTGGTCCGAACGATTTTTTCCCTCTTGACAAAACCCGATTTTCCCTTCTATATGTAAGTAGTCGCATATTTCGGATGCTGATTTTCCTGAATGCGGTAGAAATCTTACCTTTTCAACGAGGTGTACGATGTGCAAGAGAGTATCCTTGAATCAAAAAATGATCATCGGCGGTCTCGCCGCTATCGTAATACCTTTCGTCATTGCAGGTACAATTATCTATGTACACCTTTCAGGGTCACTGCTGGAGATGGCGAGGGAAAAATCGCTTCGAATCGCCGAGGATGCGTCCGCCCTGATCGAATCGACCCTGATGCAGGAGATAAAGCTTGCGTCGGCCATCGCGGCCGATCCCGACACATTGGAATATTCGATGAGAGGTGACAGCCGCATTCTGCAAACGGAGTTGGAAACGATCTACGACCGTATCGGCGAGGATTTTTTCAAGATTTTTTTCGCGGACAAAGACGGCATAATAAGGGCCGACGCCGTATTCAAGCAGCAAATCGGCGTGGACATATCGGACAGGGAATATTTCTCGAAGGCAAAGCGCGGGCAAGCCTGCGTTTTCGGCCCGACATTTCCGAAGGGCGGCGCGTTGCGCAGAGAACCGATCATCGTCATTGCCGCCCCTGTGCAAAAGGAGAATGAATTTTTGGGGGTCATCGGCATTCCCTTCGACATGAATTTTCTCCTGGGGCTCACGTCGCGCCAAAAAAGGGGGGAAACCGGCTTTTTGTTCCTGGTCGATTCGCAAGGGCTGGTGCTAATGGATCCGAGAAAAGAACGCATTTTGGCCGTGAACCTTCTGGAACTTCCCGGCACGGAACAGTTGAAACAGTTGATCGACACCAGGAAAACGGGGACCGCGACCTATTTTTCGGATGGCTCTCAACGGATAGCCGGCATGGCGACCATAGACCTGACGGGCTGGAGGGTCGTCTTTTCGCAGCAATGGGACGAAGTCATGGCCCCGCTGAAGAGGTTGCTTACCGCGATTTCCGTGAGCGGGTTCATATTTTTGAGTATAGCCGTAGTGCTTATAGTCGTCCTTTCCGGCCAAATCAGCAGCCCCATTCGCAAGGTGATGCTGATGATGAAACAAGTGACCCGGCATTCGGGCGAAGTAATACTTCAGATCGGGACCGACCGGAAAATTGTTTACGCGAACCCGGCCTTTGAAAAAATCTCGGGTTTGACATGCGTGGATGTGGCAGGAACCGAGCCGGACTTGACCAACCTCAGGGGCATTCCGGACGAAGAAATTTGGAAGCTGCTGGAAGATGGTCAGACTTGGTCGGGCAGGCTTTTGCTGGAAGGACGAGACGACCGGCCTGTGATATTGGCGACAATGCTTTTGCCATTTAGAAACGAAAGGGGCAGGATCGAAGGCTATCTCGAGATCGGAAGGGACATCACCCGCGAGCATTTGCTAGACCAGAGAATGCGGCAGTCCCAGAAGCTCGAAGCGCTGGGAAGGCTGGCAGGCGGAATCGCCCACGATTTCAACAACATCCTGAGCGGAATCTTCGGGTACGCCGAGCTGACCCTGATCAATGAAAAGAGCAACCCGCAGGTCCAGAAAAATATGAGAAAGATCATAAAGGCCTCCGAAAGGGCGAGCGATCTGGCGGACCAGATCCTGACATTCAGCAGGCGCACGGAAGTGGAGTACAAGCCTTTGCTCCCCTATGTCGTCGTAAAGGAGGCAGTCAAGCTCATGCGGGCCTCCATTCCGTCCAATGTCGAAATAGAATCGAAGATAGACAGCCGTTCGGCTGTCATGGCGGACCCTACCCAGGTGCACCAGATCGTGATGAACCTTCTGACCAATGCGGCCCAGGCCATTGGAGACCGTTCCGGCGCCATCGGGCTGGAACTGCAGGATTTTCTCGTGGATGAAGATTTCACGCAGCTGCACCCCGATGTGGCGGCGGGAATGCATGTGCTGCTTCGCGTTTCGGATACGGGATGCGGAATCGATCCGGAATGCCTCGACCGGATATTCGAGCCGTTTTTCACAACCAAGGCCCCGGGCCAGGGCACCGGCCTCGGGCTTTCCGTCGTGCACGGGATCGTCAAGAAAATGGGCGGGGCCTTGACGGTCGAAAGCGTTGTCGGACAAGGCTCGGTTTTCAATGTTTTCATCCCGGTGGCGGAAACGGAAGGCTTGGTGGAGCATGAAGGCGAATCGATTCTTGTAGGCGGAAAAGAAAGCGTCGCTGTCATCGACGACGAACCGGCGGTCGCCTCGTCCATTACGGCGATCCTCTCCAGCCTGGGTTTCAAGGCGGTCGCCTTCACAAGCAGCGTGGAGGCCCTCGAAGCAATCCGAAAGGCCCCTCTGCAATTCGACGTCATCGTGTCGGATTATTACATGCCGAAAATCACGGGTGTTGAAATCGCCAAAAACCTGAAAAAAGCAGGGGTCGATGTCCCCATGATCCTCATTTCCGGCTTTTTCGGCAAAAAGATGGAAAACGTGGGCAAAGGTCCCGGCATCTGCGAATGCATCGCGAAACCGGTCAATGCCTTTGATCTCACGGAGGCGATTCGAAGGGTTTCGAAGAGAAATTAAAATCTCCGCAGGCCGACCAGGTTTTTTTGACAACCGCCATTTTACTGTGGTATCCTCAATTTATCGAGTTTCGGGCAAATCCTCTTGAACCGGCGAATGATTTCGGTTCGGCGAAACAACCGTTTTCAAACGCACATGTCCTCCTGGGCGCAAAAAACGATGTGCTTTTTTTCGTTGTTTTGGGTTACAAGTATTATTTACTATGCAAACCATGAAAGGAGGGTAAAATGGCTGTAAGAGTTTTTATCAAGCGAACATGCGAAGATCCCGGCCAGGAAAAGGAGTTCATGGCTCTGATTCGAAAGCTCCGGACCCTTGTCCCCCTGCAACCCGGCTATCTGTCGAGCAAATACGTCAAAAAGATCGAACCCCCGAAGGATATCGTCGCCATCAGCACCTGGGAAAAGCTGGAGGATTGGAATAATTGGTTCGAAAGCGAGGAACGGCGGGAAATCCACGCTCAAATCGACGCGATTCCCGGCGTGAAGACGACGTACCAGATCTACGAGGACATATAGACCTGATGACGCGTCGCGAATAATGCGCCGATGCGCACGCATCCACGACACATGGATGGATAGTGTTTTTATCCGGTCCGAAGATTTCAGACCGTGCTTTTTTCGCTTGGGTGGGGCAGCAGAGATCGTTGCTGATCCACCCGAGCGAAACTCTCTTTTCTGCTTAGATTTTTCCCATTTTTCTGTTGGAGTGTGCCGCCTCAAATCTCCGTGCAAGAGGCGGTCCCTTGATACGCGACGCAGGAGTAAATTATGCCGTTGTGGTCGCCTATAATTGAAAAATCCCCGAGGGCAAGGCCAAGGCGGGTTCCCTTCAGGGGGCCTGTTCCTGTCTCTGGCTTTGGGAAAATGCACGATGCAAAGAGTCCTTGATTTGAGAGGCGGAAATGAGGCAAATGCGCCGGGTTCGCTTTCGAAACGGATGCGTGCCAAGCGAAAAAAGGATGTTCTGTTTTTCTCGTTTTGACTTTGTTCTCTCGATCCACACAGCAATTTTTCCCGATAGCTACAAGGAAACGCCCTCAATCGCCACGCCTGGTGAAGCAAATCCACCGGGAGTCCTGGCGCGAAAAGGCATACGTAGATGTCGCATAAGAAACCGTCGATTTGTTCGGCGAGAAAATGCTTGAAATTCGCGTTTTCATGGAAGTAGTGTTGCAGCCAAACCAAATTGTCCAGCCATTCCAGCTCCGATATTCTGACATCGGCGTTTCTGGCCAGCCAGAGTTTCGGATCGTATCCCAAGGCGAGAGCATGATTCAATCGGCTTCCAGAGGGCAGGCGAAGAAATTCCGGCGTTTCGTCCATGGCCCTGATGTTGGATAAAAGGCGTATGAATTCTTCGTTCGTCGAAAACGAGGCATGACAGACATTTTTCATGTAGGCCACCGTGGATGTCAGGCGCGCTTTGAAAAGCCCCTCCTTTACGACGTTTTCGGGGAAAGGCATGTCTGTCCATGGCTCGACAAGGAGGAGACGGATGGCGCCGTTTGAGACTGAGCCGACGGTACCTGCGGCTCACACCCCGCGCAGGAGCGTGGGAACGAGTCCAACAAGCCGAACATTGCTATGGGACTGAAATCGTTTTATCGCTATCAGACGGCGCGTTTGATCACATCGTCCAAATAGGAGAGGCTGCGTTCGAAAGTCGGGTCGTCCATGTGCATGAAGGCCAGCTTGAAATGGTTTTTGAATCTGGGGTTGAATGAAAATTCGCTGCCGCCGTACCACGGGGGCTGGGGGACGGAAACGGGGATGGCGGATTTGACCCAGATGCTGTATCCGCTTTGTCGATAATCGATGCTCAGAAACGGGTATTTCCCGATCACCGTTTCCATCTGGGAGCGTCGTTTCAGCGCAAGTTTGCGGACCGTTTCGATGTGCTTTCCATAGTGGCCCTGCTTGATGAATTCCCTTAGAAATTTTTGGAGCAAACCGAACGAGTTGATGTCGGACGAATACTTCGCGTAGAGAAATTTTCCGTACAGGTCGGCCGGGACCACCATGAACCCTAAACGAATGCCGGCCGTGGTGGTCTGGGAAAAGGATTTGACGTGGATGGTGCGGTCCGGGTCGATATCGATGAAGCGCGGGGTCCCCTGGTTCAATTCGCCCAGGTAGTCGTCCTCGATGATGTAGAAACCGTTTTGCCGCGCTCGAAGGGCCACGGCCTCCTTCTGTTGCCTGCTGTAGGAGATGCCGGTGGGATTGTGGATCGACGGCATCGTGTAGAACAGCTTGAAGTCGTCCGTCAAGAGGCTGTCCAGCCGGTCCATGTCGGGTCCGTCTTCGACGAGGGGGACGAAATGGCGCGCCTTGAACAGCGATATGGCGCCGGGGTAGGTGGGATCTTCGAAGAGGATCGACTCGGAAATCTTGGCGGCGAACACCTTGGACACCAGGTCGAGGCCCTGCTGCGATCCGGAGACCACCAGCATGCGGTCGGCCGGAACATGGTAATGCTGGCTGAGCACTTGCAGCAGTTCGGGATCTCCCTCCGCTGGCGTCGGCGCCAGGGCCGAGCTTGTTTCGGACGTGAAGATGTCGTTGAAGATCTTCTGCGCCCGCTGGTAGGGGAACAGAAGCTCGTTGAGATAGTCGGTCCGGAAATCGAACCGTCCGGCAAATGACTGGATCTTTTCGGGAAAGCGCACGTAGGAGCCGCTGCCAACCCTGTTTTCAATGAGTCCTTCGGTTTTAAGCCGTTCGAACGCCTTGTGCACCGTGGCCTTGTTGACGCCGAACTCTCGGGTGATTTCGCGGATCGTGGGAATGCGCTCCCCCGGCTTGTAGAGACCCGACGCGATCCTCTTTTTAAGATCGTCGGCGATGGACTGATATAGAGGCTTTTTTGAATTCATGCTTGACACGACCGAGACAATCCGTTAATTGTACCGTTCTAATTGATCGATTGTTCCTGAAAAACCAATGCAAAAGAGGTATAGTATCATGGCAAGAGAACAAATCAACAAAGGCTTTGCGGAAATGTTCAAAAACGGGGTGATCATGGACGTCACCACGCCGGAGCAGGCGGCGGTGGCCCAGGAGGCGGGCGCTTGCGCCGTGATGGCCCTGGAGCGGGTGCCAGCGGACATTCGCAAGGACGGCCAGGTGGCGCGCATGAGCGATCCTGCCATGATCCAGGCCATCATGGAGGCGGTGAGCATTCCGGTGATGGCCAAGGTGCGCATCGGCCACTTCATGGAGGCGCGGATACTGGAATCGTTAGGGGTGGATTTCATCGACGAAAGCGAGGTGCTGACCCCGGCGGACGAAAGCCGGCATGTGGAAAAGCAGCGGTTTAGCGTTCCTTTCGTCTGCGGCGCGCGCAATCTTGGCGAGGCGCTGAGACGAATCGACGAAGGCGCCGCCATGATTCGGACCAAGGGGGAAGCCGGTACCGGGAATATCGTGGAGGCGGTTCGCCACATGAGGGCGATCAACGAAGAGATCGAAGCCTTGAAGGGGCTCGACGAGCACCAGAGCGTGAAACTGGCGGGGGAGATGCGGGTGCCGCTCTCGCTGCTTCGGGAGACCAGGGAACTGGGACGCCTGAGCGTCGTCAACTTCGCGGCAGGCGGAATTGCCACTCCGGCGGATGCCGCCCTGATGATGGCGCTGGGTTCCGACGGGGTCTTTGTCGGCTCCGGAATATTCAAGTCCGAGGACCCGCCCCGGATGGCCCACGCCATCGTCCAGGCGGTGATCCACTACCAGGACCCGGCCAGATTGGCGGAGATTTCCAAAAAGCTCGGCACGGCCATGATCGGTCTGGAGAAGGAGTCGATGGCGGTCAAGATGGCGGAGCGAGGGGTTTAGCGGCAGGTGTGTTATGAAGACTGTCGGTCTTTTAGGGCTGCAAGGCGCTTTCCTGGATCATATTCCCCACTTGAACCGCTGCGGCGTCGCCCATCGCATCGTGCGGGACAGCGAGGCGCTTTTGGAAATCGACCGGTTGATCATTCCGGGCGGGGAGAGCACGGTGATGGTCAAGTTTCTCCGGGAGTTCGGCATGGTCGAGCCGTTGAAGCGCCGGATCGAAGAGGGCATGCCGGTATGGGGCGTGTGCGCCGGGTGCATCCTGCTGGCGGAAGAGGTCGATGGAATGCCTGGGACGCTGGGGGCCCTGCCGATTTCGGTCGTGCGCAACGCTTACGGACGTCAAATCGCCAGCGACATCCGGCATGTCGATGTCCCTGTTCTGGGGCTTGTCGGCTATCCGGCCGTTTTCATACGCGCCCCCCGCATCGAACGCGCGGAAAGGGATGTGACAGTATACGCAACCAGGGGCCGCGATCCGGTCTTTGTCCAAAGGGGCCGGATCATGGCTACCACCTTCCACCCCGAACTCAATAAGGACGACCTTTTCCACGACTATTTCTTGAAATTGTAGAGGGGGCTTGGTTTTAACTTCGGCCGGTTTTCATCCAACAGTTTCGATCATCGCCTGGATTCCGGGTCTCCGCAAGCTCCGCCCGGAATGCCGGTGCTGGTTGGCAGACGTTGTAACCAAAACCTGGAGAGGTAAGGGTAGTTTGGGCTGATCGTCGATGGTCGTCGGGTTTCGCTGGATTGCAATTTCAAACCCATTGAGCAGGCGCCTGGGAGAAGCGGGAAGCAAACGAAACCCGACATGAAACCCCGCTCGACCCGACCTGCGCATATTGCCCCGGTTCCGTCACAATGAAAAAAGGTCTTCTTCCTCCAATTTCTTTATTATTGCGCATTGCCGGAGCGCCTCCCGCAAATCGTCGCTCAGGCCGAGGCCCCTTCCATGGACGATGGCGCGGACGCGCACTTTGGATGGCTCCAGCACATCGGTCGCGTACCGGACCAGGTTTCCGATTTGTTCCGGATCGCAGTTTCCGCTGTAGATCGCGATTTTTTTCAGATTGGGCATGGGGACGGCAAGGTGCTTCAATTCGGGATCGTACAGGGTGCTTCGGTCGTCTTGGATTTCTTCTCCGGGATCGAAGCCGAACTGCACGGTTTCCACGTTGCGGCACAGGCTTTCGAGGGCGGCCCGAGCGGCGTCTCGATTGCCGGGATTGTCCAGCAGCTCCAGCAAAGGAGGGATGACCAGGGGATCGTCGGAATACCGGAGTATGGGAATCAGAGCGTTTCTCACCTCCGGGTCCTCGTCCCGCATCGCCTCCAGCGCGGTTTCGACGTCCACCTCGTCGCTGACGTTGGCCAGGGCCAGCGCCACCTTCCTTCGAACCGCCGGGTGTTCGTCTTTCAAAAACGGGACAAGCTCCCGTGCGATATCCGCCTGCATTTCTTCCAGAAAGCGGCCGCCCAAATGATCGGCGAAGGCGGTGGCGGCGGCCAGGCGAACGGGGGCATGCTCGTCTTTGAGGGCGTCCAGCATCGATTGGGTCAGATCGCCGTACGGGTCCCCGACTTTTCCGAGTCTTTCCGACAATAAAGTCGCGGCCTGTTCGCGCACCTTCGGATCCGCGTCATGGAGGCCGGCCAGGAATCGGGCGTTGGTTTTTCGAATATGTTTTTTCGCGAGATAGTACATCCCCCCGCCTACGGAGAAAAACAAAGCCAGAAAACCGATCCCTCCTATGGAATTGTCGACCGGCCCGAAGAAAAGACCCCGCAAAAGCCCGAGGCCCCCGAACCATGCAAATATGACCATAAAGCCTAGGATGATCGTATAGGTCTGCTTGTTTCCTTGCGGGAGGTCTTTTTTTCCGGACATGGTCTGCAATTTGATCCCGATACCCAAAAACAGGGCGAAAAGCACGAGGCCGACAACGGACTCCGACGTCTGGTCGGCGAAAAATCCCCTGACCGCCCCTATGCCCCCGAACAGCACGAACAGAATCGCGAAACCAACGACCCTGTTCGCGAAATTCTTTTCCTTTTTGTCGTCGTCCATCCGCCCGTCGTCCTCCCGGACCTGGCTGGGGGTTCGAGCCAGCCGCCGGGGGCGGGACAGGGGGGCGCGGGGAAGTTCGACCGGAACGCCTTTTGTCTCGGGCATGTGGTGGAAAAAAACGCCCCCGGCGAAAACGAGCATGAACGATGCGAACAGCTGCATGCTCCTTTGTCGGTTGATCCTATATTCCCTTTCGTAGGTCGCTTCGTCGATCTCTTTTACGACCTCGCCCCGGTAGGCCATGACATAGCGTCCGTCGTAGATTTTGGGAGAACCGTGCCCCCCGTGGGTGACCGCCGCGAAAGCCCAAAAGCTCGCCCCGGCGTTCACAAAGAAAAGAAACATGATCAGTGCGGGAATGGAAAGGCGTTTTTTACGGCGGGTTTCTCCGGAAAAGGACGCGTCTCGCCCTGCCGTTTTCTGATTCTCTGCGGCTTTGACGACAATGGTCAGGATGAAAAGCACGAAAAAACCGAGAATCAGAAGACCGCCGAACCCTTCGGGAATCGAGCCGAACAATGAAAAGAACCAGTCCAATCGCATGTCAAGCAACAGGAAGCAACTTGCCAGTTGGACGAGAATGGCCAAACCGAAATAAAACATGGAAACGACAAACAGAATCGGTTTCAACAATTGCATGTGCGCATTTCCTTATTCTAAGAAGTTAGATGTTTTTCAGATGTTCGCTTGACGGTTTTTCGAGGTTTGTCCCGTCATGTCTTCGCCCGACGGAACGCAAATCACGTTTCGACGACCTTTTTGCAGAGCCTCCCGAGTTCTTCCACGATTTCGCGATCCAGCCGGCCGAAGTTGTCCGACAACCTGACTTCGACCTTTTTTTTCAAGTATTACATCGTGGCCCTTCAGACCTTTTCGAAACCCGGCCAAGTCCCGATGTTTGCCGTACAGCGACCATATCCCCAGGCCTGCGGCCGCTCCGAAGATCGACAGGAATACGACGCCGACCGCTCCCATACCGGCGAAATCGGCGATGAAATTGCGTGCGAACAGGACAATCAAAACGACCAGCAGGACCGTAACGGGCAACGGCAGTTTCATTGCCTTGGAGGCCTTTCGCGGAAGGGGTTTCACCGGCCTGCGGTATAGAATGTCCCCCTCCCGCGTCACTATGCGGCGGACTTGGCGGGACAGGCTTTCATCGCTGTAGCTGTAGAAATTCGCCCTCAGAATCGCCCATGGAATGATCGCGAGCAGGGAGACGACCGTATACAGTATAGGCTTCACCATCTTGGAGGAAATATTGGCGGCCGCAAGTACAAAACCGAACAAAGCGTTGACGAGCAAGGCCTTGGACACGAACCCGGCAAATCCGTATTCGCCCATTCGGTTGTAGGACGCATAGGTTCCGGGCCGCCGGGAACTCCGTGTCCCCGCGCGCTGCAAAATCGTCAGCAAGACGAGGACGCCAAACCCGACGAGCAGGGCGATTCCGACACTCGACAGAACTTCGCGCCGCCTTGCCGGCAACTCGAAAATGCCGCGCGTCCACTGGAACGGCAGGTCGAAAAACATGTTGAGGAGCATCAGGCCGACGGCCGCCAGCGCCAGAAGGAAATAAAACAAAGACAAGCCGAACAGAAACATGCGAAACATTCTGTGAACCATCTGTCGAATCTCCCGTGTGAACGTGAACACCGCATCATGTGACGGGCCTCTTTCTTTCCGAGGCCGGCAACCTTCTCTTTTTAACAGATTTCGGCCGCTTCTCAAAAGGAATTTCGGGCTTGGTTTTAACATCGGCCACGTTCAGGAACTATCGTCCCGGCAGTCGTCATTCCGGGCGAAGCGGCATATGACCCGGGTGTCGATAAAACAGCCGGGTTCCGTCTTTTCCGGGAATTTCCCAACTGGAACATGTAGCGTAGACCGGGAATCCAGGTGGCCGATTTTAGAACCAAGCCCAAAAATTGCAATCGATGCCGCGAGAAAAGACGCGTTGACGACCGCGCAAAATTATGGCAATAACATCGGTCTGTTTCGATGATCGCCAGTCGATAAGTGCGGAAAAAAACGAACCCAGGGAAGATCCGACAGGACTTTTCCCGTTCGTTTCCAACGAAGTAAAGAACTCTCAAGGAGGATGCGTTGAAAAAAACAACTGCCATTGCATTTCTGTTCCTGTTGTTCGTCGGAAATTCGGCGTTGGCCAATAACTAAACGGTTACAGCGACGGCCGATATCGCCGGCCGAACGGATACGTTGCGCGGGGCCGTCGAAGCCGCCAACAACGCAGGGGGAGACGAAACCCACACCATAACGTTCTCGGTTTCGCCTCTGCCAGCCACATTCAATCTGCCCAACGGCCCGCTGTCCATCGACTCCAACATCAAGCTGATCGGCCAGGGACAGTCGCAGACTTTCATAGACGGGCGCAATATTTCCCACACCACGCAAAACCAGTGTTTTCTCGTCCATCAGTACAAAACCCTTTCGGTGCGAGAACTAACCGTGCAATACGGCTATGGCGTGACCACCGGAGGAGGGGCCATGTACATTGACGCGGGCGCGACCGTGAGCATGTCGAACTGCCGTGTCGTCAACAATGTGGCCTATGCCAAAGGCGGGGCCATTTACGTGAACGACTACGCCACTTTGGACGTCAGCGTGTGCGACATATCCGGCAATCAGGCGGGCAGCGCCGGCGGGGCCGTCTACAACAAGGGCACGGTTCAAATCTATACTTCCACGTTCACGGGCAATCGCGTCGCCTACAGTGTCGATGTCGGACCAGACGGCTATGCGGGCGGCGCCATTTTTCTGGATGGCGCGGGCAGCTGCGAGATCCACTATTCCACCCTGGAGGGCAATTACTCCACCCAGACCGCAAACAGCGTCGGCGGCGCCATATACAACTCGAGCCCCTACCACACTCTGGAAATCGACTACTCCACTTTCAAATACAACAGCTCGATCAACGGCGGCGCCCTGTACAGCAAAGGCGTTTGCGACATTGCCAAATCCGCCTTTTTCGAAAACGACGCCGAAGTCAACGGCGGCGCTGTGTATATCGACGACGGAAACGAACTCAACGCCATCAACTGCACCTTCAGCGCCAATTCGGCCAACGATTACGGGGGCGCAATCTACGACGGCGCCAGTTCGGACGACGCCAAGGTCTACCTGAGCTACGTCACCATCACGGACAATCACGCCGATTACGACGAAGACGGCACAGGCAACGGCGGCGGCATTTTTCAACAAGAGGCCGAAATCAACTGCGTCAATACCATCATCGCCGGAAACCACGACGAGTCCACCGGCATTTTTTCGTTCATATTGCCGGATTACGCGGGAACGCTGACCTCCGCCGGCCACAATCTCATCGGAGTCAATCAAACCGGCTTGTTCGCGTCCCTTGCGGGGGAAACTGCGGGAAACAAGACCGGTACGCTGAACGAGCCCCTCGACCCCCGTCTCGACTCTCTTCAAAACAACGGTGGCCTCACATACACCCATGCCCCGCTGATCGACAGCCCCGCCATCGACGCCGGCTCCAACACGGATCTCTTCGGCACGGAGATCGCCGAGGACCAGCGGGAAGTGTCGCGGCCGATAAACGGGAAATACAATCAGGTGAAATCAAACGATATCGGGGCGCATGAATCGTCTATGATCAATTGCGATTCCAATATCGTCGCGGTGTACGAGGCGGACGGTACGACCCGTCTTTTCACGGAAACCACCGGAGATTACGCGCTTTCCGAACTCTTCGATCAATACGAACCGGGAACATATGTCTGGAAATGCTGGAACGGATGGGTCGAATCGGCAATTGATTTCGACGAGGAGGGCTACACCCACATTGTCCGCGGCGGCTATGATTGCGACCGCGCCGAAATGATAGACACCAGCTATTTCAATGCCATCGAATCGTATTCGCGCCCTTCTCTTACGATTTCGGCAGGGACGGGACCGTCGAACTGGAAAGAATTGTCCTGAAATAGCCATATTCCGGGGTTGCAACCCACCCAAGATGATTGTGTACGTCTGTTTGTTCCAGTTGAAGGTTCACGACTTTGCTTATCAAGAAATCGGAGATGCGATGCCCGAAGAACATCCTGGATGGAAAACCTTTTTCATTTCGTCCCTTCAGCCAGCGCCGCTACGCCATCGGCCAATCGCTTTAATTCCTCCGCGTTCTCGAGTCCGTCGAGAAACCGCTGCGGGATGCCAGACAACCCGGTCTGTGCTCCTGCGAGCGCGCCGGTCAAAATGGCCCGGGCCTGATTCTGGCCGCCGCCGTTGACCGCGTTCAAGACGGCCGATTCGAAGTCGTCGTGAAACCGGGCCGCCAGATAGTAGGCCGCAGGCAGCATGTGGTAGATGGCGCACGGCATGCCGTAGACGATGGACACCTTCCATGCCGGTTCGATGCGAATATCCGGATCGGCGGCAGCCGCAGCCATGTACGAAGGACTCAGAAGGGCGTCCGGAGATGCGAATCGCCCGGCCCGGGGCGGGTCGGGATCGCCGGATTTCGGGGGCTGAAGGTTCTCGCTGGTCACGGAATGAAAGGGCAGGGCGCCGCTTTTCACAAGTCCCATGAGTTTTCCCGAAAGCTTGCCGTCCAGGCGATGGCCCTGAACCAGAAGCCCCAGCACGGCGCCGTATGCGACCGTCATGGACACCACCGTGTCGTCGGCCTGGGTGAGATAAGTATTGCCGGAAATGGCCCCGGCAAGCTTTCTATGATCTTTGGCATAGCAAACGGCAATGGCCAGCGTGCGCTCGATGGCTTCGGTGGTGTCGGCGTGCCCCCCGGTCTGCCCCCAGGCAAGGCCCTGCTCTGCGCGCCGCCGCCACGCCTCGCGAATGGACTGGCTGGTGTAGTTGCCCGGCCCGCTCACCGGCGTGCCGTCCAGAAGCGGAAACAGCTCCGTGTCCATCCGCCTGCAAAAGTCTTCTTCATCGTATCCCCCGCAGTAGACCAGGGACTTGAGCATCAGCTTGAGAATAAACCCCGCCTGGGAAAGCTGGCCCGCCTTGAGCCCGTCGTGGTAGCGTCCGGGCTTGGGATCGGTATAATCGTCGATCCACGCGCCGTAGTCCCGTTTCATTTCGGAAAGATCGTAGTACCAGTGGGGGCCGAGGGCCAAAGCATCGCCGATCAGGGCGCCCATGATGGCGCCGGATGCGCGGTCTCGAATATTATTTTCAGTCATGCGTCGCTCCTTTGTTGGTTTATTTGTTACCAAGTTCGTTTGTGTTGGTATGATTGGCCGGAAAAAAGTCTACGCCCAAATACGCGAACGCTCGAAGGCTAACCATCCGGCCCGCCACTTCAAGCCGTTGGAACGTTTATGGCATTGTCAGGCTGGAATCCGGATGTTGCTATTCGTTCCCACGCAGGAGCGTGGGAACGAGTACCGTCCGGCCGCGAATCGTTGAAAAAAATATCGATCGAGTCCTAAAAATGGCCCCGAATGCAAGCAAACCCCCTGAAATCATTGGATAAAAAATTTTTTGAAAAATTTAGCACATAGGACGCTATTTGTCCTAGGTCATGGTGTATAATGGGCGCAACGTTAACATGGTTCCACGGTTTGAGGAATTTTCGCCATATGAAAAATCAAAATTCGCAATATTGGCGGTACTGGGGCAAGACCATTCGATTCGGAGAAATCTCCGAGGAGCTTTTCTACCATTTGCTTCCCTATCATTGCCTGGATGTAGCTGCCGCCGGCTGGTGGCTTCTGGCACCGGAAACACCGCTTTCGAAACGCTTTTGCTCGCAGTTGTCCGTGTCTCCGGAATGGCTGCGGCGATGGTTCTCTTTTTGCCTGAGCATCCACGATGCGGGCAAATTCGCCGTCGCGTTCCAGGGCATTGTTCCCAACGCGCCGGCTTTTCTGGTAGGCGCCGACCCGAGAAGGCCGTATACCGTCCGTCACGACACCCTCGGATACGCTCTTTGGCGAAGATTTCTCTGCCCCGAATGGCAAAAACTCGATCCGCCCTGCGAGGCAGCCTGCGCCGGGGAGTGGGGAAAAATTCTTCGGGCCATGAATTCCTGGATGGAATTGGCTACGGGACACCATGGAAAGCCCCCTTCGAAGGCCCCGGTCCATTTGCAACATTTTTTCACGGAACAAGACGAACTTGCCGCGCTGCAATATGTCGTCGCGGTTTCGAAGCTGTTTTTACATGGATTGGATTTGGGACCGCTGATGGACAAGGCCCTGAAAAAGCGTCTGAAAAAGCTCTCGTGGGCCATGGCCGGGGCGGTGGTCATGGCCGACTGGATCGGGTCGGGGATAGATGTTTCCCGCTACAAGTCGGAACCTGTGGATTTGGAGGTCTATTGGAAGGAATACGCTCTTGCCGAAGCGAAGCGGAGGCTTGAGGAAATCGAGGGGGAAAAACCGACGGTGGCGCCGTTTGCGGGGATCGGGCGTCTGTTTCCGTTCATCGAAAGCCCGACTCCTTTGCAGCGATGGGCGGCGGATGTGCCTCTTTCGGCGGGGCCGCAGCTTTTCATACTGGAAGATGTCACGGGTGCCGGGAAAACCGAAGCGGCCCTTGTCTTGGCGCACCGGCTCATGTCCCGGCTTCCCGCCGAGGGGATGTACGTGGCACTGCCCACGATGGCCACGGCGAACGCCATGTACGACAGGCTGGGCAAGGCATATCGACGGTTGTTCGAAGATGGTGCCAGGCCTTCGCTGGTGTTGTCGCACGGTGCCCGGCACCTGTCGGAAGGCTTTCGCGCGTCGGTGGGCTTGCCGTGTTCCCCACGCTTGTGGGGATGAATCGGCGCGTGACAGGCTTGTGTTGAAGGGTGTTGAGTATTCCCCACGCCTTAGGTGATGAAAATCCCCCGGAATGGCGGATAGTTCTTCAGTAGGTTTTTGTTCCTTTCCGGAGTGCCGGCTTTCGGTTTGCGGGGTCCGCCTATACCTCGGATTTTCAAGCGGACCGTCATTCCGGCCGGAGCGCGCGTTTGTCGGAGGAACGGATTTTCGATCTCTCCCGCAGCTTTTTCGAGGTTCGCCGTTTTTTGCAGGCAGGCGCGCGCGGAGAGCCGGAACCCAGGCTATGGTGAGTTTTCGCAAGCGGGGCGAGGCGGAATGTTCGGGCTCCGAACTTTTGGAAAGCAGGCGTTCGTTTCCCGGTCATCGGCGTTCCCGTCCCGTCAAGATGCCGCAGCTTGCGGTTCTGAGATTTTCGCCGCCGTCTGCCGCCGCGCCGCCGGGATTTGAACGGAAACCCGGATTCCGGCTCTCCGCGCGCGCTTTCAAGTGCGACGCCGCCGGATTTCAACGGCTTTTCGCGCATGCGCGGGCTTTTCGCCAGACTCGGGAAACGCGCGCTCCGGCCGGAATGACGGGGCACGGAAATACCTGAGTGAAAAAAAACGAGACGTCGGCCCCAACGACTCGGATTCGATTCCGCTACGGTATTCCCGCGCCTTCTCTTGCTTTGCCCGGTCCCGCGCCTCCGACCTTCGATCCCCGACGATCTGACTATGGCTTGGTTTCAACGTCGTCCAACCCGCTCCGTCATTCAGGGCGGAGCTTGCTTTAGAGCCGGAATTCAAGCAATGGCCGAGGCTTCCGGGTAACAAGTCCGGCCGAAATTAAAACCAACCCCATCCAACTGTTCAGGCCCCGCAAAGCCGGAACAAATTTCGGAGGAAATTTCATAACGAAAAACGGATGATTTTCATCACCCACCCCACGCCTGTGGGGATGAACTGCTGCAAGTTTAGTGGATGAAAAGGACAATATTGGATTCGCCACAGTCGAGGATCACGTAAAGATCGTGAGGAAAGAAGGTGTACTGAAGACTTTAACAAGTGAATGCACGGCTTGTACTGCGATGATCTTACCCGGGATGGTGAAGATGTTGCCTGTTTGGCGGCAATGATTTCGCCGGGTTCTGTTCCGCGCAAGATATCACGGGGTCTGGTTCGGGAGCGCAAGGGCAGGTGGGTTGCAACTCCGGAATTTGGGATTGCTTTTCGGCCTGTCTGCGCCAGCTCTCTTCAATTTGACTCGTTCCAATGCTTCTCGTTGGAACGTATACCAGGACACTTCGCGTCTTCGCGTCCGCGTTCCGCAGAGGCATGGCCGAAACAAAAGCCAAACCAGTCACGCGCTTTCGGATTGCGCTGTAAGGATCCTGGGAGCGGACATACGCTTGGCAACGATATCCGACGAAGATGTTTTCCGGAGTTTGCAGACAGCGCAATAAAAAAAATAGCACCGCCTGCAACTCCGCTCCCGGCGAATCAGGCGAGTTCGTGAAAAAGATCCTCTTCCACGAAAAAGGAATCGCTCTTGCCCCTCATCTTAGCGCGGACAAAGAATGCTATGCCGTTCTGCCCTAAAGTATGGGCCGACGGGACTACATCATACCGGTCAACCCCAGAAAAAGGATCAACCCGATGGTTCCCATGACAAAAAGAAGCACTGCCAGTCCCATCCAGTCTTTTTCCTCCATGACGTCCTCCTTTCTTTCGAGGTTGCAGCGGAATGCAATTATCGATGGAAGGGCAGGTGCGGATCGATTCACAAAAGTGTCGGGATGGGTTACGCCATGAAAAAAAACAGCCAGCGGAAGTTCAGATGTGCATTAGATAAGAAAGCAGTATCGAAGGAGAGGTCGTGTGTATTTATTTCCGCCATTATATAGAAAATTATGGCGATGACCTTTCGCTGTCAATATCGATTATTCCAACACAATGATATTCGTCCCTTTCAGTGTCAGCCCGGTGTCGTCTTTGAATTTTTGAATGTTCGCCTGTTGACCGGCATGGGCGAGAGGTCTTAGAGAATCCGGATTGGTGTCGGGCGGTGGGTCGTCGCAGAGGCCGAATCTTTCGCTGTCGGATTCCGACCGGCATTCGGGGGCAAAAAAATCTATCGGCATTTGTCCTCGATTTCCATCAGTTTTATAAAAAGATCGTTGGATTGGGCCAAAAATTCGTTCAAGGAATTTTCGTCGGAGGGAAGGCCGTTGTAATCGGGCAGTCTCCGGATTTCTCCCGAATCGTTCAGCTGGTAAATGGAGACGACCGAATCGTCTATGGTCGAATTCGGCGGGACGATTTCGGATAGATCCGCCAGCAGGGCCTGGTTGCCATCGCTGGAACGTATTTTCCTTTTGACGCCGTGGGCCTTGATCGACAGGGTCAAGTAGTTGATTATGTAGGGGCTGTGGGTCGTAACCACGAGCTGATTGCTTTCGACCTCGTTTTTCGAATTCAGCAACTCGAAAAGAATTTCCTTTTGAGAAGTCGGATACAGATTTTGTTCCGGTTCTTCCACGATATTTATGAAGCATGAATACTGGAAACGTGCGGAAAGCTCCTCTAACAGGGTCCTTCTCACATCCTCGGAAATTTTGGCCGAGCCGATTATCTTGTTTATTTCTTTCCGGATTTTCTTCTGTTCATCGACGCTGATTTCTTTATGTGACAGGCTCTCCTCTTTCTTGATGATCTTTGTCAAGTGTTTCGTTACGATAAACAATGGAACAATGGATTGAAATCCGCTCGAGGCCTCCAACAGTGGGATTTTGTATCAACAGTGCAATCTTTTGGGCTTGGTTTTAACTTCGGCCGGTTTTCAGCCAACAGTTTCTATCGTCGCCTGGATTCCGGGTCTAAAGCAAGCTCCGCCCGGAATGACGGTGTTGGTTGGCCGACGTTGTAACCAAAACCCAGTCTTTATTACGGCAGGCAGTTTTTGTCAATGAAAAAGCCGCCGCGCAAAAAAGGATCTACTTCCGCGCACAAAAAGGGTCTACTTCGCGTTGCCCCCTTTGCGTGGCTGCGCGCCGTATTTGTCCCCCCTCGCCACCCAGTTTTTCAGGTACGCGAACACTTCGATTCCTTCCATGCCCGCCTTTTCCTTTCCCGAAGCAATCTGGTGCAGAGACTCGATGGCCGCCTTGTCGAAGCTTCCGACGCGCTTTTCCACCAGCTTGAGTTCGTTTCTCACGAGGCTGTAGAGAACGACGGGGCCGAAGAAGGTTTCGCCCTTGGCGTCGTCTTTGGATATTTTGCCGTACATTTTGAAATTGGCGAGATCGAAGGCCTTTGGCGGGGGGGAGAGTCCGAGGAGTTCGGCGAAAAGTTCCAGGCTTTGGCCGACGCCGTCCGAATCTCCGGTCTCAAGAGCTGTTTGTCCATCCTTCATGATCTCTTCGATGTCGGACTCGTCGTAGTTCAGGTCGAGCAGTCCGACGCATTCGCCGCGGACGGTTTCCACGGATTGTTCCTTCTTGCTCTTGAGCACGTCCTTGTCGTTCAGGATCTTGATGGCGTTTTTGATGTTGACCATCTCCTTGACCGTGGGGCTTTTGCGCAGGGCCACGTCGGCGACATCGGTGTGGTATATGGGAAGGTCGTTGTCCAGGACCAGGATCCGGTCCTTGCCGCCCGAAACGTCCTTTTTGATATACAGCTCCATGTCCCTTTCCTCCCGTGTTTCGTAGGGACCCGTCTCCAGGAGTTTTCGCATGGCTTTCTTGTCCACCTTTTTTTCGCTGTCCACAGGGCCGATGGTTGAGAGAACGCGGGCGGCCAGTTTGTCTATCTGTATTTTTTTGAGCAAATTTTCTTTGAACGACATATATTCCTCCTTTTGGTTCCAGTACTTATGCGAGAAAAGATTATACGCTTTTTCTTTTTTTATTTCAACCAATGGAAGATAGATACTGGCCGCTTGACCGCAACATGATTCTATTGTATATATTTCATTTTTATTACACTGATTGAAAATGAATACGCCGCTGCGGGTACGCCGTCATGAACGCGGCGTCCCGCAAAGACAGAGTGCCCTATTTGCGTTCTATCGCGATGTCGGGCGGAGGCTAGGTCGTAGGCCGAAGAAGGCGGGGGCGAATTCATTGCAACGAAACCAAGAACGGAGGATGAATGAGCGAAGTTGCCAGATTAATCATCGGGGGGAAAGAATACGAGTTCCCCGTGATCGAGGGCACGGAGGGCGAAAAGGCCATCGACATCACCACGTTGCGCCAGAAGACCGGATATATCACCATGGACCCGGGTTTCGCGAACACGGGAAGCTGCGTCAGCGCCATCACATTCATGGACGGCGAGAAGGGAATCCTGCGGTACCGGGGCATTCCTGTGGAACAGCTGGCCGAGCATTCCACGTTCAAGGAGACGGCCTATCTTCTGATCAACGGGGAACTGCCGAGCCGAAAGGAGCTGACCCGCTTTTCGGTCCTTTTGAACGACCATTCCCTCGTTCACGAGGACATGCAGATTTTCTACCTGAATTTTCCCCGTGGCTCCCATCCCATGGGGATTCTTTCGTCGATGGTCAACGCCCTGCGCAGCTTCTATCCGAGGCTGCAGCATGTGGAGGAGGAGATCAACATCACCGTGACCAGGTTGCTGTCGAAAATCAGGACCATGGCCGCCATGTCCCACAAGTTTTCCCTGGGGCACAAGGTCGTGTATCCCCGTCCGGACCTCTCCTACTGCGCCAACTTTTTGAACATGATGTTCGACACGCCGGTCAGGCCCTACGAGATCGACGAGGACATCGTGCAGGCCTTGAGCGTGTTCTGGATTCTGCATGCGGATCACGAACAGAACTGTTCCACCTCGGCGGTGCGCGTGGTGGGCAGCGGGCGGGTCAATCTCTACGCGGCCATATCGGCGGGCATCGCGGCCTTGTGGGGGCCTTTGCATGGCGGGGCGAACCAGAAGGTGATCGAAATGCTCGAGCAGATCCATTCCCAGGGCGAAAGCATCGACCGGGTGGTGGAACGGGCCAAGGACAAAAACGATGCGTTCCGTCTGATGGGTTTCGGGCACAGGGTCTACAAGACCTACGACCCCCGGGCGAAGATCATGAAGAAGATGTGCTACAAGGTCCTGGAAAAGCTCCACATAGAGGACCCTCTTCTCGACATCGCCATGAAGCTGGAGGAGATCGCGCTCAAGGACGACTATTTCGTGGAAAAGAACCTCTATCCCAACATCGATTTCTACAGCGGCATCGTCCTGAGGGCCATCGGCATTCCCACCCCGATGTTCACGGTCATGTTCGCCATCGGGAGGCTGCCCGGATGGATTTCCCAATGGAGAGAGAGCGTCGCCGACCCCGACTGGCGAATCGCCCGTCCCCGCCAGATCTATGCGGGTCCTGTCTGCCGGGACTACGTGCCCATCGAAGAAAGATAGCCGCAGCCTCCGCTTGTTTCCGGAGGTTGACACGTTCGGGCAAAACCGTTACTAGGAGCGTTGTGTTTTGAAACGAGGGCCCTCTCCCCTTTTCTGGGGAGGGTCCTTTTATGAATGCGTATCCATTGACGCTCGTCGCCGAAAGGCGATTCCGGAACGGTCCTAGACTGCGCCGGAACGGATGGAGTAAGAATCGGAGAACAGACACATGTTTGGCATCGGCATGCCCGAATTGATTTTGATCCTGGCCGTGGCGCTGATCGTAATCGGCCCCAAGAAGCTGCCGGACTTGGCCAAGAGCCTGGGCAGGGCCCTGGGAGAGTTCAAAAAGGCCACCTCTGAACTGAAGGAATCCATGGAAATCGACAACCCGGTTTCCGACGTGAAGCGCTCCTTCGACAATTTGAACAAGGACTGGAAAAAGGGCCTTTACGACAAAGCCACCGGCGACTCGAAGACCGAAAAGGAACCGTCGTCCGAAGCGCAAGCTTCAGGGGAACAGTCGTCCGAGGCGCAAGCTGCCGGAGAACCGTCGTCCGAGGCGCGGTTTGCCGGGGAGCCGTCGCTCGAGGCGCAAGCTGCCGGAGAACCGTCGTCCGAGGCGCAAGCTGCCGGAGAACCGTCGCTCGAGGCGCAGGTTGCCGGAGAACAGTCGTCCGAGGCGCAGGCAGCCGGGGAACCGTCGTCCGAGGCGCAGGATGCCGGGGAACCGTCGTCCGAGGCGCAGCTTGCTGCGGAGTCGTCGGCGGTCGAGTCCGAAGGCCAAGTCGATGCTTCGGAGGATGCGGCCGGGTCCGAAGATCCGGGGACGCAGGCCGACGAGCCGAGGGACCACCGGTCTTCCGGAGGGCGAAACGAGGACATGCCGGAGCGTCGGGTCCCGGGTCCGGAAGCCGGCGAACCGGATGCGAGGACTGCGGCCGAGGTCGAAGACGCCGATGTGTCCTCCGGTGAAAAAGCCAAGAAGATCGGGGAGGTTTGATCCGAGATGAGAGAGGACGAAAAGGCCCCCTTCCAATCCCATCTGGAGGAGTTGCGAAGCAGGATGATCTGGTCCTTCGCGGCCATCGGCGTGGGGTTTGTCGGCGCCTATTTCTTCAAGGAGAAACTCTTCGAGCTTCTCATGAAGCCCCTGACCGACGTGATGGGCGAGGGCGACAAGCTGATTTTCACCAACTTGCCCGAGGCGTTTTTCGTATATTTGAAGACGGCTTTTCTGGCCGGTGTCCTGGTCGCTTCGCCGGTCGTTCTCTACCAGTTCTGGAAATTCGTGGGGCCGGGGCTGTATGAAAAGGAGCGCAGGGTCCTTTTGCCTGTGGTGTTTCTGTGTTCCTTCTTTTTCATCGGGGGCGCGCTTTTCGGCTATTTCATCGTGTTTCCCTTCGGGTTCCAGTTTTTCCTCGGTTTCGCCACGGAATATATCAAGCCGCTGCCGTCCATGAAGGAATATTTCGGTTTCGCGTCCAAGGTGCTGATCGCGTTCGGAGTAGTTTTCGAGCTGCCCCTGATCATCACCTTGTTCGCAAGACTCGGGTTCGTGAGCGTCGATTTTCTGAAGAAAAACCGCAAATACGCGATTTTGCTTTTCTTTGTCGGCGCGGCCATCCTGACCCCTCCCGACGTGGTCACGCAGGTCTTGATGGCGCTTCCGCTGATGGTCCTCTACGAAATCAGCATCGTCGGAGCGCGAATTTTCGGGCGCAAGGACCCGTACGAGGAAGAAGGCGACGAAGACGACGCCAAGAGCGAAAGCCCTTAGGGAGGGGAAGAGGGAATATGGGGAGGAAAATCGAAATAGGCGCGTTGATATCCGGTGGCGGAAGCAACTTGCAGGCGATCATGGACGCCTGCGAAGACGGCCGTATCGAGGGCCGGGTGAGCTTCGTCGGTTCCGACAACCCGGCTGCCAAGGGGCTGGAAAGGGCCGGGAAAAAAGACATCCCCGTCTTCACGGTCGATTACGACGAAATCATAGCCGAGGGAAAAAAGCGGCCGGGCGCAATCGAGGCGCCTGCGGACTTCGATTTCCGGGAAATCTGTTCCAAGCAAACCATCTTCGCTCCGGACGCCGCCCCCCGCAAGGTCCGCCTGTTTCTGGAAACCCGCGCGGCAGCGGAATCCCGGTTGCTGGAGCACATGGCCGAATATCCGTTCGACCTGCTCGTCCTGGCCGGTTTCATGCGGATTCTGACCCCCTATTTCATCGACCGGGTCAACACGGACCCCGAAAAGCCCCGCATCATGAACATCCATCCCGCCCTGCTTCCTTCCTTTCCCGGCACCGACGGCTATGGCGACACGTTTCGCTACGGCTGCAAGGTCGGAGGATGCACCGTCCATTTCGTCGATTACGGGGAGGACTCGGGCCCGATCATCGGACAGAAGGCTTTCGAGATTCTTCCGGAAGACACGATAGACGATGTGCGAAAAAGGGGCCTGCGCCTGGAATGGGAGCTTTACCCCGAATGCGTCCGGCTGTTCGGACAGGGCCGTTTGCGGGTGGCGGGAAACATATCCGATTCGGGAAAAAACGGCGGACGCAAATCCCGTCCGGTAGTCGAAATCAAGTCCCGGTAGCGCGGCCTTCCACGGCGGCGCGGTGTCCCGGATTTAGGAAACAGGGAATGCTGAAACAGGGAATGCTGCCGTCCGAAGCCTGTCGGCCATTGTGAAGTCCGCGCTCGCGGGGGCGACGCGCCACCGTGGAAGACGGCGCTGCCGGGACTGGCCGGCTTTGGTTCCTGACGCAAGATCGCAGGCAGCACAGACCGAAAATGTTTCTCCGCCTATGCGCTGGTTCCGCCTTGTTTCGGAAAGCGCACCCGAAAGACGCTTCCGCCCGAATCGAAGCAATCCTGCGGTTTTACGCAGTGGGGACAGTCCGAAATGCTGCCCGGACAAAGGTCGTCGTCGCCCGGAATAAACCGGCACCGGGTGCTTTCATGGGAGATTTCGAAACCGAACCGTTCCGAAAAGGCCTTGGCCCGGAACAAGTCGGACCCGGCGCCTCCCGCGTTGAACTGGTAGGGGCGTTTGGAAGAGTAGCTCTCCGTGCCCTGCATGTGGATGAAGCCTGTGAAAAGAAGCTTCTGGTTCGCCTTTGTGATGCCCACGCCGAAGTCCCGGATCTCGATGTTCGCCGATTCGTCGTCCTGGAGGCAGGACACGACGATCCTGCCCCCGTCGGGGGTGTTTTCCACAGCGTTTTTCAAAAGGCCGGAGAGGACCTTCTCCAGCATGGCCGGGTCGGTGAAAACGCCTGAGCCGGGCTGAATCTCCCGGACGATAACAAGGGCTCTCGACCCCATTTTCTCTTCGGCCCGGTCGCAAATCCCGTGAACGAACCCTTCCAGGGCGATATCGACCTCTTCGGCCTCCCCGTTGGTTTCGAAAATGGATTCCACCCGTTTTTTTGCCTGCTTCAACAGTTGCGCTTCGCCATCGGCGCTATTTTCTTCCATCTCCTCCAGCAGGCTCAAAGCCGTTTCGATCACGTTGAGGACGCATTTTTTTTCGAAGGTCTGGCGCTGGTTCAAAATGTCGTCGATTTTATCCTGGAGATCCAGGAGCCTGACGAGGTTTCTTTGTCCCCGACGCGCCGTTTTTTCCAAATTGGCGATGGCCATCTTGCGCAGCTGGTCGACGAGCCGGTCGAACACGGCGGAAAGAATGGCCAGGGGCGTTTTCAGTTCGTGGGACAAATGGTTGATCACCCGTTCCCTGGCCTTGTTCATGGTTTCCAGGTTTTCGTATAGAAGAGCGTTTTCCAGAGCGATGGATACATAGCTGGCGACCGATTCCAGCATCCCCTGGTCTTCCCGGTCGAATCGTCCCGACCGGGAGTTGAGCGCTTGCAGCGCTCCGATGCACTCCCCGTCGCGGTTGATCAGGGGGATGCAGAGGATGTTGCGGGTCGTAAACCCGGTGGCCTTGTCCACATCGGGGAAGAAACGCGGATCCTCGTAGGGGCTGTCGATGGTCTGTGCCTTTCGATTCCGGAAGACCCAGCCTGCGATTCCATGGTCGCTGGGAATCCGGATCTCGTTTTTGACGGCCCCGGTGGCGGCGATGGAACGTAGCTGGTCCGTTTTCTTGTCGTGCAGAAATACGGTGCATCGTTCCGTGTCCATGATGGAATTCGTCTGTTCCATGACCGTTTCGAACACCTGCTCCAGGCGCAGGCCGGACGTGATGGTCTGGCCGACCTGGAAAAGTGTGCGGTAGCGCTTCAGTTGAGCGATAACGGTCCGGTCCGCCTTCCTCCTGGCCGACGTTCTTCTCTGACCTTTTTCGTCGATGTCTTCGAATCCGTTCTCCATGTCTTTTCCCGTCCGTCCAGACAGGCGGGCACTGATGTTTCTTCACGCGCACTTGTCGGCGTCTGCCTGCTTGCGTACTCCTTGTCTGTTCAGTGTCCTTTATTTCGATTCATGCCGAAAATCAAGACATTTTCGCAGTTCGGCGATTCTAATCGGGACCGGCTTTTGAATCTGCGGTCCGGGGTTCAGCAGTTCTCATTTTGGGTGTCTCCTGCGCCTTCAAGGTAACCAGACCATCCTGGTCTGGTTCGGCGCGTCGGGAAATTCCCCTTTACCGTGGGCCCGCCAGACCAGGATGGTCTGGTTACCTTGGCCGTTGCAACATCTCTGGCATGAAATTTCCGTCAAAATTAGAATTGCTGTCCGCAGTTCGCCCCGATTGATTTTTTGACGAAATGGTGCTACGTTTCCATGTTTCCAATGGGAGCATTGCATGTTTTCCGTTTTTTTTCATTGCCAAGGGGCATCTCAAAGACGAGAGGATCAAATGGACGATAAACGAATAAGGCTGGACCTTCTCATTCACGACCTCAAGGGACCTCTGTCGATCATCGAATCCAATATTCGGCTGCTGATGGAACTACCGGAAAAATATGGACCCCTGACGGAAAAACAGAAGAAATTGCTGGGCAGGGTCCTCAGGAACGCGCGAACGGGAAAAAGCCGTGTCATGGACGCCTTGCAGCTGGGACGCTCGGAATGCGGCGTGATGAGCTATAGCGATGCCGCAATCGGCGAGATCGTCTTGAACAGTCTGTCGGAAGCCCTCGATTTGCGTGACGGGAGCATTTCCGAGAAGCTGGCTTCCTGCGGCGACTACGAGCGAGCCCGGGAGGTTCTGAAGAAAGAGGCGATTTCCTTGCGGATGGAAGACGGCTTGTGGGACCTGCGGATTGTTATCGACAGGGAAAAAACGGAGCAGATTTTGAGAAACCTCGTTTCAAACGGCCTGAAGTACCGAAGAACGCGGCTGGAAATCGAAGTCGCCCATAAGGACGGGATGCTGACCATTTCGGTTTCCGACGACGGCTCCGGCATCGCCTCCGAGCATCACTCCAGAATATTCGAAAAATATTTCCAGGTCGCTCCCGGCGAAATCGAGACGGAACGGGGGCACGGCATCGGCTTGGCGGGAGCGCTCGCCTTGGCCCGGGATCTGGGCGGAGATCTGTCCCTGAAGAGCGACATCGGCAGGGGGGCCTGTTTCTCCGCCACGATTCCGGCGGCTTCGGCAGGGTGAACCGGCGATTCAGCCCACCTTTCTTTCGTAGTCCTCCACCCAGTCCGGTCCGAATTTTTTCGCGTAGAACGATTTGAGTTTTCCAATCCACCCTTTCGAACCAGGGCCGGAAGGCGCGGCGTTTTCCTGCGTTTGCGCCGCTTTTTCCGACCGGTCGCCGTCGTCCCGGCTCTGCGGGACTTTGCTTTGGGGTGCGGCCGTTTCCGCAGCCTCCTGCCTGTCGTCCTCCCGGTTTCCGATGGCCGAAAAGAGAAAAAAGGGCATGTCTACGATCTTGTCCTTGGGTATGAACGACTGCGCGCCCGCTCTCATGAATTTGACCAGATAGTCCATGGTCAGCGCGTGGGAGGTGAGTATGACTGCCGGCAGTTTCTTGTCGTTGGCCGCCAGAAGAAGCTCGTAGCCGTTGACGCCCATGATGTCCAGGATGGCGGCGTCGTAACTGTTTTGTTGGATCATCGCCTTGGCGTCCTCGAAATTGTCGGCGCAATCGAATTGGCACATGTCTAGAATCTCCTCCAGTGTTTCCAGGATGTCGGGTTCGTCGTCCACCGCGAGGATTCTTTTGCCCTGCAAAAATGCCGTGTCGTTCATGGCGTCTCCTTTCAAGTAAAGGGGGATTCGTTTTCGATCCAACTGAAATTGGATCCGTCAAAAACAGGCGTCCTTTCATTCGACGATTCCATGCCGGGATATCGATCATGCGACCGGAAACATACAGGATCGGAGGCGAAAAAGCAAACCCTTCCAAGGGGACAAACTCTTGACCGATTCGGTTCATAATGGTATGACCTTCTCTGGTGTTGCTGTTTGGCGAAAGAGGCGTTATTCCGTTTTCGGAAAAATCAAAACGATTGTATTTTAAATAACGACGTTCGGGCTCCATACAACGATTTATGAACAGACGCGAACTACGGATTTTCCTCGCCATAGTCTCCGGAAATCGGAGAGCCATTGCGCTATTTTTCATAAGCGTTGCGATCTTGGCGTCGTCCGCTGTACGGGCTTCGGATGAGGCGCTCTTCGTCGAGCGGGCCGTCAAGGAGACCACGTTGATCGGGTATACCCGAAGCATCGACACCATGACGATATCTTCGGAAGTAGCCGGAAGGGTGATAGCCGTCAACTACGAAGTCGGCGACCCGGTCGGCGACAACCCCTTCGTAGAGGTCGATCCCACGTTCGTCGATTTCGATGTCCAAGGCGTTCGGCGCTCTTTGCAGCTTCTCGAAAACAAGGGCAGGAGGGCCGATGAGCGCGTGAAATACCTCCAAAAGGAATTCACGAGGATCGACACGCTGCACAAGGGAGACCGGGCCACCGAGGTGAGAAGGGACGAGGCCGAGCAGCAGCTCATCCAGGCTAGGCTGGAAAGCGAAGCGGTCGCCATCGAAGTCGCAAAGCTGAAAACCGACCTTGAAGAGCTGCTGGAAAGAAAGCGGCGACACAAGATTTTCGCGCCCAAAGGATGGATTGTCGTCGATAAGTTGGTTGAAACAGGGGAACTGGTCATGCAGGGCTCGCCCTTGGCCCGCGCCGCCGATTACCGAACGCTCACGGTCCCCATATCCGCATCGGAAAAGGAACTCGCGCAAATCCGGGAGCTTCCCGACCAATTCGACGCCCTCTTGGACGGCCTGCCGGTCAAGGCGCATCTGCGATGGGTCAATCCCGAGTTCGACGAAAAGACGAGAAAGCTGGCCACCGAATTCGCAATTCTCGGATATTCGGGCGAAAAAAGGGGCGGTCTGCGCTTCGCCCTGTCTCTCAAGCTGCCCGCCGAAGGCATACAGGTTCCCAAGGAGGCGGTAGTGAGCCGCTATGAAAACCCCACGGTCACCGTCAAATCCTCGGGCGAAAAAATCAATGTGCTGGTGCTGGGAGAATCCGACGGCAATTATCTGATCGGCGACAACCCCGAGTTGACTCCGGGGACCGAACTCGCACGTCCGCAATTGCCATGAAGCCAGTCGTCAAATTCTCCCTCCTGCAAAGCGTCTTTCTGAATGTGGTATTCGTCATCCTCGTGGTTGCCGGAGCTTTCAGCATACTCGCCATTCCGGTGGAGAACATGCCGGTGGTGGACATGGGGCGGGTGTTCATCACCACCACCTACTACGGCGCCTCGGCAGAAGACGTGGAACAGCTGGTGACCGTGGAACTCGAAGACGCGCTCGACGACATGGAGTCGGTGGAATATGTGCAGTCGCGGTCCTACCGGAACTTCTCCTCCATTACCGTGAAGTACCTGGACGACGTCGATTACAAGGACCTTTACGACGAACTGCGTTTCCGGGTCCTCAACACCAAGGAAGAGCTTCCGGATATCGCGGAAGACCCCGAATTCGTGTACGTCGATACCCATATCTGGATTCCGGTGATCGTGGTCAACATCACCGGCGACATGCCCCAGAAGAGCCTCAAGCTTTTGGCGGAGGAACTGAAAACCAGGATTTTGAACATTGCCAACGTTCGAAGCGTCGATATCGTCGGCGAATTCGACACGGAATTCCACGTCTCTCTGGACCCCGCCAAGTTGAGAAAATACGGCGTCACATTCGACCAGGCCGCCGACGCCATTCAATCGGCCAACACCAAAATCCCCACGGGGCGGTTTCGCGCGGGTGCCACCGAATACATGCTCGACGCCGGAGACCGGCTCAACACGCAGCAGGAGGTCTTGCGGATCGTTGTCAGGCGCGACGGAGACGGCAATTTCATCCGGGTCGCGGACCTGGTCACCAGCGCCCGGCTGAGCCATCGCGATCCGTTCCTGATTCCCTCGGTCGATGGAAAAGACGCCCTGCGGCTCGTGGTGGTCAAGGAGAACAAGGGCAATTCGGTGACCATATCCGACCGGATCAAGGCCATCTCAAAGGATTTCGAAAAACTTCATGAAAAAGAAGGCGTCGGCATCGTCTTCAACAAGGATTCCACGTTCGAAATCAACATGTCGGTGAAAACCTTGGGCGGCAACCTGATTCTGGGGATGGTCCTGGTCACCGTGGTGCTCTGGCTCACCATGGGGTTTCGAAACGCCATGCTGGCTGCGGTGGGCATTCCCTTCGCCTTTCTGACCACCATCACCATCATGTATCTGACCGGCGTCACCCTCAATACCATCAGCCTGTTCGCCTTCGTTCTGGTCACCGGAATCATCGTGGACGACGCCGTCATCATCATCGAAAACGTATTCCGGCACGTCCAGATGGGAAAGAGAAAAACGGAGGCCATCGTCGATGGAACGGCGGAAGTGTTCCTGCCGGTCCTGGCGTCGGCGACGACCACGATTCTGGCGTTTCTTCCCATGCTCATCATGACCGGTTCCACGGGAGAATTCTTCGCCGTCATTCCCAAAACGGTGACATTCGCCCTCGTCGCTTCCGTTGTGGAAGCCCTGTTCATCCTTCCCATCCACATCCTGGACTGGGGACCGAAACCCGAAGCGGTGAACGGAAAGCGAATCGAAGAGCACGAGGCCGATCCGTTCAGTCATCTCAAGTCCGGCATTTTCGCGCCGCTGTGGAAAATCTACCGTTTTCTGGTGATGAGGCTTTTGAATCTCAAATGGGTGACATTCCTGGGCGTGACCGTGCTGTTTTTCGCCGCCATGACGATTCTGGTCCTTTCGGTCACCGGAGTGATGCCGCTGATCAAGGTCAAGTTTTTTCCGGGAAACTATTATCGATACCACATTGTCGTCGAGCTTCCGGTCAGTGCCGCCATCGAGGAGACGGACATGGTCGTGCGCGACGTTTCCGAATATGTCATGTCTCTGGGGGCCGGGCAGGCCCAGAGCGCGTCGGGCACCGCCGGGTATTTCGAGGATGAAGACTACGTGCGCAGATTCGGCGGCAACTTCGGAGAAGTCGTGGTCACTCTTCCAGAGGATGACGACCGGGACTTTCCCGACAATCCTTCCAACGACCCCATGAAGCACCTGGATTACATCCGCCGGGCCGTGAAGCGATTCGTGGCGGAAAAATACCAGGGCGGCTCCATGCATCCGAAAATCCGTGTTTTCGAGGAGGGCGACGGTCCCCCCACGGGAAAGGCCGTCAACATCCGCGTAACCGGGCGCCTCATGGAAAGGGCCATCGAGGCGGCGGACTTGCTGAAGGCATTCATGGAGACGACCCCCGAACTGGCTGACCTCATCGATCTGGACGACGACCGTCCCCAGTACCAGCGAAAAGTGAAATACGTTCCGAGGCAGGAATCGGTCTACGAATACGGTCTGTCCACGGGCGCCGTGACGGCCTTGGTCGCGGGCGCTCTGAACGGCAGAAACGTCGGGCAATTCAGGACCATAGACGAGGAAGTTGACCTGCTGGTCAGAGTGGCGCGACAAAGCGACCGGGTCAATTTCTTCGAGGCAGGGCTCGCCGACCCTCTGGACGTGCTGGAGGTGCCCGCCGTGGAGGACTCGGCCGCGCCGATCCTTCTGCGGGACTTGGTGGACGCCAGGTTCGAGGAGGAAGCCAACGTGAGGACAAGATACAAGGGCGAACCCACCGTGACCGTCACTGCCGACATCCAGAGCGGCTCCAAGCTGTCTCCCGCCGCAGTCGAAGTGCTGGTCGAAAAGTTTTTCGAAGAAAACAAGACCAAATTTTTCGACGTTTCCCTGTCCTACGGCGGCGAATTCGAAACCACCAGCAAGTCGTACACGTCGCTCACGTTCGCCTTCTTCATCGCCCTGATGGGCATCTACATGGTGCTGGCCTCCCAGTTCAACGACTATTTCCAGCCCTGCATCATCATCTCCGCCGTGCCTTTCGCACTGATCGGCGTCGTGATGGGGCTTTTCTTCACCCGCACGACCTTCACTATCGGAAGCTTTCTGGCCATCGTGGGCCTGGCGGGAGTTTCGGTCAACAATTCCCTCCTTCTCATCGATTTCATCAATGTCAGAAGGAAAACGGGAGGGGATCTTCGCGACGCGGTGATCGAGGCGTGCGCATCCAGAATGCGGCCGGTGGTTGTCACCACGATCACCACCCTTCTGGGGCTTTTGCCTATGGCTATCGGCATTCCCGAGAAGTCCATTTCCTGGGCGCCCATGGCCATGGCCTTCGTATCGGGTCTTTCCAGTTCCACCATCCTCACTCTTCTGATCGTGCCTGTGGAATACGAGGCGCTGGAAAAAATCAAAGCCCGATTCAAAAAAGAAAAGCCGCGAAACGAATAACCATCGGACCTGCCCATATGCAATCGGGAGAAACATCGACGATGCGTAAATTTTCAAGGATATTTTTGGCGCAGGCTGCCGCGCTTGTGTTGTTTTTCTCCGACGCCGGTGCGATCGGGCGCGAGGAAGCCGTCCAATACGCCATGGAAAACGCGGAAACCATTCGAATCGTACGGCAGGACGCATTCCAGACCAGGCAGCAGGCAAGGCAGGCCGTGTCGTTTCTGAAGCCCCAGGCGGACCTGGAGGGCGGCTACTGGGAGCTGGGGACCAACGCCCCGGAGGTCTCGCTGCCCTTTTCCATACCCGAGCTGGAATACCCGGACAGGCAGATCGCGGCGGAAACGGAGTTCCGGCAGCTGCTGTATGCCGGCGGTCGCATCTGGAAAAGCCTGGAACTGGAGAAGAACATCTACAAGCAGGCGGATCAGCAAGAGGTCCTTGGAATTCGGGAAATCGTAAAGAGCGTCAAGCTTACCTTCGATTCCGTGCTCTTCCAGGAGGCGATGGTCCAGATATTGACGGATCGGCTCAAGCAGCGCAACGAGGAGCTGGAGGACGCCCGGGATCTGTGGGAGGTGGGGATGGTCACTGGTCTCGATGTTCGCCAGGCCGACGTGAATGTCAAATTCGCCCAGGAATCCTTGCAGACCGGCGAAGCCCGAAGGGAGCAGGCCCTGATCGACTTCAATCTGGCCATGGGAAGGCGCGGCGTCGAGGATCTGCTGGTGCCGGAAGGCTCGCTGGTCGATGAATCGGAGAACCTGGCGCCTCTGGTCGCCCGGCTGCATGAACGGTTGCGAGCCGAAGACCTTCTGGACTTGCAGTTCAGCGAAAGCCGAACCGAGGCCGCTAAACTCGACTACGAAATCGCCAAAGGGGCGTTCTACCCGTCGCTGGAGTTTGTCGCCGGCTTGCAGTCCGATGGCGAATCCATCGACGACATGGACGAGTCCTGGAGCGTCGGCCTTCAGTTCGCGTGGAGCATTCTCGACGGCGGCCTGATACGTTCCAGGGCATCCGAGGCTGGTTCGAAATACGAAAGCGCCAAGGACAACCTGGAAAGGACCAGAAAAGACCTGGAGGGCCGCGTTCAAAAAATCCAGGTCGATTACGATTCCCTCGGTCAGCGCGCGCAGCTTTTGAGAGAAGCCGTGGAGCTTTCGAAGGAAAACTACGAGGACGCCCGCAGCCAATACCGGGCGGGAACCATAACCCTGGTCTGGCTCGGAGAATTCAACCTGCGCTATTCCGAAGCCCGGTTCAGCCTGTTGCGAAACTACTTTCTCCAGCGAAGCCTGGCTGCGGAAGCCGAAACTCTGCTGGAAAAGGAATTCAATTAAAAGCATCTAAAGGATTCGGAGGTGAAAATATGGGAGTAAAACTTGTGATTGTCGGGGGCGTGGCAGGTGGCGCTACTGCGGCCGCGCGAGCCAGGAGAATTGACGAGGACGCGCAAATCGTCATTTTCGAACGTGGAGAATACATATCCTTTGCCAACTGCGGATTGCCCTACTACATCGGCAACGTGATCAAAAAGAGAGACGACTTGCTTCTCGCGACCCCGGAGGAATTCAAAAGGCGGTATCGCATCGACGTGAGAATCTTTTCCGAAGTGACCGGCATCGACCCGGACGAAAAGACCGTGGAAGTGAAGAACACGCGAACCGGCGAAGTCTACCGGGAACCCTACGACAAGCTGATCGTGTCTCCGGGCGCGCAACCCATCAAGCCGCCCCTGGAGGGCATCGACCTGGAAAACATTTTCCATCTGCGCAACATTCCCGATTCCGACCGAATCAAAAAGATCGTCGACGACAAGATCCCCGAACGGGCCGTGGTCGTAGGCGGAGGGTTCATCGGGCTGGAGATGGCGGAAAACCTGGCGGAAAGGGGCGTGAAGACCACCATCGTGGAAATGCTGGACCAGGTGCTTCCCTCCCTGGATTGGGAGATGGCGGCGATTCTTCACGAACATCTGGAATCCAAGAACGTGGACCTGGAAATGGAAAACGGCGTCAAGGGCTTTTCTCAGTCCGGCGACCGCATCGTGGTCTCCACCAACAAGGGGCGGGACATAGAATGCGACATGGTGCTTCTTTCCGTGGGGGTCCGTCCCGAAAACCAGCTGGCCAAGCAGGCGCGCCTTGAAATCGGCCCCACGGGCGGCATCTGGGTGGACGCCACCATGAGGACTTCCGACCCGGACATCTACGCCGTGGGAGACGCGGTGGAAGTCCGGGATTTCACCACGGGCTTTTCCACCCTCACCGCGCTGGCAGGCCCGGCCAACAAACAGGCCCGGATTGCCGCGGACAACGCCCTGGGAAGAAAATCGATCTTCGCGGGCACCCTGGGGACCTCCGTTGTGAAGGTGTTCGACCTGGTGGCCGCGTCGGTGGGGGCCAACGAAAAGTCCCTGAAAAGAAACAACGTCCCCTACCTTGTCAGCTACACCCATTCCGGGTCCCACGCGGGCTACTACCCGGGGGCCTCCAACCTGAGCGTCAAGCTTTGCTTCTCGCCCGGTTCGGGACAGGTCCTGGGCGCGCAGATCGTGGGAGGAAAAGGCGTGGACAAGAGAATCGACGTGCTCGCCACGGCCATCCGGGCCAAAATGACCGTGTTCGACCTGGAAGAGCTGGAACTGGCCTACGCGCCTCCTTATTCCTCCGCCAAGGACCCGGTGAACATCGCGGGGTTCGTGGCGGCCAACATCCTGAAAGGCGACATGGACATCGTGCACTGGGACCGGCTTTTGGAACTGCAAAAGCAAGGAGCAGTCCTTTTGGACCTTCGCACCAAATGGGAACTCAAATACGTGGGCAAAATCGACGGCGCCCTGCACATCCCCATCGACGACCTTCGCGACAGGCTTTCGGAACTCGACAGGAAAACCCTGTACGTTCCGTTCTGCGCCGTGGGATATCGCGGCTATCTGGGGCATCGAATCCTGGTCCAGAACGGTTTCCAGTCCAGAAATCTGAGCGGGGGGTTCGTCACCTACAGGGCTTCGAAAGAACGATAATGTCGCAAGTTCATAAAACTTGCGAGGAGGATGCATGGCTACGGCAATGAAAAGAAAAGGCCTTTTCTTCATTCTTTCGGTTTTGCTATGCATGCCGGTCTGCGCGGCCTACGCGCAGGCAATACCTTCCAGCAAACGTTCCAGAGACGCCATAGCCCGGGTGCGTCCCTCCCTTGAAAAGGAACTCGCGGGAAAAAACATGCGTTTGGGCGCTCCCGTCTATATCCGCATTTTCAAAGAATCGAAAGAATTGGAAGTCTGGATGAAAACCGGCGGCGCCTTCAAACTGTTCAAAATCTACGGGATATGCACCTACGGATGGAAAGGCCTGGGTCCCAAGACCAAAAAAGGCGACGGCATGGCGCCGGAGGGGTTCTACTTTGTTTCGCCGGGCGCCATGAATCCGTACAGCAACTTCCACCTGTCCTTCAACCTTGGATATCCCAACGCCTACGACAGGTCCCGCAAAAGGACCGGAAGCGCCCTGATGGTCCACGGCGACTGCGTCTCCATCGGTTGCTACGCCATGACCGACGCCCGAATCGAGGAAATCTACTGTCTGGCCGACGCCGCGTTCCGGGGCGGCCAGAGGTTTTTCCGGGTCCATGCCTTTCCGTTCCGGATGACGGACGAAAACATGAAGAAACACGAAAAATCGGAACATTTCGAATTCTGGAAAAATTTGAAGGAAGGCTACGACTTTTTCGGAGAAAACGGCATGCGGCCTCCCGATGTCCAAGCTATAAACGGCAGGTACGTTTTCCAATGACCGGCGGTTCCGCCACAGCAATTCTAATCTTGACGGCAATCCAATGCCGAAGAGTTTGCAACGACCAAGGTAACCAGACCATCCTGGTCTGGTATGCCCACGGAAAGGGGGCATTTCCTGGCGTGTCGAACCAGACCGGGATGGTCTGGTTACCTTGAAGGCGCCGGAGACACCTAAAATTGGAATTGCTGGTTCCGCCACGATGCGATTGACAACGCCCCTCGATTTTGCCATAGATGGTTACCGTATTTTATCCGTATTCGGGAACCAAAACACAACTGTTTCGAGCGGGAGGCGAACATTGAAATCCGAAACGACCACCGAACTCGGGGAGGGCGGCTGCCTCGCCGAATCGGAAACGAAAGGGTATGGCCAAAAAGAAGGGGGGATCGAATGCGAAAGCCCGGAACTGTACCGGAGGCTTTTCGAAAACGCCACGGACATGATCATAACGACGGATGCCAAAGGCCGCTACGTGGATGCCAATCCGGCTGCCTGCGAAACCCTGGGGTATGCGCGTGACGAGTTTTTCGTCATGGATCCGTTGAAACTGGTTCCCGAAGAGGCCCGACAGGACGCCCGGGAGTTCTGGGACCGTTTCACGGAAAAGGGCGAGGCGGCGGGGGAAATACGCCTTAGAAAGAAAAACGGCGACGGGATTTTGGTGGAATACCGCGCCACGGCCCATTTCGTGCCGGGCCTCCACCTGCACATATTGCGGGATGTCACCAACCGCAAGATGATGGAGGAGCGTCTTCGGCTGTCTTTCAAAAACGACGCCCTGGGCGCCCTCACCGGGGGAATCGCCCACGACTTCAACAACCTTTTGGCTATTATCTTGGGAAATGTGGAACTGTGCATGTACGAAATGCCCGAAAATTTCCCCCTGACCAAGAATATGAAGGAAATCGGAGAAGCCGCCAGAAGGGCCAGGGACCTGGTTTCCCGCCTTTTATCGTTCAGCCGGAAGACCGAAGTGCGGCTGGAGACTACCGATTTGGCATCCACGGTGGAGCAGAGCGCGAAGCTTTTGAAAACTTCCATGCCGAGGCGTGTCGAATTTCGCTGGTGCTTTTCCGACGATCTACCGTCGGTGATGGCCGACCCGGGGGAAATCAACGAGCTGGTCATCCATCTGGTCAACAACGCCGTGGAAGCCATAGGGAAAGAGGGCGGCGTCCTGGAGATCGTATTGGAAAGAACGCGCTTCGTCCGCAGAACGATTGTCAGGGACAGGGTGCTGAAGCCGGGTGACTATGTCAAGCTGACGGTGAGAGATACGGGACGAGGTATCGCCGCCAACCATATTTCGCGGATTTTCGATCCGTATTTCACCACCAAGGAGCTTGGAAAGGGCGCAGGCATGGGCTTGTCCATCGTGCACGGCATCGTAAAAGTCCACATGGGGGCGATCCAGGTCGAAAGCCAGGTCGGCAAGGGCTCGGAATTTGCGGTGTTTTTCCCCGCCAGCGAACCGGCGATACCAGAGACAAGCCCTTCGGTGTCTGCGCTCGGAAACGAAAGGATTCTTCTCGTCGACGATGAAAAGCCACTGGTCAAGATGGAAAAGATAATCCTCGAAAAAATGGGATACCGAGTCGAAACCTTCGTCGATGCCGAAGAAGCCCTCGCATGTTTCGAGAAAAGTTCGGAAGACTTTGATCTGGTGATCACGGACATGGCCATGCCCCGGATGGATGGCGACCAATTGGCCGTCGAGCTGTTGAAAATACGACCCGGAATGCCGATTATCCTGTGCACCGGGTTTTCCGAAAAGATTTCCGAAAAAAAAGCCAGGGAGATCGGCATCGGTAGATATTTGAAAAAGCCCTGCAGCGCAAGCCAACTGGCAAACGCGGTCAGGGAAATTCTGGACGAATCGAAAGCAAACGAGTGAAACACGCACGTGTAAAAGCAGTGCGACAGCGTTGAAAAACTCAGAAAGGACCAATTATGATCAGAATCGGTTTTATCGGATGGCGCGGCATGGTCGGTTCCGTATTGATGGAACGCATGCTGGCGGAAAAGGATTTCAAAGGCTTCGAGCCCGTTTTCGCCTCCACCTCCCAGATCGGCCAGGACGGCCCGAATATCGGGATGGACGTTCCCCCGCTCCAGGACGCCTTCGACATCGAAAAGCTCTCTTCCATGGATGTGATCGTCACCTGCCAGGGCGGAGGGTACACCAAGGAGGTCTATCCGAAGCTCAGAGAGTCGGGGTGGAAAGGATACTGGATCGACGCGGCATCCGCGCTTCGCATGAACGACGACAGCGTGATCGTCCTGGACCCGGTCAACCGCCCTGTGATCGACCGGGCACTGGAAAAGGGAATCAAGGATTACATAGGTGGCAACTGCACGGTGAGCCTCATGCTCATGGGAATCGGCGGCTTGTTCCAAAAGGGGCTCGTCGAATGGCTCAGTTCCATGACCTACCAGGCTGCGTCCGGGGCCGGCGCCAAGAACATGCGCGAACTCGTCACCCAGATGGGCGTTATCGGCGAGGCCGCCAAGTCCTTGCTCGAAGATCCCGCGTCGGCCATCGGAGACATCGACAGGCTCGTGATCGAAACCATGAGAAGCCCCGCATTTCCCACGGAAAATTTCATGGCCCCCCTGGCGGGAAGCGTGATTCCCTGGATCGATACTCCCATGGAGTCCGGACAGACCCGCGAGGAATGGAAAGGCGTCGCGGAAACCAACAAGATTCTCCAGAGCGACTCGCCCATTCCCGTGGACGGCATCTGCGTGAGAATCGGGGCCATGCGCTGCCACAGCCAGGCGCTCACCATCAAACTGAAAAAGGACGTTCCCCTGGACGAAATCACGGAGATCATCGCAGCCGCCAACCAATGGGTGAAAGTCGTTCCCAACGAGCGCCAGATCACGGTCAAGGAACTGAGCCCGGCGGCCGTCACCGGCACATTGACCGTCCCGGTCGGACGCATTCGAAAAATGAATATCGGACCGGAATTCCTCACGCTCTTCACAGTGGGAGACCAGCTGCTCTGGGGCGCCGCCGAACCCATCCGCAGGACCATGAATATCGTCCTGGAATATCTGAACGCCCGCTAACTGTCATGCGGAGGGGATGATATATTCATCCCCTTCGCCTCCTTCCGGCCCTCGTCTAAGTTCGATTCAAGGCATGGAGTCTGGTTTTTCCTGGGTTGCCCGCATGTCCCTTCCGTTTTCAGTTATTTCATCGACAAAGGGAGCGATTGCCTCAGTCGGATGGCAAAGGTCCGCGTCCATTACTCCTAAAATGTTTCCTTTTGATTCCTTGAACCCCCCTTAACACCCCCGATGCCAATCCTTTCTGCCTCATTCGTCGAATGACACGCAGGGGAAATTTCGAGGACATCCTCCTGGCGACCTCCCAGGTATTGTCCGGCGAGTCGTCGTCTACGATAAGTATTTCATGGCCATAGGGCTTGCCGGCAAGGGTTTTCTCTATCAAAGGAACGAGTTTCCTGATATTTTCGGCTTCATTGAACGTAGGGATGACGATGCTAACAAAATTTCTGGTCATAACGGATTTGGGGGAGCGGCAATGCGTAGGTTGGGTTGAGCGGGTTTCACGTTGGGTTTCGCTTGCTTCCCAACCATTTCGCGTGCCTTATCTGTCTGTTTGATAGAATTCCGTAGCGAAACCCAACAATTGACGACGCTCAACCCAACCTACAGTCCACCCACCCCCAAATCCGTTATAACCAGGAAAATTTTGCTGGTTATAACGGATTTGGGGGAGCGTGCCTGAATCCCCCCATGGATGCCGAGGTCAGCAGGTTTTGCAACCAATTTTCATGATATCTGGATTTGTTGAGCCATTCGGCGGGGCATCTCCATCCATCGTGTATTTTTACCGTCGTCGGATTGCACGGGGCGAAGTTGTGAATCAGCGCCCAGCCTCTGATGCTCAGTTCGGCAGCCGCCAGGCTTCCGTGGAAGTAGAAGGTCGAGAACAAGTGGCGGTCCATTCTCTGCATCAGGCGGTCCGCCATGTTGCTGGTCCGGTGGCATCCGGGCAGGTCGCAGGCTTTCGAATAGTTCGGCAGGTTCTCTTTCAATTTCTCTATCGGCTTCATTATGACATCCGGAACTTTGGCGGCATCCGCCCATTCGTGGAGTCTGCGTACGCGTTGCGAAAAGGACGCTTTCGCAGCGGCCTCGTAGCAGTTCCATATTTTGTCCGCCGCGACGTTGAAAAGCTCCCTGAATTTCTTGCGGGACCTGTCTCGAATCTTTATGAACACGTGAAGAAAGCAGCAGACGACGAAAATCCACGGAAAAAGGGACTTCCACGCCTTGATGGTCGCCTTCCAGCCGTCGGTGTTGACGGATTTCGGTCTGTATCGGGGGTTCAGGTCCAGGGCTTCCAGCCCGAATTTTCCGTAGCCTTCCGTCAGGCCCTTTTCTCCGGAGTCTTCGCTCACGGCCGCTCCAAGGATGCACTGCGCGCCGACCGTGACGGGCACGTATACCTTTTCTCCTCTGAGCCTGGAATGCTTTTCGTCTGCGGCGAGATGTTCGGGCAGAAGCTCGGGGTCCTTGATCGTGGTCCCAACGATGCTGTTTCCGCCGAGGCTTTGTTCCATTCGGTACCAGTGCATCGCATCCCTGCCGAAAACATGCGCCAAAGCCCAAAAAGGCACGTCGAATTTGCGAAGAAACAGCGCTTTTTCAACGTCGTCCGAGAATGCGGTGTGATATGGCATTACAAAGGAAGGCCTGACGGTATGCGTAACCGAACCCACCTCGATTCGCCTGGTCGGTATCTTCGATTTCTTCGAACGCCGAACCTCCTTCAGCTGGTATCCGTCTTCGATTCCGGCGGGAAAAAGCTCGGGAAACTCCTTTATGAATCCGTCGAACTCTTCTCTGAACCATTTTGGATCTTCAATGCTATCCATATATTTCTCTTGATCAGGGATTTTCATTCAGATAAAAAAGGTACCTCAAGAATATGTTCCGGTTTCAAAGGATATTATTGCACCAAGCCATGACAATTTTGTGGAGCATTTCATCCACGGGACATCGAGAAGTAAAGGCAGATGCGTTTTCTTTTTCAAAAAAACTTTTATCCGATCTCCGGCAATTTCCACGGAGGCGCCGTTTTCAAGAAAATTTCGGCTTATTGTTTCGACGGTGCATTTTTCAAAACCTTCAAGATGGCTTGCCAATATCCGATACAGGTTGTGGGCCAAAAGGGAAATCGTCAGGTCAAAATCCACCTTGACAACAATTGAAGAGGAAGGATTGTTCAGGTTGAAAAACGCCACATGCTCGGCAATTTCCTGTTCCACCAGCCATCGGCCTGCATATTTTTTCACAAGCTTTCCCACATCCGCGTCAAAGTCGTTGGTAATAAGAAAGGTCGGTTTTCGTCTTCCATGGTCGGTCATAACGATTTGTCTTACTTCGCCTTTGTAATGTCGCAATTTGCAGTGCTCTTCGTATATTCTGATTTTCTGATATTTACCCTTCGAACGCTCGACGGATATCTTTCGCCAATGGTTGCTTTCGATTTTTTCCGCCTTTTCGATCAGGCTTTTACTTCTCCTTCTTATGGTCAGGAACTTGATTTTTTCCTCGCTCTGATTCAACTCGCTCAAATTCTTGTAGGTCGTGAACTTCGAATCGAAAATCAACATTTTCGGGGCCACGCCGCGACCTTGCTTCCAAAAATCGACGAAATCGAAAACGGCGTCGCTTTGGTTCCTGTGCTTTACTTCCGCATTGGTATAGGAAAGATTGCCAGTTGAAGGATCCTGCGCAACCAGGGCGAGAAGGCTCTTCATCGCCTTCGATCTGGAACCCGCCCAGTTTTTTTCGAGAACGCTGGCGTCTCCCCAATGCGGTATCGCTTTGAAATCCAGATTGAACTCGCCATTTTCGAGTTCGTCGTCGCGGAAAATGCGCGACAGCGCGGAAAGGAACCTTTTGTTCTGCGACCTTGACACGCGGTAGGAATAGGTTGAAAGAGTAGTCGATTTCGGCAGGACGTTGAGTCCGGCAAACAACCCGAGAGCCCTGTCCATGTTCCATTTCGTATCGTGGGACCATCGGAGGCCTCCCAGCAGTTTCAAGGCCAGAAAAGACAGAACGCTTTGAAGGTCGTCGAGTTCGGACGTACGGGGAAATCCGGCGCTTTTGATCGCCTCCGCCAAGCCGAGTTTTTCCATGAGGGGTAAAAAAACGAGGGGACCGGCGCCGTGTTCCGTTATGAACTTTTCGTCGGTCAGTTCTATCGACACGCTTTTCGGCGCCTCGATTTTTTCCGGAACGGAAACTGCGAGCCTTTCCATTCGAGTCCTTTTGGGCAAAGGCGCGAAGCCTTCGGCCTTCAGCACTTTATCGATGGTGTCGAGCGAAACGGCATTTCCCTTGGAATCAAGAAGGACCTTGATGTCCGTGATGGAATAATTCCGCTTACGCAATGCGACAATAAGCTCTATCGTTTGGTCGCTTGTGGAACGCTTTTTGGGACCGGGCTTTTTTTTCGAGAAAAACGGATTGATTCCCTTTTTGAGATTTTGCAAAAAAAGATGGCGGAGTTTTTTGAAATAGGCTGGCGACAATCCGTATTTTTCGGCCGTTTCAGCCGAACCAAGTCCGTCGCAATAAAAAGCTTTCAAAGCTTCGTAATTTCGATGGTCTGGCAAAAGCGGCTTTTTGAAATAATCAACTGGATCCATAATAAGAAGGTTACTAAAATATCCTGAACGATACGTCAATAAAAAAATGTATGTTGTTATAAAAAATCAGCCGAAACGTTTATATTGGTTGTTCTTAGTAAGTCTGTTCGCGAACAAATCGATATAAATGCACAACTATATGCAAAATACAAAAATGTTAAATTGAATTAAAATCTTATGGTTCAGGTAATTCCAGTGCCGTTTGGCGAGGGAGGGTTGAGGGATGGAAACATAACATCCTGAATATACGGGATTATTCCGTTATAGCCTTGACTGTTAGAACTCTGTGCGGTTACCTTGAAAAACAGAATGAAAATCCCTGTTGATTGAAAGGAAGAACGATTGTACGATTTTTCCGGGGAGTCGGCTTCTTGTTCTGATTTTTCATGCGCCCTTTCTTGTTTTCCGGTTAAGTCTGCAAACTCAACCATACGCCAAAGGGCGATAAAAATCCAGTTAAAAGCCACTCCCCCCAAATCCGTTATAACCAGAATTTCTCACACTTTTTTTTAAGTTTTGAAACCTTTCCATGTCATCTTATGGACTGCCAACGACAAGCTCACCGGCACCGGGGCCGGAGCGAATGCGCAGGCCACGGTGTCCGCGTGGAGCGACTGGTTGGCGCACTGTCCGATATTTTTACATGATGCCTGATTGTACTATAATCTCTAATCAAGAATTGACCCTACCTTCTATGCCCCTGTTCTTACGATCTTTGATGGGGGGCCGCATTAAAATCAACTTGACCCCATTCGTTCCACCTTTTGAAAGCTACGCGGCAGTACTGCGATGCAAGACGATATCCGTGCCCGGAGATACGGCCTGAAGCAATTCGGATAGTTTGTCCAAGGTGGGCATCGTCTTTCCTCTTTCGTATCTTGAATACGCGTTTCGCGAATCCGTGCCCAATCGTTCGGCGACTTCGGCCAACGAAAGACCGCTTGTTTCTCGTTTTCGGCGAAGCAAGAGCGCGACGAGTCCTTTCGTATCGCTGGAGCTGACTTCAAAATCGCCGTGTTTTCCCGGGTGTACCGTTACGGAAAAATCCGGGCGGTTCGCTAAGGATTCCAGCAAATCCTCTACCATGGAATAAGCTTCCTTCTTTGTTCGCCCTTGGGTCATGGTTTCCAAAATTGGAATTTCTGCCAACCAAAACTTCCCGTCCTTGTAAACTTTACCGTAAAACCTCATATCGTTATTTCCTCTTGGCTCTTTTGAGAATTGTTTTCGCGAGTTTTTCGTTTATTTCAGAATGTCGCGGTATTGCCTCCTCTCGATTGCCGTCCGTCCAAATATCATGCTTGTTTCCATGGCGAGCGAAGGACCATCCGAGTTTTCTGAGCGCGTTTTCCAAATCTCGTTTTTTCATATTCCAAATGTACCCGTTTTTGTGTACATGGTCAATAGCGAACTTTCTGAAAAGGGATAATGAATTTTTGGACTGTTTGACCTATTTCGAATTGCCGACTCCGGCAATGCGTCTGAAAACATTCGAAATGTCCTCCATTCCGATCCGACCGTCGTCGTTTGTGTCCGCTTCAACTTTTTCGTTGCCTTGGGTGCTTATCCCCGTGCAAATTTTCAATCCGAGTATAGCGTCAGACCGCATAGTTCTAAAAGTTTCGTCCTTTGAGCCATCACCTGTTATAGGCATTTATTGAATGTGTGAATATGCCTTTTTTTAATGAATGGTGATCAGCAAACAGATAAAGTTTAGACTAGACATTTATTTGTCAATATGCTTTCTTATGTTCCAACATGACACGGAAACATGGAGGAAGCATATGAACGATAAACAGAACGGCACGAACAACGAGAAAATTCTCGACAACATTCTTCGAAATTTGAACATGCTGGAAAAGGCTCTTGACAGATTAATGAGAAAAAACTGGCATCATGAGTCTCAATATCCGGAATCGATCGTCCTCATAGGCTTGTTGTTCTCGTCGATTCGGTCGTGGGCAAAGGAAAACCGGGCCTTCTGCAACGTGGCGCTATTCGCATGGCTGCTCGGAGCGGCTGCGGAACGAATCGGCAAATTGATCTGCCGGCTCGCCGAAGAATGCGTTCCCGCCAACGGCAAGCGCAAGGAAAAAAAGGGCCGTTGGGAACGGGAAAGGGAGAATATCCTGAAGTCGTTGCGTACCATGGCCGACAGCCTTGCGGAGAGGATCGAATCGTTGAAACCGTCGCAAACCGTCGTTGGAAGCGCGATCGAGGAAGCCCTTTCGGCTTCGTTCGAAAGGTGCGAGGCGCAGCCGACTCAAATCAAAGGCGAGCGGTCGATATCAAAGAGCGGAAGCAAGACCATAGTCTTTCCGTATACGGATGAGGCCGGCTACGTCCGATTGGTCAATGACGGCAAAAGGTTCAAGATAGAGGTGGTCGAAAAGCTGCCCGAACTTGGGCGCCTCCTCGGCCACAAGCCCGGCTGCGAAGGCGGCGAAGGCTATTGCATGAGAGGTTTCCGCCGCAACCCTCGCAAAACCGCAATGCGGGGCGGAAAGCGGGAAACGTTTCCGGTTCGGATGGTTCAGTGTCTCGGCTGCCGGGAAAGATTTTCCGTTTTGCCGAGTTTTCTTCCTCGCGAAAAGAATTTCTGCATGGCGATCATAGGGGAGACGGTCAGGGCGGTTTGCCTCTTTTGCCAGAGCGTTCGCGGCGCTTTCGAAGCGACGGCTCTCAGCGGCGGGAAGCTGAAAAGCGTCCAGACGATAATGAATTGGATAAAATGGATGGGATTTCTGCATCCGGCGCGGATTCTGACCGGGGCGGGGGTGGCTGGAAGCGGCTATTTCCAAGAGGACGAAGGGTTCGAGAAGGAGCCGGACCTTCGCACTTATTCCCTGGCCATGGTCGATTCGCAAAGCATGCTCGTTTGGCATATGGACTATTTGGACCGAGTGGATGAAAAGACGCTCCGCGATTCTTTCGAGAAGTTCGTCGAGAGGATAGACTTCAAAGTGTGCGGAGTGACGAAGGACAAGTGGAAGGCCTCGACCAACGCTCTGAAGTCCGTTTTTCGGAGAATATGGATCGGTTTCTGCCATCGCCATTTTTTCAAAAAGCTTTGGGGCGCGCTTTCCGAGTGGAGCAGGCAAACGGGAAAAGACAAAAGTGAAGTTAAAAGGATTTACGATTTGGTGAAAGTCATTCTGGAAACGGCCGATTCGCAGACAAGGCTGAAAGTTCAAATTGAAATGGCGCGCGAAGAGGCTTTCAAGCATCCGCTGGTTTGTCCGACAATCGAGGAGCTGAAGAAAAACGCCGTCCATTATACCGTTTGGAAAAGAAGGCGCGGAATCAAAAAAACAACTTCCCTTGTGGACAATTTTCTCAAAATAGTAAAAAGAAAGCTTCGTCAGGCGGAAAGCTTCAGAGACAGGAAATGCACTTCGTATTTTCTTCGCGCACTAGCAAATGTGAGGAATTTCGTTCCTTTCATGCCTGGCTCGAAAAACTCCGGCAAAAGTCCTTTCATGCTCGCAGGAGGAGAAACCTTCGGATTGCCTTGGATAGAAGTTATGAATGTACATAACGCGTTCTTGTTTGCTCAGGAATGATATATTTTTAAGGACAAAACTTATAGAGCTATGCGCTCCTTTGCATGGGGTTTTCGTGGAAGATACGGATCCCGAGCCCGGGGGACCCGTCCCATACAATGGATTATAACATTTTCGGGATTTACATGGGAAATTCTTTCGAAGAGGCGGCTATGCCGTTGATATTGCAGGCAATCCGGTCGGGATGACTAGCGCGAAGCGGTTCAGTTCAACGTGGAGTTAACCGGCAGCGGGGGATGGAGTGATCTTGCGAACGGAAGCCCCCGCTGTCCGGTTGAACGGCTTGTTGGGCAACGGATTAAGAACACAATTAAAGAATAAACTATTTGATATTAAATTGATTTTATTTCATCTTCTACATAGAAGCTGAATTCGATATTTAATATCAAAAAGTTATTTCATCCGTTGATATACAGCCATATTTTTTCTCAAGAGCAAATTTCTTAAAAATGAACCTTTTTATACATCCCTGTACTTTAACCTAATATTGTCATAACTTTATCGCAGTCTTCTTGCTTTAGGTAAAGGACAACTCCATAGCCTCCATTTATATGGGCAATTCCGGTTGATTCTTCAACTTGTATGCCTGCTTGAGATAACTTATTATAGATTTCAGCCAAAGCACCTGGTTTTTCATCATCTGTGATTATTACCGCAGAGTAAGGACCATCCAGTTTTAATCCCGTCTTCATAGCTCCAGCAGTCAATTTGGAAGAATCTATCGCAAAAAGAGTAAACTGAGTACGATTATGTTCAAGAGTAATTGACTTATACGCAAGAAAATCAACTCCAGCATTTGCAATTGTAGTAAGTAATTTCGAGCCTTCTGCAATATGACCCTGAACAATTATGTTGTAATAATCAACTTTTTTAAATTTTTGTTCCAAGAGTTTTCCTTTTGTTAAAATGATTTCAATCTTCCCAAAAAATAAATTTGGTTCAATCGTTGCCCAACGTTTAGCGTTTTATCCGGCGTCACGCGGCAAAAGAGCGAAAAAATTCGATTCATCCGGACGTTTGTTTTTCTGCTTGATATGTCTTTGAACGACAGGGTCAGCGTGATGCCGGATAAAACGAGGTTGAACTGAGCCGCATGACATCCTTCTGAATGATCGGATACCAAATATATATGGGGATTGTAAAGGCTTTTTTGAGGCGGGAAAATCGGGAGGGGGCCGGCGACAGGGAACCGGCCGTGCCTATTTTATCGATATTTTGTTTGAAACTGGCTGAAATTTCCATCTGAAATTTCCATCAAAGACCTTTCCAAGGTGTTGTTTTCATTGTCTTTTTTATTCGATTTCAGGTTTTTGGACGCAGTTGTCCTGTTGACCGTCGATCAAGCTTTTTCTGAAGGTCGGCCTTTGTTTTGTCGTCGAGCTTCATTCGAGCTGGATCAAGTTGCGCTGCGTGCCGCCATGGATTATTTCGAACGGACTCGTTCCCGATCGCGGCGGAACGCATTGCACGGCGACAAGATCGCCTTTCTTGCAGAACGGGCACTTCGTTATGTCGCGCCCGGTCCTCTCCATCATGATTTCCCGGACGGTTTTGGGCTCCGCCAAGACCGGCGCTTCCGAGACGCCGAGGCTTTTCCGGCATTTTTTCAGGCACTCCCTTTTGCAGCGGTTGGCGAGAAAGCCGTAATAGCGGATTCGCATCAGGCCTTTGGGAAGCGTGTGGAGGAGAAATCTTCGGATGAATTCCACCGCCTCGATTCTCATGGCCTCGACGGTTCCCTTTTGGCGGTTCTTGTACGAGAAGGCGACCTTTGCGTCGGAAAGATCGAGAATCCGGCTATTGGATATCGCGACCCTGTGCGTGTAGCGGCCGACGTAGTCGATGACGCGGTCGGGGTTGTCGAGAGGAGGCTCCACGTCGACGACCCATGTCTTGGACCACAGGACGTTTTTCAGCTGTCGGAAACCTTTCGGGGCTCCGTATTTGGCCGTGTTTCCGGGGAATGCGAGTTCGGCTTTGTCGTACGCCTTTTGCAGATGGAACATGAACTTGCCCCGGAAGACCTTCGACAGGGCGCGTTCCGGAAAAAGCCAGTCGTATTCGCAGGCGATCCAGTTCTCGCCGTCCGCGGACAGCGCTCCCGCGGGAACGATGACATGGACGTGGAAATGGTCCAGGAGCGCCTGGTCCCAGGTATGAAGAAAGGCGATGAAGCCGAGTTTGCCGCCCAGTCCGTTGTCCGGGTTCGCGCCGAATTGCAGCAGCGTTTCCGAGACGGACTTGAACAGAATGTTGATTGCGACTCTTTTGTTGCAGAGAATAATCGGATTCAGATCGTGCGGGACGGTGAACACGTTGTGGAAATATTTTACGGGCAATACCTCGCTTTTTCGCTTTTCAAGCCAGCGCTCCTTCGCCATGGACTGGCATTTCGGGCAATGGCGGTTCCGGCAGGAATTGTAGAGCGGGATTTCCTTTCCGCAATCGGAGCATTTTTGAATGCGGCCTCCGAGCCATTCGGTGCGGCATCCTATTATGTCCGAGACGACTTCGAACTGGGCGCGAGACATCTTGTAGACCTTCAGATAGTCGCGTATGTGCTCGCGGAATATGTCGGCCACCTCGAATTTGCAATTATTCGTTCCCGTCATCGTTCTTTTCCTTTTCGGCGGGAGCGTCGCTTTCGTTCCCTAGAAGATCGAGCGGGCTCCTGACCGATGTCAGGTGCTTTCTCGAAACGTGAAGGTAGATCATGGTGGATTGAACCGACTTGTGCCCCAGGAGCATCTGGATCTTGCGGATGTCGTATCCCGGCTCCAGAAGATGGGTGGCGAAGCAATGGCGAAGAGTATGGATGCCTTTTCCCTTTTTGATTTTCGCCTTTTTCTTCGCCTTCGTATAGGCGCGCTGCGCGGTCGTGGCGCAGACGTGCTTTTCCGGATCCTTGCCGGGAAACAGCCAGTTGCGGGGGCGGCACGTTTTGTAGTAGTAGCGAAGCTCCGGCAGGAGTCTTTTGGAGAGAATCGTGTCGCGATCCTTGCGCCCCTTGCCCGACTCCACTCTGACGAGCATTCTTGCGCTGTCGATGTGCTCCGGCTTCAGGGCGATGACCTCGCCGACTCTCAGTCCTGCGGAACGCATAAGTCTACAAGTGTTGAGGTTGGCACCGAAACATGCTCTAACTGCCTGAAATAAAGCTGGACTTTGGCTCCAAGCGTTGATAAAAAATTTTGGGATTTCACCGGTCCTGAAATTTCAATCAACAAAAGGAGCCAAAGATGCGGAAAAGAAACGACACGCTTTCGAACATTTTAAGAATTCTAACCCAATTTGAAAAAGCGATCAACCGTTTGCGACGACAAAACCATTATAATTCGAAACGAGGCGGACCTCTTTTTGAAAAAATAGAACGGGCGATACTGAAAATGCGCGACTGGACAAGTCGATTTCGACCGTTTGCAAGTATCGACGCACTCTTCATAGCTCTTGGCCTCGGCGTAAAAAGAATCGGGGAATTGATAGCTCTGCTCGGCCTGAAAGTTTCTCCTCTGCCGGGCAAAAAGAGAATTAAAAAATCCCGACTGGAAAACGATCGGCGTCAAATTCTAAAGACCGTCGATTCGATGCTCGGCCATGTTGCGGATATTGTAGGGAAAAGCCGTCGCGCGGACAACGATTTGGCGCTGGAACTGGAAAAATACGTGTTGAAATTCTTCGAAACCGAGTGCGGCGGTCAAATCGAAGAAGCCTTCGACGCCTTGGAATCGGACAGAGGCGAGAAGAGCTATGTTTTTCCATGGGCGGAACCGGACAGCTATGGAGACCTGGTTGCGGATCCGGCAAAATTCAAATCGGAAACGAAACGGTTTTTACAGGAAAACAAACACGCCACGGGCCATAAACCCGGCTGCTCCGATCATAGCAGGTACAATTTGTGCGGTTTTCGGTCAAGGCCTCGCAAGACCGACACGATGACCGGTCGCAAGGAATATCCGATTCGCATGGTCGAATGCCGCGACTGCGGACAAAGGTTTTCCATGATTCCGAGTTTTTTGCCGAGAGAAAAGCATTTCAGCCTGGAAATAATCGGATCGGTCTGCGAAAGCATGCTGCGTTTCGGAGCGAGCATTCAGGCGGCGATGCAAAATCTGCAATTGATTGCGAAACCGGTACGGAGCAAGCAGACGATTTTGAACTGGCTGCGCTGGCTCGGCGCTCTCCATCCGGCGGCGGTTTTGACAAGGGCCGGAGTCGTCGGTTCCGGTTATTTGCAGGAGGACGAAGGATTCGAAAAGGAGCCGAATCTGCGGACGTATTCCGCAGTGCTGGTGGATCCGAAAAACCTTCTGGTTTGGCATTGCGATTATTTGGACGGCGTCGACGAGGATTCTCTGGCTTGCTCGTTTGAAAAATTCGTCCGGAATATTGAATTCAAAATTCTCGGAGTGACGAAGGACAAATGGCTCGCATCTACCAACGCCTTGAAAAAAGTACTGAATAATGTCTGGATAGGATTTTGCAGAAGACATTTTCTGAAAAAGCTGTTCCAGGAATTGAAAGAATATCAAAAGCAAACCGATTGTTCCGAGGGCATGATTTCGTCGCTATATAAAGAGGTGAAAAAAATACTGGAGACGACATCGTCGGAAAGCGCGCTTCGAGCAAAACTCAATCATCTTCTCAAGAAAGACGCATTCGAGCATCCATTGTTGAAGTCCAGGATTGAATCGCTGATGGAAGACGGCGTTCACTATACTTGCGTCAACAAAAGAAAAGGCATAGCGCCGACCACGTCGATAGTAGACAACTTTCTGAAAGTAGTAAAAAGAAAGCTGAGGCAAGCGGAAAGTTTTCGCGACCCCGAAAGCGCCGGGTGCCTGTTTCGAGCGATGGCGAACGCGAGAAATTTTCTTCCTTTTTTACCGGGTGCGAAAAATGCGCACAAAAGCCCGTTCATGCTTGCCGAAGGAGAGACCTTCAATCTGCCGTGGATACAAGCCATGAACGTGCACAATGCATTTTTGTTGTCCCAAAATGCTTGCTAATATGTAATCTCAACACTTTTAGACCTATGCGCTGCGGAATACGTGGTCTTCAGCAGGACCCGGTGCTTCAGGTTGGCCGGCGCCTCGACGACCTTGAGGACTTCCTCCGGCGCGAGAACCTCCGGAAGCTTGCGCTCTCCGGTTTTTTTTCGGAAGCTCCAGCCTGACGTCGTCTCTTTTCAGGGTGCAGTTGTAGAAGAACTTCAGACCGCTCGTTATTTGATTTCTTTTGCTGTACGGTGACTTTTTCTCCTTTTTCAGATAGAGCAGATAATCCTCTACCTGCTCCCGGTTCAGTTGGTCGGGCGGCTTCATGTAGAACCTGACGAGCCCTTCGACCGCCGCAAAATAGGCCTTTTGCGTGTTTTCTGCGAAATCCCGAAGCTCCATCTCCCTGATCATTCTTTGTCTCAGTTCGGACATGGCTATACCTCCTTTGCATGGTTTTTCGTGGAAGATACGGATCCCAAGCTTGGGGGACCCGTCCCATACAACGGAGTATAACATTTTCGGGGATTTCAGGGGAAACTCTTTCGAAGAGGCGGCTATGCCTTTGAAATGACTGGCGATCCGGTCGGGATGACTAGCGCGAAGCGGTTCAGTTCAACGACAAGGTGAGCGGACGAGTTTGCGGAGCGTAGCGGAGAAAACCCGGTCCGCTCGACCGCTTGGTTGGCAGCTTTTTCGAGTAAATTTCATAATGCCAAGTTGCTCGCAAATCACTAATCAAGCTTTGACCCAACTCATTGTCTTTTAGCCATTTAAAGACATAGCCCAATGAAGCCCCTCCTTTTTCCAGAATTAAAGGGAGGGGCTCATTTCAGTTAATAAAATCAGTTAACATTTGATTCCATTTTTCGAATCGTAAAGAAGGATCCAACAGTCAAGAGCAGAAGCATTATTACGGCACCGCCCAAAGAAAGGGTAGGTATTGCCCGGTTAATTAAATCAGTCAAATCAATATCTAAATAAACAAAGTTGTTCGAAAAATCGAATTCCGAAATCGATTTGTTTGGGTTGACATATATGTACAGAGTGTAGTTGGATTTCGCTAAATCGGATATATTCCATCTAAATACTATTTCTTTGGTCTCGCCTTGGGCAATGCTATTTACGGTTTGCTCTCCAATTAGAACTCCATTCTCTTTAGGCCCATTATAAAATTGAATTGTAAAATCGCTAGATGTACTGGTTCCAGGATTATCGATTTTTACAGATATTTCAACCTCTTCGTCATTGATGATGTCAAATGTGATTTTTTCGGAAAAAATTATCAAATCCAATTCACCTAAATACTCGAAGTCGCTGTAATAATTATTACTGGTTGTATAAACCGATCCAAAATAAATAGTGGATCCGCCACCCGCTATTGAAACATCATCAATGATAAAATTGCCGTCAGACAGGCTTTGTCGTATTTTCACGCCATCGAACAATACCGAGCATGGATTTTCGCCAACCTCTAAATATTGTTCGCTATTTAAAATTTCAATATCTTTGTAGTTTGAGTTTTTTAGAGTTGCCGAAATAGTATAGGTATCTGCGACGGAAACTGTTAAGTTGAAAAACCATTCTAAATAATCAAATTTTCCGTTTCCATTTTTATCAATACCAATATCAGATTGCTCGCCTGAAAAAAAGATGCTTGCCTTTTCAAAGTCCATATATGAAAAGGCTTTAGTTTGATGGACGTTTTCCATCAAAGCTTTAATCTCGCCATCGTCTGAATACAATACGGCATTTTTCAAAAAGTATGGACCATCCATGCCATGAAGAAATACGTTTTTTCCATCAAACTTAAATTTCAAATAGTTTTCTCCTACAACTATATCTTTGCCGTCCATATGAGAATCAATAAAATTATCGTTTGCGTCGTATAATTCGCCAGCAAATTTAAAATTTCCCTCCAGTGTACTTTCTATACCGATATCGACTGTTATAAAATCGAAAAGACCATTACCGTTGGTATCTATACCCGTGTCTGAGTTTCTTTTTGTAAAATCAATTTCGTTCCCTATCACATCAATAAAAATATCAGTAAACTCTTGAAAAAAGGGAGATGCCGCATTGTAAACTATCAGTTGTATTTCGAATTTTATGGTTCCCTTTTGCGTAGCTTGCCATTCGTTATTAGTAAATATTCCATCGGCCGGAATGTCATCTCCATGCGTACCGTCGTCGAACAATTGGATTTGATTTATAAACGTATCAGTCTCAGCAAAATACGCGTTAGCAAAAATATTTGAATTATTAATTATTTGCTGATTTGCATTTAAATTCGCCTTGATACGAATGTATTCACCTAATGAATAGTTGAACTTGTCTGTTTCAGGTGTCAATTTTATTTCGCTATCATACATGTATGCTATCAGCTTGTAATCCACAGGACGATTAAGACTGGAGGTCGTGATCTTAAACTTCCACAAACCTCCAACAAACGCTGAAGGAACAATGGTTATGTATCCGCTTTCATCAGATATGTCTTTAGATTCAACGATGACGCCTTCCGGATCGATTGCCTCAATAGACAAATCTCCTATGTAAGAGTCCCAAATTAAGTGTATAATAGTTTTTCTTCCAAGCAGCATCATTTCTTCCTGTTTCACCGAAGAAGAATCTATGGTTCCCGTTGTGTAATTATATAGCATGACAGTCTCTGGGATATTCGACGGATTTTGAGGAATAAATTTCCGACTTTCATTATCCGAAACGACTTTTCTTGCATATTCGGTCGCTTTTGCAAGGCTTGTTTCAGGGAGCAGTTTATCTTTAATGGCATTTCTTACAGCTGCATTGGCTCTAATTGTGTGATGATTTAGAGCGAATTTCCCTCTTTCCAGATATTCACCATATCCGAGTTTCGCGCCATCAATTGTCGCAAGGCCGTCGTTTGGTATGTGAGTACAAGTCGTCTCGACTCGGCAAGGGTGAAAACCGCCTATCAAGCTGTAACAAACAGACCATGTATAGCAAGGATACGTTGTTTCATTCTCCCAATCGACACCTATTTTACCTCCCAATCCTTCGTATGCAAGTTCAATTTGATCGGACATATCAAGTGGGTTTAGCCAATCGTCGCCGTACTCTGGCTCCCAATCATTTAGGTCGCAGTAAGGTCTAAGAGGGTCTGGTATGTCAACAGAATCTCTCCAGCCTGAATACCCGCCAACATAGTAATATTCCACGTTTCGGTTTTGAAGGTTTGTTTTATTGAAATTTTTCCATTTTTTATCTAAATAAAAACGAGTACATGGACTGTCCTCAGTAAGCTTTAAATATGTTTCAACTAATTTTCCGAGAAAAGTTTTTGGATCCTGTCCGTGGTTAGGGGCTGCAATCATTATAAATTTATCCACAACAGGGTATCCTTCAAAGCCTTGTTTTGTTTTGTTTTCCGTATTGCTCATTACTGTCGATATATATTTTCTGCCGTAAAAGCATCCTGTACTGTGTGACACGAAATGTACTTTTTTTATTCCGTAAATTTTCCCAAAACGCTTCATGCCTTTCATGTTTTCATAGGAGGTTATTTCATTTCTGGAAAGTGTGCTGATCATATCCGAAAAGCATAGATTGTTTTCATCAGGTATTTCGTGCCAAGTTCTTGATGTCGTGTGAACGACGTTTCTTTCCCCCTTTTCGTCTACTTTGTTGTCACCATCGTTGTCTATCCAATCTCCTTTGTGTATAAGCATTTTGTAAGGAAGACCGCCTATGTAGAGCGTGTCATAATCTTCATCAGTGAAAGGAACTGAAACATTCATCGAATCGTTTGGATCACCTTCGGACCAAACATCTACGGCACCAACAACAAAACCTTCCTCCTCAAACCATTTGTACCATCCCCCTGAATCAATGTCCTTGTGGCCACTTGCATTGTAAATCTTCCAGCCTAGACTGTTATCGCCTTTTCCATGTAAGAAAACGACAGGTCTTGGAAAAGAGTAAAATTGGAAATATGCCCAATCGACTTCAACAGCCCAAATGTTATCTGGATTACTCAAATTGCCTGTGTCGATTTTAATTTGAATTAAATTATTAGCTGGTTTAATGCCAGTGCTTCCAATACCTTTCTCAGGAAATATTAAGTGTTTGATCGGAACCTCGACTTCATAGATTTTCCACTGGTTATTACCACTGGATAGGATTTTTGGCATTTTAATTCCGTTCACGTAAACTTCATCGATTTCTTTTACCACGTCAAAATCCGAGTAGTCATCATCGACGTCGTATGCGTCAATTCTGAGTTTTACTTTTGCACCCATGTTTTCCAATGCAGTATAGTTTTGTAAAAAACCTCCTTCTGGATAAACGGACTTATCGATACCCGTTTTATCGACAACACCGCAATAGCGGTCAATTCCGATATAAAACTCAAGTAAACCTGTTTCTCCGGTTATTGAACCAATATTGTCTTTGTAAAGGTATTGATCCAAATCATAACCAGAATCTGCCGGAAAAAATTCATCATCTATGATATCTGATGGCAAGGAAGAATTTGATCTGTCTTTTAGATTTTTTGAATAATCTCCATATTCTGCGTTGCTATTTGAGTTGCAAAGAAAAATGAGTAAAAAAGAAAAATGAAAAACAAAACAAATCGACTTCTTAAATAAACATGACATATTCTACCCTTTCAAAAAAAGTTAATAAAATAATTGCTCATCAAATATGAGCCGAAAAATTAGAGAGTTTTTCTTAAAAAACCTATCAAATCGCGTCGATCTTACTGAGTGCCTGAAGGAAAATTCCCGATTTTTACAGGCCCAACGCACGATACGAGTGAGTGGCTAAAACTTACTCGACAGGTGTTTCACCCTGCAAGATACGCCAAACTTCGCTTGAACATTCAGTTGAGCGGCGAGGAGCCCTGGAGCGCAGCGGAAGGGCTCCTCGCCGCTCAAACGAAGTGGTTATGCGTAAGCCGGGTCGTTGCCTCCGTCGTTCCTATTGTGGAAAGTAACTGTTTCGGCCATGTTCGTGGTCATCGTTTTTGTTTCGGTCGAAGCGGGCGGCTCGTTGCGATGGTTGTTTTTTTGCGTTCCGTCTTCGATATTTGCCTTTGAAAGACCCATTTTCAAGTTGTTTTAACATTCAGTTGTCCGCTCATTCTCCTCATTGTTTTTGCGTTTCGCCTTCGTTCCGGTTTCGTAAAAAAAGTTTCCGGATTGCCTTTTTGGTTTCGTGCCGCCAACGTTTAGCGTTTTATCCGGCGTCACGCGGCAAAAAAGCGAAAAAATTCGTTTCATCCGGAACGTTGTTTTCTGTTTTCACCGTCTTGAAAAAGCAGGGTCAGCGTGATGCCGGATAAAACGAGGTTGAACTGAGCCGCATGACGGTCTCCTCAAAAATCGGATACCAAATATATATGGGGATTGTAAAGGCTTTTTTGAGGCGCGAAAATTGGGAGGGGGCCGGCGACAGAGGGCGTGCCGTTCCGGTTTTATCGATTTTTTGTCGGAAAATGGCTCGAATTTTCATCGATGACCTTCCTAAGTCGTTGTTTTCATTGTCTTTTTTCTTCGATTCCATGATTTTTGACGCAGTTGTCCTGTTGCTCGTCGATCGAGCTTTTTTTTAAAGTCGGGTTTCGTCTTGTCGTCGAACTTCACTCGAGCTGGACCGGGTTGCGCTGAGTCCGGCCGTGGATTATTTCGAACGGACTCGTTCCCGAGCGCGGCGGAACGCTTTGAACGGCGACCAGATCGCCTTTCTTGCAGAACGGACATTTCGTTATGTCGCGCCCGGTTCTCTCCATCATGATTTCCCGGACGGTTTTGGGCTCCGCCAAGACCGGCGCTTCCGAGACGCCGAGGCTTTTCCGGCATTTTTTCAGGCACTCCCTTTTGCAGCGGTTGGCGAGAAAGCCGTAATAGCGGATGCGCATCAGGCCTTTGGGAAGCGTGTGGAGCAGAAATCTTCGGATGAATTCCACCGCGTCCATGGTCATGGCCTCGACGGTTCCCTTTTTGCGGTTCTTGTAGGAGAAGGTGACCTTTCCGTCGGACAGATCGAGAATCCGGCAATTTGAGATCGCGACCCTGTGCGTGTAGCGGCCGACGTAGTCGATGACGCGGTCGGGGTTGTCGAGAGGCGGTTCCACGTCGACGACCCATGTCTTGGACCACAGGACGTTTTTCAGCTGTCGGAAACCGTTCGAGGTTGCATATTTGGCCGTGTTTCCGGGGAATGCGAGTTCGGCTTTGTCGTACGCCTTTTGCAGGTGGAACATGAACTTGCCCCGGAAGACCTTCGACAGGGCGCGTTCCGGAAAAAGCCAGTCGTATTCGCAGGCGATCCAGTTCTCGCCGTCCGCGGACAGCGCTCCCGCAGGGACGATGATATGGACGTGGAAATGGTCTAGGAGCGCCTGATCCCATGTGTGCAGAAATGCAATGAAGCCGAGTTTGCCGCCCAGTCCGCTGTCCGGGTTCGCGCCGAATTGCAGCAGCGTTTCCGAGACGGACTTGAACAGAATGTTGATTGCGACTCTTTTGTTGCAGAGAATAATCGGATTCAGATCGTGCGGGACGGTGAACACGTTGTGGAAATATTTGACCGGAAGTACCTCGCTCTTTCGCTTTTCAAGCCAGCGTTCCTTGGCCATGGACTGGCATTTGGGACAATGGCGATTCCGGCAGGAATTGTAGAGAGGGACTTCCTTTCCGCAATCGGAGCATTTTTGAATGCGGCCTCCGAGCCATTCCGTGCGGCAGCCGATTATGTCCGAGACGATCTCGAACTGCGCGGGCAACATCTTGTAGACCTTAAGGTAGTCGCGTATATGCTCGCGGAATATGTCGGCGACTTCGAATTTTGAGTTATGCGTTCCCGTCATCGTTCTTTTCCTTTTCGGCGGGAGCGTCGCTTTCGTTCCCTAGAAGATCGAGCGGGCTCCTGACCGATGTCAGGTGCTTTCTCGAAACATGAAGGTAGATCATGGTGGATTGAACCGACTTGTGCCCCAGGAGCATCTGGATCTTGCGGATGTCGTATCCCGGCTCCAGAAGATGGGTGGCGAAGCAATGGCGAAGAGTATGGATGCCTTTTCCCTTTTTGATTTTCGCCTTTTTCTTCGCCTTCGTATAGGCGCGCTGCGCTGTGGTGGCGCAGATGTGCTTTTCAGGATCCTTTGCGGGAAACAGCCAGTTGCGGGGGCGGCACGTTTTGTAGTAGTAGCGAAGCTCCGGCAGGAGTCTTTTGGAGAGAATCGTGTCGCGATCCTTGCGGCCCTTGCCCGACTCCACTCTGACGAGCATTCTTGCGCTGTCGATGTGCTCCGGCTTCAGGGCGATGACCTCGCCGACTCTCAGTCCTGCGGAATACGTGGTCTTCGGCAGGACCCGGTGCTTCAGGTTGGCCGGCGCCTCGACGACCCTGAGAACTTCCTCGGGCGCGAGAACCTCCGGAAGCTTGCGCTCTCCGGTCTTTTTCGGAAGCTCCAGCCTGAAGCCGTCTCTTTTCAGCGTGCTGTTGTAGAAGAACTTCAGCCCGCTCGTTATTTGATTTCTCGTGCTGTACGGGGACTTCTTTTCTTTTTTGAGCCAGAGCAGATAGTCCTCCACCTGCTCCAGGTTCAATTGATCGGGCGGCTTCATATAGAACCTGACGAGCCCTTCGACAGCCGCCAGATAAGCCTTCTGCGTGTTTTCGGCGAAATCCCGAAGCTCCATCTCCCGGATCATTCTTTGTCTAAGTTCGGACATGGCGATACCTCCTTTGCATGGGGTTTTCGTGGAAGATACGGATCCCGAGCCCGGGGGATCCGTCCCATACAATGGATTATAACATTTTCGGGATTTTCATGGGAAATTCTTTCGAAGAGGCGGCTATGCTGTTGATATTGCAGGCGATCCGGTCGGGATGACTAGCGCGAAGCGGTTCAGTTCAACGCTTCGGTTGTGAAGCCCGAAAAGCGCCCTGACCGGAAGTACTCAGCCAGATAGACCACCAACGCCTTAATAGCGGGCGATTATGCGAAAATTGCGCCGCGCTTTTCGGGTCTTTACCAACCGTTTGTTAGGCCATGCACCTGAATAGAACGCCTCCAAACCTTCCTCTACAGACGAACCAAGCCTATAAACAATACCACTGCATGTCAAGCTTTCTGTGCTGGATTCCCTCTATTTCCAGAACTCCTGTCAAGGTTTTGTAGACGTTTTATGCGTGTCATTGCCACCATCCTTCAGACGTTCCGAGCCTTCAGCGCACGTTGTTTGACATGAACAGCACCCGACGCAAGCCCGATGCAAACACCTGCCACCGAATCCGAGCACAGCATGGCGCACTATCGCGCGATGCGAAACCTTTTGCCAGAAACCAGCACCGCCCCGTGTCCCCGCTGCCTTCGCGACAAGGATCCTGTTAGGTAATGTCCGCCAAATCCAACAGAGCAAGGGCAAGCGGGCCGCCGTGCCCAGATTCTTGCACGAGCATCACGTTTCAAGAATTATCGCCAGAAGTTACAGTTCTGCCGTGAAATTATTCCCCCATACAGACACGTTTCACAGTGTAAGGTGTGCAATTCTTCGTCTGAATGCGTGTTGGCTCCGGTGAAGATTGAACCCGCCCGTGCAAAAAAATGGACCCGGCCTGAAGTTGACTAAATCGAGAAAAACAGGTGTTGTTTTCCGGCTTGGAAGCTTCTTGACCTCGCGTTCAGGACCCCGCCCGAACCCGCCCCGAACCCGCCGAAACCCGCGTGCAAGAAAAAAAGAAGGAGCCCGCCACGATCCCGCCCGCAAAAGAAAAAGGCGGAACCTGCACCGATCCGGCGGCAGACCGAACTTTGCATAAGGATGTGGCATCCTGTGCGGGCTTGCGCGGATTCTCCTTTCATGTCGAGCTTTTCAGACGATTCGAAGATTGATCAGGGCTTTGCGGATTCGAACATCGCCGCGAGCGCATCCAGCCTGGATGAAAGCCGGTCGATTTTTTTCTCCAGTCTGTCGATGCGTTCGGCGAGCGGAGCGTCTTGTTCGGGGGGCTCCTTCTTGAAAACGGCGCCGATTTCCTTAGGGGGAAGGATTGGAGGGATGATTTCGGCCATGGAGGCGAAGCCGTGTCGATTCGAAGCGGTCTCGCCTCCCGCTTTGGCCGATTGTCTTGATTTGCGGTACTGCCTGAGTCTTTCGACGCTCCCGACGAAATCCAGAGAGGTCAGACTCATGGTAAGGTCGATGGCGTTGAAGTTCTTTTGGCACGAGAAGCATCGCGCCAGATTCTTTTCGTACAGCACCGACGTGTCGTAGCCCGAGCAGATCGGGCATGAAAACCGAAAGCGGCCGGAGACGCGCCTGACCGGCATGCGCAGATGATTTTCGATCAGTTCTTCGACGGGAATTTCGTTTCGCAGCTCCCGGAGTTCCCTTTCGGAGAAACGCCGTTTCATTTCTTCCCTTTGTCGGGGGGCCTGTTCAGGGCCTCGGACTCGTGCATGCGGTAGCTCGGCCCCTCGATGTTGATTATGACCGCGTGGTGGACCATCCTGTCGACGAGAGAGGCGGTTATCACCGGGTCGCCCAGATAGTCGCCCAGCGCCTTGAAGTCGATGTTCGTGGTCAGAATCGTCGAGTTTTTGCGGTAGCGACCCTCCACGACCTTGAAGAACAGCGACGCCTTGCGCGATTCCTCCTGCTCCAGGCGGTCGAAGCCGATTTCGTCGATCAGAAGGACCTGCGGCCGGACGTATTGCTTGAGCTTTTCCTCCACGGTGTCGTCGGCGAGGCCGGACAGAAGCCTGCGCAGCATGTCGGAGGCGGTCGTGTACCTGCAGCGGTACTGCCTTTTGCAGCACAGAAGGAGAAGCGCCTTGGCGATGTGGCTTTTGCCGGTGCCGGAGCTGCCCGCCAGAATCAGCCATTGTCCGCGTTCCGCGAAGCCCAGGGTCGCCAGGTCCATGATCTGCCTTTTGTCTATCGATTTTTGAAAGTCGAAGTCGAAATCGTCCAGAAGCTTCAGTTCGTCGAGCTTCGAGTCCTTGATTCTGCGCTCTATGCGACGTTGCGCCAGCGCCGCGTATTCCATGGCTAAAAGGCGCTCCAAAACCTCGAATGTCGCTCGGCCCTCCCTTTCCGCCTCGGACAGAACGGCGTCGAGCTCCTCGGCGATTTTACGCAGTTTCATTTCCTCGAGCATTCGTCGAAGTCTTTCCATGGGATCTTCTTCCATTTTACTCTTCCTTTCCCCCTAGCAGCCGGGAGTATTCCGACAGCGGGCGCTGACGGACTTCGGGAAGTTTCTCCAGAAGCTTTCCCGCTTTTCGCCTCGCCGTCGATTCCAGTGTGCGGGGCCTGGCCCTGGCCTTGAGAATCCGCTCCACCGACTTGCCGTCGAAGGCGCGGTATTTCGAGGCGTGGCCCAGAGCCGCGTCGATGTCGTCGCAGTGGTAGTTTTCCTTCTGCCGAAGAATGCAGCGCGCCTGGAACCCGCAGTTTCTCGGGTGGGCGCTCTTGAGGCCGTCGAGAAAGTCCCCGGCATGCTCGCCGAGCCGCAGAAACGCCTCCCGCACCGGTTCCAGGCCGTAGCGAACCTTGCTTGCCAGGCGATGCGCCGGATCTTCCATTTTCTCCCTGGCCCCCAGAGGCCGCCGCTCGTGGCGGGCGATCCGGACCAGGTCGGGGCTGTAGACGAATATCTCCTCTTCGGAGGCCTTCACGGTCAGAATGTCGGCCGCGTATTCGACAGGCACCGAGTAGAAGTTCGTGTCGTGCTCTATGAAGCCGTCGGGTCCGCACACTCTGAGAGCGACTTCGCAGGAGTCGTAGGGATGCGCCGGAAGCGGCAGCAGCGCGGACTTTTCGCGCTCGACAAACAGCTGCAGGGGCGAAACGCCCGTGGTTCCGTGTATGTGCGTGTCGCTGCGATTTGCCAGCCACCACTGCGCCGTCGATCTCAAGTCGGCCATACCCGTGAATTTGCGGGCGCCGAGCAGATTCGTCTCGACGTACTGGAAGGGTTTCTCCACTTTTCCCTTGGTCTGCGCCCTTCCCGGCCGGCAGGCGACCGGGCGGAAGTTGTAGTGGGTGGCGAAGGCGGAGAAGGCCGGATTGAAGACGGGCTGTCCGGCCTCCCAGCGCAGGACCACCGTCTTCTCGCCGTCGTAGAGGCAGGTGAAGGGAACTCCCTTGAAATACGCGAAGGCGTCCTGGTGCCTGCGAATCAGGGTGAAGAACTTGCGGTCGAAGGTGAAATCCAGGTACTGCCGGCGCGAATGGCCCAGAATATAGGAAAAGCAGAGCACCTTGCGCCTTCCCTCCTCCACGAAGTCTATCGTGTACGGGCTCCAGTCCATCTGCCCCTGCCGGCCTGGTTCCGTTTCGAATCGCACGACCGGCTCGATCTTCGGACGGGGGCGGATTTCCCTGAGAAGATCGCACACGATGGTCTTTCCCCCGTCGAACCCGGCCGCGACGAGTTCCTCGCGCATCCGGACTCCGGTTATGTTCGGGAACTCCTCCAGAAGGCTCGCGATCATCGGGCGGTGCTCGTCGAGCTTGCTCGGGCGGCTCGACTTCCTTTTGTCTTCCAGAGCGTCGTGTCCCAGGTCGCGACGAGCCTCGTTTTTGCGCAGTATCCTTCTGATCGTGTTGCGGCCCATTCCGAAGTGCCTGGCCAGCGCGCGAATCGCCCAGCCTTTCGCGCGCATCGACACGATCCGATTTTCCAGATCCGCCCTGTCGGCGAAGAATTCAAACATCGGCGCCTCCCTTCTCTCGCAGCGACTCGCGCATGCCGCCGAACGCCGATTCGATGCCGTCCAGCGCCGACAGCACTCTTTTGGCGTCGGATTCGGACAGCTCCTTCAAGACGGCCGGCGGAGTCGTGGCGAGCCATATTTCCATTTTCAGCAGCCTTTCCATGATTTTCACGCTCCGGCGGACGGGCGGCCCGTCCGGTCGATGCTTTTCAAGCGCCTCTTTCGGCGACTGGAGAATCCCGCGCCTGCCCCAGGCCGGCCGGTCCGACAGAAGCCGCACCAGGCGGGCGGTTTCGTCGCTGGTCAGATTGTACTCGATCACCGCCCGCAGCGCCTCGGGCTGGTTGCCGCGCGGCAACCGCGCCAGTTCCCGGCCGACGGTCATGTTCACCAGTCCGAGCCTGAGATGCTCGGTCACCTCGTCGCTCAGCCGCTCGACCACCGACAGGATGCGGCACACCCAGCTCTTGTGGCGCCCGAGCAGCACCGCGATCTGCGTCTGGCTCAGTTTTTCGCCTCTGTGCAGCGAACGGATCACCAGTCCCTTTTCGAGTTCCGAGATCGTTTTCGCCCTCGAATTCAAGAGGATCATCGCCGCCTTGGCCGCCCGGACATTCCCGGCGAACACGCGAACTTCCAGCTTCGGCATATCCAGCTTGACAGCGGCCCTGAGACGCTTGAATCCGTCGATCATCTCGTAGACTGTCCCTTCGAAGCGGCCCGCGACCACCGGCATCATCTGCCCGCGGGTCTTCATGGATTTCTCCATCTCCGCCTCGGCCCTGGGATCGGCGATTCGCAGTTCGGCGAACCGCTCTCCGATCCTGCCGATTTCGATATGCGAACATTCGTTTTCCATTATCCCGGTGCTTAACACATTCCGGGGGCGATGTCTCTTGCGTCTTAAAAAACGCATCCCGTTAGTCGGCGAATATCCTCAATAAATTCGGCGGGTTGGCTCCATGAAGCGTCTTAAAAGACGCTTTCGCTTTGTTCGTCGATATCCCCTGTGATTTCGGCGGGTTAGGTCCATGATGCGTCTTGAATACGCTACCCCGTGTCCGGCGGGCAGGGCGCTTGCGCCGCAGGTCGCCTTTTGCGTTCCTCAGCTTCCTTTTCGATTTTGTATTTCCGAAGGATTTGCTCGACGAAGTATTCGATCACGACAAGAAGAGGCAGACCTATCGCCTCTGCAATGACGTCTCGGGGCAGATCCAGGTCGATTCTGGAGCGGGCGACCTCCGGGTCGATTCTTCCGTCGGGAGCCGACCGGCAGTACAGATCGACCTCTTCGAGCTTTTTCTGCAGGTGGTCGGCCTTCGACGACTTGCGGTTCTTCCTGTTGTATTCCGCGCACTGTCTGCGATGCAGCTCGGTTCGACATTCCGGGCCGCAGGTCTTCTGGCGGTCGGTGTGCCGGACGTCGGGCATGAACCATTTTTTGCAGATCTTGCAGCGTCTTTTTCTCGTTTTGGCCTTCGGCATTGTTTAATCTCCATCCAACGGTATGGAGATACGATACCTTGATCGGCGACCCGGGGGGCAGGATTAATGGGGGGGACTTCAGGCGGGTCCGTTTTTAAACGGATTTTTCGTGACGTTTATCCGGTCGGGTGGGTCCGATTTCCGGCGGAAAGTGGGTCCGAATTTGGCCGGAGCCAACAGAATATTGCATGTCACGGCGCCACTATCTGGGCGCAAGCAGGCCTTTCGGCTGCCATATGCGGTATTTTTTCCGATGCCGCGAAGGATTGCTCGGCTGCGCTCTTTTCGCCGGCGCGGCCAGGGCGCCAGGCGCAAGGGACAAATGGATAGGATGGAATCGAATCGAACGGTCGAACAACCTGGGCCTGTTGATAAACAACACGCGCTTTCTGATATTTCCCTGGGTCGGAGTCGGGAATCTGGCAAGCCACGTGCTCGGCAAGCTTGGCCGCCGGGTTTGCGAAGACTGGAAGAAGCGCTGGAACTACAGGCCGGTGCCGATGGAGACTTTCGTCGATGCCGAACTCCACGACGGAGCGTGCTACAAGGCCGCCAACTGGAAATATCCGGGAAAGACGACGGGAACCGGACTGGCCAGAAAAGGAAAAAGCTACGAGACGACCCCGAAAAGGATTTACGTCAAGGCGTTGAGGAAGGATTTCAGAAAATTGCTGCTCGGCGAAGATCTTTTCCGAAAGGAGGCGTCGTGAGCGAATCGGCAAAGCGCGCGGGCGCGGAGGAGATAAAGTGCGGGAGGAAGGAGAAAAAGGCGGCGGAAAGGAAGCTGCGCGAAGAAAAGGCGCAGGCCGGATTCGATACTGAAGGGCGCCCCTCGAAGCGAAACGGAAAATGCCCGTACCTGGACGCGGAGGAGGAAAGGCTGGCCCGAGGCGAAATCGCCACGGAGCAATTCCGACTTCTGAGAAGCAAATTGCCGGTGCTGCTCGGGTGCCTGGAAAAGATAAGGGATCCGAGGAACCCGAAGAAGATAAAGTACGCGATTTCCCTTCTGATGACATACGGGATTCTGATTTTCGTTTTCCAGATGTCTTCGAGGAGGCAAGCCAACGAAACCATGACTTGTCCGATGTTCCTGGAGAACCCGAGGCTTTTTCTTCCGGAACTCGAAAGCCTGCCCCATTGCGACACGCTGGCGAGATTGCCGGAAAAGATAGACGTGGGCGAAATCCGGAAGGCCCATTTCGACCTGATAAGGGATCTGATCGGAAAAAAGAAATTCGCAAGATACCTGATAAAGGGAAGGTACCCCGTGGCCGCGGACGGCACCGGGAAGTTGTCGGGAAGTCGTCTATGGGACGAAAATCTTTTGGAGCGCGCCGTGCCCGGAGACTCGGACGAGAAAAGATATTGCGTATACGTGCTCGAGGCGAGCCTGGCTTTCTCCAATTCGATAGGAATTCGGCTTGCCAGCGTGTGTCCGAACTACGACGACGGGGAGACCGACTCGGAAAAACAGGATTGCGAACTCAAGGCCTTCAAAAGACTTTCCGCACTTCTGAAGAAGTAATTCAGACGCCTTCCGATAATAGTGCTTCTCGACGGCCTGTGTCCGAACGGCCCGGTGTTCGAGGCGTGCCGGAATAGGAATTGGGACTTCATGATAGTATTGAAGGACAAGAGCCTCAAGAGCGTACGGGACGAATACGACGGATTGAAGGAACTGTGCCCGGAGAACCGGCGTTCGATGAAAGTCAAGGGCAGACTGCGGCGTTTCAGATGGGTCAACGACATCGCCTGCGAATACGGGGACGGCAAGGTTCAAGTCGTTCACCTGGCGGTATGCCGCGAAAGCTGGACGCAAATCGACGAAAAGACCAGCGAACCCGTCGAAAAGAACTCGAAGCACGCGTGGATTTCGAGCATGCCGCTCGACGCGTACAATTTGCACGCGCGGTGCAATCTTGCGGCGCGCCGACGCTGGAACATGGAAAACCAAATCCAGGACGAAAAATGCAACGGGTACAACTACAGCCATCGCTACGCCTGCAACTGGAACGCGATGAAGGGTTTCCATTTTCCGATGAACATTGCCGTGGCGATTAACGAACTGGCCAGGAACAGCGAAGCGCTTTGCAAAGAATTTATTGAGAAAGGATTCCGCGGGTTCATCGGGTTTGTTCGGGAAACTTTGAGCGGTCCATGGCTCGACAAGGAATCGACGGAAGCGAGGCTGCGGAAAAAGTACCAGCTGAGATTGGCATAACCCAAAATCGAAATGAATCCGACGCCGTCCGCTAAAAAAAAGACGCACAGGTGCCTTCAAGTTTCCGTATCCAGCCATGAACCCGACCCTGCGGATGGCGTCAAACGAGATTTTCCGACAAATTTCAAGGCCTTTCCGTAGAAATGGGCATGTCTGCGCCGTATAATTTCGCGCTGGATGATCCGAAAAAACATAGATGCGTCAGAGCTGAACAAGCGGATCTTCCCTTTACAATCCCCGTATATATTGGTATACGCTCCGTATTGGAAACACCGTGGTGCGGCTCCGTTCAACCCGGTTTTATCCGACATCACGCTTTCGTTTCAAAAATCGCAACGCATTTGCGACATTATTATTTTTTTTAGATGATTTTTTGCGGCAACTTGACGCGTGACGTCGGATAAAACCCTTAACGCTGCCTGGCAAACGAGATGCTTGAACAAACACCAAAACTGCAAGAACAAGAAATATTGAACGTAACATAGATATTTTGAAGAATACGTTTGTTTTTCGATGAATTTTTCAATAAAATGCTCGTATGAAAAACGACGGGATTCTAAAAATAGGCGCTTTACGCGACGGAAATAACAATAATTATTGAAAAAATATTTGGATTTGCCAAATGATACTATGCACTTTCCGACAAAGAGGCTTGTTTTTAGAAAGCCAGACCAAATTTTGCCGTTTGCATATTTGCAAATATTTGTCATTAAATGAGAAGGTAGGAGGTTGTAAAAATGACAAAGCTTCTTGAAAAAGCTTTTGAGGAAGCTTCAAGACTTCCGGAGATTGATCAGAATGCTTTTGCAAAATGGGTCCTTGACGAACTGCGTTCAGAGAGGATTTGGGAAAAATCGTTCGCCAATTCGGAAGATATTTTAGAAAACCTTGCCAATGAAGCGCTTAGAGAAAAACGAGAAGGCAAAACAACCCCTCTCGATCTGGATTCGCTATGAAATCAACTGTTACAAGCTGATTTTGGAAATCCTACGGCCTTTTAAGCGCTGAAGTCAGAATTCAAGCCAGGAATGCTTACAAGCTGTTTTCCGACGATCCATATCATCCTATCCTGCATTTTAAACGAATTCATTCTTCGAAACCTATTTTCTCAGTCAGGATAAATATTGACCATCGCGCTGTTGGGGTTCTTGAAAACGATGAAATCACATGGTTTTGGATAGGGTCTAACAAAGAATACGACCTTCTTATAAAGCGGCTAAGAAGTATTTAAAGAGAAGGTCGAGAAGGGGCCGAGCCTTTATTCAAGATTAACGATTAGCAAACAACGAAGCAAGTTGATCGGCCCGGCAACCCGCCGCTGCACCCGACACCTGGGTCTTCGCATTCGCTTCGCCCGCGGCGCCGGTGAGCTTTTCGTTGCCGAAGCTATCGTGTGATCATCAATAAATTTGATGTTGTGAAAATGGATGAATAGCTTTATCCACTGGTGAATTATTTAAAATGGTTTGAAAAATGGCGGCTAATTACAATTTTGAATGGGATCCCCAAAAAGCCCGGATCAATCTTCAGACACATAGAGTTAGTTTTGAAGAAGCGGCAACTGTGTTTAACGATTTTCAGGCTGTCACCATTTTTGATCCGGATCACAGTGAGCAAGAAGACAGATGGATTACACTTGGGATTTCTGCAAAAGGAAGATTGTTGGTTGTTATCCATACTTTTAAAGAAGAAACCAGCGACTCTATAAGAATCAGAATTATTTCAAGCCGAAAGGCCACAAAAATAGAAAAAAAGAAATATGGAGAGCAATTATGAGAGAAGAATATGATTTTTCAAAAGGTGTAAGAGGCAAATTCTATAGGCCGGATATTAAGTTGAACATTCCGATATATCTTGATGATGAAGTTTCAGCCTTTATCGATAAAATTGCAAAAAAAAAGGGCAATGATCGAAGCACGGTTGTCAATGAATTATTAAGAAAGGATATGAGCTTGGCCGAAGCTATGGAATAACCGATTATCGGGCTCTGAGCACTTTTTACACATCAATATTGAAACCTCATGGCAAATCGAAATTGATTACGGGAAAAATAGCATAAAAGATAAACGAGGAACCCGGCAACCCGTCTCTGCACCCGACACTGCGGTCTGCGCGTTCGCTCCGCCCCCGGCGCCGGTGAGCTTTTCGTTTCCGAAGCGCAATGAGAAAATCGGTTTTCATTGCGGCCCTTTTGTGAACAGGGTTGAACATCAAGGGACTTGGAAATAAAAAGTTCGGACAAAAAATGCGCTGGATTTTGGTTCGTACGGGACAAAACGCCGGCAAGATGGCAGATTTATTTGTTTCCAAGTCCCCAAATCGAAAAAATATATGATATCGATAAGAATTTGAAGAGTGTTCGAATTCCAAACGGAAACAAAATTGTTGCATACTTATTGGGTAAGCATTCGAAAAAATTGGAATGAAACTTAACGTACCATATTACAGACAGGAAAATCGACTACATGCGGTGTGGCCTGTCTAAAAATGATACTTTCTTTCAACGGCATTGCAGAGTCGGAATCGGAGCTGGAGTATAAATGTGATACTAGCTGGCTGGGAAATACATGCGAAGAATTGGCAGAATGCGTTAAAGCATTCAACTGTAACGCAGAAGTGTTTGAGAATATGGCCGAATCTCATTTGATCGACTTTTTAGAAAAAGGTCAACCGATTATAGTTCTTGTCGATCCGGCAGTGATCTACGGTGGATTGCAAGGCTTCGGTCATTTTATCGTGATCCATGGCTATGACGATACTTTTTTTCATTACCACGATCCTGATTTGTCCGGAGATCTTAAAATCAGAAAAAAACTTTTTGCTGAAGCATGGGCCAGACAGGCTTCAAAGGGGATAAAAGTATGGACGTCTATGAAAAAGTAAAAAAGTATTTGGTTGATAATATCGGGCATTTAACCACGCCTGGAACGCCACGATTTGATTCTGAACACAGAAAATGGAAAGTGCCAGTGTTGTGCAAAACAGATAGAGGCATTTTGATAGCAGGAGAATTTCAGCTTGATTCCACAGGGTGCTTTCTGTACGTTCCGACAAAACAGGAAATGATAAAAACGATAGAATTGCAGGCTCAGAACGTGCCTTATCTTTTTTATGGGAAAAAGAACGAATTAAAGGAAAAGAAAATAGAACCCGTTAAGATATGAATAAGGGAATTAATCAAATATAGAGCCAAAGGAATGGGGCTGTCACTGTTCAGGAGGAAACTGGCGATCGGAAATCATACAAATACTACCTGGCAACCCGCCGCTTCACCGGGACGCCGGGGTCTCCGCATCCGCTCCGCCCCCGGCGCCGGTCAGCTTATCGTTGCCAGTTCATGTGCAAGGTAGCTATAAATGAAAAATAAAAACCGGAAGGGCTAAAATTGATAGAAAAAGTTAATTGGAGCGAGGAAAACGAAAAGAGAAGAAAGGATATTGTGTCTGCGGAAAAGGTTGTTATTATAGGGATTTATATTATTATTGCGGATTTGGTCGCTTTTATGGTAAAGGTATCCATAGTGGCAATACCTGCAGCTATCGTCGTTGCTGCTATTTGGAGTGCGACCATTTCTTTCTGAGGTGTCCCATATGAAAGAAGAATACGATTTTTCGGACGCGGAACAAGGTAAATTTTACAGGCCAATCGAAGAATTAGAGATACCGATTTACCTTGACAAGGAACTTAAAGAATATTTGTTTAAAAATTTCAAATCAAAAGGACATGCTTTCTCCTTAAACCAGATCGTAAACTCTCTAATAAGAAAAAATGTAGAAATGTACAGAGAATTAATCCCCTAAAAATACTGGATTATTTGGCGAAAGCATGGCTCACGATAAAAAACGGAAAAACAAGCCTCTATAGCTCCATGCTGATACCGGAGTGCCGGAGAGTTTTTTTGTTGCCGATTCAAAGTAGGTTGGAAGAGCGGACATAAATATCATAAGAGCAAAATAAATGAGACAATGCAGCGCGGTTCTAGTATCTAAGCTTTGATATTGCCTACCTGACTCTATCATCCTACGCGAAATAAATCGCACCGAACAAGCGTCATCGAATGGCCAGGCAACCAGTCGCTTCACCGGAAACCTGGGCTACGCTCAGCTACGTCCCAGGTTCCGGCGAGCTATTCGTTGAACTGAACCGCTTCTCGCTGGTAAACCGAGCATAATCGGTAGCAATTTCCTTTCAAAGAAAGTCCCGCCTGAAAAACAACACAAAAAATCCCTGAAATGTTATACTTCCAAGAAAGGGCGAGGCCTCCGCAGAGAGGCCTCCGAGGTTTTATTCACAAAGCCAAAGGAGGTATAGCAATGACGGAACTCAGGGAAAAAATGACAAGGGAGATGGAACTTCGAGACTTTTCCCCGAACACGATCGACGCCTATCTTTCCGCAGTGAAGGGACTCGCCGGGTTCTACATGAGATCCCCGGACGCAATCGGGCAGGAAGAGGTGGAGAACTATCTTCTGTATCTGAAGAAATTCAAGAACTACACTGCGTCCACGAGTGATAGGATGCAAATAGTGTAACGCAGTACCCCGCCCGAGTTGCAAAATAGTGTAACGCTTGAAACGGGCGCTACCCCGCATACCCCGCCGCACCCCGCCCCGGAAAAATAAACAATACACAGCCCACCCCGCGATTACCCAGCCGCCCTTTGGCCTTTACGAAAATTCCAGGATGGTCTACAACACCGGAGCCGATTGCCGGCGATATTTGGCAAGGGAACAAAGAAAGCCCGAAACTGCCATTTCGGGCTTTCAAGATGCGAACTTCGATGCGAACCGGAAGCTCTATAGCGCGACCAGCCTAACTGATTTTCCGGTTGCGATCAACAGGATTTTCATGAAACTGATTTTCGTCGCATGCCGGTGGTGCGGAGCCGGATTCCACGTATGCCGTCGCTGCTGGCGCGGACAGGTCTATTGCGGAGAGCATTGTCGCAGAGCCGGATATCTCCAGGCCCACCGTCGGCGTCAGCGACGGTACCGACAGACCGAAAAGGGCAGAAAGGCCCATTGTCTCTCCGAAAATCGTCGCCGCCACCCCGAACTGTTCCCCGATTCGAAAAACATGGATGACGGTACTTCCAAATCCCCTTCGAACAAGGGTATAGAGACGACGCGACGGGCAAACGCGTCGGATTTTCCGCCCCGTTTTCCCGCCCGCTGCCATTTTTGCGGTCGATCCGGAGAAATCGTGGATCGATTTCCTAGGCGAATTTGAAAAAAACATCTTCGCCGATTGAAAAACGACGAAAAATTCGGGAGAAACGAGATGAAAAGACGATTCACAGGCAACGAATTATTCAGGCTGCGCAACTCGATACCGATCGACAGGCTGATAGAGGACAATCTGAAGATCGCGTCGAAAATCAGCGAGGGATGGTTCAGATTCCTCTGTCCGATCTGCGGCGAGTTCGACACTGCGGTCAATCCCAGGACCAATCTGGCCAGATGCTTTCGCTGCGAGAAAAACTTCAATACCATCGACATGGTAATGACGGTCGAGCGCCTGGACTTCGTAGCCGCCGTCGAATATCTGCAAGCTCTTCCGCCGGGACCGGAGCGCGAACCTTCGGAGCGTCTCGGGCGGACGAACGCGGCAATCCGGCGGCCGACACGATGAGCGCGGACCGGTTGCGCCGTTTGGAAAAGGTGATCGACCGAAGCCGCCGGCGTTTTTGCGAGATCGGGGCGGCGCTGAGGAAGATCCGCGACGAAAAGCTCTACAAGGTTTCGCTGTTCGACAGCTTCGAGTTCTATGTCAGGCATCGCTGGGAAATGGGAAAATCCCAGGCGTACCGGCTGATCGAGGCGAGCAGGGTGATGGAGAATCTTTCCCCGATTGGGGACGCGCTGCCCGCCAACGAAGCCCAGGCCCGCGTGCTGGCCCGACTTTCGCCCGTCGAGCAGAAAAGGGTCTGGCGCGAATTTCTGGAGTCCGGCGCCGAACAGACCGCCTCGAACATAAGACGGTTCGTCCGCGCGACCGGCGCGAAGACCCAGGACCCTCGAAAGGACCTGACCGGCGTGATCGGCGACGATTACAAAAAGGCGGCCCTGGAAATGATGAATCAGATCGACCTGGCGAAAAACGACTCGTGGAGGACCACTTCCAGACAGGCCGCGCTGCTTTGGAACCGGTCCATGAAGGACAAGATAATTTCGAAGCGCTGAAGCGGCGCGCGGACGAATGGAAGACGACATTCTCGCCCAAATAGCCGGTCTTCCGCTGGACGAGCAGTTCCGGATTCTTCTGCACAGGAAGATCATGCACAAGGAGGGCGCGGCCGGACGGCGGATGAAGAAGTACTACAAGGATCTGTACGCGAAGACCGGCGTCATACCGAAGCCGCTCGTGCTTGCGGCCAAGGGGATCCAGGAGGGAAGAAGATGCAGCGGACGCGCCCCGGCCCTCGACGACGAGGTGAAAAGGCGCTTTGCGGAAATGGCGGAGGCCTCCGCCGACCTGTCCGACGAGCGCTTCATGTTCGTGAGCCGAAAGTGCAGGACCATCGAGAACTACCGCTGCTGGCTCGAGGAGGAATTCGGGGGCCCCCTTTCGATTCACGCCCTCAGGCGATACGCCAAAACGGCCGGCCTGAAAAGGCATTTGGAAAAGCCCGACTTCGGACAGGAGCGAACGGTCCGGCACGCCTTCGTATCCGTGCCGGTTTTCGGCCTTGTTCAAATGGACGGATGCACGGCGAGATACATCAGGATACGCGATTCGGCGGGCCGCTGGAAAAAGCCGGTTCTCATCGAGATCTACGATACGCGTTCGCGCTATATGTTCTCCATGGACGCCTTCTTCGGCGAAAGCAGCAGAAGCGCCCTGCGCCTGTTTTCCAATTTTCTTCTGAGCGTCGAATTTCCCCGGCGGACAGTCCGGTTCAGGCCGGACGGGGCGGGCGGCTTCAGAAACCTCGAAAGAGTGATAAAAGAGCTGAACATGAAGTATTCCATGCCCGGCGGCTTCTTCATGAAGCCGGATTTCGCGCGTCCGGCCAGGCCGAAGGACAAGGCGCACCTGGAATCGTCGCACCGGGCCCTTCACAACTTCGAAGCGCGCGTGCTCAAGCGCTACGAGGACAGGATAGTCAAATACGCTCCCGGTTTTGCGTTCGGGCAGGGAAAAAAGGAGGCGACCATCGCGACCTGCGTCGATATCGACATCGAGCGGCTGAGAAGCGACGGGCTCTTCGAAATCTACCGCAGGGAACGCAACAGCCGGATGCGCGACTTCTCCGAAGAAGGAAGGACGGCATCCTGGGTCCCCGAGAAAATGCTCGGGGAGTACCTCGAAAACGCCGACACGTTCGTCTTCGACCCGGAAACGGTCCGGGGCCTCGCCAAATACGGATACAGGAAGGTCAATGCCACGGTCTCGAAGAAAAGGACCCTCGTCTACGGAAAACGCGAATACTACGTGGCCTCCGGCGCGGAAAACTTCGGCACGGCGAAAAGCACGCCGGTTTCGATCTCGTGTTCGGAAAGCGGAAAGCTGTTCATCTTCGAACGCGGGGCCGACGGCGTTTTTCTCGGGGAGGCGCTGCCTCGAAAGCCCTTTGCAAGGCCCGTCGAACCGGTCGCGGAGGAAAACGAAACGGAAAGGATCGCGCGCTTTCTGCAATCCAAGGGCATGGCGGTCGATTTGAAGCAAATATCGGAGAGGCGCGAAAAAGGGCTGAACCTGGAGACCGCGCGCCGCGTCCACGAAGCCAATAAAATACGGTACGAAACGTACGAAGCCAAAATCCGGCTGCCCCGGCAAGCCAGGGCGAAGGCGATTTTCGACGCCTTTCTCCTGGACTGCGACCGCCGCCTGGAAAAAACCGACGTCGCTCCCTACGCGGCGTTCGAGGAAAGGACCGAACGCAAATGAAAAGAAAGGAAAGCTTCATAAACGACAAGCGCCGGATATCGTACCTCGGCGCGGTCTACAACAGAATCTACAGGGGAAGAAGCGTTCTGATAGAAGGCGACTACGGCGCGGGCAAGAGCAGGTTCCTGAATCTGATCGCGCCCAAAAAGCTTCGCGGGGTCCGCGTCGAATCCCTCTTCGGCGTCCACGAGACGATGGCCTCGATTCTGCGCGAATTGAACTACGAGACGACCGCCCACTATCGGCGCACCCCCGAATATCTCAAGACGATATGCGGCCTGTCGGACTGCTTTCTGGTCATGGACGAGGCGAACGACCTGGATCCGCGCGTCTGGCCGTACTTCAAGAGAATCATGGACGCCGGGGTCCCCGTCGTGATGGCCGGGCTTCCCAGAGTGAGGACCTTTTTGAAAAGCGAACACCCCGACATCCTCAGCAGACTCAAGACGCTGGTTCTCTATCCGATCGTCGTCGAAGACTTCATCGAGGAATACAAGGACATCGAGGCGGAAGCCGTCGAACAGATCTACGTCGCCGCGCGAGGGGACATGCGAAAGTTCAAGGAGATCTGCACGGATTGCCGCGACAGGGCCAGGGAACTCGAATACAGTTTCGTGGACGTCAATCTCGCCCTGGAGTTCATAGCCGGTCTGCCCTCGCCGTAACCCCTCGACGCCCGAAAACTCCGAATTACGCAAAAGCCGTCCTTCATGGACGGCTTTTTTTTGTCGAAAAGGCGGGCCGGAAAAAAGACGGAATGCCCTTTTGGGGAAACGTCCCGTCAAAAAGAACCCATTATGGCGAATTCGGTCGAGCGTTACACTATTTTGTCAAGTCCCAATTATGTAACGCATAGCATAACCTGCTGACTTTATTGAGGATATGATTAAGTTTGTCCATGCCTTTTCATAAAATGCGCGTTACATTATTTGCATCCTATCACACGAGAAATCAGATAACGTGCGGCCTGAAATTATTCTACAACGAAACCCTGAAAAGGGACGACATGGTCCTTCGCCTTCCCAGGAAAAGACCGCAGAAGAAACTGCCCGAGATACTGAGCATGGACGAAGTCGCCAGGCTTTTGCAGGCGCCGTCAAACATCAAGCACCGCGCGCTTTTGAAGACGGCGTATTCGGGAGGCCTCAGGGTGAGCGAACTGGTTGTTTTGAAGCCGGAGCACATCGACAGCGGAAGAATGCTCATAAGAGTGGAACAGGGCAAGAGCCGCAAGGACCGCTACACACTTTTGTCGGAGAACCTTCTTCCCGAATTTAGACATTACTACAGATCCTGCAAGCCGAAAACATGGCTATTTCCATCGCGAAGCCGGGAAAAGCATCCGAGCGACAGAACGGCGCAGAGAATCTACGACAACGCGAAGAAGAAAGCGGGAATAAAAAAGGGATAGGGCATCCATACCTTGAGGCATTATGCCGAGTACGTAATTATGCCGAGTTGTCGGCCGGGACCCGCTTCTTTGTTAGGAAAGACAATAGGATTTTCGGCATAATTCCAAGCGGCTTTCTCATCTGAATCTGTTTGTAGTGGTGGCCGGCTTCGAGTTTCAATCCACTTTCAGCCTACCTCGAATCGCGTCGAGGTCTTTGATCGTAATATTGTCAATGCTGGAAACGCTTGGAAAGGCCTATGATTTCGCCCTTGTCGATAAACCGGCGAAAAACCATGCGCACTCGTTAAACACCGATTTTCACAGATAATAAAAGCGCCAGAATTTAACCCAACTATGCGGTCCATTTGATCTGGATTTTTTTGCCGTCGAGCCACGGGACGGCAAACGGGTCCTTCAATTTATCGACGCTTTTCAAAATTGGAGTATGGGCTCGCTTCCGAATTTTAACAGTAAACATATTGCCGTCGTATACTACTTTGCCCGGAAAATCGACGAACTTTCTGAATATTCCAGGGGCGAGATTCTTTTCGAATCTTCTCAGATCGGCGGCTAAAACGTGGTACAGCGTGTCGGCGACGATCGTCCACAGGATATCGAAATGAATTCGGACCATTATCGGCGAAGAGAGAGCGTTGAGATTGAAGAAGGCGACCATTTCGGCTATTTTGTTTTCCACTCTCCAGCGTCTGGCGTATACTTCCAGAATATCCTTTTGCTCCAATTGCCTGTTGTTCGTCAGGATGAAGTCGGGCTTGCTCCTCCCGCGGTCTTTTACTATTATCTGGCGAAAGGTTTTTTCGCACCCTTTCAGATTCACTTCGCTTTCGTTCACCGACGCCTTCCTGTACTTCCTCTTCGGAATGGAGACTTCCACTTTGCGCCATTCGCTCTTCGGAAGACTTTTAGCTTTTTCGACCAGAGAGGCGTACCGCTTTCGAAGCGTGACGAATTTAACGCCGTCGGCGTCGAGTTCCCCGAGCACCCCGTAAGTGGTGAACTTGCAATCGAAAACCAGAGTTTCGTTCACGTTCCCCTTGATTTCCTTCCAGTAGGCGACGAACTTTTTGCCTTCTTCGCATTCCTCTTTCCTGAGAATATCGGCGCGCGCGTATACTACCGCATTGCTTTCCGCGTCCTGGGCGACGACGGTGTTCGCTCCCTTCATCGTCTTGCCCTTCGCCCCGCACCAGACCTTTTCCATTTCCGACTCGTCTCCGAAATGCGGAATCGAATGGAAGTCGAGATTGATGAAATCTCCTTTGTAGAAGGACGGAAACTTTTTGGAAAAGGCGGAGACGACTTTTTCCTGCATTTCCATCAGCGATTCCTGCGAACAGCGGCAGGAATAGGTGCCCATATAGGTCGGCTTCGGCAGAACGTTGAGACCGGCGAACACTCCGAGACCGGGTTCCCGGTCGTATTTTTCAATGTGGCTCAGTCTTTTGTTTCCGATCAGCTTGAGCAGAAGCATCGAAAGACAGGCCTGGACGGAGCCTATGTCGCTCGATTCGGGAAGATCGCATTCCTTGACTATATCCAGAATTCCCGATTCCAGTATGTAGGGGATGAAAAAGAACACGCCGACCGAGGGGCAGTCCACGTTGAAAGGCTCGAGGGTGGAAAAATCGATGCGCTCCGATCTTTCCGGAATCGTCCGGCCTTTCGAGGTTTTGCCGAGCTGGCTGTCGGTCCTTCGCTTCAGCTTTCCGTAGCCCGCCTCCTTCAAAATGCGCTCCACGGTTTTCGGAGAAATTTCGTAGCCGATCTTTCCGATGCTCTCATGGATATCGACAGTCGACAGCCCGTTGTTTCTGAGCTCGAAGACCTTTCTTTGTATGTCCGGCGGAGTTCTCTTCTCTCGAGGACCCTTGCGGACCTTCGGAAACAGTTCCGTTTTTTCGGCCTTCACGTCGCGAAGCAGCGAATAGATCGTACTCGTCTTGTAACCGTATTTTTTTGCGACCTGTTCGACCGGAAGTTTGTCCACGACGAGCGCTCGAACGGCTTCGTACTGTTTTTGTCTGGGCGAAGCGGGTTTTTCGAAAAAATCGGCAAGCGCTTTTAGGGTCTTTATTTGACGTTTCGACATCTGTGATCTCAATCCTTCCAAATCAAGAAATGATCGTGAAACGACGTAAATACGGCGCTTTGAGCGCCGCCAAGCGCTCAATATCGAGGAGGTTAGCATATTTATCACCGCAATGCAACTTTTATATTCGTCATATATCAACCCAATAAAAAAGCGGGTGTCAGCCTGTCAAAAACCGTGAATTTTCGGGAATGAATTTGTAGCGATGTCCAAACCTATGATTTGACGGGCTTTTTCGCGGCTGTTTCGGAAAGTTTATTTTGGGGACGAGCCCTGTTCCTATGGATTTTGAGCGCGGGCCTATTGAAAATTTAGGGGGATGATATGACGACTAAGTGCTCTGAGAAAATCGGTGTTAAACCTCATCGCTGAACAAACATTTGTGGTATCGCTCAAACATCAAGCCGACTGCTCCAATCGGGGCCTATTATTATGCCGAGCAACAAAGCACGTTCCCGCTAATACATGATGGATAAACTGTACGCTGAAGCGATGGATTATGGTGAACTCGCTATGTTCGCAAACAACGGTTGGCATTTAATTTGCTGTGGCCAAAAACAAGTTTGCAATTTTGTCCAGGGCTCCGTTCCTTTTGATAAGTTTCTTTGCATCAGTCGGGATTTTTTTGCTGTGGGACCGCATTTTTGCAAACTCGCTCATGAACAAGTGGCTGTCGATTTGCGCAAACCTTTCTTCCAGGCATCCTGCTTCGCCAAGAAGCATTTCAAGATACTCTTCGCTTTCGAGGTTCTTCACCAATAACGTGTCCGGCAGCATCGCGCCAATTGGCCTTTTCAAAGAGACGGAGCCGCCTTTCCAGCGCAGCATCCTTTTTAGGTCCCTGAAAACCCGCTCCATGACATTGTTGGTTCGATGAGGCTGTATAAAGGCGTCATTGCCTTCGATTTTGCATGGAATCGGGTCTGCGAACAGCTTGTCGCGATATTTGGCGATTTGATCGAGCATTTTTCGATGGGACTTATCGGCGGACGAATCGTATTTTTTCGTAAAGTCGGCGACTTTACGGGATATCGATTCCATTTCGCAATCTTCGCCCTCGTCGTTCAATCCGTCCTTGCCGCCGGGCATGGCAATCCTCAAGGCCTCTCTGAGTTCATTGAAAACCGTTTCGTTTCTCTCCAAATTGCCAACCGCATGCTCGAAATCCTTGTCGTCCGCAATTCGCCCCAGAAGTTTCCTGAGCTGATAGAAAGGCTTGGATTCTCTCAGAGAATGCAGTTCGCAGATTTTCTCGTAGCCGGCAACAAGCCTTTTATAGAAGAGAAAATGCCGCATGTCGAAAGGAAAGCCGCATCCGGAAAGCGAAGAGGCGTCGAAAATCCAGTGGATTGTCAGCAAGGCCGTTTTGACCGCCGCGTTCTCGGAATCCGAGTCTACGAAAGCCAGCTCCTGGCAGTGCGGTCCAAGCTTGCTCTCGAAATCCCTGACCTTGTTTTTCAATGCCGTTCGTATCTTGCTGTCTTTCAGTTTATTGCGCAATGTTCTGTAGTCTTCGCCGAGGAGGTCTTTTCCAATGTCTCTCAGAAAATGGAAATGGCATATCCGAATGGGGACTCCTGGAAAAACGACATCGAGAGCGGCCAGGAGCCCTCTGCCCATGTCGCTCGAGACCGCCAGGGGCGTGCCGTATTTCGATTTGATGTCTCTGAGGAACGGAACTATGACTTCCTTATTTTCGGAGTTTATTTTCACGCTCGAAAGGACTATTCCGCTTATTTCGTCCATGCCCGTGAACAAATGGGGACTGCCGCCTTCGCACGTTCCGTCTATATGGAGAATGCAGCCGCCCTTTCGAGCCATTGCCAACCTTATTTTCAAATTGCTCTGTCCGTGGCAGATGCTCAGGCAGGCTACGAATTTTTGCCCCAGATAGCGAATTTCGCTTTCGGATATGTCGATATCCATCGACTTGAGTTCGTTCGCCACCGTCTTTTCTCTCAGGCAGCGCAGATACAATGATTTGCCGACGTGAACCAGCACGTCGTAGCCGTACTTGCACTTGAAAGGGACCAGGCGGCGCAAATCTTCGCAACGGACCGTTTCGCGGCAGCGCGGGCAACTCAGTCGGGTTTCGCGAGCGACGAATTTCCCGATTCCCATCGTCACTGCGGTTCGCTTCGCCGTTTTCAAGACGTTCATTTCGTTTCCGCATCGGGAGCAGGTTGGCTTTTCAGGGTGAAACGACAATACCGGGACTGCGGGAAACAGCCTTTTCGGGTTCATATCCTCGCTTCGTTTCCTGCGCATTTCCAAAAGAACTCTTATCGCCTCGCATCTCGCTTTTTTTTTAAGAGGCCGTGAAATGCGAGAAAGTTTTCGATTTCGGAAGCCGAAACTCGACATCCTTTTCTTTGCCTCAGAAGATCGGAAAGCTCCTCGGTCGAAATCGCAGGATGCCTGATGTATTCGACAAGTATTTTTACGGCCGTCGCGTCTCCGATTTTCCCGGCGTCTTCGACCGGAACTCTGTTCGAACTCTGCTTCGCATATTTCGAAGGATTTTTGGAAAAATACACGTATACGCCGTCGTGCTTTTCGCGCAAAACGCCTTCGAGTTCGCGAAAATGGTTCATGAAGGAACGCGGCGACAACTGTACGATTTTGCCGATTTCATTTCCGCTCAGACCTCGTTCGGACGAGACGATCAAATGTTTCACGGTCGCCTTGAGGTTTCCGTATTTTGAAAACAGGATGTCGCGAAAGCGCCAGATGCCTTCGGCGTTGAAGACAGGTATGTCCGACAATGTATAGTACCGGCTGTTTTTGTTGTAGCTCCTCAAGACCGGCAGCTTGGCAAAGTGCCGCTGAACGGTCCTGATTGAGCAATTGTTTTCCCTGGAAACCCGCTCCAGGGTCAAAACCTTTGATTCCTTGAACATTTCTTTTATTCCCGATCCATCCATCCCGCCTCCTGTCGTAATATATGTTTTATTTTCTATAAATAACATATAACACGACATTTTTAAACGCGAAAGCTCAGTTTTTATCATGTTTTCGTTGCTTTTTGACTTGGATTGTGGCTAAAGTCAGATCATATAATGCGACATCGGAGAGATGGAGGCAGGCTGCATGCTTGAAATTACGAATCTTCTTGATGCCAACCGTTGTTTGCGATCATAGATTAAAATTATCAAGAAATATGGGGGTTACCGATCATCATATGGCGATGTTGATATTCAAATCGTCTGCGATGAAAAAAACAATCATTATCAGGTTGTAAACATCGGCTGGCATGACAATAAAAGAGTTTATGGATGTTCATTGCACATTGATATTATAGATGGCAAAATATGGATTCAGCACAATGGAACCGAAAGAAGTATAGCGAATGAATTGGTGGAATTGGGTGTAGATAAAAAAGATATTGTTTTGGGATTCCACACGCCCTTTATGAGGAAATTCAGTGACTATGCAGCAGCTTAGCGCCAACCCGTCGCTGCGCCCGACCCCTGGGTCCGCGCATTCGCTCCGCCTCAAGCTCCGTTGAGCTTTACGTTGTAGTGCACAAAGCGCGATGCTTGACAAGTTGCTCGTTTGAATGTACACTCATGTGTACATATAAAGAAAGGAGCTGTCATGAGAACCATTACATTTACAGATTTTCGAAAAAAAGCTTCCGGTTTTATCACCGAGGTTGAAAACGGTGAAACACTAATTCTTATACGTCGAGGGAAACCGGTGGCCGAGATTTCACCATTTCGCGATGAAATACGTCGGATTCCCTCCTGGAAAAAACCTGGGATTAAGTTGGAGATTAATGGCTGCGATCTTTCTTCGGCTATTTTGGAAGAGCGCGAGGGATGTTCGTGAAACTGGCTATCGATTCATCCGCATTCGCTAAAAGATACGTCAAAGAAATAGGGAGCGAAAAACTGGACGATTTTCTACGTAACGCTTCAGAATTGGGGCTGAGTATTATAGCACTGCCCGAAATCGTTTCGGCATTGAACAGAAGACTGCGAGAAGGCGCCTTAAGCGATGAAGATTATGCAAAAGCCAAAAAAGCATTGATAAATGACATGCATGATTCAACAGTGCTCCAAATCACGCCTGGCGTCATATCAAAAACTTTTAATCTTCTCGAAAGCAACGTATTGCGAGCAATGGATGCCTTGCATGTAGCTTGCGCCCTTGAATGGAATGCTCACCTGTTTGTCACAGCCGATAAAAGGCAATTTGATGCAGCTAAGAATTCGGGGCTTCATACCGAATTTATCGGTCATCTAAATTCTTGAAAGGATACGTGAGAAAAGACGAATCGGGCTTGCAGTGTCAAAACCGAAAAATCCTTTCCCGAATTGACAAGGGCGATTCGTCGGGGGTGGGCAAAATGCAATAGGTCGCCAACCCGTCGCTTCACCTGACACCGGGGTATCCGCATTCGCTCCCCCCCGGTTCCGGTGGTCTTTTCGTTGGCGGCCCTGGCCGAAGAGTTGGCAGTTCGGAAAGCCCCGTTCGGAAGAGCGGAGCAAGAATCGAAGAAGGAACACGGATTCGGGTCTGACTCAGTAAATTGTTCCGATTTCGAAAAAGGCTCCATCCATGACAGACGAATATACAGAGTCCAATGAAACCAAAGAGGCGGAACCCGGGCGCGAACGGCAAAGAAAGAACAAGATCTGTTCGGGGGTGTCTGGTAATAGGTGTTCCTGACGTGAGAGAACACATTCGCAACGGAGAAATTAATTTGAACAGTTCCTTCAAAAATCATATAACATACAAAATTGGACTTTAGTATGATAATGCCGTTAACGGAAAGAATGCGTTTAAAAAAAATAGGAGCATATTATGGAAACTACATATTCTGAAGCAAAAAAGAATTTTGAAAGTTATTGGAATAGGGTTATTGATCAAAGAGAACCTCTTTATATTAGAAGGAAAGGATTCGAAGATGTTGTTCTAATTCCTGCACATGAATTAGAATCTCTTAATGAAACAGCTTATTTACTTCGTTCGCCTAAAAATGCCAGGAGGTTGCTTGAAGCTCTTCAGGCCTCTTTTGAAGACCAAGGCAAGACTCAAAGTTTGAATGATTGATAGGATGCAAATAGTGTAACGCAGTACCCCGCCCGAGTTGCAAAATAGTGTAACGCTTGAAACGGGCGCTACCCCGCATACCCCGCCGCACCCCGCCCCGGAAAAATAAACAATACACAGCCCACCCCGCGATTACCCAGCCGCCCTTTGGCCTTTACGAAAATTCCAGGATGGTCTACAACACCGGAGCCGATTGCCGGCGATATTTGGCAAGGGAACAAAGAAAGCCCGAAACTGCCATTTCGGGCTTTCAAGATGCGAACTTCGATGCGAACCGGAAGCTCTATAGCGCGACCAGCCTAACTGATTTTCCGGTTGCGATCAACAGGATTTTCATGAAACTGATTTTCGTCGCATGCCGGTGGTGCGGAGCCGGATTCCACGTATGCCGTCGCTGCTGGCGCGGACAGGTCTATTGCGGAGAGCATTGTCGCAGAGCCGGATATCTCCAGGCCCACCGTCGGCGTCAGCGACGGTACCGACAGACCGAAAAGGGCAGAAAGGCCCATTGTCTCTCCGAAAATCGTCGCCGCCACCCCGAACTGTTCCCCGATTCGAAAAACATGGATGACGGTACTTCCAAATCCCCTTCGAACAAGGGTATAGAGACGACGCGACGGGCAAACGCGTCGGATTTTCCGCCCCGTTTTCCCGCCCGCTGCCATTTTTGCGGTCGATCCGGAGAAATCGTGGATCGATTTCCTAGGCGAATTTGAAAAAAACATCTTCGCCGATTGAAAAACGACGAAAAATTCGGGAGAAACGAGATGAAAAGACGATTCACAGGCAACGAATTATTCAGGCTGCGCAACTCGATACCGATCGACAGGCTGATAGAGGACAATCTGAAGATCGCGTCGAAAATCAGCGAGGGATGGTTCAGATTCCTCTGTCCGATCTGCGGCGAGTTCGACACTGCGGTCAATCCCAGGACCAATCTGGCCAGATGCTTTCGCTGCGAGAAAAACTTCAATACCATCGACATGGTAATGACGGTCGAGCGCCTGGACTTCGTAGCCGCCGTCGAATATCTGCAAGCTCTTCCGCCGGGACCGGAGCGCGAACCTTCGGAGCGTCTCGGGCGGACGAACGCGGCAATCCGGCGGCCGACACGATGAGCGCGGACCGGTTGCGCCGTTTGGAAAAGGTGATCGACCGAAGCCGCCGGCGTTTTTGCGAGATCGGGGCGGCGCTGAGGAAGATCCGCGACGAAAAGCTCTACAAGGTTTCGCTGTTCGACAGCTTCGAGTTCTATGTCAGGCATCGCTGGGAAATGGGAAAATCCCAGGCGTACCGGCTGATCGAGGCGAGCAGGGTGATGGAGAATCTTTCCCCGATTGGGGACGCGCTGCCCGCCAACGAAGCCCAGGCCCGCGTGCTGGCCCGACTTTCGCCCGTCGAGCAGAAAAGGGTCTGGCGCGAATTTCTGGAGTCCGGCGCCGAACAGACCGCCTCGAACATAAGACGGTTCGTCCGCGCGACCGGCGCGAAGACCCAGGACCCTCGAAAGGACCTGACCGGCGTGATCGGCGACGATTACAAAAAGGCGGCCCTGGAAATGATGAATCAGATCGACCTGGCGAAAAACGACTCGTGGAGGACCACTTCCAGACAGGCCGCGCTGCTTTGGAACCGGTCCATGAAGGACAAGATAATTTCGAAGCGCTGAAGCGGCGCGCGGACGAATGGAAGACGACATTCTCGCCCAAATAGCCGGTCTTCCGCTGGACGAGCAGTTCCGGATTCTTCTGCACAGGAAGATCATGCACAAGGAGGGCGCGGCCGGACGGCGGATGAAGAAGTACTACAAGGATCTGTACGCGAAGACCGGCGTCATACCGAAGCCGCTCGTGCTTGCGGCCAAGGGGATCCAGGAGGGAAGAAGATGCAGCGGACGCGCCCCGGCCCTCGACGACGAGGTGAAAAGGCGCTTTGCGGAAATGGCGGAGGCCTCCGCCGACCTGTCCGACGAGCGCTTCATGTTCGTGAGCCGAAAGTGCAGGACCATCGAGAACTACCGCTGCTGGCTCGAGGAGGAATTCGGGGGCCCCCTTTCGATTCACGCCCTCAGGCGATACGCCAAAACGGCCGGCCTGAAAAGGCATTTGGAAAAGCCCGACTTCGGACAGGAGCGAACGGTCCGGCACGCCTTCGTATCCGTGCCGGTTTTCGGCCTTGTTCAAATGGACGGATGCACGGCGAGATACATCAGGATACGCGATTCGGCGGGCCGCTGGAAAAAGCCGGTTCTCATCGAGATCTACGATACGCGTTCGCGCTATATGTTCTCCATGGACGCCTTCTTCGGCGAAAGCAGCAGAAGCGCCCTGCGCCTGTTTTCCAATTTTCTTCTGAGCGTCGAATTTCCCCGGCGGACAGTCCGGTTCAGGCCGGACGGGGCGGGCGGCTTCAGAAACCTCGAAAGAGTGATAAAAGAGCTGAACATGAAGTATTCCATGCCCGGCGGCTTCTTCATGAAGCCGGATTTCGCGCGTCCGGCCAGGCCGAAGGACAAGGCGCACCTGGAATCGTCGCACCGGGCCCTTCACAACTTCGAAGCGCGCGTGCTCAAGCGCTACGAGGACAGGATAGTCAAATACGCTCCCGGTTTTGCGTTCGGGCAGGGAAAAAAGGAGGCGACCATCGCGACCTGCGTCGATATCGACATCGAGCGGCTGAGAAGCGACGGGCTCTTCGAAATCTACCGCAGGGAACGCAACAGCCGGATGCGCGACTTCTCCGAAGAAGGAAGGACGGCATCCTGGGTCCCCGAGAAAATGCTCGGGGAGTACCTCGAAAACGCCGACACGTTCGTCTTCGACCCGGAAACGGTCCGGGGCCTCGCCAAATACGGATACAGGAAGGTCAATGCCACGGTCTCGAAGAAAAGGACCCTCGTCTACGGAAAACGCGAATACTACGTGGCCTCCGGCGCGGAAAACTTCGGCACGGCGAAAAGCACGCCGGTTTCGATCTCGTGTTCGGAAAGCGGAAAGCTGTTCATCTTCGAACGCGGGGCCGACGGCGTTTTTCTCGGGGAGGCGCTGCCTCGAAAGCCCTTTGCAAGGCCCGTCGAACCGGTCGCGGAGGAAAACGAAACGGAAAGGATCGCGCGCTTTCTGCAATCCAAGGGCATGGCGGTCGATTTGAAGCAAATATCGGAGAGGCGCGAAAAAGGGCTGAACCTGGAGACCGCGCGCCGCGTCCACGAAGCCAATAAAATACGGTACGAAACGTACGAAGCCAAAATCCGGCTGCCCCGGCAAGCCAGGGCGAAGGCGATTTTCGACGCCTTTCTCCTGGACTGCGACCGCCGCCTGGAAAAAACCGACGTCGCTCCCTACGCGGCGTTCGAGGAAAGGACCGAACGCAAATGAAAAGAAAGGAAAGCTTCATAAACGACAAGCGCCGGATATCGTACCTCGGCGCGGTCTACAACAGAATCTACAGGGGAAGAAGCGTTCTGATAGAAGGCGACTACGGCGCGGGCAAGAGCAGGTTCCTGAATCTGATCGCGCCCAAAAAGCTTCGCGGGGTCCGCGTCGAATCCCTCTTCGGCGTCCACGAGACGATGGCCTCGATTCTGCGCGAATTGAACTACGAGACGACCGCCCACTATCGGCGCACCCCCGAATATCTCAAGACGATATGCGGCCTGTCGGACTGCTTTCTGGTCATGGACGAGGCGAACGACCTGGATCCGCGCGTCTGGCCGTACTTCAAGAGAATCATGGACGCCGGGGTCCCCGTCGTGATGGCCGGGCTTCCCAGAGTGAGGACCTTTTTGAAAAGCGAACACCCCGACATCCTCAGCAGACTCAAGACGCTGGTTCTCTATCCGATCGTCGTCGAAGACTTCATCGAGGAATACAAGGACATCGAGGCGGAAGCCGTCGAACAGATCTACGTCGCCGCGCGAGGGGACATGCGAAAGTTCAAGGAGATCTGCACGGATTGCCGCGACAGGGCCAGGGAACTCGAATACAGTTTCGTGGACGTCAATCTCGCCCTGGAGTTCATAGCCGGTCTGCCCTCGCCGTAACCCCTCGACGCCCGAAAACTCCGAATTACGCAAAAGCCGTCCTTCATGGACGGCTTTTTTTTGTCGAAAAGGCGGGCCGGAAAAAAGACGGAATGCCCTTTTGGGGAAACGTCCCGTCAAAAAGAACCCATTATGGCGAATTCGGTCGAGCGTTACACTATTTTGTCAAGTCCCAATTATGTAACGCATAGCATAACCTGCTGACTTTATTGAGGATATGATTAAGTTTGTCCATGCCTTTTCATAAAATGCGCGTTACATTATTTGCATCCTATCAAATGATCTGAAAAAAGAGGTTGGGATTGAGTAAGGAAAGCCAAAAGAAATGGATATGTATAACTCAAAAACAATTTGGAGAAGATCTTGCTTTTTGGGTTAAAACGAAACGAAAAATTGCGCTCAGAGTTTTTGATTTAGTCGAATATTGTATTAGGGATCCTTATAAAGGAAAAGGTAAGCCGGAGTCATTAAAGCATTTGCCTGGGAATATATGGTCAAGAAGAATTACAAAGGAAGATCGTCTTGTTTATCGAGTATATGAAGAAAAAGTCGATTTTCTGCAAGCAAGATACCATTATTGAGACGCCGGTAACAAGTGAAAATTATCAGGGGTAAAAAAAAAACAAGACGACATTAGGGGAGAATGTGGGCTAAAACCGGATTTGTTTGGCTCGCGAAGGCAGCCGGGTCATTATACTGATGGGCAGCGGAACGAAGAAAAATCAAAAAACGATATCGATCCGGGCATCAGACAATTCCGCCGAGAGGCCTACGAGGTTTTATTCACAAAGCCAAAGGAGGTCTCGCAATGACGGAACTCAGGGAAAAAATGACAAGGGATATGGAACTTCGGGACTTTTCCCCGAACATGATCGACGCCTATCTTTCCGCAGTGAAGGGACTCGCCGGGTTCTACATGAGACCCCTGGACGAAATCGGTCAGGAAAAGGTGGAGGACTATCTGATGTATTTGAAGAAATTCAAGAACTACACGGCATCAACGAGAAACCAGATAACGTGCGGCATGAAATTCTTCTACAACGAAACGCTGAAAAGGGAGGACATGATCCTTCGCCTTCCCCGCAAAAGGGGGCAGAAGAAACTTCCCGAGATACCGAACATGGACGAAGTCGCCAGGCTCCTGCAGGGCCCGTCCAACATCAAGCACCGCGCACTTCTGAAGACGGCGTATTCGGGAGGCCTCAGGGTGAGCGAACAGGTGGTTTTGACGCCGGAGCACATCGACAGCGGAAGAATGCTCATAAGAGTGGAACAGGGCAAGGGCCGCAAGGACCGCTACACGCTTTTGTCGGAGAACCTTCTTCCGGAACTGCGAAATTACTACAGAGCCTGCAAGCCGAAGACATGGCTCTTTCCATCGCGAAGCCGGGAGGAGCATCCGAGCGACAGGACGGCGCAGAGAATCTACGACAACGCGAAGAAGAAAGCGGGAATAAAAAAGGGTGTCAGGGGCGAGTTTAAACTGCGTCAAAACCGGCGGTTTGAAAATGCAGTTTTCTTAATGTTCTTTTTTCTTCGAAAAGATTCGTGATTTCAATATCGTTCGGCATGAAACTTGCTTTTAAGGTCGGGCGAATTCCGCAAGAGTAAGTATAATATTTTCGTTCATTTTTTCAGCGAGTTTGTTTTTTAGCCCATGCAGCCAGCCAATGCCTATTTTCCAGTTCTTCTTTTGCTTTTCTCCAAGAAGGGAGACCAGGCCGCACACATAGCTTTTTTTTTCCTCGGGGTTCTCTTGCGAGGCCGGATCGAATGACGGGGAGCCTTCTTCCTTCGACAATGCCTTCGTTCCCGAATCTGTCGGGGGCTGGCATTCCTGCTTGAAATGCAAGGTCAGAAGATGGGCGATCATGTATACGTAGAATTGAATTTCTATTCCACGGGGTTCCCTGCACCACAGGTGGATTCCCTTCAAAGTTCTTTTAAGAAATCGAAAATACAATTCTATCTGCCAGCGATACGCATAGATCATGATTATCTGATATGCGCTCAAATCGAATCTGTTGGTTGCCAGGACATAGGACTATGCGAGAGACGTGAATTTCACGACGCGATAGAGGGTTAGATTCGGATCGTTTTTAAAGACGACCGCCATGTCTTCGATGCCGTCGAAGAATTTCAGAAAGCATTTCGGCATTTGTATTTCGAAGGTTTCTATTTTATCGCATGTCGAATTGCATTTGCTTCTGATGACAAAGAACGCCTCGGCCCTGCAAATGCGCTCGAAAATCTCGAACGAAAAACAGCCGCGGTCGCATACGAAGGTCACGCCTTTCTCGATGACGGCTTCGAGGAATTTCCTTTCGGAGAAGTTGCCTTCGCTGCGTAGAAATTGGACGGGTATCATCCGGTTGAGTTCGAAGGCAAGATGCATTTTCAAAGCATTTGCTCCTTCCTTGTATTTCGCCCAGTCCATAGTCAGGATTGCGGGAAACAGCGATCCGTCGATCATCCGGGGGCTTCGATGTTCGAATGGGAAAAAATTACCGAAAATTACAGCGGCAAGTTACATGGTTCAAGTCCCGCCCGAAATCCATCGCAAGCCTGCGATTCAGGCGGCAGAGGCGGGTGTCAGTCTGAATCGGCTCGCCACCTGCAAGCTTAGCCGGAGAACGGGTTTCTGAAAATATGACACCTCCGCATTTGCGAGAAAAACAAAAACCAAACTTGAAAATCGGCTTGGATTTCGTGTATGTGTATTTCCACACAATCGCTGTCCGGAAAAAACGGCTCGTCGGGTCGAAGACCCGCTTTTGTTGGCATTTTCCGGGCCATGTACGCTTTCATCTTCATCAAAGGAGGTTTCCATGAAACGCAATCGTCTCGCGGCATGCATTTTGTCGGTCTGTCTTCTGTTGGCTTCGGCGTCGTTCGCCCAGGCCGAGACCCTTTCCCTGCTGACTTGGAAAGGGTACGTTCCGCCCGAATTGGCGGACAAGTTCGAGAAAGAAACGGGCATCGTCGTCAAGGCCACCTACACCAACAACGAAGAGATGATCGCCAAGCTGCGCGCCACGCGGGGTGCGGGGTTCGATCTGGCCCAGCCCAGCCAGGACAGGATTTCGGACGTCCAGGAGAAATACAATCTTTATCAGCCCATCGACCTTTCCAAGATCGACGAAAAACAGATCGTCGCTTCCATGCTGGCGGCGGTGAAGATCAACACGACGGTGGGCGGCAAGCCCCACGCGGTGCCGTTTTGCTGGGGGACTTCCGGGCTGATCGTCAACAAGAAGTTTGTGCCCGAGGCTGCGGACTATTCCGATATGCTCAATGAAAAGTACAAAGGAAGAATCAGCTATCGGCTGAAGCGTCCCACCCTGATCGGGCTGGCTTTCTCCATGGGCGACGATCCCTTTGCCAAATACGCGGATGCGTCCGCGTACGAGGCCCTGATGGAAAAGGTAGGCGACGCCATGATCGCGGCCAAGCCCCTGGTGAAGAATTATTGGGCCAACGGCGACGCGCTCTTGGAATCCATGAGGTCAGGGGAAGTGCACGTGGCCATGGGCTGGGACAACGGTGGATGGAAGCTTCACGACGAAAACCCGGACATCGATTTCGTGGCCCCGAAAAGCGGCGCCCTGGGCTGGATCGACACGTTCGCCATTCCCGCCAAGGCCAAGAACACCGAGGCCGCCTACAAATGGATCAACTTCATGATGAGGCCGGAAAACGCTGCCGTGTTCACCAATGCGGAAAAGGTCCCCACGGCGTCGGACGGTTCCTTGGATCTGACCGCCCCCGAAATCCGGGCCAACTTCGACAGGTGTTTCTCCAAGGCGGCCGTGGACAACATCAAGTGGTATCCTCCCGTGCCGTCGGCGCTGGAAGCGTTGGAGGGCAAGATTCTGGACAAAGTGAAAGCGGCCGACTGAAGCCGGAAGCCGACTCATGAAATCGAAAACGGATTTGGCGGTGGAGGGCGCGACGAAGCGTTTCGGCGGTCTCGCGGCGGTGGACGACGTCTCCTTTCGGGTGGAATCGGGAAAGTTCTTTTCGATCCTGGGGCCGTCGGGCTGCGGCAAGACCACCCTTTTGCGGATGATCGCCGGGTTTGAATCGCCCGACGAGGGGACCATCGAAATCCGGGGGCAGGACATGGCGGGAATTCCCCCCAACCGCAGGCCCGTCAATCTGATTTTCCAGCACCTGGCCCTCTTTCCCATGATGAACGTTGAAGGCAACATCGCGTTCGGACTCAAGAGAAGGGGGCTGGGCAAGAAGGAAATCCGGCGCAAGATCGGCGAAATCCTGGAACGGGTGGATCTGGCGGGGTTCGGCCCCAAGCGGATCCACCAGCTTTCCGGGGGGCAGAAGCAGCGCGTGGCCATCGCGCGCTGTCTGGTCCTGGAGCCTGCGGTCCTGCTTCTGGACGAACCTTTGGGCGCGCTGGACCTGAAGCTTAGGGAGCAAATGAAGGTGGAGCTGAAAAAGCTCCAGGCCAAGGTGGGGACTACATTTGTCTACATCACCCACGACCAGTCGGAGGCCCTGGTCATGTCCGACCACATCGCGGTGATGAACCGGGGCCGTTTCGAGCAGACCGACACGCCGGAAAACCTCTACCACTCCCCCAAGACCCCTTTTGTCGCGGGTTTCGTGGGCGACAACAACGCCTGGCCCTGCGAGGCCGCAGGCCGCGACGGCGACGATGCAGTCCTTGAAACCCCCGAAGGAATCCACTTTCGCGTTCCCCCGCCTGAACACTTCTCCTCCGGCGGACTCGTGGAGCTGTTCCTTCGGCCCGAAGCCATGATTCTCCAGCCCGGACCGGACGAAGAATGCATCAACCGCTTCGACGCCCACGTCAAGGCGTTCTTGTTCGACGGCGCCGCCAGCCGCGTGCTGGTGGTCCCCGAAGGATCGGACAGGGAACTGCTGGTGGCGCTGCCCCAGAACCGCCGCTACGACCATATCGAGCCGGGAAGCGAAATCCAGGTGGGATGGCACCCCGAAGTCGCGGTGTGCTTCCCCAAAGGTTCCGATGATCCCGAGGAGCCGGGAGAAGACCGTGAAGAACAATAGCGCAAAATGGGGCTTTTTTCTCTTTTGCTCCCCGGTGCTGCTGTGGCTGGGGATGCTGATCGTCCTGCCCCATATCGATCTTCTGATCATGTCCTTTCGCACGGAAGGCTTTGCCGAAGGGCCGAAATGGACCTTCGAGAACTACGGCGCGTTTTTCGGCGAACCGATCTACTGGCGCACGTTCCTTCGCACGGCCGCCTACAGTGTGCTGGTCACGTTTCTGACATTCTCGATGGCCTTTCCCCTGGCCTTTTACATCGCCAAGGTCGTCAGGGTCAAGTACAAGGGCTTTCTGTTGATGCTGTGCCTGCTTCCGTTCTGGGTCAGCGAGCTGGTCCGGGTGTACGGATGGATGATCATCCTGAGGGAAAGCGGCGTACTCAACCATTTCCTTGTCTGGACGGGGATTCTGGACAAGCCGGTGGAGTTTCTATACAACGACGTCTCCATGGTCATGGGGCTGGTGTACACCTCCATGCTGTTCATGGTGGTCCCGCTGGTCTCGGCCTTGGACAGCCTGGACGACAGCCTGATCGAGGCCGCCTACGATCTGGGGGGAAGCATGGGCGGCATCGTCTTCAGGATTGTGCTACCCCACGCCGCTCCGGGGATCGTCTCCGGTTCCATCGTGGTGTTCATGCTAACTCTGGGCAACTACCTGACCCCCAACCTCATGGGCGGGAAAAACTCCCTGTGGTTCACGGAGCAGATCTACAACCAGTTCATCGCCAGCTTCAACTGGAACCAGGGATCGGCCTTCGGCTTTCTTCTTCTGGTGCTTTCTTCGGCCATCGTCTGGGCGGGGCTGAAGCTTTCCGGACAAAAGCTGGGGGAGGCGCTCAAATGATTCGGACACTTCCGCAGTCCAAAGCCTATTCCATCGGGTTCAAAATCTACGCGGCCACGTTTTTCGCTTTTTTGTTCGCCCCTCTGCTGGTTACGTGCGTCCTTGCGTTCAACGACAGCCAGTTTCCCGCGCTCCCGTGGAAAGGCTTCACCCTGGACTGGTTTTTCGCCGACCAATCGGGACGAACCGGGATATTCCACGACCGGACCAATCTGGACAGCATCTGGGTCAGTTTGCGGACGGCGTTTTTTGTCTCGACTTTTTCTACGGCCACGGGAACCATGGGGGCGTTTTTGTTCGAGCAGGAGCAATTCCGGTTCAAGCAGGCCCTCTATTTTCTCATGCTGGCCCCGCTGGTGATTCCCGGCGTGATTCTGGGCATATCCATTCTGCTGTTCTCCAATACCTTGGGACTGTACTTCGAAGAGACGTGGGGCATGGATGTCCCGCTGTTTCGCCCCGGCTTCTGGCTGGTGGTCCTGGGGCAATTTTCCTTCATCTCCACCCTGACGACGCTCATGGTGTCGGCGCGGCTGAAGAAATTCGACTGGTCCCTGGAAGAGGCCGCCTTGAACCTGGGTGCCAGCCGGTTCCGAGCGATCTGGAGCATCACCCTGCCGTTTCTCAGGCCCGCGATCATCGGCGCGGCAGCTGTGGCCTTTCTCATGTCGTTCGAGAATTTCAACACCACCCTGTTTCTCGTGGGCGCCGACGCCACGCTTCCCATCAACCTGTACTTGCAGGTCAGGGACGGTAGCACGCCTGTGATCAACGCCGTGTCGTTTCTCCTGATCGTGGGAACGTCCGCCTTGGCCGCGGCCAATTTGTATTTTGCGCGGGACCGGGAGTGAAACTTTTAGACGGAAGGGTGGGGAATGGAAAATGAATTGCTCGATTTGAAACTGGACAAGAAAATGTTCTCCGTGGCGTCGCTATCGGATACTCCAGACGATAATATATATTGTGACGTCGCAGCCTATGTACATTCAAACAAAAAGTGCCCGTACTAGTAGCTGGAGTAGTAGGGGGCCACGTGTTCTCCGATGTAATAGGCCATGTCGAACTCGGTGAGGACGCTACCGAGCTTCATTATGCGGATTTTCCCCTGCAGAGGTTCAGCTCGGCCAGGTCGTCTACAGTGCCGATGAACCTGGTCTTGATGACTCCGGGCTGCTGGACGGCGATGGAGTTGCCGTTTTTCTCGTATACCTGTTTTCCGCCCAATTCCGTCAGAATTTTTGCTCTCTAAAAAAACGCTTGCGTCTGGCACGGGTACCGAATGTATATTTGAGGGTTGATTTTGGCATGTGTTGCAATTGTATTTCCGTGGGTAGTCAGTTCATCATGTCCTACCGGCTTCCCGTTCAGAACCAACTGGAAAAATTCTGATAATATGAAAAAAAAGTGTGGGACACGGCGCCTTCTTTCATGATTGAAAGAGGGCATGTGTACGCATGCCAAGGACATACGCGCATCCGAGCCAATTTGCGACGAGGTCGGGGAATCGGCCCCGATATTCGACCCCGTCTACGAAGCGATAGTCGCCAAAAACCTTGAAGAGGAACAATGGCACGCGGACGAGACCCGCTGGTGCGTATTCGCCACGATAGAAGGCAAGGTCGGATACAGATGGTATTTGTGGGTTTTCATTTTTGGCTGTCGTTTGGCCTGGTTCTAAATGCGGCCACCTGGATTCCGGATCTACGCTGCATTTTCCAGTTAAGAAATTTCCGGAAAAGACGGAATTCGGCTATCTTATCGACACCCGGGCTATATACCGCTCCGCCTGGAATGACGATTGCCGGGACGATAGTCTTTAAAAGTGGCCGATGTTAAAACCAATCCCCCGTCTTTCCTATCGCAAAAGCGCGAACAAATCCTCAAGCGAGGAATCGAACTCGGCGTCGGAAAAGCAATATGTCATTTCCAGAAAGCGGCTTCTCAAGGAGACCGTTTCCTCCTTCACGTTTTTAGCGTCCACGACCACGTCGCGGATCAGCTGTGCGAGTTCCCGGAAATCCTCAGGTCCCATTCCGAAGCGGGTCATTTCCGACACTCCCATGCGAATGAAGCCGGACGCGGTGAAGCCTTCCTCCAGAGGGCCCGCCTGGAAGTTGACCACGATGTTGTTTTTTTCCAGCCTTCGGGCGATTTGCGGTCCCTTGGCGTAGCCAGCGTTCAATATCACCTGGTGGGTTTGCGTGTAGGAGATGTCCGGGTCGCCCGCCACGTCCAGGCCGGCGTCTTTCAGGGCTTTTGCGAAGGCCTTGGCGTTTTCGATAACGGCCTTCTGGTACTCGTCCTTGAAGGCGTTCATTTCGTAGGCGGCCATCAGGAGTCCCAGCAGGGTCCCCAGGTGGTGGTTGCTGACGGAACCCGGAAAGGCGCGCCTCTGGACCGCTTCCCACAGTTCGTAGCCAAGGGTCTTCTCCTCGTAGTTGGCCGCCACCACGCCCCTCTGGGTGCCGAAGTAGGTCTTGTGGGTGGAGCCGGTGACGACGTGCGCGCCCTCCTGGAACGGGCGCTGGAAATAGGGACCCACCAAGCCCATCACGTGGGCCATGTCGTACATGAGAATCGTGTCCGGGGAGACGGCCTCCAGGATCGCCCGCATCTCCGCAACCGGTTCCTTGTGGATGGTCATGCTCTTTCCCAGGATGATCAGTTCGGGCTTGTAGCGTTCGATGATGTCCCGGCTGGCCATGACGTCGATCTTGAAGGGATTGTCGGCGAGCACGGGGAAATTGACCACCGCCGGTTTCTCGGTCCTGGGGTCGCGCATGACATAATCTCTCAACGCCCCCAGGGGCTGGGCGCTCAAGTGTCCGCCCTTGATGATGTGGTTGTTGATCACATGCCGAAGCTTGCGCTGTTCGCTTTTTCGGTCGGCCCGGTTGATGAAATCCACCATGGCGCTGAAGAACGCGGCGTTGGCCATCTGCCCCGACACGGGACGAACCTCCACCAGGGAGCATTCCAGGTATTTTCGGAACTCTTCGGCCAGAAGCTCCTCCACACGGGCGATGAAATCCGTGCCCTGGTAGTAGAAGACTTCGGCCTCCTCGAAGGCCTTGACCTGCTTGTGTTCGGCGTAGCGGTGCATGGGGTCCATGATGGAAAGCGCCTTGCACAGGGCCGACAGGGTCTGTTCGGAGGGTATCAGGTTGATGCATTCCCTCTGGCGCCACTTGTGGTTGGCGATGGCGTCCGCGATCAGGTTGCGGGCCTTGGCCGCCATTTCGTCCTTTTCATGGTCTGCGGAGGCGGACGCGCTCGGCCGGTATTCGAGAATGGGACGGGCGTAAGGCGGGGCCTCGCTTCTGAGATGATAGGGGACCACCACTGCGGACACTCGTTTTCCCCGGATATCCAGCTCGACCTCGTCGCCTTCGCGGATGTCTCCGTCCAGAAGCGCCAGGCAGATGGCCCTGCGTCCCTTTTCCTCGGTGATGCGGGACTTGACGCCTTCGCCCTCGAACTTCCAGTAGGGGACCATGGTCCCGCTGGTGACGTAGCCGATGTTCCTGTCCTTTTTGAAAACATCGCAACCGGCCCTGGCGATGCCTCTCCCGGTGACCAGCACCGGCACGACGAGCCTGGGGAGATCCGAAGAAAATCCGGGCTTTCTATCGACGATCTTCTTGAACGCCGCGAACTGTTTCAGAAGGGGCCCTTTGCCGATGAACTCGCCTTTCAAGGGAGAGAAGCTGACCGCGAACTTGGCCAGTGTGGAGGCGAACACGGGGATTTTTTTGCCGTACTTGTCATGACCCAGTTCGTGGCCGTACAAGGGCAGAGCGGCCTCCAGCCGGAGGGTGTCCCGGGCGCCCAGCCCCACCGGTTGCGCGCCTTTTTCCATCAGGGCGTCCCACAGGGCGACGGCCTGGTCTCTTTGGACGAAAAGCTCGAAACAGAGGGGTTCGCCGGTGTATCCGGTCCGGCCGACCGGCAGTCTGGTTCCGTTGAATTCCGCGACGCTCAAATAGTTACGCATGGGTTCCGGCAGCGCGGTTTCTCCGACGATGCCCGCCAGGATTGCCTTGGACTTGGGTCCTTGCAGGCTGAGCATGGCGATCTCTTTGGTCTTGTCGGCCATGGTCACGCCGGAAAATTTCTCCTTCCGGGATTCCAGATGGTCCCAGTCGATCACGCGGTTCGAGGCGTTCACCACCAGCAGGTATTCGTCTTCTTCGAACCGGTAGAGATAGGCGTCGTCGATGGCTCCGCCCTCCTGGTCGGCAATGAGCGTGTACTGGCTTTCCCCGGGTTCGAGAGCTTCGGCGTTGTTGGTCAGCACGTGCTGTAGAAACTTGACGCACCCCGGGCCCCCGAAGACGAAGCGGCCCATGTGGGATACGTCGAAAAGCCCAGCGTCCTTGCGGGTCGCCAGATGTTCGCCGATCATTCCGGTCTGGTACTCCATCGGCATTTCCCAACCGCCGAAATCCACCATCGTCGCCCCCAGCGCGACATGCCTGTCGTATAAAACGGTCCTGTTTAGCTCGGTCATGGGTCCCACCTTTCATTTGCCTGGTTATGCGAAATACAACCCCCCTGAAAGAATTGTATTTCAAATCCCGTCGTCGATGTCAACTGTGCAACGAAATCGGTTGTGCGACAGAGTTCGAGTTGGTACACTGGCGCAGATTGACATTCGGACAGCACGGGCGGCGCGGGCGCAAAGCGTCCCGGCATGCATTCCCGCGCAAAATGCGGAAACGAGTTGCAGAAAAAATAAGAGCAATGATCGGGGAAAGCAGGCACAATGGGCGAAAATCATGCAATCGAGGAAAGGACGAAATGAGAGAACCTGTCATAGTCGGCGCGGTCAGGACCCCTTTGGGCACGTTCGAAGGATCTTTGAGCACGGTGGGCGCCACCCGTCTCGGGGCGGTGGCGATCAGGGAGGCGGTCAGGAGGGCCGGAATCTCGAAAAGCCAAGTGGATGAAGTCATCATGGGCCAGGTGCTTCCCTGCGGGTACGGGCAGAACCCGGCCAAGCTCGCGGCACTAGAGGCGGGGTTGCCGGAGAGTGTCGAGGCCTACAGCTTAAACAAGGTCTGCGGATCGTCTCTGAAGGCCGTGATGCTCGCCGCCCACGCCATCATCGCGGGCGACGCCGACATCGTGGTGGCCGGGGGCATGGAAAGCATGAGCCTCGCCCCGTACTATCTGGAAAAGGCCCGGTTCGGCTATCGCATGGGGCCGGGTGTCATCCAGGACCACATGATCCACGACGGCATCTGGGACGTGGTGAACGATTTCCACATGGGCATGTCCAACGAGCTTTGCGCCGAAAGATACGGCGTCACCCGCGAGGACCAGGACCGCTACGCCGCCGAATCCTACCGCCGCTCCATGGAATCCATCCGGACCGGACGGTTCAAGGACGAGATCGTGCCGGTGGAAGTGGCACTTCCCAAGGGAAAAATCGCCGTGGTGGACCAGGACGAAGGCCCCCGGGACACCTCTTACGAAACGCTTTCGAAAATGAAGCCCGCGTTCAAGAAAGGCGGCACCACCACGGTGGGAAACGCGTCGATCATCAGCGACGGCGCCGCAGCCACGGTGGTGACGAGCAGGGAAATGGCCGAGGATATGGGCTGCGAGATCCTGGCGTCCATCGGCGCCCAGGGCGGCCACTCCCACGACATGCGATACGTTCTCGTCACCCCCATCGGGGCCGTGCCCAAGATTCTCAATAAAGAGGGCGTCACCCTGGACGACGTCGATCTGGTCGAAATCAACGAGGCCTTCAGCGGCTCCACCGTGGCCGTGATGCGCAAACTGGGGATCGACCACGCGAAACTGAACGTCAACGGCGGAAGCATCGCCCTGGGCCACCCCATCGGCGCGAGCGGATGCCGGATACTGGTCACGCTGCTGCACGAAATGATCAAAAGGGACGCGAAGAGGGGACTGGCGTGTCTGTGCCTCGGCGGCGGGGAGGCGATCGGGCTGGTTGTCAGAAGATAACTGCCGGAGAAAACCTCGCCACTGCCCGCGAGGTCTTTGTAGAGCAAAAACGGGGAAAACAATTCGGCTCTTCTCGGATTTGTGGGAAAATGCGTGTCGATGGTAACCAGACCATCTTGGTCTGGCATGCCTTGATTTCCAAGCGGCGTCATATTCACAATATGGGACCAGAGCTGGAAGCTCTGGTTACCTTAACCGCTCCCCACAAATCCGCGATGAACCAACAATTTAAGGGACATGGAAATAAAAAAAATCTCCCATTTTGGCCTATTTTTTCCAGGCCCCTGACAAAGCAAAATACAGCTCCGATGAAGGATTGTTCATAGGGAGCAAAGAGAATCGGTCCATTGAACATGAGGGAATACATGGAAAAAACAGTACATTGCAAATGCAAGACCGGGTGCAAGACCAAGCGTTGCATCTGCTTGAAGAACAACGAACCCTGCGACGAAAAGTGCGGTTGCGTGGATTGCCAGAACCCCTTGAACGGGGTGGACGTCGATAGTCTCACCATTTGCGCCATCCAGAACATCGACGAGGTCAAAGCGCTCACCGACAAAGAGCTGAAACAAATGCTTCCGCTGCCTTGCGGATGCGAAGAGGTCCCGTTGGAAAAGCTTTTAAACCATTACAGTTGTTCGAAATGCGGGGAGGACTACTGGTATTCGTTCTGCTGGGACGAGGTCGTCCAGGATAACTGCACCTGGCATTGCGAAATATGCGGCACTTGCCGGGACTGGAGGGAATGGCATTGCGACGTGTGCAACAAATGCACGTACGGCTTAAGCCTGCCTTGCGAGCATTGCAATAGAAAGGGGAAATACTCGGAGCTTTTTTAGCCGAGTCCATAGAAAGGCTACAACCGGCTCAGTCTCAGGCCGAGTGGTTGTAGACGTGCACGTCGCGCTGCGGAAAGGGAATGCTCACGCCTTCGGCATCGAAGCGCTTCTTCACCTTTTCCGTGGTTTCGAAATATACATCCCAATAGTCGCCCGCATTGGCCCAGGCGCGGACGGCGAAATTGACGCTGCTGTCGGCGAGTTCGGAAAGAAGGGCAACGGGAGCAGGGTCCTTGAACACTCGCGGGTCGTTTTGAAGAATATCCAAGATGATTGCGCGGGCCTTGTCGATATCGTCTTCGTATCCGATGCCGAAAACCATGTCCACGCGCCGGGAACCTTTCGTGGAGTAGTTGATGATATTTCCGCCCAGCATGCTCGCGTTCGGGATGATTATGGTCTTGTTGTCCGGCGTTTTGAGCTGTGTCGTGAAAATCTGAATTTCCTCCACGGTACCTGTCGTTCCCGCGCCTTCAATCAAATCTCCAGCCTTGAAAGGCCGAAAGATGATCATCAGAACTCCGGCCGCGAAATTGGCCAGGGACCCCTGCAAGGCAAGGCCGACGGCAAGACCGGCGGCGCCGATCACCGCGATGAAGGAGGCTGTCTGGACCCCGAGCTTGTTCAAGGCCGCAATAATCACAAACGCAAGCAGCGCGGCATAGCTGAGGTTGCAGACAAATCCCGTCAGCGTACTATCCACCTTGCTTTTTTCCATTACTCTTCGAATCACGTTTCTGATGATTCTCGTCACCAATAAACCGATGATGAATATGGCGATAGCCGCCAGCAACCTGATTCCGTAAACGGTAAGCAGTTCGTAGATTTTGGTTAAAATAGAACTGAAATCGACGTTCATAAATCCCCCCCCCCTAAAAATACATTAAATAATTAGCGTAGGTTGCATGATGCAAGCCCATATCCCCCGAACCTGGAAATCCTATTCGACTGGTTGCTCCAAGAATCAGGCGGCCAAGAAATAATTGTTCGCAAGATGGAGGAATTCGATTTGGAGGTGTAGGCGATGGCTGGGGCTCCCAAAAATATCTGGCATATTACAATTACGTTCTTAGTTTGTCAATGGCCTTTATGTATTCACAGCTCTGACGCATCTATGTTTTTTCGTATTATGCAGCGCGAAATTATGCGGCGCAGGCATGCCCATTTCTACGGAAGGGCCTTAAAATTTGTCGGAAAATCTTGTTTGAAGCCATCCGCATGGTCTGATTCATGGCAGGATCCGGCAAATTGAAGGCACCTGTGCGTCTTTTTATAGCGGAGGGCGTCGGATTTCTTTCGATTTTGTATTATGTCAAGCTCAGCTGGTACTTTTTGCGCAGCCTCGCTTCCGTCTCCTCCTTGTCGAGCCATGGACCGTTCAAAGTTTTCCGAACGAACCCGATGAACCCGCGAAATCCTTTCTCAATGAATTCCTTGCAAAGCGGTTCGCTGTTCCTGGCCAGTTCGTTCATCGCTGCGGCAATGTTCATCAGAAAATGGAAACCCTTCATCGAGCGCCGGTTCTCCGGGCACAGTTTCTTCAATCCGTCGTATTCGTCCCATACGCTCTTGAGACTTTTGTCCTTCAATACTATCGTGAAATCCCAATTCTTCTTCCGGCACTCCTCGAACACCGGGCCGTTGGGATAAAGACCGTCCAGCAGCACTATTATCGGAAGCCGTCTGAATTACTTCTTCAGGAGCCTGGAAAGCCTTTTGAAGGCCTTGAGTTCGCAATCCTAATTTTCCCGTACTTTATCTTCTTCGGGTTCCTCGGATCCCTTATTTTTTCCAGACGCCTGAGCAGCACCGGCAATCGTCCCCCCTTGTTGCGATTCGCAAAAAAAAAAAATAACTCGACGCCGACGTATCAAATTTTTAAAACCGCGTTTATAGGCTTTTTGCGACATTTTATTCAATGCAAGCTCTGAGTTGCGCTGCCCAAGAGGTTCGGCGTGATATGCGTCAGAGCCTGCCAAATTTATCGCAAGGTGGAATAAAACAAATTATCGGTTTAATTAGGTGGCGGTGGTCCGGCTCCGGCGCCAGTTGCGGGACCTGCGCATCGAGGCGAGCGAAAAACGCCCTCTGTTCGTCTATCTTCCCTGCGGGGTGGGAGGCGGCCTCGGAGGGATTTTCTTCGGGTTGAAAGCCGTTTTCGGGGACAATGTGCATTGCTTTTTCGCGGAGCCGACCCGGTCGCCCTGCATGCTTCTGGGGCTGCTGACCAGACTTTATGACAAGGTTTCCGTGGCGGATTTCGGCCTGGACAACGCCACCGAGGCCGACGGCCTCGCCGTGGGCAGGCCGTCGAGTTTCGTGGGAAAAACCTTGGAAGGACTGATCGCGGTCGTCTACACGGCGAGCGACGGCATCCTGCACGTCTGCCTGGGCGCATTGGCGGAGACCGAGAACATTTTTGTCGAACCGTCCGCCGCAGCCGGAATCCCCGGACCGTTTCGGCTCTTTTCGAGCCTCGGCGGACGACAATTTCTCGAAGCCGCCGGCATTGGTCCCGAGCAAATGGAAAATGCTGTCCACATTGCCTGGTCCACCGGCGGAGGCATGGTACCGAAGGAAATCATGAACGGCTGTCTGGCAAAAGCGGCCGGTCTGTTGGCTAGGTAATCCCGCTCCCCCGCCATTCTTCGCTTGATTCCCCGTCTCCAAAAATGATAACGTTTCTTTTTTTAACACGGTTCGTAAAAAGCTGTAAAACTGCAAACAGAAGATCGAGTCAGGGACACAAGTATGGCGAAAGCAAGGGGGCTTTTCAGGGTGAGGGGATTCGCGCGGTCTTGGAAAATTTTTCGCGTACTGGTCAAGTATGGGCTCGCGGACATCGGCGAACGGATGTTTCGGTTCGCCAGGAAACGGCGCAGGACCATCGACGGCGTTCCCGTGCGCGCGCCGTTTCCCTCCCCCCGGCGCATTCGAATCGCGCTGGAGGAACTGGGGCCGAGTTTCATCAAGCTCGGCCAGCTTCTCAGCACGCGGGCCGACATTTTTCCCCCGGAATACGTGGAGGAGTTCAGAAAGCTCCAGGACCAGGTGCCCCCCGAATCTTTCCGGGCAGTCCGCAAAATCATCGAGAAAAGCCTGAAGAAAAAATTGAAGGAGGTGTTCGAGGAGTTCGACACCGAATGCATCGCGGCGGCATCGGTGGCGCAGGTGCACGCAGCCAGGCTTCGCTCCGGCGAAAAAGTGGCCGTCAAGGTGGTCCGGCCCGGCATCGACAAGCTCATCCAGGAGGACATCCGGCTCATGTACGTCCTGGCCGCCAAGATCGAAAAGCATTTCGAGCTGGGAGAAATCCTGGGGGCCGTCAACCTGGTCAAGGAGTTCGAGCGCACCATCTTCAAGGAACTGGACATGACCGTGGAGGCCGGAAACATCCAGAAATTCTCCCTGAACTTCGAAAAGATCGACGAAATCCATATCGCCAGGGTGTTCTGGGAACACACCAGCAAGTCAGTGCTCACCATGGAATACATCCCCGGCATCAAGGTCGATCGGGTCGCCTCCCTGGTGGAGCATGGCATCGACCCCAAGGAAATCGCCATGATCGGCCTGCGCTCCTTGTCCCGACAGCTCATGGAATTCGGTTATTTCCACGCGGATCCGCACCCCGGCAACACCTTGGTGATGTACGACGGCCGCGTCGCGCTGGTGGATTTCGGCATCATGGGCTACCTGGACGAAGAGATGATGTTGCAGATCGCAAACGTCTTTCTGGGCTATGCCGAACACGACTACGGGCTGATCATGGAGGCCCTGCTGGACGCGGGGCTGGTCAACGAAGACACCATGGACCTGAAAAGCTTCAAGCGCGACCTGCGCCAGATGAGCGAACCTTTCTACGGACGCTCCCTTCAAACCATATCGGTCAGGGACGTATACGACGAGACCATGGAGCTGGTGCTGCGATACCAGATGCGCCTGCCACGGGATCTTCTGCTTCTGTTCAAGACCTTCGTGCAGACCGAGTCCCTGGGAAAGATTCTGGGAAGCGACGCCAGCATCCTGGAAGTCATGAGGCCCTACGCGAAAAAGCTGGTGCAGAGGGGCTACGACGCCCGCAAGCTGTTCCAGGCAATGGGCAGGGACGCCCGCAGCACCGGGGGCTACGTGAGAAACGCCCCCAAGTTCCTCTACGACATCTTAAAGCAGACTGCGGACGGCAAGCAGCGCATCGAACTGAACCACACCGGTTTTCACGGCCTCAACGAACACATCGAAAAAGGGGTAAACCGCATCACGGTGGGTCTGATCATCTCGGCCTCCATCGTGGCCGGCTCCTTGGTTCTGAACTCCACCAAGGAATTTTGGCACGTACCCGTCGGATTGTTCGGCATAGAGACTTTGAAAATCACCGAACTTCTGGGCCTCTCCGGCTACGTTATCGCAACGATCCTGGGAGTCTGGCTGGTCTTGAACATCTTCAGGTCGGGGAAATTTTAGGGCGGGTCAATGCTTTTTTTCCCGTGACAATTTCGTTCATGAAAGTTTTGCCCAACAACAATTTGAATATCGTGAGCAAGGCCAAACGACGCCCATACAGGGATTTCGTCATGGAAATGTTCCGAATGGACAGGAAGGCGCCATTCCGATACGATGACGAAACCACCCGTTTCCTCTACGTCAACGGGGTCGTCGAAGTCGAAAGAAAAGGCGCTGGGGAAAATTTCGTCGCGTTTTCCTGTCCCTTCGTCCAGAAAAGGCTCTTCAATTACTTCTCCCACGAATTGTTCGCGGATATGGGCAGAATCAACGGTCCGTTCGAAAATCTGATTCGAAGAGGTCCACATGGACGAAAAAAAAGGGCTCTCGGTGAGCCCCTTTTCTGGTTATAACGGTTTTGGGGGAACGGCAATGCGTAGGTTGGGTTGAGCGGGTTTCATGTTGGGTTTCGCTTGCTTCCCAACCATTTCGCGCGCCGTATCTGTTTGTTTGACAGAATTCCGTAGCGAAACCCAACAATCGACGACGCTCAACCCAACCTACATTCCACCCACCCCCAAATCCGCTATAACCAGCCCCTTTTTTATCGAAACCGCTCGATGAATCGCTTGTTTAAGTCCTGTCCCGGGAGGCCGACTACTGGGTGCGTGTCGCGTCGAAACGCCAACTTTCCAGGCCCACGGGATACCACGGGCCGCCGAAACTGTTGTTGCCCATGTAGGTGACCGTGCTTCCGCCGCTGATCATATTGGGGGCGCGTTTGACAATAACAACTTCGAATTTCGCCCCCAGGTTGGGCATGTTCATGAGGTTTTCGACCATGGCTTGGAAATACCAGGCGCCGTTGGGAAACTCGCCGGTGCTGGGAGCGAAGCTTCCGTTGATGGAGCCGTTGGGCGTCGTGAGCGTGGCCATGGATCCGTTTTGCTGAATCTGCCACACCTCGTCTTTTCTGAATCCCTCCCTGACCTGGGCGTTCGGCACGGATGTGGCCGTCAGCACCGCCTGAACGTACCACTGTCCCTGGATGGCCGGTGCCTGCGCATTTGCCGGAACGGTCCCGGTCCCCGCCCAGAAAAACATGGATAACAAAACGATTGATAATCTTTTCATCGTAGCAATCCTTTTTTTTTGAATGAAGCTTGAAACGTGTTAAATCTTCTGCGCATCTAAGATGAGTTGGAGGTCTTTTTTCTTGATTATCTCTAAGATTTCTTCCATATTTTCCTCCGTGTAAGAAGAATAACGTTTATCAATCGTCAAGATTACGGATATCCGGAAAAGATGTCAAGTGGTGTTTGTTGTGCTAACATTCGTTCGAAGAGGCGACGAATTGGCGGGGAAAATGGTGGGTTGGACTCCGCGCAAGATTGTCGGGCCATCCTTTTCAAGAGAAGTCGGATTGCCGACAACGCCCGGGCATCGCCCCCCCTACGGTCCCGAGCCAGCCTTGTGCGGATTGCCGCGAGGGGGAACAAATCCCGGCGGAAGAACAACCTTTCAATACAGGAGATTTTCATCACCCCAGGCCAAGCCTCTTCGAACGAAGGTCCGATTAAGAACCAAGCCCTTGTTTTCTATCAGGAACAGCCTATCGCGATTTTCATGTGGCTCTTGTGGTTTTTCCGCGAAATGACCTCCCACCGTTTGGGACTGTGGCTTCTTACCGGAAGCACGGGCTGGAACCCCCACTGGTTGGGGCGAAGCCATCCGTATGTTTCCACCGTGTCTTCGCGTCCAGGGACCAGGGCGTTTCGGTCGATGGAAATCACTTTGATTCCGTTGTCCTCCAGGTCCTTGACGGGGATGGCGTCGGGAAAGCCCCTGAGATTTCCGAACTCCACGAACCGGCCGCTCCAACCGTACAGTGTCAGCCCTACTCCGGCTGCAGCGCCGATGATGCCGTCGTTGGTCCCGCCGTGGCCGGAGAGGTGCTCTTTTCCGACGACCTCCATGGCTTCCTTCTGGGTCATCACCCGGTTGCAGGCCTTCTTGCCGAACTCGACCAGCTCGGGGATTCGAAGGCTTCGTTCGTCGATAACGCACAGGCCGGGGTCGCTTCCGTCGATGTAATGCTCCATGATGTGGTCTGCGGCCCTTTCAATGACGATATCGATCAAAAACGGGTCTTCGATGTCCACCACCACGCAGGCCGCGCTGTTGTTGGACGTGTAGGGAATGCCGGGCAGGCGGGGAAGCTGCTGGCGAACCACGCCCCATTGTATAGCGCCCTCCGGGAGTTTTTCATCGAACCACCGGGCCAGTTTTCCGGTGCCCCGGTCGGCGCCGGCTACGTCCGTATCGTCGAAACCTACATATATTCTCATTTTTCACCTATTTATATGATGTTTGAATTGTTAGGCATACTTAATCTATGATTCCACGGGCTTTCAATTTTCGAATCACGGGGGGGATGAAAAGACTTCCGACCATGCCGAACATGATTCCGCCCGCCGATTTTACGATCATGTGCTGCAAGATGATGGCCTTGTCCATGCCGACCAGGTAATCGACCGCGTAGTCGCTGATGAATCGCGAGGCGCACGCGGCGAAGGCAAGCAGCAATGTCTTCGGCGTGGAGACGAAGAGGGCCGGGGCCAGAAACGCGCCCAGGTCGATGACTGCGGCTGGAAACAGGAATTTGAGCAGCAGCAGCGGCCCTCCCTTTCCCATGCCGAAGGCTATGGCGGTCAAGCCCGCCAGCAGTCCCGTGAACAGGGCCGCCATGCGGTATTTCACGCAGCCCCTGGCGAGCATGAGAAAGAAGATCAAAAAAAACATGCTGTGGCCTGATATGTTCAAATGGAGCCTCAGCGCCGCTTTGGTCAGCACGATGAACATGGCGCAGAACCCCAGGAAGATGGCGTCCTTCAGGGGGAAAGCGCCGCTTTTGTTCGCTTTTTCGTTCATATGATTCAATCCTCCGTGAAGCCAGGCATGTAGTGGCGGACTAACAAATTTGGGCCACGAAACACACGAAATATACGAAAACTCGCTTGTTTCATTTTTTCTGGTTATAACGGATTTGGGGAAGCGGCAAAGCGTAGGTTGGGTTGAGCGGGTTTCATGTTGGGTTTCGCTTGCTTCCCAACCATTTCGCGCGCCGTATCTGTTTGTTTGATAGAATTCCATAGCGAAACCCAACAGTTGACGACGCTCAACCCAACCTACATTCCACCCACCCCCAAATCCGTTATAACCAGCATTTTTTTATTCTCGATATAGCCACTGCGCGCTTGGCGCTATTTAATTCTCCGGCCAGCAGGTGCGCTTTTTCGCGCTTTCGAAATTGCGGGCGGCCGCTGCTTGCGACAGGTCGTGGGACAGGGCCATGGCCCGCACCACCCACGGGATTGCCAGGCAATCGACCAGGTCCGGCCAGTTCCAGGGACGTATCAGGTCCTTGGGAGCGATCCTCGCCCCCCGGTAGATTTGCGTTTCGTAAATGCTTCTCATCTCCTTGACCATGGCGGGGCCGAATTTCAACACCGCGCTCAGCACAAAGGCCGCGCGGTCCGATATCAGTCTGGAAAGGCTTCGAACCAGGGCGGTCTCGGAAACCGATTCCATGGCGATCAGTCCCGGAAGATACGCCAGAAAGAGCCTTCCGGAAGTAGTCAGCCCCGGAACCACGCCTTGGTCCGTGCCGAACCGAAACAGGTAGAGGACCACGATCAGGGTGCTTTGGGCCACGAACACCTTGGCAGCCTTCCAATAGGGAAAACCGGGGCCGCAAAGGACCAGGGCCACTGCCAGGTCCGCTGCCAGAAGACCGCCCAGAATGTCGGGCCGACGAGCCGCGAAGGCGCAGACGGACAGGCACGTGCAGAGCGCCAGGACCACGCCGGGCTTCTGGGTTCTTCTATTCCCTGTTTTTTCGTCGAGACCGATATTCAACACGTTTTTCCTCTGTTTTGCCTCGCAACGGCTTCATGGCGCCGTCTTCGATCAGAATCGCCCGGTCCGCCCATGGAAAGTCGCGCTCCGGCGAGTGGGAAGTCCGGACCACGGCGGCGTTTTCCTCCCGGCAGGCCGCAGTCAGCAAGTCCGACAGACGCCGGTTGTAATCGCAGTCGAGCCCCGCGAAGGGATCGTCGAGCAAGAGCAATCTGGGAGAAAACGCCAGCACCGACGCCAATGCCGTCAAATGCTTTTGCCCGAAGCTGAGCTTGTGCGGAGAACGGTTCTTCAGATGCCCGATGCCGCAAAGCGCGAGAATTTTCTCCACCCTCGCTTCGATGTCCTCTTCTTTTTTTCCGAACCGTTTCAGGCTGAATGCGACCTCCTCGAACACCGTGTCCTCGAACAACTGCCGGGTGGGGTTCTGGAACAGTATTCCCACCTTTCCCTTCAGCATGCCTGGCGAGGGGGCGCTGCCCAAGACTTCGAGCTTTCCCCCGGACGGTTCGACGAACCCGGCCAGGCAACGAATCAGGGTGCTTTTTCCCGTGCCGTTGACCCCGGCGAAAACCACCCGCTCTCCCTGCCCGACCGAAAAGTTCGCTTTCGACCAGACTTGCCTGTCTCCTCCCCAGCCGACCTCCAGATCTTCGGCCTGCACCGCGATTGTCCCGCCATGCACTCGTTGCCTGCTGCGAAACACCGTCGGCTCCGGTTCGAAGTCTGAAGCCTTCGCGCTTTCCAGACGGCCTTTCCCGTCCATGCGCAGATACCGGTCCGCAATCTCCCGTAGCTCCCACGCCCGGTGTTCGCAGATCACCACCCCCAGTCCCATGGACTTTAGCCTTTTCACGATGGAAATCAGGGAGCGAAGGCCGAAGGAGTCGAGTTGCGCGACGGGTTCGTCCAGAAGCACCACCTTGGCGTTCATCACCAGGTTGGCGGCGATCAGGAGCCGGTATTTCTGTCCCATGGAGAGATGTTCCGAAGGAAAATGAAACGGACGGTCCAGACCGGAATCCAAGAGCGCCTTTTTCACCCTGGCGGGCATTTCGTCCGGAGAGACGCCCAGGTTTTCCAGACCGAACGCCACTTCCGGCCCCACCTGGGTTCGCAGGATTTGGACTTCGGGGTCCTGGGTCACGATGGCGCACGTGTCGGGGCCGCCTCGGGAATAGACGATTCGCCCGCTTCGCTTTCCTTCGGGAAGGAGCCCTTTGATGGCCAGAAGGAGGGTCGATTTGCCGCATCCGGTGGGGCCGTTGACGCACACGCACTCGCCGGACCCCACGTCCAGGCGCACGCGGTCCAGCGTAAGGCGGTCCGCCCCCGGATAGCCGTAGGAAAAATCGACAACCTTCAGAACATGGGGTGGCGACCCGGAATCAATACCTGAATTCCACTCCCGCATACAGGACCTGGCCGGCCTGGGGCAAGCCGTAGCTCTCCTCGTAATCCTCGTCGAAAAGATTGTCCGCCCCCGCGTAGATCTCCAGCATTTCATCGACGAGCATGTAGCTGGCCTTGACATCCACCACGGCGATATCGTTGAGCTTCTTTTTTTCCAGCGGGTCCTCGCCGTCGCTGTCGTAGAAATACTGGTTGGCGATGTACAGCACCGAGCCACGGAGAGTCAGGCCGAAATCGAACCGGTAGACGCCCTCGAAGGAGAAGGTGTCCTTGGGACGATGCTGCAATTCGGCCCGTTCGCTGTCGGCGCCCCGGTCCTCGGCGTCCAGATAGGCGTAAGACGCGCGCAGCATGAGGTTGGAAACGAATCGATTCTCCAGCGCGATCTCGAAGCCCTGGAAACGCAGGTCCTCGAAGTTCGTGTACACGTCCGTTTCGTCCTTTTCGATGAAATCCTTGGCGTCGATCCGATACGCGGTGGCGGAAACCAGGGTGTTCGCAGGCAGGGCCTGCTCCACGCCGATTTCGTAGTGGCGGGTGTTTTCCGCCTCCAGGTCCTCGTTTCCGCCGTCGGGATCGTAGAGCTGCCGGATGGAGGGAAACCTCACACGGCGGGAGTGGTAGGCCTTGAAACGGGTCCCTTCGAAAAGATCGTAGGTGGCGCCCAGAAGATACGACCAGTCCGAATCGTCCACGTCGTTGTCGCCGTCGAACCAGTGGTACGAAGCGCCGGCGACAATGCCGAGTTTTTCGAACGGAGACCACTCGTACTCGAGGGCGGTGGTGTAGGTGGAGGTCTTTTCGTCCCGGTCGAAATATTCGCGTTCGTTGCTCTTGTTGACGGAGAAACCGTCGCCGTCCCACTCTTCCTCCGTGGCGATCAGGCCGAGGGTGGCCGCCCCGAAGTCGCCGAGATCGCCTTTCAATTGAAGGTTGCCCCCGTAGACGTCGGTGTCGGAATTGGTCTGCGACGCCCCGTTCTTTTTCTGGGTAGAATAGGTGTCGTCGTCGTAGCGGTTGTCCTCCTGATCCGAACGGCTGTAATAGAACCATCCACGAACCCCGAAGAAACCGCCCGGCTCGTGACTGAACGCAAGCTGCGCCGTGTTTCCGGAAATGTCGTCGGTCCGGTCGTACTTGGGCTTCTTGGTGAAGGGATCGTTCTTGTCGTAGTTGGTTACCGGCGGGACGCCGTTTTCGCCCTGAAAGCCGTTGGCCGAAAGGCCGATGTAGGTGAAATCCGACGGATGGTACCCCACCTGGCCGAAAAAGTTCTGGCGCTCCCGGTCGCTGTTATCCCGCTTGTCGCCGGTCTGCTCGTCGGTTTCCTCGAAGTCGTCCGACAACGGATACCAGTCCCTGTCCCGGTAGCTGGCGCTCAGAAATCCGTCCAGCCCTCCGCTCGCGCCGGAAAGCGCGGTGCGTCCGTACACCGAGGAACCCTCGGCGCCTTCCAGCCCGATCTCTCCGCGCATGCCTTCCCGGCCCTTACGGGTCACGATATTGATGATGCCGCCGTTTCCGCCGGGACCGTACAAAAGAGAGCCGCCGCCGGTGCTCACCTTGATTCTCGCGATATTTTCCGTGGGAATCAGAGTGGGATCGAACTGGCCGTCGTAGGTGCTGTTGAACGGCACGCCGTCGAGAAGCATCAGAACGTGGCGGGTCCGAAAACCCCGGATGTCGATCCGGGGCGTTCCGGCGTTTCCGGTCCGAATCAGAACGCCGGGGGTGAATCGAATCGCCTCGTCCAGGCTGCGGGCGTTCATGTCCTTTATATCTTGGCGGGTCACTTTCCGGGTGGTGCCCACGGCCTCGACGCCGGTGCCCCCCGCCGAAACCACCACCTCGCCGAGCTGGTAGGCTTCGGGATCGTCTTTGATGTCGATATCGGTTTGTTCGAGTTCGTTCTGGGACCAGACGGACTCCACAGGGACGCAAAACAATACCATTGTTGCCGTCAAGACGACAACGCGCAATGCTGATTTCACACTATCCTCCTTTTCCACGGGGCGGATTCTTTAAAAAAAACCGAAAAGCTCGGAATTTGTATGAAAATTTGACAGGTGGTGTCAAGGTAAAATTCGATATCGGACATTCTGGGTCGTTTTTCATCCATTGACATCCTCCACCTGATCGGTTCCAAAAAAAATATTCGAAAAAAACCATTGTCAACTATTCTTCCTTTCCTCGGGAAAAACTTATCCCCTCGCGTTTTTTCTTTCTCTAGCAAAATCGAAGAGGCGATGTTTGAAACGATGCAACCTATTGATTTGGATGGATTTTTCCAAAAACGGTCTATTTTAGAAGGTGTTTTTTCCAGGTTCCTCCACTCGAAAATGGTGCGGAATACATTCAGCTTAACATTTTAAAATCATTGAGGATTTTCACCAAAGGGCCGAATAATTTCCCTTGACATGCATGGCGAGTTGTCGGATGATCGGGAAACTGGTGGGGGAAAGTGGAGGATGGTGGATGTTCAGGGGGAGTTCCTTTCATACGATCGATGACAAGGGACGAATCATTATTCCGACACGTTTCCGGAACGTCATAGACGATTCCGGGGACACGAGCGTAATGATTTCGCGCATGGACAATTGCCTTGTCGCGTACACCCTGGAAGAGTGGTACAAAATTGAGAAAAAGATCCTCTCTTTGGCGAGAAGCAGTGAAAGCATGCGCCGTTTTCGAAGGGTGTTCATCGGCGGCGCTCACGAGTGCTCGCGAGACAAGCAGGAACGAATCCTCGTCCCCCCCATGTTAAGACAGTACGCCCAGCTGGAAAAGAACATCGTGCTGGTAGGCGTGCTGGATCATTTTGAAATCTGGTCCAAATACAATTACGAACAGGAGACCCTCGCGCTTGTGAAGGATTTGGAAGACGCGGACTTTAAAAACGAGATAGCCGGACTGGTATTGTAGGGAGGCCATGGTTTTTACCCACACTCCCGCGATGGCGTCCGAGGTTGTCGAGTTTTTGAACGTGAGGCCCGGAAAGACATACGTGGATTGCACTCTGGGCGGCGCGGGTCATGCGGGGAGAGTCATCGAGCGTATGGCGCCGGGCGGTTTTCTGATCGGAATCGACCAGGATCGCGACGCCATCGAAAATGCCAGGAAGGTTCTGGGGCCGCACATGGCGGACATTGCGCTGGTCCAAGACAATTTCGCAAATGTCGGGTCGGTTCTTGTCCGTTTGGGAATCGAAAAGGTGGACGGGATTCTTGTGGATTTGGGAGTTTCGTTCCATCAGATCGGGGAGAGCGGCCGGGGATTCACATTTCAGAAGGACGAACCGCTGGACATGCGAATGAACGAGGATTCGGAGGTGACGGCGGCGGACATTGTCAACCGTTGCGGAGAGAAGGAGCTGGCGGACATTTTTTTCCGTTACGGGGAAGAGAAATGGTCGCGGCGGATCGCCAGAAACATCGTCGAGGCCAGAAAAGCGGGACCGATCATATCGACCTTTTGCCTGAATGAGATCGTCGAAAGATCGATTCCAAAAAAGGCGCGGTATAAGCAGGGAAGAAAGAAACAGGGCCGGATGAAGCAAGGAGAGGACCGGCAAGTTCGGATTCATCCGGCGACGAGGGTGTTCATGGCGTTGAGAATCGCGGTGAACCGGGAATTGGAGGTTTTGGAGAAGTTCATGGATTCGGTGGCCGATCTATTGCATCCGGGGGGGCGTTTGTGCGTGTTGTCGTTTCATTCCCTGGAGGACCGGATTGTCAAGCACCGAATCAGGGCGTTGGAGAAGGGGTGCACGTGCCCGGGATCGTTTCCGGTCTGCGTGTGCGGTTTCGAGCAGAAATTGCGTTCTCTGACCCCGAAGCCGATTCGTCCGACCCGAGAGGAAATCGAGGCGAACCCCATGTCCAGGAGCACGAGGCTGCGGGCCGCCGAGAGGGTATGATCGGGGGCTTGGTTTTAACTTCGGCCGGTTTTCATCCAACAGTTTCGATCATCGCCTGGATTCCGGGTCTAAAGCAAGCTCCGCCCGGAATGAAGGCGTTGGTTGGCCGACATTATCACCAAAGCCGATTCGGGCCGATGGCGGCGATTTGACAGGACAAAGCCAAACCCGTCGCGAGGCGGGGACGGAAAGCTTCGGGTCTTTCGAAGACGGCCGGGCCGCCCAATCTCTTTTTTTTGCCGGGTTGCCCGGCTTTTGGTTTCGGGATGTCCGGAATTCGAGGAAAAAAGCGATGAATAAAAATAAGAAAAGCGGCGGGTTCGCGGTGATTGCGACGCTTTTTCTGCTGTTGTTCATCGCGGAACTGTTTTTTTGCACGTGGTGCCGTGTGGAATGCCGGGATTTCAACTATGAGATCAGGCGCCATGAGGCCGAGCGCGAAAGGCTGCTCAAAGACCGGAGCAGATTGAATGTGGAGATCGAGCGTTTGAAGTCGCCCGAGAGGATCGGGCGGATTGCCAGGGAAAAACTCGGGCTGCGACCGCCGAGTTCCGAGCAGGTGATTGTGCTGCCATGAAAATCGTGAAACGAAATATCGGCAAAAAAAGGGTGTCGAGAAAAAAAACGGACGAGAAAAAGCCGGACAGGATTCGTTTGCGCATTGTTCTGCTGGGGGTGTTTTTCGGTCTTTGTTTCTGCGCGGTCGCGGCAAAGGCGGTCTATCTGCATTTGTTCAAGGGCCCTTGGCTGGCCGAGATGGTGGACGACCAAGTCAAGCGCGAAGTCAGTTCGACGGGAGAACGGGGGACCATCTACGACGCCAACATGAGAGAAATGGCGGTGACGGTGGATGTGGCTTCCATCGGCGCGCATCCTGGGAAGATCGACGAACCGACGGATGCTGCTCGGGAATTGGCCAAGGCCCTGGGCTTGAAGAGCAATGAGGTGCTGGAAGATTTGAAGTCCGACAGTCCGTTCGTATGGATTGCGCGGCATGTCAGCCCGGACGGGGTGGAAAAGGTGCGTTCGCTCGGGATGGACGGCGTGGTTTTCAAAACCGAACCGGGGCGTTTCTATCCGAACAAGAACATGGCGGGCCAGGTGCTCGGGATTGCGGGCATCGACGGCGAAGGACTGGAAGGGCTCGAATTTTTTTACAAGGCCGCTTTGAAAGGGAAGGAAGTCAAGTTCAGGGTTGTCCGGGACGCTTTGGGACGCGCTTTCGGCCTGGAGAGAGGAAACGGCGGCGAAATCAGAGGCAACAACATCGTCCTGACCATCGACCGGGCCGTGCAGTACATTGTAGAAAGCGCGCTGGAAGAGGCGGTCACGGAAAACCGGGGCAAATCCGGCATAGCCATCGTCATGGCTCCCAAGACGGGGGCGATTCTGGCCTTGGCCCATTACCCGTTTTTCAATCCCAACAAGTTTCGGGAGTACAGTCGTTTCGAACTTCGAAACCGGGCCATCAGCGATCCGTTCGAGCCTGGCTCGACCATGAAGATGTTCAGCGCGGCCGCCGCTCTGGAATCCGGGGTTGCGGGCCAATATACCAAATTCGACTGCGAAAAGGGTCGGTATAAAATCGGCAGAAACGTGGTTCACGATACGCACCCCCACGAGATCCTGTCTCTGGAAGAGATTGTGAAATTTTCGAGCAACATCGGCGCCGCCAAGCTCAGCGAGCGGATGGGGGCGGACAAGCTGTACGAAACGCTGGAAAATTTCGGTTTCGGCAGGCAGACGGGCATCGACTGTCCCGGAGAGACGTCCGGCTTGCTATGGCCCGCCCGGAAATGGACCCGGATCGACACGGCGGCCATTTCTTTCGGGCAGGGTGTTTCGGTTTCCGCCATTCAGTTGATCGCCGCTGTCAGCGCCATCGCCAACGACGGCATTCTCATGAAGCCCTACATCGCGCAGGCGGTTACGGACAAAAACGGTGCGCTGATCGAAAAGTTCGGTCCCGCCCCGGTCCGCAGGGCCGTATCTTCGGAGACGGCGCGCATCGTGGCCAAGATTTTGTCCACTGTTCCCGAGGAGGGGGGCACGGGGACCCAAGCCGCGCTGGATGGATACAAGGTGTGCGGCAAGACCGGCACGGCCCAGAAGATCGGAGAGAACGGCAGGTATGCGAAAGGGCGTTACGTGGCTTCGTTCGTCGGGTTCGTCCCTCTGGAAGACCCGGCCTTGTCGATTCTGGTCGTTGTGGACGAACCGAAGAAATCCATTTACGGCGGCACCGTGTCCGCGCCGGCTTTCAAGAAAATCGCGCTTCAGACCTTGACATACTTGAATATCGCTCCCGGCGGAATCAGGGAACGGCTGACCGCCATGCAAAGCGCGGAGGGGGAGGATTGGATCGGGGGGCTATGACCATGGCATCGACCATACCGTGGAATGTAACGGAAATACTGGAAGCTTCGGGCGGCGAACTGGTCGTCGGCGAGCCAGGGACGTCTTTCCGCGGGGTGTGCATCGATTCCCGGACCATTTCAGAAGAACAGCTTTTCGTGGCTATCGAAGGCGAGCGCCACGACGGCCACGGTTTTGTGAAGGGCGTGGTCGAGACAGGCGTCCGAGGTGCGGTGGTGTCCGGAAAAAAAGCGGCCATGTTCGACCCGGACTTTTTTCGAAGCAAGGGCGCGGCATTGATCGCGGTGGGCGACACGACCCGGGCGTTGGGGGACCTGGCCGTTCGCAACCGCGCGAGGGCGAAAATATCGGTGGCGGCCGTGACGGGCTCCAACGGAAAGACCACCACGCGCAAGATGATGGCTGCGGTATTTCGAAGGAAATTTCCGATTTTATCGACTAGGCGCAATTTCAACAACGATATCGGACTGCCGCTGACTTTGCTGGAACTGAGTCCGGAGCACCGCTGGGCGGTCCTGGAACTGGGGGCCAACCACCCGGGAGAAATCGATTATCTGGCGCGCATCTGCAAGCCGGATATCGCCGTGGTCACCAACGTGGGCCCTGCGCATCTGGAAGGTTTCGGTTCCTTGGAAGGGGTAGCGTCTGCCAAGGGGGAAATTCTGGATTCGCTGGGGCCGGGAGGCGTGGCGGTTTTGAACGCGGACGATCCCCGTGTGGCGGCCATGGCGGGCAGGGCGCCGGGCGAGACGATTTTCTACGGCGTTTCGAAAAAGGCACGAATCCGGGCTGTCGATGTGGAGCATCATCCCGCGTTCACGCGGTTTGTCTTGCAAACGCCCGAAGAGAGCGTCGGAATCGAGATCAAGGCTCCCGGCGAGTTCATGGTGGCCAACGCGTTGGCGGCGGCCGCCGCCGGATTTGCGGCGGGAGTGGATGCAAGCGATATCAAAACCGCATTGGAAGACGATTTCCAACCGGCTCTGGGCAGGATGAACCTTCTGAATGCGCCTGCGGGCGTGCATGTGATCGACGATTGCTATAACGCAAACCCGGCGAGCATGGAGGCGGCATTGAAGGCGCTGGCGTCCCTGAGAAGGAGCGGCCGCAGCGCGTTCGCCGTCGGAGACATGCTTGAGCTTGGCGAACATGCCGCCGAGCTGCATCGGCAATTGGGCCGCATGGCCGCGCAGGGCGGGGTTTCCAGGCTTTGCGCGGCAGGTGGGCACGCGGAGAGAATCGCGGAGGGCGCTCGCGCCCAAGGTATGGCTCCCCACGACATTTTCGTCGGGGACAAGGACGGAATCCTGGAGGATTTGAAGCAGTGGTTGCGCCCCGGAGACTGGGTCCTGGTCAAGGGTTCGCGGGGAATGCGCATGGAGTCCGTCGTCGAAGGACTTGTGGGAAAAAAGGCGAAATAATGCTGTACCATTTATTATACCCGCTTCATACGACATTTTCGGTTTTCAACGTATTTCGATACATTACGTTCAGGACCATCTACGCGGGTCTGACCGCGATGCTGATCTGCTTTTTCCTGGCGCCCTGGGTGATCAGAAAGCTGCGGCAGCTACAAGTGGGGCAGTACATCCAGGCCGACTGCCCGGCCGATCACCAGAAGAAGGCGGGCACCCCCACCATGGGCGGCGCGCTGATTCTGTTTTCCATTACAGTTTCCACTGTTCTTTGGACGAACCTGAACATGTACGTCTGGATCGTTCTGGGCTGTACGCTGGCGTTCGGAGGAATCGGCTTCATGGACGACTACTTGAAGCTGATGAAGAAGCAAAATCTCGGGTTCAGCGCGAAAACCAAGTTCGTTTTTCAAGTCTTGGTCGCCCTGGCCACCGGCGCCCTGGTCTACACCACCCCGGAGTTTTCGGCCAAGATCGCCGTGCCTTTTTTCAAGAACTTCCAGCCGAACCTGGGATGGGGATACATTCCCTTTGCGGTCCTGGTGATCGTCGGGGCGTCCAATGCCGTGAATCTGACCGACGGCCTGGACGGTTTGGCCATTGGACCGGTGATCATCGCGTCGGCGACCTACATGCTGTTCGCCTACGCGGGCGGAAATACCAAGATCGCGAACTATCTTCAAATTCCCTATGTGGCGGGGGTGGGCGAAATCACCGTATTCTGCTCCGCCGTGGCGGGGGCGGGCATGGGCTTTCTATGGTTCAACGCCTATCCGGCCCAGATGTTCATGGGGGACACGGGATCGCTGTCTCTGGGCGCGGCCCTGGGTTCCGCGGCGGTCATCACCAAGCAGGAGGTCCTTCTGGTGATCGTGGGCGGGCTTTTCGTCATCGAAGCCCTTTCGGTCATCTTCCAGGTCGGTTTTTTCAAGATGACCCACGGCAAGAGGATTTTCAGGATGGCCCCTCTGCATCACCATTTCGAACTCAAGGGATGGGAGGAGCCCAAGGTGTGCGTGCGGTTCTGGATCATCGCCATCATTCTGGCATTGATCTCCTTGAGCACATTGAAATTGAGGTAGGGGACGCAAGACGGATAGCATGGATTTGAGAGGAAAACATATCGCGGTTGTCGGCTTGGGGGTCTCGGGGGAGGCCTGCGTTCGTTTTCTTTTAAAACGAGGCGCTCGCGTGGTGGCGGCCGACAGCGGTTCTTCGCAAAAGTTGAAGGAAACGGCCGCTCGACTTGCGTCCGAAGGCGCCAGGGTCGAACTGGGCGCTCACGGCCCCGACACGTTCGCAAATATCGACATGCTTCTTTTGAGCCCCGGCGTGCCGCACACGCTGGCCCCTTTCGAAACAGTGCGAAAAAGTGGCCTTCCGGTCCTGGGCGAGATCGAATTCGCAAGCCGGTTCGTTTCCGAGCCCGTCGTCGCGGTGACCGGGACCAACGGAAAGACCACGGTCACCACCCTCTTGGGCGACATGCTGCAAAGGTCCGGTTTCAAGACCTTTGTGGGAGGAAACATCGGAACTCCCCTGATCGATTACGTGGACTCGGAAAAAAAGGCCGACCGGATCGTGCTGGAACTGAGCAGTTTCCAGTTGGATACGATTCATACTTTTCGAGCGCAGACCGCCGTGCTGCTGAACGTCACAGACGACCATATGGATCGCTACCCCGATTTCGAGGCCTACGTCGCGTCCAAAGCCCGTATTTTCGAAAACCAGACTTCGGAAGACTTCGCGGTGCTGAACGGTTCGGACCCTGCGGCGGTCGAGATCGCAAAAGGCTTGAAAGCCCGAAAGCGTTTCTTTTTCTGTTCCGCCCAAGCGGCCGCAGGTTCCGTCGAACAATTCGCCGTCGTCCAAGGCCGGTCGAGAGACGGCGCTCCAAGCATCCTGGTCCGATTCGAGGGCGGAGAAGGCATGAATTTCGATCTCTCCTCCTTTTCGCCGCCGGGAGCGCACAATCGGGCGAACGCGGCGGCCGCGATTCTGGCCGCGCTGTCCGCCGGGGCTTCACGGGAGGCTGTCCAGTCCGCACTGGACGACTTCAGGGGGCTGCCCCACCGTCTGGAAAAGGTGGCGACGGCGAACGGCGTGGATTTTATCGACGACTCCAAGGCCACCAATGCCGATGCGGCGGTCAAGGCCGTCGAAACCTTCGACAGGCCTTTGGCGCCGATTCTGGGAGGAAGGGACAAGGACGGAGATTTCAGCGCCTTGAGAGATGTCCTCATTAAAAAGGTCGCATCCAACGATGTCCGTAGCCTGGTTCTGTTGGGAGAGGCAGCCGAAAAGCTCGCGAGAGTCTTGGACGGCGTAGCCTCCATCGAAAGAGCGACATCCATGGTGGATGCCGTCCGAAAGGCGTTCCAGTCCTGCCCGCCGGGCGGTGTCGTACTGCTGGCCCCGGCTTGCGCAAGTTTCGACATGTACGAAAACTACAAGAAAAGGGGCGAAGACTTCGCCCGGATAGCCAGGGCGCTCGCCCGGGAAAAAACGGATGGCGAACAAGCTCCCGTGAAAGGGGGGATATCGCGATGACAAGGACGACCGAGGGCAAAAAGGACGACCAAAAAAGGAGCGCGACCGTCAAGTCCGGTCTCTTCTCCCTGGAAGAGGCCCTGACAGCGGGCGGCTGCGACATGAGAATCCTGTTCCCGGTTCTGTTTCTCGTAGGAATCGGCATCGTGATGGTCTACAGCTCCAGCTCCGCAGTGGCCGCAAAAAGGTTCGGCAACGACTTTTTCTTTTTGCGCAAGCAGGCGCTTTTCGCCGTCATGGGAATCATCGCCCTGGTTTTCTGCCGATATTTTCCGTTCGGCCTCTACCGAAAGGCGACCTATCCCATCCTGTTTTTCTCCATGTTTCTGCTGGCGGCGGTGCACTTGCCCGGAATCGGCCACGAGGCCGGAGGGGCGAGCAGATGGGTCCATTTGGCCGGGTTCACGTTCCAGCCGTCGGAATTGGCGAGGCTCGCGCTGATTTTCTACCTCGCCTATTCCCTGTGCAAAAAGCAGGAGAGGATTCGGGAGTTTTCCATCGGCTTTCTGCCCCACGTCATCGTGCTGGGAATGTTCGGCATGCTGCTGGTGGCACAGCCGGACTTCGGGACCACGCTGATTTTCTGCGCCATCACCTGGGTCATGATGTACGTGGGCGGGGTGAGAATCCTCCACTTGGCATTGCCCCTGGTTGTTGTCGTTCCGTTGCTCGGCTACGTTATGGTCATGGAACCCTACCGGCTCGAGCGGCTCCTGGTTTTCAAAAACCCTTGGCTGTATGCGGCCGACGGGGGCTATCAGATCATTCATTCCCTGATGGCGTTCGGTTCGGGAGGGCTCTGGGGCGTCGGGCTGGGACAAAGCTACCAGAAGCTCTTCTATCTTCCCGAATCCCACACCGACTTCATCTTTTCGGTGGTGGGCGAGGAGATCGGGCTCTGGGGGGTCCTGCTCGTCCTGGCCATGTATGTTGCGATCGTCTGGCGCGGGTTCTTCATCGCCGCCAACGTCAAAGACCGCTACGCCATGCTGACGGCGGCAGGGATCACGGCCTCCTTCGCATTGCAAGTATGCATCAACATAGGCGTGGCCATGGGGCTTCTGCCTACCAAAGGCCTGACGCTCCCGTTTTTAAGCTACGGTGGAACGTCGCTTTTGATCAACATGGCGGCCATGGGCTTGCTGATGAACATCGGAGGGAAGCTGAAAAAATGACATCCGAGGCCCTGCATATCGTAATCGCGGGCGGAGGCACCGGCGGGCACCTGTTTCCGGCCGTCTCCATCGCCCAGCAGTTCATGGCCGAAAACCCGTCGAACCGGGTCCTTTTCGTCAGCACCGGAAAGCCCCTGGAAGTTTCGGTCCTGGAAAAGTACGGGTTCGATCTGGAAAGAATCTCGGCCGCCGGACTCAAAGGCAGGGGGATTTTCGGCAAGGCCAAGGCTCTGTTTCCCCTGGCCAGGGGCGTTGTCGAATCGGGGAGGATCATCGAGTCCTTCCATCCGGATCTGGTGATCGGCATGGGAAGCTACTCGGCGGCCCCCATGGTGTTCAAGGCTTGGCTGAAAAACGTTCCGGTGGTGCTGTGCGAGCAGAATATCCTGCCCGGGATCGCCAATCGGTATTTGTCGAAGCTTGCCGACCGGATCTACGTCTCCTTCGAGGACACGGGGGGACGGCTTCCGGAAGAAAAGGTGCGTTGCACGGGAAATCCGGTCCGGCGGGAAATTCTGGAGGCGGGGCGGCAGAGAAAGACATCCGGCGCGCCTTTCACCGTCCTGATACTGGGAGGAAGCCAGGGCGCCCATCGGGTGAACATGGCCGTGGCGGAGGCGCTGGAAATTCTGAAAGAAACAGAAGGTTTTTTTTTCATCCACCAGACCGGGGAGGCGGACCGGGAGATCGTCCGTGCCGCGTACGAAGCCAGCGGCCTTGCCGCCGAGGTAAAGGCGTTCTTTTCGGACATGGCGAGCGTGTATCAAAGGACGGACCTGGCGGTTTGCAGGGCGGGCGCGACCACGGTGGCGGAGCTTTCGGCCCTGGCCATCCCGGCCTTTTTCATTCCGTATCCCTTTGCTGCCGACGACCACCAGAGGCTCAACGCAAAAAGCCTCTGCGACGCCGGGGCGGCGGAAATGGTCCTGGAGAGGGAATTGACCGGAGAGCTGCTGGCGGAAAAAATCATCCGTCTGGCCGAAAATCGGGAGCTGCTGCGGCGAATGGCCCGAAGCGCCGAATCCTTCGGTCGCCCGGACGCCGCCGAGAGAATCGTCGAGGATTGCCGCAGACTGATCGCGGAAAAAACAGGGATTAGAGAATAAAATGTACCTGAAAAAATACCACATACACTTCGTCGGAATCGGCGGCATCGGCATGAGCGGAATCGCCGAGCTTCTTTTGAACTTAGGGTACCGCGTGTCGGGTTCGGATCTCAAGACCTCCGACATCACGGAGCGTCTGAAAACCCTGGGCGGGACCGTCCACGAGGGCCACGACGAAAAGCACGTGGAAGGCGCCGACGTGGTGGTGATATCGTCCGCTGTCAAGAACGACAACCCGGAGGTCGTCGCTGCGGCAAAGGCCGCAATCCCGGTGATCCCCCGCGCGGAAATGCTGGCGGAACTGATGCGGCTCAAATACAGCATCGCCGTGGCCGGAGCGCACGGAAAGACTTCCACCACCTCCATCGTGGCCAGCGTACTGGCCAAGGGCGGTCTCGATCCCACCGTGGTGATCGGGGGCAAGCTCAAGAGCATCGGCTCCAACGCGGTTTTGGGGGAAGGCGAATTCATCGTGGCGGAGGCCGACGAAAGCGACGGCTCCTTTCTGAAAATGTCGCCCACCATCGCGGTGGTCACCAATATCGACCGGGAGCACCTCGACTTCTACAAGGGGCTCGACGATATCCGGCAGGTGTTTCTGGATTTCGTCCACAAGCTTCCGTTTTACGGACTGGCGGTGCTCTGCCTGGACAACGAGCACGTGCAGAACCTGATTCCCAAGATCAGGAAAAGGTTCACCACCTACGGAATGAGCAGCCAGGCGGACCTTCAGGCGAAAAATGTCGTGTTCGACGGCCTTCGAAGCAAGTTCACCGTTTACCGCATGGGAGAAGAGCTGGGCCGGATCGTTTTGAACCTTCCTGGCTTGCATAACGTGTCCAACTCTTTGGCCGCCGTGGCGGTGGGTCTGGAATTGGGTATCGGTTTCGGCGAGATCAAGGCGGCCTTGGAAATCCACGAAGGAGTTCAGCGCCGCCTGGAGGTCAAGGGACGAGCCAAGGGAGTGACCGTGGTGGACGACTACGGGCATCATCCGACCGAAATCAAGACGACCCTGAAAGCAGCCAGGGAGAGCTGGCCCGACAAACGCCTGGTGGTGGCGTTCCAGCCCCACCGGTATACCAGGACCAAGGCGCTCTTCGACGATTTCACCCGCGCATTCTACGATTCGGACTCGCTTTTGGTGCTGCCGGTCTACGCCGCCGGAGAGAAGATAATCGAGGGCGTCGACAGCCGCTACCTGCTCGAGTCCATCCTGGCCCACGGGCACCGAGACGCCTTGTTCATGGAGGATTTCCAGGCGGCCCGCAAGCATCTGGAAGAGAACCTGAAGTACGGGGACCTTTTTCTGACGCTGGGCGCGGGGGATATCCACCTGCTGGGAACGGAGGTGCTAGAAGCTCTTGGCAGGCATGGATAGGGAGCATAGGAAATGGCTGGAAGCCCTTCTGGGAGACTGCGTCCGGTTCGACGAACCCATGAGCCGACACACGTCTTTCAAGCTTGGTGGGCCGGCGGATGCGTTCGCGGCCCCTGGGGACATCGGCGCCTTGGTCGAGCTGGTGCGGGGGATACGGGAGAGGGACCTGCCCTGCCTGGTGATCGGCGGAGGCACCAATTTGCTGGTCAGAGACGGCGGCATCCGGGGAGTGACGGTGGTTTTGAAAAGCGCCTCGAAGTCGGTCGCATACGACCGGAAGGAAGGTATCGCCGTCGCCGGGGCTGGCGCGGGCTTGAACGCGCTTTGCGGCTTTTGCCTCAGGCTGGGTCTTTCCGGCATGAACTTCGCCTTGGGGATTCCGGGGACCGTGGGCGGCGCGGTGGTCATGAACGCGGGCACGGCACTGGGACAAATGCAGGATGTTCTGAAACGAATCGAGGTCCTTCTTGCCGACGGACGGACAAAGGTCGTTGAAAGAGGGGCGCTCGATTTTTCATATCGGAAATTGGGGTGGGGGAGGGGTCTTTCCGGAGAAAAGGACCTGTCCCCTGTTGTAACGAAAGCCGTTTTCGCCCTCCGGCCGGAGGACCCGGAAACGGTGAAAAAACAGGCGCAGGAGATCATCAGGAGAAGAAGGGTTAAGCAGCCCGGCTGGGCGCCGAGCGCGGGCTGCTTTTTCAAGAACCCGGTCGGAGAAAGACCCGCCGGAATGCTCATCGAACTCGCGGGTCTGAAAGGAAAGTCGGTGGGCGGCGCGGCCGTGTCTGAAAAGCACGCCAATTTCCTGGTCAACCGGGAAAACGCGTCGGCCAAGGATGTCCTGAGGCTCAAGGAACTCGTTCAGGAAACTGTCAAAAAGAAATTCGATATCGACTTGGAGCCGGAAGTTAAGATTGTCGGAGAATGACATGAGAACGAATAAATTCAGAAAAAATCGGAGAAAGGACAGCCCGGAGGCGAAAAGGGCCAAGAGAATCGCCCGGCTGGTTCGATTTTTTAAAGTCGTCGCGATCTTCGCGTCGGTGGCCGCCATGAGCCTGCTCTTCATTTTCGGACACGATTTTCTGACCCAGTGCGACTATTTCGAGGCGAAAAGAATCGAGGTGGAAGGCGTATCCTGGCTTACTCGGGACCATGTTCGGGAATATGCGGGCCTCGAGGGCGGCATGAATATTCTGTCGATCAACCTGTCGGTAACGAGAAAAAAACTGCTGGCGCACCCCTGGATCAAGACCGCGAGCGTGGCCCGAAGGTTTCCCGATAAGATCCTGATCCATATCGAGGAACACGAACCGTTGGCGGTGCTGGATTTGGGCGCGGATTTTCTCATGAACAAAAGCGGGGAGATTTTCAAGGCCAGGGAGCCGGCCGATCCCGACGGACTGCCCATGGTTTCCGGTCTCGGCTTTTCCGACCTGAAAACTCCCGAAGAAGACGGAAGCGTCCTGTACGCGTCGGTGATGGAAGTGCTGCGACTCGGATGCCGCGCCGACAGCATTCTTCCCAACGACATGATCGGACGCATCGACGTGGACCCCAACCTGGGACTGTCGCTGCGGACTGTCGCAGGAAAAAAGGTCGTGCGGCTCGGGTTCGAAAATTATCCGGGAAAATACGCGATGCTGCGAAGGCTCATGGCGCATATGGAGGCCGACGAATTGTTTGTCGATTACAACTCCATCGACTTGACCAATCCCGACAGCATCGTGGTCTTGCCCGTCGTTTTCGGGGACGATACCGCCGACAAACAAAGGACAGCTTCAAGGAGCAAGGAGGCCTAATCTTGCAGGGACAGGAAAACATCGTGGTCGGCCTGGACATCGGCACGACGAAAATATGCGCCGTGGTCGGCGAGGTGGACAAGGGGGAGATCAACATCATCGGCATCGGCACCCACCCGTCCATCGGGCTTAGAAAAGGCGTGGTGGTGAACATCGAATCCACGGTCGATTCCATCAAAAAGGCGGTGGAAGAGGCCGAAATGATGGCGGGATGCGAAATATCCTCGGTGTACGCCGGAATCGCGGGCGGCCATATCACCGGGTTCAACAGCCGGGGCATCATCGCCATCAAGGGCGGAGAGGTGACCCAGCAGGAGGTGGACCGTGTCATCGAGGCGGCCAGGGCCGTGTCGATCCCCATGGACCGGGAACTCATCCATGTCCTTCCCCAGGAGTTCATCGTCGACAGCCAGAGCGGCATCGCCAATCCCGTCGGAATGGCGGGCGTGCGCCTGGAGGCCAAGATTCACATCGTGACCGGGGCTGTGACCTCCGCCCACAACATCGTCAAGTGCGCCAACCGTGCCGGCCTGGACGTCTGCGACATTGTCCTGGAGTCTCTGGCCTCGGCCGACGCCGTGCTGACCAACGAGGAAAAGGAACTGGGCGCCGCCATCATCGACTTGGGCGGCGGCACCAGCGACATGGCCATCTTTTCCGGCAAGAACATTCGCCACACCTTCGTCTTGTCCCTGGGAGGCGACAACCTGACCAACGACATCGCCATCGGACTCAGGGCGCCTTTGGTGGAAGCGGAAAAAATCAAGAAGAAGTTCGGCTCGGCCGTGGCGGCCAGCATCAAGAGCAACGAGAGCATCGAAGTTCCCGGCATGGGCGGCCGGGGGCCCCGCAAGCTCCCCAGGCAGGTGCTGGGGGAAATCCTCGAACCTCGCGTCGAGGAGATCTTCGAACTGCTCAGGCAGGAAATCTACCGTGCCGAAATGGAGAACCTGATCGCCTCCGGCGTCGTCATCACGGGCGGCTCCGCCCTTCTGGACGGCATCGCGGAGGTGGCCGAGGCGGTGTTCCATGTGCCCACGAGGGTGGGGCTGCCGACGGGAATCAGCGGGCTGGTGGACGTGGTCAACAATCCCATGTACGCCACCGGAGTAGGACTGGTCCTCTACGGTGCCAGAAACCAGGAAACCCAGAAATTCAGAATCCGGGACTCGAACATTTTCAACAGGCTCATGGCTCGGATGAAAAAGTGGTTCAAGGACATTATCTGAAAGGAAATCGTTTGCAAGGAAAACATTTGCAATGAAGACGGCCAAAAGGAGAGCGGCCGGAAGGAGGCATTTCATGGAAGGGGAAGGCGTCCATCAGGAACCGAATAAGCAGGACCCGGAAACCGGAGACTTTTTTGCCGAAGAAGCCGAAATGGCAAGGCTTGAAAATAGGGACAAAGAGGAGGAAAGAAGGATGACTGAAAGCGAATACAAAGGGGGAGACATGAGTACATTCACGTACGTGGAAACGGAAAGTCAGGAACCCGAAGGGGCCATGGCGATCATCAAGGTCGTCGGCGTCGGGGGCGGCGGAGGAAACGCCGTGGACAACATGATCGATGCCGACCTGAAAGGCGTCGAGTTCATAGTGGCCAACACCGACGCCCAGGCGCTGAGAAAATCCAGGGCGCCCATGAAAATCCAGCTGGGCGCCGAACTCACCCAGGGGCTCGGCGCGGGCAACAACCCGGCCAAGGGAAGGGAATCGGCAGTCGAGACCGAAGAAGGCATTCGACAAGCCCTGGAAGGAAGCCACATGGTCTTCATCACTGCGGGCTTCGGCGGTGGAACAGGCACAGGCGCCGCTCCCGTGATCGCCGAAATCTGCAAGGAACTCGAAATTCTGACCGTCGCCGTGGTCACCAAGCCCTTTTCCTTCGAGGGCAGAAAACGCCTGCGACAGGCGGAAGAAGGCATCTACCAGCTCAAGGAGGTCGCCGACACTGTCATTACCATTCCCAACGACAGGCTCCGGGGAATCTCCAAGAAGGATTCCACAATGCTCGAGATGTTCAAGAAGGCCGACGAAATCCTTCTGCACTCGGTCAAAGGCATCACCGACCTGATCATGATGCCCGGCCTGATCAACCTGGACTTCGCCGACGTCAAGGAAACCATGTCCAAGGCGGGCATGGCCCTGATGGGAATCGGCATCTCCAGGGGTGAAAACAGGGCCGTGGAGGCCGCCGAGGCCGCCATTTCCCATCCGCTGCTCGAAGACATCTCCATCGCCGGCGCAAAGGGCGTGCTGATGAACATTACCTCCACCAGCGCGCTGACCCTGGAGGAGATGACCGAAGCCTCCGACCGCATCTACAGGGAAGTGGGCGAGGACGCCGACATCATCTGGGGTACCGCCGTGGACGACAGCCTCGGAGACGAAATCCACGTCACCGTCATCGCCACCGGAATCGGCTCGGCCGCCGACAAGGCCATGCCGGAAAAATTCAAGGCCAGAGCCCTCAGAGGAAAGGTCCGCGACCTCACCCCCGAAGACATGGAGCGCGCCAGGGGCTACTCCGAAGCCCATCTCCTCCAGCCCAAGAAAGCGGTGGGCGACGGTACCACACCCTATAAGAACTACAAGGGCCTGGTTATCGACAACAGCGATTTGGACATCCCCACATTCCTGAGAAGAAAGGCGGACTGACCCGCAAAATCCCCCCGCTTTCCTCTCTCGAAAACAATCTACCCTTCTCCGGCGGCCCGTACGGGCCGCCTATCTTTTAGCGCGCCCGGCCCCGGCGATGTCCCCGCGTCGCCGAGCCGGGACGCTTTGCATACGTCCGTTTTTCTCGGGTCCTCGTTCGATTCGGCAAATCAGGTTGAGCGCGTCCTTGACATTGTCCTTGAGTAGGATGGTCTCCAGGTTCTGCCCGGCCTTGCTGCAGAATGTGAGGATTTGATGGGGCAGGTCCTTGGCGCGCATGGACGATTCGGCGATTTTTTCCAGATCTTGATCGAAAGGGTCCTTGCCCGCCACCCACGACTATAAAAATGGCCGAGGATAAAACCAAGCCCTCGATCTTCTTGGCATCCGGCTCAAAAAATGTTTACAATCATCTCTTGGATTTGGTATTTGAATTTTTCGAGAATACGTCATGCGGCTCGTTTGAAACTTGTTGCAAAACAAAGGAGAAAAGAATGAAAAACAGTTGGAAAACCAACTTGAAAATGTTTTGGAAGGGATGGGGCTGTTCGATTTTCATTGCGATTGTTATCGCCACCTCGTTCAAATCGGCCATAGCCGATTGGAATATCGTGCCCACCGGTTCGATGAAGCCGACCATTTTGGAGGGCGACCGAATATTTGTCAATAAGCTGGCCTACGATCTTAAGCTTCCCTACACCACAGTGCATATCGCTGAGTGGGGTTCCCCCAAAAGAGGGGATATAGTGGTGTTCTACTCGCCTGTCGATGGAACGCGTCTGGTGAAAAGGGTCGTGGGCATCCCCGGAGATTCCATAGAATTGCGAAACAACCAGCTGATCGTCAATGGCCAAAGGATCCGGTACGAGCCCCTGAACCAGCGGAAAACGGATGATCGTTCATCCGGAATCGATGCTGGCCAATTCGGCTTCATCGAAAGTCTGGATGAAACGCGACACCCCGTCATGATTACGCCGCAGCGTCCGTCCCTTCGCTCGTTCGGCCCGGTGACTGTTCCCGATGACAAGTATTTCATGATGGGCGACAATCGGGACAACAGCGGGGATTCGAGATATTTCGGGTTTGTGGAACGTTCCAGCGTTGTCGGCCAGGCAACCCACGTGGTTATTTCGCTGGACATCAACGACAAGTATCGTCCGCGCTGGGACCGCTTTTTCACCGGATTGCCGTAATCGAAGTAACTCGTTGATGTCTTGAAGAATGCACGGCCTGCGCCTCTATCTAAGCCTGGTTGCTGTCTGGTTGCTGTTCCATGACCGCTTATGTCGGTCTTTTCGCGACGGCATTTCTGGCCGCTACGGTCGTTCCCGCCTATTCGGAGGCCGTGTTTGCGAGTCTGCTTTCCGCAGGATACGAACCGCTTTCCCTGTGGGCGTGGGCTACGGCTGGAAATACGTTGGGCGCGGCGGTCAACTGGGGGCTGGGACGCTACATGCTGCAATTCGAGGACAGAAAATGGTTTCCTTTCAAGCGGGACAAACTGCGCCAGGTGCAAGAGCGGTTCCATTGGTTCGGCGTGTGGTCCCTTTTGTTCGCCTGGCTTCCGGTGGGCGGCGATGCTCTGACTTTCGTCGCCGGCGTCATGCGGGTGCGTTTCGACCTGTTTTTACTCCTGACAGGAATCGGCAAGGGCGCTCGCTATGCTGTTTTGCTCGGAGTGATCGAAGGCCTTGGGGCTGTGATCGGGCAGGGCGGGTGATAAAAGCGTATCCGGGACTTCTGGCTTTCTGGGAAGCGGCCATTCGCACACCGCCTCGTTCCCGCGCTTCCCACGGGAATGGGGCGGGACGCCTGGGAGCATTGCATGTTTCTTGCAAACCCGGCGAAGACCGTCCTGTGTGAACGAATCGGTCTGTTGCTTCGAAATCGTCAGCATGCTTTCTCCCTTCTCGATGGGCTGGCTGCGATAATCCATGGCCGATGTTTCTCAAATACATGACGCGATGCAGGCCATGGAAAACGTATTGAGGTCAGGTCCTGCTGCAAAGGGAGACCAAAATGCAACATTCGGCCTCTGACAATGCGGTTCCGGCAAACTGTGGATTCATTACCGGTCTTTTTTGAAAAGGTCCTTTTCATCGTTCGGTTTCTCCTTTTTCGACCTCCTCTATGGCCTCTTTCCAGAGTCGGATGTCTCCCATCCGGATCGCCTTGTCGATTCCTACGTTTTCCAGAAGCAATCCCAGCATGGCAAGGCGCTCTTCTTCGCTGAAATAGAGCCGACCTCCCACCATTTCCGTCTTCTCGGGCGTCAGGTCGAACCTTTCCAATGCCTCAGATCTCTCCCAGGCCCGTCCTTGGCGTCTTATGTCCCATTTGATGCTTTTCATGATCGATTATCCTTGTTGGCGTTTCTATTTGTCGAAATTCGGCATGTCCGGATAGTATTTTTTCAGGCATTCCGGGCATATGCTGTGGCTGAACCTGGCTTCGGAATGGTCTTGTATGTAAGCCTCCAGGCGCTCCCACGCCTGGTCGTCGTTTCTGATCTTGTGGCAGTGCATGCAGATGGGGAGGATGCCCTGCAATGTCTTGATGTGCTCCAGGGCGTCGGCCAGTTCGCGCACCTTTTTGGCCAGGGATTCCTGGATGCCGAGCATTTTCTGGGCGGCCCGGATGCGGGCTTGCAGCTCTCGGTTGTCGAAGGGCTTGGTCACGTAGTCGTCCGCACCGCAGTCGAATCCTTCGAGGATGTCCTCCTTGGAGCCGCGGATGGTCAGCAATATGACGTAGAGGGGAACCGAGCGCACGAGGGCCTTTGCGCGCCTGCAAACCTCCACGCCCTTCAATTCGGGCATTTCCCAGTCCAAAAGCGCGACCTGGGGAGGTTTTTCGCCTCGCAGCACCTCCCATGCCGCTCGTCCGTCGCCGACGGACACTGTCTCGTAGCCCCATTCTTCCAGAACGGCCTCCAGCATCATCCGGGAGGTGAAATCGTCCTCAGCGATCAGTATTTTCATTTGCGTATCGCTCCATGGCCTTTTTTGTGGTTTGGAATTGACCTTCGATTCGCACCGCGAGGCTTTCGATGTTCGAAAAATCCTCTTTCTTCATTTCTTCCTCGATTTTCGAAGCAATCCGTTGAAGTGAATCCGCGCCGACATTGGACGCAGCCCCTTTGATCTTGTGGGCCTGCGCCTGTGCGGCCGAGGCGTTCCTTTCCGCCAGAAGGCCTTGCAGGCGGCTTATCTGCTTGTCCATGTCATTGGCGAAGACATCCAGTACTTTAAGAATGAGCGCGTTGTTTCCCATCAATCGGTCCTTCAGCGTGGCATGGTCGAAGACGACGCTCTGCTCATTCTTTGCCGTTTCGGCGGCGGTCGATTCCTGGCGGACGGGTTCGGGAGTCGTTTCGGGTCCTTTTTCCGATGTTTCGCATTGCGCGCCGCGAGGCGGCTGTTGGCGACCGGCCTTTTTGGCGGGCATCCACTTGACGACGGCTTCCGCGACCGACCTGGGGCTGACGGGTTTTGTGAGATAGTCGTTCATGCCCGCTTCTATGCAAATGTCGCGGTCGCCTTTCATGGCTCGGGCTGTCAATGCTATGACGTGCACGGGGGGACCGCCGCGCGCCGTCTCGGCGCTGCGAATCCGGCGGGTGGCTTCCAGCCCGTCCAATTCGGGCATCTGCACATCCATGAAGATCAGGTCGTAGTCGTTTTTTTGCGCCGCATCGACGGCATCGATTCCGTTTAAAGCGACATCGACTCGCGGAAGCCCCAGTTTTTTCAAAATGCCTTTCATAATCTCCTGGTTGGTGATGTTGTCCTCTGCCAGGAGAATGCGGCGTCCGCAGTCGTAGTGGCCGTGGGCCGCCGGCCCGCCTGCGTGCTTTTCGGTCGGCCGGGGCGCGACGCCGCTCAACAGCAGGGAGAGGCTGCCCACCAGGTCCGCGTAGCGCACCGGCTTGATCATGTATGCGGCGCATCCGGCTTTTTCCAGCCTTTCCGCCTTGTCCTGACGATCCATGGACGTCATCACAACCAGTTGCAGGGGGTCGAGTCTTTTGTTTTCCCTGATGGCTTCGGCCAGACTCGCGCCGTCCATGCCAGGCATTCGCATGTCCAGGATGGCGATGTTGTAGGGTCGTCCCTCCTCGTCGGCCTTCTTGAGCAAATCCATGGCGCAATCCCCGTCCGGGGCCTCCATCACGCGCGCGCCCCACGACCGAAGCTGCTTGACCAGTATTTCCCGATTGGTGGCATTGTCGTCCACAACGAGAATGGACGTTTCGGAAACGTCCTTTATCCAGGAACGTTCACCGGCTATTTCGGCGACTTTTTCGAATGGCGCTTGGAAACTGAAAAGGGAGCCTTCGCCCTGGCTGCTGCTGACCGATATTTCGCCGCCCATCTCCGTGATGATCAGCTTGGAGATGGCGAGGCCGAGACCGGTGCCGCCGTATTTTCTCGACACGGAGGCGTCCTCCTGGGTGAAGCTTTCGAAAATCGCGGCTCGCTTGCCGTCGGCGATGCCGATGCCGGTGTCTCTTACGGAAAAGCGCAGCACGACCGAGTCCTCGCTCTCGCTTTGAACTTCGACATTGACGACCACCTCCCCTTGGGATGTGAATTTGACGGCGTTGCCAGCCAAGTTGACCAGGACCTGGCGCAGGCGTCCGGGGTCCCCCTTGATGCGGGAGGGGACTTCGGGGGTGGCCGCGCAGATGAATTCCAGCCCTTTTTGTTCCGTCCGCAGCCCGAACAGGTGGGCGAAATCGTCCAGCAGGGCGCGAAGGTCGAACTCTACGTTCTGCAAATCGATCTTTCCGGCTTCTATTTTCGAAAAATCCAGAATGTCGTTGATGATGTTGAGCAGGGATTCGGCGTTGACTCGGACGGTTTGGGCGTAATGCCTCTGGTCGTCGTCGAGGGGTGTGTCCAACAGCAGGTCTGCCATGCCGATGACGCCGTTCATGGGCGTGCGTATTTCATGGCTCATGTTCGCCAGAAACTGGCTTTTTGCCAGATTGGCCGATTCGGCCTCCTCCTTGGCTCGTTTCAGGGCCTCCTCGGCCCGTTTCCGGTCGGTGACGTCCCGGCAGACGCAGAACACCAGCTTGCGTCCGCTCCAACGGGACCCGCTGGAGCTGATCTCCACGTCGTACCAGCTGCCGTCCTTGCGCCGGTGGCGCGTTTCGAGCCCGTCGCCTTTCGCATCTACCGCGCGCACCATTTTCAACAGCTGTTGCTTGTTCCATTTCATGTCCCAGTCCCATACGTGGAGCTGGAGTGTTTCTTCCATGGAATAGCCGAGCATGTCGGCGAATCGCTGGTTCGCCTCGTACACCTTGCCGTTTTCGTCCAGTACGACGATGCCGTCCCTGGACTGCTCCACCAGGATTCGCCGTCGGCGCATTTCGTCCTTGAGGGCTTGTTCCGTTTTTTTCAGTTTGCCGATGGAAGTGGTCTTCAGGCGCAGTTCGCCTATCATCTTGTTGAAAGCGTTTGCCAGATCGCCGATCTCGTCGTTGGACACGGCCAGGACCGAATGGTTCAAATTTCCTTGCGATATCAGTTTCGTCGATTCGATCAGTTGATGGATGGGCCTTACGCAATGGCCGATGAGGATCGACGAAGCCGCCGCGATGCAAAGCAGAACGACGGCTGCGATGGCGAACAGCAGGATAACGGTCCGGTGAATGGCCTCGTAGGTCTGGCTCTTGGGAATGCCGATGACCACCTGCCCGATTCGAATTCCCTCGTAGGAAACGGGGGCCATGACCGCGTCGTACTTTTCCCCGTGACGACTCGTCACGACTCCGAAACCGTCGATGGAGAAAAGAGCGTCGTTTTTGATCGAATCCAGGACGATTAAGTCGCCGCCGACCAGTTCTCCGTTTTCGTCGAACACGCGAAACTCCAGCCCTATTTCTTCCCTGAAGGCGTCCCAGAGCGGTTCCAGGCTTTTTTTGATTCGGAAGCCCCCGATACGGGCCCCCTTGGGAACTTCGAGAAGGGGGACGGGATTGAGGTAGTCGAGGTCGAACACGACCAGTGTTTCGACGTCCCTGCCCCTTTCCAGGCGGACCTTTTTATCCCCTTCGAAGGTCGGCGCGAAATATTCGAAGAAATCGACGGACTTTTCCTCGTAGAAATTTTGCCGATTCAACGCAAGCAGGCTGCCCTCGCTGCCTGGGCCGATTCTGATCAATCCTCCGTCCCGCGAGCTGAAAACGTAGCTCAGTTTCAGCGGCTTTCCCAAGCCGTGGGAAAAATAGAACCCGTAGGAATTGGCCTGGATGGCGTCGGAAAAGGAATAGAGCATGTCGAGCAGACCGCTGTCGCTGATGGAAAGACCGCTTTCGGACAAATGGCCTTCGGTCAGGACCAGAAGCGGAAAGTCCGTCTTTTGGGAAAGATATTCGAAATGCTGGAGTGTGTTGTGGATGTATCCGTCGATTCCTCTTTGAAAATTGATCGAAGCGCCGGTCAGGCGTTCGCGATTTTCCCGGTCGGTTTGCGCGATGCTCAGGTAGATGGCCCCTGCCGCCGTGCAAAACGCGGTCATAAGCACGAGAACAATGGAATAGGATATCAGTTTCCAACGTATTTTCATTCGTCTGCTATCCGTGTCGGTCGTGTTCGCGCCGAGGAATCGCGAGGTGTGCAGTGCCGACAATGCGATATCGATGACCCCCGGAGCGGGAAAAAGATGGAATCGCCTATATCGATCTACCTCCTGTCGAATTCCGACAAGATCACGTCCCGGTGGTTCCGCGCGACCTGTTCGGGGCTCAACCGAAGCTCGAAAAGCTGGTGGACCAGCAGTTTGTGAATCTCCGCCATGGTCGGCGTCATCACGACATCGTAGTAGATTTGAACATGTTCGGCCGCTTGGAAGGCGCGGGCCACTTTCCTGGCGACGGGGTCGGCCAAATAGGTCTCGGCGTTTTGGACCGGAGGCACGACCCCGAGTTTCGCAAGCTCGCGGAAATAGCTTTCGCTGCCCACGTATTCGCTCAGAAACTTCACTGCGGCGTCGGGGTGCCTGCAAGAGGCCGAAACGGCCAGGTAATCCTGCCCGGGGCTTCCCACTAGGTCGTCGGGGTTTCCCTTTCCTCCTCCGACCGTGGGAAAGCCGAAGAAATCGAATTTTTCCTTCATTTCCGAAGGCAACTTGTCCAGCGCGTTCAAAAACCAGCTGCCCATCAGGTACATGCCCGCTTTTCCGGAGATGATCAGGGAATTCCAAGTGCCCGGTTCGTCTTGCATTCGATTGAACCCTTCCGGAAAGAAGCCGCGCCGGACAAGGTCCTGGATCAGTTCGCCCGCCTGGACGAAAGCCGGGTTGGTAAAGGACCCTCCGTTTCGTCCCGCCATGGCGTCGCGAAACACGGCGTGGCCGCCGATTCTATCGACCAGATACATGTAATATAAGGAGCCGGGCCATTTGTTCTTGTTCGCCAGGGCCAAGGGGACGATGCCGTTTTTTTTCAGGATTTCCCCGACTTCCAAAAACTCGCGCCAGGTTTTCGGCGGGGCCAGTTCGAATTTGTCGAACAGGTCCTTGCGATACCAGAAAAAAACGCCCGTCAGACCGCTGTAGGGCACTCCGTATGTTTTGCCTCCCATAGTGACGGGTTCGAAGGCCACGGGCAAAAATGGTTTTCTGAGTTGCTCCCCGGTGAAATCCAAGGCAAGTACCTTGTCTTCCAACACATAGGGCCTCAAGGAGCTTTCTCCCCAGTTGTGGAAAATGTCCGGCGTGCCGCGGTTCTGCATGGCCGTGCGCAGCGCGGTCTTGTAATAGTCGTTGGGGAAATGCACCGAATTCAGGATGAAACCGGCATTTTCGGCGGAGAATTGGCGGGCGAACCTATCGGTCAGATCCCCGAAAGGGGTGTTCGGGTTGATGCTCCAAATCGTCAGGTGTCCCGTAGCCAAGGCACCTTCGCCGGAGCAGTTTCCGACCGAAACGAAGACCTGGATGAAAACAAGGACCGCGAAGGTCGTCGAGCATTTCAATCCCATATGCGTTCACCTCGTAAACATGTTAGGTCGGGCCCTCGACCCTTGTCAATGAATTTGTGGCTGCGGCCTGCGATCAGAAGGAGAACTTCTCCTCCCGGAAAAGGCGCAGGCAGGCGTCCACGGCTCGAGGGTCGAATGCGACCTCCCGGCCCGCCGATACGCATTCCATTGCCTCCTCGATGCTCCATGCGCTCCGGCAGGGCCGATGCGACGTCATGGCCTCCACCACGTCGGCCACCGCCATGATCCTGGCTTCAAGGGCTATCTCGTCGCCCTTGAGTCCCGCCGGATATCCGGAACCGTCCAGCCTTTCGTGATGCTGAAGGGCGATTTCGGCCAGAGGCCACGGAAATTCGATGGTTTTCAAGATGTCGTATCCCACTAGGGGATGCGTCTTCATCATGGCGTATTCGATGTCTGTCAGGCGGGCGGGCTTGGTGAGAATCTCGGTGGGGATGGAAATTTTTCCCAGATCGTGGATGACCCCCCCCCATGGCGAGTCCCTCGATTCGAATCGGTTCAAGGCCCATCTGCTTTCCGATGGCTTCGGCGAGGCAGGCGGCGCGGCGCTGGTGGTTGGCCGTGTAGGGATCGCGCAATTCAATGGTTTTCGTAATGGCGTATATGATGTCGCCGATGGCTTTTCTGAGCTTTTCCAAGGCCCTGCGGTTTTCCTGCTCGGCCCGGTTTCGTTCCTCGAGAATTTTTCTTTCCCGCAGAACTCTGTGCACGCGCAGGTTCAGTTCCTTGGGGGTGACAGGCTTTTCGATGAAATCGCTGGCGCCCAATACCATCACGCTTTCGTAGCTGAATATGTGGTGGAAGCCCGTCATGATGATCACATCGGTATCGAATCGTTCCCGGATGTTCCGTGTCAGGTCCAGACCATCCATGATCGGCATGTTGATGTCGGTGATCACCAGATCGATTCGGGTTCGAGCCATGATTTCCAGAGCGGCCACGCCGTCGGGCGCCTCCAGGCAGTGGAAGCCTTGCCTGCCGACGGCCCGGAGGACCATGGTACGGATCTGCGGTTCGTCATCGACAACCATCAGTCGGTAGGAGGCCAAATTCATGTCCTGCAACAAATCGAACGTTTCCGATTCCATGGGATGAAGGGAGGTCATATCTCCAAGCCGTTTCTATTCATGGGGAAAGCTTGACGCTTTTCGCCTCCGTGCGATTTTTTCCGCAGCGCTTGGCCATTCGGAGCAGCCGCTCGGCTTGGGCGATCAACTTGTCGGGGGAGGCTTCGGCGATCCTCGGGTCGTTTTCGAAACCCGCCACGCCGAAGCACGCCGTGATTTCGAACGCTTGCTCCTCGAATTCGACGGCAAGCAGGGAAACCGTTTCGCGGAGCCTCTCGGCCATGATTTTTGCTCCTTCGAGGCCGGTTTCCGGAAGCACCAGCAGGAAATCCTCGCGGCCATATCGACAAAGCCAATCCACCTTGTTGCGTATGGAACCTTGAATGCAGTTGACAAACGCCTGCATAATAGATTCGCCGGCGCTTTGCCCGTGAAGTTCTTTGATCGTCTTAAGGTCGTCGATTCCGCACATCACCAGGCAGAGGGGGTGTGCGTAGCGTTCCGCGCGGCGCATGTCCTCGGCCAGGCGTCCGATGCCGTAGCCCAAGCTGAAGCAGCGTGTCAGCGGATCGATCACCGTCAGCTTCCGGACTTCGTCGTTGGCCTCCCGCAGCGAACGCTCCAGCTCCAGGATGCGCAAGCCGGTTTCGATTCGTGCCTTGAGTTCGGAGCTTTCGATCGGTTTGGCGAGATAGTCGTCGGCCCCGGCGGACAGTCCGGCCACGGTCCCCGCCTGGGATTGCCTCGGCGTCATGAGAATGACGAACACGTATCCGGGGCTTTCGGTCTCGCGAATGGCCCGGCACAGTTCGAGGCCGTCCATTTCGGGCATGAACCGGTCGATCAGCACCACCGGGAAATATTTTTCCTGTAAACGCTCCATCGCTTGCCGGCTGTTGGCCTCCGCCGTCACTTCGTATCCTTCTTCGCGGAGGCTCTCGGCAAGCGATTGCAGAGTTTCCGCATTGTCGTCGATGATCAGGACGGGATAGTCCCCGGCTTTTTTTTCGAACCTGCCCCCGGATTGTCCGACGGTCTCAGGCTGTTTTTTTTCTTTTTCGGAATCCATGTTCATTTTTATCGCCGCCCGGTTGTTTTTCTTCCCCGAATGGGTCCCGAAAATTCGTCATTGCCCGTTTTTCAGAAATTCTTCGATCAGCGGGACCAGGGAATCGGTTTGAGACGGTTTTCTCCAGACGATTTCCGGGTCCGCCCTAAACCAGGTCATCTGTCTTTTGGCGTATCGCCGCGTGTCGCGCTTTAGAAGCTCCAGGGCTTCCGGCCACGACAGCTTGTTTTCCAGAAATTCGAGCATTTGACAATAGCCGATGGTTTTCATCGATTTGAGCACCGGGGAAAATCCCCGGCCTGCCAATTCCCGAACTTCCTCTAGAAAACCATTCGATACCATGGAACCGACCCGTCGGTCAATCCGTTCGTAAAGGATCTGCCGATCCATATAAAGACCGATTTTCAGGGAATCGTATTTTCTTTCCGAAAAACTGTGTTCTCGTTGGAGTCGGGATGCGGGTTTGCCGGTGATCTCGTAAATTTCCAGCGCCCTGGCGACTCGATAGACATCGTTGGGATGGAGTCTGGACGCCGTTTCGGGGTCCGCTTTTTCCAATCGTTCATATAGAACTTCCGGGCCGTGTTCTTCGGCTTCGCGTTTCAGTCTCGCGCGTATTTCCGGCGACGACGCCTTGGCCTCGAACAGGCCGTGCAGCATGGATTTGATGTATAGACCCGTGCCTCCCACCACGAAGGGCAGCTTGTTTCTCGCGATCAGCTCCGCGGCCTTTTGCCGCGCCAAGCCGCCGAATTTCCTGGCGTCGAAGGACTCTCCGGGTTCCACGAAATCCACGAGATGGTGGCGGACCGCAGCTCGCTCCTCCGCCGTGGGCTTGGCGGTGCCGATGTCCAAGTGGCGGTAGATCTGCCTTGAATCGGCGTTGATGATCTCTCCGTCGAAACGCCGGGCGAGCCCGATGGCCACCGAGGTTTTTCCCACGGCGGTCGGACCGCATACCACGACTATTTTCGGCTTGTTCGAAACGGATTTCATGACGAATGCGAGGATGGTCTCGAATGAACTTTTTCGACAGAGAAGGCGAGCATTGGGTAGTCTGCGGCCGGCAAAGCCGGACAACTGCCCGGCTCCAAACCTCCGGCCGCTCGCGTTTTTTGTGAAAAAATCAGTCGCCCATTTCCGCCATGTAATCGTCGTAAAGGGTCTCCAGTTTCAGCTTGTGCTTGGCTTCCTCCTGGCAGAGCACCTGGAACATTTTCGTGGCGTCCGGGGAATCGACCTCCTTGAGAAGGTCGTTGTAGAGCTTCAGGGCCTTTTCCTCGCGCTTGATGGCGAGAAGGAGCAGGTCGTTGTAGGCCATTCCCGGTTCGTATTCCAGATCGACCAGATAGTCTCCGCGCTTGATGTCCTTGATCCATTTGAGCTTGTATTCCGACAGGCTCTCTCCCAGACCCTCGGTCTTGAACTTTTCCAGCATGGCCTGGTGCTTTTTTTCCTCGCCGGCGAAGCTCTCCAGCATCTCCTTCGCCCCCGAAAAGGACTCTTCCTTGCTGGCCATCAGGTAAAAATCCGCAGCTTCGATCTCTTTTTCGATGGCGAAATCAATAATCGCCTCCAAGTTTTCAAACTTCATGGATTCTCCTTTCCATATCTAAAAATAGGAAATGTTTGGGAAAAAATAATTCATCGATGCCCAAGTTTCAAAAATGTTCCACGGGTCTTGTCTCAAAAGCTGGCATACTATAATGGAAAAGGACGGACAAATCAACATCGGGGTTGCAATCTCGGCATTTTTACGGGCATAGTCCCGTTTGCAAACGGGCATAGTCCCGTAATGAAACCGGCGAATCGGGCGCGATTCGCTCTTTTTGGGGCTTTTGCGTCGATGTCCCGCTTGCCAAATAGTTTACGATATTTCTTGACACGGCATTTTCAATTTTCATATACTCGCCAATTGATTTTTATTGACAAGTTCGTGTTCGGGGGATAATAACGGATTTTTTTCGACGCCCCGGAAACGAACGGACGGGGCGGACGCCCGGCGAGGGGAGCGGATCCGGCGCAAGTTGCCGTCCTGGATGCCCAAGCTTCGACGGCGACCGAAATCTTCGCGCGGACCTTTTGCTCCGGGCGAAGCCAATAAAAAAATGTCGAGGAGATTGTCTCATGTCCGATTGGGAACCGAAAATCGTAAGCTTTCTGTGCAACTGGTGCAGCTACGGTGCGGCGGACTTGGCCGGCGTCAGCCGGATGGAATACCCGCCTAATATCCGCGTGATACGGATACCCTGCACCGGGAGGATGAGCCCCAAATTTTTTCTGGCCGCATTCAGGGAGGGGGCCGACGGCGTTTGGGTGTCCGGGTGACATCCGGGCGAATGCCATTACCTGGAAGGTAATTACTATGCCCGTCGTAAGTTCGCCCTGTTCAAGAACCTGATGGAACATATGGGTATCGAGCCCGGCCGCCTTCAGTTTTCGTGGATTTCCTCCGCCGAATCGACCAAGTTCGTGCAGGTGGTCAAGGAGGTTACCGACGCGATCAAGGCCCTGGGCCCCCGGAAGAATTTCATCAAAAAAGAAGCCAAGGTTGCGTAAGCCAAGGTTGCGAAAAGGTTGCATAAATGCAGGAATACACCGAAAAAATCAGGGAAATAACCAAGCAGCTCCTTGAGGACTGCAAGGTGGACATGGTGATCGGATTCCGGAAGGGGACCGTTCCCATGATGAACGAGCCCGCTTTCATCAAGAAGCCCGAAGAGGTTGGCCAGCTGGTATGGGACAGCAACTGCGGCATCAACCTGGCCAACTATCTGACCGACCGCAAGGAGAAGATCGGCATCGTGGCCAAGGGGTGCGACACCAGAAACATTTGCGTCCATATCGTCGAAAACAAGATCAAGCGCGACCAGGTGCATGTCATCGGCGTGCCCTGCAAGGGGATGATCGACAAGAGAAAGGTCGGCATCATGTTCGGCCAGGAGGTTCTCAAGGTCGAGGAGGACGGAGAGAAGGTGGTCGTGGAGGGCGACGGCGCCGTCAAGGTCTACGAGAAGGCCGACGTGATGCAGGAGAACTGCAAGGTCTGCATCCACAGAAACCCGGTGATTCACGACGACCTGGTCGCCGATCTGGTGGAAGAGCAGACCGATGTGGACCGCTACGAGGACGTCCGCAAGATCGAAGCCTTGGAGCCGGAAGAAAAGTGGAACTATTTCGACAATCTTCTGCAAGGATGCATTCGATGCTACGCATGCAGAAACGCGTGTCCTCTTTGTTACTGTCCCACCTGTTTCGTGGACGAATCCCGTCCGCAGTGGGTGGGAAAGTCTTTGGAACCGGTGGACACGCGGACATTCCATTTTCTGCGGGCCTATCACTGCGCCGGCCGTTGCACGGATTGCGGATCATGTCAAAGGGCCTGTCCCGTGGGCATCAACATGCGCGTTTTCACCAAGAAGCTCGAAAAGGACGTCAAGGAACTCTACGACTGGGAGGCGGGGCTTTCGCCGGACGTCAGGCCCCCGTTGGACGTCTACAAGACCAACGACCCCGAAGAGTTCATCAAGTAGGCCGAGGGCGTTTCAACGGGAAGGTTTCCCTTGTGCGAAAAAGTCTTGGCATGCCCCGCCAAGTTGCAAGATGGACAAAGGCGAGGCTGCGGGACGCATACATATAAAACGACAGAGGCAGATGGTATGAAAGTTCTAAAGATTGGAAAGGACGACTGGGCCAAGGGGTTGGAGCAGGCCGGCAAATCCTTTCGGTTGTTCGGTCCCGCCAGGCAGGGCGAGTTCCACAATTTTGCGGAACTCGGCGAGGGGCAGCTTCCGGATTTCGATTTCCAGAACACCCGGCTTTCGCCCAGGTCGATCATATATCCGCAAAACGAGAAGATGTTCGAATATACGCTGGATCCCAACGATCCGGACCACGATATTCTTAAGGAGCCGGAAAAGGACTATTCCCCGCAGGCCATTGTGGGAATCCGTCCTTGCGACGCCAAATCGTTTCCCCTGGCCAGGGTCAATTTCGACACCCCCGAATACAAGGACGTGTACTGGCTGAGAAGGTACGAGGCCACCACCATGGTGGGGTTGGCCTGCAAGCAGCCCTGCTCGACCTGCTTTTGCACCAGCGCCGGGTGCGGTCCTTTCCACGACGAAGGACTGGATGTTCTTCTGGTGGAATCCGACGACGGTTTTCTGGCCAAGGTGTTCACCGAAAAGGGCGAGGCCTTCGCAGGTTCTGCCGGATGGTCCGACGAAGCCGACGCTGGCGCCGCCGCAAGCATCGATTCCATGAAGGAGGAGGCCGAAGGGCTCATCAAGTCCAGAGTCCCCACCGAAAACCTGAAAAGCAAGTCCGCCATGGAAATCTACGAGTCTCCCTTCTGGGAGGACGTGTCCTTTTCCTGCATCAATTGCGGAACGTGCACGTTTCTTTGCCCCACATGCTGGTGCTTCGATGTCCAGGACGAAACCTGCGGCGCCTGCGGCGTCAGGATGAGAAACTGGGACAGCTGCATGTTCCCGCTTTTCACCCTGCACGGCTCCGGACACAATCCCCGGGGGCAGAAGCTTCAAAGGGTCCGGCAGCGCTTCATGCACAAGCTCAAGTACTATCTGGACAAATACGATGTGGGAATCCAATGCGTCGGATGCGGCCGTTGCGTGCGTTATTGTCCCGTCAATATTGACATCCGAAAAGTCTGCGAGCTGATGAACCAGCCCGAAGCTTGCCCGGTTTAAAAACCGGTATAACAAATCATCAAGGGGGTAGACCGTGGAAAATCCATATTTGCCATATCCGGTCCGCATCACCGAAATCGTAACGGAAACCGAGGACAAGAACCTCAAGACGTTCAAATACGAATTCATCGATCCCGAGGACGAAAAAAAGTTCGAATATCATGCGGGCCAGTTTGCGGAGCTGTCCATCGCCGGAAAGGGTGAGATCCCCATCGGGATCGCGTCCAGCCCGGTCGAGAAGGGCTTTCTCAAATTTACCGTCAACAAGGTCGGGCTCGTATCGACGCATCTGCACAACATGAAGGTGGGCGACGTCATGGGAATCCGAGGGCCCTGCGGCAACTGGTATCCCTGGGACGTCATGGAGGGGAAAAACATCGTTATCATCGGCGGCGGTTTCGCCTTCACCACCCTTCGCTCTTCCATCGTGTACATGCTGGCGAACCGCGACAAGTTCAACGAGATCCATGTCATCTATGGCGCGCGTACGCCAGGCATGCTCTTGTACGTGGACGAACTCAAGGAGTGGGAAGCCAGGGACGACATCAACATGCACATCACGGTGGACGGCACCGACGATCCCAATTGGAAATATAACACCGGGTTCGTGCCCACCATCACGGACCAAAAGGCGCCTCAGGGAAACGACGACACATACGCCATCGTCTGCGGGCCGCCCATTATGATCAAGTTCACCCAGCCGGTGCTCGAAAAGCGGGGATACGAAAACGACCATATCATCATGAGTCTGGAAAACCGCATGAAATGCGGCATCGGAATCTGCGGGCATTGCAACATCGGAAGGCATTTCGTGTGCAAGGACGGTCCTGTTTTCACGCTGGAACAGCTCAATACGATGCCCAAGGAATATTAACGGGGCGATGAATATGCGGCGAAACACGGCAGTCTGGACGCATATTGAAAGTTCGTTAGCCGAATGTTCAATTTTGTATTGACATACGGCGACAAAGACGGTATCTACCTATTTTCATTTTCTGAACGGGTCATAAGGCTGCGGGCCGACAAAATACACTAAATTCCATGAAGGAGGATTAATTAAATGCCGACAGTCGAGTATGAAGGAAAAAATTTTACGGTGGATGAAGACGGTTTTATCGACAGTTTCGAAAACTGGTGCCCCGAGTGGGTGCAGTTTGTCAAGAAGGAAGAAGGCATCGACGAGCTGACCGACGAACATCACAAGGTCATCAACGTTCTTCAGGACTACTACCAGAAGAACGGCATCGCCCCCATGGTGCGCGTGCTTTCCAAGGTAACCGGTTTCAAACTGAAACACATCTACGAGCTGTTTCCGTCAGGACCTGGCAAGGGAGCCTGTAAAATGGCTGGTCTGCCCAAACCGACCGGATGCGTCTAATCGGAATACCGTCACACCGATAGTGTTCGAAGATAATGAAAGGCCTCGCTTAATGGCGGGGCCTTTTTTTTATCGGCAGCGTAATTATGCCAATGCGAGGAAGGCGATGATAATTTCCGTGAAAACAGGGGCCAGGACCGAAATGATCGACATCACGTCGCAGGTGCAGGACGCGGTTAGAAAGTCGGATGTCCAAAACGGCGTTTGCATGCTCTACGTGCCCCACACCACCGCCGCCGTCACCATCAACGAGGGGGCCGATCCCAGCGTTCGTTCGGACATCATGATGGTATTGAATCAAATCGTGCCTTGGCAGGCCGAATACCGGCACCTGGAGGGCAACTCCCCTGCCCATATCAAGTCCACCCTGGTGGGAGCGTCGGAGCTGGTGGGAATCGAAGATGGCTCTCTTGTCATGGGGACCTGGCAGGCGATCTTTTTCTGCGAGTTCGACGGACCCCGCAACCGCAAGCTGCATGTGCGCATCATATCGGAAAAATAGCATGAGCGAAAACGAAGCTTTCGAAGAACCTGCCATGGACGACATGGACAAGGCGATTATAAACCGCATTCAATCCGGTTTTCCCGTTACCTCCCGTCCTTACGAATCCATCGGAGAAGATTTCGGTCTGACCGAACAGGAGGTTATCGACCGCCTGTCGCGATTGAAAGAAAGTGGAATCATACGCCGGATCGGCGGAAATTTCGTGCCGGCCAGGCTGGGTTTTGTCAGTACGCTGTGCGCCGCGCGCGTGCCCGAAGACAGGATCGAAAAGTTCGCGAAAGTCGTGAACGGTTTCTCCGGGGTGACCCACAATTACACGCGGGAAAACAAATACAACGTGTGGTTCACGTTCATCGCCCCGTCGCGCGAGATCATATCCGAGAACCTGAAAACCATTTCCGACCAGACCGGGGTCCACGAGATCATAAACCTGCCCGCCACAAAGGTGTTCAAGATCAGGGCGGAATTCGAGCTGGAATAGGGGATCTTGGACAGCGGGCCATGAAAGACATCCGGATAGCGGCGGCGGTTTGCCGGTCCTTGGTTCACAAAGCGGATGAAAACTTGGATCGGATGAGGTTCTGGATCCGCCGGGCGGCGGAGCAGGGCGCGCGTCTTGTGTGCTTTCCGGAAATGAACATCACCGGGTACAGCAGCCGTGAGGACATCTTGCCTGCGGCCCAGCCCCTTTCGGGTCCGGCGGTGGAGCAGGTGGTGTCCATGGCTGCGGAAGAAGATGTGGCTGTCCTGGCGGGAATCGCGGAAAGGGACGAGGCGGGGCGGATCTTCGCCAGCCATCTGGTGGTCAAGCCGGGCGGTTCGGTGGAAACCTACCGCAAAATCCATATCGCGCCCCCGGAAAAGGACCTTCTGACCGCCGGTGACCTGGTCCCGGTTTTCGAGATCGACGGCGTGAAATTCGGCATCCAGCTATGCTACGACGTCCATTTCCCCGAACTCGCAAGCTGCATGGCGTCCAAGGGCGTCGATGCCATCTTCATTCCCCACGCCTCGCCCCGAGGCGCTCCCGAAGAAAAATTCAACTCTTGGATGCGCCATCTTCCCGCCAGAGCATTCGACAACGGCGTTTTCGTCGTGGCTTGCAACCAGGCGGGAAACAACGGAAACGGCCTGGATTTTCCGGGTTTGGCCCTCGCCCTGGGACCGTCGGGCCAGATCATTGAAAAGGACGTCTCCGGAGAAGAAGGCCTTCTGATGGCAGACCTCAAAGCCTCCGACCTTGTAGCTGTGCGGGGTCACCGCATGCGCTATTTCTTTCCGAATCGAAGACCGGATATTTACAAGCAATAGTCGGCATCCGGGATGCCGGAGCCCGGCGAACGATATGGCAACGTCATATTCGTAAAACCATGGACAAAATGGACTGCATGGACTCCCCCGCGAAAGCGTGTATCCGTAATCGAAACCAGAGCAATTCGGAATTGCCGGCTAAAAACCGTTTCCGGAACAAGTCTGGCATGGTATATTGGTGGTCCAAGATAGAGCTCGTAACATTTTTTCCGGATGGCAACGAAATGATCGAGAAAAAAGGTGAAATAAAAGATTTAACTGAAATTAAGAGAATCGTAGCGGAGGAGTGCGAATCGCGGTCGGCGATTGCGTCCGGCTGGCTTTTCGGTTCAGCAGCCAAGAGTTCGGTGGAAAAGGTGGGAGATATCGATATCGCCATCCTTCTCGGGTCCTCCGGAAATCTCGACTTTTTTCTTCCCGGTTTCATGGCGCAAATAGAGAAGCGTCTGCCACGGCAAGTGGATGTGGTCGTTCTCGACAGGGCCGGAGAGGTTTTGAAATACGAAGTGCGTCGAAGCGGGCTTTTGATTGTGTTCTAACAAGAAACGGGTGCTTTTTCGACAGTGATTCTCCATATCGACATGGACGCTTTCTACGCGTCGGTGGAAGTGCTGGACAACCCGGACCTTGCGGGCAAGCCGGTGGTTGTGGGGGGCGTTTCTGGAAGAGGGGTGGTGGCGGCGGCCAGCTACGAGGCCAGAAAGTTCGGGGTTCGTTCGGCCATGCCCATGTTCATGGCGTTGGAGAAATGCCCCGAGCTTCTGGTGGTTCGTCCGAGGAAGGAACGCTACAAGGAGGTTTCCCGGCGGGTGATGGAAATCCTGGGCGGTTTTTCGCCCCTGGTGGAAAAGGTGTCCATCGACGAGGCCTTCATGGATGTCTCCGGCTGCGGCAGGCTTTGGGGAACTCTGGAGGAAATCGCGGTCGAAATCAAGTGGAAGATCTTGCGGGAAACCGCGCTGACCTGCTCTGTCGGGGTCGCGCCGCTCAAGTTTTTGGCCAAGATCGCTTCGGACATGGACAAGCCGGACGGGCTGACGATCATATCGAAGGAGATGCTGCGCGATTTCATCGAGCGTCTACCGGTGAAGAAGGTGCCAGGAGTGGGGCCGCAGACGGAGGCGGTCTTGGAAAAGCTGGGGGTCAAGACCCTCGGGGATGTATCCTGCCTTTCCGAAGCGTTCCTGTCGAAAAAACTGGGGAAGTTCGGGACCCGGCTCAAGGAACTGTCCATGGGAATGGACCGGTCCAAAGTCGTGCCGTTTGCGCCGGTCAAGTCCGTGAGCGCCGAGGAGACTCTCGCCTTCGACACCGCCGACATGGGAATTCTAAAAAAGTACCTTTTGGAACAGGCGGAGGATGTAGCCCGGCAGCTTCGCAGACACGGGCTCAAAGCCAGGACCGTGGCAGTGAAAATCAAGACCTCCGACTTTGTGCAAAGCACGAAAAGCCGGACGTTGAAGAAACCCTCCCACTCCTCCGAGGTCCTCTACTACGAGGGCTGTCTGCTGCTGGAGGCCTTTTCCATCAGCGGGAAACTGAGGCTGATCGGGCTGGGGGTGTCCGGGTTGACGAACGAAAAACGTCCGGTGCAGCTGGATCTCTTCGGGGGAGAGGACGCGAAGGACGACAACTGGGAAAAGGTGGACAGGGCGGCCGATGCCATCGCGGAGCGGTTCGGCAAGGACATTCTGAGCCGGGCTGTCTTGAAGGGACCCTGAATCAACCCCGAAATACCTAAAACAGGAGAATACGAAGATGCACGTTGCATTCCACGGCGCTGTTCGAGAAGTGACCGGCTCCATGCACATCGCCACGACGAAACACGACAGAATTCTTTTCGATTGCGGCATGTTCCAAGGCAGAAGAAAAGAGGCGGACCTGAAAAACCGGGCCTTGCATTTCGACCCGAGAATCTTGACCAACATGATCCTCTCCCATGCGCACATCGACCACTCCGGGCGCATTCCGCTTTTTACCAAAAACGATTTCCACGGGCGCATCATTTGCACAAGAGCCACGGCGGACGCCTGCTCCTATCTTCTTGCGGATTCCGCGAAAATACAGCAGTCGGACGCCGAATATCTCAATTACAAGCGTTTGCGGTCGGTGCTGATGGAAATGCAGAACAAGTCGGCAAAGACCAGGGGGCAGCAGGAGAAGCTCAACAAAATTAAGAAACTGCTGAAAAAAGACCGTCAGGAACTGAACCGGGAAAAAATCGACGAGCTGATCGCGCGCTACCACATCGAGGGGGTCGAGCCCCTCTACACCGTGGAGGACGCGGAGGCGGCCCTGTCCTTTTTCGACGGCACTCCCTACAGAAACCCGGTGCAGGTGGGAAAAAATCTCACTTGCACGCTCTACGAGGCGGGCCATATTCTCGGCTCCGCCATATCCATATTGAGGTACGAGAGCAACGGCAAAAGACTGGCCGTCGGATTCACCGGAGACTTGGGACGTTTCGACCGTCCGATCCTGAAAAATCCGGCCATGAATTTCGAGGAACCGGATCGCGAGCTGGATCTTCTGATCATGGAAAGCACCTACGGCGACCGAGTTCACGAACCGGTCGTCGATTTGAAACCCCGCTTGGCCCAGGTGCTCAACGAGGCGGCCGAAAACCGCGGGACCGTTCTGATTCCGTCGTTTGCGTTCGGACGCACCCAGGAGCTTTTGTACGTCATCCACGAAATATACGACGAGAACCTGGCGCCGAAATACCCCGTATACGTGGACAGTCCCCTGGCGACCAACATCACCAAGGTGTTCGGAGAGCACCCGGAGCTGTACGACAGGGACACCCACGAAACCTTTTTGGAGAAAGGCAAGAACCCCTTCCGGTTCGACAATGTCCATTTCGTCTCGTCGGTGGAACAGTCCATGCAGCTGAACAGGGACGAATCCCCGCACATCGTCATATCTGCCTCGGGCATGTGCGAGGCGGGCCGGATTTTGCATCATCTTAGACATAAGATACACCAGACAAACACGACCGTCCTGATCGTGGGATATATGGCGAAGAACACCCTAGGACGAAGGATTCTGGAGGAAGGCCTCGCATACGAAGAGTCCGGGCGCAAGGGGACCGCTCCCCTTCTGAAATTCATGGGAAAGGAATACCCTCTGAAAGCCCGTGTCGTCACGCTGGGAGGATTCAGCGCCCACGCGGACCGGGACGAGATGACGCGGTGGCTTACTGGTTCCAATTTGTCGGTCAAGCGTATCGCCGTTGTTCACGGCGAAGAGGACCAGTCCACGGCCTTCGCCGAACACCTTCGGACATTGGGTTACGACGCCTTCGTCCCTAGAGTCGGTGAGATGGTAGAGGTGTGAATTGCTTGGATCATTAATGACAAAAGTCATTGACATAAAGCCTTTTTCCGGAATACATATCTATGTATGAAAACAACCGTTCATATATCGGATTCTTTGTTGTCGGAAGCTCGCAAGATTGCAGTCCTGGAAAAAACAAGCGTGAAAGCGCTGATCGAAGAGGGCTTGAGGAACGTTATTTCCCGACGAAAAATGGCCAAGCCCTTTCGATTGAGAAAGGTGACATTCAAAGGCAACGGCCTCAACCCTGCCATGGCCGGGGCATCGTGGGAATCAATTCGGGAAGCGGCGTATGAAGGAAGAGGCGGATGATAGCGGTCGATACCAACCTTTTGGTTTATGCACACCGCGAGGATTCGCTTTTCCATCGAAGAGCTTTCCATTGCATCGAAGAATTGGCCAATGGAAAAAGACAATGGTGCATTCCTTGGCCATGCATCCATGAATTCTTTTCCATTGTCACCCATCCGAGAATCTACTCCCCGCCGACCCCGACAGCCATTGCCATCGAACAAATAGAAGCATGGCTGGAATCGCCCTCGATTTCAATTCTATCGGAATTTGAAGGCTATTGGGTTGAACTGAAAACGATTATCCAGGCGGGGGCAGTGTCCGGTCCGATGGTTCATGATGCCAGGATCGCTGCTTTGTGCATACTTCACGGAGTGGACGTGTTATGGACGGCGGATCGGGATTTCAGCAGGTTTCCCGGCATTCGGAAAGAGAATCCCCTGATCGAGCAGTCCGGCGGCTCGTCTTGATCGTGGCGTGGCGTCCTAAGAACCTTTAGCTGGACGAATCAAGCCTGAAATTCTGGATTATGCCGAATTCCTCCGCAGCCTCCGCCGAATAATCCTTGTCGATTTCAACGACTTTCATGAACATGTCCGAGGCCTTGTCGAACATGAAGTTCATTTTAAAGGCGAGGCCCATGAAAAAGTAGGCGTCGGGGGATTCGGGGGCGAGAAGAACCGCTTTATGGTAACGCTCTTCGATTTTTTGGAGCCAGTTTTCGCTGATTTGTTCGCGAGCCATAAGATAGACGCGCATGTATCCCACATGGACCAAAACGCTTTCGAGCCGGTCGCGGGAGTAGAGGTCCGCCACGGCCATCTTTTCCATTGCGGTGGTATAGTCGCCTTTCAGTCCTTGGACCAGACCGACGCCGACATAGGCCGGTGCGTATTCGTCGTCGAGTTCCAGCGCCCTTTGAAACTCCAGGTATGGAGCTTCGATCTTTCCGGCTCGGAGAAATTTCATGCCGTTTTTCACGTGCCTTGAGGGAGTGTCCAGTAAGGCTTCGGGCGGTACAATTTCGGGAATGCACGAAGCCAAGGGTATCAGGGCCAGAACGATGCAAAAAATCCGTAGCATTTTTTTCATTTTATCGTCTTCGAAAATCGTCGCGTCGGCATGCTTCCGGATGAGACATGAAGCTGTCGATCATGGCGTGTCAATCGAGGACCACGATAACGCGACATTTTTTTAAGAATGTTAGGTTTTCCGATGCCCCTCGAATTTTCAAGGCGTCCTTGTCGGATATTACAATGTCCGACAACGCCGGGCCATTGGTCCGGAGTCCTTTCACTACCAGGGGATTTCCCGCGACCCGTTCGTGGGCCGCTGCGGCGTCGAGGCTTTTCATGTAGCCGCATACGCCGATTTGCACTGCGTACTCGCGACTGGCATAAGAAGCACCGTAAACTTGTTCTCCTTTTTCGTCCAGGATTCTGGGCGACAAGGCGGGCAAGACCTTCAATCCCTTGGCGTCGATTACCAAGCCGGTATGGGATGTTGCAGGCTTCTCGTCGGCAGTGACGCCTGCGTTGCTTTTCGAGACCAATCCTGACGGCTTGTCTTTTTCGCTCGGCATAGGCGTGATGGATTGCAACCTGGTGATCCGGTCAGGCAGAACCAGCTGGGAAAAGCCCCCGGAGAAAGGCAGCTCGACAACCGCATCCGCCGTCCAGTCCTCTTGGATTTCCTCGACCACAGGCTCGGCCTCTCCGATTATGCCGACGATGTTTTTTTTCAACGTCTCGTTGCCTGCGGCGACTTCTCCCAGCAACGTGGCCGCGTCCACCCTCACTTGGTACACGGTTTCAAGCAGATTGCTCCTGGCTTTTTCCACCGCTTCGTCCAAGAGCGCCGATCTCGTCGGTTTCTCGATGACGGAGATGTCTCCGGCCGCAGCCTCGCCTTTGGCTTGGACGACGCCTCGGCTCCAATCGACAACGCCAGTCGAAAAAGTCTGAATATAATTAGGCACATCTCCGGCATTTGCCTGTGCGACTTGAAAAAACAGGAAAAAAAAAGTCATATGCAAAAAAGGATTTTTCATGAAAACCACCATCGGCGTGCCACAAACAAAAAGAAACAAGTCGGATTGTTTGTAAACGGATTGTTTGTAAACGGCCTTGGCCTGGCCTATGTCTTTTGCTGCAGGTCCTCGTCCAGAAATTTTTTCCATTCCACGGGATTGCCGGGCGAAACGCCTTTGGCGTCGGAAAAGATCGCCGCGACACAAAGGCCCGTGCCGGCTGCGGCAAATGAACCATACCGCGCCGCCTGCGCAAGCAATAGCGAGCAGTATGGCCGCAATCAGAACAGCCGTCGGTTTATCGATTTTCGCCATGGAAATTCTCTCCGGAACGAATCATTCCGGAAATTTTTTCTTGGCAGTCTCCCACATCCGGTCCATTTCGCTTCTTGAGGTTGATTCGATGGTCCGGTTTTGTTCGGAAACCAGCTTTTCCATGTATTTGAAACGTTTTTCGAACTTGCTTGTGGATTCTGTCAGGGCGGTCTCCGGGTGAACGCCAGCAAAACGCGCCACATTGACCAAGGTGAACAGGACATCGCCAAATTCGAGGGACTTTCTCCGGCGGTTTCCATCCCTGGAGGAGGCGGCTTTCACTTCGCGTTTGAATTCGTCCCATTCTTCCTCGGCCTTCTCCAGGACTCCATCCATGTCGCTCCAATCGAACCCGGCCCGCACGGCCCGCTCGGAGATGCGATAGGCCCTCATCAGCGCGGGCATGCTTTTGGGGATGGAATCCAGGATCGAGACTTCGCGCCTGGCCTCCTTTTCCTGGCTTTTGATTTTATGCCATTGCTTTTTGACGTCCTCTGCGGTTTCGACCGACGCTTCGCCGAAGACATGGGGATGGCGGCGGACCATCTTTTCTGTGATATCCCCCAGTACGTCCGCAAGATCGAATTCTTGCCTTTCCTCGAAGACAGTGGCCACAAAAAGAATGTGGAACAGGACGTCGCCCAGTTCTTCGCGAACCGCATCGGCGCCGCCGTTGGCGATGGCGTCCACCAGTTCGTACATTTCCTCGATCAGAAACACCGACATGGATTTCGGGGTCTGCTTTCTGTCCCAGGGACAGCCGTTTTCTCCCCGGAGGGTTTCGATCAGCCCCTTCAAGGCGATCAGTTTTTCGCAGACTGCCGAATCGGGGGCCGTCTTTTTCTCGGATTTCAGTTGCGTACTTTCCAAGCCTTTTTAATCTCCTCCAGTCTCGCGGCGTATGTTTTTTTCAAATCGTCGGAAACCACTTTCGCCATATTTTCCGAGATGACGGTCACGTGCGGCGCCAGAAGGGAGGTTTTCACCAGCTTGGCCTCCTCGGGAAGAAGAGCGGTCAAGGCCACCAGCAGCACGGATATGATCAGTATGCCTTTGACGAACCCCAGGGAAGCTCCCAGAATGCGGTCGAGCCACCCGAGCGAAGAGGCTTTCATCAAATACTTGATCACGACCCCGACCATGGAAACGACCAGGAACACGCCGCAAAAAACGAGCATGAAACTGACCACGTTCAAAAAGGGGCCGCTGGTTATCCATTTTTCGACGAATTCGGAAACCATCGGGTAATACGTGTATGCCGCATAAAAGCCAGCCAATACGCCGACAATTGAGGAGGCTTCCTTGATCATGCCTCTGAATATGCCCCGTATCAGGCCGTAACCGATCACAATGATTATAACGACGTCCAAAGGATTCATATCGTAGTTTGTCCAAGTTGCGAATATTTGAAACGTACCTGCCTCGACCCCGCAAAAAGCAGGATTGCCCTCAAAATCCGTCGAATACTTTGTAAATCCGAAAACACAAGAAATATCAGAGGGCCAAAAAGGCGTCAAGGTCTTTTTAATTCCTGAAATTCCGATAAAATCGGGTTTGCAAAGGCTCGATCATATGTGGTATGGATGAGGTCCTATACCCAGTTACAGGAAGAAAGGCCATGGAGGAACAATCGGAGCCAAAACAGATCAAGTTGTCGTTTTCGGACAACGAGCATATACGGCAACTGTTCGGAGAGCACAACGGGAACCTGCGTAGAATCGCGGACGCTGTGGATGTGGAAATTCACGCCAGGGGCAACAACGTATTGGTCAGCGGAGAACCCCATGCGGCGGATCTTGCGGAAAACGTACTCAGGCAGCTGTACGCCCTGATCGAACAGCATTTTCCCGTCTATCCAAAGGACATCGACTACGCTGTCAGGCTGTTGAGCGGCGACCACCGTCTCAAGCTCAAGGACTTTTTTCTCGACACCGTGTATATCACGTCGAAGAAAAATACGATCACGCCCAAGAGCCTTGCCCAAAAGGAATACATCGATGCGATTCGAGGGCACGACATCGTTTTCGGAATCGGACCGGCGGGAACGGGCAAGACATACCTGGCCATGGCCATGGCGGTGTCCGCCTTGACCAAGGGGCTTGTCAACCGGATCATCCTGACCCGGCCCGCCGTGGAGGCGGGCGAGGCCCTGGGCTTTTTGCCGGGGGACCTCGCCGAGAAGGTGGACCCTTATCTGCGGCCCCTGTACGATGCTCTTCACGACATGATGAAATTCGAGAAGGCTGCGGCGCTCATGGAAAAGGGCGTGATCGAGGTCGCCCCCATCGCGTTTATGCGGGGACGCACCCTGAACGATTCGTTCGTCATTCTTGACGAAGCCCAGAACACCACCTCGGAGCAGATGAAAATGTTTTTGACCAGACTCGGGTTCAATTCCAAGGCCGTGATCACCGGGGACATTACCCAGATCGACCTGCCTGCGGCCAGAAAATCGGGGCTTGTCGAAGCCAAGAGCATCCTGAAGGGAATCAAGGGCATCGAATTCGTGTTTTTCACCAAGCTGGACGTAGTCCGGCACAAGCTGGTGCAGGACATTATCGAGGCCTACGAAAAGCTCGACAAGCGCATGCGCGCAGAAACCAAAGAGGAAACTTCCGCCGCGACGCCGGAATGACGCGGCCCAACCTCGCGACTTCCGCGGAAACAAAGCCCGGGACAGTTTCTTCGGGAGCGCGCCTTAATCGTTCATATGGCAAAAGACAAGAGATTCGACAAGTTCAAAGAGTGGTTCGCCAACACCGAATCCATTCGGTGGATCATCCTTTTCGTGGTCGTGGCGACCTTCGTCATGCTGTTCTATCCGGCGCCCGAAAACTTTCTGAAAAATTACGCCGTAGGCGACGTGGCGGAAAGGGACATCAAGGCCCCTCGCAATTTTCTCATCGAAGACAGGGACGTCACATCGAAAAACAAGAGCAAAGCCGTGGAAGGCGTATTGACGGTCTACGACTACAACGCGGCGCTCTTGCCACGCTTGACGAAGAATACCAGGGAGGCTTTCGCCTCCCTTCGCGCTTTGATGGAGCAAGGGGCCGTCGATGCCGTAGAGGCCCCGAACGGTCCCGAAAGACCGGGATCAGCCGAAACCTTCGATGTCCACGAGGCCGTCTGGGGCCAAAAGGAACAGTTCGAAAAAAAACTGGGAATCGCCTTGAGTTCAGGGGCCTACAGCATCCTGGAAAAAGAGCGCTTCGCCAGCGAGATCGCCGAACGCATCACCGCCATACTCGCTGAAATCTATCAGAACGGGGTGGTCGCGGACAAGGAGGGGTTGCTCAGGGAATCCGAGCAGGGCATCGTTCTTAGAAACCTCAGTTATAAAAACGAAAAGATGGAAACGAACCTGAAGCGGTTTTACGGCCTGGATCAGGCCAAGACGATGGTCCGTGTCCACGGGGACCCCTTGTTGAAGGGGTTGAACTACAACCTGAAGAATCTGATAGTCGATTTCTGCCAGCGCCTGATCCAGCCCAACATAACGCTGAATCGCAGCGAAACGGAAGAGCGCAAGGGGCTTGCGGCAGAGGGCATCAAAACCGTGTTTTTCGAAGTGAAAGCCGGGGAGATGATCCTCAGGGAGGGCGAGCGGGTCACGGATCTTCAGTTGCAGAAGCTTCATAAACTGCAAAAGGATATGGAAAACGAGAAATCCTATATTGTCAGCGTCGGCTCCACGGCCATATTTCTCGTTTTTCTGCTGGTGTTGTACCTGCTTGTCGAGGACAACCGGAACATAGCCACCGGAAACCGCAACAAGAACATTCTTTTTCTTGCCAGCGTCCTGGTCCTTTTCATCGTGCTCGGAAAAGTTACCGAATCCATCATCGAGACGATGCCCCGGGAACTTCCCCATTTTCTCGAATCCTCGTCCATCGTTTTCGGCATTCCCATCGCATCGGCGGCCATGGCCGTTTGCCTGTTCATGGGGGTTGAAGTCGCGGTGGCTTTCGGCATGCTCGTTTCCTTTTGCGCCGCAGTGGCATACGACGGCCGGTTCGATCTGTTCGTTTATTTTTTCCTGGGCAGCGCCATGGGAGCATATTGGATACGAGATTGTCGCGAAAGAAAGGTCTTCGCCAAAGCCGGTCTCCGGCTCGGATTGCTCAACACGGTGCTGGCGGGCGCGATCGGTCTGTACATGGGAGGCATCAGCGGACTGTCGTTTCTGTGGGACTTGGCTTTCGCTTTTCTGGGCGGCCTGGGGGCGGGGGTCTTCACCGCCGGACTGGCTCCTTTGTTCGAAACCCTTTTCGGCTACGCCACCGATGTCACTCTGCTGGAGCTTGCCAACCTGGAACAGCCCATACTGAGAAAGCTGATGATCGAGGCGCCGGGAACGTACCACCACTCGGTGGTCATCGGTTCGCTGGTGGAGGCCGCCGCTGCGGAAATCGGCGCGAATCCACTCCTTGCGAAGGTTTGCGGCTATTTCCACGATATCGGCAAGGTGAAAAAGCCCCTGTACTTCATAGAGAACCAGCGACGTTCCAAAAACCTGCACGACAAGCTGGCGCCGTCCATGTCCAGACGAATACTGATCGCGCACGTGAAGGACGGCGTCGAGGTGGCGGCGGAAAACAAGCTGCCCAAGGTCGTGCTGGATGCCATACAGCAGCATCATGGAACAAGCCTCATTCGATTCTTCTACGACAAGGCCGTCAAGCTGCAAGGTGACAAGTCCGTCAAAGAGGAGGACTATCGGTACCCCGGTCCCAAGCCCTCCACCAAGGAGGCCGGCCTGGTCATGCTCGCCGACGTGTGCGAAGCCGCCTCGCGTACTCTGGAAAACCCCACGCCCGCGCGAATCCAAGGCCTGGTTCAGAACCTGATCAACAAGATTTTTTCCGACGGCCAGCTGGACGACTGCGAAATCACCTTGCGGGACCTCCACAAGATCGCGAAGAATTTCAACAAGATTCTGAACGGCATTCACCATCACAGAATCGAATATTCGGATACCCCCGCCCCGGGCGGCGCGAAAAGCAAGAACGGCGGGCCAAAAAACGAGAAAGGAAAAAATGACGGTCCTGACAACCAACAACCAAACGAAAAGAAAGATATCGCTGGAGAAAATTCGGACGACGGCTCAAGTCCTCTTAAACGCCTTGGGATATCCTGAGGCGGAGCTTTCCGTCCTGATCGTCGACGACGACGAGATCGCCGAATTGAACAGCCGGTATCTCGGCCGGACAGGTCCGACCAACGTGATCTCCTTTCCCATGCTCGAGGGCGAATATCCGGACGTGGCTGAGCAGATGCTCGGCGACGTGGTCATATCCGTCGATACGACCCAAAAAGAGGCCGATTTGGGGGGCGTCGATTTCCAGATCCGGTTCGACGAGCTTCTGGTGCACGGGATACTCCATTTGCTGGGATACGACCACGTAAACGACGAGCAACAGGCCCGGGAAATGGAAGAAAAGAGCGTCGAGCTGTTAGGATTAATCGAGGAGCACCGAAGCGCCGGAGGCCGAAATGGCTGAATTGTATCTCAATATCGACCTGGTGGCCAGCGCGAGGAACCTCTGCGGCGGCGATCATCCCGCGCCCTGTCCCGTAGCCGTTCTGGCGGAACTGGCGGGCATCGACGGCATCTGCGCGCATCTTCGCTCCGACCGCAAGGGCTTGCGCAAGGAGGATGTCCGGCTCTTGCGCGGAATCGTCCAGACCAGGCTTATATTGAAGATGAAGCCCTCTTCCGAAATGGTGGGGTTCGCCCTGGACATCAAGCCCGACATCGTGGAGCTGGTTTCGGAAAGACAGAAGCTGCCTCTGGTCGAGGAACCCCTGGATCCCATCATTCACCGCGATTCCCTGTCGGAGATCGCGGAAACCCTTCAAAACGCGGGCATCGCGGCCTGCGCGCTGATCAGTCCCGACCCCGAACACGTGAAACTGGCCCATCGGCTCAGGGTGTCCATGGCCCGCGTCCATACCGGAAGGCTCTTCGAAGCCACGACCCGGAAGAAAATGGACCGGGAAATGGACGCCATCGTGGATTGCGTCAAGCTTTCCAGCAGGCTGGGTATGAAAACATTCGTGGGCGGGGGACTGAACTACGACATGATCAATCTGTTCAGGGGCCTTTCCGAAATCGACGCTTTTCAGATCGGCCGCGCCGTCGTTTCCCGCGCCATACTCGTAGGGATGGACACGGCCGTTCGGGACATGCGACGGGTGGTGGAAAGGATATAGACCGCGATGGAAATAATGATCGTATCCGAATCGCCCGAGCAGACTCGCGAAATCGGGGAGAGAATCGGCAGGCTTCTGGACCGCAGCGCCGTCCTGAAACTGACCGGCGACCTGGGATGCGGCAAAACCTGTCTGGTGCAGGGCCTGGCCCTGGGCCTGGACGTACCCCCCGAATACTACGTCACCAGCCCCACCTTTACCTTGGTCAACCAGTATCCGGGAAGACTGGAGCTGTACCACGTGGACTTGTACCGCCTGGGAGACGCCGTGGATTTCGAGGATGTCGGATTGCCCGACATACTGGGCGAGGACGGCGTCGTGGCGGTGGAATGGGCGGAGAAGCTCGTCGAAGCCTGCGACAACCAGATCGAAATCCGTCTGATCGCAATTGGGGAAGAATCGAGGGAGATCCGCATATCGGCCGAGGGAATTTTTTCCGACCTGATCCTGAAAAACCTTGAAAAACCGAAATAAATTCAGTAAAAGACAAGCTTTCTTGAATTCGGGAATCAAGGCGCGCGTCTGCGCGCCATAATCGCCGCAATATCGGAAACAGAATCAGAAGGGCGCTTTTTTCGACGGTCCGGCGTCTTCCATAGACGGATGAACCGGAATTTTTCGAAGACAGGCGCTTTTTTTTCAAGGAGCAGAAATGGCACTTATCGTTAAAAAATTCGGGGGGACGTCGGTAGGGGACCTGGACAAAATCGCCAATGTGGCAAACCGTCTTGTCAAGACCTACAACCAGGGGCACGACGTGGTCGTGATCCTTTCGGCCATGGCTGGGGTGACGGACCGGCTGATCGGCCTTGCCAAGGAAATCACGGAAACTCCCCAGAAACGCGAACTGGATGTCCTGATGGCGACCGGAGAGCAGACGACGGCCGCGCTGTTGGCGATCACTCTGCAATCCATGGGCTACAAGGCCCAATCCCTGCTGGGCTACCAGGCCGAAGTCCGCACTGATTGTTCCTATGGTAACGCCCGTATCATGGACATCGGCGCCAGCCGGATCAAGGACCTGCTGAAAGACCGCCATATCGTGGTCATCGCGGGCTTTCAGGGATGCGACCTGGACGGAAACATCACCACGCTGGGGCGGGGAGGCTCGGACACTTCCGCAGTGGCCATCGCGGCGGCTCTCGGGGCCGATTCGTGCGAAATTTACACGGACGTCGACGGCATATACACCGCAGACCCGAACATCTGCCCCAAGGCGCGCAAGCTCGAAAAAATCACGTTCGACGAAATGCTGGAAATGGCGAGCCTGGGGGCCAAGGTGCTCCAGATTCGCTCCGTCGAATTCGCCAAGAAATACAACGTGCCCGTGCACGTCCGATCGACATTTACCGACGAGGAGGGAACCATGGTTGTCAGCGACGAAACCGGAATGGAACGTCTGGTGGTTTCAGGCGTAACACATAAGAAAGACGAAGCGAGAATCACGATGAAAAAGGTCCCGGACCAGCCGGGGGTGGCCTCGAAAATATTCACGCCCATCGCCGAAGCGGGCATCAACGTGGATATGATCATCCAGAACACCCGGCAGGGGGGCCAGACAGACTTGACCTTCACCGTGCCCCGGGGGGACTTCAAGCAGGCCATGGAGATCGGAAGGAAAATCGCCAGGGAAATCGGGGCCGAGGACGTCTTGGGAGACGATTCCATCGCCAAGGTTTCCGTCATCGGCGTGGGCATGAAAAACCATTCGGGCGTCGCCTCCAAGATGTTCGCCACCCTGGCCCAGGAGAATATCAACATCCTGCTGATCAGCACGTCTGAGATCAGAATTTCCTGCATCGTGGCGGAAAGGCACGCGGAATTGGCTGTCAGGGCGCTTCATACGGCGTTCGGGCTGGACAAAACCGAATAGAACGACGCGCAGGGAAAAACGTTCGTGAAAAAATTCAGCCCCGACCAAGTGCTGTTGGCGCTTCTGGTCGGGGCTTTGATTTTGGCGCTTTTCGTATGGAGGTCGGCCTTTCCGCAGTAGGTAGGGCAGGGCGCTTTTTTTTTCGGTATTTTTCTTATTCCAAACCAGATGCGATAATATTCCATTTCGTCATAGACTTCGGGATGGGCCTCAATTTCCATTTTCTGCGTTTTTATAAAGCCGGTTCCTGATATCTTCCCATGGGATACATTGGACCTCGCCAGTATCTATTTGCCTGACGCGTGATTCCATTTCCAAATGCCATGCTTCATCAATTTCGCGCGATGGTTTACCGTGAAGACTGGCGATCAATCTTTCTGCAATTTTTGCACGCATATTCTCTGGCATTGACAAAGCTTCTTTAATGAGGTCTTCGGGGGATAATTCTTTCATAATGCCTCCGGCTTTGAAATGAGGGCGACATGAAGAGTCGCCCTTTTTTGTTCTAATTGACTCCATGGCAGGTTCCAACGGCTCCGGATAAAGGTTGGTTCAACCTTCTCAAGAATTGAGCGGTCTCGAAAAACCGTTTTGTCACGGATTTGTGTGGAAAGGTACCTCGATGGTAACCAGACCATCCTGGTCCGGTGGCGTACCTTGGAATCGAGGAGGTGGCGTATTCGCAGTACCGAGTCCAGAGCTGGAAGCTCTGGTTACCTTTCCCGGCCCCCTTCCCGAAAAACGAGGCTGCGGGGATTTTTCTTCACAAATCCGCGATGAGCCGTAAAAACTACCTCTGGCAAAGCTCAACCAAAACGCCGTTGGTGGATTTGGGGTGCAGGAAGGCGATTTTGGCCCCTCCGGCTCCGACCCTCGGTTTCTGGTCGATCAGCTTGATCCCTTTCTCCTTCAGCTCTTCCAGGGCCTCCTCGATGTTTTCCACGCGAAAGGCCACGTGCTGGATCCCTTCCCCCTTTTTCTCCAAGTACTTGGCGATGGGACCGTCCGGGGCGGTGGACTCCAGAAGCTCGACCTCGCTTTCGCCGACCGGAAAGAACGCGGTGGTCACCTTCTGTTCCTGGACCGTCTCTGAGCCTTCGAAGGGAAGCCCCAGGGTTTCTGTCCAGAAGTTCTTGCCTTCGTCGATGCTTTTTACGGCGATTCCCAGATGGTCGATCTTAAGAATTTTCATTCGCTTCTCCTTTCCTGTACGGGTTTCATTTGAATTTTTCCATGGTTTTTCGAAAACCGGGCATGGCCCCGACGATGGTATCGTCGTCCACGCAATAGGATATCCGGAAGTGCCCCGGGCCGCCGAACCCGCTGCCGGGGACCGCCAGAATCAATTCTTCCTGCAAGGCCCTCACGAAAGCGACGTCGTCTTTCACCGGAGTTTCGGGAAACAGGTAGAACGCGCCGGGGGGCTTGGTAAATCGGTATCCGGCCTCTTTGAGACCGTCGCACAACAGCTCCCTTTTCCGGGCGTACTCGGCGACGTCCACCGACGCCCCCTGAAGCCTGGCCACCACCTTCTGCATGAGGGCGGGCGCGTTGACAAACCCCAGAATGCGGTTCGCCAGCGTCATGGCCGCCACCAGGGTCCCCTTGTCCTTCATTTCGGGACAAACCGCGACGAATCCGATGCGCTCGCCCGGTATGGAGAACTCCTTGGAATACGACGTGGCCACGAGGCTTTCCGCATAGGACGAAAAAATGCTCGGGACTTGGTGGCCGTCGTATACGATCTTGCGATAGGGCTCGTCGGACACCAGGTAGATCGTCTGCCCGAATTCTTCGCTCTTTTCCCGCAGAATCGCGCCGAGTGCGTCGAGGCTTTCGCCGGAATAGATCTGCCCTGTGGGGTTGTTGGGCGAATTGATCAGAATGATCCGTGTCTTTTCCGTGATCGCCGCGGCCATGGCGTCCAGGTCCAGGTTGAAGTCCGGACGGGTCGGAACCGTTTTCAGGACTCCTCCATGGTTGTCGGCGTAAAAGGTGTACTCCACGAAGAAGGGAGCCGGCGTGACCACCTCTTCCCCGGGATTGAGCAGCGCCTTGAAAATCACGTTCAGGGCCCCGGCCGCGCCGCATGTCATGATCACGTCGTCGGCCATGACCACGGCCCCCTGATCCTTGGAAATGTGTTCGGCCACGGACATCCGGACCGGAGGATAGCCCGCGTTGGGCATGTACCCGTGGTCCGTAGGCCGAAGGGCATCCACGGTCTCCTTCAAGACTGCTGAAAATTGCGCAGGAGGCGGCACGTTGGGATTGCCCAGGCTGAAATCGAAAACATTCTCCGCTCCGTGCTCCGCCTTGAGTTTGGCGCCCTCCTCGAACATCTTTCGTATCCAAGAGGATTTTTCCATGAAATTCGCGATTTTCACGGCGATCGCCATTTTATTCCCCCTTTTTGATTGCGTTCTCTTCGTTGTGTTTTCTTTGTCGCATTCTTCGATGGACTCGGGAATCGGGCTGAGAAAGGAGGCGGCGTTCGTTCTTCCTGCCGCCTCCTTGTTGGATTTTCGTCGCTATTCGGCGGATTCCACCGACTTGACCTCGGGAATTTCCTGTTTCAGCAACCTCTCGATGCCGTTTTTCAGCGTCATCTGAGACATGGGACAGCCTTTGCACGCGCCGGTCAGTTTCACCTTCACAATTCCGTCTACCACGTCGATCAGCTCGACATCCCCGCCGTCGGCCTGCAACATGGGGCGAATCTTGTCCATTACCTTCTGGACTTTCTCTTTCATTTTCGTACCTTCCTTTTTTTTGTTTTCGGGATATTCAAACCCGCAGTTCATAGTTTCCACGCTTCATTCTCGCTCTTTGCCTTTCGAATTCGCGTGTATCTCGAAAATATCCAATCAATATAGGGTCAGGTGCGTCCGAAATAAACCAGAAGAAGCCCGAATCCCATGAGAAACAGGCCGAAACGACGCAACGTGGAATCATCCATTTCAAGAAGCGTCGCGATCACCGCCTTCATTTTGTCCGGACACGCGAAGTACGGCAATCCTTCGACAATCATCACCATTCCGATTACGCACAAGAAATAATCCATTCCAACCCCTTTCCATTTTTTCAATGAACAGGTTATAAAGGTCAAACGAAGGTTTTGTCAAAACAAAATCGGAATCTGCGTGTTTTCGACCCGGCAAACATGCCAGAAAGGAGAAATCTCGCATAATGAAAAACGGAAGCAAAAGGCAGCCCGCATGGATAATGATCGGCTTGGCCGGACTTTGTCCGACATTGTTAATTATGGTGGTGCTCTTTGCGACGCTTGGAATTTCGGCACGGGCTTCGGCATCCGAATCCGAACCCGGAAAGATCGTGGGCGTGCAATTCGAAAACGATTTGTTCGGCGGGGGAACAGACCGGCACTTCACCCACGGAAGCCGCATCTTCGCCGTTACCAAGCCCATCGACTGGATTGCCGACATGGCCGACAAGGTCCCGTGGTTCAGCAAGGAACGGGCCATGAAGGAAGGTCGCGAAAGGCTCCAGGCCAGGACCGCCGTTTCCCTCGGCCAGAACATTTTCACACCTGCGGACATCACCGAAACGGAACTCATCGAAGACGACCGCCCCTATGCGGGCTGGCTCTACATGGGCTTCGGCATCGCGGCCAACCAGGGTTCGAGGCGTTTCGACCAGCTGGAACTCAACATCGGCGTGGTGGGGCCGTCGTCCATGGCCGAAGACGTCCAGACCACGTGGCACGACTGGTTCGACCTCGACGAACCCGAAGGATGGGACAATCAGCTGCGCGACGAACTGGGCGTGGTGCTGTACTACGAGCAGGCCCGGCGCTTCGATGTCAAGGACTTCGCCTTGGGCCTGAAATGGGACTTCATGCCCCATTTCGGCGGCGCGGTCGGCAATGTGCATACGTTCGGCAAGCTCGGGTTCACTTGCAGGCTGGGCCCGGACCTCACCGTCGATTTCGGCCCGCCTAGAATACGCCCCAGCATGCCCGGCAGCGGCTTCTACAAAGCCGGCGACCGTCTGACCTGGTATCTTTTCGTCGGCGGAGAGGCCAGGCTCGTGGTCCACAACATATTCCTCGACGGCAACACCTTCAAAGACAGCCATTCGGTGGACAAAAAGCCCTTGACCGGAGACGTCCAGCTCGGACTGGTCCTGCAATACAGCGGCCTTCGCTTCTCCTACACCCAGATTTTCAGAGCCCAGGAGTTCAACGGCCAGGACGACGCGGACAAGTTCGGGTCCTTTGCGATATCGTACCAGTTTTAGGCAGAACGATTGCGGCACCATTTTGCATACTTGACTCGTTTGACTCGTTCCCACGCTTTGCGTGGGAATGCATACCAGGACGCTTCGCGTCCGCGTTCCGCCGAGCCATGGCCGAAGCCGGAACCAACCCCCCGAGGAGAAACGCGATGGAAAAATATTTCAACACGGCAGGACCGTGCCTGCCCGACGAACACTACATGCTTCCCGCCCAGGAAAGGTGCCGGGGATTGCTCGGACTGATTGATCGAAAACAGTATTTCGTCATCCACGCCGCGAGACAGTCCGGCAAGACCACGCTGCTGCTGGACTTGGCGCGGCAATTGAACGATTCGGGAAAGTATCGCGCCCTCTATTGCTCGCTGGAAAGCGTATCCGGTATCGCCAAGGCCGAAAAGGGGGTGCCGGCCATCGTCAAAAAGCTGCGGGATCAGATCGGGTTCCATCCGCAACTGAGTCGATATCCGTTCGCGCAGGACGTAAGCTTCGACGATTACAACACCATTTTGCAGACTTCGCTGTCTCGCTTCTGCCAATCCCTCGACAAGCCCCTGGCGATTTTGTTCGACGAAGTGGACTGTCTGATCGACGCGACGCTGATTTCGTTTTTGCGCCAGCTGCGCGATGGCTATATCAACCGGGGACAGATTCCTTTCGTCCATTCTATAGCTCTGGTCGGCATGCGAAACATTCGAGACTACAAAGCCGAGGTTCGGGGCGACCGGGAGACATTGGGCAGCTCGAGCCCGTTTAACATCGTGAAAGTTTCCAAAACCATGCGCGACTTCAACCGCGAGGAAGTCGCCCGTTTGGTCGCCCAGCACACCGAGCGGACCGGGCAGGCCTTTTCGGAGCAAATCGTGGAAAGCATCTACGATTTCACCCGGGGACAGCCGTGGCTGGTCAACGCGATGGCCTGCGAAATCGTGGAGGAGATTTTGGAAAACGATTTCTCCCGCCCCATCCTCCCGGAGCATGTCGAACAGGCCGCCGAAACGCTGATCGAACGCCGCGACGTCCACATCGACAGCCTGATGGAGCGTTTGAGGGAAAAACGAATACAGCGCTTCGTCGAACCGGTCATCACGGGCGAAACGAGCCTGCACGAGCCTCTGGACGACGACTATCGCTACGTGCTGGACCTGGGATTGCTGCGGGAAAAGGACGGGCGGCTTTCCCCCGCCAACCCCATATACGGCGAGGTGATGCTGAGAATCCTGACATACCGCGCCCGACGCTATTTGGAGCAACGCCAAAAACTGCCCCTGGCCCCGGCCTACCTGATCGAAGGCGGACTCGACATGAAGCGGCTCCTGGGCGACTTCCAGCAGTTCTGGCGAGAAAACAGCGAAATCTGGGAAGAACGTTTCCAATACAAGGAGGCCGCGCCCCATCTGGTCATGCAGGCATTTTTGCAGCGCGTGATCAATGCCGGAGGCCGCATTTGCCGCGAACTGGCCGAAGGCACCGGACGTCTCGACCTGTGCGTGCATTACAAAGGGCGCAAGTATCCCATAGAGCTGAAGCTGCGGCGCGGCGACAAGACCTATGAGGAAGGCCTCGATCAGTTGGCCGCCTACATGGATAAAATGGATTGCTCCGAGGGATGGCTGCTGGTTTTCGACAGGCGCAAAACCATTTCATGGAACGAAAAGATTTTCTGGAAAACCCGCGAAACGCGAGACAAGACGATTCATATCGCGGGATGCTGGGAATGTTGGGAATAAAAAGCCGCCTGGAATCATTCATAAGCGTTGGGACGTTTTGAGTAAAAGGAAAACATAGAAATAGTAGAAAGGAGCATCCAGTATCCTTCATCGTAAATGATCTTGCGCCTATTGCAATCGGGGTTTGTCCATGGCGATCATGGGTCTATCGCGATTGAACTGACATGCAGACATTCACGGGAATTTTCCATTTTTATCATCAAGCAGGAATGGGGGGAGCGAACCAATGATTTCAGACGAGAGCAATTCACAGTTCGACATTCACCATTTTCCATACCCTATCGCTCAGACGTTTATATGCGTACCCCAAACCAGGCGTGGTGTGATAAAAATCGGCGGGGTGGGCGATGCTTTTCAGCGTGCGGTGTTTTGGTTTTATTTTAGCCCATTTTTCTTTTTGATGTGTTTTCGATGTTTCACAGGAAAACGAAATCGACGTCCTTATCAAGGTTCATGTGGAAAGGAAAGAACCGTTAAAGCGTCTGGAACAATTCATGGACGAAATCTGTTCATGTATGCTCATGGAAGGGCCTCCGGGGTCCGGAAAGAGCGCTTTTGCGGCTCGAATCATCCGATCGGGAAAAACCTGCGCAAGTCATGTGATTTTTCATCTGATTCGAAACACAAGGCGTGATTGGAAAAGCATTATTGCTTCCTTGTTGTATCAAATGAGAGAAAAATTCGGGAACAAAATGAATGCTCCCATACTGCTGCATACGGAAAGCATGGATGCTGAAAGCATTATCCGCACCTACAGGGAGGGGCTTTCGAGAATCGACAGCCTTCTTTTCAATCGTAACGAAAAGCTGCTGGTTGTAATTGACGCCCTTGATGAACTGGCCTCTTCGCAAAAGGAGCTTGAAGTAAACAACCTGTTTCAATTCGTTCCTGCCGATAATTCTTTTGCCCGGATCCGCTTTTTCGTCACATCAAGACCAGGAGAGGCGTGCAATGAGTTCAAAATTCATATGGGACGAAATATTCCGGTATGGATAGCGCTCGATCCCATGAGCTTGGCTGAGATGAAGGCGCTGATTCATCTCTACGGAATCAATACGGATCAAGTGCCGGTAGCTGCATTGTTTTCCGCGACAAAAGGAAATGCATTGTATTTGGCGGCTGTTCTGAACAACTTCAAGGATGGCGGCAATTTTTGACCTGGACAGTCTTCCCGAGGATGTGGCGGAGTTCTATCGAACCGATCTGTTCATCAAGTACGGCATAAGAAAAGACCCCGGGCTGCGCGATCTTCTCGCCGTTATGCTTGTGCTTGAAAGATAGCCTACAGCATCGCAGCTGAAGGGAATATTAAACGCCTCCAGTCAAAGAATTGTTAAGAAATGAGCTTAAAAACGCCAAAGACGGTCTGCGTCTTTACAATCGCATGAACAAGCCTGTAGAAAGCAGGAAATGCCTTGAAAAGGCTCTTGCCATAATAGATGAAAACACGGAGAAAAAAACGATTCAAAAAGCAGGAAGACGTTATTTCGGTTTCTGGACGCGGGCGCTCGAAAGCCGTCTTTTTCAAAACGACTTGGTTAAGGCAAAGGAGGTCGTCAATTCTTTGAACGCCTGGTTTGGTCATTATCATTTTCAGGGACTGCTCCCCCGTTTTAACGAACTTCTGGCCGAATTTTACGAAAAATCCGGCAATACCGAAAAGGTCGCCCATTATGAATCATTATCCGCCGAACAAATAAAGGAGGGCCTGAGAGCCATAGCCGGAAAGCATTTTACAAAAGAGGTCGTCCATTACATGGATTTTCTTGTGGAAAGCTCCGAGGACGAACAGCTGACGGACATGTATGGAAAAGTCAGGTGCCGACTTGCTTCCGGCTTGTTCCCCGAATTTCTTGACGGGACGCCATCGCTTGCCGTCCACCCATAAAATCATTTTTTCGCTTGCTTTTTACATCCCGTTGTGACTATTCTAACTGCTTAATGCGGGCATGAAATGCACAGAATAAATTATCGTTTTTTTGCTTGCAATGATTTCGAAGCCAACAATTTGGTCCGAGTGAAGGAGAATATCTATGAAAAGGCCAACGCCCAGCGAAGATCAATTAAGAGACGCGGCAGACGACTATTTGGGGCGGCCGGTGAGTTTCGGCGTCCTCGACGATTTTTTCGGTATGATTCGCAAGTATTACGTGGTCAATTCCGGCTACGGACTGGGCGATATCAGTCTTCTGGACGGAGAAATGCGGTTCGCACGAGCCAAGGGTCGAATCCGAACGGCGGATTGCCAACTGCTGGTGCTGCTGGCGGGATTTTCTCCGGAACCGCTGTTGCAGTCGGTCTGCGCCCACGATCCCGAAAAGGTCCTGCTGGTATTGAACCGCTCGTATGGCAAATCCACCGGTGCCGAACCCATTTCCGGCGAAGAGTACGGCGAGGGGTTGCGGGACCTGATCGATTCCTTGAAGCCCGCTGGACTGACGAAAAACGACATCGAATTTCTGTCTAAGGGCGGCGACGCCCCCGGCCGCGTGGTTTCCGACGATCCTTCCATGGTTTTCCGCGGTCTTCTCGAATCTCTAAAGGACGAACCTCCCGATGCCAAAACCGTAATCGACGTAACCGGGGGCAAAAAGAGCATGGTGGCCGGGGCTTTCCTGTACGCGGCCTATTCCCGGCATCCCATATCCTATGTGGATTTCGACGACGACGCCTACAACCGGGCGAAGGGCAGGCCCTACGGATACGGTTGCAAGATCGGTGTGCTGTCCAACCCCGTGCGGATGTTCGGACTGGGCGAGTGGTCCCGGGTACGGCAATCGTACGAGCATTACAATTTCCGCAACGCCAGCGACGAGCTTTCGAGGCTCAGGTCCCGCATGGCCGAAAGCCCCGAGGAAGGGGGGGAATCCCTTTTCGAAGAACGGCACCTGGATGCGGTGGACCGCCTGAAAGCAATCCTGGAATGCTACGATCTGTGGGACAATGGCGATTTCGCGGGTGCATTAAGGAAAAACGAGGAAATTAAAAAATTTTGCAGAGATTTTTCTCCGCCCACCACGGTAGAGAAGTTGGGCGGCATCTGGCCTAAGTCCGAAAAGGAGCAACCCGAAGGTATTGCATGGGATTTGCTAAGGCAGCACGGCAGAATGGAAAAAGGGGGGAAAAGGATGAAAGGCACCCCATTCTACGCGAACGAAGCTCTTTTTTCCGCCTATGCGCAAGATGAGATCAAAAGAATCGGAAGAATTGTCAAATACAAGGCGGACTACCGTTCGGCCTTGGCCAGGGCGGCTGCCCTCAACGAGACTTTGATTCGCGCCCGTATGTTTGTGCTGTTGGAAAACGGGGAGCTGGCTGTAGAAAAGAGATCGGCGGAAGGCGGTTCCTGGGAGAAGATCGAAGGAGAGTTGGAGCCTGCGCTGAGGAGGAGAATCATTGAAGGTCTGGACGGGATTATGAATTTGCGTTTCATGGGAAAGGCCTTGAGCCGTTCCACCGAAAGCTGCGAAGACAGATACGAATTGAGGAGAAACAATAACGAGACCATTTCATACGCCGTAAGACGAAACGCTGGAGCGCGTTTTTTGGAAGAGTTCCAGAAGGAACAAGACATCGAGTTGAGCGAAAACGCCTTTCTGCAGCTAAGACACAAGACCGTCCACACGGTCTTTGCCATTCCTGAACCCCTGGCCAGGGAATCCTTGAAATATGTTGAAGAAAATTACCTCGAATTCAAGAAGAACTGGATGAGCGAGCCGCCTCCGAAACTGTGGCTGGAGCATCCATGGTACGAAGTTTGCCTCATGTGCGGGCTGGATTTTCTGCCCGCCAGCTTGAAACGATAACGGTTTTCGATTTGTCGAAAGGAGCGTTTATGACCCGATACTTGGTAGCGGCCGACGCGGACAAGATCCAGGATTTGCTGTTCGGATCGGCCCGTCTCAGGGAAGTGGCGGGGGGAAGCAGGATGCTGTCTCGGTTCTGCGAGGCCTCCGGGGCATTATGGGAGAAGCGGGAGGGCGGCAAAAGCGGCCGCGAGTTTCTGATCTGCTCGGGGGGCGGATGGCGCGTGCTTTTCGACGACGAGGACGAGGCGGCTCGGTTCGGTCCTTGGCTGTCGGAACTCTATTCGCGTTTTCTGGGCGGATCGCTGACCTGGACCCCTCCGGTGCCCTGCGACGACGGGAAGTTTGCCGCCGCCGCGCAGGCTGCGGAAATCGCATTGCGGAAAGCCAAGAACAACCGCCCGTCGCGCCGATCCGATCCCCACATGCCCCATCTGGCCTTCTGCGCCTCCTGCGGCGCGGGCATCGCCGAATCCTACGCGAAGCTTTACGGCGACGATCGGGGCCAAACCATTTGCGCCGCCTGCGCCAGAAAGGCCGGGGAGTGGAAAAAGAGGTCGCAGCGAAAGGCCTTCTTCGCCCCCTTGGTCGAGAGGCTGGGCGAAGCCGCCGAAATCGGAGAGCTTCAATTTCCGGGCGAGCCGAATAAAGAGGGAGATACGCCCGAAGATCCGGGAAGCGACTTGGCGAAATTCGACCGGAGAAGCTACGTGGCGTACATATTGGCCGACGGCAACGACATGGGCAAGCTGTTCGCCCGTTGCGAATCGCCGGAACAGATGAAAAATCTTTCCAAAGGTCTCGATGGGGCCGTCTGGAAATCCCTCGCCGAGCCGATCAGATTGTATCGAAGAAACCAGAAGAGCGCTATGGAGAAACATGGCTACGAGTTCGTACCCATGCTCCCGCTGATCGCGGGCGGCGACGACGTCCTGGCCATGGTGCCCGCGCCCTGGGCACTGGATTTCGCCAAAACGTTCTGCCTGGCCTACGAAAAAGAGATGGAGCGAGCGCTGGTCAAAGCGGAAATTCCCGTCGGGCAGGACCCTCCCACCATGTCCGCCGCTGCGGTGATTTGCAAGAAAGGCCATCCGTACGCCATGGCCCACGCCTGCGGCAAGGCGCTTTTGTCCGAGGCAAAGGTACTGTCACGGCGGCTGGCCAGAAAAGGGGAAAAAAGGACATCCTGCGTGTCCTTCGCACTAGTCGTCGGAGACAGCCTCCATCGCGCGGAACAGGAGGGCAAAGGACCTCGACCCACGCTAAAGCCTTACCTGGTGGAAGACCGGGGGGCGGGCTGGGGGCCGTGCGTCGAGGAGCTTTTGGAGCAGCGCTACGAGTTGCGCAACCTTCCGCGTACGCGGCTGGCGGCGTTGCGGAGGATTTTCGAGGCCGTGTGTGACGAATCATCGGGCAAACCATGGCAAGATCTATGGAACAGCCATTGGAACACTATTGCCGAACAGCTGGAACCGACCCAGCGAGACGCCGTGGCCAAGGCGCTCGAATCCCTGGGCAGCGAAGACGACGGGCGCAAGAACTGGGCGCTCCCGCTGGAAAGGGGCGATGGGCTGACGTGGACCGGTCACGGCCTTCCCGATCTTCTGGAGGCCTGGGAATTCTCCCACCGGCTGGACAAGCCGATGGAGGAATACGACGCGAGGGAGGAGGATTGACATGGGCGTTCGCCTTACATTTGAGATTACGTTTTCATCGGACTTTCATATCGGCGCGGGCTACGGCGACGGCGCGGCGGCGGATTCGTCCCTGTACCGCGACGGAGACGGCACTGCCGCCGTGCCGGGCACGGTCTTGGCGGGCCTGCTGCGCGACGCCTTCTACCGCCTGCTCAACGAGACCGCGCTAAAGAGTGTGTTCGAACCGAAGTGCAAAGCGTCCGGGTCTTTTTTGTCGGACGCTCCGGCCTACTGCGGGGCTGGCGGCACGGAGCCGGAAGGCGGAGAGCCGTGCCCGGTCTGCCGCATTCTGGGGTCCCCGGCGTCCCCCAAAAGATGGCGGATCGGCAGCGCCCGCCCTGCGGACGCCCCAGTCCCGGTGGACGGCTATTCCCGGCCGCCCCTGGATTCCCGGTCGGTCTTCCGTTGCCGTGTGGATCCGGAGTTTCGGCGCGTGGAGGCCGGAAAGCTCTATTCCGCCGAGGAAGGCAGCGGCGACCTGTCGTTCGTGTTTCGCGCCTCGTGCGACGACGACGGAAACCATGTGGAAGACGAGGCCGCGCTGCTGACCGCCGCAGCCAGGTTTGTCCGGGAGATGGGCCGCAGCCGGAGACGCGGCGGCGGCGAATGCCTCCTGCGCCTGATCGAAGCCGAAGGCCTGTCGCTGAAACCGGGCGAGAACGAGACGATTCAGGATAAGCTGCTGGAGCGGTTCCGCGATTCGTGGCTGTCGGCGAAACTTTCCGATCCCGTGTCCGACGAAGAATCGCCCCGTCTCCAGGCAAAACCCAAGCTGGTGTCCCGCAAGGTCCCCGAAGGCAAAGAAAGGCTCGTGTTCTTGGCGATCCTGCGATTGGACGAGCCTTTGCTGATCGCTGAGAGGGCCGTGGCGGGAAACCAGTTCCAAGGTGGCGAGATGGTCCCCGGCACCACGATCCGAGGCGCTCTGGGGTGGAAAGCCATTGCGAACATGCGCGACCGCTACGACGACTTTCTCTCCCTGTTTCTACGGGGCGCGACACGGTTCCACCCCTTCTATCCCGCCGTAAAACAAGGCCGCTGGCTGTTTCCTACGATCCCCGCTCCCATGGACATGGCGGTCTGCAAGACCGAACCCAGGCGGGAGCGAACGGCAGGTTGCGGCTTTTTCCCACTGGCTCTGGAAGACCAGCCATTGCTCCATTGCCCAGAATGCGCAAAATCCGGGTACGAATCGCACCTGGAACCGGCGGGCGGTTTCGTGCCGGTCGGATCCGCCTGCTCGCGTTTCACTGTGGTTCCGTCGAAAAGGAGCGAACTGCACATTCGAATCCACCCGAAAACCGGGGCCGTGAACGAGGGCGACCTCTACGGCTACACGCTGCTGGAGGCCGGGCAGTACATGGCGGGCGCGCTGGAGTTCAGCGACGAGAACGCCTGGAAAGCTTTCCAGGATGCCACAGGCATGGAAGAAAAGGTCCCGTTCCCTCTGCGTCTGGGGAAGGCGAACAGGCGGGGCCGAGGAAAGTGCCTGCTGTGGGTCGAGAGAGTAGTTGCCAATCCCCTGTGTCCATTTCCGCTGGAAAAGAGGGTGGCCGATCCCGGAAAGCCCGTGAGTTTGCTTTTTTTGACCGACGCTGTGATCCGCGATCCTTGGGGCCGTTTCGCCGAAGGCATCGAAGCCCCTTGGCTGGAAAGGGAGCTTGGCCTGGGGCCGGTGAAAATCCTAGGCGACGACCGCGCCTTTTGCTCCTCCGGCTTTGTCAATGGATTCAATGCCGCTCCGGGGGCAGGGCTGCCCCGCTGGCGCGACCGGGCCATCCGGGCAGGGTCCGTCGCGGGAATCGTCCTGGAAAACCCGCCGGACGACGTACTGGCCCGAATGGTTCGGCTCGAATCCGAGGGCATTGGGCTCAGGAAATCGGAAGGCTTCGGCCGAATCGCTTTCAATCACGCCGTATACGGTTGCGGCCCCGATGACCGGAAGGCCGGAAGGTTCGAACTGGACCCGGCCATGGACAAGCCCGACGCCCCCCGCGATGAAAACCCCTTTGTGAGTTCGAGGGGGTTCGAGTCCCAGTGGATGTTCGAAATGCTCGACAAGTTGAACGCCAATCGGTCCGCTCTTCGCGATCCTAGGTTCGAAGGCCTTGCTCGGTGGCTCAATGCCAGCGCGAAGCTTTCCCCGGACGAAATCTTGTCGGAAATGGAGAGTTTTGGCGTGCCCTCACCTCGACTGAAGGAGACGCTGGGTGGCTCGAAAGAGTATGGAGACAGGGACAAGGACAATTTCTTCAAAACCGACGGAAAGAAAGGGGTGCAGGCCTTGCGCGATCTGCTCGAACGCCTGAAGAGATTTCCGGAGAAGCACCATCCCCGCGGCGTCCAACTGTCGGCGGCCCAGCTGTCCCAAATGATTCGAAAGGAGTAACGGCCATATGAAAGATTTGATGATCAAAGCGAAACTGGTGGCGAAAACGGCGATGCACCCCGGCAGCGGCGAGGCGAGCGGCCTGACCGACGCGTTGCTTCGAAGGGATGCGGCGGGTAGCATTCTTTTGCCCGGCACCGCGCTGGCCGGCGCGCTGAGGGGCCTTCTGACCCGCCTGGCCCCCCGACTGGGAAGTCCCGTATGCCAGGCCTTTCGGAGAAACGAGAAACCCTGCGTCTGCGACGTGTGCAAGCTCATGGGAGATATTTTCCCGACGCATCGAGCGGGAAGCACTTCGGCCGCGTCCCGGCTGCTGGTCTACAACGCCTGTTTGCGAAACGGCGCTGCCGTTGCCGTGCGCGACGGCCTGGGGGTGGACCGCGAGTGCGCCGTGGCGGCCGCAAGGTTCAAATTCGACAAGGAACTGCTCTCCAGCGGGGCGACCTTCTCCGTTCGTATGAAGCTGAAAAGGGGAGAGAAGGACGACCGTGCCATGGCGCGCCTGCTGGCCGCCGGCCTGTTTCAGTGGAAGTCGGGTCGGGCCTGGGTCGGCGCGGGCGCTTCGGGCGGCCTGGGTCGCTTCGAGTTGCGGGACCTCTCCGTGGCGTCCCCTGACTTGGAAGATCCTGCCTCGCTCCTTTCCTTTTTGTGCAGCGACGACACGTGGAGGGACCTTCCGTTCGACGACGCTTCCAAATGGTTGGAGGAAAATACCCCCGAAGAAAAGCACATCCGGCCGTTCCAGGCAAAGGTCGCGTCCCCTGCCGCTTCGGCATCGGGCGAAGCCGGGACGGTCGAGGTTGTAGAAAAAGACGGCGCCGGCGAGACGGACAAGACAACGGGCGGCCCGGAAGAAGACCGAAACCCGGAGGATTGGGAAAAGTACGGCGTGGCGCGCTCGTTTGCGGAGTTTTCGGCCACGCTGGCGTTCGACGGACCTTTCCTGTCCCATGACGCCACGACCGCCGCAGGATCGGGGTTCGATCACGCGCCCTTGTTGTCCGGGTTCGGAGACTGGCGCGCCCCGACGATTCCCGGCTCCTCCCTTCGGGGCGTGTTGCGGCAGCGCGCGGAGAAAATCGCGCGAACCGTGGCGGGATTCAATTGCAGCGAGGGCGGCGGCGACGGCGAATCGTTCCTGTCGATCTGCCCGGCCTGCTCTCCCGTGCAGAAAAAGACCGGCGAAGGCCTTTGCGGCTGCGCCCACCTCATCGCGGAGAAATTCAAGGCCCGACAGCGGGCCAAAAAGCAGAGGGAGGGCATGGAGGAAGAATATCTTTGCCTGGCCTGCCGCCTGTTCGGAAGCACTTGGCAAGGCAGCCGCCTGCGGGTTGACGACGCTTTTCTGGCGGACGAAGAGGGCAAAAGAACGTCCCCCGAGTACAAGATGCTCGATTTTCTGGCCGTGGACCGTTTCACCGGCGGCGGCAGGGACCAGGCCAAATTCGACGCTCTGGCGCTATGGTCCCCCATGTTCCGGTTTCAATTGCACTTGGAAAACCCCAAGCCGTGGGAACTGGGATGGCTCGCGTGGACCCTGCGGGACATGGCGGACGGCTGGACGACCGCCGGCTTCGGATCCTCCAAGGGCTTTGGCCGCGCCAAGCTGACGAACTGCGAGGCGACCCTGGGATACATCGCGGAGGGCGACGACCTGGGTGCGGCCGCAGTGGAAAAGGGCACCCGCGAAGGCCTCTTCAACGTAGTCCAGGTGACTGCGGATGGATGGCCCTCTTGGAAAGGCTTGGTATCCGATTGGGTCAGAGCGTTCCAGCAGGAGCTGGAAATCTTCCGGCGCATGCCGGAAACCGTTCTGGCCAAAGACTCGTATTTCGGAAGTCCCGATCAGGGCGCGGTTCTGTCCAGATACTATCCCATGGAGGTGGAAATCCCATGAACGACATCAATAGCTGGCAAGACTTGGAAGAGATCGAAACGGAAATGGCCGAGCCGTCCGCAGGACCGGAGACATTCGGCGCGTGGGGCGGGATATGTCCTCCAGAGAAGCTGTCCGAATTTTTGAAAGCCTGGGCGTTTCGTCCCGCATTCGCGGTGTGGGAGACCTCCGACAGCATCGAATGGTCCAAGAAAGGCCAGGCCGGGGACCCTTCCGAACACCCGGCCCTGTCCGCCGACGCCGCCTACCTGGAACGAGCGCGTATGTTCGGGCCGGACGGCGACCTGCAAATTCGGCGCGAGGAGGACCGCTTCCTGTGGAGCTTTGTCGGCGAGCCAGGCGCGGGCCCCCCGGCCGGTTGGCCCGCCGAGAGTTTCTGGGAAAATCCTGAAAACGAAGGCGTCCGCTACCGCAGGAAGGAGGAGACGTTTCTGCTCTGGGGAGAAAAAAAAGACGGCCGGGACCGCTGGCACGACGACCGCGTGGCAGCCGCCCGCCTGGATTATCCGGTGGACGCCGAAAGCGGCGGCCGCGTGCAGGCAAGGGCCGACCTTTTTATCCGCAACGGCCGGACCGAGTTCGTCCGGTTCAAATCGCTGGAACCGTATTCGGAGGAATGACATGGCCAAAGGAAAAATCAAGAACTGGTTGTCCGACAGGGATTTCGGGTTCATCCAATCCCCGGACGTCAAGGGAGACGCGTTCGTACACGTCAGCGACCTGAAAGGGGACTTGAAATACATCGTTTCCAAAGGCATGGAGGTGGAGTTCGACGCGGAAAAAGGGCCCAGAGGATGGAAAGCCAAAAACGTTCGCGCGGCGCAAGGCGACGCGGATCGGGCCGGCACCGTCAAAGACCAGGGCGGGCCTGCGCCCCGCCGAGGACAGGACGACGGCGAATACCGTTTCCTCAACCCGTACAATTTCGTGCGATTCATCGACGCCGACAGGCCGCGACACGTCCTGGGCGACGCCCCCCCGCCCCCCCACGACCGGTTCGTCGGGATCAGCGGAAAAATCTCCTGCGAATTGACTGCCGTCACCCCTTTGTTCACCGCCGACAGCCACGGGTCGCAAAACGAAGGGAGCAAAAGCTCCCCCCACAAGCACCTGCGCTTCCTGAAAGCCGGGGGAGAGGAAATCGTATCGGGGACCGGCCTCAAGGGCATGGTCCGAAACGTCTTCGAGGCCGTCACCAACTCCTGCATGGGGGTGTTCGACGACAAACGCAGGCTTAGCTACCGCTTGAATCCCGGAGAGGCCCTCGGCCTGGTACCTGCCAGAGTGGAGCGGCACGGGAAAGACGCTTGGTCCCTCGTTCCTTTGCCCGGCACGACCCGGTTGCAAAGCAAAGGCTTCAGGGGTACCCAGTACGCCGCTTGGGCGCGCTGCTACGATCCCATGCTTCGAAGTCGGACGATGTGGGACGCGCCGTCCAGCCCCTACAGCCGCAGAGACAAAATGATCGACAAGATTCGAGTGCTGGGGTTGAATCACGGCGACGAATGCTGGGCCTTGCTGGAAGAGATCGGCCATCCCAAGCGGAAGGCTCTGATATTTTGGAATGTGGCAGATATCTCAAGCGACAGAAACGATCTGCGCAATGCGGGAGGCGGCAGGATGGCCATGAAGGGATATCTGTGCATTACCAATCAGAATATCGATAACAAGCACGACGAACGTTTCTTCTTCCGGGATCCGTCCAACAAGGAAGCGGGGCCTACATCCCTGCCCTTGGGTGAATCCGTGAGGAAAGACTACAATATTCTGCTGGAAGACTACCACGACCGCCATAGAGACGATGTCGGAAAAAGAGGTGCGTCAGCGCCCTTTCCGGCCGGCAAGGGCAATCCTGGATACAGCAGGTTCATCATCGACAAAGAAAAGTTGTCCCACGGAGACTTGGTGTACGCCAAGATCGAAGGCTCGTATACGGACGCCCGTGTTTCTTTCATTGCCCCGGTCTCCATTCCCCGTCTGGCTTACCAAAACGCCATAGGGGACCTGCTTCCGGGGAGCAAAGGCCATTTCCATGCTTGCAAGGCGGATTCGGACGGCAAAATCGGCGTGCTTTGCCCTGCCTGCCGTACCTTCGGGTGGGTGGATGTCCTTTCGGAGGATTCCAGCAAGAACAAACAACGCGAGGACCAGGTCGCCTACAAGGGAAGGGTGCGCTTCACCCACGGTCGATTGGAGGATAAAAAGCCCTTCCAGGACGACGGCGTTCCGCTGGCTATCCTCAGCACGCCCAAGCCTACGACGTCCAGGTTCTACCTGGCGGACCCGGAAGGCAAGGCCTCCTCAGGCCGGGAGGACCGCGATGCCGGTTATGATGGACCCGTCGCCGGCGGCAAAAAAAACCGGCTCAGAGGAAGAAAGTTCTACCGCCACCAGCCTGTCCCTACGCAGCAGGAATACGTCCGGGCCGGACGGAAAAAGGACGACCAGAACCGTTCTGTACAAGGCGTCATGGGGCCTGGAAGCCGTTTCCGCTTCGAAGTCTTTTTCGAGAACCTGGCCTTGGAGGAATTGGGGGCCCTTCTCTGGAGCATCGAACTGGACCCGGCTTGCTGCCACCGTCTGGGCATGGCCCGTCCCCTGGGGTTCGGGTCGGTAAAAGTCAAGGTCGAAAGCATCGTCCGTTTCGATCCGAAAACACGCTACGCTATCGACTGGGATAAAACAGGCGTTGTGGAAATCACAGATCGCAAGGACAAGATCGTGGACGGCTTCAAGTCCGCCATGTCAGAATTGTACAGCAAACCTTTCGATTCCCTCCCACCGGTGCTCGACCTGCGCGCCCTGCTATCCGAAGACCAACCCGGCCTTCCGGTTCACTACCCCCGGTCCACGATAAAACCGACCCTCGACGGAAAAAACTTCGAATGGTTCATGGGCAACAAGCGTTCGGGCAAAGATCACGGTCCTAGGCACGGCCTTCCCTTGGCGACGGACGATAAAAAGGGCTTCCCGCTGTTGGACAGGCTCGGCAAGGTTGTGAAAAAATGAAAAAACTGCCTGAAAAGCGGCAAGGTGATGCCGTTTTTCAGGCTTGTCAGTCATGTTCCTTCAGATTCCGTTAAACGTTAGTGAAACGCATTTGTTCATAGCAAGCTTCATCCGAACAAATAAAACTTTTAATGAAAGTTTCGATATGGCTTCCGATAGGACAAAAGATGCAATCTCCGCCTTGCTTCAAGATTGCGATAAACTGTTGGAAAACTTGCCTTTTCCAATCGATTCCTATGTCCTTTTGATGCGAAAGGAAATTTTCAATTGTAAAGAAAAGCTTGAATCGTTGCGTTTCCTTAGCATGCTCTGTTGCATTCTCGAATTGTTTTTCAAGCATATTTCATTCGCAATGCTATGCTCTATTTTCTCTCTTCAGGTAAATATATTTTCGGACAGAAGCGGAAGAGGGGTTGTCGAACGTCTCATAAGGCCGACTCTGGGAGACTGGAAAGATCTGGTCAAATCATTGTCTAAAATTATAAAAGACAATAAATGCCATTTCGATTCCAAGTTGATCGATTTAAGCCTTTGGGCGCTTAAACAAAACGATTTCGATGAATTTGTCTCTTTCCGAAACAAAAAGCTCGGACATGGACACATTTCCGATTATTCCGAGCTTGACGGCGGTTTGGACGAACACTTCTTTAGTGAGTTTCGGCGTATAAAAATCATCCTGGACGGATTCTGCGGCCTGCCTTTTTCAAAAAGTGTTTTAAGAATGGAAAGTAAGAATGGCCCGGTTTTATCGTTTAGGGGAAACAAAGTCTATAAAAAATTTCTTGAGAACGACGATTTCGATCTGAAAGACGCAAAGGTGTTTTTACATGCGGATAAGGGCTTTGAAATAGATTTGTGGCCGTTCATTATCGTAAGGCAGACAGGCGATTCCAAAGGCTTGTTCGTATTCCAGCACTGGCAAAGCTACTCGCGAAAGAATTCCGTTTTTCTAGAATTGTCGAAAAAAGGCAAATTCGAAGACTATTCGCTCATTGAATATCTCGAAAGAAAAGTGGGAAAAAAGAACGTTGTGGAGGCCCAAAAAAGGAGGGCTCGCCAAATTCTCGATATTGATGGTAACTTTTTGAATTTGATGAGGTCCGAGAAGGAGATAGAAAAGCTTAAAAAGAGAAACATGTTGCTTGATAAAATAGCGCAGTTCGTAGACAGTAATGAAAAAGGAATCTGCTTTATCACGGCAAAGCCAGGGATGGGCAAGACGGCATTTATGTCATGGGCTTTCTCTCTCGAAGATCAGCGGCTTGGCTACTTTTTTCAGGACAGGATCTTCCAGGACGTTTCAAACTGCTATGAATGCTTGTTCGTTTTCCTGTCGAGAAAATACGGCATTGAGGTTGCTCCTTTTAAAGATGGAAACGAAGAAAAATTAAGGGCTCTGTTGCGCAGGCTTTTCGATGTGGTTTCAAAAGAAGCCCAGTTGCCGGAAATTTTGTTTTTCGATGCGATAGACGAATCCGATTCTCCAGACAGGTTGCTGGATTTTCTTTTTTCGGATTCGTTGCCGGAAAAGATCTTTTTCGTCATTTCCGCGAGAGAAGGGTCCGTCGCTGCTGAATACCTTGAGAACCGAATTCCGCCAGGAAGTGCGTTTCTGCCTCTTTCCATAAATCCCGAAGATGATGAAAACAAAATGCTTTTGCGTGAGTATTGCCTGGAAGAAATTCCGGAAATGGATGAAAAGACCCAGATCGACAAAGTCTTGGAAACCGCAGGCGGCAATTTCCAGGTATTGAGGTGTCTGATTACTGAAATTAAAGCCAGATTGGAAGAAGGTAAAAAGGCTGAGGACATCCTTTCCAATTTAAAAAGCATAGTCGATTCGCCGGAAGCCAAATTGAACGAAATATATAGGACATATTGGACAAGGATTACGGCTACAGATCCCGTGAAAACAATTCGAATGAAGAGGAATATTTACGTAGTTGCTGGATTGTTGTGCGCTGCGAGAGATCCGTTGAGTCCTTCGGCAATTTCAGAGATACTTGATCTTGAAGGGTGCGAGGTGGAAAACGCAATAGGAAGTTTAAGCCAATACCTATCGGTTTTTCCTGAAGCCGACGATGGAGGAAAGCATGAAGGACTCAATTTCTACCATCATTCTTTTAGAAGGTTTTTGGATAGCAGAGTCAAGGGGGTGAAAATCGATCTCTCCACAGGCATGCACGATAAAGCCTTTGTTCGCTATTTTGAAGGAAATGATATTTCGTATTGGTCGAAGTACGGCATAAAAAACGCGCCCAGCCATGCGATAAGCCTTTGCGAAAAAAAATGCGCCAAGGCGAAAAGGTATGCAAATACGGCTTTGACGTGGCTGACCGATTATCGTTACATTCAAAGGTGCTTTTCAGATATGAAAGGCCAAGGACTGATTGAAAAATATAAAAGGATGTCAGGAATAGATTCGGATTATTTGGGAGTCTTGAACCGCTTTGTGGAATCGATCGAATTCGAATTCGAGAATATCGTGGCATATCCCGAAATAACCGGACAGCAGTTGTATAATTTTCTCTGTTTCGCAGACGACAGCAATGTTTCGGCGATTTGCAATAAGTGGCGCACGAACATGCAGGATAGAAAAATACCATGGATAAAAAGACATTCGAATTGTCCTCCTGTGTCGTTCAAGTTGCCCATAGCATGGAATTGCAAGAAAATTCGGGAAAATGATCTTGATATCGACATGACACGGAATTTCGTTTCCGCCGTTCGGTTCTTCGATAAGGGAAAAGGACTGGCTGTTGGCTTTTCAGACGGTTCCATTTGTCTCCTGAAAACTTCTATCAACGAGCAGTCGCAATGGGAGATGATAATGAAGCTTGAATGCTCGGTCTGTTCGATTGGCTTTTCGAAAGATGAAAGAATGTTGGGAATTGCGACTGAAAACGAGATACTTATCTGCGACATATGCGACAAAGACGGAAAACCTGCCCATTTGGAAATTGTTACAAGTCTGGAGGGATTGGGCAAAAGCCGGTTCTCCGCTGCTGGCGATTTAATTGCGATAGTCGCCCCGGAAAATCGCATCGAAATAAGGGAATTTGAAACTTTGAAAGTCCTGAAGACCATCGAATTTCCCGAAAGGCATATCGATTCCGTTTGTTTTGCAAGGAACAATGAATTCCTTGCAATAAGCCAAGACAAGGCCGTTGTTCTTTGTAATATTACGCAAAAAGAACCGTTTAGGCAAATTTCTGTCTCCTGCAATTGCGAACTGGTAGGGTTTTTAGAAGAATTCGAGATTCTGGCTAAGGACATTCGACGCAATAGTTTATTTGCACTGGATTTATCAAGTGGCAGAGAAGATGATTGGCTTCCTTTCCACGATGAAACAATCTTGGCATCTTGCTTGGCCCGCGACGGCGAGAGAATGGCCACCTTCTCAAGGGATAAAGGGCTGGTCGTATGGGAAATGGACCGGCAGGAAGAAGAAATTTTTTCGGTAGCTTTAAAAGGTCATTCAAGTTCCGTTTTCCGTTTGGTTTTCGCATCGAATGGGAAAACTCTGGCATCTTCTGGCGGCGGCCATCGAATTTTGCTGTGGAATGTTGAAAATGCGGAAATGGAAAAGGCTCTGGAATTCGGCAAAGAAACTGTGGACTATTACGATGTTTCCCCATACGGAAAACTGATAGCAGCTGGTTTGAGCAATGGATGTGTCGAATTGATTCACGTCGAATCGGGCCAGAAGCTCAATAGATTGTCGTTTCAGCAAGATAATATGGAATGGACAACGTCTTGCCTGCGCTTTTCGCCGGATGGCAGGACATTGGCAATTGCGTTGTTCGGAGAAACGCGCGACTGCGATGATGCCCCTGAGCCGGAGGATATCTGCGATTCTCTCGATCACGAAGCTGAAGCCTCTCTTTATCTTTGGGATCTTTCCAATTTTGAAAAATACGGACCTCTGAAAGGGCATTCTGAAATGATCACAGGCTTGTGTTTTTCTCCTGAAGGACAGTTGCTTGTTTCGGGGGCGGATCGTGAAATCATCGTATGGAACCCCGAGGTCGGCGCGATGATTCAAATAATAGAGGACGCGCCCGCCAGCTTATCTTCAGTCGATTTTTCCCCGGACGGCTCTTCCATTCTCGTTTCTGATAGGGAAGGATCTTATTTCGTTTTGGATTCGTTTTCCTTTTCGGCGGAAAAGCCTGTTGTGAAAGGCAAAGAGGACGGGAGCGGGTTTTCTAAATTTTATTACTCGCCAGATAACGACATTGTCGAAAACTACTCGAACAGAATTGTGAAAAACAACAAGAGATTGTTGATCCGAGAAAGTGAGATATCATGCAGTGCGATATCTCCTGACTGCCGGTATCTGTCGGTTGGATTGAAAAACGGACAAGTCGTGGTGTTCGAGTTTATAAACGACGAATATAAATCTTTGCCTGTTGTTGCAGCCCGCAGTCCGGAGGGTATGATTATTCCAATATGTCCTTTTTGCTCGGAAAGGCACCCAATCCATGAAAAGAACTTGGGAAAAAAATGGATATGCCCCGTTGAAAATAGAGCCTTGACGATAAACAAGTCATTTTTGAGTGAAGTTTTGCCTTTATAGCCAGTAAGCGGAGTGATAAATATGGCCAAAAAGAAGAGAAAAAAGAAGGGAATCGTCGATGAGCTGGACGTCCTCGCGGGAAGGGTCCTCGTGGATGCCCACGATCTTTTGGACATCATCCATCGGGTCAACCCCACGGGAAAAAACATGGGCGAGGGGGAGGCCGCCGAACGCTACAGTACCAAAGCACGGCTTCAGAGCCTTCTTATACGCGATTTTGGCGACAAGCTCGACATCGAGCCACCCGATTCTGTCGATTCCCGAGTGGTGGGGCTCCGTCTGCGCTATTCCAGCAAGGACGCCTGCCACGCACCCATGGACGAATTGGACGAGGATGCCAGAGCGTGGGTGCAAAGGCAGATCGACACAAGCCGTCCGGGTGGTTCGTCCGCACCTGTGGAAGCATCGGGAAAGCCGCTTTTGCGCGATTCGTCTTCGGACGTCTCGTTGCAGCCTCCCGATGTTTCCTCCGAAGGGGGGATGGACGATGGCCTGTCTGCGGAAGAATGGATTCGCCTCGGACGAAGCGCTCTGGAGGAATACGACTACGACTCTTGCGAGGACCGTTTTCTAAAGGCGCTGCATGTTTCCAAGGGGGGAACGGACGCCGCATTGGCGCTTCTGGAGCTGTACATGGACCATTTGGCCGCGTACGAAAAGGCGGCGGATCTTCGCCAAACCGTGTCCCTGAAAGCCGACGACGTCTACGGGAAGCCGGAAGATCCGAAGAAAGTCGAGCTTGCCAATGTCCTGATGGCCATCGCCGACGCGCAATGCGGGCGCATCGAGTCCGCATTGGAATCCGTCAGGCGCTCCTCCCATCCGGACGCGTCCAAAGTCTACTTGGCAGCGGTTCGGCATTTCATCGAAGAGGGCGACGAGCCACAGGCCAGGGCGCTTTTGTCCAAGCTGGGTTCTTTCGACGACCCGGCGCTGTCGCCCGAAATCGACGGCCTTGCCAAGGATGTCGAATCGTTGAGAACGAACCGGCTCAAGCCGAAGACACGGAAAATGATCTCGGAATGGAAGCTCGGCAATGAAGCTTCCGCGCTTGCACTGGCCGATGAAATCTTGTCCGAAATGCCCGAGAACAAAGACGCTCGCCGCATCCGGAGCGAGTACGAAAAGCGCCTTCGGGACGAAGAAATCGCCCGTTTGCTCCGTCTTGCAAACGAAGCGGGAGATGCGAAGGATTTTGGAAGGCAGGCCGAGCTTTTGAAGCAGGCGATGGGAGCGGGGGCGAAAGGCGGCGACCTGGCGCGGCGTTTGGAACGCGCCGAGGAAAACGCCGTTCGGCGGAAGAAACAAGAGGATGTCCGAAATGTCCTCGATCTGTTGTCGCAAGGCGAACTCAAACAGGCGTTCGCGGACTACGCCCGCCTTGGCGAAAGGCGACGGGACCGAATACGAAAAGACAGCGGCGATCCCCGCTTTGCCTGGATCGACTCCATTTTATCTTCTCCTGCGGCGCTCAAGCCCGAAAAGACGGCCGATGCGATCCTGGCCTTGGACAGGGCCATGGACGATCTACGGAGCGGGGCGAATCCCGAAACGGTCATCGCGGGCGTCACGTCCCACATGAAAGCTCTCCGGTCCGTCCCCGAGGCGCTCGACCTATTGCAACGGGCGGATGAGCTTTTGAAGTCCGCCAGCCGGCAAAGGGTACTGGATCTTTTGGACCGCATCGAAAATTGCATATCTGGCGAACGCCTGGAAGAAGCCGGCGAACTGGCCGAGCGCATCAGGGCGCAGAAACTGGAAGAGCCCGTTAGGCATCGCTACGGAAATCTGATGCGAAAATTGCGGCGGTCCCAGAAATTCGCGACCCTGGAGCAGCAATACAATGCCGCGCTTTCCGCCGAAGACCACCTCGCCGCACGGGACGCTGCCGGAAATCTGGCCCGGCTTGTGGAATCGGACGCGTCGGGTCGCTGGTCCGAAAAAGCCTCGGAACAGGCGGAGATGGCCAGAAAACAGTGGGGACTGGTTTCGCTCGACATTTCTTGTTTGCAGCCGGCCTATGCCTGCTACGACATGAGACGGTGGATCGAGTCGCCGAGGTGCGGCCTGACGCCGGACTGCCGTCGGGTCGTCATTGCCACGAGCCACGACAAATGGCTGTTTTTGCGCACGTTCCGCCTGGACGAGCAGCGATTCGAAACGGCCATCCTCGTGCGCGCTCCCAAAAGGTTCCGGATAGACAGAACGCAGCTTGAAGGACACTCGCTTTGGGTCCTGAGCGAAAACGCGGAAGTCTTGGAAATCGGTTTGGACCCGCCGGACGTTCTCTCCTGGCGAGACTACGGGAGCTTCGTTTCGAAGAATGAATCGGTGGAGGAATGCTGGATATTCCCCAAGAGCAAATCCTTCTGGATGTACAAGGAATCGAGGTTCGGCCAAGACAAGGAATCGCTTGCCATCGTCGATATGGACAAAGGGCGCGTTGCAAGGCGCTTGAAAATGAGAAATTTTCCTACGGCATTGAATGCCGGGGGCGAATGCAGGATCGCCTATCAAGACTTGTACAAAGGAGACATCCAGATCTACTCGGAACGGGGCAAGACTTTGGATTTGTTTTCCTTCGACGACGGAAAGGATATGAACCAGGCGGCTATCCACCCGAACGGGAAGGATTTCGTTTTCTTAAGGTACCCGATAGAAGGACCGGAAGATCCCTTGGATTCGAACGAAGGTTCGGGCAGTGAAATCGTCTTGGAAACGAGGCCCGAGCCGAAAGGAAAATATCCCCCCTTGACCATCGAAGACACGAACGGGGACTATCGCCACGCGGCCTGGACTTCTCTCGACAATGGCATCCTTTTTGTGCTGTTCACGGATGTCTCGAACATGCGACTGCGACTGGTCGCGGTCAAGGACACCGGGCGGGAATTCGAAAAGCTCTACGATATGGAGCTTCCCGAAAGCATTGACATTGCCATCGACGAATTCTCCAGGCAGGTGGCCGTTCTGTATTTTCATGATTCCGGGGTCCGGGCCGCTCTTCTGGGCGACAATCCACCGGAAATTCGCTTCGAATCCGCAGCTCTGATTTCGCCGGAAAAAACGCTTCCGACCATTGAAAACTGGAGCCTGCTATGCCACGAACTGAGCGGTCCGCTGAAGGAAAAAGCCGAGGAACTGGCAGAGCGGATTGGCCAATGGAGCGAATACGAGCTGAACGAATTCACAAAGGAACTGAAGGAAACGAAAGCCGATTCGCCCGACGATATTTACGCTTTTGTCCATGCATTGATTTTCAAGTTCAAATTGGAAAAGATGCAAAGCCTTATGGCATGGATGGACAGTCGATTTCCGGGCTACTTCGGCGTCCAGATGGAAAGGGCCAAGACTGCTTTGCAGCAAAACGAATGGAGCAAAGCTGTTTCCATTCTGGAAGCGATCCCGCTTGACAGCATCGATAATGGGTCCGCGCGCCATGTCTGCCACATGCTCGGCGTGGGGTTTTTCGCCGAAGGACAAGTGCAAAAGGCGCTGGATGTCTGGACCAAGGGCATGGCATTCGGACCGGGCCGATGCCCGCTGGAAAAGCTTGCCGAATACGCGCGTCTGTCGGCAATGCCCCTGAAAGAAAGGCGTCGGGAAAATAGCGCGTTGGCCGGCCTCCTGAATTTGTTCGAGACGGTCGATGGGCACCTGGCCTCCGGACGGTGGAGCGAAGCCATAGAGGCCATGGAACGGGCGGGGGCCTTGGCGACGAAGGAAATCCAGTTGGAGGCGAGACTCGCGTACGCCTACCTGAACCTAAAGGAGGTCGGCGACAACAGGATGCGACGTCTTTGCAAAATGCTTGCGCTGGCTACGTTTTGCACAATTCGTTCATTCGAACACGGCTATTTCCTGTTTCCGCCGTCCATTGAAATCTGGCCCCGAGAACGGTTGGAAAACCTGGCGGCCGAAGCGAAAAAATGGCTGGACGGCTTGGATGCCCAAAGCGTATAAAATACAGAAAGCACGGGTCGCTTGCTTAATCATCGATATCGTTCTTGAATCGTTGTCAACCCATAATACAAGAGACGCTGAAAATGGACGAACATCCCCATCATATCCAACCCTCGGCATTCGAAGTGTCGGATCGAGCGGATATCTTTGCCCAAATTGGTCGCGTACTGACCTCTTCGCTCAATCCCCGCGAAGTGTACAAGCGGGTCATGCAAATCATCGGGGATTATTTTTCGCCCCGCAACTGGTCTCTGCTGTTGATCGATGAAGCGAGCAGCCGTTTCAAGTTCGAAATCGCCATGGGTATCGACGGTAACAAGCTCAAGGACATCTACCTGGAAAGAAACGAGGGCATTGTCGGCTGGGTGTGTTCCCATGGAAAACCGCTTTTGATCGAGGACGCGCAAAACGATCCCCGGTTTTGCGCCCGCATAGACGAGGTTTTGGGCTTCAAGACCCGGGCGGTCGTTTGCGTGCCCCTGCTCAACGGCAACAATGCCGTGATCGGCGCCATCGAACTCATCAACAAGGTCCGGCCGCCCTCGGCGAAATCCCGTGGCCGTGGGGAAAACAACAACGTGGAACGTTTTCCCACATCGGCCACTTTCACCGGGGAAGACATGAAAATTCTGTGCGCCATCGGCTCGTTTACCGGGATTGCCGCCGAGAACGCATTCTTGCATCAAAAAGTCAGGGAACTGGCCTTGATCGATCCTTTGACCCGTATACACAACCGTCATTATTTCAATGAAATCTTCACCAAGGAAACCGAACGGGTTCGGCGATACGGCCATTCGGTCTGCGTATTGATGATCGATGCGGACAATTTCAAACGTATCAACGACCGTTTCGGCCATCTCACCGGCGACAAGGTGTTGTGGCACATTGCGCAGATGTTGAAGGCGTCGGTGCGCGAATCCGATTTTCTGGCCCGTTTCGGCGGGGATGAATTCATCGTTCTCATGCCTTATGCCGATAAAAAAATGGGACTCGATCTGGCTAGACGGATCCAGACGCGGATCGGCGAATGGAACAAGGCCCCTGAAATCGACAAAATCGAGTTGTCCCTTTCCATCGGGGTTCACGCGGCCGGGCCGGAGAATTTGGACACTTTGTTGTGGAGGGCGGATCAGGAACTGTACCAATACAAGAGTTTCCGGAAAATGAATGGGGAATTTTCTTCCGAATAGAGTAATCATGTCTTTTAATCGCAGAAAACCATACGAGCCCGGAAACAGATGCCCATGATAATTGTCAGCGCAAAAATCGCAGGCGGAAAGAAGCCGTTTCTGAAGGACCGGGAAATGGAAATTCCCGGAGAAATCTCTGGCCCGGGTTCCAGTCCGGATCTCGCGACCCTGATCGAGATGGTCGTCCGGGAAGAAGTCGCTTCCTTTCATAAGAGGCAAGAAGAACGCAAGCTGGTTGAAATTCTCTCCAAGGAAAACATCGACGCCGTCCTGGAAACCGGCAGGGTCTCCATGGGCGGACATGATTTCGAGCAGCGGGTCGAACCGGAAAAGGCCGTCGCAAACGCTCTGGAGGCATTCGAAGACGGCCTCTATTTCGTTTTCATCGACGATGTCAAATACGAACGCCTGGACGCCCCCGTCGTTTTGAAAGAGGGAAGCAGGGTTTTGTTTTTGAGACTCATCGCATTGTCGGGAGGATATTTCTGATGTTGACGCAGGAGCAGGCGGAAAAAAAGCTGAAGGAGTTCGAGGTCAAAGACTGGCGAAAGCGCAGGACCAAGGCCATCGCCGCGTTGCCGAACAACCTGGGGAAAATCGCCGGGGACATTTTCCATGTGGAATTGGGTCCCGTGGATTACGACAAGTGGGAAGCCTTGGAAAGAAAAAGAGAGCGTGCCTTGGCAAAGCTTCAGGATCTCGAATCCGGACAAAGACTGAAGATTTTCGACGCTCTCTTTCCCGGGGTTTCCCGTCATGTCGAGGCCATGTGGAATGCGACCTTCGGCATGCCCTATCAAATGGGCTGGGAGAGGAAGGCTTTCCGTGCTCCGACCAGTCCGGCCATTACTCTTCCAAGAAGACGAAGCCTGATCGTCGATATCCTGGAAACCTTGGTGGGATACGAGGAAAATATCGAGTGGGTCGCCGCGTGGCTCCCGTATCTTTCGTTCCGGGGTTCCGACTACCTTGCCGCCCCGCTTCTGGCATCGGCCATCGACGCGGGCGGCGGGGAAGGGGACAGGGTCTTCGAAATCCTGGTTGAAAGCGCGAAGGGGGAGCACGAGATCGGAAGAATGGGCAGGCACGTCTCCAGCGCCCTTCTGATGGCGTCGAAACCCGAGGGATGGGAATTGGTCGAAAAGATGCTCCTGGCGGCCCAAAGACAGGAGGGGCTTCGCCAGGTGATCCTGGAAAGCGTGGACGAGGCCCATCCGGAAGCGTTCAAACGGATGATCCGCCTTGTCCTGGACCATGGGCTCAACCGCTTCAGTTCCGTCGTCCGGGCCGTCGATGTCTGGTTCGGCTTCCAATGGGAATCCAAGGATCGAAAAAAGATCGACTCGTTGTTGGAGGAGGCCCTGCAATACCTCGAAACGCAAAGCAAAAGGACGGACGCCATCGAAAACGGCCATGGCGAGTCGGCCTACCTATCCCTGTGGGCCGAGGCGTTCTACGACGTCATGAAAGCGCTGCCCCGGGCGGTCTCCATGCTATCCGACACCGATGTCAACCGTCGGTTCGCCGCGACCTGCATTCTGGCCCGGCTGGAATTCGGGGAGGCCAAAGAAGCCTTGACGACCGCGCTGAAAGACGAGGACCTTCGGATAGTCGCCCAGGCCTTGACGCCCTTTTTCGACACGGCATTTTTGGGAAGCAACGAACCTGTGCCCGGCCTGTTCGACGCTCTGGAATGGAACCTCTCGCGCGCGCCGAAAAAAAGCCCGGAACTCGAACCGCTCCTGTGGCCATGGTGCAAATGCTCCATTGACTGCGACATGCTCGTTTCGGCGATGCTTCAAAACCTGCAAGGAACTTCTCCCGCCAGGCTGATTCCGCATCTGAACAAAATGGGCGCCGGCAACCGAATCCTGTTCGCGCAGACGATGAAGGACCATGGAAAGAAACTCGATGCGGAAAGCCGGAAGACGTTCGTCGATCTGATCGGGGACACCAGCGACACCGTGCGGGCCATCGCCTTCGAAGCCATGGCCGACGTAAAAATTACATCCGACGAGGCCGCTCGAATCGAAGGCTTCCTGAAAAGAAAGCCGAGCGACCTTCGCAAGGGCGCGATCCGTCTGCTTATGGCCCAGGACGACGAGGACGCGTTGAAAAGCGTCCGCAGTTTGACGTCTGCCGGCGACAAGAACAGGAAAAAAGCGGGCCTGGAAATTCTGAAGGAGATGCATGCCAACGGCCGCGCTGCCGACCGTTGCAGGGAACTCGCCGCCGGGTATGAAAAAGACAACCCCCGAATCTCGACGGAAGAAAAGACCATCCTGGACCTTGTTCTATCGCCCGCCGCAGAGGAATTCGGCAGGGACAACGCTCTCGGCTTGATGGACCCCGAAGGACGGACCAGGCCCGCCTGGCCGGTAAAACGCAAGCCTGCCTGGAATTTCGAGGCGGCGCGGAAACTGATCGAGTCCCTGGACGGTCTCGTTCACGAACACAGGGAGACGGAAGTGGAAATCTCCTGGCGGTTCGACGAAGATCGGACGAAAAAAGAACTTTTGGGCAACATAGGCCGGAGTTTTCCCGGGCCGAACCTTGCTCTGCCTCTCGAAAAGGATCTGGAGAGGCTTCCTTTGAGAGAAATCTGGGAAAGCTGGTGGGAAAACCGTCCGGACAACACCCGGGACGCCGACGGTCTGGAGCTGGCGAGGGCCTCCCTTCTGGCCGACCTGCAACCGCTTTTTCCCGAAGAAGTCCCCGGCTGGCAAAAGAAGATCGAAAGGAAAATCTTCGGCAAGGCCGAAAAGTGCAAAACCGTTTACCCCGGCATCGTAATCATGGTTTTGTCCTGGCTGAACCGAATGTTTTCCTCCGAGAACGCCGTCGATTATCTGCTGGACAGCCTGGAAACGATTCTGGCCGAGGTCCCTTTGGAGCAGCTGCGGAGCGACGGCTCCAAGGACTATCATTACATGTCCGACTGGAGGTTCCGGCTCGATACGGCGAGGAGGCACATCGGTCTTCTTATGTCGGAAAGAGAAATGGCGAAGCGGGAGTGGTCGAAACACCAGGTCTCGCGCTATTGGGGCCTTCTTCGATGGATCGACGAACCGTTCTCGGCCGACACGCTCCCGAAAGGAAAGCTCCTGGGACTTTTTTCCAGAAAAGAGGCCCCGCCCAGGTTTCGGCCGAACAGCGACGACGTTTTCATTGCCTATGAAAAAGGCGTGGCAACCAAAGACGATGTCTACGACACGTTGATCGGTCCCCGGGACGAGAACGTATCCTGGCTTAGGTCCTACCGGGACCTTCATGATCTTAGCGGCAGAAAGCCCGGACCGGCAGCCAAACGGTTCCCCTTCGCCAAAGAATTCGCGGACAAATGCCGCGAGAGGATTCTGCAAGTGGAAAAAAAACGGGGCGACCTTCCCACGCCCGCTTCCAGCCCTGCCCTGGCCTTGAAACACACCGGGGGAACGGACGCTTTCCTCGATTTTCTCAAAGCCCTCGGTTCGGAAAACTTCTCACGGGGATGGACTTACGACCAGAAAAGCAAGTCGTCCGTCTTCAGCCACATTGTCCGCGCCACCTATCCATCCAAAGAAGACGACATGGAGACGTTCAAGAAAAAAGCCAAAGAAATGAAAATCAAGGAGGCGAGACTGATCGACGCGGCCGTCTACGCCCCCCAATGGAGCGGGCACGTGGAGACGGCGCTCGGATGGCAGGGCTTTTCTTCGGGCGTATGGTGGATACACGCGCACACCAAGGACAGCCGGTGGACCGTGGACGACGACATCAAGGACGCTTGGAGCGCCGAAACAAGTACCCATACCCCGTTGGAAGCACAGGATCTGCTCGACGGCGCTGTCGATGTCAAGTGGTTCGAGAAAGCATTTGAGGCGCTCGGGGAAAAACGATGGAAAAAGCTGGAAAACTCCGCCAAATACTCGTCCGGGGGCGCGGGGCATGTCAGGGCGAAGCTGTTTGCCGAGGCCATGACGGGACGGCTGAAAAAGGAAGACATCAAGAAGCGAATCACCGACAAGAGGCACCAGGACTCGGTACGCGCCTTGGGGCTTTTGCCGCTTGCCGAAGGCGACCAGCGGGAAAAGGACCTGATGGATCGCTACCTGTTTTTCCAGGAGTTCGTCCGGACCGGGAAGAAATTCGGCGCGCAGAGGAAAAACAGCGAACGTCTTGCGATGAAGATCGGAATGGAAAACCTCGCGCGCACGGCCGGATACCAGGACCCCCTTCGCATGGAGTGGGACCTGGAGGCCCGAAGCGTGCAAGACCTCGCTATTGCCATGCCTTCGGTCTCCGTGGACGACACCACCGTCGGCCTTGCCATCGACGAATCCGGCGCACCTCGCGTCGTGGTGGAAAAGAACGGCCAGGCGCTCAAGTCCGTCCCGGCAAAACTGAAGAAAAACAAGGAAGTAAAGGAAATTCGCCAGCGCGCCGCCGACCTGAAGCGCCAGTCCTCCCGGATGCGAAAGTCCCTGGAGCAGTCCATGTGCCGGGGCGATATATTCACGGCGGAGGACCTGAAGTCCTTCGAAACCCACCCTCTTCTGGCGCCCGTCACGGGAAAGCTGTTGTTTACGACCGGGGACAAGACGGGCTATCCCTCCGGGAAAGACTGCTCGCTTCTGGATTTTTCCGGAAACAGGATCGGACTCGAAAAAGGCGAGCAGCTGAGAATCGCCCATCCCTGCGACCTTGCAAAGACCGGCGACTGGAGCAAGTGGCAGGAGGAATGTTTTTCTTCCAAGCGCGTCCAGCCCTTCAAGCAGATTTTCCGGGAGCTTTACGTCCTGACCGAGTCCGAGAAGAAGGAGGGCCATGCCTCCCGCCGATACGAAGGCCACCAGGTGCAAGCCAAAATGACTGCGGCCCTGCTCGGCGCAAGGGGCTGGGTCCTGCACCCCGAGGAAGGGGCGGTGAAAACGTTCCACGACGAAAAGATCACCGCGTGGCTGTCGTTTCTGGAAGGCATCTTAACGCCTGCGGAGGTCGAGGGCCCGACCGTCGAATCCGTTCATTTCACCAGGCCGGGCGACTGGCGTCCGCTGAAACTGGTCGATATCCCTCCCTTGGTTTTCAGCGAGGTCATGCGCGACGTGGATCTGGTCGTGAGCGTCGCCCACGCGGGAGGCGTCGATCCCGAGGCCAGCGCCTCCACCGTGGAGATGAGAGCGGCGTTGGCGAAGGAGACCTGCTCGCTGCTCGGGTTCGAAAACGTGAGGTTCGAAGGCAGCCATGTCCTGATCGACGGCAAGCTGTCCAGCTATTCGATCCATCTCGGAAGCGCCGTGGTCCACCGCATGCCGGGCGGCCAGCTGTTCATCGTGCCGGTGCATTCACAGCACAGGGGAAGAATCTTCCTCCCGTTCGCAGACGACGATCCCAAAACAGCCGAAGTGATGTCTAAAGTGATCATGCTGGCGCAGGACGATAAAATCAAAGACCCGACGATTCTGGAGCAGTTTCGGAGCATTGCGTGATCGTTTTTGCAACCCTGCCCTGAGGTGATGAAAATCATCCTTTTTGCCGGTCTTGTTTTTCCACCGGAATTTGTTCCGCCAAAATGCTCGAACGCTGTCGGCGGCGAATGCGGCACGGGAATTTCGTTTTAGATCCCAGAAAACCTTATTTTCTGTCCTTAACCTTAGTAGCATGGCGAATTCCCCTTTCACCCCAACCTTATTACCTTATGTTTCGTGATCGAAAGGAAAGCCGGGATTCAAAGCGAGAATCTGTCAATAAGGTAATAAGGTTATGGGAGAGAAAGAACCCTGCATGCTACTAAGGTTAAAAAAATAAAAATAAGGTTTTTCTTTTGGAAAAAATCTGGTGCGATGAAAAGCGCACCGAAAAGATGCCGATTATTCGGCAAGGTTTTCTTCGTTTTATAAGGGAGAGGTGCAAGGTGGGGTGATGAAAATCATCCAATTCCGGGAGATTTTCGCCGCCGTCTGCCGCCGCGCCGCCGGGACTTGAACGGAAGCCTGGATTCCGGCTCTCCGCGCGCGCTTGCCGGCAAAAAACGGCGAACCTCGAAAAAGCCGCAGGAGAGATCGAAAATCCGTTCCTCCGACAACCGCGCGCGCTCCGGCCGGAATGACGGTCCGTTTGAAAATCCGAGGTCCAGGCGAACCCCGCAAACCGAAAGCAGGCACTCCGGAAAGGAACAAAACCCGGCTGAAAAACTATCCGCCATTCCGGGGGATTTTCATCACCCCAGACCTGCCCTACGTAAACCAAGCCCCGAGTCCGTCAAGCGTGTCCAGACAGGAGTTCGCCCTTAGTAGGCATCGTATCCTTTTCCGCCACGGACGCACCAATGATAGAGCGATGCTTCCTTTTCCCTGGAATCCAAAACACCGGTCGTGAATTGCATACAATATCCATAAGTAGTCTTCCAGCTGACCGTGGTAATCGTCCAGTACGAATCCGACTGTACGTTTGTGAACGGATGGCCGGTAGGCAGCTTGGGGGCCGAAGCGTCGCTGTCTACCAGGCTGGATAGTTCTTCCGCCGTGGGCAGGCGCCATCCGTAACGACCGCCCACCTTTCTTTTGTAGCAAAGCTCGCATGCCAAGGTCCAGCCGCCGTCCGTCGTCGAGGGGCTCCTGTCCCATACCAGCCCGGTCTCCCTGTCCAGAACGGCTTCGTCGTTCATCACCAGCTGGAACCTGTCCGTAGTCAACAGCTGGTGCCAAGTGGGGGCCGAACTCGTCGTCTGAACCGTTCCGTCCGGGAACTTGAATCCGCCCGATGTGGATTCCACCGCGCCATCGACGCTCAGGCCTTCGGCAGACAGCGTCGTGGAGTAGGTCGGCGCCCTGTCAAGCGCCCGCGCAGGCCCCGCCTCGCTGTCGTATGCGGGCGAGATCGCGATGCTCGCCCTGTAGGTCGTTCCCTCGCCCGTGAACGGCGCGCTGAATTCGGTCGCTTTCGCACGGGGTGAGAGAACATCGTAGTCGATTTCGAATTCGACCCACATGGGACCGGAGATCAAATGATTCAAATTCAATCCTTCCGCATTCTCGTCGCCCTTTCCCGGCTCGAATGAGAACCCCCCGTCTTCCGTGAAGACCTCCTGGCTTTCCCTCCACAGCAGTTCTCCCCCCGCAGATGCGTCGTAGATTCTGCAAACGACATTGATACCCGAGTCGGGGACCGCCTTTCCGCCGATGAACGACACCTCCCCGATGATTGTTTTTGCCAGCGAAACATTCGGCAACAATAACATCATAGGAAGGATGAGAAGGAACAAAAAATTCTTGAAGACACTTTTTTTCATGACCACCTCCTAAAAAAATGAAAAACTCTCTGAATATATTTTCGAACCTTAGCTCCGAAACGCCGAACGGATCAGAAGCGAGTTGTCGCCGTTTGTTTCAAAAGCATTTTGATTTCGTCTTCGGCCGGGCCTTGTCCGATATAGTCGATCTCCTCCATGAAATCGATGTCGTCGAAATAAGACAGCTGTTCGCGAAACAGCTTTCTTTCTGGAGCATTCGAAGTAATGGCAAGAGGCCGATTTGTTTTTCGGAAAGGATATGTTTATACATGCCGGTCGAAATATAGCTTGAAAAAGTTGATGGTTCGCGGATGATAGTTGTTGCGCTTGGACGAAATCTGGCGATGGAAAATTTTGGATACGGTTCCGATGCCCGCCAGTTCGAACAGCCTTTTCACGCTTTCCTCGTTTCCATGGCTCAATACCGCCTCGACCAGAAAAGGCCGTTCGATGTCTTCTATTTTTTTCGGCTTCACCCACCAGAAAAGATGGGCATTTTCTCTGATAAAAGCCCTCATGTCCGCGTCGTTCATATTCGGTTCCTGGAAAAAATGATGGTAATTTCCTGTCTGTCCAGGACACGTCGTATTTTCAATATTCGAATTATTCCATGCGAGAATGCTTTCGGCATTCTTTTCCTGTCAAGTTTACAAGTTTGGTCCTGACTTCGAAAAATGCGACACTTTTATTTTCTTCCAATCTTAAAAATTTTTCAACATTATCCTACGAATTTTCTAAACGCTCAAGAAACTTGTGTTTGTTTTCATTTAAAAAATCTGATAACTCATGTCTTTCGAAAGAACGTGTGACCCAAAACCGGCAGCCACCGTGCCGAATAATTCGACGCGACATCGCAAGGAGAAAAAAACATGGATCCGTTTACCACCTCATATCTTTCCACGCTGGCAAGCGAATTCACGAAGAATTTGCTGTCGGCGGCCGGACGCCGCCTGAAGGATGTCATCGGCGTCGGAGACAAGAAGATGGCTTTAGAGCGTTGTGTGCGAGCGGGCGTGACCGCCGCCGTATCCCGCGCCCGGGTCGAAACCGTCGATGAAAAGCGCCATGTGGAAAGCATCTTCGAAGAATTTTTCAAGGACGAATACACCGCCCGGGAACTGATCGGCCTCATGAGCGCCAAGCCCCCGGACATGAAGGAACTGCGGGAATCGTTCGAGCAGGCCGGATACGTCCCGGAGCAAGTGCCCGGCCTGAAGTTCCGGGAGGCGGCCGAGGCCTTCAAGGCCGGGTTCCTCCAGGCCGCCGTCCACGAGCCCCTCATTCGTGAAATAATCATGGCCAACCAGGGCCTGTGCCAGACGCGCGAGCTTGCCAAACAAACCGAAGAACTCTTCGAGCAGACCCAGGTGCATAAACAAATCCTGGACCAGCTCCAAGGCCTTTCCGAGTTCATGAAAAGCCATGCGTCCGGCATAACCATCCAAAACGGCGTGATCCTGGCCTTCGATCCCCGGACCAGCAAAAGCCTCCCGTTTTCTCCTGCCAAAGAAGGCGCGGATGCGGGTGACTGGGAAAAGTTCTACTTGGAGCGGCTGATCAACCATTGCGACTGTCTGGACTTGAGCGAAATCGACGAACGGTGCCCGTCGGGCGGTCCCGGAAAAGCGATGAAAATCTCCGACGTGTTCACCACGCTGTTTCTGGAGGAAGTCCGCCGATTTCCGGACCAAACCGTGGAAGAGGCCCTGCTGAAACCCGAATCGGAACGCGGGGAGCAAGAATTTTCCGGCAAACGCTCCCTCCGCATTGCAGAATCCGGATCCGGCGAAAAGCAGGAGCCTGTTCCGGTCCAGGCGGCCGAGGCCTGCGGCGCGCTTCGGCGCATCCTGATCCTGGGACGGCCGGGCGGGGGAAAGAGCACGCTGGTCAATCATCTGTCGGTCAGCCTTGCGAAAAAAAGGAGAGGGGAGGACATTGGCGAAAGCGCCCTCTCCGGCTGGGACGCCGAAAGCGGCACGCTTCTTCCCGCGAGAATCATCCTGCGGCGGTTCGCCGCTTGGGTGCCGGACCCGCCCCCGTCGCCTTCCGCAGGACTGGTCTGGGACTATCTCGAATACATGCTCAAGGATTGGAGCTGCCCCGAGTTCGTAGAAAAAATGAAGCTGCTCCTGGACGAAGTGGGGCGCGGCCACGAAAACAGCAAGCGCGGCCTGATCCTGGAAACCATCGAAGAATTCGCCACGTCCTTTCCCAAGTGCCGCATCGTGGTGACCTGCCGGGAGTACGCCTACCGGGAGGACCAGAATCTCCGGCCGGATGAAAAGGGAAAGGCCGAAGCCAACTCCTGGCGGCTTGCCGCTTCGGAATTTCCCTCCTTCAAGCTGGCGCTCTTCCACCCGGAGCAAATCCGCTTTTTCACCCGTGCCTGGTACGAAACCACCGGCAAGCCCAAGGAGTGGGACGAAAAGACCCGGGAGTCCTGGGCCGAGGAACTGTACAAGGCCGTGGTGGATACGCCGAACCTTTTGGAACTGGGGCGATATCCATTGTTGCTCACCCTCATGGCCCAGGTGCACAGCCGCTACGGGAAATTGCCCCGGGACCGTGCCGATTTGTACGAAAGCGTGGTCAACCTGCTTTTGTCCCTGTGGGAAGCCCGCATCGTGAGAGCACAGGGCGACGCCTGCCAATCGGCCCCGGACATGGCGCCGGGTCTGAACATTCCCGTGGACAAGCTGCGCAGGGTCCTGGAAAAGGCAGCCCTTTCCGCCCATCAAAAGCAGGAACGGCAGACGGACGACCGTGGCTCCGGCTGCGCCGACATTTCCCGGGGCGAACTCCTGGAACTTCTGGAGGCGGAAACCGACGGCGTACTGGCCAACGCGAAGGAGGCCATCAGCTACATGGAGCAGCGCTCCGGCCTGATCCAGGCCAAAGACAACCGGACCTTCTCCTTTCCCCACCGCACATTTCAGGAATATCTGGCCGCCACCGCCATCGTGAAAGGCTTCGAGGACTACGAGCTGGTTTTGAAAGAGCGCCTTTCGCGGGACTTGGAGTGGTGGAGGGAAGTGTTCCTCCTGGCGGCGGGATACGGGCGGGAGAACGCCAAGCACATCTTCAACCTCGTGGAGGCCCTGCTGCCCTTCGGACCGGACGACTCGGAAGCCGAAATGACCGCCCATAATGCCGCATTCGCCTGCCTGGCCGCCCAAGCCATGGCGGAAACCCGCTTTTTCGAGCTGGCCTCCGGCGACAAGGGAAAAAAAGACGGCCGCTTCAAGACGATTCTCGGACGGGTCCGGGGATGGCTCCTGGCGGCCATAAACGCCGACCAGGCCATCTCCGCCAAACAACGATGCGAAGCGGGCGACGCTCTCAACCACGTGGGAGATCCCCGGTTCGACCCGGAACACTGGTACCTGCCGGTCGGGGAGAGTTTGGGGTTCGTGGAAATTCCGCCGGGGTCTTTTCTCATGGGAAGCGACAAAAAACGCGACCCCAAGGCCCGCGAAGACGAATTTCCCCGGCACCGGGTGGAATTGAGCGGGTATTCCATCGGGACATACCCGGTCACGGTGGCCCAGTGCAAAGCCTACCTGCAATCCGAACAGCTGGAGCCGACCGATGGGTGGAAAGATGAAAACAAATATGACAACCGCCCCGTTGTTGAGGTTTCATGGCATGACGCCGTAAAATATTGCGAATGGCTGACGGCGCGTTTGCGGGAAAACGGACGGAATGTCCAGGCGACCCTGCCCACCGAGGCTCAATGGGAACGGGCCGCGAGATCGGAGGAGTATCACGTTTATCCCTGGGGAGACGATGCGGATGCCAATAAATTGAATTGCGGCGAAACGGGGATTTTTTCGCCGAGCCCGGTCGGGTGCTTTCCGTCCGGAAAAAGTTGCACGGGGTTGCAGGATATGAGCGGCAATGTGTGGGAATGGTGCCTGGACCAGTGTGATTTTGATATGGAAAAATTAATCATCGTGACGGATACGTACCAAGACGGTGTGGTCGATCCGGTTTGCGAGAAAGGGAGCGCCCGGGTCTTGCGCGGCGGGTCGTGGGGCGACGTCGTCGCCGCGGGCTGCCGGGCTGCGTACCGCTACGGCAACGCCCCGTCCCACCGGAGCCGCTTTCTTGGGTTCCGGCTTGTCCTGCTTGAGTACCGGCGGGCTTCAGCCTAGAGCGAGGCGTAGGGAGGCCATAGCGGCATGTGTAGCCAGCCATTCGCGGAGCGGGCTGGCAACACATGACGCAATGGCCGACCAACGCCTCGCTCGGGTCCGGCCGCCCGACATCGGCAGGAAAGAAAAACATGCTGCATCCCCTTGCCCCCCGGGAATTATAGAAATCGCCCGAAAACAGGGACCGGGGCCGAAGGCCAATGGAATCGAGAAAAATCTCGGACGCGTTTCCTGCCAGACCATGGCCGGCCGGGAAAGCCGCCTCATACCGCTCGGAGATCCATTCGCGGAGGCGAAGAGTCAGGGGCGCATTCCTGGCTTCCCGACAAGTCCAGGCGGCCCGAATTTGTTGCCTGTCGCCTGTCGCCTGTTGCCTGCCAAGCAGCACTCCCGAAAGCCTCGGTTTCCTCGTTCCCACGCTCCGGCGTGGGAACGTCTGAAGGACGCTCCCGCGTCCCGTGCCGAGCGGGCGCGTCAACCGCAGCCGTTTTCGAAACCGTCCTCCTGTCCTTCCTGCATCGGGATGAAAAATGCGAAGGGGAGCGCGTACGGATGACGGGACGCGGGAGCGTCCGAGATGCGTTCCCACGCCGGAGCGTGGGAACGAGCAGCGAGTGGCGAACGAGCAGCGAGTGTGGAACGAGCAGCGAGTGGCGAACGAGTAGCGATATCCGTATTCCAGTCCGATTTTCCTGTGGCAGGACCCCCCGCCGAACCAAGAACGGGCTTCGACTGCCAAGCGGCTTCCCGCCCCGGCAGTAGCCGAGGTCCGTCGGAAGTCGCTCGCGGCACGGAGTTGGAACGTCCCGGCGGCACTGCCGCCTCGTTCCCACGCTCCGGCGTGGGAACGTCTGAAGGACGCTCCCGCGTCCCGTGCCGAGCGGGCGCGTCAACCGCAGCCGTTTTCGAAACCGTCCTCCTGTCCTTCCTGCATCGGGATGAAAAATGCGAAGGGGAGCGCGTACGGATGACGGGACGCAGGAGCGTCCGGGATGCGTTAGAGGGTAGGGCGGAGGAATATCCACCGCCCCCCCGTTGTCGCAAGGGGGTCAATTCCCCCTATTTACCGGCGTGCCCCTCCCGACACGGGAGAGTTCGAGCAGACATTTCTGCAAAAGTACGGACTTGCACGGGTAGGATTGCATCGTCTCTGGCATCAGAGACGGATGGCACCGTTTGAGACTGAGCCGACGGTACCTGCGGCTCACACCCCACGCTCCGGCGTGGGAACGAGTAGCACCATCGGGATTCCAGCCGGATTTACCTATGGCGGAAACCCCCGCTGAACGAAGAACGTGCTTAGACTGCCAAGCGACTTCCCGCCCCGTCCGGCTCGTTTCCACGCTGGAGCGTGGGAACGAGTAGAACGAGTAGAAAGCAACCGGCCTCCTTTCTGAATGTTTCCGCAGCTTCTCTCTTTTCCGCGGTTTCTCCTTCTACCTAGAACAGGACTCTGTCGATTTTCCTCACCCCGTTCCCCGGCCTGCCCCTTTTATCTTAAGCTCGACGACACTCGTGACATCTTTATTCTATAGAAAAGGGGTTCAGGAACTGGCGTTTCCAAAGGCGCTTTTTGTCTATCTCGCTAAGCCGGGCTTCTTCACACACCGTATCCCAATGTTTGCGGATAACACTCTCGATATGTGAAGATATCGAGAGCGCATCTTCTTTCGACAGCAAGAAATGATGCGCTGCCTCAATACAAGATCTTAGCTGACTGAGATTGTTGTTTCCCGAAATTTTCATGGCCTGAGACGCCTCGTTGCCCGTTCGTCCTTGCGGGCAGATATCATAAGCCGGCGTTAAGGCAAGCTCTTTTCCATCCCAAAAGGCCGCATGGTTGCGGGCATGGTCATCTGTATTGCCGCATAAAATGTTGAAGACCAGTCTGCCATACAGCTCTTTAAGCGTTTTTTGGGGCTTATTGAAACGGTGTCGTATGATTTCCGCAAAATCTTCATAGCTGGCATAACGGGCGGTCATTTCGTTAAGACCAAATATGGTCAAAGCGGACACCATGCATTTGCGGGTCCATCCATCACTGATCGGAACGCGATCAAAACGCTCGATGAGCAAGACATCCTTTCCAGCGGCTTTCACCAGTTTTACCGGCGCAACATCCAACCCGGAAAGGCAGGCCAATCTCATAGCGACATATTCGGCCTTTACGACGCTGTACAGATCGGTGCCGGATGAAAATTTGGCAATGTATTTTTTGTCCCGATCTTCGATCAAAGCCTTTGGCCGCGCACCGCCAATAGAGCTTCCATGAAACAGGGCATGGTCCAGTTCCGGTGTTAAAGGCACACCTTTTTCAACGCGATTGGCAGACGCCAGCAATTCCTCCAAGGTCGCATTGCTGGCCGATCGTGGAATATATTCAGTGGGCGAGTGCTGGAAATCAAGTGCGCCAATGCGGTCAGAGCCGGATTCCACCAGATAGGTTAGTTCATCTAATTCAGCGGTGTCCGTATCCTTTCCTGTAAGCCCCAATTGTTTGTTGACGATAACGCGCCGCCCCCATGCATCGGGCGCAGCGTCCCGGATGCAGCCTGGCATTTCTAAACCTTGCAAAAGAGGCAACACGCCTTGCTTTAGCGGCAATTCCGGCTCATAGACGGGAATGGCGGGTGATTTGTCGCCGATACGCTCAAGATAGCTTTTTCCATAGTTAAAATGGATAAGTCCCTCGTCCGCCTCAAGCTTGCCGGCAACAACAGGCTGTGTTTCACCCGGCAGCCAAATCCAGACGAAAGCTTCATTTTTTTGAGGTTTAGAAGTCATCGTCTACCGCCTTTTCCCTGTTCCGAATACGTTTGGGCAGCAAGGCGATTTTGCTTTGTGTCAGATTAAGTTGGGCTGCCAGCGCGTGGTTATCCTCCTCAAAAAGGGTCACGCCCGCCAATGCGGCCACTTCAAATACAAACCCGATTGACGGCGACATTTCCCCGGCCTCTATTTTTTGGAGCGTTGCTCTTGAAATACCGGCCCGATCGGCCAGGTTCTGCTCAGACCATTTGCGTTTTTTGCGCCCGAGCTTGATTTGCTGGCCGAGTAAAAAAACGGCTTCCTTTGCGTATTTTGAATAGGTTCTTCGTCTTTTCATAGGTGTCGCCCAAGGAATTTCGACCATTATACTGATCATAAAAATGTTAATGATCAGTATAATGGTCGATCTTGTGTCTGTCAAGAAAAACGGCGGGGAGCGGATTGCGGGGAGGGAATGGGCAAAGATTGACAAGGGATTGAGGCCGGTTCTGCGAAAATTATATTGGTTTATGTGATCAATTGTTTCATATGTAACGCATTGAATAAGATTCTTTAAAAATGTTTACGGGGTGATAAAATGACACTAAGCATAACCGAGGATATTCGTTCGATTACAGATCTAAAGAGAAATACCAACGCGGTCCTTGAACAGATTCATAAAACCAAACGTCCGGTTGTTCTCACGGTGAATGGCAGAGCAGAGGCGGTCCTGCTGGACGCAAAAGAATATGAGAAAATTGCAAACGCATTCAATTTGCTTAAGCTTCTGATTCCGGCGGAGGAAGATATAGGCAATAATCGCTACGAGGAAGCAAGAGCGTTTTTCAAGGATTTCAAGCGTGGCAAGAAAATATCGGGTTAATTTGACTCGGCAGGCGCAGAATGATTTGACTCGTTCCCACGCTCCAGAGTCCCGTGTCGAGGGAACACGTCTTGCGCGGCCGTTTGCAAAACCATCCGGCTGTTCTCCCGCATCAGGATGGCAAAGACAAGGGGGCGCGTAAGTACGAGGGGACGCGGGAGCGTCCCGGAGTGCGTTCCCACGCCGGAGCGTGGGAACGAGGTTCGCACCTGATGGGTCGTTTAAATATCGGACTTGAGCTTACAGCTTTGGAGCTTATTCGCTTTTCAGCAGCAAATCGAAATCGATGCGGCTTTGAAACAACTTCTTGCGGGTTTTGGACGTGTCCAGACGGTAGGTGCAGACGCCCGGCCGGGAGCATTGCTGCAAGTCCCAGGAGCCGTGCATGTCCTTTACGCTGGTGATCTCCGCGGCGTTTTCCGCGCACGCGGCCACGGCCATTCCGGTCAGGGATTTGATCCGGCTGACCAGAAGGCTTTCCGGGGTCATATTCGTTTCGGACAGCACCACCAGATCCGCGCCCAGTTTCGAGAGGACCTCGGCCATCTCCGGGTGCTGGAAATCGTCGGCAGCCACCATGGCGACCGCCGCCGGTCCGTAGCGAAGGACGTCGAAGGGAAACGCGTTTTCCTCGGCCGCTTCGGCGTTTACAAAGGATTGGGTGCCCTCCGGGGTAACCAGGGTGGGCGTGGCATGACCCTCGCTGTTTTCAACTGCCACGGCAAATGCGAGCTGGCGGTCCTTTGCGATTTTGGCCAGTTCTTCCATGTTCAATTCTTCGGCCGGTGTTTCCGGCAGCACCCATAAGGCAGGACTTCCGCCGGGGGTCTCTTCGATGCGTTTTTCCAGTTCGCTCGGATCGAACCGTTCCGAAGAGGGCAGCAGGCAGTGGATGTCGAGATCGCCGGGTTCCGGCAATTCGTAGAACGAGGTCAGGTTTTCAGTCCACGGTTCCAGATAAACCGGACGGTAATAATCGATTTTTCTCGTTTCCATCATCTTCCGGCGATGCACGTCGGTGAGGCGTCCGTTTTCGTCGAGGGGAATTTCAACGAAAAAGACCTGGGTTTTTTCGGAAGAACCCGAAAACAGCTGTCGTCCCTCGGGATTGAAAACGTAGGAGGCTGTCTGTCGGCAGTCGAGGGTGCGGTCCATGCCGGTGCGGTTGCAGGCCGCCAGGAAAAAGCCGTTTTCCAGTGCCCTGGCTCGCCAGATGAACTTGGGGTCGAGCCCTCCGGTAGGCGGCCAGTTGGCCGGCACCCACAGGAAATTAACCCCCTTCAAGGCCATGGTTCGGGACATCAGCGGGTAATAGCTGTCCGCGCAGATTAAAACCCCCATGCGTCCCCAAGGGGTGTCGAAAAAACCTTTCTGCAAGGGGCTGCCGGGCCTGGCCCAGCGCTTTTCGGTGGCGATCTTGCGGTATTTGCAAACGAGTTGGCCATCGGGGCCCAGAACAAATGCGCTGTTGTAGTAGCACTGGGTGGCGGGGTCTTTTTCGGGATACGTGATGCCGACGTACACCCCGTGTTCCTTGGCCAATTGCCCCATGGCCTGGACTGTTCGGCCCTGGTCGGTTTCTGTGAGAGGAGCGATGTCGCGCCGGGATTGGAAGGAGTACCCGCTGACGGCCATTTCGGTATTCAAAACAAGCTTGGCGCCTGCTTCGGCCGCTTGACGATTCAGATCGACCAGCTCCCGGCGGTTTTCTTCGGCCTCCTTGTACTTCACTTCGAAATGCACCAGAGCGATTTTCAGGGTCTGCCCCGCGCCCGGCTCGGCCCCATGGGAAAGGGGCGGCAAGGCCAGAAAAAGCATGAGGGCCGTTAAAATTCTGGCAACGGTCGTTAAGCTGAACTTCATTTTGATGCGTAAACAAGAAGGTAAAATCATGGCTATTTCCTTTGGTATAGTAATTTATAATCAATAAATATAAGATAAAAGTTCGCTTTTTGTCAACAAAAACACAACCGATGCCAAATTTGCAATCCGCTTGCCTGCGTCCTTCCGGGGGCTTGGGCGAACGTAAGGCGGATTGTGCCGAGGGAATGAAGGATATTCCATGGTGCCAAGCTTCTTAAGCTGTAATCAGGCAATACCAATCGACAACATCTCCAGAGTCGCAAACCTTGCGACCCAAAGGACATCCTGTTTTCGTGTATTTCATGGCTTGGCTTGGTTTCTGTTTCGGCCATGCCCCACCGCCTCGTTCCAACGCTTCGCGTCCGCGTTCTGCCGAGGCGTGGCCGAAATAAGAACCAAGCCCTCGTGGCCTATATTTGTCGTTTTTTTTTCGCTGGATGTTCGGCGTCGCCAACGTTTCAAGGCGGCCATTCGCGGGCCGGCGGCCATCTTCGGCATACTTTTGACTTGTAAGACGCGGTTCGTTGCTTACTTTACCATTTTTTTATAAAAGATGGGAAAAACGGACTTTATGGAAAATGGAAATCTTTGACAAGGAGAAATTGGTCGGGCAGGTTCTGAGAAACTGCGACATATCGGACGCTTCCGGGGCCGGGCTTTTCTCGCTTTGCGGGCTGGCGCTTCGGCTGCGGGACCTGTATAAATGGGAGAACCGGCTCGATCCTTGGGTGGAAAAGGAGTCCGGGGAAATCCTGGAATGGATCGGGCACAAGGAAGAGCATTGGGAGGAACTGGCGGGACAGGATTACATCACCCTGTCGTTCAACGGATGCAAGATCGATCCGTTCGACACCGATGCGGTCAACGAGATCCTGGTTCCCGAGGGGTTGTTGTACGGAGCGGGCTACGCGCGCGGTTTGAAAGCCACTTTTTTTCTGGCCGAAATACTGGAGATCAGAAAGGCGGCCGGGCGCGACGTGTTCATCCTGGGCAGGGAGCTTGCCAGGGACATGCTCACCCTTCCCGCCCTCAGCCAGGACGAAAGCGTTTTCGTTAGAATGGAATCGGCCCGCATGTATTTCTGGGATCAGGTGTTCTATATGAAGAAGTCCGGCGCGCCTTTTTTTCGAAGCGCGCTGAAGAAATGCGGCATCGACGCATCCGACCCTGAGTCGCTCCGGAAAAATCTGGATTCCCTTTTGGAACGTTACCAGGATGCCTATATTTACCACGAGGTAGGGGAAATAACGGACACGGATTTCGGGCGGGAGCCCTGGCGGGAAATCATCGCGGCATACCCGCAGACCATCGTCGAGTTTTTCGCACGGACGGTCAAGGACCTTTTGGCGGACCTGAACGGGGCGGGCACCTTGAGGCACATGATTCGGAAACAGGACGACATCGCGGTCGCGCTGTACGCGGCTTTTTTCGACGGGCTGGCCAGGAGCATGTTTCCCGAGTTTAGAATCGGCGTGGAAAAATTTCTTCGAAACGGAGACTGGCGCGAGGTGGAAACAGCGGTGGATTCGGGTTACGCCATGGCGAAGCGCAACAAGGACGTCATCGTCCGTCTGTGTCGAGAAGGCGAAAAGAGGAGGGATAAAAAATGGGTCGAAGAGAAAATGCAAGCCTATATCGATTCGCGAGCGTGGGCGGAAGGTTCGGTAAGTACGGAGACCTGAAGAGAAAGGAGAAGCTGCGGAAAAACAGGGACAGGAACCCGACGGTCTCCAATGTGAAAAAAGGTCCGCCGGAAACTGGCAAGCAAGGGAAAAAAAGGCGGGGCAGGTCTTGAGAAAAACCCCGCCTGGGCTTGGTTTTAACTCCGGCCGGTTTTCATCCAGCAGCTACGATCATCGCCTGGATTCCGGGTCTCCGCAAGCTCCGCCCGGAATGACGGTGTTGGTTGGCCGACGTTATAACAAAAACCCCCGCGCCTTATCGTAACAACTCCCCATTATCGTACCGAACCGCTTCTATGACGGATTCTTGACGTCCTCCACCACGAAAGGCGTGGATCGCACTCCCACCGATTTCTTCTTGACCCAGAGCCTTGCCATGTTCACCGTCTCGCCTTCCAACGTGACCATTCGGGCGAGGTCCTCGATGTAATCGATGTCGCTCACCTTGAATTCGTAATAGAAAGCGTTGGTGCTGAAAGGGTCTGCGACCAGGATGACCTTGTTCTTGTCGTAGGGGTGCTTCTGGGGAGAGCCCGAAAACGGGACATGGGTCTTGGCCAGGCTTTTCCAGTCCTTGGGTCTCTTGTAGGCCTCGATGTCGAGCTTTTGGGCCTTCTGCAAAATGGTCGGCAATGTCATAGGCGGCTCCTTGTGAAATGATTCAAATTTGCATGTAAGCACGTAGTTGTCCCAGGGACAACATTGGAATCATTTGAAAATATTTTTCGGGTTTTGTCAATAAGGTGAAACGTTAACATTCGGGGTATTCCCATGGGAACACGCCAGACCAGGATGGTCTGGCTACCCTGACGCGACCGACTCCTCTCCTCGCGCGTCGTCTCCGATTCTTGCAAGGTCGTCGGGTTCGCCCAGCACGATGATCGCGTCGTTGGCCCTCAAAGTCGCCTCGGCGCCTGGGTTGGCGATCACCTCGCCGTTTCGTCTAATCGCAAGAACGCTCACGCCGCGTCGTTTTCTCAGAGCAAGTTCGGCCAGGGTCCTGTCCGCCAGCATGCTGGTTTCCGCGATGCGATAGGAAAGGATTCGGACTTGGGGAATCGACACATGAATATCGCCCGGTTTCCCGGCCTCTTCGTCCAGCGCCCTGAACATTCGATATCCGTCGGAACGAACATCGCTTGTAAACCGGTCGATATCCATCCTGGGAATGAGATATTTTCTCAAGACCCGCGTGAATATTTCGATGGACGTTTCGAAGTCCTCGGAAACGACTTCGTCGGCGCCGAGTTCCATCAGCGTCTTGACCTCCGGAAAGAAGCGGGTCCTGACGATGATGTGCAGGTCGGGGTTCAAGTCCCGGGCGATCTTGGTGACGCTTCTGGTGGCCACCATGTCCGGCACGCCGATCTGCAGGACCCTGGCGCTTTCGATTCCGACATGGCGCAGTATTTCTTCCTGGGAGGCGTCCCCGTAGACGATGGGTTCCCCCTTGCTTTTTTCGTTGGCGACCGTGACCGGGTTCATGTCCAGGACGACGTAGGGTATTTTGCTCAGCTTGGCCGCCTGGGCCAGGTTTCGGCCGGTCATGCCGAAACCGACGACGATCAGGTGGTCCTTGCGCTTTTTTGCGGACTCTTTGCTATCGGATTTGTCGGACGAAAAGGCCCCGGTCCGTATACGTGCGGGGAAGGGCAGTTTTTCGAAAAATCCGGCCAGGACCGGAGCATAGCCAATGGCGAAAGGTGCGACGAGCATGCTGACGACGGAGACCGCCAGGAAAATCTGATAATTGTATTCGGTCATCAGTCCTTCTTCCAGGCCGGTATCCGCTAGAACGAACGAGAATTCTCCCACTTGGCAGAGGGAGAACCCCACGACGAGGGCCGTTCGCAGCGGGTATCCCAGAATTGCGACAGCCGCCGCCGCGATCGCCGTCTTGCCCGCCATTAAAAGCGAGGATATAAGCAGGACCGGACCCGCGTTTCCCAAAAGTCCGCCCGCGTCCAGGAGCATGCCGATGGATATGAAGAAAAAGCTGGTGAAGATGTCCTTGAACGGCGTGATGTTGGCCATGGCTTGGTGGCTGTATTCCGACTCGGAGATGACGAGCCCTGCGATGAACGCCCCGAGCGACAGCGAAAGCCCTGCGGAATAGGTCAGCCAGGCGATCCCGAAACACAGCACCACGATGAAGAGGATGAACAGCTCGCGGCTTCTGGTCTTGACCACGGCGTCCATGACGCGCGGAATGGCCCATCGGGCCAGAATCAAGACCAGGCCGATCACCGCCGCGCCTTTGAGCGCGATGACCGCCAGAGCGTTCAATGGGCTTTCCGCAGTCCCGGCCAGGATGGGTACGACCAGCATCATGGGAACGATGGCGATGTCCTGGAAGATGAGGATTGCCAGGCAGTTCTGCCCGTGGGGCGTTTCCACCTGCGCTTTTTCCTGGAGGATTTTCATGACGATGGCCGTGCTGCTCAATGCGGCCAGAAGGCCCATGAAAAACATGCTTCCCGGGGAGATGCGCGCGGTTTTGAAGGCGCTTGCGAATATCCAGGCTGCGGCAAATACCAGGCCGATGGTCAGAAACACCTGCAAAGAGCCGCCGAGAAGAACGGAGCGTTTGATGCGGGCCAGCTGCTTGACGGAGAACTCGATGCCGATGGTGAAAAGAAGCAGGATCACTCCCACTTCGGCGATGACCTCCACGGAATGGGCGTCAGACACCAGTCCCAGGCCGTGGGGGCCGGCCAGGACGCCGGTGGCCAGAAACCCGACAATTACAGGAAGCTTGATCTTGTGGCAAAGAAACAGCACTACCGTGGACAGCGCCAGAACGATTGTCATGCTGTATAGGATGTTCATTGTTTTTCTTTCCTCTTGCGGTTTTGTTTTAGGCCCAAAGCGGCGAAGCAGCTCGGAGAATGGTGGGTTGGACTCCGTGCAAGACTGGTTGGCCGTCGCATTCAAGAAAGCAAGTGGCAGCGAAAAAATACGGGCCGCAACCAACCCGCGACGATCCTGTCCACCGAACACCGAAACCCTTCCGCCTACAGGTCGATCTTCAGCCTCTTCATCAGCCACATGGTCGCGATTCCGAAGGCGAATGCCACCGCCATGTTGGTGGTGGCGAAACCGATTCCCGCGATGAGCAAAACGATGAACAGGTCATTTTTCCGGTCGATGTCGCGGACCAGAAGGCTCAACTCCAGGCCCGCGAATATGAGCAGAATTCCCAGGAATGCGTTGGGGACGCAGGACAAGAGCGCAATGCCGGCTTTGCCGAAAACAAGCGCGATCAGCACAAAAAGGGCGCCGATCATCAGGTTGGAGCCTCCGGTTCTGGCCCCGAAACGATAGTGGGCGGCCAGCCCTCCGGCCCCGTGGCACATGGGCATTCCCGCCAGAAAACCCGTGGCGGTGTTCATCAGTCCCATGCTGATGGAAAACGCCCTGTAGGTCGCCCTTTGGGTTTGCGGCCCCTTTCCGAACAGGCTTGTGGCCGTGTCCGTGGTGCCCATGACCGCGTTTCCCAAGGTGAGAGGAAGCTGCGGAATGACCAGCAGCATCAAGGCGTTGGCAAAGTCGGAGGCTGAAGGAACATGGACGCGGATGTCCGTGGGGCCTATGGCGAAGCGGACGTTTTCGAGCGCCCCGAAGGCGAAGCCGCAGAGGATTCCCGAAGCCACCAAAAGCAGCGCTGCGGGAAATCTCTTGCTCGATATGAAAGCCAGGACCCCGAAGAACGCGACTGTGCCCATGACCGTGTTGACCGGCGCTCCGCCTGTGGATGGCGCAAGCTCCGAGCCATGGATGAAAAGGCGGGTCTTCATGACGTAGCCGATTCCCTTGGACAGCAGGATGAACCCCAGCCCCAGCTGGATGCCCCTCATGATCGGCCGGGTGAAAAAGCGGGCCATCCAGTCCACCAGACCCGTGGCGGCCAGCAAGATCAGAATCGCGCCCATGAGAATTCCGGCGGCCCCCATGACCGGGAGCGTGATCTTTGCGGGAAAGGCGATGGCGATGGCGGAAACCACCTTCAGGGGCTGCACGGGTATGGGCAGCTTGAAATACAGGCCGCTTGAGATGTAGAACAGGCCCACCATCAGAAGGACCGTGCTGACGCTCAGACCGGCGATGACCATGAGGGCCGTGGCCAGCGGTATGATCGTGCCCAGGTCCCCGAGCGATCCCGCGAATTCGAGTCTGTCGAAACGAAAGGGTCCCCATTGCATGTTTGCGTTTCCTCTGTTGTGTTTTTTTTGAAAAAAATGCTTCACCCGCAGCGATTCGGGGAGTATACAGGCACCAGTTTTTTTTTCAAGCACATTCGCTTGGCGGCTCCTGCATGCCGAATCCCCGTTTTGCTTGAAGACACTTTTGCAATGCTTTAATATTAATGCCGATTCCATTGGCAAGAAAATCCCGAAAAAATTTGGAGGTGAAAACACATGTCCCTGAAAGACACGATCGCAGACGACGCAGTGGCCGAACAGATTGTCCGATACTACGGCTATACGGAGGAAGTGTCTCTTAAGAACGTTGCCAAGACAGTGGCCAAATTGATGATCAACGAATATTTCGACGTGATATGTACGGGAAAGTTCAGAAAAGTCAGCGACGATGAAATGAGGGAGTGGGTCGTGGACGAACTCAACCGACGTTTCGACGACAAGGTGGTGACCGCCATCGAGCAGGCCTATCCGCACTTGAGCGAAGAGGAGGTGGACGCCAAGCTGGAAGCCGTCGAAAGGCTCTACCAGAAGGAACATGAAAACCAAGTGCAAGCCGTCACCAAGGCCGCTTTCAAGGAGCTTGGAAAAGATGTGGCCAATCTTCAGAAAGACGTCAAGGCGCTGAAGAAAAAATACACGACCTGATCATAGGCGGCCTGTCCGACACCCTTTGCAGCCACGTGAAACCATGCGCAAATTCGAGTTGCTGTTCGAACCTTTCGAAATCGAGCCGGTCGTTCTGAAAAACAGAATCGCCATGAGTCCGCTCTTCACGGGGTACGCCCGGGAAGACGGTTTCGTCAGCCCCCTGATGGTCGAGCATTACTGTCAGATCGCCCGAGGGGGCGCGGCCATGATCGTGGTGGCGAATTGCGCGGTGGACAAAGACGGCGCCTTGTCGAAGCACTCCCTTCGCGCCGACGACGACCGCTTTGTTCCGGGTCTGAAGAAACTCGCGGAGAGTATTAAAAGGGAAAATTGCGCGGCTGTGCTCCAGCTCAACCACGGCGGACGCTTCGCGCTGGCCAGGGATACGTTGTCGGCGTCCGCGGCGCCCATCGCGGACATCAACCTCTCCGGTTTCTACAAGATCGCCCTGCAATCCCAGGAATTGGAACGGAAATGGTCCATATTGAGCGACGCTTTGGAAAAGAAGGTCCCTGCGGAAATGACCTTGGAGGACATTCGAAGGGTCGTCGCTGCCTACGCGGCGGCCGCGTCGCGCGCGAAAAGGGCCGGGTTCGACATGGTTGAAATCCACGGCGCCACAGGGTATCTTCCCGTCCAGTTCCTGAGTCCCAGAACCAACCTGAGAAGCGACCGTTACGGCGGAGACGCGGAAAACCGAATGCGGTTTTGCATCGAACTTCTCCAGTCGGTCAAGAACGCGGTCGGCGAGCAATATCCGGTCGGATGGCGGTTTCTGGCCGACGAATGGATGCCGGGGGGCTTTGGCGTCCAAGACGCGCGGATTTTCGCCCGCCGCCTCGAACGAAACAAAATCGCATATCTTTCCGTAACGGCGGGCGTATACGAATCCTTTTCGTTGCCGGAAATCATCGAGAAAACCAAAAGGCCCTGCTATATTTGCGATCTTTCCAAGACGATCAAAAACAGCGTGAAGACGCCGGTGATCGCGACCGGACGCATCGTCTCGCCGGAGCTTGCGGAGCAAGTGCTGGAAAGAAAGTATGCGGACATCGTCGGCCTTGCGCGTGCGCTTCTGGTCGATCCCGACTGGCCGGAAAAAGCGAGGTCCGGCAAAGAAAAGTCCATAAAAAACTGTAAAAACTGCGGCGCCTGCTTTAAAATGGTCGTCGCGGGTCGCCCCGTGATTTGCCCCGAGTTCGACAGGCAAAAGCGGATCGGGCGGAAACAGGCTCTGAGAGAAATGCGAAATCCCAACAAAAAAGTGCTGATCGCCATGGACGGTTCAGACAACGCCGCGATGGGAGCGGCCTACGTGGGGGACATGCTTTGCGGGGCCGACGGCGTGCGGATCACTGTGTTTCATGTGAAAACCGAGGAGACATCGAAGTGCCCGGATGAGATTCTTTCCACCCTTGCGACCGCCAAAAGGATTCTGCTTGAGAAAAACATTGCCGAGGAAGCGGTGGCGGTCGTCGTAAAGGACGGCAGGAAAGGCGTGGCCCAGGATATTCTGGACGAGATCGCCGAGGGGGGGTATGGTACGGTCGTCGTGGGCCGGCGGGGGCTTTCCATGGCCAGACGGCTTTTGTTCGGAAGCGTATCGGACAAGATCGTGCGAAACGCCAGGGACTGCACGGTCTGGGTGGTGGATTGAGGTTCGACGGGCATGGTTTTAACTTCGGCCAGTTTTCATCCAACAGTTTTGATCGTCGTCTGGATTCCGGGTCTCCGCAAGCTCCGCCCGGAATGACGGTGTTGGTTGGCCGACGTTATAGCCAAAACCAAGTTCGACTTTTGAAAAAAATCCCGGAATTTCTTGCATATTCCATGCGAATCGGGCTATTAGGCGTGGAAATATGAAACCCGGCCTCGATATTTCGGGCCGAGACGCGAACAAAACTTTACATTTACAATCTAATGATACGGTCGGCGCCGTTTCGTGTCGGCCGAAGACATATACGCAATGGAAAAGACAGGAAACGAAGCGTCCGATGCCGCGACGCAGCTGCAAAACGAACCCGACTATTATTGCCAGAAGACCTTGGCGAAATCGGCGTCCTGTTCCGGGGTGGGGGTCCATTCCGGAAGAAGAGCCAGGTTGACCATCCGCCCGGCGCCTCCCAACCACGGCATCAAGTTCAAAAGGACGGACATTCCGGAGACGCCGGTGATCCCGGCCATTTTCAGCAAGGTCGTCGATACCAGCCTGGCCACGGTCATCGGCCAGGACGGATGCATCGTATCGACCATCGAACACCTGATGGCCGCCTTTTCGGGGTTTTCCATCGACAACGCCCTCGTGGAGATCGACTCCTACGAGCTTCCAATTCTGGACGGAAGCGCCGAGCCGTTGGCGAAACTGATCAGGAAAGCAGGCGTGGTCCGGCAGGACGCGCCCAGGTTCTATTTCGTGGTCACCGACCCCGTGGTTCTGGAGGAAAACGGCAAGTCGGCGGCCATCTATCCCGATTCCCGGCGCACCATAAACTATACGATCTCTTTCGAACACCCTTTGGTCGGGCAACAGACGTACCGCGTGGACCTGACGGCTGAAAACTTCGAAAAAGAGATCGCTCCGGCCAGGACTTTCGGGTTCTTCCACGAAATCGAGTATCTGAAAAGGTTCGGCCTGGCCCGGGGCGGCTCCCTGAGCAATGTCGTGGTACTGGACCGGGAAAGCATTTTGAACCCGGACGGTTTGCGATTTCCCGACGAGTTCGTCCGTCACAAGATCCTGGACAGCATCGGCGACTTTTCCCTCCTTGGAATGCCGATTCTGGGACGAATCGAGATCAGGAAGTCGGGGCACGAATTCAACCATCAGTTCATCCGAACATTTCTTTCTCGCAAAGATTGCTGGCAGACCCGGACCCTGTCTGAGACGGTGCTCTCATCCGGCGAAATGTCGGCGAAACCCCTTGCCATTTAGAATTCTATTGTTTATGAAATAACTTCTCGTTCGCCGGGCCCGACAATCCGGTTGTATGGACCGTTTTTTTCGGATTGCCCGAATATTTCGTTGTCCGGGGCAAAGGATGTCTTTCTCTTTCTACCGAAAAAGCTTCGTGTTTTTCCTGTGCGTGACGCTTTTGGCGTCGTTTCCCGCGTTCTCCCAGGACGCGAGGTTGTCCGACGTGGTGGTGACCAACAATCGCGACGACCTGCTTCTGTTTATGCGGGTGGAAGGGGCGTTCACGGAAAACATGAAAAAGGCCGTGCTCAGCGGCGTGCCCGCGACGTTTCATTTCACCGTGGTCCTCCATAAGATCAGGCACTTCTGGCTGAATCGCGAGATCGCGTCCAGGGAAATCACACACACCGTCACCTACAATTCGCTCAAAAAGGAATTTACCGTGAAACGTTCCTGGGAGCGGGAGGCCACCGTGACCGAATCGTTTACGGAAGCCAAAAGCCTGATGACCGATGTCGACAGCTTGAAGATCGTTTCCCTGGATGCTCTGGAAAAGGGCGAACGGTATCGAATACAGGCCAAGGCCAGGCTCGACAAGGTCACTCTGCCCTACGATCTTCACTACGTCCTGTTTTTCGTGTCCCTGTGGGATTTCGAAACCGATTGGCAAGCCATCGATTTTTATTATTAAGAGAAAGAAACGCGGTTTCAACTGCATATGACCAACGCCGGAACGCTGGAAAACAACAGAACCGAATCCGAAAGAATGGACAGGAGGCGCCGGAAACGGGAAGCCATCCTCATCGTCGTCATCCCGGTCCTGGTCGCCGTCCTGACTTTCGTGGAGAACAGGACCGTCCAGTTCGGTTCCGATCTGCCCGTCTCCAACACGATCCTGATGTTTCTGATGATCAACATCAATCTCCTGTTGTTGATACTGCTGATCTATCTTGTGTTTCGAAACCTCGTGAAACTCTTTTACGACCGAAGGCGCAAAATGGCCGGGGCCAAACTCAGGACCCGCCTGGTGGTTTCATTCGTCGCACTGACCCTTCTTCCGACCACGGTGCTTTTTTTCTTTTCCATCAATTTCATCACCAACAGCATCGAATTCTGGTTCAATGCGCCCGTGGAGCAAGCACTGGAAAATTCCCTGAAAGTCGGGCGTCTTCTTTACAGCCATATGGAGGAAAACAATCGGTTCTTTCTGGAGCGAATTTCCTACCAGGTCGAAATCAAGGGGCTTCTGGACGAGGAAAAGGCCGATGAACTGGCCCGTTACCTCAAAGCGGCGCAACAGGCGTTCAACCTTCATTCCGTGGAGGTCTATTCGTCCAATGCCAACAGGCTTGCGTCGGCCGCCTTGGAAAACGGTCCCGCGCCGGTATCCGCCAACAATTTGCAGAAGGAAACGGGGCCGAAAGGCACAAGAAGCATATCGGAGCGAACGGAACAAGGCGAATTATATCGAACCATCGGCGCGACGCCGTTTCTCGCCAAGCAAGACGACGCCGAGGGCTATGTGGCCGTAAGCATACTGATTCCGCCCGATCTGGCCGGGGACATGCAGAGCATATCCGACGGTTTCCAGGAGTATCAGCAGATCAAGCTCCTGAAGAGGCCCATCCAGATCACGTATTACATCACGCTGTCCATCGTCGCCTTGCTCGTGGTCTTTTGCGCTGTCTGGTTCGGCCTCTACCTGGCGAAAACCATCAGCGTTCCCATCATGGAGCTTTCCGAAGGGACCAAGAGGGTGGCCGAAGGCGACTTGAATGTGGCCATCGACATGGTGGCCGACGACGAGATCGGAGATCTGGTCCACTCTTTCAACAGGATGACCAAGGACCTTCGTGTCGGACGGCAGCAGCTGGAACTCTCGGCAAGGATGTTGCAGCAGAGAAACGAAGAGATCGAAGAGAGACGCAGGTTCATGGAGATCGTTTTGAAGAATGTCTCCACGGGCGTCATAACCATCGATGCCGCAGGCGTCATCACTTCGGTGAACAAGTCCGCCGAAAGAATGCTGAGCCTGGAATCCGAAAGGCTTGTGAACGGAAGCTTCAAGAGGCTTCTCAAGGGGCGCGACAAGAGCATTGCCAAGCAGGTCCTGGAGGACCTTGCCAACGCCAGAAACAACATGGTGGAGGCGTCGCTGCGGATTGCCGTGGACGGCAAGCCGAGGAGCTTTCTGGTGAACATCAGCGTCTTGGACGACGATTCGGGCCAGCGAATCGGTTACGTGATGGTGTTCGACGATTTGACAGAGCTGGAAAAGGCCCAGCGCATGGCCGCTTGGCGCGAGGTCGCCCGCAGAATCGCCCACGAGGTCAAAAACCCGTTGACCCCCATCGCGCTTTCTGCGGAGAGACTGAGGCGCAAGTTCGCCGAAAAGCTCGAGGACCCGGTTTTCGAGGAGTGTACGCGGCTGATCATCGAACAGTCTTCCAACATCCGCAATCTGGTCAACGAATTCTCCTCGTTCGCGAAATTTCCCACAGCCAATCCGACACTCACGGAATTGGGGCCGATTCTGGAGGAAACCCTGGCCCTGTATCGAGACGGATATCCCGATATTTCGTTCGTATCGGAAATAGAAAAAGGGATTCCGTTGCTGAACTTGGACACCCAGCAGATGAAGCAGGCCATGATCAATCTGGTCGACAACGCCATCGCGGCCATCCGGGAAAAGGGGCATATCCGGGTCACGGCCACCCACGACCCGATTCTGAAACGCGTGCGAATCGAGGTGGCCGACGACGGGGCCGGTATTTCCGATCTCGACAAAACCCGGCTGTTCGAGCCGAACTTTTCCACCAAGAAATCGGGCATGGGGCTCGGCCTGACCATCGTCAGCTCCATTGTCGCCGATCACGACGGACTGGTCAGCGTGCAGAACAACAAGCCCCGGGGCGCCAAGTTCGTCATCGAACTGCCGATCCAGGGCGTTTAACCTTTCAACGGAGAAATCGACATGTTTCCATCGGTACTGATCGTTGACGACGAACCCGCCATCCTGCAATCCCTGGGGGGACTGCTTTCGGACGAGGGGTTCGAAGTGCTCACCGCACCCAACGGCTACGAAGCCTTGAAGGTCCTGGACGAGGAGTCCCCGGACCTGGTGCTTTTGGATATCTGGATGCCGGGAATCGACGGCATCGAAACGCTGACGCAGATCAAAAAGGACCATCCCCACATTCAGGTGATCATCATCACCGGTCACGGCACCATCGAGACCGCCGTGCAGGCCACCAAGCTGGGGGCGTACGATCTGTTCGAAAAACCGCTGTCCATCGACAAGGTGATCCTGGGAATCAACAACGCCTTGAACTTCAGGCGGCTGGAGGAGGAGAACAAATACCTTCGGAAAAAAACCATCGAAAAACATTCCATCACCGGCAACAGCCCACCCATCCAGGAGCTGAGAAAGCAGATCGTGGCGGCGGCGCCCTCCGACACCTGGATATTGATCGCCGGGGAAAACGGTTCGGGCAAGGAGCTGGTCGCAAGAAACATCCACCAGTTGAGCGAACGGGCCGAACGCCCCCTGATCGATATCAGTTGCGCCGCCATTCCCGAGGAACTCATCGAAAGCGAGCTTTTCGGACACGAAAAAGGCGCTTTCCCCGGCATTGCCTCGAAAAAGAGGGGGCGATTCGAACTGGCGGACCAGGGGACCTTGTTTCTGGACGAAATCGGGGACATGAATCTGAAGACCCAGGCGAAAATTCTGCGGGTCCTGCAGGAAAAACAGTTTCAGAGACTGGGCTCCGACCGGGTGATCGAGGTGGATGTCCGGGTCATCGCATCCACCAACAAGGATCTGAGGCAGGAGATCGAAAAGGGAAATTTCCGCGAGGAACTCTTCTACCGCCTCAACGTGGTTCCCATCCGCGTGCCTCCCTTGCGGGAAAGGACCGAAGATCTGCCCCTTCTGGTCGATACGTTTCTGGACGAATACGCGCAGAAAAGCCGGAATCTTCGCAAGACGGTGGCCCCCGATGTCCTGGACTGCCTCCGGGCCTACCCTTGGCCGGGAAACATCCGGGAACTGAAAAACCTGATCGAAAGGCTCACCTTGATGACGGCCAAGGAGGTCATTGGCATCGAGGATTTGCCGGAACACATCCGTGCATCCCCGTTGAAACGCAAAAGTCCTTCCTTGGAAAACCTGTTCGAAATGGAAAAGCTGGAGGACGCGCGGCGAGCCTTCGAAAAGGAATTCGTTCGGCGAAGAACGCTGGCCGACGTAAAAGAGCCGGACGAAACCGCCGCGCCCGTCGATATCCAGAAGGAAGATCTTGGCAACAGATGGTTGAAACGGGCGGAAAAAGGAGACGGCCGGACACATTGAGAATCATCGGCGGCATTTGCAAGGGAAGGCGGCTTACGGCGGTCAGGGGCGACCGCGTACGTCCCACGACGGACAAGCACCGGGAGTCCATTTTCAACATCGTTTCCTCGGAAATACCGGGCGCCACCGTGCTGGACCTTTTCGCAGGCACCGGCGCGCTGGGAATCGAAGCCCTGAGCCGGGGGGCGAGCTACGCCGTGTTCGTCGACGCCTTCCAGGGGGCCTTGGCCGCAGTATCCCAAAACCTGCGGGCCTGCCGCCTGGAAACAAGAGCGAAGCTTTTCAAACGCGACGCCCTGAAAAACCTAAACTGCCTGAAACCCTTCGCTTTCGACCTGGTGTTCATGGACCCCCCCTACGACCTGAAGGCAGTGGAAAAAACCCTCGAAAAGCTGGAAAAATGCGGGTGTCTCAAGCAGAACGCCTTGATCGTCGCGGAACATTCCACCGACGAAATCCCCGAATCGAACAGCGAAAATTTCCGTCTGGCGGATCGCAGGCGATACGGAAAAACCCTTGTTTCTTTTTTCCATTTTGTGATATTGGGTCAAGGTTGATGTTGTCATCGAAAAAAACTGAAAAAAGACGAACGATGAGGAGAACGACCAACGACATATGAAAAGCGCCGCCATTTATCCGGGATCTTTCGACCCGGTAACCAACGGACATTTGGACGTCATCGAAAGAGGGCTGAAGCTTTTCGACAAAGTGATCGTCGCCATCTTGATCAATCCGGCGAAGCAATCCCAGGCGCTGTTCAGCGTCGAAGAACGAATCGAAATGCTGGAATTCAGCCTGAAGGACAACCCCAATACCGAAGTCGATTATTTCAACGGCCTTCTGGTGGATTACGCGGTAAAGAGGAACGCCAACGTGATCATGCGCGGCATGAGGGCGGTCTCGGACTTCGAGTACGAATTCCAGCTGGCCCTGATGAACCGCAGGCTCAACCGGGACATTCAGACGATCTTTTTGATGACCGGTTTCCGATGGATTTTCACGAGTTCCTCGATTATCAAGGAGGCCGCGCGTTTCGGAGGCGATGTCACCAGCATGGTCCCTCCGGAAGTCAACCGGAGGCTGAAACGAAAGTTCAGCGAACTGTAACCAACAACGAGACGACGAAACCATGGACCTCTGGCAACTGAACATCTTTTGCAAGGTGGTGGAGCTGAAGAGCTTTTCCGCAGCCGGCAAGACTGTGCATCTGTCCCAGCCCACCGTGAGCAGCCACATCAAGGACCTCGAGGACCATTTCGATTGCCGGCTCATCGACCGCCTCTCCAAGGAAGCTGTCCCCACAAAAGCCGGAGAAATCCTCTACCGCTACGCCACCCGCCTCATCGCGATGCGCGACGAGACGGAAACCGCCCTGGCGGAGTTCCACGGCAAGGTCAAGGGGCGCCTGGTCGTCGGCGGGAGCACCATTCCCGGCGTCTACATCCTTCCCAGAATGATCGGCCGGTTCATCCAGGAATATCCCGAAGTCAAAGTATCGTTGCTCAACGGCGACACCGAGGAGATCGCAAATCGCATTTTGGAAGGCTCTCTTGAGGTGGGCGTGGTCGGCGCGGCGGCGCGCGACAAGAAAATCGTACAGGAAAAGCTCCTGGACGACGAACTTCGCCTGGTGGTTCCCGCGGACCACAGATGGGCTTCCATGAAAAGAATCGATCTGGACATGCTCAAGGAGGAACCCTTTATTTCCCGGGAACCCGGTTCGGGTACCCTGGCATCCATCCAGGAAAGCCTTGGCAAGCAGGGGATCGGACTGGAAGATTTGAAGATCGTTTCGGAAATGGGAGGCACCGAAGCCGTCATACAGGGAATCAAGAGCAAGGTCGGCGTGTCCATCCTGTCGCCGATCGCCGTCACGGAAGAGATTCGATGCGGCATCCTGAAGGTCCTGGCGGTGGAAGGGCTCGATTTGAAACGCAGCTTTTTTCTCTCCTATCACAAGTATCGTGGCAAATCGCCCATCGGGCGCGTCTTCATCGATTTTATCAAGCAGGAATGCAACGACGCCAACCTGGGTCTTCCCGAAGACCTCTGAACCCTTTTGCAACATCCGTAGACATGACATTTTCCGAGAACGCAAAAATCGTTTTGGAGCGGCGATATCTGAAAAGAGACGCCGAAGGCAATCTTCTGGAAACCCCCGAGGAAATGCTGGAGCGCGTGGCCGACGCCGTGGCGCAGGCCGATGCGCATTTTTCTCCGAAAGCGGACATTGGCGAAACCAGGGAAAAATTCCTGGAAATCATGTCCAATCTCTGGTTCCTTCCCAACTCGCCCACCCTGATGAACGCCGGACGGGAACTGGGACAGCTCGCCGCCTGTTTCGTGCTTCCCATCGACGATTCCATGGAGGGCATCTTCGATACGCTCAAGCACGCGGCCATGATCCACAAGAGCGGCGGAGGGACCGGCTTTTCCTTTTCCAGAATACGCCCCGCAAACGACATTGTGCTCTCCACCGCAGGCGTCTCCAGCGGCCCCATTTCCTTTATGACCGTCTATGACGCGGCCACGGAAACCGTCAAGCAGGGCGCTGCCCGGCGCGGCGCCAACATGGCCATCCTGCGCGTGGACCATCCCGATGTCGAGGCCTTCGTCAACGTCAAAAACGACTTGGACAGGCTCAACAATTTCAACATTTCTGTCGCGTTGACAAAACCGTTCATGGACGCCCTGGAAGAGGGCGACGACTACGACCTGGTCAATCCCAGGACCGGAAAGAAGACCCTGGCGATCTCTGCGGAAAGAATTTTCGATACCATCGTGGAATCGGCGTGGAGAACAGGGGAGCCGGGCGTGATATTTCTGGACCGCATGAACGAAGACAACCCCACGCCGCTTCTGGGCAGCATCGAATCCACCAACCCTTGCGGCGAACAGCCTCTTCTTCCCTATGAATCCTGCACCTTGGGATCCATCAACCTCGCCAGGATGGTCGAAGACGGAAATATAGACTACTCCAGGCTGAAAAAAGTCGTCCATGCCGCAGTCCATTTCCTCGACAATGTTTTGGAGATCAACAATTATCCGCTGAAAATCATCGGGGAAGCCAGCCGAAAGACCAGAAAGATCGGCTTGGGGATCATGGGGTTCGCGGACATGCTGATCGAGATGTCGGTCGCATACGATACCGAAGAGGCGGAGACCTTGGCGGAGGAAATCATGTCCTTCATCCGGGACGAATCCCGGGCCGCTTCCGCAAAGCTGGGCCGGGAAAGGGGAAATTTCAAAGCCTACGAAGAAAGCCGTTTCGACGACCCGTCAACGCCTTTCATGCGCAACGCCACCACCACGACCATCGCGCCGACCGGAAGCATCAGCCTCCTGGCCGGGACTTCCAGCGGCATCGAACCGATCTTCGCCGTAGCCCATGTCCGAAGAATCCTGGGGGGCGAAAAGCTGTTCGAAACACACCCGCTCTTTCTCCGAATGGCCAAGGAGCAGGGATTCTACTCGGAGGAACTCGCGAAGCAAATCGCCGAGAAAGGTTCTGTAAAGGACATGGATTCGGTCCCCGAAAATGTCCGAGGGCTGTTCAGGACCTCCCACGACATTTCCCCCGAATGGCACATTCGCATACAGGCGGCCTTTCAAAAATACACGGACAACGCGGTCTCCAAGACCATCAACTTTTCCTCGTCGGTGACTCCCGAAGAAGTCAAGACAGCCTATCTCACGGCCTATCGGCTCGGATGCAAGGGCCTTACCATCTACCGGGACGGAAGCAGGCGCGACCAGGTCCTGTACGCGGGTTCATTGAAAGCCGATTCGGAAAAAATCGGCCCGAGACCCCGCCCCCGAAGGACGTTCGGATTCACGGAACGTATCCGGACCGGATGCGGCAATCTCTACGTCACCATCAATTCGGACGACAACGGCATCTGCGAAGTCTTCGGCAAGATGGGAAAGACCGGCGGATGCGCGTCGTCGCAGATCGAGTCGGTCGGACGCCTGATATCCCTGGCGCTGCGATCCGGCGTTACCACGGAGGCCATTGTCAAACAGCTGGTGGGAATCCGATGCCCTTCTCCGGCGTGGGAAAACGGGCGGATGGTCCACTCCTGCCACGACGCCATCGCACAGGTCCTGAAAAGCGTCATCGAGGGCGGGTTCGTGGAAAAGCAGTCGGCCATGGGAGTATGTCCGGACTGCAGCGGGCCCTTGATGCACGAGGAAGGCTGCCTGGTGTGCCATTCCTGCGGGTTTTCCAAATGCGGATGAAGGTTGGGATCAGTCGTCCCAACCGTGTTCGCCCACTAACCTTACAAACCTGCATCCGCCCAAAGACGTCTTGTGAATCCCGTTTTCGTCCTTGTAAATTTTCACCAGGTCCTGGGAATGGCGGTCTCCTACCGGAAGAATCATCCTTCCTCCCACGGCGAGCTGGCTGACCAGCGGGTACGGAATCTTGGGGGAGCCCGCCGTGACCAGGATGGCGTCGAAGGGGGCTTCGTCCTTCCAGCCCAGCGTGCCGTCGGAAAGCTTGGTCACGATGTTGTGAAATCCCAGGCTGTCGAACAGTTTCCGGGCTTGGGCCAAAAGCTTGTGAATTCGTTCGATGGTGTAGACCCGGTATACGATCTCGGCCAGAATGGCGGCCTGGTAGCCCGAGCCTGTGCCGATTTCCAATACCCGGTCTTCCTTTTGCAAGTGCAGTGCCTGGGTCATTTCCGCCACAATGAAAGGCTGGGAGATCGTCTGCTGCTCGCCGATGGGCAGGGGAAAGTCGCTGTAGGCCTGATCCATGAGGGCTTCGCTGACGAATAGGTGGCGGGGTATCTTTCTAAACGCCGCCAGAACCGCCGTATCCCGAATTCCACGCGATTCCAGTTGTTCCTTTACCATCTTTTCCCGAAGCTTGGTAAACTTCAATTCCTCCTTGACCATATTCGATTCACCCGTAAAGTTTTCGATGCGTGGGGGCAGGTTTCCACGGATGCGCCATTGAGAATAAAGAGGCGCGTGTACGTTTCGAACTTTGTTCACTGCGGTCTAAATTTTGTAGATGACCCGCTGTTCGGTTATGATGATATCGACATGCCTGTCATGGGACCCCATGGGCACCTGCGGCAGGATTTGATCTTCGAACGCGAGCGCGACCTTTCTTGTTGTCGCGGGGAGCTTGGGAATCAGCCGGTCGTAGTACCCGTGCCCCGAACCGACACGTCCGCCCTTCTCGTCGAGGGCAAGGGCAGGCACCAAGCCGATGTCCACGCAGTCGAACGGCACGACCTTGCATTTCTCGGGGTTTGGCTCGGGAATCCTTCGATCCTCGAAGAGCAAATCGGTCGATGGATTGTCGATTTTAAATATTTTGATTTTGCGGCGGTCGGTGTCGTGGACCGGCAGGACTACGATCTTGTTGTAGTCAAAACATCTTCTAAAGATACCTTCGGTGCGAACTTCGTTTTCCGCAGCCAGATACAAAAGAACGACCTTGGCTTCGATGAAATTGGCGAATTCGAAAACCCTGCTTTCGATGCCCCTGGTCATTTGAGCCTTTTCCCGGTCGGAAAGGGCTGCGAGCTTTTCTGTTATTTCCTGACGAATTTCCTGTTTTTTTTCCAGATTTTCGTCCATCTGATGATCTCTCCTTGACGATCTACCCGTTTTTGGTTTTCCGACCACAAATTCGGACTTGCGATGCGTGGCTTGACATGCCTGACTGGCATCGCGACAATCGCGGTTTTCAATAACCGTTGACGAAAAAACGCGATCATGTTACAAGTCAGTCGCTTCGGCAAACTGGGGGTTCGAATATCTTCTGGCTCATAGTGTTCGCCAAATAGCGTCGGCAGTAAGTACCAGCAACGATCATGGGTTTGCTCGACAAATCGAACACGCCTCTGACCGAAAATTAATTAATTCAAGATAATAGGAATCTTTATGCTGGAAATCAAGTTTGTTAGACAAAATTTATCGACGGTCCGGGAAGCTTTGGAAAACAGGGGGGCGAGCGTCGATATCGAGACATTTCAGAAAAGCGACGAGGAGCGGCGCGAAATCCTTGCGCAAGTGGAATCCTTGAGGCATCGAAGAAACAGGGTCAGCCAGCAAATCGCGGAGATGAAGAAAGCCAGGCAGGACGCGAACAGTCTGGTCGAGGAAATGCGCGAGGTGGGCGTGCGCATCAAGGAGTTGGACGGCAGGCTGGCCGAAGTCGATGAAACCCTGAACCAAATAATCATGGGCATTCCCAACATTCCCCACGAATCGACCCCGGTGGGAAAGGATGAAAACGACAATCCCGTGGTTCGAACCGTGGGCGAGCCCCCGAAATTCGATTTCGAACCCAAGGCCCACTGGGACATCGGGAAAGACTTGCAAATCCTGGATTTCGAACGCGCGGCCCGCATCACCGGCGCGCGGTTTCCTCTCTATTTCGGGGCGGGCGCAAGAATGGAGCGCGCGCTGATCAACTTCATGCTCGACCTTCACACCACGGAACACGGATACAAGGAAGTGCTGCCTCCCTTCATCGTGAACCGGGAAAGCATGACCCACACCGGCCAGCTGCCCAAGTTCGAAGAGGACTTGTTCAAGCTGAGCGGGTGGGACTATTTCCTGACGCCAACAGCCGAGGTCCCGGTGACCAATATCCACCACGACGAAATTCTGGAGGAAGAGCAGCTTCCGATCTACTACGCGGCCTACACGCCCTGTTTTCGTTCCGAGGCGGGCTCCCACGGCAAGGACACGCGGGGACTCATTCGCCAGCACCAGTTCAACAAGGTGGAACTGGTGAAATTCGCCGTGCCCGAAACCTCCTACGACGAGCTGGAATCTCTGACCGCCAACGCGGAGGCCGTGCTGCAAAAACTCGGCCTGCCGTATCGGGTGATCGTCCTGTGCACCGGGGATCTGGGGTTTTCCTCCGCAAAAACATACGATTTGGAAGTCTGGATGCCCGCCCAGGGAGTGTACCGGGAAATTTCGTCGTGCAGCAATTTCGAGGATTTCCAGGCGAGGAGGGGAAATATCCGTTTCAGGAAAAAAGGGAAGAAAGGCACGGAGCTGGCCCATACTCTGAATGGATCCGGACTCGCCGTAGGACGCACCGTGGCGGCCATACTCGAAAATTACCAGCGAAAGGACGGCTCGGTGGAAATCCCCGAGGCGTTGCGGCCCTACATGGGCGGAATGGAAGTGATCGAAAATGAGAATTGAGGACTTTCCCGAGGACATTCGGCCCCATATTGTGCCCGAGACCCGGGGCGGGATGATCTACAGGTGTCTTGGCTGCGGACGGGAGCACGGCATAGAAAAGCTCCTGTATACATGTCCGGATTGCGGCAAGGTGCTGTTGATTCACGATCTGGAATTCGAAAGGGTAAAGAAGGTTCCCGCCTCGCTTTGGCGAAGGATTTTCGATTACCGGAAAATGGCGGACGTTCCGGCCCTGAAGGGCATCTATCGATATCACGAGTTCATCGGACCGGTGCTGCCGCTTTCTTCGGTGGTCTATCTCGGCGAGGGGCACACGCCCATGATCGAAGCCAACCAAATCTTGAAGGACCTGGTCGGCGTGCGCTTCTTTTTCAAAAACGACGGCCAGAACCCGAGCGCTTCCTTCAAGGACCGGGGCATGGCCAGCGCCCTGAGCTACATCAATTATCTGGTGGACACCGGTCGCATTTCCGATGTCCTGGCCATTTGCGCCTCCACCGGGGACACATCGGCCGCAGCCGCTCTCTACAGCGCGTACCTCCAGCCGAAAATCAAGTCGGCAGTGCTTTTGCCCCACAAAAAAGTGACCGCCCAGCAACTGTCCCAGCCGCTCGGAAGCGGGGCCAGAGTGTTCGAAATTCCGGGCGTGTTCGACGATTGCATGAAGGTGGTCGAAGCTCTTTCGGAAAGGTTCAACGTCGCCCTGCTCAATTCCAAGAACGCTTGGCGCATTCTGGGCCAGGAATCCTATTCCTACGAGATTGCGCAGGACTTTGAGTACGACCTTTCCGACAAGGCCGTTTTCGCCCCCATCGGAAACGCGGGCAATATTTCGGCCATCATGAGCGGGTTTCTGAAATTCTACGAGGCGGGAATCATCGAAACCTTGCCCAAAGTGATCGGCGTGCAGTCCGAACACGCCAATCCCGTATTCAACTATTATCGGGAAAGCGACCCGTCCAGGCGCAAGTTCGTTCCCGTGACCGTCAGACCCAGCGTAGCCCAGGCCGCCATGATCGGCAACCCGGTATCCATGCCCCGAGTCGTAAGCCTGGCCGAACAATACAACCGGACGGCCGGCGAGGAGAAGGTCTTCGTGGTCCAGACCACGGAGAAACAGATCATCGACTGGCAGCTCGTCGCCAACAGAAACGGCCATGTCTCCTGTCCCCACGGCGGAGAGTGCCTGGCGGGACTCGTCCAGGCCAGGCAGGCGGGACTCGTCGGAGCCGACGAGACCGCCGTTCTCGATTCCACCGCCCACGCTCTCAAGTTCGCCGATTTCCAGAACATGTACTTCACCCGGTCCTTTCCCGAAGAATACGAAATTTCATACGAGGACTCCCTCATCAACGAGCCGATGCTCGTGGAGCCCCAGGATCTGGAGAAATTCCCCAAACCGGGAAAGCCTCTCGAAGGAGAGGAGTTCCAAAAATTCGTGGATCGTACCGCCGAGGAAATCGCAAAGCTCCTCGAATTGCGCAGGACGGATTGACAAGGTCTGCGGCTGGGGCGAATTCGAATTTTTCGAAAAGACGATTTGACCGGAAAAAAATGAAGACCAAAAATTTTTGTGGAATAGCGTTCGCGGCCTTTTTGTGTTCTTTCTTCATGCTATCCGCTTGTGTCCACCAAGACAGGGAACTCCTGAAAAGACAGGCCGAAGCCACTAGAAATCTCGGCGAGGCCTACATGAAGCAGGGAAACTATTCCCTCGCCCTCAAGGAGCTTCTGGAGGCGCAAGAGAAAAATCCCGACGATCCCATGGTCTACAACGACCTCGGCCTAGTCTACATAAACAAGGAAAGATACGAGCTGGCCATCGAGCATTTCAAAAAGGCGCTTGAAATCAATCCGGGGCTCGCACCTGCGGTAAACAATCTGGGCAACGCCTATTTGAGGATCGAAGAATGGGACTTGGCCATCGCCCAGTTCGGCAAGCTCACCGACGATTTGCTCTACGCGACTCCCCACTACCCGCTATACGGCCTCGGTATCGCCTATTTCCACAAGGAGGATTATGCAAAGGCCGAAGAATCTTTCAAGGAAGCTCTGAAGCTGCAACCCAAATATATTCCGGCCCTGTGGTGGCTGGGAAAAACCTATCTCGTAACAGACAAGCTTTCGGAGGCCCGCGAAGCTTTGCAGGAGGCGGTCGAAATATCGCCGAACTTCACGCCTGCCTACATGGTGCTGGCCCAGAGCTACCTGATGACCGGCGACATCGGCAAAGCTCGCCACGCTTATGAAAAAGTGATTTCCGTCGATCCGGATTCCCCGCTCGCCAAGCAGGCGAAAAAGGAACTGGAACAACTCGCTCCCTGAAACCCGACCGGCATTGTTTTCGAGCCGGACCCGTATGCAATGGCAAAACCGCAGAACGATCCCAAAACCGGTGTAAAAAACGGCATCCTCTATGTCGTGGCCACGCCCATCGGCAACATGGAAGACATCACCTTGCGAGCGATCCGGGTCCTGGGCGAAGTCGATCTGGTCGCGGCCGAGGATACTCGCCGCACAGGCAAGCTCCTTTCTTTTCACGGAATTTCCAAAAGCCTCGTATCCTATCACGAACACAACGAGGAAATTCGGTCCGAAGAGCTGCTCCAAAGCCTCGGCAACGGCAAAAGCATCGCCTTGGCCTCCAGCGCCGGCACACCTGTCGTATCGGACCCCGGATTCAGGCTGATCCGAAAATGCATCGAAAAAAAAATCGGGGTTTGTCCGGTCCCGGGCGTCTCCGCTGCCTTGACAGCCTTGTGCGCCTCCGGTCTCGCATCGGATTCTTTCCTGTTTCTGGGCTTTTTGCCCCGAAAGAAGGGTAAGCGGGGGAAAATCCTGGACGATTTGGCCGTGCAGCAGCGCACCATGATTTTTTTCGAATCCCCAAAGCGCGTCGCAGATCTTGTAGACGATCTCGTTTCCGCCCTCGGCGACCGGCAAGCCGTACTCGCCAGGGAAATGACCAAGATTCACGAGGAATTCATCCGGGGACGGCTGTTGGAGATACGGGCCGAACTCGATTTCAGGGGGGATATCAAAGGCGAGTGCACTTTGCTGGTCGAAGGCGCGGGCGAGATAGCCCAGCTCTCCGAGGACAGACTCCGGGACGAATTGCGAAAGGCCATGGAAAACAGCGACGAAAAGTTGTCATCGGTCGTAAAGAGACTGGCGGCCCGCTATGGCCTTTCCCGGAAATGGGTATACGACCAGGCCCTCGAAATCAAAAGACGCAGAAAAGCCTGATCGCGGCCGCTGATCATACCCAGCGACAAATTTCGTTAGGGTTCGCCAATTTTCGGCTATGTCTCGCGACAATTCTCTCTCATTTGTACCGCCAATGTCCGGCCGACAGAGTATTTACACTTCGTCAACCTTCCGCCCTGTCGGGCGTTTGGAAAAAATCGCCTGTCCTTCCAAACCGTCTTTCGAACACGGCTCGAATCTTGCAGATAAAAGCCTGCGGCAGGTGTCAACTTGGTTCACGGAGGAGAGGATACATGGAAGCCACGTTTCGAAAACAATACCCGAATGGGTTCTCATTGATCGAATTGATGGTTGCGATGGCGATCGTAGGAATGTTGATCGCCATCGCAGTCCCCAATTTCATAAATTACAGAAACCACGCCTATTGCTCGTCGGTCGAAAGCGACGCTCAGAATATTCGCGCGGCCATCGCAGACTATTTTTCCGCTCCCTACCGTATCGAAGTTCCCGTCCCGGAAGACCTGAAAGGATTGGTAACCACGAATAAGATTGAAATCGGAGGCACCATCGAACTGATCCAAATCGTCATCACGGACAGCAGCGAAAGATGTCCAAGGGGCAAGACGTTCCACGTAAGCCTGTATCACGAAAAGGAGACTTTCGGCTGGTGGGAGTAGGACCGCTGTCCGTCATTCTGCGAGCCTTAATTCGACCGCGTCGCCGCAGAAATGGTTTCGGTGCTTGCCGCTGCGCCGATTTCCATTGGATTGGCGAGGGGATCGACAGCCCCCCGTTCGACAGACGGTCTTTCGTTCTGACCCGGGTACGACATCGGGGGATAGACCTCGACTTGGTTGTCTTCCAACATCCTGACCACTCTTCCGTCGAAAATGGAATACCATACGCCGATTTTTTCTCCTGCGGGGCCGTAGATGTAGCTTCCTCGCGGGTATGTACCTATGAGGCCGTCGCTTCCCATTCCCAAACGCAACCAGGCGCCCAACTGCCCTTTGTCCAGGTTGACCCTTTTCCAGTATCTCGTTTTCAGGGTGTACTTTTCATGGATTCCGATCAAGGCGTTCGGAATGGCGTCGGAGCCGCTGTAATAATAGACGTGGTCCGGCAATATTTCGAGGTTTTCGAACATTCTGCCCACCTCGCGGCTCCTTTGAATGTTGCCGTACGATCCCGTGCAGCCCGCCAGGAAGGTCAAGGCGATGAATAGCGCCCAAGCCTTCGCTGTCGGTTTGCGAAAAGACTTTATTTCGTATTTTCTGTCCATTTTTCCATTCCTCCATTTCGATGTTTCACAAATCGTAGGGCGTCAGGCTTTCGTGTCCGTCCTCGGTAATCAAGATGGTCTGTTCGAACTGTGAAGAAAGGGACTTGTCCAGTGTGACGGCGGTCCAATTGTCGGGGAGGATTCGCAAGTCCTTCTCCCCCAGGTTGATCATGGGTTCGATGGTGAAGACCATGCCCGGCACGAGTTTCAGGCCTTGGCCCTTGCGGCCGTAGTGGGGCACTTGCGGGGCTTCGTGGAATTCGAAACCCACGCCGTGCCCGACGAACTCTCTGACCACGGAACAGCCCTGCGCCTCGGCGTAGGTCTGGATGGCGTGTCCGATGTCCCCCAAGGTGTTGCCGGGAACGGCGGTTTGGATGCCGCGCTTCAGGCATTCTCGGGACACATCGACGATCTTGGCCGCGTCGGGGCCGGGTTCGCCGATGAAGAAGGTCCTGCTGGCGTCGGCGTAGTAGCCGTCGAGTATCGAAGTGACATCCACATTGACGATATCTCCGTCGGCAAGCTCCCGTTCGCCGGGAATGCCGTGGCAGATCACTTCGTTTATGCTCACGCAGACGCTTTTGGGAAAACCGCGGTAGCGCAGGGGAGCGGGCACTGCGTTGTGGGCGACGGTGTATTCGTGGACCAGGGTGTTGATCAGCTCGGTCTTCATGCCTGGTTCCAGCTCTTTTTCGACCATCTCCAAGGTATCGACCACCAACTTGCCTGCCGTGCGAATCTTTTCGACGTCCTCCGGACCCTTCAATCTGACCTTGTATTTGCGGAAATATTCGTCCTTGAGGCTCACCGCCCCGGACGGCTGCTTCCTGGTCATGCAGCATTTCTTGAATTTCTTTCCGCTTCCGCACGGACACGGGTCGTTTCTTCCCACCTTGGTCTTTTTTGTATGTAAAAACATAAACCACTCCAGCAATTGCTCGCAAATTGCGAAATATTGAAAAAACAGGTACGCGCTTTCCACCCGCCATCCGAACGCGAATCGCGCCGAACGATTTGCACCGCACCCTCAAGTTCCGACAATTCAAGAAACCAACTTTCAACTCTTTTTGTCAAGTTCTAATTTGCCGAACCCGATTCCGTCTCGATTCGTCAACGCCATACGTTCCAAGCACTTAAAATAATTTTCAGGATTTGAATATCAAGTATACAAAATAGGTCGCGTAACATCCCAGCAGAAAGAGTCCCTGTTTTCGAGAGATCCTGTAATTGACCCTCATCATGAGCCACGGCAGGAAGCTAATGAAAACCATCACCGCGTAATCGACCACCAGCCCGCTTTGGACAACCCCCCCTGGGATGACGATGGGCCGGACCAGGGAGGCCGCGCCCAGCACGAAAAGAAGGTTGAACACGTTGCTTCCCACCAGGTTTCCCAGGCTGATGTCCATCTCCTTTTTGTATGCGGCCACCACCGAGGTGGCCAGCTCCGGCAGAGACGTTCCGAAAGCCACCATGGTGATGCCGATGAACCGTTCGCTGACTCCCAGCACGCTCATGATTTTTACCGCCGAGCCGATGAGCAACTCCGCGCCGCCGGCCACTCCGACGATTCCCGCGACCACCTTGCAAGCCTGCTTCAGTCTTTCCCCGTTTTCGGCCGCAACCGGCTTCGGCCGTTCCATGTTCGCCCTGCCCAGGATCTTCTTGAATTCCCTTCGGGCGAAATAATAGTTCAGCCAAGTGTACAGAACAATGCCCGCCAGCAGCGTAACGCCCTCCGCCCGTCCGATGACGGAATTGAAGGACAGGACCATCGCGTAGAGAGAAACGGCCATCATGATGGGGATGTCTCTTCGAATCACGGAGGCCTGCCCGGAAATGGGCACGAACAGGGCGGAGAGCCCGAGCACCAGGGCGATGTTGCAGATGTTGCTTCCGACAACGTTGCCCACGGCGATCATGCTTTTGTCCTTCAATGACGAAACGATGCTGACCACGGCCTCCGGGGCCGACGTTCCGAACGCCACCACGGTCAGGCCGATCACCATGGGCGACAGCCCGAACCCGGCCGCCAGCCTCGATGATCCCTTCACCAGCCATTCGGCCCCGAAATAAATGACCAGAAGGCCGATAACAAACAACACGATATCTAAAATCAAGTTCGCTCTTTCTTCATTGGTTTGGCCGACTGTCGTCCTATGCGATGCCGATGAAATCGAAGTTCATCTTGGCCTGGAATTTTTCCACGCGCTTGAAAATTTCCTTCAGCATGGATTGTTCCACATGGGTCAGCCGTTTGGGGTTGATGAAATTGTCCGGCCCTCCGTCTCCTTCGGCCGCCGAGGTCACCTGGCGGGAAAATCGAAGCTGCATGAGAAAACCGTATGCCTTTTCCAGTTCCTCGCATTCTTCGCGGGTCAGCGCCTTTTTCAGTTTCAGCTCGTTCAAGCGGTCGATGGTGTTTGTGGCCCCCACCTGGGCTTTCAAGGCGTATATCCTCGCGAAGTCCACGATGGGTTGCATGGCGCCTTTGATGTCGAACGAGTTGCGATGCTTGCCCTTGGACTCCACCACGAAGTTTCGGAAAAAACCCAGCGGCGGCTTGAAATAAAGGGCGTTTTCCGTCATGTGCCGCAAAAAGCCCGACCATCCGGAAATGGCGTCGTTCAAATGCTCCCGCAATTGGTCTACGAACCGTTGTTCCCCGTATCCCAGCCGAAAATCGAAAAAAATGCTGGCCCGCAGTAGGTCTTCACCTTCGGCCTTGTAGATCCACTTGGAAAAGTATTCCTTCCAGACCGAAAAGGGCTGGTTCCATACGGGATTCTGGGCCATGATGCCTCCCTGGCAAAACGCGTACCCGGCCGCGTCGAGCATGCCGCAGACCTTCTCCCCCAGTTTCAGGAAATAGTCCGCCACCTCGGGCGCGTCTCCATCGTCGGGGTCCTGGTACGCGATGGCGTTGTCCTGGTCTGTCTTCAGGGTCTGTTCGTTGCGCCCCTCGCTTCCGAAGATCAAAAACGCGAAGGGCTTGGGGGGAGCGCCCATCTCCCTGAGGGCGAAGGCCATGACCTTTTTCAGAATCGCGTCGGAAACGGTGGTGATGACCCGATTGATGTTTCTGGCGGTCACGCCGCTGTTGATCAGACTTTTGACCAGCTTGGGAATGCGCTTGTGCTTGTCCGCGATGTCCTCGAAGTATTCCGCCTTGGATATTTCCCGCAAAAGAAAGAGAGGCGACTGGCCTTGGGCCGAGATCAGCTCCCGGTTGGACACGATGCCCACCAGACGGCCCTTGTTGTCGGTTATGGCCAGGTGCTTGACGTCGCGCTCCATCATGGCCATAAGCGCCTCGAAAACCATGGCGTGGTCCGGCACGCCGATGACGGGCGACTTCATGATCTCGGCCACCGGCCTGCGATAGTCGTAGCCCTCGGCCACCACCTTGTGCGCCAGGTCGCTGGAGGTCACGATTCCCGTCTCCCGGGGATCCGCAGCCGGGATCAGCATGTAGCTGCTTTTCTCTTCGCCCATTCTGCGCGCGGTCTCCTGGATGGTCATGTCCGCCGAACCGACCACCGGATTGGCGTCGTATACCTCCCGCACCGGCTGGTTGAAAAACTGCCTGCCCTCCTCGGCCGGCGCCGAGGTGCGGGCGATCACCGACGCGTAGGTCCGATCCAGCATCCTCTTTCCGAAGCTGTCCGTGAAAAAGTCGCTGAATTCCCCGTGCTGCTCCGCAAGCCGCAGGAATTCCTTTTTCGGCAGCAAATAAAAATAGGAGTCCTCGTTGACCAGAAGCGTTCTGATCGGAACCCCGTCGTTCAAAAGGATGGAAATGCCGCCGTAGAGGTCCCCCTCGTCCAGCACCGCCCGAAGCGTCTTGGTTCCACCCTCCTCGAAATATCGTTCCGCCGAACCTTTCTGAAGGATATACAGATACCCCAGGCGGGAACGGCCCTGCACCTGCAAGACGGTCCCCTTGGGATAGAATACCATGGACAGCGCCCTGGACGTCTGCTCCAGGGCGTCTTCCGGCAGAAACGAGAATGGCGCCACGCCGGACAGAAACGTCTTGGCCTGGCCCGATTCTATGATGCTTTTCAGTCCGGGATCGAAAATGTGCTTGCTGAAATTTTCCACGAAATATTCATGGAACTCCTTGGAACCCGCGCACAGGTCGAAGAACACCTGGCTGGGAATCCGAAAAAGCTCCGTGCCTTTTTCCACGAAGACGGTTCGCAGGGAGACGCCTCCGTTCATCAGGAGCGTGATTCCCCCGAACACCTCGCCCGGCTTGATGTATCCGGACAGTTCCCTGCCGTCTTCTCTTTCCTCGTACAGATGCAGCTGCCCTTTTTTCACCACCGAGATGCCATCGATACGGGTCTCGCCCTGGACGGCAATCCGGGCGTCCTCGGTATAGATTTCTCTCTCCGCGCTCCCGGCGACCTTGTCGAGCTGCTCGTCGGACAGAAATGAAAAGTGCGGCATTTCGGCCAGGTAACTCCTGATCTCCCCGTTCATGGGTTGTCCTCTCACTCTCGAGTTTGTAGGAATACACCCCCGTTTTTTCGCATTCGCTTCGTGCCATCAAACGGTTACCAATAGGCAACTGCGGCGCGAATGTCAATCCCGTCGGTTCGCCGATGCCGAATACTCGGATGGCTGAACAGGATGGTTTGAGCCACGAAAACACACAAAATGCACGAAACAAAAAATTATTCAAAGGGTTTGTTTCAACTTGCGCCAATAGGCAGGTTCGGCACCGACCTCGATTTTTTTCCCGTGTTTCTTTTTCGACCCATAGTACGGTAAAAAACGGCGGCAATCAAATCGGATTTTTATCAAGCCGCCGGAGTCAGTATTTCTAATTTTGGTGGAAATTCCATGCCGAAGAGGTTGCAACGACCAAGGTAACCAGACCATCCTGGTCTGGCTGGCCCACGGTAAAGGGCAATTTCCTGACGCGCCGAACCAGACCAGGATGGTCTGGTTACCTTGAATGCATCGAGAACACCCTTAATTAGAGTCGCTGCGCCGGAGTACTGGCACTTGAAACTCTTGCCCCAATGTGAATATATTTGAAATCGCAACATGCGTTTACGCGAAATTTTTTCCGAAGAGTTTTTTCGGGGTTTGAAATCCATCGAGGAAAAGGAGGGAAAACATGCTTGTCAAAAACTGGATGACCAAGGATGTCGTTGTAATCGATGTGGAAGAGTCCATGCAGCACGCCATCTACAAGATGCAGGACCACAAGATCAACCTGCTGCCGGTCATGTCGGAGGACAAACTCGTGGGAATCGTCAGCGACAGGGACTTGAAAAAAGCGTCCCCCTCGGACGCCACCACCTTGGACATGCACGAAATGCTGTACCTGGTTTCAAGAATCAAGATCAAGGACCTGATGACCAAGGAGGTGACGACGGTCCCGCCGGACTATACCATCGAGGAGGCCGCGCAGCTGTTGCTCGACCACCGCATCTCCGGGCTTCCCGTCACCGACTGTCAGGGCCGGGTCGTCGGCATTATCACCCAGAGCGACATCTTCAGAGCGCTGATTTCCATCACCGGCCTCGGGAAAAAGGGGATGCAGGTGGCCCTTCGCATACCGGACAGGCCGGGCCCCATCAAGGAGGTCCGGGAAATGATAAGCGCCCGCAACGCCCGCACTGCAAGCATCCTCAGCGCGACGGAAAACGCTCCGGAGGGATTTATCAACGTCTATTTCAGAATTTACGACCTCGACCGCGAGATCGCCCCCGCCCTCCTCGAAGACATCAGGAAGGTGGGCGCCCTCCTGTACGTGGTGGACCACAGAAACAACCAGAGAACCGTATACGAGGACGCGTAGAAAAGGTTACCCCCCGTGTCTCCCGTCCCCGTCCCCTCTCGTTCCCACGCTCCGGCGTGGGAACGCATATCGGGACGCTCCAGCGTCCGCACTGCGCTATATCCAGCCGCATTCGAAATCGATTTGTTATTGACAGTCCGTCGCGATTCGTATTAGATGGATGTCGCAATCGGCGGGCAAGAAGCCCCCATAAATTCGAAAATCGCAATGAGATCGAAGGAAGCCACGAAGGCAGCTGCGCCAGGAAGGTGCCCAACCAAAACTGTTCTCTTTTATGGGAGGCTATTATGACCAAAGGCAAAAGTCCGTCCGTCCGTCTGTCCGCTTTGATTTCATTCGTCGTCCTGCTCGGGTTCGCCTGTCCGGCGTTCGCCCATTTCGGAATGGTGATTCCGTCCGACTCCATGGTGATGCAGGACGACTCAAAAACCATCAATCTGACCCTGTCGTTTTCCCACCCGTTTGAAATGGTGGGCATGGAACTGGTGAAGCCCAAGGTTTTCGACGTCCTCGCCAACGGCCAAAAAAGCGACCTTTCCGGATCCCTTGCAAAAATCGATGTCATGGGCCATACGGCATGGAAGGCAGAGTATCCTGTCAAGCGCCCCGGCGTATACGTGTTCGCGATGGAACCCCAGCCATACTGGGAGCCTGCCGAAGATTGCTTCATCATCCACTACACCAAGACTGTCGTGACGGCTTTCGAGGACGACGAGGGGTGGGACGCCGAAGCCGGCCTGAAGACGGAGATCGTGCCGCTGTCCAAGCCGTTCGGACTGTACGCCGGAAACGTGTTCCAGGGGATCGTCAAGCTCGACGGCAAGCCTGTGCCGTACGCGGAAGTGGAAGTCGAATACTACAACCAGGACAAGAAGGCCGAAGCGCCCACGGCGTACATGATCACGCAGGCCGTCAAGGCCGACGGCAACGGCGTGTTCACCTACGCGGCCCCCAAGGCGGGGTGGTGGGGCTTTGCGGCCCTCAATACGGCCGACTATCAGATGGACCACGAGGGTGAAAAGAAAGACGTGGAACTGGGCGCGGTCATTTGGGTGAAGTTCGAAGAATGGCAATCGCGTTGACAATGATCGCATTGAAACTACAATGACCGAATCGACATTGATCGCGCCGAATCTGCTCATGTTGAGGTCGCATCAATAATTAAAATCGTAATAATGAAGGAAAATCGACGTGCATATTTCTGAAGGGGTCCTGTCGTGGCCCGTGCTGGCGTCCGGCGCCGCGCTGGCTGCGGCGGGGACCGCAGTTGGATTGAAGAAGCTGGATTACGACCGAATCGCGAGGGCGGGGATACTTTCCGCATCTTTTTTCGTGGCCTCGCTGATTCACGTGCCTCTGGGGCCGTCCAGCGTGCACCTTATCTTAAACGGCCTGGTGGGGCTTTTGCTCGGATGGGGGGCCGTGCCGGCCATTGTGGTCGCGCTTCTCTTGCAGGGGGTCCTGTTCCAGTTCGGGGGCATCACCACCCTGGGGGTCAACACGGTGATCATGGCCGCCCCGGCGGTCCTCAGTTATCTGGTTTTCGGAAGCCTTGTCCAGCGGGACGACCGGGCATCTTTTTTCGCGGCCTTTGCCGCCGGTTTTTTTTCCGTGCTTCTGGGCGGCGTGCTGGTTGCCGTTTCATTGATTTTCACCGAAGAAAATTTCTTCGAAGTGGCGGGCCTGGTTCTGGCGTCCCACCTGCCGGTCATGATCATCGAGGGATTTGTGACGGCTTTCTGCGTGATGTTTTTGAAGAAGGTGCAGCCGGGACTTCTTCTGACTTCGGATCCTGTGGAACAATCGTCGATGTCCGGCAACGAACCTATAGCAGTCAATTATAGCAAAGCAAAATGAAAGCGACCGCATTTATAATTTGTCTAATCGCCGCTTTCGGGTTTTTGGCAACGCCCGCAGCCCATGCCCACCGGGTGTCCATCTTCGCCTGGGTCGATGGAAACATGGTACACACCGAGAGCAAGTTCGCCGGTGGAAGGATGGTCAAGGGCGGCGTGGTCAGGGTCTTCGACCTGGAGGGCAACCTGCTGCTGGAGGGAAAGACCGACGACAACGGGGAATTTTCCTTCCAGGTCCCCAAGCGGGCGGCGCTCAGGCTCGAACTGGAGGCCGGGATGGGACACAAGAACGAATGGACCATCGCCGCAGAGGAATTGGGCGAGGCCCAACCGGCGCAGCCAGAGGGCGATGCGAAAGCCGAAAACGTCCCTTCTGAAACTATTTCCGCTCCCCCGGATGCCGTTTCGCCTTCGCCCGCCGTTGGCGGGATCTCCGGGAAAGAGATGGAGCAAATCGTGGAACAGGCTGTGGAAAAGGCGGTGGACAAGAAGTTGAAGCCGGTCATGATAGTCCTTTCCGAATTAAGCGATCCCGGACCGAAAATGTCGGACGTGGCGGGAGGAATCGGCTACATCCTGGGCCTGGTAGGCGTCGGGGCGTATTTCAACAGCCGTAAGAAAGGGAAGGCGGAAAATTCATGATCCAGGAGTCCTTCGCGTTCGGCGACTCCCCCTTTCACAAAATGGACCCCAGGCTCAAGGTGGCGGCGGCGACTGTGTTCTCGTTTCAGATCGCCCTTTCGCAGGACTTTTACGCCTTGTCGGCGGCCCTGGTTTTTTCCGCAATTCTGGTGGCCGCAGCCAGGCTGGGGTTCTCTCCGGTGGCAAAAAGGCTGTTGCTGGTCAACGGCTTCGTGTTCCTGTTCTGGCTCATACTTCCCGTAACGTTTCCGGGCAAGGCGCTGTTCTCCTGGGGGCCGGTGGATTTCACGATGTCGGGCGTGCTGCTATCGGCCCGGATCACCTTGAAATCCAACGCCATCGTCCTGATCCTCATCGCCCTGACAGGCACGTCCACCATGGCGGACCTGGGATGGGCGCTGCACAGGCTGAAAGTCCCCGACAAGCTCGTCTACCTGCTTCTTCTCACCTACCGCTACATTTTCGTCATCGAACAGGAATACCAGCGGCTGGTTCGCGCGGCCAGGATGCGCTGCTTCGAACCCGCCACCAATCTTCATACCTACAAGACCTACGCCTATCTGGTGGGCATGCTCTTCGTCCGGGCCGCATCAAGGGCCGAACGTGTCTACCAGGCCATGGTATGCCGCGGGTTCAACGGCAAGTTCCATTCCCCGAGACAATTTCTGTTCTCCCGCTCGGACAAGGTTTGGAGTTTCACCTTGGGCGCGGTCTTCATTCTACTGGGATATTTGGAATGGATGAAAACAATACTGTCCTGAAACTGACAGGCATCCGATTCGGTTATCCGGGCGGACGCCGTGTCCTGGACGACCTGAGCTTTTCCGTGAAGTCCGGAGAAAAGCTGGGGCTGATCGGACCCAACGGAAGCGGAAAATCGACCCTTCTGCACATTGTCATGGGGTTGCTGAAACCCCATGCCGGGACCGTGGAATTCATGGGAAAAACGATGGAGAACGAAAAGGACTTTCGCCTGGCGCGGCGGGAGGTGGGGCTTGTGTTCCAGCACGCCGACGACCAGCTGTTTTCCCCCACGGTCCTCGAAGACGTGGCGTTCGGTCCTCTGAACATGGGAAAGTCGCCGGAGGAGGCGAGGGAAATGTCCATGAACGTCCTGAAGGACCTCAAGCTGGACGGGTTCGAGAACCGGGTCACGCACAAGCTGTCCGGAGGGGAAAAAAAGCTGGTGGCCCTGGCCACGGTCCTGGTCATGGGACCCAAGGTGCTCTTTCTGGACGAGCCCTCCACCGGCCTGGACGAAGCCACCAAGGAACGCATCATCGAAATACTAAAACGCCTCGACATCACCTACGTCATGGTATCCCACGAATACGACTACCTGTCCCGCTGCACCTCCGCCATTTACACCCTCGAAAACGGCCGGATCCGATACTGCTGCGACTCCAGCGAACTGCACACCCACCACCATGAGCATCCGGCCGGAAGGACCCCCCATATGCACCAATAACCAAAGGTCGCCACAGACGAACCGTCTGTTGACAGCGTCCCCTTTTGTCGCATAAAGTGCCTCTATTTTGAAAATTGTCGAAAATTCGACATTCCGGCCAGGAAACGGCACAATTCTAATTTTTCGTTTTTTGGGTGTCTTTCGTGGTCAAAAAGAACAGGTGGCGGACATGCATGAAATGGGAATCGCGATGGAAATCATCAGGATCGCACAGGATTCGATACCGAAAGACTTGAAGTCCCCCAGGGTCGAAGCCATCAACCTTCAGATCGGCAAACTCGCCGCAGTGGTGCCCGAGAGCCTGGAATTCTGCTTCGAGATCGCCTCCAAAGAGACCCCCCTGGAAGGCGCGAGGCTCGAAATCCAGCAAGTCCCGATCACCGCCAGATGCAACGATTGCGGGGCCGTCTGGACCGCCGAACAGGCCAACTTTCTGTGCGACAAGTGCGGAAGCGGCGCGGTGGACCTTCTCTCCGGACGGGAACTCGACATCGTATCCATCGAGGTGGAGGATCGGGACGAAGACGAACCCGACGACAATGGAAAGGAAAATTGACAATGGAAGTCAAAGTAGCCAAGAAGGTGCTGGGCGTAAACGAGACCATGGCCAAGAGAAACCGCGACATGTTCGGTGCCAGGAAGGTCTTCGTGTTGAACATGATGAGTTCTCCGGGGTCGGGCAAGACCGCGACCTTGGAAAGGACCCTGGTCGATCTTTCCCCCGACATCCGAAGCGCGGTGATCGTGGGCGACGTCTGCACCACCAACGACGCCGACCGGCTGTCCAAGACCGGCGTTCCGGTCGTGCAGATCTGCACCGACGATTTCGGCGGGGACTGCCACCTGGCCGCCCATGTCGTGGAAAGCGCCGCCTCGGACCTGGACTTGGATAGCATCGACCTGCTCGTCGTGGAAAACGTGGGAAACCTGGTCTGCCCCGCCGAGTTCGACATCGGCGAGGACGCCCGCGTCGTGGTGCTGAGCACCACCGAGGGCGAGGACAAGCCCCTGAAATACCCGCTCATGTTCCGGGTTTGCGACGCCGCCCTGCTCAACAAAATGGACCTTGTTCCCCACTTGGATTTCGACAAGGACGCCACCGTGGAAAACATCCGGAAAATCCATCCGGGCATGCCGGTTTTTGAAATATCCGCACGGACCGGCGACGGCTTCGACAAATGGCTGGAGTGGCTCGAGGGTGTGGTCAAGGCGAAACTGGGACAGTAGCTCCTGTCGTCCCTGGCGGGACCTTTTTTGGCCGGTTCAAAGCCCGGCAATGAATTGCCGGGCTATTGGATATCGTCCCTGACGGGACTGTGGATTAGAAACAGGCTGGTTATAACGGATTTGGGGGTGGGTGGAATGTAGGTTGGGTTGAGCGTCGTCAATTGTTGGGTTTCGCTACGGAATTCGATCAAACAAACAGATAAAGCGCCCGAAATGGCAGGGAAGCAAGCGAAACCCAATATGAAACCCGCTCAACCCAACCTACGCATTGCCGCTCCCCCAAATCCGTTATAACCAGAAGATATGACCGAAGATCGAACCGAAACATTTTACAGGGTGCATTCCCGGGAATACTTCGAAAGCACTCGCCGAATCGACCCGGCTTCCTTCCTGGCCCCTTTCGCCCGAATCCTGCCGAAAGGCTGTCGCATCCTCGACGTGGGGTGCGGTTCGGGCCGGGACATGAAATGGCTAATGGAGAAAGGCTTCGAAGTCTGCGGGTTCGAACGCTCCCAAGAGCTGGCCGGGCTTGCCCGGCGACACAGCGGATGCGAGGTGGTCGTCGGCGACTTGGAAGTGTTCGATTTTTCTGTTTTCGACGTTCGGGCCATCCTTCTGGTAGGCTCCCTTGCCCACCTGCCGCCAGGACGCCTCCAATCCGCCTTCCGGCGAATCCAAAAAGCGATCCGCCGCACTCCGGGACACATTTTCCTGAGTCTGAAAAAAGGGGGCGGACGCCAGATAGACCGTCGAGGCCGGATTTTTTATCTGTGGGAAGAACCCGGCATTAGGGAACTTCTGGAAGACGAGGCTACGAAATTGCTGAGCTGCGGCACAAATCGGTCCGATTTCAATCCGCAGGACCAATGGCTCAGCCTGATCGTCCAACGAGAAACCGATCAAGTGTAAATCATCGGGCAAAGAGGACCTCTAATCGAGATATTGCGGATGCCAATATTTCTCGCGACGCCCAAAAGGTATTTTTTAACGGTAACTCATAAAAAAAAAGTTTCGTCGTGGATTTGTGGGAAAAGGCGTGTCGATGGTAACCAGACCATCCTGGTCTGGCTTGACTCGGCTTCCAAGCGGCGGCACCCATTTCCGATATTTTTCCATATCCTCCTCGCTTTCGGGATGCATATCCAGCGCGGTGAAAGCGGCCCTCCTGCATCGAAGTCGTCCCGTCAGCCGGTTTCGGGTCCGATCCATCTCCCTCCATCGCGGATTGACCGCGCGTTAGGTGTCGGGAAGATCCTCCACGCCGTATTCCGCAAGCAGGTCTATTTCAAAGTGCCGGCGCATATATCGAAAGAAATTTTCCCGACACCATCGAGTGAACATGCAGGCAGCCAGACGAACATGGTCCATTCCGTATCCGGTGCTTACAAGGCTGGTCCGGTGTCTGGATTTCGTCGGTTTCCTAACCTCCCGCATCCACATCGCCTCATTCCCGGAGCCGACCAGGGAAGCCATCTCGGCCAGGCGCATCGAAACCTTTTCTCCGTTCGGCATCGCCACCTCGTGTTCCACGAACCATTCCGTCGGCCGGCAATCCTTTGGAAATTTACGATAGGTCATGCGCGCTATCCGATGGCTTTCCCACATTGCGCGGAAAAACGACGGACTGCAGCCCGCGCGGTCGAAGACCATGGCGAACCTGCAAAGGAAAGGATTGTCTTCCAGCTGTTTCTCGTCGGGCCGATTCGGGACGTCTTCGACGGGTTGGGCTTCGTACACGCGCCTTCCGCCTTTGGAATCATGGTTCATTTTACCGAATTCTATATCCCAAAAGGCGCGGGAGTCTATGTTTATTCTCCATATGATCCCGAGAACTACGAAGGACCATACACATGGGGATCAGAATTTTGGACGGGTATAATTGGAGGCGATACAGTGGTCATTGAGTCGGCTATTCCACTGCCTTATGATCAAAAAGACAGACCATTATTTAAAATTAAGGAAATAAGCCATTTGTATCGAGGATCCGGCTCGCGAAATAGCAGCTATGAATCTGTTTGGCTTTCATTCTTCCCGGAGGGATAGACCGTCTCGATCTTCTTCATGATTCCGTCCACCCTCTCCATGATGTCGTCGATTTCCAGCTTGATCTTGTATTCCCTGTCGTCCCGGTCGCCCTCGTCTTCGAGGCCGTCCCGGTCGTCCGTTTCTTCCTGGTTTTCCAGATCTTCCGTCTTGTCATCCATATTCATGCTCTGTCCCTCATTTCGGGTAGATGCTGTGGACGTAGATATAGTCGTAATAGTACTCGTAGTACTCGTTGTTTTCTTTTTGGTCCCAGTCCTTTCCCTCCGCCTCGGCTTCCCGCTTGAGCCTCTCGTTGAGGGCGGCCATCCAGAGGTCCTTGGAATAGTCGTAGAGGACCTTGCTCATGACCTTGGGGTCGTGCAAAAGTTCCGTGCTGGATTCGACGAAGCTTTCGGTCCCTTTTAGGACGGCCTTGACGTTGCGGATGAAGTCGGCGTCGTCCAGCTTGTCGTCCAGAAAGACCTGGTGCAGCCGGTCTATGATCGATTTGGCGGAGCCTTCTATGGCGTCGATGCAGTTCATTCTTCTGCTGTTTCCTTGTAGCCGCAATTCTTGTCGGGGCAGGCCAGGTGTTCGCCGAGTTTCTTGGTGGATTTCTGGAGCAGATATTTGGCGCCGCAGTCCGGGCATTTCTTGTCCACGGGCTTGTCCCAGACGGCGAAGTTGCACTTGGGAAAGCGGCTGCATCCGTAGAATATTTTGCCGCGCTTGGATTTTCTTTCGACCAGCTCGCCGTCGCAGTTTTCCTCGGGGCAGGGCACGCCGGTGGCCTTTCCGGTCTCCTTGGGATCCAGGGACTTGGTGTACTTGCATTCGGGATACCCGGTGCAGGCCAGAAACTGGCCGTACCTGCCGGATTTCACCACCATGGGCTTGCCGCACTTGTCGCAGATTTTGTCGGTGGCTTCCTCCGCGAGGGGTTCGACCGGCTTGATATTGCCTTTTTCGTCCCGCACGTAGTCCCTGGTGTACTTGCAGTCCGGATAACCGTTGCAGGCCAGAAACGGTCCGTTTCTTCCGATTTTAAGATGAATGGCGGAACCGCATTCCGGGCATTTCATATCGGTGGGAAACCCCACGCCCTTGACGCTGAGCATGTCGGTGACTGCGGCGTCCAGGTTCTTTTTGAACTGATCGTAGAAACGGCCGAGCACTTCCTCCGGTTTGGCTTCGGCGGACTCGAGCTGGTCCAGGTTGTCCTCCATCTTCGATGTGAAGTCCACGCTGAAGACTTCCGGAAAGTTGGCGATCAGAAGGTCGTTGACGATGAACCCCAGTTCGCTGGGCTTGAAATAGCCCTTGAGAAGATCCACGTATCCCTTGTCCCTGATGGTGGATAAAATGGCAGCGTAGGTGCTGGGCCTGCCGATGCCGTTTTCCTCCAGCTCCTTGACCAGCGAGGCCTCCGAGAATCGAGGCGGGGGCTGGGTGAAATGCTGCTTGGGGTCGTATTCGTGGACTTTGAGTAGCATCTTCTCGGCGAGTTCGGGTAGCATTTCCTTGCTTCCGTCCTGCCCTTCGGCTGCCTCGTCGGCCCCGTATACCGCCATGTAGCCGGGAAACTTGATGTTGGAGCCGGAGGCCGTGAAGGTGTATTTGCCGTTGGCGATGTTGGCGGTGACCTGGTTGATTTGGGCCTGGGCCATCTGGGAGGCGACGAAGCGTCTCCAGATCAGTTCGTACAGGGCCCTCTGGTCTTCGGTCAGATATTGCGCGACCTGTTCGGGGGTGTGGCGCGCCGATGTCGGGCGCACTGCCTCGTGGGCGTCCTGGGCTTTTTTCTTGTTTTTGTAGAACCGGGGCTGTTCCAGGGAGTATTCGGGGCCGAATTTTTCCTTGACCAGCGCGGCGGCTTCCTCGGCGGCTTCCTGGGAAAGTCGCACGGAGTCGGTCCTCATGTAGGTGATCAGGCCCACCGGTTCGCCGTGTTCCAGTTCGACGCCCTCGTAGAGCTGCTGCGCCACCACCATGGTTTTTTTCGCGGAGAACCGAAGCTTCCGGATGGCCTCCTGTTGCAGCTTGCTGGTGGTAAAGGGCGGGGGCGGATTTCTCTTGATCGTTTTCCGGGTCACCTTTTCCACGGTCGGTTGGTTTTCGGCAAGTTCCTTCAGGATTTTTTCGGCCGTGTCGCCGTCGGGAATGGAGAGTTTCTTGCCGTCCTTTTTGGTCAACTTGGCGGAGAACGGCGGAGGGTTGTCTCCTTCCAAGAGAGCCGTGATGCTCCAGTATTCCTCGGGCTCGAAGGCCTGAATGTCGCGTTCCCGTTCGCAGATGATGCGAAGCGCAGCCGTTTGCACGCGTCCGGCGGAAAGTCCCCCCTGGACCTTTCGCCACAGAAGAGGGGATACCTCGTATCCCACCAGACGGTCCAAGACCCTGCGCGCCTTTTGGGCCTCGTATTTGCTGGCGTGGAGTTCCTCCGGAGACGCCATGGCTTTCCTGATGGCCTTTTCCGTGAGTTCGTGGAAAAGAACGCGGTGGAACCTGCGGCCCTTTTTCTTGAGCACTTCGGCGGTGTGCCAGGCGATGGCCTCTCCCTCGCGGTCCGGGTCGGGTGCCAGGTACACCTCTTCCGCGTTCCCGGCGGCCTTTTTGAGCGAAGTGATGACCTTCTGCTTGCCGGGGATGTTGCGATACTGCGGTTTGAATCCGTCGTCGATATCGACTCCCAGCTTGTTCTGGGGAAGGTCCTTGATGTGGCCTACCGTGGCTGCGATGTTATAGTCCTTTCCCAAGTATTTTTTCAATGTCTTGACTTTTGTCGGAGACTCGACAACGAGAAGCGGTTTGCTCACGAAAACTCCTTTTCTTTCGGCTTTTTTCCGAAGCCTGCCGCGAAGGTCGAACTAAGAGCGGCCCCGGTTTTTCAGACAAAATCTTTTACCGGGCAATTGCTCGACGTGCCCGTCGAGTTCGAGTTTCATCAAAAGCCCCGCGATGGCGCCCGGGGCCAGCGAGGTCTTCGCGATCAGTTCGTCGATATGAATCGGATACGGCTCCATGCAAGCCAGAAGCTTTCGTTCGTCCGGATTCATATCGGCGCTTTGATTCGGGTCGGAATGATAATAGCCATCATCTTTTTCGGGTTCAAGGCGTCCCGTCATCTGGGGGGCCAATTCCTCGACGATGTCCCGCACGTGTTCGACGAGTTTCGCGCCTTGCTTGATGAGGTTGTGCGTACCTGCGCTCTTGAAGGAGGCGATGCTTCCGGGGACCGCGAAGACCTCGCGGTTCTGTTCCGCCGCCAGGCGCGCGGTGATGAGAGAGCCGCTTTTTTTGGCGGCCTCCACGACCACCACTCCCAGGGACATGCCGCTGATGATTCGGTTGCGAGCCGGAAAATGGTGGGGCTCTGGAGCGGCTTGGAGGGGAAATTCGGACACCACCGCCCCGCTCTCCGAGATTCGGGCGAAAAGCTTCCGGTTTTCCGGAGGATAGATCCTTTCCAGGCCGCTTCCCAGCACCGCGACCGTTTTCCCGTTGCCGGAAAGCGCTCCTGCGTGGGCGGCGGAATCGATGCCCCGGGCCATGCCGCTGACCACGGCGAAGCCGAGCGAGACCAGGCCCTTGGAAAGCCGTCCGGCGTTGGACAAACCGTACCGGGTCGGGTTCCGGGAGCCCACCACGCCGATGTTAGAGCTCTGGCCGTCCAGCTCGCCGGATACGTAAAGATACGGAGGCGGGTCGTAAATCTGGCGCAGCAAGCAAGGATATTGCTCGTCGGCGTACGTGACGATGCGAAACCCCTTTTCCAAAGCGCGGTCGATTTCCCTTTTGACTGCCGCGCCGACCCTGCGAGATCTGATTGCCGACGCCAAGCCCTCCGATATGCCTTCCACGGAACGCAATTGTTCCGGCGAGGCTGCGAAAACGTTTTCCGGGGTGGAAAACCGGTCGATCAGTTTTTTGAACAGGACATTGCCGATCCGGGGAATGCTCTTCAAGGCAAGCCAGCCAAACACTTTTTCCGGATCGGTTTCTAACATTTTTCCATTGCATATCGCCCCTGGATATTCGCCCGCGTCACGCGACTACTTGCTTCTTCTTGCCGCTCCAGGCAAGAAGAATGGGGCTGGCGACATATACAGAGGAGTAGGTTCCGACGACGACCCCGATAAACAGGGCGAACGCGAAATCGTGGATGATGCCCCCGCCCAGGATCAACAGCGAGACAACCACGACCAGGGTGGTCAAAGACGTCAATAGCGTTCTGGACAAAGTTTCGTTCACGCTTCGATTCAAGATCGTCTCCATTGGCTTGCGGCTGTACTTTCTCAGGTTCTCCCGGATTCGGTCGAACACGATGATGGTGTCGTTGAGGGAATATCCGATGATGGTCAGCAAAGCCGCGATGATGGGAAGGGTGAATTCCATGTCGAGCAGGGAGAACACCCCGACCGTGATGGTGACGTCGTGGATGAGGGCGACGATGGCCCCCATGGCGTACTTCAATTCCAAAAACCAGAAGAGCGCGAGGGTCACCACCAGAGCGACCACGATCAGAATCGGGATGCTGACCTTGAACAGGGATAGAAGATAGACCGCGCCGATGAGCGCCACCGCCATCACGAAGCTCAACAGCCATTTGAATTCGAATCGGCCGGAGATGTAGACCGTGATGAACAGCAGTGCGAAAAACATGGCGAACAGGGCTTTTTCCCGAAGGTCCTTTCCCACCTGCGGGCCGACCATCTCGATCCTCCGGATTTCCGCCCCGCTGCCGGTGGACGCTTTCAATCCTTCTTCCAGGCGGGTGGAGAAATTGTCCTCGGAGACCTCGGTCTCGTCCGTGCGGATCAGAAACTCGTTGTCTCTTTTTTCGCCGAATTGCTGCACCGAAGGGCTTCCCATGTCGATATCGGCCAGGCCGTTCTTTACGTCTCCCACCTTGACCGGCCCGTCGAACTTGACCTGTATCAGGGAGCCGCCTGCGAAATCGATGCCGTAGCGGGGTCCGCCGTGGAGAGCCAGCGAGAATAGGCTGACAATTAGCAAACATATCGATACGATAAAGGCGATTTTTTTCTTGCCTATGAAATCGATATTTATGTCGGGTTTAACGAATTGCATTTTTCCTCCGAAAATCGTTGTCCTTTTCCGTTCGAGGGCGGCTTTGTCCGGCCTGCCTTTCGCCGGGTAAATGTTCGGACCAAAATGTTGGCGTACTTAAAGCCATATGCCAAGAGGTCATATGCTCAGGGTCTTGATCCTTCGTTTGATCAGAAAAAATTCGAAAACGGCTCGTGTGAGAATCAGCGCGGTAAACAAGCTGGCGACGACGCCGAGGCTCAATGTGACCGCGAAGCCCTTTACGGGACCGGTGCCGAACTGGAACAGGACGAGCGCCGCGATGAGGGTGGTGACATTGGCGTCCAGAATGGTCAGGGTGGCTCTTTCGTAGCCCGCGTCGACCGCTGCCCTGGCAGTCTTTCCGATGTGCAGTTCCTCACGGATTCTTTCGAAAATGAGCACGTTGGCGTCCACGGCCATGCCGATGGTCAGGATGATGCCCGCGATGCCGGGAAGGGTGAGGGTGGCCCCGAAACCTGCCAGGCCTGCGGCGATCAAAACGATGTTCAGCACCAGGGCGATGTCAGCGATGACGCCGGAACCCCGATAGTAGATGGCCATGAACAACACCACCAGAATGCCGCCCACGGCCATGGAAATCAGTCCCCATTTGATGGAGTCCCTGCCCAGGGAGGGACCGACCGTCCTCTCCTCGAGAATTTCGACAGGGGCGGGCAGGGCGCCTGCGCGCAGCACGATGGCCAGGTCGCGCGCTTCCTCGGTGGTGAAGTACCCGGTGATTCTGGCTTCGCCGCCGCCGATCTTTTCCTGGATGACTGGCGCCGAATACACCTTGTTGTCCAGTACGATGGCCAGGCGCTTCTTGACGTTTTCCCCCGTGAGTCTTTCGAAGATACGCGCGCCTTTTCGGTCGAACTTGATGGTGACGTAGGGCTCGTTGAACTGGGAGTCGATCTGCACGCGCGCGTCGGTCAGATACGCGCCGGTCAGTAGCGAACGTTTGATCAGAACATAGGGCACTTTGGTCTCGCGGTTGGTATCGGTGTTTTTGCGCACCTGGTAGAGCAGCTCGCTTCCGGGGGGAGCGCCGTTTTTCTCCGCCGACTGCGGGTCCGCGTCTTCGTCCACCAGCTTGAATTCCAGAAGAGCGGTCCTTCCAATCAGGTCCTTGGCCCTCTGGGTGTCGCTTATGCCGGGAAGCTGGATGAGAATCCGGTTTTTGCCTTGCATGCGGATGTCCGGCTCGCTGACGCCGAACTGGTCGATTCTGTTCCGGATGGTTTCCAGCGCTTGCGCGACGGCCAGCTTCTTGATTCGTTCGGCCTCGTCTTCCGGCAGATCCAGCGTCATCTTGAACGAATCGCCCTGCTGCCCCTTGGAGACCAGGCGCAGGTCCCTGAATTCGTTGTCGAGAAGATCCTGGAACTCCTTTTCCATCTTCTGGTCCGCTATGGCGATTTCCAGCCGCTTCCCATCGACGACATCGACGGTCGCCCCGCGAATGTCCTCTTTGCGCGACATTTCGCGAATCTCCTGGGCGAACCGCTCGATGGTACTCTCCACCGCCTTTTCGGTTTCCACCTCCAGGACCAGGTGCATGCCGCCCTGCAAGTCCAGTCCGAGGTTGATTTTTTTGTGCGGCCAGATGGACGGATTGAAGGTCGGAATTACATAGACGAAGGCGACTATGAATACCGCCAGGATCAAAACCAGTCGCCAAGAAATTGTTTTCAATGGTTCTTTTCCTTTCGATGTTGATCAAAATTTTCAGACATCCGCAAACCGTATGAAAGCCCCTGGAAAAGCGGAATGCGAAAGAACCTTTCCGCGTCCCGCGTTCGATTTTCCAACGGGGCTTTTATAGGAGTGCCTATTTGGATTTGTCCTTCTGGCTTTTCGGAGGTGTCTGCGTTTGCGAAGACACCAGCGCTCCGACATTCTGCCTGGCCAGTTTGATGCGTACCTTTTCGGCGATCTCCAATGTGATGGTGGAGTCGTCCAGGCCCGTGATGTTCCCGTAGATGCCGCCTGCGGTGATGATGCGGTCGCCTTTCTTCAGATTTTCGATCATTTCCCGGTGTTCTTTGGTCTTTTTCTGCTGCGGCCTGATCAGCAGGAAATAGAAAATGACGAACATGAGGATGAGGGGGACGAACGCGGTGAATCCGCCCTGCGCTCCCTGCCCCGCAGCGCCTCCCTGGCCCATTGCGTAAACGATGTCTACCAAGATGAAACCTCCTTGCAAGTTTTTATTTTCGAATTCTTTCGAACGGATTTACAATCGGTTTTTTAACCATGCGACCCGCCAAAAAAACAAAGCGCAATCGACAAAAATTTTGCGCTCATATACTTGATATGTTTTTTTTCGTCAAACGATTATTGGGATTTTTCGAATCCCGGTCTTCCTTTACCTTTTTTGGGTCATCGTGATTTTCCGGGGAAATGCCTGTTTTCAGGTCCACACCGAAAATCGTCTCCGAGCCCGCTTTTTTTTTGTGAGACTCGGTTTCGCGCGCGGTATTTCCCCGGTTTTTCAGCTTTCCGCCGGTATCCAGATGTTTTCGCCGTCGAATCTGATCCTGTCTACGGTTTCGAGATTCAGCTCGTCGAGAAACGCGAAGATCTCCTCCATGCGGAACACCACGATTTTGCTTTTGGGGCTGATCAGGTCCAGATTCACGTCAAGTTTCCTTTCGCGGATGTTGTAGATGTACACGATTCTTTCCGCGAATTTCAAAATCTTGCCGACGCCGGAACTCTTCCCGCCGTTTTCGGGTTCGTCGGCCACGGGGGATATTGAAACCCCCTTGTTTTCGAAATAGTCCTTCAGAAATGCGAAATGGATGTTCCAGATATTGTCGTTTCTTTTGACCACGTAAACGCCGAACATGTCGGGTTCTTTCTCGATTCCCAAGGCCATTTCCAGCTGAAGCGCCAAATGGTCCCGCAACAGCTCAAGCTCTCCGATCTTTTTGAAGGACAGCGCACTGTCAAGCTTGAAAGCGTTTTCGCCAGTCTTGCCGGAAGCGCCCGCGTCGGCCAAGGTTTTGCCGGAAGCGCCAGCGTCTGCCGCAGCCCTGCCTGAAGCGCCCGAGTCTGCCGCAGCCTTGCCTGAAGCGCCCGAGTCTGCCGCGGTCCTGCCTGAAGCGCCCGAGTCTGCCGCGGCCCTGCCGGAAGCGCCCGCGTCTGCCGCGGCCCTGCCGGAAGCGCCCGCGTCTGTTGCGGGTCTGGCTGTCCCGGGTCCTCCGGGGGGGGCCTCTGGGGCCCGCCTTGCCGTTTCGATTTCACGGGTCACTTCCTCGTATTGCCGGTAGATTTGCGCCAGTTCCTTCAGATCTTCCAATTCCTGTTCGAAACGTTCGTGTTCGGGCATTTTGCCGGGCATGGCGGAGGGGCTTTCCAGGAGCTTTTCCAATTCCGCGATTCGGGTCCGTACCTTTTCGAATTCCCTGTCGATTCTTTTTTTCCGCTGCTCCGGGGTCCTGGTTGGTTCCTTGTCGCCCAGGGGGGCTTCGGCGATTTCTCCTCGCTGGATCCGGATTTTTTCCAGAATTTCCTTCATGGGTACCTTGGAATCGCCGACCTTGATGGTTTCGTCTTCCTGGACGATGGCGTCCACGCTGTCGCCGATTCCGTGTTCATCTTTGCGGTCGCGAATTTTGGCCTGAAGATCTTCGTCGGTGTCCAGCCGGTCGAGGTCCACAAGTTTTTCGGGCGGACGGACAATGGGTTTTCCGACCGCCTTGGAGGCTGGCAGGGGCGATGGCGTTTCCGCCCGAGGCTGTTCGATACCCGGCTGGGGCGTATGGGGCTTCTTTTCTTCCTTTTTCGTCCAAAGGTAGATGCCCGTGCCGACGGCGGCGAGCAAAAGAGCCGCGAACACGACGACCGCCAATCCTTTTTTGGAACGTTCAGGTTCTATTCTGGGCATTGTTCCAACCGTGGGTGTTAAAGTTCAGTATGCTCGAACTCTTCATTTTTGCAGACCCGGCCTTGTTTCGTCAACCCTGAGAAGATTCTTTCCTATTCGCAGACGATCGCGCTGTCACCGGGCAGCATGCAGGGATCGGGCACGATGGTGATGTTGAGGTCCCGCCTCATTTCCAGTTCGAGGATTTCCTTTCTCTTCTTGTTCAAGAGGTAGTCGGCAACTTCGACCGGCACCACCCCCTTGACGGCGGTGATCTCGTCCTTCAAGGTCTCCAGACGAAGTTTCCTCAGGAACCGAACCCCGAGAGTTTCCGTGGAAGGCGTAAGGCCCTTGCCCTGGCAATATTTGCACGCGCCGTAGCTGCCGAATTCGATGGACGGGCGAATGCGCTGCCGGGACATTTCCATAAGGCCGAATCGGGAGATGCGTCCCACCTTGGTTCGCGCCTTGTCCTGCTTGACGTGGTTCTTCAGGGCTTTTTCCACCTCCAGCTTGTGCTTGGAATCCCTCATGTCGATGAAATCGATGACGATCAGGCCGCCCAGATCCCTGAGCCTGAGCTGCCGCGCGATCTCCTCGGCCGCCTCCACGTTGGTCATCAGGGCGGTCTGTTCGATGGAGGACTTCTGGGTGCCTTTGCCGGAGTTGACGTCTATGGCGACCAGCGCCTCGGTCTGCTGAATCACCACGGAACCGCCCGATTTGAGATCCACGCGGTTTTCGAAAATCGACGCGATCTGGTTTTCCAGCTGGTACTTGGTGAAAATGGGCTTGGGCCCTTTGTGGAATTTCACCATCTTGGTGTGCCTCGGCGAGGTGATTTTAACGAAGTCCTTGATCTCGTTGTAGGCGGATTCGTCGTCGACGAGAATGCCGGAAACATCCGGGGTCAGGTAATCGCGTATGGCTCGCACCACCATGCTGCGGTCCTTGTAGAGCAGGCTGGGTGTGGGGGCGCTGACGACCTTCTCCTGGATGTTTTTCCAAAGCCTGAGAAGATAGCGGACATCCTTGTCGAGCACGGTCTTGGCAATGTCCTTGCCCGCCGTGCGGACGATGATTCCGAATTCCTCGGGAATCTTGAGGTTGCCGAGAATTTCCTTTAGGCGCTTGCGCTCCTTTTCCTCTTCGATCTTTCTGGATACCCCCTGGTTCTTGCTGCCGGGCATCAGAACCACGTATCTTCCCGGAAGGGAAATGAACGTGGTCAGCATGGCGCCTTTTTCCATGATGGGGTCCTTGGTCACCTGGACGATGATCTCCTGGCCCTTTTTCAAAATGTTCTTCAGAGACCGGTCTCCCGTGTGATTGTCCTGAAAATAGTCGCTGTGGATTTCGTGTTTTTGAAGGAAACCGTGGCGCTCTGCGCCGAAATCGACGAAGGCGGCCTGCAAGGCGGGCTCTAGCCTGGTGATCACCCCTTTGTAGATGTTTCCCCGAATGATCTCCCTCGCGGAGCTTTCGATCTGGAATTCCTCCAGCTTGCTGTCTTTGACGCTTGCGATCCGGCACTCCTCCGGATCAACCGCGTTGATTAGAATTTTCATGGTCATAAAAAGATTCTTTTTCGATACCTCCTTAAAAATTTACATCGAAACGACACGATCCGACCCAATGCATGCGCGAAACAGCGATTGCGACGGCTAAAGGGAAACAATACCCCAAGCCCGGCCCGCAAACAACAAAAAATTTTCACAAATGTCATTCGGTGCATATGGGATTGCGGCCGACAAGTCAAATGAATTCTCGGACTTGATATTTTCATTCCGTTGTGGCACAAGAAAAGATTTGTTAGTCGGCTTTTTGCAATTGTCAACGAACATAATCGCCGACGACCATAAAGACATGACCATAAAGGCATGCCAATAAAAAGCGCAACCATACAGACATGACCATAAAGGCATGTCAATACAAGCGCAACCATAGGAACATCATGGCGAAGGTTCAATAATTTTCGTTTTTTCGGAGGGAAACACGGGCAATGGAAGAAAGATACGATCCAGGAACGATCGAGGCCAAGTGGCAGGCGCGTTGGGATTCGCAGGGTGTGATGAAAGTCGGGGAGGACCCGGGGAAAGAAAAATACTATCTTCTGGAAATGTTCCCCTATCCGTCGGGAAAAATCCACATGGGGCATGTGAGAAACTATACCATCGGCGACGTGGTCGCCCGCTACAAGAGGATGCGCGGGTTCAACGTGCTTCATCCCATGGGGTGGGACGCTTTCGGCATGCCTGCGGAAAACGCGGCCATCGCGAACAAGACCCATCCGGCCAAGTGGACCTACGCCAACATCGACAACATGCGCAGCCAGCTCAAGCGCATGGGTTTCAGCTACGACTGGGACCGCGAGATCGCCACATGCAAGCCCGACTATTACAAATGGGAACAATGGCTGTTCATCAAGATGTACGAAAAGGGCATGGTCTATCGCAAGGAGGCCTTCGTCAACTGGTGCGAAACCTGCCAGACGGTCCTGGCCAACGAGCAGGTGGAGGCGGGCATGTGCTGGCGTTGCGGCAAGGTCGTTCGCCAGAAGAAGCTGTGGCAATGGTTCTTCAAGATCACCGACTACGCCCAGGACCTGCTGGACTATTGCGACAGGCTCCCCGGCTGGCCCGAAAAGGTGGTCACCATGCAGAAAAACTGGATCGGCAAGAGCATCGGCGCCGAAATCCGGTTTCCCGTCGAAGACCCGCCGCCCGGGGTCCAGAGCGAAATCCCCGTTTTCACCACGCGACCGGATACCATCTTCGGCGCCACTTTCATGGTGCTGGCACCCGAACACCCTCTGGTGCCGGAATTGTCCAAAGGCACGGACCAGGAGGCCGAAACTGCCGCCTTCGTCGAGCGCATGGCCTCCCGGGACCGGTCCGCCAAGGCCATGGAAACATATGAAAAAGAAGGCGTTTTCATCGGGGCCTATTGCGTCAATCCCATGTCGAACCGGAAAATGCCGGTCTATACTGCCAATTTCGCGCTCATGGAGTATGGCACGGGAGCGGTCATGTCGGTCCCCGCGCACGATCAGAGGGATTTCGAATTCGCGAAAAAATACGGTCTTCCCGTCGTGGTGGTGGTTCAGCCAAAGGACGGCGGTTTGAATGCCGAAGACATGGAGCAGGCCTACGTGGAAGAGGGGTTCCTGGTCCATTCGGGCCAGTTCGACGGCATGCCCAACAAAAAGGCCATCGACGAGATCGCCATGTACCTGGAAAAAAAGGGGCAGGGGCGCAAGACGGAGAGCTTTCGACTCAGGGACTGGGGTATTTCGAGGCAACGGTTCTGGGGAGCGCCCATCCCCATGATCCACTGTCCGAATTGCGGCATCGTGCCTGCGCGCGAAGAGGACCTGCCCGTCACGCTGCCCGAGGACGCGGACCTGCTTGCGGGCGGAAAGTCCCCTCTGCCGGAACTGGAATCCTTCGTCAAGACCCGGTGCCCCGTGTGCGACAGGCCCGATGCGCGCAGAGAGACCGACACCATGGACACCTTCGTGGAATCCTCCTGGTATTTCGAACGCTATTGCAGCCCCCGTTGCGACAGCGCCATGTTCGACCGCAAGGCGGTGGACTATTGGATGCCGGTCGATCAATACATCGGCGGCGTCGAACACGCGATTCTACACCTTCTGTATTCCCGGTATTACACTCGCGTACTCAGGGACATGGCATTGTGCGACTTCAAGGAACCCTTCACGAAGCTGCTGACCCAGGGCATGGTCTGCAAGGAAACCGTGACGTGTCCCGAACACGGTTTTCTGTTCCCCGAAGAGGTGGAGGACGCGGAGGGCGAGGAAAAACGGTGCGCCATTTGCCGAAAGCCCGCCACAGTGGGACGCGTGGAGAAAATGTCCAAATCGAAGAAGAACGTGATCGATCCGGCGACCCTCCTTACGCAGTACGGGGCCGACACCACCCGGCTGTTCTGTCTTTTCGCGGCGCCGCCGGAAAGGGACCTGGAGTGGAGCGACACCGGCGTGGAGGGATCCTCTCGGTTCTTGAATCGGGTCTGGCGCTACGTCCACGGATGCATGGATGAAATCCAGGGCGTCGCGCCCTACGACGGCGGGCTCGAAGACTTGGGGCCGGAATTGAGGGCCGTGTTTCAAAAGACCCACGACACCATCCGGAGAGTGACCGACGACATCGAGGAACGCTTCCATTTCAACACCGCGATCAGCGCGGTCATGGAGCTTGTCAACGTCCTGTATTCCATGGAGGCCGAACGGCAGGTGAAAGGGCAGGACAAGGAACAGCCCTGGAGGGCGGAAGTTCTTCGGTTTGCCATGGAAAGCGTCGTCGTCCTGCTGTCTCCCATCGTTCCCCATATCGCCGAGGAAATCTGGGAAGCCATGGGGGCCGATTCCAGCGTACTGTTCGCCAAGTGGCCCGAATACCGGCAGGACGCGCTGGTCAAGGACGAGCTGACCATTGTCGTCCAAGTGAACGGCAAATTGAGAGGACGGTTCTCCGTGCCGGCCGACGCCGACGACGACACCATCCGGAAATTGGCCCTGGAGGACGAGAAGGCCCGCAAATTCACCGAAGGAAAAACCATCAGAAAGGTCGTGGTGGTGAAAAAGAAACTCGTCAACATCGTCGTTTAGCAAGACTGCGAGGAAGACATGCGAAGATTGCTTTTGTGTTCCGTCGCCCTGCTGCTGGTTGCCGCGGCAGGATGCGGCTATCGGTTCTCGGGCGGAGGGGACTTGCCGTTCGGCATCAAGAAGATTTTCGTTCCGATGTTCGCGAATCGGACCGGGGAGATCGGTGTCGAACACATCGTCACCAACGATTTCATCTACGAGTTCACCCGCAGCGACAAGGTGGAGGTGGTGGACAAGGGGGCGGCCGACGCGATCTTTTCGGGAGTCGTGGCTGCGGTGAGCACGGAAACGGTGTCTAGGACCGGCAGTCAGAACGCGCTGGAAAGGCGGGTCACGGTGTACCTGGACTTGTCGCTCGCCGACAGGCGGGGAAACGTGCTGTGGGCCGCAAAACGTGTCTCCGACGACGAAACCTACGAGGTGCAGTCGGTCAAGCTTTCGACGGAAAGGCGCAAACTGGCGGCGATCAAGGTCCTTTCCAAGCGAATGGCGGAGACGGTCTACAACTTGCTGACAGATATCGACTGAAACGGCGGGAAAATCGGTTTGCCGGAGGGACCCCGGCAAACCGCTTCGGCATCGAATGTTTACGCGGTCACGGAATTGACCAGCTTGGCGAGCCTGGAAATCTTTCTGGCAGCGGTCCTTTTGTGCAGCGTGCCTTTCTTGGCGGCTTTGGCGATGATGGACTTGGCTTGGTCGAGTGTTTGCGCGGCGGTTTCCGGCGATGTTTGCGCCGCAGCGCGCACGTCTTTTACGATGGATTTGACCCTGGTCCTGACGGCTTTGTTTCGCATGCGCCTGATGGTGTTTTGCCGGGCGCGTTTGAGCGCCGATTTATGGTTGGCCACTTTTGATCATGCTCCTTTCCGATTGTTGTTTGTCAGATGTTTAACGATATGGTTATGTTTGCGATCCGAACGGTTCAATAGACGATACGGATTTTCCGAGAAAATATAAAACTTCTTTTTACAGGTGATCGTCTTGGTTGTCAAGGCAAATCGTCGGGTGTCGGCAATGCCGACGATGTTTTCCGGATGTTCGGCTTTTTCGTGCCCCATCGTTTCCCGGTTCCGCGCGGCAAGGAGTCGGTCGAAATTGGAATTGCCGGTCAGGTTCGGCGAGTGATATGGACAAAAGACAGCGCGCAGAGATGACGAAAAGCGCGGGGACCATCGGCTCGATGACTCTGCTGAGCCGGATATTCGGTTTCTTGCGGGATGCCGCGATGGCTTGGTTTTTCGGGGCGGGCTTCGTATCGGACGCTTTCCTGGTGGCTTTTCGAATTCCGAATATGCTTCGGAAGCTGTATTCCGAGGGGACGTTGAACTTGGCGTTCGTGCCGGTGTTCGTCGAGCGTTTGACATCCGGGGGCGAGCAAGAGGCGTCCGTCCTGGCTCGGTCTGCGTTTTGGTCCGTTTTGCTGGCGCTGTCTCTGGCGACGGCGGCGGGCATGCTGTTTTCGCCCGCGCTGGTGCGCCTGATGGCCCCGGGGTTCGCGGAATCCCCGGAGAAAATGGCCCTGGCCGTTTCCCTGACCCGCATGTTGTTTCCCTTCGTGGTTTTCATCGGGCTTTCGTCGGTCTGCATGGGGGTCTTGAACTCGTTCGGACATTTTTTCACGCCTGCGGCCTCACCTTTCATCATCAACGTTTCCATGATTTCGGCGATATTTTTTCTTTCCCCGCGCATGGGCGAGCCGGTGCAGGGCCTTGCCGTCGGGGTTATCGCAGGCGGGTTTCTGCAGCTGGTCTTCCAGATGCCGTACCTTGCCAAATGCGGCATGCGCATTTGGAAATGGGCCGCGCCTTTTCAGCCGGCGTTCAAGAAAGCGGCGTTTTCCACGGTCCCGGCGGTCCTGGGTGCTTCGGTTTTCCAGGCCAACGTACTGATCGACACCTTTATTGCGTCGTCATTGTCCGACGGTGCCATCTCCTGTTTGTATTACGCGGACCGTCTGGTTCAGTTTCCCTTGGGAGTTTTCGCCATGACGGCGGCCATTGCCCTTTTGCCGAGCCTGTCCAGGGAAGCGGCGGTGAAAAACTACGAGGGACTGGCGGAAAGCCTGGTTTCGAGCCTGGGAGCGATCCTGTTCGTTACCGTACCGGCCATGGCGGGATTGATCATATTGCGGGAGCCTATTGTTTCGCTGCTGTTCGAGAGAGGGGAGTTCGGCTTGGAAAGCGTCCGTTCTACGGCGGACGCCTTGCTGTATTATGCCACGGGGTTGTGGGCGTACGCATCGGCCAGAATCGCCGTTTCGACCTTTTATGCGCTGCGCGACGCCCGAACGCCTTTTCGATTGGCTTTGCTATGCATATTCGTCAAGGCGATTTTGTCCCTTGTTCTTGTTGGGTTTTTGGATTATAAAGGACTTGCTCTTGCGACTTCGGCGGCTTCCGTATTGAATCTGGTCGCCCTGGCCCGGGCGCTTCAGGCCAAACTCGGCGGACTCGTCCGATGGAAACGGCTTGCGTTTTCAATCATTCGGACAGCAGCTGCTACGGCAACGATGACCATCGGGGTTCTGTTTCTGAAAAAGCTTGCCGTTCCATCGGCGGCGGAGGGCTTTTTCGCTCTGGCAGCGGGACTCTTTGGCTGCATTTTTTTCGCGGTGGCGGTCTTTTTCGTTTCGTCCGTCTTGTTCAAGAGCAAGGAACTGGGAGCCGCCGTCGATGCGGCGAAGAAGATCGGGAGGAATCGGGCGTGAATTTCGCGGAAAAAATTTTGACGGGGGCTTGCGCCATTGTATTGGTGGCCGTGCTTTGCTTTTCGGTTTTCGGCGAAAATGGCTTGATGGAACTCGGGCGTTTGCAGAAAAAATACGACCGGGCGGTCGAAGCGAATGAAAAAGCCGCCTTGGAGAACAAAAAGCTGGCTCGGGAGATCGACCGGCTGAACAAGGACTTGGGATACGTGGAGGGCTTGGCGAGACGCGAACTCGGCTACGTATACGAGCAAGAGGTCGTCTTCAAGTCCGGCGCGAAAGCCCGGTAACACGCCTTTTGGGAACACGATATGGAAAACCGCGCGCAGATTTGCACGGCCACAATGGCCAGACTTTACGCCGATCAGGGGTATCTGCGGGAGGCCGAGGGAATTTATCGCCGCCTCCTCGAACGAAACCCCGAAAACGCCGAGATTCGAGAGGCTTTGGCGTCGGTCGAGGAGAAGATGAAGGAGAGGGTTGCCTGGGAAGCCAAGGGCTCGGGGCCGGACGACCTTGATATTCTGTTTCGTCAATGGATCGATCTGCTCTTTTTGAGTCGGAAAATCGAAAAACTCAAGCACATCGGATAAGGGGATAAGGCAAGGAACCAAGAATGAACTACATGTCGGTGCCACCGCACGGAGGGAAACTGGTCGATCTTCTCGTGGACGAAGAACGCCACGGGCTTCTGAAAGAAATCGCCATGAAACTTCCCGACTTTACGTTGAACGAGCGTCAGCTTTGCGACCTGGAATGCTTGGCCGCAGGAATTTTTTCCCCATTGAAGGGGTTTATGGACCGGTCGGATTACGAGTCGGTATTGGACCGGATGAGATTGCAGGACGGCACGCTGTGGCCGGTTCCCGTATGCCTCGACCTGCCGCGGACGGCCGCCGAGAGGCTGGAGGCCGGTCAGTCCCTCGCTCTCAGGGACGCAGAAGGGTTTCTGTTGGCGGTCCTTCATATATCGGACATCTGGGAGATCGACAGGGAAAAGGAGGCGTTCAAGGCGTTCGGGGCCGTCGATAGAAAGCACCCGGGGCCGGAATACCTGTTCGATGGCGCGGGGGATTTCTATGTCGGCGGAGAGCTGGAAGTTTTGAACCTTCCCGTGCATTTCGATTTCAAACAGCTCAGGCTGACCCCCGAGGAGGTTCGCCGGATCAATCGCAAGCTGGGGCGTGAAAAGATTATCGCGTATCAGACGGCCAATCCGATCCATCGTCCGAGATACGAAATGACCATCCGCGCCATGCGCGAGAACGGCGCCAGTCTGTTGCTTCTTCCCCTGGCCGGAGTCAAAAGACCCGAGGATTTCGACCACTACACCCGTGTCCGCTGCTACAGGGAGGTGGCCGAGCATTATCCGCCCGATTCCCTGACGCTGAACCTGCTTCCTTTGGCAAGGCGCATGGCCGGTCCAAGAGACGCCCTGCTGCACGCCATCATTTCCAAAAATTTCGGTTGTACGCATTTCATCATATCCAACAACCACACATTCCTGGCGAAAGGCGAGGATGGCAATTCGTTGATGTCGAACAACGACGCATGCAGGCTTTTCGACGAGTGCGGAGGAGAATTGGGAATGACACACGTTCCCTTCAGGGAAATGGTCTATCTGCCCTTCGAGGACGAATATCGCCCGGCGGACGAGGTCCCGGAGGGCGTGCAATTCATTTCCCTTTCCGGCACCGACATTCGGGAACGCATCAAGACCGGCCGCAAGGTCCCCGAATGGGCGACCTTTCCAGGGGTCGTCGAAGAACTTCAGAAAGCCTTCCCTCCCCCGCGCAAGCAGGGGATCGCCATCTTTATGACCGGCTTGTCCGGCGCGGGCAAATCCACTATCGCCAAAGTTCTCTTCTCGCGGTTTCTCGAACTGGGCGACAGGCCCGTAAGTCTGCTCGACGGCGACATTGTGCGACGCAATCTGTCCAGCGAACTGAGCTTTTCCAAGGAGCACAGGGACATCAACGTCCGAAGAATCGGGTTCGTGGCCAGCGAGATCACCAAAAATCGGGGCATCGCCATCTGCGCTCCCATCGCCCCCTACGCCTCCACCCGCAGTGAGATCAGAAAGTCCATCGAAGAATACGGCGGGTTCATCGAGGTCTATGTTTCCACGCCTATCGACGAGTGTGAAAAAAGGGATAGGAAAGGAATGTACGCCAAGGCGAGGGCGGGGCTGATCAAGGGGTTTACCGGTGTGGACGACCCCTACGAGGAACCCGATTCCTGCGAGGTCCGCATCGATACCACCGACATCACTCCCGACGAGGCGGTACAGCAGATTCTTTTGTTCCTGACCGAAAAAGGTTACATCTGACAATTGTCCCGCAACGGGCATTTTGTTTTCAAGCAAAATGCTTATTGCGCTTTCCATTCGAAGTTAACCGCGCAACTCTGGAAGATAACCCTGCAAGGCAACCCGAGGGGGATATGCGATTATGACGAAAGAAAACGAAGATGGGGCGGCCAAGGAGGCCGAAGCTGCGGTTTCCGTCTGTCCGAACGGAGAACGGTTCGCGCTTCCGGCCGAGTCGGATTTCAAACAGGAGTTCCTGCGGCTGGAAAGGATTGTGGAACAGCAGCGTTCCATGGGACGCGAGATCGTGGTGGTGATGGGCGTCGGGTTTGTCGGGTCCGTCATGGCGGGCGTGATCGCGGATTCCACAAACCCCGAGACCGGACGGTCGGATAAGTTTGTGATCGGCATGCAGAGGCCGTCCACGCGTTCGTTCTGGAAAATCCACTATCTGAATCGGGGCAGGGCGCCCGTGGAGGCGGAAGATCTCGAAGTAGCCCCTTTGATTGCGCGTTGCGTAAACGAAAAAAAGACCCTGATCGCCACGTACACCTACGACGCCCTCGGCCTGGCGGATGTCGTGGTGGTGGATGTTCAGTGCGACTACTACAAGGAGACGCTGGGCGACGTGCGCCAGGGACGCGCCGACATCGCCGCTCTGGAGCAGAGCCTGAAGGTCATCGGCGAAAAGATTCGCCCGGAGTGCATGGTGCTCATCGAGACCACCGTCCCGCCCGGCACCACCGAGTATGTGGCCTATCCCACCGTGAAAAAGGCGTTTGAAAAAAGAGGCCTGAACGATGTGGAGCCCCTGCTGGCGCATTCGTTCGAAAGGGTCATGCCCGGCAGAAACTACGTGGCTTCCATTCGGGACTTCTGGCGGGTTTGCAGCGGGGTCAACGCGGAATCGCGACGAAGGGTTGAAAAGTTCCTGTCTGAAATCCTCAACGTCGCGGATTACCCCTTGACCGTCCTGGATCGGCCCATCGAAAGCGAGACCTGCAAGATCGTCGAAAATTCCTATCGCGCCACCATTCTGGCTTTTTTGGACGAATGGAGCCTGTTTGCGGAGAGAAACGGCGTGGATCTGATCAAGGTGGTCGAAGCCATCAAGGTGCGGCCGACCCATTCCAACATCATCTTTCCCGGTCCCGGCATCGGAGGGTATTGCCTTCCCAAGGACGGCGGGCTGGGGTTCTGGTCCTATCACACCCTCATGGGTTTCGAGGACGATATTTTCAAGTTCACCCCGGCGGCTATAGACGCCAACGACACGCGAGGCATGAGAGCTGCCCAGCTGACCCGCGACGCACTGCGGGACATGGGCAAGATCGTGGCTGCCTCCAAGATCGCGTTGCTGGGGGCTTCCTACCGCGAAGATGTCGGAGACACCCGGTATTCGGGTTCCGAGATCGTCGTGCGAAAACTGACCGAAATGGGCGGCGAAGTCGTCGTCCACGATCCTTATGTGAAGCACTGGTGGGAGCTGGAAAAGCAAGACTCCTACCCGGCCCCGGGACACTCGCTGGCCCGTTTTTTCCGAAACCAGGACAAATTGACCGAGATACGCGTCGGAAAAGACCTGGCCGAAACCGTCCGGGGCGCCGACGCCGTGGTTCTCGCCGTAAGGCACAAGGCCTACCGGGAAATTTCGCCGGACGATCTGTTCGAAATGGCGGGAAAGCCGTGCGCCGTAATCGACTGCTTCGGCCTTTTGAGCGACGACCACATTGCGCGGTACTTCGAACTCGGCTGCGAGGTCAGGGGGCTCGGGCGAGGACACGTAAAGCGGATCAAGAACCGGGTCGCAAAAAGATCGCCGAATCGGTAAAACTTCCATTTCCCCGGAGGATTGCAATGAAAACAATGGTGACCGGCGCGGCCGGTTTCATAGGGTTCCACTTGAGCAGGAGGCTGCTGGAAGACGGCCAAGACGTGGTGGGCGTGGATGTCGTAAACGACTATTACGATGTGAATTTGAAGGAGTCCCGTATTGCGGTTCTGGAGCAGTACGACCGGTTCGAACTCAAGCGCATGGACATCTCCGACCGCGAAGGCATGCGGGCCTTGTTCGAAAAGGAAGGCTTCGAAAGGGTCGTCAATCTGGCCGCCCAGGCGGGCGTACGCTACAGTCTGGTGAACCCGTACGCGTACATCGACGCCAACATATGCGGGTTTGTCAATATCCTGGAAGGCTGCCGGCACTTTCAGGTGCCGCACCTGGTGTTCGCATCCAGCAGTTCCGTGTACGGCTTGAACACCGACATGCCCTTTTCCGTCCACGACAACGTGGACCATCCGGTGAGTCTCTACGCCGCCACGAAAAAGGCCAACGAGCTGATGGCCCATTCCTACAGCCACCTGTACGGGGTCCCGGCCACCGGGCTTCGCTTCTTCACGGTATACGGACCCTGGGGAAGGCCCGACATGGCGCTGTTTTTGTTCACGCGCGCCATTTTGGACGACGAACCTATAAAGGTGTTCAACAACGGCGACCTGCAACGGGACTTCACCTACATCGACGATATCGTGGAAGGCGTGGTTCGGGTGATGGAAAAAATTCCCGAGCCCGACCCCGATTGGGACGGCGACAAGCCGGACCCTTCGTCGAGTCCCGCTCCATACCGCCTTTTCAACATCGGCAACAACAATCCCACCCCGTTAATGGAATTCATCGGGGCCATCGAAAAGGCCTTGGGAAAAAAGGCAAAGAAGGACTTTCTGCCCATGCAGCCCGGAGACGTACGGGCCACCTACGCCGATGTGGAGGACCTTTCGGCCACGACCGGTTTCAAGCCCGACACTCCGCTTGAAAAGGGCATCCGTAATTTCATCGATTGGTACCGAGATTATTATGAAAAGTAGGAGGATTATCGCACCAGCAGAATAGGGTTCGGGACCTCGTCGACCAGTCCGCATAGTTTCTCTCCCTGGAACCAGTCCTCCAGACAGGGAATGACCACGGTCCCTGCAGTTTCTCTCCGGATCCGTCCCGCCATCTGATCCAGGGTCGGGTTGGCGACTCTCCCGAATTTGGCCTCTGTCCCCAATTTTTTCAATTGTTCGGCGGCTTTGCGCTGATTTTGCTCGGAACGCTCCTCGTTGTCGGCCACGACAAGCACGACCAGGGGGACCTCTTGGATACGCGCCAGATAGGTCGCCATAAGCAGCGCTTTCTCTGCCGATGCGGAACCGTCGAAGACCGCGAGCACGGAGTTTCGGACGAACGGAAGGGGGGTTGTCGTAATCAGAGTCATGCCGCCCCTGCGCGTCAAAAGCGTCCGGGTGGTGGAGCCCGAGCGTCGCAGTCCTGTGACGGAACGGCCGATCTTGCCTATGACCACCAGGTCGGCGTCGGCGCCTGCGGACAGGACTTCGGCGCCCACGTCCCCGCGCGCCGTTCGAAATTCCCACGGCACGCCCAGCTCTTGCGCCCTTTGCGCCAGCATGTCCCGGATGCGCAAAGCCTGGACCCGCAGTTGCAGTTCCATGTCCCCGGGGCCGAACTTTCGCGTGCGCGGAGAGTAGAAGCTGATTTCCCTGGCGAATGGCAATTCGGCCAGGCGCAGCAATTTGACGTCCTCGACGAAAATCCCCCGGACTTCGGCGCCGAAGCCGGCCGCCAGATCGACTGCCGTGCGCAGGGCGCTCAGGCTCGACGTCGAAGCGTCCAGAGCCGCCAGGATTCGTTTGATAGGAGAACGACTCTTGTTCTTCTCGTTCATTTGCGTATGTCACCTTTGTTTGACGATTTGTCGAAAACAAAACGGCATATCAGCCACGGGGCCCTGTTTCGTCTTTTTTCAGGTCTTCGGACTCCAGAGCGAAACGCCGTCTCTTGTCGGCGAACAGCTTCAAGCGCTCCTGGACTTTGCCGTTGACGGTATCGTCCGGAAAACATCCGTTCTCGTCCGCTTTTCCCGCAGGCATCCCGGTGAGGATTTCGAGACCCTGGTCGATGGTCTTCAGCGCGTGGATATGGAACTTGCCCGCCGCCACGGCATCGATGACATCCTGCCGAAGCATGAGATGCCGCACGTTGCTCGCCGGAATCAGGACGCCTTGTTCCCCTGTCAGGCCTTTGGCCTTGCAAATGTCGAAGAAGCCTTCGATCTTTTCGTTTACCCCTCCGATGGCCTGGACCTGGCCGTGCTGGTTGACCGACCCCGTCACCGCAAGGCACTGTTTTACGGGAATGTCCGAGATGGCGGAAAGCAGCGCGTACAGTTCCGCCGAGGACGCGCTGTCGCCTTCCACCCCGCCGTAGGACTGCTCGAAAACCAGGCTTGCGGAAAGAGACAGCGGATTGTCCAATGCATAGCGTCCCCCTATAAAGCCCGACAGAATCAGCACCCCCTTGGAATGGATGGGGCCGCCCATGGCCACTTCCCGTTCGATGTCCACCACGTCGCCCTTTCCCAGGCGAATCCGGGCCGTGATGCGACTGGGACGGCCGAAGGCGAAGTCCCCAAGGGATATGACCGAAAGCCCGTTCACCTGGCCCACGCAGGAGCCCTTTACATCGATCAAAACCACGTCCCGCTCGATTTGCTCCTGCATCCTTTCGCGAATACGGTCGGAACGGTATATCCAGAAATCCACGGCCTTCTGGACATGGGCCGCCTCCACGATGGATTTGTCTTCGCGTCTGGCCCAGTAATCGGCCTCGCGGAGCAGGCTGGAGATGTCCTCCATGTGAAGGGATATCTTTTCCGTGTCTTCCAGCAGACGGCTGCTGCGCTCGATCATCCGGGCGACCGCCCCATTGTCGAAAGGCAAAAGTTTTTCCTTTTTCACGGCCCCTGCGATCAGTCGCACGAATTCGCGTTGATTTTCAAAGTTGCGATCCATCTGGACCGCGAAATCCGCCTGAACCTTGAACAGACGTCCGAAATCCGGGTCGTAGTATCTCAGCAGATAATAGACAAGGGGTGTGCCGATCAGGACGACCTTGACTTGTACCGGCATGGCCTCGGGTTCGAGGGACACCGTGCTGATCAGGCTGTACATCTGGCCGATGGATTCCATCTTGAGTTTTCCGGATCGAAGCGCGCGCTTGAGTCCCTCCCAGGCGAAAGGTTCCATGAGCACCTTGATGGCGTCCAGGACGAGATAGCCGCCGTTGGCTCGATGCAGGGTGCCGGGGCGGATCATCTTGAAATCCGTGATCAAGGTGCCCATCTGGGCGTAATGCTCCACCCGTCCGAAAAGGTTCTGATATGTCGGGTTGATTTCGTATATGACCGGCGCGCCTTCCAGATGGCCGTTGTCCACCAGGACGTTTACATGGTAGCGGCGTTCGGCTTCATACATGCCTCCTGGCTGCCCCATGCCGCCTTGGCCTTGAACGGCCTGCTGCATCTGCTGCATCTGATCCGGCTGTCCGGGACCAAAGAGCAATGCCCTGACATTTTCGATCAGGTCTTCCCGGACGGTTTCGAGGTAGTCGCAGACTGCCTGATGATCGGCGTACTTGTCCTTCAGCTCGTCGATCGGCGGGGAGATCGCGTATTCGGTCACTTCCCGGTTGAACGCTTTTTGCTTTTCGCGGACCTCCCGCTGCCACTGGGGAATGTTTCGTCCGATGCGCTGGGCTTCCTTCTGCATCTCCTGGATTTTCTCGTCGATACGCTTTTTTTCCTCGTCGGAAAGCTTTTCGAATTCGTCGGGAGAAAATGTTTCGCCGCCGTTATCCTTGAGCGGGGCGAATGCGAGGCCACTGGGCGTGGGAACGATCTGCAAGCCTTTTTCCCTGGCCTTTTCCCGTATTTCCTCGTAACTGCTCTGCTGTTTCTCCATCAGTTCCTGGGCGATGGATTGGGCGCGGTTCTGGTATTCCTCGTTTTCCAAGGCCGCGCGCATGGCGTTGCGAACATCCTCCACCAGCCGCGTCATGTCCTCGGCCAGGATCTTTGCCTTTCCGGCTTTCAGAGCAAGCAGCCTCGGCGCATGCTGCTTTTCGAAATTGTTGACATAACAGATGTCCTGCGGCGGCTTTTCCTTTTTGGCCCCGCATTCCAGCAAATTCATTATAAAGGTATGCTTGCCGGCGCCCGGAGCGCCCAAGGCGAAAATGTTGTAGCCGTCTCGCTTGATTCCGACCCCGAACTCAAGCGCCTGTTCGGCCCGGGGCTGGCCGACGAATCCGTCCGAATCCCCGATGTCGGCCAAGTCGTCGGTGGTCTTGAAGCCCAGCTCTTCGGGCAGGCAGTTTCGGTACAGCTGATTCGGCTTTAATTTCGTGTCCGATACGGGCATGGCGAATGTCCTCGTTTGTCTGGTTTGTTTTCCGGATGATTTCATACAGGACGCAGGAACGCGTCCACCTTCCCTTAAAAACGAATAGTAAGGATTGGTAACGATTTGCGCATCTTATTCCCAGAATTTTCTGGCCGAAACGGCGGTTTCTTCCGGAGAAGAAAATGTGGTCATGTCACCGAGCATTACTTCGAAACCAGTGTGGTCGTTTCGGACCCATCGGGCGTAATTGGAGCGCGCAAGCACGACGCACCTGAGTTCCAAAAATCGGTTCTCCTGGGATTCGACCGAGAGAAGGCCCATATTGTATCCGTTCCTGTTCAAGCTTCGATAGAATTTCTGGGCGTTGAGCACGCCTTGGGAAAGATGCCTCCATTCGGTTTCCCCGATTCCGATAATGGAAAAGCGTCCGGGCAAAATCGCCCAGAGTTCGTAAAAGCCTTCCGGCGCGTACGCGGCGAACCATTCCCATGCCCCGGTTTTTCCCACATAGCGGGCGCCGTCTGTTTTTTCCAGTGAAAGAAAGTCGGAGAAAAGCGTGCGACCGGTGCGCTTTTCGTAATCCGTCGCCCTTTGGCAAAGAAAACGGTGGTGGTTGGCGGCGATTCTATCTGCCTGGATTTGAAGATGGGGATGCACCAGGGAGCCTCCGGCCGAGGGAAGATGATTTTGTGTGATCGCCATGAAAACGGCTTTCGGGTCGTATTTCCTGACTAACCCAAGGTACCGTCCGCAGTTGATGAAACAATCGGCGTAGGATTCCACCGTCGCCGTTCCGATTTCCACGAAATGATCGGCGCCGAACAGACTGACTGCCGAGTGGCTTCCGTATGGAAACAGGTTGGGAAATAGAATCGATTCGTTGCAGATCAGGCGGCCCTCGGAAGCGAACTTGGGCTGGTGCGTTGGGGTCCTGGCGAAGACTTGGGGGGGGCAGAAAGGACAGCTCTTCGTGTC
>CAXXIG010000007.1:1195000-1563339 GCA_963674505.2 Desulfobacterales bacterium
GATTTTCGGTGGCGATGGCGAAGAGGCGACACCCGTTCCCATCCCGAACACGGAAGTTAAGCTCTTCAGCGCCGATGGTACTGCCAGGGAAGCTTGGCGGGAGAGTAGGACGCCGCCGAAAATCCTTTATATATTCAATATTCCTTTATAAAGCCCGTAGCCGGTTCCCGGCTACGGGCTTTTTTGATTTCTTTCAGGGCATTTTTCGTCTGGCCCCCGGATTACGAGTTTTATCTCTTGCCGGTCTCGCCACAGCGACCGCTTGGAGATGATTGGGTCCCTTTTGGGGTGATGAAAATCTTCCCTGTTTGGCCGTAAAAATTCAGCCGGGTATTATTCCGCCCAAACTATCGCGCGGCTTGGTTCGGGAGCGTAGGGTGGGTGGGTTGAAACCTTGGTGATCTGGGCTGGTTCAAAGCTTGTTAGCGCCCGCGCCCTTCGAGCTTGTACGGAGTCCAACCCACCTTTCCCGAGCCGCCTCGATGTCATTCGTTCGAAGAAGAGACGAATTGGCGCGGAAAATGGTGGGTTGGACTCCGTGCAAGATTGTCGGGGCGTCCATTTCAAGAGAAGTTGAATTGGCGACAACGCCAGGGGATCGACCCACCCACCCTACGATCCCGAACCAGCCCCGTGCGGATTGCCGCGAGCGGGAACAAATCCCGGCAGAAAAAAATCTCCCGAAATTGGATGATTTTCATCACCCCAAGTCTATTCTATCTTCTCTTGCGGTTTGCATGTTTTTTTTCTTGAGTCCTTGTTTTCAAGTTGTCGTTTGGCAGTGCTCACTCGGGCAGGCGCATTCGCAGAGAAATCACGTTGCGACAGGCATTCACTACATTTTCGCAATCGGCTTTGTTCAATGTGCCAATCTTTTCGATCAGTCTTGACTTGTATATAGTAGCCATTTGGCTGACGACGATCACGCTCGCTTTCGGAAGGTTGGCGGTCCCTTTTTTCAATAAAATGTTGCCTGGAACTCTGGAAAGCTTGAGATTCGAGGTGATGGCCGTGACAATTGTGGTGCGAATACCGCTTCGGTTCAAAAGGTCGTTTTGAATCACTACCGCCGGTCTTTTGCCCGAAGGGTTCGAATTCCCGCTATGCCCGAAAAGGACCCAATAAATATCTCCCTGATTCGGGGTTACCATGGCAGTTCCTCGATGTCGATGCTTGAAACGATTTCTTCCGACATGGCCTTTTGTTCATTCGCGATGTCCGGATCGCTGAAACATTCGTTCATTCGCTTGACAAACTCTTCCTCCTTGGCCTTTCTCAGCTTCTCCGCGATGGCTTCGGAAACCAAGTGGCTCAATTTCATGCTCCTTGCGGCAATGAACGCCTTGGCCTCCGAATAAACTTCGTCGGGAATCGTAACGGTTATTTTCGAATACGCCATAAAATCCTCCTTTGCAAAATAGATATAAGAAAATTTATATGATCATAAGCCTTGTTGTCAATACGATAAAATGCGCATCTTGACAAGAGTCTGAAAGTAACCTAAATGTGCAAAGAAAACGATTTTTCCGCCACCGGAAATTCTGATTTTGGCAGAGGTACCATGCCTTTAAGGTAGCGGCGATTAAGGAGCTGGCTGGCAAAACTGAATAAACATGCTCGTCTGGAGAGGCGACTGCGACTGGTCTTCGAATGGGAAGGCCGGCGAAAGAAAGGATTTTCCAGTGAAAATTTACATGCGAGAAAAAATCGGCGACCCCGACTTGTTCGTGGGCAGGCGCAGGGAACTTGGAAATCTGCTCAAATGGGCGGCGAACATAAAGAAGGAACTATCCATGAGCCGCGGGCTTCTTTCCCGCCGCAAGACCGGCAAGACGGCTATATTGCAGCGCCTATACAACATCGTGTTCCGCCAGAACGACGGGCTGGTCCCGTTCTATTACGAAATAAAGCGAGGGAAGATATGGATCGGGGACTTTTGCAAGGATTTCTTTCTGACCTTCGCTCTCCAGTACGCCGCATTCAAAACGCGAAATACGGATTACCTTCGAATCGACTATCCGGAATTCCAGACCGCCGCGGATATCGCGCGCGAAGAAAAACTCGATCATATCCTGACGCTGGTGGAATACATGGCTGGCCTCTATGAAAAGGAAAACGGCCCCTGGATGTGGAACGTGCTGAACCAGATGCCCTACAAGATGGCGTACAGGCTGAACATATCGATCATGCAGATCATCGACGAGTTCCAATACATCAACAGCGAGATATATCGGGACAAGGCCTGCACGAGCGTCATCGACGACATGGCCTCGGTATACATGAGCACTGCCGAATACAAGAGCGCCCCCTTGCTGGTCTCGGGCAGCTGGGTGGGGTGGCTGATGAACGACCTTCTCGCCCTGCCCGGAAGGTTCCAGCTGGAGTTTCTCAAAAATATGCCCGAGGAGGATATCGTGGAAATGGCGTACAAGTACTCCGATTACTTCCAAATTCCCGTCAGCGAGGAGACCGTGGCGATGATGGCCGACTTGAGCGAGGGCAACCCGTTTTACGTCAGCTCGCTGTTCAAGTCCTCTTTTCCGGACAAGGACTTGGCGACGCCGGAGGGCCTGTTGAAAACCATGGAGTTCGAGACGCTGGAAGACCAGGGAATCGTGAAGGGCACCTGGATGGAATACGTCGGCACGGCGTTCAAGCGAATCAACGACCGCCATGCCAAGCGAATCGTACTGTACCTTTCCCAAAAACGCAAGACGGAAACGACTCGCCAGGAGATTATTGAAGATCTGGAGCTTCCCATGGAAGACTGGGAGCTGGAGAAAAAGCTAAAAGCACTGGTCAAAGCCGACATCATTCGGCAGGGAAGCACCAATTTCGACTATCGCGGGGTGGGCGACAACGTTTTCGACAAGGTGTTCCGGGGGGTCTATCAAAAGGAGATCGAGGGTTTCGATCCCAAGGACGTAACGAGGGAATACAAGGCCCTTCTCGACGAATCCCTCTTGAAATACCGGAAGCTGCTCGGCAAGTACAACCAGTCCAAGGGCGCCTGGGCCGAGTTTCTGATCATCCGCGCCTTGAAGCACCGGGCGTACAGGCAGGGCGAGCATTTCAGGTCCATCACCCGCAACCTGCCCGAGGACTTTTGTTTCGTGGAATACAAGAGCGTCTGGTCCTACTCGTCCTCACCCGAGGAGAAGCGCGACTTGCAGATCGACGTCTTCGCCAGGGCGGAGCCGGAGCAGTACAGCGTCGTCGGAGAGGTCAAGTGCCGGGATTCGAAGAAATTCTCACTGGGAGAGGCCGAGCGGTTCGTGGAAAAGATGGAGGAGCTTCTGGAGGCGGAAACGGTCGCCAGGCACATCGGTTTCGTCTTCTCGGTTTCCGGTTTCACCCGGGAAGCCATGGATTTTTTCGAAGAAAACGGGATCGCCTGGAGCGACGACTGCGACTGGCTTGCGGATTGAACGTCCGGGGGGTGGTTCTAAAGTCGGCCAAATCCTGCGGTGTTTTCAGAGCAAAACGAGAAGAAGACAGGACCTATGGGACATATAGGACGAATAGCCGGCCGACTTTGCAACCAAGCCCAACGTGCGGCATGATCGTTGTTGGTTTTAACGTCGGCCAAACAACACCGTCATTCCGGGCGGAGCTTCTATTAGACCCGGAATCCAGGCGATGATCGAAACTGTTGGAGGAAAAACGGCCGAAGTTAGAACCAGGTCCGTTAGGTTCCAGATAAGACAGGAACGCGTTTTTTTTTGATTCGGTTTTTTTATGGCCAGATACGAGCATCTTCCGATTTACCGGGACGCGTTCCAGTTTCTGATTTATTGCGAGAACACGGTGAAGCATTTTTCCCGGTACAACAAATACACGCATGGCAGCGATCTTCGCAACGCGGCCAGAAGCGCGCTGAAGCTGATCATCCGCGCCAACAGTTCGGTTGAAAAGGCCGGGGTGCTGGAGGAGCTGCGCATCACGTTGGAGGAGATCAAGCTCCTGGTCAAGATTTGCAAGGAGGTCAAGGCGTTTCCGAGTTTCAATTCGTTCGAAAACGCCATAAACCAGGTGACAATCATAAACAGACAGGCGGAGGGCTGGCTTAAGTCCGCGAGAAAACGGGAAAACGGCCGGAATTCCGATGCGATGAGCCCTGCTTGAGCATCGGGAGAGCGCCGATGAGTATTCAATTGGGTCCGCCTCGGCCATGCGGCATATCAATTCAGGGCGTCCTACGCTTGCACGGGATGGACGTCCGGTGAAGGGGCCCGGCCCCTGGACGGACCGGGGACCGCGAAGAAGAAGGCGGACATCTGGTTCGCGGTTTGGCGCGGTCAACCTCAACAATGGCAACCGCAACTTCAACCACCCGTCGAACTCGAACAACAACCGGTTTGTTCCGGTGCGCCGAGGCAAATGAATCGTCCCGTATTCACCTATCGCAACCTGTACGACGCGTATTTGAGCTGCCGGAAAAACAAGCGCTGGAAATACAGCGCCCTGGCGTTCGAAATCAACGCCGAGGAAAATCTGGCGTTGCTTCTGGAAGAGCTGAAAACGCGGACTTATCGACCGCATCCGTCCGTCTGTTTTGTCACCGAAAGCCCCAAGCCCCGCAAAATCTTCGCCGCCGCCTACCGCGACCGCATCGTGCACCATCTGATGGTTTCCTGCTTCGAACCGTCCTGGGAGCGTCGTTTCATCTTCGACAGCTACGCCTGCCGAAAGGAAAAGGGGATCCACATGGCGGCAAAGCGCCTGCAAGCGTTCATGCGAAAGGCCGCGTGCAACAACAAGTGCAAGGCGTGGTTTATGAAGCTCGGGATGAACTTGGGGGGATGAAAATACCGCTGAAAAAACAGCCGCTAACTTCGCCGGTTTTTATTTCGCCAAAATGACTTGGCGGCGTTGGAGGGAGCGTAGGGTGGGTGGGTTGAATCCCAGGCGATCGGGGCTGGTTCAAAGCTTGTTAACGCCCGCGCCCTTCGAGTTTGTACGGAGTCCAACCCACCATTTCCCGAGCCGCCTCGATGTCATTCGTTCGAAGAGGCGACGAATTGGCACGGAAAATGGTGGGTTGGACTCCATGCAAGATTGTCGGGGCGTCCATTTCAAGAGAAGTTGAATTGGCGACAACGCCAGGGGATCGACCCACCCTCTTTGACGGCGTTTTGAAATTCCTCGACGTCTTCATCTGACCAAACCGGGGAGTTCAACAAAGCTTTTTTCATCTCGTCCCGCTTGTTGTCTTCCAATACGATAATAACTTTAAGCTTTCTGTTTTTATTTATTACGAGGTTTTCCGGAACCTTTATGGTCCCGTTCTCTATTTCGGTTTCGAACTCGTATGTTATCATGTTTTTTCCTCCGGCAATCTGAGTGTCCTTGTGTGAGAATTGCATTCATGTGTCCGTCGAACCAACCGCGCAGGTCGCGTTTTTTTCACTCGATGATCAAGTTTTTTTGGTCATTCCCCCGAAAGCTTCGAATCCAGGCGCTTCTGCGGATCTTTTGGATTCCGGGTCTCCGCTGCGTTGCGCCCGGAATGACGGTCTCCTCGGTCCGGTCGGCGGAAAAAACCTGATCATCGAGTTTCAGCGTTTTCTCTTGAATGCCATTCTAATCACCTCAACGACGCACCATTTTCCTGTATGCGGCCATTTCGGCTTCGAACTTCGCGAAATCGGCGTCCAGGGACGCCGTCAGCTTATGCTTGTCTCCTTCCGAAAGAAAAGAATACTTTACGCTGTTATAGACGTATTTTTTCACCGTTTCGTAGCTCGGTTTGTACCGGGAGGCCAGAAGGACGTATTCGCCGGTGAGATTGTTTCTCGAAACTCCCGAATCGTCGGTGCATATGACCATGGGAATATCGTTGTCGGAATAGATGAGATAGGGGTGGCGGCCGCCTTCCACGCCCAGGATGAATTCGTTGCTGGTCAGGCAGATCTCCACGGCGGTTTTTCCCTTCATTTGCTTCAGAAGCTCCACGGCGTCGTTCTCGTAGGGCAAGTCCACGCCGTGGCCGATTCTCTGGGCGCCTGCGATTTGGACCGCTTGGACGATATGGAACTTCAGGTCTTTGGGACGCACCATTCCCAGGGCAAGTTCGCCTGCGTGCAGGGCGCGGTTTACTTTTGGAAATTTCTCGTGGAGGTAGGCGAACATGCGCATGTGAAGCCGGTAGTCGGCGAGGGCCGTATCGCCGTTTTCCGGCCCGACGATATTGACTCCCACGAGAAGGTCGCAAGCATCGACGGCCTTGAAAGCCGAATACAGAGAGGAAAACACCACGCTGGGACTGCTGTTTCTCGTCGCATAGGATTGATACCGCATCATGAACCGGTCGTCGTCGATTCCCTGGTGGGCGGTTTCGATGGTGCGGATCAACTTATCAACGCTTTCGGCCAGGGCGGGGTCGGCTTCGATTTTTTCCGACAACCGGTCGAAAAGCGATGCCACGGGACCGTCGTCGGACGCCTTTTCGATATTTTCGTCGAAGGATGGGTCCTCTATCGAATATCCCGTGGATTTGAACATGGTTTCCACATAGGCGACGTTTTCGCTCAGGGCGCGCTCCCGGATGATCCGAAGCCCTTCCTCGTAGCGCTGCGGAACGTGTCCGAAATATCCGAACGTGTTGAAGAAGTTCAGGTCCGGCGAGATCTGTTCGTGGTAGTGGTTGTGGTAGTCCATGTCCGACCAGAGAGTCAGGAGCTTGCGGTAAAGCTTGTCGTTCGCGCGCAACTCTGCGACGGTGACGGTGTTTTCCGTCTTGTCTTGGGCATATCTCAGGGTGTTTTTGTCGATGCAGCAATCGAACCAGTCCAGATAGGTTTCCGCGTAAATGCTGCCCGAATAGTGGTGATGCAAATCCGCGCCCTTGGGCATTTTCGAAAAGAACAGCGTCAGCTGGGCGATGTTCGGCGAGGGCCCTTGGATAAATTCGTTGTAAAGCATGGCGGTTTCGGAAGCGTTGTCCTGCCTCGACGCCGATTTCACGCCCACGGTGGAACAACCTGCGGCAGCGAACATGAAAACCAGAATGATTGCCAGTTTCGATTTCATGCTTTATCCCCCTTTTTGCAATGGTTAAATCCCACAAACGGCTCGGGTTCATCGCGGATTTGCGGGAAAAGCGCGCCAAAGTGGTAACCAGACCATCCTGGTCTGGTCTGCTTTGCTCTGGCCTGGCGTTGTTCGGCTTCGACAGGGTTGCATAAGCGCGGAATCGGACCAGAGCTGGAAGCTCTGGTTACCTTGGCCCGCCACTTCGAACGGGAAACCGGACAATGTTTTTCCCCGCAGTTCCGCGATGCGTTGCGGATTTTTTCCATCCTACAAAAATCTCGGGAAAAGAACAACTCGTTTTCGTCGAAGTATTCCTCGCCAAGTTGTATTCCTCCTTAAGAACCGACGCTTGTTTTGTTGACGCAGGCGGATCGATATGGCATAAAACCGGCGGAAACTGTTTTTTTTTCGGTGGAAAAACGAGGGTTGATACAGTCGAGGATGTTTTGCCATGGACAAGGAACTGGAAATCGGAGAGTGGCTGCCGGGGCAGTACCAGATCAAGGAGGTGCTGGGGCGGGGGGCCATGGGGTGCGTGTACAAGGCCTGGCACAAGACAAGCGGCATCGACGTGGCCATCAAGATGGTCCCGCCCGAGGTGGCCCGGGTCCCCAAGGAAATGGAGCAGATCAGGGAAAACTTCAAGGACGTCCAGGGTCTCAAGCATCCCAACATCGCCTCGGTGAATCATCTGGAGAAGATGAGGAACGCGGACGGGACCGTCGAGTATTTTCTCGTGATGGAATTTGTTCCCGGCGTGACCCTGGACGAGCATCGAAAGTCCTTCGAGGGTCGAAGAATCCCCATCAAGGAGGCTTCCCGCATCGTCGGAGAGATCGCCGCCGGGCTGGACTACGCCCATCGAAAAAGGATCGTGCACCGGGACATCAAGCCCGAAAACATCATGGTCACGCCGTCGGGGGAGGTGAAAATCCTCGATTTCGGCCTGGCCATGCAGATCAGGACCACGGCCACACGGCTTTCCAGCACGCCCAAGTACAGCCTGGCCGGCACCTACCCCTACATGGCGCCCGAGCAGTGGCTGGGGCAGAAACAGGACGAGCGCACCGACATCTACTCGCTGGGCGTCGTGTTCTACGAGATGGTCGCGGGCCGTCCCCCGTTCATGAGCGCGGATTTCCAGATCCTGAACAACCTGGTGACCACGCAACCCCCGCCGCCCCTTCTCCAGGCTGGCCGCTGCGTCAACCGGCAGCTGGCCAAGGCACTTGCCAAGAACCGAAAAAAGCGACACCAGCAGGCTGGACGGTTCGCCGAGGGCATCGACAAGTGTCTGAATCGCAGGAATATAATCGCGCCGTTGATCGCGGCGGCCGCCGTTCTGGCGTTGCTGGTTGGCACGGGCGTCTTTTTCTATGATCGGGTGAATTCCAGGACCGTCGAGGAACTGACCGTGGAGGACATTGTCGATAATGTATCCCAAAACGCCGTCGAGACGGCGGTCGCGAAGGCGTCCCTGGAATTGATGAAGGATTTGTTCAGCAAGGACAAAATCGATACGTCCAAGCTCAAGATTGCCATATTGGACATCGTGGAAACCAATACCGACGAAAAGTGCAATGAGCTGGGAAAAGCCCTCCGGCAAATGATCACTACGAGAATTGGAAGAATCGACAGAAGACTGAAGGACTCGGAGTTCAACGTGGTAAAGATTTCCCCCGGGCAGTTGAAGCAGTTGCGGGAGGACAGTCTTCGCACCACGTCCGACCGGGACCTGCCGCATTTGGATGTCATGGAATACAGGAGACGGGCGGGTATTTTGGTTACAGGCAATTGGCAGGACCATGCGGACAAGTTCGCTTTGCATTTGGAGGCGGAGTTTCTTTCGAAAATCGGCTCGGATGGCCAAACAGGGGAAGTCGGCTGGTCCTCACAAGGTTCCGAGCTGGAGATTTTGGGTACGGGGCATGTTTACGTTCCCAAAAGCGATTTGAACCCAAGGCAGATCGCTTGTCTTGAGAAGGCTGCAAAATCGCAATTCGCAAGAGTGACCGGTTCCAAATTGATCGTCGAAAGCGACCCCCGAGGTTCAACCGTTTCCTTGAACGGCGCGGACAAGGGGACCACGCCACTTTTCTTGGATAACATCCAGCCTGGTCCCTATAGAGTCGCGGTCGGTCGCCCCGGCTACGAGACCTGGGAAAAGAATGTCGAGGTCGTCTCCGGCGACGAACTCACGCTGACGCCGACCCTGGTGCCAATAAAGGCCGAGCTGACGATCGAAAGCGAACCCGCCGGCGCCGCAGTTTCCCTGGATGGGAAAAGCAAGGGCAAAACCCCTCTGACCATGCACGACGTCGAGCCCGGGGAGCACGCGGTTGTCGCGACCCTGTCCGATTACGAAATCTGGGAGGAGAGAATCGAGTTTGCCCCCGGCGACAGATTGGAGAGAAAAGCGGTCCTGGTCCCGAAAGACCGGTTCTCCGCCGAAAAGAAGCAGGCCTCGCAGCGGTTTGCGCAAATCATGGCGTCGTTTCGAAAGGGCGATCTGGAAGATGCCGGAAAAGACTTGAAACAGCACGTAGAGTTTCTGCAAACCTATCTGGAGGACGGGGAGAAAAAATCCCAGGCGGAGAGATTGGGGCGGTTTTTCCGATACTTCCAAGAGGCAGAGTCGGCCGTCGCCGAAAGTCCGGCGACCCGGGAAAGCCTCGAAAGGGCGCTGGAACGATGCAAGGACGCGGAAGGCGCCCTGCAAGGCATTCCCGGCGCGGACAAAGCCCGCGTTAGCGTCTCCCGGCTTTCCCAAAAGGCCCTTTCCGCCAGAAACAAAGTCGAATTGGCGGAAAAGGCCCAGGACGCCTATCGCCAAATCGTGTCTCTGACCAACAGTGGCGACTGGAAAAAGGCTGGAACTGTCCTGCGGGAGAAAAAATCGGAGCTGGCCGAAAACCTCGACCGGGAACGATACGGCCATCTGGAGGAGCTGGAGACGTTCTGGGGCCGCATGGAAGAGGCGGAAAACTTCGCGTCGAAGTCCGACAAGGTCTCCCTGGAAAAGGCCGAAAGCGAATTCGTCCAGGCAAAGAAAATCGCCGACCGGCTTCCCGGAGACATCGTGCTTTCCAGGGGCGTGCAGGCTCGCATCGACGAAGTCCGCAAGATAATCGACGGTTTGGTACCCAAAGGGAGGTTCGTTAAGAATGGCGACGACACCATTCGGGACAACAAGCTTGGTCTGGACTGGTATTTCAAGGACAACGGGGAGGAAATCACCCACGACAAGGCTTTGCAGAAGATCGCCGAGATGAACGCCCGGGAGAAGGACGGAAAATGGGAGTTGCCGACGAGGGACGAACTGTATTCGCTTTACGACCCGAACGCGTCTCCTCGAAAAACCGATTGCGGTTACAGTGTAAGGATGGCAACAGATTTGATACATGTGACTTGCAATTGGTTTTGGGCATCTGACAGGTCTGGTTCGCGGTTTGGCGCGGTCGGCCTCGACTCTGGCGGCCGCTCCTTCTCCCCCCCGTCGTCCTCGGACGTCACCCGGTTTTTGCCGGTGCGTCGAGGCAATTGAATATTTGATTATTATTTTTTTCTTTGGTTATTTAAAATTTTAGGGGGGGCCGGGGGGGAATTTTCCCCCCCGGAAAAATTTTTTTTGAAAAAACGGCTTTTTCATTTTCAAAATTTGTGATAACCAGATCGACGGGTTTCGAAATCGAAGTTTTCTGTTTATATCGGATTTTTGGGGGGCTGCGCGTAGGTCGATTTGAGCGGGGTGTCGCGTTGGGTTTCGGTTTCTTGCTGCTTGCATCGAGTACCTTATAGCGAGTTTGTAAGAAAAAACCAGCGAAACCCGACAATATGCGACGCTCAACCCAACCTACGTTCAACCGCCCCACAATCATTTATAATCAGGGAGGGATTGGTTTTACCTTCGGCTGTTTTTTCAACCCGTGAGCCTTGATCATCCCATGGATTCCGGGTCTGCGCAAGCTCCGCCCGGAATGACGGAGTTGGTTTGCCGACGTTAAAACAAAGACCAACAGGAAATTCTTTTGTCGTTCGTGACTTTTCTGATTCGGGTTTTAGAAAAATGGCCAGATACGAGCATCTTCCGATTTACCGGGACGCGTTCCAGTTTCTGATTTATTGCGAGAACACGGTGAAGAATTTTTCCCGGTACAACAAATACACGCATGGCAGCGATCTTCGCAACGCGGCCAGAAGCGCGCTGAAGCTGATCATCCGCGCCAACAGTTCGGTTGAAAAGGCCGGGGTGCTGGAGGAGCTGCGCATCACGTTGGAAGAGATCAAGCTCCTGGTCAAGATTTGCAAAGAGGTCAAGGCGTTTCCGAGTTTCAATTCCTTCGAAAACGCCATAAACCAGGTGACAATCATAAACAGACAGGCGGAGGGCTGGCTTACGTCCGCGAGAAAACGGGAAAACGGCCGGAATCGCGATGCGATGAGCCCTGCTTGAGCATCGAGAGAGCGCCGATGAGTATTCAATTGGGTCCGCCTCGCCCATGCGGCATATCAATTCAGGGCGTCCTACGCTTGCACGGGATGGACGTCCGGTGAAGGGGCCCGGCCCCTGGACGGACCGGGGACCCCGAAGAAGAAGGCGGACATCTGGTTCGCGGTTTGGCGCGGTCAACCTCAACAATGGCAACCGCAACTTCAACCACCCGTCGAACTCGAACAACAACCGGTTTTTGCCGGTGCGCCGAGGCAAATGAATCGTCCCGTATTCACCTATCGCAACCTGTACGACGCGTATTTGAGCTGCCGGAAAAACAAGCGCTGGAAATACAGCGCCCTGGCGTTCGAAATCAACGCCGAGGAAAATCTGGCGTTGCTTCTGGAAGAGCTGAAAACGCGGACCTATCGACCGCATCCGTCCGTCTGTTTTGTCACCGAAAGCCCCAAGCCCCGTGAAATCTTCGCCGCCGCCTACCGCGACCGCATCGTGCACCATCTGATGGTTTCCTACTTCGAACCGTCCTGGGAGCGTCGTTTCATCTTCGACAGCTACGCCTGCCGGAAGGAAAAGGGGATCCACCTGGCGGCAAAGCGCCTGCAAACGTTCATGCGAAAGGCCACGTGCAACAACAAGTGCAAGGCGTGGTTTATGAAGCTCGACATACGCTCCTTTTTCGTGTCCATCGACAAGAAAATTCTTTATGAAATCCTGATGAGAAAAGAGCCCGACGACGACATTCGGTGGCTCTCGGAGGTCGTCATCTTCAACGACCCGTCCAAAAATCCGATAGTAAAAGGCCGACGGTCCCTGTTTAAACAAATCCCGCCGCACAAGTCGCTGTTTCACACGAAAAACAAGACCGGCCTTCCCATCGGAAACTATACCAGCCAGTTTTTCGCCAACGTGTATTTGAACGAGCTGGACCAGTACGTCAAGCACGAGCTGAAATGCCAGTATTACATGAGGTACGTGGACGACATGGTCATGGTGGGACGAGACCGCTCGTCGCTTTTGCTGTATGCCGACCTGATCGAGAAATTCTGCCGGTCCCGCCTGAACCTCGGGATGAACCCCAACATGAAGAAGCTCGCGCCTGTTGCAAACGGCTGCGATTTTCTGGGCTACATCGTGCGTCCCACTCATCTTCTGGTGAGAAAGCGCGTGGTCAACAACCTGAAGCACAAGCTGGCCGTCTACGAAAACCGCATAGTAAAAAGGGAAGAGTCGAAGACGACAATCCATTGCCGGCAGGGCGAAATCGATTCGCTGCAATCGACCCTGGCGTCGTACCTGGGCCATTTCAGCCACGCCTCCAGCTTTCGGCTGAAATATTGCCTGTTCGGCCGCCGCCCGTTTCTCTCCTGCTTTTTCGCGTTTCGCGACGGGGTTTTGAAACGCACGGACCGTCCGCCCCGGTTCGCGCGCCTTCCCGCCCAGTACCGTTGGTTTTCCAAAAGATACGCCGATTGTCTGCTGGTGTTTCAAATCGGGCGGTATTTCGAATTCTTCGGCAAGCAGGGTAGAAAGGCTTCCGATATCAGGCCATTGAGACCCGGACGGGAAAGAAAGGGCCTCGGGGCGGGGACGGGATTTCATCGTTCGTGCCTCCCGGCTTTCGAAAAGGAGGCCTTGGAAAAGGGGCGCCGGATTGCGGTTGCGGAACAGACCGGACGGATTTCCGGTTTCGTGGCGGAAAGACGGGTGTCGAGGATTGTCGAACCGGCAGAGGGGTTGGTTTTTTTGAAACAAAACGATCTGTCGTCCCTAACGGGACTTGACGCATGTGGCGCTCCCGCCCCGGCAATAAATTGCCGGGCTATTGTCTGTCATCCCTCCGGGATTGTTTAAGAAGCAAGGAATGCTCCCTTCCCGCTCCGACCAACGTCGAGACCGGCAACTGCCAGATGTTTCAGAGTCCCGCCCCATACGCAAGTGTCCAGGAGCACCTTCATCCGACGTTTTCCATTTGAAGCGGCTCGATTCGTTCGTGTCCTACGATTCTTCTCGCATATGCAAGACAGGCTTGGATGTCTTCGGGTTCGAGCCACGGGTAGCCTTCCAGGATGGTTTCCGCGCTGTCTCCCGCCGCCAGCATTCCCAAAACATGTTCGACTGCCAATCGCCTTCCCTGGACAATCGGTTTCCCGCCGAATATTTTTGGATTGAAACCGATTCGTTCCAGAAGCTTTTCTTCGTCCATTATAGTCGCCTCCTTGTTCGATACAAACTGGACAATAATACTATTTTTCAAGGGGATTATCAATGTGGCAAAAAAATTAAGAGAGACTCAGGTTTAAATTCCGCCTATCGCACGGCAATGCCTTTGGTTGGCTCTCAAGGCTTTTATTTGAAAAAAACGGGATCTCCAAAGAGGACGGCGGATATCCGGTTCGTCGGTTTGAGCGGTCAACCTCGACAATGGCAACCGCAACTTCAACCACCCGTCGAATTCCAACAACAACCGGTTTTTGCGGGTGCGGGGCTTGGTTCTAAATGCGGCCATCTGGATTCCGGGTCTACGCTATATTTTCTATTTAAGAAATTCCCGGAAAAGACGGAATCCATCTGTTTTATCGACACCCGGGTTATATACCGCTCCGCCCGGAATGACGACTGCCGGGACGATAGTCTTTTAAAGTGGCCGATGTTAAAGCCAATCCCGCGCGGACCTGCCGACGGCTGCCATTCGACTGTTTTGTCGCCGAAAGCCCCAAGCCCCGGGAAATCTTCGCTGCCGCCTACCGCGACCGCATCGGGGAGTATTCATTGCTTTTTACAAACGCGGCGTAAAGACCCTTTGGCAGAGTTCTTTTTTCTGTCGTCCCTGACGGGACTTGGGTGGTGCTGTCGAGCCGACCCCGGCAATAAATTGCCGGGCTATTGTCTGCCGTCCCTGACGGGACTTGGGACACGCCGCCGTGGAAGGCGGCGCTACCGGGGCAATCCGGCTTTGGCTCTAAATGGATGAACACCAAACGCACAGGTCCAAAATTTTGGTTTCAAGACGTTCGGCGCTCTCGTCGCCTTTGTTGCCACGCTCCGGGCGGGAACATTTTCCGGTCCATGCGTGTCCAATTCTTCGTATCGTCCCGATGGACTTGGGCGATGGCCTTTCTGGGCGACGAGGGGGTGTGATTCTGCAAGCAATCGGTGGAATATGGACGTCTATGTGAAATCGAAATTGCAATTGCCGAGCTTATTATGTATAAAAGACGATTCGTTCCAATCAAACGGCACGGGGGGAAGATGGCATGCTGACACGTCTGAAAATCGAAGGATTCAAAAACCTGGTGAATGTCGATGTTCGCTTCGGCCCGTTCACCTGCGTCGCGGGTGCCAATGGCGTGGGCAAATCCAATCTTTTCGACGCGATACGCTTTCTTTCCGCTCTTGCGGATGCGACTTTGCTCGACGCCGCTTCTTCAGTCCGCTCGGAAGGAGAAAAGTCTCCGGACATCAAAGGGCTCTTCAGTCGAATCGGGCCGATTCGCAAGAATCGAATGCGCTTTGAAGCCGAAATGGTGGTCCCTCCGACGGCAGTGGATGATCTGGGCAAGGAGGGAAAAGCGAAAACAACGATTTTGCAATATGCTCTGGAATTGAAATATCGGGAACCGGACGCCGCTAAAACGTCGCTTCTGGGAGGAGACCTTGTCATTGTCCATGAATCGCTCGACTATATCCCCAAAGGAGAGGCGCGAAAGCGTCTGAAGTTCAACCCAGGCAAGGAATGGCTGAATACCGCCGTCGTCGGCGCGAGCCGAAGCCCTTTCATCTCTACCAAAACGGAAACGGTCGAGGAAAATGGAGAGAAGAAGGATCGGACCGTCATAAAGCTTCACCAGGACGGCAGCCTGGGACGTCCATCCCTGCACGTTGCGGAATCGCTTCCAAGGACAGTCTTGTCTTCCGGCAGTGCCAGCGAGAGTCCGACCGTTTTATGCGCCCGTCGCGAAATGGCCTCGTGGAAATGCCTGCAACTCGAGCCTTCGGCCCTAAGGAAGCCGAGCGATTTCAACAGCCCCATACAGATTGGCTCCGACGGCGTATTCCTTGCCAGCACGCTTTACCACCTGGCCAAGACCCTTCCCGAAACAGGCGTCGTGCCCGACGAGGCCGCGGTTTATTGTCAAATCGCAAATCGTTTGAGCGAACTTTTCGGGCATGTCGATGCCCTGTGGATCGACCGCGACGAGAAACGCGAGCTTCTCACGCTGATGCTCAGGGAAACCAATGGCGCGGAACTGCCTGCCCGCGCATTGTCGGACGGGACATTGCGGTTTTTGTCTCTGGCAGTCATTGAAATGGACAGCAGAGGCAGCGGCGCGATTTGTCTCGAAGAGCCCGAAAATGGCATCCATCCCGCGCGGGTCCCCGCCATGATTCGTCTGCTGGAAGACATCGCGACGGATACCGAGGGGCCTGTGGAGGAGGGAAATCCGTTGCGGCAGGTGATCGTAAACACGCATTCGCCTGCCGTAGTGAGCGAAGTCCCCGATGATTCGCTGCTTGTGGCGGAAGTCGTCGATTCATTCGAAAAAGACGTTCGAGGCGCCCAGGCCCGTTTTTCCCATTTGCCTGAAACGTGGCGGGACGATGGCACCCAAACGTCAAGCATAGTGGCCAAGGGACAGCTATTAAGCTACCTGAATCCCCGTTCGGTTTGTACGAACAGCATCGATCAGAAGCCTGTTTCAGCAGGAAAGGACCGTCGCCGTCCCCCAAAGGTTCGGGATCGCGAAGACCTCCGAAAATTGCTTCTGCCATTCCAGAAAGAGAAGTTCGAATGACGATAAAATTCACGCTGGTCACCGACGGATCTTCGGACAATGCGCTTGTGCCGATTCTCGTCTGGCTGTGCAGGCAGCACATTGAGGATGCAATCGAAGGCCAATGGTTCGATCCCCGGCCGTTTGCGCCTCCCTCTCTGTCTTTGCCGGAGCGCATTGATCGAAGCATTAAGCTGTTTCCTTGCGATGTTCTTTTCATTCATCGAGACGCAGAGAACGCCGGTCGAGAGAAAAGGCTAAGCGAAATCGCCGATGCCCTTGAATCGTTGCCTGATATAGAAGAGAATGCTCCTTGCATATGCGTCATACCGGTTCGTATGACGGAGGCCTGGCTCCTTTTCGACGAAACGGCGATCAGGCGAGCGGCGGGCAATCCCAACGGAAAAATGAAACTCGACTTGCCTTCCATTCGGGAAGCTGACCAAGTGCCGGATCCCAAGAAACTTCTATTTCAGGCGTTGGAGGCTGCAAGCGGACTCGGCAAGCGCCGTCGAAAAAAGCTCAACCTTTCCGTCTGCAGACACCGCGTGGCCGAATTGGCAAAGGACTTTTCGCCCCTCAGGGACCTCGACGCCTTCAGGCGGATGGAAACCGATATCAGGCAGTTGCCGTTTGCGAAACGGCAACTGCGGACCGGCCGGTGATCGCTCTCGTCGCCTTTGTTTCCACGCTCCGCGCGGGCGCATTTTCCGGGCCATCCGTGCCCAAGTCTTCGTATCTTCCTGAGGCATCCTTGAGAAAATTCGGAGAATGGCCGTGGAAAAAGGTTTCGACAGGGAACCGCATGTTATCGAGGGCAAGGTCCTTGATCTCTGCTTGCCCGGAGCGAGCCTGGAAGGTGCAAATTCTGCATTTTGGATTTTGAACCTGCCAACAAATCGAATGGGCCAATCTTCGAACGACTCGCCCGAAAAGCCCGATATGGTTTGCGTCGATAGTTGACATTTGAGAATCTATTGTGTAAAAGACCTTGCATAACCAATGGCAAGAAGCCGCACTCCTTCTCCAGCAAGAATTTCGCAGACGGTTGGAAAGCCATGAAGGCGACCGGTTCGGAACAGGCGAGTTCTCTTTCTGGCTTTTTTTGCGCGCGAAGTTCGAAACAAACAGGAGAAGGGCGAGACCAGGAAAAACAGTCGAGTGGAGATATGGATACGAGAATCCGGGGCGGGGACAGCGGCTTCGACCGGCAACAGCGTTTGACCGCCTTCCCCGGCAAGCCCTTTGGGGAAATGGATGGTTGGGTGTGCTTTGAAACATCGGATCATTCCATCTTCGGCCCTTTTTGCGGTTCGAGCCTTTTGGCGGCAAAGCGTTCCTGACGAATCAGCGCGGACGCGACACATCTTAAACGGACAGGCATACCTGTCCCCCTTGCCTTGCAATGTACCGAACCCGGGTTGTTGCAAACAAAAACAGGCCGTATCCAGTCTCCCGTTTGGAAACCATTTTAAAGGCCAAAATCTTGACAGTCTTTTTTAAGAGAATGCGAAAAACGAGACGGAGAATATTTGGTCCATATTCGGAATACCCATGGCCCTGCTTGACATTGTCAATTTGAACGTGGACCTGCCTACGGAGGCGGGGCTTGTAAAGGCCTCCAGCGGCATATGCCTGAAAATCGACCGCAGGGAAGCCCATTGCCTGATCGGAGGGCCGGGCTGCGGCAAGACGGTCGTGGCGTTGGGCATCATGCGGCAGCTGCCTGTCAACGCGAGGACAGGCGGACAGATCTTGTTCAGGGGCATGGATTTGTTGCGCGTGTCGGAATCGAAGATGCGAAGAATTCGTGGACGGCAGATCGCCATGATTTTCGAACAGCCCGAAACCTGTTTCAGTCCCGCTTTCGGTGTGGGGCTCCAAATCGCCGAAACCGTCAGGATCCGGGAGAAATGTTCCGTGAGAGAGTCCAGGGAAAGGGCCATGGAACTGATGGCGAAAGTGAAGCTTCCGGCCACCCGGAAAATATACCGCCAATATCTTTACGAATACGGCAAAGGCATGGCCCGGCGCGCGATGATCGCCATGGCGCTGGCGTCAAGACCCTCGTTGCTGATTGCGGACGAACCGGCCAAGGGCCTCGATGTCGCCATGAAGTGCAGAATTCTGGCCATTTTAAAGGATTTGACCGCGCATTTCGGCATTTCTTTGCTTCTGATAACCCATGACCTGGAGGCGGCCTTTTTCATGTGCGACCGGGTGTCGGTCATGTACGCCGGTTTTATCGTGGAAAAGGGCCCGGTCCAAGAAATTCTTCAATTCCCGCGGCATCCGTATACCAAAGCTCTGATACGCGCCATGTCGAACGGAACGATATACGCGGATGACGGGATGGTTTCGGAATTGACGCGGCTGCCTGCCGGGTGTCCTTATCATCCCCGATGCGATGCCAGGCAGGAAATCTGCCTCAAGGCGATACCGTCGATGGTAAGGGGGGTGCGGTGCCATTTGTACGAGAACATGCGATCCAATTGAAAAATTCGGATCGGGGTTGGTTTTAACTTCGGCCGGTTTTCATTTAACAGTTTCGATCATCGCCTGGATTCCGGGTCTCCGCAAGCTCCGCCCGGAATGACGGTGTTGGTTGGCCGACGCTATAACCAAAACCCGGTAGCGTCACATTTGCTAATCAAAGGAAAGCCTTCCGGGCTCGACGAAAAAGCCTTCCGAGCCCGACGAATAGAGTCCTTGAAGGTGCGCTTTTCGGCTCCCGGGGTGTCCGTTTGCGCGGCAACGTATCGCGCGCAAACGGGTTCCATGTCAACTGCTATTATTCGTCTTATTCCAACAGGTTCGTCTGGCCCGGCTTGTACGTTTTCGCGTCGCGGACGGTTTCAAACTGTTCGTCCGTCCAGTTTTCGTAGGGACGCCAGTTTTCGCCATGTGCGGTGACCCAGCTCTTGTACGCGGCGTCGCCGAACTGGGTCAGATTGAAGTTTACTTCCGCGCCTACGATGACCGCAAGAGACCCCCCGAATTTGATATCGTCCAAATTCATGCCCTGTTCCCCGTTTTCTTTTAGCTTATAGTCTTCGATTCCAATGGTCCCTTGAAAATCCTTCTGCGAAATATGATCGGCGAAAGTGCCTTTCTGAAGTCCCTCCACCTCGCGCTCGGCCCCGACCCCCAGTTCTATCAGGTCGGACACTTTGGTGGCCACTTCGAACTTCTGTTCCGCCGACCAGCCGCACTTCATGCCTTTGCATTCGTACTTGTAGGAACCGGCGTTGAGCGTGCCTGAAACTTCCGCCGGCCCGACGTTAAAGTCTCCTCCGACTTGCTCGCCGACCGACACGGACGCTTCGAATACCTCCAGCCACTCTTCGAGCAACGATTTCTCGGGCTCGGCGGCCGGGCTTGCGGCTAGGCCGGCGGGATCGACGAAATTGACCGGGTCGTTGCGGGCGAACCTGTACAGGTTGTAATCCCCGCTGGAGAACCCTGCCGGGTCCTCGGTGACGAACCGGGCGGAATCCGGGTCGAAGTAGCGGGCCCGCATGTAGACCAGGCCGGTGGGGTCGGCGACTGCGCCATGGAGACCGTTGAACAGAAACGGGTTGTCCGTCGAGCCTGTAGAGGCGGTAAGCTCGCCGTAAGTCGAGTAGGCATAGGCGTCGGAAACGTCCCCGTCGGCGTCGGTGAGAGCGACAGTATTGCCGGTATAGTCGAAGTGGTAGTAGAGAGCGCTGCCGTCCGCCGCGATTCGGGCCGCCACGCCGTCTGCGTAGATGTAGCGCGCCAGGACCGAGTTGGAAGACTCCATCTGCGCGAGCAACCGCACCTTCCCCTGCCAGGGAACCACCAGGTACCGGGTGGAGTGGCCGTCGGCGGAGGCGCCTACCCGGTTTCCGAGCGCGTCATAGGCGCAGGACCAGGACAGCCGGGACGAGACCGCCGTCTCGAGCTGTCCGGCGGGATTGTACGAGAAGGAGCATACGCCGTCGCCGAGAAGCCTGCCGTCGTCGTCATAGGAATACGGAACGTCGTTGCGCGAGATCACCCGGTTGGCCGCGTCATAGGCGAAGCTCTTTGCTTCCGGAATCGAGGCGGGCGACAACGGCGCCTCGGAATCGACGCCGACAATTCGGCCGCCCGTACGGGTCAGCGCATAGCTGGCGAATACGCCGTCCGCTCCTGTATGCCTGATCCGGGAAAGCTGCGCCGCCTGGTCGTACTCGTATTCTGTCACGACCTGGTTGGGATACTCGATTCTTTCCAGCTTGCCGTTTTGGCCGTAGGAATACTGGATGGTCCTGTCCATCCAGTCGGTGACGGCGGTCAAGCGGTTGTCCTCGTCGTAGGCGTATGCGACGGACTTGTCGCCGGGGTAGGTCAGCGACTCTAAATTCCCGTTGCCGTCATAGGAAAATGCGACGTCCAGGCCGAACACGTCGTTGAAATTGACGACCCGGTTGACCGCGTCGTATGTGAATCGGACGGTTCCCGCATCGTTGGACGCGGTATCGACCAAGTTGTCGGGAGTATAGGCGAACTCGATGTCGAAACCGTCGCCGTAGTCGATACGGAGCAGCCGGTCGAGGGCGTCGTATTCATAGGCTGCGACCGTGCCGTCGCGCCGGGTCCTCTCCGTCACGAGGCCTTTGCCGTCGCGGGCGAGCGTCTCCCGAGCCAGGAGCTGATCGATTATTTCTACCACGCGCCCGGCATCGTCGAACTCGTAGGCGATAGCGGCGCCGTCCGGAAAATGGCAGCCTTCCAGCCGCCCGGCGTCGGTCCGTTGAAATCCTATCCGGTTGTCCATCGGATCGACTACTGCTAAAAGCCGCGATGCGTCGTCGTATTCGCGTTCCAGCGCGGCAGTCCCGGCCAAAGACATGGAAACGGCCCTGCGCGATTCGTCGTAGCCAAATCCCATTTGGTCGTCGATTTCATTCTCCACGCTTCCCAGCAGGCCTCGGACATTGTAGGCGAAGGAGGTTTCGACCTCTCCCGGCGCGGATATTTCCAATGGCAGGCCCTCGGCGTCGTATGAGAAGCGAGTGAGGCTGCCTGCGGGAGTTTCGATCTCGGCAAGGCGTCCCCCGGCGTCGTATCGGAGCCGGGTGGTATTGTCGCGGCCGTCGGTGACGCTTTCCAACTCGCCTGCGTCGTTGTAGCCGAAGGTTCGGGTGGTCGTATCCGGATAGAGGATTTGCCCAAGACGGTTGTTCTCGTTGTAGGCGAACTGGTAGATTCCTCCGCCGGGTCTTTGAATCTCCGTGATATTGCCGTTGCCGTCGTACTCGAATTTCCAAAGGCTCCCGAGTTCGGAAGCCGCCGCGAGCACGTTGTCGCGGTTGTCGTAGGTGTATGTCACGGTATGATTGTTAGCGTCCGTGCGGGTCAGCATGCGCCCGACGGCGTCGTAGGTGTACGCGTCGGCATTGCCCAGTTCGTCCTCGATTCGCGTGGCGTAGTCGTTGCCGTCGTATTGCACCGTGCGGGCCACCCCGTCCGCGTCTTCCATACCGGTCACCTGGCCGTCGTCGTTGTACGTGAAGCAAGTCTCCGCGTTCGTGGGCTCGATGGTTTTAACCAGGTTGCGGTTGGCGTCGTACTGGTATATGGTGGTGTTTCCGTTGGCATCCGTCGATTCGACTCTGAGATTTTGCGCGTTGAAGGAGCTGGTCTCGACATTTCCGGCCGCGTCTTCGAAGCGGGTCGGGTTGCCCATTGCGTCGTACTCGATTGCCATCTCTCCGCCGTTGGCGTCCGTATAGCGGACCGGCCGGTTCAGCCCGTTGTATTCCCAGCCGCGCTCGTGCCCGAGGGGATCGACCATGCGAAACATCAGGCCTCGGTCGTCGAACAGGTACGTCGCCCGGTTGCCGAGCGGGTCGGCAACGACCGTGCGGTCGCCGCCGTAAAGAAACGTCGTGGCCTTGCCGCGCCCATCCCTCTGCTCCGCGACCCGGCAGAAAGTGTCGTAGGTGTTTTTCATGAAGACGTTGTCGCGGGGATCTCGGGCTTCGGTGATCAGATGCTGTTCATCGTATGAGTATGCGTAGGTCCCGCCGTCGGGATCGGTGAACAGGACGAGGTCCCCAGCGTCGTCATAGTCGAATTGAATTTCGCGGGAGAGCGGGTCGGCGATTTTTTCGACCCGTCCGTCCAGGTCGTAGGAGAAGTTGAATGCTCTTCCCGAGGCGTCGGTGATCGACTCCAGTTGACCGTCGCCGTACGAAAATTGGATCTGGTTGCCGTTGTCGTCCGTGAGGTTGCCGACGGCGCCGTCGGGGTTGAAGTCGTGGACCAGCCCGGTTTCGTCGGTCAGTTGAAAGCCGTCTGCGACGGGAACCAGCTTGGAAAAAACGCCCGCCGGCGGTTCGTAGGCGCCGTCGGGAAGCCTGGCGAACCCTTTGGCGCCATCGCCGTCGGTGACGTAAACCGCGTTTTTGGTGAGATGGTCCGTCAGCCATTTGTTCACCATGCAAACCAGCAAAATGCGTTCGTGGGGGATGTCTTCTTCGGTGGAATACAGAAGCCGGGTACTCGCGTATGCGGCCACCAGGGGGGCGACGCCCTCGGCAGCGGAGCCCGTGCTCAGCGCGCGCTCCCAGATGCTGGCGTTTTGGCGCAGAGCGATTTCATAGCTGTGGCGCCAGCCTGCCCCCAGCGGGCCCGAACGCGGGTCGTGTCCCCGGTATGCCAGATCCAGCATGATTTGCCTGCCGCGACCGCCGAAGGTGGCGAGGCCGGGCAGGGTGTGGATCAGCTCCCCGGTGAGGCTGTTGACCGGCTCTTGCACTTGAGGGGTCTGCCGCCCGCTGTCCTGGGCCTGAGCCTGTTCGACGAGTTCGGCGCTCGTCTCCTCGGGCGGCGCCGTGTCGTCGGACGGATCGGTGGGCCCGCCTCCGAATGACGTCTCCAGGACCAAGGCCCGCTCTGGACCGAGGATTCGCGCCGGTCCCGTTATCATGTAGCCGTAAGAGCTTCCGGAAGGTTTCCAAATGATCCAGGGCTTGCCCGTCCACTGGTTCAGCTGCACATCCTCCTGCGGAATGGTGATGTTGTAGCCGGAGGACAGGTAGGAAATCAAAGTGCTTCGGAAACTGCTGTCGTAATTCAGTTCGTATAACGCCGTGGCGAAGTTGTCCAAAGTGACGGTATAAACCTTTTGGCCGTTGTTGTTGGCGACAAGCAAGCCTTTGACAGTGGAGATCGCGTCCGAAACGTGCTGGGTCTGTTCGAGCACCCCGTGCTCCACGGCGCTGGTCATGGCCGAATAGGCCAGCACGTGGGCGCGGTGCCACGACACGGTGTCGCTGTTGTTGGGATAGGCGGTGCGGATATTGAAACCGACGTCCACGGCCGGGCCGTTGACCACCGCGCAGCCATACAGCAGGTGGGAAACCACATCTCCCACTTGCCCGATCAGGTCGTCGTACATATCTAATTCGGAGAAGTAGGTCATCCCCAGAATGGCGAGCACTTCTCCGTAGACCGGCTCGTCGTCCGCCCCCGCGCCGTTGCGCTGGCTTTCGCGCATGATCCGGTCGCGACGCTCCAGCGTCCGGCTGGAAAAATGGCCTGCGTTGAACACGACCGCATGCCAGCGCCAGTCGTAGATGGTCTTGTTGAATACTCGGGCAGAAGTCAATATGGCGGAATCCACCTCGATTTTCAGCGTGCCGCTGGCCCCCGCGCTTCCGGTGGCGCAAAGCTGGCCGTCGATGCGAAGCTCCGGCACCCCGCTTGTATATTTGACAATGACCCGCTTTCCAAGCACTGCGGAAAAGACGGTGGCATATACGAAGCTGCCCGGCAGCGTGAAGGTCACGCTTGTTTCAAGCGAAGCCGGAACGTCTTCGTACGTGTCGTAGACCTCTTCCAGGTAGGACAAATCCGTCGGAAGCTCCGTTACGGCAACCGGTTCGATTTGCCGTCCGCCAAGCACTTCCAGGCGGGTGTCGGTCGCGTGGTCCGCACGAATCCGGTTCAGCCACTGGACGCAGTACCCGTCCAGCGTTTCGCCAATTGCGTTCCAATCGACTGCGGAGACGTAATCGTCCGTAAGGGTGGCGCCGTCCAGCGCGGCCTCGATCAAAGACGTTTGATCGAAACCGGTTTCCGTCGCGATGTCCTGCCCCGATTCGTAACGGTAATGCTTGAAAGACGGGTCCAGATTGTATTCGATATTGTCGATGGCAAGCCTGACCCAAACGTGTTCGATCACGACGACAGTGGAGTTGTACTGGGTAGGAATGCCGCCGCGGCCGAAGTTGATAGCGGTCGTGTAAGGTTCGTCCAGGGACGTCCCGATCCAGTTCGCCGCATCGGCAATGGCCAGGCGGACCTTTCCGTGGACGAACTCGGCGGAATGACCCGACGCCTTCAATAGCGCGATCAGCAGGGCCGACTGCTCGATGGAGTTGCCGATCCGGTCCAAAAGGGTCTGGGTTGCGTCGCGCCTGCATGTCCAGGTGCAATCGAAACGGATATGATTTTTGACGAATTCGAACAGGCGGACCGGGTCATGTTCCAAACCGTCCGCCAGGGCCTGGATTTCCGGACTCACGTCGGTCTCGTATCCAGAGGAAGAAGCTACGCTCCGGTCCTGCAACCGGCTTCCGGGGGCCACCATGGGCAATTCCAGCCACTCGACCCCGGGGTTGACCACGGGTGCTTCGCCAGCCAATGCCCCGCTCCAAAAAAACAATGCCATCACAACCCCGATCAGTGAACTCCTAACATTGATATTCACGTTTGTCTCTCCTCTCAGGTGTCGTGCGCTTTGCGCACGAAGTTGCCTCGTTTTTTTTCGAGTTTTTTTAGGACACCGTGCGTCAAACAAAAACTTATCTCAAAAACGAGACCGTTGTGTCAATGGAAATAAAACGCCTTTTGTGTATGGAAAATGTGAGGCTGTTGCCAGATGAAAAAGCAACCCGTCGTTGCCTGCTGAAAAAAGGCGGGCATTTGCGGACGAAGCAGGACCGTTTCGGGCTTGGTTCTAAATTCCTCCGCCTGGATTCCGGGTCTACGCTACATGTTCCAGTCGGGAAATTCCCGCAAGCGACGAAATCCAGCTGTTTTATCGACACCCGGGATGCATACCGCTGCGCCCGGAATGACGACCGCCGCGACGATAGTCCCTGAAAGTGGCCGATGTTAAGACCAAGCCCTTTTTCGAGCCGGGTCGGGATGATCGGGACGTTTGCGGGTTTCTCTGCATTCTTTGCTTGCCAAAAAGCATGCGTCCATCTTAATATCCCATTGTTTCCTGTATCCTGGCGTATGCGGACCCACTATTCGGTACCGGAGCATGGAACAAGCTTTTGACGATCAGCGAGGACGGGCTTGGTTCTAAATTCGGCCGCCTGGATTCCGGGTCTACGCTACATGTTCCAGTCGGGAAATTCCCGGAAGCGACGGAATCCACCTGTTTTATCGACACCCGGGGTGCATACCGCTGCGCCCGGAATGACGACCGCCGCGACGATAGTCCCTGCAAGTGGCCGATGTTAAGACCAAGCCCGCGAGGACTAGGCGGACGATCTTTTCGTCTTATTGCGAGCAACCAATATCTGCTATTGACAGGAGTTCGAGAATGCAAAAATTTTCAATCCTAATCTTGGCTGTGGCTCTCTTCGTTTTGTTTTCCACGTCTTCGATATTTGCTTCCGACTGCGAAAAATTGAAAAAGGAAGCCCGAATCGACTGCCTGATCGACTTATTGGCAAGCGAAGACGTCTCTGATCGACGCCATGCGGCCGAAATGTTCCTGACATGGAAATCCCTATGCGCGGACCGTGCCTTGCCCGCGTTGACCCGCGCGGTCCAAGACCCGGACGTGGAAGTGCGGCGCGCTGTTTTGCAGGTGCTGCGAGGCTACGGCAAAAAAGCGGCGTCGGCGGAACCTGTAATTCGAGAGGCGATGCGCGATCCCGACCGCCTGGTCCAGATCTATGCCATTGAAGCCCTGCCTGCGATTACCGGGGACTACCAAGAAGAGGACAGGCTGCAAAGTTCGCGTTTGAGTTTCGAGCGAAGAAAACTGGAACAGGAGATTCGGGAGTACGACATGGCAATCCGACACCTCGAAACGGGATGTTCCGGACGCTACACAAGCACCTACCTCAAGACGCTGGCCAAGCACGGCCAGGATGCGATGGAGGCTTTGCCGTCGGCAGTGCGCATTTTTCAGGAATGCAAGGACGAGTTGAGCGCCCGCGCACAGGCCCTGCGAACCATCGCCGCGATCGGCCCTATCGAAACGGCTGCCCCGTATTTGTTTTTAGGTTTGAAAGACGAAAAGGGAATGGTCCGGGAAGCCGCCGCGGAAACCCTGGGCAAGGTGGGAGGCCAGCTTCCGGAGACGATGCCCGCCCTGCTGGAGGCCTTTGGCGACGAAGATCCAGATGTCGTCCTGGCGGCCATCGACGCCCTTTGCCAAAACAATGCGGGACCGGAGGTCGCCGAGGAACTGCGGAAACTCAGAGACGGCTACGAGAACAAGGTCCGCTTCAAGCAAAAGAAGGTCAGAAAGGCCGCTGCCGCCTGCTTGGAAAAACAATGAGATTGTTTTGCAAATTCGAGCAGTCCTTGGAGCCGATATGAATACCAAGAATCAAGCGCAGCTTCTCTACGAGGGGGCCGATTCCCTTGTTTATCGAACCACGGGCGAGTCGGGCGTTCCCCTGATCGTCAAGACGTCCAGGTCGGAAAATCCCTCGCCGCGGCGGCGCGCGCGGATTGCCAACGAATACGAAATACTGAGAGATGTTCGCGTTGCGTCCATCCGGGCCGTGTTCGGCCAGATCTTCTTCGGGGGCAAGCCCGCCCTGGAGATGGAGTATGTGGAGGGGCGGACGGTCCGGCAGATCGCGGCGGAGACGTCGGGGAACGTCGAGGCGTTTCTGCGGGCGGCCATTCCCATGGCCATCGCCCTGGGGGATGTCCACCGTCTTCGCATCATCCACGGGAACATCTCCGGCCACAACATCCTGGTGAACCTCGAAGACGAGGTCGTCAAGATCATCGATTTCGGGCTGGCGTCCCGCGTGACCACCCACCGGGCGTACCCGACCCCTCCGGAAGCGCTGGAGGGGTCGCTCGAATACATGTCGCCGGAACAGACCGGCCGCATGAACCGCGTGGTGGATTTTCGTTCCGACCTGTATTCCCTTGGCGCGGTGCTATACGAAATGGCTGCGGGCGCGCCGCCGTTTCGGGACAAAGACGCCGTGGGGCTGGTGCATTCCCACTTGGCCAAGGTGCCCCCGCCCCCGCCGGGCCTGCCTCCCGCTCTTTGCGCGGTGGTGATGAAGCTGTTGTCCAAAAGCGCCGAAGACCGCTATCGTTCGGCCTACGGCCTTGCCGCGGACTTGAAGTATTGCAAGGACAACCTGGGGCGCCTCCACAGTCTGACGAGATTCGTTGCCGGGCGAAACGATTTTCCGAACCGTTTTCGCATCCCCGACAAACTCTATGGACGGGAGAAGGAACTAAAGGCCCTGGAACGGGCTTTCGGCAGAATCGGGCGGGGAGGGCGGGAACTGGCGCTCGTGTCGGGGGCTTCCGGGACGGGAAAATCCATGCTGGTGCACGAAGCCTTGAAGCCTTCGGTTTCCGGCCGGGGGACTTTTGTTTCGGGAAAATTCGGCAGGTCGCGCCACGACACGCCCTATGCCGCGTTGAGCCAGGCGTTCGACCATTTTTGCAATATGCTGCTGGCCGAATCGCCCGATGCGCTTTACGGCTGGAAGAGGACAATCCTGGAGGCTGCGGGCGGCAACGGGCAGGTGTTGATCGACGTGATACCGCGACTGGAAATGGTCGTCGGCCCGCAGCCACCGGTGGCGCAGGTCGATGCTCCGGAGGCGCGAAACCGATTCATTCTCCATTTTCAGCAATTTTTGCAGGCGGTCTGCACGGCCGACCGTCCGCTGGCGTTGTTTCTTGACGACCTGCAATGGGCCGACCCGGCGTCCCTGGATTTGCTGGCGAGGGTGCTGACGGACCCCAGGAGTCGCTATCTTCTGATCGTGGGCGCCTATCGCGACGACGAAATCGCGGCCGAACATCCCTTGACGGGCGTGGTGGAGGAAATCGAAAAGGCGCGGGTCCCTGTCGAACGCATCCATATCGGAAACCTCGAGCCGCGAAACGTGGCCGACATGATCGGGGAGGCCATGGGAGAAAATGGCGGCAGCGACGACCGCCTGTCGGACAAAATGCAAGCACTTGTCGGCCTGGTATTGGACCGGACCGATGGCAACGCGTTTTTCGTCACGCGGTTTCTCCAGTCCGCGCACGAAGACGGCCTGCTGGCCTTCGACGCGGTGAGACGGCGATGGCGGTGGGACCTGGACCGGATTCGGGATAGAAAAGCCACGGAAAACGTCGCCGCCCTGATGGTCGCAAAAGTCCGCAGGCTAGACCCGGCGACCCGGGAAGTCCTGCAGACTGCAGCCTGCGTGGGCACGGTCTTCGACCTTTCCCTCCTTTCGCAGATTCGACAATGCGACCCGAAACAGACTCTGGAAGATCTGATGGCGGGGATCGAAGAGGGGCTGGTCTTTCCCCTGGACGAGAACTACCGTCTGGCGGCGGCCGGCATCGCGCTGGACAGAAACGAAATTCCGGTTTTCCGTTTCGTGCACGACCGGGTGGAACAGGCCGCGTATTCCCTGATCGACGAAAACCGGCGCAAGGCGGTCCATCTCGAAATCGGAAGGCTTCTGCTCGCCAAGATGGGGGACTCGGAGCGGGAGGAACGCATTTTCGATCTGGTCCACCAGCTGAATCGAGGAAGCGACCTTGTCGTGGAAACGGCCGAACGTCTTCGCATCGCAAAGCTCGACCTGTTGGCCGCAAAGAAAGCCATGGCAGCCGCAGCGTACCGTCCGGCCCTGAACCATGCCCTGCGAGGAATCGACCTTTTGCCCGCAGACCGATGGGAAAGCTCCTACGACCTGGCGCTGGCCCTGCACGAAGCGGCTGCGGAGGCCGCCTGTTTGAACCGGGATTTCAGCCGGATGGACCGCCTGGTCGCAACGGTCCTGGAAAACGCCCGAAGCGTTTTGGACACAGTCAAGGCGCAGGAGGTCGAAATCGAGGCCCTCAAGGCCAACGGAGAGCTGGAAAGCGCCATCGCGCTGGGCGTGGCGGTCTTGAAGCAGCTGGGGGTCGTTTTTCCAAAGAAGCCTTCGACTTTTCACATCGTGTTCTCCCTGGCGCGAATCAAGCTCGCGTTGGCGGGAAAGCGGATCGAGGATTTCGTCGATCTGCCGGAAATGGAAGATCCGCGCAAGCGCGCGGCGCTGGGGCTTTTGCTGCGCATCGGGTCCGCGGCGTATTCCAGCGCGCCCAAGCTCTTGCCGCTTCTGGTGTTCGAGGACGTCCTTCTGGCCGTCAGGCACGGAAACACTCCCGAATCGTCATTCAACTACGCCACGTTCGGGTTCAGTCTTTGCGGGATTCTGGGAGATATCGAAACCGGACACCGATTCGGGCAATTGGCGCTGTCTCTGCTGGAACGGTCCCACAATCCGGCCTTTGCCGCCAAGACCCTGTTCATGGTTCACTACTTTACTACCCCGTGGAAGCAGCACGCGAACAATGCGTTGCGCCCCCTTTTCACGGCCTACAGCAGCGGTCTGAAATCGGGCGATTTCGAATACGCGGGCTTTTGCATCAGCGCCCACGTCCGGTATTCGTTCTATATCGGAAAGGAGCTTTCGGGCATCGAGGAGACCATCGCTTCCCATATTCCCACCATGCGACAGCTGGACCAGGAGGCCAGCCTTTTCAACATGGAGTTGTGCCGCAGGACAGTGGCGGTGCTTCGGGGGCAAATCGACCCGCCCGGCCAGCCCGGCGCAGGCAAGGACGGCGCCGCGATGCCGGAACATATCGCAAGCAACCGGATCGCGGCCCTTTCCTTCCACTTGTACGCCCTCGTGGTGGACTACCTGTTCGGAGACTATCCTGCGGCAGTCGATGACGCGGTCGCCTGCGAGTGCTTCCTGGACGGAGGGCGCGGGACCCTGTCGGTTCCGCTGTATCATTTCTACCGCTGCCTGGCCCTGCTGGCGAATTGGCCGGCCGACCCGGGCGAGCGTCGCCGCGCGCGCAGGCAAATCGCCCGAAGCCAGAAGAAGATGAAGAAGTGGGCCGCGTTCGCGCCCATGAATTTCCTGCACAAATGGCATCTGGTGGAAGCGGAGCGATGCCGGGTTTCGGGCGGGGACCGCGAGATCTGGGAGGCCCGCGAGCATTACGACCGGGCGATCAAAGGCGCGCAGGCCGCCGGGTATGTCAACGAGGAAGCCCTGGCCTGGGAACTGGCGGGCCGGTTCCATCTGGAAAGAGAAGACGGGGTCGCGGATGTCGCCGCAGACTGCCTTGGGCGGGCTCGCGCCTCCTGGCTGCGGTGGGGGGCCACAGCCAAGGCCGACCGGCTGGCCGCCCGGTATCCGGAACATCTGGGCGCGGAAACCCCCTCTGGTCCCTTTCCGCCCTCCGCCCCCGACGTGGAAAGCATGTTCAAGACCTTTCGAATCCTGTCCGCCGAAATCCGGCTGGAAAGGCTCCTTTCGGAAATGATGCGGGTGGTCATGGAAAACGCGGGGGCCGAAAAGGGGTGTCTTGTCCTGTTTAGCGACGAAGAGTGGCGGGTGGAAGCCTCCGGCCGGTTCGGGGCCGACACGATGACGGTATTGCAGGCGACGCCCTTTTCTCAAGCGACCGACCTGTCCAAAGGCGTTGTCCGCTTTGTCATTCGAACAAGGGAGCCGGTGGTGCTGCGGGACGCCGCAAACGAAGGCGACTTCGTCCGCGACGCCGACGTGCGCGCGCGCAAGCCCAGATCGGTCCTGTGCCTGCCGTTGCTCAACGCCGGACGACTGACCGGGGTCTTGTATCTCGAAAACAATCTGACTGCGGGCGTCTTCACTCCGGACTGCGTGCAAGTCCTGGTCCTTCTGTCCTCCCAAGCGGCCGTTTCCATCGAAAACGCACGGCTCTACGACCGTCTGGCCGAATACAGCCGCACGCTGGAGGCCAGGGTCGAAGAAAGGACCAGGGAACTCACTGTCGCCCGGGAGAAGGCCGAAGTCGCCAACCGGGCCAAAAGCGCCTTTCTGGCCAATGTCAGCCACGAACTGCGTACGCCCTTGAACGCCATTCTGGGTTATTCCCAGCTTCTCAAGCGCTCCTCGGAGACGGCAGGCGGCGACGGCCTGGACATCATCCACGCCAGCGGCCGCCATCTGCTGACACTGATCGACGACATCCTCGATTTGGCCAGGATCGAAGCGGGTAAGACCGAGTTGCGTCCCGAGCCGTTCGTTTTCCGGGTGTTTTTGGATTCCGTGGCGGCCATCGCCAGGCTGCATGCCCAGGAAAAGGGCTTGGAATGGCGGTTCGACCCGGCCGAGGACCTTCCCGAAGGCATCGAGGCCGACGCCGTGCGGCTGCGCCAGGTGCTGTTGAATCTGCTCAACAACGCGATCAAGTTCACCGCTTCCGGCCATGTGGCCCTGCGTGTCTCCGTGCTACGGAGGCAAACAGACGATGCGACCCTTCGTTTCGAGGTGGAAGACTCCGGCTGCGGAATCCCGGCCGACCGTCTGGAGCGAATATTTCTGCCCTTCGAGCAGGCCGGGGAAAGATCGCGCCATGTGGAAGGCACCGGGCTGGGCCTGGCCATCAGCCGGGAGTTCGTCGGCAAAATGGGCGCCGAACTCCATGTCGAAAGCAGGCTGGGGGAGGGCAGCCGGTTCTGGTTCGACGCCCTGTTTCATGTGTGCGGCCATGTGGGCGAGGCAAAGGGACTGTCGGCCCGGATCGTCGGCTTCGAGGGCCCCGCTCCCTCCATCCTGGTGGTGGAGGACCGGTTGGAAAACCGAAAGGTCATGGAAGACATTCTTACGCCTCTGGGGTTCAAGATCCACCTGGCCGAAACCGGGGAAAAAGGCGTCCGGGAAGCCGTGCGGACGTCGCCCGACCTGGTTCTCATGGACCTGATCCTGCCCGACATGAGCGGCTTCGACGCTCTGGAAAAAATCCGGTCCACGCTCGCACTGGCCGATACCCCCGTCATCGCCGTTTCCGCCTCCTACCTGGACAAGACCCCGGACTGGGCACGGGAGCGGGGGTTCCAGTCGTTTCTGCCCAAGCCCGTGGAGATGGACCGCCTGCTCAACATTCTCAAGAAGCAACTGGGGCTGGTCTGGCGCACCGAATCCCCGGCCGCGCCCTTCCCGGAAGCGCAGGCCGACGACGCCATGGAGGTCCCGGCCCGAGAAGTCGTGACACGCCTGCTCGAAATGGCCGAGGGAGGGTACCTCTTCGATATCATGGACGAAGCGAGGGGCCTCAAAGACGAAAACCCCCGGCTCGCTGCCTTCGCAGACCGGCTGATCGCGTTGGCCAGAGGATTCGACGTGCAGAAAACCATGGATTTTCTCCTTATGGTTATCAAAAAGCCATGACTGCATTGACGTCTTTGTTCTCGTTCCCACGCTCCTGCGTGGGAACGCCTGGAGGACGCTCCCGCGTCCCGTGCAAAGATACCACACTCTGTGAAACCGTTTACGGAAACAGGTTTTTGCGAAAGGGTGCGAAATACAGGACAAGGGGACGTGCTACTGTTGAAGGGACGCCGGAGCGTCCCGATATGCGTTCCCACGCTGGAGCGTGGGAACGAGTCGGACGAGCTAGTCTATTGGGCCGCTGGCGCGCCTCAATTCTGCCCTACAAGCAACTCTCGGGGACTTCGCGTCGTGGAGGGAGTTGCCTGGCAGGCCGAAGAGTTCGTCAGAATAGGAATCGCAGCAAAAAGCTTGCTTGGATCGACGAAATCGGGGTATTATTGCATCAATTGTAAGCCGGGCCAAACGAACCGAACCGCAAACCCTTGCGGATCCCCCCCATTTGCCGAATCATCGGCGGCGCCGTCTGCGGGGGCGGAGCGCGAACTGCGACGGACTTCATTCGAACCACAGGCAAGATGCGAACATGGAACATGAAATCGACCGAAAACAAAGAAGCAAGATCCTGATCGTAGACGACAATCCCGCCAATATCGGGGTTGTCGGCGACATGTTGAAAGAAACCGGCGAATACGCCCTGTCGGTTGCAAAGGACGGAAAAAGTGCCGTCCGCATGGCAAGAAAGGTCATGCCCGACCTGATCCTTCTGGACATCGTCATGAACGGCATGGACGGCTATCGGGTCTGCGAAATCCTCAAGGCCTCGCCGGAAACCCGGCATATTCCCGTCATATTCCAGACTGCGGAGCGAGCGCAGGAGTCCGATATCGTCCGGGGGTTCGAGGTGGGCGGCGCGGACTATCTCACCAAGCCTATCGGGGCTTCCGAGCTTTTGGCCAGGGTCCGGACCCACTTGGCCCTGAAGCAGGCCCACAAGACCCTTCGGGAAAGCGAGCAGCGCTACCGCGCCGTGGTGGAAGACATGGCCGAACTGGTCTGCCGGTTTCTTCCCGGCGGCGCCCTGCTTTTCGTCAATGACGCCTATTGCCGATTTTTCGCCAAATCGCGCGAGCAACTGCTGGGGACCTCTTTTCTGGAGCTGGTCCCGGAGCAGGACAGAAAAAAGGCGCGTCGCCACCTGGCGAAGCTGACTCCGAATACACCGTTTCTGACCAGCGAACATCGAGTGGAAAACGCGCGCGGCCAAGTGCGATGGCTGCAATGGACCGACCGGGCCGTCTTCGACGAACGCGGCGCTGTCAAGGAGATCCAGTCGGTGGGCCGGGACATCACGGACCGGGTCCACGCCGAACAAGCCTGCAAGAACCTGGTGGAGCATTCCCTCCAGGGCATGACAATCTTCCAGGAGGGACGTTGCGTCTTCGCCAATCGGAGGATGGAGGAGATCGCCGGTCTACAAGAGGACGCGTTCGATTCCATGACGGTGCACACCTTCGTGGAGATGCTTCATCCCGGGGACTGGGAGAAGATCGCGGTCGGTCTGCACGTCGAGGGCGCCGGGGAACAAGGCCAGGCCCGGCAAATCGCCCGGCTCCTGCGTAAAGACGGCGAGGTGCGATGGCTGGACGTCCACTTCGCCTATGTCCGCTACTGGGGAAATCCCTCCGTTCAGATGGCCGTCATGGACATCACCAGGGTCAGGGAACTGGAGACGATTTTCGGAAGGCGCGAGATGTTTCGCGGCATGGTCGGCGCCAGTCTTCCCATGCAGCGGGTGTACACGCTCGTGGAACAGATCGCGCCCACCGACCTCGCCGTGCTGGCCACAGGAGAAACCGGCACCGGCAAGGAACTGCTGGTGGAGGCCCTGCACATGGAAAGCCGACGGGCCGGCGGGCCGCTGGTGCGGGTCAATTGCGCCGAACTGCCTGAAAACCTGGTGGAAAGCGAACTGTTCGGCCATGCCCGGGGCGCCTTTACCGGCGCGGACCGGGACAGGGATGGCCGGTTCCAGGCGGCCGACGGCGGCACCCTGTTTCTGGATGAAATCGGGGACCTCCCTCTCCATATCCAGACCAAGCTGCTGCGGTTCATCGAAACGAGAGAAATCCAGAGACTGGGCGATTCCAGTCCCCGAAAGGCGAACATACGAGTCATCGCAGCCACCAACGCCGACTTGCAGCAACGGGTCGCGGAAGGCGAATTCCGCGAAGACCTTTTCTTCCGGCTCAAGGGCGCCCACATCCATTTGCCGCTGCTCAGGGAGCGCGGAAACGACATCCTGGCGCTGTTCGAGCACTTCAGGGACCGGTTCTGCGAACGCAACCGCAAGGGGCCGATCCGGCTGCGCAAGGATATCCCTCCGCTGCTTCTGGCCTACTCTTGGCCGGGAAACGTCCGGGAACTGAAAAACGCGGCGGAATGGGCCTGCTCCGTCTGTGACGATGCCATCATGACCCCGGACGACCTTCCGGAGGAAATCCGGGAACAAACCAGTCCCCTTCCCATGTCCGAAGACGAAGCGGAAATCTGGGTCGTGTCCGACGAGGAGCGCAGAATCCGACGGGCTTTGGAAAAGACCCGGTGGCACAAGGGCCTGGCGGCCAAGAAGCTGGGCATCGGCCGCACCACCCTCTACAGAAAGCTGGCGAGGTACGGGATCGACAAGGAGGCAATGGCTCGCAACGGGTGAGTCGTGCCTCGGACAACGATCATAAGCGAAACCCAACATGAAATTCCGCTAAACCCAACCTACGCTTACTTTTTGACTAGCTTGGCAATTGGCATGGGTTATATTCAACCCTGGTCCGAGTTTTGGATGTTGCGCTTCACATTTACGTTTTCGAGATCGTATGAGCGAAAAATGATCTGTTCCTTGTCGCGGCGTTTTTCCGCCAGGGATGCGAGTGGGACGGATTTCAAGAGGTTCTCGGCCTGCTCCTTGGAAAAGATGGATTCCAGGGAATCGCCCAGGCGTCTTCCGGAGGGGGTTTCTACGACCAGGGCGCTTTTTCCGTCGCACACGACGCAGTAGGGCAGCTGGTAGTCCTTTTCGAACACCCGTGCGGCTGCCAAGATTTCCCTCTCCCAGGTCTCGATGGCGCCGGCCACGCATTTTACAGCCATGAACCGGGTGTCTCCCACGCATACGACGAGATCCACTGTGGACTTGTAGGGTTGCCCTTTGAACATCACCTCGATGTCGGCGTCCACCAGGATGTCGGACTTGTCGTAGCCTTTTTCCTCCACGAGCAGGCGCTCCACGGCCTGGCGGTTTTCTTCGGAGCCGATGTTGGGCACGGATTCCCCCGTGATGTAATCGGCGATCATTTCATATGGTTTCTGAATATTCGTCATCGTAGTCTCCATGGTAGTCTTCGTCGGGGTCGTCATCGAAGTCGGGCGAGACTTCTTCTCCGGCCTCTTTTTGTTTTTTCATGCTTTCGGTTTCGATTCGCTTGGCATCGATCCAGAGTCCCTCCAGATCGTAGAAGGAGCGGACCGGTTCGTAGAAGATATGGATGATCACGTGGCCGTAATCCATCAGCACCCAGTGTCCGTCTTCCAGGCCCTCCTTGCTGAGCGGGCGGATGTCCTGCTTTTTCAGCTCGATATCGATATGCTCCGCGATGGCTTTCACTTGGCGGTTGGACTTTCCGCTGCAAATGATGAAATAGTCCGCGACCGAGGACAGCTCATGGACGTCCAGTACCGTCGGATACATCGCTTTCATTCCCAGGGCCGCGTCCACGTAGAGATCCAGGGACGGATTGAATTCATAGGTCATACATAGAGTCCTTTTTGTTTGATATATTCCTTCACTTTGTCCGGGACCAGGCCGTCGATGTCCTGCCCCTTTCCTATGCGTTTTCTAATCATGGTGGAGGAAATGTCCACCGGCGTAACGTCGAAAAGATACACCGGCTTTTTTTCGGGGTGGAAAAACGCATTTTTTTCCTTGTCGAACCTGTATTTCGCAGACACCCTCGACGAGATCATTTCGCAAGGAAGCTTCCATTTTCTTCCGTCGCCGCAGGACGCCGAGCCTGGCCTGGACATCACGATGAACGGCACCTCTTGGAACAGATCCTTGTACGACTTCCATGTTTCGATGTCTAGAAAGGCGTCCATGCCAACGATGAAAAACAGTTCCGAGTCGTTTGGGAGGAACGATTCGAAGTGGCCGATGGTGTCGATGGTGTAGGAGGGACCCGAGCGCTTCAGTTCGACATCGGACACCGAAAAATCGGGATCGCCCTCCACGGCCAAGCGAGTCATCTCCATGCGGTATTCTGCCTTGGCCACGTCCCTGCTCTCCTTATGGGGAGGGACTGCCGCCGGAATCAGGCAGACGATATCCAGCGAAAACCCGCGTCGGACGTCGCGCCCGACGATCAGGTGCCCGTTGTGAATCGGGTTGAACGTTCCGCCGAAGATTCCGATCTTAGCCACATTGGCCCCTTCGAGTCTTGGGTTACTTGGTGATCGCCAGGTTGTCCCGGTGTATGACCTCGTCGTAAGGCTTGTATCCCAGCAATTCCCGGATTCGGGAGGACTTCAGCCCCATGATTTTGCGGATGTCCGAAGAGCTGTAATTGACGAGGCCCGTCCCGAACGCCTCCTGTCCGTCGGTGGCGAATTTCACGGGATCGCCGACCCCGAACTCCCCCTCCACGTCAACGATGCCGCTGGGAAGAAGGCTTTTTCCCCGGTTCAACACGGCGTTGGCGGCGCCTTCGTCGATGCGAAGCAGACCTTTGGGTTTCAAGGTGTAGGCAATCCAGCATTTTCTGCTGGCTAGCCTTTCGGTTTTCGGAACGAAGAACGTCCCCAAGGATTCGCCGTCGAAAAGCCGGAGCAGGACGTCGCGGGTCTCGCCGTTGGTTATGACCATGGGGATTCCCGCCGATGTCGTTTTTCTGGCCGCCTGGACCTTGCTGAGCATTCCGCCGGTGCCCAGCGTGCCGGGAATGTCCCCGGCGATCTTGACGATGTTTTTGCCGACGTTGGAAACCCGGGAAATGATTTCGGCGTCCGGGTGGACGCGCGGGTCCCTGTCGTAAAGGCCGTCGATGTCCGTGAGGTTGATCAGAGCGTCGGCGTCCATCAGCAAAGCGATCATGGCCGAGAGATTGTCGTTGTCCCCCAGCTTGATCTCCTCCACCATGATGGTGTCGTTTTCGTTGATGATAGGGACCACTTTCCACGAGAGCAGCGCGTTCAAGGCGTTTCGGGCGTTCAAGTATCGCTTTCGGGAATTTAAGTCCTCGCTGGTCAGAAGGATCTGGGCGACTTTCCTGCCGTACTGTTCGAAGCCCTTTTCGTACTCCATGATCAGCCCGGCCTGTCCCACGGCGGCGACGGCCTGTCTCTGGGGAATCTCGTAAGGGCGTCCGGGCAGGCCGATTTTTCTGACGCCGCAGGCCATAGCCCCTGAAGACACCAACAGGACTTCCACTCCCCGGTCCATGAGAGTGGAGATTTGGCGGGCGATGGACCTGACCAGGTTGAGGTTCAATCCCTCCTCCACGGTCAGGACGTTGCTTCCTACCTTGACCACCACGCGGGACGCCTTTTTCAGGCAACTTTCAAGGTTCTGGTTCATCGAGCTTGTCCAGCATTTTCGCGATTTTGATTTTGATTTCGGCAAGGCCTTGGCCGGTTAGCGCCGAAATTCTTTCCGGACGAGGGCCGTCGAACGCGGATTCGAACTTGCCCGCCAGCTCGTCGGCACCGGGCATGTCCATCTTGTTCAGCGCCACCATCCGGGGCTTTTTGGCCAGGTTTTCCCCGTACGCGGCCAGCTCCTGGCTCACGATTTCGTATTGTTCCAGAGGGTTGGCCGGGTCTATGGCGGATGCGTCGATCATATGCAGCAGAATCCGGGTCCGCTCGATATGTTTCAAAAAGCGGATGCCGAGACCTGCGCCCTGATGTGCGCCTTCGATCAGGCCAGGGATGTCCGCCACGCAAAACGGTTCCCTGCTTCCTACCGTAACCATTCCAGGGTTGGGTACCAGGGTGGTGAACGGATAGTCGGCGATTCTCGGCCGGGCCGAGGAAATCTTGCTGATAAGCGTGGATTTGCCCGCGTTGGGAAGGCCGATCAGACCGACATCGGCGATAAGTTTGAGTTCCAGCTTGACGACGATGGTTTGGCCGGGTTCTCCGGGCTGTGCGAATCTGGGCGTGCGGTGAGTGGAAGTGGCGAACCGCTTGTTTCCCTGGCCGCCCCTTCCCCCCTTGGCGATGGTGAAGCGCTCTCCTGCGGAGGCAAGGTCCTTGATGGTCTCTCCGGTCTGCTCGTCGATGACAATCGTGCCCACCGGGACTTCCACTACAAGGTCGTTTCCGCTCGCGCCGGTTCGCTGCGCGCCGGAGCCGCCCTTGCCGTTTTGCGCCTTGAGATGCCTCTTGAATTGGAATTGATGCAGGGTGCGCTTTCTTTCGTCGGCGACAAAGATAACGTCTCCGCCTTTGCCGCCATCTCCGCCGTCCGGCCCTCCCTTGGGGATGAAGCGTTCTCGCCGGAAACTGACGCACCCTCTGCCCCCGTCTCCGGACTGGACGGTGACAATCACTTCATCGACGAATTTCACTCCGCATAAACACTGACTTTTTTCCGGTCGCGGCCCAGTCGCTCGTATGCGACGACCCCGTCGATCAAGGAGAACAAGGTGTAATCCTTGCCCATGCCGACGTTTTCGCCCGGATGGATTTTCGTTCCCAGCTGGCGGACGATGATATTGCCCGCTCGCACTTTGTTGCCCCCGTACTTTTTGATTCCGCGGCGTTGCGCGTTGCTGTCGCGCCCGTTCTTGGAACTGCCGCCCGCTTTCTTATGCGCCATTTTACACTCTCCCGACGATGATTTTATGCAATCCGTTCAATGAATGGATTCCGTTTTGTCAATGCAATTCGTTTTCGAAGCCGTTCCGCGTTTTCAATTCGACCGGCAAGGGCCGTTCGAATGTCCTTGCGAAAAATTTCTATACCGTTATACTGTCGATCTTGACGGCGGTAAACGGTTGACGATGTCCCAATTTGCGGCGATATCTCTTGCGCCTTTTGAACTTGAAAACCACGATCTTGCGGGCCTTGCCCTGCTCGACCACATGGCCAGCCACTTGGGCGTTCTCCAGTTCGGGCTGTCCGATTTGCATGTTTTCTCCGTCCGAAAAGAGCAAGACCTTGTCGAAGGTGATCGGATCGCCGATGTTTCCGGGGAGTTTCTCCACCTTGAGAGTGTCGCCTTCCCGAACTTTGTATTGTTTGCCGCCTGAAGCCACTACAGCGTACATGGAATTGTACCTCCTTCGATATCGAAAATATGAGAACGCATGGTTCTCGTTTAACTGAAATTCGCGATTATTATATGTCGCGGAATTTTTGTCAAGAAAAATCGATACGTCGGGCGGAAACAATCCCGGCAACAGCTGGCGAGTACGGCGGCCTTTCCAAAAAAACCGCGAGAAACAGGCCTTTTTCCGCATTTCGATGCCTTAAAAGTCTTGTCAACAGATGGCCGTTGAGATATGAATTTCCAGATTGGAACAAATGGATGCGGCGTAGCGTCGGTCGGTCCGCAACAAAAACGGTTTCAAACCGGTAAAGGAGCAGAATGGCATTTCGAGGGTTTTCGGTCGGAATATTCACCAAATTGCTTGTATCGTTTCTGGTTCTGTCTGTGATTCCTCTCATGGTACTCGGATACATGGCGAGTATGAACTTGGCCGATACGGGGCGCCAGGCCATGTCCATCGCCCGCGAAGTGGGGGAGACCAACCTGGAATACGCCCGGCGCATCGGCATTCGGGCGATCGAGGACAGCGTATGGGAGCTGGACAAGAAATCCACGGAGGCCATCGAGGTCAGGACGGTGGAGTTGGCGGCGAGGATCGCCGACTTTCTTTACGAAAGGGACCGGGACGCGTTGCTGATGGCGGCCATGCCGCCTTCCGAGGACAAATATCTCGAAGCCTATCGCTTTTTTAAAAAAGAGGTGATCCTGCCCGAAGGTCCGGACGGGCTCGACAGGAGCAGGCGTTCCTTCATGTGGCAGAACCCCGAAAACAGGGTGTCTTGGAGAAACCGGCCTCCGAACGGGTTCAATACGAAAGTTCGTCCGCTCTACAAGGAGATCGCTTTCGTCGATTTGTCTGGAAAGGAAAGAATCAAGATCGCGGACGGGGTGGTTTCCAACGATTTGAAAGATGTCTCGCGAATCGAGAACACCTTTTGTAAGGCGGAGGATTATTTCGAAAGCCTGGGCGCGCTGGGAAAGGGGGAGATCTACGTGTCGCGCGTGATCGGACCGTACGTTCCCGGATGGCTGTACATGACGGAAGAGGGCATACGGGTCCGTCCCGAAAGCGCCTATGCGGGCAAGGAAAATCCGTCGGGAAAACGGTTCGAAGGCATTATCCGGTGGGCGACCCCTGTATACGAGGACGGAACCAAGGTCGGATATGTCACCCTTGCCCTCGACCACACCCATGTCATGGAATTCACCGATCACGTGGTACCCACCGAGGAACGTTTTTCCGACATCTCCGACGCGGGCTCAGGCAACTACGCCTTCTTGTGGGACGACCAGGACCAGTGCATCAGCCATCCCCGGGATTTTTTCATTTGCGGATACGATCCGGAAACCGGGCGGGAAGTTCCCGGATGGCTCAGCCAGGAAACCTACGACCGGTACAAGCAAAGCGGGCTGTCCCTGGAGCAGTTCGTGGAAACCCTTCCTCCGTTCGAGGATTACAGCCAGAGAAAGAAGGGGGCGAAAGAACAGATCGACGGGGGGAGCGTGGGGCTGGATTGCCAGATTCTGGATCACGCTCCGCAGTGCCAGGGGTGGCATCGGGGATCGGAAGGCGGGGGATCGGGATCGTTTCTCATTCTCTGGAGCGGCCTTTGGAAGCTGACCACCTACGCTGCCGTGCCCTACCACACCGGCATCTACGGCGAGTCGCCCAGAGGTTTCGGCTACGTGACCATCGGCGCCCACGTGGAGGATTTCCACAAAGCCGCCAACGTCACCAAGGCCAGCATCGAGGAGAACATCCGTACCCAGGAGTCCAACATCATGCTGGCCAATCGAAAGGCGAGCGCGGTCATGAAGGAGAACACCGCCAAGAACCGCAACATCCTGATTCTGATCACTGCGGGGGCGGTTTTCGCGGTATTCGTGGCCTCCGTCGTGCTCGGCGTCACCATCGTGGGTCCTTTGAAGCGCCTGACCCAAGGTGCCGCCGCCATGAGCCGGGGAGAATACGATCAGCATATCGAGGTGAGGGCCGGGGACGAAATCGGACGCCTGGCCGAGTCTTTCAATCAGATGGCGGCCGCCGTGAAGGAGATCGACAATATGAAATCCGAGTTCGTCACCATCGCCAGCCACGAACTCAGGACCCCCATCCATGCCATGCTTCTGGGTGTATCCGGCGTATTGGCGGGATATTCGGGGGAAATCAGCGACGAAGTCCGGGAAGATCTCGAAGTCGTAAACGAAGGAATCGTGCGCATAACCGCCCTGGTGGAGAGTCTGCTGGATCTATCGCGCATGGAAGCGCGCAAGATCGAGTTCGAATTCGCACAGGTTTCGCTCGGACCTCTCGTGGAAAAGGCGATAACGGAAACCTCCGAACTGATCCGGGTGGCAGGCCATCGCGTGGAAACCGATGTCGCGTCCGATCTTCCGGAAATATCGGGCGATCCCAAGAGACTTGTGCAGGTGATCGTAAACCTGCTGAGCAACTCCATCAAATACACCCCCTCGGGTGGAATGATTTTCGTGAGGGTCGTCCGGAAGATCGACGAGGTGGTCCTGATGGTGGCCGACAACGGCTACGGGATTCCCGAGTGGGCCAGCCGCAAGGTCTTCGAAAAATTCTTCCAGGCCGACAGCATCACCAGCAGCAGGGTCGGCGGCAGCGGGCTGGGGCTGACCATTACCGAGGGGATCGTGAAGGCCCACGGGGGAAGAATCTATTGCCAGAGCCCGCCCGAGGAAGGATTGTTTTCCGGACTGGTTTCCGAGGGCGAGCGAAAGGGGACCGTGTTTTACGTGCATTTGCCCATTGAAAACAAAAATTTCGCTTTGTGAGAAAAATCGAAAAGAGGAGCTATTTTGGAACCGAACAAAATCTTGGTCGTAGACGACGAGGCGCCCATCAGCTCTTACCTGGAAAGAAAACTGTCCAAGCTGGGCTACGAAGTGATGCTGGCGAAGGACGGCGAGGAGGCCCTGGAAAAGACGAAGCAGTTCGTTCCGGACCTGATTTTGCTGGATGTCAAGCTTCCGAAGATCAACGGCGTCGAAGTGTGCCGGAGGCTGAAGTCCGACGGCGAGTTTGCGAACGTGCGCATTGTGATGCTGTCGGCCCGTGCCCAGGCCGAGGAGATCGAAGCGGGCCTTTCTGCGGGCGCGGACAAATATCTTTGCAAACCGGTCGGTTTTCCGGATATACTGAAAGAAATCGAAAAACAGTTGCGTTCTTGAAACCACTCTTTTTCAATTCCATTCACCACAAATACTGTGACCATGGCGGACAATAACGATAACTTCGACGAAGCCAGCAGGCGAAAACTCCAGGAATATATTTTCGGGCTGGAGGAAGTACAGGAACGAGCCGAGACCCTTGCGGAAAAGCACGAGCAACTGAAAAAGACGCAGGCCCTCTTGAACGCGATCTTGATGGCGACCCCCAATGGAATCTGCATCGTGAAGGGCGGCAGGTTCGAATGGGCCAACCGGGCGTTTTCCGACATATGCGGCTGGACGAACGAAGAAATTCTGGAAAAGGACATCGACGTTCTGTTTCCCGGCGACGACCATTTCATTTGCGACCGGCTCAAGAAATTCAAAAAACTCGAGCTGGAACTGGACATTGTCTGCAAGGACGGGTTTGCAAAGCCGTGCCTGCTTTCCGCGCGTCCGCTGATCGAAAACAGTCTCGAAGAGGGCTGCCTCTTTTCCCTGACGGACATTTCGTCCAGAAAAAGGTCCGAAGAGGCCCTCCGTCTGGCGAACGAATGCCTTGAAAAGCGCGTTGCGGAGCGCACGGCGGAGTTGGACCGCGCCAACCGCAGGCTGCATATCGAGCTGACCGAGAGAATGAGGGCGGAAAGGGAGCTGAGAGAAAGCCAGTCTCGCTATCGAACGGTCCTGGAGGCCAACCCCGACCCGGTGGTCGTCTACGATCTGGAAGGCAAGGTGGTCTATTTCAATCCGGCTTTCGAGTGGGTGTTCGGGTGGTCCCTGGACGAACGCGCCGGAAAGAAGATGGATTTGTTCGTGCCCGAGGAAACCCAGCCGGAAAGCGAGGTCATGATCGAAAGAATCATGACGGGGGTCAGTTTTTCGAACATCGAAACCTTTCGATACAACAAGGACGGAGAGAAAATCCCGGTGAGCATCAGCGCGTCGATCTATCGCGACCCGGACGGCTATCCCCAGGGCACCGTCGTCACGATCAGGGACGTCAGCGAACAAAAGAGGATGGAGGCCCAATTGCAGCAGGCCCAGAAGCTGGAGGCCATCGGCACTCTGGCAGGCGGCATCGCCCACGACTTCAACAACCTTCTGATGGGTATCCAGGGGTATGCTTCCATTCTCATGGAGGCGGACATCACCCCCGTGCAAAAGGAGAAATTGCAGAAGATCGAAAATTTCATCCAGAGCGGCGCCAACCTGACCAAGCAGATACTGGGCTTCGCCAAAGGGGGGAAATACGAGGTCAAGCCTGTCAATTTGAACGACGTGGTCTACAAGACCGCCGACATGTTCGGACGGACCCGCAAGCAGATTCGGATGCATCACGACTACCAGCCCGACCTGTGGGCCGTCAAGGTGGACCGGAGCCAGATCGAGCAGGTGCTGCTCAATCTTTTCGTGAACGCGTGGCAGGCCATGCCCGATGGCGGCGAAATCAGCGTCGAGACCTGCAACGTGACACTGGACGAAAATTTCGTGGCGGCGTTTGAAATCCCGGCGGGGCATTATGTCAGGCTTTCGGTGTCCGACACGGGCGTCGGAATGGACGAGGCCACTTTGGCCCGCATATTCGACCCGTTCTTCACCACCAAGGAGATGGGGCGGGGGACGGGCCTCGGGCTCGCGTCGGCCTACGGGATCGTCAGAAACCACGAGGGCATGATCACCGCAACCAGCGAACCGGGCGAAGGAAGCACCTTTTATATATATCTTCCGGCCTCCGACGAGGAGGTCGTCGAGATGCGCCGATTCTACGAAACCCTGAACAAGGGCAACGAGACCATCCTGCTGGTTGATGACGAGGAGCTGGTCCTGGAGGTCGCCCAGGAGCTTCTCGAAGATCTCGGATACAAGGTTTTTTTGGCCAGAAGCGGCGGAGAGGCCGTTCAAATCTACGAGAAAAACCGCGAAAAGATCGACCTGATCATCCTGGACATGATCATGCCCGGCCTCAGCGGCGCAGGGGCTTTCGAGCGGCTGAGGGCCATCGACGAAAACGTCAAGGTGCTTCTTTCCAGCGGCTACAGCATCAGCAACCAGGCCTCCGAACTCATCGACCAAGGGTGCGCGGGATTTCTGGCCAAGCCCTTCAGCATGAAGGGCCTGTCGCAGAAATTGAGAGAGGTGCTGGACGCCTGATAGCGGCGACTGGGCTTGGTTCCAATTTCGGCCGATCTCTTGCCGTCTCGTTCCCGCCCTTTGCGTGGGAATGTATGCCAGGACGCTTCGCGTCCGCGTTGCGCCAAACTGCGGCCGACCCGAAAACCAACTCCCTGCGAATTTAATTTATGGCGCTTTTAGCGCCGAGTTCACGGGGCAGTGTTCGTGGACGCAGCGCCAGCATTCGTTCCTTTTGACGGAAAGACCGAATACCGTGTAGGAAAGAACGTAAATGATCAGCAGGCCGGGTTCGAACAGGAGCCAGTAGACCGGAAATCCAACCAGGACAATGCAGGCCGCGAAGGTCGCAGTCGTTTCCAGGAGGCTGTAGGGACCGGGCCGGGGAGCGAAATATTTCGGCGCGCCCCAGAAAAACATGCATTTCAAGGTCTTTTCTTCCCTCAGGTAGTGGGGACAGTGGGTGCAGAAAAAACGCATCAGCACCACGATCATGGCGACGATCACCGCGATGTATCCGACGAACCACCAGGTCGAGTGCTTGAATACCGCCACCAAGCCTGTCGCTGTAGGCACCGCCAGCATCATGATCCAGTAAAGCCAGTCCGTAAAACCGTGTCTTTCCTTTCTTTGAATCCTATCCATCATTCATTTCCCTCCCGAATCGTTGTTGTTTTCAGGGCAATATACCCAAGACCCCCTTTGCCTGGCAAGAACTCGATGGATTTCGAAGGGCATTTTAACAATTAAATTGTTGAATCCATGGAGAAAACCGAGGTATTCTTAATCGATTTGTTTGTTAAGCGCAGAAGACGGCGGCAAGTCCGGAATTCATTCAATAGAATAAAGAGAGAGGGAGTCGGAGAAATGGCTATTTCCAAGGAAGTTCAACGGTTGGCGTGCGCGGTTTTCATCGCGATCGGAATGCTTTCGGTCTCGGCAGGGACGGGTTCCGCAGCGATCGAAGCGGCATCGGAGGAGAACGCCGCCTGCGAGGAGAAGACGTTTTACCGCGACGCCGACGACGATGGATACGGCAACCCTTCAAGCACGGCGGTTTCTTGCGATCAGCCTCCGGGCTACGTTGCCAACGCCGACGACTGCGACGACACCGACCGCTCCATTCATCCGGGTGCCGCCGAAGATTGCAACGGCATAGACGACGACTGCGACGGCAAGGTGGACGAGGGGGTGCTGACCACCTACTATCGCGACGCCGACGACGATGGATACGGCAACCCGTCAAGCACGGCGCAGGCGTGCAGCCGGCCGCCGGGGTACGTGGCCAACGGCGACGACTGCGACGACACCGACCGCGCCGTCAATCCCGGCGCATCCGAAGAATGCAACGGCATAGACGACGACTGCGACGGCAAGGTGGACGAGGGGGTGCTGATCAACTACTATCGGGACTCCGACGACGATGGCTACGGCAACCCGTCAAGCACGGCCCAGGCGTGCAGCCGGCCGCCGGGGTACGTGGCCAACGGCGACGACTGCGACGACACCGACCGCGCCGTCAATCCCGGCGCATCCGAAGAATGCAACGGCATAGACGACGACTGCGACGGCAAGGTGGACGAGGGGGTGCTGCTCACCTACTATCGCGACGCAGACAATGACGGCTATGGAAACCCGTCAAGCACGGCCCAGGCGTGCAGCCAGCCGCCGGGGTACGTGGCCAACGGCGACGACTGCGACGACACCGACCGCGCCGTCAATCCCGGCGCATCCGAAGAATGCAACGGCATAGACGACGACTGCGACGGCAAGGTGGACGAGGGGGTGCTGCTCACCTACTATCGCGACGCAGACAATGACGGCTATGGAAACCCGTCAAGCACGGCTCAGGCGTGCAGCCAGCCGGCAGGGTACGTGGCCAAGGGGGGCGATTGCGACGACACGAATTACGCTGTCAACCCCGGCGCCGCCGAAAAATGCAACGGCATAGACGACGACTGCGACGGAAAGGTGGACGAAGGGGTGCTGATCACCTACTATCGCGACTCCGACAACGACGGCTACGGCAACCCGTCCAGTACGGCGCAGGCATGCAGCCGGCCGACAGGGTACGTGGACAACGGCAAGGACTGCGACGACACCGACCGCGACGTTCATCCGGGCGCCACCGAGGCGTGCAACGGCGTTGACGACAATTGCGACGGAAACGTGGACGAGGGAGTGAAGACGATCTTCTACCTCGACTCCGACGACGACGGCCACGGCGATTCCTCCCAGACCACGCGCGCCTGCGACCAGCCTTCGGGCTATGTTTCCCATGGAGGAGACTGCGACGATTCCGACCGCGATATTCATCCGGGGGCCACCGAGGTCTGCAACGGCGCGGACGACGACTGCGACGGTTCCGTGGACGAGGGGGTGAAGACGACCTACTACCTCGATTCCGACGGAGACGGCTACGGCGTTTTTTCTCAAACCAAGCTAGCATGCGCACAGCCTTCGGGGTACGCGGTCTACGGCGACGATTGCGACGATGGGAACTACGATGTGAATCCAGGAGCATCCGAAGTATACAACCAGATCGACGACGACTGCGACGGTCAGATCGACGAGGGGGTCGGGGAGCCTCGCACTTTCTACCAGGACAAGGACGGGGACGGCTACGGCGATTCCGGAGAAACGACGGTCGCCGTCGCCGCGCCGGATGGCTATGTGGCCAACGCCGACGACTGCGACGACAACGACAAGAACATCCATCCGGGTGCGGCCGAGACGTGCAACAACATCGACGACGACTGCGACGGGTCCATTGACGAAGGCCTTCGGTTCGTGTATTTCCTGGACGGCGACGGCGACGGTTACGGGGACTCTTCCGTCAAGGTTGTCGCGTGCGAACGTCCGCAGGGATATGTCGCCAACGGCGAGGACTGCGACGACAGGGATTGGCTGGAAAACCCCGGTCAAATCTGGTTCAGGGACGTAGACGGAGACGGGTACTCCAACGGACAGAAAAATACGTTTTCCTGCCAACGTCCGGCAGGCTACAAGGCGATGTCCGAGTTGACCAGGACTTCCGGGGACTGCGACGACGAGGACGCGTCGCTTTCGCCGGGGACCCCCGAGCTTTGCAACGGGCAGGACGACAACTGCAACGGGGTGATCGACGAGGGCGCGGGCGAGGTGTATTTCCGGGACGCCGACGGCGACGGCTTCGGGGACCCCGGCGATTCGACCGTAAGCTGTCAGGAACCGACCGGGTATGTCGTCAATTCCGAAGACTGCGACGATGACGATTCGGAGGCGTTTCCCGGACAGGTCTGGCACAAGGACCTGGACAACGACGGCTATTCCGACGGCGTCGTGGACGATTCCAGCTGCCTTCGTCCGATAGGATACAAGAGCGAGTCCGAACTGCTGGCGCTCGACAGCGACCCGGACGATAACGATCCAGAGGTCAACGGCACTGCCGAGAAGGTGCGCAAGGCCATCGTGCTGGCCGGCGGCGGTCCCTACGAAGGCAATATCTTGTGGGATGCGACCCGTCTTTGCGCGGATTTCGCCTACAAGACGCTGAAATATCAGGGATACGAAAAGGAGAACATCCGGTATCTTTCCGACGAAAGTTCTGTGGACGAGGACGGAGACGGCAAGGCGGACGACGTGTCCGCGCCCGCCTCCAACCTGGAACTGCAAAGCGCCCTGCTGGAATGGGCGCAGGACGCCGATTCGCTTTTCATCTACATGATCGACCACGGCGGCGACGGGGCTTTCCGGATGAAGCAGGACGAGAAACTGGATGCGAAGGATTTCGACGAATGGCTGGATACGATGCAAACCAGGGGTGACTGCGAGATTGTCATGGTCTACGACGCGTGCCGGTCCGGCAGTTTTCTTCCCCTTTTGACGCCGCCAACGGGCAAAAAGAGAACGCTGGTAGCCAGTTCCGGCGCGGACGAGGAATCCATGTTCGTGGCGGGCGGCACAGTGTCGTTCTCGTTTTTTTTCTGGGGACGGATGTTCAATGGCGATTCTTTTTACAACGCCTTTGTCCACGCCAAAAACGGCATTGCCACGACCGTGGGGCAGAGCGCTATGATCGACGCCGACGGGGACGGCATCGAAAACGAAAAAGAGGACAAGGAACTGGCGGCCAAGCTTCGCGTCGGAAACCAAAAAGCGGGTGCCGGGGATGTGCCTTTTATCAGCACCGTGTCTCCTCCGGCGACGCTCCTCGCCTCCTCCACGACCACGCTATACGCGGAGGACGTGGTCGATTCCGACGGCATTTCCAAAGTCTGGGCGGTCATCGTTCCCCCGGATTACGACCATTCCTCGACGGACAATCCACCGACCGATATGGAGATCGTTCCGGACTATCCGCTAACCGATCTGCCGACCGTCGATCTGGTGCCCGACGGCGACGCAGAGGGGAGATACCAGGCGGAAATCGGGCCGTTGACGGTCCTGGGCGCCTACAGGATCTCGGTATACGCGGAAGACAAGTTGGGCGAGATTTCGCTTCCGCGGTCCACGTCCTTGACGGTGGGCGAGGAAGCGACGGATTCCGTTTTTCTTTACTTTCCCCACGCGATTGTGGACGACGGCTGGAAGACGGAGGTCGGGGTGGTAAACGCATCCTCCACGGATTATTTGCTCGGCGAGGTGACGGCGTACGACGCGGAAGGCGGCAAGGTCGGCGAACCTGTCCAGGTGGTTCTGACCAAGCGCGGACGGCGCTGGATCGATGTCGGCGAAGAATTCGACTCCTCCGAAATCATACGCTATCTCGTTTTCGAGGGAGACGGAGGCGAAGCCAAAGGGTATCTGAGGTTCGCGCTTTCCGGACGCTACGGCATGGCGGCGCCTGCGGCGACAAGGTTGAACGCAGACCGCGTGATGGTCTCCCATATCGCCTCCGATTCCAGGTGGACCACCCGGATTGCCCTGGTCAACATGTCCGGCGCGCAAAAGGAGGTCGTCATAGAGTTCGACACCGGAGACGAAGCCGTATTGACCATTCCGGCGGGCGGGCATTTTTCCTCCTCCGTACGGGACCTGTTCGGCGGCCAAGCCCGTCCGGACATTCGCTCCGCAGTGGTCGAAAACGCCGCCGGCTTGGTCGGCCTGGAGCTTTTCAGGGACGACGCGGACAACATCCTGAGCGGCATACTTCTGACCGACGAATTGACCACCGAGATGTACTACCCGCACATCGCCACCACGGACGGATGGGGCACGGGCGTGGTGGCCTTCAACCCCGACACCGAGGACTGCGGGATTCGAATCGTCTCCTATTCCGATTCCGGCGAGATGCTGGGGACGGTGGAGGACGTCGTCAAGGGAGGGCAGAAATACGTGGGAGTGGTCTCCAAGCTGGGACTTCCCGCCGGCGCGGCTTGGATGGCAATCGACTCAGACCGGCCCCTGACCGGCTTCGAGCTGTTCACCCGGACCAACATCATGGGCGGATACACCGGCGTGAAGATCAAGAAAAGAACCGGCTGCTTTCCCCGCCTGGAAACCGACGGCGCCACCGGCATCGCCTTCGTAAACGTCGGTGACGCCCCCGTCCAGGTGACCCTGAGAGCGTACGACGACGCCGGACGGTGCGTTTCCACCAATACCTTGGAAGTGGCCGCCAGAGCCAAGCAGGTCGGCGTCGCCCAAAGCTTGTTCCCCGACGACATCTCGTCGGCCACCTACGCGATGTTCGAAGCCACCGGGGACATCGTCGGGTTTCAGCTCAACATGACTTCGGACAATATGATTCTGGAAGGACTGCCGGGCTTGTAGCGCATTCCCGTCTTTTTCCATATCGGGGCGGAGAAAACCTGAAAAAATATGAGGGAATTAACGGAAAATAAAATATCCGTCGGGCAGAAGGCGGGCGAGGGCGGCCGGTCGCCACGACATATGCGGTCAGATTGTTTGCCGGAAGCTCCCCCCGATACACTCCCGAAAGGAGACTCCCATGAAATTTCCGTACGGCATATGCGATTTTCAGAAAATCGTCACCAAAGGATATTTTTACTGCGACCGGACAGGCCGGATTTCTCTGCTGGAACGGGGCAATACCTGCTTTTCCTCCGCCCCCGGCGGTTCGGAAAAAGCCTGCTGCTTTCCACGCTTTTCAACTATTACGATGTGGCGAAAAAAGACGAATTCGTCACCCTGTTCGGCCATCTTGCAATCGGAAAACATCCCACCTCCCTGCACAACCGGTATTTCGTCCTTCAATGGGATTTTTCCTGCGTGGAATCCTACGGAGATGTCGGGCAGATCAGGAGGTCCCTGCATGATCACATCAACTCTTGTATAAAGGATTTCAGGGTATATTACAGAGATTTTCTGAATGCCGAAATCGAAGTTGACCCGCAGAATGCCGTCAATTCCGTCAAATCTCTGATTACCGCTGTCCGAACGACGGACTATCCCGTTTATCTCCTCATAGACGAATACGACAACTTCGCCAACGAAGTCATGATGGGGGTGCGCTGGGAGAAGCGGGACATCTACGAGGGACTGGTGTACGAGGAAGGACCTTTGCGGACGATTTTCAAGGCCGTGAAATCTTCCACGAAAGAATCCCTGTTCGACCGGATTTTCATCACGGGCGTCTCGCCGGTGGTGATGAGCGATATTACGAGCGGATATAATATTGCGGAGAATATTTATCTCAATCCGGATTTCAACGATCTGTGCGGGTTTACCCACGCGGAGATTGAAGCAGCCGTCGGGGATGCGGTCGCAAAGTGCCGTCTGAAAGAGGAGAATATTTCGGAGGCCCTTGATATGATGCGCACATATTACAACGGATATAAATTTGCGCAGGATACGGATGATTTCGTTTACAATCCCACACTGGCCGTCTACTTCTTAAAGGCGTTTTGCGAGACCTGCAAATATCCGAGAAAAATGCTCGATACCAACCTGGCCATGGACGCGGGCAAACTGGAGTACATTTCTCGAATTCCCGGAGGCGAGCAGGTCATTCTGGATCTGATGGGAGAGTCTCACCGGACAATGACAGCCGAATTGGCCGACCGGTTCGGGATACGTGAAATGCTCACGGACGAGAGCAAAGACCATACCTTTATGGTGTCGTTTCTCTATTATTTCGGCGTGCTGACAATGGAAGGGGACACGCCTCTCGGCAAGATCGCGCTGAAAGTGCCGAATCTGGTCGTCCGACGGTTATATGCGGAAAGAGTCCAGAGAATGCTTCTTCCTTCGCCTGCGGAACGCGACGACGGCATTCTGGCCGCAGAGCAGTTGTATCAGCAGGGCGACATGCGGCCCCTGTGCGAATTCGTCGAACAGAGATATTTCAAAGTCTTTCACAATCGAGACTACATCTGGGCCAACGAACTCACCGTGAAGACGGCCTTTTTGACCCTGCTGTACAACGATATCCTCTATATCATGGACTCCGAAACGGAGGCCGACCGGAGATACGCGGACCTGACCATGATCATCCGCCCGGACATGCGAAAATATAAAATTCTGGATATTCTGATCGAGTTCAAATTTGTAAAATTGAAAGAAGCCGGGCTGAGCGGAGAGCAGGCCCGGAAACTTTCGACGGGGGAACTCCGGGCACTGCCGCAGATGACAGCGGAGATGGCGGACGCCACGGCGCAGGTGAAGGATTACGGGGAGGTGCTGGAGAAACGCCACGGAAATCTCCGCCTTCGAAAGTATGCGGCGGTGTCGCTGGGCTTTGAGCGGATTTGGTGGAAGGAATGCTGAATTTCAAATATTGGAAAGGAGAATCCTACGAAATTCCCGCACGGCATTTGCGATTTCAAAACCATAATTACAATGAAGGGGGACGTTTCGTTTCGAGCGTACCGTAGCGCCGAAAACAATGGAGAAGGGAGTCGTTTTTTGTCCTGTACTTAGCCTGTACATAGCATCTATTTATGGTATGGTATATGCACTTCGTTCAACACACGTATATTGAGTATTGAACGGAAGATTAAAAAGAGGACGCTACGATATGATCCAGGTACCTTTGAAACTTCAGAAAATTTTGAAAAGATCTGCTTCTGTTGGCCCCCGGGCCTTTCCATCTTGTTCCCAGATCGGCACCCATCTTCTCGGCCCATCCGACCTTGTCTTCGTTTTCGGCGCCGATACATCTTTGAAAAAGCTCCCAAGTACCGCAGATGCTGTCTTGAACGTAGTCAGAAACGCTTCTTCCGATTTTCCTTCGACAAGCAGATGAATCCTCATTGCGCAAATCTATCTTCGAAATGATTGCTGTACCACAAACTGCCGAGAGGAATCCCTTCGCTTTCCAACTCTTCGATAGCGGGCATGTCCGCCGTTCTTCTGGCCCGAGTATGTCCTTTTTCGTCTTTTTCCAGCAACCAGACCTGGCTGGGTTTCAGAGCATCTACGAAGTAGGGGGAATGGGTGGTTATCAACATCTGAGATTTCATTTTGTGTTTTTCCGAATGATTTTACCGCTACCGTTCGGGCCGATGAAACAGCTGATGGGGGGCAACGGCTCGCCCCGCCCGTATCCGAGTCTTCCAAGCTCGACGTTTTGCAAGGACTTGAAATTTCTTATACCGATTCCCAATAATTGAGGCATTATTCGAATCCTTTTTTTTGTTGAAAAAGGACGGCCGTGAAACCGAGTTCGGATGCATCGGCAAACTCGTTATCGAACGCAGACCGTCCCGCTTGTATTTCCCCTGAAAAGCGAAAAAAAATACGTGCCCGTACCCACGGGCTTGAAAAGAACATTGCCAAACACAATCGTCAGGAATCGCCAAAATCGAGCTTTATGTCAAGGCTTGATCGTTTTCGCCTTCCAAGCCCAAAGAATAAAACAAAATGGTAGCGAGGCTAAGATAGAAACTCGCTTTTTGTCAATGAAAAGATAACGGCTTTTCGGATGTGCCCCGTCCTCTCGTCATGGCAGGAGGGGAATGGCAAAAGACATGACCTGTTTGGCATGTGAACGACGAGCCCGAGCCTTTTGTGACAGTCGAGGGCATCGAAGGATAGTAAGGCAGGATACTGCGTCACGGAGATTGGATTACATATCGACGTAAGACCAGAGTCGTCCTATAATGGAGGCTGACTCAGAGCGTCAGGAAAAAACGAGTCGCCGTATCCGGATGTAAGCCTTTTTCATGTTGACTGCCTCCAGAGCCAAGGCATGGGCTTTGGAATCGAAAAAATTTTCCCGGCAGAAAGCAGCATGAATTGTCAATTGGAAAGCAGGGCTCTTTAGGGGGGAAATATGTTCACTACGGCCTCTTCGGCAAGAGATTCGGTCGCGAGATCGGCCGATACGAAAACCTCGAAGACTTCAGGCAGCGGCAGGACCGCCTTGAAATTGAAGGCCATCGACGGAGATGCCGTCAATCGGTTTTCAAACCAAGATTCGGGATCCAGAGGCGAATCCGGAACCAAACTTGCCGGGCTTTCCAAAAGCGGCAATCTCGTCCAAATGCTCCGTTCGCATTCCATTCAGACCAAGCTTTCCATGAGCAAGCCCGGCGACCGGTCCGAAAGAGAGGCCGACCAGGTCGCCGAAAAGGCGATGGCGAAACCAGCTGTCTTCGAACCGAAGTTCACCGATCTCGAAGAGGGAAAAAAGATAAGGCCTCAAGAGGACGAGCCGGTCCGGGCGCAGGAGGAGGAGCAGGTGCAGGCGCGGGAGGAGGAGCAGGTTCAGGCGCGGGAGGAGGAGCAGGCGCAGGCGCAGGAGGAAGAGCCGGTCCAGGCGCAGGAGGAAGAGCCGGTCCAGGCGCAGGAGGAAGAGCCGGTGCAGGCGCAGGAGGAAGAGCTGGTCCAGGCGCAGGAGGAAAGGCCGGTCCGGACTCGGGAGGAAGAGGAGGTCCAGGCGCGGGAGGAGGAGCAGGTGCAGGCCCAGGAGGAAGAGGATGTCCAGGCGCAGGACGAGCGGGAGATCCAAGCTCGAACCGAGAAGAAGCCGCCCCCGCCGAAACCAGCCGATGCCAGGAAAGCTTCGTCGGAAAAAGCCCCCGCCGACTTCGAATCCGAGCTGGCTTCCACGCAATCCGGCGGCGAAAAATTGCCGGAAACCGCCAAGGGCGACATGGAGTCGCGGTTCGGCAGGGATTTTTCGGACGTGCGCATCCACACCGACTCCCGTGCAGCGGCCATGAACAAGAGCATCGGCGCGCAGGCCTTCGCCCACGGAAGCCACATCTATTTCAAGCAGGGCAAGTTCGACGCCGACACCACCCCGGGAAAGCGTCTTCTCGCCCACGAACTCACCCACGTGGTCCAGCAGGGGGCCGCCAAAGCGTCCAGAATCGACAAGAAGGGTCCGGCCCCGTCGGTTTCGGGTCAAGCCGCAGGGCCCGCAGGGCCATCCGCCGGTTCCGACGCTTCGAAAAAGGCCGAACCTTCGGCGGGGCAGGAGGCTTCCGCCAGCGTGAACCCGGCGCAATCTCCCGCGCCTGCCGGGAAGCTGGCGGCACCGGCCCCCAAAACCGAAACTGCGCCGACCAAAACCAAGACTGAAGTCCAAGCGGAAAAAACGCCGTCCCATGCCGGGGCGACTGGCGGCGGCGGTGGCGCAGGGGCTGTGGGAGGCGCGAGAGGCTTCGCAGGCCCCGCAGGCGTGGCAGCGCCCGCCGAAGCTCCCAAGGTGGAAACCCTTCCTCTGGAAGGCAAGTCCGACCAGATGTTCGAACAATTCGCGGGCGCGAGCGCCTCCCAGGTCGCATCTTCTTTCCCCGCCCTCGGCTCCGCTCTGAAACAGGGGATGGACCAGGAGCAAAAGGAGGCGGCCGAAGAAACGCCTCCTTTGGAGGCCAGGACCGAAGGTCCCGCCCAGACGCCTATGGACAAAGGCGAGGAAAAGCCCTCGGCCAAGACGCCCGAGATTTCCGAGGGCGTGACCCAGGGCGAACCGCACGCCCCCAAGGCAGAGCCCCACGAAAATTCCGCCCCGAAACCAGATAACAAGGACAAAAAACAGGTCCTTGAAAAACAGGACGAAGGCGGCCTTCTCTCCTGGCTAAAGAGCAACCTGTCGGGATTTCTGTCCAGCATATCCACCACCGATTCCGGCTTGAACACCCGGGTGGGGGCCGCGCCGACAATCGACGCCACGGGCAAGGCCGACCCGAACCGGGCGGAAAACCAGCGGGCCGACGGCCAGTCCGATGTCGAGGGCCAGAAAGAGGAAACCGCCCGCCACATCGCCGAAAATCCCGGCAAGGAGAAAATCCAGCCGGTCAATGTGGAGGAAAAATCCGGGATACAGATTCCAAAGGAAGCCTCCGCCACCGTGGAAACCCAGGCCAACGAGGACATGGCGCATTACGCCGCAAGGCCGCTTCCCGCAAGCGTACGCGACGCCGCCGACGCGAAGATGGCCCCGCTGCTGCAAAAGAGCATGTCCAAGCCTCGCGGCGACGTGGCCGCAGCCGCGCAGAAAAGAGATCAGGACAAGCAGGCCGCCGTCGCCAAGGCCCAGTCCGACGCCGACGCCTTGAACGACGGCGCGCGCAAGGATCAGGACGACATCGTCGCCAAGTCCCGGGGCGAGGTCGCTCAGGAGCAGGAAAAGGGCCTTAAGGAGGCCAGGGAAAAGGTCGATGCCTTCAACAAGGAAACCGACTCCGAGCAGACCACGGTGAAGAAGTCCGTCGACGACCGCATCGTCGAGGACGAAAAGCAGGCCGCAAAGAGGCTCGAAGACGCCGAAAACGAGGCCGAAGAGGAAAAAAAGAAGGGCGAGGCCAAGGCCAAGTCCAAAAAGAAGGAGCTGGAAAAGGACAGCGAGGACGAAAGCTGGTGGGACAAGGCCAAGAGCGCCATCAAGAGCGCGGTCAGCGCCATCACCGACGCCATCGACGCCATCTTCGACGCCGTGCGCGCCGCGGTCAAATTCATCATCGAAAAGGCCAAGGAAGCCGCCGTGGCCCTCATCGAGGCCGGGCGCAAATGGATCGTGGAGCAGCTCGACAAGTTCGGCAAATGGCTCAAGGAGAAGGTGAGCAAATACTTGAGCGCGTTTCCGGCCCTGGCCGAAAAGATCAACGCCGCCATCGACAAGACCGTCAACGCCGCCAAGGATGCGGTCAACGCGGTTGCCAAGAAGCTCAAGGACGGCGTCACCGCCTTGGCCGACGCTCTGGGCAAGGCCATCGACTCGGTCCTGAGCAAGTTCCAGGCCGGACTCAAGGCCGCAGTCCAGGTCGCCGGAGCGCTCATGACCGGAGACTTCGCCGAGGCCGCCAAGATCGCCTTCATGGCCGCCATGGAAATCGCGGGCATCAATCCCAAGCCCATCATGGACTTCATCAACCGGGCCGGGGAAACCATATCCACGATCTTCAAGGACCCGGTCGCCTTTTTCATGAACGTGGTCAACGGCGTCAAGAAAGGCGTGCAGCAGTTTCAGAAAAACATCAAGAAACACTTGATCGGCGGCCTCATCGGGTGGCTCACCGGGGCGTTGTCCGAAGCGGCAATCACCCTGCCGGACAAGTTCGATTTAAAGGGCATCTTCTCCCTGGTCATGCAGATCCTGGGTCTGACGTGGCAGAACATCCGGGCGAAGATCGTCAAGAAACTGGGGCCCAACGGCGAAAAGATCGTGTCCACCATCGAAAAGACCGTGACGTTCGTCAAGGACCTGGTGACGAAAGGGCCCATCGCCTTGTGGGAAAAGGTCAAGGAGTCGCTAAGCAACCTCAAGGAGACGGTCATCGGGGGAATTCGGGACTGGGTGGTCGTCACGGTGATCAAGGAGGGAATCATCTGGCTGCTCAGCCTGCTGAACCCGGCTTCCGCCATCGTCAAGGCCCTCAAGCTGCTCTTCGACCTGGTCATGTTCTTCGTGGAACGGTGGCAGCAGATCGTGGATTTCGCCAAGTCCGTGTTCGACTCCGTGGGCGAGCTGGCCCGGGGCGCCATCGCCAAGGCCGCCAACGCCGTGGAATCTGCCATGGCGAAGAGCGTTCCGGTCATCATCAGCCTGTTGGCGTCGCTCATCGGGCTGGGCGGAATCGGCAAGGCGGTGAAAAAGATCATCCAGAAAATCAGAAAACCCATCGACAAGGCCTTGGACAAGATCATCGGATGGCTCGTGAAAAAGGGCAAGGCCCTGTTCGCAAAGGGCAAGGCGGCGGTGAAAAAAGGCGTGGCAAAAGGCAAGGCGGCGGTCAAGAAGCTGTTCGAATGGTGGAAATTCAAGGAAAAATTCAAGTCCAAGGACGGCAAGTCGCACACCTTTTCTATAAAGGGGGGCAAGAGCAACCCCAAGATCATGGTGGAATCGACCCCCAAGGAATACCAGAAGTTCCTGGACGACGCCGAGGCCAAGTTGAACGAGACCCAGGCCCAAAAGGGACAGAGGGACGACACGGTCATCAAGCTGATCAACCAGGCCCGGTCCCAGTATACGGCCATCAAGACGGAAATCGACCGCCAGAAACGGGCCAAAAAAGCCGACGACGCCGACAAGACCGCCATCGACAAGCTGCTCGCAAAGCTTCGCGACCTGGCCGCCAGCACGAAAGTTCTGATCAAAAACCTCATGCTCGAGGACGGCTCCACCGATATTCCGGTCTCTGCGGCCCCCGGCTACGGCGGATCGACCGGCGGGTTCGGCAAAGGCATGACCGTAACGCCCCTGACCCTGAAAGGAAAGGCGGGCTCCCCTCCCAACCCGTCCGTCATGGGAGAAAACTGGAAGCACCTGAACCTGAGGCGCGAGGGCAGTTCCAGCTACTATGTCCTGGGCCATTTGCTCAACGACAATCTCCACGGTCCGGGAAACGAACCGGAAAACCTGACTCCCCTGTCCCGAAGCGGCAACGCCCAGCACTCCAAGACCGTGGAGGAAAAAATCAAGGCCGCGGTTTTCAAGGGAGGCGTGGTGCGATACGAGGTGACCGCCAACTACAAAACCTGGAGAAGCGAAGGTCTCAAAGGCAATCTGGACCAGGAGTCGGACGAAAAAGCACGGGAAAAAAAGAAAAAGATCGTTATGGCGGAAAAATACGTCCCCGATTCTCTCACCTGCACCGCCTACAACGTCCACCCGACCACCGGGGCGGAACTCAAGGGCGACGACTTGAAGGCCCTTCCCAAGGAAAAGCAGGTGGCCGACATCCGGAACAAGGACGTTCCCAACCCCATCGACGCCGGAGCGCTGAGCCTTTACCAGCTGGAAGGCTCCGAGAAAGTGGAATACGAACTCAAATCCGTCGATCTGAGATACCCCTATCAAAGCGGCATCAAGAAAAACAACCGCAGGAAGGAAACCGCCATGAAAGCTCTTCTGCAACTCGGCGGCGTGGGAAAGAACGTAGCGGAAAACATATATGAAAACCGGACCTCCCTGAAATCGTGGTCCGACGTGGCCAACGTGCCGCAGGTCGGGGAAAAGACCATGGAAAAATTGCAGCACCAGGACGTCCCGGTCACCGTTGCCACAGGCCAAACCATATGGGACCCGCCGCTTCCGAAGGATTGACCGTCGAGGTTTTGGTTTTACCGTCGGCCAACCAACACCGTCATTCCGGGCGGAGCTTGCGGAGACCCGGAATCCAAGCGATGATCGACAACGTTGGATGAAAACCGGCCGAAGTTAAAACCAAGCCCATCGTCGAGATCCACGCCGCTTGCAAAATAGGCGAGCCGCAGGCTTCTCGATTGTCAATGGAGGAGGTTCTTTTCGAGAAGGACCTTCGTCAATCCTTTTGTAAATTCTTTCTTGTCCCGGAAATCAAGATGGGAACCATCCGTCAAATGGAAACCGGACAGCTGGGGATAATCCTGGAAATGGACGCATTTGGGATGCCGTTTTTCCAATTCATTCCAAAACAGTTCCATAGGAAATCTTTTCTTGTCGAATTCCCACAGCAGCTTGTCCGACGGCAGCCTCACGAAAATGACATTTCCCCCTCGCTTCTCGATTTTTTCGGTTAATGTCATCAATCGTTCGAGACGCGCTGAGAACGGTCCTGTTTTCGACGGTTGAACCGTGGATATGTGCCTGCGATAAAAATCGAAGACTTCTTCGGGCGATCTGCTTTTCAGCGCTTCTTCCTTCTGTCCGCAATGCGCGTGGACTCGGCTGGCGTAAAAGTCGGGCATTCGAACCTTGCTATAGTCGGCATCTCTGGATCTGTTCTCCCTGGTGATCACATAGTTGCCTGACGAAGACGGATTGAATGCAAGCGAATAAATAACCAGGGCTGGCTTTGCGCCTTCGAGTTTCATGGCCAAATAGCGGGTCAGCCAGGAGTTTATGAAGTGATCGATGATCTTGTAGGGTTCGAGTTTTTGTTTTTCATACCTTTCGTAGTACGCGATCCATTCCGATGCTTTGTCCTTTTCGGGATTCCAAATGATTCCGGACGCAGTCGCGGAGGCGATGATTGTTCCGATTATCGAAGGGTCGTTCGCGAGGTTTTTGAGCACCGGAAAGAATGAGGAGCCGTCGATGGCCAGCTGAACGGGGCGCAGGCCGGTGGCGTTCGAAATGTAATCCAAGTCGATTCCCAGTTGCATTCTCGATGCCCCGACCAGAATGAGGGCGTCCTTGCCGAGCGAAGACGCCAGCCTTCGATGCTCGCTCCACAGCTGGGGCGAATCGGCCATCGAGCCGCCGAATCCCTTGCTGCGTATGTAGTATTCCGCGGAAGCAACCAGGACCGCAAAGAGAAAAAACACGGTCAACCAGATTCCCGGCCAGTTTCCTTTCGGCAATCTTTCGTTAGAATTGGAAATAGATAAAGGCATTGTTGTCTCCCGAAAAAAACAGAAAAGTCGTTATTGCCATCGAAAGCAATAAGAGAATGCGGACAATCGAGGACAACCGGGAAAAAAAACTTTCGATGGAGCTGTTTCGCATGTAAATGTGCCAGGCAAGCAGGAACAACGACGTCGCCGCCGCAAATGCCAATGCCGCGGACGATATGGACGGGTTCCTGGTCCAGGAGAAGCTGTAAAGGTTGTGGAAAATGCCCATTGCATCGGGAACGTTTTCAGAGCGAAAGAAGACCCATGTCAGCGAAACGATTACAAAGGTGAATATGCTCGACGCTATTTTCCAATGGTTTTCGGGGGCCGGGAAGAGAGACCGGCGGCCTGCGAGACTATGTTCCAGGATCAAGTACAGGCCGTGCACGCCGCCCCAGATCACAAAAAGCCAGGACGCCCCGTGCCACAGGCCCCCGAGCAGCATGGTCAGCATCAAATTGACGCCGGTCCTCGCCGCGGAAACCCGGTTGCCCCCCAGGCTCGCGTACAAATAGTCCCTCAGCCAGCTTGACAGGCTGATATGCCATCGGCCCCAGAATTCTCTGAAACCCGCCGACGCGTACGGGTACTTGAAATTGTCGGGCAAAGCGAAGCCAAAGCACAAGGCGACACCTATCGCCACTGTGGAATACCCCGAGAAGTCGCAAAATATCTGCCCCGAGAACGCAAATACCGCCGTCCATGTTTCAATGCTGCGGAAATTGTCGGGATCGGCGTAGACCGGATCGACCACGGGCGCCAGTATGTTGTCGGCGAGCACGATTTTCATGAACAGGCCGATGGTGATCAGAGAAAGCCCCCACCCGAGCTGATCCTTGTCGGCTTTTCTGGGCGTCTCGCACTGGGGCAGAAAATCGTGCGCGCGCACGATCGGCCCCGCCACCAGCTGGGGAAAGAAAGAAACGTAAAGTGCGTAATCCATGAAAGATTTGCCCGGTTCTATCTTTTTTCGATAAACATCTATGGTATACGACAGGGTTTGAAACGTGTAGAAGGAAATACCGACGGGCAGGACAATGTCCGCTGGCGCCGGGGAAAAATGAATTCCAAGACAATTCAAGAAAACGACGCTGGTTTCGAGAAGAAAATTGCCGTACTTGAAATAGCCCAGCAGCCCCAGGTTCATCGCGATGCTTGCCGTCAAACAGACCTTTTTGGCCTTGGTTTTTTCGGCCAGAAAAATCCTTTTTGCAAGAATCCAGTCGAACAGGGTGGATGCCATGAGCAAGAAAACGAACAGAGGGTTCCACGCCGAATAAAACAGATAGCTTGCGACAAGCAGGTTTGTTTTTTGCCATTTCCAGCTTTTCAGGAAATGGTGCGATACCGCGACCAAAAAAAAGAAGATCAGAAATGTGTAACTGTTGAACGGCATTGGAGTACGAAACCTCTCGTATCTTGCGTTGAATATGAATTTACGAATGAGAATTCGAAAATTTAAAGCATTCCACACTCGTCGGCTTTTTGTCAATAAATCTTTCTATTCTCCCATTGCGGGCTACATTTCCATTCTATTCGTGGTCGGGTTCGGCTTCGGTCTCGGCCTGGCGGTCTCCATGCTTGGCTTTTGGAGCAAATGCAAGAATAGGGTTTTTCGATGAAACGGCATCCTGAAATAGCAATAAACGTTTTGACATTGGCGGCTCGCGGATAAAATAGTTTCTGGTTATAGCGGATTTGGGGGCGGGTGGAATGTAGGTTGGGTTGAGCGTCGTCAATTGTTGGGTTTCGCTACGGAATTCTATCAAACAAACAGATACGGCGCGCGAAATGGTTGGGAAGAAAGCGAAACCCAACATGAAACCCGCTCAACCCAACCTACGCATTGCCGCTCCCCCAAATTCGTTATAGCCAGAAAAGTTTATATTCGAGAGTTACAATGGCTGGGAAGCCATTGCAGCTGATTTGCTAAACGGAAAACCGGCGGTCGGATGAGTTCGGACAACCAAAAGAATTATGCTTTGAATGTGCTGCGGGGACTTTCGCTGTTTTTTTTCTATTCCGGTTGTGGCCGGATTGCAAAAACCGGCTTCGATGGCGGACCGGAAAAAGAGACAGGCAAGGGTAAGAATGGACGGCGTGTTGCTTCCCGCAACCTGTTGCCGTCCGAATTCGACGACTTCAAGTCCCGTTGCAAAAATTGCCGGATTTGCGTCAAGGACTGCGCGTTTCTGCGAGAGTACGGATCTCCGGGGGAAATCCTGGAGCGACTCGACCATGGTCGGCCGGAGGATTGGAAAATCGCCTTCGAATGCAGCCTTTGCAATTTCTGCCAGGCCATATGTCCCCAGAAGCTGGACACGGCCAAGCTGTTCTTGCAAATGCGCAGGCAGGCTGTCGCAGAAGGGTTCGTCGATCTGTCGGCATACGCCCCCATTCTGAATTACGAGAGATTGGGGGGCTCCGCTTTGTTTTCGTATTACGGAATCCCCTCTGGATGCGATACGGTCTATTTCCCCGGTTGCGCCTTTCCCGGCACGCGACCTGAGATCGCCTGGCGAACATTCCGATACCTGCGCGAGCACGTTCCCCGCATTGGGGTTGTCCTGGACTGTTGCATGAAACCCTCCCACGACTTGGGTAGACAGGCGTATTTTGAAGAGGCCTTCGGAAAGGTCCTCCGTCGGCTCGAACACGCCGGTGTTCGCAATGTGCTGGTCAATTGCCCCAATTGTTACCGGACGTTCAGGGAATACGGCGACGCGTTGAGCGTGAGGACCGTCTACGAAGCCATCGGCGAAAACAGGATTCCGGAAATCGAATCGCCCGGTGGTACAGTCGCCCTCCACGATCCGTGTCCCATGAGAACGGAAAGCGGCGTCCAGGCGGCAGTCAGAAAGATTGTCGTCGGCGCGGGCTTTTCGCTCGAGAAGATGAAGCACGCCGGGGAGCGCGCCATATGCTGCGGCGAGGGCGGAAGCGTCGGGTTCGTTCGGCCGGATTTCAAGCGCAAATGGGCGGATATGCGCAAAAGCGAGTGCAACGGTTCGCAGATGGTTTCCTACTGCGCCGCATGCGCCGTGTCGTTGGACGGCCCCACCCCGGCCCGGCATGTACTGGACCTGCTGTTTTCCTCCCCCAAAGGCTTGGGACGGAAAAACGGCGCCTCCAAACCGCCTTTCACCTACGTAAACCGCCTTCGGCTCAAGCGCCGCTTTCAAAATCTCCTTCGACGGGGCGAATCCCGCGCGAGCTGAAAAAAACGCTTCATCGCGGATTGGGGGGGGGCGGTAAAGGTAACCAGAGCTTCCAGCTCTGGCCCGAAGACGTATATATGCAACCCTCTCGGAGCCAAACCACGCCAGACCAGGATGGTCTGGTTACTTTCGGGACGCGTTTTCCCACAAATCCAAAAACGCCTTTTCATTGCATATCCGCAAGGCCTTACCAATTTTGCCGGTGTTTGCCATGTGCTGCGCATGGCATAGCCTTTGAACACATTTTCTTTTGTGGTTTTCGTGTGTTTTCGTCGCTGAATGGTTCCGTTGCTGCTCTTTGTTTTTTTGGGGGCGACATCCGGGATTTTTCTCCGCCGCTTCGATTGTTATTGAGTCGAGCATGAAAAAGTAGTATGAAACAAGGTTTGTTTTCGTTGGGCATTGGACTTGAAGGGGATTGAAGGGGATGCGTGGGGCCATGTCGGAAAAAAAATGGATGATTTACGGCTGCTACGGGTACACCGGGAGACTGATGGCGGCCGAGGCCGTTTCCAGGGGCCTTGCGCCCGTACTCGCCGGAAGAGACGAAAAAAAGCTACGTGCAATGGCGCGACAGCTCGGGCTCCCGTTTCGCTGTTTCGAGGCGGAAACGCCCCGAACGGCAGCCGAAAGCCTGGCTGGCATGTCGGTCCTGTTGAACTGCGCCGGGCCTTTCGTGGACACGTGCGTCGCGTTGGCCAAATGTTGCATGCTGGCGGGCGTCCATTACCTGGATATTGCCGGGGAGATCGACGCGTTGGAATATGTCAACGGCCTGGACGAAAAGGCGATGGAGGCCGGAGTCGTGCTTTGTCCCGGTGCCGGCTTCGACGTTGTTCCCACCGACTGCATGGCGTCGGCCCTTAAGGAAGCCATGCCAGACGCCCGAAAGTTGGCGTTGGCGTTCGATTCCAAAAGTCCGCCGAGTCCCGGCACGGCCAAGACGATGCTGGACGTGATCGCCGACAATGGAAAAGTCCGGAAAAGAAAGGTGATCGTCCCAAGGCCCATTGCCCACAAGACCCGGAAGATCGATTTCGGGGCGGGTCCGAAAGACGCCGTTGCGATTCCCTGGGGCGATGTATCCACCGCGTTCCACAGCACGGGAATACCCGACATAGAAGTCTATGTTTCCATCCGGGGGGCGGCTTTGCCTTTTTTGAAAGTCCTGCGGCCTTTTCGGTGTTTGTTGTTCATGAAGGGCGTTCGCAGGCTGCTGGACAAGATCATCGACGCCGTCGTGAAAGGCCCCGGCCCCGAAGAACGGCAGAAGCATGGCGTTCGGCTGTGGGCGGAGGCGACCGGTCCCGGCGGCAATAGAAAAAACGCGCTGCTGGAGACGGCCAACGGCTACGATGTGACCGTACACGCGGCGCTGGGAATAGTGGAAAAACTACTCGAGACGAACCCGGAACCGGGAGCGTACACGCCGTCGCGTCTGATGGGCGCGCGGTACATATGCGAATTGCCGGGTTCCGGACCGATTCGGATTTTTTCCTGACGACAGGACGGCGAGCAGGGAGATGCTCCGGTCCTAAAGCATTTTTTTTCGAGGTGAATATGAAAGTCGTTTTTCACGAAGATTTTTATCAGGTATACACGTCCGACCCTGCCTCCGCGCGCGGTCGGATGGAATCCATCATCGAAGCCCTGGAGGGCGAAGTGGAGTTCGTCGAAGCCGTGCCGGCCACCGAGGAACAGATCAAGCTGGCCCATCCTGCCGGGCATATCGAATATATAAAGACGCAGAGACTGTTCGATATCGCAGCGCTTGCGGCCGGAGGCGCCGTCCAGGCCGCCAAAATCGCCCTGGCGGAACCCGCCTTCGCGGCCATACGCCCGCCCGGACACCACGCGTCGGCCGAGTCCTGCTGGGGATTTTGCTACTTCAACAACATGTCCATCGCCATGGAGACCCTTAGAAAGGAGCACGGCATTTCCTCGGCCTTCGTTTTGGACATCGACCTGCATTACGGTGACGGAAACGTCAACATTCTGGGAAAAAAGGGCTACGTGACAGTCTACAACCCGGAGGCGAGGGACCGGAAGCATTACATGCTGGAAGTCGCCCGGAAAATGGATAACTGCAAGGTGGATATGATCGGCATATCCGCGGGCTTCGACAACCATCTGGACGACTGGGGCGGAGTTTTGTCCACGGACGACTACGAAGAGATCGGAGCGCTTGTCCGCGCCGCTGCGGACCGTTCCGGCGGCGGCTGCTTCGCCATTCTGGAGGGCGGCTACAACCACAGCGTTCTGGGCCAGAACGCCAGGGCCTTGATCGAGGGCATGTCCACTTCCAGGAAAAAATGAGGCGAACCTGCCGAGTCACAGTTCCCAGTAGGGCTTGCCCTCCAGTACGATCTTCGCCAGATGGACCGGGTCGGATTCGAAGTCGAACGCCAGGTCCGGCTCCTCCTCGTACCTGCTCTGAATGGAACGGATGACGTCCAGGCGGGAAAGGAAAATGTCCACCAGCTCCGGATCGAACTGCGTGCCGGCGCCGTCGTGGATGGTCCGCAAGATTTTCGATTCCCGCCACGCCTCCTTGTAGACCCTTTCCGAAGACAATGCGTCGTAGACGTCGGCCAAGGCCACGATTCTTCCGAAAAGCGGAATTTCCTCGGCTTGTTTCCCCCTGGCGCGACCGCCCGGCAGCGCGTATCCGGGAAGGGGCGTGCCGGTCTGGTAGTCCACGTGGCCGGGATATCCCTGGCCATCCCATCTTTCATGATGAGTCAACGCCACCTGGTGAGCGGCTTCGTCGAAATCGGACTCCCGCCCCGCGAACAGCCGGGCACCCAGAATGGTATGCTGCTTCATGACCTCGAATTCGTCGATGTTCAAACGGGATGGCTTTTTCAAGATAATGTCCGATATCGCCACCTTGCCCACGTCGTGAAGCATGGCGGCCATGCGCAGGATGTCCCTTTTGACGTCGAACTCCTTCTTGGCAATGCCGCGCTTTCTCGCCCAGGCTTCGTAGATTTCCACGGCGTATCCCGCGACCCGGTTGACATGGGCGCCGGTCTCCTTGGGGTCCCGCATTTCCGCCATGCGAATCATGCGAAGAAAAAGGGCGCGGGTCATCTTCGCGCGCTCCAGCGCCACCGACGCGATGCTGGCGAAGTGGGTCATCATCTGCTGGTCTTCCCAGGAAAATTCGACGGCGTTGCCTTCGGAATCCAGGGCGTTAATGATTTGAAGGATGCCGAGAATGTCTCCCCTGGCGGTCTTGAGAGGAAGCGCGAGGACCGAACGTGTGACATAGTCGGATTTTTCGTCCATCTGCCTGAAGAACCGGTAGGGCTGGTGCGGCTCGATCTTGTAAACGTTGGGAATGTTCAGCGGTTGGCCCGTGAGCGCCACATAGCCCGCGATGCTGCTGTCGTCCACGGGAATCTTGAAGTTCGAGTAGATCAGTTTTTCGCCGTCCGCAAGCCTCTTTTCCAGAGTGTCGTTCTGCGTGTACGAAAAGTGCAGATAGTCTCCGTGGCGTATGTAGATGGAACCGGCGTCCGCGTTGGTGAACAACCTGGCTTTGGTAAGGACCTGCTCCATGAGGATGTCCAGGTCGTGCACCTGGTTGAGTTCCACGCCCAGAATCGCCAAAGATTCCAATTTGTCTTGTTCGTCAAGCATTCGTCCTCCTTTCCTCCATATCGCCTGCGGCCTGCCGGCAGGGCCGACGGCGGACGACTGTCTGGAGCGACTTTCCCGTTGCCTGCGCAGGGATTTTTCGATTATAAACCGGGCATTATAAGCTCCGTTTCGAAACTGTAAACAGAAAAATCGTTTTCAAGCGAGGCCGAAATCGTGTTCCAATAGAAGCTGCCGTCTCAAGGAACGGGGAACGCGGCGCAGGGGCTGAAAAGAACAGGACACATCTGTTATTGACTCTTTTCGACCCTAAGGTTACCATCAAACGCTTTGTAACAAAACAAGTATTTTCGGTTGTGAGACGAAATGCGGCAGGAGGAAGGCCGGGACGGGGACTCGACAGCGACCCCCGAAACCGAACCCGCAAAAAAAAATGAAAGACACACAGGAGGCGCATCTATGATCATCGCGAGTTTCAACGCCAACGGCATACGCCCCAGGACCCCGATCATCCTCGAATGGCTGGAAAAGAACCGGCCCGACTTTCTCTGCATCCAGGAAACCAAAGTCCAGGACCCGGACTTTCCCCAAAAGCCTTTCGCAGACGCCGGGTATCATGTTTCGTTCAAAGGACAGAAATCCTACAACGGCGTGGCCATCCTTTTCAGGAAGCCCCCCAGGGACGTGATCGTCGGCCTCGACGACGGCGAGCAGGACGAGCAGGCGCGCTTCATCGCCATCGAAACCGAAAACAATGTCAAGGTCGTCAACACCTACATCCCGCAGGGCCAGAAGGTAGATTCGGAAAAATTCGTCTACAAGCTGGACTATTTCCGACGGGTCCTGCGGTTTTTCCGGTCCCGGTACTCCCCGGAGGATTCGGTGGTGTGGGTGGGGGACCTGAACGTGGCGCCGAAACCCATCGACGTCTACGACCCGGAAAAGCTCGCCGGAAGCGTATGCTTCCATCCCGACGAACACAAGGCCTTAAATGAGGCCATGGCGTTCGGCTTTTCAGACGTCTACCGAAAGCACAAGCCCGACCTGCAAGAGTTCACGTTCTGGGACTATCGCATCCCCAACGCGGTCAAACGGGGGCTCGGATGGAGAATCGACCATATCCTGGCTACCACCCCCATGGCCGAAAAATCCACCGACGCCTGGATCGACAAGGGGCCTCGACTGTTGCCTAAGCCTTCGGACCATACGTTTATTGTGGCAACATTCGACATGGGAAATTAGAAAAGGTCTGGTTTGATTCTTTTTCCGCCTTTGCGTGTAGGTTTATTGCCTTGAATGTCTGCGCGAGTGTCAGCATAGTTTCGAATAAATACGAACTTTTATCCGGGTAATTCATTGGGTAATGGGCGGAAAAAAACATTTAGAAGGCGATAATCAATGTGCACCTTTAGCGTGTTCCAAAATATCCGATACTAAAAAAGCACCTCTATTAAGGGGCATGTTTTGGGGAATCAATTTACGGAACACGCTATAATTATATTCGGCCTAAATTGGGGAGCTATTGCAAAACGATGCTTTCAAGAATAACAGAGCCATTTTCGACGGATAAATATCCATCGATGGTTGCAAATGATGGGTTGTCGATAAAATCGCAGTCGAATCCGCCCTTTAGCGTTATTGTCTTGTCCTCGTTCAGGTGAAGATTTTCCAGAAATTCCAAAGCATGAAAATACAGAACGTCGTAGTTTTCGGCATGGTTCTTGTAAACTTCTCCTATCGAGGTTGAATAAAGAGTGGACGCACCCTCAATTTTTATATGCCCGTTGGTACAGGATGCAAAGGAAATTTCGTCCAATCCGGCGCGAATATTTTCGTTTTCATTTGTCAGGTCCCAAAGCATGCCGCTGCGATAATTTTCAATGCTTAACAAAACGGGGCCTTCGTCGATGCCCATCTTCATATGGTTTAACCAAATGCCGTTTAGCCAATCTGCCTCGATTACGATTAGGTTTCCGTCGCCGTCGAACACAGGCTGTTGCGTGTTGGGGTCAATTTGAAATGTATGCGGATCGAGGCTGAATGCGTCCACAAAACCGAAAAGAGGACTCCAAAGCCCAGCGGTGCCGTAGTAATTTTTCAGTGCGGCTGTGGCTTCGGCTGGAAAGAATGGGATGGAAGCGCCCGCTCCGTACACTGCAAGGGTCCCCAGATGAGGGGCGTTCACTTGGGGATTCTGAATGCTTTGCAGCGTGGGCAACGCGCCGAAGGCGTAATATTCGCTTTGCATGCCTGTAGACGGATCAACCAAGTTGTCGCAAGCGGTCAACCCCCAACTATTTTCACCATATGTGGCATAGTTATCGTCTCCGTCCGCCAAGGTGTCGTCGGAATGATCTTTGCAGAAGGCGCGGTTGGCCTCTATAGCGCGTTTATTGTTCTCCCATATGTCCAAAGGAACGGTTGCGTGACGATCGACACCCAAATTTAGAAGGTCCAACCAGCAAGCACCGAAGAAATAATTGAACAAGGAACCGGTCCAAGCCGCCGAAATATCCGGCCCAGTGTCTGGATAACGGCCTAATATTCTGGATCGGGCATTGTAGGTGTCTCTGGTTATTGGATACGTATCCGAACCTAAGGCGAGGACATCCACAAGCAAAGCTTCGTCCGTGTAAATGTCAACGTGACCTTCAAAGCCCGATTCCGGCAACCATGCCAGGTAAAACATATCTTGATTCGCCCCGGGCCCTGGATCGACCAGCCAACTCCATTCGACGGCATCGTATAAATTGTCCGCCAATATCTGAATCTGGTCGTTCTGTCCGAAATATTCCTTGCAGACCAAAACACCATACATCAACAACATGGTGTCGTACAAAGAAAGTTCGACTGTGTCGTTTTTCCTTTTTCCGGTATTAGCCTCTAAAAAGTGATAGAAAAAGCCTTTGTATCCCGCGTTAACCGTTCCGGTTTCAGGCCCCATAGGCAAACTGGACAAGTTTTGAAGGACTCCGAGGACCCTGGATTCCAAATTGTCCGCCCATTCTCTCTGGTGGCCGATACAGTATGCAGCAAGTTGGAACCCTATGGCCCCTACGCTTACAAGATCGTTGAAGGTCGAACGGTCCAGAGCAAATCCTAAACTGTCCACATTTTCGAGAAAATATTTAAATGCGCGATGAGCAACCAAATCCAAAAATTGGTCGTCGCTCCATGCAAAAGCGTCGTATTGCTGCTCACTTGTAACAAAAGACAGGTCATCTATGTAAAAATGACTGGCTCGATCATCGTTTCTCCAATGTTCTATGACAAAAACGACTTGTTTCATTTTTTCAAGGTCTACTGTGCCCATGGAGGTTGCCGGGAAATCGTACCTTGTCCAATCTCCTATGTTTGGAATACTGAACAACATTTCTGTCTTGGCACCATAAATGTCCTTGAGTTCGACCTTGACGCTGTGAGTAAAAGCACCCGTCCCATTACCCTTGGCCCAAAAGCTGAAGCCTGTCACTGCGACATCTTCGATGTCGGCAGGATTGTATGCACTATTTGCAAGATCGCCATAAAGGTCCGTAAAATCGAGATAGTGAGATAGATAATTGTCCTTTCCGATGATCGATTGCCACATGCCGCCCCATCCAGGAGAGCCAGCGGTGAGATCATACTCGATTTTCAGCGACGCTCCGGACTGTTGTCTCGTATTTGCAGTGTCGAAGGTCAACTGAAATGCCGCCGGGGAATTCTCCAGTTCACCCCAGCTGCCTGAAAAATTGTTGAATATATCCTGATCGTTAAAATCTTCGAAAACAAGTTCGATAGAAGAATTTGCTGGCAAAGGAGTACATGTCACAAAAAAAATAATGATATAATAAATTGCCTGTCGTTTCATTTTCCACCTTATTTTTGATATTATTCATAAACAGTTTATTCAAACTTGACCCTCCAACATCAGATTCCGAGGGAGCAATAAGTACCAATCCCCGAAATGCGGAATGTGGAATGACGACATACTCTTTTCGATTAAAGAATAGATGCTAATGCATCATGAAAAACTGTAAAAGAAAATAGAAAAATATCTAATTGGGAGGATTTAGAATCAGTGAATCAGTTCGTATTCGATCCTTCTAGTAAAATCGATCAGAATCGAGAGCCTTTTTTGATTTTCAGACAAGTGATAATGTATTATCAAAAATTCTGATGTAAAAAGCTAACGGTATATAATCGAAAGAAATCCTGTATCAAAACTGTGGCTTCTTGTCAACAAGAAAATATATATCCGACTCGGCTTGCCTTATGCTTCTATAGCGTGTTCCAAAATACCTGTTCAATAGGTTTTATAAAAAGAACACTGTGATGAAGAATGTATTATAGGGGGGCTTTAGCTTCAAATTTCCGACTTCGAATAGAATTTCCTCCGGGATTCCTGGATAATCCTGTCGGGCACCGGCGTAATCCGGGGAAAGTCCCCCAGGGGGCTTTCATCGACCATAAGAGCGCAACCATAGGCTGCTTCCAGAGTTTCGTAGGTCAGTACTTCCTTGGGGGCGCCGATTCCGACGATCTCCCCCTTTTTCAGAAGCATCAGCGTATGGGAATACATGCAGGCGAGGTTGACGTCGTGGGAGACCATGACCACGGTCACGCCCTTTTCCTTTTGCAGCCGCTCCATCAGGTCCATGACCAGGACCTGGTGGGCGAGGTCCAGGGCGGCGGTGGGTTCGTCCAGGAAGATGACCCGGGGCTGCTGGCATATGGCGCGGGCGATGAAGGCCCTCTGCTGTTCGCCGCCGCTCACCTTGTCGAGTTTTCTTCCGGCCAAGTGTTCCACTTGCGTAAATGCCATGGACTGGCGGACGATTTCCAAATCCTCCGGAGTGTCGAGACCCAGAAGGCCCTTGTGGGGGGACCTGCCCATGGACACGACTTCCTCGAGCGTGAAGGGAAAATCCACGGCGGTCATCTGGGGCACGAACGCCGCAGTCCTGGCAAGTTCCCTTCTCCTGTATCGTCCGATGGGCTTTCCCTGGATTTTCACCCTCCCTTTCGACGGCTTTTCCAGCCCGGTCATCAGTTTCATCAGCGTGGTCTTGCCGGAGCCGTTGGGACCGATGATGGTGAAAAAGAGACCTTCGGGCACGCAAAAGGACAAGTTCTTCAATATGCTCTCGTCGCCGTATCCGTAGGTCAGGGATTCGACCTCCACCGCGTTTTTTTTCTTTTCGTTCACGATTCGGACCGTTTCAACAGGATGATGAACAGCGGAGCGCCGATCATGGCGGTGATGACCCCGGCCGGAATTTCGCCCTGCTCCGGCAGGGTCCTGGCCAGGATGTCGCAAAGGGTCATGTAGGAAGCTCCGCCCACGATGCACGCCGGGACCAGCACCCGGTGGTCGGGGCCGAGGACGATCCTCAACAGGTGCGGTATTACCAGTCCCACGAACCCCAGAAGGCCGCATTGGCAGACCGTGGCGCTGACCATGAAGGACGTCGCGATCAAGAGGGCGATGGTCACCGCCTTGATGTTCACCCCCATGGTGCGTGCCAGCTCCTTTCCGGTCTGCATGATGTTCATCTTGTCGGAAAGGCAGAAAATGAGCACGAAGCATGGAAAGGCGGAGGCAGCAAGAATGCCCACCTGCTTCATGTCCGCCAGGGACATGTCCCCCATGAGCCAGAACAGAATGTTATGGATGCGAGAATCCTGGGTCATGGAGATCAGAAAGGTGATCACCGCCGAGCAAAAGGCGTTGACCATGACCCCGGAAAGCAGCAGGGAGTCCTTTTTCAAGACGGTCTGGCCCGATGCCAGAATCAGGACCAGTCCCAGGGTCGTCATGCTTCCCAAAAAAGCGGTCCCGGCGACGCCGGGAAAGTTCGACAACCCCATCAGGATGCCGATGATGGCCCCGATTGCCGAGCCCCCCGAAATGCCCAGGATGTACGGTTCCGCCAGGGGATTTCGCAACAAGGCCTGAAACACCAGCCCGCCCAGGGACAACGCCGCTCCCGCCATGGCCGCCAGCAGGACCCTGGGAAACCGGATGCGCCAGATGATGGTCCGTAGCATGGCGTTTTCGTCGCCGCCGCTGCCGGAAATCGAGGAGAAAACGACCTTCAGGCTGTCCGCGACGCTCGACTCCGAAGACCCGGCCGTAATCCCCAGAAGCATGGCGCCCAGCAAAAGGACGGAAAGCACCAGGGACACCGCCGCGATTCGTCCGACCACATGGGAAGAGGTGGAGCGGTTCAAGGCGTTTCCTCGAACAGATCGGGATGGAAAAGCCTCGCCAGCATTTCGAGACCGTCCACGAGCCGGGGGGTGGGGCGATCCACGATGTTTGAGTCCACCAGGAAGATCCGGTCGTTTTGCACGGCAGGAATGCTTTGCCATTTGTTCCAGTACGCCTTGACCTTCTCGAAAGCCTGGTTGCGGGCCATGGACGTGATGATGAAGACGTCCGGGGCCAGGGAAATCACCTCCTCGCTGGTCAAGCGGGGATAGGCGACTCTTCCGGCGGTGAGGTTCACGCCACCCGCCAGGTGGATCAGTTCGTTGATAAACGTGTCGTCGCCTGCGGACACGATGGGGGCGACCCCGATTTGAAAAAAGACCTTCGGCTTTTTCCTGGCGGCGGAAACGGCGGTCCTGACGGCCTGAATACGGCGTCGCATGTCTTCGGCAAGCGCTTTTGCCCGGGGAGAGGCGCACAGGACATCGCCCAATCCGATGAACATTTCGGGGACCTGCTCCACGTTCTGGGGCGAAATCGCGTAGACCGGAATTCCCAGCCCCTCCAGCCGCTGAACAACCGCGATCGGGTTGCCCTCCTTGACCGCCAGGCACAGGTCGGGCTGCAACGCCATGATTTTTTCCAGGTCCAGATGCACGTAGGAGCCGACTTTGGGCAGGTCCTTGGTTTGCTCCGGATAGTCGCTGAAACGGGTGATTCCCGCCAGCCTGTGCTCCTGTCCCAGGGCGAAGACCACTTCGGTCAGGCTCGGGGCCATGGCGATCACCCGCCTGGGGTCCGCAGGGACCCGGACTGTCCTGCCCACGTCGTCGACGACCTCCCGATACTCGCAATGTCCGTTGTGGACCGAAACAAAGACGGCGAGCAAAACCGCTGCCGCATACTCCATGTATTTTTTCATAGGAATTCCGTTTTCCTTGTTCCTGATTATAACGGATTCGGGGGAGTAAGCGTAGGTTGGGTTGAGCGGGGCTCCATGTTGGGTTTCGCTTACTGGCTTCTTGCACCGAGTACTTACCAGTTATATTTGAAAGATAGAATTAGCGAAACCCAACAGTTAACGACGCTCAACCCAACCTACGTTTCAGCCTCACCCCCGAATCCGTTATAACCAGCCTTGTTCGTCCGAGTCAACGCCTTCGGCCGCTCAACAGATGCAGATGAAGATGGAAAATGACCTGATCTCCGCCCCGTTCCACGTTGAACAGCAGCTTGTATCCCTCCTGGTCGATCTTGAATTCCCTGGCCATGAGCCTGGCCCGGTCGATCATCCTGCCGACCAGTCCGAGGTCCTCCGGGGCAAGGTCGTTGACGCTCCTGATGTGCCTCTTGGGGACGATCAGCAGGTGGATGGGCCGATGGGGATACTTGTCCTTGAAAACTACGATTTCGTCGTCCTCGTACAAAAAACGGGTGTCGGTCTTGCCCTCCGCGATCGCGCAAAACAAACAGTCGCTGTGCATCGTCTTCGCCTCCCCTGTTCAAAAATCGGTAAGTTTTCTATTTTTAGTTGATATTTTGTTTCCTTGTCAAGATGTGATCTTTGAGCAAATCCGTGGCAGGGTCCCATTTGCCCCTGAAATCCTTGGCTTCCAGGGCTTTTTTCAGCATGCCGAGAAAGGTCTTTCTGGATATTTCCTTCGCGCCGAACCGAATAAGATGGTCCGTGGCGACCTGGCAGTCGATGAAGGAGAACCCCAGGATTTCCAGAAAGGCCGCCAGATAGGCCAGGGCCGTCTTGGAGGCGTCGGTGACCCTCGCGAACATGGATTCGCCGGAAAAACTCTTTCCCAGCGCCAGGCCGTAGAGGCCCCCGACAAGTTCTCCGTCCTGCCAGATCTCCACCGAGTGCGCGTATCCCTGGCTGTGCAGGTCGCAGTAGGCGTCGATCATTTCGGGCACGAGCCAGGTCAGCTCGTCGTTTTCCAGCCTGGTGCCGGCGCAGTTTTGGATCACCTCCGAAAAAGCCCGGTCCATGGTGATGGCGAATCTGTCCTTTCGAATGGTCTTTTTCAGGCTCCTGGAAATATGGATTTCACGGGGAAAAAGCACCAGGCGCGGATCGGGGGACCACCAGAGGATGGGTTCCCCGGGGGAATACCAGGGAAAAATGCCGCTTCGATACGCCGTGAGAATACGCTCCCGGCCCAGGTCGCCGCCCAGGGCCAGGAGTCCGTCTTTTCTCGCGAAACGGGGCGGGGGAAACGTTTTTTTTTCCGAAAGAAGGAATACGGGCATCGAATGGCGTCAGCTGATCTCGAAAACGAGCCGGTCCTCCTTTTCGTCCACATGGACATTGCCGCCCTTGACCAGCTTTCCGAAAAGAATCTCGTCGGAGAGCTGGTCCTTGATCTCGGTCTGTATCACCCTTGCCAGCGGACGCGCTCCATAGCGTGCGTCGTGGCCCTTCTTGGCCAGCCAGGTCCGGGCTGCGGGCGAGATGGTCAGCGCCACCTTCCTGGCGCCGAGCTGCTCGTTTAGTTCCGCCATGAACTTGTCCACCACCATCTCCATGATCTCCTGGCTCAGCGCGTTGAACGTGATGATGCCGTCCAGGCGGTTGCGGAATTCCGGGCTGAAGAACTGCTCGATGGCTTTCTTGCCCTTGCCCTCGGAATCGTACTTGACGTCCCCGAACCCGATGTTCTGCGCGCTCATTTCGCGAGCGCCGGCGTTGGACGTCATGATCACGATGACGTTTCTGAAGTCCGCCTTCTTGCCGTTGTTGTCGGTCAGGGTGGCGTAGTCGAGCACTTGCAAAAGGATGTTGAACAGGTCCGGATGGGCCTTTTCGATTTCGTCCATCAGAAGGACGCTGTGCGGGTGCTTGCGAACCCCGTCGGTCAAAAGCCCGCCCTGGTCGAAACCGATGTATCCCGGAGGCGCGCCGATAAGACGCGCCACCGCGTGCTTTTCCATGTACTCGCTCATGTCGTAGCGCATGAATTCCACGTCGAGTATGGACGCGATCTGCCGGGCCACTTCGGTCTTGCCCACGCCCGTGGGGCCGGTGAAAAGAAACGAGCCGATGGGCCTTCCGGGAATTCCAAGGCCCGCTCTGGAACGTTTGATCGACTTGACAAGCGAGCGGATGGCGTCGTCCTGGCCGTAGACCACCGACTTGAGACTGTCCTCCAGCCCTTCCAGCTTGGTCTTGTCCGACGTGGAAACGCTCACCGTGGGAATGCGGGCCATCTTGGCCACGATCTTCTCGATGTCCGTAGGATGGATCTTCTTGCGCCGCGCGCCGCCGGTCAGGCGAATGAACGCCCCGGCCTCGTCGATGACGTCGATGGCCTTGTCCGGAAGAAAACGGTCGTTCAGATATTTGGCCGACAGCTCGCAGGCGGATTTGAGAGCGGTATCGGTGTATTCGATGTCGTGGTGCTCCTCGTAGCGCGACCTGAGCCCCTTGAGAATGAGAAGGCTCTCGTGAACCGTCGGCTCCGGGATTTCGATCTTTTCGAACCGCCGGGACAGCGCGCGGTCCTTTTCGAAATGGTTCTTGAATTCCTCGTACGTAGTGGAGCCGATGCAACGAAGCTCGCCCGTGGACAAGGACGGCTTCAGGATGTTGGAGGCGTCCATGGAACCGCTGCTGGTGGCGCCCGCGCCCACGATGGTGTGGATTTCGTCGATGAACAGGATGGCGTCCTTCTCCTTTTTCAAGGCCGCCAGAACGCCCTTGAGGCGCTGCTCGAAATCGCCCCGGAACTTGGTGCCCGCCAGAAGGGACCCCAAATCCAGAGAATAAATGCGCACGTCTTTCAAGAGGTCCGGTATTTCGCCGCTGGCAACCATCTGGGCGAGCCCCTCGGCCATGGCCGTCTTGCCGACACCCGGGTCCCCGACGAACACCGGATTGTTCTTTCTACGGCGGCACAGCACCTGGACCGTTCTTTCCAGCTCGGCCTTGCGGCCGATCAGCGGATCCAGACGGCCTTCCGAAGCCATCTTGACAAGGTCCAAGGTGAACATCTCAAGCGGGTTGGCGCTTTTTTTCTTCTCCGTCTGCGGCTGGGTCTTCACCAGCCCGGCAGGGCCCTCCTTGTAGGGCATTTTGGAAACATTGTGGGAAATGTAATTGAGAACGTCGAGCCGCTCGATTCCCTCGCCCCGCAGGAAATACACGGCGTGGGAGTCCTTCTCCTTGAACATGGAGGCCAGGATGTCCCCGACCGCCACTTCGGGCTTTTCGGCGCTTCGGGCCTGGTTGACCGCCCTTTGAATCACTCGCTGGAACCCCACGGTCTGCTGGAGTACGTAATCGTTTCCCTCGGGCACGCTCTGCAACTCCTTGCTGAAATAATCCTCCAGCGAGCTTTTCAGCTTGCCCACGTCCCCGCCGCAATTTTCGATGATCTCCATTCCCGCGGAATCGTGAAGGATGGCGAATAGAACATGCTCCAGGCAGACATGCTCGTGTCTTCTCCGTTTGGCCTCCTTAACCGCGAAGCCCAGCGTCAGGCTCAATTCTCTGCTGATCATGGCTTGCTCCTTTTACTCCTTTTCCATACTGCACCTTAGCGGAAAACCGTGCTCTCTTGCCAGAAAATGAACCCGGTCCACTTTGGTTTCCGCAATTTCGTATGAATACACGCCGCAAAGGCCAATGCCCTTCCTATGAACGTTCAACATGATTCTGGTGGCGTCTCCGGCGGACTTGCCGAACACCACCATGAGAACCTCCACCACAAACTCCATCGTGGTGTAATCGTCGTTGTGCAAATAGACTTTGTAGAGGTGGGGTCTCTCAACCTTTTCGCGGGTTTTCGATTCGACCTTTTCCTCGATGTCTGTGTTTATGGCACTCATTTTAACTTAAAATCCTCCGAACGCAGGATTTTCACTCGGGCGATTCTCGATCCGGTTCGAACTTGTCTAAAGGTCATTTCGATTGTTTCACCGAGCCGTTCCCGGCCCGCTTTTCAGGTTCCTCGTATGGCGTTTTTCATTCCTGTATTTTATATCACAGCTTGATATTATTTTAAACCCTTATTGGATTCGGTTCAACCCAAACGGCCCATATCCTTGCAACGTCAGGGACAATAATCACTTGGGCGGGCTTTTGTAAAGGGCGGGGAGATGGGGAGATGGGGAGATGGGGAGATGGGGAGATGGGGAGATGGGGAGATGGGGAGATGGGGAGATGGGGAGATGGGGAGATGGGGAGATGGGGAGACGGGGAGACGGGGAGACGGGGGGACGGGGGGACGGGGGGATGGGGAGATGGGGGGATGGGGGGATGGGGGGATGGGGGGATGGGGGGATGGGGAGACGGGGGGAATCGGAAGAATGTGTGCATGGGCTTTTTAAGGATTAGGTAGGGCGGAACTTAGGAGAATCCTTTTTTCCGAAGTCTTTCAATCTGTGCGGTTGGTGCTCTCACAGAAAGGTCCAAAGCCGGACAGCCCCGATAGCTCCGCCTTCCACGGCGGCGCGTGGCCTCGTGCGTTTGGAATCCATAAGCTTGTATGCGTCTGGATTCCATAAGCTTGGTTTGCCTTTGGCTATAACGTCGGCCAACCAACACCGTCATTCCGAGCGGAGCTTGCTTTAGACCCGGAATATAGGCGATGATCGAACCTGTTGGATGAAAACCGGCCGAAGTTCAAACCAAGCCCCTTGGTTTGAACTTCGGCCGCGCCATCACCGCCTCGTTCCAACGCTTCGCGTTGGAATGCATACTATGACAGATTGCGTCTGGGGTGATGAAAACCATCCAATTTCGGGAGATTTTTTTCTGCCAAGATTTGTTCCCCCTCGCGGAAATCCGCAGGGGGCTGGTTCGGGAGCGTAGGGTGGGTGGGTCGATTCCCGGGTGTTGTCGCCAATCCAACTTCTCTTGAAATAGACGGCCCGACAATCTTGCACGGAGTCCAACCCACCATTTTCCGCCCCAATTCGTCGCTTCTTCGAACGAACGACACCGATGCGGCTCGGGAAATGGTGGGTTGGGCCTTCGTACAAGCTAGAAGGCTACGGGCGTAAACAAGCTTTAAACCAGCCTCAAACACCCTGTTTTCAACCCACCCACCCTACGCTCCCGACCCAGGCCCCTCGACAGCTTGCGCGGAATAAAAACCGCCGGAATTGCAGCGGCAAAACAGGGAACATTTTCATCACCCCAGATCGCGTCTATGGTGATGAAAATGTCGCTGGAAATATGCCGATAGCTTCGCCGGTTCTTATTCCGCCAAAATGCCTTGACGGCCTGGGCGGGGAGTGGGGTGATGAAAACCATCCAATTTCGGGAGATTTTTTTCTGCCAAGATTTGTTCCCCCTCGCGGAAATCCGCAGGGGGCTGGTTCGGGAGCGTAGGGTGGGTGGGTCGATTCCCGGGTGTTGTCGCCAATCCAACTTCTCTTGAAATAGACGGCCCGACAATCTTGCACGGAGTCCAACCCACCATTTTCCGCCCCAATTCGTCGCTTCTTCGAACGAACGACACCGAGGCGACTCGGGAAATGGTGGGTTGGGCTTCGTACAATCTCGAAGGGCGCGGGCGCAAACAAGCTTTGAACCATCACCGAACGCCGGGATTTCCACCCACCCTACGCTCCCGAACCAGGCCCCGAGATGGATCGTGTAGAATAAAACCCGGCGGAATTTTTACGGCAAAACAGGGAATATTTTCATTACCCTATATTCTAACCAACGCCCCCCTCCTTCACCTCACTTGCCGCAACACTTCTTGTATTTTTTTCCGCTTCCGCACGGGCAGGGCTCGTTTCGTCCGACCTTTTTGTCCTTTCTCTGCACCGGCTTCTTCTTGCGGCTCTCCTCTCCGCTGGAATAGAACATTTGCTGCTTTTTCGGCCTGCGGAGGTCCTCGGCGGAATCGCCCTGCACCAGCTGGATTCGAAACAAAATGGCCACGGTTTCTTCCTGGATTCTGTCGATCAAACCCTGAAACATCTCGTAGCCTTCCTTCTTGTACACCACCAGCGGGTTTTGCTGCGCGTACCCCCGAAGACCGATCCCCTGCTTCAAGTGGTCCATGGACAACAGATGGTCTTTCCAGAGGCTGTCCACGGTCTGCAGCATGATGTGCCGCTCCACCTTGCGGAGATCCTCCTCGCCGAACTCCTCCTCTTTTTCCTTGTATCGCTCGAAGGCCTCCTCCTCGACGATCTGCGCCAGTCCGTCGGCCGTGAGCCCGTCCATAGCGTCCTGGTCGAGCTTGGGAAGGCGGAACAGGAACTGCTTGAAGACAGCCTCCTCCAGCCCCTTCCAGTCCCACTCCTCGGCCGGGATGCGTTCGCTTGCGAACGAGTAGGCGATGTCCTCGGCCTTCTGCCGGATCATGTCCTCCACGGCCTCCTTCATGTTCTTGCCGGTCAGAGCTTCGCGCCGGTGGCGATAGATCACCTCCCGCTGCTGGTTCATGACGTCGTCGTATTCCAAAAGGTGCTTTCTGATGTCGAAGTTCTGCGCTTCCACCTTGCTCTGGGCGTTTTCTATGGCCCTCGATATGAGATTGTGCTCGATGGGCTCGCCCTCCTCCATGCCCAGCTTGTCCATGATGTTGGACATGCGCTCCCCGCCGAAAATCCGCAGAAGGTCGTCCTCCAATGAAAGGTAGAACCGGGAGGAACCCGGATCGCCCTGCCTTCCGGAACGTCCGCGAAGCTGGTTGTCGATCCGGCGGCTCTCGTGGCGCTCGGTGCCCAGGATGTGAAGCCCCCCCAGCTCGGGCACCCCTTCGCCCAGCACGATGTCGGTACCGCGGCCGGCCATGTTGGTGGAAATGGTCACCGCTCCTTTCTGCCCGGCCTGGGCGATGATCTCCGCCTCCTTCTCATGGTGCTTGGCGTTCAAGACCTCGTGCTTCACCCCCCGCTTCTTCAGCCTCGTGCTCAAATCCTCGGAAACGTCGATGGATATGGTGCCCACCAGAACCGGCTGCCCGACCTGGTTCAATTCCACGATCTCGTCCAGGACCGCCTCGTATTTCTCCTTTTTGGTCTTGTAGATGACATCCGCAAAGTCCTTGCGGATCATTTCCTTGTTGGTGGGGACGACCGCGACCTCCAATTCGTAGATTTTCTTGAACTCGGCGGCTTCCGTGTCCGCCGTGCCGGTCATGCCCGACAGCTTGTCGTACATGCGGAAATAGTTCTGGAACGTGATGGACGCCAGGGTCTGGTTCTCGTTTTCGATCTTGACATTCTCCTTGGCCTCCAACGCCTGATGCAGCCCCTCGCTATACCGCCTGCCGGGCATCAGCCGCCCGGTGAACTCGTCCACGATGATCACCTCGCCGTCCTTGACGATATAGTCCACGTCCAGCTTGAAGAGCGTGTGGGCCTTCAACGCCTGGTTGACATGGTGCAAAAGCTCGATGCTGCTCGGGTCGTACAGGTTTTCCACCCCCAGGGCCTTTTCCGCCTTGGCGACCCCCTCCTCGGTAAGCACCACGCTGCGGGCCTTCTCGTCGACGGTGTAATCCTCTTCCTTTCTCATGCGCGGAATGATGGAATTGACCTGGTAATATAAACTCGTAGACTGTTCCGCCGGGCCGCTGATGATCAGCGGGGTCCTGGCCTCGTCGATCAGAATGCTGTCCACCTCGTCCACGATGGCGTAATGAAGGTCCCCCTGCACCAGGCTTTCCCTGTTGAACTTCATGTTGTCCCGAAGATAATCGAACCCGAACTCGTTGTTGGTCCCGTAGGTGATGTCCGATCCGTAGGCCTCTTTTCGTTCTGCGTCCGTCAGACCGTGAAGAATCGTGCCCACCGACATTCCCAGAAACGTGAAAATCTGCCCCATCCATCCCGTGTCGCGGGTGGCCAAATAATCGTTGACCGTGACGATGTGGACGCCCTTTCCGGTCAAGGCGTTCAAGTACGCGGGCAGCGTCGCCACCAGAGTCTTGCCCTCTCCAGTCTTCATCTCGGCGATTCTTCCGCTGTGCAGCACCATCCCGCCGATCATCTGGCAATCGAAATGCCGCATCTTCAAGACCCGCCACGACGCCTCCCGGACGGTTGCGAACGCCTCCGGAAGAAGCTCGTCCAAAGCCTCCCCGTTCTCCAGCCGCTGCTTGAACTCCGCCGTCCGCCCCTTGAGCTTTTCGTCGCTCATGGCCTGGATCCCTGGCTCCAACGAATTGATAAGCTCCACAGTCGGGCGAAGCTTCTTCAGCTCCCGCTCGTTCTTGCTGCCGAACACTTTTGTCAGAAAATTTAACATGATATGCCGAACATCCTCCTCGGGTTCTGTTGTTATGGTCTAAAAAACACGGCTATGTTGTATCATATCATGCCAAATTTCAAGGTTTTAATCCGATGAGAGAATTGGAGAGGGTGCCAGCACGACGATTGATATCGGGGAGGAGAAGACGAAGCTGGTTTTTGACAGCCTCCCGAATGCAATCCAAAATGCGCAAAGGAAAAACAACGAAATGCCGCTTTTCAATTTGCGTCTATACACATCATGATCCTATACTATTACTATGGCTTTATTTTTCTCCAGTCTGTTTGTATTCTAATATACTTTTGACGATGTAGTATATAAGCGATGTCAAAGAAATAAGCAGAAGCAATCCTGCCGTTGGCAGCATTACGACCACTGCCGGAAACCGTTCTTCCCTCTCTATCGGCAAACCCATTAGCGCACCCAACACGTATAGAAAGACGATACACGAAATGGCAAGTATGGGCCACCATGCGAAAAATAAGAATCTTGATAACCGTTTGCGCAATCTGAATGAAATAAAAACAACCCATGCAAGGGAAATCAGCGATTCGATCATGGTATCGGCTTGATTGAAATACAGCGCATGACCACGACCAAAGATCAATGGGAATCCGAATGTTGAGATCAAGGCCATGGAAATCATGAGAATAGAAGGGCTGACCATATAGAAGATTGTCGTTATTCTCATACCCGAATGCCTTGCCTCGTAGGATCATGGGTAATGCTGGCGCGTGGGACGAACGACCATGTCGCTTATGTGCACGTGGGGCGGCTGTCTGGCAATATGGAGAATCGCATTTGCAACATCATCTCCGGTCAGCAAGGGACCGGATTTTTCATGAAATGTATTCACCATTTCGTCGTTGTAGCCGGCCACTGCCCGGAACCCGCTCAGCACAGCTCCCGGTTCGACCAATGACACGCGTACTCCTTTCGGTCCTACCTCTCCACAAAATCTTACTCGTCTGATTTGTTGTACTTTTCTACAAATTCTTTCGACAGCCATACAAGTGCATTTTTCAGTTCTAAATAAGAGTTTTCATTGAAATAGAATAAGCCGATTTCTGATTCTTTTATTCAGCGATTAGATGGCATCGAGGCTTTCAATTTGCATTTGGTCAGCAATTCGTTAAATATTTCTCTCTGGATTGCTAAATGTTCTTTTTTTTCATCAAGCTCCGATTGACCAATGCTTGAATATTGATTTAGACGAATGTAGTTTTTGCCGGATTTTTGGTCTATTCTCCAAAAAATATATTCGGTTTTATCGCCATATTTTTTATCCTTCTTGGCGATTTTTAAATGTGTCCAGGGTGTTCCATTATTATTGGTTCCAGATTTGAAATATAAGTAGTCAAGTTGATTGTGGAGATTTTCATGTAGTTCGCTTAAAAATTTTCTTTGCGGTTGCCTTTCGCCATAAACTGAAGCGTCATTACTCTGCATGCGTTCATCAAATTTAATAGGATAATCAATGAATTCATCTTTAATGTATTGGTAATATTGAGAAATGATTTGGGAATGGCTTTTAAAAGGGCGAAGTGCAGATTCTATTTCTTTTGCACCTATTACCGTATACCCACAATCAGTTGCTTTCATTTTTTCTTGAAAATCGATATATGCGAGTTTCATGTATATGTATTGATGGCAGTCGGGAAATTTCAATTTGTATTTATTTAATTGATCGGAATGAATGGTCGCCCATGTTTTATTTTCAAACAGTATTTTTTTTGAAGAATGGCCATCTTCCAGAGTGACAACCAGATCGGTGTTTTTTAATTGTAGCTGTGTTTTTGCGATACGAACTTTTTCTGAAGCATTTGTAATTTGCAATTCGTTTAGAAAATGGCCTTTGAACTTATTTAAGTTTATGTCGTTTTCTAACTCCTCAAGCATCCATGCAAGAAATGCATCGGTAACAAGTTCTTTGGTTGCCTTTGCGAAAAGATTGTTCATGATTGCCTCCAAGATATTGCGTTTATCTATTCGTGCCAAGCGAGTGATCGAACGTTTTTCTATCGAATAGCATGAGGATGCTCATGCTATTCGATAGAAAGGTCTTTTTTTTAGATTAATTATTAGACCATGGGCGACATAAATTGCAAGGATTATTTGTAACATCTCATAAAGCCCGAATAAAAAAGAAAAAAAGCTCGGTGCAAGCAGGAAATTTACCTATGGAAAGATCAACGGAATCATCGTCGAGGATAAGGAGCCTTTTTCGACGTTTTTTTTGTCCCGAATCAAAGCCGTGAGCTTATTCTCCAAGTACCTCGATCTGCCTTTCGATGAAAGAGAGCATGGCGTCTGTGTCCAGGTCCTGGGCGACGTTCCAGTGGGCTTGGTTGAGCATGTCGAGTTCGGCTCTGAGTTCTTCAAGGGTGATGCGCTGGTCGAGGGTGTGGGCGAAGTCGAGGGCGATGGGGTGGATGTATTCGACGATGCCGGCGTAGGCGTCCTGCCAGGCTTTGTTCTTGTTTCTGCCGATGCCTTTGGCGCGGTGGGAGCAGTGGAGGACGGGGCGCGAGCGGATCTGGAGGTCGAGGTCGTAGTTGACGAAGCAGTAGTGGGGGGGGACGACGCCCTGGGGCAAAAGGTCGGTGTCCTCTTCGGCGTGGCAGTTGGGCATTTCGATGGTGCCTGCGAGAGTCAGCAGGGTCTGGGCGCGGTTGGTGACGCCGTCGTCTGCAAGCTTTTGTTTCAGCATTCGTTCGAGTTCCCGGATGGTGGTGTCGTTGGCTTTGCGGCGGATTTCGGCGGCTGAGGCCGAGGGGACCGAGCCGCTGCTTCTGGAAGCGGTGTAGACTGTTCTTGGGTTTTCTCGGGGCGCGTCGAGGGAACGTCCGGATGTGGAGGTATGGTTTCCGGATGTGGAGCTATGGTTTCCGGACGTGGAGCTATGGTTCCGGGAATTGGGCTTGCCGGGCTGGGTGTTTTGGAGCAGCTTGAGGTCGGGGATGACGTCGGAGGCTTTGGCGGCCACTTTCACTCTGGCCAGACAGGTTTTTTCGTCGAAGGTTTCGGATACGACCGTCGCCCTTCGGATGTAGGCGCGGCAGTTTCCCCGGATGCTGTATTGGCGGATTTTGTATTCCTCGGCGTCCATGGATGCCTGGACATGGGACATGACTTGGTCGCAGAGCTTGGCTTTGGCGTCGAGTTCGGCGGCTTTTCTGGCGCTTTCCTGCCACAGGGCGCGGTCCCACTCTTTGTTGCAGATGCCCACGCCTTCCGCGATAATGGTTTCGTCGGCCCATGATGTTGCGGCCGGGCTGGACGGGGCTGGACTGGATGAGGCACGGCTTGACGGGGCAGGGCTTGAAGAGACAGAGCTTGACGGCGCCGGTCTGGGCTGAGGAGTGGCGGTCGTGGGTCGGGGCTCGGGAACGCTGGTCGTCGGTCTGTATGTTGGCGCGGGCGAAGAAGATGGGGTAGAAGGGTGATAGACGGTGCGCGGTGGCGTCGCGGGGGGGAGGTGGCGTTTGATATAGGCGTCGTCCACGCATTTGGGAAAGACCATGCCGTTTTTGATGGTCTGAAGTATGCCGTTGTTGACGATGGCGATGTCTTCCATGGCCAAGACCGTGGCTTTGGCATGGAGCAGTTCGGAAGACACAGGGGCGACGTCGAAGGCGATGACTACGTTGGCGGTGGCGCATTCCCGGTTTTTCCGGGTTTCGTACATTCCAAGCTGAAAGCCGCCCTGGGTGTCCATGACGACTTTCATCCAGCGGCTTTTCGTGGGGGGCACCTCGTGGAAGCCGTAGAAGGACACGGCGTGGCTGACCGCGACTGCGGCGTCTTCCGAGGTGCGGTCCGTCTTGCCGACCACGATTCGAATGTCCGAACTGTCGGGGAGCATGTGGTTTAAAAAGCACGCGATGCGTCCGACCATTTGCCTGGCGGCTTCTCTGGAATCTTCGTAGGGCGCTTGGCGGTCGCCGGGTTTCGGCTCTAGGTACTTCAGCCTTTTGGCCCAAAGCGCGGGATTTCCTGAAAGGAAGAAGGCGCTCTTTTCTGTCAGGAGGATGTCGCTTCCGTCGATCAGGCGGACCTTGGCCACCTTGCAGTTGAAGGCTTCGGGGCAATCCCCGAGACGAAATTCCAGGAGATGGTCCGAGGACGCCTGCTCGAGGACCTCTTCGCATTCCACGGTCAATTCGCCGCCGGTGACGCGGCTCCAGCTGACCATTTCCTTTCGCTTGAGCTTGATGCTCTCGTTTACGAGCTTGTCGGTCAGGTCGCCGATGAAGCGCCTGGCCAGCTCGGTCTCCATGCCGTCCTTGGCGTCGGCGTTGTAGATGTAGAAGCTGTCGCTGGATGCGTCCTGGCTTTTCCGGGGCAGCATTTTCAGGCGAAAGGCGAGCTTTTCCCCCAAGGATTCCACGGCTTCGGAATAGTAGCGGACTTCCTGTTCCGATGCATGTGGGTCAGAGGTTCCCGGGCTGGCGTAGACGGTGTTTTTTCGAGTCTGGGAGCAGCCTGCCGCGGCGGCGACAAGGGCCACCATGAGCAATATGGGTGTGCAGCGCTTCATCGTGATGTCCTCCTTACAGTATTTCGGAATATTCAAGGACCGATTTGGAATACAGTCCCTTGTTGATGGTCAGTTTTCCGCCGTTGACGTAGACGTTGAAGATGGGTTTGGGGTTCTTTCCCCATGTGGGTCCGGCGTAGTAGTATTCGAGGGCCTTCTTCCATTGTTTCGGGTCCTTGCGGTCGTTGAATGTCGGAAAGTCCTGCCTGGCAAGCTCGAATACGAAGGACAGATACCATGTGCCGGCCATGATGGAATCTTCGGGGTCGTAGGGATTGTCGATCTCGACTCCGAGATTGAGAAGGTTCTGCTTGCAGAAGGCGAACGTGTCGTCGATGGTCTGCATGAGTCCCTTGGCGCTGGAGGTCTTGGCCTTGGCCTTGGGGTTCCCGCTGGATTCCTTCAGGATGACGGCCCCGATGATCTTTTCGGGAACGTCGAACTGAACGGAGGCCTTGTGTATCAGGTCCTTGTAGGGCAGCAGGCGCTCTTTGCAAAGCTCGATGTTCGAAGGAGAAAACTTCGTCGTTTTGACGTAGGCCGAGGCCTCCCGTTCGATTTCTTCCAGATCCACGTCTTTCTTCTCGAACAATTTTTCCGGATAGGGATTTTTGTCGAGTATGGAGGCGTACAGGGACGCCAGGGTCTGCCGGTCCTCTTCGGTGGGCTTGGGCGGGGGGTATTTTTCGATGATCTCCCCCCAGATTTCCGCCAGGGAACCTTCGCGGGCGCTGGTATCGACAGCCGTGGCGAACATGGCGAATACGCAAGCGAATATGATATAAATTCCGGCTCTTTTCATGATGTCACCTCTAATAAATTTTGGGGCTTGGTTTTAAGTTCGGACGGTTTTCATCCAATAGTTTCGAGCGTCGCCTGGATTCCGGGTCTCCGCAAGCTCCGCCCGGAATGACGGTGTTGGTTGGCCGACGTTATGATCAAAACCTCCGATGTTAAAACCAAAACCTCCGATGTTATAACCAGTCTGCCTTCCCTGACGGGACCCGGGCCGGTCATCGTCCCGAGCCGACCCTTCCGAATTGGACCCCGATGCGATTGTCGTTGAGCAATTTGACCGCTGTGAGCATCTGGCCCGCAGTGAGCCTCGTGCCGGGGTCCTCGATCATGAGCATCGGGATTTCGTTTCCGTTTTCATCCGTCTGATATTCGAATCGAGCGGTTTTCCGGAATTTCTCGAAATCATTGGGCAAAAAGTACGAAATATTGTTTTGGACTACGATTACCGCAGGGCCGTCGAATTCGATCGCTGCCAGGTACGTCGGGTCGATGGACTTGCCCTCGGCCCCGGACGCCGCGTCGATGTTGACCGTGGGCGCCGACGGATTGGACACGCATACAAGCACCACGGCGTTGATCAGGAAAAACGACAGAAAAAGCAACGCGAAGATGTCCTTTCCCGGATCGTTTTCTTCGTTGCTCTGGCTCATATCGAACCATTCGGCTTCCATGGGCTGCTCCCCTTTCCCTCAAATTACGGTGGCTGGACCGGAATGATATCGGCCACGAAAACACACGAAAAACACAAAAAAAGAAAAGAAAAAGAACTCGAAAACACAAAAAAAGAAAAAGAACGCGAAAACATACGAAAAACACACAAAAGAATAAGACGTGAAAACATGCGAAAAACACCATAAAAAAGGTGTATTCCTTGGTCTCTTTTCTGTCATGCTCCCGGTTCGGTTGTTTGGCCCGGCTCGATTGCGGAGGGTCGGGAAACAGTCTTTTCGACCGGCTCGGCTTCGGGCGGCCTGGCCTTGCGCTCTTGGATCTTGAGCGGCCCGGGCGCGCTCCGGCTTCGGTAGCTGTCCAGGCATCCGCCGTTGATGGCCGCCTTGATTTCCACCACGGCCGATTCCGTGTATTCCAGGTATCCCATGACGAAAACGGCCAGCACGGCGGCGATCAGGGAGGATACCAGGGCGGTGGAAAGGCCGCCTTTCACCAAGGAGGTTATGGCTGCCGACGGTTCCAGGGAGCTTTTCCCCACCGCCAGCAACAAGGTCGTGAAAGAGCCGATCATTCCGAGCAAGGTCCCGATGAACCCGATCAGAATGATGATGTATACGTCGGCCCTCAGACTCCGCCGCAACGCTCCGAGGCGCTTGTCGAAGTGGAAGAAGACCGCGTTTAGCGCCAGGCGGGCGCTCAGCTCGTCTCTGTTCCAGTCTTCGGAAAGGATTTTTTCGATCCATCCGTTTTTTTTCAATTCCTTCAATTCGTGGTGGTGTTCCAGAATCAGGTTGTAGATTCTCCAGCCGTAGAAGATGAACAGCGGGAGAGTCAGGCCCAATGCGGCCAGAACTTGCAGGGGCGAATACCATGGTTCCATAGCGGGTCCCTTTGTCAATATTGCGAAGGGTTGATGGTTATGTCGAGGCTGGCCGTTTCCTTGTCGAAGCGGTAGTAGGCCTGCGGCAGGAACCGCTTTTGGCCCCTGTACTGAAAATAGACCGGCACGACGATGCCCAGATTGCCGTGGCGCGGGCGAAGCGCTTTCCAGACGTCGATTCGCAGCCTGGCGTTCTTCCGAAAATGTTCCGCATCCTCCGCGCCGTAGCCCTTTTGCTTGATATACCATTCGAATGCGGAGACCACCTTGCCCACGATATACCTTTCCGTTTCCTTTTCGAACAGATAATAAAGCGAAAGGGACTCGGGCCGAGAAGCAATCTCCGCCTTTCTGTAGGCGTCCCTCAGAATGCCCCGCAGTCCCGTCGCGTGGGCTTCCACGCCGACATTGCTGTAGGCTTTGCCGATGATGGTCGGCTTGACGATCTCCCTGTCGGGCCAGATCCGATAGGCGTAGCCGGTCTTTTCGTCGATGGCGAAGGGGATGCCCCCCAAAGTGACGACGCCCAGGTCCGGGTCGGAATAGTTTCCGACCACGCCCCATCCGTATCTTCCCTTGGTTTCCTTGCGGGAAGAGACGAATTCCGTCGCGATGTCCTCTTGCAGATGGTCCAGCCGCAAGAATTGCTTTTCGGACAACTCCAGCTCCACGATTTTTTTCTTGTTGACTTTCGGCGTCACCGGTCCGGGGAAAGGTTCGGGTTGAGGCTCGGGCTTCGGAGCGGGTCGCGGTTCGGGTTGAGGCTCGGGCTTCGGAGCGGGTCGCGGTTCGGGTTGAGGCTCGGGCTTCGGAGCAGGCTGAGGCTCTGGTTTCGGAGCAGGCTGAGGTTCGGGTTGAGGCTCGGGTTGCGGAGCGGGTTCCGGTGCAAGCTGCGGTTCGGGTTGCGGTTCGGGCTGAGGCTCTGGTTTCGGAGCGGGTTCCTGTGCAGGCTGAGGCTCGGGCTGAGGCTCGGGTTGCGGAGCGGGTTCCGGTGCAGGCTGCGGTTCGGGTTGAGGCTCGGGTTGCGGAGCGGGTTCCTGTGCAGGCTGAGGTTCGGGCTGAGGCTCTGGCTTCGGAGCGGGTTCCGGTTCAGGCTGAGGTTCGGGCTGAGGCTCTGGCTTCGGAGCGGGTTCCGGTTCAGGCTGAGGTTCGGGCTGAGGCTCTGGCTTCGGAGCGGGTTCCGGTGCAGGCTGCGGTTCGGGTTGAGGCTCTGGCTTCGGAGCGGGTTCCGGTGCTGGCTGAGGTTCCGGCTCCGGTTGCGGTTTCGGCACGAATACGGGACCTTCCACCAGAACGGTTTCCTTCTCTGCTTTCTTCTTTTCGAAGTGCTTATGGAGGGCGCTGGCGAGAAACAGTACCAGATATATGGCCGCGAGAATCAGTACGAATCCGATTATTTTTTTACCCTTGCTCATGGTATCGCTCCGTAATTTCAAATGGACAGGGGAACATTCCCTGTTTCATGCAAACGCGGCAGACGGTCACCACCCATAATGCCGAACATCTAATGTCTGTCGTCCCTGACGGGACTTGGGGCATGACGCCGGACCCGCTCCCGGCAATGAATTGCCGGGCTGTTGTCCGCCGTCCCTGACGGGACTTGGCGCATGGCGCCGGACCCGCTCCCGGCAATGAATTGCCGGGCTGTTGCCTGCCGTCCCTGACGGGACTTGGCGCATGGCGCCGGACCCGCTCCCGGCAATGAATTGCCGGGCTGTTGCCTGCCGTCCCTGACGGGACTGGCCAATCAAGAAACAGGGGAAGTCCCCCATGGACCGCAGCCGCGCGGGGGACTTGTCCTGTCCCGGCGCGGCCACCGGTTGGAATCGCGTGTTATTGCATCGGGTACTTCGTCTCCAGTCTGTGGATGAGATCGACGGAGAAAATGACGCCTTCCATGGGCGCCTCGAAGCCCGCGAACATTCCTTTCAGGCACTGGACGAGGTCCTTGCCCATGTTGTTGGAGGCCAGGGAGATGGCCTTTTCGATCTTCTGGCCTTCCCTCGATCCGCTTTCGAACTCGCTCCAGATCTTGTTCTGTCTCATGTCGAGCACGCTCTTCTGCAAAGACTCGTCCATCGGGTGTTCTTTCACCCTGGTCGTGGACTGAATGGAGCCGACGTTATCGTTGAGCGTGCCGCACAGCTCTTTGAGCCTGAGGACTTTTTCGTCGATGAATGTCTGGGATTCCTTGAGGTCGTCCTTGTACTGCTCGTCGATCTGTATGCTGAGGCGCTCGAAATCGGCCTTGGGGATTTCGCCCGCGTCGAGGCGGCCCCTGTTGTCTTTGAGCTTCTGCAATTTCTCCAGATAGAAGACGTCCTTGAAGTTGTAGTACGGCTTCAATTTTTCCATGTGGTAGAACATTTCTCCGATCAGGGACTTGCAGTGGTTGACATTGATTTCGTTGCCCATGTGGACGAAGTCGTCGTCGAAGCGGTTGCCGACTCTGTCGAAGATTTCCTCGGCTTCCTGCTGCAAAGCCTGTTCGCAGTCCTCGCCCCTGGGGCAGTTGATGAGCTTTTCCCTCAAGTCGTCGGCGTCGCTGGCAGATGCCGGCGACCAGGATGCGCACGTTGCCGCCATTGCGATGGCGATAAAAAATATCAGTCGTTTCATTTTGGCCGCTCCTTTCCTTGCCTTGTATGGCCTTTTCATTTCTGGCCTTGTTTTGCAATGCATTTCGGCTGGTTTTTCTTTCGGTTAGTTGCCCTTTTCAAGCTGGCGGATCATTTCCTGGATGTCCTCTTCCTGGTCCGCGTAGGAGGCGAGCTTTTCGTCCCTGGATTCCACGGCGAACCCGCTGGATTCCATGAAGTAGTCCAGACGGTCGTCGACCATGCCGCCCATATCGGCGACGTGGAAGTTGATTCCGTTCTGGATTTGCTGAAGGTCGCGCATCTTCGACTCCAGCTGCCCCAGCTCGCGGATGGTCCTGAGCATGCCGCCCAGGTCCTTGCTGCCGATGAAGTCTGCGTACTGTTCGAAGCTGAACGCGTAACTGCTGAGAGTGTTGACGATGTCCTCCTCCTTATAGACGTACTGCTCCATGATTTCGGACAGCTTACCGGAAATGGAATTTTTCAGGTTCGATATCTTCTTCATGTAGTTCAGGCGCGCGAGGCTTTGCTTGAGCCGGGAGAGCTGGCGCTGATAGTTTTTCCACTGGCTCCTGCAAGAGCGCGACTGCTGGGACGCGTTCTGGGGGCACTGGCTTTCCAGGTTGGTGCGCATGTCCTGCAATTCCCGAAACGTGACCTTGCTTCTGGACAGTTCGGCGTCCACGACCGCCAGGTCGTCGGAGCGGATTTGCGATATGCGGTCCTTTCCTTCGTAAATGCTTTTGTTGAAGGAAGTCACGGCGGTTTGAATTCTGGGATAGTGCCTGGAGAAGATGTCCTTGATTTCGGCCATCTCCTTGGCGAACTCGGCGTAGACCCTTTCGTATCTTTCCGGCGTCTCCTTATAGGTCTTTCCGAGGTATCCCTCCCGTTTCAATTCCTCCACCATCGCCTCGATTTCCACCATGTTCTTGGCCCGCGCGGCGAATTCCTCGTGGAATTTGTCGAGCTGGCCTGTCAGATTGTTGCTTTTCGTTTCGATGCTCTGGATGACCGAACGGGCTTCCGAAACCATCTGCTTGGCTTCGGCGAGGCCGGCGAAGGAAAAAGAGACCGCCGCCGCCAGGATCGCCATCCATACCATATTGATCTTTGTTTTCGCTTTCATGGAAATACTCCTCCTTTCTTTCATCTGAGGCCCTGGCATATGCCATCCTGGACTTTTCTGCACAGGCTCTTGACGTTGTTCATGGAACTGTTGTCCGGGTGTTTCAGGACGTATTCCACGTAGGTGGTAAACAGCTGCCTGTCGTCGGGGGCGAAGGACCGGCTGGCGCTGGCCTCCTTGTCCAGGTAGAGAAAGGCCGCTCCCAGGCACTCCCTCTGGGTCTTGACGTCGTTGAATTCCTTGATCGCCGCCACCAGGTGCCTCTGGGGAATCTGCGGATCTTCGCTGGCGATGAGCTGCCTCATGGTGCTTTCCCATTGCATGGGGGCGTTCCTGTAGAGTTCGTCGAGCCGTTCCGCGAGAGATGGCGCGACCGGCGGTGCGATCCGTCGGACTTCCCTTCCGCCGCATCCCAGCGAAACCATCAGCAGGACGGCCGCGAAAGCCATCGCTAAGACTTTGATCTTTTTCATGGATAATCCTCCTTCCTGATTGAGTGGAAACGAAATTAATACTGTCTGCGTTCGACAATGTCGTTGGAACGGTCCAAAACCTCGGATACCTCGGCAAAGACCGTGTTCTTGCCGGATACGATTGAATCTGCCAATGCGTCCCGCCAATTTTCCCTGCCGCCTGCGGCGTATTCCAATATCGAGGCGAAGTCGCCGATGGTAACCGGGGCGCCGTTTTCGGGACTGAACCGGACCTGGTCGAGGAAAAAATCTCTCTCGACAAGAGTGAGGGACTGGTTCGCGTAAGGCATCCGGGGCTGCGTTCTTTCCTGCTCCAGGCGAACCGCGCCCGAGATTTCGATGTCGTGGTCCTTTGCGTCGATTTCATAACCCTTTTGCCTCAGCCAAGTTTCGAACAATTCCTTCACAGCGCCAACCGCTTCGGGATCCTCTCCCTGAAAATTCAGTCCGACCTTTTTCGTCGCGACCTTGCGGGGTCCCATTTTCGCATCGGTTGCCGCATCCTGCGATTTCTTGTCGATGGAGGAGTGCTCATTTTCCAAGAAATCCTTCGCTTTTTTTTCCATCGGCGTCGTCGAATTTTTCGAAAGCCCTACGGAATGGACCTGTGCGGGACCCTCCGGTTTTTGCGGAGCTTGCGCAGGCGGATGAACGCGTTTTTCCGGTGAAAAATCGAAAGGGACGATTCCCGCTTTGAACAATACCCCAACGACGGCCAAGACCACCAGCGCGGCTACCAGAACGCCATGGCGGGCGTTCGTTGTTTTGGTCGCCCCGGGCGCCGGAAACTTTTTCGCGCGGCAACGTTTTCGGATTTCGAAAATCGCCTCCTGGACTGTTCGGACGGCTACCAGATCGACCCCGGCCTCTTCGGCCTCGGCCAGGAGACGGGGCCGAATGCTTCCCTCGTTTTTTAACGGATAAAAGAAAAGGTCGCCTTTTTCGAGTTTCCGCAGCGCGGCATCCAGTTTTTCGTTCAAGGAACCGACCTGTCCGATCTCTCCGGTCCCCGAGCTTTCGGACACCACGCCGGTGGCGGCGACCGAAAAGGGAAATGCCTCGATCTTGTCGACGAATTTGAGAGCGAAGGCGAGAGAAGCGCTCGTCTTGATGACCTGGCTGTTTTCCTCGAACTCGTAGCAGAAACCCAGCTTCCGGTCCGCAAGGACCTTCTGGGAAATCAGGACATTGCACGCCGACCGGATCGCCTTTTCGGCGGAAGTGACCACGTCGAGATTGTGGATTCCGCTATGTTCCAGACAAAGCCTGCCGTTTTCGTCCGGCCCGACCCTGGTCATGACGATCTCCCTGGCGGAATTGTCGGAAAATACGGCCCAGACCCTACCCATCGCTTGGGTCCTCCTCGTTGCGGTCCTCTTCGATTATGTCTTCCGAAATGACGCTGATGAAATTGAAATCTATGCTCTTTGAATCCGGTATCAGCGCGGACAGTTTTCCGCCCGTGATTCTGCCATGCAAAAGCCGCCTGCCGGTCTTGTCCTTCACGGTCATCCGCGCCCCCTCCATGCCCGCGCTCTGGTCCACGACGGACAAGGACAGCAGGCAACTGTTTTCATCCTCCAGGTTCTTTCGAATCGAGACCATGAACTTTCCCGATTCGGAGACGATTCGCATCGGTTTTTCCAGTGCGTGCTCGTCGCCGCCTGCGGCGGCCTTGGGGTAGAATACGTCGGCGGACATGGACCGCTGCGGAACGCATGTCTTGTCGGGTTCTTCCAGCAGGGCGAAAAAGCGGGCCCTGCAATCTCTGCAAACGACCAGATGCTCCAGCCACCGCTCCCTGTCCTTCATTTCCGGTTCGGAAGCCAGGGTCCGCAACAAAGATCCCGACGGATGAATTCGCGCGTCTTCCCCGGTTTCCTGCGCCTGTTCCCAGACAGAAAGCGCGGTATCGATATCGATTCTTTTCGGCATGGCGTTGTCAACCTCGTTTTAAATCGTGAATGTTTGTTTGTCGCATTTGTCTGTTATTTCGAATCGGGTGTTGCGTTTTCACGAAAAAAATCACAAAAAGTCCTCCACCGACCATCCGAATTTTTCAAGGCAGGCTTTCAGAAGGGACTTGGCGTCCATTTCCCGCCGACGGATCGTTTCCAGGGATTTGGCGAAAAAAACGCCGAGGATTTTCAAGGTGATGTTTTCTTTTCTGGCAAGCAGGATCAATTTCTGTTCGGTGGACAGTCCGTTCAGACAGTCGTCCACATCGGCCGCCAGTTTTTGCCTCTCGTATCGGCTCCAGGCGGTGTCCTGCTCTGCGGAGCGTCGATCTTCGAACTCCACGCTCGCGAAGATCGCATACCTTTCCAGGCGCAACAGTTCGTCCATGGAAATCCCGAGGCAAGCGACAATTTCATCGTCGCGGGGCGCCCTGCCGAGTTCCGCGAACAGTCTGGCTTTAGCCAGCCTGAATTCTTTGGCCTGCTTGACCTTGCCTTGCGGCATTTTCACAACAAAGGACCGGCGGATGAAATCGACCATGGCGCCTTCGATGCGTCTGCGGGCGAACGCCATAAACGGCGCGCCCTGGGAAGGATCGAACCGAGACTTGCATTGGTATAGGGCGAGGAGACCTTCGTGGTAAAGGTCCTGGAAAATCTCCCGCCTCTGCTCTTCGCTCTTGGCGATAACGCGGCTCCATTTGCGAGCTTTCTTCTCAATGAACGGGTAATACGTTTCGAGTTCCATTTTCATTCCACGTCCTCGGGGAATCGTTGCATTCGGTTAAGGATTGAAAAATCGTATTTGATGCAAAAAAAGGTTTTGAAAGATCGTCCTGCGTATCCGACTGAGGCGCCTGAAAAAACTCCCAGTCTCGCTTTTCGTTTTTTACTGGAGAAAATAAAGAAAGTCAAGGCGAGGTCGGAAACAAAATTCTTCAAGTATCCCCAAAAGCCCTGTTGATAGGTGGGATGCTCGACAAAAAAAATGGCTCATCGCGGATTTGTGGGGAAAGGCGCGTCGATGGTAACCAGACCATCCTGGTCTGGCGTGCCTTGGCTTCCAAGCGGCGGCATACTCGCGATATGGGACCAGAGCTGGAAGCTCTGGTTACCTTTGCCGCTCCCCGCAAATCCGCGATGAACCAAAAAATTCTGGCAATAAAGGATTCGGGTGGGTGGGGGGCTTTTTGACTGGTTTTTTGGCGAATTTTCATATCAGCTCTAAAATAGCAAGAGCTTGACTCAGCACAGCCTTTCGGCTATTCTGGCTGAAAAAGGACTGGCTATATCGCATTTGGGAACGCAGTTGAAAATCCCAAAACAGGCTGGGTGAACGCCAAGTTCCTGGAAAAACGCCGTGTGCCCATAGAAGGTATGAAATGATCACCAGAAAAACGCATTTTTTTCTCATTGTCTTTTTCCTTGTCGTCTCTCTATTTTTCGACGCGGGCCGGGGTCGAGCGGCGGCCCCTCTGAACGAAGTGCTTTTCGAAAGCGAAAACTCCGGAATCGCGGCAGTATCGATCGCTCACGGGGCCGGCGTCGAAATCTCCACCGAGTCGCGCGCCGACAAACTGGTAGTCATCCTGAAGAATTGTCTCTATGAGAACGGAACCAAGTCGATTCCGGGAGATGGCAAGATCGTAAAGGAGGTGGTCTGGTCCCGGCACCCGGACCATGTGGCATACGTAGTGGTCCATCTGGCGAAACCGGCGCGCCACGAAATCCTTGAAACGCCCGGAATCACAAGGGTCCTCTTTTCCGATTCCACAATCCCCGGCCATGGCGACAATCCCGTCTTCCAGGTTCATTCTCCCGTCCCCGAGACCGTCGCCTCGGCCATGACCTCCTGGAAACCCGGCTGCCCGGTCCCCGTCGAAGATCTCGCCTATCTCCAATTGTCCCATTGGGGCTACGACGGAAAACCGCACGTGGGGGAAATGATCGTGCACGGAAAAGTCGCGTCCGAAGTGGTCGAAATTTTCGAGGACTTGTACGCCCGGAAATTTCCCGTGGAAAAAATGCGCCTCGTGGAACACTACGGCTGCGACGACGAAAAATCCATGGCCGACAACAATTCCTCGTCGTTCAACTGCCGCATGGTCAAAGGGAGCCGGACCAGGATGTCGAAACACAGCTACGGCCTTGCCATCGACATCAACCCGCTCGACAATCCCTACGTAAAAGACAACCAGGTGTCTCCCCCCGGCGGCCGAACGGACAGAACCAAAGCCGCCAAAGGCATGATTGTCGAAGGCGGCCCCTGCCACCGGGCGTTCGATGCAAGGGGGTGGAAATGGGGCGGGGATTGGAAATCGCTGAAAGACTATCAGCACTTCGAAAAGCCATAGTCGGGGTTCGGGCATGCGGGGGCTTTTCATCGCCCCGCAGACCCTACGCCCCAGAACCAGGCCGTCGCGGATCGACCGGTCGGGAGGGGCCCTTTTCTTTCCGATTGTCTTCAGCGGCTATTCCGCCTTGGCGCTCGCAACCGCTTTTTTCCAGCGCGAGGTTTATCGAGCGCTCGGCCAGTTCATAGATGACGATATCGGGCCTTTCCTCCAAAACGATATCTTTGTCGAAGCGCCCCCCCCCGTGGTGAACGAGGGCTGTTTCGTTGAATGTCTCAAGCAGCAGTCTGTGCATCCCCCAAATGAACGAATCGTGGAATACGACCGCATTTGCCAAATTATCCCTGTTCGTCGTGAAAAAACGAGCGGGGTTTCTTCCATTTTTTGCCTTTCGCTCCTTTGCGACCGGCTTGGCCAGAAGGCCCCTGGCAGGAAGTAATGTCGGAAAGGGTTCCTTGATCAGTTCGGCCAGGTTGAGCATCTGGGCCAAATCGGTATCCAAATCGATTCTTTCGCCATCGCGAAGGTTTTCAAAATCGACCACGTCCGTTTCGGGTATTCTCTTATGGACGTATTTCATCAGTTCTCTGTACCCGACATATCCGCCGAATTCGTTCCAGTGGGAGTCGGTTTTCATATACAGCTGAAAGGAGCTTTTCGCATCGATCAGCTCGGCCCGGAGATCCACGATGGTCAAGTCCGAATGCTGGCCGGCATAGGAAAGGAGCTGGTCCAGCCTCGTCTTTTTTTCGAAAATTCTTATACGGTCGGGCAGGTATTCCTCATAGATTGTATGCTTGCTGGGAGGAACGACTACGACGAACTCGATACCCAATCGGGAAAGCCATTTTCGACGGCACTCCATCTCTTCTACCCATTCCCGCAGCGATTCCGCCGTGAACAAATCGAGGCCTTGGTACTGTTCGACAACGCTGTTGAGCTTCGCCAGGAAAAGCCAGCCGTCCTTTCCCGTCAGAACGTCGGGCGTCACCTGGAAACCGAGCCGGTATTTCGCCGCGTTTCCCGCGAAAAGCAGCAAGGAACGGAACCCGAAATGATCGTTCAGATACGCTTCCATATCCGACAAATACTTCCTGGCATCCTGAATCCGATCCGGAACAGCGGGCAGGGAGGCAAGGCGTCTCTTTTCCGACTCCGAAACCCCGGCGTCCGGCGTCAGTATGTGGCAAACGAAAGGCGATACGATACAGACGACGAAAACGACGATCAATACGAGGTCGAAAAAACGTCGCGGATTTTTGCAATTCATGAGCTAACCCTTTAAAACCGGAAATATATGAAGGGGTTGTGCGTTTTCGAAGCGAGACTGTAGCCCACCCAGAGCAGGATGAAAAAAACGACACAGGCTTCGGCGATGCGACCGAAAGCAATTTTCCCCAGGCAACGCACGACGTCGCCGCTGGACTGCCTGCGTTTTGCGCCCCCCGCGAATCTGGCGGCCATGGCGGCTGGCACCTTTGTCGAAAACAAGACGGCGACAGCCCCGGCAATCAGGGTCCCCGGGTCGAGAAAATGCCCGGCCCCGTGAGCCGAAACCGCAGTGTGAGCCAAGCCCGCCATGGCATACAGGAAATCAAACGCCTGGCCCATGGTTTCCGCACGGAAAAAGACCCAGCCGACCGCGACAACCGCCAATGCGTACAAGTGCCGCATTGGTCTGGGCGATTTTTCGAGAATTGCGCCGAATCCAATTCTTTCCAGAACCAGAAAACAGCCATGATAGACGCCCCAAACGACAAAGTTCCAACTCGCGCCGTGCCAGAGCCCGCACAAAAGGAAAACGACGAACAAATTGAAATAGGTCCTGTGCTTGCCCCGACGGTTGCCCCCGAGCGGGATGTACAGATAGTCCCTGAACCATGAAGAAAGGGTGATATGCCATCTTCTCCAGAATTCGGAAATGGACTGGGATATGTAGGGAAAATCGAAATTCTCGGGCAGCTTGAACCCCAGAATCAAGCCAAGGCCAATGGCCATGCTGGAATACCCCGCGAAATCGAAATAGATTTGCAGGGAATATGTAGCGGTCGCCAGCCATGCGACCCCGAAGGAAAGATTGTCGGAAGGCATGGAAAACAAACTGTCCGCCGTCGCTGCAAGCGTGTTCGCGATCAGCATCTTCTGGGACAGCCCGATTGCAAACCGCCGGATGCCATCCGCAAACGCATCGATCCCGATGTTCTTCCTGTGCAGATTCGCGGCAATGTGGTTGAACCTGACAATAGGCCCCGCAACCAGCTGGGGGAACATGGAAATGTAAAGACCCACATGGACGGGATTGCTCGACGCCCGAGCCGCACCCCGGTACACATCCACGAGATAGCTCATCGCCTGGAATGTGAAAAAGGAAATCCCGAGGGGCAGATGGATAGGATCCATCCGGACGGAAAACAACGCGTCGATACCCGGTATTCGACCGATATTTTCAACGATGAAGTTGCCGTATTTGAAAAAACCGAGCGGCGCCAGGTTGGCGACAATGCCCGCGATCAATAGAATACGCCCGCTTTTTTCGCCTCTGAATCTGTCGATCAATACGCCCAACGCGTAGTTCATCAAAATCGACGCCAAAAGGATGAAGACGTAAGAGAATTCACCCCACGCGTAGAAAACGATGCTCGCAATAAGTAAAACCGCGTTTTTTGCGGGCAACGCGAAATAAAGCAGCATTACAGCCGGAAGAAAATAATATAAAAATACGACAGAACTGAAAACCAAGTTACCCTCGCAGCATATCATGCATCTTCGATGCCATCTTTTGTAATATTCGCCACCTTTTTCGGAAAGGCAACGGCTCCTGCCCTCCTAAATCTGGTTCGCGTGCGGAAAAACAGGCCTGGCGGAACACGATCACCTTCCATACAACGGCAACATCATTACGACAGCCCCCCGCATTTTGTCAATGAAAATATAAGACCCGACAAGCGAGTCAAGCGAGGGGGTCCAAACCTTGCAGTGAAGCAGTCTGGGGTGAAGAAAATCATCCGATGGGGTTGGTTCTTGCTTCGGCCATCCTCACTCAGTCTCGTTCCCACGCTTCGCGTGGGAATGCATACCAGGACGCTTCGCGTCCGAGTTCTGCCAGAGCATGGCCGATGTTAGATCTAAGCCCCATCCGATTTTGAGGTTTCAGGTGTCGGGTTTCAGGTGCCGCTTCCACCTTGAAGCCAGCAGGCAAAGGCTCGCAGCCGTGCGGGAGCCCGGCCCCGCGAACGTCCCGCCCTCCCGTTCGAATACTTTCAGGAAGTCATTTTACCGGGAAGCAATCGGAACGGCGCCTTTTTTCGTTTCGGCAGCAAGCTCCGATCTTGCGCCATGCGGCTTGAAAATCCCGGCAGGCGCAACAAAAGCCTTGACAATCGAGACATATCCCACTATAAAACCCGCTTCTATCGGCGTCGCAGAAGCGGCGCGTGTACGACGAAAAGGGCGAAGCCCGGAAAAAAACATACCGCAAAGAATCATCCGCCTCGCAGCGGCGGACAGACAGGCCACGAAGGTCGGCGTCTCCTTTTAGAAAAAGAGGAGCGGTCTCGTGGCTTTTTTTATGTTACGGATTCGCAAGTCAGAGGGGTTTTGAAGGCGGCGTCACCCGGCCAAGGTTTGTCCGCCGCCTTCTGTTCGACGCACCTCGCAGGGAAGATGCTCGGTTTTATTGTTACCACGGCGTCTCATCCCGGTCAACCTCGAGGTGTTTCCATTATCCATTTACGGATATCCATTCATTCACCAAATCTTATCGAAGAAGGAGACGATCGGATGAAGAAAGCGATGAGGACGGTACTTGTGCTGGCATTGCTGGCGGGGGCGCATCCTGTTTGGGCCCAAGCCCTGGACGAGGAGTTGGAGGAAGGAGATGTGCAAACTTTGGAGGAGGTTGTCGTAACCGCCACTAAAACGCCGAGGCCCAGGGGAAACGTGACGCAGAAAGTCGATGTGATCGGCTCGGAGGAGATCGAGCGGATGGTCCTCGGCAACGGGAACCTGGCGGAGACCACGGCCTATCTTCCGGGCAACTACGTGAACGTCCTGGCCCGGAACCAGCCCAACTGGGGATCGGTCGGGGGCTTGGGCACCAACTACAACACTTACATGCTCGACGGTCTGCCCATGGACACGTTTTGCGATCCCATGAGCATCGACCCGTGGATCGTGGAGCGAATCGAAGTGCAGCGCGGACCGGCGTCGGTGCTGTACCCCAATTTCCTGTCCCAGGATTTTTCCGGCAACCAAAGCCCTCTGGCGGGCACCACCAACTTCATTTTGAGGGAGCGGGTGGAAGATCCGGGAACGCGTCTTACCGGCGGGTATGGCAGATTCAACACGGTGAAGGGACAGGCGGACCACAGAAACCGAATCGGCAATCTGCATTTTTTCCTGGGGGGCAAAATCGAGTATTCGGATTACACAGACTACCGCTACAAGCTCACCGACGCGGCTTCGGGCGTCGATATGACCGAGGACCCGGACTATTTGAACAAGTCCGTGGATTTTCGATCCACCTATTTCTTCGACGACGCCGACGACCACAAGGCCTCGTTCTATATCCACCACCTGGAGCACGAAGGGGACATGGGGCGTCCCAACCGGGAACTGGAGCATAACTATTTCACCACCCAGGGCAAATACCAGGTCCCGGTGAGCGACTGGGGAAACGCCAGGGTGCAGCTGGGCTATCTGTACTACGACCGCAACTTCGGCGAGGACCAGTATCCCACCAGCCTGGACTCCCGGGGCAAAAGCGGGGTCGATCAGAGGATTTTGCCGGGCGACGTCAGCATCGCCGTGAAGCATTTCGGGGGCGGTTTGATGACGCTGGGCACCGATTACCAGTTCGCCGACTACAAATGGTTCAACGGGACATCCACCCATGACACCATCAACGACACCGAGGCGCAGCAATACGGGATTTATTTGCAGGAGGAATACCAGCTCGACCGATGGGTCCTGCGGGCCGGGGCGCGGTACAACTACACCAAGCACGACTACGATCTGGTGGGGGGCCTGGTTCCGGAAGACAGGGACCAGAGCTGGGACAGCTTCCTTTGGAGCGCTGGCGTGCGGTTCAAGGCAACCGGCGCGCTGTCCGTCTACGCCAACGCGGGCACCAGCCATCTCGTTCCGGCGGCCAAATTCATCGGCGGCACCATCCGGGCCTCCGACGAAGGCAAGGAGGGGTACGGCGGAATGCTTCCCAACCCGGACCTGGACGCCGAGGAGGGCTTCGGTTCGGACCTGGGCATCGACGCAAGACCCCTGGAAAGCCTGAATGTCGGCGTTCGCGGTTTCTACAACAAGATCGACGACGCGGTGGTCACCAACACCGTGCACGAGGAGGTCAGCCAGACCCAGGCGATCAATGCGGGAAAAAGCACGTCCTACGGGTTCGAGCTTTCCTTGCGGCACGAAATAAAGCCGTTTATGAGCTGGTTCGCCAACTACACCTACACCCATACCAACATCGAAAACGACGTCAATTCCGACCTGGACGACGTGGAGATGTCGGGGTATCCGGAGCACATGGGAAACGTGGGCGCCATGTTTGCGCTGCCTTGGGACATCCGGGCCAGCGCGTGGCTTCGCCTGGTGGGCTCGGTCTACAACAGCACGTCCAAGTCGAAACGGACGAAGCTCGACTCCTACGAACTGCTCAACATTAAAATCGAAAAAAGCATCGCTCTGAGCGACATTACCCATGTGAACCTGTTCGTGGAATTCGACAATGTCACGGACAACGATTACAAGACCATTTATTACTACCAGGATCCCGGCTTCTCCACGTTCGCCGGGATGCAGCTTACTTTTTAAAGATATTATAGGGAATCAAGGAGAAAGCATGAAGATTTCGATTTGCGGAAAAGGCGGGTGCGGCAAGAGCACGATGTCCGCGCTGATCGCCGGTGGCTTGAAAAAGACGGGATACCGAGTTCTGGTGGTGGACGCCGACGAGTCCAATTTCGGCCTGCACCGCCTTCTGGGGCTCCCCCTGCCGGAAAACGTCATGGACAGTTTCGGCGGAAAGAAAGGCTTTCACACGAAAATGGCCGAAATCAGGGAGAAGTCGGGAGATCCGAAGCAGGACCTTTTCGGCCAAAAGTGGACCTTCTCCAGCATCCCGGAGGAGTACGCCATCCAGGAGGACGGACTGAAACTGCTGCTGGTGGGCAAAATCCACGGGTTCGCCGAAGGGTGCGCCTGCCCCATGGGCATGCTCGCCAAGACGATCCTGGCCAACCTCGAAACGCAAGAGCAGGAGGCGGTGATCGTGGACACGGAGGCCGGAACAGAACACTTCGGAAGGGGCCTGGAGGGCGAATGCGACATGGTGCTGGCGGTGGTCGATCCCACCTACGAGTCCTTCCTGCTGGCGAAGAAAATGGAGGAGATGGGGCAAAAGGCGAACCGCCCGGTATGGTTCGTTTTGAACAAGGTGAGCGACGAGGTCGAGGAAGTCATGTCCAAGGAGCTGGACTGGGGCAGGATCATCGGCAAGGTGCCGGCGAACAACGTCATTTTCACCTCGTCTTTGAAAGGCGCGAAACTGGACGTCGATTTGCCGGAAATCGACCGGATCTGCGAATTTCTCAAGGAATCGGCCGAAAAGGTCCGGCTCGAAAAAGGTCCCGCCCTATGATGGTTCGCCTTCGTTCCATTTGGTTCGCCACACTCCTGGCGGCGACTCTTAGCCTTCCCGCAGGGGCTTTCGCGCAAGCCGGGGGCAACGCGCCGTCTCCCATAGAAGTGGAGGATTTCCGGGGAAAGCGGCTGGTCTTTTCCAAGCCGGCGGAGCGGATCGTATGCCTCTTGGACAGCGCCCTGACAGGCCTCTACATGCTCGGGGCCGAAAACAAGGTCGTGGGGGTTTCCTCCAACGCCTACACGGGCAGTTCCTCCCGGTTCTACGCCGCTATGGACCCCCGAATCCGGAACCAGTCGCTGCCCGTCGCCAGCAGTTCGACGGCGGGCAGCCTGGAACGGATTCTCGCCCTGAAACCCGATGTGGTGATTGTCTTCTCCTTGAGCAAGGAGGTCGTCACGGCCCTGGAAGAACGTGGAATCCCCGTGTTCGGCGTGTTCATCGAAAAACTGGACGACGTCTACCGGGAAGTTCTCGCCCTGGGAAAAATCACCGGCACAACCGACCGCGCCACCGAGCTGGTGCAATTCAGCAGGAGAGAGATCGGGCTGATCAAAGACAGGGTATCGACGATTCCCGAGGAAAGCCGGCCCGCGACCTACTTCATGTGGGCCAAGGGAGAGCTGGATTCGGGAGGGAGCAGGAGCATCGTGCAGGAGCTGCTGGACATCGCAGGCGGGGTCAACGTCTGCGGCCATATCGATCAGGAGCACGTGGTGATGAGCCTGGAGAACCTTCTGGAGGCGAACCCCCGGCTCATCGTCATGTGGTACAACGAGATCCTGGACCCGCGCGACATCCTGGCGAAGCCCGGCTGGAAAGTCATGTCAGCGGCTAGAACCGGCAGAATCAGGGAAATGCCCGACCTGTTCAGCTGCGACCTGTGGACCTTGAATTTCCAGTATTCGGCAAGGCTGATGGCCGCCTGGTGCCATCCGGAGCTGTTCGGGGACACCGACCTGGAACAGGAGGCCGAAAGGATTTTCCAGACGCTCTACGGAGACCGGTTTCCCAGGCGATTGCTCTCTTTCGGCCCGGACAGACAGGAATCGGACTCGTGAGCCGCGCCAGTCTCAAATGGCTGATCTACGGGCTTCCGGCGCCGGTCCTGTTTTTTTCCCTGTGCCTGGGTCCATCGGACATGGTGGCGCCGCGCCAGGTGTTTTCGTGGTTTCTGGGATTTTTTTCCGGAAACGCGGGGGACGTTCTGGGCGATGACAGCCTTGCAAACGTGATCCTGCGCGATGTCCGGATGCCGAGGGTCCTTCTGGTGTTTCTGGTCGGCTCCGCCCTGTCCATGTCGGGCAACGCCTTGCAGGCCCTGTTTCGCAACCCGCTGGTCTCCCCCTACGTGCTGGGGGTATCGTCCGGCTCCGCCTTCGGCGCGGCGCTTGCGATCATCGTCCCGGCCCTGCCGATTCAGCTTTCCGCCTTTGCCTTCGGCATTCTGGCGGCGGGGACAAGCTACCTTGTCGCCAGAATCCACAACACGGTCTCGGTCACGTCCCTGGTTCTTTCCGGGGTGATTGTCTCCAGCGTTTTCACCTCGCTTCTGGCGCTCATACAATTTCTCCTGGACCCCAACCGCCTTCAGGCCATCGTCCACTGGACCATGGGGAACCTGCACACGGCCAGCTGGTCGAAAATCATGTCCGGCGGCCCGCTTATTCTGGGAGCGGCCGTATGCCTGCTTCTTCTGGGTTGGCGAATGAACGTCATGGCCATGGGCGACGAGGAGGCCAAGGCGGTGGGCATCAACCCGGAGCGCGAAAAACTGTTCATCCTGATCCCGGCCGTGCTCGCCACGTCGGCCTCGGTGGCCGTGGCCGGCATCATCGGGTTCATGGGCCTGGTGGTGCCCCATCTGGTGCGCATGATGCTGGGGCCGGACAACCGCCGCGCCGTCCCCGCCTGCTTCGCCTTCGGAGGGGTGTTCCTCGTTCTCGTGGACAATGTCTGCCGGACCGTCGCCCTGGTGGAAATCCCGGTGGGCATCTTCACCACTTTCCTCGGCGCTCCGCTCTTCGTCTATTTGCTGAGAAAATCCAAAAGCGGGTGGGACATCTGACCATGGGCATGATCGCGGAGAACATCTCCTTCCGTTACGCCGCCGCCCCCGTGCTGGACGACGTTTCGTTGCATATACCGGACGGAAGCTTCGTCGTCCTGCTGGGCAAAAACGGCAGCGGAAAATCGACCCTTTTGAGAATCCTGGCCGGAATGCTGCCCTGCCAGAAAGGCACGGTGAGAATCGACGGAAAGGACCTGAAGACTTTCACTCCCAGGCAACGCTCCCGGGTCATCGGATTTCTCCCCCAGCATTTCCGGATGGCCTTTTCCTTTTCGGTCCAGGACGTGGTCATGACCGGACGGGCCGCCCATATCGCGCTCAGACCCGGCAAAAAGGACGTGGAACTGGTCCGGCAGGCCATGGAGCGCACCGGCATCGACCATCTGCGAAAACGCCCCTTCACCGAAATATCCGGCGGAGAGCAGCAGCTGGCCAGAATCGCCCGCGTACTTTCGCAGCAGCCGGGAAGAATCCTGCTTGACGAACCCACCACCCACCTCGACTTGTACAACCAGGCACGGGTCCTGAACCTTCTAAAAGAACTGGCCTCGTCGGGAATCACCGTGGTCGCGGTGCTTCACGACCCCAGCGCCGCGTTCGTTTACGGGGACGACTTCGTCTATCTCCAAAACGGAAGACGATTGAAGCTTCAGGAGCAACAGGAACCCTGGGACGAAGACGTCCTGCGCCAAGTGTACGGCCTTGCCCTGGAATGCGTGCCCTATCGCGGCCGCGCGCTGGTAGCCCCGGTCCTGAACGATTCCGGCGATCTGGAAAACGGGCTCAGAACAAAAAGCCTGGAAATCGGTCGAGGACAATAAACAGTGCATGCTCCCCTCGGTCGGAAATCACCTGACGCCGACATACGGCTTGATATCCAATATGGGAGTGCCGTCAACCATGTCGATGCCCACCACCCGCACCCGCCTGCCTTCGATGGAAAGAATTTCCACCACGGACAGCCCCAGCGGGTTCGGACGAATCGGGCTGGAAATGGAGAACACCCCGGTCGGCTCGTTTCGTTTGCGCGGCGCCTGGAGGACCTGCTCGGTGCGAAAGGCGGGACTCCGATGAAATTGGAATATGACGAAAATTTTCCGCCCCGGCGAAAGACCCTTCAATCCGCCCCGGTATTTTTCTTCCAAAACCAGGACCCCTTCCGCCTTGGAAACGTCCCAATAATGCGGAATGTCAACCACGTCCGTCCGCACATACCCTATCGGTTCCATCATCGTACCCACACGCATCTCCTTTCTTTCCTCGCTGCCGAGGAACCAAGACCTTTGCAATCAAATGCGCACATTATCGTAGGAAAATTTTTCGATCAAGCAAAATCAGCCTCTCCAATTTCGGAGAACTCGTTCCCGCACTTCACTCGGAAACGACAGGTCGAAAGGACCTGCACCTGGCATCACGAAAAACGCCCTCGTTCGACCGTCATTTTTTCACCGCTCCATGTTCCGAGACAACTACTGCGGGACCTGGTTCGGGAGCGCAGAGGGCTACCTGGGGCGATCAAGATTATCCATATTTTTCTGTATTGTTTTCGCGGTATTTTGTACCGCTACAATTATCGCAGGCCTGGGGCGGGATCGTAGGGTGGGTGGGTTGGGGACCTTTGCGTTGCATGCTGTTTCGCACTCTCCGGGGGCTCGTGCCTCCCAGTCTTGCATGGCGACCAACCCACCATTTTTCCGAATCTCCATACCGCTTACATTCAGGCGAAAAACGGCCGGCCAGCTCGGAAAACGGTGGGATGGACTCCTTATAAGACCGACAGGACGTCGAATTCAAGAAATCCAGGAGCAGCGAAAAAGCCCGAGTCACGACCCACCCGTCCTACGCTCCCGAACCATGCCGTGGCAAATTTCTGAGGAAACAAATTCGGACAAAAAAAACAACGGAAAGGAAAACGCATGGAAAGACTAATGGAGACCAACCCAAAAATTGAAAACCGCCTGGAACGTCTCAAGGACCTTGTCACAGGATTCGAAATCGGACGAGTATTCCTGGCCGCGCTGGAACTCGATATTTTTTCCGAACTCGATGAACCCGCATATGCCGAGAATCTTGCGTCAAGGATTGACACCCGCCCCGGTCCCACCGAAAAACTTCTGGATGTCCTGGCGGGCCTGGGCCTTCTGTCGAAAGAAAAAGGCCGCTATTTCACCTCCCCCGGCTTCGCGCCTTTCCTCGTCAAGGACTCCCCCTATTTCGGACGTTTTTTGAAACCGAAGGAAAACCACCTGCACAATCTCGTCCACCTGGAAGAGGTCCTGCGAAACGGAACCCAACGCTCCCAGGACGACCCCAAGCATCGCTTCGACAAGGAAGCCATCGACTGGATGGCTCGCATAAGCCTGCTGGGCCGCCTTCAGGCGACAGTCAAGCAGGTCAAAGCGCTCGCCGAATTCCCCCGCGCCCGAAAACTGATCGATCTGGGCTGCGGACACGGCCTGTTCGGCATCTCCTTCGCCCAGGAAAACCCGAACCTCCAAGTCGTCCTCTTCGACAGGCCGGACGTCATTCCGGCGACCCGGACATATATCGAACGCTACGACGCGGGCAAGCAGGTCCGCGCCATGTCGGGCGACTACACCGTCGACGATTTCGGAAACGGCTACGACATCGTCTTCGAGGCCTGCTCCTTCGGCGGCAGCTTGCAGGAAACAAAATCCTTCTTCGACAAAGTAGCAAACGCCCTCAACCCCGACGGCCTTTTCATCCGCCTGACCTTCACCATAGACAACGACCGCAAGGGCCCTCTCGAACCGCTTCTCTGGGAGCTGAAAAACAACCTGGCCGAAAACAGCCCGAGACCCATGCAAACCAATTCGGGGCTTTCCTCCCTTCTATCGGAGTCGGGAATGCATCTGGAGAAGGTCGTGGAAATGTCCCAATGGTGCATGAATCCCATGCGACTGTTCATATCGAGAAAAAAAGAGATGCCTACTCCCATCCGATAGCCGACACGGACACCCGGACGCTTCCGATGACGGCCTGGCCCGAAAGCCGGTTCAACACGCTTTCGCCTGCCACCGGCACGAACACGCCAAGAGCGACCGACCCCAAGCCCAACTTTTTGGCATAGTAGTTCTTATGATTCGTCTATGAACAAAATCACCGGCTTCTCCAAAGGCCCTTTCCCCTTCCGGAAAAACATGGTCCAGTCCTCCCAGGTCTCCGGAGCTTCGATATCCATGTCAAAACCATCGAGCATGAGCGTGGGGTTTTTCTTCAAAAAGACGTCAGGCAGCATCTCCTCGTCCATAACGATCCACTGGCACGACATTCTCGCGGTTGTGAATTTATCCGGAAATCCCCTCTCGATTCGTTCCTTGGCCTGCAACATGAGCCAAGTCTTGCCGGTTTGCCTGGGCACCCAGATGGTGAAAAAATGCTCCTCGCAATCCACAGGACCATATGAATGGAACCTTCTCATACCCCCTCCGTTTTTCGCCGTCTGCCTTGAACCAAAACCAATAGCGGCGCAATGAACCGACGTTCCCTTTTTCGGCATCTAAAGCCGATTTTTAGAAAACCATCGGATAAAAACAGTCTACGGCGTTCCTTGCTGCCTCGTCACTTCCAGCTGCCATCATACCACAGCATCCTTTGCGCATGAAACTCACGCGATGAAAATCATTCGATTTTCGCGGACTCTTTTTCCATCAGGTCATGTTCCCCTTGGAACGTATCTATTCACGCAGGAAGAAACGACATATTCTTCAAAGGCCGACGAAGCCACGTAAAGGCCAACGCTCGCCCCTTCGCAAGGACAGTCCATTGCCTTGAAACTTCGACCATCCAACCTCGAAAATATCAGCGCCTTATATTATCTTGCGTATTCGGGCCTTTTGTCGATATTTTTCAGCAAACCCTTTTGGATAGGACTTGAAAATCTTTCCATAAAAAATGTTGACGCCGCATATGAAAGCATCGGAAAATTGCAATGCAGCTATAAGTTGTCGATTTCACAAAGGATATGAGATTGGAAAGACGATGCGCCGCTATTAAAAACGGCCCGTAAACCAAGTTCGCACATCCGCTTACGGTGCGCATATCACAGAACCAAAAAATCCATTGACACCCGCAACCCTCTCAAAGTACAAGGGTATTTAAACGCTCGGCCTTTAGAGCGCCGCAATTGATTGCGGCGATTGGGCCGCCCAATACATGTTGAACTGAACCGCTTCGCGCTAGTCATCCCGACCGGATCGCCTGCAATATCAACAGCATAGCCGCCTCTTCGAAAGAATTTCCCATGAAAATCCCGAAAATGTTATAATCCATTGTATGGGACGGGTCCCCCGGGCTCGGGATCCGTATCTTCCACGAAAACCCCATGCAAAGGAGGTATCGCCATGTCCGAACTTAGACAAAGAATGATCCGGGAGATGGAGCTTCGGGATTTCGCCGAAAACACGCAGAAGGCGTATCTGGCGGCTGTCGAAGGGCTCGTCAGGTTCTATATGAAGCCGCCCGACCAACTGAACCGGGAGCAGGTGGAGGACTATCTGCTCTGGCTCAAAAAAGAAAAGAAGTCCCCGTACAGCACGAGAAATCAAATAACGAGCGGGCTGAAGTTCTTCTACAACAGCACGCTGAAAAGAGACGGCTTCAGGCTGGAGCTTCCGAAAAAGACCGGAGAGCGCAAGCTTCCGGAGGTTCTCGCGCCCGAGGAAGTTCTCAGGGTCGTCGAGGCGCCGGCCAACCTGAAGCACCGGGTCCTGCTGAAGACCACGTATTCCTCGGGACTGAGAGTCGGCGAAGTCATAGCCCTGAAGCCGGAGCACATCGACAGCTCGAGAATGCTCGTCAGAGTGGAGTCGGGCAAGGGTCGCAAGGATCGCGACACGATTCTCTCCAAAAGACTCCTTCCCGAGCTGCGCTACTATTACAAAGTGTGCCGCCCCCGCAACTGGCTGTTTCCCGGCAAGGATCCCGAAAAGCACATCTGCGCCACCACCGCGCAGCGGGCCTATACGAAGGCGAAGAAAAAGGCTAAAATCATAAAGGGAAAAGGCATCCATACCCTTCGCCATTGCTTCGCCACCCATCTTCTCGAGATGGGCTACGACATCCGCAAGATCCAGATGCTCATGGGGCACAAGTCGATTCAATCCACCATGATCTATCTCCACGTTTCGAGAAAGCACCCGACGTCGGTCAGGAGCCCGCTCGATCTTCTCGGGAACGAAAGCGACGCTCCCGCAGAAAAGGAAAAGAACGATGACGGGAACGCATAATTCAAAATTCGAAGTCGCCGACATATTCCGCGAGCATATACGCGACTACCTTAAGGTCTACAAGATGCCTCCCGCCCAGTTCGAGGTGGTCTCGGACATAATCGGCTGCCGCACGGAATGGCTCGGAGGCCGCATTCAAAAATGCTCCGATTGCGGAAAGGAAGTCCCTCTCTACAATTCCTGCCGCAACCGCCATTGCCCCAAGTGCCAGTCCATGGCCAAGGAACGCTGGCTTGAAAAGCGCAAGAGCGAGGTGCTGCCGGTCAAATATTTCCACAACGTCTTCACCGTCCCGCACGATCTGAATCCGATTATTCTCTGCAACAGGAAAGTCGCAATCAACATTCTGTTCAAGTCCGTGTCGGAAACCCTGCTGCAATTCGGCGCGAACCCGGACAACGGACTGGGCGGCAAACTCGGCTTCATGGCCTTTCTTCATACCTGGGACCAGGCGCTTCTGGACCATTTCCACGTCCATATCATCGTTCCCGCGGGAGCGCTGTCCGCAGACGGCGAGAACTGGATCGCCTGCGAATACGACTGGCTTTTTCCGGAACGCGCCCTGTCGAAGGTCTTCCGGGGCAAGTTCATGTTCCACCTGCAAAAGGCGTACGACAAAGCCGAACTCGCATTCCCCGGAAACACGGCCAAATATGCAACCTCGAAAGGTTTCCGACAGCTGAAAAACGTCCTGTGGTCCAAGACATGGGTCGTCGATGTCGAACCGCCTCTCGACAACCCCGACCGCGTCATCGACTACGTCGGCCGCTACACGCACAGGGTCGCGATCTCCAACAGCCGGATTCTCGATCTGTCCGACGGAAAGGTCACATTCTCATACAAGAACCGCGAAAAGGGAACCGTAGAGGTTATGAGGATCGAGGCGGTGGAATTCATCCGAAGATTTCTTCTTCACACCCTACCGAAGGGCCTGATGCGCATCCGCTATTACGGATTTCTCGCCAACCGCTGCAAAAGGGAGAGCCTGAAAAAATGCCGGAAAAGCCTCGGCGTCTCGGAAGCGCCGGTCTTGGCGGAGCCCAAAACCGTCCGGGAAATCATGATGGAGAGGACCGGGCGCGACATAACGAAGTGCCCGTTCTGCAAAAAAGGCGATCTTGTCGCCGTGCAATGCGTTCCGCCGCGATCGGGAACGAGTCCGTTCGAAATAATCCATGGCGGCACGCAGCGCAACTTGATCCAGCTCGAATGAAGCTCGACGACAAGACAAAGGCCGGATTTCAAAAAAAAAGCTCGATCGACGAGCAACAGGACAACTGCGTCCAAAATCCTGAAATCCTGGAAAAAAGACAATGAAAACAACAACTTGGAAAGGTCGCCGATGGAAATTTCAGCCAGTTTCAAACAAAGTATCGATAAAATCGGCACTGCCGGTTCCCTGTCGCCGGCCCCCTCCCGATTTTCCCGCCTCAAAAAAGCCTTTACAATCCCCATATATATTTGGTATCCGATTTTACAGAAAGTCGTCATGCGGCTCAGTTCAACCTCGTTTTATCCGGCATCACGCTGACCCTGCTTTTTCAAGACGGTGAAAACAGAAAACAACGTTCCGGATATAACGAATTTTTTCGCTTTTTTGCCGCGTGACGCCGGATAAAACGCTAAACGTTAGGTGTTTTTTACTGATAAAACTATGAGAAATAAAACAAAAACAATTATTTTTAATATTGTTGTCGGAATAATATTTATTATTTTAGGAAGTTACAAACTTATGCAGCCTGGCGAATTTCATTATGAAAGAGGAGCAAAAGTCAGCAACTATATTGGGTATCCTTATATAATTTTCGGCGTTATTCATATTATTTATAATGTTTTTAGAAAAAAAGTAATTCAAGAAAATAAATCTTCTGATTCTTTAGTCTGTCCCCACTGTAATAGAATTTATTTATTGAAAACAGAAGAAATACCAGTGTGTTCTGTTTGTATGCATAAACTTATATCTCCTAAAAAATATCTTAATCAACTTGAATCAAAAGGATTATTAAACAGGAAACCTCAAGATAAGAAATTAAATCAATTTAAAAGAATTAACATTGATCTATACTCAAAAAAATCTATCGTTATTATCGCTGTTTTATATTTATTTATTATGATTTACTTTATGTTAAAAGGAAATAAATATCTGTAAATTTAGTATATTAAACATTTATTTAAATAATGACAATGTTTTTATTAAAACATTAAATTGTTTTATTGTCCATCCATGAGTTAGGAAATCAAAATCTTAAACATATGAAGTTATTAATAGCGATTTCAGAATTTTGGACTTTGGACAAAATGTTAATCTCAATTGATTCGCATTCATAACTATCTGATTTTACTCAAGTGGATATTTTTTTGCGAATCGCCTAACATATTGAAATTACATAGCCCAAAATTTTGTCCAAAGTCCAAAGAATTGTTGAAGCGCTATTTTCAAAAAAACTATGACTTGTCCCAATTAAAGAGATGCAAAAAAATAATTTCCAAATCTGCATTATTATTGAAATAAGCTGTTAATATTTTTGTATCTTATCAAAAGGGTCATGCCATATTTGAAATAGCATTTAGATGAATTTATAAATTAACAAGTATTAACATTACCATATAAAAGAATACAATAGTGAGAATAATTCTAATAATTGAAAATATTTTTAAAAAAAAATATAATGATAAAGTTTTTTTGATTGAAACAAAATGAAATAAACACCTAACCCGGCGCTGAACTCGGACGCAAAAGGGTTCCGGTCGCTATCGCTCCCTCCACCCTTTTGCGCCGGTTAGCTTAGCGTTGGCGCCACTATTTCAGAGGAGAAGGAACATGGATAACGATATCAAGGAATACATGGAAATCGAGATCGCATGCGATGTGGCTGATGAACCTGAGAGTGAGGGGTTACTGGCCCATCTCAGGGAGAATGGATTCGTTCAGGATTCGCTCGACATCAGGCTCCCCACAGTCGTCTTCAAAGGCAAGTTCTTCGGAACTTTTGAAGAATTACTTGAGAAGTGCAAAAATCTGAACGTGAGTTGGAGCATTAGACAATTGAAAACGTCTTCAGCTAATCAGTAAAAGGCCATTTCTTGCAGATTATCAGAGCCACAGGAGGGTGGGATTATGGGATTATTTGATGGAATCAAGAGATTTCTTGTGGAGATGTTTTGGCCATGGTTCCGAGAAAACGCTTGGCCTTTTTTCAAGCGCCACTTCTTGGAGATCATCGATTTCATAATCGATTTCTTCAAAGCCAAGGTCAAAGAGTACATGGCCAAGAAATCTCAGGCCCGCGAATTTGATGCTAGTAAAAAGGCAGATGAGGCTGAACAAAATGCACGGGAAGCCAACGATCCATCTGAAGCTGAAAAATACAGGGCCATCGCCCAAATATGGCGGGAAGTAGCTGAAAACTGCAGACGAGATTACGAAGATCTGAAACATAAAATGGAAGCCATGGCTGCAGAAGCTAAGCAGAAGGCAAAGGAAACTGTAAAAGACTCCGGTGTGAAAGCAGAATTCTCTAATACAGATGCGACCCTGATTATTGGAGACAAATCTATCAGGCTTCCGGCTCCAACAGATTCGAAAACCAATTAAGTTTTTGTTACACAGAAACGGCATTCCGCTAACCACGGCATGCAGTCGGACGAGAAACCACGCGGCAAGTTTATCGGTATCTTGAGAGTTGGTTCTGCGTGGTTGCTCGCCGCTGATGACGGGCGTTGGCGTAGCGACACCCAAATCATGCCCAGACTGCTGAGCCATTGGGCCTATCGCACAAAATCGGGATTGCAGTCCGCGTGTAGTGGCGCTAATATAGGCCAAGAGCCAATGCGCGAGGCAACAGAAAAAAATCGAAAAAGGGGCCAATCAGAGAGGCTTTGCGTTCCCACCAGGTGCAGGCGAGGTTGACATCAGGCGGCCTCTAACGCGATAATTGAACATGAGGTTGAACGAAGATGGAATTTGAAATCATCGGGCAAATTCGAGATATCGAAACTATTGCAAGCGGTCGAGGTGTCTATATAAGGCGTTATCTTGACCGAACGTATGGTAAGGCTGGCTGGCGAAAAATGAAAGGGAATGCAACTGTTCGACTTGTTGACAATACAATTCTTAAAGCCGAGATACATTGGTTTGAAGCCCATGGTATCGGCAGGAAAGATTTCAAAATAAAGAGGGTCATAAAATGAAAAATTTTGTTATTTGCATCAATAACCGGAACAATCCTGCAAGTTTGATTCTTGGGAAAGTATACCGTACCCTTCCGGATTCAGAGGCATCGACCCATGATATGGTCCGTGTCCTTGACGAAGACAAATCGGAACCAGATGGCTACCTCTATCCATCGGCGATGTTTGCGCCAATTAAACTGCCTGAAGTGGCAGAGCGTGCTTTGATAGATGAGGAAGACCGAACAGTTAAAGGGGCCACACATTAAACTTGTAAACGATACGTCGGCTCAAGCAGGAATCACATGACTCAGCAAACAAGGAGCAGGTGCTCGTGGCAACCGAAAAAATTCGCAGAGCCCGCCAACCAGTCGCTTCACTCGGACACAGGGGGCTCCGCCTTCGCTCCGCCCCCGGTTCCGGTGAGCTTTTCGTTGAATTGAACCGCTTCGCGCTAGTCATCCCGAACGGATCGCCTGCAATATCAACAGCATAGCCGCCTCTTCGAAAGAATTTCCCATGAAAATCCCGAAAATGTTATAATCCATTGTATGGGACGGGTCCCCCGGGCTCGGGATCCGTATCTTCCACGAAAACCCCATGCAAAGGAGGTATCGCCATGTCCGAACTCAGACAAAGAATGATCCGGGAGATGGAGCTTCGGGATTTCGCGGAGAATACGCAGAAGGCGTATCTGGCGGCGGTCGAAGGGCTCGTCAGGTTCTACATGAAGCCGCCCGATCAATTGAACCTGGAGCAGGTAGAGGACTACCTGCTCTGGATCAAAAAGGAAAGGAGGTCGCCCTACAGCACGAGAAATCAAATAACGAGCGGGCTGAAGTTCTTCTACAATTGCACGTTGAAAAGAGACGGCTTCAGGCTGGAGCTTCCGAAAAAGACCGGAGAGCGGAAGCTTCCGGAGGTTCTCGCGCCCGGGGAAGTTCTCAGGGTCGTCGAGGCGCCGGCCAACCTGAAGCACCGGGTCCTGCCGAAAACCACGTATTCAGCGGGACTGAGAGTCGGCGAAGTCATAGCCCTGAAGCCGGAGCACATCGACAGCGCAAGAATGCTCGTCAGAGTGGAGTCGGGCAAGGGCCGCAAGGATCGCGACACGATTCTCTCCAAAAGACTCCTTCCCGAGCTGCGCTACTATTACAAAGTGTGCCGCCCCCGCAACTGGCTGTTTCCCGGCAAGGATCCGGAAAAGCACGTCTGCGCCACGACCGCCCAGCGCGCCTACACGAAGGCGAAGAAAAAGGCGAAGATCAAAAAGGGAAAAGGCATCCATACTCTTCGCCACTGCTTCGCCACCCATCTGCTGGAAATGGGATACGACATTCGAAAGATCCAGATGCTCATGGGACACAAGTCGGTTCAATCCACCATGATCTACCTTCACGTTTCGAGAAAGCATCCGACATCGGTCAGGAGTCCGCTCGATCTTCTCGGGAAAGAAAGCGACGCTCCCGCCGAAAAGGAAAAGAACGATGACGGGAACGAATAATTGCAAATTCGAGGTGGCCGACATATTCCGCGAGCACATACGCGACTATCTGAAGGTCTACAAGATGTCTCGCGCCCAGTTCGAAGTCGTCTCGGACATAATAGGATGCCGCACCGAATGGCTCGGAGGCCGCATCCGGCAGTGCTCCAATTGCGGAAAGGAAATCCCGCTCTACAATTCCTGCCGGAACCGCCATTGCCCGAAATGCCAGTCCATGGCAAAGGAGCGCTGGCTTGAAAAGCGAAAAAGCGAGGTATTGCCCGTAAAATATTTCCACAACGTGTTCACCGTCCCGCACGATCTGAATCCGATTATTCTCTGCAACAAAAGAGTCGCAATCAACATTCTGTTCAAGTCCGTCTCGGAAACGCTGCTGCAATTCGGCGCGAACCCGGACAACGGACTCGGCGGCAAACTCGGCTTCATCGCCTTTCTGCACACCTGGGACCAGAAGATCCTCGACCATTTCCATATCCATATCATCGTTCCCGCGGGAGCGCTGTCCGCAGACGGCTACCAATGGATCTCCTGCCAATACGACTGGCTTTTTCCGCAACGGGCCTTGTCCAAGGTCTTCCGGGGCAAGTTCATGTTCCATCTGCAAAAGGCGTACGACAAAGCCGAACTCGCATTCCCCGGAAACACGGCCAAATACGGCGCCCCGAAAGGTTTCCGACGCCTGAAAAACGTCCTGTGGTCCAAGACATGGGTTGTCGATGTCGAACCGCCTCTCGACAACCCCGACCGCGTCATCGACTACGTCGGCCGCTACACGCACAGGGTCGCGATCTCCAACAGCCGGATTCTCGATCTTTCCGACGGAAAGGTCGCCTTCTCCTACAAGAACCGCAAAAAGGGAACCGTCGAGGCCATGACCATGGACGCGGTGGAATTCATCCGAAGATTTCTTCTTCACACGCTTCCCAAGGGCCTGATGCGCATCCGCTATTACGGCTTTCTCGCAAACCGATGCAAAAGGGAGAGCCTGAAAAAATGCCGGAAAAGCCTCGGCGTATCGGAAGTTCCGGTATTTGCGGAGCCCAAAACCGTCCGGGAAATCATGATGGAGAGAACCGGGCGCGACATAACGAAATGCCCGTTCTGCAAGAAAGGCGAACTGGTAGCCGTTCAAAGCGTTCCGCCGCGCTCGGGAACGAGTCCGTTCGAAATAATCCACGGCCGGACGCAGCGCAACCTGGTCCAGCTCGAGTGAAGTTCGACGACAAGACGAAACCCGACTTTCAAAAAAAAAGCTCGATCGACGAGCAACAGGACAACTGCGTCAAAAATCATGGAATCGAAGAAAAAAGACAATGAAAACAACGATTTAAAAAGGTCATCGATGAAAATTCGAGCCATTTTCCGACAAAATGTCAACAAAACCGACACGGCACGCCCCCTGTCGTCGGCCACCTCCCAATTTTCCCGCCTCAAAAAACACGGGTAATTTGTTCTAAACCACTTGCATGCTACTAGCGGGAGGCTTGAGAATTTTTTGTCATTTTCAAATAATCCAAAACCGATCTGGTGTTTTTATTCAGCTTTCTCATTTTCTGGGCCACGCTATCCACCTTTTTGGATTTGATGAGACCGATTGCGAATTTTCTGAGCCGCGCCACATTTTCAGGACCGTATCCCTTTCTTATTCTGCATCTGTCCTCGTCGTAGTTCCAATCCAGAATGTAATGGCAGCCGTTTTCAACCGTCCAATGCTTGCGAATGGTTCTATTTATCATTTCCGGGGATGCCTCCTCGGAAGGCCTGCTTGTAATTCCGTATACGGTTTCTTTTGAAACCTTGCCCGTTTTTTTCTCGATGGATTCTCTTTTTATCATAAAGGCCTGCGTGACATGCGGAAAATTCAGATATCCGTTCAATTCGGTCGTCGTCCAAATACGGCGCGTTTCTATGCGGCCGTGTTCTCCGTTTGAGATATTGACGTCTTGCGCTTCCGAGTCGATATTCTGAAAAAAGAACTCGATATCCGAGCGCAGGGTGGGCTGGTTGTTTTTTGCGATCAGAAAATAATGGGCCTTTCGCTCCAGCACTATGTAATCGGCAAAACGCGTCTGAGTATGCAGGGCATCGGCCGTTATGTTTTTTCCTTCTATGTCGAGAGGTTCGAGCAGGGGTATGGCGACCTTTATCTCGTTGGTTTGCTTTTGTTCGTCCGAACCTTCGCCGACCGGCAGCGTGCCTACTTTTTTTGGGTGTAGCAAATATTACTTTCATGGCCGACGACATTCATGACGTGGACCTGCCTGCCGTCTTCGTCGATGGCGTTGCACATGACTTTTCCATCGATCGCCAGGCTCTCGTCTTCCGCCCCGTAGGCTTCGTTCCACTTTCGAAGCGCCGAATCAAGATCGTCCGGATTCACGCGCACCAGAACGTCCCTGATTATCGATTCGCTGGGAACGACGTATCTGCCCTTTTCCCTTCTGCAGCAAAAACGGGCCCTGGCTTTCTGCCCAAGGTCGTCGGCCCAGTCCGAAATCGCCTTGTATCCGCGCATTCCGCACAGGATTGCGCCTGCGGCTATCGCGAGAACCGTCGGCAGGCTGTGACGTCTGCCCTGTGCTCTGCGAGGATCGCGAATCGTTTTGAAAAAATCCGGCAATGAACGCATGTGGTCGGCTTTTAAATTCATTCTACCTCCTGCTTTTTCATATTCGTTTTCGAGAAAAGGTCGAGACAGAATCCGTCTTGCGTTTTTGACCAGCGGTTTTACGAATACCAGCTTCGAAGTTCCAACCGTCTCCGCATAGCCGTTCTTTTTCCTGGCGAAACCTCGCGTTCGACCGACGAGAAGCCAGTTCGACGCCTTGTAGACCGTGCCCGAAAAAAACTCCGGATCCACGAATGTTTCCACAAGAACGAGCCTGTGTCCGAAAAACTCCATCCAATCGTCGCCGATTCTCTTCAGGCACAGTGCGATGGTTCGCGACGCCAGATTCCCGATATGCCAGCCCGGCAGGATCAGGAACCTGTTGTTGTTGGCGATCAGTTTCAAACGGCCGTATTGGTGACGATGTCCCCATCCAATCCATTTGTCCCGAGCCTTGCACTTAAGGGCCGCCACCGAAAAGCCGAGCAAGGAAGTCCAGTTGCCCTCGATACAGCCGACGTACCATAGCGTCTGCCCCATTTTGGGCACGAATCCCAAATAGTGGTGCCTTTGCATAAGGGCGCGGAATCTGGCTTCCTCGGTTTTCAAAACTGGCCGAACGATCAATTTTTGCAAACACATGGATTTCACCTCGATTCATGTAATTGCGCACCAGAATACACCAAATTTGACCGTTTAACCAGAATTTTCTGCAACATACTGATTTTATTATGTATTTTTAGAAGAACGAATTAACCCTGCCTCAAAAAAGCCTTTACAATCCCCATATATATTTGGTATCCGATTTTTGAGGAGACCGTCATGCGGCTCATTTCAACCTCGTTTTATCCGGCATCACGCTGACCCTGCTTTTTCAAGACGATTAAAACAGAAAACGACGTTCCGGATAAATCGAATTTTTCGCTATTTTGCCGCGTGACGCCGGATAAAACGCTTAACGTTAGCTGAAGGAGGATACAATGGCATTTAACACAGCAATTCTATATGATATAGAAAACCTGATTGGTGGTTACGGAAAAGCTGATATGCTGTCAAGTCTGTCGCTTAAAGATATACACAATGAAATCCTTAAAAAAGAAATCGGTAAAATAGCAATTCAAAGAGCTTATGCAAATTGGAGCGACCCAAGGCTAAATATTTTGCGTGGAGATATAATTGAACTTGGAATTGAACCGATTCAGATGTTTGGGTTTGGTAGAGGTCCTCAGAAAAATGCTTCTGATATACAACTGGCAATTGACGCAATAGATATTGCATTTACAAGAAAAGCTGTTGAAATTTTTATAATTGTATCTGGAGACGGTGGCTTTTCTGCTTTAGCAAAAAAGCTTCATGAATATGGCAAAATGGTAATAGGTTGTGCTTTTGGAAGAACTACGAACCGAGTATTTGAAGCAGTTTGTGATGATTTTATATGGATTGAAGAGCCTAAAGACGAGTATAGTCAAGCCAAAGAAACGAGCGAATTTACAGACCCAATTCTTATAGATTACGCAAAACGATTTAAGCCAATGAGCGCAAAAGGCGAAGATGTTATCAAGCAAGGAACTCAAATACTAAACTTTTTGGCTGCCAACAATGACGCTTCATATTTACTGAAAAATGTTGGTCTTAACATTTCCATTTTTAGCCAAGCATTGTCCTATCGTATAAAAGACTTCAACTACATGACTCTTGGATTCACAAAATTTGTTGATTTCATACGCTACGTTTCGAGAGAAAGCAAAATTAAACTCATTCATAATCCACCAAGCGAGTATCGGTTACTTTATCATGATTCGTCAGTAAAAGGATTTAAAGATGTTGAGCCTATAACCGATTTGGGCGAAATTCATACATATGAAAACTACAAGTTGTTGCTCTCTAAAGGTTCACCGTCATTTCGTTTGCCAAGCAACGAAGTTGTTTATAATTTGGCAAATCATTTATCTGAAAACAAATTGGCATATCAAAGTTTGTTATTAGGTGACATTATTGATAGTTTGGGAGAGGAATACGCTTATGAACAAAATGACATCAAGGGTGGTATATTGTCTTTGGTGTCGGCTGGTTGTTTTTTGAGAGAGCCTGAAGACGCTAAATTGTCAGAGCAAAAATTATCATTTATCTATCAATCAGCCGAACAAACTATCAATGTTTTAAAAGAGGCAATGTATCGAAAACTTGAGGAATTGTTAGAAAATGTTAAAGATGATATTTTTGCTGTGTTATTCAGCTAACAAGTCGCTCCAGCGGATTTGCGGGGTCTCCGCTTCGCTCCGACCCCGCAAACCGCTGAGCTTGTCTTTATGCCCTTTTATCAGGAGAATTACAATAATGTATTTAACTGAATATTTAAGCCTGGCTATTTCAATGGTTGCATTATTGATATCAGTTATTGCAATCTGGCTCTCAAGAAAGTCGCACGGTGAACTACTTTATTACTCGACTATTGAAAATCAATACAACTGTTTCGATAAATTTGTCGATCTTTTTGTTCAAAATTGGGAATCATCTCACATTGTTACTCTAAGATAAGATTACTACGATAAGGTGCTTCTCATTAAGAAAGCTACTTCACATTTAAAAGAACAAGAGCGTTCAAAACTCCTGCTTCAAGAGTGGTCATTTTCTCTATTTATATTTCAAACTTTTGAGCGCTCAGTTTATCAACTTCAAAATGCAAAAACGATAAAAAGCATCTGGAACAGTGGCTTAGAAAAAAGCGTTGTTTTAGACCAGCGGATAAAATTCCTTGAAGAAGTGGTCATGTATTTTTCAAAAAGGTTGTTGCGTAATCCAAGGCTGCTTTATTATTGGAACCCATCCGGAGGAAATCTCGTAGAATATTTTGAAGAAGGAACTAAAAAATACTATCTTGAAAATGTTTTTGAATTAACTATAAATAGTGAAAATGTTGATGGATTAATAAGAGAATCCTCGAAAAAAGACGTTTCTGATATACTTCTCGAAGACCTACAAAATTTGAAAGAATTTAAGCTTTCAAATTTGAACATTTTGAAAGAGCACTTTGGAGATAAGATAGATAAAATAATTCCAAATTGTTGTCACTTAGAATACGAAAGAAACATTACCCCCGATTTTGCAGGGCCTTTTGTGAATTATCAAGATGAATAGGGGCTACTTATGGGAATTCTTGAGTTTTCATTAGGAGTGTTCGCAAGTATAATAGCAGCTATAATTTGGTCGTCTCTCAAATGGGCAATATGGATTCCTGTAAATGTTTATTATCCGAGTGATAGGATGCAAATAGTGTAACGCAGTACCCCGCGCGATTTGCAAAATAGTGTAACGCTTGAAACGGGCGCTCCCCCGCCTACCTCGCCGCACCCCGCCATACCCCGCCCCGGAAAAATAAACAATACACAGCCCACCCCGCGATTACCCAGCCGCCCTTTGGCCTTTACGAAAATTCCAGGATGGTCTACAACACCGGAGCCGATTGCCGGCGATATTTGGCAAGGGAACAAAGAAAGCCCGAAACTGCCATTTCGGGCTTTCAAGATGCGAACTTCGATGCGAACCGGAAGCTCTATAGCGCGACCAGCCTAACTGATTTTCCGGTTGCGATCAACAGGATTTTCATGAAACTGATTTTCGTCGCATGCCGGTGGTGCGGAGCCGGATTCCACGTATGCCGACGCTGCTGGCGCGGACAGGTCTATTGCGGAGAGCATTGTCGCAGAGCCGGATATCTCCAGGCCCACCGTCGGCGTCAGCGACGGTACCGACAGACCGAAAAGGGCAGAAAGGCCCATTGTCTCTCCGAAAATCGTCGCCGCCACCCCGAACTGTTCCCCGATTCGAAAAACATGGATGACGGTACTTCCAAATCCCCTTCGAACAAGGGTATAGAGACGACGCGACGGGCAAACGCGTCGGATTTTCCGCCCCGTTTTCCCGCCCGCTGCCATTTTTGCGGTCGATCCGGAGAAATCGTGGATCGATTTGCGAGGCGAATTTGAAAAAAACATCTTCGCCGCTTGAAAAACGACGAAAAATCCGGGAGGAATGCGATGAAAAGACGATTTACAGGCAACGAATTGTTCAAGCTGCGCAACTCGATACCGATCGACAGGCTGATAGAGGACAATCTGAAGATCGCGTCGAAAATCAGCGAGGGATGGTTCAGATTCCTCTGTCCGATCTGCGGCGAGTTCGACACCGCGGTCAATCCCAGGACCAATCTGGCCAGATGCTTTCGCTGCGAGAAAAACTTCAATACCATCGACATGGTAATGACGGTCGAGGGCCTGGACTTCGTGGACACCGTAGAATATCTGCAAACTCTTCTGCCGGGACCGGAGCGCGAACCTTCGGAGCGTCTCGGGCGGACGAACGCGGCAATCCGGCGGCCGACACGATGAGCGCGGACCGTTTGCGCCGTTTGGAAAAGGTGATCGACCGAAGCCGCCGGCGTTTCCGCGAGATCGGGGCGGCGCTGAGGAAGATCCGCGACGAAAAGCTCTACAAGGTCTCGCTGTTCGAAAGCTTCGAGTCCTACGTCGGGCATCGCCGGGAAATGGGAAAATCCCAGGCGTACCGGCTGATCGAGGCGAGCAGGGTAATGGAGAATCTTTCCCCGATTGTGGACGCGCTGCCCGCCAACGAAGCCCAGGCCCGCGTGCTGGCGCGACTTTCGCCCGTCGAGCAGAAAAGGGTCTGGCGCGAATTTCTGGAGTCCGGCGCCGAACAGACCGCCTCGAACATAAAACGGTTCGTCCGCGCGACCGGCGCGAAGACCCAGGACCCTCGAAAGGACCTGACCGGCGTGATCGGCGACGACTGCAAAAAGGCGGCCCTGGAAATGATCAATCAGATCGACCTGGCGAAAAACGACTCGTGGAGGACCACTTCCAGACAGGCCGCGCTGCTTTGGAACCGGTCCATGAAGGACAAGATACTTTCGAAACGCTAAAGCGGAGCGCGGACGAATGGAAGACGACGTTTTAGGCGAACTGGCCGGTCTTCCGCCGGACGAGCAGTTCCGGATTCTTCTGCACAGGAAGATCATGCACAAGGAGGGCCCGGCCGGACGGCGGATGAAGAAGTACTACAAGGATCGGTACGCGAAGACCGGCGTCATGCCGAAGCCGCTTTTGCTTGCGGCCGAGGGGATCATGGAGGGAAGAAGATGCAGCGGACGGGCGCCCGCCCTCGACGACGAGGTGAAAAGGCGCTTTGCGGAAATGGCGGAGGCCTCCGCCGACCCGGACGACGAGCGCTTCATGTTCGTGAGCCGAAAGTGCAGGACGATCGAGAACTACCGCTGCTGGCTCGAGGAGGAATTCGGGCGCCGCCTTTCGATACACGCCCTCAGGCGATACGCCAGAGCGGGCGGCCTGAAAAGGCACCTGGAAAAGCCCGATTTCGGAGAAGAGCGAACGGTCCGCCACTCCTTTAAATCCGTGCCGGTTTTCGGCCTTGTTCAAATGGACGGATGCACGGCGAGATACATCAGGATACGCGATCCGGCTGGCCGCTGGGAAAAGCCGCTTCTAATCGAGATCTACGATACGGCTTCGCGCTACATGTTCGGTCTGGACGCCTTCTTCAGCGAAAGCAGCGAAAGCGCTCTGCGTCTGTTTTGCGAATTTCTTCTGAGCGTCGAATTTCCCCGGGACACCGTCCGGTTCCGGCCGGACGGCGCCGGGGGCTTCAAAAACCTCAAAAGAGTGATAAAAGAGCTGAACATGAAGTATTCCATGCCCGGCGGCTTCTTCATGAAGCCGGACTTCGCGCGTCCGAAAAAGCCGAAGGACAAGGCGCACCTGGAATCGTCGCACCGCGCCCTTCACAGCTTCGAAGCGCGCGTGCTCAAGCACTACGAAGACAGGATAGTCAAATACGCTCCCGGCTTTACGTTCGCGCAGGGAAAAAAGGAGGCGACCATCGCGACCTGCGTCGATATCGACATCGAGCGGCTCCGAAGCGACGGGCTCTTCGAAGTCTACCGCAGGGAACGCAACAGCCGGATGCGCGACTTCTCCGAAGAAGGAAGGACGGCGTCCTGGATCCCCGAGAAAATGCTCGGGGAGTACCTCGAAAACGCCGACACGTTCGTATTCGACCCGGAGACGGTCCGGGGCCTCGCCAAATACGGATACAAGAAGGTCAAGGCGACGGTCTCGAAGAAAAGGACCCTCGTCTGCGGAAAACGCGAATACTACGTGGCCTCCGGCGCGGAAAACTTCGGCACGGCGAAAAGCACGCCGGTTATGATATCGTGTTCGGAAAGCGGAAAGCTGTTCATCTTCGAACGCGGGGCCGACGGCGTTTTTCTCGGGGAGGCGCTGCCTCGAAAGCCCTTTGCAAGGCCCGTCGAACCGGTCGCGGAGGAAAACGAAACGGAAAGGATCGCGCGCTTTCTGCAATCCAAGGGCATGGCGGTCGATTTGAAGCAAATATCGGAGAGGCGCGAAAAAGGGCTGAATCTGGAGACCGCGCGCCGCGTCCACGAAGCCAATAAAAGGCGGTACGAAACGTACGAAGCCAAAATTCGGCTGCCCAAACAAGCCAGGGCGAAGGCGATTTTCGACGCCTTTCTCCTGGACTGCGACCGCCGCCTGGAAAAAACCGACGTCGCTCCCTACGCGGCGTTCGAGGAAAGGACCGAACGCAAATGAAAAGAAAGGAAAGCTTCATAAACGACAAGCGCCGGATATCGTACCTCGGCGCGGTCTACAACAGAATCTACAGGGGAAGAAGCGTTCTGATAGAAGGCGACTACGGCGCGGGCAAGAGCAGGTTCCCGAATCTGATCGCGCCCAAAAAGCTTCGCGGGGTCCGCGTCGAATCCCTCTTCGGCGTCCACGAGACGATGGCCTCGATTCTGCGCGAATTGAACTACGAGACGACCGCCCACTATCGGCGCACCCCCGAATATCTCAAGACGATATGCGGCCTGTCGGACTGCTTTCTGGTCATGGACGAGGCGAACGACCTGGATCCGCGCGTCTGGCCGTACTTCAAGAGAATCATGGACGCCGGGGTCCCCGTCGTGATGGCCGGGCTTCCCGGAGCGAGGACCTTTTTGAAAAGCGAACACCCCGACATCCTCAGCAGACTCAAGACGCTGGTTCTCTATCCGATCGTCGTCGAAGACTTCATCGAGGAATACAAGGACATCGAGGCGGAAGCCGTCGAACAGATCTACGTCGCCGCGCGAGGGGACATGCGAAAGTTCAAGGAGATCTGCACGGATTGCCGCGACAGGGCCAGGGAACTCGAATACAGTTTCGTGGACGTCAATCTCGCCCTGGAGTTCATAGCCGGTCTGCCCTCGCCGTAACCCCTCGACGCCCGAAAACTCCGAATTACGCAAAAGCCGTCCTTCATGGACGGCTTTTTTTTGTCGAAAAGGCGGGCCGGAAAAAAGACGGAATGCCCTTTTGGGGAAACGTCCCGTCAAAAAGAACCCATTATGGCGAATTCGGTCGAGCGTTACACTATTTTGTCAAGTCCCAAATATGAAACGCACAACATAACCTGCTGATATTATTAATGATATGATCAAATTCGTCCATGCTTTTTCGTGAAAAGCGCGTTACATTATTTGCATCCCATCATCCCATCAATAATGAACAAAGAGGATTACGAAAAAAAGCGCATAGCTCTATAAGTTTTGTCCTTAAAATTTTATCATTCCTGAGCAAACAAGAACGCGTTATGTACATTCATAACTTCTATCCAAGGCAAACCGAAGGTTTCTCCGCCTGCGAGCATGAAAGGACTTTTGCCGGAGTTTTTCGAGCCAGGCATGAAAGGAACGAAATTCCTCACATTTGCTAGTGCGCGAAGAAAATACGAAGTGCATTTCCTGTCTCTGAAGCTTTCCGCCTGACGAAGCTTTCTTTTTACTATTTTGAGCAAATTATCCACAAGGGAAGTCGTTTTTTTGATTCCGCTCCTTCTTTTCCAAACGGTATAATGGACGGCGTTTTTCTTCAGCTCCTCGATTGTCGGACAAACAAGCGGATGCTTGAAAGCCTCTTCGTGCGCCATTTCAATTTGAACTCTCAGTCTTGTCTGCGAATCGGCCGTTTCCAGAATGCCTTTCATCAAATCGTAAATCCTTTTAACTTCACTACTGTCTTTTCCCGTTTGCCTGCTCCACTCGGAAAGCGCGCCCAAAAGCTTTTTGAAAAAATGGCGATGGCAGAAACCGATCCATATTCTTCGAAAAACGGACTTCAGAGCGTTGGTCGAGGCCTTCCACTTGTCCTTCGTCACTCCGCAAACCTTGAAGTCTATCCTCTCGACGAACTTTTCGAAAGAGTCGCGGAGTGTCTTTTCATCCACTCGGTCCAAATAGTCCATATGCCAAACGAGCATGCTTTGCGAATCGACCATGGCCAGTGAATAAGTGCGAAGGTCCGGCTCCTTCTCGAACCCTTCGTCCTCTTGGAAATAGCCGCTTCCAGTAACCCCCGCCCCGGTCAGAATCCGCGCCGGATGGAGAAATCCCATCCATTTTATCCAATTCATTATCGTCTGGACGCTTTTCAGCTTCCTGCCGCTGAGAGCCGTCGCTTCGAAAGCGCCGCGAACGCTCTGGCAAAAGAGGCAAACCGCCCTGACCGTCTCGCCAATGATCGCCATGCAGAAATTCTTTTCGCGAGGAAGAAAACTAGGCAAAACGGAAAATCTTTCCCGGCAGCATAGACACTGCACCATCCGAACCGGAAACGTTTCCCGCTTTCCGCCCCGCATTGCGGTTTTGCGAGGGTTGCGGCGAAAACCTTTCATGCAGTAGCCTTCTCCGCCTTCGCAGCCGGGCTTGTGGCCGAGGAGGCGCCCAAGTCCGGGCAGCTTTTCGACCACCTCTATTTTGAACCTTTTGCCGTCATTGACCAATCGGACGTAGCCGGCCTCGTCCGTATACGGAAAGACTATGGTCTTGCTTCCCCTCTTTGATATTGACCTCTCGCTTTTGATTTGCGTCGGCTGCGCCGCGCACCTTTCGAACGAAGCCGAAAGGGCTTCCTCGATCGCGCTTCCAACGACGGTTTGCGACGGTTTCAACGATTCGATCCTCTGCGCAAGGCTGTCGGCCATGGTACGCAACGACTTCAGGATATTCTCCCTTTCCCGTTCCCAACGGCCCTTTTTTTCCTTGCGCTTGCCGTTGGCGGGAACGCATTCTTCGGCGATCCGGCAGATCAATTTGCCGATTCGTTCCGCAGCCGCTCCGAGCAGCCATGCGAATAGCGCCACGTTGCAGAAGGCCCGGTTTTCCGTTGCCCACGATCGAATCGACGAGAACAACAAGCCTATGAGGATGATCGATTCCGGATATTGGGACTCATGATGCCAGTTTTTTCTCTTTAATCTGTCAAGAGCCTTTTCCAGCATGTTCAAATTTCGAAGAATGTTGTCGAGAATTTTCTCGTTGTTCGTGCCGTTCTGTTTATCGTTCATATGCTTCCTCCATGTTTCAGTGTCATGTTGGAACATAAGAAAGCATATTGACAAATAAATGTCTAGTCTAAACATTATTTATTTGCTGATCGCCATTCATTAAAAAAAGTCATATTCACACATTCAATAAATGCCTATAACAGGTGATGGCTCAAAGGACAAAACTTTTAGAACTATGCGTACTTTAAATCGATTTTGTTGAGGCACTTTCTATCAGGGGCTGCCGACCCGAAAAATCTTGCCGCCAACTCTCTGTATGCGTCAAATCGGTCGCTTATGTTCAACAGAACATCCCGTAGTTCGTTCAGTCCGTGTCGAAACAGGCTGATCTCCTTCCGACCGTGCTTCTTTGTCTTGATTTCCTTTATGGAATTCATCCATTTGCCGGTGGCGACGCACCAGCAATACGCGATGGCCATCAGAGCCAGCAGTTTTTGAACTCTTTCCGGCTCGACGACATGGGTGCATTCGAAATCGAATCCGCGCGTCTTCAAGCAGCCGAACAGGGTCTCGATTTCCCATCGTTCCCTGTAATCGTCCAGCGCCCGCTCCGGGATCGGAATCGGTCACGAGGATCAGATATTCGGAATTCGGCAGTCGCAGGCCGACTGCATGGAGTCTGACCCCGCAAACGGTTCTCCTGCCGTCGAGAATCGTCCACTCGCCGGGTTTCAACATTCTGAAAAGGTTCCTGGCGGCAACCGGCACGCCACTGGCATTGGTCACCATTATATTCGCTCTTATTCGCATTCGAAAAGAGATGGTCTTGTCGAGCAGGTATTCGAACCAGGCCTGTCCGATAAATTCCCTGTCTCCGGTCAGGCATTTGATATTCCGAAGCGGAAACACGTGAAGAAAGGCCTTTACGATCGATATTCTCTCGGAGGTGTTGGAGTTTCCCCGTTTGGGCAGAGGTATCCAAAAAAGCAGGATTGCGCTGCCTTCGTACGCTACCCCGAGCGTGAGAATGTTGGTGTTGATCTTGCCGTATTTTCAGTTAGTCCTGTCCAGGGCCAGGGTCCAGGCTTCCAGTTCGCTCAGGACCAGCGAGGCGACAAGCTCGGCGATCATGTAGAGATCCAGTTCGAAGTCGCGCGGAAATCTCTGTATCCTCTTGTATTTCGAGTCCCTGTGGGCCGCTCCCGGCATCCCCGTCGCGACTTTTTTCAGATTGACGGTACTCGTTTTCAAAAAGCCGACGATGAAACATGCCAGGAAATTGATCCTTGCGCCGTGCATTATTACGTGCTTTTTCAAAGCGGCCTTGATCAATTTGAACTCTTTCACGATGCAATTTCCTTGGTCAAATGTCCTTGGTTGCATCATTATTATGCACATATCACGGTAAAAATCCAGTGCTTTGTATAAAAAATTTTTATGCTTGGCAATTCACGATAGCCTTTTTTTGTCCCGTACAAAGGAATTGTAATTACCAAACGATTTTCTATCGATCAGGGGCTGCGCCCCTGGACTCCGCTCCAAAAGGTAAAAATGTAAAAAACCTAAAAGGTAATGTTTTTTCCGCCAAGGCGAAACCCGAGGCCGTCGTTGGAGACGCCGGGTCTGCCCTGGCTGCGACCGGCGCAGCGCACGAGGGCAGGCCCGTAGTGCCAGCCGCCGCCCCGGCACACCCGATAGCCCGAGCCGCCAGCTTCAACTACAGGGTTGGCTGCAGCTTGCCCGCGTTTTTTATATGCATCGGAATCACAGATGTCCCGGCACCATTCCCAGACGTTTCCCATCATGTGGTAAAGGCCGAACGAATTTGGCTGGAAGCCTGCTGAATTCACCGGGGCGGATACTGCATAATGATCTGTGCACTGATGAGGCGACCAACTCCAATCGAAAGCCCCTGCCGATGTCGAGTCGTGGACATTCGCATAGGCGCAGGCACTCGACGAATCTTCCCCCCAAAACCTCGCGCTATTGGTCCCCGCGCGGCACGCGTATTCCCACTGCGCCTCGGATGGCAGAAAGAACTCGACCTTGCCCTTGTACCGGTTCTGGCTGTTGAGCCACTCGACGAAGGCCACAGCGTCGTTCCAGCTCACGTAGACGACGGGCTGGTCGTCGTCGTTCAAGCTGTGGCCTTCGTAATCCTTGGAATCGTGGTTTTTCCGGAACTTGCGGAATTGGGCGTTGGTGACCTCGTATTTTCCCATCCAGAACGAATCGATGCTCACAGTGTGGACCGGGCTTTCGTCTGATTGGTGACCGTCCTCGCTGTCGGGGCTTCCCATGCGGAACTGCCCGCCGGGGACTTTCACGAAGACCATGCCGGTGATTTCCTCGACCCATTCCTTGTCGTCCTCCCAGACCTTTTCAAAGCCGGTGATGAACCATGCGTGGCTGTGGCAGGGCGCGGCGAGGGCGCCGATCGCCAGAAAGAGGGCCAGTGTCGTTGACAGTGTTGTTTTTTTCATTGAGCAAACGTCTTTGTGCGGTGGTTTGTGCTGTTTCATCGTTCTTTCGTTTTCTTCGTTCCGACTCGCGATCAACTGGTTCATATCACATCTTTGGAAAAAGGGGAACGATTTGCCGCAGGGTTTGCGCCAGGGCCATCGACAGCGGGGACGGAGATGGCAAAAAGAATGGTCGCAACCTGGGGTGATGAAAATCATCCAATTTCGGGAGATTTTTTTCTGCCGGGATTTGTTCCCGTTCGCGGCAATCCGAACGGGGCTGGTTCGGGATCGTAGGGTGGGTGGGTCGATCCCCTGGCGTTGTCGCCAATACGACTTCTCTTGAAATGGATGGCCCGACAATCTTGCACGGAGTCCAACCCACCATTTTCCGCGCTAGTTCGTCGCTTCTTCGAACGAATGACATCGAGGCGGCTCGGGAAATGGTGGGTTGGGCTTCGTACAAACTCGAAGGGCGAGGGCGTTAACATGCTTCGAACCAGCCCCAATCGCCAAGGTTTCAACCCACCCACCCTACGCACCCGAACCAGGCCCCGCGATAGCTTGGCGAAATAAAACCAGGCGGAATTGCTGCGGCCAAACAGGGAGCATTTTCATCACCCCGGTCGCAACCTGTGCGAAATATCGGACTGAGACAGGGAGGGGGGCTGTAAATACCGCAGTGGAAAGGCGTCTTTCATTGCGCCCAAGCTGTGCTTTTCCGGACTGTCCAGCGCAATCATTCCGTCACAATTCCGCTATGAGCGCTTCTGCGTTTTGATTTTTTCCAGATACGCCTCGATAATTTCCGGCTCAATGCCTTTCAGCCGTTCCTCGGCGCTCAAGCCTTTCAGCCGTTCCTCGGCGCTCAAGCCTTTCAGCAGTTGCTCGGCGCTCAAGTCTTTCAGGCAATATTCGATGTAATGTCTTTTCTGCGGGTCCTGTGTACGGGACAAAAAAAGTCTATCGTTCATTGACAAGCATAAATAGTTTTTATACAAATCACTGGATTTTTATCGCGATATGTGCATAATAAGGATGCAACCAAGGACCTTTTACCAAGGAGGTTGCATCGTGAAAGAGTTCAATTTGATCAAGGCCGCTTTGAAAAAACTCGTAATAATGCACGGCGCAAGGATTAATTTCCTGGCATGTTTCATAGTCGGCTTTTTGAAAACGAGTACGGTCAATCTGAAAAAGGTCGCGACCGGGATGCCCGGAGCGGCCCACAGAGACTCGAAATACAAGAGAATACAGCGATTTCTGCGCGACTTCGAACTGGATCTTTTCATGATTGCCGAGCTTATCGCCTCGCTGGTGCTTAGCGAACTGGAATCCTGGACTTTGGCCATGGACAGGACGAACTGGAAATACGGCAAGATCAACCTCAACATTCTCACGCTCGGAGTCGCGTACCAAGGCAGCGCAATCCCGCTTTTTTGGATTCCCCTGCGCAAACGGGGAAACTCCAACACCTCCGAAAGGATATCGATCGTCAAAGCGTTTCTTCACATTTTTCCGCTGCGGAAAATCAAATGCCTGACCGGAGACAGGGAATTTATCGGACAGGCCTGGTTCCGATACTTGCTCGACAAAACCATCCCCTTTCGAATGCGAATAAAAGAGAATATAATGGTGACCAATTCCAGGGGCGCGCCGGTTCCCGCCAAGAATTTTTTCCGAATGTTGAAACCCGGCGAGTGGAAGATTCTCGACGGCATGAGAACCGTTTGCGGTGTCAGGCTCCATGTAATCGGCCTGCGGCTGCCGAATTCCGAATATCTGATCCTCGTGACCGATTCCGATCCCGAGGGGGCGCTGGACGATTACAGGGAACGATGGGAAATAGAGACCCTGTTCGGCTGCTTGAAGACGCGCGGATTCGATTTCGAATGCACCCATGTCGTCGAGCCGGAAAGAGTTCAAAAACTGGTGGCTCTGATGGCCATCGCGTATTGCTGGTGCGTCGCCACCGGCAAATGGATGAATTCGATAAAGGAAATCAAGACAAAGAAGCACGGTCGAAAGGAGATCAGCCTCTTTCGACACGGACTGAACGAACTACGGGATGTTTTGTTGAACATAAGCGACCGATTTGACGCATTCAGAGATTTGGTGGCAAGATTTTTCGGGTCGGCAGCCCCTGATAGAAAGTGCCTCAACAAAATCGATTTAAAGTATAGTAGTTTTTTGTCCTGTACATAGCTGCGGGTCTTCGGAAGGAAGGCTTCTCATATATTCCAGGAATTCCTCTTTGGTTATACTTGCCAGAAGCTCTTCCCTGAATTCCCTGTTGAAATCATCCATGGTGTATGTCATGAAACCCTCCTCGGCGATATATTTTTTCGCAATGTTGTTGACGACGCGGCTCGCGGGGGTTTTCCACTTGCGGTTTTTCATGCCGAACGTCACTTTTTCCGGAGATGCGCTGAAAAGGAGCCACGGCAGATTGCGCTTGGCCTTGGGCACCTGGCCGGTCACGATGGTTCGGACATCGCGCACGCCCCATTTCAACTCGTAGACCTATTTCTTTCCAGGATCACCACGTCGAGCAACTGCTGCTTCAGGGAAAGGTCCTTTTCGATTTCCACCTTGTAGACCGTATCGTGGAAATAATCCGTCAGCGTCAGCCCGAACAGTCTATGCCATGGTATCATCTTATTTGTTGCGCCTTGCTACGAATGCCCCAGAGCTTTGATTTTCCTTAGATATTCCTCGATAATTTTCGGATCCAGGACTTTGAGCAATTTTTCGGGTCCCAGGACTTTGAGCAGCTCTTCCGGGTCCAAACCTTTTAGCCGCTCTTCGGGACCCAGGACTTTGAGCAGCTCTTCCGGGTCCAAGCCTTCGAGCCGCTCTTCGGGGTCCAGTCCCTTCAGGAACTTTTTCCGCTCCTCCTTGGTCAGACTTTGCAGGAGTTCTTCCCTGACCTCCCTGTTGAAATCCTCCATGGTGTATGTCATGAAAACCTCCTCGTCGAGATATTTTTTCGCAATGTTGCTGACGACGCGGCTTGCGGGGATTTTCCACTGGTAATTTCGCATGCCGAACGTCACTTTTTCCGGGGACGCGCTGAAAAGGAGCCACGGCAGATTTCGTTTGGCCTTGGGCACTTGGCCGGTCACGATGGTTCGGACATCGCGCACGCCCCATTTCAAATCGTAGACCCCCTTCTTTACGCGACGAAATTCGCATCGTTTGAAAAGCTTCATCGGATACCGGACGCAGACCGCGTACAGGCGAAAATCCTCCTCGGGCAGAAGCTTCTCGAAGGAGGGGCTCTCCTGTTTTCTGTAGTTCACGTAGTGCCCGGCCAGTTCCTCCACCGCCCAGTGGTCCAGCGTCTTGTCCGGGGACTTGAACGTCATCAGGTTGTGGATCGAAAGATCTTCCAGGCCGTCCGGCAAGACCTCCGGCAGCGGCGCGCCCCCTCTTTTCTTTCCAGGATCACCACGTCGAGCAGCTGCTGCTTCAAAGAAAGGTCCTTTTCGATTTCCACCTTGTAGACCGTATCGTGGAAATAATCCGTGAGAGTCAGCCCGAACAGCCTGTGCCATGGTATCATAAGAATTATTGCACCTTGCTATGAATGACCCTGAGCTTTTATTTTCTTCAGATAATCCTCGATAAATTTTGGGTCCAGGACTTTAACCAGCTCTTTCGGGTCCAGGGTCTTCAGGAACTTTTCCCGCTCCTCCTTGGTCAGGCTTTGCAGGAGTTCCTCCCTCACCTCCCTGTTGAAATCCTCCATGGTGTATGTCATGAAAACCTCCTCGGCGATATATTTTTTCGCAATGTTGCTGACGACGCGGCTCGCGGGGATTTTCCACCGGTAATTTCGCATGCCGAACGTCACTTTTTCCGGAGACGCGCTGAAAAGGAGCCACGGAAGATTGCGCTTGGCCTTTGGCACCTGGCCGGTCACGATGGTCCGGATATCGCGCACGCCCCATTTCAAATCGTAGACCCCCTTCTTTACGCGACGAAATTCGCATTGTTTGAAAAGCTTCATCGGATACCGGACGCAGACCGCGTACAGACGAAAATCCTCTTCGGGCAGAAGCTCGTCGAAGGAGGGACTCTCCTGTTTTCTGTAGTTCACGTAGTGCCCGGCCAGCTCCTCCACGGCCCAGTGGTCCAGCGTCTTGTCCGGGGACTTGAACGTCACCAGGTTGTGGACCGAAAGGCCCTCCAGGCCGTCCGGCACGACTTCCGGCACCGGCGCGCCCCCCTCCTTTCTTTCCAGGATCACCACGTCGAGCAGCTGCTGCTTCAAGGAAAGGTCCTTTTCGATTTCCACCTTGTAGGCCGTATCGTGGAAATAATCCGTCAGAGTCAGCCCGAACAGTCTGTGCCATGGTATCATTTTATTTGTTGCACCTTATTACGAATGCCCCTGTGCTTTGATTTTTCCTGGTTATAACGGATTTGGGGGAGCGGCAATGCGTAGGTTGGGTTGAGCGGGTTTCATGTTGGGTTTCGCTTGCTTCCCACCCATTTCGCGCGCCGTATCTGTTTGCTTGATAGAATTTTGTAGCGAAACCCAACAATTGACGACGCTCAACCCAACCTACATTCCACCCACCCCCAAATCCGTTATAACCAGGATTTTTCTCAGATATTCCTCGATAAATTTCGGGTCCAAGCCTTCGAGCCGCTCTTCGGGGTCCAGGGTCTTCAGGAACTTTTCCCGCTCCTCCTTGGTCAGACTTTGCAGGAGTTCTTCCCTGACCTCTCTGTTGAAATCCTCCATGGTGTATGTCATGAACACCTCCTCGTCGAGATCGTCCCCGTACAATCCATTATTTGCCATTGGGCGCGTTCAAGTCAACGATTGTTTCGGGGTCCCTTTTTTTATGCACAACCGGTTGTCAAACGCGGTTGATCGGTGGTAAAAGTCGGGCATGAAAATCGACGCAAAAAAATTCGACCGTATCGCCAAGGACGTTTTCGCGCCCGTCTATCCCATGATCGCCGATCAGATTGTCGCAAGGACCGGAGTCGCGGACGGTGTTTGCCTGGATATTGGATGCGGCGGCGGGGACCTGGGCGCGGCCTTGATAAAAGTTTCCGGATTGTCCGTTGTCTTTTTGGACCAGTCTGCCGATATGCTGGCGATCGCCAGGCGTGTGGCGGGCGAAGACGGACTCGGGGAGCGGACCGGGTTGCTTTTGGGCGACGTTTCCGCCATTCCTTTGGCCGACGATTCCGTGGATCTGGCGGTCAGTCGCGGTTCGGTCTTCTTCTGGGACGACCTGCCCCGGGCGTTCGCCGAGATCCACCGGGTGCTCGCTCCCGGAGGACAGGGTTATATCGGCGGAGGGTTCGGCTCGAAAAAGGTGCGGGAAGCCATCGAGAGGGAAATGCTTGCGAGAAACCAGGGCAAGGATACGTTCGGGGCTCGGGTGCGCCGGAACCTGGGACCGGAGACCCGCGCCCGTTTCGAAATGGCCCTGGAGAGGGCCGGACTCCATGGCTGGGAAACGATCCTAGACGAGGAGACCGGGCTGTGGGTTTTGATGCGCAAATGAGCTGCGTTTATTGCTCAACCGACTGGAAGACGATGTGTCCGCGTTGAGCCAGAATGCGACGAGCTTCCGCCTTCAAAAGCATTATCTGTCGTGCTTCATCCACCAAGGTATCCAGTTCCGACTTTTCATTTTCTGTGAGAAGACGACGCTTGTTCAATTCCGCTAGCTCTTCCAAGCGTATCTGCCGGGATTCATCCATTTTGTAATTTGCCGTTTTCCAAAGCTGAATGTCGTTCAACAAGGGCAGCTTTGCCATGTTAGAACGAGATTCGGGCGGTATTTCGGACTCGAAAGCGGGCAGTAACAGAATAATTGACTTCTTAATCACCTCTTCCAGGGAAAGAGATGTTGATTGGGCCGTTTTTCTTACGCGGTCGTATATCGAATCCGGCAAAGTTACTTTAATAGTTTGTTCGCTCATATTTTTCCAATCCTGCTCTAAAATGAAAAGATGGCCTTCCGTTTTAATTGGATCTTTGACAACCTATTTTGCACCAGATTGGGGAAATGTAAACTCGATACGACGATTTCGATGAAATGACTTTTTCTATTCTATAAAATCCGGGCTGGCGTTTGAAACGAAATCAGGTACTTGCGAGATGATTCCCTGACCTTTGAGGAACGCAGCCGTTTTTTCCAGGCTGGAAATGATGGACTGGTCCAGTCTGAGTCTGTACTGGTGGCGTTTCATTGCCTGACGGACGGTGTCGGGGGACAGGCCGGTTTCTTCGGCCATGATTTCAACCGTTTCCTCGAGGTGTTCGGCTGCGTATTGCTCGGCTTTTTTCAAGGCCGCCAGCAAGCGCTTGGCGATGTCCGGGCGGCTCAGGATCTTTTCTTTGTTCGCTAAAATCAGGATGGGGTACTCGTTGCCCAGGCCCCCCAGGGTCGCCAGTTCCCGCGCGCCTTTTTCCTCGGCGGAAGACGGTGTGGGTTCGCTGGCGACGAAGGCGTCCAGAGACCCGGCCAGGAGGGCGTCGGTCATGACGGAGGGGGTGAGGTCGACGATTTGCAGATCTTGCGGGGACATGTTCGACTTCTCCAGGGCGGCGAGCAGGCCGCCGTAGGTGGAGGTGCCTTTTTTGACCCCCAGTCGTTTTCCTTTCAGGTCCTGGATAGTCTTCAGGTCGGAGTCTTTTCGGACCATGATGCGGTGGCGGTGTTCCCCGGTGGCGTGGCTGGCGACGATGGCGAACCGGTCGGTTTTTGATATCATGATGACGGCGGTGGTGTCGCCCATGCCCCCGATGTCGGCGGCGCCCGAGTAGAGCGCTTCTGAACAGGCAGGGCCGCTGCTGAAGCGAAGGGGCTTCACGTTCAGGCCCTGCTCTTCGAAAAAGCCCTTTCTATCCGAAATGATGGGGATGACGCTTCCGATGCGGTCCTGGAAGGCGAAACGGACGACCGGCGGGTCGTCGGCGCTCCATGGTCCTCCCGGCATGGCGAGAAGCACAAAGAAACATACCGTGATTGAGGCGATGAAACCGATTTCGTTTGCTTTCATCCGCAAGTCACTCCGTTCTTTTCAGTTTAAGCGATTCACAGGTTGAAGGGGGATGCTTCCCCGCTTCCTCCCAACAGTCCCGTCAGGGACGACAGGCAATAGCCCGGCAATTCATTGCCGGGTTTTCGAGCCAGCCTCCCGAAAGTCCCGTCAGGGACGACAGAAAATTTTGCCACCCAAATCGTTCTGTCGTCCCTAACGGGACTTGGCACGTACCGCGATTCAACCCCGGCAATGAATTGCCGGTCTATTGTCTGCCATCCCTCCGGGATTTGTTAAGCAACCGGGAATGCTCCCGGTTGAATGCAGCAGGGCAGGGCGGCCAGGCATTCGCGCAGGTGTTTTTTCAAAGACAGGAACTCGGCGCTGGCGCGGTCTCTGGGCCGTTTCAAATCCACGGGCATGTCGGCGAACACGCCGGATGTACCGTTTCCCAGAACGAGGATTCGGTCCGCGAGATACGCGGCCTCGTCCACGCTGTGGGTCACGTAGACCACGGTGCGGCGGCTGATGTTCCAGACGGCCAAAAGCTCGTCCTGCAAGCGTTCGCGAGTGTTGGCGTCCAGGGCGCTGAAAGGCTCGTCCATCAGAAGGACCCTCGGCTCCAGGGAAAGCACCCGCGCGATGGCCACTCTCTGGCGCATGCCCCCGGAAAGAGCGTGGGGGTATTGCTTCGCGTGTTCGGCAAGTCCCAGGCTGTCCAGGTATTTCATGGCGGTTTGGCAAAGCGCGCGGCCTTTCATTCCTTGCAGTTTCAAGCCGAACTCCACGTTTTTCAATACGTCCAGCCAAGGGAAAAGGTTGGCGTCCTGGAACACCACGGCGCGGTCCGGGCCGGGGGCGCGGACCGGTTCGCCCTCGAACAGGACCCGTCCCTCGGACGGCGAAACGAACCCCGCGATCAGGTTCAAAAGCGTGGTCTTTCCGCACCCGCTGGGTCCGAGAACGCACACGAGTTGACCTTTTTCGATGAAGAAGTCCAAGTCGGACAGCACCCGGCGGGGAGAGCCTCCGTTTTGCGAAAACGTCTTCGCGACCTTTTCGAATGCGATCACCGATGTTCCTCCGCTTCAAAGGCGATCATCGATGTTCCTCCGCCAGTTCCCAGCGGCGGACCGTCCGCGTCTCCAGGCGTTTTAAGAACACATGTTCGAACAGCAGGCCGATGCCGCAGATGACCGCCACGCAAGCGAACGACGACTCGTAGTCTAGGGTCCATCGGGCCTGGATGATGGAGTATCCCAGGCCAACGCCGGTGCCCACCACCATTTCCGCCGCCACCAGCACTCTCCATCCGGTCCCCAGGCCGACTCTGATGCCGCTGAGGATTGCGGGCAGGGCCGCCGGGAGCAAAACTTTGAAAAAGAGAGCGTTTTGATTCGCCCCCATCATTTGCGCGGCCCGGATAAGGTTGGCATCCACGCCTTTGATTCCGTCCAGCACGTTGATGGCCACGGGGGCGAAGGCCGAGACCGCGATCATGAAGATCGTGGAGGACTCCCCGATTCCGAACAGCAGGATGGCCACCGGTATCCAGGCCAGTCCCGGCACCAGCAACAGCATCTGGGGAATGCCGGAAGTCGCCTTTTCGAAAGGTTTCGAACGCCCGGCCAAAAGCCCGTAGGCAATGCCCAGGGAGGCTGCGATGGAAAAACCGGCCAGCCATCGCTTCAGGCTGGCCATGATGTGAACGTAAAGGGAATGCTTCAAAAGGGAGTCGCCGCCGAACAGGTCGGCCAGTCTCGCGAAGGTCTCCCAGGGCGTGGGAAAGGCCACCCCGCGAAAGTGGAAGACGGCCTGGGCGGCGGTCTGCCAGATCACAAGGGCGATGGCCACGGGTACCGTCGCCTCGATGGCTTTTCTGATCGTCATGATCGCCGCGCCTTGAGCGGGTGCAGGAGGCAATCTTTTCCCAGGCATTCCTTGTTCAAGGGCATTTGCTTGCAGACCAGCTTGTATTCGGCCTTGAGGGCGACTGGGAGAAGATTTTTGGAAATATCGGCTGCGGCCGCCAGGGCGATGTAGCCGTCGCGCTGGCAGCAGCGGGCGGCCTTCAGCTTGGCGATCCGCGATAGCACGGCCTGGGTGACGCCCTGCACGGCGCTTCGCTCCGCAGCCTTGACCGGGTTGGCGTCCAGGATCAGGCTGAACGCGATCCCCACGCCCACCGCCGCTCCGCAGACGCCCATGAACCCGCAGAATCCCCCTGCGATGCTCTTTCCCCGGGAAATGCCCGTTTCGATCAGCTTGTCTGCAATGCCTCCGCCCAGGTTTCTGTAGGTGCACAACACGATGCCCGGAATCATGGCGTGGTATTCCGGGCCGTGCAAAGCAACGGACGGATGGCTGCGGATGCGCTCGAACAGCCGGACCATGTCCGTCTCGGCGGTCTGAAGGCAAATGTGGCGAATGACTTCCACGGCGTCCTGGGCGTGGCACTGGTCGCAGACGAAGTGGCCCTTTTCGCAGGAAGCGTTCGACTGAAATACCATGCCGCAGAACTCGCAATGCCGGTCCTGGGGTTCTCTTTCGTAGACAATCGGGCTTCCGCACACCATGCAGCCCGCCATTTCCTTGGCGGGAGCCGCGAGCGTGAGCGGCCCCAGCGGCGACAATTTCGCCCCTGGCTGCTTTGTCGATGGTTTTTCTTCCGTTTTTTCTTCCGGGGCGACATAGCAGGCGCAGGTGTTTTCGGCCTCGATGTTCACCACGTAGCCGCCCTGGTCCAGGACGAACACCTGGTCTCCCAGGCGGTCCGCCTCGTTTCGGTCCAGCCGGACGACGGCGCCCTTCGGGAGCAAAACACCCTTTTGGGTCATCAGAAAGGGCAGGGGACCCCGGTAGATCGCATCGACCGGCTCGGAGGCCTCGGGTTTGACCGCCGAATAGGTCAGGGAGAAGAACGGATGGCCGTCCACCTGACGGTACGGGAACCTTTTGATAAGAGCCGTCGCTTCGAAACCGGTCTCCTCCAGAAGCGCCACCAGGTGGGACGCGGTCAACGCGCCGGCGATGCACTCGCCCTTGAGCTCTTCGTCGTTTCGAATGGCCGGGTCGGGTTCCGTGTCGCAGACCACGTCGGATATGACCAGTCGTCCGCCGGGGCGAAGAATCCTGAAAATCTCGGCATAGGCCTTTCGCTTGTCCACCGACAGGTTCATGACGCAGTTGGAGACGGCCACGTCGGCGCAATCGTCCTCCAGGGGCAGATCCTCCAGGTAGCCTTTCTTGAACTCGATATTGTCGTAGCCTAGGTTTTGGGCCACCAAGGGCTTGGCTTCATTGGCGAGATTCAGCATGGGGTCGAGCATGTCGATTCCCACGGCCCTGCCTTTGCTTCCGGACAGGCGGGACGCGACGAAGCATTCCACCCCGCCGCCGCAGCCCAGGTCCACCACGGTTTCGCCCTCTTGGATCTTGGCGTCCAGGATGGGGCTGCCGCAGCCGTATCCCCGGAAACGGTATTTTTCAGGGATATGGTCGATCAGGGAGGTCTCGTAGCAGACGGGGTTTAAAATGTCGGTCTTGGTGTCGGCCACGGCGTCGGAGTAGAACTCCTTGACGGTGGTCAGGCTGTCGTTCTGGGCGGTGGCCAGAAGGCAGTTGGAATGGACCAGGGCGACCTTGCCGTGCGCGCCGCAGCTTCTCAGTATTTCGCCCATCTGGAGAAGCAGTCCGGGCTCGCCGTCTTGTTTCTGCTTTTTGGCCTCCCGGCCTACCAGCCAGAGGGCGGTCTTTTCGTAGAGCTTTTCGTAGGGGTCGTCGCCGAGGAATTTCCTGCCGTGCAGGTAGCTGTGGTCGATGTCCCCTCCTCCGAGGATGAAGCGCAGGGGGGAATCGCTTTCTGCGACCGCCGTGCTGTTTCGTATCCGTTCCAGCACGGGGCTGTCTCTCCAAGTCTCCACCAGGCCCTTTCCCATGTCGCTGGCAAGCTCTTCTACTCCCACTAGGGCGGCCGACGGGTACAGCTTTTCGTCGGGCCCCACCGCCAAGGACTCCCACCCGGCCGTGCCCCCGTCGTGGATGGTCCCCGCCGGGGCGAAGATCTGGGTCTTCATGGCCTCGATGTTGTCCACGGGAATGCCGCGTTCTTCGGCCTTAATCGAAGATCGGACCAGGCTGTCGAATATGTCGTCCACGGGGGCGAACCCGGATTGCTTCCCCCGGCCGCGAACGAAATACCACATGTAGTGGACGTTGCTGGCCCCCATGTCGGCTGCGAAATCCACGATGCCGGGCATCTGATCCACGTTGTAGCTTGTGACGCACATGGAGACGGTGTAGGGATACCCCTCGCTTTTTAGCCATGCAAACGATTCGGAAAGCTTGTCGAACGCGCCTTTCCCCCGAAGGGCGTCGTGGGTGTCGCCCAGGCCGTCCAGGCTGATCTGGAGATGGAAACGCTCCGGGTCCGGACGCATGCGCCGAAGAAACGCCTTTACCGCGAGGCCGTTGGTCAGCATCACCACGTGCGTGCGTTGGTAGTCGAGGAGTGTTTCGACGATTTCGTCGATGCCGGGATGCACCAGGGGCTCGCCGCCGGTCAGTGCGAATAGGCCGCAGCCCGCGTTTTTCGCTTGGTCTGCGATTTCCAGCACGCGACCGGTGGAAAGCTCCGACCTGTCGGCGGGCGAGGAGGAAAACAGGCAATGGCCGCAGGCCATGTTGCAGCGGTTGGTCAGGTGGAACCAAAGCTCGCCGATTCGCTCCAGTGAAAGACTGCCCGACCTTCCCGAGTAGTCCAGCTTCCGCGCTTCGGGCAGCCTGGACATCAATCGCAACGCCCGCAGGTCCCCATCGACGGACGCGCCGTCGAGCAGTCCGCGAAGAATTTCGTCGGCCCTGCGGTTGGGGACGAACCAGTTGGGGCTCTCCTTGGAAAAATAAACGGGGGTGTCGCCATGGGACAGGCGCACCCAGGGAAAATACGTGTTTGCCATGGTATGTTCGCTCACTTGTCTTCGCCGTCCTGGGGGCGGCCGATTGTAATGGTCGGCAAAAGTTTTTCGGGGAAAAGCGACCGGGCATGGTCGAAAAAGTGGCCGATCAGGTCCATCTGGGCCGCCAGCGTGCCCATCCATCTTCCCAGGCACTCTTCGCCCGTTTCGGTCATGAAATATTTCCGCCTGGCGGGTCCTGCGGTCTTCGTGTCCCACCGGGAGCAGAGCATTCCGCGGTTTTCCAGCGCGTTGAGGTGCCGGTACAAACCCGTGATGTTGAGACCCACGCCCAGTTCGCCGATGCGCTCCCGGATGATCTTGCAAATCTCGTAGCCGTGTATGCCTTCGCTTCGATACAGCGTCAGAAGAATCCAGGGGGCCGCCAGGTTGCTCATGTTCTTGCCGGTGCAAGGACAGTTGTCCAAATCCATTTTGTTGTCTTCCCTTGTTCCGAAATTTCTGCTATCCTGTCGTCCTTTTCCTATGTCTCGAAATAAAATATTCGACCATGTATCATAGGGAGAGCAACGGCGTCAAGCGTATTGAAGGAAGTTCGGCAATTCCAATTATGGGCGTTTCCGGCGCCTTCGAGGTAACCAGACCATCCTGGTCTGGTTCGGTATGTCAGGAAATGTCCCTTTACCGATGGCATACCAGACCAGGATGGTCTGGTTGCCTTGATCGTCGCAACCTCTTTGGCGTGGAATTTCCGTCATAATTAGAACTGCCGGCGAAGGATTTTTTTTAGATGACAGAAAACGGCAAGGGATATACAATATCGTTTTTCAAAGGAAGCATGCATGAAAAACGACACATCCATTTCCACCTCGAAACCAATTGTTGGGGAGCGCCGGCAGATTCGGGTCAAGGAGTCCGCGATTTTCGCGGACAAGGTCCTGGGCGCCTTGCTCGACGGGATATACGTCTACGATGTGAACCTGCGGAGGAATGTTTTCGTCAACGACCCGTACACCCGGATGACCGGCTACACCGCCGAGGAACTCGAAACGATCGGCGAGACGGATTTTCTTCGGCTGTTTCATCCCGAAGACAGGCGGAAGGTGGCCGAGTACAATCGAAAAATCGTCTCCGGCGGCGAGGACGTCTCGGTGATCGAGTATCGATTCAGGACCAAGGATGGCAGGTGGATATGGTGTCTGTCGCGGAATCGCGTGTTTTCGCGGTGTCCGGACGGTTCCGTGTCCCAGATCATCGGCACGGTCATGGACATCACCGACCGCAAGCTGGTGGAGAGGAAGCTGCGCAAGAGCGAGGAACGCTACCGGAGGTTGACGGGCCTGATTCCTGCGGCCATGTACATGATCGACAGCGAAGGCTCGATCACCTATTACAACGAGCAGGCCGCCAGGATTTGGGGACGCTCGCCTCGATTGGGGGATACCGAAGAGCGCTTCTGCGGTTCGTTTCGACTGTATCGACCGGACGGATCCCTTCTTCCGCACGACCAGACCCCCATGGCGGTCGCTCTTCGCACAGGGGTAAGCTTCCGCGCGCAGGAAGTCACCATAGAGCGGCCCGACGGAATGATCTTGAAGATCTCTGTGAACATCGACGCCATCCGCGACGCCGATGGTCGCATCTGCGGGGCCATCAACGTTTTTACGGACATTACGGAACATAAGAAAACCGAAGAAGCGCTGCGCAAAAGCGAAGAGCTTTTCCGGACCGTGGTGGAGAATTCGTGGGACGGCATCCATCAGGTGGACTTGAGTACCGGACGGTTTGTTTTCACGAGTCCGTCGCTGGGAAGATTGACCGGTTTCACAAGCGAGGAACTGATGTTGCCGATGAAAGACGTCGCCGACCGGCTCCACCCCGCCGACCGGGAGGCGGTCCGTCGGTACCTGAAAAGAATCATCGCGGGGGAAAGACCCGAGAAGCATCTGGAATACCGATGGCGAGTGAAAAGCGGGGAATACCGGTGGTTTAGCGACAGTCGGCAGGCGATTTTCGACAAGGACGGCAAGGCGGTCGCTCTCGTGGGTGTCAGCCGGGACATCACGGATACAAAGCAGTTTCAGTCTTCTTTGGAACACTCCAAGATCGAGCTGGAAAAGAAAGTGGCTCGGCGGACCGCGTTGGCCGAGGCACGGGCAAGGCAGCTGCAAGAGTTGGCCGTGGAACTGATCGAGGCCGAGGAAGCGGAGCGTCGGCGTATCTCCCAATTGCTGCACGAAGATTTGCAGCAAGTCTTGGCGGCCGCACGGTTCCAGCTTCAGAGCGCCATGGGCGACCACTTCTGCCAATCCGCACTTGCCAACGTGGACAAGTTTATGGGGGAGGCCATTGCGAAATCCCGCAGCCTCTCCCATGAGCTGAGTCCCCCCATGCTTCAGCATTCCAGATTGGTGGATTCCCTGAAATGGCTGATCGAACAGATGGAGGATCAGTTCGGTTTGCAGGTCGAGCTGAAGGCGAATACGGCGAAACGATTCAAAAGCGGACCGTTGAAAATCTTCATGTTCAGAGCCGTGCAGGAGCTTTTGTTCAATGTGGTCAAGCATGGCGGCGTAAACAGCGCGCGCGTCGTCCTGTCAGGGTCCGACGACAGCCTTACCGTTTCCGTTTGGGACCAGGGGACGGGCTTTATCCCCGACTTTTTGGACACGTCGGCCACAACCCACGGTCTGGGACTTTTGAGCATGCGGGAGAGGGCCCGCTACTTGGGAGGCGACCTTGTCATCGAAAGCTCTCCCGGCAAAGGCAGTTGCCTGACGCTGAGCGTTCCTTTGCAGCTGGATGAAAACGAAAAGCAAGAGAAACGCGGGAAGGCTTCGGGGGCCAATGGCAAATCGGCCGCGCCCATGAAGAGCAGGACGCTCGAAAAACAGAAACGCATCCGGATCGTATGCGTGGACGACCACCAGATGATGCGCCGGGGCCTGATGGAACTGCTCGCGGGTCAGCCGGGAATCGAGATCGCGGGGGAAGCGGCCAACGGGCTGGAAGCCATCGAAGTGGTCGCGAAAGTCGAGCCGGACGTGGTCCTGATGGATGTCTCCATGCCGAAAATGAACGGTATCCAGGCCACGCGGCGCATCAAGGAAGAATCTCCGGGCCTGCGCATTATCGGCCTGTCCATGTACCAGGACGAACAGACCGCCCAGTCCATGCTCGAAGCCGGCGCCGACATCTACCTGAGCAAGACCGCGTCGCCGGCCGAACTGCTGGCGGCTGTATACGGAGGCCAGCCCGGCGAGCGGAAATAAGCGGCTTTATCTCTCAACAGGCGTTTGGCATACATCTCTCCCCGCCTTTCCGTCATATCGACAAGACCGACCTGGCCTTTTTCTTCTGTTCGTCGTCCAGAAATCCGGGAAACACGTAGACCATTTCCCCGCCCTCCGTGAGACGCAGTTCCGCAGCGCCCAAAACGCAGAAATTGTCGAGCTTTTCCTTGGCTTCCTCCAGGTTTAAGCACGAGGCGGAAAAGATCTCCAGGGGAGTCACCATTCCCCCTTTGCCCTGGATGAATCGCAAAAGAGCGCGTTCCTGCCGATCCGGCTTGAGTTTTTTCAGGTTCATCAACTGTTGGGACAGGGAAGGAGCCGCGTTTGGGATGGGCGGGGGCCCGCCGGCCTGTACTCCAGGGGAAGAATAGTATTGATGTCTGAGCTTCAGGTTCAGATTATGATTGTCGATGACCCGGGCGTACGTGAACAAGTCCACCAACTGCCCGATTCCCAGTATCCCGAAGGTCAGAAGCCAGAGTATTCCCGTGCCGATCTGTCCCATGTACAGCCTGTGCAGGCCGCAAAAGCCGAACATCGGCCCCAGGACCAGCAGCAGGTAGGCGACGCCTTTTGATTTTTCGTTTTCCGAACTCATCGTTTTCCTCCGTATCGATCCAATGCGCCTGGAACTCTAAAAATTTAAATCCAGGTACTTTTCCGTTTCTTCCACGAACTGCTCGAAATCCTTTCGTCCTGCCAGAATATTTCGGATTAACAATTCGTCGTCGATGATCCAGTAGCGGTGGACGAGGCTGTTTCTGAAATCGAAGAAAGGCTTGAGCTTGTCAAACATTTCCTTGGAAATCATGCCGGATTCGAACCCCTTTTGTATCGTGTCGATGTAGCCGCTGACCGGAATTCCCTTGTCCTTTGCCAGTATGTGCTGCAATGTGTTGGAGATCGCTTCCGCCAGTTCGATCAGGATGTACTTGCAGGCTTTCAAGGCAAGCGACCCTGGCTTCAGAGAATTTTCCTCGATGATCGACTCCAGTTCGACGGAATTCCTGCGTATCTCCGTCAGGTATCGCTTTATTCTCATTTGGTCGATCTTCATTGGAGCACCTCGTAGATAAGCCCCTCGCATTCCCTGTATTTCATGCCGTATCTTTCGATAAAATCTGCCCTTGCTCCGAAATCCTTATCGACGAGAAGACGGTTTTCCTCGAAAATGCGTTTCAAATAAAGCAAGGCGAACAAATCTCCGGTTTCGGGTATTAGATTGACGATCCGAATATCGAAGACGTCCGGCGGCAAGCCCGTTTCCTTGCCAAGGGCGATTTGCACATCGACGGCGAGAAAGGAAGATCGGATATCGTCTGAAACATACAGTGCGATATCGATGTCCCGGTGCGATTCGGATGTAAGAAACGATCCGTAGAGATAGGCGAAAATCACGTCGTCGCATTCCGACAGCACCTTTTCGATTTTCTCGATCAATCGCTGCTTTTCCCCGCAGGCAGATTGCATTCTCTTCCTCTGGTTTCATGAGTGGTGCTTTTAACTTCGGCCGGTTTTCATTCAACAGTTTCGATCATCGCCTGGATTCCGGGTCTCCGCAAGCTCCGCCCGGAATGACGGTGTTGGTTGGCCGACATTATGATCAAAACCCATGAATGAATACGGCCCCGAAATCATGGACCACTTTCGAATATAGATAGCACAACAAAATGGAAAAAAAAAGAGCCGGGTCCCTTAGGGTCCGGCTCGAATCGTCATATCGATGGGTTTTGAAAAATGGTTTCGGATTACAAGGCCCTGACCTTATAAACCTCGTTGGAATCCGGATCGATGACGTGCACGCCGCAGGCGATGCACGGGTCGAAGGAATGCACGGTGCGCAGGACTTCCAGCGGGCGTTTCGGATCGGCGATGGGGGTGCCGATGAGGGCTTCCTCCACCGGTCCCAGCTTGCCGCCTTCGTCTCTTGGGCCCAGGTTCCAGGTGGAGGGCACCACGTACTGATACCGCTTGATCTTTCCCCCCTCGATTTGGATCCAGTGGCCGAGCGCGCCTCGGGCGACATCGTTCAGGCCGTAGCCCATGCCCTTGTCGGGCATTTCCCAGGACTGGTAGGTCTTGGTGTCGCCATTTTTGACGTTTTCCACCAGATCCATGATCCAGCCTTCCATCTGCGCGCCGATCACCAGGGTTTCGATGCCCCTGGCGGCGGTCCTGCCCAGGGTGGAGAAGAGCGCCTCCACGGGAATGTCGAGTTTTTTGAGAACGCTGTCCACCACGGCCTTGAAATCCTTGTGCCCGGCCGCGTAGGCCACCAGCGTGCGCGCCAGGGGGCCCACCTCGCAAGGCTCGCCCTCGTAGCGCGGCGCCTTGAACCAGGAATATTTGCCGTCGTCCGGCTTGTAGTCGCCGTGCTGCGGCTTGGTTTCCCCCTTGTAGGGATGGAGGGCTTCGCCGTCCTCGTACCATGCGCGCTTGACGTCTTCTGCCACCTTCTCCTGCTCCGCCATCTTCATGCCCTTCAGGTCGCGCTTCATGATCACGCCCCGGGGCAGATAATTGTCCTCGGGCTCCTTGTCCCCCCGGGGAAGGTCGCCCCAGGCGAGGAAATTGCTCGTGCCGCCGATGGCTCCCCAGTCCTTGTAGAACGAGGCCACCGCCAATAGATCGGGGATGTAGACCTTCTCGACGAATTCCTGGGTCTCCTGCCATAAGCTCAGGAACTGGGCGATTCTTTCCGGTGAAATGTCCCGGATGGAGGTTACGCCGCCCACGACCAGGGTTTGGATATGGGGGTTCTTGGCGCCGAAAATGGCGTGCATCCTGGCGGTGCGGGCCTGCAAGCGCAGGGCCTCGATATAATGCGCGGCCGCCATGAGGTTGGCCTCGGGCGTGAGCCGGTATGCCGGATGCCCCCAGTAGCCGTTATTCAAGGGACCGAGCTGGCCGCTGTCCACGAACGCCTGCAACCTCTGTTGGACCGAACGGTAATAGTTGGTGCCGCCCCAGGGGGCCTGGCTCACCTGATCCGCAAGCCCGGCCGTCTTTTTCGGATCGGCCTTCAACGCGCTGACCACGTCCACCCAGTCCAAAGCGTGCAGATGATAGAAGTGAACGATGTGGTCGTGCTGGAACTGCACGCCGTGCAGCAGGTTCCGGATGATCCTGGCGTTGGGCGGTATCTTCACCCCCACTGCCGCCTCCACCGCCCTCACCGAGGACAGGTAGTGCACGTAGGTGCAAACCCCGCAGGAACGCTGGGTGAACAGCGGCGCGTCCCTCGGGTCGCGGCCCTGCAATATGATTTCGATCCCCCGGAACATCTGCGCGGAACTCCAGGCGTTCTTGACCTTGCCGCCTTCCACCTCCACCTCGATCCTCAGGTGTCCCTCGATTCTCGTGATCGGGTCTATCGTTATTCTCTTGCCCATATTTTATTTTCTCCTTCGTTTTTTCTGAACGAATTTCGAACCTGAAATGCGATTTTGCGTGTTCGCCGAAGAACCGCCTGCTACATTTCCTCGAAAAACGGCGTCATGTTGTCCCAGAAGTCCGGTTCGCTGCATCCGATGCAGGGGTGCCCCGCGCCGATGGGCCAGTTCGTGCCGGCGTTGAATTCCGCGATGGGGCAGTTGTTGTAGGTGTCCGGTCCCTTGCAGCCCATCTTGTACAGGCAGTAGCCCAGGGCCGCCTCTTCGGAACCGAATTCCTCCACGAATTCCCCCATCTCGAAATGGCTTCGCCTCGGACACTGGTCGTGAATCGTCTGGCCGTAGGCGAACATCGGACGTCCGCTTTCGTCCAGGGTGGGCAGCTTGCCCAGAAGGAGATAGTTTACCACGGTGCCCACGAAATTGACGGGGTTCGGCGGGCAGCCCGGAATGTTGACGGTCTTGATGCCCAAGGCGTCCCCGACGCCCTTGTAGCCGCCGGGATTGGGGGCCGCAGCCTGGATTCCGCCGTAGCTCGAGCAGGTGCCGATGCAGATCACCGCCGCCGCCTTGGGGCACACCTCCTTGGCGATTTCCAGAAAGGTCCTCCCACCGATCTTACCGTACGCCCCGTCGTACTTGGTGGCGATGGCCCCCTCCACCACGCAGATGAATTTGCCCTTGTATTTCTCGACCGCGTTGTGCAGGTTCTCCTCGGCCTGATGGCCTGCCGCCGCCATGATCGTTTCGTGGTACTCCACCGACAGAATATCCAGAATCAACCGGTCCGGATACGGGTAGGAGGACCGAAGGAACGCCTCCGAACAGCCCGTGCATTCGGCGAAATTGAGCCACACCACCGGCGGCCGTTTCTTGGGGGCCGCGAAAACATCGGCCACGTCGGCGACCATGGATGCCGACAGCCCCATGGTCGCGGTCAAAAACGTACAGTACTTCATGAAGTCCCTTCTCGAAACCCCATGAAGCTTCAGCTTTTCGTAAAAATCCTGGTTCTCTGCTTGATCCATCCGCACCTCCTGCAAAAGGTTTCCCCTTGATAGGATTGAAAGTTTGTGGTTATCGCCTTTCGAAAAATTCCCGAATGGCCATCGAAAAAAAAGTCGGCCGAAAACAGCGTGTTCGGGATTGGATTTCGGTGTGTTCTTCTTGCAAAGGCCCCCCTCCCTTCAGGCGAACAGTGTGGAGTCCGTCTCGACAGCGTCGCCTGTGCGGAAAAACACGGCTTTTTTATTGACAAATCGTTAGCGTATTCGGTGATTTAAGTCAAGGACAAAAACTAAACCCCGTTCATTGTCGGAACCGAATTCAGGTGAAGAAGGCCTTTTTGAGCGTTTGGTTGCTGCGGAGTGAATCCTTGGAAGAAAAACGACTCGGGACGGGTGCGCGGAGACGCGGAAAGCGGATCGTTGGAGTATCCGCTTTCCGCGTCGTTTGTCATGCGGCGGTTTCGGGTAGGACCAGACAAGCTTTCAGCGTGTTTTCGTCGCAGTTGATTTCCAGGCGTCCGCCCGAGCGCATGCAGAGTACAGTTTCGCCAGGCTTGCGGGCGTAGTCGGCGCAATCCAGGAAACGGACCGCCGCCGACAGGATCTGACTATCTTCTCCCGATTCCGATATATGTGAAGCCGAGTTCCTTCAGGTGTTCGGGAATGTAGATGTTTCTTCCGTCCACGATGACCGGCCGTTTCATGAGGGTTTTGACCTGTTCCAGGTCGATGTTTCTGAACAGGTCCCATTCCGTGGCGACGATCAGGGCGTCGCAGTCTTTGACGGTTTCGTAGGGATCGTCGAAGAACTTGACGTTTTTGACCACTTTTCGGGCGTTTTCGGCGGCGACCGGATCGAAGGCGTTGATGCTGGCGCCGTGTTCCTGGAGGCGCTGTATGATTTTCAGGGACGGGGCTTCGCGGACGTCGTCGGTCTTGGGCTTGAAGGATACGCCCCAAACGGCGACGGTGGTGCCTTCGATGGGCAAGACGGATTGGAGTTTTTCCACCACCACGGTGTTTTGTTTTTCGTTGATGCGGTCCACGGCCTCGAAGAGGTCGGCGTCGCAGCCGTACTTGTGGAGAGTGGCGATGAGGGCCTTGACGTCCTTGGGAAAGCAGGAGCCGCCGTAGCCGATGCCGGCGTGCAGGAACCGGGAGCCGATTCGTGAGTCCAGACCCATGCCCCTGGCGACCTGGGTGATGTCGGCGCCCGCCTTTTCGCACATGAGGGCGAGCTGGTTCATGAAGCTGATCCGGGTGGCCAGCATGCAGTTGCTGGCGTACTTGATGATTTCGGCGCTGCGGATGTCGGTGAACATGATGGGTCTTCCGGTCCTGGCCAGAGAACCGTAGAGCAGGTTCATGGTTTTTTGGGCCCGGGGACTGTCTATGCCGACGATGATTCGGTCGGGATTTTCAAAATCCTTCACGGCAGCTCCTTCCCGGAGGAATTCGGGGTTGGAGACCACGTCGAACTCGACGGGTTCGGTTCGGTTTTCCTTGACGATTTTCTTCACAAGGTCCGCCGTGCCCACAGGGACCGTGCTTTTGTTCACGATCACCTTGTAATCGTTCAGATTTTTTCCGATGTTCGCGGCAACCGCCTTGACGGCGGAAAGGTCCGCCTCCCGGTTGTTGCCCGTGGGCGTGCCCACGCAGATGAAAATCACGTCGGATTCCCGGAAGGCCTTTTTGGAGTCTGTCGTGAAAGTCAGTCGCTTGGCCTTGGCATTGGCCTTGAAGATTTCCTCGAGTCCCGGTTCGTAAATGGTCAATTTTCCGCTTCGAAGCGTGTCGATCTTGGATTCGTCCACGTCTAGGCAGACGACGTCGTTGCCCAAATTGGCGAAGCCGCTTCCGGAAACGATTCCAACGTATCCGACACCGACCATGGTTAGTTTCATAAGACTTGATTTCCCCCGTGCATAGTTATTGAGATTCGATTGAAAAAAAACGGCTTGATAGCCTCAAATTATTAGCAAATGTTGTCGAAACACCAGACCAGGATGGTCTGGTTGCATTGATCGCCGCGATCCTACCTGCATGGAGCATTTGCCAAAAGCAGAATTGCTGCGACCGATGTTCCATTTGTCTCAGGCCGCCCGGTTTGTCGCGTACCATCGGCCGGTGGTCGCAAGCCCCTCCTGTACGGAATGCAAGGGGGCGAAGCCGAGTATTTCCTTTGCGGACGATATGTCGGCTTCGGACTCGAGAATGTCTCCGGACCTGGGCGGGCCGTATCCGGGAGCGATTCGGGTCCCCTCGGCTTCGCAGATCATTTCCCAGAGACGGTTCACGGACACCTGGCCACCGTTGCCGATGTTGAAAACGCGCCCTGCAGCCTCCGGCGTTTCGGCGGCCAGAAGGTTCGCCTGGACGATGTCGGCCACGAAGATGAAATCCCGTGTCTGGCGACCGTCGCCGTAAATGACCGGGGCCTGCCTGCGCGCCGCCTTGGACATGAAAATGGAGATGACCCCGGAATAGGGCGAGGAAGGGTCCTGCCGCGGCCCGAAAACATTGAAATAGCGCAGACAGACCGTCTCCAGACCGTACAGGGCGTTGAAGACGCTTGCGTATTGTTCCCCCGCCAGCTTTTGCACCGCGTAGGGCGTCTGGGGCTTGGGAAGCATGTTTTCGCGCTTTGGCAGTCCCGGAGCGTCCCCGTAAACGGCGCAGGAACTGGAAAAGACCACCCTTTTAACACCGTTTCGCTTGCAGGCCTCGAACACGTTCAACGTGCCCGCCTCGTTGATTTGGAAGGACTCCAAGGGTTCTTCCACCGTCAGCGGCACCGACACCATGGCGGCCAGGTGAAACGCCAGCTCGCAACCCCGTGAAGCCTCGATCAACGATTCCAGGTCCCGGATGTCCGCTTCGACGAAACGGATTCTGTCGGATACGCCTTCCAGGTTCCTCAGATGGCCCGTGGACAGATTGTCGTACACAACCGGTTGGTGGCCGCGCGCGGCAAGAGCGTCCACGATGTGCGACCCGATGAAGCCCGCTCCTCCCGTCACAAGAACTTTCATTGTTCACTTTCCCCTTTCGCCCGTACCTGGTTTCCCGAAACGTCTTGTCGTTTGCGGGTCGAAATCAAAAAACGATTTGGACAAGAACATCCTTTATTTTCAAATGCGAGAGAATGCGTCAAGGAAAAAGTTGTCACTGGGCGACCGAAATCCATAGGGAGAAGGTCGCTGCGGACAGAAGTGTGCTGAGGGAAATGTCCGCAACGGCGAAATCCGCGTCGCCTTTCATCTCCAGGGCCATGACGTATACCAGGGTGGCGGACGGGGCGGCGAGCAGGATGAGTCCCGGCAGATAATCCCCGGCGTCGGCCCCCAGCAGGATGTAGAACGACAGGCCCAGTCCGGGCAGCAGCCCGATCTTCAAAAAGGACGACAACAAAGCGGCGAACAGCTGGTGGCGTATCAGGCGGAAGGACAGCGACGCCCCGATCAGAAGAAGGGCCATGGGCAAGGCCATGCCGCTGAGGATTTTCAGGCTTTTGTCCAGGACGTCCGGCATGTCGATCCGTAGCCAGGAGAACAGTATCCCTGCCAGGGCGGCGACGATGACCGGGTTGCCCAGGATTCCTTTCGCGACCGATTTCATGCTTTTGGCCGCAGTGTCGTCTATGGCATAGATCCTCAGAATCGCCACGGCCAGAAAGTTTTGCAGAATCATGACGAACCCCGCCAGTATTGCCGCCTTGACAAGGCCGTCGTCGCCCAGGTGGTAATAGACCACCGCAAGACCGATATATCCGAGGTTTCCGTGAAAGGAGCCCTGGACGAACGGCCCCATTTGCCTCTTGTCAATCCTGGCGAGCAGCCCGGCGGCCCACGCGACGAAAAAGACCGCCGTCACGCTGGCCAGCGTGACGGAAAGCACCTGCGGATGGAAACTGGTCCGAAAATCCCCTCGACAGATGGACCGGAAAATCATGGCGGGAATCGCCCAGTAATAGACCAGGCGATTGGCCGGGCCCATGAACGATTCGGGAAAGAAACCTTTCTTTCGAGCGGCCCATCCCAGGGCGATGATCGCGAAAATCGGGACGATGGTGGTCGCAACGGCCATGCGCTTTCCCTGACCTTTCTCGCCTCTCCGGTTTCGCCGGTCTACGGTTTTTTACAGAAGAAATGGTAATTGAACGAATCCTGGGGAATCGGCAACACTTGGATATCCGTAAAACCCGCCTCCTCGAGCATTTCCACCGCTTTTTGCTTTCCCCACATCATGCCCAGGCCCGCGCCGTTGTCCGCCAGTCCCACCGGCATGCAGTGCATGAGGCTGACCGTATATAAAAACGGCCCCATGGGGTGCTGTCGGTTTTCCGCAAGGCGGCTGTCGGCGGCGATGTCGATCATGGAAAACTTCCCGCCGGGCTTCAGGATGGCCCGCACGCTCCGTAGCGCCTCCATAGGCCTGGACTGGTCGTGGATGGCGTCGAACGCGGTCACGTAGTCGAACGAACCGGCGAACTCGGGGTCGCTGTCGAGAGACGCGGCGTCGGACAGCACGAAATCGACGTTGGACAGGTTTTTTCGTTCCGCGGAGCGCCGCGCCTGGTCGATGGCTTCCCGCGAGATATCCACGCCGCAGAACCGGCTGCGGGGAAACGCCTCGGCCATGAGATTGAGAGCCACGCCTTCGGCGCAGCCCAGGTCGCACACCCGGATGCCCTGGCGCATGCTCTCCACGATGCCTCCGTCGTCCACCGAGGGCAGAAACGTATCGACCAGCACCTGCTCGTGCTTGGCGTCGGACAACTGGCCCATGAAATTCTGGAACTGGGGATAGTTTTCGTAGGCCACGCCGTCGCCGGTGCGAAAGCCCTCGGTCACAGGAGCCATGGCGCAGGAGGTCAGCAACGGGATTTCCTGGGTGTACACCCCCAGGTTGTTGTTTCCCGAACGCCTGGCGATAAAGTCCCCGTGCTCGGGAGGCAGAAAGAACAGATCCTGGCCCGACTGGTCTTGCGAAAGCTCAATGACGCCGCCGCAGACCATCACCCCCATCCATTCCCGGACGTACCGGGGCGACAGGTTTGCGGATTCGGCGATTTTCTCCGCAGTTTCCGGCTGATCGAAACCGTCCATGACATCGAACAGCCCCAGCTTGTACCCGATTCCCATTGCCAGGTTCAGTGCCCCGTAATTCAGCACATTGGCCATGGTCGCCGCGAAGCGGTCCTTTTTTTCGTCTTTGTTTCGGCTCATTTTCAATCCTTTTTCAATTCTTTCGTGTGATGTCCAAATGGATTTTCAGGTTCGAAGGCGCGGCCTGTTCCACCTCGTTCACCGTGTTCTTGTCGAAACGGGCGTTTCGCAAGCAATACTGATGCACCGTGACCAGGTCGGCGTCTTTGAAAGTCTTCAGAAAGGCGTCGGGGACGCCCAGTTTTATCTGCCTGCCAGGATACGGCTCCAAAAGTCCGACGCCAATGCTCAGGTCGAAATAGCGGCTGTCCGCGCCGGGTACCGATATTTCCTTCGCCGCCGTCCTTTTGCTCGCCACGACTTTCCGCACTTCCCCTTTCACTTTGGCCAGGATCTCGGTTTCTATGTGAATCCAGGGCAGGGCGTCGGGCTCGACCGCCTTCAGGGTGAACGGCACTCGGAGAAATACGCCCGCAATGGGAAAATAATCCTCCAGAACCAGCTCTCCGTTTTCATTCTTCGACGTTTCCATGAATGAATACAAGGGGACTATCCTCGCGCAGTTGGCGAGGACACCGCCGTACTCCTTCAAAAACGCGTCCTTGTCTTTGAATTTGTCAAGATAGTGGCCGTCGTTTGTCAGCATGCAGGCGCGGTCGAAAAAAAGTCGCTTTTCGAACGGCAGAAGAAAGATTCGGGGATTGTCGGGTTCGAAGGTCTGATAGAGTTCTGTGAGACGGTTGTCCTCGGTCGTCTTTTTTTCCAGATCGCTCAAGAAGCATGCTCGGTCCGCGAACGAATCGAGGTATTTTTCCCGTTTCTCGGCGACTTGGTCCAGCAACTGCTCCTGGGTGATCGCAGGGGCGGATCGGGGGCCGATGGAAACGAAAAACACCGTGAATGCCAGGGCGAAGCAAACGGTGAATAACCATGAACGTTTTCGGGTGCTTTCCATGTTTACGGACCTTGTTCTCCAATGGGTTCTTCGGTTGCGTAAAATCGAAAATAAAATCTCTTTCATGCGGTTCGCGCGGGGGGATTGTCAAGAAAAAAATAGGATTTGGTCTCATTTCAGCAACCGCCCCGTCGCTGCGATGCAATTTCGATACGGCGCTCGGCACCAAGGGCCGCCTGCTTTTAGGCCACGGCGAAAAAAAGGCTCGTCGCGGATTGGCTGGAAAAGATGTATCGATGGTAACCAGACCATCCTGGTCTGGCAAGCCTTGGCTTTCAAGCGATGGCATATTCTCGATATGGGACCAGAGCTGGAAGCTCTGGTTGCCTTTGCCGCTCCTTACGAATCCGAGACGAGCCAAAGAGAGATTGTCCTTGATTAAATCCGAATTCGGATTGATGATAAGATCAAATAAAAATTGAATTTAGATTTTTTCAAGGAGATCGAACTATGAAATCGATAAACATTTCAAAAGACATCGTTTCCCTGTCTGATTTCAAGAACCAAGCTGCGAGCATGCTTAAAATCATTCGGGAGGAGAATCGGCCGCTTGTCATCACCCAAAGCGGCAAGGCTGCGGCAGTCCTGGTTTCTACATCCGACTATGATTTTCTTACGGAACGTGTTCGTTTCGTCGATGCCGTGCAGAGAGGGTTGGAGGACGTCCGAGCAGGTCGCGTAATCGAGGACGAAGACCTTGAGATTGAGCCATGAAGCTTTTTATCAACGTGTTTACCAGGTTTTTGATGATCGCATTATCGTACTGACGGTTTTTGAGGGACACAGGCTTTTTCCCGCGAACCTGATTTCTCCGCCATAAAAAAACAAAAGCGCCGCCAAATAAGGCGGCGCTGTCTTTTTTAATGAAGTGCGAAACAGCGGGTACCAGGCGAAATCCGTCGATTCGCAGGTTGTCCGCCGCGCTTTAAACGCAACCGGGCCTCGCTACCCTTGGCTCGCTTTCCTCTGGGCGGCGATCTCCACCACTTCGCCAGCCTTGCGGTCGTCATCGTACTGGAAGCGGGCGCTTTCGATGTCCGTGACGAAGCGTCTCATCTTGCGCTCCATTTCGCTGAACGGCTTGAGGTGTTCGCCGATGAGTTCCTGCATCCTCTCCTTGTTTTCCCGCTTGAGGGCGAACTCGTTGTCCACGCCGTCCCTGACGATCTTTTCAAGTCTCGGGAAGACGTACTTGATCAGGATGTCGTTGAGCTGGGATTCGGTTTCCGCCAGGTTGTCCCTGACGAACAGCCAGGATTGCTCGTTGAGTTCGTTGACGGCTTTTTGCATGTGCAATTTGTACACGCCGCTCAGAAATTCGTTGAACGCCTTGGCCTTCTGGTCCCAGATTTCGCTGTCCTTGATGTCCTTGGGCACCAGCTTGGCGATCTTGGTGAGCTGGAGGGCGGCGTGGGCTTCGGTGGGGAACGAGTAGTTGAGGATCTTCTCGATCTTTTCGTAAGAGCTTGCGAACTCGCTCAGTTCCCTCTTGAGGTTGGAAATCATGCTTTCCGCCTGGTTCTTCTTGTTCGTGATCTGTTTCCTGTGGCTCAGGCCGACGAAGGTTTTGCGGGTGGAAAGCTCCGACAGCTCGCCGATGAAGGTCTTGACCTCGTCGATGCCGTTTTTCAGCCGCTTCATGGCGATCTGGTTTTCGGACAGCAATTCTTCGGCCGAATCGATCTCAAGCCGCTTGAACAGTTCGTGCTCGGAGATGTCCGACCAGACCATCAGGCTGTCCAGGCGGGATATCAGGGCGCTGGCATACATTTCGAAGCCGTCGCGGACCTTTCTTTTATTCTCGCGGATGATCTTGTCCTTGAAGTCGCGGTCCAGGGCGCTGACGTATTCGCCCCTCAGCTCTTCGGAAATGTACCGGGAGAAACCCTCCAGAAGAATTTCGTATTCGTCGAACACCCGTCCGATGCCCTCTTTCAACACCTTGACGAACTTGTCCTTGACCAGTTCGTTGATGCTGGTCAACACGTTGGTTTCGATTTCGAAATAGAGGGGGGACTTTCTTCCCAGGATCTTCATGACCCGGCGGAACTCGCCCTGCAAGTTGATGTTGTTGCTGTAGGTGTTTTCGATATGCTCCCACAGTTCCGCGTTCCGGGTGGCTTCGATTTCGTCCTGCTCGTCCACCACCTTGTCGAGCATCTTGCGAAGCGTGTCCTTGGCCTCCAGGGTGAGGCGGTTTCTCTTTTCCTCGATGTATTCTTCCTCGCGGTATTTCTTTTCGCTGTCGAGCATCTCGGAAAGGTAGTGGCGGTGGTCCTCCTGCTCCTTTCTGAGAATGGTGCAGATGCGTTTGCTTTTCAGAAGAATGCCCTCGGACATTTCCTTGAGGGTGGTTTTCTTGATCTCCGAGTTCAGGTACCCGAAGACGTCCTTTCGGATGCGGTCCACCTGCGACAGCTTGTACGCGAGGTCATGGTCGTTGTTGTACCGGTGCATCAGGTTTTCTTCGTAAGTCCGCATGTGCTGCTGCAAGCGCTCGTTTTTCTCGATGGTGTTGCGCTTGTGCATGCACAGCCAAGCGAGAAGACCGTCGCGGGCCGAGGTGCGGTAGGAGCGAATGTAGTTGATGCCCAAGTCCTCGCACATCTCCTCGAAGTCGGCTTCCACGTCCTTTTTGTCCAGGTCGGTGACCAGGTCCCACTGGTTGATCACCCAGAAGAACTTGTTCTGGATGTTTACGTTGGAGCCCATGAAGCCCTTGAGGATGAGGTTTTCGTCCTTGTCCAGGATGCGCTTTGCGCTCAGCACCAGCACGATGGCGTGGGCGCTGTGCTTGATGAAGTCCAGCGTGACGTCCCTGTGGCGGGGGTTGTGGACCGAGACCCCGGGAAGGTCCACGATCACGACATCCTCGGGAATGTCCAGGTCCTTGAGGCGGATTTCGATCTTTTCGATGAACGCCGCCTCCAGTTCGTCCTTGATGAGCAGGAAGGCCTTTTCCTTGTTGCATTGCACCAGGACCGGGCTTTCCCCGATTTTTTCCCGCATGTTGTTTTCATGCAGAAGCACCTTCTTGTAATGTTCCAGCAGCTTGACGTCCAGGTGGCTGGTCACCCCTTCGTCCTTGGAGAATTTGATCCTCTTTTCGAACTCGTCGACGATGCCCTCGTCGCCCAGGTTCACCGCCGTGGGGTCGCCCAGGTCGTCGGCCAGGGCCGTGCGATACAGTCTCTTGATCCGATAGAATTCGTCCTTGCTCAAATAATGGACGATAAATTCGTCCTCCCCGGACATGCTGCGCTTGATATAGGTGGGAACGGCCGTGAGTGCCTTGCTGGCCTCCGGGAGAAAATAGTCGCCGAGCATGGCGTTGATCAGCGTGCTCTTTCCGGAGTTGAAGCCGCCGACGAACGCGATGCGGTACTCTTTCTTTTCGAGATCGATGACCTTGTCCTGCAACTCCCGTTTGGTTTCCACATAGAGGTCCTTGGCCTCTGCGGCGGGGATTTCCCCCTCCACCAAGTATTGAAGGCTCGAAAGCAGATTTTTGAAATAACCGATCAGCTTGTTGTGGAAATACTTGTAATCGTGTTCTTGATTCGTCATTTTAAGGTTCTCTTTTTACCCTTCGAAAAATAATGAATAACCAATAAATTCGAGGCCTTGCCCGCAGGTGGCCTCAAATGCCGATTCGATGGCCGAAGCGTCTCCCATCGAAAATAAAACCATCGTAGAATATTGAAATCCGGCGGTTTGGTCAAGGATAAAAAGCGGCGGGGAAAACCGAGGGGGCGTGGCTATCGAGGGCGGCCCTTCGGTGACCCGTTCCCACGCTGGAGCGTGGGAACGGGTGAAAACGCTTAAATGTGCGACTGTCGATGATCAAGAACCGTCAGTTTTCCTGGTTATAACGGATTTGGGGGGGGGAACGTAGGTTGGGTTGAGCGTCGTCAATTGTTGGGTTTCGCTACGGAATTCTATCAAACAAACAGATACGGCGCGCGAAATGGTTGGGAAGCAAGCGAAACCCAACATGAAACCCGCTCAACCCAACCTACGCATTGCCGCTCCCCCAAATCCGCTATAACCATCAGTTTTCCTTGTTGCCCGAAAACAGCGAAGCGCGGATTTCCCGGCAGGTCAAAGCGTCCTTAATGAAATCCATCTGGGAGAGCTTGTAGTCGTAGACGGCTTTCATAAACGCCTGGCATTCGTCGCAGAACACATATCCCCGGCCGTCGATGATGGCCCGGACATACCCCCGGATGCCGAACTTGTTGATCTCGCCCCTGCTCATGGGGCAAAGTCGGCCGTCGGGCGCCTTTCGGTAGGCCGGGTGGTCGGTGAGGCCGAAATTGTGTCCCACTTCGTGCAGGGCGACCTTCAATATCCGGCTGATGAAAAGACGGTATTCCCGGTCGGACGAAATCGATTCCGGACTCAGCTTGCTGGTGGAGACCACCGCCACGTCGTTTCTGGTGTTCTTCCCGCCGAATATGGAGTTATAGAAATCGTCGTCGGTCCTGAGATCCGCGTCGGTGATCCCCAGCGTATGGCCCCCGTACTCCTCGTTCAGGATCATCGTCAGCAGCTTGGCGTCGATGTCGTGGATGAAAAGCGAGTCGTGATGGGAAACCTTGAACTCCAGGATGGCCCCCCGGAAAGACTCCAGGATGCCCTCTCCGATTTCCTTGAGACTGCTGTGGGTGATGAAGCTTCCGATTCGCACGATGTTTAGTTTCGAAATATCTTTCAGCATTTCGCACTCCCCCGAAAAAAAGTGAAGACCAATGGGCTGGACGACAATAGAAGCGCCGAACCCGGAAGAAATTCCGACCGCATATGCTGAATCCATATTACACAGCTCGGAGAGGCTTTCGCAAGGTTTTTGTTTTTGGTGTATGCATGTGGGAAAGCAAGAAACATTTGCGTTGTTTCCAACCAGGAAACACTGTATTTTATGAAATGCTATGACGGCTGTCGTCCAAACGAACCGCACTAGGCAAAGGAGGGTGAAGATGCTTACGAACCAAGATGTCGAAAAGGCCATGAGAATCAGGCTCGAAGGTCCCTTGCCGCCCGAGCCCGTGTTCGAAGAGGGCGTTCGGCGCGCCCCCGACCGGGGGTTCCGGCTCACATCGCAGCAGACCCGCGCGGCGTTGAAAAACGCCCTTCGGTACGTTCCCCCCGAACATCACGCCGTTTTGATGCCCGAATTCCTGAAAGAGCTGGACCAGCGGGGGCGCATTTACGGATACCGGTACCGTCCGCCTGGGGCCATCTTCGCAAAGTCCGTCGATCAGTACAAGGGCCGGTGCCTGGCGGGCAGAGCCATCCAGCTGATGATCGACAACAACCTGGACTTCGAAGTCGCCCTCTACCCATACGAGCTGGTGACCTACGGCGAGACCGGCAGCGTCTGCCAGAACTGGATGCAGTATCGGCTGATCAAGCGCTATTTGGAGGAACTCTCCGAAAACCAGACGCTGGTCGTGCAGTCCGGGCACCCGCTGGGGCTGTTCAAGTCCGCTCCGGACAATCCCCGCGCGATCGTCACCAACGGCCTGATGGTCGGCTTGTACGACAACCCCGAGGACTGGGAGGTCGCCGCGCAGATGGGGGTGTCATCGTACGGGCAGATGACCGCCGGGGGATGGATGTACATCGGGCCGCAGGGCATCGTGCACGGGACCTACAACACGCTCTTGAACGCGGGGCGCAAGATGTGCGGGGTCGCGCCCGACGGCGACTTGTCCGGCCTGCTGTTCGTGTCTTCTGGTCTGGGCGGCATGAGCGGCGCGCAGCCCAGGGCCGCCGAGATCGCGGGGGCGGTGTCGGTGGTGGCCGAAGTGGACCCGTCGCGCATCGCCACCCGCAGGAGGCAGGGCTGGGTTCGCGTGGTTTCCGGCGACCTTAAGACCGTGTTCGAAACGGCGGACAAGGCGCGAAAGGAAGGAAAGCCCCTGTCCATCGGCTACAGCGGAAACGTGGTGGACCTTCTCGAGTACGCCGCAGACAATCGAATCCCTATAGATCTGCTTTCCGACCAGACATCCTGCCACGCGGCCTACGACGGTGGGTACTGCCCCCAGGGCGTCACGTTCGAGGAACGGACCAGGCTTCTGTCCGAAGACCGCAAGGGGTTCCGCCGCCTGGTGGACAAAAGCCTCCGCCGCCATTTCGAGCTGATTCGCCGCTTGGTGGATGCCGGGGCCTACTTTTTCGACTATGGCAATTCATTTCTAAAAGCGGTGTTCGACGCAGGCGTCCGGGAAATAGCGAAGAACGGCCGGGACGCAAAGGACGGGTTCATCTTCCCGTCGTACTTCGAAGACATCATGGGGCCGATTTTCGACTACGGGTACGGGCCGTTCCGATGGGTGTGTCTCTCCGGGAAAAGAGAGGACCTGTTGAAGACGGACCATGCGGCTCGGGAGTGCATCGACCCGACACGACGTTCCATGGACCGGGACAACTGGATCTGGATTCGCGACGCGGAGAAGAACAACCTGGTGGTGGGCAGCCAGGCGCGGATTCTCTACCAGGACGCCGAAGGACGGGTGCGCATCGCGCTGGCGTTCAACAAGATGGTGCGCGACGGCGAGGTCGGGCCGATCATGCTGGGGCGCGACCACCACGATCCGGGGGGCACGGACTCTCCGTTCCGGGAGACCGCCAACATCCGGGACGGAAGCAATGTCTGCGCGGACATGTCCGCGCACGGTTTCGCGGGAAACGCCGCCCGGGGCATGACCATGGTGGCCTTGCACAACGGCGGCGGCGTGGGCATCGGAAAGGCGGTCAACGGCGGGTTCGGCCTGGTGCTCGACGGCAGCGGGCGGGTGGACCGGATCATCGAATCGGCCATGACCTGGGACGTCATGGGCGGTGTGGCACGGCGCAACTGGGCCGCCAACCCCAACGCCATGTCCGTGGCCGTCGCCTACAACCGCGATAACCCCGACGGCGACCAGATCACCATTCCCTTTTTGGCCGACGAAGGCGCGGTGGCGAAGGCGGTCGAAGAGCTTTTTGAAAAGGGGCGTGCCAAATGAAAACAGTTTTTCTGGACCAAATACCCATTTCGAGGAAGTACATCGTTTCGGTCGCGCGATACAACGCTCCTGCGGAACTCTCGGAAAACTGCGAAGTCCGTGTTGAGCGTACGCGAGAACTGGTGAGGCGCTGGGTGGAAGAGGGAAGAGTCATCTACGGCATTACTACGGGCTTCGGGGCGCTTTGCAACCGGACCATATCCAGGAAGGACACGCAGAAGCTCCAGGAAAACATTCTCATGAGCCATGCGGCGGGTGTGGGAAAGCCCCTGCCCGAGGAGGTCGTCCGGGCCATGATGGCCCTGCGGATCCACGATCTGTCCCTGGGGTACGGCGGCGTGCGCATGGAGACGCTTCGGTATCTACTGACCTTCTTGAACCAGGGCGCGACGCCGGTGGTGCCGGAAAAGGGATCTGTGGGCGCAAGCGGGGACCTGGCGCCCGCCGCCCACGTGGGGCTTTCGCTGATCGGGCGGGGGGAGGCTTTCTTCAAGGGACAGCGACTTCCCGGTGACCGAGTGCTTCGCGAAATCGGCTTGCAGCCGCTGAAGCCCGGGGCGGGGGAGGGGCTCGCGCTTATCAACGGGACCCAGGCCATGACGGCCATCGGCGTGCTGGTTGTCGAAGACGCCCTCCGGTTGTCCAAGACTGCGGACATCGCCTGCGCCATGACTCTGGAAGTGCTGATGGGAAGCAATTCCGAGTTCGATCCGCGTATTCACCTGGTGCGTCCCCACCCGGGACAGATCGCCACTGCCGACAACATGCTGCGCCTGACCGCCGGAAGCCAGATCGTCGCCTCCTACGCGGGCAGCGCCAGAATCCAGGACGCCTACACGCTTCGATGCTCCCCCCAGATCCACGGAGCGAGCAAGGACGCCGTCGCCCACGCCATGCGCGTGATCGATATCGAAATCAACTCCACCACCACCAATCCCCTGATTTTTGCGGACACGGAGGAAGTCCGCCTGGGAGGAAACTTCCACGGCCAGCCCGTGGCCATGGCGGCCGACTACCTCTCCATGGGCCTGGCGGAACTGGGAAGCGTGTCAGAAAGAAGAATCGAGCGGCTGGTCAATCCCCAGCTCAGCGAACTGCCCGCATTTCTGGCCCAAAACGGCGGTCTGAATTCCGGCCTGATGATCGGCCAGTACGTGGCGGCCGCGCTGGTTTCGGAAAACAAGGTCCTGTCCCACCCGGCCTGCGTGGATTCCATCCCGACTTCGGCCAACAAGGAGGACCACGTGAGCATGGGAACCATCGCCATGCGCCAGACCCGCGAAATCCTGGAAAACGTGGAAACCGTGGCGGCCATCGAACTTCTCTGCGCCGCCCAGGCCTACGATTTGATTCCCGACAGGAAAGGCAAGGCCCTGGGCGCGGGCACTTGCGCCGCGTACAGGGCCGTCCGGCGCCGCGTGCCCTTCATGGAGCGCGACCGGGATCTCTACAAGGACATCGAGGCCGTGACGGAACTGGTGCGCGGCGGCGAGTTCGTAAAGGCGGTGGAAGACGCTATCGAGGGACGGCTTTCGGGAGCGGGGGAGGCGCGCTGAGAAAATCGCCGGTCGATCCGTTGTCATGAAAATGGAAATTTACATATTCGTTGACAACAAGCAGGACCGTATATTAGGGTCTTGTTACAGCAAGCTGGAGCGATGGCTTTTCCGGGTTCGGCGGGCAAAAAACGATCCGGATCGATCATCGGTCCGGACTTGTTCCGCCCGTCGCCTGGAATATCGAAGATCGAAGGATTTAGCGATCAGCGGCATGTTCGGATGAAACTGATGTGGATTTGCATTTTGGATTTGAACCTCGTCGGAGCTGAACGATTGGAGGGAGACAATGGACCGAAAACCCACCTACGAAGAACTGGAACGAAGGGTCCGGGATCTGGAAGGCGAGCTTTCGCCCGGGTCCGGACAGAGGAGGGCCTGAGAGAGAAGGAAGAGCAGCTCAGGCTCGTACTGGATGCCACCGACGACGCGGTGTGGGACTTGGACGCTCGGACGGGCAAGGCCTATTTCGGCTCCAGGTACTATACGATGCTCGGGTTCCAACCGGATGAATTCGAACCGCGCTACGATTCCTGGGTTTCTCTGGTCCACCCCGAAGATATCCAGGCCGCCGAAAGAGCGGTGAAAAAGAACCTCGATGGCGAAAGCGACGCGTTTAAAATCGAATTCCGGATGAGGACCAAGTCCGGGGACTGGAAATGGATTCTCGGCAGAGGGAAGGTTGTCGAAAGGGATGATCGGGGGTCGCCCTCGCGGGTGATCGGGACCCATTTGGACATTACCGACCGCAAAAAGGCCGAGGAGGCTTTGCGGCTGACCCAGTTTTGCGTCGATACCGCATCCGTCGGCATTTTCAGAATCGGAAACGATTCGAAGATCGCCGACGTCAACCGATTCGTATGCGACTACACCGGCTACTCCAAGGAAGAACTTCTGCGCATGACCATCATGGAACTCGATCCCGAGTTTCCCGTGGATACATTTTTCGAAAAGTGGCGGGAGAAAGGGGCCGGGTGCAAATGCAAGTACGAAACCCACCACTGTTGCAAAGACGGGACGATGATACCGGTCGAAGTGGTATTGAACTACATCGAATACCAAGGAGACGATTTTTTTATTTCGTTCGTACAGGATATCAGCGAACGCAAAAAAGCGGAAAATGCACTATATGAGAGCGAGGAAAGGCTTCGCCAAGCCGTCCGCGTATCCGGGATAGGAGTATTCGACCACGATTACACTACTGACAATCTATATTGGTCGCCGCAATTAATGAAAATTTACGGCTGGAATCCGAACTCCCCGCCGACTTTGCAGGGGTATATAGATCTTATTCACCCCGCTGATCGAGAACGAATAAAGGACACCATCCGGGAATCGTTGGAGCCGGACAGTTCGGGTTTTTGGGATGTGGAACATCGAATCGTTCGTCCCGATAAATCCGTGCGTTGGGTGACGATGCGATCCCAAGTATATTTCGAAGGCGAAGGCGAAAAACGCTATCCCGTTCGTATCGTAGGGGCTTCGCGCGATATATCCGAACAAAAATGGACCGAGGAGGCGCTGGAGAAACGGCTGCTCCAGCTGACCCGGCCGGAGGATGATGCGGAAGGTGTTTCATTCGAGGAATTGTTCAACTTGTCGGACATCCAGCATTTGCAGGACCTCTATGCCGACGCGTTCGGTGTGGCAGCCTTGATTACCGACCCCGACGGCAAGCCGATTACCGAACCAAGCAATTTCTGCAAACTCTGCGGGGAAATCGTCCGTAAAAACCCCCGGGGTGTCAAGCTTTGCAACAAATCCGATGCCATGATCGGCCAAGGGAGCCTGTCCGGTCCTACCATTCAGTCGTGCCTCAGCGCCGGGCTTTGCAATGCGGGAACAAGCATCGTCGTCGGAGGCAGGCAGGTGGCCAACTGGCTGATCGGCCAGGTCAGAAACGAAACAGTTGACGAACAAAGGATGCTGGAATATGCCGGAAAAATCGGCGTGGACGAAACCGAGTTTCGCGAAGCCTACCTGGAGGTGCCGGTTATGCCCCAAGAACAGTTCGCCAAGGCCGCCCAGGTCATTCATGCGCTGGCCAATCTCGTTTCCAACTTCGCCTATCAAAACATGCGGCAGGCCCGTGTCATTGCCGAGCGCAGGCGCGCCGAGGAAAACTTGCACAAGTTCGAGCGCATCGTGTCCGCATCTCAGGATTTGCTGGCCCTGGTCAACAGGGACTATGTGTACGAAACCGCGAACCAGAGCTTGTTGAACGCCTTTGGTCTTTCCTACGACGAGTTCGTGGGCCGAACCGCCGCCGATATTCTGGGCGAGACCCAGTTCAAGGAGAAAATCCAGCCCCAGCTCGACAAGGCCCTTTCCGGCCAGGCCGTCCGTTTTCAGGAGACTTTTGATGTGGGACGGCTCGGCAGAAGAATTTTGGATGTCGGCTATCTTCCGGTAGTCGACAGGCATGGCAAGGTGGAAGCCGTCGCCGTGAATGCCAGGGACATTACCGAAACGAAAAAACTCGAGGAGCAGCTGATTCAATCCCAAAAGATCGACTCCATCGGGACCCTCGCCGGCGGGGTCGCCCACGAGATCAACAATCCCATCAACGGCATCATGAACTATGCGCAGCTGATTTTGGATCAGATGGGGGAAAAGGCGCCGATGGCGGAATTCGCCCGCGAAATCATTCACGAAACCGAGCGGGTATCGACCATCGTGCGCAACCTGCTGACCTTTGCCAGGCACGAGAAGCAGACTCACAGCCCGGCCCGCATTGCGGACATCGTCGGCGCCGTGCTTTCCCTGATTCGCACGGTGATGCGCCACGACCAGATCGAACTGCTGGTCGAGGTCCCGGAAGACCTGCCGACGATCAAATGCCGGAGCCAGCAAATCCAGCAGGTGCTGATGAATATGATGACCAACGCCCGGGACGCCTTGAACGAGCGGTATCCCGGATACGACGAGAACAAAAAGCTTTTTTTGTCGGTCGCCCCGGTCGAAAAGCGGAAAAGACGATTTCTCCGGATCGCGGTCGAGGACAATGGATGCGGCATTGAAAAGAAAAATCTCCATCGAATATTCGACCCCTTCTTCACCACCAAGCCCAAGGGCACCGGGACGGGGCTGGGGCTTTCCATAAGCTACGGGATCGTAAAGGAGCACGGGGGCGAACTGAGCGTGGAAAGCGAACCGGGGAGGCATACGAAGTTCATTCTGGACCTTCCGGTGAACAATGGATGGCAACTGACGGAAAAATGAAAGAAAACCTATGGGAACGATTCTGATTGTAGACGATGAAAAGAGCATTCGCGTCACCCTGAAAGCGTTTCTGGAACTGGAGGGCCACCGGGTGGAGGTTGCCGAAACCGCGTCCGAAGCAATTGAAAAGCTGGATGCGACGAAGTTCGATATTGTGCTGACCGACATTATTCTGCCCAAACTGTCGGGCGTAGAACTGTTGCGGACAATCAAAGACTTGTCGCCGGAGACCATGGTCATGATGATGACCGGAGAGCCGACCCTGGACACGGCGACCGAGTCTTTGAGGCTCGGAGCGGTGGACTATCTTCAAAAGCCGGTTTCGAAGGTCGATGTGTACAAGGCGGTCGGCAACGCCCTGCGCATCAAATCCTTCCAGGACGAAAAGAAGCGCCTGGAGGCGGAAAACAGAAGCTACATGCAGGACCTGGAAAAAATGGTGGCGGAACGTACCCGTGAACTGGTCGAAAAAGAAGGCATTCTGAGGACCCGCGCGGAAGAGCTTTCCATCCTCAACAACTTGGCTAGGCGCGTCAACTCCTCCATTACCGTCGATGAAACCATCCGGTCGGGTCTTAAAGAAATGCGCAGGGCCGCAGGCTCGGACTTCGCCGTTTGCTTCGTACTGGAAGGCGAGAAGCTCCTGGAGAAGTTCATTTATCCCGAAAGTGCGGGCGAACAATGGAAGCCGGAGGCGGCCCATCGCATCGGACATTGCCTCTGCGGCCTTTGCGTCTCCGAAAAAAACGCGGTATTTTCCGAAAATATCCACAAGGATTCCCGGTGCAGCTTGGACGAATGCAAGAATGCCGGTTTTCAATCCCTGGCGGCGTTGCCTCTGAAAAGCGGCGCCGAACCTTTGGGGGTCGTCGCGCTCGCTTCGCGCAAGCAGGTCGATTTCAGCAAGCGAGCCGATTTCCTGGAGTCCTTGGCAAACGAAATATCCATCGGACTGAAGAAAAGCATGCTTTATGAAAAGCTGGAGACGCAGACCGTCGAGCTTCGAAGGCGAATCCAGCAAATCCAGGAGACGGAAACCGAACGCACCCAGCTGCAAAACCAACTTCAAAAGGCCCAGAAAATGGAGGCCATCGGCACGCTGGCCGCTGGAATCGCCCATGATTTCAACAATATTCTCGCGGCGATCATGGGATACGCGGAGCTTTCCATGCTGAGTCTGCCTCCGGACAGCCGTTCCGCCAAAACCATCAAGCTCTCCCTGTCCGCAGCGGAGCGAGCCAAAGACCTGATTCAGCAAATCCTGGCTTTCAGCAGACAGGTCGAGGGCGAACGCAAGCCCGTCGCCATGGCTATGATCACAAAGGAGGTCCTGAGGTTCCTCAGGGCCTCCTTGCCTTCGACCATCGAAATCAACGAATACATCGACGCCAATCTGCCCAACGTGCTGGCGGACCCAGTGCACCTTCACCAGATTATCATGAATCTGTGCACAAACGCGGGACATGCCATGAGAAACGACGGCGGGCGGCTGCGTCTTTGCCTGGAGAAAGCGAATATCGACGGCGACGGCGTCCCCGATCTGCCCGATCTGAAAGTCGGGGAGTACGTCAAGCTTTCCGTCTCCGATACCGGCCACGGGATTCAAAAGGAGTTTTTGGACAGGATTTTCGAACCGTATTTCACGACCAAGGAAAAGGGTGAAGGCACGGGGCTGGGCCTGGCGGTGACCCACGGCATCGTCAAAAAATACCAGGGGGCCATCCGGGTGGAGAGCGAACCGAACAAGGGCGCCCATTTCGAGGTCTACATCCCGGCCATCGGCAGCGAAGACAACAAAATCGAGAAGTACGAAGGGTCCATCGAGAAAGGAAGCGAGCACATCCTGTTCGTAGACGACGAGCCCGCCCTGGTGGATATCTCCCAGCAGATGCTGGAGCAAATGGGCTACATGGTCTCGTCGCGGTCCAGCGGCAGAGACGCCCTGTCGCTGTTCGAAAAGCAGCCAGAGGCCTTCGACCTGGTCATTACCGACCTGACCATGCCCTATATGACCGGCGACATGCTGGCCGAAAAAATATGGGAGAAGAGACCCGGATTGCCGGTGATTCTCTGCACCGGATTCAGCGAAAGCTTCGGAAGGAAAAGACAGGTCAAGGACAGCATCAAGGCGGTAATGATGAAACCGCTGAACATGCTCGAATTGTCCCGCACGATAAGAGAAGTTCTCGACGGCGGCCAGGGGAAGCATCTGGGGCGATGAAAATCATCCAATTTCGGGAGTTTTTTTTCTGCCGGGATTTGTTCCCCCCTATCGGCACTCTGCACGGGATGGTTCGGGATCGTAGGGTGGGTGGGTCGATACCCAGGTGTTGTCGCCAATCCAACGTCTCTTGAAAAGGATGGCCCGTCAATCTTGCGCGGAGTCCAACCCACCATTTTCCGCGCCAATTCGTCGCATCTTCAGAACTCTGGATCTCTGGGAAATTAAAGCAGGTACCGAATTTATTTGCCAGTCTCTTGTTTTATTAACTCATAGAATATTATAATTTCTGTTCCGGGATACTTTGTTTATGTCTTATTGAGTTCTTCGAACAAAATTGCCAGCGACCGATTCGTTGCCGGCAAAGGAGCGTTATGGACGCGGACACGAAGAATCCCGTCTTCATTTTCCGGAACGATGTCGGCGTCCGAAACAAAAAGATCCTGCAGAATGCTTCCGGCGTCCGCGCCATTCACCGTAGGACTCGTCAGTATTGGCGCCATCGCGGTCTCCGATCGCCAGGCTATCATCTTTACGGCGTCCAGAAGCCTCTTTCTTCCCGAACGCAATCCTTGGAATTTGTCCCCTTCGTCGAGTTCTCCCATTTCCACATGCTTGGGAACGCCTTTTATTTCGGCTTTCACATCTTCGAGTTCCTTTTCCAAATGTTCGACCTCTTCCAGAAGTTCCGCTTTTTTCCGGACCCATTCCCGATATTTTTCCGGATCCTCCTCGCTTTCGGGATGCATATCCAGCGCGGTGAAAGCGGCCCTCCTGCATCGAAGTCGTCCCGTCAGCCAGTTTCGGGTCCGATCCATCTCCCTCCATCGCGGATTGACCGCGCGTTCGGTGTCGGGAAGATCCTCCACGCCGTATTCCGCAAGCAGGTCTATTTCAAAGTGCTGGCGCATGTATCGAAAGAAATTTTCCCGACACCATCGAGTGAACATGCAGGCAGCCAGACGAACATGGTCCATTCCGTATCCGGTGCTTACAAGGCTGGTCCGGTGTCCGTATTTCGTCGGTTTCCTAACCTCCCGCATCCACATCGCGTCCTTTCCGGAGCCGGCCAGGGAGCCCATCTCGGCCAGTCGTATCGAACCCTTTTCTCCGTTCGGTATCGCCACCTTATGTTCCACGAACCATTCCGCCGGCCAGCAATCCTTTGGAAATTTATGATAGGTCATGCACGCGATCCGATGGCTTTCCCACATTGCGCGGAAAAACGACGGACTGTAGCCCGCGCGGTCGAAGACCATGGCGAACCTGCAAAGGAAAGGATTGTCTTCCAGCTGTTTCTCGTCGGGCCGATTCGGGACGTCTTCGAGCAGCCTCTCGGAACTATGTCGCATTCCAGCGTCTTCAAAAGGCCGGGATCGACCGGCTTCTCGACCGGAAAAAAAGGACAGCCTATGGCGTCGTTGACCCAATAGTCCGTTGTCGCCCTAAGACACAGCCTCTGGCGGGCGACGTATCTGCGAGGCAATTGGGTCGGCCTTCCGTTGTAGACTCTCACGTGTCCGTCGATACGGTTAGGGCGAGCACCAAGGATCTCTACTACACTGCGGACGCCTATGTCGCACGCTACCGGCAATCGTTCCGAAATTCGGTTGGATTTAAATTTTGGACGCCCTATTTCGTTGTGTTCTAAATTTAAAAAAGTTCGATTAAATCGTCGATAAACGCTTCGCTTCTTATTGTCTTAATCGGCAGCCTTCCGGTATTAAGAGGATGTTGCCGTTTGCACCATGAACTATACGAGCCCGATGTTTTTCCGGCTTCCGCGAGTTTTTCCGGGAGTTTTTCAAGACTTCCGAAAACCAACTCGACATAGACCGGATTGTTTAAATTCGGTATCAGCATATATTCGGCGGGCAATGCGAAAAAATCCCGTGCGAGCTTCATGCGACCGTGAGTTTGTCGGCGAAGCCGTTTTCCGCTTCCCCAATGGGATTCGATCGCATTCGTCGTTCGTACGAAAGAAGCTCCCGCGTTTTTTTCCTCGTCGCCTCGGAACAGATACTGTCTGTATTTGCCGACATGCGACAACGCGATATTGTAAAGAGCGAGTTCTTCGCTGCTTGAACAATTGCGTCCGCTCTTCCCGAATTGCTCCATAAGATCGTTTAGAGACTCGCGAACGTCTTTCCTTCCCCTGGAAGTCAGTTCGTACGAATCGCGCATGGGACTCGGTCCCTTGGCGTCCATGCGAAGCACTTCCCGTATCCGCCGGAAAATATCGAATGCTTTCTCGTATAAATTCGCAGCGGTATCGACCACGGGATCGGCAAGGTATTTTTCAAGTCTTTCCGAAAAACCGTAAAAAACTCTCGGCAATTTGCTGATCGAGTTGTCTCTTGCAATCAAGCTTTTTGCCACGGCGTTGATTTTGGCGATTCTGCGATGGAAATAAAGCAGGTAGGGATCAAACGGAAAACCTTGCCTGCGACCGTCGTTTGCGTAGTCGAGCATCCAGGAATGCAGGCCCAGAAGAATTTCGCGGGCTAAAACGTCGGTGAATTCGAAATCCGTTGTATTTCCGCTCAACAGATCCTTGAGAATCAACCGGGCGTTCCCGTCCCTGATCTGTCCTCGAATCCTTTGCGTCTGACTGCTTCTCTGGTTCTTCAGATACGGCTGCAATTTAATGGCTCGAATGCGCTTGTTCAGCATTTTCTGGGGCGCATCGTAGAGATCCCTGCCCAAATCGCCGCATAGATGGTAGTGGCATACGCGGTGCGGACAATCCGGAAGGGCCGCTTCGCAGCTGTTGATCATTCTTTCGCTCAGATCGTGAAGGATCTCGTCCGGCTTGCCGTAAAGATCGGCGGCTTCGAGAAGGCATTTTGAAATGTCCTCTTCGTTTTCCGTGGGAATCTTCCATCCTTTGAGAAATATTCCCGCCTGCGCCTCCTTGACGCCGAAAAAAACGGGGGAACCCGGTTCGATCGTTCCGTCGATCAGCCATGTGACGTTTCCGCGCTTGCGAAGAAAGGCCTCGATCTCGGGAGTCGCCCTTCGATGAAGTTCCCCTAGATAGAAAAGAAACTTGCGCTGAATATCGTAAAGACTGCTGGCGGGTATGGGCGACAGCCCTTTCCGTTTTTCTATCTCTGCGTTGACCGATTTCAACGTGCATCCTTCCAGATAGCATTTTCTGCCGACGAAGGCGATGAGATCGAACGAGTATTTGGCTCCGGAAGGAACGATCGCGGCCAATTCCGACGAGCGAAAAGTCGAAGTCTTCGAACGGTCTTTTTTCCGCCTTGCAATCTCTATGGACCTGAATTTCGAATATTTCAGACTGATAACGGTCCGGCGCCTCGTTTTCTGAACGATGGAATTATCGACGCAAGATTCGAATACGTATTCGGCGTCGTCCGGCAGAGCGGAAATATCGGAGATTTTCCCCATGAAATCGTCTCGCAGACAGTTGACAAGTTCGGCCACTTTCAGCGAGCCGTTTTTTTTTCGAGCGAATAGAACTCGACTACGCTTCGAACATTTCCTGCGGTGACGGAAACCCCTTTTCTTTGCAACGCTCGCGAGATAGACGCCGCGCTTGCCGACGGAAACTCGATCATTCTAACAAGAATTTCAATCACGGCCGGAGAATCCATATTGTCGGGCAAAGGCGTCTCGTCGCGTCTTTGGATTGCCGACTTCGCATCGCGTTCTTCAATCCTTTTTTTCCGGGATTCTTCCTGTTTCTTTTTAAGATCGGGATCGACGGACAAATATACGGCGCAACGACCTGCCATGTATTTACTCAACCTGTCTTTGGATACAAGACGGGAAAGAAGGTTTTTTACATTCGTTTTCAACAAGCGCTCAAGTTCCTCGGCGGTGAACCCCGATTCCGAATCGTCCACTATGGAGACGATTGTTTTGTCGAGAGTGAAGTTTCGGGAAAAACGGATATCATTGTAGGCCCATAGTCCGTACGAGTCGAAATCGGGAGTATCCCGAAGGGTATAGAAGGAGGAGTTCTTGTTGTAGCTCGAATAGTAGCCGAACTTTTTCAAAGCCCGCACCACAGTCATATGCGAAATTTTCAAATGATCGCACAATTCGGATTTTCTTGCGACTTTGCATTTTCGCAATTTTTCGATTACGGCTGTTTCTCTTACAGTAAGATTTTTCATGATGTGGTAATGTATGTTGTTATAAAATGAATATGTCAATATTAAAATAACATACATTAACATTTTGGACCCTAAATTTCAATAAATCCTGCGAAAACTCTGTCAAAAGCGACCTTTTTTGAATGGAACGAGCGTCTTTTTGTTAAACTATGTGAAATGAAATTGCAAATATGTTGAATGATTTCAACATGTTGGGAGGATCCAACCGAATTTCGGAACGATTGCGCTACCGGGGCGACACCGACCTGGAACTGGCCACTCCCCTGACTGTGGCCGGAACGGACGCCGCCCATTTCGCAATCCAGTCCCAGCCCGCCGCCTCCACGCTCGGTCCCTCGGAGTACACCAGCTTCACCGTGCGATTCACTCCCTCCACCACGGGAACCAAGACCGCCTTCGTTTCCATCGGCAACAACGACGCCGACGAAGACCCGTACGATTTGGTTCTGGAAGGCGAGGACACCGCCGTGTTTGTCGAAGGACCTGACGCTATGACGTAGTCGGCTTCCTCGGTGGGCCAAACCACGGCGACACTGACCGGGACCGTCGATCCGGGCGGACTATCCACGCAGGTCGAATTCCAATACGGAACGGACACCGGCTGCGGGCATACCGTCGTGGCCAGCCAGAGTCCAGTGGACGGGGATTCGCCTGTTCAGGTAACCGCAACCATAGACGGGCTGGTTCCCGATACCGTCTACAACTTCCGGCTGGCGGCAATCAACGCCAACGGCCAAGGGGTTGGCGAAAACATGGTCTTTCGGACCGTTTCTTCGGGACAATCGACAGTTATACCCACTCTGGGCGAACAGGGGCTGCTGACGCTGGCGCTTTTGTTGGGCTTGGCGGTGACGAGATTCCGACGACGTCTTTCCTGATGCTGCCCGAAGACGGGTGTTCCGTTTTTTCGGAACGTAGAAAAGGTACCTTTAGACCGGCCACAGCGTTCTTTTTGCGAGGCGCAGCGGCCGGCTTTTATGGTTTTGCAGGGGGATTGTAGGATCCTGGATTGTCCCGGTAGCGCCGTCTTCCACGGCGGCGCAGGTAACTACTCGATGACCATCATCACGTCTCCGGTGGCGACCTCGGAGCCCTTCTGTATATTGATTTCCTTGACGATTCCGTCTTTGCTCGCCGGGACGTTGTTTTCCATCTTCATGGCTTCCATGACGGCCACGGTCTGGCCTTTTGCGACCGAGTCCCCGACGTCAACATTCACCGCCACGATGCGTCCTGGAATCTGGGCGACGATGGCACCGTCGCCAGCGGCCGACAATGACGGGCTTGGTTTTGCCGCCTGCGGGGCTGCGGGGTTTCGCTGTGCCGGGGACGGCTTGGGCGCCGCCACCTTGCGAATGTGCGCGGGAGCAGCCTGCAGTGTCGATGCCAATCCGGTTCCGATCTCGTCGTAGTTTTCAATGAGCACGTCGTAGGGGATGCCGTCCACTGATACGGAGGCCCTCCCGCCGGCTATTTCGCCGATCTGCACCTCGAATCTTTTGTCTTTTATCACGATCTTGTATATCATCGAACAACCTCTATCTATGATTTGCTTTTTCTAAGGGTTACATTTCGCGCGTTCATCATCTGCCGCCGCCCCTCTTGGGTCCAGGCGCAGGCTTCGGGGGCGAAGATGCAAACGCGTTGCGTCGGTCGTAAGGATTCGAAGTGCAGGTGAAGCGCCATTGAGATCGCCAAGGCCGTTTCTGCGGAAGGCTGATCCGGGGCTTCGGATTCCAGGGAGGCGGCCGGGGCTGATTCGGCTGCACCCTTGTCTGCGGGTGCCGTCGCCTCTACAAGGGGCCCGGCCTGCTTTGGGGTCTTGGAGAGTATCCGTTGAAAGACTTTGCCCGAGAGCATCATGCCGATCATCAGGACAACCAGCACGATGAAGATTCCGAAGAACCGAATGAACAGCGTGCCAAGGGCATATCCCCAGAACGAATCCCGGGGACCGCCGATCAGCGTGATTTTGCCGTTGACGGCGCCGTCGGCATCCAAAGGACTGCCGTCCTTGACCGGAACGACCAGCTCCTGCACCCGGTCGCCCAAGGAGACGTTTTCGACCGAGGCGTCCTTGATCCAGGGGGAGGGAAGGTTCGGGTTGAACGCGAAAAAGCGGGTCGAGCTGATGAAGAAATCGGAAATGATGGAGACCGTGGCCTCTTTGCCCGGCGGCACATTGTCGATTTGGATCTGGAACAGGGAGGACTTGAAGTTCTTGACGTCCACCTCGGGGCGTTCCGCCTGTTCCCAGTCGTAGGAGGCGACCTCCGCCAGCTTGCCGCCCTTGGCCTGGAAACGAATCTCGACGCTGGTGCTTTTCGCCCGGGGAATCAGCTTGGCTGCGATCTGGTCCTGGCTGCGGGTGAACTCGGGTTTGGGCTTTTCGATGTCCGGGCCGATTTTAAAGGCCCATCCAAGCGCCGGGGATACGGCCAGCACAAGCAGGCTTGCCAAAATGCGCTTGCAGACCAGGTTCCAATGTGATTTGAAATTTGTCATAGGTCCCTCCTACTGGAACATGGCGATGAACATGCCTGCGGCCGCGGCCGAACCGATGACGCCGGCCAGGTTCGGTCCCATGGCGTGCATGATCAGCCAGTTGTTCGGATCTGCCTTGAGGCCTTCGTTTTGGGCGACCCGGGCCGACATCGGCACGGCCGAAACTCCGGCCGACCCGATCAGCGGATTGATCTTTTCCTTCAGGAACCGATTCATGATGTGGACGGTCAAAATACCCCCGAACGTGCATACGACAAAATCCAGCAGCCCGAAGGTGAATATCAGCAGTGGCTTCCAGCTCAGGAAGGCTTCTGCCTGCATCGTGGCGCCCACCGACAGCCCCAGGAAAATGGTGACGATGTTCATAAGCGAGTTTTCGGCGGTGTCGGACAGGCGCCGCACCACCCGGGACTCGCGCATGAAGTTGCCGAACATGAACATGCCCATCAGGGGGGCCACCGCGGGGACCAGCAGGATGATCAGGATCGCCGCTACGATGGGAAACAGGATCTTTTCCGTCTTGGACACCACTCTGAGCTGCCGCATTTTGATCCGGCGCTGCTCGGGAGTGGTCATCAAGCGCATGATGGGCGGCTGTATCAGCGGTACCATGGCCATGTAGGAGTAGGCTGCCAGCGCGTTGGCCCCGAGCAGGTGGGGCGCCAGCTTGGCGGTCAGATAGATGGTGGTCGGTCCGTCCGCCCCCCCGATAATGCCCACCGACGCGGCCTCCTTCAGCGTAAAGCCGAAAAACAGGACCCCGATGTACGTGATGAAGACGCCCAGCTGAGCGCCTGCCCCGATGATCAGGGTTTTCGGATTGGCGATCAGGGGACCGAAATCCGTCATGGCGCCCAGGCCAAGAAAGATGACGCAGGGGATGATTTCCCACTCCACGCCGTACTTGTAAAAAGCCCGGATCAATTCGGGGGTGCCATGTTCGGTAAATCCCATCAGGGGAACCAGAGGAAAATTCACCAGAAAGATCCCGAAGCCGATGGGAAGCAGCAGCAGCGGCTCGTACTTCTTGCCGACTGCCAGATACAGGAAGAAAAAGGCGATCATGAGCATGATCACCTGCTTGAACATCAGGTTCGGTATCCCGGTTTGGGTGAAAATGATGGACTCCAAAAGCTCCAGGACATAACCCCATGACATGTGACGTTCTCCTTTCTATATGCCTTAAAGAGGGATGTTGCCGTGCTTTTTGGGCGGCAGCGTGTCGCGTTTTCTTTCCAGGCACTTGAGCGCCCGGATGATCTCGGGGCGCGTATCGGCAGGATCGATCACGCTGTCCACATATCCCAGTTCGGCCGCCCGGTAGGGATTGGAAAACTTGTTCCGGTAGTCGGCGATCAGTCGCTTGCGTTCGGCTTCGGGATTTGCGGCCTTCTTGATCTGATCGCGGCCGATGATGTTCACAGCGCCCTGCGCGCCCATGACGGCGATTTCCGCCGTGGGGTAGGCCATGACGATGTCTCCCCGCAAATGCTTGGAACTCATGACGATGTAGGCCCCGCCGTATGCCTTGCGGGTAATGACGGTAATGCGCGGCACAGTGGCTTCGGAAAACGCGTAGATCAGCTTGGCGCCGTGCTTGATGATCCCGCCGTGTTCCTGGCAGGTCCCCGGCATGAAACCCGGCACGTCTTCGTAGATGACAAGCGGTATGTTGAAGCAGTCGCAGAAACGAACGAAGCGCGCCCCTTTCACGGAGGCGTTGATATCCAGGACCCCGGCCATGACCGCAGGCTGGTTGGCGATCACCCCCACCGGCATTCCGTCCAGGCGGCCGAAGCCGACGACAATGTTTTGCGCCCAGTGTTCGTGGACTTCCAGGAAGTTGTTGTCGTCCATGTTGGACGTGACGATGTCGCGAATGTCGTAGGGCTTGTTGGGATCGACCGGAACGACGTAGCGCAGTTTTTCGTCGCGCCGGTCGGGAATGTCGCCGGTGGGCAGGCGCGGCGGCTCCTCGGTGTTGTTCTGGGGCAAAAAGCCCATCAGCTCCCGGATTCCTTTGATGCAACCCCAGTCGTTCGGCGCGGAGAAGTGGGCCACGCCGCTTTTGGAGTTGTGGGCCATGGCCCCGCCCAGCTCCTCCTTGGAGACGTCTTCGGAGGTGACCGCCTTGACCACCTCGGGCCCGGTGATGAACATGTGGCTGGTTTGTTCCACCATGAAAATCCAGTCCGTCAGGGCGGGGGAGTACACGGCGCCGCCTGCCGAAGGCCCCATGATGGCCGTGATCTGGGGGATTACCCCGGAAGCCAGCACGTTCAGCAGGAAAATGTCGCCGTAGCCCGCCAGGCTCGCAACCCCTTCCTGGATCCGAGCGCCGCCGGAGTCGTTCAACCCGATGCAGGGCGCCCCGACCTTCATGGCCATTTGCATGACCTTGCAGATTTTTTCGGCATGGGCCAGGGACAGCGACCCGCCGAAGGCGGTGAAATCCTGCGCGTACACAAAGGCCTGCCTGCCGTGGATCAGTCCGTATCCGGTCACCACGCCGTCGCCCGGAATCTTTTTGTCCGCCATATCGAAATCCGAACACCGATGAACCTTGAAACGGTCGATTTCCACGAAACTGCCATTGTCCAGGAGCCTGTCGATGCGTTCGCGCGCGGTCAGCTTGCCTGACTCGTGCTGTTTCCCGACTTTGTCGGCCCCCCCGCCTTCCATGGCCTGCTTGTTTCTTTGATCCAATTCCCGGAGCAAATCCGTGATTTCCATTCGCCCTCCTTTGAGCCGGTAAAATCGATTTTTTTTGGGGATGCAACCGGGGCTATCGCTCCGATCTCCAATGTTGATTAATGGCAGTGGAACGGAATTTTGGCAAGAGAAAAATCACAAGAACCATGACCCCCAGCACGGCGGCGATGGTCTTGGATGCCGCCGGCCGGTCATGGTGATTAAGCGGGAGCGCTACTGATAAGACAACAGGTATGCGTGCCTTCGAATCGATGTTTTTTTCAATCGACTGGAAAGAAAAAAAAGGAAATACGTGTCCTCGCGCCCGCAACCGTTACCTGTAACGCGTTACCTAACGTTACTTCACGGCGTATGGCAGGTCGCTCGGCAAAATGTCGCCAAGAGAGTCTGATGCGGATCTATTCTTCGTCTCCCGCGCCCATTTCGATGGCGCGCCATTCGGGATTGCTGGAGCACGGGGCGTCTTCGCGGGTCAATGCGCGAAAGCCTTCGGCCATGCGCTCCACGATGAACTTTTTTCCGCAATGCCCGCAAAAAGCGTAGACCGGTTCGTAGTCTCCGGGCAGTTTAACGGAAGTTTCCCCGTCGCAGTACGGACAAGGAGAGGTTTCGACGGATGATTTTCTGTTAAGGACTGTGCTTGCCATGGTCGGCCTCCTGTCTTTTTATGGTGATCGCCATCTGGAAAGGCCCTGTGCCATATTGCAATTATTTAAGCAAGAATTGAGCCTTCATTGAGGGCTGCTCGGTTGTGCGAGGACGATCCGGCGACCTCGCTTTCGCGGGGTCCTTGAAACTCGATGAACAAGTTTTTTTCGTGATCCCCCTGAAAGCTTCGAATCCATGCGTTTCTGAGGATCTCCTGGATTATGGGTCTCCGCTGCGCTGCGCCCGGAATGACGGTCGCCTCGGTCCGGTCGGCGGAAAAAAACTTGATCATCGAGTGAAAAACGTGTGTTTTGGGCGCGGGGTGCCGGATGGAACGGGTTTGGGGTTCGAAGCGCGGGAACCGATGGCACGAATGGCTTCGCAAAGCTTATTTAAGGGGCCGAAGTGGGTCGGGGGGGGAAAGGCGCCGCCGTGAAAGGCGGCGTTGCCGGTTGAAAAGGGCGAGCGACTTATTCGCTCGTTTCATTTGTTGCGCTGTTTTCGATAGGCGCACTGTAGTCGCTTGTTTCCTCGGCTCCTGTATTCTTTTCCTTTTTGCTGGGTTTGGGTCTGCTTTTTCCGAACGAGCCTCTCCATATTTTTCCCCTTTTGGTCCTTCTGTCTCCTTTGCCCATGGTCTTACGATGCTCCTTTCTTGAATGAATTCCCTTTTTTTATTTTTTTCAAATTAGCGCGTTTCACAAAAATGTATGGCGATAAACGGCTTGGGCGGTTTTTTCGCCGAACAGGCGATGCGAACTCGCATATGAGAAGGGCTTTTATCACGAATGTCGGTGTTTCGCAAGTCTTAGCGCGAAATGTTCGGGGCGTCGATAGAAGATCGTTAATCAAATCCTAACGCTTCGAAAATCCAATTCAAACGCGCCTCCTTTATTGAATCCTCCGACGTTCGGACGACGGGGCGCTGCGTCCCGGGCCGTGAAATAAAATGGAAAGGAATAATGATGTCTCCATCGATGCTTTTGATATTTTTGTTGGGATTGTCCGCCGTGGGCTATTATGTCGGGCGAAAGCGAGCGTTCGCTCTAGGAAAGGGGGCCGGAGGGATTAAGATGCTCCATTCCCGTCCGACCTACTACGGTGCGCTGACCGCGTTGTGGGCGGGCATTCCCGCAGTCCTTGTCTACGGTTTCTGGCTGGCCTTCGAGCCCACCGTCATCACCGGAATGGTGGTGGCGGGACTTCCGGACGAAATCCGAAATCTTCCGGCCGACCGCCTTACCCTGGTGGTCAACGACATCAGGAACCTGGTGAGCGGCAACATCGTATCCGGGGAGGTTAGCCCGGCGATTCAGGCTGCGGCGGACCATTATCGCCGGTTGAACGGCATCAGTAACGCCGCTTTGTCGGTGGTCGCCATGGCGCTGGCGATTTTGGGGATTCTTCTGGTCAGAAACAAGATCCAGTTGAAGCTGAGGGCCAGAAACCAGGTGGAGCGGGTGGTGAGGATCTTCCTGATCGTCTGTTCCTCCATCGCGATTCTGACCACTGTGGGCATTGTCTTTTCGGTGTTGTACGAGGCGATTCGATTTTTTCAGGCCATTCCGATCACGGAGTTTCTGTTGGGCCTGGAGTGGAGTCCGCAGATGGCGATCCGGGCGGACCAGGTGGGGTCGTCGGGGGCGTTCGGCGCGATTCCGGTGTTTTTGGGCACGATGCTGATTTCCGCCATCGCCATGGCCGTGGCCGTGCCGATCGGGCTGATGGCGGCCATTTACCTTTCCGAATACGCGAACAAGAAGTTCCGGGACATCGCCAAGCCGTTGATGGAGATTCTCGCGGGCATTCCCACAGTGGTGTACGGGTTTTTCGCGGCTCTGACGGTGGCGCCGATCATCCGGGACACCGGTTCGGTGGTCGGGCTGGACGTTTCTTCAGAGAGCGCCCTGGCCGCTGGGCTGGTCATGGGAATCATGATCATCCCGTTCGTATCGTCGTTGTCCGACGACGTGATCAACGCGGTGCCCCAGGCGTTGCGCGACGGCGCCTACGGTCTGGGCGCCACCCGGTCGGAGACCATCAAGCACGTGGTGATTCCGGCCGCCTTGCCGGGGATTGTGGGAAGCATCCTTCTGGCGGTTTCCCGGGCCATCGGAGAAACCATGATCGTGGTGATGGCCGCCGGACTCGCGGCGAACCTGACGGTCAACCCTCTGAAAACCGTGACCACAGTCACCGTGCAAATCGTGACCCTTCTTGTCGGCGACCAGGAGTTCGACAGTCCCAAGACGCTTGCGGCGTTCGCCCTGGGGCTCATGCTTTTTCTGGTCACTCTTTGCCTGAACGTCATCGCGCTTCATGTCGTGCGCAAATACAGAGAGCAATACGAATAGGGCGCCTGGAAAGAGGAGCCCAATCAATAGGGAGCATTATGAACAAAGCGATCGAAATGGAACCGGCGGCTGGAATCGACACCGCCTTTCCGAAAAGAAAAAAGACGATGGACATCGTCAACGCGGGCCTTGGGAAGCGCTACCGTGCGGAAAGGCGTTTCAGGCTCTACGGGTTGAGCGCCATCATCGCGAGCCTGGTCTTTTTGTCGCTGCTTTTCATCAGCATCTTCGGAAACGGATACACGGCGTTCATGCAGACCTACATGAAGCTCGACATTCATCTGGACCCCGAAGTGCTGGACAAGGACGATCTTTCCCGCGCCAACTATCCGATCCTGGTGAAAAATTCCATTCGCAGCATTTTTCCCGACGTCACCGGCAGGCGGGACAAGAGGATGCTGGACGGATTGGTCAGCACGGGCGCGTCCTTTCAGATTCGCGAGATGGTGATGGCCAATCCCGAGCTGATCGGAACGACCCAGTCCATTTGGGTCCCGGCCGACGACGACTTGGACATGCTCATGAAGGGGCACATCGACCGGAGCGTGCCCGAGGGCGAAAGACGGTTGAACGACGAGCAGATTTCCTGGTTCGACACGCTGGACGGGCAGGGGAGGCTGGAAAGGCGTTTCAACACTACGTTCTTCACCAAAGGCGATTCCCGAGAGCCGGAGCTTGCGGGCATCTGGGGCGCTGCGATAGGGTCGTTCTACACCCTGGTGGTAACGCTTCTTCTGTCGTTTCCCATCGGCGTGTCCGCAGCGGTCTACTTGGAGGAGTTCGCTCCTAAAAACAAGTGGACGGACCTGATCGAGGTGAACATCAACAATCTGGCCGCAGTGCCGTCCATCGTGTTCGGTCTTCTGGGACTGGCGGTGTTTCTGAACTTCTTCGGCCTGCCCCGGTCCGCGCCCTTGGTGGGGGGGCTTGTGCTGACGCTCATGACGCTTCCGACCATCATCATCGCCAGCCGGGCGTCGCTGAAGTCCGTGCCTCCGTCGATTCGGGAGGCCGCGCTGGGCATCGGCGCGTCGGCGACCCAGACGATCACGCACCACGTGCTTCCCCTGGCCCTGCCCGGCATGCTCACCGGGACCATCATCGGAATGGCCCAGGCCCTGGGGGAGACCGCGCCCCTGCTGATGATCGGCATGGTGGCGTTCATCGTGGACATCCCCGGCGGGTTCACGGACCCGTCCACGGTCCTTCCCGTGCAGATCTACCTGTGGGCCGACAGTCCGGAGAGGGCGTTTGTGGAAAGAACGTCGGCTGCCATCATGGTCCTGCTGACATTTTTGATAATCATGAACGCTGCCGCAGTCTTTCTGCGCAAGCGTTTCGAACGAAGGTGGTAGTTTTTTTCAGTCTGTTTTTCAAGAAGGTGCATCAGGAAGGTGTAGTTTGTTTAGAAGGCAGTTTCAAACAATTTTTTATCAGGAGGTCGCAATGATCAAAAAAGTAGCATTTGCAGTGGCGGTAGTTTTCGTCTTGACTTCGTCGGGCGTGGTGTTCGCCCAGTCCGCGAGGGATTACATCAGCATCGTGGGATCGTCCACGGTCTATCCGTTCGCCACTGTTGTAGCGGAGCAGTTCGGAAAGACCACCCAGTACAAGACCCCGAAGATCGAGTCCACCGGTTCCGGCGGCGGTCTGAAGCTTTTCTGCGCGGGCGTGGGCGTGGAGCACCCCGACATCACCAACGCCTCCAGGCGCATCAAGCAGTCCGAGCTGGACACCTGCGCCAAGAACGGCGTCGCCGACGTGGTGGAGGTCAAAATCGGCTACGACGGAATCGTGATCGCCAATTCCAAGAAGGCCGCCGCCTACAAGCTGACCAGAAAGGAGCTGTTCCTGGCCCTGGCCAAGGACGTGCCCAATCCCGCAAAGGAAGGCGAGCTGATGCCCAACCCCTACAAGACCTGGAAGGACGTCGATTCCTCCCTGCCCGACAAGAAGATCGAAGTGCTCGGACCTCCCCCCACCTCCGGCACCAGGGACGCTTTCGTGGAGCTGGTCATGGAAGAAGGCTGCGATACCTTCCCCATGATCGAGGCCATGGACAAGAATACCAAAAAGGCCGCCTGCCATACCATCCGCGAAGACGGCGCCTACATCGAGGCGGGCGAAAACGACAACCTGATCGTCCAGAAGCTGGACGCCAACCCGGACGCCCTCGGCATCTTCGGGTTCAGCTTCCTGGATCAGAACACCGACAAGATCCAGGGCTCCTACGTCGAAGGCGTGCAGCCGACCTTCGAAGCCATCGCCGACGGCAGCTACCCGGTTTCCCGTCCGCTGTTCTTCTATGTCAAGAAAGCACATGCGAGCGTCATTCCCGGCATGAAGGAATACCTGGGCGAGTTCGCCAGCGACAAGGCCTGGGGACCCGACGGATACCTGGCGGAAAAAGGCATGATTCCCATGCCCGAACAGGAGAGAGAGAAATTCGCCGCCGACGTCGAGAAACTCGAGCCCTTGAAGTCACTGAAGTAGTTATCGTTCGACAAGCCGCAATGTGAAAGGCGATACCGGTCCCCGTCCAAAACGGGCAGGGACCTCTCCTTTTTACTGAAAGACCGGGATTGGGGTTGGTTTGAAAGTCGGCCAAATCCCGGGGCGTTTTCAGAGCAAAACGAGAAGAAGACAGGACCTATGGGACAAATAGGACCAATAGCCGGCCGACTTTGCAACCAGGCCCGCCGGGATTTGTCAAATGGCCGGATCGGCCGACGGAATCAACACCATTTTGGTACTGGAAAATGACCGAAGAAAACATTCTTGAGAAAAAAGTCAAGCCTGCGGAAGAGGGCAGGGTCAGCCGGAACAACCGGCAGACCGTCGGGGAGCAGTTCATCGACAACCCTCGCATGACCTGCCGGGACGTCAACGTGTACTACGGGGAAAAGCATGCCATCAAGGGCGTGTCCATGGACATCGGAAGCAACGAGGTCGTGGCCATGATCGGCCCGTCGGGCTGCGGAAAATCCACGTTCCTGCGTTGCCTCAACCGCATGAACGACACCATCGACATCTGCCGGGTCACCGGAGACATCGCCATCGACGGAAACGACATCTATTCCAGGGACGTGGACGTGGTCGCGTTGCGCGCCCAGGTCGGCATGGTCTTTCAGAAGCCCAACCCGTTTCCCAAGTCCATATACGACAACATCGCCTACGGCCCGAAAATCCACGGTCTGGTGGAGAACAAGGAGGAGCTGGACGAGCTGGTGGAGACCTCTTTGAAGAAGGCTGGCTTGTGGAAAGAGGTCAAGGACCAGCTGGACCATCCGGGCACCGGCCTGTCCGGCGGACAGCAGCAGAGACTGTGCATTGCCCGGACCATCGCGGTGAGCCCGGAAGTCATCCTCATGGACGAACCCTGCTCCGCTCTCGACCCCATCGCCACCGCCGTCATCGAGGACCTGATCGACGAACTCCGGGAACAGTTCTCCATCGCCATCGTCACCCACTCCATGCAGCAGGCTTCCCGTGTGTCCCAGAGGACCGCCTACTTCCACCTGGGCGACCTGATCGAAGTCGGCGAGACATCCCAGATCTTCACCAGCCCCAGGCACGAGCTGACCGAAGACTACATCACGGGCCGGTTCGGTTGATGCCCGTTATTTCAATCCATAGAAAAGAGGATATATGGCCGACAACCATATCGTAAAAGCGTACGACCGGGAGCTGGCCCGTTTGAAGGACGGCATCGTCCAGATGGGAAACGGCTGTCTGGAGCAAGTGTACGCCGTGATCGAGGCGCTGCGCAAAAGAGACGAAAGGCTTGCTGCGAAGATCGTCGCGGACGACAAGAACGTCAACGAACTGCAAACCCGAATAGAAGGAATGACCATCCAGCTGCTCGCCTTGCGCCAGCCCATGGCCAGGGACCTGAGAGTCGTCGTGGCGAGCCTGAAGATCGCATCCGACTTGGAAAGGGTCGCCGACTACGCGGCCAACATCGCCAAGAACATGGGGGAGCTGGACAGCGTTCCCCTGGAAGGCCCCGTCCAAACCATTATAGACATGGCGGGACACGCGTCTTCCATGCTGAAGGATGTCATGGAGGCCTATCGGAGCGCCGATTCGGAAAAATCCATGGAGGTCTGGAAAAGCGACGCGGAGATCAACCGCCGCTACGAGGAACTGATCGGGCATTTGAGAGCCTACATGGGCGACAAGTGCGAGAACGTCCAGGGGCCGACGGCGCTGATGTTCATGGGACGCTGCTGCGAGCGGATGGGCGATCATGTCAAGAACGTGGCCGAGCACATTTTCTATATCTCCACCGGGTGCATGTATATGATGGACAAAGAGGCCGCGTGCTGACGCGGCACGGGCGACCACATCGAGAACGCGGGCGGGCACATTTTCCACATCGCCTCCCGATTCTTTTCAAAAACAGTCCCGGAGGGACGTCAGGCAATAGCCCGGCAATTCATTGCCGGGTTTTCGTTTTTTTTGCGCCGCAAGTCCCGTTAGGGACGACAGAGCAGTCCCCGAACCCGACAATTCAGTCAGGTCTGGGGCTTTGTCTTAACATCGGCCACTTTCAGGGACTATCGCTGCGGCGGTCGTCATTCCGGGCGGAGCGGTATGTGCCCCGAGTGTCGATAAAACAGCTGGATTCCGTCGCTTCCGGGAATTTCCTGACTGGAACATGTAGCGTAGACCCGAAATCCAGATGGCCGAATTTGGAACCAAGCCCCAGGTCTGGAATGGCTGGCGTCGATGGTTTTGCTTTGCAATTCCAAACTGAGTCTGGTATCCGATCCTTTGCGTTTTGGGGGGTTGGTTTTGACGTCGGCGGGCTTTCTTACCCAAGAGCCTCGATCATCCCCTGGATTCCGGGTCTTAAGCAAGCTTCGCCCGGAATGAAGGAGTCGTTTGGCCGAAGATAAAACCAAGCCCCATCTTGTCAAAAGCCGAACTTTGAACAACACGTGCAAGGAGAAGAAGATTGGAAACCACGCTTCACATCACAAGCGGAGACATCGCCGGGGGCAATCTGGAGAAAAGCGGGGTCCCGGGAGAAATGTTCGTCTGGCACGACATCCTGTACGAAGAAATCAGAAAGCCGGGCCGGCCAGACAGTGACGGGCTGCGCGCCCGGACCCGTTTTCTGGTCGAAGGCACCGGCGGCGGGCTCGCGCCGGAATTCGTCCTGAAAACCCTGGAAAACCAGTACGCGAAACTCGAACAGGCCGGGCGATACGAAAAGGTCGTGCTGTGGTTCGACGCCTGCCTCTTCGACCAGTCCATGCTCTGCCACATTTTGAGCTGCTTGGGTTCGGAAAAGATTGTCAACGCGGAGCTTCTATGCGTCGATTCCTTCCCCGGGATCGAACCCTACCATGGCCTCGGGCAGCTTTCCCCGGAGCAGCTGGCATCGTGCTATCCGCAACGCAGCCCGCTGACCGAGGACCAAGTCTTCTACGCCGAAAAGATCGACAGGGCCTTCGCCCTTCAGGATCGCCACGCCCTCGAAGCAATTTCAATAGAAACCAGCCCGCCGCTGCCTTGGGTGCCGGCCGCCGTAGCGCGCTGGCTGCAAGAGGCCCCCGACGGAAAGACCGGCCTGGGGCTGCTGGAGAAAAACGCCTTGGAAGCGATTCGCTCCGGCAAGCAAACCCCGGCGGATATTTTCGCCTATGCTTCCGCCAAAGAAACGCCTCCGCAATTCTGGGGAGCTATGTACAGGACAAAAAACTACTATACTTTAAATCGATTTTGTTGAGGCACTTTCTATCAGGGGCTGCCGACCCGAAAAATCTTGCCACCAAATCTCTGAATGCGTCAAATCGGTCGCTTATGTTCAACAAAACATCCCGTAGTTCGTTCAGTCCGTGTCGAAAGAGGCTGATCTCCTTTCGACCGTGCTTCTTTGTCTTGATTTCCTTTATCGAATTCATCCATTTGCCGGTGGCGACGCACCAGCAATACGCGATGGCCATCAGAGCCACCAGTTTTTGAACTCTTTCCGGCTCGACGACATGGGTGCATTCGAAATCGAATCCGCGCGTCTTCAAGCAGCCGAACAGGGTCTCTATTTCCCATCGTTCCCTGTAATCGTCCAGCGCCCCCTCGGGATCGGAATCGGTCACGAGGATCAGATATTCGGAATTCGGCAGCCGCAGGCCGATTACATGGAGCCTGACACCGCAAACGGTTCTCATGCCGTCGAGAATCTTCCACTCGCCGGGTTTCAACATTCGGAAAAAATTCTTGGCGGGAACCGGCGCGCCCCTGGAATTGGTCACCATTATATTCTCTTTTATTCGCATTCGAAAGGGGATGGTTTTGTCGAGCAAGTATCGGAACCAGGCCTGTCCGATAAATTCCCTGTCTCCGGTCAGGCATTTGATTTTCCGCAGCGGAAAAATGTGAAGAAACGCTTTGACGATCGATATCCTTTCGGAGGTGTTGGAGTTTCCCCGTTTGCGCAGGGGAATCCAAAAAAGCGGGATTGCGCTGCCTTGGTACGCGACTCCGAGCGTGAGAATGTTGAGGTTGATCTTGCCGTATTTCCAGTTCGTCCTGTCCATGGCCAAAGTCCAGGATTCCAGTTCGCTAAGCACCAGCGAGGCGATAAGCTCGGCAATCATGAAAAGATCCAGTTCGAAGTCGCGCAGAAATCGCTGTATTCTCTTGTATTTCGAGTCTCTGTGGGCCGCTCCGGGCATCCCGGTCGCGACCTTTTTCAGATTGACCGTACTCGTTTTCAAAAAGCCGACTATGAAACATGCCAGGAAATTAATCCTTGCGCCGTGCATTATTACGAGTTTTTTCAAAGCGGCCTTGATCAAATTGAACTCTTTCACGATGCAACCTCCTTGGTAAAAGGTCCTTGGTTGCATCCTTATTATGCACATATCGCGATAAAAATCCAGTGATTTGTATAAAAACTATTTATGCTTGTCAATGAACGATAGACTTTTTTTGTCCCGTACACAGTCTGGGGAGACAACATGCTGTGGGGCAAGATCAACGGCCTTGCGGATAGGGAGCCGCCCCTGGTCGAAATCGAGGGGCCTTTGCCTCGGCTGCCCCAATGGGAGGGGATCGCCGATCTGAGCTTGTTTCGGGTGCGCCCGCTATAGCCGGTTGGATCGATATTGCTTTCTGCGTACCTCCGCTTCTCTGCGCCTTTGCGTTGAACACACACACATCCCCACATCCCCACATCCCTCAATGGCGGGGGGAATTTCAACGCAGAGGCGCAGAGGCGCAGAGTACGCGGAGGTACGCAAGGAAAAGCCGGTCGAAATAGTTGATGCCTAGGGTGATGAAAATCATCCGATTTCGGGTAAATTTTTTCTGCCAAGATTTGTTCCCCCTCGCGGCAATCCGCGCGGGGCTGGTTCGGGAGCGTAGGGTGGGTGGGTCGATTCCCGGATGTCGTCGCCAATCCAACTTCTCTTGAAATAGACGGCCCGACAATCTTGCACGGAGTCCAACCCACCATTTTCCGCGCCGATTCGTCGCTTCTTCGAACGAACGACACCGAGGCGATTCGGGAAATGGTGGGTTGGGCTTCGTACAAGCTCGAAGGGCGGGGGCGTTAACAAGCTTCGAACCAGCTCCGAACGCCAGGATTTCAACCCACCCACCCTACGCTCCCGAATTAGGTCCCGTGACGGATCGTGCAGAATAAAACCCGGCGGAATTTTTGCGGCAAAAAAGGGAACCTTTTCATCACCCCAGTTGCTGCCTATTCGGAATCGCAATTGCCGTACCTGTCGTATTGTGATATGCAAAACCCATGGGTTTCGAGACGAACGCGATATCAATGGTCTACGCGGAGGATTGGAAATGGGGAGTTTTGAAGAGGCGCTGATCGAATTCAAGAAGGAAAAACCGGATTGGCAACGAGCGGTCGATAACATTCTGACCGACCGTCGCGGAAAGGAAAACCCTTACGGCGTGTCGGACGACCTTCACCAGAGCGCCGATCAGATGGTCGGAAACGGCACCCGAATACCGGAAGCGGTGGCGGCGCACCATTTTTTGAAAAAGCCCAAGTGCCACGTGGAGGCGCAGTTGGGAGCGGACAACGTGTTTCGGGTGGTGTCCGGCCACGCGTTCGTCCGTTGGCACTGCGGAGACGGCGGTTTCAGTTCGGCGGCGGAGCATGCGACTCTGGACTGGCTCAAGGACTTTTTCGATGGGATCGACGACGCCGACAGCCCCGTGATCTTCGAGGGGGATTGCGAGGCGACCAAATTGCAAGGGGTCACCGGAAAGAAAAACGACGCCGTCTGGTGGGGATGGGACGAAGACAGGCCATCCGAAGACAAGCCATCGCCCGGAGCGTCCGACAAGGACGACCACCGGTTCCAGGGAGAGGGCAAGAGGTACATGGGGCTGCTGGCCTTGTCCGAAAACGAGTTCGAACATGCCGAAAAAGACGGCGTGGTTGTCGAGGTTCGCATCGCCGGGGAGCGATATCCGAAAGGCAAGCCCTTTTATCGACCCACCGGGTTCGATTCCTTCATTCCGGACACCCGGTTCTGCCCCAACACGGGGCGGGGCGAAAAATACGGCAGGACCTGTCCGGTCGGCCCGGCCGAAGGCGAGGACGGTTTTCCCGAGGTCGTGGCCGAAGCCTTCGGCTATGCCGATGAACTCGATGCGGACGACTGCGTGGAAGTCCGAATTTTCAGATATTAGAGGCGGTGGGACCATGGCGGAGGAAAAAGAGCAAAAAGAGCAAAAAACGGAGAAGAGCGAATACAAGGAGTATGTCCGGGAGCTTTCAAAGCTTTCCAGGAGCGAGCCGGAAGACCTTTTGCTCGACGCGATCCGAGCGAGGCTGAAAGGCGAAGGGCCCGCCTTGCAGCCGGGAGAGGGGGACCTGGTGGATGTCCTTATTCTGGTGTACAAAGGTCTGCGGCAGGAAAAGGACGAAAAGGCCGCGAGAAGGCTTAGAAAAGCCGCTGCCGACATACTGATGGAGGCCCTGCGCGCATACGAGAGCGCACCTTCCGGGCAAACCGCCGCCGCGCTGGAGTTCATAGACAGCGCGGGTCACATGGTCGCCTGGTTCGAACTGCGCCTGGACGAAGGTCTGTCCGCAGACCTGTCCGACAAGTTGCTGGGGTTTTTGGACAGCCGATTTGCAAAGCCCTTGGAGAACATCATGGGCTTGGACGGCTTTGCACTGGAAATCGCGGTCCGGGCGTTGGATCTGTGGCTGGCGGCAACCCCTTGGAGAAATGTCGAGGACAGCCCGGAGCACTTTAGAAAGAGACTTCTTGCACTGCATCGGTTCGATTTGAATAGGATGGAGAGTTCTCCGTCCATCGACGATACGCGAATTCGGCTGATGCTGCTCGGGTTTCGAGCGGTGTTGCGGTTCTCCCCTTTCGTGTGCGGAAGCACCGCTTTTCCGGAAACCATGGCGTGCCTGGACAAGCTTTGCGGCCATTCCGACAAGTTCAAGAAAAAATGGTATGGCCTGGCCCACGAGATCCGGGTCCTGTTCAAGCGAAACCCGGAGTGGCGTGACAAGTTCGTCCGGGGTGCGGCGAACATGGAAGCGGCGCATCAAGAGTTCTTCATGCGGTCCGGACGACCCGACATCACCGAAAAGACCTTGCAATACATGGGACTTTCCGATGAAATGGACGGGCGCTTGAGTCTGCTGGTCAAATCCGATCCGAAAGAGAAAATCAAAGATCTCATAGACAAACGGAAAGTCGTTCCGATTGAAGAATTACGCAAGGCATCGCAAGATAGGAGGGCAGGGTGAAGGTCGTCAGCTTTTTCTCGTTCAAAGGGGGCGTGGGAAGGACCGCCCTGATGGTCAACGTGGGGGCGCACTGGGTCAGGAAGGGATACACGGTGCTGCTGATCGACATGGACCTGTTCGCCCCCGGCCTGACATACCACAAATGCAAGGGCGCGTACCTGCATCCCGAGGGAGCCGGCCTGGGAATCAGCGACCTTCTTTCGGCGTTTGCCAAGCGCGACGAAAATACAGACGAGATTCCTTTTCTTCCCCCACGCCTGTTGATCCGCGAGATGAATGTCTCCAGGCAGAAACTGCTGAACACGGCCGGTCGGATGTTGATGATCGACGCTGGGGCTTCCGTGCCGGAAATCCAGAAGGCGGGGGGACTGTCCGGCGTATGCGGGGCCTATAAAAGCGGCGGGTTCATGCCCGAAATACCCAGCGGCGACGAGCAAAACGGCGAGTCCCTGGCCTACCGGAACCTCGCGGAATACATTCGCCGGGACCTGGAGTCGGCCGAACTCCCGCCCCGGGAAAAAGGGGAAGAGCCCGGCAAGATCGACTATGTGCTGATCGACTGCCGCACAGGCTTTCCCGAGCTTCTGGATCTCAGCCTGGGATATTTGGCCGACGACATGGTCATCCTGTCGGGCCTGAACGACCAGAACCTGGCAGGCCTGAAAGAGACCGTCCAGGCGCTGAACAAGCGGGTGGAGATCGGCGCCCTGCCCGGCACGGTGACCGTGGTCTTCTCCCCGGTCCCGGCGGCCGAGGACGAAGCCGTACTGGAAAGCCTGAAAAATGCCCACGACACCTTGAGAAAGGCCCTGCGATTCGACAAGTACGGCATTTCCGAGTCCCCGCCCAATACCCACGTGATCCACTACACCCCTGTCCTGGCGATGAGAGACGACGTGATCATAACCCTGGACCGGCCGGAATCCATGTATGCCAGGGAAGCGTCCGCCATCGCAGACGATATCCAGGGAGCGACCGCGCCGACGAATTTCGAAGACGCCGCGTTGAAAAAGGCGAGACTCGAAGTTTTCTCGTTTCTGGAAGGCGAAAAGCCGGCTGTTCCCGTGGAAAAGGGCGACCGCGAAATCCTGGAGTCCAACCCTCTTTCGCTCCTGCCTCCATGGTGGTGGCCCATTGCGGATCTTCCGATTGAAACACGAAAAGAAATTCTCGCGGAAAAAATGCCCGCAGGCGACGGCGTTTCCGGAGACCGGGAAGCACTGCTGAATAAACTGAGCCATTGCGTTTCATTGACGAAAGATGAAAAAACGAACGTCATGGCGGCATTCCAGAGATTGACCGATCAGCAGATCAGGGAACTGCATTACATCCTGGACTATGAAAAGCGCCATTATATGGTTCTTTGGAAGAACAATCCGAAGCAAAGGACCAACATGGTCAAGCTTTACTTCGGATATCAAAAGGAATGGAAAGAACTGATCGCCGGTTCGAGAAAGGAAGGGGATGCGATCTTTTTGGACGCTCCTTTCGAAGGCCGGGGGATGTTCGAAGCATGGGAGAAGGTCCCGGTCTATTGGGTCCTTTTGGGAAGAGAATCAGTCGTGTCGGAAAGGGGAGAGCAGCGCCTTTTTGACTCCATCGAAAAGGCCTTTTCGATAGTGAAGCCAGAAGAAAGAACGCCTTTGGCTGTGGATGCCGTCGGGATATTTGCCGAAGGCATGATGAAGCCTTCCCTTTTGGAGAAGGCCCAGGACAGAATCCTGGAAATATGCGACCGCCACGTGCGCGTCTTGTTCGAAGTCGCCTCCCGAAGAATCAAGCAAAGCGAAGGCCGTGACGAAAATGCCATGGCCGATGTGCGGCGGGTGATCGATGTTTTGAAAAAAGAGAAATCAAACGACTCGATTTTTTGCTTTTCCGTTGGCGCTTTTATTTTGGACCATGCCCGGCAGTTCGTGCCGGATTGCGAATATGTCCTGAAAATCGCCGCCGATCTCGACCCGAAATATGCCGCGCCTTGGAACAGCCTCGGGATCCTGTATAAGGACCATCTCGGGCGCTACGAGGAATCGGAGATGGCGTACAGCAAGGCGATCGAGCTGGACCCGAAGTACGCTTCTCCCTGGAACGGCCTCGGGAACCTGTATAAGACCCATCTCGGGCGCTACGAGGAATCGGAGAGAGCGTACCGCAAGGCGATCGAGCTGGACCCGAAGTACGCTTATCCCTGGAACAACCTCGGGAACCTGTATAAGACCCATCTCGGGCGCTACGAGGAATCGGAGAGAGCGTACCGCAAGGCGATCGAGCTGGACCCGAAGGACGCTTATCCCTGGAACGGCCTCGGGAACCTGTACAAGGACCGTTTGGGGCGCTACGAGGAATCGGAGAGTGCGTACCGCAAGGCGATCGAGCTGGACCCGAAGGACGCTTATCCCTGGAACGGCCTCGGGAACCTGTACAAGGACCGTTTGGGGCGCTACGAGGAATCGGAGAGTGCGTACCGCAAGGCGATCGAGCTGGACCCGAAGTACGCTTATCCCTGGAACGGCCTCGGGCAGCTGTATGAGGACCATCTCGGGCGCTACGAGGAATCGGAGAGTGCGTACCGCAAGGCGATCGAGCTGGACCCGAAGTACGCTTCTCCTTGGAACGGCCTCGCAATTCTCTACCAGACAAAATTGAATCGCATAGAAGACGCCAAAGAGGCCTACCAAAAGGCCATAGAAGCCAACCCCGAATACATGGACGCCTACCACAACGATGCCGAGTTCGCATTGGTGGAGAAGGATTTCGCGCGCGCGAAAAGCAGGCTTTTGGAAGCGGAGGGGAAGCTGAAAAACGATAAGGAAAGGCGCAATCAGTATATGCTGCAAATGGCCCTGTCGATTGCGCTGGAGGAACGGGAATCGCTCGTGGAGATTCACGGGAAGCTGCTGGAGATCAATCCTTTGATCGGTTCGCCCAGCACGTGGAACTACGAGGATATGAAACCACTGCTCGATACTCTTCCGGAGGCCGCTCGCAGGCTATTCCAAGCCTGGGTGCGCGCGGTGAAGCGCGAACCGGGCGGAATCGACCCGGAGGCGGCATTTCAGGCGTACCTGAAGGAATGATGTCAAGCAGGCCCTTGATTTTCGAGGCTTTTCGCCCTCTCCGTACAGGCGCGGGGCGGCTCGGAAAATGGTGGGTTGGATTTGCGTGCAAGTTCGAAGGGCACGGGAGTAAACTGGGGTGATGAAAATCATCCGGTTTTCGGTATGAAATTTCCTCCGAAATTTGTTCCGGCTTTGCGGGACCTGCTCAGGTATTTCCGCGCCCCGTCATTCCGGCCGGAGCGCGCGTTTTCCGAGTCGAGCGCCTCATTCCGCGCATGCGCGAGAGTTCGTTGAAATCCGGCGGCGTGGCACTTGAAGGCGCGCGCGGAGAGCCGGAATCCGGGCTTGCGCTCAAGTCCCGGCGGCGCGGCGGCGGACGGCGCCGAAAACCTCCGAACCGCAAGCCGCGGCATCTTGACGGGACAAGAACGCCGATGCGCCGGGAAACGAACGCCTGCTTTCCAGCAGTTCGGGGTCCGAACATTCCGCCTCGCCCTGTTCGCGAAAACTCGCCAAAGCCTGGATTCCGGCTCTCCGCGCGCGCTCTGGCCGAAATGACGGTCCGCTTGAAAATCCGAGGTCCGGGCGAACCCCGCAAACCGAAAGCCGGCACTCCGGAAAGCAAAAAAAACCGGCTGAAAAACTATCCGCCATTCCGGGGGATTTTCATCACCCCAGGAGTAAACTGGGGTGATGAAAATGTTCCCTATTTTGCCGTAAATTATCTGCCGATTTTCGTTCCGCGAAAACTATCATGGAGCCTGGTTCGGGAGCGTAGGGTGGGTGGGTTGAAACCCTGGCGTTCGGGGCTGGTTCAAAGCTTGTTTACGCCCGTGTCCTTCGAGTTTATACGAAGCCCAACCCACCATTTCCCGTGCCGCCGCAGTGCCATTCGTTCGAAGAAGCGACGAATCGGCACGAAAGATGGTGGGTTGGGCTCCGTGCAAGATTGTCGGGCCATCTATTTCAAGAGAAGTCGAATTGGCGACAACACCCGGGTATCGACCCACCCACCCTACGCTCCCGAACCAGCCCGTGAATATTGCCGCGAGGGGGAAACAAAGCCCTGCAGAAAAAAATCTCCCGAAATTGGATGATTTTCATCACCCCAGGAGTAAACTGGCTTCGATAAAGCTTGCAGGGCCAGGGTCGCAACTTGGGGTGATGAAAATCCTCCGGTTTTCGGTATGAAATTTTCTCCGGAATTTGTTCCGGCTTTGCGGGGCCTGTTCAGGTATTTCCGTGCCCCGTCATTCCGGCCGGAGCGCGCGTTTTTCGAGTCGAGCGCCTCATTGCGCGCATGCGCAAGAGTTCGTTGAAATCCGGCGGCGTGGCACTTGAAAGCGCGCGCGGAGAGCCGGAATCCAGGCTTGCGTTCAAGTCCCGGCGGCGGACGGCGCCGAAAACCTCCGAACCGCAAGCCGCGGCATCTTGACGGGACAAAAACGCCGATGCGTCGGGAAACGAACGCCTGCTTTCCAGCAGTTCGGAGCCCGAACATTCCGCCTCGCCCCGTTCAGTCCTACGAATCCGTTCGTTATCCTTTCAAAAAAAGGTTCATCGCGGATTTGTGGGAAAAAGGCGTGTCGATGGTAACCAGACCATCCTGGTCTGGCATGCCTTGGCTTCCAAGCGGCGGCATATTCGCAATACGGGACCAGAGCTGGAAGCTCTGGTTACCATCGGCACGCCTTTTTCCAAAAATCCGCGATGAGCCCAAAAGGCTGGCCGACATTGCAATCCATCCTTTGAAATCAGCAATGCCGCGCTCCATCCCGAATTTCTAAAGTTTCCTTCACCGTGTCCTCGATTCGCTTCCCGATCCGTCCAATCCCTCATTAATGATTGACGAACGCCTGCCTTCTTGCTAATTTGATCTGAATTATTCGAATGCGAGCTGCGTCGATCACTCAGTCCGATGGCGACATGCAAGGCGATCTGCGATTGTTTCCACTCTTGGGTCTTTCTGAACGGGTTTTGCGTTTTACGAGCATCAATTTCACGGGACAGACGGGGAATGATGTATTTCCCCATTAAATACAACCGTCTAAGACAGGAGGCTGAAATGAAGAAATCAGGCAGGTTTTTGATTCCCATCGTCATGGTCGCGGCCATGCTCGCCGCAGCGAGCGCATTCGCCGGGCAGGAGATCGTCATTCCGTACGCTCTGACCGTCGAAAGCTGGGAGTCGGGGCTGGCGATTACGAACTTGAGCGACGAGGAAATAGATCAGTTGGCTATCGATTTCTATCCGTCGGACGGCGACTTCCAAGTGAAAAGGGATCGGGCGGTGATCGACTCCATAGCCGCCAGGGCCATGGTCGTGGAGCAGGCGAGCAAACTGTATCCGGGTGATAACTTTCCGACCGGGCAGTACTCTATCCGGATTTTCCACAGCGGGGACCAGCCTTTCGGGGCCGCTATTTTCGTGCTCAACATGATTCAAGGGTTCGGCTTTCAGCAGTTCAAGTCCGAAGAGTTCGAATCCGTGAGCGGCGACGGTTCGGCGCTGATGCTGATACATGCTTCGCCCGACGCCCCGGCGGTGGATGTTCGCGTGGATGCGTTCACGGTGGCCAGCGAACTCGCCTATCCCGACAATACGGACTACCTGGATGTGGAGGCGGGAGACCGCTACGTCCAGATATTTGCTTCGGGGACCGACACGGCTGTTTTCCAAGACACTCTCGCCATTGCAAAGGACACGACCTATTCGATTTTCGCTGTAAACGAGGCGGCCAGCTTGGAACTGCTGATCTTGGAGGACGACCTTGCGGCGCCGGAGGCGGGAAAAGCCCATGTGCGTTTCATCCATCTGTCTCCGGACGCTCCTGCGGTTGATGTCACGCTGGAGGACGGCACGGTGATTTTCGGGGATTACGAGTTCAAGGAAGCTTCGGAATTCACCCCGGTCGCAGCCGGGACGGTCGATCTTAAAGTTCGCGCGGCAGGCACTTCCACAGTGGTTCTAGATGTCGGCCATGTCAATCTGGTGGATGGGACGATCTATACCATATTCGCCAGGGGCTTTTTGACCGGCACCGGCACGCAGGCCCTCGACGCGGAGGTCATTGTGAATAAATGATGGCAGGCATCGTAGAAGAGGTTGCTTCGTCGAACGAAAATCAAGTTCGAACGATTGATCCAAGTCTGCGAATGAAAAAATGAAAAAAAGCGCCGCAGTTGCCTGCGGCGCTTTACTTTTTTAAGGGCCTCGCCTTTATTTCTGTGAATCCTCGAAAAGCTTCTTCAGGACCTTTTTGTGCGGCTCGACCATCTTGGGCCTGATCATCTTTTTAAAGAGCATCCCGCGAAAGGCGGGGACCTTCGTCAGCAGCATCATGGCGGCGTTTGCCAGTACAGTCCGGAGGTTCTTGTGGGGAAAGTCGTAAAGTCCGTGGCTTTTGAAATAGCGGTGGTCCGCCTGGAAGACGAACCTGTGAGACCCCCAAATGGCGTCCCGAAAGATTTTCATGCCGCCCACTCCCAGAAAGGTGGAAGGCCGGGTGTAGTGTTTGCGGGAATATCGGACCAGCCTTTGGGCCAGGGCCTGCAATGCCTGGTCGATACGGGCGTGGTCTTCGGGCTCGTCGGAAACGAAGTCCACCGGGTTCATTCCCTGCCATTCCGCATAGGCGGAGAGGATCTCGCGAAGGTTCTCCATGCGGCTCAAAGGTCCTGAGAAGAGTAAGCCGAACTGCTTGCCCCGCAAGGCAGGCGTGTGGTTCATGAAAAAGCTCCTGTCCAGGTACGTCTTCCAGGCCGAGGACAAAAACCTGTCCTTGACCGACCCCGCGAAGACGATGATGTCCGCGCCGACGGCCTTTCGCTTGAAAAACGCCGTGAAACCGTCGTCCTGGCAGCATTCGTTGTCGTATCCGCACTGGATGCATCCCTGGCAGCCGCTTTTCATGTCGATGGCGTCGAGATCGACAATGTCCGGTCTTCGGATGAACGCCGACGAGAATCTTTCGATCATCGCCGCGAGGTTGCGGGGACCTGTCAATGAATCGGCCAGCAGCAGGACTTTTTTTCCCCGGTTGTCGATCTTTTCCGTGGCCGCGCCCGGCATGTAGCGGTAATCCCGGCGGGGAAGCGGCAGGTAGGCCTTCGCGGGCGTCGTTTTCGTCTCGAAGGCCTCGAATAGGGTTTCCGCGAACAGACCCAGCCTTTGCCTTTCCCTCGTTTCGAGAAGATCGTACATGGCCATGGAGAAAAAACCCGCGTATCTCATCTCCAGGTCGTCGCAGATCGCGTGGATGTAATTGTGGGCCGAGTGATCGAAAAATTTCCATGAGGTCGACAGGGCGGCCGCGTATTTGCCTCGAAAGGCCCCCTGGGCGCCCCGCTCGAATACCAGTTCCACGAACCTCTTGTATTGGGCCGGCACGAGAAAAAAATAGAGGGGAAACGCCCACAAAACAGCGTCGCTCGCACCGATCCCCTCGACGACCTTCAGGAAGCTGTCCGCGTTGTTTTCGATATTCCTAATTTTCGAGGAAATGTTGCAGATTTGGAATTCATGGGCGGGAAATGTCTTTCGAATGAAATGAACGGACTGCAACGTGACGCTCATGTCGCCTTTGGGACTTCCGTTCAGCACCGTGATTTTCATGGAGGTTCCTTGCCCGCTTTTCCATGTGACTGTTTCCGGGTTCTCGAGTTGTTCTATGCCAAAACGCCACGGCAGGTTATAGCCTGTTTGTTTGCGGAATGCAATTCAAGTTTGGCGCGAAAGGACTCATCCGTGGACGACGCCGACCGGTTTTTTCCGGAAATAGATTTCATCAGCGACTGGTGTCAGGATCTGGAAATGGAACTGGGAAACGCGGGATTGGACGATCCGAGCTTTTACGAGAAAAGAATTCGTTACTGCGAAGAGTTCTGCGATCTGTTTCCCGAGTCGGACGATCTGATACTTGTGAATATGAGAGTAGCCTTTGCGGAATCTTTGTTCTTCCTCGGCAGACCCGACGAGGGTGAAAAGGCTTTTCAAGGTGCTGTCGAGGATTTTCCGAAATCTGCTTGGCCCTATATCGGCTGGGGAGACATGTATTGGAACCCGTTCGATAAAAGGTCGTCAAAAGATTTGAAAAAGGCGGAGGAAATCTACCGGATGGGACTGGACAAGGTCACGGAATACAAGGAGGATCTGCTCGACCGGCTCGAAAGGCTGGAAAAAGAATCCCAGAAAGAGTCGTCGCGTTAGGCAGCCCCCCCGCCTTCGCAGGTTTTAATATATGATTTCGCTCATCCAGGCGCCGATGTCCTCGATTTCCTCCATGCACACCTGATGCTCCATGGGATATTCGTGCCATTCCACCGAATATCCCATGCCTTCCAGGCTTTTGTGCGCCTGTCTGCCCAGGGTTACCGGAATGACCGGATCGTATTTGCCGTGTGCCATCATGATGGGAGTGTTCGCGTTGGCTTCGGCGCGTTCCTGTTCCAATGTGTCCAGGGTGGGAAGATAGGTGGACAGGGCCATGATTCCTGCCAGCGGAAGTTCGTAGCGAAGCCCCGTGTGAAGCGCGATCACGCTTCCCTGGGAAAAGCCCGCCAGTATGATTTTTTTCGAATCCATGCCCGAATCCAGTTCCCTTGCGATCAGATTTCTCAGCAACTGCGCGGACTCCAGCACGCCGTCGATGTCGGGGTCACGGGCGATGTCCATGTATACGATATCATACCAAGCGCGCATGGTCATGCCCGCGTTCACGGTGACCGGCCGGGTCGGCGCGTGGGGAAACACGTAGCGGACGGGCACGTCTGCGGGAAGCCGCAATTCGTCCACGATGGGTTCGAAATCGTGGCCGTCGGCGCCCAGGCCGTGCAGCCAAATCACGGTGTAGGACGGTTTTTCCTTTGGATCTATTTCCAGGCAGTCCAAGAGTTGGTCTGTCATTTTCATCTCCTTGCTTTTGAATTTGGTCGGAATGAAAAATCAATTCTGATCAGGTTGACGGCGAATGTCAAGTTGCGTCGCCTTCGACTTTTGTCCGGTATTCGGAGAAAAAGCCCGATTTTTGGTTGGTTCCGGCAGGTATGTTGCTATTTTGAGATTTCTACATGAGCCGTAGCTTTGAAATTTGAACTTTTCGAAAAGAACGGGACGGTTTTGGTTATAATGTCGGCCAACCAACACCGTCATTCCGGGCGGAGCTTGCGGAGACCCGGAATCCAGGCGATGATCGAAAATGTTGGATGAAAACCGGCCGAAGTTAAAACAAACCCCGAATGGGACCGAACTATGAGGCAAAAAACAGTGACGGAATTCATACCGGCGACCCCCGGGGAAGTCCGCGATATGGGATGGGACGGCTTGGATGTGGTGCTGGTGACGGGCGACGCCTACATCGACTCTCCCTATTCGGGTGCCGCCGTGATCGGAAGGGTGCTGATGGACGCGGGCTATCGCGTCGGGGTCGTGGCCCAGCCCGACGTTTCCACCGGCAAGGACATCCAAAGGCTCGGGGAACCGGCGCTTTTCTGGGGGGTGACTTCCGGAAACGTGGATTCCATGGTCGCCAACTACACGGCTTCGGGCAAAAGGCGCAAGAGCGACGACATGACCCCCGGAGGCAAGAACGACCGCAGGCCCGACCGGGCCGTCATCGCGTACGCCAACCTGATCCGGCGCTATTTCAAGAACACCAGGCCCATCGTCCTGGGCGGCGTGGAAGCCAGCCTGCGCCGGGTCTCCCACTACGACGCCTGGTCCGACTCCATCCGACGCTCCGTCCTGTTCGACGCCAAGGCCGATTATATCGTCTACGGCATGGGAGAGCAGGCGGTCGTGGAGCTGGCGCAGGCACTGAGGGAAAAAAGAGGCGTCGAGCACATTCGCGGCATCTGCTATGTTTCCGGCGATGTCCCCGAACCCGACGCCGCGTTCGCCGATCCGGCCGTCCGCCTCGCCGACCATGCCGCAGTCGCCAAAAGCAAGAAACAATTCGCGGAAATGTTCAAGACCTTCTGCCAAAACGCCGATCCGGCCACGGGAAAAAGGCTCTGCCAGTTGCAGGATACGCGCTTTCTGGTGCAGAACCCCCCGTCTTTGCCCCCGACCTCCCGGCAACTGGACGAAATATACGAACTGCCCTTTTCCAGAAAACTCCACCCTCTGGACGAAAAGCACGGCGCCGTCAAAGCCCTCGACACCGTTCGCTTTTCCCTGACCACCCACCGGGGGTGTTTCGGCGACTGCCGCTTCTGCGCCATCGCGGTCCACCAGGGCAGGCAGGTGGTTTCCAGGACCAAGGAGTCCATCCTCAGAGAGGCGCGCTCGTTTTTGTCCCATCCCGATTTCAAAGGAATCGTGTCCGACGCGGGCGGTCCCACCGCGAACATGTACGGCATGGAATGCGAACGAAAGAAGAAAAAGGGGGCGTGCCCGGACAAAGGGTGCCTTTTTCCCGCAGTCTGCAAGGGCCTTCGGATCGACCACGGTCCACAGATCGAGCTTTTGAATGCCTTGCGCCGGATCGAGGGAATCCGCAGGGTGTTCGTCGGCTCGGGAATCCGCTACGACCTGATCGTGGAAGACCCGAAAAACGGCGAGGCCTACCTGGAAATCCTCCTGCGACACCACGTGTCCGGCCAGATGAAAATCGCGCCCGAACACGTCGCCGACAACGTGCTGCGCCTCATGGGAAAACCGGGCCGAAAGACACTCGAAGAATTCCTATCCATGTTCGAAAGAATGAAACGAAAGACTGGCGCCAAGGTCTTTCTGACCTACTACCTGATGGCTGCCCACCCGGGATGCACTCTTTCCCACATGAAAGACCTTCGAACCTTCGCATCCCGCACCCTCCGCCTGCTGCCAGAGCAAGTCCAAATCTTCACCCCCACCCCGTCCACCTGGTCATCGATTATGTATCACGCGGAAACAGACCCGTTTTCCGGGGAAAGAATATTCGTGGAGAAAAAGGCGGCGGGCAAACAGAAACAGAAGGAAGCCCTTGCAAAAAAAGACAGTCGGAACATCAAGGGAATCAAGCATACTTCCGACAAGAAAAGAATACGGAAACCCAAGCCTCGTCCTTCAAAATAGTGCTGGAGACATTGGGAAATATGGAAGCATCGTTGACGTCAAGTCCGCATTTCGTTATTATACGGTGAAATTGACGTACGTTGGTTTTGACGTACGTTGGAATCGTCGCATATTTTTTGCCGAGAAAAAACAGGGAGGATGGTTATGAAGGCCAATGCGGGTGGTCTGATAGAAGGCGACGCCTTTATCGGGCGAACTGACAAAATCATGGAAATATGGAATACGCTGGAGCGACGCAGCATTGTGTTCACGTCGGAAAGGCGCGTCGGTAAAACGAGTATTCTGAGAAAAATGTGGGAAAAACCCAAAGACGGATGGTTGCCGATTCTTGTCCTGGTGGAATCGGTGCAGCACCCTGTCGAATGCGCACAATACATCTACCGGGAAGCGGACCGTTTGCAAATCAGATCTCCAGAAAAAGTATGGGCTGGCAGACTTAAAGAGGCATATAATTCCATTGCGCAGGGCAAGTGGGGTAACTGGTCATTGCCGGAAATACGGTCCGGCTGGAAAAGTCTTCTCAAGAATTTGATCGAAGACATCGCCGAACATACGGACGTTCGGCTTTTGATCATGCTCGATGAATACCCCCACATGATCAACAACATAATCACCGCCAATGACAAAGGAGCTGCGCTGGCTGCGGAATTTCTGGATGCATGGCGGGAAATAAGGCAGGCTTGGGGTGGGGACGCCGGTCGTGTGCGGTTCATATTTTCCGGTTCCATCGGTCTGCACCTGGTGCTTGACGAGCTGAGAAAAGTCAGCGGGTACAAGGGCAAGCCGACCAACGACATGGAAAAGATCTCCGTTTCGGGAATGACCCGAGACGAAGTGGAGATGATGTGCCGAAAATATTTGGAGGAGGAAGGCATTCAAAGAATTCCGGAAACAGAGTTTGACCTTCGCATGGCCGAATTGACGGATGGGCTTCCTCTTTATGTCCAATATGTTTGCGAACAGTTCCAGATTGAAGGCGTGAAGAGCGTCCGACCAAAGGACATAGACAAAGTGCTGGATGAAATGGTCAACGCTTCGGATGTCGAGTGGTTTCGCGACGCGGATGATCGCATTCAGGATTACTATACAAGACTGTGCAAGGATGAAATCGCCTACCATATTCTGGATGAACTTAGCCGCAACAACGATCCGATTTCCGAAAAAACGATTGTCGATTATGTGAAATCTCAAATGGAATTGGGTTCGGACCGCGAGGCCAGGGACGTATTGGACCTGCTTTGGCAGGACCATTACATCGTTCGCGATACGTCCACAGGCAGCCGCAGATACGGATTCAAATACAAGCTGATGCGAAGATGGTGGCATATCAACAGAGGATAGGCCGAGATGAAAAAATCCACTGGTACTCGAAAACTGCATTCGTTCGCTCCCGGCTGGAGCGATCCGGAACTCCTGGAAAGGACACTGGTAGGCCGCAAGAAGCTGGTCGATAGGCTGGAAGAACTGGCCATCGACGGCGCGGAAGGCCACAACAGGCACCAGCAGCTGATCATAGGGCCGAGAGGAAGCGGCAAGACCCATGTAATCAAAGTGCTTCACGACCGGATATGGAAAAACGAATCGATCAGGAAGAAACTTCTTGTCGCTTATTTGATCGAAGACGAATTGGGAATTGCCAGTTTTCTGGATTTTATTGTCCGGGTGCTAAAGGCGGTGGAGCGGTGGCACCCCGAAATGGAAAGCTTGTCAAAGGGGATCGCCCATTTGTACGAACTGAGCCCTGACCAGATGGAAGAGCATGCGGTAGATCTTTTGCTCAAGGAGGCGGGAGAAAGAATTATCCTGATTCTCGCGGAGAATTTGGGCGTTCTTTTCGACGATAAGCAGGGGTTTGGTCTCCAAGGCCAGAAACGTTTGAGAGATTTTGTCCAGCAGCATCCTATGATCATGATATTCGCCACGGCGCAATCTCTCATTGGGGGCGTCCAGAAACACAAGGCCCCCTTTTTCGGATTTTTCAGCATATCGCATTTGCAGAGTCTTTCGCTGGAAAAAGCTGGTGACTTTTTGTCGGCCATGGCAGAGGCCTATGGTAAGAAAGATTTGATGCGATTCCTCAAAACCCCCGAGGGAAAGGGGCGAATCAGGGCGATTTTCAGATTCACGGGCGGAAACCACCGGTTGCTGGTTACGTTTTTCGATTTCCTTACGGCTGAATCCGTCACGAGATTGAGCGAGCAATTCATCGAAGGCCTGAATCCCCTTCGCGCATACTACCAGGAACAGATGCGCAGCCTGACCGCGCAACAGCAAAAAATCGTGCAGTATTTGAGCATGGAAAGAGAACCCAGGATTGTAAAAGACATCGCAAAATATTGCCTGGCTTCGCACAATACCGTTTCGAAACAGCTCAAGGAACTTCTCGATAGACGCTTTGTTTCCCGTATTCCCAAAGGTCGTTTGTCATATTACGAAATGGCAGAAACTCTTTTCCGAATCATCTATGAGGCGGACCTTGAGCAGGAAGGCGCTCCTGTGCGTCTGTTCGTGGATTTTCTGTCCAATTTTTACACAGCCAAGGAGTTGACTTTCAGGCGCTTGGGATTTTCGTTGCTGTCCCGACAGGACGAAGTCGATGGAAATACAAAATTCCTTCATGAATCGTTGCTGTACGAGCATGCCATAAAAGAACGGCTGACAACGGAACCCGATCAAATTTCGCCCCATTATGGCGAAAGATTATTTGAGATCAACGAGCCTTCCAAATTCTTCGATCAGTTAAGGAAAGAAAAAGCATATCGCGAAATAGCTTTATTTGCGCCGTATTTCAATCGATCCAATGAATGCTCGCTTCTTGTTTCGGAAGCTCAGGCCCATCTAGAACTGGGAAATGTAGAAACTGCGAAAGAGCGAGCAGAGCTTGCTTTATACCAGAATCCGGACGATCCGGGCGCGCTTCTTGTCTTTTCCGGGGTCTATTCGAAAGAAGAGACACCTGATGAAAAGGCCATGGAGATAATCCGTCGTGCTTACGAAAAGGCACCGGACGATCCTGAGTCTGTAAAGAACTTGGGAATTGCGCTTGGGAAACTCGGAAACGCTAAGGAGGCGTTGCATTTGTTCAACAGACTGGTTGAATTGCAGCCCAATCTCAGCGATGGATGGAGGTTGCAAGGAGTGGCGCAAATGAATCTTGAGAAGCTGGACATGGCAAAAAAATCATTAGAGAAAGCCATGGATTTGAAACCAGAAGACGCTGAAGTAATGAAAATGATGGGCGCGTTGCATTTGAAAGAGGGTGTCCTCCACGATGCGCTCCCGTTTTTTGAGAAAGTTACTCTTTTGGAACCCGATTACTTGGAGGGGTGGTTATTTAGGGGGCTGGCGCTGAGCGACTTGGGGAGAAACGAAGAAGCGCAAGCCTCATATTCGAGAGTCCTCGAATTAGAGCCCGATAATGCGGCTGCCCTTGAAAATCTCGGAATAATGCTTGGCAACACGGGCCAGCACGAAGATGCGCTCGCGCACTTTGACAAGCTCACGCATGTGAAGCCAGACTACGTAGAGGGATGGCTGCTCAAAGCCTCGGCACAGAAAAACCTGGACAGAAAAGAGGAGGCGCAAGCCTCATATGCAAAAGTTCTCAAACTGGAGCCTGGGAATATGGAGGCTTTGGTAAATCTTGGAATAATGCATTGCAACAGAGACCTCCACGAAGATGCGCTTGAGCACTTGGATAGGCTGACGCAGGTTAAGCCCGGCTATTCAGAGGGTTGGAGGCTTAAGGGGGTTGCGCTGAACAACCTAGGCAGAAACGATGAAGCTCAAGCTTCCTATGGGAGGGCACTCGAACTGGATCCCGATAATGCGGCTGCCCTTGAAGATCTCGGCGTAATGCTCGGCAATAAGGGCCACCACGAAGATGCTTTCGCACATTTTGATAAGCTTACGCATGTGATACCAGACTATGCAAAAGGGTGGCTGCTCAAAGCCTTGGCACAAAAGAAACTGGACAGAACCGACGAAGCGCAAGTCTCCTATGCCAGAGTCCTTGAGCTGGCCCCGGAGAATGCGGAGGCCCTGGAAAACCTCGGAATAATTTTTATCGACAGGGGGCTATATGAAGATGCGATTGCGCACTTTGAAAAGCTCACGCAGGTGAAGCCCCATTATTCAAAGGGTTGGAGGCTCATGGCGTTTGCACAGATAGAATTGGGAAAAATTAAAGACGCTCAAATATTATGTACAAAAGCTCTTGAGGTAGATCCGGAAAATACGGTCATAATGGCTACGCTTGGGGCTTTGCTAGGGGATAGTGGTCGGCATGAAGAGGCGCTCTTTTATTTTGAAAAACTCACAATGTTGAAGCCAGATGACGCAAGGGGGTGGTTTCTTAAAGCATTGGCGTTGAGAAACTTGGGCAAAATCGATGAAGCTCAAGCTTCATGTGCAAAGTCCCTCGAACTAGAACCTACCAATACGGACTCCAATAAAGTCCTCGGGTTTTTATATTATGAAGCTGGTATATTTGATAAGGCCCGTCATTATCTGGATAGGGCCTTTGCTTATGGGGAGCGATGCCCTGAATTATTTGAAATTCGAGGAGAAATCCTACGAGTCCAAGGAAAATATGAAAATGCCATCGAAGACTATCTGCACTCTTTGCAATTAGAACCTGACAGAATTTGGGAAAAGTTCAACATGGCAAGTGCGCTTTTGGGCTTAAACCGTATCGAAGAGGCGAAAGTCTGGCAGAAAAGGGGATTTGAAACTGTAAAAAAGACAGGGAAAGTCGATCTTTTGACACGATCTCTCCATGAAAATACGATGGCGCTTTTTATGTACGCCAACTTCGACCGTTTTGCAGAGTTTCTTGTCAGTACCCTTGAAAACGTCGAACAATTCGGTTTTTTATCCGAATACAACCAGTGCCTTGGGCTGGCTGTGTTCGAGTTGCTCAAAAAATGCGAAGATATAGAGTTGAAGCGCATGGAGGCTGTCGTTGCGGCCTTTGAGAAAATGTCGGGGGAAAAATTGGACCTGCGAATCAACATTCGTTTTCTTCAAATCGGAATCGATTATTTCTACAATGATAAAGACGAAGCGTTGCTGCGCATGTCCAGGGAGGAGCGGGAGGCATTCATGGAAGAACTCGGGATCGAATCGGTTTAGATGGCTTTGCAAGCCTTGCTGTGTTTTGTTCTTGTTACTCGATGATCAAGTTTTTTCCTCCGACAGGACCGAGGCGACCGTCATTCCGGGCGCAGCGCAGCGGAGACCCGGAATCCAGGAGATCCGCAGAAGCGCATGGATTCGAAGCTTTCGAGGGAATAGAGAAAAAAACTTGATCATCGAGTGTTATATGCCGAAACTTTCGACCTGTTCGGTTGGTGTTCATCCATTGAGGACCGAAGACGGCGCTACCGGTACATCCGAGTTCGGCGTCCTGCCGTCGATACCGACCGCTCTGCTCGAAATTTTTAGAATGGCCCCAGTCTCCCCGGTTGACAACCAAACCCGGATTGGGTATTGGGGACGAAAATCGTCCCGGCGGCGAACCGATGATCGAGTCGGGTCGAAAACAACAACCTGCGAACCATTAAAAGAGTGCAGCCCATGTTTAACAACAAACCGGCGAAATCGACCAACATACTGATTCTGGGGCTCGGAGGAGTGGGGTACTACCTGGCCAAGCGCCTGGTGCACGAAGGCTACGCCATCACGGCCATCGAGCCGGACGCAGACCTGATACGGCAGGCCGACGGCGTTCTGGACGCCCGTCTGATCCAGGGAAACGCAATGAACATCGAATGCTGGCGGGAAGTCGGCGCCGGCAAGATGGACTATCTGATCGCGGTGACCGACAACGACGCAGTCAACATGATGACCTGTCTGATCGCCGACCGTTTCGGCATTCCCAGAAAAATAGCGCGGGTCCGTTCCACGGACTTCGGGGGCGAGGATTCGATTCTAAAGGCCGACGATCTCAAGATCGACCTGATTATCCACCCGGAGGAACTGGCCGCGCAGGAAATTTTCCGCCTGATCAAGCTGAGGGCCGGAAACGACATCGTGGAGGTGGCCGAGGGCCAGATTCAGGTGATGGCCACCCGCATCCCGGACGAGTCGCCCCTGGCCCACCGGAACCTGATCGACATCTCCAGGCAGTACAACGAATTTCCGTTCCGGGTGGTGGCTGTGGCGCGCGGGATCAAGACGGTGATTCCCAGCGGCAGGGACGAACTGCTGCCCCAGGACCAGGCCTTTTTCATGGTCGCGGCGCAAAACCTTACGCGCCTGATGGAAATCACCGGGGTCGCGCAGCAGATGCGCCACCGGGTGATGATTCTGGGCGGAGGACTGGTGGGGCGCCGTCTGGCACAGCTCCTGGGAAAATCGGTGGAGGTTCGGCTGGTGGAAAAAAACGAAGACTCCGCCAAGGAGCTGTCCTTCGCGCTCCCCAACACCGAGGTGCTGCACGGCGACGGTTCCGAGTCGGACATCCTGGTTTCCGCCGGGCTGCTGGACATGGACACGTTCATCACCGCCACCGGCGAAAACGAGACCAACATCATGAGCTGCCTGCTGGCCAAGCACCTGATGACCTCCCAGGACGACAAGTCCAAGGGCATGCAGAGAAAATGCATCGCCCTGGTCAACAAGGAGGACTACCTGGTGCTGGCGGCCACCATGGGGTCGGACATCGCGTTGAACAAGAAGATACTGGCGGGAAACGAAATCCTGAAGTTCATCCGGCGCGGCGAGCTTTTGTCCGTGGCGCACCTGCACGGGTTCGACGCGGAGGTGGTGGAGATCGTGGCGGCCCCCGGCTCGCCGATCACCAGAAAGCCCTTGTCCAAGCTGGATCCTTCATACTACGGCAAGCTGATGATCGGCGCGATCAACCGCGACGGAGTATGGCGCATCGCGGTGGGCGATTCCCATATCCGGCAAGACGAACGCGTGATCGTGGTCTGCGTGTCGCAGCACCTGAAGGATGTCCAGCAGTTGTTTCTGGCATAGCCTTTTCCAAAATCACTTTTTCCAGAAGGAAGGATAGAATATGACCAGGGCGGAGAACATTTCCAGCCTGCCGACCAGCATGTTCCAGGACAAAAACCATTTCCCGGCCGCCGAGATGTGGGCGTAGTTCTCGGTGGGACCGATGTCCCCGAAGCCCGGTCCGATGTTCATCAGCGTGGCGATCACCGAACTCATGGCCGTGACATAGTCCATTTTGTCGATCAGGGTCATCAGGCAGCCCCCTCCCAGCACCAGGAAGATGTTCACTATGAAATAGCAGACCGCCAGGTCGATGATTTGCGAATCCACCGGACGCTGGTTCAACTGGACCGACACCACCGACATGGGCTGGAAGAATATCCTCTTGATGGCAGCCACCCCGAATTTCCAGATCAGGATATAGTGGACCACCTTGATGCCGCTGGTGGTGGAGCCCGCGCAGGCGCCGATGAAGCACACCGCGTAGAGGAACATCTGGGCCGCCTGGGGCCATTGTTCGTAGTCGGCCGTGGTGAATCCCGTGGTGGTGAGGATGGACGTCACCTGGAACGTGGCGAAACGCACGCAATCCAACAGGCTGCCGTAGGTGCTGTCCTTCCATAAGAACCACGAAACCGCGCCGCAGAAGAAGACCATGAATCCCACGTACCATCGGAATTCCGTGTTGATTCGTATCGCGCGCCAGTTGCCGTGCATCATGTGGTAGAAAAGCATGAACGTCGTGCCTCCCAGGAACATGAACACGATGATTACCCAGTCGAAGTAGGCGTTGTCGTAGTGTCCGATGCTGGCGTTGTAGGGAGAGTAGCCGGAAGTGGACACGGTGCCGAACGAATGGCACAGGGAATCGAACACCGACATGCCCCCCAGGCAGAGCAGAATGGTCTCCAGAAGGTTCAGGCCGACATAGATGCCCCAGAGCCACACCATGGTGTCGCGGTTGCGGGGGATGAACTTTTCCCGGGTGATGACCTGGCCGGGGCTCGATTCCGCGCGGAAAATGCGCAGCCCGCCCATGCCGTGGGGAAGAAAGATCACGGTCAGGGTCAAGAAGCCCATTCCGCCGAGCAGGTGGGTCTGGCTGCGCCAGAACAATAGGCCGTGCGGGACGATCTCGATGTCGGTCAAAATGGTCGCCCCGCTGGTGGTGTAGCCGGACATCATCTCGAAGAAACCGTCCGTGAAGGACGGTATCGAGCCGTGTATCATGAACGGCGCTGCGGACACCGCCGAAATCAGCACCCACCCGAAAAACGCGATGAAAAAGCCGTCTTTGATGTTCAGGTCGTGATCGTGGCGAAAAACGCGCCACAAGGGCAGCCCCAGCAATACCGTCCCGACGCCGGTCGCGGCGATCGCAAACAGATCGTCCTCGCCATACGCCATGGAACAGATCAACGGAAACACCATGGAAATGCCGGTTACGATCAACAATTTTCCAAATACGTTTGAAATGGCTCGATAATTCATAATTCTTCCAGTTTGTTCGAAAAAAATCGCAGACGAACGTTTCTTACGCGCTGCGATAATCGCGTTCCCTTTCTTGTGCCTTCTTTACGCAAAAACGCCGTTTCGATCAACCCCAGTATTGTTAATTTCGTTGATTCGTTGGGGGGGGCTGCTCGTTCACATGCTCCAGCGTGGGAACGCCGCAAGGACGCTCCCGCGTCCCGTATCGGGGGGACCATGCCTTGCGAAGCTTATTTCGGAGACGCTTTCTTGCAGAAGAATGGGAGACATTGAGGAGTGCGCTCAAAAGCCGACGGGACGCAGGAGCGTCCAGATATGCGTTCCCACGCTGGAGTGGAGCGCGGGAACGAGATGCCGAAAGAGCTATGGCGTGATAATGGATGAATCCACCTTCTCCAGCACGATTCGGGCGATTTCTTCCATCCCTTCGTACCCTTCGATTTTAAATCCCCGGCCCTTTTCGATATCTACGAGGATGGAGCGAACTTGGCCGCCTTTGCGACGGAATCGGACGGAATGGACTCTTTGCAAGTCGAGTTCCTGGCGAATCGCGCCGTTTTCGAAGACGATTTTTCCGTTTTCGAGAATCAGGCGATGGTTTTGCATGTTGCGCCGTGTTTCGAGGAAATCTTTTCGAACCCATATCAGGATCAGGCCGATGAGAAGTACGTAGGCGACCCCCGCCGCGATCCTTTTGATTCCAAGGGCCGGGCCGACAATCCCGGCGCCGCCCGCGACCATGACCAGCACAAGGAAAACTGCCGCCAGCATGCTTTCTCGTTTTTGCCGGCCCAATCGTTTTTCGGAAATCTTGAATTCCATGTCGCTATTTCTTTTGTCCCTGTTGCAGGTAGCCTTTCTTTTGCAGGTATCGAAGCCTGTCCCGGTCGGAAAAGCCGATTTTTTCGGCGATTTTCTCGGCGTGGGACACGCGAGAGATTCCGGAAACGATTCGGTAGGTCGGCGCGTCCCCCTGGAATTCGGCCATGAGGGCCTGCCCTTTGTTTTCCTCCATGAAACGGTCCACCAGGGAATGGTTGTGGGTGACGAGGACTGTGTTGTTGCCGATGGAGTGGAAATCGTCCATGATCCCGAAGGATGTGGCCAGTCTTTCCTCGACCGTGGTGCCCTCGGCCAGTTCGTCGAGAATGACGAGGCTTTTGGGAGACGTGGAAAAGAAGATGTCCCGTGTCCTGGCCAGCTCGGTGCCGAACCGGCCCTCGTCGTCTTGTAGTCCGTCGAACTTCGGGGCCTGGTAGGCGATCTTGTCGGCGAGCCCCACGGACGCGGTTTTCGCCGCGACATAGGACCCCGCCTGCGCAAGCAATTGGTTCTGCGCTATGCTTTTGCAAATGGTGGTTTTGCCGCCGCTGTTGGGACCGCTGACAAAGGTGAGTCTTGTGCCGTTCATGTGGATGTCGTTGGGAATGAAATCTGGATCGTCCTTGCCCAGCACGGGGCTTGCAAGCCCTGCGGCCTCGAAGAAATGGCGGTCCTCGTCGGCTACTTCCGGCAGCACGGTGGCGCCTGCGAATTCCTTGGAAAACCTGTGGAAGGACAAAAGCTCGTCGATTGCGGCAAACCCATCCACTACGCGACCCAGCCCGTTTTCCCCGACACATTTCTTTCGCAATGGCTCCACGAAATTCTCGGTGTCTCTCACCGGCTTGAAAAAAAGGCCGTACAACGCGCTAAGTCCTGTCCACGCCAGCCCGAGATGCGTCAGGGAGGGCGAGATCGCCAGTCCCGGACCGATCTTGTCGCACAGGAAAGGCGCTGCAGCCACGGCAGGGCCCGCCAGAAACCAATGTGTGAAGCGACGAGGGACGAGCTTCTGCCGGGGCGTCAGCAATCCTACTTCCCTATCCGATTTCAGGCCGTCGAAAGTCTTGTAAATCGCCCCGCTTATCATTCGTTCCAGCGACGTTCCCTGGAAGGAGAAAAAAGCGGACGTCAAGTCGCGCAGGTAGGAGGAACCGGGAGGCGGCAGAGCGCGGGCGGTCTTGACCAGATCGCAAATCGCCTTTCTGGCGTTTTTCACATCCAGGTAGGGAAACAATGCGTAGATGCGTTTGTTGAAAAACTTGTAGAGCGCCGGTTCCGCTTGCGCAAACCGGTGCGCGCAATCCTCCAATGCCGTGCGCAGCCTGTCGTCGGAGTCGATCTCTCGCAGCGATTCCTGCCTCGCCCGGACAAAGGCCAAGTCCGTATTCGGTTGTGCAAGCGAGCGAAAAAGCGCCGCCGAACCGGTGGCGCTGGCCGTATAGTCCACGGCCTCGTGCAGTCGCCGGATCTGGACAAGTTTCAAAGTCTCCCCGTCGACGACCGCCGAAGGAAGCAGTCCCGCCAGTTTCTTCCGGCAAAGCCGCGCCTTGTTCCATCCGGCGTCGTTCCGTCCGTCGTCGTGCTCGATGAAAGTGTTCCGGTCGTTGAGGCAGATCAGATATCCAGGTTCAGACGCCATTTGGCACCGATTTTATCAGCCTTGGCGAATATGCCGCCATATTCGGCGAGGTCTTCCAGCACGCCCTCGGGATCGTCCACGTCGCCGGGATTGCCCTCGATATGCGAGGCGAGCGCTTCGACCCAGGCGATGCCTTCCTTGGGATCGAACCAGATCTCCTGCGGGATATCCGAAAATTCGAGATCGTCACCCAGAAGGTCGGAGATGTCGTCCTCCGACATTTGCAGAAATTCGTCGATCTTGCGGATTTCGAGTTCGACGCAGATCTCGTCCAGTTTTTCCAGGTTGGCGGCCACGAACTTGCCGTTTACGAATGTATCGAAACCCGGATCGTCGTTGTCGAGTACGATATAGTAGGCAACACTCATGATGTATATCCTCCAAAATCGCAATGGAATTCGTTTGAACCAAACGCAAAATTTTTGTTTTTTCCGTCATGCTCATTCGGTCTGATCGAAAGATTCGGAAAATCATAGATCGATAGATTGTCCAAGGATAGCGAGGAGCGTTTTCCGTCTCTCGACATTTTTCGAAACGTGCATGCACGAGTCACAGATTTCATATACTGAATCCGGTTCATTGTCAATTTTGAAATGAAGGCGACAGGAAGCAATTGGAAGAGCTATGAAATACATCGGAACCGATATCCGATAAACGAGCTATTTTGTCCTTGCAATCGAGTTTCGGATATGACAATATCTAAAACAAGCGAGTTCCGAACACATAATAGACGCCGCTGAAGCGAGTCGCGGGCGCCGAATAAAATCGAAGAAACGTCGCAGCAGTTTCGTGATTGCGAACGCCCCATGCCTGGCGAGTCCCTGTTCTTGCGGACCGGGGCTTGGCCGTCGCGTTGTCCAGGCCGGTCGCCTGGCAAAAAACAACCCGAACGAAAGGAGAAAGCCATGGAAAGAGTGAACGTGAACTACGACACCCTCGTCAGAATCACCAAGTCGATTTCCACCATCCGCGAACCGGAGGAAATCGTTCTGGTCACCGTGGAGGGCGTGAAACACGCCCTGAACGTCAAGGGCTGCGCGTTGTTTCTGTTCAGCCCGGGAAAAGAGGAACTCGAACTGGCGGGCAGTTTCGGATTGAGCAAGGAATACCTGAACAAGGGGCCGGTGAGCGCGTTGAAGTCGCTGGCCGAATCGTTGCAGGACCGGGAGCCCATCGCCATCTACGACACGAGCGACGATCCCAGGATGCAGTATCCGGAGGCCGCCAAGAAGGAGGGCGTCGCATCCATTCTGGCAGTGCCCATCGTCATCGGCAACAACCTTCTGGGTTCCATGCGCGTCTACACGGCCGAAAAGTGGGAGTTCACCCTGAACGACGTCAATTTCGTGCAGGCCGTGGCCCAGGTGGTGGGGATGGCCATTGAAATGTGCCGGATCAACAAGGGCCTGAAGTCCAGCATCGACATCTTGAAGACCATGCGCGATCCCAAGACGGTGGAGTACAAGAAGCGCACGCCGTACGAAGGAGTTCCCAAGGGGTTTTCCAAGAGCGAACTCGCAGAGGCGAGGGCGTAGATCGAACCAGACACGGCCGGACGCGACCCTTTGCACCGTATCGCCTCCGACCCGCTCCCGACGCATTCAAAGGGCGAAGCCCGTTTCGGGCTTCGCCCTTTTTTCCATCCTCCGGTTTGCAAAAACTTCCCGATTATGCTCTAATAGCCTCTTTTGGGCGCGGTATTTCGCCGCTTTTCGCTTCGCGAACTTGATTGGCAGGAATCGAATGAACACGGAGCAATGGAGACCGGACAATGAATAAACGAAGCTTTTCCACAACTGTTTTTCTGACCATGCTTCTGGCCGTCCTTCCGGCCCCGCCTTGCCTGCATTTTCCGGCAGACCTTGGGGGCGACGACGGGGCGGTGCGCGCGGCCTTCTACAAGTATGTCGATGAGAACGGCGTCACCCATTTCGTCGACGACCCCGGAAAAATCCCGGAACAATACGGTGGCCAGGCCGACACCTACAAGGAGAAGACCGACTACATGACGCCGGCGCAAAGGCAAGCCTACGAGGAGCGAATGCGCGTTCAGGAAGAGCGACGGGCAATGCAGAGGGCGCAGGAGGAGCAGATGATGGAGCGGGTTCGAAGGCAGGAGGATCAGTACCGGCAAATCGTAGACGAAGCAATGGAGAAGTACCGCGAATCGTATGGTTCCCAAGGCGGGGGCGTAGCCGGAAAAAGCACCGGCGAGAAGGAAACTGGCGTGAGGATTCGTGGCAACTCGGTTTTCGTTCCGGTAGTCCTCGGGGTCGGAAGAAATCGGATAGCGACGGAACTGATCCTGGACACGGGCGCGGAGGCGGTCACGCTGCACCAGTCGGTGGCCGAGCCCCTTCGGATTCGGGAATACCGGGAGGCCAAGGTCCAGGTGGTGGGCGGCGCAGTGATCGACGCCAAGCTGGTCCGGTTCGACTACATCAAGGTAGGCCCCCACACCCGCAATCAGGTGCAGGGGATTGTCATCGACTACGAAGGCGCCAGCGGCGCCGGGTACAATGGCCTGCTGGGAATGAATTTTTTGAAAAACTACCGCTACACCATCGACTACAAACGGCGGGTCATCCGCTGGGAATAGGCGGCCGAACGCAGCTGCGCATAGTCTTCGGACAGGTAGAACGAAAAAAGCGCCGCCAGCCGTATCGCCAAGTTCTGGTATTTCAACTCCCCGTTTTCGTCCTTTTCGCTCAAAAAGGAATCCAGGCCGTTTTTTTCCGCTGTCGCAAGAAGGTCCCGGAACCTGGGGCTGGACTTGAAGATGGCCCGGACCGCCGCCTTTACGTCTCCGCAAAGCACAAGGCCCGCCCGGTCGGTGGTCAGGCGCATTTCCCGGAAAGCCCCAATGATCTTGGCCTCCTCCACCGCCGTCGATTTGTCCTTGTCGTCCTTCTTTTCCCGGTTCCCGTCGCCTTTCTTGTAGAGATCCTGGGCCTTGCTGGCCAGTCCCCATGCGTGGGAAACATATTGCTGGACATTTCCCACGGCGCCGGTGACGCTCTGTGCCTGGCGCGCGAATTTTCCCAGGGAGCTGAGCTTTCCCAGATATCCGCCGATCACCGGAACCAGTTCCATGACGGAAATGGTTTTTTCGAACGCCCCCTCCCAGATGTCGGCCGACGTGATCCGGTTGTATTCGAACTTCAGGTTGGCGATTTCGGCCCCGACCAAGAATTTCAGTTCATCGACGACCATCTCGCGAGGACTGCCGGGGACCAGGTGTTCGTTTCCGATCAGGATGAACGGCGGGGAGCTTTCGTAGCCCCGGACGCCCGTGTTGTATTCCCCGAAGGAAATGAACGCCTCAGGGAACTTGACCCCGAAGATCACGCCCGCGTCGAGTATGGCGGAGCACAGTTCGGGGTGTTCGTCCATGGTGACCCTCTTGGCGAAGGATTTCAGGGAGCTGTGGTCGGGGATTTTCTTGGACGCGATCATGCCTTGGATTTTGTTCAGGGTGGCGCCGCTTCTGCTGGCAGGATGGCGTATTTTTTCCTCCAGCATTTCCTTTTTCAAGGCGGCGGCGACGGCGCTTTGCGGATCGTTGTCTTCATGGAAAGCCCATCGCTCCCGGTCCTGTCCGCTTTCCAGCATGTACAGACATGCGGACGCGCGCTTTCGCAGGGTTTCTCCGGCCGCTTTGGCCAGTTGTTCCAGGCGGGAGGGCACCAGGGGCTGGCGCATGGCCAGCTGGCGCAGGAGCGCCGGGTCGGGTCCCTCCGACGGTTTTCTGGCCCGAAGAAGGACTTCCAGTATCCGGGTCTTGACGACTTGGCCGCCTTCGCCCTTGGTCAGGTCCGAGTCTCCCGCAGGGAGAAGGTCCGCCAGGGATTCGTCGGGCAGCTTGGCCAGGCGCGACTCCAGGACAGCCTTGGCTTCCTTGTGATAGCCGCAGGCCACGAGGTTTTCGGCGTACCGGATGTCTATGACCCCCAGAAGAAGATCGTTTTTGTTCTTTTTAAGAAACTGTTCCCGAACATCGGTCAGGCCGGGCCGGACCAGTTCGGCGACGCGTCCGGACTCCGCCGACGTCTTCTGTATCAGCTCGATTACGGAGAGCAGCTGCGGGGGAGAAAGCCGCCAGTCGCGCGCCCACTCCCGGAGGTCCTCCCCGGAAATATCCTCGGCAAGGCTTAGCGCCAGGGAGGAAAACGCCGCCAAGGTGGCGTCGTCGTTGTCCAGGGGAGCGTCGCCCCTGCGCAGGGCGTGTTCGACGAGCAACAGGCTCAGGCGGAAGATCGGCGATGGATTGCAGGCTTTTAAATGGGAAAGAACGGATATGCAATAGCGCAAGCGTTCCGGGTTGTCCTTGGCATGGACGAAATTCAGGCGGGAGGCCCCGAAAAGCCTTTCTTCCGGCCCGAGAGGAAGCAGGATGGAAATCTCCCGGAAAAGGTCCTCGTTTCCCATGCGGGTTTTCCACTCCAGTTCCCCGGATTTGACCATGTCTCGTCCGAACGAATCCGACATCTCCAAGGATGTCGCGCCGGTTTCTTCAAACGATTCGAACCCGGCGGAGGAAAAGCAGACGAGACCGCTCCTGCGGGTGGTCAGTAGCCAGATCCATTCCCCGGTTCCCGACCCCGGCGCATCTGTTGCGGTATGCAGCCACGCCAGGGGCATTTCGCCGTCCGCAAGATGTCCGGTCATCCAGGACGACTGCATGCCGTCCAGGCGCTCGGCGTAGCGGGATTTGGCAAAATCCGTCAACGGGCCGAAGGGACCGTCGCCGTCGTCTCCCTCCAGGTTCTTGTAGCTGTTGGCCACGTATTGGGCGATGAAATCGAATATCTCCTGCCGCGTCTTTTTTTCCGTCAGCACGTCCGCCACACTGTCCGCTGCGGCGTCGGCCAGCTCGGACGCCGTGTCCATGGCGTATTTGGCGGCTTTTTTCAGGAAAAAGCCGCCGGATTCCTCCGTATCGGTCTTTGCTCCGGTCCAGGCCCCGTTTCCCAACCCTACAAAAAGCCTGTTGTCCTCCAGGGTCAAAATCAGGTGGAAAAGCTGTTGCTTTCGTTTCACGATTCTCTGGAAACGGCCCTCGGCCTCGTGGATTTCCAGCACGATCCCCCCCTCGAATCGAATCGCATCGACTCTTTTTCCCCGGCTGTTTTTAAGCCAGAGCCCGAGATCTTCGGCCATTGTGCTCACCCTGAACCCGAGGGGTACGGGAAAACGCCTTTCGAATTCTTTTTCCTTGCCGTTCGTTTTTTTCGCCATCGCTGTCGCTCTTTTTGTTTTCGTCGATCATTGCATTGGCTTCTATTTCGGCAGCCTCCTCATCGCCTCGTTCCAACGCTTCGCGTTGGAACGTATAACAGGACGCTTCGCGTCCGCGTTCCGCAGAGGTATGGCCGAAACAAGAACCAGGCCTGTCGATCATTGCCTGATTTCCGCCGGATTGAATCTTTTCGGACAAATGGCCGGTCCAGGGGCGACCCGGCGGAAATTTTCCATGTCGCTCCTTGCTATATCCATCGGATTCAAATAATATTTTTTTTGCGGGCAAAAATCAAACCCGCAGAGCAAGAAATGTGGCGAGGCCGGGGAAAGATTTTTGGCTCATCGCGGATTTGTGGGAAAAGGCGTGTCGATGGTAACCAGACCATCCTGGTCTGGCGTGACTTGGCTTCCAAGCAGCGGCATACTCGAGATATGGGGCCAGAGCTGGAAGCTCTGGTTACCTTTACCGCTCCCCACAAATCCGCGATGAACCAGTTTTTTCGACGAACGACGGACACGGGCGAAAAGAACGAGGGACGAACCCATGACGACAAAATTGTTTATCAATGCGCGCATCCATACGCCGGTCGATGGTGGCGCTCCGGCAGGCGGAGCGAAGCAGGGCAGGCTGGCCGTATTCGATCCCGGAGCGATCTTTGTGAAAAACGGAATCATCGAAAGAATCGGGCCGGAAAAGGAGATCTCCGCCGATCTTGTTCGCGGACGCATATACCAGTTGATCGACTGCAAGGGCCGCTGCCTGGTCCCCGGTTTCGTCGATCCCCACACGCACATGTGCTTTGCGCATCGGCGGGAGGCAGAGTTCGAAATGCGCATCGCCGGGACCCCGTATCTGGAAATCCTGAAACGCGGCGGCGGCATTCTCGCGTCTGTCAGGGCCGTGAGAGAGGCTTCTGCGGAAGAACTTTTCCAAAAGACCCTCGCCCGCGCGATTTCGGCGTTGGGGATGGGCACCACCACTCTGGAAATCAAAAGCGGGTACGGACTGGACGTGGAAAACGAGCTGAAAATGCTCCTTGCCATCGAAAGCGTCGATAGAGCGACGCCGCTGGATGTCGTGCCGACGTTTCTGGGAGCGCACGCGGTCCCGGAGGAGTTCGCGGGCGATGCCGATGGGTATGTTTCCATGCTCGTGGATGAAATGCTGCCGGCGGTCAAAGCGCAGGGCATCGCTCGTTTCTGCGACGTGTTCTGCGAAAAGGGCGTATTCGACATCCAACAGGCAAGGCGCGTTCTGGAGGCGGCCGCAAAGCTGGGCCTGCGAGCGAAAATACACGCCGACGAAGTCCACGATCTGGGGGGCGCTTCTTTGGCAGCCGATTTGAGAGCCGTCTCGGCGGACCATTTGCTCGCGGCCGACATGGCAGGGGTGAAGAAAATGGGCGCGGCGGGCACGGTGGCGGTCCTGCTGCCCGCAACGGCCTACAGTCTCAAAACGCCATACGCGCAGGCCAGAACAATCATCGACGCAGGTGTTCCCGCAGCCCTGGCCACCGACTGCAATCCCGGCTCCAGCTATACCGAGTCCATGCCTTTCGTCATGGGCCTGGCGGTGATGCAGATGGACATGACCCCGGCGGAGGCCTTGACGGCCGCCACCTTGAACGCCGCCTACGCCATCGGCGAGGCCGAAAGGGTCGGAAGCCTGGAGGTCGGTAAGCAGGCCGATTTTCTCATACTCGACGGCCAGTCTCCCGCCATGATCGCATACCATGCAGGCGTCAATCCCGTGGCGGAGGTCTTCAAACGCGGGGAATGCGTGACTTGCTCCCGGTGAAGGTTATGAAAAAAATTGTAGAATGCGTCCCCAATTTTTCGGAAGGGCGCAATCAGGACACCATAGAGGCCATCGCCGAGGCGATTGCCGGTACGCCCGGCTGCAAGCTCATCGACGTGGACCCGGGAAAATCCACCAACCGCACTGTGTATACCTTCGTGGGCGATCCGGCGTCGGTGGTGGAGGGCGCGCTTTCGGCCGCGCGGGAGGCGAAAAGGAGAATCGACATGCGCTCCCACAAAGGAGAGCACCCCCGCTTCGGCGCCATGGATGTCTGTCCGTTCGTCCCCGTGGCGGGAACAACCATGGAGGCGTGCGTCAAAATCGCGGAGGAATGCGGACAACGGCTCGCCAATGAGCTGGATGTCCCGGTCTACCTTTACGAGCAAGCCGCTCGACAGGACTATCGCCGGAAGCTGCCGGATGTCCGCCAGGGAGAATACGAGGGGCTGGAGAAAAAGCCGAAGGACCCGGACTGGAAGCCCGATTTCGGTCCATCGAATTCGTGCCTCCCTGGGGGGCGACCGCCGTCGGCGCGCGCATGTTTCTCGTCGCGTACAATGTCAACATCCTGGGCACGTCCAACCAGGCCCATCGGATTGCCCTTGATTTGCGCGAAGCAGGGCGCGGCGAAGACCAACCCGGCCTTCTGCCCGACCTGAAGGGAATCGGCTGGTTCGTCGAGGAATACAACATGGCCCAGGCGTCGTTCAACCTGAACGACTTCAAGAATACCCCGCTTCACGTGGTCTTCGAGGAAACCAAGAAGGCTGCGGCTAGCCTGAACATCGGCGTGGCCGGTTCGGAAATCGTCGGCGTGGTGCCCCGGGAGGCGATCCTGATGGCGGCGGACTACTATATTGAAAAGGAAAACCTCTTCGTCTACCAGGAAGACCAGAAAATCCGGCTGGCGGTCGAGCGCCTGGGATTGAATTCGGTCGCCCCTTTAAGCCCGAGGAAAAAATCGTCGAATACATCGTGGCAGAACCTCGCGTGGAGCCACTGGCCGGGTTGACTGCTCGGGCGTTCATCGAGGAGGTCGGCGCCCGGACGGTCGTGCCGGGAGGCGGTTCGGTCGCGGCGGCGGCTTCCGCCATGGGCGCTGCGCTCGGGGCCATGGTGGCGAAACTGACCTACGGCGTGAGAAAATTCGAACACGTCGATGCTTCCATGCGAAAGGCCATTCCCGTTCTCCACCGGGTCTTCGCGGACCTGATACCCATGATCGACAAGGATGCGACGGCCTACACCGGCTATGCGGAGGCCTTGAAAATGCCCAGGGACACGCCGGAGCAAAAAGAGGAACGTGCGGCCAGGATGCAGGAGGAGCTGAAAATCGCCGTCGAGGTCCCGCTGAACACCATGCGCCTGGCGGACCAGGCTTGGGATGCCCTGCGCATCGTGGCCCGGGACGGCAACCCCGCGTCCAGGTCCGATCTCCAGGTCGGGGCCAGAATGCTGGAGACGGGAATATGGGGTGCCTGGCAAAACGTCCTGATCAACCTGGAGGGCATCCGCGACGAGCAGTTCAAAAAGAAAACGACGGCAGAGGCGGAGGCCATCGGCAGACGGGCGGAAGAACGCGTGGCGGAAATCCTTGAAGGTTTTGAGGCAGTAGCTTCTCCCTCGATCTGACAACCCGGCCTTGCGCGCGTATCTCTTTTCCTTTGGTTTTTACGGATAGTTTCGGGTGATCTTGGATCCCTGGAGCCCCGCTCCGGCCATCAATCCTTTCTGGTCGAAAAAAAACGCGTAAATGCCGTCCTTGGCCGTGGTCGTGCTCAAGGACCGGGCCACGCCTTCATCCACGATGGTGATGGCGGGTCCCACGCCGATCTCCCACCCCGAACTGCGATCCAGGTAGGCCATTGCGGCATCGACGCCGCTGTCGATTTCGGCCTTCGAGCCGGCAAGCGCCGGAGTGAACGACACGGCCGACGCCAGGGTGATCACGATTGCCGCAATGAATCCGAACCATCGATTTGTGGTGTGCATGACATGCTCCTTTTCTCGGTCGAAGTTTTTGCAAGAATGACTATTTCGAGGCATCCTTGATAAGCGGTATTTGGCTCCCGAGTTCGTACATCAGGGCGGCGTTGATTTTGTTCTCGATCTGGATATAGCGCACGACTTTCACGGCGGGCAGCACTTTGAGCAGTTCGGGAAGATACGTCTCGCGAAGTTTGAGCCCCAGAGCCTCGATGGTCAGAAATTCATCCAGAAGGGTTTTTGCCGTGTCGTCGGTCATTGTCGCATATGCCGCCGCATAATCGTCGATCAGTCTGGCCGTTCGCTGCCGCAGAAGAAAAAGTTCATCCTGATACCGGTCATATACGGGCCAGAATCCCTTCGCCTCCGCTTCGGAAAGTTCCATATTCTCGGCGACCAAGAGCTTCTTGTCGGCACGGATTTTTTCCAGCAGGAGCTGCATGGTGTCCGCCGGCTTTTCCTGCGTCAGTGCCAGAGCCGGCAATGCCAATGCCATAGCGATGAGAATGAGCGCCATTTTTGTTTTACTGTTCATTTTTTTTGTCTCCGATCTGTTGGTTGTTGTTGGCTGTCGTAAAAGTTATGTCGCATGCGTTTTCACTCGGCATGTTGGATTGCCCATGAGTTTTTTTTGCTAATGTTCGCCCTTCAGCCGCCGCGAGCCTTCTATGAGCTTGTGCCAGCCATACACGAACGAGACCATGAAACTGTCCATGCGAAGGTCGTCGGGATCGTCGTCGTTGAGGGTGGACTTGTAGCTGACCGTGAGATTAATGTTCTCGTTGATCTGGTACCCGAGGGTGAGTCCGAGTCCGAGGTTGTCGAGCTTTTCCCCCGAGACGCCGTCGATGGTCGCTTTTCCGCCGTTGTACCAGGCGCCGTCGAGCGACCCCCAGAGGCGCTCGGTAAAGTCGCGGGTCAAGTGCGCATCCAGTTGGAACAATGGATCCGTCTCCATCGTCTGCCCGACATAATCGTCGTTGTCTCCGAACAACCACACGGCGGGCAGGAATTCCAGGGTCGTGCGCCGGCCCGGCACCCACGAGCCGAGCTGCCAGACGATGGGCAGGCCCAGACGCCCGTACCACCGGTTCTGCCCGATATTGAGGGGCTGGTCGTCGTCGTACTCGCCGACCGGAAGCGCTATGTCGGCGAGAAGATCGACGGAAAAACCCGGCTCGTAGCGCAGGGCGTCGGGGATGTTCATTTGCGCCGGCGGGCCGATGACATTGATGTCGAACTCGAGCATCGGGTCTCCGAACCCGTTAACCGACTGGCTGAACGCCCTGCCGGCCACCGTGGCATCGCCCGAGATTCGCCCCATGGGCAGGAGGATCGCGGCCATGGCCGCGCGGTCGAACAGGGGAAAGAATTTCGCATATCCCATCAGGGCCAAGGTGGCGTCGATATCCGCATCCGCCGTTACGCTATGGGCCGGATCGAACGGATTGGTGTTGCCGCTCACCGATTGGAATATGAGCGGGACCGCGTTTGCGCCCGACAGCGTCTTCCAATAGAACCGCGCCGGGACCTGAGCCCGTGTCTGCGACGGGCAGAGCGCGCAGACGAGGAAAATCGTCGCGACGATCATCCACAACCATGTACCCTGTTTCACTTGGCGTTTTTCAATCTTCATGGGATATCACTCCTTATTTATTGAATCTCTCGGCAGCAAGCTGCGGGAAATTATTCGGTTGCATAGTGGATCGACAATGTTCAAGACTTGGGATCGGCCATCATCTCCTCGGGGGGCACAAACTGCCGCTTGTACATCAGCGGCGGGTAGCCCGAATCGACCGGGACCCTCATCGGCAGCTGGTCTTCGAGGGTCTCGAACATCGAGCGGTTCGGCACGATGACATTGTTCGCCTTGACATAGTCGTCCCACAGCGCCGTCAACGCCTTCACCTTCTCGGGATTCTGCGCCGCCACGTCCTTGCGCTCGGCGGGATCCTTGGCGACGTTGAACAGCTCCCAGTCGCCTTTGCCGTAAGGCTTGAACTGCCAGCGCAGCTTCCAGTCGCCCTGCCTGACCGCGCGGTTGCCGAAGATCTCCCACGCCAGATAGTCCTGGTCGGTCCGCACCGAATCCGCCTGCCCGGCCAGCACCCTGCTCCACGACTTGCCGATCAGCGGCGGCAGTTCGCGTCCCTGGTGGGTCTTCGGATAGCTGGCGCCGGCGACGTCGAGAAGTGTCGGCATGATGTCGGCCACGTGCATCAGCCCATGGTTGATGCTGCCCGCGGGTTGCCTCACGCCTGGACCGCTGACGATGAGCGCGTTGCGGATGCCGCCTTCGGCCATCCAGCCCTTGTATTGGCTGAAGGGCGTCATCGACACCTGGGCCCACATCGGGCCGTAGCCGACGTAAGAGCCCGGGTCGCCCCAGGCTTTCGGATGGGTCTGCGACCAGTTGATGGCCGCGAAGAGGTAGTCGCGCGAGCCTGGCGAGCCGGCGACCATCTGGAACAGATCGGTGCCCTCGGCGCCGTTGTCGCCGAAGACGATGAAGATCGTGTTGTCGTACTCGCCGATCTTCTTCAGGTGGTCGATCAGCCGGCCGACGTGGAAATCGAGGTTCTCCACCATGCCTGCGTAAAGCTCCATTTTTTTGCCGAGAAGGGCCCTGGGCGCCGGGGCCAGCACGATCGGGTCGGGCAGGAACCACATCCGCTCGGCCAGCTCGGTTCCGGGCGGCATGATGCCGAGTTCGATCTGTCGCTTCAGGCGCTCCTGCCGCACCGCGTCCCAGCCCTTGTCGTACTCGCCGACGTGCCGGTTGCGCCAGTCGCGCGGCAGATGGAAGGGATCATGCGGCGCCTGGTGCGACACGTACGCGAAGAACGGCTTGCCGTCACCGCAGTTGGCGTCGATGAAGCCGATCAGCTTGTCGGTATAGGTCTTGGTCGCGTAGTAGTCCTTGGGAAGCTGCGTCAGATACCGCCCGTCCTCGGTGAAGACCGACCGAGGCGAAGCGGCGGTGAAATTCGTCATGTCCCAGTAGCTGCCGGCACCGTCGAGCAGCGTGAAGTCGCGCTCGAATCCGCGCGCGCGCGGGATCTGGTCAGGCTGCTTGCCCAGGTGCCACTTGCCGACCATGTAGGTGTGGTAGCCCGCGCCCTTCAGCAGCTGGGGCAGCATTGCGACCCGGTCGTTGATGTAGCCTTCGTAGCCTTCGACACCCCACTGGTTGGGCGCGGCCCACTCGTCCATGTTGCCCAGGCCGTTCAGGTGCGTATCGACCCCGGTCAGCAGCATGGACCGCGTCGGCGAGCAGGTCGCGTGCGTGTAGAAATTCGTGAAGCGCACGCCGTCCTTGGCCAGGGCGTCGAGGTTCGGCGTGCGGATCTCGCCGCCGAACGAGCCCATGTCCGCGAAGCCCAGGTCGTCTCCGAGGATGATGACGATGTTCGGCCGGCGTGGCGTTTCCGCCGCCAGCGCGTCGGCAGGCGAAACGCATGCCGCAAACATGCCGACGATAGCCAGAAAGACCAGAGACAATAGCTTCGGGTTGTTGCCGCGCCGCCTCGCGCGCGGGCCGTCCATGTCTTTGTTGCCCCTGCGACCCGGCTGGCGCGACATTGCCTGCGGGCTGTGCCTTTCAAATTGAATCATACGTTGTCCCATCGCATTGCTCCTTATCGTCCTGCGCCCGAGATGGAGTCGCCAGCGCCGAGGCCGCCATCGCCAGAAAAAGCATCCATAAGTAACGTTTCACTGGACGTTGACCACCACGTACTGCGTACCGCAGGACTGGTAGTATTTTCCACCGCATTGCTGCAGTGTGATGCCATCTATTACGACCCTCGTGCAGGGCGCCGGCAGCGTGGTGACGTAAATGGAAGTCGCGACAATCATGCGCCTCGTCGTTCGCCGGGCCACCCCTGCGACGCTCACCGGCGTTAGGGGGCGTCCCACGATGGCCTAGGCGGACGGGACGAGGTCGAGTGCGCCGCGGGTTGAACTCCGATTTTCAAGTTCGGGTGCAAAAGTACTGATGATCCCGGCTATCAAGAAGATCCCGATTCGTTTTGACAAAGTCATTTCACACCTCCTACTGCAAAAATTGCAGGCAATTCGTCTATGTTGGGGAGATCGGCCAGATCGATTTTTTGGGCGTTCGTTGAATTCTTGAAGCTGAAATTCTCTGCGTGCTCCTCTAATGGTTTGCATAAAACACCTGGCCCCTTACGATAGAGCCTCAACGGTCAGCAACGGCAGGTGCAGCTCTTAGAGTTCGTTGAGCACACCCGACAGGGCCGCCTGATCCTGCAGGTGGCCGACCAGAATGGTCATCGGTCGGCTGTCCGCCGTAAACGCACGGGTAATCACCATCCCGCCCAAATGATCCGTCAGGCTGTCGTCGATATGGCCGGCGACCCGAATCCGATAGGTGGCCGGTTTGTCAAATTTCAAATATTTTTCCGAGGGTTCGTTTGACAAAATGCCTTCCTTATGTCTTGGTGTTGGCAAACATCCCTTCCGATAACTTTAAGAGCATTTTAAGCTTTGCGTGCGGATGGCGTCATCCCCCGAAAGTTGTAAATAAAGTTGTATTTTCCGATCGGTTTCTTTGGCGGGAACTGTGGATTTAGGGAGATGGGCGACGGGGAGGGCGATTCACAGAATGCCGAGGGATTCGGCGCCGACAACCGCCTGGTGACGGTTTTTCACTTCCAGTTTCAGGTAGATGGTGGAAAGATGCCTTTTGACGGTCTCCGGCGAGATGAACAGGGCGTCGGCGATCTCTTTGTTGCTCGCACCCCTGGCAAGCATTTTCAAGACTTCGAGTTCACGGTTCGACAACGGTCCGATCGGGGGTTCGCCTTGCGAAGGTGAACGTGACCGGCTGCGATGCTCCGATCGATTGTCGGGCGATTCGGTTTTTTCGTTGCCGAAGGCTTCAAAAATTTGCCTGGCATATGGTTGCCCGGGATTTTGCCGCAACAGATGGTCCAAGAGATCCGCCACCTCCGCCCCCTGATCCAGGAAGGGGCGGACGAAGCCGCCCGGTTCGGCCAGGACAAGCGCATCCGCCAGCTTTCCGACGGCATGCGATTTCCCGCCCTGCGCCGCATGGACCAGTGCCTGCAAAACGAAGACATCGATCAGTACGCGGGTACTGTGGATCGATTCATAATAGGCTTGTAATTCCGAAAGCAATGAATCGGCTTTTTCCAGGCTTTCCACCGTTCGCCTGGCCAAGAGCACTTTAGGCAGGGTCAACTGGGGGATATAAATACGATAAACCGGCGCAAGCGGCGGGGGAGTGTGCATCCGGACCCATAAATCCGCCTCGGCGACACGACCCTGGCGCAAAGCCAGATCGGCTCGAAACGCCTGGCAGAGTTCCATCAAATCCGCATTTCCGGTTTCCAGCATGTAATCGGTGACCGATTCAATCACCCTGCTGGCCTCTTCGGCACGGCCCAGGGCTTGGTACGTCAATGACAGGGTGAACGAATTTTGATAGCAAGCCGCGAGACTCGGGATACCCAGTTTGCCAGCGCCGAAGTTTCCGACAACCGGCGCCAGCAAGCGCTCGGCCAAATCGAGTTCGTTGCGCTGATAATGGAAGACTCCACTGAAAAAAATGCCGTTGTCGATGGTTTCCGCCAAGGCGTTTTTCCGTCCGTATTTCAACAACTGGGTTGCCGAAAGTTTCAGGCTGATTAAATCGGCTGCGATCCAGTTCGTATAACACGGAGCGATCAACACTGCGGTTTTAAAAGTGTTGATCGCTCCGTCATCGTTCCGCATGGCTTCCTGTACCACCTGGTGGGAGCGCTTGATGTCTCCCTGCATTTGAAGCGCCGCCGACAGAATCAGGAATGCGAATCCGCGGACGCTGTAATAATATGCCGGAAGCCAGTTCAAGGCTTGGCGGGCTGCGGTTTCGGCCAGCTCGCCTTGTGCGGAGGAATAATACCACAAGCTTTTAAAGGTCAGCAGCTCCCCCCGGAAAACAGCGTCGTCGGGGGAATCGGGGCCATGGGAAAAAACTGTCCGCTCGAGCCTGTCCACGATGGCGAAGAACTCGGTATTCCGCGCCTGCCGCTGATACACCCATGCCTTGGCCAGCAACAAATCGGGATGTTCCTCGATGAAATCGGCTGGAAATCGTTGCACCCATATGTTCAGCCGGTACCACTGCTCCTTGTTCATAATGTCGTGCCGATGTTGTTTGACCAGCCGTGCGGCGGCCACCTGGTCTTCACCTTCATGGGAATGGGCAAGGGCCTCTTCGATATACCCGTTTTCGGCAAACCACGCACTGGCCCGTCTGTGGAGATCGAGGATGGCTTCGGCTTTCAGCCTTTGTTGAAGCCGGCGCTTCAGCAGCGCCCGAAACAGATGGTGATAACGGAACCATTCGCGCTCGGGGTCCAAGGGGATGATAAATAGGTTGGCATTTTCCGCAAGTTCCAAAAAACTGCGGCCATCGAGGCCGCCATTGCCCGGCTCCGAATCGGAACGGCATACCGCGTCGCAGAGGGATGCGTTGAAACGATTCAGCACGGAGGTTTTCAGCATGCACATCTGCACGGCCGGCGGATATTGGGAGAGGGTCTCGGCGACGGCATAATCCATGACATACCGGTTTTCCAGGGGCAGATCGGCCAACCTGCATTTCAAATCCGCCATGTCCTGTCGGGACAGGAGTGCCAGGCGCAGGCCGGCGACCCAGCCTTCGGTTCTTTCCTCAAGCATGGCGGCGACGGAGTTGTCCACCGCCCCCCCTGTCATCTGGACCAGGAACGCTTTGGTTTCCTCCAGTGAAAAACGAAGATCCTGGGTCCGAATCTCGACCATTTGATCCCTGGCGCGCAAAGACGTTAGCGGCAGGGGTGGATCGCGCCGCCCGATCAGGACAAGGCGCATGCGGGCGGGCGGGTGGCGCAGGAGTGCGGCGACCAGTTCGTGAACGCTTTTGCCCCGGATGTGGTGATAGTCGTCCAGCACCAGGACAAACTCTTTTTCGATCCGATCCAGTTCGCCGATTAGGCTTGCCGCCAATAAAGTTATCGGGGGCGACTGGGCCGCATTGAGCATGGAAAGTGGTTGATGGTCGATGGCGGGGAAGATGCTTTGGATCGCTGCGAAAAGATAGGTGAGGAACACCCCGGGGTCGCTGTCGTGCTCATCCAGAGACACCCAGGCACTGGGAACATCGCAGGTTTCCAGCCAGCAGCTCACCAGGGTGCTCTTTCCATAGCCGGCCGGCGCAGAGACCAGGGTAAGCGGCCGGTACCGCCCCCCATCGAGCTTGTTCAGCAAATGCCCGCGGTGCAGATGGGATTTGTCTACCTGGGGCCGATGCAATTTTGTCCGTAAAACGGGGATGAGCATGAAGTACTTTTCGGTGAATTTCTGTTAAATATTGAAAACCATGAACTTTTTGTAAAATTATAGTTGACATCAAGGAACAATGCAAGCCTGCCTGGCGATGACAGCGAGGCAATCGCATGAAATACAAACTGATTTCGTATCTATTTCCGACGTTGGGCTTGGTTTCAATTCCGGTTGTCGCGAGCCGAGACGGATAGGCAGAAACAATACCAACGTGCCGTTATTTCGTCAGAAATCCGTTTTCGAATATTCTCCGTTATTAGCCGATATTAGCCGACACATTCCGAACAGCCTATACTTATGAGCTCCCAACCGATTTTCGTGAATTTCGACACATTGGTATCGTTTTTCAAAGTAATCGACGATTTTCCCGCTGGGATGTAGCGCATGCGCTCCTGGGAGAAACTGGCTCGGACGATGTACTTGGCAAGGTTGCCGAGGGCGGTTTCGTCTTCGGGCCAAATCCTTGCGCCGACATGGACATGGATGCCGGTGTGTCGCCATGAAAGCATGTTTTCGATAATGGCGTCGTTGATTTTTCCCTCTTTTTTCAGCATCTTCAGGACTTCGTACTGGAAGGCCTCTTCGAGGTCTTCGGCGTGGAAACCCGGGACTCCGACGAAGGAGCCGTCGGGGAGAAAGCAGCCGTCTGTCAGGATTGCGTGCAGGTGCGGATTGAAATTGAGAAAGTCTCCGTACGTCTGTATTGCGATGCTCGCTCCGGGGACTGCGCCGTCGCGGGGAACTGCGGATTTCAAAAAGGCGCTTGCTACGTTCCAAGCGCATTTGCTCAGTTTGCCGAGCAGGGAGCGGTCGTACATGAAATAGATCCGGAGGCGTTTGGGTATGCTGAAAACCCAGTGCCTGAAGGGGACTTTTTTCAAAACGTCGGTCAGAAGCCATTCGCCGTATTCGGCGACCCGTTTTTGGTGGTAAGATGGACAAAAATGGCGACGTTTGCACGAAAACGGCAAAAGATATTCGTGGCCGCAATTGTCGCATCGGATCCGGGCGAAGCCGCATCGCAAGTCGCCGCAGTCCAGATATCGGTAGATTACGTCCGTTATATATGGTCGCCAGAATCCGTATCGGGAAGCGTACAGATCGCCCCAAATCGCCTCCAATTCCTCGAAATGGTTTTCCACGCAATTGTGGAAGGCCGTTTCCTTGGGTTTGCGAGGCTTGTAGATCCCGTCGATGTGTTCGTTCGATTTCGTCATGGCGAAAGACCGTTCCATGGCAATACGCGATTGCGAATAGAAACCAAAAGCTCTGTCCCCGCATTGGTCCACCTTATTGTATGTAAATATTATTGTAAATAACGAAGATTCATACAAACTTTACAAATGGGCATGTTTTACGATACAGATGGACATGACTCCGGCGGAAGCCTTGACCGGCGCCACTTTGAACGCCGCCTACGCCATTGGCGAGGCCGAAAGGGTCGGCAGTCTGGAAGTCGGCAAGCAGGCCGATTTTCTGATACTCGACGGCCAATCTCCCGCCATGATCGCGTACCATGCCGGCGTTAACCCAGTGGCAGAGGTTTTCAAACGCGGGGAATGCGTGACTTGTTTCCGGTGACCATTCCTATGGCGACACGGAGCGACACCGACAGGCTTGGAAAGGCATTCATGAGGCCTTGGATGGCCGTTTGTCCAATGTAAAAGACAACCCGGAAAGGAGTTTCAATGAAAAAAATTGTAGAATGCGTCCCCAATTTTTCGGAAGGGCGCAATCAGGACACCATAGAGGCCATCGCCGAGGCGATTGCCGGTACGCCCGGCTGCAAGCTCATCGACGTGGACCCGGGAAAATCCACCAACCGCACGGTGTATACCTTCGTGGGCGATCCGGCGTCGGTGGTGGAGGGCGCGCTTTCGGCCGCGCGGGAGGCGAAAAGGAGAATCGACATGCGCGCCCACAAGGGAGAGCACCCCCGCTTCGGCGCCATGGACGTCTGCCCGTTCGTCCCCGTGGCGGGCGTGACCATGCAGGACTGCGTCAAAATCGCGGAGAAATGCGGACAACGGCTCGCCAATGAGCTGGATGTCCCGGTCTACCTTTACGAGCAAGCCGCTCGGCAAGACAGGCGGCGGAAGCTGCCGGATGTCCGCCAGGGAGAATACGAGGGGCTGGAGAATAAATTGAAGGACCCGGAGTGGAAGCCCGACTTCGGCCCTTCGGAATTCGTGCCATCCTGGGGGGCGACCGCCGTCGGCGCGCGCATGTTTCTCGTCGCCTACAATGTCAACATCCTGGGAACATCCAACCAGGCCCATCGGATCGCCCTGGACTTGCGAGAAGCGGGGCGCGGCGAGGACGAACCCGGGCTTCTGCCCGACCTGAAAGGAATCGGCTGGTTCGTGGAGGAATACAACATGGCCCAGGCCTCGTTCAACCTGAACAACTACAAAAATACTCCCCTTCACGTGGTGTTCGAGGAAACAAAAAAGGACGCGGCCCGCTTGAACATCGGCGTGGCCGGATCGGAGATCGTCGGCGTGGTCCCCCTGGAGGCGATCCTGATGGCGGCGGAATACTACATTGAAAAGGAAAATCTCTTCGTCTACCAGGAGGACCAGAAAATCAGGCTGGCGGTCGAACGCCTGGGATTGAATTCGGTCGCGCCTTTCAAGCCCGAAGAAAAGATCGTCGAATACATCGTGGCAGAACCCCGGGTGGAGCCCCTGGCCGGGTTGACGGCGCGGGCGTTCATCGAGGAGGTCGGCGCCCGGACGGTCGCGCCGGGCGGCGGTTCGGTCGCGGCGGCGGCTTCCGCCATGGGCGCTGCGCTCGGGGCCATGGCGGCGAAACTGACCTACGGCGTGAGAAAATTCGAACACGTCGATGCTTCCATGCGAAAGGCCATTCCCGTTCTCCACCGGGTCTTCGCGGACCTGATTCCCATGATCGACAAGGATGCGACGGCCTACAGCGGCTACGCCGAGGCCTTGAAAATGCCCAGGGACACGCTGGAGCAAAAGGCCGACCGGGCGGCCAGGATGCAGGAGGAGCTGAAAATCGCAGTCGAGGTCCCTCTGAACACCATGCGTTTGGCGGACGAAGCCTGGGATGCTCTGCGAATCGTGGCGCAAGACGGCAACCCTGCGTCCAGGTCCGATGTCCAGGTTGGTGCAAGAATGCTGGAAACGGGAATCTGGGGCGCCTGGCAAAACGTGCTGATCAATCTGGAGGGCATCCGGGACGAGCAGTTCAAAAGGAAAACTTCGGAAGAGGCGGAAGCCGTCGCCGGGCGGGCGCAAAAATGTATGGCTGAAATCTTGGAAGTTTTCGACGCCAAAACTTCTCCCTCGACCTGACTAACCGACTTTGCGAGCGTATCTTTTTTCCATAGGTTTCATTTCCTTGGCAGGGCAGGTGGCGCTGCTGCGGGAACTGGGCGTTGCGTTCTACGGCGTCGAGCTGATCTACATCGTGGCGCTGGGGGTGTGGTTGTCGTGGACCGCCGTCGGGTCGGTCCTGGGAAAGAGGGGACGCGCGCCGGATATTTCCACGGTCGGCTGGTGGTTCGTGGCTCTGGGGTTTTACTTTCCGTCGGGCGCGGCGGCCATTCGTGCGGTCCGGCTGGTTCCCGGGGCTGTGGCGGGGAGCTATCTGCCGCTGGCGGTCCAGATTCTGTCCGTGGTCTTGTGTCTTGCGCCTGCGGGCGTTCTGCTGGGATTGCTTTTCCAGTGGGCGGCCAGGCATTATATCGGACTGGATGTTGCTTCCGAGAGCCAGAAGAGCTTCGCGTCGGCCTACGCCATTGAAAGCGCAGGGGCGGCGGCCGGGGGGCTGGCATCCACGGCGCTGGCCATGTGCGGGATGGCGAATTTTGCACAGGCGGTGTTGTGCGCGGCGTTTACGGTGGCTACGGTGTTGCTCGGGGCTTCCGGTCGTCTCCGATTCCGAAACGCGTGCCTCGCGGTCTTGCTTGGAGCAACGATGGTGGGGCTGTGGTTTTCTCCGTCGCTGGATTTGCAAATGACTCGCTGGGGACATCCCGACCTGATCGCAAGCCTCGATACGCCTTACGGTCGTGTTTCCGTATCCGAGAGGGGAGGGCAGTACGCGGTATTTGAAAACGACGCCATCGCTTTCGAGACCGAGGGCCTTTCGTCGGAGGAGTTCGTCCACTTGGCCGCGCTGCACGCGATGAAAACCGACAGAATACTGATCGCAGGCGGGGGCATCGAGGGGCTGGTTCGGGAAGCATTGAAGTACTCGCCTTCCAGGATCGACTACGTGGAGATCGACGGTCGATTGCTTTCGCTGCTGCGCTCCTGCCTTCCCGAACGGTTCGTCGGTTTCCTGGACGCGCCTTCGGTGAAGGTCCGCATCTCGGACCCCCGGAAATTCCTGGAACAAACCCGAGAGATCTACGATCTGATCCTGGTGGGAATGCCCGAGCCATCGTCCGGGCAGGCCAATCGGTTCTACACCCAAGAATTTTTCGCGCAGTGCGAACAGAAGCTCTTCGCTGGCGGTGTTCTGGCCGTCCGGCTTCCATCTGCGGAAAACCTCTGGACCCCTTTTATGACATACAGAAACGCCGGGGTGTACAAGGCGATGAAGCTTTGTTTCCAGGACGTCGTGGCTCTTCCCGGCACGACGATTACGCTGATCGCGTCCAAGGGGAAACTCGTCCGGGACCCCGAAATCCTGAAGAAGAGGTTCGAGAGCAAGGGCATCGAGACGAAAATGCTCCCCCCCGCCTATATCGGCTACTTGCACGAAAACGACCGGTTTTTCGAAATCCAGGGCAAATTGTCCGGCTCCGGCGCGGTCCCCAATGCGGACACCCGTCCGGCCTGCTACCGCTACACAACCATGATCTGGCTTTCCAAGTTCGCGCCGCGCTTGATACACCGGGAGGTTTCAGCGACAGGGCCGGGCCGCCTGTTTTTGTGGACGGTCGTCGTTCTTTTCCTTTTGTGCGTCGTTGCTTTTTGGTTCGCAGGAAAAGGGAAACCGATGCGACGGGGAGTGCTGCTCGTATTTTTCGCGGCGTTCGCCGGCATGGTGATGGAGACCCAGCTTCTGCTATACTACCAGGTGAAGCAAGGGGTTCTCTTTCAGAACATCGGAGTGCTGCTCATGGTTTTCATGTCGGGCATGACGGCCGGGGCCCTCGCCCTGGCAAAGCGAGGCAAGGGGGACAGGCGCGATTTTCGGGGAGGAAAAAAGGCGCGGTGGCTGTTCGCCGGGTTCGTCGGATCGAACGCGGTTTTCCTGGCGCTGGTCTTTTTCGAGATAGCCGCCGGCATTGTCGTCGTGGCTGCACTTCTGTTCGCCGCAGGCTTTCTGGTGTCCGCCGTGCTGGCCCACGAGAGCCTGTTCGTCGATTCCGACCAGCAGAAGGTCCTTTCTCCATTGTACGCCTCGGATCTGGCGGGCGGCTGCGCGGGATCGCTGGCGGGCAGCCTCTTTTTCATACCGTTTCTGGGCATGGAGTTCACGGCCCTGTCCATCATGTTCTTGGCAACGGCGGCTATTTTGTGGACATCCCGCGCAAAGATCGATTGACGCACGGCGTCCGGGTTGCTTAGAATGACGATTGGCGTTCGACCCGGCTGGTCGAGCCAGTGCGAGTACAGGAAAGTGCGCAAGGAAAGAAACAGGAGAAAACCAAGAAAAACAATGAAATACGGGTGCCAAAATCATGGATATGCCAAAAGAAGAGACGTATATCGAGAGGGGGAAGCTCTCGGAGAGCGTCGAGGACGGATGGCTGTGCCTCGATTTCCGTAAACTGGTGGGCGACGGTTTCGCCATTGTCGAAGAGACGCCGGTCAAACTGCTGATCGCTATTCGGGGCATGTGCATGATCGACGTGTTCACTTTCGACGATCTCAGGCACGTGGCGTTTCTGGATTTCGACCTGGCGCGTCCCGCCGCGCTGGATTCCGCGTTCGCCTCGCCGTTCATCGGGCTTCCGTTTAACGCCTTGGTGCGGCGGACCATCGGGCGGCAGATCGTTCCCTTCGACGATCTGCGCGGCGGCCACCACGTGGGGTTTTTCGTGGAAATCGAATTTCGCAACAAGGGCGAACAAGGGTTTTGGAACCTGGACGAACTCATGATGGCCGTGGCCCTGGAACTCGCTTTCGAGCAGGGCAGGCAGACGTTCGTAGTCAAGCCCACCGACGACAGGCTGGAATACTACCGGAGAAAATACGACGCCAGAGTGCTAAGCTCCACGGGCATAGACCGTTTCGTGGGCATCGACATCGAGCACGCCCGCGATTTTATGGCGCACGTGCGCCACGATTTCGACGAAAACGGCAGGGTTCGCCGATTGTGTGCAAAACACGCGGCGGATTAGCTCCCTTCGCCCTCACGGACCGATATTGCAGCCCACTTTTCGTACGCATCGATCCTTGCGGAACACCAGCACGTAGCAACGCAGGTTCCTTACGCTTTTGGCCTTCCTGCTTCGCGCGTATTTCTCCATGGCCATTCTGCCCTCACGCACCTTTTCGTCCAGCGCGCTTTCCGGCGCATCGGCCCTGACGTACTTGAGTTCGATGAAATAGCTCGGCGACTCTTCCGGCCGGTAGGCGGCCTGCAGATACAGGTCCACGTACCCGTCGGCGTCCGTTTCGAACTCGCTGTGGGGAATGTAGACGTTGATGTCGGACAAAAGGCTCATGAGAACGACTTTGACGTATTTTTCATCGAATTTTCGGTAATCGCGGTTGGAAAGGCCCTTCAAAAGGTCTTCCGCCAGCGAGACCAGCAGGTCGATGCGCCCGTCGATCAGCTCCCGCATCATTTCGTCCTTTCGCAGGCCATCGATTCCGACCCGGCCGCGTTTCACGAGCACATGCTCCATGTAGTCGAGGTACAGGCTTTTCAGGACCATGTTGGGCATGCGCAGAACAATGGCCAGTCCACTTTTTTCGCCGATGGTCAGGTAGCCCATGTAGAACAGCAGGCTGGCGATGGCCCTGGCGTCGAAGAGAAATTCGGTCTCCTGCGTCAGAACGAACAGTTCGCTGATTTTGTTTACGGCGATTTTGTCGTCCCGGACGATCCGGGCGAGTATTTCTTCTTCCAGATCTTTTTGGCCGAGGGACAGGACGGCCCGGATTTTGCGGTAGTCGCTGACGACATTGACGTCGATGACATTTTCAGGCCGCCCCCTTTCCGATTCGCAGCGGATTCCGTAGTAGAGGATCATGTCGCTGTTGTAAACCGTCCGGGCCGCGTTGGGACTGAACCGGTAGCCGTCGTAGTAGGCTCGGATTTCCTCGCGGCGTCCTTTTGCGCCCAAGTGCTGGAGGACGGGGTCGATCTCTTCGTCGGTGAACCCCATTATTTCGTTGAACCGTTCGTCGGTGGACAGATTGACCGCGATGTTGAACCCGCTGGTGAGAGAATCCAGCAGAATCGGCGTGACGCCGGTGATGAAGATGCGATCCACGACGGTCTCGGTCCCCTTTTTCAAAGTTTCGTAAAAGGGGCGCGCATAGCTTTCGGTCTTTACGAGATCTTTGAACATTTCCTTGCCTTGGGACAGGATGTTGTTGGCGAAATGATCGTATTCGTCGATGACGACATGGATGCAAGGGCCGGGGTCTTTGCCTCTGACGTGGTCGAAAAGAGCGCCAAGGATGTCGTTGGGCTTTTGGAGACCGAGAATCCGCCTTTTGTCTTTCGTTTCGAACCATTCCGTGTAACGTTCCATGAACACCCTGACATTCGAGACGACTTCCAGCCCGAAACCCTGATTGGAATTTTCCAGGGTTTCCGTGTCGATCCCGCTGAAGTTGAATTTCAGGATCATGTGGGCGTTTTTTTTGGGGGTGGGATGTCTGTGTATGTAAGTTCCCTTGAACAGGGGGTCGAATTTTTCGGCGCCCCGACGGTCGTAGTAATTCGCCAGCATGCTCGCGAAAAGGGTCTTGCCGAAGCGCCTGGGACGCAGCATGACCGCGAAATTCTCCGGAAGGCTTTCCAGGATTTCGATATATCTTGTCTTGTCAACGAAAAAATAGCCTTCCGAACGCAATTTCTCGAAGCTGGAAACGCCGTATGGAAGTTTCATGGAATTATCCTCGATTTTATGGTCGCCGAAATAAAGACACAAAACCTATGGATACAACTGTGTGCTAATGATCGTCAACGATTTATGTCCGGTTTCAGCATTTCTAATTTTGATGGAAATTCCATGCCGAAGAGGTTGCTACGACCACGGTAGCCAGACCATCCTGGTCTGGCGCGCTCACGGTAAAGGGGAATTTCCCGACGCGCCGAACCAGACCAGGATGGTCTGGTTACCTTGAAGGTACCGTGAACACCATAATTAGAATCGCTGGTCCGGTTCTGGCGACAAGAAGATTGTATCGACGGGATTGTCGGGTCTGACGACAATTCGTTGAATATCGGCCTTCGGATACTGCACATCGACAATCCGCCCGCCATCGACCCGCCAGCGGATCGGTCCGGATAGCGCGGCATGGATGATAAATTGCCGTTGCCATGTCTTTTCCGGCACCTTGCGCAACTCTTTAAGGTCGATGGCAACGCCATGGTCTGCCGGGCGGATACGGCTCAAACAGCGATAGGCGAATTGGGACCAGCATGTGGCCGTATCCGGCGACAGCATCTGCTCCATGGGATCGAGGCCGTTTTTGATAAAATCGACCCATGGCTGGACCACATCCAGGTTGCGTTGAACGTCTTCGTCGAGCAGGTTCGCCCAGTGGAGGCTCAACACCGGCCGGTCGAAGGCGAATTGCGGCCGGGCGGCGATCACGTGCCAAGGCACGGGGGCCTTGCCGCGCTCCAAGAGAAGCACCCCCTCTTCCCAGGCCAGGAGAGGGTGCTGTCGGGGACGGTGCATTTTGGCTTTGTTCAAATCCGTGGTGACATATCGGATCCCGTGTCGGTTCAATATACGGTGGATTCCATGCGGACCGTTTCCGAAGCTATGGTTGAGCCCCGGCGGAACAAAGGCCAGGGGCCGGGATTCCAGACCGTTTTGCTCCATTATCTCGGCAAAGGCGTCAAGATGCGCCTCGATTTGGTCCCCGGGGCGCATCTCTCCTTTCTCATTGTGGAATTCGGTGCGTTTGCGCTGTCCCCGGTCCCAGTATTCGTGCCCCACGGCATGCAGCCCGATCTCGAAATGTTCCCGATGGTCGTTCAATATCTGTGCCGCCTGGTCGAGCCACGGCCCCACGTTGCAACGATTATCCCAGTCCTCCCCCATCCAGGTGGACGTGGGAACGCGCCTCAACAAATTGGTCCGATCCCATTCGCAGGCCACGAAAGCCAAAAGCGGGCGCATGTTCAAATGTCTGGCCAGATGGACCAGAGCCAGATAGTCCGAAGGTTGGTGCCGCCGTTTCAGACCGGACCGAAAAGGGCTGTTCGGGCCTACCGGATGGGATTTTTCCCACCAGCCCACATCCTCTATGACCAGTTGCAGGGCCATCGGTATGGTGATTTCAAGTTTCGATGTGTTTTCCAACGCGATTTTTCTCCATTGGCGTCGCTATTCGAAGATTCAGCAACAGTTAATTGTCGATTTCAAATTCGCTCTCGATTGGGAACAGGCATCAAGATCATCGGCTCATCGCGGCTTTGTGGGAAAAGGCGAGTCGATGGTAACCAGACCATCCTGGTCTGGCATGTTTGGCTTACGAGCGGCGGCATATTCGCGACATGGGACCAGAGCTGGAAGCTCTGGTTACCTTTGCAGCTTCCCACAAATCCACGATGAACCAGATCATCTTGCTCCACCAGGGTCCCAGGTATCTCCACGGGTGCCTTCGCCCGTCGGTCTACAGGCTGATATGCCTGCGCACATGGGGCCCGATCAGGCGCGAGAGCCATACCGGCAGACGCTTCCAGGCCGTAAAGGAAAGAGTCTCCGCCATGGGATCGACCGGGTCGCCGTCCAAGGTCAGGTAATACCAGTAAAGCGGGGTGGGCCGGGCCTCCCACTGCTGCTTGAAGACATATGTTCCCGCTCCCGGAGACGAACGGCCGAAATCGAAGATATCCATTCCATGGTCGCAGGCGTGTGCCAGCATGGCCCAGTACAGAAGCATGTTGGTCCCCAGTTTGCGAAAATCTTTCACCGAGGACGCCCATGGGTTGTGCGACCGATTGCCGTAAAGCAACACGACGCTGGCGGCCACGGGGTCGAGCTTTCGACGGACCAGGACCACGCAGGCCCGGTCGCCGAACGTGGCGAAGACCGTCTCGAAAAAACGGTAGTGATGGATCGGCGAACCCAGGTCCCGCATGTTGCGCGCGAAGACCCCATAGAAAGCGGGCAGAAGTTCGGTGCCTCCAGACTCGCAGGTCAGCCCGTTCTTCATGGCTTTTTTGACCTGGCTGCGCAGCTTGGATTTGAACGACTGCATCAATTGCCGGGAATCCGAAGGCAACGGCCGCTGCAAACCGGCCTTGTGGCTGGATACCTGCCAGGAGCCGACCATTGTTTCCAGGTTGCAATCGATCATAGTTTTTCCGGATGCAGGCGCAAGCGAATGGCATGCCAAGGGCGCGGCCTGTCGCAGCTCGATCCAGCGCGCACGCTTCGAGCGGGCGATATGGATCGCTTCCTCTATCAAGCGGCTTTCGCCACGCCGGTCGTCGGCAAGCACGCCCGCCACGTCCAGATAGGGAAGAGACACCAGGCGTCTCCGGCGGCCTGGCGAACAGACAAGCGCCAGGGCCAGGATTCCCTTGATTTGAAAAGGAGAGGGCGCTGCCGATGCTTGGCCGGAAGGGGAATCGACGGCCATCAAATAGTAGGCGGGCAGATGGTATGTCTTTTCGAAAACGTTTTTCCACCCGAAAAGATGAAAGGGGCCGCCCTGGGGGTGCAGGCGAACGTAACGATCCCAGATCGCAGGCCGGTCGCAGGCAACGATTTCCATAAAAGCCAATCCAAGCGAAAAGTTAACGGTTCCAACAATTTCAAAACGGGTCGAGTGTAAACGAAGGGGGGTGGTCTGTCAATCGTCCGGAAAATCACACGGCTACTTCGGAGCAGGATGGCGTCGATATGGCCACTGCGGCTATATCGTCGTGGGGCTTGAACCGGGGATAGCGGTGGCAGAGAGGATCGCTGCACTGAAGCCCGTGGACATAGCTGTAGACGCATTGCAGTCCGCCATTGAGATAACAGTCCACCAAGGTGTCGAATCGATGGCTCTGCTCAGGGTCTTCCTGGGGGATGAACAAACCGTCGGTGAAAAGCAGAATGTGCCGGATGCCCTCCAGGGTTCGACGCCCCCGGCTGATAAAATCGAGCGCTTCCGATTCCCCGTTGAGAGAGCCATAGGTGACATTTGCCCGCCGTCGCACGGCGATAATCTGTTCCTTGAGGCTTTCGAAAATGGCAGGGTTTCCGCAGGCGGCCATGTCCCGCCACATGCACAGGGTCTCCAGATCGTGGCAATGATCGGGCACCAGCACCTGATAACTGCCGTTGTCGTCGATGGTCAGAATCAGGCTGTCTCCGCTTTGCACCCATTCGAACTCGGCAGTGCCCACACGGACCACGGCAAGGCTGGTGCACCATAGATTTTCTTTATGTCGCAGATCCACACCCTGCTGTTGCATGGCTTCCCAAATGCGGCGATTGGCGCGGTGGGTAAGCTTGAGAAGCGGCGCATCGCCGGCGCGGAAGGTATCCCGGGCCAGGCGCGAGGCCAGATACCCGCCGGTCTTTCCATTCTCGTACAGACTGCCGTTTAACGCGGTCGCCCCGTCGAACACGCCTACCATTCGATCTCCCAGAAAATAGGCGTCTTCGTTGAGGGTCCCGCTGCCCTTTTTGTAAAGCCATTCACATTTGAACGGGTTCATTGACATATCCTGCGACTGTTATTGTCGTTGAAAATCACCGCGTGGCGCGCGTTTTTTTACGCCAGACTTTTAATGGATAATTGCGGACGGGTCCAATTTTTTGTTTCGATTGCATATTTGGCGATAATCGACAATTTCAATGGTTTGGATAGATACATCGAATTTCCAACCGGACTATTTCCAACCGGACTATTTGCAAACCGTAAGAAAAAAACTATTGTAACGGGTGATTTCGACCTGGCGGATATGAATAAGGAATACGAATCTCGGAGGATCTCGGATTTGATACCGACTGGTCAGAACAAAAATAAAAGGAGGCGGAAAAGGTACATGACAACCTACGTTTTGTTGTGCGTTCTGGTGTTCGGGTGGGACGCGGCCTGGAGCTTTATGGGCGTTCGTGCCATGCCCCCTTGGCGCTTGAAGGAAAGCATGGAGGAATGGAAAAGAAAAGCCGTCCTGATCGATGTGCGCACCCAAGGCGAATTCGATCTGTTTCATATCGACGGCGTCTTGCATTGTCCCGAAATCCTTGCCGACTTCGGCGCGCTGGATCACCTCGACCGCGATAAACCGCTGATCGTAATCTGCATGACCGGACACCGGTCGCCCATCGCCGCATATACCCTGAAAAAAAGGGGGTTCAAAGAAGTTTACAACCTTTCGTGGGGCATGCTGGCCTGGAAGCTTTTCGGCGGTCCAACCGTTTGACGGCAGCCTTGCATTTTTGTAGAGGATTTCTGGCTATAACGGATTTGGGGGTGGGTGGAATGTAGGTTGGGTTGAGCGTCGTCAATTGTTGGGTTTCGCTACGAAATTCTATCAAACAAACAGATAAGGCGCGCGAAACGGTTGGGAAGCAAGCGAAACCCAACGTGATACCCGCTCAACCCAACCTACGCATTGCTTGCATTTTTGTAGAGGATTTTTATTTTCTACTCGCAATCGAATGGACGATACCCGGCGCAAAACGGACAAAAAAGCCGCGCCGGTAACGCGGGTTGCGGCCCTAAAGGCCGCGGAAAATTTTTACGTGAATATGCGAACAAAGGAGTAGTCGAATATGGGCAATCAATTCAAAACCGCTATTCTTCTCGGTTTGCTCACCGCATTCATTCTTTGGGCGGGAAATCTTATGGGCGGACGCGCCGGGATGGCGATCGCGCTTGTTTTCGCCGGGGGCGTGAACTTTTTCAGCTACTGGTATTCGGATCGGATTGTGTTGAAGATGTACCAGGCTGCCGAGGTCAACGAGCATCAGGCTCCGGGGCTATATGAAACGGTGAGAAAACTGGCGCGGGAGGGCGGTATTCCGACGCCGAAGATTTTTGTCATTCCGCAGAGCGCGCCGAACGCGTTCGCCACCGGAAGAAATCCGGAGCATGCCGTCGTGGCCGTGACGCAAGGGCTTCTGGAAATCATGGAGCAGGACGAACTCGAAGGCGTTCTGGCCCACGAACTCGGGCACATCAAGAACCGGGACATCCTCATAGGCACCATAGCGGCGACATTGGCCGGGGCGATCATGGCTCTTGCCAGCATGGCGAGGTGGTCCGCCATTTTCGGCGGGTTCGGAGGAAGAGACGACGAGGGAGGCTCGGGAATACTGGGCCTGATCGTGATGTCGATTATCGCGCCTATGGCGGCCATGCTCATCCAGATGGCGATCTCCCGCTCCCGCGAGTATCTGGCGGATTCCACGGGCGCGCATCTCGCCCGCCATTCCGAGGGGCTCGCAAGCGCTCTCGAAAAAATAGGGGCCTACTCCGCAAGGAGGCCCATGAGAGCCAACCCCGCCACGGCGCATATGTTCATCGCCAATCCGTTGTCGGGGGGAGGTCTCGCCGGTCTTTTTTCCACCCATCCGCCTTTGGAGGAGAGGATCGCGCGTCTTAGAGGCATTCGTCGCGTAGAAGGTCCTGCCGTCGGGTCGGGCGAAGAACCGATGGAGCAGAGAAGAAGCCAGACCATGGAGGACCAGGCCAAGGCGACTTGGGACAGATTGTCCCGTTAGCATCCGGTAAAAATTCGGTAAAAGGGGGGCCGAATTCGCGCTATCGAAAAGAACGGCGCAATCCGGGCATGGTCGTCAGAGCGATTCCTGTAAAGATGAGGACCATGCCGACCAAGTGGAACGAATAGAGCCTCTCTCCCAAAAATGCCGCAGCCATTGCGATGGAGAACACCGGCATGAGATGGAAGAAAATGCCCGCGCGATTCGGCCCCACCATCAGGACCGCCCGGTTCCAGAAAATGTAGGCCAGCACCGATGGAAACACGCATACGTAAGCGATGCTCGCGTAGCTTGCCGGTGCCAGCGCAAAGCCCCCCTTTTCCGATAGTTCCCGTGCGTAGAACGGCGCCGTGAAAATCAGCCCGAAAACAATAATCGAGGTCAGAAAGACGATCAGGTCCATTTCCTTGGGGCGGCGACGCAGCATGACCGAATAGATCGCCCACGACACCCCCGCCCCGAGGGTCCAAAGATCGCCCTGCGAAAAACGAAGCGTCTTAAGGATGGACAAATCGCCTTTGGTAATGATGAAAACCAGGCCGACGAACGAAATGGCCACGCCGGCGATCTGCCTGGGGCTCAGGCGGTCGCGATAGACGGTCCACGCCAGGACCGCGATAAATACCGGGGTCATCGCGTTGACCAGCACCGTGGTTGTCGTGGTGGTCGATTGAAGCGCGGTGTAGATGAACGCGTTGAAGATCGCAATGGACGGAATGCTCATGAGCGCGAGATACATCCAGTGCCGCGCCACCAGCTCTTTCTGCCGCCAGACTCGCGGAAGCCCGAACGGAAGAAGAATGGCAAGCGCACCCGTCCATCGCCAGAAATTGAGGCTGACCGGCGGAATCAGCTCCCGGATCCCCCTTCCTAGCACGAAGTTGCCGGACCAGAACAGGACGGTCAAAGTCAGCAGGACATAAGGTGTCCACGGTTTGTATCGGTGCGAATCCTTTTCCAAGCCTAGCCTCGCAAAATGTTGTCAAGCCGTCAGCGCGATGGCTTTTTCCGGGCATATTTCCTGGCAGCAGAAACAGGTGATGCAGGTGTCCGGGTCCACCACGGGTATATTTTCCTCGCCCATGGAAAGCGCTCCCACCGGACACTGATCCACGCAGCTTTCGCAGGCCGTGCAAAGGTCCGGGTCCGCCTTGGGACGCACCGACGCCTTGCTCGCGATCATGTTCTGGACCGCCTCGTTGCCTATGATCGCCTCGCCGCCCAAAGGAGGCACCTTGAAGCCGGGTATGGCCTTGAGTTCCCCCAGGATCTCGATGCTATCCTCCTCGTAGTCTCCCAGCCCCGCCTCCTTGGCTTGACGCATAAAACGCAGAGCGCCGGGGGAAACCCCCATCATGCGGGCCGCCACGGCGTCCATGGCGACGGCGTTGTCTGCGGCGAGCAACAGGCCGATGTCACGCAGATCGGGAGAGGCCGGGCCGTTTCCCTCCATGCCCACCACCGCGTCCATGATGAACAGATCGGGAACGCGGATGGAAAACGTTTTCACGATCAAATTGTGAAAACGCTCCGGGTTGCCCGCCGCCTTGTGAAGGCGGGCTTTCTGCGCACCCGGCAGATACCCGTAGCAGTTCTTGATCGCCCCGGTGATAACGGTCAACCCATGGGTCTTGAACTTCGGCAGGCTGACCACGACATCGGCATCCAGCACCGCGCTGGACACGCTGACCGACTCCATGAAATCCGGGTCGAACGGGACCTTCCTGGAATCGTTTCCGATATTTTTATAGTACCGCCCTGCCGCTTCCATCAGCCCTGTCTTTTCGAAACTCTCCTCGTTGGCCCCGTAGCTGAAAAGCCCCGGATTGTCCCCGACGACCAGGGACGCCGGGTTCATGCTCTCGATCTTCTCCACCACGGCCCTCAACACCGACGGATGGGTCACAATCCCCTCCCCGGCTTGAGAAGCCCGCAGCACGTTGGGCTTGACCAGCACCTTCTTTCCATCGATGTTTAAAGGGAAAACCTCGAACACCTCGTCGATCACTCCGGCGACGTTCTCATAGGACGCCGGTAAAATCGCCACTTTGGACATCATCGAACCTCCCGATTTTCGATTGCCGAGCCGGAAAATTACGGCCCCGTTTTTTGCCAGAACGGTTTTTCAGGCACACCTGAGACTCTAACATTCTCCCCCGGTCTTTTGTCAATCGATTTCAATTTTCCTGTCCGAAAGAAGGACCAACGCTCGCCGTTGTATCCTGTTCTGCCGGATACTCGAATCAAACGGCCTTGATTCTGTTCCTATGCGGTTTTTCAGGTATATCGGAGGGAGAGAGTGGCCCACGACCTGCACAACATATTGAGCGGACTCGTCGGCTATCCGGACCTGCTTTTGCTCGACATGCCGCCGGACAGTCCGTTGAGAAGCCCCATTTCCACAATCAAAGCGTCCGGAGAAAAAGCCGCAGTCGTCGTCCAGGACCTTTTGACTCTCGCACGCCGGGGCGTGCCCGTCTCGGAAACACTGAATTTGAATCGCAGAGGGCGAACACGTCGTTTTAACGGTCGCGGATTCCGGCGTCGGTATCGAAGAGGAAGACCTGGCGAGAATATTCGATCCATTCTACACAAAAAAGGTGATGTATCGCAGCGGTTCCGGGCTCGGCATGGCCGTGGTCTGGGGCACCGTAAAAGATCACGGCGGCTATATCAATGTCAAAAGCGACAAAGACTCCGGTTCGATTTCCGAATTGTTTTTCCCCGCGACCCGGAAATCTCTGCCCATCGCTACGATCACGCCTTCGCACATGGAGTATGCGGGCGAAGGACAATTGGTTCTCGTGATCGACAACGTCAAGGAGCAACGCGAAATCGCCGCCAGGATGCTTCTTCGTTTGGGCTTTCGCGCCGAAGCGGTCGCCAGCGGCGAAGAAGCCGTCGAGTTCGTGTCGGAAACAAAACCGGACTTGATTCTTCCGGATATGATCATGGACCCAAGTATCGACGGCTGCGAAACGTACCGAAGAATCCTGAAAATCAACCCAGGACAAAAAACGATCTGGTTATAACGGATTTGGGGGAGCGGCGATGCGTAGGTTGGGTTGAGAGGGTTCCATGTTGGGTTTCGCTTGCTTCCCAACCTTTTCGTGCGCCGTATCTGTTTGTCTGATAGAATTCCAAAGCGAAACCCAACAATTGACGACGCTCAACCCAACCTACATTCCACCCCCCCCCCCCCAAATCCGTTATAACCAGAAAACGATCATCGTCAGCGGATACTCGGAGACCGAACAAGTCCGAAAAAACCTGTCGCTGGGAGCCGGAAGGTACATTAGAAAACCATACACCTTGGAAACCATAGGCATGGCGATCAAAACGGAACTGGAACCATGATCTCGGCCCATGCGATCAAGATGCGTCGGCAACTCCGTAGGATGCACCTTGTTGGATTATCGAGTCGCTGCTTTGTTGATTGAAATTGCCGAGAACGAACAGTTGGATTCATTGTTTCTTTAGGCGTTAGCCTTTCTAATTTTTTAATCCTCTGGAAATCGATCATGAAGACGGCCCATCGGCAAATTTTTGCTGTTGACTTCCATGGCGGTTTGAGTTAATTATCGAAGAAAGTGGAGTGGCCGAGGCTCCCCTCTCTTACACAGGTCGAGCTTTTGGGAACTCGGACATAATGCAGATTATCTTGAAATATAAGCTGGAAAGGTGAATGCGTTCAAGTCCGTTATCCTTTGACAATTGCAGATGGCACATAGGCATTTTTTACACAAATTGTTAATTTACGGTTCATAGGAGGTTGGAAGCAATATAACGAAGGCCATGACATGTTGGCTGCTTGCACGCCAGAAGAACTGATGGAAAATTAAATAAAATGTGGGAAGAAGATCCAATAGTTAATGAAATAAGGAAACCGTTCAATCACGGGTCAGCCCATCTGCTAAACTTTAAAGGGAGAAAGTTATGCAGCCGTATGTAATTTACAATGAGCAAACTCAGGGTGAGAGTTTAAGGCCAATCGACCTGGCAAAAGGACTCTATCAGGAAACATGGCTGCAACAACTATTAGACGTTCATCCAGAAATATTGCCGGTTGCAGAATTGAATGAAACTATCGGGCTCCCAATTTCATTGGGGCGAGAAGTGGACGGAATAGACAATTTATTGATTACTGATCAGGGTAAGCTCATCGTAGTGGAAACAAAAATATGGCGTAATCCAGAAGCTCACCGTACAGTCGTTGGGCAAATCCTTGAATATGCAAGCAATCTTGCCGAATTGAACTTTCAAGATTTAAACAGCAAGGTTCAAAAAAGGCATCCGCAGGGGTTGGGCATACATGAGATCGTTCGTGAAGCATGTACTGACTTGGAATTTGATGAGATGGAGTTTGAATCTCGTGTGCAACAATCTTTGCGGACTGGCGAGTTTCTATTGTTAATCGTTGGAGAAAGAATTCATCCAACAGCAACCCAACCCGCAGAGCTGATTCAGTCCAAACCAAACCTTGAATTCAAGTTGGCCTTTGTGGAATTGCTTTGTTTTCATCAAAACAGAGGTGATGGTTGGCCACTGTTGGTCGTCCCCCGGGTTGTATCCAAATCCAATGAAATTACACGGTCCGTTGTAAAAATTGTATATGAAGAAAAGCGACCTGATGTTGTAGTGAGGGAAGCTCAAGAAGAAGAGCGGTCACCAAAAGGAAAGACGAACTTCAACAGCTTTTTGCTGTCTATAAGTTCCGAGTTGGAACAACATCGGGAGATCTTGCGTGGTTTCATAGAGAATCTAAATCTTAGTGAAGTAACGATTTATTGGGGTATAAGAGGATTTTCTTTGAGGCTGCCATGGCAAGGTAAGCTACAGACTATTTTTGAGGCATATCCCGAGAATGCAAAGGTTTTTAATGAGACACATTTGAAAAGGACAGGATTCCCTGAAGAGGCCTATAAAGCCTATCGTGATATGATATTGGAAGTTCCAGAACTTAATCAGGTCACAATGTCTGGGAAAGTTTATACATATTACGATAAAACCTCGCCGGAAGCATTGAAGCAACTATTAGAGGCAACACTTCTGTTTATTCGCAGGGTGTTGGATTCCTCGAGTGATCCAAATCAAGCCTGACAATGTTGTCGAAAAGGGCATGCGAGAAGGGAATTTGGCAATATGGTAATTAAGGAGATTTCAAATTTGACAAGCATAATACCTTTTTTCAACGCTGACCGGCGATTGCCTGCAAGTCAGCGCATGTTGGAAATACGACCCAATTGATCGACCAATTAACTAACACAGGGGGGGGGGGCACATGTCTAAAGCAAGAGATATCCAGAAAACAGAAAAGAAAAAAGCGGAAAAAACGCTGAAAGAAAAACGTAAAGAAAAGAAAGAAAAGAAATCTAAAAAGGATAAGATTTAACTCATTAAAAGGGATTGAAATGAATTCAAAGACAAAGATTGGAATAATAATTTGCGATCGCTATCGCCGCTGTGCGGGCGGCAAATGTTTCCGAGCGATGAAAAGCAAAGATGGCGCTTTCAGCATATACACTGACACTGAAATTGAGCTGGTAGGTTTTACAACATGCGATGGTTGCCCTGGTGGCAACATCGAATATGCGGGCGATGAAATGGTGAAGAATGGGGCAGAGGTTATTCATTTGGCTACAGGCCTTGTGGTTGGTTATCCCCCCTGTCCCTACATCAATACATTTAAGGCATTTCTTGAAAATCGCTATAAGGTAAATGTCGTTGTGGGCACGCACCCGATACCGAAAAAATATCTTGATATGCATGCTAATCTTGGGACATGGGAGAACTCAGATTGGAGGCCTCTTGTTGCGCCGACCATGAGCGATGAGGCGACCCGCGCTAGTTACGACTGATCATGGAGCATTTAAGGATACCGGAATTGTTCAAAACTTGCCGCAAACCTTTAGACGGGCTGTAGATTGCTTTGTACGGATTGTATAAACATTGTTGTCTCACACGGGGGATGAGATGAAATACCGGTACAATCCAGAATCAAAGGTCCCTTCTGCGCACTGGCTGAGCTTGGATGAATCCGAGCGAATCCGCATGGCGGAAGATTACCACAGGCGTGCCAAGATAAAGCTGCCGAACCGGCGTCTTCACGCTACCGTTAATAACATTGTCGAAACACAGATCGCAATGGGAGACGAGACGGAAGCGGAAGCGACACTGGCGCGCCTGCTCTCTGAGGGACTTGGCCGACATGATGCCATTCATGCTATCGGCGACGTCTTGGCTGAACACATTTATAATCTCCAGAAAGGACAGATGGCTGCAGATCCGAACGAGGCCTATTCCGAAAGCTTGCGTCGTCTGACGGCAAGCAACTGGCGGAAAAAATGCGAGCCGACAAGTCAATCCACCTGACGCTGCATCACGATAGGCTACATACGTCGCAGGCGATGGTTTCGTTATCAAAATCTTGAGTTTTTCAGATGCGGAGATACTAAACGATACCGGAAATAAATCTGAGGAAATGTCCACTGAATGTAACTTTCAAAAATGGCAACCTGTAAGGGTTCATTTAAAAACGTGGGCTTGGTTCTAAATTCGGCCACCTGGATTCCGGGTCTACGCTACATGTTCCAGTTAAGAAATTCCCGGAAGCGACGGAATCCAGCTGTTTTATCGACACCCGGGGGGCATACCGCTCCGCCCGGAATGACGACCGCCGCGACGATAGTCCCTGAAAGTGGCCGATGTTAAGACCAAGCCCAAAAACGGGGTTCAATATGTCTTATTCGAAAAAGCAAATAATGGCATTGGAGAGATACATAAATAGAAACAGACCTCTCTTGGCCTTGCCTACCTCTACCTTGATCAAGCAATGCAAGAGATCCGGGGTGCGAATTAAGAGAGAACAAAAACTGCAAATCGACCGAGTCGCTTACATAAAGGAAGGAAAGGATATCTTCTGTAGTTTTTACGTTCCCGAAGCAGGTAAGGCGGTTTTCACTTCCATTGTCAACCTGAAATTCATAGGCGACGGGCCATTGTTTGAAAAAATAAAAGCATTTCAAGCTTGGGATGGAATTATTGATTAAAAGGAGGGAATAAGTCATGCTAAAACCAAAAAGAATTATCCTTGTTTGTTTCGCTTTGTTTTTAATCTTTATTTGCCCGGCAAATGGTCTTTCAGAGGAGCCGGTCAAAATAAAGGGCTTTTTCATTGGCATGACCATTGATGATGCGCTTAAGAATTTTGAGCGGCTTGGTTTCGAAGGACTGACCATTCGAGAAAACAAATACAAAGATATAGGGGCTAGTTTTTCTATACAGCCGGGTTCGGGCGATCCGTTCAAGGTTCAAACAGATATCAATGAACGTACGGTTTCTAAAATTGTTTTTTCCTCTGGAATTGCCATGCGATTGTTCAATACAAAAAACATTGGCGTGGATATCTTTAAAGAGAGTTTTAAGGAAGCTTACGGCATTTTGGATATGGAACCGTTTAAAGACAATCCCGGCCTGGATGCTATTAACGGTTGGGAACACAACAATTTAAAACTTGGATACAGAATTCGGATATATTTGAATAATGATGTTGAGATGCTAAAAACGAGCATGGCCAGTGAATTTGAATTTGATTAAACAAGACCTTGATATCACTTCGATGGGCTGTATTTCTTTGCGGCATGGGCCAATCATGACTGGTTGCAATCCAGCGGCCAATCCCCCTTGACATTTTTTCACGAAATCCGTAGTTTAAAACTTTATGCCACGTTATTCTTCTTTCATGGAGGAAAAATTGGAAGAGATACTCGAATTGAAATCATATTTACTGAAAAAAGATTACGATGCAGCACTATCCATAGTGGAAGAAATGGAAGAAATGAGTCGCGATGACAAGATTAATAAAATCGAAAGCTTTCTTGAAATCCTTCTAATACATCTGATCACGCAAGAAGTCGAGAAACGTTCGACTCGCTCTTGGGAAGTGTCCATCAAAAACGCGGTCGACAATGTCAACCGAACCAATAAGCGCCGCAAGGCCGGCGGTTCCTATCTGACAGATACCGAGCTTTTCGAAGCCTTGGAGGAAGCGTTCCGGTTCGCCGTCCGGCGGGCATCGCTGGAAGCTCTCGAAGGTCGATTTGCCGAACAGGAGTTGCTGGAAAAATTCGATTCGAATCGGGTCAAGAAAAAAGCCTTCTCCCTCCTTCAGGAGAACCGATAGGCATCGTCTCGCACCGACCAACAAACCATTGCTACATAAGAATGGGTCATCCTTGGTTTGTGATTAAGGAGGAACAGAGGAATCGTGGAGCGTCGAAAACGGATCATGATCGGTCTGGCCGGTATTTTGGCGATAGCAGGCCTGGCAGCCGGCATTTTTCATCTGGGAAAAAGGGAAGCCCCGGTCGATCCTCAATTCTCGGCGCGGTCCGCGCCTCTGCCGTTTTCCGGTCGAAAGGTGACGGTCCTGACCAACAAGCCCCACCTGCGTTCCGCAGAAATGCTCGGGGATTGGTTTCGAGAGGAAACCGGGGCTGTGGTTCGAAACGTGGTGGTCAACTATGAAGACATGACCCGCCGGGCGCTGGAGGATATCTCTTCGGCGTCCCCCAAGCTGGATGTGTTCATGTTCTGGTATGTGGATCTCGGCCTGCTGGTTCAAGCCTCGGCCCTGGTGGATGTGACGGATGTCATTGAACAGCGGCGCGCCGAGCTTCGTCCCGAAGATTTCATCCCCAGTCTCTACGATGCCTTCACCCTTTACCAGGACCGCCGGTGGGCCCTGCCCTACGACGGCGATACCCATGTGCTGTTCTATCGCAAATCCCTGTTTGCCAGACACCGGCTATCCCCTCCGGAAACCTGGGAGGATTATTTGAACGCCGCAAGAACCATCACGGAACAGGAAAAAACCAGGGGGATTTACGGAACGGCCATCATGGCCCCCCGGAACCCGATGATTATTGTATCGAGTTTCATGAACCGGCTGGGGAGCGTCGGGGGGACACTGTACGATCCTCGGACCGGTCCCGCGGTCAACAGTCCCGAAGCGGTCCGGGCGTTGACCGCAATGATCGAGCAATCCCGCTATGCCCTGCCTACGCCGATGGAAACAGACTGGGAAGTCTCCCGAGATGCTTTTTTATCCGGAAGGGTCGGCATGGTGGAGCAATGGACCGATATCGGCGTAATGGCCCAGGATGCGAGTCAATCCCTGATTCAAAACGATTGGGGGGTTGTGCGAATGCCCAGGGGAAGCGGGGATCAAGGACGCCACTGCGCCGCCTTGAACGCGGGGTTCAGCCTGGGAATTTCCGAAAGGGCGCCCGACCCGGAAACCGCCCTCTCCTATCTGCTGTTTGCCAGCCGGCCGGACATCACCCTGCGTCTGAATCTGATCAACGGAGGAATCGATCCCGTACGCTTGTCCGTTCTGTACGACAAGGCCTATCTGGATTTCGCACCGGAACTGGCCCCGGCGGTACAGAGCGCCATGCAAAACGCCTCTGCCTGGCCCCGGCTCCCCCAGGCCATTCGGCTTTTGGAGATCCTCACGGACTGCCTGATCCGAGCCTTGGAGGGGCAAATGTCTCCTCAAGAAGCCCTCGACCAGGCCCAATCCCGATGGCGTCAGATCCTCGAAGGCTAATTTGGGACCCATATGCGATTGAAATTCGATGGTTTTCGGTTTTGGCACAAAATTCTGCTGCTATTGGCGATATCCATTATTGTCCTGGTGGGGGCCATCTCCTGGCTTGTCTGGCAATCCTTGAAAGAGGCGGCCGAGAACATGGGGCTGGAAGGCCGGAACATCCTGTCCGGCCAAACGGAAACATACCTTGAAAAATTGATCGCGAGCCATGCGGCGACCCTGGACGTCCAACTGGAACAGGCCCGGTCCGCAGCCGTTTACGGGTCCGTCTACCTAAAAGACACATTGGAACGAAACGATGCCAGCGCGCGGAATATGCGGGATTTGCTGGCGACCATGCACGACAGCGTGCGACATTGCGCTTATGTGGCCTTTGTTCCGGCGGACCGAGGTCCCTTGCAAATCTATCCCGAAAACCCGACAGGCGACCCCGATGGCATTCTCCGCGACCTTGCCGCTTCAAGCCCGTCAGTTTCCACACCGTACTGGACCGACGTGCAGGCAATCTCCGATGGCCACGAACTGATCGTCCATATCATCGACGACATACCTGCCGACGACATACCTGCCGACACCGCAAACCGCGCGCGGGGTTCCATCGTGGTCGGCCTTTCCCTGAACCGCCTGATCGCCCAGTTCAATCAGCATCAGCCCATCCGGGGGGGATACACCTTTCTGATCGATTCCCGCCGGCGGCTTATCGGAGCGCCGCCCCACGCCCGAATCGAACTTTCGTCGGCCCGGGAATACAAAGCCACAGGCATCATCGATCTGAAATCGACGGACCATCCGGACCTGGACGCCGTGCTCAAGCGCATGGTATTGGGGGAATCCGCGATAGCAGCCATTACACTCGACAACGATGAAAAATACATTGCCTACCATCCGCTAAATGCCATCAACTGGAGCATGGGCATCGTCATCCCGGTCAAAATGGCGACGGCGACGGCAATCCAACTGGTCGATACCGTGGAGCAGGGCATTCGCAACGTGCTCCAACGCATCTTCTTCTGGGCCTCTTGGCTGCTGTTGCTCTCTTTGATCGGCGGCTTTCTTTTGTCCCGCCAGCTGGCCAGACCGATCCGGATGCTTTCGGATGCGACAAAAGAGTTTGCCGACGGCAATTTCTCGAAACGGGTCGAGATTTCTTCGAGGGACGAATTGAAGGGTTTTGCCGACGCGTTCAATTTCATGACCGGAAAAATCGAGCATATGGTGGACGACCTGCACCATGCCAACGAGACCTTGAACCTTCAGAACATCGAACTCGAAACCGAAATCGACAAGCGCAGACAAGCGCTCGAGAAACTTCAGGAAAGCGAGGAACGCTACCGGCTCCTGGTCGAAACCATGAACGAAGGCATCGTGGTTATCGACGAGGATGGAGTCTTCACTTTTTCCAACAGCACGTTCTGCCGAATGCTTGAAATGGACAAGGCGCAATTGTCTGGCGTGTCTGTTTTTTCGCTCTTGAACGACCACAACCGGTCCATCCTCCGGCAAGAGCTTGACAAGCGGAAACGAGGAATTGCCGAACCCTATGAACTGGCTTGGCAGACGCCGGACGGCAACAATGTTCCGACGCGCCTTTCGCCGGTCCCTATCCTGGATGCGGACGGCAACTTCAAAGGAAGTTTCGCCGTTGTCACCAATATCCGCGAATTGAGGCAGGCCGAAGAAAATCTTCGAAAAAGCGAGGAAAGGTTCAAGTCCCTCACGGAAAATTCGCCGGATATCATCTTTACCATGGAACAGGACGATATCGTTTCCTACATCAACCCCGCCGTGGAACTGCTGCTCAATTACAATCGCGAATCATGCATAGGCAAATCCTTTTTCGATCTGGTGGCCAGCGAAAATGTCCCTGTCTGCCGGAACGCGTTTTCAAAAGTGCTGCACCTGCGCCAGACCATCCGGGACGTCGATATCCGGATGCGGCAGAACGACCGGACCCTGCGCCAATTCAATCTGAGCGCGGCCCCCAATGTCGGCCTGAAAGGCGATATCCAAGGTATCATCGGGATTTGCAGGGATGTGACCGAATACCGGAAATTGGAAAACCAGTTTCACAACGCCATGAAAATGGAGGCCATCGGCACCCTTGCGGGCGGCATCGCCCATGACTTCAACAATCTGCTGACCGGAATCATCGGCAACGCCTCTCTTTTGCTTCTCGACATGGACAAATCCGATCCCCGCCATACAGAAATAGAAGCCATCCAGACCTATGCCCAAAGCGGCGCGGAACTGACCCGGCAACTGCTGGGATTCGCCCGGGGGGGAAAATACGAGACAAAGCCGACGGACCTTAATACGGTCGTGGATGAAACCGCCGTAATGTTCTGGCGCACCCACAAGGAAATTCAACTCCATCGCAACCTGGAACAAAACCTGTGGATCGTGGAGGCCGACCGGGGGCAAATGGAACAGGTCCTGCTCAACCTTTTTGTCAATGCCTGGCATGCCATGCCCGACGGCGGAGATCTGTACCTTGTCACCCAAAACCTGGACCTTGCTATAACACGCCCGGAGAGCTATGAAATGCCGCCCGGAAAATATGTCCGGCTATCGGTCACCGATACCGGCGTCGGGATGAGCGAAGCGGTGCGCAGGCGCATCTTCGAACCGTTTTTCTCCACGAAAAAAAGGGGCCGGGGCACGGGCCTCGGTCTTGCCTCGGCTTACGGAATCGTCAAAAACCATGGGGGGATGATCACGGTCTACAGCGTGGAAGGCAAAGGAAGCACTTTCAACGTCTATCTTCCCGCATCGAAGACGCAGGCGACGGAGCAGGCTGCATCTCCAGCCATGCTCCATCAGGGAGAAGGGCTCATCCTCCTGATCGACGACGAAGAGATGATACTGAATGTCGGACGCAGGATGCTCGAAATCATGGGGTACCAAGTCATGACCGCTTCAAGCGGCGAAGAAGCCATGAACCACTACCGAGTCTGCAAGGAGCGTATTTCCCTTGTGATTTTGGACATGATTCTGCCCAATGAAGGCGGGGGCGCGATTTTTGAAAAACTCCTCGCGGAGAACCCGAATGTCAAAGTGCTGCTATCCAGCGGCTACAGCCTGAACGGCCAGGCGGAAAAAATTCTGGACCGGGGCTGCAAGGGCTTTCTGCAAAAACCGTTCACCTTTCAACAACTATCTGAAAAAATCGGGGAAATCATAGCGAATTCAGGGTAGTTGCGCACTGTTACATCGACGGCTTTCCATCCTGTACACGGCCATGATCCATCCGACAATAAAGCCGTATTATGGAATTCGTTCTTTCTGCGGTTCAACAGACAGGACGATATTGTCGATCCAGACTGTTCCCGTGCCTTCCAATACGATACTCGCCTTCGGTTTTCATGTTGGAATCCGTTTCGATACCTGGACTTGCGACCGAGGCGTCGTCGAGGCCGATTTTCATCAGCTCGTCGCCCGATGCGGGGAGTTGGTCGCCAGCAATAGGGAAAACAATGTGATGAAGGTGGGTTTCACGATATTCCTCTCCAAAGACTGGCTAAAAAAATAGGGCGGACTCGCTTTGCGAGTTCGCCCTAAAATAGATCTCCAGTTGCTTATCCCGCTATTTTGCCTTTTTCGGATGGCATTTGGTGCAGGACGTGGGAGCGGCTTTGGTCTTGTTTTTCTTGTTGTAGTCGCTGTGGCAGCCCTTGCAGTTGTCGTGGAGGGCTTCGGCGTGGTACTCAAGTTCCTCTTTCTTGCTCAGCTTGGGAGCGTCCTTGCCCTTGGGCTTTTCGCCGGGCTTGGGGTGGCACTCGATGCAGCCCTGGACTTTATCGCCTTTTTTAAGCTTGTCCAGGGGCTTGCCTTTGTCGTCGTGATGGCATTCGCCGCACTTGGCTTTGTATTCATCGACGTGCTTCCCGTGGCTGAACTCGATGATACCTTTGGTATGCTTCTTGTACGCCTTGTTTTCCATCTTGATCACGTCTTCGAACTCGCTGCTCGCCGCGATGAGGTTTCCCGCGAGGAAAAACATGGCGATCCCTAAGACCGCAAAGATCAATAATAATGACTTTCTACCCATGGTTTTTTCACCTCCTTGTGGATGTTGTTAAAAGCGTAAAAACGCCTAATCCTTATGAAATCACGGAGAGGATCTCTATCAGGGATCGGGTCCCGTGTCAATATCAAAGCGATTTTGTGAAAGGGAGCGGGGCCGAATCGCCATGGAAGGTCACGAATTGTTCGCTGGTGGCAGCGCGACGGAGGGAAAGCGAGCCGGATCGGTGTGGGGAATGAATTTTGCGGCGCTGAAGCGGTTCATGAAGTCCTGGTTGACGTTGAGTTCCATGTAGGTGATGCGGTCTCGGATGGCGTCGATCTGGTCGAGGCTGCCGGGCTGGGTCAAAACCTGGGTCGCGCCTCCCAGCGAGCTGTTTCCCAGTGTTTTGTAGGATTCCAGGGGCAGGTCCGGCAGCATGCCGATGGAAATGGCGGAACGGGGGTTGATGAACGATCCGAACGTGCCCGCCACGTAGAAAGTCGCCAGGTCGGACAAACCCATTCCGACGGTCCCGGTGATGGTTTCGAGAATGGTGAACATGGCGGCCTTGGAACGTACGAGGCTGTCCAGGTCGGCCTGGTTGATGGTCAAATCTTCGCCTGTCGCGGATTGCTCTTTGGCGACAACCGTGAAATAGGCGAGGCCGTTTTTATCCGTCAAGCGCCCTTCGCAGGTTTTCGGCACGAACTTTCCCCGGATATCGACCATGCCCGCCAGAAACAGTTGCGCGGCCAGATCGATCAGGCCGGAACCGCAAATACCCTTGGGAGTCTGCTCTTCGATGGTGTGGATGGAGAACTCTCTGGTTTGCGGATCGATGGCCACCTTGTCGATCACCCCCGGTCCGGCCATCATGCCCATGCGGGTCACACCGCCCTCCAGGGCGGGCCCTGCCGCGCCTGCGCAGGCGATCAGCCAGTGTTCGTTTCCCAGCACCACTTCGGCGTTGGTGCCCACATCCACCAAGATCGCCGTTTCATCAATCGTGTTGAGCCCGGAGTACAGGATGCCCGCGATCAGGTCGCCCCCGAAATAGCTGCCGATGTTGGGAAAGGTCATCACCCGGGCGAACCGGTTGCCGCAAAGCCCCAGTTCGGAGGCCTTGGCCAGGCCCGGGCGGTTTACTGCGGGAATATAGGGCTCCCGGATGATCCGGTCGGGGGGCAGGCTGAGAAACAGATGGGTCATGGCCGTGTTTCCGGCCACCGTGATCAGGTAGATGTTTTCCGGTGCTATGCCGCATGTTTCGCACAGCTTCCCGGTCTCCCGGTTCAAGCCGTCGATGATGAGGGAATTCAGATGAGCCAGGCCGCCGTCGGTTTCTGCAAAATGGATTCTCACCAGGATGTCCGGCCCCACCTGCCCCTGGGGATTGTCGAAGGCCGATTCCCCCAGCGTTTCCCCGGTTTCCAGATCGAGCAGGCGCAAGACCACTCGGGAGGTCCCCAAATCCACGGCAAGTCCCGCGACCCTTTCTTGCGAGACGGTGCCGGCCACCCCTGCCAGGATGTACCTCTCCCGGTCCTTGAAGACCACGCAGCGCGCCCGGAAATCGTTTTTCCGGAGATAGTCGGGAAGCGCTCTCATCAATTCGAGGTCTATTTCGACGAATCCGGTGTTCAGTTCCCTCCGCAGCGCTCCGGCCAGACGGTCGGAGTCGGCGGTGTTGTCGTTCAGGGAGGGGGACGTCAGGGATATGGTTTTCACCCAGCTCGCAAGCGGGCTGGTCTCTTTCTTGGATTGTGCCAATGGTTATGCTCCGTATTTCTTCAATTGAGAATGAATAATCGGGAATAACGAGAGAAAAGCCATGAGTCGAGTATCAAGGTTTGCGTATTTTCTTCAACTCCTTGATAAGGAGGTTCATGACTTGGCCCGCCTTTCCCCGGAGAACATGGTCGGCGACATGGTCGGTCAGGAGCGTGGGTTCGGGGTTGATCTCGACGATCTTGGCCCCCGCGCCTTTTGCGATGACAGGCATGTGGGACGCCGGCTGCACCACTGCGGAGGTCCCCACCACCAGCATGACATCGCACCGGGAGGCGGCCAGTCGCGACCGGTTCATGGCCAGGTGCGGGATCATCTCCCCGAAAAAGACGCAATCCGGGCGAAATATGCCTCCGCACTGGCAGGTCGGGGGGATCCGGTCGAGTACGAGGTCTTTGGTGTCGATGCGTACATCGCAGACGGTGCAGCGATGCCAGGCGAAGCTGCCGTGGAACTCGATGACGTCGGTGTTGCCCGCCCGCTGATGGAGACCGTCCACGTTCTGGGTGATGATGGTGGTCAGAAGGCCCATTCGTTCCAGCTCGGCCAGGCCCTTGTGGGCGTCGTTGGGCTCCGCGCGGTCCACGACCTTTTTCATTTCGACGAGCAGCACGCGCCACACTTTCTCCGGGTTCCGCCCGAATGCCTGGATGGAGGCGTACTCCATAGGGTCGTACTTTTCCCAAACGCCACCCTTGCCCCTGAAGGGAGGAATGCCGCTTTCCACCGATATTCCGGCGCCGGTCAGGGCGACCACGTTCCTGGCGTTGGCAATCAGACGGGCGGTTTTTTCGACCGAATCGATCATGTGTCTGTCCTTTTTTTCGTTTGTCCTTTTCTCCTTATGCCCTCTTCTTTTGGCTTGCGTCAGCCTTTTCACAGCTCGAACACCATGTCGGCGGCGACCGCCAGGCATTCCAGCGAGGCGCTCCTGCTCCGGACGATTCTCTGGCAATCGGCCAGGATTTCGTCCACTTGGTCGTCGGTCCTCTCCTGGTTCAAATGGAACAGGCCCAGCCGCTTGGCATTGGAGGCGAAGGCCAGTTCGAGAGCGTCCGTGTAGGACGAATGGCCCCATTCGATATAGTCTTTGTATTCTTCGGGCGTGTATTCGCCGTCGTGAATCAGCAGGTCCGCGTCCTTGCAGAACGCGGCGTATTCGTCGAAGGAAAGCCCGCCTTTGTGAACATGCCCCAGTTCGTTGTCGGTTAAAAACACGAACGATTTGCCGTCCTCGACAAACTTGTACCCGCTGCCCTGGTTCGGATGGCTAAGCGGAACGGGAACCACCGCGACCGAGCCGATCTGGAATCGCGTGGGGCAGCCCTCCTCGTAGACGATATCGGCTTTCAGGTCCGAATATTTCACAGGAAAGTTGGGCGGGTCCATGACCTTGGAGAGCATGCTTTCGACGTATCTGCTGGGAAACGGGCAGCGATGCATGCGGATTCTAGTGTGTTCGCGATAGAGGGGCTTGAAGAAGGGGAACCCCATGAGGTGGTCCCAGTGGGCGTGGGTGAAGAGAAAATTGTAGTCGCGCCGGTCGTCTTCCCGGATCAGCTTGTTGCCGAGTCTTCTGATGCCGGTACCCGCGTCCACGACGATCAAGTCCCCGCTTTTCGTTTCGATCTCCATGCACGTGGTGTCCCCGCCGTACTTGAGAAACTGCTTGCCGGACACCGGAATCGAACCTCTCGAGCCCCAACATGTGATTATCATCGCAGACCTTGTTGTCTTGCGGCGACGACTTCCGCCGTTTTACGGATTTTCTCCCAGAAACGTATGCCACACGCCGTCGCGCTCCCACGTTTTCGATATCGCGGCCCCCCCCCGTCGCAACAGTTCCTCGGCCTTGCCCGCCTGGCTGCGCAAAAGCCCGGACAGGACGAACCGCTTTTTTCGAAAGAAACCGTCGGAGAGCAACAGCTTTTCCATGACGTCGTAATGAATGTTGGCGATGACCAGTGGCGCGGGGATATCGACGAAATCCACCGCGTCCCCGTGGACGGTGGCGATCTTGTCCTCCAGCCCGTTTAGGACGACATTGCGCCGGGTCGTTTTGGCGGCGAGCAGGTTGAAATCCACCGCCAGGCACTTTTCGCACCCCAGTCGAACCGCCGCCAGGGCGAGGATGCCCGTCCCGCAGCCCAGGTCAAGCGCCGTTTTCGGAATATCGCGCGAGTATACCAATTCCAAAGCTTCGATGCAATCCCGCGTGGTAGGGTGGAGTCCGTTGCCGAAAACGACCCCCGGATCCAGAATGATCGTTTTTTCGTCCCCGGTCGTGCACTCGCCGTCGGCAAACTCCCACGGCGGGCGGACCATGAAACCGCCGATGGCGGACGACGAAAATCGCCCGCCCTGCCATTGTTCGTAGGTCATCTCGTACTTGTCGATCATCGACAGGCCGTCGCAGCCCTCCACGAACGCGGAAACGGCGTCGTCGGCGGGTTCCGAAAAGAACAGGAAGGAAAAACCGTCCTCCTCCCAGTTGCCGATGAACCGCCGGTCGAAGACGCTTTCCGCCGAACGGGCGCTTCCCTCCAGATAATAGATATGGAGGTCTGAAAAAGGCGGACCCGTTTTCTTGCCGGGTGTCTTGCCGGGGGCGTGCATGGCCGCTTCGTAGGGGTGGCTATTCATTCTTCGGCAATTGGTCCAGATACCACTGCATGGGGTCCAGAAGCTCGTAGCCCGCTTTCTTCAGCGTTTCCTTTACCCTGGCCAGCTTGTTGGTCAGCAGGTACGGAAAGACAGCCCTTTTGCCTTCCTCCCAGTGCCTGGCGACCAGGATGCTGCCCATGGAGATGTTCTCCGACGTGATGATGTCCACGATTTTCTTCATTTGCCCGACTTCGTGCTTGGCCACGATGCCTACCAGGGTCCCGGGTTCCCCGATGCCCATGACGTTGATGAAGGCCCTCAACAAGTCTCGCGTGGATATGATGCCCTCCAGACGGCCTTTTTCATCGACGACGGGCAGCGCGCCGAAATGGTGCTGCTGAAACAGAATGAGGACATCCTGAAGAGTGTAGGTCGGCGACACGGTGATCAGATCGGAGGTCATGATATCTTGGGCTTTGAGGCTCGACAGCCTCTCGCGCGCGTCCACGCTGTCGGAATCGTCCAATGCGACCTTGGGCATGGCGCTGCGAACGTCCCGGTCGGTAACCATTCCCAGAAGAATCCCGTCGTCATCGACGACCGGCAAATGTCGAACCTTGTTTTCGTCCATGGTCTTTCTGATTTCATGGATGCCGGTCTCTTTGCCGATAGTGATCAGCTTTTTGGTCATGGATTGGCTGACAAACATTGAATCCTATCCCTTTCCCCTTGTTTGCGCTAAAATTGGTTGTTGGCGGCCCATATCCGAAAGGCCGGTCTTTACTTTTCCCCCAGCAGGACCTTGACGTGATTTCTCGCCACTTCCGGCAATATCTCCAGGCAATACCCGCCTTCCAGGACGCTGATCAGGCGGCCTTTTGTGTATTTCTCGGCCATTTCCATGATGCGATCCATGATCCAGGTGTAAAATTCCGTGGTGAGCATGATTCCCGACATGTCGTCCTTGGCGTGGCCGTCGAAACCGGCGGATACGATGATCATCTGTGGCTTGAAAGCATCGAAGGCCGGTATGAGGTCCTTTTGTATGATGCGCTTGTATTCGTGGTCGCCCTGTCCCGGAAGCGCGGGGGAATTCTTAGTGAACCCGAAGCCTTTGCCGGTGCCCTGTTCGAACTCGCGGCCGGTGCCGGGAAAGGAGAACGAGGGGTGTTCGTGGATGGAGTAGTAGAAGACGGTGGGGTCTTCTTCGAACGTGTGCTGGGTGGCGTTGCCGTGGTGGACGTCGAAATCGACGATTCCCACGCGTTCGATCCCGAATTCCATCTGGAGATATTTGGCGCAGATCGCGACGTTGTTGAAATAGCAAAAGCCCATGGCTTCGGCCCTCTCGGCGTGGTGGCCGGGGGGCCGGACCGCGCAGAACACGTTGTCCAGCTCCCCTTCCATGACGCGGCGGGCGGCGTCCAGAACGCCGCCCGCCGCCAGGAAGGCCGTTTCGTAGGTATCCGTGCACATGGCGTTGTCCGACGAATCGAAGCAGCTGTTGCCGCAAAGGCAGACTTCTTCGAAACGGTGGATGTAAGGCGTCGAGTGGACCGTCTCGATCCATTTCATGTCCGCCCGGACGGCCTCCAGAAGCTTCACCTTCTCCAGAAGCCCGCCCTCCTTGATCCCCTTGTAGATGGCAAGAAGACGGTCGGAGGTTTCGGGATGGCAGCTTCCAGTGTCGTGAAGCAAGTACCTGTCGTCGTATAGGAATCCGGTTTTCTTCATACTGCGCACAACCTGTCGGGTAAATTGTTACGCCAGCCTATTTTATTCCGATCTTGTCGAATATTTCGTAGGCAGCCTTGAGGGCCCGGCTTTCTTCGGGGATTTGGACCGTGGGCTTGCCTTCCAGGTCGTACTCGTAGACGTTGTCGTCTTCGGGAACCATGCCGATCAATTCAAGGCCCTCCTCCTCGAGCATTTCGAGGACCGCTTCCGGAGCGTTGCCGTTCTTGGCCTGGTTGATGATCAGGTAGCTTTTCGCCACGCCGATGTTCAGGTTCTTGGCGAGCTTGTTTATCCGGCAAGCCGCCTGAACGGCCCGGCGAGAGGTGTCCGAGACGATCAAGAGCACATCGACGTTCCTGGTGGTCAATCTGCTGATGTGCTCCATGCCCGCTTCATTGTCCATTACAATGTATGGATAGTTGCCGGTCAGTTGCTCGAGAAAACGGGTCAGCAATGAGTTGGCAGCGCAATAGCACCCTTCTCCTTCGGGCTGGCCCATGACGATCAGGTCGTATGCGGCCGATTCCGAGACGGCCTGCTGCATTTTCATGTCCATGAAGACGTCCTTGGTCATGCCGTTGGGCACCTGTCCCTTTTTCATCTCTTCTCTGGCCTGCCCGAGAGTTCCATACACTTCAAGACCGAGAACTTCGTTCAAGTTCGCGTTCGAATCGGCGTCCACCGCCAGAATCGGTTTTTTTCCCTTTTCCTCGAGATATTTGATCAGCAGGCCTGCGACCGTGGTCTTTCCGACCCCGCCCTTGCCAGCCAGTGCGACTGTAAATGCCATGATTTCTAACTCCTCTTCTGAAATTAAACACAAAAATTGACCTTCGGACCGTTCGGCGGCATTGGTATCCGAAAAACGCCTTTGGGCCGCCAAACCAACGGAAAAATAATACCGCCCTGCCGAAAGTTTAAAGTCGGCTTTGACCAAAAGGATATTTAGGACAGTTGCGCCATACAGTCAAGGAACTTTTGAACAGACCGTTTCGGCGGATCGTTTCCGGCCTTTGTCAAAGGATTGACAATTGTTACGGCGGTGATAATCTGGGGGGAAACTTTTTTTCGACGTTCGGGAGAATGAGCATGAGTATCGAAGCATGGGCGGCTTTCGCGGCCGCCGCAACCGTTGTTCTGGTCGTGCCCGGCCCCACGATCATCCTGGTGGTGGGACAGGCCATGTGCCACGGGAAAAAATCGGTGTTGCCCCTTGTCGCCGGGGTGACGGCGGGCGATTTCGCCGCCATGACCCTTTCCCTGCTGGGGATGGGGGCGGTCTTGGCTGCCTCCGCCGCTTTGTTTTCCGCACTGAAGTTTTTCGGCGCCCTGTACCTTATGTATTTGGGGTTCAAGCTCTTTCGAACACCGGCCGCCGAAAACCGAATCGGACCGGCGGAAGCAAGAAAGAGCGGCCTTTCGCTTTTCAGGCAGGCCTTTGTCGTGACTGCCCTGAACCCCAAGAGCATCGTGTTTTTCGTGGCCTTTCTTCCGCAATTCGTCGATACCGCTCAATCTGTGCTCCCGCAGCTTCTTGTCCTAGGGGCCACATTTTTGACACTGGGTACGATCAACGCGGCGATCTACGGATTTCTCGCGGGGCACTTCAGGGAAAGAATCGCGAAAAAAGGACCCGGCGTATGGGTCAACCGATGCGGGGGCACGGTGTTGATCGGCGCCGGAGTTTTCACGGCGGCGTTTGCCGAGTCCTCCTGAATCGCACATCATCTAACGTCCGGGTGTTATTATCCTCGACTGTTCCTGCTGTTGGCGTTGCTGCTCCATTCTTTGGGCGTCTTCCATCATTTTCGCCACCGCCTTGTTGATTTCCTCCGGAAATTTCGCGCAGGCGTCCGCCAGGCTGTCGGCCTCCACCGGCGTATGGACCGGTATCGTGCCGTAGGGCGACATTACCTGCGTGGATGCGATGTAAACCACCTTGCGGGAATCGTCGTCCGAACCGTCCAGCTTGATCGGCGTGAGAACGCGGATGCTTGCGTATTTCATATCCGTGATCGTTTCCTCCCTGAAGAGATTGTTTACATTGACTTCCAGCTGGACGTTCAATCCTTGGTTCATTGTTATTCCTCCCGTTTAACTTATATTGAAGATAAAAAAATGGTTGCTCGCGTCCGGCTCGACCCGGACGCAAGCTTCCCGTTCGCCTGCTTGGCTTTTTAGACGGATTTTTCGTACAAGCGTTAGTTGGATTCTTGCAAGGAAGGAAGCGTTGATGGCGAGTGGCCGGTGGGCCGAAGGCGGCGGTCTTCCCCGAAAAAAAACAGAGCTAAAGAGAGTACAGTGGCCGGAACGTTCCAACCGGTTTCTTTCAGGACCGTTCCGATCAGCACGGAAAGCTATGGCGTTGGGGCGCCATTGTCAATCCTGCGCTTGCGTTGGATCTTCTTTCAGAATCCCGGATTGGGACAGAAAGCTTTCAATATCCTGGTAGAAAACGTCCCAGGAGGGCGGACAATCGTTGTGGGCGCAATCATACGCGAGCAGGCGTCCGTTCGGAGCGGCTTTCGCCAGCGCCTGGCCGTGGGAGTAGGGGATGATGTCGTCGTATCTTCCGTGAATCGCCAGCACCGGACCGTCGTAGGACCGGACAGTTTCCATGTTGTCGAACGGGTCGCGCACGAAAAAGCCGGGCACGCCGAACTTCAGGGCCATTTTAGACACGTTTTGGAATGCGGACATCAGAACCAGGGCGGCTGGTTTTCGCCTGTTCGCCAATGCGCACACGGCCCCGCCGCCGATGCTTCGTCCGAAAAAGACCACACGCTGCGCATCCACGTCGTTTCTTTCTATGAGACGGTCATGGGCTTCCACGAAGGTCGCTTCAATGGTTTCCTGCGACGGCGGACCTTGGGAGCGGCCGTAGCCCGGATATTCGACGAGCAGCACTCCTATGCCCCGGCGCGCGAGCGGATGGAGAAACACAGGCCAATGGTCGATCAGCTCGGCGTTTCCGTGGGCGAAAATGATCGCAGGCCGGGGGCCTTCGCCGGATTCGGGGGGCATGAACCACGATTCCACCTGTCCGAAAGGCAGTTGCAGCATCGCCTTTTGCAGACCGGCCACCTTGTCCGCCATGCCTGGTATGGGAACGGCCTGGCTCCTGGGGAAAACAATCTGGCGTTGCAGAAAGAACAAAACGACGCAGTACGAAAGATACAGGGCCATGGCCCATGCGATGGTCTTGACCACTTATCTGGCTTTCAGCTCCTTGGCCAGAGACGGCGCGACAAGGCCCAGGCGGTCCTTGAACAGTCCTATCTCGGCGAACGGCGTGCAGATCAGAAGAATCACGAAGTTGATGTGTTTCCGGCGATATTTTCGGACCAGGAAATGTTCCCCTCCGACCGCCGTCATATCTACAATATCGCAGCCGCCGAACCCCATGGTCTTGAGCGATTTCTGCGCCTTTCTGGCAATCTCGAAGATGGAATCGCCGACCCGATGCATCCTGACGGTGTCGTGGCGGACGCCCGCGATCAACTCGCCGCCGGAGTCGAAAACAGCGATGGCGAGAAAACCTTCGATGTCCTTGAACGACTCGAGCTTCTCGCGAAACGAATCCTCGCGACCAGGCTTGATGTCCAGGAAGACATCCTGTTCGATTTCGATTCCGGCGTCCTCCTGGATGATGAGTTCGGTCTCGAGTTCCTCGAGTTCTTCCACGGCGCCGTCTTCCTGATCGAGGTCAACGACTTCCACGCCTTCGTCGTCCTCCGATTCCAAATCCACGACCGCGCCAGCCGCCCTTTTTTCCTTGATGCGTCTGGCTTCTGTCACCAGGGACATAAGGTCCGACGAAATCCTTTGTTCGAGCTTTTTTGAGGGAAGCGGCAAGAAGCTGATCTCCACTTTTTCCCAAGTCAGCATCTCCAGGGCCGCCCTTTCCGGCTTCATTTTCTTGAGCGAGGCGTCGAAAAGGACCCCTCGTTCGAAATAGAAGAAACCCATGCCCGCCGTGGCCGATTTGACCTGCAACAAACAGGTCACCTGTTCCATTTCGATCAGGGGAAGGAAGCTGCTGACCGCGATTCCCCTCAGCGACGCTCCTTCGTCGAGAAGGTCGAGCCCTTCTATGATCACGGAGGCCAGCTCTTTGAGGTGGAAAGGTTTCTCGATATATCGCAGGACCCCTTCGCGGAGGATGTTGTCGCGGACATCGGCGGTCCCGTATCCGGTCATCACGATCACGGGTGTCGCCGGATAATTCTTGGTCATGTACGCGATCAACTGAAGCCCTCCCACCTTGGGCATCATCAGGTCGGTGACCACCAGGGAGATGGATTCCTCGCCGAGTACCTTCATGGCGTCGGAGCCATCCGGCGCGGTGATCACCTCGAATTGGCTTCTGTAGATTTCCAGCCCGTCGGTAAGACTCTCCAGAACATCCTCGTTGTCGTCGACAATCAAAACTTTGTCCATCGAAACCCCTTGTTTCTTCAAATACCCGAAATGCAGATCCGATTAAGTCGGCATCGGAAAAAAAAACAATACACAGAGAACTGAAACAAATTGAGAATTTACGGTGTTCACATCGATTTTGTCAAGAAAAATAGGGGGTTGCGTAATCCGGACTCGCAATCGCGTCGCATTTTCCGCGCCATTGGGTCCTTCGGCGATTGACTTTCCGAACGGCCTTTTTTAATATGCGGATTCAATTTACACCTTCGTCATATCCATATTTCACAAGAAATGAAAGAAAAAAGGAAGTGTCTCGAATGTCGGGATTGGGCAGCGGAGCGGAAAAAAAGGCTGGAAAGGCCGAAGAGGCGGAAAATCGCTTTCCTGACGGGCAAACCGAGACGAGACCTTTCGAAATCGACCGCAAGCGGTATCGGAAGGTCCGATGGTTTTTCGCGAAGGTTTTTTTCCGCGTACTGCTCATGGATGTCCTCCTGTCTTACCCTGTCCTGCGGATGTTTCGCACGGACCCCCTCGCCCGATGGCGCAAAATCGCCAGGGATTTTCGAGAACTGGCGGTGGAGATGGGCGGGGTCCTGATCAAGCTGGGACAGTTCCTGAGCATTCGCGTCGATATCCTCCCCGTCGAAGTGACCCGCGAGCTGGCCGGGTTGCAGGATTGCGTGCCGCCCGAAGCGCCCGAGGCGATTCTGGAACAAATCGAAAAAGAATTCGGCCGCCCGGCATCCGATATCTTTTCCTGGTTTTCGCCGGAACCTTTGGGCGCCGCATCTCTGGCGCAGGCCCACACGGTCGTTTTAAAATCCGGGGCGCCTGCGGTGGTGAAAGTCCTTCGTCCGGGCATCCGCGTACTGGTGGAAACGGACCTGGCTGCCATTTGCATGGCGTTTCGCTGGCTGAAACTGTACAAGCGGGTTCGAAAGAGCGTGGACTTGGATTGGCTGGCCGACGAATTTTCCACCGTCACGAGAAGGGAGCTGGACCTTTTCGAGGAGGCCCGAAACGCGGAGAGGCTGGCCAGGGACTTCGAAAACGATCCCGACGCATACATTCCCAAGGTCTACTGGGATTGCAGTCGTCCCGGCGCGTTGACCCTGGAAAAAGTGGACTTTGTGAAAATCACCGATCTCGAGTCCCTCCGGGCGGCGGGGATATCGTGCAAGGCCGTGGCGGACAAGCTCTACCGCATTTATATGCGCCAAGTGTTCGAGACGTTTTTCGTGCATGTCGATCCCCATCCGGGAAATCTGTTCGTCAAACCCCTGCCCACCGAAGAGGAGGCCATGGAAGGGGTGGGCGACTTTCCGCCCGGAGAGCAGGCGCCTTTCGTGCCCGGCAGGTCTTTTCGGATCGTGTTCGTGGACTTCGGTATGGCGGTGGAGATTCCGGAACGTTTGAGAAATGCCTTGCGGGAATACGCCATCGGGATCGGGACCCGGGACGCCCGCAAGATGGTTCGCGCCTACGTGGCCGCAGGGGCGTTGCCCGCCTCGGAAGACACGGAGCGAATCGAGCTGGCCCACGAAGCGATCTTCGAGCGTCTATGGGGAGTCCGGGTGGGGCAGTTCCGGGGTATGGCCTGGTCCGAAGCGCGCTATTTTCTGAAGGAGTTTCGCGACGTCATATACGACGCGCCGTTTCAATTCCAGGCGGACATGCTGTTCGTGATGCGCTCTGTCGGGATGCTGGCAGGGCTGGCCACCCATTTGGATCCGGAGTTCGATCCCTGGGCGAAGACCATACCCTATGCCGAGCGTTTCGCCAAGGCCCGGCTGACCAAGGGCTGGGTCGGATGGCACAAGGAGGTGGAAGCGCTCTCGCAGCAGTTGCTGAACCTTCCCGGCCGCTTGGACCGTACCCTGGCACAGGCGGCCAGTGGCAAGCTGACCGTGCGCAATTCCTTTACGCCGGATGCGGGGCGAAGGCTGCGGGACTTGGAAAACGCGGTGCGCCGCCTGGGATGGATCATTGTCGCGGCCACTCTTTTTGTCGCCGGCGTGTTTTATCCGGATGGACGGTATCCCGATACGTTCGGTCCCGTTCTCCTGATATCTGCGGGGCTCGCTTTTCTTTGGGGGATGAGGAAGTATTGAGCGGGGCCGGGACAACAGTTTGCCGGTCGGCTGCCGGTCGGCGGAAAACAAGCCGTTGGTAGCCAGACCGCACGGGCCTGGTCTGGTTCTGGCCTGGCTTTCGAGGGGCGACGAATTTGCAAACGGAAAAATCCAGAGCCGGAAGCCCCTGGCTACCTTGCCGAGGAAACGTCCACCCTCGACGACCGCACCGGCTTGCCGTAGAATACCTCCGCGAGCGCGTCGAAATCCCGGGGCGAATCGGTAGTGAAAAACACCCGGCTGCCTCGTTTGGTGAGCCTTTCCTCGATTTCGGGGTGGCGATGGAAATAGTCGGCGAGGCTTTCGGCCACGATGCCTCCCTGGCTGATCAGGCGGACATGTTCCGGCACGAACCGGGCGATCTGCTCGGCGATCAGGGCGTAATGCGTGCACCCGAGAATAATGGCGTCGATGCTCGGGTCCTTTCGCATGAGCATCTCGACGTATTTTCCGATGAAATAGGAGGCCCCGTCGTTTTCGTACTCGTTGTTCTCTATCAGGGGCACCCACATGGGGCATGCCTGCTGGGCGAGTTTCACATGGGGGAAGAACTTGGAGATCTCCAGTTCGTAGGAGCGGGAGCGGACCGTGCCGGTGGTCCCGAACAGGCCGATGCTGCCCGTTCGGGTGAAAGTCCCCGCCCGTTCCGTCACGGGCCTGATGACCCCCAGGACCCGCCGACGGGGATGCAGCAATGGAAGGTCCTTTTGCTGGATGCTTCTGAGGGCTTTGGCCGAAGCCGTGTTGCAGGCGAGGACGATCAGTTCGCATCCGTGTGAAAACAGCCATTTCACGGCTTCCAGGGCGTACTCGTAGACCGTTTCGAAAGATCTGGTTCCGTACGGGGTGCGGGCGTTGTCTCCCAGATAGACATAGTCGTAGTGGGGCATGAGCGCCGCGATTTCCTTCATTACGGTGAGTCCGCCGTAGCCGGAGTCGAAAATGCCCACCAAGCCCCGGCTGGAAACCGTCTCGCGAGACGAATCGTTCATCTGCCCTGCCTGCCCATTGCAAAGGCGTTTTCTCTATTTGCCAAGCAGCACGTTTTCCAGTTCCCTGAAAGAACGAATGTGAAAGTCGGCGTCCAGGTCGGGCGAGCGATAGGCGATCAACGGCGTCCCGGCCGCCTTGGCCGCCTGTTCGTCCACCAGGGAGTCCCCCAGGTAGACGACTTCGTCCGGGCCGACTCCGAAATGGTCCGCGACCTTCAAGAGTTCGTCGGGGTGAGGCTTGGGACGGGCAACGTCCATGGCGCTGACCACCAGGTCGAAATCGCCTTCGAGACCGTGGATTTCCAGGACCCGGTTCATGGTGTCTGTGCGATTGGATGCCACTGCCGTATTGTACTTGGAACGTAGTTTTCCCAAGACGCTCTTCAAATGGGGCTCCATCCGCATCAGCTCGATGAAAGGCATGTAGGTCATTTTTTTTCGGAATGCCTGCGCCTTTTCCAAATCGCCGTCGTCGCCGAACAGGAAGGCCATGGAGACGTCGGCGGTGTGCATCTGCGTGTAGGCGGACTGCTCCGCGTTCATGCCAGGCCTTCCGAAATACTGCAGGACGGTATTGTAATAGGCGGTGTTGGCGTCCGCAGAGTCGAACATGACTCCGTCGCAGTCGAAGGCCACCACTTTAATTTTGTGCAGGCGTTTGTGAATCTCCGGTCTTGTTCGGCCTTTCGGTGATGTTTCCATATACTCTCACAGAAATCTCCGGTTTGATTTTGCTGTCGGTTTTGAGATGTACCGCGTCGTAATAGTGGCCTTGCTGGGCAAGTTTGTTTTCGACCGTCAGCAAGTAGCCTTTGCCCTCCTGCGCGTTATCTTCGAGCTTGACGCTGATATTGTCCCCCTTGATGGCCTTCGCATCCACGATCTTGAACGGGTAGTTTTCCGCAGGCTCTATGAGCACCTTGCCGGAAACTTTGTCCCCGGCCTTTCCGGTAAGTCTCAGATAGGTGGGCTTGACGATGGCGAATGCCTCGACATCCCCTTGCATGGTCAAGACTGTTTGCGGATTTCGAGGGTCGTTTGTGTGTACTGTCGCGGTTTTCTTAAGGGTCCTTCCGCCAAAGCCCCGGGTGTTGACCTTTATTGTTATCTTTCCCTCCTCGCCAGGAGGAATGAGTCTCGTATACGAGACCGCCGTGCAGCCTCAGCCGGTTTTGACTTTTTCAACCTTCAGAGGCGAGTCCCCCTTGTTTTTGACCACGAAATCGTAGGATACTTCGTTGCCTTCCAGGGTTTTTTCGAACTGATGGACCATTTCGGGGAAAATCGCATTCGGGTGCTTGGTTTCCTCCGTCGTTTCGGCGAACAAGTTCGTGGTCGCGACCAAGACCAGAAGAGAAATCGACAGTAATAAATGGATAGTTCGTTTGATTGTCATGGCATGCTCCTTGTGCATGTGCGTTTTTAAGCGTCCGAACAGCGGACGCGGTCAATGGCGGTTTGAAGAATCTTTTCCAAACCGCAGAACAGTTGATTGTAAGTTTGCGGCTGAAGAAAGTCAAGCATATCGGAAAATCTCCAGCAATTCTAATTTTGACGGAAATTCCATGCCAAAGAGGTTGCAACGACCATGGTAACCAGACCATCCTGGTCTGGGTGGGCCTGCAGTATAGGGTATTTCCCGACGCGTCGAACCAGACCAGGATGGTCTGGTTACCTTGAAAGCGCCGGAGACACCCAAAATTAGAATTGCTGGAAAATCTCGCATGGGTTCGAGGGAAAATCCACAGGAGTCTTGACAAACATTGCGGCAAAAGGGATATTCCGGAAAAAGGCTGCATAACCGAGAATTTTTAAAGAAATGGCCCATCGGGGCAAGCACCAACCGGGAATGAAAGGATTAACCGCCATGCAAAGAAAATTTTTCGTCGTTTTTGTTTGTTTGTTCACACTTTTTTCCCACAATGTTCTTCCGTTGGGCGTTTCCAGTGCCGGGGCCGCAGAGACCTACAAAATAGCGTGGTCCCATTACACCGGCTGGGAGCCGTGGGAGTACGCCGACCATAGCGGAATCCTCGAAAAATGGGCGAAAAAATACGGGTTGGAAATCCAGCTGGATCTGATCAACGATTACATCGAAAGCATCAATCTGTACACCGGCGGGGCCTATAGCGGATGCGTCATGACCAACATGGACGCCCTGACGATTCCGGCGGTCGGCGGCGTGGATTCCACCGCCCTGATCGTCGGCGACTTTTCCAACGGAAACGACGGCATCGTCATGAAGAACGGCTCGACCGTGGCCGATCTCAAGGGACGGGAGGTCAAGCTGGTGGAACTTTCCGTGTCCCACTACCTGCTGGCCAGGGCGTTGGGGATGAACGGCATGAAGGAGTCCGACCTTCAACTGGTCAACACGTCGGACGCCGACATCGCCGCAGTGTTCGCCGCAGACGAAAACGGCGCGGCCGTCACTTGGAACCCGCCTCTGATGCAGTGCAGAAACGCAAAGGGCGCGAACCTGATCTTCGATTCCAGCAAGATTCCCGGAGAGATCATCGACCTGATGGTGGTTCGGACCGACGCGCCCGATTCCCTGAAAAAAGCCTTGGCAGGCGCCTGGTACGAAACCATGGGGGTCATGTCCTCCAAAGGCAAGGCGGCAGACGACGCCATTGCGTACATGGCCGAATTCGCGGGCGGGACCGAAGCCGAATTCCGCGCCCAGCTACGCACCACCGCCATGTTCTACAAGCCTGCGGAAGCCGCATCGTTTGCGAACGGCGCCAAGATCAAGGAGACGATGGAATATGTACGGAACTTCTGTTTCGACCACGGACTCTACGGCGACGCCGACTCCAAGGATTTCGTGGGCATCCAGTTTCCCGACGGCGCCGTGATCGGCGACAAGGCCAACGTCAAATTGCGATTCGACGCCGGATATATGGGCATGGCGGCCGACGGGAAACTGTAGGGCGCGCCTGGTCATGAGAGAAACCGACCCCAAATTCCTGGGCATCCACGCGAACCCGCCCAAGGGCCTGCGCGTCTTTCTCGCGCTATTGCCCTTCATCCTGCTGCTTGCGGTCTACTTGGCGGCGTCGGATGCCCGGCACCGGGAAAACCCCAGCGACAAACTGCTTCCTACGGTATCCAAGATCGCCAAGGCCCTGCACAAGGTCGCCTTTGTCAAAGACAAGCGTTCCGGGGACATTCTGCTGTGGACAGATACTGCGGCCAGCTTGAAAAGGCTTCTGATCGGAATCGGATCGGCGGCAGCGGTCGGCCTGATCCTGGGGCTGAACATGGGGCTTCTGCCGGGCATCCGGGGATTGTCCCTCACCTTTGTCACCTTCGTCTCGAACATCCCGCCCCTGGCGATTCTGCCGATTCTGTTCATCAGCTTCGGCGTGGGGGAAGTGGGCAAGGTCGTGCTGATTTTCCTGGGCACGTTTCCTTTGATCACCAGGGACATTTTTCTTGCGGCCAAAAGCATACCCAGGGAAACCATCGTCAAAGCCCTGACACTGGGCGCGTCCCAGGCGGGCGTGGTCTACCGGGTGGTATATCCCCAGGTCCTGCCCCGCCTGGTGGATACCGTCAGGCTTTCGCTCGGCGCCGCGTGGCTGTTTCTCATCGCATCGGAGGCCATCGCCTCCCAGGACGGCCTGGGCTATCGCGTGTTTCTCGTCAGGCGCTACCTGTCCATGGACATCATCATCGTCTACGTCGCCTGGATCACCATTGTCGCATACGCCATGGATTTTCTGCTCCGGACCCTGGTCGCCGTGCGATACCCCTGGTACGACTCCAAGCAGGGATGACCTATTAAATGAAGGAGCGAGGCGCGATTCCCATGGCCGGACAATCGGAATACCTTATCTATCTCGAGAATGTCTCCAAAAAATACGGAGAAAAAACCGTGCTCGCCGACATCGATCTGGCAGTGCGAAAGGGCGAACTCTGCACGGTGGTGGGGCCCAGCGGGTGCGGAAAGTCCACCCTGCTGAGACTGATCCTGGGCCAGGAGCGCCCTTCGGGGGGACAATTGCTCCTGGAAGGCAACCCCGTCCGATTCCCCGGCCCCGACCGGGGAATCGTGTACCAGAAATACTCGCTGTTTCCCCACCTGACCATCCTGGAAAACATCATGATCGGAAAGACCCTTCCGCTATCCTTGTGGAAATGCTTTTCCGCTAAGAAACAAGCGAAGAAGGAGGCCGAGTACTATTTGAAAAGCGTAAGGTTGGACGGCCACGCGGAAAAATATCCCCACGAGCTTTCCGGCGGGATGCGCCAGCGAGTGGCCATCGCCCAGGCCCTGATCATGAAGCCAAAGGTGCTGATGATGGACGAGCCTTTCGGGGCGTTGGACCCCGGTACCCGGGAATCCATGCAAATGCTGATTCTCGAATTGTGGGAGAAGCACGATATGACCGTGTTCTTCGTCACCCACGATCTGGAAGAGGCCGTCTTTCTGGGCACCAGGATACTGGTCCTTTCGCAATACTACACCCACGAGACAGGCAACGCGCCGGGGACAGGCAAAGGCGCGAGGATCGTTTCCGACTATCCGCTCAACAAGCGCGAGGCCTTATCCACGAGGGTGAAGGCGACCGCCGAATTCGGGCAGCTCATTCAGACCATTCGCTCCGAGGGATTCGACCCGGAATATCGCCAGCACGCAACCAAGTTCAATCTCAAGCACCCGGACTCCTTTATTACATTCGCAGAATAGCGTCGTGTCGGAACCATTCCGGATCATCCCGGATTTGCGGGAAAAAGGCGTGTCGATGGTAACCAGACCATCCTGGTCTGGCATGTCTTGGCTTCCAAGTTGGCGGCATATTCGCGATATGGGACCAGAGCTGGAAGCTCTGGTTACCTTTGCCGCTCCCTACGAATCCGCGATGAACCAGCATCCGCTGCTTTATCGCCTATGATGAAAAGTCCACTTCCCGGCCATCGACCAGGCATCTTTGGCCGGATAGCGCTGGGTCGGAAACCACAACCACTTTTTCCAGACCGAATTGCGTTTCAAGCTTTTTCACATTGGCATTCCGGTTGCCCTGCACGCGCGATACATATCGGGGAGAGACCCTTATTTCCAGACGGTCTTTTCGGGGCGGACACCCGCCCAAATGGCCTGCCACCGCGTCGTAAGCCACTGCGGAATGCACCAGGTGGCCGAACGCCGGGTGATAGGGACCGGCCAGGATCGTGCCTTCTTTCTCCAATTCGTCCGAAGACTGCAATCCCATGCGAATGACCGGAATCGCGGCTTTTTGAAACAGAAGATAGAGTTGCTTGGCTTGCAAAACGGCTTCGTCCAGGCAAAGCGGGCGGTATTCTCCCTTTTGCCACCAATTGGCCAGAAGGCTGTTTTTCAGAACCAGGGCGGGATAGATGCGGACGAAATCCGGACGGAGGGATACGATTTTTTTTCCGGTCGCGATGGCGCTCTCTAGGGTTTGGCCGGGAAGGCCGATCATCAGTTGCAGACCGATGCGATAGCCTGCGTCCTTCAGCTTGCCTGCGGCCATTTCCGTGTCCGACGCCCGGTGGCCGCGTCGATTGAGCGCAAGCACGGCGTCGTCCATGGACTGGACCCCCAGTTCGATTTCGGACACGGAATATTTCGCGATTCTTTCTATGTTTTCGTCGGTGACAGTGTCCGGCCGGGTGGAAAAACGGAGTCCTTCGATTTCGCCTTTTTCGACGAATTCTTCCGCGACGTTCAACAGCAATTCGACCTCTTGCGGCGCCAAACCGAGAAAGTTCCCCCCGTAAAAGGCGAGCAGAGCTTTTTTCTCCTTGTTATTATAGGATAAAAAATTCTGGATTTCCGTCCGGAGATTGTCGGGTTCAGGGAGTCTGCGCGCATGACCCGTGATGGCGGTCTGGTTGCAGAATACGCAATTGTGGCGGCAGCCTTGCTGGGGGATGAATACGGGGACGACAAAGGGCGCTTTGGCCCGGCGGTCCATGGGGACCTACAGCTCCTCGATGCGTTCGAGCAGGATGCGAGCCGCTTCCTGTTCGGCCGCCTTCTTGCTCTTTCCGACTCCCACGGCGCTTGCGCCGAATACATCGATGCGGGCGTGGAACGTCTTGTCGTGGTCTGGACCGTCCTCCTCCACGATTCGGTATTCGGGGGTGGCGTTGTGTCTGGTCTGCACGATTTCCTGGAGCCTGCTCTTGAAGTCCGTCCCGACGGTAAACGACTCGGCTTCTTTCAGAAGCTCCTCGAAGGAGACGCGCACGAACTTTTCCGCGGATTCGAACCCGCCGTCGAGAAATATGGCGGCGATCAGGGCTTCGAAGGCGTCGGCCAGGATGGAGGCCTTGTTTCGCCCGTCGGTCAGAAGCTCGCCTTTGCCTAGCCTGACGCAGTCGCCCAGGCGGATGTCTCGGGCGAGTTCCGCCAGGCGCGCGTCGTTCACCAGGCTTGCGCGAATGCGGGAAAGCTCCCCTTCCCGAAGATCGGGGTACATTTCCATGAGTCGTTTGGCGATGGACAGGTTCAAGACGGCGTCGCCCAAAAACTCGAACCGTTCGTTGTCGCGAAGACCGTCCACCCCCTGCTCGTTGACCCAGGAGCTGTGCCGCAAGGCTTCGTCGAGCAGTTCCGGATCTCGAAATTCGTAGCCGATGGCTTGCGAAAGGCTCGAAATTCTGTAGGGAGCATCGGCTGCGGTGTCCTGGCCCAAAACGCGTACCAAATCTCGGTATACCTGCATGGGCACGGAGAAGTCGCCGTAGCCCGTGCCGAGTTGGATTTGCGGCTTGATTTCCCCGTGGAAGTCGGTCCCGCCGGTGACCGCCAGGCCGTATTTTTCGGCCAGACGGGCGTAAGTACGGACCAGTTCGGGAGGATGTTCCGGATAGTAGACTTCGATTCCCCGCAGGCCTGCGGCGATCAGTTCCACCACCAGGTCCTCAACGTCCGCTCCGGCGGCGGTTTTTACCAGATAGGGATGGGCGAGGACCGGCAGGCCGCCCGCTTCGGCGACCAGGCGGATTGCTTCCTGGCACGAGATGCGAAATTTCTCTACGTAGGCGGGCCTGTCTTTGGCCAGGTATTTGCCGAAGGCTTCGTCCATGGACCCCACGATTTTCCTGTGCACCAGGAACTTGGCGATGTGGGGCCTTGCCAGCTGGCAGTCGCCCGCGAGCTTGGCGATTTCGTCCAGGCTGGCGGCAATGCCGAGTTCGTTTAATTTCGCCACGATTTTGGGGTTGCGGTCTTGCCGGGCGTCGCGAAGCTTTCGAAGGGTTTCGTTCAAGACGGGATGGTCGATGTCGAATCCGTATCCCAGGATATGGATGCTGCCCTGGGACGCGCATGTTTTCGGAGGGGATGCGCTGATCTCGACCCCTGTGAGAAAACCGATTTTACCGGGAGCGCCAGCTTTTAGCAGTTCTCGCGATCCCTCGACGGCGTCGTGGTCCGTGATGGACATCGCGCCAAGCCCGTTTTTCAGGGCAAGCGAAAGAATTTCGGCGGGTGTTAAAGTTCCGTCGGATGCCGTGGAATGGATGTGAAGATCGACAATCTCGCCCGAATCAGAGACCAAGCGCCTTCTCCATGGCCTCTTCCTTGGTTTTGCACTCGATGCACTGGGTGGTCACCGGCCTGGCCTTGATTCTCGCAATCGCGATTTCCTCCCCGCATTTTTCGCAAATGCCGAAGGTACCGTTTTCGATCCGTTGCAACGCCTTTTTGATCTTTTTGATCAGCTTGCTTTCCCGGTCCCTGATGCGAAGCATGAAGTTTCGGTCGGATTCCAACGAGGCCCTGTCGGTGGGATCGGGGAACGTCTCCCTGCTGCCGGCCATCCCGACGACGGTGTCGTCCGCGTGACTCAGCAGTTCTTCGAGCCGTTTGGTCAACAATTCCTTGAAATACGCGACGTCTTTCTCGTCCATGATTCAACCTCTCGATTCTTTAATCGTTTCCAAATAAAAGAACGAATATTATCAAAATTTTGTTGGGTTTGTAAAGACAAAAGTTGTCTTGCGGAATCCGGAATGGATTCGTTTGTTTTTATCGACGATTCGACCGACATCTTGGATGTTTGTTGCAAAGGGTACCTTTCGGTTTCGAGGCTTTGAAATCTTCGGATGCTTTCTTGCTGCGGAATGGTCGCAACTGGCGGAAAAATCAACCGGAAGCGGATGCTCGGAATCACATTGTTCTTGACAAAAAGACCGGTTTATTAATAACCTGCTTGCGGGGTTGATTTTTCTCGGTTGTTTATTTGAGCCTTTTAATCCATTAAACATTTTGAATGAGGAGTGTGCGCGATGATATTTACTTGGAGAATAGAAACGAGTTGCAACAAAATTCCAGCCTTTCAAAACCCAATCTCTTCGATCAAAATCTGTCCGGAAAGAAAACGTTTCAGCAGTGCAAAATTTATCATCGGCCTGCTCTTTCTTTCACTTTTTCTTTTTCCTGCTCTTTCTTTCGCGCAGCCGATCGTGATCGACGACTTCTCAGTTGATCATCCAGAAATAGAGACGAGTGGAGCGACGCCCGTCGTTTTCTCCGCAGTTCAAGACGCAAGTATTTTGGGCCAGCAGCGCGACATGGAGGTCTACCTGCTTAACGGCTCCGACACCAGCGGAAAGGTTTCAAACGATTTTTTTACTTTCAATACTGCTTCCCTCTCGGAAGGCGGGGCCTTTCTCATTTACGACGGAGTCGATGCGGACCCGTCCTCAAGCGGGGTGGCGTATACGGGGCTCGGAGGCGTCGATTTGACAAACGGGGGGACCCAGTGCGCGCTGGAGCTTGGAGTTGTCGAGGCGGAGAGTGACGACGGCGTCGTAATTTTTCGAGTATACACGGACTCCGACAATTATTCCGCGACTCCACCGATCACAATTTATGAATATGACCAATATGCTTCTTCGGGTCTTGATATTTACGTGATACCTTTCGGTTCTTTTGTACCGGCAGGTGGTTCGGGGCCGGCGGATTTTTCGAACGTGGGGGCCATTGTCATGGAGATCGACGGAGACAGCGCTTACGATTGCACGCTGGGGTTATTGCAGACCAGAAGCATCCTGACCTACACGAAGTCCGATACTTTGAGTCTGGATAAAAACTCGAACAACAAGGCCAATCCCGGCGACGAGATCACCTATACCATAACGATAGACAACCCCGATGACGATTCGGACATTGCGGCGACCGGTGTCGTGTTCAGGGACACGCCAGACGAAAACACCACGATAGTAGAAATAAGCAGCTTTTCCCAAGGCGCGACGCCCGAAATCGTAGACAACGGCAGCGATCCCCCCTATGTCGATTGGACGGTCGGTACGATTAACGACGGCGCGTCGGCGACGATAACATTCGTAGTCCGCGTCAACGACCCTTTGCCCGTCAGTGTAACCCAGATCGTCAACCAGGGCAGAATCTTTTCGGACACATGCGGCTGTTCTCTGAGTTCATCGAATTGCTGGTCCCTGACCGACAACACGGTCCCTCCCCCTCAAGGCCCCGACACTTCAACAGACCCCAATATAACGGAAGCCGGCGCTTCGCCGCCCCATTTTTCGCCCACCAAAACCGACCATCTTGACACCGGCGAATCCGTCAGTCCGGGAGACGAGGTGACGTACACCGTCGTGATAACAAACGATGGACTGAACAGGGCTGAAAACGTAGTTTTCACAGACCCCTTCGACACCAACTGCTCTCTGGTTCCCAATTCCGTTACGACAATCCCCGACGCAACCACCGCCGGATATAACATAACGATCAGCGATACCCAAATCGAAGTGGAAATAGGGGAAATGGTGTCTGGCGACACCGTCACCATTGAGTTTGTCGTGGAGGTTAACAACCCTCTCCCGGCGGGAACCGATGAAATTGTAAACCGAGGGGAGCTTAGCGCCGATAGCTCCACCGGTTCAATAAACAAATACACCGATGACGATCCGAGTGAAGATGGCGAGCAGCCAACGATCACACCGGTCACTGCGGCCCCCGACATTTCGGTGACCAAGACGGACAACACGTCGGGCCCCGTGTCCCCGGGAGAGCAGTTCACCTACACCCTGACGATAGTCAACGACGGCGACATCGCCGAGACCAACGTCACCCTTGCGGACCCCATCGGCCAGCACCTGTCGCTGGCGGGCAATCCGGTCCGCACGACGCCTCCGGGCCTGACCGTCAACTCGGGCAACAGCGCGACCGACACCAGCGTGTCGGTATCCGCGGGAACGATAGCGGGGGGCGGGGGCACGGTGGTCGTCGAGTTCGACGTCGTGGTGGACAATCCCCTTCCCGCCGGAGTCACGGAGGTTTCCAACCAGGCGACGGTGGACGGAGACAGTATCACCCCCGTGGTTTCCGACGACCCTACCATCTCGCCGGGGACCGACGACCCGACGGTGACCGATATCGACGCTTCGCCAAAAATTTCTGTGACCAAGACGGACGGCACGTCGGGCCCCGTGTCCCCGGGAGAGCAGTTCACCTACATTGTGACGATAGTCAACGACGGCGACATCGCCGAGACCAACGTCACCCTTGCGGACCCCATCGGCCAGCACCTGTCGCTGGCGGGCAATCCGGTCCGCACGACGCCTCCGGGCCTGACCGTCAACTCGGGCAACAGCGCGACCGACACCAGCGTGTCGGTATCCGCGGGAACGATAGCGGGGGGCGGGGGCACGGTGGTCGTCGAGTTCGACGTCGTGGTGGACAATCCCCTTCCCGCCGGAGTCACGGAGGTTTCCAACCAGGCGACGGTGGACGGAGACAGTATCACCCCCGTGGTTTCCGACGACCCCGGCGTGACACCGGGGACCGACGACCCGACGGTGACCGATATCGACGCTTCGCCCCAAATTTCGGTGACCAAGACGGACGACACATCGGGCCCCGTGTCCCCGGGAGAGCAGTTCACCTACATTGTGACGATAGTCAACGACGGCGACATCGCCGAGACCAACGTCACCCTTGCGGACCCCATCGGCCAGCACCTGTCGCTGGCGGGCAATCCGGTCCGCACGACGCCTCCGGGCCTGACCGTCAACTCGGGCAACAACGCGACCGACACCAGCGTGTCGGTATCCGCGGGAACGATAGCGGGCGGCGGGGGCACGGTGGTCGTCGAGTTCGACGTCGTGGTGGACAATCCCCTTCCCGCCGGAGTCACGGAGGTTTCCAACCAGGCGACGGTGGACGGAGACAGTATCACCCCCTTGGTTTCCGACGACCCCGGCGTGACACCGGGGACCGACGACCCGACGGTGACCGATATCGACGCTTCGCCCAAAATTTCGGTGACCAAGACGGACGACACATCGGGCCCCGTGTCCCCGGGAGAGCAGTTCACCTACATTGTGACGATAGTCAACGACGGCGACATCGCCGAGACCAACGTCACCCTTGCGGACCCCATCGGCCAGCACCTGTCGCTGGCGGGCAATCCGGTCCGCACGACGCCTCCGGGCCTGACCGTCAACTCGGGCAACAACGCGACCGACACCAGCGTGTCGGTATCCGCGGGAACGATAGCGGGGGGCGGGGGCACGGTGGTCGTCGAGTTCGACGTCGTGGTGGACAATCCCCTTCCCGCCGGAGTCACGGAGGTTTCCAACCAGGCGACGGTGGACGGAGACAGTATCACCCCCTTGGTTTCCGACGATCCCGGCGTGACACCGGGGACCGACGACCCCACAGTGACCGATGTCGATGCCGCGCCTGAAATAAGTGTCGAAAAAAGCGACGCCATTCTGGCCGACAACGACGGCGTCGTCGATCCAGGCGGCACCATCAGATATTCCATCGTCATCGAAAACAATGGCGATATGGATGCCGCAGGCGTGATTTTCACCGACCCCCCTGTCGATAACGCGACACTCGTCGCAGGGTCCGTGACTCCTGAAGGCATGGTGAGCATCGGAAACGGCCCGAATGATACCTCCGTGCGGGTCGATGTCGGGACCCTGGCAGGCAACGGGGGGACTGTCACCATAGAATTCGAAGTGATCGTGGACAACCCCATTCCGGAGGGAGTCGATCAGATCAGCAACCAGGGCACGGCCAGAGGGGACAACTTCGACCCCGTCGATTCTGACGACCCCTCCATCGGGGGGATGAACGACCCCACGATTACCCAATTGACCGCAGCGCCCGTCGTCACCGCCACCAAAGTCGATGCGCTTTTCGACGACGCCGATGGCGATAATTTCTTCGGACCGGGAGACACGGTGCGCTACACGATCGTAATCACCAACTCCGGCAACACGGAGGCCACCGGGGTCGTCCTGCAAGACCCCGCCGTCGCCAATGCCGCTCTCGTAGTCGGCTTCGTGACGCCCTCCCAGGGAACGGTCGTCCATGGTAACAATTCGGGCGACACCGCCGTAGAAGTGAACGTGGGAAACATCCCTGCGAACGGCGGCACCGCGACCGTCACCTTCGACGTTGTGATCGCCGACCCCTTGCCGGACGGAATTACGCGGATCAGCAACCAGGCAACGATCAGTGGAACGAATCTGAGCGAGTCCGTCGTGACCGACGACCCCTCGACTCCGGCTCAAAACGACCCCACCGTCACTCCGATTCTGCCGGTTTCGGCCGAAAAAACAGCGGTCCTGCAAATCGATAATAATAACAACGGCGTCGCGAATCCCGGCGATACCATCCGCTATACCATCGCAATCGTCAATAATGGTCCTCAAGACTCCACCGACACCGTATTCACCGATTCGGAAGACGATATGGTCAACTCCGCGCTGGTCTCCGGTTTTGTTGTCACCTCCCAGGGTAAAGTCACTTCCGGAAACACGGACGGCGACGCTTCCGTAGTGGTCGCTCTCGGAACATTGCCGGCAAACGGCGGAGAAGCCACGGTTACCTTCGACGTGGTCATCGACAACCCGTTCCCCTTGGATGCCGATTCCATCGACAACCAAGGACGTGTCCGGTATGTTTTCAACAACCAGACAATGCAGGTTCTCACAGACGAACCGGGAACCGCAGAGCCAGAGGACGAGACGATTGTCGTAGTGGAACCCGAACCGGTGATTCCGACCTTGTCGGAAATCGGGACTCTTCTGATGGCATTGCTCCTGACCGCCGCTACCTTGCTGGTGGCGAGAAGAAAAAAAGCTTAGCCTTGCAGCACACGACCTTGAAAAAAAGCGGGGCCGATTCGGCCCTGCTTTTTTTGTTCGAATCGGCTCGGATCGACGCGCAAAAAAACTTGACAATCGTCGTTATGTCAGAATATTTGACGAAAACAGTTATTTGTTGAAAATCAGTGTTCGAATCCCGGCGCCCCGCCGGGGGAAATGGGAAGGTTGACTTATGGATGCAAGCGCAGAAACGCGCGTTCAAAAGCTCGTGGAAAAATTGAAGGAGGGGGGAGGCCGTGTCACTCCGCAGCGACTGGCTATTATGAAAGTGCTCGCATCCAGCGTGGATCACCCCTCGGCGGAACAGATCTACGATAAGGTTCGGCAGGATTTTCCAACGACCAGCTTGGCCACGGTGTACAAAACCATCGCCACCATGAAGAGCATGGGAGATGTTCTGGAACTAGAATTCAGCAGAGGTGGCAACCGGTACGACGGGAGAAATCCGTTCCCTCACCCGCATGTGATTTGCACCGAGTGCGACAAGGTCATCGACCCGCACGCGGTGGAGATCGACGAGATCACGAAAAAGATCATGGAGGAGACGGGGTTTCGGATTGTGAACCACCGATTGGATTTTTACGGTCTCTGCCCCGATTGTCAAAAAAGGAAGAAAAAACTTTGAATGGTCCGGCCGTTAGTCGTACGGTCGCAACTGAAAAAAGAAAAAGAAAAGAGGAGGTACTTGTATGCCGTCTTTGAAGGGCACCAAAACGGAAATCAATTTGTTGACGTCGTTCGCCGGGGAGTCCCAGGCGCGCAATCGCTACACCTATTTCGCCGGCCAGGCGAAAAAGGACGGGTTCGTGCAGATCGCCGACATTTTCGAGGAGACTGCCAACCAGGAGAAAGAGCACGCCAAGCGTTTTTTCAAGTTTTTGGAAGGGGGCGAAGTGCAGATCACCGGTGCGTTTCCCGCCGGAGTTATCGGCAGCACTCTGGCGAACTTGAAAGCGGCGGCTGCCGGCGAGCACTACGAGCATACCGAGATGTATCCCGGGTTCGCCAAGGTTGCGGCCGAAGAGGGTTTCGACGACATCGCCACGGTGTGGGAAAAGATTTCCGTCGCCGAAAAGCAGCATGAAAAAAGATATCTCGACTTGGCGGCCAACATCGAGGCCGACCGGGTGTTCAAGAGGGAGGAGAAGGTAGTCTGGCGCTGCAGAAACTGCGGCTACCTGCACGTGGATTACGAAGCCCCCCTGATGTGCCCTGCCTGTGCGCATCCCCAGGCCCATTTCGAGCTTCTGGGAGAAAACTGGTAGGCCCTTGTTCTACCCGTTGCTCGCATAGTTTCGCCAAATGGCGTCGGTGAGGTCGCGCAATGATTTTTGTCATGCGCGTCCAACCGGCGCTTTTTTTTTGTGCAAGGGGCAGGCGGAAAGAGAGAGGCTGTGGAGGACTGTCCAATACAAAGGAGGAAGAGTCGATGAAAAAATGGATGTGCAGGGTTTGCGGCTACATCAAATCCGAAGAAGCCGTGCCGGAACAATGCCCGGTCTGTGGCGCGCAGAACAGCTTCGGGCAGGCGGCGGAAGAGGGCCCGGCCGAGCCTGAATCGAAACCGGCGAGCGAAGCCGCGCCCGTGGGGTCGCAGGCGAACCAATGGCGTTGCACGGCATGCGGCTACATTCACAAAGGCCCCGAGCCCCCGGACAAGTGCCCGGTGTGCGGTGCGGACAAGAGCAAGTTCGAGCCGGTTATAGAGGAAGGGCCGGCTGGCGAGCCGGAAAGAGATCACGTTTCGGTCCCGGCGGGAGAAGTCGCGCCCGTGCCTGCGCAGGCGAACAAATGGCGATGCACGGTATGCGGCTACATACACGAAGGCACCGAGCCCCCGGACAAGTGTCCCGTGTGCGGTGCGGACAAGAGCAAGTTCGAGCCTGTTTTGGAAGAAACGCTGGCTGTCGAGCCGGAAAAAGAGCAAGCTACGGCCTCGGTTGCACCCGAAGCGAAAGCAACGAGCGAAGCCGCGCCCGCTCCTGCGAAGGCGAACAAATGGCGTTGCACGGTATGCGGGTACATTCACGAAGGCCCCGAGCCGCCGGACAAATGCCCGGTGTGCGGCGCCGACAAGAGTCTGTTCGAGCCGGTCGTCGAAGAAGCTTTCGCCGACGAGTCCGCAGGCGAACAAGGTGCGGCCCCGGCGAAACCCAAGACGACGCCGCCCCCCGACCCTCGCCGCGTGGACCTGGGACCGTTGCCCAAGTCGAATCCCCAGCGGTTTTACCATATCGTTTTGACCCAGATGCTCAAGCATCATGCGCACCCCATCTCCGTGCATATTCCCAACGGAGTCGTGCCGCTTTCCTTTCTTTTCATACTCCTGGCGGCGCTCACCGGATGCAAGGCCCTGGGAACCGCGGCGCTGTGCAACATGGTGTTTGTCTTGCTCAGCATGCCCTTCGTGCTGTTTTCCGGCTACGTCGAATGGCAAAAGCGATACAAAGGGGCCAAGACCGACCGCTTTTTCGCGAAAATCGCCTGCGCTTGCGCCGTGGCGGCGCTGTCTTTGGTTTCGGTGGTCTGGTGGATCGCCAGTCCGGACATTCTATATGTGTCGTCCGGCGGACGCTGGTTGTTCATCCTGATCAATTTCACCATGCTGGTCGTAGCCGCCATCGCGGGTTTGATCGGCGGCAAGTTCGTATTTAGGGATTGAATCGCCCCGCATTTGCAATTGCGCCGGACCGGGCTGCTCTCTCGATGCCGTACCCGGTCCGGTGTTTTGCGGCAATTCCGATAAAAACTCCCGTTCCGTGAGGGACGGGAGTTTTTTTGCCTGGGAATCTTGGTTCATGCGGCTTTGGGAGGGGCCGGAACCATGGGGTTGAATTTCGGGGAGGCCGCCTTTTTCGCGGCATAGAGCAGAAAATGCTCGCAGCATAGCTTTTCCTCGAACGGTATGTTGCCCAGCCACTGGCGACGCTGGAGCCACCTGGCTATTTCGACGGGTCCGGAAGGCGGAGCGTCCCGGTTGTCCGACGATTTCTGCAGATATTGAAGCCGCCCGGAATGGACCGCTTTTCCATTCGACCGGAAAAGCTCTTCCCTCTTGACCACCCGAAGGCCGAACCTGTCGGCGTTGTTTGCGAACCAGGTGTTTTCGAAAAGGGCGAAGGAACTGGCGGTGAATGCCGTCGTGCAAGGGTAGATGTCGTCGATGAGGCGGAATGTTTCCTCCAGGTCCTCTTCGCCGGAGGTGGGCAGGCCGAAGATCATCATCGCCAGATTGGAAATCCCGGCCTGGCTGCTGTTTTCCAGCACCCGACGAATCCCCTTGCTTGTGGTTCCCTTGCGAATCAGGTTCAACAGCCTTTGGGAGCCCGATTCCACGCCCCAGCTGATCCAGGTGCATCCCGCCTCCGAAGCCTTGTTCAGAAGGTCCGCCGTGTATTTTTCGGTCGGACGGCCCATGATGTGGAAATGGAGTTTCAATCCTCGCGCCAAAATCTCGTCGGACAAGGCGTCCAAGGTGGCCGGGGGGACATACTGGTCGGCGAAATAGAAATGGCGAACGCCCATATCCTCGATCAAGCCGTTCAGTTCTTCCACAAACATGCCGACATCTTTTTCCCGGTAGATCGAGAACGAAAAGTTGTGGGCACAGAACCGGCATCGGTTCCATTTGCAGCTGCGCGAAAGGGTGATCGGCACAACAGGAGCGGGGCTCGCATACTGGTTTACGGAAAGACGGTGGAATCCGGGGACGGGAATATTTTCCATCAGGACCGGAATGCCTTCCGGCGGCCTGCGCACACGGCCGTTTTTCAACAGCCAAAGGCCGGGAACGCTTTCGGGACAATGGCCCTGCGCCAGAAGGGCAAACGGGAGTTCCCCCTCCCCGGCGACGACTCCGTCGATGAAAGGGCACCCCGAAAGCAACTCCGGCACATCGATGGCGGTCATCATGGCCCCGCCGAAAAAAATCTTCGTTTCTTGCGATTGTCGGGAACCGGATGTTTTCTCGACCTCGCGCAACCATTTGGCGACTGCGCAAGCAAAGGCCAGCTGGTCCGGAAACAGGACTGAAAAGCCGACCATGGACGGGGAACCGGCGAGAATCGTCTCGACCATTTTTCTCAGGAATTCGGTCGCGCAAATTCCGCATTCCCCGGTTTCCAAATACGTTCGGACTTCTTCGTGCAACCGGTTCAAATCGGCGCTCGTCCTTTCCCACTCGCGAAATTGCGCGCAATAGGACGCACGGTCGAAAAAGTCGCCGGAACTTCCGCCCATATAGTCCCAAAAGGCTTTTCCCGCTTCGGTCTGCCTCGTCAAGTAGCGCCAGGCGACAAGATTGAGGTCCAAGGGTTCCACCTCGGCTTCGACCGAGCGTTGCTCCACGTAAGATACAAGCGAGGCGACGCCCAGCGGCACGTAGGTCGGGTTGGCGGGCGGCGGAAAAACCAACTTGATTTTCATCTGCTCTTTTTTCCTTGTTGATTTCTTTTCAATTTTATCCCCCTTTGTTCTGCCAAAATTTGAAGCAAGGTGCCGGTCGGGAACGCGGGCGAGGGGGGGCGAAACTCTGTCGCTTAAAAAATAAACGGGCTTATGCCACATGGCAAAGATTAGATCAACGAAAAACGGGGTCGGGGGGCGGCTTCGGCCGGTTTTGGTATCCATGGGCCTCGATCATTGCATGGATTCCGGGTCTAAAGCAAGCTGCGCCCGGAATGACGGCTGTTGGTTGGCAGGCGTTAAAACCAAGCCCGAAAAACGGTTTCCACAGTATTTCGGCTGTCGGATTGTTTCTTTCGACGGACTCGATGGGGGAAATTCCACATGAAAATACATGGAATAACCGATGCATTTCGACCATTATCTGTTGTATATTAACCCCCATCTAAAGGGAAAAACATTTCTGACATCCAAAAAGACAAATACAATTTCTGTTTCATAGGCCCGGAATCGTTTGAGCGTCCCACGCAGGGACGAAAAGTCCGCCTTTTTCCATCCGGCGGCCAAGAGGTTAGAAACCTATGATCGACAACTCTCTGGAAGTGTTGAAAAACGCGGTCCACGACTATCTGGCGAGGCTGCCGCAACTGAACATCACGAGCGAAACGCCGGTCCAGCTGACCCACGTTTGCAAGCCCGACGGCACGATGGCGATCAACGATAATTCCTTGGGCCTCACGCTGGTCAACATCGAAGAGGAACGGGTCGTCAAATCCCAGCAGCCTTTCATCAAAGCCCAAAACGGGCGGGTGCTGCATGTCAATCCCGAAATCAAGCTCAACCTCTATATCCTTTTCAGCGCCAATTTCACCCAATACAAGACGGGGCTTGAGTTTCTCTCCGGGACCATCCGGTTTTTCCAGAGCAAAAACGTGTTCACTCCCAACGACACGCCTGGCCTTGATCCGAAAATCGAGAAACTGATCGTGGAGATGGAGTCGCTCAATCTCGAACAGCAGCATCATCTCTGGGGATTGCTGGGCGCGAAATATTTGCCGTCGGTCATGTACAGGGTGCGCATGATCGCAATCCAGGAAGCCTTGGCGGCCGACGAAGGTCCTCCGATCACCGGGCTTCGCATTGTGGAACCTATATAGGAAAAGGTGCGATAGAGGCGAGGCTCGACCATGCAGATCATCTACGACACGCTTTTCAAAGTGGCATTGTCCCACAACTATTACGATTCCGAAAGCGGAAGGTCGGTGGTGGGCGACCTGGACATTTCTCCCACTGCCGCGTGCCTGCGTTCGTTGAAAAACTACGGTTTGTTGTTCAAAAAAGACGGGCAGGGCTTTTGCGTGCTCTACGAGGCCGAAAGAGGCGAAGGCGATGCTCTTGTGCCGCGAAGGCCCATCGAGGAGCCGGTGCGGTTTTCCTTTGCGGTCAAAGCCCGCACGCCATGGTTTTTGAATTTTTCCCGGCTTCCGATTCCGGAAGACGAACCTCCGAAAATCTACCGGGCGCACAATCTTCAGGACAACCAACAGGACGGCGAACTTCTGCTGACTGCGGACGACGCTGCGCAATACCTTTCCGAAAAGGACCGCATCGAAGTCAAGCCGCTTCTTTTTCACGAGCGTTTCGAAACCGAGGACACCCATGCCGAAATGCAGGTCGTAAGCGAAAAGGGCGATTTGGTTGCCGACGAGAAGGTCTTCCCCGTTGAAAAGGCGGTGGATTTCGTCGTGGACTTGAAAAAAGCGTCTTCGGGGAAATACAGCTTGAAGAAAAACGGTACAAAAATCCGGGATTTCTACGCGGACGACGAATTGGCCGGAGAAAACGTTTTCGCCGTAATCGATATTTTCGACGACGACTCGGTTTCTATCGCATATCGTTTCACCGACGAAAACCATTTGGCCGCGCCCAAGACCTACAAGATCAAGATCGACAATCGCAAAGTCTTCTGGAAATATCTGGTGGTATTGAAATACCGGACGGAAATCGACACGGACGATTTGTCGGTGGCGTTGTCGGGCAACGGGAGCGCCTTTTCCAAGCTGCCCGACACGGTGCTGTCCAACGGGCTGACTGCGGCCCCGTTCGTGTCCAGCGACGAGATGGGGCTGACTGTAAAGCCGGTCAAGGGAATCAAGCTGACCTGCGACGCCAAAGGCGCCGCCGACGATTTCGAGATCGCCAACCTCCCCAACGGGAGACCGGAAACGATCAAGCCGGACAAGGACGAGGACAAGATTTATTCGGAAATCTTCATATACGTATAAAGCCAAACAGGGAGAAAACCAAACAGGGACATTGCCCGACAGGGTCATGACCAAAAGGGAGGACGATTCATGGCGACTTACAAAACACCCGACGTCTACATCAAGGAAATATCCTTGTTTCCGCCTTCGGTCGCGGAGGTGGAGACGGCCGTGCCCGCGTTCATCGGCTACACGGAGATGGCCAGGGAACTGGCCCCGGGGGACCTGAAAAACGTGCCCACGAAAGTGGATTCGCTGCTCGAATACGAGGCGCTGTTCGGGGGGCCGCCGCCGGTGGATGTCCAGGAAGTGATTCTGGATGAAAACAACACGGTGTCGGACAAGACCCTGAATTCCACTTTCTACATGTACGACAGCCTGAGGCTGTTCTTCAAGAACGGCGGCGGCAAATGCTACATCATTTCCATCGGCTCCTACAAGGACACCCCGGACAAGGGCCATTTCGAGACTGGGCTGGACAAGCTCAAGAAAAAAGACGAGCCCACCATCATCCTGTTTCCCGACGCGGTGCTTCTGGAAGACAACATGTACAGCATCCAGAAGCTGGCCTTGGATCAGTGCAACACCCTCCAGGACCGGGTCGCGGTCTTCGACCTGCTGGAATCCAAGAAGGGCGACGCCACTTTCGACTGGGAAAAGGGCAAGGACGATTTCCGGGACAAGATCGGCATCAACTATCTCAAGTACGGCGCGGCCTACACCCCGTGGCTCAAGACCAACATGGGGTTGGCCATCGGCTACCGGGACATCGCAGGCAAGATCATGCGGGGCGGAAACGCCGTGTCGCTCGACGCCCTGACCACCGATGCCGACGTGAAGAACACCGTTTCCGATCTCGACAACGCCGTCGCCGACGTCGATAAGATCGATGCGGATTTAAAGACCCTCATGGGAACGCAAAAGACGCTCAAAGCCAAGTACGTCACCCTGGTGGACGCTTTCAAGACCACTCCGGGGGAGTCCTCGTTCAAGGCGCTTTTCAATTTCATATACGACGTCGTAAACAAGATCGACGAATGGGCGGCAAAAGCCAACGTATTGAAAGGCTCGAAATTGAAAACCGACATCAAGGGCCTGATTACGGACTCTCTGAAAGCCTCCATGGAGAAGCTGATCGGCTACGACAAGAGCGCCGACGACCAGCTGGCGGGGGACTTTGACCTGTACGAGGCCTACGACCCTGTCGAGGACTCCTCCTGGGGCAATATCTTCAGCAATACCAACACGGTGGCGGAGATCAACATCTACGGGACCGGCACGGACGCCGAAAAGATGGCGAAGGCGGAACCCTCCGTCACGCTGATTTTCCACCAGGTGAACGCGGCGGTCGCCAAGATCCAGTCGTCGGCCACGACCTACGAGAGCACTTTCGAAACCAACCTCTACGACACGCACCCGGTCTACAAGACCATCGTCAACCAGCTGAGCAATTCCATGACGGTCCTTCCGCCCAGCGGCGCCATCGCCGGGGTCTACGCCATGGTGGACGCCAACAGGGGGGTCTGGAAAGCGCCTGCCAACGTCAGCCTCGTCAACGTGGTCGGGGTCACCGAGCCCATCGACAACAAGGACCAGGAAGATCTGAACGTGGATGTTGTGGCGGGAAAGTCCATCAACGCCATCCGCTTTTTCACCGGCAAGGGCGTGCTGGTGTGGGGCGCCAGGACCCTGGCCGGAAACGACAACGAGTGGCGCTACATTTCGGTGCGGCGTTTCTTCAACATGGTGGAGGAGTCCATCAAGAAATCGACCTACTGGGCCGTGTTCGAACCCAACGACGCCAACACCTGGGTGAAGGTCAAGTCCATGATCGACAACTACCTGATCCAGAAATGGCGCGACGGCGCGCTGGCCGGGGCGAAACCCGAGCAGGCCTTCTTCGTCAAGGTGGGCCTGGGGGTCACCATGACCGCCCTGGACATTCTGGAAGGACGCATGAACGTGGAGATCGGCATGGCGGTGGTCCGGCCTGCGGAGTTCATCATCCTGAAGTTCTCCCATAAGATGCAGGAATCGTAAAAACAATAAACGCTATTTAAGATAAAAGGTGGCAAACATGGCGGATTATCCATTACCGGTCTTTCATTTTCAGGTGGAATGGAGCGGGACCAACCTCGGTTTCGCCGAAGTATCGGGATTGAACATGGAAACCCAGGTGATCGAATACCGCGACGGGCTCAGCCCGGAGTATTCGGCCCGGAAGATGCCCGGCATTCCCAAGTACGGCAACATCACCCTCAAGCGCGGCATCCTGCCTGCGGACAACGAATTCTTCGCATGGCTCAACACAACGAGCCTGAATAAGGTGGAGCGCCGGGATCTCATCATCAGTCTCTTGAACGAAAAGCACGAGCCGGTCATGACCTGGAAGGCGGTCAACGCGTTTCCGGTCAAGGTCGAGGGGCCGGGGCTGAAAGCCACGGGAAACGAGGTGGCCATCGAGTCCATCGAGATCGCCCACGAGGGGCTCACCATAGAAAACGGATAGGATTGTCATGGCCTACTATCCTCCGGTCGGTTTTCATTTCAAGGTGGAATTCGGGTTTCTCCCGCAGGAGAGCAACGACGCCCGGTTTCAGGAAGTCGGGGGGCTCGCCTCCGAGCTGGGAATCGAGGAGGTGGCGGAAGGCGGCGAGAACCGCTTCTCCCACCGCCTCCCCGCCCGGGCGAAATACGGCAACCTCGTTTTGAAGCGAGGCCTGTTTGTCGATTCCCAGCTGATCGACTGGTGCAAGGACGCTATCGAGAACTTTTCGTTCGAACCCGCCACGGTGAACGTGACGCTGCTGAACGAAAAACACGAGCCCCTGGGCGACACCTACAGCTTCCAGCGGGCGTGGCCGGTCAAGTGGTCTGTGTCGGATTTCAAGGCGACCGACAATTCCGTGGTTGTTGAAACGTTGGAATTGGCTTACAGTTATTTTACAAGGATTCGGGCATGACGGTCGAAATCAGAGAACTGGTGATCAGAGCCACGGTTCGTCCGCCGGGCGAAAAAAAGAAGCCCGACGGGCAGGGCGGCGGCGCGCCTGCCGACAGGCAGGAGATCGTCGCCGATTGCGTGGAGGAGGTCATGCGGATTTTGCGGGAGGAAAAGGAACGGTAGCATGGACGGCGAACTGAAGAAAATGAAGATCGAGGCCTACAAGAACATCGACTATTCCGAGTCGGAAAAGGTGGGCGAGTTCGACGTGATGTTCAATCCGTCCACCTATTCCCGGAAATACGAGATCAAGTACGACTCGGCCTCGGGCAAGGGGACCACCGGCAGCAACCAGAAGTTCGAGCTGATCGAGCCCCAGGAGTACAGCTTCGAGTTCGTGTTCGACGGCACCGGGACCGCCGCCGACAAAAAGGACGTCACCGAGACCATCGACGCCTTTCTGGAACTTGCCGCCAAGATCAACAGCGACACGCACCGGCCCAACTACCTGAAGATTTCCTGGGGAAGCCTCATCTCCGAGTGCATCCTCAAGACGGCGGAAATCAACTACAATCTGTTCAAGCCCGACGGCTACCCTTTGCGAGCCAAGGTCAAGGCCACCTTCGCGGAGAACATCGACGACCAGAAGCGCGCGGCCGAGGAAGGCAAAAGCTCGCCGGACCTGACCCACTACCGGGTCGTGACAGAGGGAGACACCCTGCCTCTCATGGCGTACCGCATCTACGGCGATTCCTCTTACTATCTGGAAGTGGCCAAGGCCAACGGTCTGAAAAATTTCAGAAAGCTGAACACGGGCGATACGCTGCGGTTTCCGCCCATACAGCAACGGAAGAGCTAAATGACCGACGAACGAATAGTCCCCACGCCCGCGTCGTCGGACCTGTCCACGTTCAAGGTCCTGACCGACGACCAGGAGATTACCGGCGAGTACCACGTGATGTCCATCGTGGTGACGCGCGCGGTCAACCGGATACCTTTCGCGCGGCTGACGCTTCTGGACGGCGACGTGGCGGCCGAGGATTTCGCCATCAGCAATTCCGAGGATTTCGTGCCCGGAAAGACCGTCGAGATTCTGGCAGGGTACCATTCCGACGAGGAAACCATTTTCAGGGGCGTGGTCACCCGGCACGCGATCAAGGCGAGAAACAAGAAGCCGTCGCTTCTGGAAATCGAATGCCGCGACGCGGCCGCCAAGATGACCATCGCGAGAAAGTGCGCCTATTTTTCCGACGCCACCGATTCGGAGATCATCGAGGAGATTATTTCCGAGTACGGTCTCGAACCCGACGTGGAAACCACCGAGGTGCAGCACAAGGAGATGGTCAAGTACAACGCGGTGGACTGGGATTTCATCCTGTCCCGTGCCGAGGCCAACGGCCTTCTGGTGATGGTGGACGACGGCAAAGTTTCGGTGAAGCCGCCGGACACGAGCCAGGAGCCGGTCCTGGACTTGGTCTACGGTTCCACCATGATGGAGTTCGAGGCCGAGATGGACGCCCGCAACCAGCTTCCGCCGGTCAAGGCCAAGTCGTGGGACTTCGGCGAGCAGGACGTGCTGGAGGAGGAAAGCGAAAGCCCCTCGTTTCAGGAGCACGGGAACATTTCGGGCGAAGACCTCTCCGGGGTCATGGAACTGGAAGACTATCCGGTCCGTCATACGGGCAGAAGGCCGGACGCCGAGCTGAAAGCCCTGGCCGATTCCTATTTGGCGAGGAGCCGTCTTTCCAAAATCGTGGGGCGGTTGAAATGCCAGGGGTTCGCGGGGGTCAAGCCGGGAGCGCTGGTGAATTTGAACGGCGTGGGAGACCGGTTCAACGGCGCGGCCTTCGTGACTTCGGTGCGGCATGTGATCGGTGGCGGAAACTGGGAGACCGACATTCAGTTCGGCTTGTCCGAGGAGTTGTTCGCCCGAGCCGGGGAAAGGACGGCCCCTGCGGCAGGAGGTCTTCTTCCGGCGGTAAGCGGCCTGCAAATCGGTATCGCTACGCAGATCGGCGAAGACCCCGACGGCGAGGACCGGGTGCTGGTGCGTATGCCGGCGGTCGATCCGGAGGCCGAGGGTACGTGGTGCCGCATGGCCAGCCTGGACGCCGGCGAGAATCGGGGCGCGTTCTTCCGGCCAGAAATCGGCGACGAGGTGGTGCTGGGGTTCTTGAATGACGACCCGCGCGACCCGGTCATCTTGGGCATGCTAAACAGCAGTGCCAAGCCTGCTCCCATCGCCGCCAGCGACGACAACCACGAAAAGGGGTTCGTCACGCGCGGGGAGCTGAAGTTCATATTCAACGACGATTTGAAAAGCATCACCGTGGAAACCCCCAACGGCAACAAGGCGGTGTTGAGCGACGACGAAGGGGGAATTCTTTTCGAGGACGAAAGCGGCAACAAGATCCAGATGTCCGCAGACGGCATCGTCATCGAAAGCGCCTCGGACATCCAGATCAAGGCCACCGGGGACGTGAAGATCGAAGGTGTGAACGTCAAGGCGACCGCCGACGCCGAGTTCAAGGCCGAGGGCTCGGCGGGCGCCGAGGTAAGCACCGGGGCGGTGGCGGTTTTAAAGGGATCGCTTGTCAAGATCAATTGAAGCTGGAAGCCCGGCCCGCCAAGGTAGCCAGACCCACGGGACGCCGGAGCGTCCCGATATGCGTTCCCACGCTGGAGCGTGGGAACGAGGGGGAGCCCGGCTCTCCACGGTAACCAGACCATTCTGGTCTGGCGTGCCTGGTGGTCTATGGGGAGCCGCTTCAAGTTACGCGTAAAGTCGCCAGAGCTGGAAGCTCTGGTCGCCCTATCGGGCGGGAGGTTGGACTCGTTCCCACGCTCCAGCGTGGGAACGCCTGGGGGACGCTCCGGCGTCCCGTGCAGAAGAACCCCAGCTTTCGAGGCCATTTGCGAAAACACATTCTCGCAGAGGAATCGGAAGCGCAGAACATAGGCACGCGGTACGGTTGACGGGACGCCGGAGCGTCCCGGTATGCGTTCCCACGCTGGAGCGTGGGAACGAGGGTTCGAGGGTGAAAAAGGCAAACGGAGAAGGGGAAAACTTGTATGCCATCGGCAGTTCGAGTAGGAGACACATCGACCCACGGCGGCACCGTGGTGGGGCCGGGGGAACCCACGGTCCTGATCGCAGGAATGCCTGCGGCGGTCATGCTGGACAATCATGTGTGCGTGCTTCCGCCCAACGCGCATCAGCCCACCGCAAGCCCGTTTCCCGCAGGAAGCGGGTCGGTGCTGATCGGCGGAAAACCGGCCCTGCGGCAGACCGACACTTGTCTGTGCGGCGCCATGGCGGCGGTGGGAGAGCCAACCGTGCAGATCGGGTAAAGACGGCAGGGGGACTTGTTTCGGCCATGCTTCGATGGACCTCGGACGCGAAGCGTCCTGGTATGCATTCCAACGCGAAGCGTTGGAACGAGGCGGAGCGTTGGAACGAGGCGGTTAGAACGCGGCCGAAATAGAAACCAAGCCCGACAGCAGGGCTGAAAAAAGCAGATCGGGTGAAAAGAATATGAACGCGTCGGATTCGTTTTTGGGTACCGGCTGGGGCTTTCCCCCGGCCTTCGTGAAGGGAAAAAACACGGTCAAGACCACCTCGGATGTCGAAGACATCCAGGGCAGCCTGGAGATTCTTCTTTCCACGGGAATTGGAGAGCGGGTCATGCAGCCCACGTACGGCTGCGATCTGAAAAAGCTTCTTTTCGAACCCCTGGACACGTCCTTGAAGGCGTACATGAAAAACCTGATCAAAAACGCGATCCTCTACCACGAGCCCAGGATCAAGCTCGACGACGTCATCCTGGAGGACAAGCCCCTCGAGGGGCTGATCGAAATCACCCTCGAGTACACGGTCAGGACCACCAATTCCCGGTACAATTACGTGTATCCGTTTTATAAGAACGAAGGGACCAACATCAGCTCATGAAACGCGAATGCGAGGTCAAACACCCCCTGATTCGGGACGGCGCAGGCCGTGAGGACCGTCTCTTGGACGCCTTGAACCCGCAAAAGGCGAGTTTTCCGAAAATCGACGACCGCACGTTGGCCGATTTTCTGGTGTCCGCCCGGTCCTACGCGAAAAAAATCCAGTACTACAACCTGCAGAACGATCCTGCGGGCGACTGGACAAGCTTTTTCGAAAACGACGTCTCCTTTTTGATCGCGCAGATTTCGCTCAAGGATTTGAGCCCGTTCAAAACGCTTGCGCAAAAAGCCCTTTCGGTTGTCGAAGCCGGGCTCCATATGAAAAAGCCCAGGGTGAAAAGGGCGACCGCCACGCTTTTCGACCTGATTTTCACCATGGCCTGGGAGTTCGACCGGTGGTACAAGAAGAGCGTGCCGGGGTTCAAGTTCGAAAGGGATTTGTATAGAATCATTTCCGCCCAGCTCAAGCAGCCTTTGTTCCAGGCAATTGCTAACTACAAGTTCGCCAGGGACAAGAATTTTCTGGCCGACGAGACCCTTGCCGCAGGCGACACCGCACTGATGTCCTCGGAGGATGTTCTCGCCGAGAGTTTCGAGACCATCTGGACCGATGGCGAGTCTTGGTCCGACTATATCGACGGGATCGCCTATGAAAAGGAGATCTTCCAAAGCAAGCCGGATGCTGCTGCCGACGGACTTCGCCTTCTTTTCGATCCCTTCTGCGACGCCCAGTCCCAGCTCAAGCAGCTCGCCCCCGATTTTCTGAAGGAAACCATGGAAAGCTGGTCCGGGCACGAACCCCATGCCGCGCTTTATTTGACTTTTCTCAAACTCTACGAACATGCCCAGAACCATTTGAACACCATCGCTCAGCGGCGGCTGGATTTTTTCTACCGGCAAGTGCTGGGTTTCAAAGAAAAGCCCGCAGTCCCGGACACGGTGCACGTGCTGTTCCAGCTGGCAAAGCAGATCGACTCCCACACCCTGGATACCGGAACGCTGTTGAAGGCGGGCAAGGACAGCTCCGACAAGGACGTTCTCTACGCCACCGACGGCGAAATCTCGCTCAACAAGGCCGCCGTGGCCTGCCTGAAGACTGTTTTCGTCGATAGCTCCGACGACTGCCGCGTATATGCCGCGCCTACGGCCAATTCCATCGACGGGCAGGGCGCGGAATTCGAAGCCGACGAGCCCAAATGGAAACCCTTCGGACAAAGCCAGAAGGACCTTGCCGCATCCGAGCAGACCATGGTCCGGGCGGACATCGGGTTCGCCGTGGCCGCGCCGGTGCTTTTTTTGACCGAAGGCACACGGGTCATATTCCTCACGCTGACGTCAGACCAGGCCATTTCCGCCGGATTTCCCACAGGGGCCGCCGCAGCGCAAAAGCTTGCGGTGTGCCTGAGCGGCGCGGAAGGATGGATTCAAAAGACGCCTGCGGAGTTCAAGAAGGTCGGCGACAAAAAGCTGCAAATCAAGATTTCCCTGGACGTATCGGACCCTCCTGTGGCCGCCTACGACGACAAGGTCCTGGCCGAAGGCTTTTCCACCCCGTTTCCCGTCTTGAAGGTCGTGCTGAAAAACGAAGAGGGCCAAGCATACCTGTACGAGCAATTCAAGGATCTCGACGTGACGGGAATCGACATCGAGGTCGATGTGAAAGGCGTGGCAAGCTTGATTCTGCAAAACGACGAGGGCTTGAACGCCACGTTTCCCTTCGGGACTCGCCCGGCCAAGGGCTCCCATTTCTACATCGGAAACCGGGAAGTGTTCCAGAAGCGGCTCACATATTTGAAATGGTATCTGGAATGGAAGGACCTTCCCGACTCGGACATGGGGGAATATTACGAAAGCTATTTTCTGACTCCCTCCCAAGCCAGCGAAAGACTCCTCGCCTTGGCGATGGAGGAGAAGGAAAAGCTCGCCGGAGGCGCCCAGGAAACCAAGGATGCCAAGAGCGAATTCGAAAAAACGCAGAGCGGCTCCAAAAGGGAGAAGGAAACGACAACCACGCTGTCCAACGCGAGCTTCAAGGCCCAGTGCGAAATCCTGTACGGAAACCAATGGAAGACTCTGGGGGACCCCAAATCCCTGTTCAAGAGTTCCGATGCGACCCAGGTCGCGTCGGCTTCGCTTGTCTCGTCGGATTTTTCCAAGCTTTCCGGCTACGCCCCGGATTACATCGAAAACGACTTCGCACAGTATTCCGTGGATACGGGGCGCGGATTCATACGGCTGGCGCTGTCCGGCCCGGACACGGCCTTCGGGCATCGTCTGTACCGCGAAATCTACACCAAGCGCATCATCGCCTACGCCAATTCCCAGACGGCGGCAAACGAGCTGCTGATTCCCAACGAGCCGTACACGCCGCTGCTAAATTCCCTGACCCTGGACTACAAGGCCAAGGAATCGGTCGATCTTTCCCAAAAGCCGACTTCGAAAAGCGCCGCCTTGTTCCATCTCCGCCCCTTCGGCCACAAGGCCGTCTTCGATGAAACCGGCGCGGCCCTTCCTGCGGTAGGCAAGTTTCAAAACGGGGAAAAGGACGATGTCGCGGAGTCCCAGGGCGAACTGTACATCGGCGTATCGGACTTGAAACCGCGCCAGAACCTCTCGCTGCTTTTCCAAGTGGCCGAGGGAAGCGCCGACCCGGAGCTGTCCAAGGAGACGATATACTGGTCCTATCTTGCCGACAACCAATGGAAGGCTTTCTCCAGCAAGGAAATCCTGGGAGATTCCACCAACGGCCTGCTGAACTCCGGAATCATGCTCTTCGACGTTCCCAAGGCCGCCACCGACGACAATACGGTCCTTCCCTCCGGGTACCACTGGATACGCGCATGCGTGAGAAAAAACGCGGCGGCGGTCTGCGACATCATAGAGATCGCGGCACAGGCGGCCGCCGCGACTTTCCAAAACCAGGGCAACGACCCTGGATTCCTCTCCACCCCGACCCCGGCGAACACCATTTCCAAGCTGAAAGTCAAACAGTCGGCCGTAAAGAAAATCGAGCAGCCCTACGCGTCCTTCGGCGGCAAGGTCGAGGAGAGAAGCCCGGAGTTCTACACCCGCGTCAGCGAGCGCCTTCGCCACAAGGCTCGCGGGGTCGGACCGTGGGACTACGAACGGCTGGTGCTGGAAAATTTCCCGGAGATCTACAAGGCCCGGTGCATTTCCCACACCACCTACAACTACGCCGACGAAGAGCAGAACATCGAAATTCCGGCCTCCGAGTTCGCCCCCGGATTTGTCACCGTCATCGTCATCCCCGACCTGAACAACCTGAACGCGGTCAATCCCCTCGAACCGAGGGCGTCCTTGGCGACCTTGGAGAAAATCAAGGACTTCTTGAGCAAGCGAATTTCGCCGTTCGCGGCCAAAAGGCTCAAAGTCATCAATCCGCTCTACGAACAGGTCCGGGTTTCCTTCCAGTTCGCTCTAAAGGGAAGCGGCGACAGCGGCGTCTACGAAACCAGGCTGGACGACGACATCAAGCGCTTCCTCTCTCCGTGGGCCTATGGAAAAAGCGCGGATATCTCCTTCGGAGGAAAAATCCACCGCTCCACCATCTTGAACTTCGTGGAGGAACGGCCCTACGTGGACTACGTGGTGGATTTTACAATGAGCCGGATCGTGGAAAACCAGGAGACCGGATCGGACATCGAGGAGGCCGCGCCCGGCACGGCTCGCTCCATCATCGTGTCCCATCCGGACCATGACATCAAAGCGCTGGAAAAAGGACCCTCATGAAAAAGACGGAAGCTCCCACGCAAGCCATACCCAAGGTCCCGGTCCGGGAGAAGAGCGAAGACTACGCCTTTCTTCGCAAGGCCGGGCTCGAACATATCGAAAAGCTGGCCAGCGCGCTCTGGACCGACTACAACGCGCACGATCCGGGAATCACCATCCTGGAGCTGCTCTGCTATGCCATCACCGACTTGGGGCTTCGGACCGGCTATTCCGTCGAGGACATTCTGGCGGAGAACGAAACGGACCAAAAAAAGGGGACGAAGAACTTTTTCACCGCCCGAGAGGTCCTGCCCTGCAACCCGGTCACGGAAAACGATTTCAGAAAGCTGGCCATCGACGTGCCCGGCGTGAGAAACGCGTGGCTGGAAATCGTGGAAAAACCCCAGCCCGAATTGTACATCGACTGCAAGAAAAGCCGCCTGACTCTCGAAAAGAAAGCGGACGAACTCCCGCTTTTTCTTCAGGGCCTTTATACGGTGGTTTTGGAGCTTGCCGACGACCCCGAGCTGGGGGATTTGAACCTGGTGTACTTCAAAAGGGAGATCGACGTGGACGGCCGAGAGATCGAAATCGAGGCCACCCTTCTGCCCGCCTGGGATTTCTACTTCAACAGCGGAATCGATCCCGAAGAAATCAAAAAGCTGGAGTTCACCCCTTTGCAGCCCGTGTCGGGCGCCAACCAGTACAACACGAAACTGGTCGTAACGACAAAATCGGGGGACCAGTTCCAAAGACCGGTCGTGATCTACACCGACGCAGAGAAGAGCGCCGCAAACACCCAGGCCATCGAGGCGGAGCTTGCCGACACCGGCGACGACGGCATTCTGCCCGTCTATCTGAAGATGATTAGGAAGGGATACGCCATCGCCGTCGGTGCACACGACGTCCTCCAGGCCCATCGCAACCTGTGCGAGGACTACTACCGGTTCGAAAGCATCGACATCGAAGAGGTCGGCGTCTGCGCGGACATCGAGGTCGCCCCCGAGGCCGACGTGGAGGAAATCCTGGCTCGCATCCACTACGATATCGCGGATTTTCTGGCCCCTGCGGTCCGGTTCAAGACCCTGGAGGAAATGCTGGAATCCGGCAAGACCGCCGACGAAATATTCGATGGTCCGGCCCTGAACCACGGGTTCATCGACGACGACGACCTTTCCTCCTCCCGGTTTCTGGAGTATGTGAACGGCTCGGACTTGGTTCAAATCCTCATGGACATCCCGGGGATCGCGGCGGTCAAAAGCCTTCTGATGACCGGATATTACAACGGCCAGGAAATTCTTCCGGCACGGGAGTGGCGGCTTGAGATCGAAAAGGGCAGGGCGGTTCGGTTCAGCGCGGATTTTTCCAAATTCGTCTTTTTCAAAGGCCTGACGCCGTTCTACGCCGACTCCGAAGAGGCGGCGGAAAAGCTCCGGGAACGAAAGGCCATGGACCGCGCCATGCGCCTGGGAAAGGACGACTACGATCTGCCGATTCCCGAGGGAGAATATCGGGATATCGAAAACTACTACTCCATTCAGAATGATTTTCCACTCTGCTACGGCGTGGGAAAGGAGGGCCTTCCAGACTCCGCCACCGATGAGAGAAAAGCGCAGGCCAAGCAGCTCAAGGCTTTCCTGCTCTTCTTCGAGCAGATCCTGGCCGATTATCTTTCCCAGCTCGCCCGCGTGCGCGACCTCTTCTCCATGGACCCCGACATGGCCAGGACCTATTTCGGCCGCCCCATGTTCCAGGTCCCCGGACATCCGGAAATGGACCTGCCCGATTCCGCCAACCTGCAAAAAACGTTCATGGATTCATTGGACCCGGACAACAATCCGGACATCGACCCGGACAAGCCCAAGACCTACGAGACCCAGTGGAACGCTTATCTTAAAAGCGTCAAGCAAGAGTTGGAGCAAAACGACAACCGTCGGGACCCGTTCAGGGAGAGCGTCCAAACCAACATCGACAGAAAAAACCGCTTCCTGGATCATCTGCTGGCGCAATTCTGCGAGTCCTTTGCCGAGTACGCCCTGGTCATGTACTCCATGGGCCAGAAAAAGGCACAGAACAAGACTGCGGACCAGATCGCCCTGGAGGTGATCGCTGACAAGCTGGCGTTCGTCAACGACTACCCGGCCATCGGCCGGGACCGGGGCAAGGCATTCGACTACAAGCAGGGGAAGACCTTCTTCTCGGACAACGTCAGCGGCTTGGAACGGCGCATTTCGAGACTTCTCGGCCTGGACAACATCAAACGAAAATATCTGAGAAGCTGCCTGACAGGGCCGTTCGAAATCTACCTGGAACAAAACGACATCATGCCCGACGGCTACCGGTGGCGGCTCAAAGACGACATGGGCAAGGTCCTTCTCAGCAGCTCCGTTTCGTACGACACCGAGGAGCAGGCACTCTACGAGATCATGCTGACCGCCCATTTCGGCAGGGACAAGGCCTTTTACGAAAAGGTCGGGACCGTGGGCGGCAAGTTCTGCTTCAACATCGTGGACGAAACCGGGGAAGTGATCGCCAGAAGGCTCAAATACTTCGCCACGGAACCCGACATCGACGAAGCCATCGACAAGACAGTGGCGTTTTTGCTATCGGCTCGGCCGGACTGCGAAGGGTTCCACCTGGTCGAACACATTCTCCTGAGGCCGTTTGCAACCGATAAGAACGACGATTCTCTCATGGCGGTCTGCGTGGACAGCGCCTGCGACGACTGCGCAGGACGCATCGACCCGTATTCGTTTCGTGCCACGGCAGTCTTGCCCTACTGGCCGGAGCGGTTTTTGAACATGGATTTTCGCAAGTATTTCGAAATGGCCATGCGCATGGAAGCCCCGGCCCACGTGCATGTGAAGGTTTGCTGGGTGGACGAGGACGACATGGAGCTGTTCGAGTCCCGGTATTTTCCGTGGCTCAGAGAAATGGCGAGGCCTCGGTTCGACATCGCGAAACTGACCAAGGCCCGGGACGATCTCGTCGTCGCCCTCCGACAGCTCAGAAGCGTGTACCCCCAGGCCGTGCTCTACGACTGCGAAGCAAGAACGAGCCGTCCGCCGGTCCTGCTCGGCCATTCCGTCCTGGGGAGCATTGACTCGGGGAGCATGGAATAAAACAGAATAAATGGGACAACCACAGGAACAAGCACAGGAATAAGGATAAAAAAATGGCGAATTGCGACTCATACCCGAAATTCGAGGAAAACCAGGTCCTCACCGCCAAGCAATTGAACGACCTGGCCGATCATCTTTTACAAGCCGACCGGCGCGCGCTCGACAGACTGGCGGGCATCGGCGTCGTATGCGGTCTGGAACCGTCGAACCCGACCGTAAGCCGGAATTCTGTCGCGTTGTCAAAAGGCTGCGGCGTCACCTCGAAGGGGTTTCTGGTCGCAATGGACGAAGACGCCACGTTTACCCGGTATCGTCCTTACACGGACCCGGCCGGCTATGTTCCGTTCAAAAGCAACGGCGGGCAGATCGATCTCTACGAGCTTCTTCCTGCCGTGGTCGCCGACGAAGACTCCTCCATCAAGGCCCTGAGCAAGGATTTCATAAAGGACAAGGCCGTGCTCGCCTACATGGAGCAAAAGGAGGTGGATCTCAAGACCTGCACCGCCGAGGACTGCGACGAACGGGGCAAGCACGTGCACCTTTGCGTCAAAATCCTTCTGATCGGTTTTTCCGACCTGAAGAAAATCATCCTGGCGGCCCATCAGCTGAACCAGAGCACCGACCTGGACGATCATTTCAACGCCCGGTTCGACCTCGTCGATGTAAGGCTCCCGCGTCTCTACGACCTGTTGTCCCTCAAGCCGGACAGCCAGTTCGAAGATCTTAAAAAACTCTACGAGAAAATCCTGGAGCAAGGCGTCGAGGTCATCCAGAAGGCATTTTCGGACGCCTATGAGAAATTTTACCTCCTTTTGAAAGAGGACTGGCCCCAGAACCCGTTCGAAAGCGATTTCCTCAAAGAGGCCTTGGGAAAGGACCCGGTGAACGGCGACCAGGCGATCCAGTATTTCTGCGATTTTTTGAAGGACCTTGCGCTGGCCTATGACGAGTTCAAGGCGGCCGCGTTCGACCTGGCGGGGCGCTGCTGCCCGGACGAAGGCCTGTTTGCCAAACACCTGATGCTGGGAGAGGCCCTGCAAACAGATTCATGCAGACCGTCGGTCTTTCGCAAGGAGTTCGTCCCGTCGCCCATCCACGACGGTCCCAGGGACAAATACGACGAGTTCGCCATGCTGTTTGCGCGCATGGTGCTCATGGTGGAGGCGTTTTCCGTGCCCGAATTCGAAGCGGAGATCAAAATAACCCCCAGCTCGGAAAAGGGGACGCCTCTGGGAAAGCGGGCCATTCCCTACTACTATTCCCCCGCCGATTCGCAAAACCCGCTCTATAAAAGCTGGAGCTTCGATCTGGCCAGAAAGTGCGTCCCGGACCGCGCGCTTTCCTATCATGCCGACCAGTACGCCACCTCTCCGGATTTGGAGTTCGTAAGGACGCCGCTGAAATACGATATCGATCCCTACCCGTTTTTTCGCATGGAGGGACACCTGCGGCAAAAATTCGCCGAAGGGCTGGCAAAACTGCAAACGCTGGCCGAGGACCACAATCTTCCCGTGAAGGTCCTGGGCTTGAGACTTTCCGAGAATTCCGACGCGCTGGATATTTTCGGCTGCCAGATGTACGATCTGGAAGCCGCCTACGCCGCGCTTCGAAGCGAATACCTCTGCATGTTCCAGAAGGCCGTGGATTTCTTCTCCCAGCTGGAGATCGGCACCACCGAACAGGTTTACGAGGACAAGGACACGGGCGTTCGGGGGACGGTTTCCATACTCAAAGGCGAGCCGGTTACAGGCGTCGATGTGCTTTTATCCGACTCGCGATTCAGAAGCACCATTGCCAAGACCGTCACCGACGAAAAAGGCAATTACGAAATCCTGGGGATCGAACCCGATAAATACTACTTGTCGGTCGAAATACAGAACAGGAATTTCAAGAAAACCCTGGTGGCAATCCAGAAGGACAAGACCCTGGTGGTCGATGTGAAACTGGACCCGGAAGTGATCGAGGAAGAGTTCGGCATCAAGGAAACGAGAGTCTCGGCGGTCGATTATTCCACAGGCGCCAAGGCCGGGAAGGACGTATTGGTTGGAGAAAAGAAATCTTTCGCTTCCCGCATGGCCGCCGACACGATGGCAGAAGAAGTCGCGTCCGCCCAAACGTCCGTGGGGTTGGCGTTGAACGAACAGGCCGCAGGCGCGGCTCAGGGCATCGCCATGCAGTCCGCCTCCCACTTTCAGGTCGGCGGGTTCTACGAAGTGTTTCAGGATACGGGTTCCTCCGGAGACCTGCTCGGATTTTCCTACGATTATTTCAACATCTATCCCTTCCTGAAAACCGAGGACATCCCCGGCACGGTGGTCAACGATCTCTATTTCCCGGTCAAGCTCCTTGCGGCCATCGAAAAGGCGGAAAAGCTGCTGCCGGAAAAACTCGCGGATTTCGATATCGAGGCGTTCAAATCCGCATACGACGAGATCGTCAGGATCGCCGAAGACTACGCCAAGCAAATCCAGGAAAACCTGAAGACCCCCAAGTACAATCCCAAGGGCAACGAGGACGAAATCCTGGAGCAGCTGAAAATGCTCACGGAAGGCTGCCATATCGAGCGGCTGGGAGGAATCGTCTCCACGCTGGAAACCCGGAAAAACGAAATCCGCGCTCTGACGCTGTTTTCCAATTTCGCGGCCAAGCACCCCGGCCTCGAGCATCTGGGGGGAGCGCCCCGAGGCGGGACGTTCGTCCTGGTCTACGACGACGAAGGCGTCATTGTTGCCGACTTCGCCCTGCCATACAATTGTTGTTCGGACTGCCCGCCCATCACTTGCACGATCATGCCCGAGCCTCCCCAACTGGTGCTTCCCAGGACCCTCTTCTGCGACCAGGCGATTCAACACCCGCCCAAGTTCGGCTACAGTCCCGCAGGCGGGGAAGTGAAGGGGCCGGGCGTGCGCAAAATCGGCGGGGACTTCTATTTCCTGCCGGACGAAGCCGGTCCAGGAGAGCATTCCATCACGTACGAAATCGGCGGCAGCCTCAAGGCGTCGCTCCAGGTCGCCGTGCTGGCGACCCCGGAGGCCAAGTTCAGAGTCGATGTGGAAAAACGGGAAGAAGACGACGAAGTCGTGGTGGCGACCCTGGCCAACGACACGCAGGGCCAGGGCCTTGCCTTCCTGTGGGAATATTCCTACGGCGAAAAGCCGCCCGAGGAGATCTCCCGAGTTCGGGAACCTGGTTTGATCGAACTCAAGCTCCCGGTCGAGTTCGACAGGTTCACGATTATTCTCACCGCGAAAAACAGCCGGGAAACGGTGGTCTGCGAGGACTCCGCCCAGAAGGAGATCGTCGTGGAGCAGCCGGTGGAAGGCTCCATCGACTTGGGAGGTCTGGAGATCTTTTGCGACCAGCCGCTGGAGGAGCCGCCGATGTTCAACGTCGTACCAGAGGAAAAAGGCGAGGTGATCGGTGCCGGCGTCTTGGAAGGCGACGACGGCAAGTTCTATTTTCTCCCGGACAAGGCCGGGCCTGGGGAGCATGGAATCGACTATGTAATCGACGGGGATGCGGTGGCCTCCATGGGCGTGCTGGTCGTGGAAACCCCCGCGCCGGGATTCGAATGCGCCATCATCGACAGGACCTCCGAAGAAGTGATCGTGAGCTTGAAAAACACCACCCCGGACAAGGACTACATGTACCGGTGGCTGTTTCAGACGGCCGAAAGCGGACCAAAGGAGTTTTCCAGGGAGAAGGACGTGGAAATGGCGGCGATTCCCGTGCCCGCCTCGGAAAACCAATTCCAGATCACACTGGTGGCGACCAACGTTTCCTCCGGCGTCGAATGCTCCGGGACAATCACCAAGACAATCGTCTTGGAGCAGGGAGGAGATTTCCGCATCGACCTGGGCGGCCAGGTGGAATTCTGCGCCGACCCCAAAGCCGAGCCCGTGAAAATCAATCTGACCCCGCAGGACCCCGACGGAAAGGTTTCCGGTCCAGGAGTGATCAGGGACGACGCGGGGCACTGGTTCTTCACCCCCTCCAACGCCGGGCCTGGGGAGCACAAAATCGATTATGTCATCGACGGGAATGCTGTGGCCTCCATGGGCGTGCTGGTGGTGGAAACCCCCGCGCCGGGCTTCGAACACACCGTCTTGGACAGGACCTCCGAAGAAGTGATCGTGAGCTTGAAAAACACCACCCCGGACAAGGACTACATGTACCGGTGGCTGTTTCAGACGGCCGAGAGCGGATTGAAAGAGTTCTCAAGGGAGAAGGACGTGGAAAAGGCGGCGCTTCCCGTGCCTGCCTCGGAAAACCAATTCCAGATCGCCCTGTTCGCGACCGATGTTTCTTCCGGCGTCGAATGCTCCGGGACAATCACCAAGACAATCGTCTTGGAGCAGGACGGAGACTTCCGGATCGATTTGGGCGGCCAGGTGGAATTCTGCGCCGACCCCAAAGCCGAGCCCGTGAAAATCAATCTGACCCCGCAGGACCCGAACGGAAAGGTTTCCGGCCCCGGAGCGGTCAGGGACGACGCGGGCGACTGGCTCTTCATCCCCTCCAGCGCCGGGCCGGGCAAGCACAGGCTGTCGTATGCCATCGACGGCAAGGAGGTCGCCGGAATCGCCGTGATCGTGATCGAACTGCCGCAGCCGTCCTTCAAGACCGAATTCATCACTTTTACGGAAAAGGGCTTCCGGATAGTCTTTTTCAACACCATGCAAACGGAGGCATCGAAATACGAGTGGTCGTATTCCGTGGACGGCAAGGCGCCTGTGGTGTTCTTCAAGGCGCGCGACCCCGAAGAGCAGGAACTGGCGGTTTCCAGGGATTTCGAGATTGTCAGCTTCACCTTGAGAGCTATCAACGTCGGGGAAAAGGTGGAATGCGGAAGAGAAGCCACCGAGCAGTTTTCGTTTTAGAGCATAAAAACAAGGCCGGTAAACAGAAAGAACAGGAGTAAGTCATGGAGTTCAAAGGAAAAGGATGGCCGTTGGACGACGGAGGCATGGACAGGATTTGCGAAACACTGGGCGTTACCGATGCCGAAGTGTGGGCCGTGCTCACCGTGGAGACGCGCGGTTTCGGATTTCTTTCGGACCGGCGTCCGGCAATTTTATTCGAGCGTCATATTTTCCACAAGCTTACCGACGGAAAGCATGACGACGGCAATCCCGATATCAGCAGCAGGACGCCCGGCGGATACATCGGGGGCCGGTCGGAATATTCCCGCTTGGAAAAAGCGATGGCTTTGGACGAGGAAGCAGCCCTCGAAAGCGCGTCCTGGGGTATCGGGCAGATCATGGGGTTCAATTTCACCGTTGCGGGCTATTCTTCCGTCAAAGACTTGGTTTTGGCGATGGTCCAGGCTGAAAACGAGCAACTGCTGGGCATGGCGAATTTTATCAAGGGCAACGGCCTGGCCTCGGCAATGCAACGGCAGAATTGGACATCCTTCGCCAGAGGGTACAACGGAAAGGATTTCAAGAAAAACGAGTATGACACCAGGCTTGCCGCGGCACACGCCAAGTACAAGACCATTTTGCCGGATTTGGGGTTGCGCCGTGCCCAGGCCGCGTTGACATATCTCGGAATCAATCCCGGGCCTGTCGATGGATTTCGCGGCCGACGGACTCGCTCCGCATTGAGCGAATTCCAGGAACGATTCGGCCTGACCGCTTCCGGGGAGCTGGATAATGAAACTGAAGACAAGCTTATGGCGGAAGCCTTCCCACAAGAATAGTCCCTGGCTGGTTTTTGCTTTCATTTCGGCGGATCGACGAGTGTCTCGTTCCAACGCTTCGCGTGGGAATGCATGCCAGGACGCTTCGCGTCCGCGTTCCGGCAAGCCATGGCCGATTCGAGAACCACTACCTTGTCTTAAGGTTTTCGCAAGCTACATTTTGGAAAGCATGGGCATATAGATATCGAGAAAACGCGACTTCGATGGATGCAAACAGGGAAAAACATGTGGTTCGGAAACTATCTTTGGAGCTGGCGATACCGGACCGAAAATCGGCATGGCAAATCCAGAACCGCATGAGCGAATTCTGCAAAAACCGATTGCGAGGTGCTATAGACCGAGTCCTGTCCGACATTTCGCCTCCGGGCAGGTTCTGGCGAATCGACCGCCTGGAGTTGGACCTGGGCGATCTGTCGTCCGACTCCCTCGAAGAGGATTTTCTGGAGAATTTCGAGCGCCGGTTGCGAAACGCCATGGATGAAGAACTTGCCTGGATGCGAGCGGAAGAAAACGCGCGGAGAACAATGCCGGCGAATACGTCGGGCAGTTTTTCGAACAAAAGACATGTCGATTACAATTTGCCGCCCGGCATGGCCGGGGAAAAATCCCGAAGCTTGTCTGCCGCAGAGCGTGATTTGGAAATCGTCCTCTTCTTTCTCGAAACCGGGGCCTTGCCCTGGTTCGCTTTGGGAGACGAACCGGGAGGCATTTCCGAAAAGTTTGCGAGGTTGTTTCGCGAGCTACCGGACCAAATCCGCCCGGTACTGGCGAATCAACTGAAAAATCCCGTGTCGAGAAAACGCTTGGTATGTCATTTAGACGAAGTTCTTTTTAAGAAAGCCCTTTTTCTCGTTTCCCCCGATTCCTGGTTCACTTCGTCCCAAATGCCTTTTGTATTGATCCAAATCGCCAAAGACATCGGGATTTCCGATTTCCCGAAAAATGCGTTGAAGCATTTGGTTTGGGACAAAACCGTCGAATATGCCGTTGTCGAACTCCCCCAAGAGCAGGCGCAATTGAGCCTGTTTAATGCGGTCCTGTCTATGGTTGCGAGCCGAGTTCCTGAAAAAGCGGGCGAATTCCTGGAAAAGCTCGAGGACGCATCGTCAAAAGGATTGCTTGGGAATATTTCAGCCCCGCTGGTTCGGCATTTGGCCTTTTTGAGACAGACCTTCGCTCGTATTGCGGAAACAGGCCGGGTCGGCGAATTGTTCAATGGGCAAGTTTGGCGATCCAAGGGCGAAAAGCAGAATGCGCCCATCCATCCGGAAAAAAGACTCGTATCGTTTCCCCGAATAGAAGGGCAGGTCGAACAAGCCGAATCCGAACCTCCCCGGCCAACCAAGACCGCTGTTCCATGCGAGGAGCACCCGACGCCAACTGTCCTGAAAGCAGATGGAAGACGGCCGGACAGCTACGAATTTCGCGAACGGCAAACGCAATCCCATAAACAATGGGAAACGCCAAGAGATCAACGTCCGGGCTTTTCCCTCTACGTTCGAAACGCGGGGCTCGTTATTTTCCATCCGTACCTTTCCAGGTTTTTCGAAACACTGGGGTTGACTATGGACGGCCGGTTCGAAAACGATTCCTGTCGCGCCCGGGCCGCACTCGTCCTTCAACGGCTTGCCGGCGCAAAGCCGAACCCCCCGGAATACCTGCTGCCCCTGAACAAAATCCTCTGCGGGCTGGACATCTACGAGCCTTTTCCTTGCGACATCCCCTTGACCGAAAACGAAATAAAAGAGTGCGAAAAGCTCCTCGAAACGGTTGTCCAACATTGGGCCGCGCTGAAAAACACTTCCGCCGAGGGCTTGAGAAGGTCCTTTGTCCGGCGGGAAGGGGTCCTGGGAAAAGAAGATGGAAACTGGAGGCTTCGCGTGGAAAGAAAAAGCTTCGACCTGTTGCTGGAAAAACTTCCATGGGGCTTTTCCATGATTAAGCTGTCATGGATGAAATCCCTTTTATTCGTGGAATGGTAGGGGGCGAACATGGACTATGAGAACATGGACTAGGTGAACATGGACCAGCCGGACAGGCAATTCAACATTCGCAACAACGCGGCGGCCTTGGAAAAGGAGTTGGCGTGGTTCGAGCAAATTCTGGACACGAGGGTGAAGCTGCATGTGGGCGAAACGTGCGATTATAGAGACGTATCGGCGATAGAACCGCCGGAACTCGATCCGTACGGCTCCATGTACGGAAACTTCGCGGCCCACTACGGCATGGGATTTGCGGAAAGGCTGGCGTTCATCCTGGCCCTGATTCCGCATATTCGTCCCCGGATGCTCGACCTTTTCCTGACCAAGAACCCCGAAACCGAACGATCATACACCCAATTCGGCGGAAAACCGAATGGCGGGACATTCGGCGGCTTCGTCCCCACAGGCGAAACGCTCCTTTTCATCCTGGCCGGAGAGGACTTGGCCAAGCGCTTTTCGTTCCAGTATATCTTCGCCGCCGACCATTTTTTCGCCAGGCATGACATCTTGACTTTGGGAAAAACGGAGAGAGACGAGCCCGCCATGTCGGCAACGCTTCGCTTGTCGGGGGAATTCATCGACCTGGTCACCACCGGTGTAGTCAAAAAGCCGGTGTTCGGCGCGCAGTTTCCCGCCCGGCCGATCGAAACGCAACGGCAATGGGAAGACCTCTTTCTCCCCGCGCAAACCATGGAGCAGATCCTGGAAATCAAGGCCTGGATCGAGTACGGCGATACCCTGCTGGAGGAACTGGACCTGGGAAAAAAGGTCCAGCCTGGCTATCGCGCCCTGTTCTACGGAAAGCCCGGAACCGGCAAGACCTTTGCCGCCTCCCTGCTGGGCAAGGTCACCGGATGCGACGTCTACCGGATCGACCTGTCGTCTGTGGTGTCCAAATACATCGGGGAAACGGAAAAAAACCTGGAAATGATTTTTTCCAGGGCCGAACACAAGGACTGGATTCTCTTTTTCGACGAGGCCGACGCCCTCTTCGGAAAGCGCACCGACGTAAAAGACGCCCACGACCGGTTCGCCAACCAGGAGGTCTCCTATCTTTTGCAACGCGTGGAAGATTTCGCCGGCGTGGTCATCTTGTCCACCAACCTGCGATCCAACATGGACGAAGCCTTCACCCGCCGCTTCCAGGCCATCGTCCATTTCCCCATGCCCAAGCCCGACGACCGGAGAAGAATCTGGCAAAACGCATTTTCCGAAAAAACCCCTCTGGAGCCGGATGTGGACCTGTATGAAATCTCAGAAGAATACGAGCTGTCGGGAGGGGCGATCATGAACATCATCCGCTACGCCACGCTTATGGCTCTTAAGAACGACCGCCGGACCATTTCCCTGAAAGACCTCCGGGACGGCATCCGAAAGGAATTTCACAAGGAGGGGCGTACCCTATAGTGATGAAAATGTCGCTGAAATCATACCAATAATTCCGCCTGTTTTTGTTCCGCCAAAAATGCCTATTCGGCCTTGGCGCGAGTCGTAGGGTGGGTGGGTCGGGGACCTTTGTCTTGCGCGCTGCTTCGCACTCCCTCGGGACTCGTGCCTGCCGGTTTCGCACGAATTCCAACCCACCATTTTTCCCAATCCTGCCGCCGCTTCCGTTCGGGCGGAAGGCTGCAGGACATCTCGGAAAACGGCGGGTTGGATTCCGTATAAGACTGGCAGGCAGCCGAACTCAAGAAATTCCGGAGCAGCGAAAAAGCACGGGTCCCGCCCAAACCACCCTACGATCCACGCTCCCGAACCGGCACAGCGACAGTTGCCGCGGCATAAAATCCGGCGGAAAAAAAACACATAAAAACGAGGACCATTTGTCGCAGGTTTAGGGCGGTTTCGTAGGGTGGGTGGGTCGGAGACCTTTGCCTTGCGCGCTGCTTCGCACTCCCTCGGGACTCGTGCCTGCCGGTTTCGCACGAATTCCAACCCACCATTTTTCCCGAACCGACAAGGGCGGGTTTGTCGCCTTTGCAGCGCGAAAGGATTAGGTCGCGTAGATCCTGAATGTGAACCGCGACGGTCAGCGGTATTTCGCCGCTTGGGCGTTGCCACGGCTCTATCACCCGGAAATCGCGGGATAGCCCCTGGGCCAATCGCACTGCGCTACCCGTCGCACCCGGCCTCCGTGCAGCGTGATCAATAGGGGACCGTGGTCTCCATGGAAGCGAATACGGTGGTTTCTATAGTGTTCAAGAAAAATAATATCTTGGATTTCGCTCTTTCATTTTGTTAGTTTTAACCTTTATTTTTTTACTTTTACTTTTTTCCGGGTTTACGTGGGAGGCCGCTTTTTTGGCAAGGCCCCGAATAAATGAGAATAGGTGAAACAAGATGCAGGCACTTCAAGTATTTCGAGTATTTCTATTTGCAAATCAGTCAACTTCGAGACGAATCCGCTGTAGTTGCCGCCTGGCAGCGGAATTTCGCCTTTGACTACAAATTCGAATTCCGCCAGCAAGTATTCGGCCTTCGGGTTTCTGACGTCCTTTCGGTTCGGCATGAAATCGTCCAGCCCTTTTTCTCTCTTTTCGATATTTTGCCTGGCAGTCCTTTCCAGCAGCACGACGATCTGCAACGCTATTTTGAAAAGGAACAAGTAGGATTCTATACGTTCCGGGGTATGCAGATAAATGGGTTCGAGGCTGTGGCCGCTTTTGGCTCTCCTGTTTATATGTTCCACCTTGTGCTGGTTCTTGTGGGCCATCATGGCGTCTTCGATTGAAAGGTCTTCTTCGGGCTTGTTGGTTATCAGAGGATAATAGCCGCAAAGCGACTGTTCCTTTTCGTAGGTCTCCCGATCGAATTCCAGGTCGATTCGCCAGTTGTCGATATGCTCGGCTATTTTTTCGGGTTTTTTGTTTTTTCCGGGGCGGCCTTTCTTCGCGTTCTTCCAGACGGTCTTGGGCTCGTTGACCAGGGAATAGTTGAAAATGTTCCGGGTGCCGTACTTTTTCAGGATGGCCTCGCATGCGTTTTCGATGGCGTGTTCCTCTTTCAGTCTGTATTTGTTCAGCTTCCCGCCCAATTGCTCGAACGCCAGCCGGGTATTGTCTTTCCTGCTTTCCAGGCTTTTTTTCTTTATCTTTAACAGCCCGTGGTCGAAAATGATCACCATCCGGAATTCGTATTCCTTTTTGGCATAGGTTATTTTCACGGGTGTTTCGAAGCCCCGGTTGAACTTTTTCTTGTACTCGATCAACACTTCCGAATCGTGGCTTGCGACGGCTTCCTCGAAAACGCTTTTGTATGTTTCGTACATCGGAGCCGGGGCCAGAAAAAAGCCTTCGTTTCCGTCTATGTGCGCCATGTTTTCAAACGTCACCAGTTTTGAATCGCAAACGAAGAGAAAGTCTTCCCGCCCAAGAAGATCGATCAGATTGCACCATTGTTCCACGTAGGTATCGACGTCCGACGTATTGCCGTCGTATGCCTGTTGGAACAAGGGAAAGGCGTGGTCGTCGCTTACCGAAAGGGACCATACCAGCTGTTTCAGATCCTGGCGGTGTTTCTTGCTGTATCCGAACGTGATTTTCAAGCCGTCTTCGGTCCGTCGGTTGTCGCAGTCTCCGTACACGGAAGCCGACGTGGTGTCGTTGTGGCAGATATCGGTGTCGATATCGAACTCTTCTATCATTTTTTTCGTAATCAGCGCCTCCAGGTTGCCAAGTCCATAGTCGTAGATGGCGTCCAGCGTGTCCGCGAGCCGGTCGTCGAAATATTCCTCCGGCGCGATTCCGGGCAGAACGGTTTCGAGAACCGTCGAGTCTTCCGCGAATTTGCAGAGCCGGTAAAGCTGGAGTACTTGAAAAAGAATCGCCGTTGTCATTGCGACGCAAGCCTCGCCGTGGCTCAGGATTTTTCTCCGGGGGTCCAGATCGACATGATCGTCGATGATCTCGCAAATCCCGGCTCGTTTAAAATAATGATCGAGAATCGGAGCAAATCCGACGGGTTTGGTCCGGACTTCGTTTGTTTCGTATTCAACCATTTTTCGTTCTCCTTTCCCGTACTTTTTTTCCGTTCCTACGGGATTTTATATTAGATGCGGAGAACGAATTCGTCCAGTTCGTCTATCGACAATTAATCATGAATATGTCGATAATGACGGTATTTTCTCATTCATGCTCTTGATATCAAACAATTTCGCGCGTTTTTAAATTGTCAAAACATGGTCGCCGAAAAGCGAAATCCAAGTTAAATCGGATGGGCCTTTTTCCGCGGAAGGCGACGGGCATTATGGCGGCCAATTGCATGTAAAAGGCGTTTCTTCTTTTGACGGACCGATCAGAGTGCAGGGACCCGCCGTGATCAACGACTATCTTAAAATGACTCCCAGACCGTCGCCCCCCGAATCCCCTGCAAACGGGGACGTCTATTACGACAACTCCGGCATCGACCACGCGTTCTGCATCTACATAAACGGCTCCTGGCAGGTGATAGCAGGCACGGGAGCATGTGATTGAAAGCCATATGGTGAAAAACAGGTATTAGTAAATTAAGACCATGATGCCCGATGTTGTAGCCCCTCCGTGGTAATGCCTCAGGTCGCAATCTAACTTACTGTTGGACGATCCATTAAACCAGCAGTTCACTATGATTCCTCCACCTGACACAACAGTTGCCGAAAAAAAACGTTCGGAAATGTCGAAATAAAAGTCCATGGTGCATTCGCTTCGATCAGAGCCATTGGCGATAGTAACACTTGATCCTACATGATTAAAAAAAATTGTTTACACTGGAATTTTCTCCTTCGCATTCGACATATGCCGCAGCCTTTACCATGCCGCCTCTATCCAGAGCTTGGAAGATGTCGCCGTTTTCATTAATGCTGAAAACTTGTTCCGCCGCATCATTATAAACAGAAAAAGAACCTTCTTCATCTTTGTCGCTGTCCAAGAAAATTCTGACCTCATCATTCGAATATATGTTCAAATCGCTTCCAGCCCGCTCGGGATCGGATGAAATGTTTCCGTCGGTGTTTATGTCGTCTGCTCCGGCTACGATGTCCATGCCATAAGCACCTGTTGTATTTGAGAAATAGCCGCCGTATCCCTGGTCGGAATCGCTTATGCCGTAAACGCCATAGTTTACGCCGGTTTCGCCGGATGCATGACCATAAAGGCCTCTGCCTCTCTCTGCCGAGTTTACGCCCGCTATAGCCGCGCTGTCCTCCATTTGGATCTCGGCAGTGGTCCCGGATAAACAATCAAGAACCTGCCTTTGAACAGCGCGACAGCCTTCGGCGAGGCCGTCAATTTCCGTCTCCACCCAAATTGCGGGACCATTTGCAATGGCCCTTGACAATTCCAGCCTCACCTCGAAAACTCCCTTTTTCACGGGCACATTATAACTCATTGGTTCGACAATTGGGTCATGACAATTTTCATCCCCATAGATCCAAAATCTCATATCCCGGATCCCGTCAACTGATTTTCCATTATTTTTCAAAGTACCTCGATATAGGAATAGTTGGGTTGATAAATCGGAATCGTCCGAAAAAACTGATTCGTCGGAGGAAATCGTCATAACATCTGCAGGATAATTGTCCGGTTCACATTCAGCTTGCGAAAACATGACTAAAGACATCGAAAAAGCTAATAAGATTACTATAAACTCTTTATTTCTCATTTTTTTTCCTTTTTGCCGGTGGCGTTTTTTTATTCTCCATTCCCGGATTTATAATCAAATATTTTTTGGTTTCCAAATGGAAAAAGGTTCGTTATGGTTGGCAATATTCAAGCTATCGGGTCCCATCCACTGGTTTACGGTTATCGGAAGGTGGCAGTTCGGATCTGTGGCACCTTCAGCCAAGCTGGAGTTCACTCGAAGCCGATTCATCAATCTGTCTCAGTCACAGAAAAAGCGTGAAATCCATTTTCAAGAGTCATAAAAGGCTCCAGCTTTATACCTTCTACAATAATTGAATCCACTTCTTGAGTCCAAACTTCGATGATAGAATGTCTTCCTCCACTAGGCAGAAAGACATCAAGGTATCTGATACCATCCACATCTAAGAAATGGTCCTCGAAATAGTCGGGGGGATCCTCTACGAAAATAACGTATGATGCCTTTACAGAACTGGCAACCCTTTGGATCATACTTCGATATTCTTCTACAGCTTCATGATCGAGCAGAGAAAATAACCGGGCTGGCCAACCAAAAAATATGTGCGGATTGGCTGCTGCAGTTGCAAAACCACAAACAACAAACAACTCTTTGTTCCGGCATGTCGCCTGTATCTGTTGGTTTTGAGAAACCCGTCGGATCAGATCCCTTTTAACTGGCTTGGATATTTTTATCCCCTGTCCAACAGCCTCCAGATGACCATCAGGAAATACTTCCAATTCGAACAGCTCGTCGTCAAACTCTAATCCTCTTATATCAAGATTTTGTATTACATTACTTAAATCCAGCGGGGTTTTCGCTCCCGAAAAGAGATACGCATAACGCAATGTGCTCATAATTAATCTCCGTGTGGAATAAATCGCACTCGATTACCCCATTTTTTTCTAAGACTTTCTTTAATTGCATTTAAGCGTTGGAGTGGGGTGTCTGGCCCGTAGATAACATCTAATCGTTTCCCTCGCATTGCCGCCTCTTCTGCTAATTTATGTAGCTGCCCGGTCTTGCCGTTGAGGCTTCGCCCAACTTCAACTAATGCTTCACTCGTCTCAAAATCTATCTCTCCTATTACCTTTCCTGTTTTATCGCGAAGTATTTCATTCTTTCGAATTATTTTGTTTTTAAAAGTGTTCTTAACATTTTCTTCAAATAGCTCCCCTGCACTCTTCGGTGGGCTTGGTGTTTTGTTTTTCGGAGAATTTGTTTTCGGGGTTTGAGTTTTAGGTTTGATCTTTTTAGTTGCCTGATCTACTATTTCCGACGCCCCTTTCTTCGCCCTCCTCGCCAGAAATCCTCCGACACCTCCGGTTACCGCCCCGATGCCCATACCGACCAAACCGTCTGTCAACGTTTGTTTGGTCATATCCCAGGCATTGAGTTTTTGACCGGTGATCGCGGCTTCGGTGCACTGTTCGGCTATGGATGACACAGCTCCGCTGAGGCCGCCGACCCCGGCGCCTCCGGCTACGGTGGCGGTTACCCCGGCGGCGAACGCGCCTTCGACTGCCGCGCCCACGCCTCCTCCGACAGCCCCGATCACGCCTCCGACAGCAGCGCCCTTGGCGATGCCCCATCCGTCATATCCCTTTTGTTCGCCACGTTCAATTGCTTTTTTCTGTCGATACCATTCGACGCCTCCTCCGATGAGAGCGCCGATTCCAGCGCCGATCAGGCATGCGGTGAAGATGAATTCACCTTCGGGATCCAAGCGGTTTATCGGATCGCCGTCGCAATACGTGTAAAAATTGCATCCGCCTCCCTCCTCGAAAAGAGGGTCTCTTGTAAGGTATCTGCCCAAACGTGGATCGTAATAGCGGGCCAGGTTGTAGTGAAGATCGGTTTCCTCGTCGAAATATTGGCCGGCCAGGCGAAAAGGCTGTCTGATTTCGTTCACGAGAATTTTTGCCCGTCCGAAAGCATCGTATTCGGCGAACCAGACCACCTTTCCGTCTCTGTCGGTCATGCAGAGGGGCTCCGACCTTATGCCGGTATGGATATAGTAAACGTAGCCTCCGACTCGCATGGCCAGGGGAACTGGCATTTCGGGATGCCACAAATAATCCACGCGAGATTGTTGAGCGCCTCTGTATGACGAAACTTCCGAAATCAGTTGTTGTCCCGCCCACGTGTAATGGGTGGTCGTCCCCTTATAATTTTTATAAATCCGACGACCGATGGCGTCATAGGCGTATGTTGCCTCGCCATCGGGTGACTTCACCTCTACAAGCTGATTGCGATAGTTGTACCTGTAAAAAGTTTCACCTGCGGCATCTTTTCTCAATATCAGATTTCCGGAGGCGTTGTACAGGTAGACCGCTCCGGCATAATTTACCAGTTGATCCGCGTCGTTATATAGTGTTCAAGAAAAATAATATGGCAAAATCAGCATGCTTTCAGACCTCTGTAGAAGCCGAAAAGCTTTAAAACCTCTTCTTTCATTATCTGAAACCCTTCCAGTGCCAACTCGACCTTATTTTTCAGGTCTTCGAAGGTCGGAAAGTAATGCAGATGAATGTCGGCTTCCTTTATTTTTTTCCAAAGCTTCTCAATCGGATTATAATCTGGCGAATACGAGGGCAATTGGTAAACCGAAATCCGATCGGAGTATTTTTCGAAGAAGGCCTTCATAGCCTTGCTCGTATGGTATCGCGCTCCGTCTTGCACAATGATCACGTGCTTGTCCGTTTGTTCCAGCACCTCTTTCAAAAATTGTTCGTAAATCTCGGAATTGAGTCTTCCTTCATGCCCCTTGCAAAAAAAGGTTCCGGTAAAATAGTCGATCAATCCCAGAACCTTGTAGCCTTTTCGAATCCCGGACGTTTTCACAGTCGGCTGTTTCCCTCTCGGAGCCCACGTGTAAGAAAGCGATCCCCATTGGGGAAAAGACGCCTCGTCTCCGAACAATACAAGAGAGTCCTTTTCGGCGGCGAGTCGCATGATTTCAGGCCAAGTGCTCTCCAGCCACTTTTTGCGTGCATCTTCGTCGAGATGGTCGGATACGAATTTGGCCTTTTGATACGAAAAGCCCATGTTTTTCAGGAGTTGAGCAATGTAATTTACCGAATAGAGAACGCCGAATCTCTCATATATGAGATCCTGTATCATCGGACTTCTCCAGCATGCTCCCGGATAACCGGCGTTCTCCGGTCCATCGATAATTATTTTACACAACTGCCTTTTTTGGGTTTTGGTAAGCTTGGACGGTCTGCCCTTTTGTTTGCGAATTTTTAGGCCCGTGACGCCTTTCAGCACGAAGTTTTTGACAATCTGCCTTGCCGTCTCGGTCGAAATCCTGAAGATGCGGGCCAAAGCCTCGAATGTGAAACCTTCGGCAACGGCAAGAACGATCATTATCCTGTGAACCATTTTAATGTTGCCTTTGGCTTTTTCGTTTTTCATTTTCTTTTGAAGATTCCTATGCGTTTGGTTTGACAATCGGATTCTGATTTTTTGCATGGCATCCTCCATAAGTTAGAGTTTTTACCATGCTTTTACGCTCTGAGTTTTCAAAAGTCCAGCACAAAGTTTGAAACCAAAAAATTAATCTTGAAGCCTATAGCTCGATTCGCCGAATCTGTCCCGGATACGATTTCCGTTGTTGTCCAAAAGAAAAATTTCTGAACAACGTGGGTCCGACGAGTCTATGCCAAGCAGGCGTCCCTCGCCGTCATACGTATAGAGGTCCGTTCGGTTTTCCCGGCCATTGCTTTCAACAATCGTTTTTACTACTCGGTCGCAAGCGTCATATTCGTAATCGGCTTTGTAAATGGTTTCATGATGCGGTCGAGTCGTTTTGATCTCCAGGGCGCCAACCTGGCCCATGGGATTGATTCGTCTCTGGATATGGACTCCGTTGGGATAAGAGATGCCAGCCAACGCACCGGAGGGATCATAGCCCAAACTGATATGTCTGTTGCGCCAGTCATCGATACCTTTTATCCGATTTTCCTTGTCGCGATCATATCGAAAAAGTACCTTTCCAGGTGTAAGCATCTCGATAAGGGCCCCGATCTCGTTGCGAGTAAATTCGATGGTTTTGTCGTCTGCCTCCTCTGAGAGTACGCGGCCCTTGTAATCGTATGTGAAAATAACCTGGCATTTTTTGTTGCACTTTTCGATGCAATTTTCGTTGACGGCTTCCGCGATTCTGTTTTCCCTGATGGAGATTCTCGACCGTTCGCTTCCGCTCGATATTTCCACACTCCCATTGTTGGCATCGAACTTGAAAGCGGACACGAGTTCATGGTTGGCGTAAAAACGGCTCAGGGCGCCTTTATCGTCATATTTGAACTCGTGCCGGTCCCCATTGGCAAATTCAATGGCTCGGGGCGCGTCCAGCTCCGAGTACCGGAAACGCGTTTCGTTTCCGTTTGCGTCGTTTATTTTTACCAATTGCCCGGCAACGGAATAGATATAGTTCCGTTCGGCACCGTTTCTGTCGATGTAGGCAATCAAATTTCCGTGTTGATCATAATCGAAAAGGCGGGTCGTTTGATCGGGGAACCCGATTTTTACGAGATTGGAAAACTCGTCGTATTGGAAATGAAAGGCGTTATTTTCGCCTCGGTCGATGCGGATCAGTCGTTGTTGATCGTCGCGATGGAATGAGATGCGGAATCCTCTCGGGTCCGTAATCGAGGTTAGCCGGTTTTTAGAATCGTATTCGAATTTATGCGTGCGGTTTTCTCCGGAAATCAGAAAAATATCCGAGCCCTTGGATTGGATGGCGACTTCACCGCCAGCTTTGTCCCTTAATCTGAAAATTCGATTTTCCGGATCATCCTCGACATCGAATCCCCTGGCGGCAAAGCTCTCCACAACGGATTTGCGAACCCTTGGAACAATCTCCTCTTGAAGTTTTTCTATCTGTTCTCTGCGAATGAGAAGCATTGCCTGCCCTTTTTGTTGCAGCTATCGCTTGTCAATCGTTTGAAATTCAAAAATGCAAAATCAAGAGCGGCCCCACTAGTTCGGGGCCACTTTCTTTCCAATCGAACTTGTAACAGGCATCTGTTTTTCATAGAAATACAATTCTGTCAATACATTTTCATTCCAAAATGCAAATGATTCAAAAAGTGTGGCAGTCAAGACAACTTGCACTGAGTAATCGCCTTGAAATTTCACGAACGCCTACAATCCCGGCAATCCTTCCAGAATCATGCCGTCCGATGTCATGTTGAGTTGAAACCCGACGATATAGCCGGTCGATTCGAACATTACATGGGTAGCGGTGGAAATATCGCCTGGGGAGAACAAGTTGTTGGCCTGTTCCACGACTTTGGCATGTATTTCCAAATCCAAGGTTTTGTCCGCGATCGACCGCCCGGCGTCGTCATATGCATTGAGCACGACCTGAGCCGGTTCGTCGCCCACATTGACAAAGGCAATACCCGTGGCGCCGTCGGTTTCCAAACGGGGAAAGCAGCCCCTTTGCCTTGTAATATTTACTCCTGTGTACCCACCCATCAGATTGGGACGGGTAAACAGCTCAAAACCGGACAGGGGGCGATCCGCCTCTATTGCAATCCAGTCAGACGCCAATGGGAGCCCCAAGGCGGAAACAACACCGATGTATTTTTGTTTTCCCCGTATGGTCTGTTCCACCGGCGTCAGCATTTCTCCAACTGCGGTATAGGGAACAATACGAATTTCACAATCGACCGAATCCGGATTGTAGGCGACAATGCCGGTCCCCCAACCGTCCACCGTGGCGATATGCGGATAAAAATATCGGAATTCGGGGTCTGTACGAAACCACAATCGATGACGCCCACTTTGATTCCGGCGCCGTAAAACCCGGCGTCATGCCACAATCCCGGATCGAACGATTCGGGAAGCGGCATATCCGATCTTTCAGCAAGCATAAAAGCCTTGAGCGGCAGGCGAACATACAACACCGAATCGTGAAGTGCCAGTTCATCCATCGCCGAGATCGGACAAAATCCTTGTAGGATCCGGATGTCGCTATCGGAAAAATCCTCGGCGAATCCAGCGGTGCCTATGCCGGTAACCTCTCCGTCCAAGGAAGATATTAACGCTTCGACCCGTTCTGTATCGTCCGATTTGACAAGGACCTGGATATGCAACCGGTTTTCGTCGGAATTTATTGACGCGGGCAAACTTGAGGAAGATGCTTTCGGTGCATCGTCGAAACGGGATGACATGATTTTCCAAAGCTTCGGACCCATCTTGGAATGAAATGAACCAGACGATATTTCCACTTCAGGACCATTCCAGTTCATTTTTTCAGGAGGCGGATATGTCGAAAAACCAAGTTCTCCGATGGCATCGGGTCTGTCATGGGCCAAGCACACCAGGGAAATCATTGCCGTAATCGCCAAAATGAAAACAATGTCCGAAACTATCGCTCGCCTCATGGCATTTTTCTCCACCCTTTTTCATTCAGAAATCTATGAAGCTACCGTATTCATGAAGCTTGACACCGATGAATATTCCAGGTCACCCTTTCATTCTCAGATCAGTGTCTTGCTTTCAAAGAGGGATAAAACTACGATGGAAATTTCGGATATGTCGATGTTTAATTGGTACTGAATTAACACTACAGCGCAACTTAAATCAAATCAATCTATAGGTTGTGTCATTCAAGATATTTCGATCAATATATGGATGCTTATTCCTTTATGTTGCGCTGTAGTGTTAATTGTTTTTTTGTTTCCATGCGCGCCTTTTCTTATGAATGTTTTTTTTCGATTCTACATTCCCTCGACGGCGTCCAGCATCATGAAGTCCGAAGACGCGTTCAATTGGAATCCCACTATTTCCTGTGGCGCTTCGAATGCTAGGTAGTCGGCGTTCGCGGGAAAATTTTCAAAGAAGGACTTTGCCACTCCGACGGATTTCTGGAAAGGGGCGAGGGCTACGGAGGTCTGGGCGAGGACGACCCCGTCGGCGCTGATCGCCTTTAGAAAGACGTTTTGGGCGGCGTCTGCGATATTCACGAAGGCAATGCCCGTTGCGCCGCTTGTTTCCAGTATGGGAAAGACGCCTTTTTTTCGGTAGATGTCCACGCCGGTATAGCCTGCCAGCTGTTTGTGGGTCCACGTGCCGAAAAGCTCGAACCCGGTGACGGGAGTCGAGGAGAGGATTTCGAGCCAGGCCGTTTCGTCGGGAAGATTCAAATTGGCGACCGTTCCGATATATTTTTCATTGCCCTCGATATTGATGATTTTCTGAACCAGGGACGTTCCGTCGGCGGCGTGGGGAGTGATGGAGATCCGGCATGTAAAATCGGAGGGGTTGTAGGCCGCCAGGCCGGTGTACCAGAAATCGTCGCTGGCGATGTGGGGGAAGAACATTCGTTCGGTCAGAACGTCTTCCAGCAGGATCCCGGACAGTTTCCGGCCGCTTGTGAAAAGCTCGGCGCCGACGAGGCCTTCGCAGTTTTTAATGCGGGCGTTTGCGATATCCGAGCGAGCGACCCCTTCGAAAAGGTCTCTGATTGTAAACCGACTGGACTCTCCGGAACCGACCGGGACGGAGGCGGTCTCGGCAGTATTGAATTCGAAAAGAACGTTTCTGTCTTCGGAATGGAGATTGACCAGCGTGATTTCCGTCTCCCACTGGTCGGAGGACGCCACGTGGGCGAGATACATTTGCTTGTCGCCGATGTTGCCGGCGGCGGGAAGCGCGGCGCGGACCTGGCCGTTTTGAAAGCACCTGGTATATCCGGCCAGGTCCCCGGAATCGTATCTTACGACGATGTATTGGATTTGCTCGGGATTTTGGAAAGCGCTGCCCACGTTCATCTTCGAACTGCCCAAAGGCGGTATGTCGATTGCCGTCGGAGCCGAGACTTGGCTTCCCAGCGAATCGAACGCGCTCATGTCTCCTGTCGCAGCCTGCTCGGCGTCCTTGTTCACGACGCCGATTTCAGTCTGCCAGTCCCCGGCGCATTTGACGGGAAGAAAGCACAGGACGGGATCGACTCGGATGAGTTCCTGTTCGACGGCCTGATACGATGTTCCGGATTGGCTCGTGACGGACAGGGAGACATTGTATGTTCCCGGCTGAAGATACGTGTGGGTCGGCTGGGCTTCGGAGCTGGCGTTTCCGTCTCCGAAGTCCCAGCTGTAGTCGGACGCGGGCTCGGGGACGGTCGGACTGAATTCGACGGCAAAGGGAGCGTATCCGCGATTTTCGGAAGCCTCGAAGCTGAGCGCATCGTTATGAATGGGAGTCAGTGCGATGTCGATTTCGGTGCCTTCGAGTTCCTCGATAATGATGGGGTGCGCGTACTCCTGGTATCCCGGCAACCTGGCCTTCAGAGTGAAATCGCCCGCCAAGTAAGGCATGAAATAATAGCCGTTGCACAAAGCCAGCACGGGCGTGTTTTCCTGGCCCTTCGTGGAAATTTCGGCATGGATTTCCCGTCCCGAGGCGTCGGTTGTGCAAGACGGCGCTATCTCCCCGTAGACGAACCCCGGAAATGAAAGATAGGGACAATAGAAATCGAGAGTGTAGCCCGTACCCTCTCCGTATTTTTCCGGATTGTATTGCCTGACAAGGGCGTAGTAGACGCCGTCCTCTTCGCACTTCCACTCGACGTACTCGCCTTCTCCATAGGACCATTGGTCGGTTTCTTCCATCAGCAACGAGCTGCCGTCCGTAGAATAGATGCCGACGACCGGGTCGCAGTTTTCGCCGACGGAACTTACCGAAATGCCGTAGAAGATACCTTTCCGCGCGTAGAATATGATCCAGTCCTTGTCCGCCCGGTCGTGAAAGTCGTGTCTCTGGCTGAGATCGACGGGGGGCAGCAAGTCCGGAACGTTTAGAAGAATAGCTCGTGCTTTCGAGGAAACGTCGTCGTTTTCGTAGATGTCCGGATTCGCCGCGAAACTGTTTTCCGACCAGAAAAAAAAGAAAAGCGCGATTAAAGGAATATAAAAGAAGAAAAACGACTTTTTTTTGCAATACTGTTTTGTCATCGCCTGGTACCTAAAAATGAACAATCAAAGAAGTATAGACCGTATGTTCGTCCACGTCCTGAGAAAAGTTCTGCGCTCTGAACAAATCTTCGCCCACGTCGTTGCCCCAACGGTACTGGTAGGCGATGTCGAAAATAAAGCTCTTGTAAGCCAGGCCGCTGCCCAGGGAAAAACCGTAGTAGTCGTCCGGGGAACCTTCCGCCGGTGCCGGATCGTAGAAGACGCCGGCGCGCACGGGGACCACGAATTGATCTCCGATAAACAGGTATTCCGCTCCCAGCCGGAACCAGGTGGTGGGATCGATGTCGGATTCGTTGCTGGGTTTGCCGGAGATGGGCGACGTCTTCCGGCCCTGGTAGTCTTCGTATTCGAAGTCGTCCCAATGGGTCCGGTATACGTCGGCGGACACGGTGAACCTGTCGGACAGGCGGCATGCGATTCCGACGCCGTAGGACATGGGCATGTCCAGTTCTTCGCCGTAGACCTCCGCTGTATTCACCGGGGGCTGGTCGAAGTCCGGCGTGGAAATGACGGTGGAGGTCCTGGTGGTATGGTCGATGTCCGCTGTAAACGGCGTTTTAAACACGCCCCCGACGGTCCAGGTTTCGTTGATCCGCCACAGGAAACCCAGGTTGGCGTTCCAGCCGGAGAAGTCGAATTCTTCCTCCAATTGGTACAGCGCCGTCGCCTGGGTGCCCCCAAGATTGATGTTGCCGCGAATATCGTATTTCTGCTTCCATTGGTTGTCGCTGAGAAAGTCACCCCAGTAGTTCAATGTGACTCCGGCGCTGAACGTCGGCGAGATTTGCGCGCTGTACGCCAGGCCTAAGGCGTAGAGCTTTCCATCCTGACGGTAATCGATGTCCCACGGATCGGAAACATCGGAAGAATCCGACAAGTAGTTGAAGTCCCAGTCCCTGTGGAAGTCGTAGAGATGCTGGTAGTTCAAGGACACGATCATGTTGCGGTCCGCGGCTTGAAAGGGGATGGCGGCGCTCAGGTAATTCAGGTTGGAATAGTCCACGGACTGCGAGCCCGATGCTTCCGGATGATCGCCGAAGTCGTTGTCTTCGTCTCGATATACAAACCCGTAGACAGCGGAAACTTCGGGTTTTTCGAGCTGAATCAATCCGCCGGGGTTCCAAGACGCGGCGGTGGCGTCGTCGCAGACGGCGATGAAGGCGCCGCCCATTCCGAGCGCTCTGGCCCCGGAGCCCACGGGGTTGATGCTGGAAGGTATCTCGATTCCTTCCAAAGGGTTGCCTTGCGCCAGTGCGTTGGCTGTCAGAAAAGCCGAGCAAAGAAGGACCAGCCCCAAAATCCTGAAAGCATCTCGTTTCCTCATCAATTGTTCTCCTTGATGTTGTGTTAACGGGTTATGGCATAGCGCGCGGGTTCGCCTGCCTTGTTCTTCTCGTCTTTTTTCATTTTGGCGACCGAACTTTTTTCCATGACCGATTCTATTCTGCCACGGCCGAGTTCCAAAGTCTCTAGGCCTGTCGCTTTTCCTTCGGGACTCAAAGGATCGATCACATCGAAGAAAATGATCTTCATACCTTTTTTTACGCGTTGTTTTTGGCCGATATCGATGACGAAAGAGTCGCTTTTTTCGTCCAGGACCCTGCCTTGTACCATCGGGGCTTCCTGGGCCAGCTTCAGGTTCAGGCCTTGGGCCAAAATCTTTAAGTCCCCGTGAGCCAGGCCCTCGCCGTAGACGTCCGTGGCGGCGATGACCTGGGACGTTTCCGTGTCCACGAGACGCGCGTAGATTTCCACCGAATCGATTCTTTCCAGCACCGAACCGAAAATCATGCCGTCCGCAGCAAGCATTTTTCCCAGCTCCAATGCCTTGTCCTCGTCGATCAGGCCCGATTGGCTCAGCTGCAATTCCCGCAGCAGGGCTTCCAGATTTTTTCTTTCGACGGCATTGAATCGGGAACCGTCCAGGATATCCTGCGTCAGCATGTCCTCGAAGCCGAAGCCGAGTGCTTTCGGCGGGCCTATGGACTTGCGTATGAAGTCGGTGACGGCCAGATTCAAACGAGCGCCCGAACCGAAAACCAAGGGTACCTCGCGTCTGATTCGAATCGTTTTCGAGCTTTTTTCGCCCGACCGGTTGGCGCATTCGACCGATATCTCGTTTTCGCCGACCTCCAATTGGACCACGCAACTGAAAAAGATCCGGGTCGCCTGCTTTTTCAAAAGCTGCCGGTTGTCGATAGACAGGCTGTCGATTCCGGATTCGTCCGCGACGGAGCCTTCGATGTAGACGCTTTCCTGGTAGGTTTTCCGGTAAGTGTCCGCCTGCTTGATGTCGATTGCGGGCCCTGCCGTGTCTTTGCCCGCCCTTTCCGGCCGGGGTTGGATCGACGGGGAGGGGCGGTCCGTCCAGGAAATTCTCGCCGAAGTCTGGTTTCCGGCCATGTCCTGGGCCTTGACCTCGAGCGGCTTGTCGCCCTCGCGCCGAATGCGTTCCTTTAATAAAAGCTCCCTTTTGCCGTCGGACTCGATGCGTCGGCCGTCAATCCAGGCGCACCTGATTCCGTTGGCATCCGATATGCGGGCCTCGAAAACATCGTCGGCACGGCCATGGGCTGCACCTGCGGAGTCGGTATGAATGATCGGCCCCGTTCTGTCCACCATGATAGAAACCCGGACTCGGGAAGTCTGACCCGTCAAGTCTGTCGCAGAAATTTCTATCTCGCCGGGTCCCTCCGAAACGGCGACCTCGCGGCTGAAAACAATCCGCTTTTCGGCTGCGTCGATGCGCAAAGGCTCGGAACCGACAATGACCTCCTTTACGAAAAGCTCGGATGCGACCTCGCCTTGCACCAGAACAGATGTCTTGTTGGTCAGAAAATCGGGAGTCGGCTGGGAAAGGACGATTTCGGGGGCAGGGGCCTTGCGTTGGTCGCTTTCGATCAGCGCTTTTCTGGCCCGGTCGAGATAGAGCTGGGCCTTGGCGCTTTTTACCGACGCAAGCGACTGCTCCAGTTCGCCGATGGCCTCTGCGAACCGGCCCTGTCGGTAATAGACGACGCCGAACTCTCTGTGCGGAAAATAGTCGATGAAATGAAACCCGTAGGTCCGGGCGCGGCGCTGGTCTGTGGAACGTTGTTCGACGGCGTCTCTCAGGTCCAATTCGGCCTGGTCGTAAACACCGCCGTCGGCGAAAGACAAGGCCCGCTCATAGTAGTTCCACCACCGATGCCGAAACGAGCCTTCCGTCACTCCGTAAAGGACCCCGTTCTTTTCCACGGGCGGACGGTCCGTCGTTGTCGCGCATCCAGCCGCAAGCAACACGAACACGCAGACGCCGATGACAGCGCTTTGCTTGCATCGATCTTTCATTTGAGTCAATCTTGTCCTGTCGGTAAATGAATTGGCAATCCCGTCCGTCGTTCCGAAATCGCTTTGCCTGCAATCCGGCCCTGACCCCAGAGCTTGAAAAAACAGAGCGTGACGCATTTCAGGACTATCGACTGAGGACCGGTCCCCTAAAATACAATCGTATACTAAAAAAAAACGATTTTTTTTTCAATCTTTATTGTCGGATTCCAGGGAAAAGGAGAATGCCGCCCCCTTTCCTAAAGCGCTTTCAACGGTTATGTCCCGTCCGTGCAGGCGAAGGATGGACCGCGAGATCGCAAGACCGAGCCCCGAATGCATGGCGTCGGCCGACCGGTTCTTTCCGGACCGGTAGAACCTTTCGACGATGCGGGGAATATCTTCCGGGGAAAGGCCCTTGCCTGTAATTCTTGCGAACGGAAAGCTTGCCCGGCTCGTACGAGTAACGAGGCCGATGGATAGTTCGTGTATTTTTTAATAACGTGTTGACGAATGACCGTCAACATGGCTACTATCTGGTGTCGTAGGGATGATTTTTCCGCAGCGTGTCACGGGACGTTCTCGTCGCCCTGTCAAAATCCATGCCGAAATCAAACTCCCGCCTTTTTTTCGGCATTTCGGAAAGCGCCGCGCTGATTTTATTTTCGGAGACCAACCATGAAATACAGTTTCAAGGAACTGGTGGATGTTCCCAAGCTGCAGGATTTGACGGATGAAATGTATGCGGCGTTCTCCATTCCCTGTTCCATAATCGCCGTTGACGGCGAAATCCTGACCGGAGTGGGCTGGCAGAAGATCTGCACCGATTTTCACAGAAAGCACCCCCTGGCGGAGAAAGAGTGCGTCGAAAGCGACGTGAAGATCAGAAAGAGGCTGGACCAGGGCGAACCTTTCGTGATTTACAAATGTCCTCGGGGTCTGGTGGACGCATCCTCGCCTGTGATCATCGCCGGAGAACATCTGGCCAACGTCTTTTCCGGCCAGATATTTCTTCAAGAGCCCGATGAAGATACGGAGCGTTTTTTCAGGGAGCAAGCCCGCCGGTTCGGTTTCGACGAGGCTCCTTACATGGAGGCATTCCGGGAAATCCCTGTGTTCGACGAGGATAAGTTCCGCTCGGCTCTGTTCTTTTTGTCGAAAATGGCGGGAATCATCGCGGACGCCGGCCTTGCGGGACTGGAGGTCCTCGAGGTCGCTGACGCCCTGCGAGAGAGCGAGGAGCGCTATCGCCTGCTGGCGGACCACGCCACCGACATGATCAGCAAGCACGACTCGGAAGGCGTTTACACCTACGCATCGCCCGCCTGCCGGACCCTGCTTGGATTTTCGCCCGCAGATTTGACGGGGCGTTCGGCTTGCGATTTGATTCATCCCGACGACAAGAGAGCGGTTCGCAAAACCCACGACAGGACCCTCGGCCGACGGGAACCCACGACGATCACGTACCGCCTGAAAGACAAAGAGGGCAGGTTCGTCTGGGTGGAAACCAAAAGCAAGGCAATACGCATTCCGAACACAAACGAGGTCGAGTCGATCATCGCCATCACCCGAAACGTCACCGACCGAAAACTGGAGGAAAACCGCCTTCGGTCGGCCTATGCGAAGCTGAAAGCCCTCTGGAGCATCAGGACCTTGGAGGGTGCGGACGAAAATGAAATATCCGAACACGTCCTGAGTTCCGTGATCGAAATGACCGAAAGCGAGTACGGTTTCTACGGTGTTTTGACCGACGACCAATCCGCCATGGTCATTCATTCGTGGACATCCAAAGCCATGGAGGAGTGCGCCGTCAAGGACCGGCCGTTGCGCTTTCCCATCGACGAGGCGGGGATCTGGGCCGAAGCGGTTCGTACGCGCAGGCCTTTGGTTCTGAACGACTACGCGGCCAGTCACGAGGCCAAAAAGGGGCTTCCAGAAGGCCATGTTCCCATAAGCAACCTTCTTGTCGTCCCGGTTTTGCAAAAAGGCAAGGTGAAACTGGTGGCCGCCGCCGCCAACAAACCTGCGGGTTACCAGCAGGAAGACATCGACCAGGTAGAATCCTTTCTTTTCAGCATCCAGGCGCTCGTCGAAAGCCACAAGGCCGAACAGGCCCTGCGGGAAAGCGAAAGACGCCTCCAATCCATCTTGGACTATTCGCCCGCCAGAATTTTCCTGAAGGATCTCGAAGGCCGCTATATCCTGGTCAACCGCCAGTGCGAAACCTCCCTCGGCCTTACATACGACGACCTTGTCGGAAAGACCCTCTACGACCTGTTTCCGGAACGCCTCGCCGACCATTTCGCCGCCAACGACCGCAAGGTGCTGGAAACGGGCGCGGCTCTGGAAGTGGAAGAGGTCATTCCTGGAAACAACGGCGACTGCACCTTTCTGACAGTGATGTTTCCTTTGCTCGACGCCGATGGCAAGCCGTACGCCATCGGAGGGGTTTCCACGGATATCACGTTGCGGAAAAAAGCCCAGGAAGAAAGAATGGAGTCCAGGGAGCGTCTGGCGCGCACGCGCCGGATGGAGGCTTTGGGGACGCTGGCGGGGGGGGTGGCGCACGAGTTCAACAATCTGCTCGGCGTCGTTTTGGGTAATGTGGAATTGGCCATGGAGGACTTCCCCGGGGACCATCCGGCGATGAAATATCTGGTCGATGCGAAAACGGCCTCCCTGCGCGGGGCCGACGTGGTGAAGCAAATTCTGAGGTTCATGCGGAAAGTCCCCGGCGAAAAACATCCGGTCTCGGTCGCTCCGGTGGTTCGAGAGACCCTGAAGCTGATGCGCGTGGCCATTCCGAAGAACATTGAAATCAGGACCGACATTCTTTGCGACGAGGAGACCATCCTGGGCACCCCCGGAGACCTCGGCCAAGTCGTGGTCAATCTTTGCAGCAACGCCTCCCATGCCATGGGAGAAGCGGGGGGGAGTCTAACGGTCGAGCTGGAATCGGCCTATCTGCATGATCCCTCCGTTCTGGGTCACGAGAGACTCGGACCCGGCAGATACGTCAAGCTGGTCGTGAAAGACGACGGAGCGGGAATCGAGCCTGAAATCATGGACCGGATTTTCGAACCGTACTTCACCACCAAAGAGATCGACCAGGGGCTGGGAATGGGCCTGTCCGTGGTGTACGGAATCGTCAAGGACTACGAGGGCTCCATCAAGGTCGAAAGCCGCGTGGCAGAGGGAACCTCGGTGGAAATACTGTTGCCTGCGCAATGGGGGCGGGAGGTCTCGACCGTCCGCGAGGACACGGACTTGAAAGGAGGTCGGGAACGCATCCTGTTCGTCGATGACGAGGAGTCCCTGGCGAAAACCGGAAAGCGCATGCTGGAACGTCTCGGATATTCGGTCGTGGCAAAGACCGACAGCCTGGAGGCCCTGGCCCTCTTCGAAGCGCGCCCCGACGACTTCGACTTGGTTATAACCGACCTTGCCATGCCTTCCATTACGGGAGACTGTTTGGGCAGGAAGATCCGCAAGCTCCGCCCCGATATGCCCATGATCCTGTGTACGGGCCATAGCGACCGCATCGACGAGGCAAGCGCACGCGCCTGCGGCTTCCGGGCCTTTGTCATGAAGCCGTTGGCGAAAATGGTCTTGGCCAGAACGGTCAGCGATGTCCTGATTCAGGCAAAGGCCTTAGCAGATCGATGATTGTTGCGGAAGCATGAAACACGGTTTTTGTGCGGAAAATGAAACCTCCAGTTTATTTTATGCGCAATTTTGATATTGTTACGGAATTCGGTTCGTAATTATCTGGTTTGGAAAACGCTTGGAAAGGACTGGACATGAAAATAGCCGACGGGCTGCACGGGTTCATTTGGAACTCCATGACCGCCAACAACTGCAATACCTATTTAATAGATTCGACCAAAAGGATCCTGATCGATCCCGGCCACGCCCGCCTTTTTCAACACGTTCTTCAAGGACTGCATGACTTGGGGCTCGAACCGAAGGACATCGATCTGGTGATCTGCACACACTCCCATCCGGACCATATCGAGGCGGTAGACTTTTTCAAAAGGGAAAATGTCCCTTTCGCCCTGCACGAAGCCGAATGGGACATGGTCAGGCGGATGGCCCCTCTTGTTCGCTCGACCTACGGCAGGGGAATCGAGGCGTTCGAGCCGGACTTCTTTTTGAAGGAGGGCCAGCTGGAGGTCGGGAATATCCGCTTGGCCGTCTTCCACACTCCCGGCCATTCGCCCGGCTCCATTTGTCTCTACTGGCCGGAGCAGCAAGCTCTGTTCACAGGCGACCTGGTCTTCAAGTCGGGGTTCGGCAGGACGGACCTTCCGGGCGGCGACCCCGTGCAAATCGAAAAAAGCATAGAAAGGACGGCCCAGCTCGACGTCAAGTGGCTTCTTCCGGGGCATGGAAACATCGTTGGGGCAAGAGAAGAGGTCAAGGCCAATTTCGACCGGGTCAGACAGATGCTCGGCATCTATTTGTAGCAAGCGATACGTTCCCGACAAAAAATGGAAACGGAATCATTTTCTTTTTGTCCGTTCCCTCATCTTCAAAATGACAACGCAAAAGCGAGAACCTCGACACAGATCCCGCTTTTGCGCGCAACTTTGCTCTTCGTGGGTTTCGCTATTTCGTCATCTTTCTTCGCAGCACGGCGGTAACAAAAAGCCCCGTACCCAGGAGAATCATCGTGGAGGGCTCCGGAGTCGGCTGTGGAGGAACGTAGGGAATTATGTAATCCTGACTCTTAACGGAGTCGTAGTAATTTCCAGTGTCCGGACTATAGGCGAGCGAAACGTTACTGCCGTCGTTGCCCAGATAAAGGAACACATCATTTACAGCATTGGCCAAGGAGGTGTTATCTTTGATAAAGAATTTTCCCTCGCCATAAGATACGTTAAGGCTTCCTCCGAAAGTGTCGAACATGATTTCCCAAACCGCAACTTGAACGACCGTTTGCAAATAGGACGTCTTATTTGCGGAATTGTAATAATAGTTCGCTGCTTGTGCCGCCAACTGCAACCTTTTATCGAGTTCCAGGCTACCGTCGGGGATGTCAATAAGTGCATAGTTGTCCCAATTCGTCACGAGGGGGGCGTTCTCGACGCAGAAAGCGACCAGCTCTCCAGGCCATTCTTCCGCCACGCCGTAATATTGCGTTTTCCATGTCTTGGTATTGCCGTCCAGTTTGAATGATGTGGTTGAGCCTTTGGCGTAAAATGACTCATCAGTGAGTTTGATGGAATTCGCCCAGACGGTTCCGGAAAGCAACATCATCAGGATGAGAACCAGCAGGAGCTGGACCCCGCATTTTCCGAAGGTTTTATTTCTCATTTTCATTTTGCCTCTCCTTTTTCGGTACGTGTTTGATATTTCATAACCTATTTTTTAACAAATCTGCGAATATTCCCAGCAATATGCGTGCCAGTTTCTACGGGGTCTCACGCTCGCATAAGAGAACGCTTTCAATGCGCTGGCTGGCGGCGATGAAACGAAACTGTTTTTTTTCAAACATTTTTCAAAACGAAGTTTTATCCGGTTCATTGTTGTAAAAAAAAACGACGGACCAATTGGCATCGGCGTTTTTGTTCGGTGATTATCCTCAATAAATTCAATTGGTTATAAAAGATTAGAGGGACTGTTTCGTAGCTGTCAAATTTTCCGACAAAAAAATCGTTTTGTTTGCACTCAACCGAGGAGGAGCCAGAGATGCCCCAATCCTCGGCTGTTTGTTTCCTCGAGAGTTTCAAGAAAAAACTTGACGTCGAAAAAACAAGAGGTTACCACTCGTTTTTCGTTCATAATTTTTTTCGCGGCGGAGGGCTAATCCTATCATGTCCTTTAAAAAAAACGATATGGTGGAGACCGTACAGAAGAAAAGCGGGTTGACCAGAAAGGAAAGCCAGGAACTTGTGGACCATCTGATGGAAACGATGAAAAACGCGTTGGAATCCGACGGGGAGATTCTCATCAGCGGTTTCGGCAAATTCCGGGTCCAGGAAAAAAAGCCGCGCAGGGGGCGCAACCCCGCGACGGGAAAAATGATGGTCCTTGATAAAAGACGTGTGGTCACCTTCAAGTGCAGCGCGAAATTGAGAGACAGGCTCAACGATAAGAACGAAAAATAGGGAGGCCGAAAGCGGTGGCGACCGCCATTTTTTTAAGACCGTTGGCATTGCGAAAAACTGGGGGATTGGTTTCCCGAATGCGAAACAAAATTGTGCACTGCCGAAAAAATGTCTTGACAATCTGTCCGACGACTGGTAACGACATTTGAAATAACATTGAACGTTTTTTAAAACCAATGAAAAAAGTATACGCCATTATCAGCATTGTAGTCCTCATTCTTATCGGCCTCGTCGTAGGGATAATTCCCTGCCGCGAGGAGAGGCTGATAATGGCATAAAACCGAAAAAAGCCATAGAACGAACACAAAATCCGTTATCAGCCTCCACAAGGCCGGTAACGGATTTTTTTTGCGCGAAATTTCAAAAGAAAGGATGTCACATGGAGTTAACCGGCGCACAAATTCTGATCAAGATGCTGCAGGAAGAAGGGGTGAAAACCATATTCGGCTATCCCGGCGGCGTTGTCATCGACATCTTCGACGAGCTGGCCAAATCGGATATCCACCACGTGCTTGTACGCCACGAGCAGGGTGCGGTTCACGCGGCTGACGGCTATGCGCGGGCGACGGGCGGCGTCGGGGTCTGCCTGGTTACCTCCGGCCCGGGCGCGACCAACACGGTCACCGGCATCGCGTCGGCGTACATGGATTCCATCCCCGTGGTGATTTTCACCGGCCAAGTCCCGGTGGCCCTGATCGGTAACGACGCGTTCCAGGAGGTCGATATCGTGGGAATCACCCGTCCGTGCACCAAGCACAATTTCCTGGTCAAGAGCACCGAGGATTTGGCCGAGACGGTGAAAAAGGCGTTTCACATCGCGCGTTCCGGCAGGCCGGGTCCGGTCCTGGTGGACATTCCCAAGAACGTGTCTATTGAAAAGGTGGAATTCAAGGAACCGGGACCGGTGGAGTTGAAGACGTACAATCCCACGTACCACCCCAACAAGCGCCAGGTGCAGAAAGTGGCGGAACTGATCCAGGAGGCCAAAAAGCCCATCATTTTCGCGGGCGGGGGCGTGATTTTGTCCAAGGCGGCCGAAGAGCTGACCGAGCTGGCGCGCAAGGCCCGGATTCCGGTCACCACGACCCTCATGGGACTGGGTGCGTTTCCGGGCGACGATCCCCTCTGGCTGGGCATGATCGGCATGCACGGCACTTACCGGGCCAACATGACCACGGCCCACTGCGACCTGATCGTGTCCGTGGGCGTGCGCTTCGACGACCGCGTCACGGGAAAGACCGACACCTTCGCCACCCAGAGCAAGATCGTCCACATCGACATCGACCCGACCTCCATCCGGAAGAACATCCCGGTCACGGTCCCTGTGGTGGGCGACTGCAAGATCACGCTGGCCATGCTGAACCGGATGCTGGAGGACGTCGATCTGGGCGATCTGGAAACCAGCCGCAAGCCCTGGCTGGATCAGATTCAGGATTGGAAATCCACCAACCCGCTGGCCTACGACCAGACGGATGTGATCAAGCCGCAGTACGTGGTGGAGAAGCTCTACGAACTGACCAAGGGGGACGCCATCATCACCACCGAGGTGGGGCAGAACCAGATGTGGGCGGCGCAATACTACCATTTCAAGAAGCCCAACCGTTTCATCACCTCCGGCGGTCTCGGCGTGATGGGGTTCGGGCTTCCGGCGGCCATCGGCGCGCAGCTGGGCCAGCCCGACAGCGTGGTGGTGGACATCGCCGGCGACGGAAGCATCCAGATGAACATCCAGGAAATGGCCACGGCGGTCCAGTGCCGGCTGCCGGTCAAGGTGGTGATCTTGAACAACGGATACCTGGGCATGGTTCGGCAGTGGCAGCAGCTGTTCTACGGCAAGCGCTACTGCGGAACGTGCATGGAGTACGCCCCCGACTTTGTCAAGCTGGCGGAGGCCTACGGCGCCAAGGGGTTCAGGGCCAAAAAGACCGACGAGGTGGAGGAGGTCCTCAAAAAGGGCCTCGAGACCCCCGGACCCGTCATCATGGACTTTGTGGTGGAAAAGGAAGAGTGCGTCTATCCCATGGTCCCGGCAGGCAAGCCCATCACCGAGATGCTGTTGACCTAAACCGAAAAAGAGGCCTTTTCAAAGGCGCTTACGATATGAACATATTCCAAAAGGATAAATTCCAAGAGGATATTTTCCAAGAGGATATTTTCCAAGAGGACATATTCCAGAAGGAGTCATGATATGTTGGATTCGGACAAGCATGTGCTGTCGATTCTGGTGGAAAACGAACCCGGAGTGCTCTCCAGGATCTCGGGCCTTTTCAGCGGCAGAGGTTTCAATATCGAGAGTCTGTGCGTGGCGGTCACCACCGACCCGACGGTGTCCCGGGTGACGCTGGTCACCAGCGCCGCACCCCTGATCGTCGAGCAGATCAAAAAGCAGCTCAACAAGCTGATCAATGTCATCAAGGTGCACGAACTGACCGGGTTTCCCTACGTGGAGCGGGAACTGGCGTTGATCAAGGTGTCGGCCAAGCCCGAGAACCGGGCGGAAATTCTTCGCATGGTGGACATTTTCCGCTGCAAGGTCGTGGACGTGGGCGCCGAGCATTACACCATCGAGGTGACCGGCGGCGAGGGCAAGCTCGAGGCCATTTTGAGCCTGCTAAAGCCCATGGGGATCAAGGAGATCGCCCGCACCGGCGTGATCGCGTTGTTCCGCGAGCCCAAGTAAAATCGCAAAATGCGGTTGTTGTCGCGATATTTGCAAGATTATCGAGATTTACATAAACACAATAAAACGAAGCGAATAAGGAGGAGTATTACATGGCAAAGATTGATTTTGGCGGCGTGGTGGAAGATATCGTCACCGACGACGAGTTTCCGCTGGAAAAGGCGCGGGAGATTTTGAAAAACGAGACCATCGCGGTGCTGGGATACGGCGTGCAGGGTCCTGCCCAGGCGTTGAACCTGCGGGACAACGGCGTTCCGGTGATTGTCGGCCAGCTCGAGGGCGACGAGTACTGGGAGAAGGCCAAGAAGGACGGTTTCGTGCCGGGCGAGACGCTGTTTCCCATCGAGGAGGCCGCCAAAAGAGGCACCATCATCAAGGAATTGCTGTCCGACGCCGGCCAGGTGGCCACGTGGCCCAAGGTCAAGGCATGCCTGAACGAAGGCGACGCCCTGTATTTTTCCCACGGCTTTTCCATCGTCTACAAGGAGCAGACCGGCGTGATTCCTCCGGATTTCGTGGATGTCATTCTGGTGGCCCCCAAGGGGTCCGGCACCAACGTGAGACGGAACTTTCTGGACGGAAGCGGCATCAACAGCAGCTACGCCGTGTTCCAGGACCATACAGGGCGCGCGACGGAAAGGACCTTGGCCCTGGGGATCGCCATCGGTTCGGGCTACCTGTTTCCCACCACCTTCGAGCAGGAGGTCTACAGCGACCTGACCGGCGAGCGCGGCGTCCTGATGGGGTGCCTGGCCGGGACCATGGAAGCCCAGTACAATATTTTGCGCAAGAACGGCCACTCCCCCAGCGAGGCGTTCAACGAGACGGTCGAGGAACTGACCCAGAGCCTGATCCGCCTGGTGGGCGAAAACGGCATGGACTGGATGTTCTCCAATTGCAGCGCCACGGCCCAGCGCGGCGCTCTGGACTGGGCGCCCAAGTTCCGCGACGCGGTCGCCCCGGTGTTCGACGAACTCTACGACCGGGTCAAGACCGGCAAGGAGACCCAGAGGGTGCTCGATGTCAACAGCGCGCCGGACTACTTGCAGAAACTGCGCGCCGAGCTGGCCGAGATCAAGAATTCGGAAATGTGGAAGGCGGGCGCGGCCGTACGGGCCTTGCGACCCGAAAACAGAAGAAAAGACAAATAGCGACGCAGGAAGGCTCAAGGCGGGACGCGGCGGCGTTAGGCTTCCGCCGCCGCGTTCTCGCCGGGTTTTTCCCGCGTCGGAATATCAGGAGCGCATTTATGGAACCTGTCCTCTTATACGACACCACCCTGCGCGACGGCGCACAGGGGGAGGAAATCAGTTTCACGGTGGAGGATAAACTCAATATCACCCGAAGGCTGGACGACATAGGCGTCCACTACATCGAGGGCGGGTGGCCGGGCTCCAATCCCAGGGACCTGAACTATTTCGAAATGGTCCGGGCACTCGAATTGAAGAACGCCACGGTAACCGCCTTCGGCTCCACCCGCAGGCCCGGCATCGCCCCCGAGGACGACGCCAACCTGCAAAAAATGATGGAAAGCGGGACAAGGGCGGTGGCCATTTTCGGCAAGACCTGGGACCTGCATGTCCGGGATGTGATCTGCACCACCCTGGAGGAAAACCTGGCCATGATCGCCGATTCGGTCGGCTTTCTGAAAAAAAACGGCCGGGAGGTGATCTACGACGCGGAGCATTTTTTCGACGGCTACAAGGCCAACCCGGAATACGCGGTCAAGACCCTGATCGCGGCGGCGGACGCCGGGGCGGACTTTATCGTGCTGTGCGACACCAACGGCGGGACACTCCCGTTCGAGGTGGAGGCCATCATGGACGAGATCAAGGAAAAGATGGCCGAACACCGGGGCGTTTCGACTGCGGACTTGGCGATCAGGTTCGGCGTCCACACCCACAACGATTCCAACATGGCGGTCGCCAACACCATCTCAGGGGTCAGAAAGGGTGCTGCCATGGTGCAGGGCACCATCAACGGCTACGGGGAACGTTGCGGAAACGCCGATTTGATCTCCATCATTCCCATCATGAAGCTCAAGATGGGCATCGACTGCATCTCCGACGAAAACCTGGCGAAACTGAGAAAACTGTCCCGGTTCGTCAGCGAGACCGCCAACCTGGTGCCCCTGAACAGCCGTCCTTTCGTGGGAAAGAGCGCCTTCGCCCACAAGGGCGGAATCCATGTCAACGCCATCATGAAGACGCCCCGGGCGTACGAGCACATGGTCCCTGAACTGGTGGGAAACAAGCGCCGGGTACTGGTCTCCGATCTTTCCGGCAAGAGCAACGTGGAATACAAGGCCAAGGAACTGGGGCTGGAGCTGGGCGTCAACGGATGCTGTGGCCGCGAGATCGTCGAGCAGATCAAGAAGATGGAACTGGAGGGATACCAGTTCGACGTGGCCGACGGTTCCCTGAAAATCCTGATGGAAAAATTCACGGATCAATACAAGCCCATATTCGACCTGGAGCAGTTCCGGATCACAGTGGAAAAGGACAAGGACAGGCCCTGCACGGCCCAGGCCACCATCAAGATTTCCGTGGACGGCAGGGAGGAGATCACGGCGGCGGAGGGCCAGGGACCGGTCAGCGCTCTGGACAACGCTCTTAGAAAGGCACTGGGACAGTTCTTCCCCGACCTGGACGTCATGCGCCTGGTGGACTTCAAGGTCCGCGTCATGGACGGACGGGACGGCACGGCCGCCAAGGTCCGCGTGTTCATCGCGTCCAGGGACCAGGAGGAGATCTGGAACACCATCGGCGTGTCCTGCGACATCATCGAGGCGAGCTGGCAGGCGCTGGCCGACAGTTTCCAGTACAAGCTGGCAAAGAAACAGGCGTAGAAACAGGCAATTTTTCACATCGCAACAGAGGTGACGACATATCATGAATAGTCGCTCGGAAAAAAGAGAGGTAGAAAACGCCGCGGGAGGCGACCACGGTCCATTCCCGCGGCCTATGCTTTCATTGGATTTGCTCGATTTACAATATTTTCGCCATATATTGACCAATTAGACGAAACGTAAAAAAAACATAAAAACAAGGAGCAAGACAATGACTGATAGACTGTACATATTCGATACCACTTTGAGGGATGGGGAACAATCTCCGGGCGCCAGCATGAACACGGCGGAGAAACTGCGCTTGGCCGTCCAGCTGGAAAAGCTGGGCGTGGACATCTTGGAAGCCGGCTTTCCGGCCGCATCCTCGGGGGACTTCGAGGCGGTGTCCGAGATCGCCGCAAAATTGAAAAGGACCCAGGTGACCGCCCTGGCCAGGACCGCCAAGGCCGACATCGACAAGGCCTGGGGCGCCATCCAGCATGCCGCCAATCCCCGGATCCACACCTTCATCGCCACCTCGGACATCCACATGAAGTACAAGCTGAACATGAGCCGGGAAGAGGTGATCAAGACGGCCGTCGAGGCAGTCCGGTACGCCAAGTCGCACACGGACAACGTGGAGTTTTCCGCCGAGGACGCCTCCCGTAGCGAGCCCGCATTTTTGTGCAAGGTCTTCGAGGCCGCCATCGAGGCCGGCGCCACCACGGTCAACATTCCCGACACCGTAGGCTACGCCATTCCCGAGGAGTTCGGCGACCTGGTCCGCTACGTCATGGCCAACACCCCCAACATCGGCAGGGCAGTGGTGAGCGTGCACTGCCACAACGACCTGGGACTGGCCACCGCCAACACGGTGACGGCCATCCGCGCCGGCGCCAGGCAGGCCGAGGTGACCATCAACGGCATCGGCGAACGCGCCGGAAACACCTCCCTGGAAGAAGTGGTCATGAGCATCCACACCAGGCGCAACTTCATCCCGGTGGAAACGAACATTCACACCGAATTCATCCACCCCACCAGCCGCCTGGTCAGCATGATCACCGGCATCATCGTCCAGCCCAACAAGGCCATTGTCGGTGCAAACGCCTTTGCCCACGAGGCCGGAATCCACCAGGACGGCATGCTGAAAAACCCCATGACCTACGAGATCATGAGACCGGAGACCATCGGCCTGAGCGAAAGCAAGCTGGTCCTGGGAAAGCATTCCGGCCGCCACGCCCTACGCACCCACCTGCGGGACATGGGCTACGACTTGTCCGACGAGGAGCTGAACCTGATTTTCGCCCGGTTCAAGGACCTGGCCGACAGGAAGAAGCACGTGGTGGACGAGGACCTGGAAGTGCTGATCACGGAAGGCTTCCTGAGAACGGAGGAGACCTTCAAGCTGGATTACCTGAACGTGGTCGCCGGAACCACGGTCTATCCCATGGCAAGCGTCAAGATGGAAATCAACGGCCGCATGGTGCAGGGCGCCCGCTACGGAAACGGCCCCATCGACGCCGCTTTCAACACCATCGCGGAACTGACCGGGGCCCGTTCGGAACTGCTGCGATTCACCGTGAGCGCCCTGACCGGCGGCACCGACGCCCAGGGCGAGGTGACCGTCCGCCTGAGAGAAAACGGCCTGGTCGCCTTGGGACGAGGCTCCGACCCGGATATCATCACAGCCTCCGCCAAGGCATACATCAACGGCCTGAACCGTCTGGAATACTTGAAAAAGAATCCCGTTGATTCCACCGACGGACTGTAGAATCGGGATGGCCCGGGAACAGACGCGGATGGCAAGGCATCGATTATGTTAGGATGACAATACAAAAGGCGGGAGCACCAGAGGCTCCCGCCTGGGTGATGAAAAGCATCCAATTTCGGGAGTTTTTTTTTCTGCCGGGATTTGTTCCCCCTCGCGGCAATCCGCACGGGCTGGTTCGGGAGCGTAGGGTGGGTGGGTCGATGCCCGGGTGTTGTCGCCAATTCAACTTCTCTTGAAATAGATGCTCTGACCATCTTGTACGGAGCCCAACCCACCATCTTTCGCGCCAATTCGTCGCTTTTTCGAACGAATGGCACTGTGGCGGCTCGGAAAATGGTGGGTTGGGCTTCGTACATGCTCGAAGGGCAGGGGCGTTAACAATCTTTGAACCAGCACCGAACGCCAGGGTCTCAACCCACCCACCCTACACTCCCGAACCAGGCTCCATGATAGTATTCGCGGAACAAAAATCGGCAGATCATTTACAGCAAAATAGGGAGCATTTTCATCACCCCAGGCTCCCGCCTTTTTGTTTTTCATCTCGGTATTCTTCAAAAAGTGAAAGTACCGCTTACGATACGGCGAGCGACGCTATGCGAATTGCCGGATTGAATGGGGTTAAGAACAAATGAAAGAATATAAAAAAATCCCGTACGGGATATCGAGCTACGGGACCATCCGCCGGGACAATTGCTACTACGTGGACAAGACCTCCTTCATTCCCAAGCTGGAAGACGCAGGGAAATTTCTGTTTCTGATTCGTCCCAGGCGCTTCGGGAAATCTTCCCTGCTGACTTTGCTGGAAGGGTATTACGACGCGGGCAGGAAGGACGAGTTCGATTTTCTGTTCACGGACACGTTCATCGGCCAAAACCCCACGCCCGAAAAGAACGCGCACTTGATCCTAAGCTTCAATTTTTCGCAGGTGAACCCAAGCTCGGAGAAAGTCGAGGAATCGTTTGCCGAACATGCGAACATCTGTTTCCATTTTTTTGCGGAGCGCTACCGAGATTTTCTGGACAACTCCTACCACGCCATGATGGACAACATAAAAAGCCCTCATGGAAAACTCCAATTTTTGTTGCGATACGCCGCATCCAGAAATTTGTCCGTTTATGTCCTCATAGACGAATACGACAATTTTGCCAACACCATCCTGAGTACGGAGGGAGCCGAAAAATATCACGAACTTACTCACGGCTCGGGATTTTTCCGTTTCTTTTTCGCAATGCTCAAAGGGGCGACGGACCGGATGGATAGCGGAATCGCCCGAATGTTCATCACCGGAGTATCTCCCGTCACCATGGACGACGTCACCAGCGGGTTCAATATCGGTCGAAACATCAGCCTGAATCCTATATTTAACGAATTGCTCGGATTTACCCGCAAGCAGGTGGCTGAAATCCTGGACTATTATGGAAAGCAAGGTGCCGAGGCACTGGAAGGGACCCTGGAATTGGCTGGCGAATGGTACGGCAACTATCGGTTTTCAAAAGGCGATGCGGAACCAATGTACAATCCGGACATGATTCTTTACTTTGTTCAAAATCTTAAAGACCTCGGTTGCTATCCAGAATACATGATCGATCAGAATGTCCGCACCGACTACACGAAACTGCGGCATCTGATGGTCCTGGACAAGCGTCTGAACGGCAACTTCAGCTATCTGAAGGATATCGTTAAGACCCAGGGCACGAGCGCCGCCAGGATCGCCGAAAGCTTCCCGGTCTCCCGGCTGACCAAGCCCTCCAATTTCATATCCCTGCTCTACTATTTCGGGCTGTTGACCCGGACTCCGACCGGAGAACTTCACATTCCCAACCAGACCGTCCGGACCCTCATGTACGAATACATCCGCGAAGGCTACGAAGACGTGGGCGTATTCCGGCTCGATTTCTGGCACTTCGGCAATTTGATCCGGAACCTGGCCTATGACGGCGACTGGGAACCGGTCTTCCGCTTTCTTTCGAACGAAATCGAAAAACAGACCTCGATCAGGGACTATCTGACCGGCGAAAAGGTAATCCAGACTTTTTTGCTGGCCTATCTGAACGTGTCGGATTATTTCATCGTTCGTTCCGAGGAGGAAATGGGCAAAGGGTTCGCCGATCTTTACATGGAGCCGTTCCTGGCCAAATATCCGGACGTGGCCCACAGCTGCCTGATCGAATTGAAATACATCCCGCGCGGCGAGTTTTCGGAAGAAAAAATGGAGAAAAAGCTTGCCGAAGCCCGAAAGCAATTGGCCGAATATTCCCGTGACGAGAGACTGGCCAAGCGCGGCCGGGGGACGAATACGAAACTGATCGCGATGGTCTTTGCCGGATGGGAATTGAAAGAAATGCGGGAAATAAAAGTGTACTTTGAATGATCCGCCTCATCGTCGCGAGCGAACAGCAAAAACCCTGCCGATGTATCTGTAGTTCCGGTTGTACGAATCCTCCTTATCGGTACCTCGACTGAAAAGCCACGCGGCGGGAGAACCATCTATTTCCCCGTTCAAAACCCAGTATTTATTAATTTTCAGCAATAACATCATATTCCGACTTCCCATTTCCATTTTGTACAGCCCATCTAATTCAAATTCCTCAGGTATCCGCCAACCGCCGCCGTCTTCGTTCAGGTTGTCCACCCAAGCTTTCGCTTCGTTCCAGTCCATGTCCTTGTCGGGACCGGCAAACCATTCCAGGCCCGTCTTCTTGTCCCGGACAACGCCGGTATCGTATTTTTCGAAATGCCGGTCCCTTTCGACGACTTTACGGCCGGTTTCCGTCGGGGTTTCCTCAGAATCGTCAATCTGGGGAGGTGTTTCATCTTGGGTCATCGCATCGACCAACACCGACAACATGGCCGTTGCGTCCTTGAACCGATCCTCTGGGGCCTGCTCGATGGCGGTGAGTATCCATTCGTTGAGTTCCCGCCCGACATCCGGGTTCAATTCGTTGGCCTGCTTGATCTTGAATCCCACGGGAAGCTTTCCGGTGACCATGCGGTACATGAGTATGCCCACCGAATAGAGGTCGGATCTGAAATCCGACGACTTCAAGTCTTCCCACTGTTCCGGCGCGCAGTAGAACTGCTTGCCAATACCGCCCATGCCGGTCGGGGTCAAGGCGCTTTCGCGGGTCCCGGCGATCCCGAAATCGGTCAGCTTGGCCCGTAACCCGTTGTTGTCCTTCATCAGCAGGACATTATGGGGGCTGATGTCCCTATGCACGATCCCGGCCGCGTGGATTACCGCCAGTCCCTTCAAAATGTGCTTCGCGACTTTCGCCGCCGCCTGCAACTTCAGCTTTTTCTTTTCGGGTTTGACTCGTCGGGTGTGGTCGTCCACATAATCGGCTTCGCCGAGAGCGTGGGCCAGGCTGCGGGGGATGTATTCCATGGTGTAGAAGTAGCTGTCCTCGAATCGGTCCAGATCGAATACCTGCACCACGTGATTGTAGTCCGGCAGGGCCGCCATGACTCGGGCTTCGCGGACAAAGCGCTCGACAAGTTCGCGGTCTTCCGCGCATTGCTTTGAAAGAACTTTCAGGGCCACGACTCTTTTCAGCGCTGGCAAAAGGGCCTTGTAAACCGTTCCCATTCCGCCCTCGCCGATCTTTTCCATGATTTCATATCTTCCGATTTTTTTCATAGAGGTATCCATTTATATATTGAAAACGTTCGATACCGATTCAGCGCAACGATCCGGCGGACGGTCATGCGTCAATTTCGCCCGCCTGCTTTTACCACGTTTGACCATTCGGTTTTTTAAGCACATCCACTCCATGATCGCAATATTTTTTTTGTTTATGGGGGGTGTCTATGACGCTCCCCTAAATCCTGTGACATTTCACTATAACCCGTTCAATCTCAAAGCAAGTGCAAATTGAAAAAAATGGGTACAGTGAATTGTTTTGAGGCTCGGTAACGTTTTGATCACCACCAGGGCAATACCGTCCTTTTGAGGTGTATTTTCGCGAAATCCTCTCGGGAGTGCTCTTGACTTTGTCATGGATCGGATATGGCGCAACCGGATACGTCTCCCACGCAAACTCCGATTCGGCGGGAACCCTCATTCCTGATCGACCAAAGCGTTGACAGGTCACTGCGCGCGAATTACAATTTTCGGAAAAAGATAATTCAGGCGATGAGGGGTATATGCGCAGCACAATTACCAGCAGAGGGCAAACCGTTATTCCCGCTGAAATTAGGCGGAAGTTCAAGCTTACCACAGCCGACCGGATTGAATGGATTGTGGAGGGTGATCATATACGGGTCGTCCCGGTTCGAGCCAATCCTATTGACGCATTTCGGGGGCAAGGCGTCGGTGGGGCCGTAGACAGGCTTCTGCAAGAACGCAAGCAGGATCAGGCAAAGGAATGAAACAGTACGTTCTGGACACGTCAGCCTTGTTGACCTTGCGCGACGACGAAGAAGGGGCGGATTTGGTTGCCGATCTGCTCTATAAGGCGCAAAGAGGAAAAATCGTCTGTAACGTTTGTTTCATCTCTCTGATGGAACTCTTTTATCGTGTATGGAAAGATGAAGATGAATCCGCCGGTCGTCTGGCTTACGAGCAATGCAGTGCATTGCCAATAGAAATAATCCACGAAAGCGATCCATTGCTTGAGCAAGCCGCCAAGATCAAAGCCACGCATCGAATGTCTCTGGCCGATGCCTGGATCGGGGCCGCCGCCTTGTTATCGGGCGCTGCCCTTGTGCACAAGGACCCGGAATTTGATGCGCTGGATTGCCCGCAACATAAATTGCCCCCGAAAAAAAGATCGACGTCATAGAAAATCCACCTCCTTTTCCTGATCGCAATATTTTTCTCAGCCTGCGAAATCCGCGAATTTTTTTCAAGGAAGGGCTGATTCGTTTCGATGAAACGCCATGCGAGCGCTTTTCTTTTTCCGAGGACTTGACGGACGAAGTTTGGGAACGATTCCGCGTCCGGGCCAGGATTCCGGCAGACCTGGAACCTTTGACGGCGCTTCGAAATTTGCATCTTGTGAGAAAGGGAATCATGACCCACGCGGGAGCGTGGCTTTTGGCGGAAGATATCCGGAAATTTTCCATCAGCGCCGATGTCGCTTGCGCGCTGTTTCTCGGCTCGGACAAGTTTCGAATCCTCGACAGACGGGGTTTCAGCAAAGACATATATTCCATGATCGAGGATGTTGTCGGGTATATCCTTTCCAAAATCAATGTGGAATACATCGTAAAGAAGATCAGGCGCGAAGAAAAGCCCGAAATTCCCGAAGAAGCATTGAGGGAAGCTGTCGTCAACGCGCTGGCCCATCGAGATTACCGCTCCGCCGCCAATGTGCAGGTCTATATCTTTCAAGATCGAATAGAAATTGTAAATCCGGGAGGGTTGCCCCCGTGCATGACCCGGGAAGATCTGGGGATAAAGAGCATTCCTCGCAACCCCCTGCTCTTCGGTCTCTTGCACCGCATGGCCGTTGTCGAACACATTGGTTCCGGCATTCGCCGCATTCGTACCCTTTGCAATGAACACGGAATAGCCGAACCCGAAATAGATGTTTCCGAAAATTGGTTCACCATCACCTTTTTGCGGTCCTGGGTTCGAGATGTAGATGGATTTTCAGATTGGAAAACCATGTCGCCTAGGGAAGCTACAGCCCAGTCTCCCAAAGAAGTCAATGAAGATACCGGTGAAGATACCGGTGAAGATACAGGTGAAGATACAGGTGAAGCTGCCGAGAAAATAAGGCATTTGCTCCGCGTTCTTGAAAGAGGTCCTCTCAAGAGGACCGATGCGCAGCTTGCCATAGGTTTGAAAAGCCAGTCCCATTTCAGAGACAGATATCTTGTGCCAGCTTTGCAGGCGGGGCTGATAGAAATGACGATTCCCGACAAACCCAGTAGCGGAAACCAAAGATATCGGCCGACCGCCAAGGGATTGAAGTTTCTTCGTCGGCAAGAAAAGGATGTGCGATGAGTGCTGGTCCTTACACGGAAGACACCCTCGTCCAGCAGACCACTGCCGATTACCTGGAGCAGCAGCTCGGCTGGGACTCTGTGTACGCATAAAACCACGAGGATTTCGGCCCGGAAAGCCTCTTGGGAAGGGAGTCCGACCGGGATGTGGTTCTGGCGCGGATTTTGAGGGACAAGCTTGCGGAACTGAATCCGGGGCTTCCGGAAGAAGCCTACGACGATGCGGTTCGGCAGGTGGTGTCCACGACGGCGGCTCAATCGCTTTCGGCCACGAATCGCGAAAAGTACGAGCTTTTGCGCGAGGGCGTGCGGGTCGCGTTTCGGGATGACAAGGGCGAGCGCCTGCGCCGGCGGCTGCGGGTGTTCGACTTTTCAAATCCGGAGAAAAACCATTTCCTGTGCGTCAGGGAGTTGTGGGTGCGGGGCGACTTGTACCGTCGGCGAATCGACGTCGCGGGGTTCGTCAACGGGTTGCCGCTTCTGTTCATGGAGCTGAAGAACGTGGTGAAGGACATTCGGACGGCCTACGAGCAAAACTTCAAGGACTACAAGGACACGGTCCCCCACCTGTTTTATTTCAACGCGTTCGTCGTGCTGGGAAACGGCGTGGAGGCCCGGATCGGGTCTTTGACCAGCCGTTTCGAACATTTCCACGAATGGAAGCGCTTGGCCGAGGAGCAGCCGGGAGCGGTGGACATGGAGACGCTGCTCAAGGGCGTGTGCGACAAGGGCAACTTCATGGACTTGTTTGAGAACTTCATCCTTTTCGACGACTCGGCGGGCGAAGCCAAGAAGATACTGGCCCGCAACCACCAGTTTTTGGGGGTCAACCGTGCTGTTGAAGCGATCCGGGAGAGGAAGAATCGGCAGGGCAGGCTGGGTGTCTTCTGGCACACCCAGGGCGCGGGCAAGAGCTATTCCATGGTGATGTTCGCGCGAAAGGTGCATCGCAAACTCGGGGGCAATTTCACGTTTCTCATCCTGACCGACCGGGAGGACCTGGACACGCAGATCTACAAGACCTTCGCCGGTTGCGGTGTGGCGGACAACGACCGGGACCCGTGCCGCGCGTCCAGCGGCGGGCATCTGAAAAGGCTGCTGTCGAAGCACAAATCCCACGTCTTTTCCCTGATTCAGAAATTCAACAAAGAGGTGGGCGACGACGAAGCGTACACGCTTCGCGACGACATCGTGGTGGTCACGGACGAAGCCCACCGCACCCAGTACGGCACTCTCGCCCTGAACATGCGCAACGCCCTTCCCAACGCCAGCTACATCGGGTTCACGGGCACGCCCCTGTTCAAGGACGACGAGATCACCCGGCGCGTTTTCGGCGAATACGTTTCCACCTACGATTTCCAGCGGGCGGTGGAGGACCGGGCCACCGTGCCGCTCTACTACGACGCCCGGGGAGACAAGCTCGGCGTGGCGGTGGGGGACTTGAACGAGCGAATCGCCGAGAAGATCGAATCGCTGGAGATCGACGACCTGGATGTTTCGCAGCGTTTGGAGAGCGAACTCAAGCGCGACTACCACATCGTCACGGCTGTAAACCGCCTGGATCAGATCGCCAGGGATTTCGTGCGGCACTATTCCGCCGCCTGGGAGTCCGGCAAGGCCGTGCTGGTCTGCATCGACAAGATCACGTGCGTGCGCATGCACCGGCTGATCGAATTCTACTGGGACGAGTCGATCCGGGAGCTGGAAAAGGGCCTGAAGGAAACTTGCGACGACCAGCAGGAGATTTTCCGACGTCGCCGCATCGAGTGGATGCGGGAGACGCGCATGGCGGTGGTGGTGAGCGAGGAGCAGGGCGAGGTGGAGAAGTTCGAGAAGTGGGACCTGGACATCGTCCCGCATCGCCGCCTGATCAAGGAGGGCATGGAGCTTCCGGAGGTCCTGCGCGGCCAGCCGAGGTTTCGCAACATGCAGCGGCTGTCTTTGGACGACGCCTTCAAGGAGGAAGCCCACCCCTTTCGCATCGCCATCGTGTGCGCCATGTGGCTGACCGGGTTCGATGTCCCCTGCCTATCGACGCTCTATCTGGACAAGCCGCTCAAGGCCCACACCCTCATGCAGGCTATCGCCCGCGCCAACCGCGTGAACGAGGGCAAGAGCAACGGCCTGATCGTGGACTATTGCGGAATTTTGAAAAACCTTCGCAAAGCACTTGCCGTCTTCGCGGGGACAGGGGATGCCGGGCGTACCGGCGGCGGAAGCATGGATTTCGCCAAGCCGGAGGAAGAGCTGCTGTCCGAGCTATCGGAAGCGGTGGCGCTGGTGAGGGATTTTCTGTCCGAGCGGGGAGCGTCCCTGGACGACATCGTCAACCTGGAGGGCTTTCAAAGAAACGCGGCGATTCTCGCGGCCAAGGAGGCCGCCAACCGCAACGACGAGACCCGCAAGCGATTCGAGGTGATGTGCCGCACAGTGTTCGCCCGGTTCAAGGCGTGCGTGAACGTCAGGGGAGTCAACGCCCATCGGTCCGAGTACCAGGCGGTGGGCGTAGTCTACAACAGCCTTCGCAGGGACATGGAGCAGGCCGACATCGCCGACATTCTCCGGCTTCTGCACCTGGTGGTGGAAGAGGCCATCGAGGTGCGGCCGAACACAGCCGCCGAGGACCAGGAACCCTTCGATATAAGCCGCCTGGATTTCGACCTTCTGCGACAGGAGTTCCAAAAAAGCAAGGCTAGGCACACCGCCGTGCAGCACCTCAAGCATGCCGTCGAAAGAAGATTGAAGAGGCTGCTGGAGCAAAACCCTATGCGGACCGACTTCCAGCGCCATTACGAGGAAATCGTGGCGGAATACAACAAGGAAAAGGACCGGGTCGCCATCGAGGAGACGTTCGAAAAACTTTTACGCTTCGAAAGGGGGCTTGCCGAGGAGGAAAAGCGGGCCGTGAGGGAAGGGCTCGACGAAGAGTCCCTGGCCGTATTCGACCTGTTGAAGAAGGACGATTTGAAACCCAAGGAGATCAAGCGCATCAAGGCTGTCGCTGTGGAGCTGCTGGAAAAGCTGAAGGCCGAAAAGCTGAAAATCGATCATTGGAGGGAAAAGGAATCGGCCCGGGACTCCGTCAGGACCGAAATTCTGAATTTCCTGTGGAACGAAGACACCGGTCTTCCCGTTGACGCGTACGGCGACGACGAGGTGGAGGCCAGATCGGAGGCGGTCTACGACCACGTGTTCCGGTCCTACCCCTCGGTCCCGTCGCCCGTTTACGAGGGCGTTGCGGCATGAGACAGATTCCGACAAACTGGATTTTTGATTGACCTTTACGCAACGAATGTGAAATGATGGTATTATTGCATATGGAATCGCTCTTTTTACGTTTCGATCAATGATCGATTCTTGCCAATTTTCCGGATTGCGAAAGGGGGACAGGGAACCATGAGCCAGAACTTGTATGTCGTCACGCAGGGAATCAATCAAAACCCTTTTATGGCCAATGGCAGTTACGACGAACTGCATTGGGGAAACATGACGCCGGACCAATTGTTGGATTTTCTCAAGCAGGTCCAGTCCCTCGTGCCTCCGAACTACGACAGCGGCGAAGACCTTTGCCCGCCCAACGTCATGGTTCGAAACGAAGCGTTACGCCTGGATTTCGCCAACTTGAACTTCGCGTTGAACGGGCCCGCGCTCTTGTTTATGGACGTCGAAAACAGCTACGAGTGTCTCGTGACGCCTTTCGAGGCGGTTTCGCTGGCTACCGGCCAGAAGGCGCCCGGCGATCTGGTGGCCGAAAAGACCAGCCAGGCCCCGCCCCCCCGGCATGGTTTTCAGCCCGGGCAACCAAAGTTCCGGCAACAGCCCCAGAGGGTGGCCCCAACTGCCCCGGATCCGCAGCCTGTTTACCGGCAATCGCCCCCGAGTTATCAACAAGCTCCGCAGCCGGCGGCCGCGCCGCCTCGACCGAGACGCGTGGTCAAGAAAAGGGGCGTGGTCAAAGCGTTGGCTTTGCTGATAGGAATCGCGCTCATCGTGCTTGGAGGCATGGCGGTCATCGGCGGCGAAATGGTGGGCGGCCTGGTCCTTTGCGGCGCAGGTCTGCTTCCCGCCTTGTGGGGATGGAAAAAGAAAGCGGTAGAGGAACGCGGCGCCGATCAAGGCTACGACGGGGTCCATTATCAGGACTGGGGCGACTCCGATTACGACGACGGCGGCGCGGATTTCGATGTCGGAGGCGATTGACGTCCCCGAATCACTTCGGCCATATTCGATTCTGTCAATTAAACAAATAGTCCTCCAGCACCACGATTTCCGGCGTTTTTTTTAAACGGAGAGAACCAGATTGGGTTGTGCTTGTGCCATTCTTTAAAATCAATGGAGATATCGTCATGCAACGTTTGCAAAAAATTATGCTGTGTGCGGGATTGCTGATTGCCGGCCTGAATCTGCCGGCCGCAGGGCACGCCCAGTCCTGGCGCAATCTCAAGCCGATGCAGGCGTCCGCCATCACGTGGACCAAGGGGTTTATCGGGATGGTCGATCAGGACAAGACCCGCCTCTACGAACTGACCGGCCGGGGCAGTCTCGGCATCCCGTTTCTGGCCGAGGGACCCGGCGAGGCCGAACTGAATGCCCGGGGGGAGTTCATTGACCAGTGGATGGAGCGGCATCCGAACGCTGTGGCGGTGCCGGTGGAAGCCTATCCCTTCTTTTCCAAAACCGTGGCCCGCATCTACATCTGGATTCTGGACGGACCCGACAGCCTGAACCTGGACTTGGTGCGCGAGGGGTTCATCACCGGGAGCCACCTCATGACCAATCTGCGGTTCGAGGATCTGTACGTCACCGAAAAACAGGTGTGGGAGCTGCGCAAGCGGGCGGCTGCCGCAGAGATCGAAGCGGCCAATGGCAACAAGGGGATGTGGGCCGATCCCGATTACTGGGATTCCAACACGCCGGGCCAGATCGAGTATCCCAGCCAGGAAGAGCTGGCGCGTTATGAAAAGGCGGCCGAGGAAATGCCGGATTCCCCGCCCGCTGCGGAAACGGAAAAAGAGTGAAGGTTGCATGATGGAACAAAAGGATAGAGAACGACTGGAAAGATCCATAGGCGACGCTTTTAAAAAGGGCGGATTGATCACCGTCATGACCGGGGCGGGGGTTTCGGCGGAAAGCGGCATTCCCACGTTCAGAGGTCCCGAGGGCTACTGGACCGTGGGCTCCGTGAACTACCAGCCGAGCGAGATCGCGACAAACGACATGCTGAACCGAAACCCCAGGGAAGTCTGGAAATGGTTTCTTTTCCGGCGCGGCGTCTGCGCCGACGCCCTGCCCAACCCCGGCCATGTCGCCATCGCGGAAATGGAAAAGCTTCTGAAATACAGGTTCCGGCTGATCACGCAGAACGTGGACGGACTTCATCTGAGGGCGGGAAGCACTTTGGAGGCGACCTACCAGGTCCACGGCAACTTGAACTTCATGCGGTGCTTCGGGAAATGCTCCTCCGACCTGTACCCGGTCCCGGAAACCATCCCTAAAATAGCCAGGGGCGAGGATTTGCCCGAATCGGAGTGGGAACGGCTGAAGTGCCCGAAATGCGGCTCCATGGCCCGCCCCCACGTGTTGCTGTGGGACGAGTACTACGACGAGAAATACTACCGGTTCGAAAGCTCGTTGCGCGACGCCGCGAAGACCTCGCTTCTCGTTATTGTCGGAACGACTGGTTCCACGAACCTTCCGAATCGCGTCGCGGCCTCCGTCATGCACTTCGGAGGGATGATCGTCGATATCGACATAGAGGAAAACGTTTTTTCGAAGGCGGCCCTGCAAACTCCCGGGGGGCTATTTTTGAAAGGAAAAAGCGCCGAAATCCTTCCCGATGTTTTCGATGCCATCGAGGAACGAATTTCCGACAGTCCTTAGGGCCGCCGGGCTTGGTTTTAACGGTTCATCGCAGATTTGTGGGGAATGGTAACTGGCAACCAGAGCTTCCAGCTCTGGTCGCATATCGCGAATATGCCGCCGCTTGGAACCCAAGGCATGCCAGACCAGGATGGTCTGGTTGCCATCGGCACGCCTTTTCCCACAAATCCGCGTCGAGCCAGAAAAGGCGTCCGCTACGTGTCGATCGACATGTGGGGGCCTTATTATTACGCGGTTAGAAGAAAACTGCCGAGAGCCAGGATTGTCGAAGCTGACGAAGACGCAGAAAACCGAGTTGAAGAGGCTTGTTTCCAGAGGGCCAAAATATGCGGGGTTTCCCGGAGCGTGCTGGCGAAGCCCGATGGTGCAGGAAATGATCTTGAAAAGATTCGGAGTTCTGTATTCGGCCGCATACATCGCGCAGCTTCTGAAAAACATGGGGTACTCTTTCCAGAAGGCCGGATTTGTCGCCGGTCGCAGGGATGCCGAGGCCAGAAGAAAGTGGCTCGAGGAGACCTGGCCGGAAATCGCGAGGCTTGCGAAAAAGAAAAAGTCGCAAATCCTGTTCGGCGACGAAGCCTCCTTTCCTCAATGGGGCTCGCTGACGCGAACATGGAGCAAGAGAGGCAGGCAGCCCGAGTCCAGGACGTCGGGAATCCGCAAGGGATACAAGGTCCTCGGCTTTATCGATTATTTCACGGGTCGCTTTTTCTCCATGGGGTACGAAGGTCGCCTCAATTCGGAGGTCTACGAAAAATTTATAAGGGGAATTCTGTCGAGGACCAGAAAGCATACGATTCTTATCCAGGACGGCGCTCCGTATCACACCAGCAAGGCCATGAAGCTGTTTTTTGAAAAACGTTCGAAAAGACTCGCCGTATACCAACTGCCGTCGTATTCTCCGGACTACAACCCGATTGAAAAACTGTGGAAAAAGATCAAGGAAAAGGAAATCCATCTTCATTATTTTCCGACCTTCGATTCCTTGAAAAAGAAAGTGAACGAAGCTCTTCTTCATTTCGGTGATATGAAGGAGGAGGTCCTCTCGTTGTTTGTCAAATACCAAAAGCTGTCGGAGGCCGTATAATGTTGAATGATGGGGCTTTTCAGAGGCCAAAACCTTTTTCTTGAACACTATAGCGCTATGCCCAAAATTTATCTGTAAATGGAATCGTATCCCAGTTGAATTCAGGCATTTTGTATTTTGCCTTGGGTTTACGACAATCGTCCTTTACGTATCCAAAGAAATAATCAACTCTTAAGTGCTCGAATAACCGGTTTCATCACCGCAGTCGCAGAAATATGACCCGTAAATGGCGCAGGCGAGAATGTATTGCACATCAACGAAAAGCTCACCGGCAGCAAGGGCGGAGCGAATGCGCAGCCCTTGGTGTCGGGTGCAGCAAAGGGTTGCCGGGTTGCTAATCTTGGATCAAGATCAGAATCTTTGCGAATGTTTCAACTTCTCATAGAAAAAATACACCGTACATCCGTCTCCTTTAAACGATACAAAAACTACCGTATTTCAATGAATATCTCGGGATGTTGTTCCGCAATGCGTAAAAGCGATTTCGCCGGTCCTTTAGGTTTTCTTCTTCCTTGCTCCCAATCCTGAATTGTCCTGGGGCTAACCCCCATCAGGCTTGCAAAAGCTGATTGAGATAATTTGAGTTTTTTTCTGATTGTTTTTGCGGGAGAGGGTTCTTTCAAATTCCAAGACCTTAATTCAATATCCCCCTTTTTGAATCGTTTAATTTCTTTAATTCCCTCCAATATTTCCAGACCAATATCTCGATCACTCATTTTCAATTTCCTCCGCAATCCTTTTTAGAACGTGACCGGGAATCGTTGCCTTTTCATTCTTGGAATAAAGGGTGAGCAGCCATATTTCATCGACCGACTTTTTACAAAAATAAATGACCCTTATTCCGCCCCTTTTCCCTTTCCCTTCGGTAGACCACCTAACCTTGCGAACTCCCCCGCTTCCACGAACGATATCCCCGGAATCTGGATTTAAAAGAAGATACCATTGAAGCGACCTGTATTCATCGTCGTTTAAATATTTCGGCAATAATTTCGTGAATATGGTTGTTTCAATAAATATCATAACGTCAATATTTATACGGCATTGCCGTACAGGTGTCAACAATGATCAGAGACTATGTGACCGGCAACGCCAAAAATAACGGGCCGGGTGGCGAACCACGAAAGCGTCCAGCAAGCGAAAAAGGTTGAAAAATGAAAATGTTAAATAACTGCACGCTCCCACCCGGTCCCAGTTCATTTTTTTGTTAGGCCATCCCGAATCTGCGAGGGTCATTCCTGCAGATTGTGCTGTCCTTCATGATCAGCGGGAGACCTGGATCCGATTTTATTACTCGGCGGTGGCGGCCAGAAACTCGAAGGGTTTCGTGGCTTTACCCTGCTTGGCGGCGTTTCCGGCGAACGGCTTTCCATCCACCAACAGCACAGAGCCCTCGGTCAGGCTGATCTTCTGGGTATTGCCTTTCTCCGAGAAATCGATATCGGCCAGCGGTATCCAGAAGAGGTACGGACTGCGGGGCGACTCGAAGTAGTACACCTTGTTCTTCTGGTCCGATACGGCGCGCCACTGGGTGGAGCTGATATTTGGCTGGCCCGGTGTGGTGATGCCCAGGGGCACGGACACGTTGCGAATCACCCCGAAGGCGCTTGCCAGCGCTTCATTGGTATCTGCGGTCTGGGGAATGGCCTTGATGTAAAAGGAAGCGCGCACGAAGCGATCGCTCGCCCGGTTTGTGCCCGGGAGCATGGCCGTCCCGCCGATGTTCTCCCAATAGGCCGTTAGGGCAAGCTGTTGATCGTAAGTGGGGGAATTCGTCATGACCTGGTACTGGCGACCATGATGAATGAAAAGCTTTCCTTGGAGGTACTCAAACACGGCCGAATCTCCGCTCGGGTCGGTAATCGCCAGGTGTGCCGTACCGGCATGACCATCTGGAGTCTTGGGTGAGGCGATGTGGAACGGTTCCTTGCGCAGGGTTTCCACTGCCTTGGCTGTCGTGGCGAAGTTGTCGAGCACGTACTGCCCCCAGGCGTAACGATTCACTCCCCCTATAGGAAACTGGCATTTACGCTGTCGGAATGGGCGTCGGCTTTTCGCCTCTTCTTGCTCTGGCAATTATGCTTGCAATGTATTCCCACGGATTGACTCCTCGCAGCCTGCAAGTTTCCATGACGCTTATGAAGGCCGCGAACGACCGACTGCCTTCTTCAGTTCGAGTTCCGAAACAGACTTTCCTGTAAATCACCGCCATGCGCAGGGCTCTCTCCGCGTCGTTATTGGTCGGGGGCAGCTCCGGATTTTTGACGAACGCCACCACCGCATCCCAATCGTTTAAAATCTCTTTCGCAAGAGATTTGAGTTTGGCATGATCTTGTTTCGATCCCAGGTTGCAGGCTCTTTTGAGTCTGGCGAGAATCGGCCCGCATTCTTTCCCGCCGTCCTCGCCCTCGGCAACGGCCTTTATGAGGCCCCTCATTTCCCTCAAGTACCACTCTCCCATTTTCCGGGCTTTTTCGTCGGGCGCCTTGGTCAGGCCGATCGCCTTTCTTATCAGGTGAGCCAGGCAGCGCTGGCGTCTGGAATAGCCGCGATACGCCCCGTAGCCGTCCGTGACGAGCCAGCCGAGGAACGCTTCGGTTATCAACAGGAGCAGCGTCTCCTTTTTGCGGGATCCGACAATGTAGACGATGACTTTTTCGCCGACCGCCACCCACAGCCAGCGGAAGAGCCCCTTTTGGTACCAGGGAGTTTCGTCAAGATTCACCTTTTTCTCTTCCTGCAGCTCTTCGATCAGTTCGTCCACCACCGGGTAGCAGGCCACGCCCGCCTCCCTGACGCATTGGCAGATGGTTCCCGTCGATACCCGGAACCCGAACCAGTCGACGAGATATTGTCTTATCTGATTTCGCGCCATCCTGTACATTCTGTTCAAGGCCGCGATGAATGTCGCGAACATGGGGCCGATCAGGCGATTTTCGGAAAGCTTGAGGTCGCGCTTGCGGCCTTCGATCTCCGAAACGAATCCTTCGCCCGGCCTGGCCCTGTTTTCGTGCCCGCATTCGCAGACAATGGAATGGTATCGATGCAGGGTGCAACCCAGGCGGATTTCATGCTTTTCTTCGTCTTTTTCAAGTTCGTACGTGTAATGGCCGGTATACGGAGACGGATAAGGCGGTTTGGAAAGTTTCACGGAGCAGACGACGCATTTCTCCGGAAAGTGATCTTCGATACGCTCCGGTTCGGCGTTTTCGGACCTTCCGAAACCTTGCGCGCCCTGTTGCCTGCCCGGCTTTGGTTTCTCCGGGTCGCCTTCTTTCTTCCCCGACTCCTTGCCGGAACCCTCCTTGCCCCCGTCCGAAGACCCCTCCGTGGAATCCTCGACTTTTTCAGGCTCCGCTCCGTCGTCTTCCCCCTTTCTCTTTTTTTTGAACGGATCGTCGGAAGACGGCGGTTTCGAACTGTTGGACGAATCCCTGTTGACCTTTTCATAAAGATCGAGGCACAGATCTCTGAGCCCCTCCGTAAGATCGACAAGCTGCGACTTGTCGAGGCCGGATATCCGTTTGCGATCAAGCTGTACAAGGTCTTCGGGCGATAATTTGTTCATATCGCCGTAAGTGTATCAGGCCTCGAACCTTTTGTCCTCCTTTTTTTTCAGTTTTTTGGAATTTTTCTATATGGGGGGTGAATCGTTACCCCCAGGCCGCAACCGAAATGGACTTCTTGTTGGCCACAGGCTTCCCGTAGTCGGATTCGGCCAGGTAGAGCAGATTGGCCACTAGGCCTTTTTCGTTCATGCCGTCAATCGTCGCCGCATCCCAGCCGGCTACTGTTACGCTGCCGTATTTCGACGTCCACTTGAGCGAGTTGGGGCCGGCATTGCCATCCCGTTCAAGTCCGCGCGGATAGACCCAGATATTCGAGTGCTGTGAACTGTACCAGTCATTCGAGCGGGTGGTGATCACGACCTCATCTGGACCGAGATAAGCAACCCGACTGCAAGCAAATGCTGTGTCGGTGATTGCAGTTGTTGCGACTACCAAGGCGAGGCCCGCGACCATCGCTGCGATCCGATAACTTGTGTTCTTGAGGTTCATTTCGTTTCTCCTTTGCTTTGTACAATTCATATCGTCTATGCATTACATTTCTTTGATCGATCCTTTTTATCCTGAATCTTGTGTAGCCTAACGTCTAAATCAGCGGCGCGTCTTTTTGCGTCCGCTGGATTTGTTGGTTAGAAAATGTCATCTTTCAACCAGGGGTCGAAAGTATTTCCACCACGCTATTGGGTGGCATATTTTATTCCAAAGTGCTGGACCAGGCGAAAAATGACAAATTTGGGAAGATTCTTTTCCCTGGTCTAATTTTACATGTATTAGGCATGCGAAATCTTTATGTCCGTACATTTTAGCTATAATCGCAGCATTATTCCTAAAATAATATGCAGCCGATTCAGTTCCGAGCGAGCCTAAACCGATAAATACTAAACATTTTTTTTGGGTTCCAGTGTAGTTTGTTTTCCATATTAGCCCATAATCATTGTTATTGATAGCATGATAGATTTTTTCAGAATTATTAAATTTAAAAACGACGGTATTATCATAAGGCACTCGCATAGTTCTAAAAGTTTTGTCCTTTGAGCCATCACCTGTTATAGGCATTTATTGAATGTGTGAATATGACTTTTTTTAATGAATGGCGATCAGCAAATAAATAATGTTTAGACTAGACATTTATTTGTCAATATGCTTTCTTATGTTCCAACATGACACTGAAACATGGAGGAAGCATATGAACGATAAACAGAACGGCACGAACAACGAGAAAATTCTCGACAACATTCTTCGAAATTTGAACATGCTGGAAAAGGCTCTTGACAGATTAAAGAGAAAAAACTGGCATCATGAGTCCCAATATCCGGAATCGATCATCCTCATAGGCTTGTTGTTCTCGTCGATTCGATCGTGGGCAACGGAAAACCGGGCCTTCTGCAACGTGGCGCTATTCGCATGGCTGCTCGGAGCGGCTGCGGAACGAATCGGCAAATTGATCTGCCGGATCGCCGAAGAATGCGTTCCCGCCAACGGCAAGCGCAAGGAAAAAAAGGGCCGTTGGGAACGGGAAAGGGAGAATATCCTGAAGTCGTTGCGTACCATGGCCGACAGCCTTGCGCAGAGGATCGAATCGTTGAAACCGTCGCAAACCGTCGTTGGAAGCGCGATCGAGGAAGCCCTTTCGGCTTCGTTCGAAAGGTGCGCGGCGCAGCCGACGCAAATCAAAAGCGAGAGGTCAATATCAAAGAGGGGAAGCAAGACCATAGTCTTTCCGTATACGGACGAGGCCGGCTACGTCCGATTGGTCAATGACGGCAAAAGGTTCAAAATAGAGGTGGTCGAAAAGCTGCCCGGACTTGGGCGCCTCCTCGGCCACAAGCCCGGCTGCGAAGGCGGAGAAGGCTACTGCATGAAAGGTTTTCGCCGCAACCCTCGCAAAACCGCAATGCGGGGCGGAAAGCGGGAAACGTTTCCGGTTCGGATGGTGCAGTGTCTATGCTGCCGGGAAAGATTTTCCGTTTTGCCTAGTTTTCTTCCTCGCGAAAAGAATTTCTGCATGGCGATCATTGGCGAGACGGTCAGGGCGGTTTGCCTCTTTTGCCAGAGCGTTCGCGGCGCTTTCGAAGCGACGGCTCTCAGCGGCAGGAAGCTGAAAAGCGTCCAGACGATAATGAATTGGATAAAATGGATGGGATTTCTCCATCCGGCGCGGATTCTGACCGGGGCGGGGGTTACTGGAAGCGGCTATTTCCAAGAGGACGAAGGGTTCGAGAAGGAGCCGGACCTTCGCACTTATTCACTGGCCATGGTCGATTCGCAAAGCATGCTCGTTTGGCATATGGACTATTTGGACCGAGTGGATGAAAAGACACTCCGCGACTCTTTCGAAAAGTTCGTCGAGAGGATAGACTTCAAGGTTTGCGGAGTGACGAAGGACAAGTGGAAGGCCTCGACCAACGCTCTGAAGTCCGTTTTTCGAAGAATATGGATCGGTTTCTGCCATCGCCATTTTTTCAAAAAGCTTTTGGGCGCGCTTTCCGAGTGGAGCAGGCAAACGGGAAAAGACAGTAGTGAAGTTAAAAGGATTTACGATTTGATGAAAGGCATTCTGGAAACGGCCGATTCGCAGACAAGACTGAGAGTTCAAATTGAAATGGCGCACGAAGAGGCTTTCAAGCATCCGCTTGTTTGTCCGACAATCGAGGAGCTGAAGAAAAACGCCGTCCATTATACCGTTTGGAAAAGAAGGAGCGGAATCAAAAAAACGACTTCCCTTGTGGATAATTTGCTCAAAATAGTAAAAAGAAAGCTTCGTCAGGCGGAAAGCTTCAGAGACAGGAAATGCACTTCGTATTTTCTTCGCGCACTAGCAAATGTGAGGAATTTCGTTCCTTTCATGCCTGGCTCGAAAAACTCCGGCAAAAGTCCTTTCATGCTCGCAGGCGGAGAAACCTTCGGTTTGCCTTGGATAGAAGTTATGAATGTACATAACGCGTTCTTTTTTGCTCAGGAATGATAAAATTTTAAGGACAAAACTTATAGAGCTATGCGAAGGCACTAACGAGGCAAATTTAGGTTTGCAGGCATCAAATACCTTATCAGTTTTATAGCTACCACCAATGCACACCATGTTCTTACTCCACAAATTCCAATCTTTGGAAATAGTGTGGAATTCAATATTATCCTTTTTCCCTGCTTGACCAAAAAGGTTTAATATATCAGAAGCAGCGTGCATATTTGCTGTGCCAACCACAAATGGAATATTTATCCATTTTTTATACTCTTTTTGATTCTGTGGGGGGAAATAATTCGGATTTTCTGAATAATATGTTCTATCATTTGTAACTATGTACAGGACAAAAAACTACTATACTTTAAATCGATTTTGTTGAGGCACTTTCTATCAGGGGCTGCCGACCCGAAAAATCTTGCCACCAAATCTCTGAATGCGTCAAATCGGTCGCTTATGTTCAACAAAACATCCCGTAGTTCGTTCAGTCCGTGTCGAAAGAGGCTGATCTCCTTTCGACCGTGCTTCTTTGTCTTGATTTCCTTTATCGAATTCATCCATTTGCCGGTGGCGACGCACCAGCAATACGCGATGGCCATCAGAGCCACCAGTTTTTGAACTCTTTCCGGCTCGACGACATGGGTGCATTCGAAATCGAATCCGCGCGTCTTCAAGCAGCCGAACAGGGTCTCTATTTCCCATCGTTCCCTGTAATCGTCCAGCGCCCCCTCGGGATCGGAATCGGTCACGAGGATCAGATATTCGGAATTCGGCAGCCGCAGGCCGATTACATGGAGCCTGACACCGCAAACGGTTCTCATGCCGTCGAGAATCTTCCACTCGCCGGGTTTCAACATTCGGAAAAAATTCTTGGCGGGAACCGGCGCGCCCCTGGAATTGGTCACCATTATATTCTCTTTTATTCGCATTCGAAAGGGGATGGTTTTGTCGAGCAAGTATCGGAACCAGGCCTGTCCGATAAATTCCCTGTCTCCGGTCAGGCATTTGATTTTCCGCAGCGGAAAAATGTGAAGAAACGCTTTGACGATCGATATCCTTTCGGAGGTGTTGGAGTTTCCCCGTTTGCGCAGGGGAATCCAAAAAAGCGGGATTGCGCTGCCTTGGTACGCGACTCCGAGCGTGAGAATGTTGAGGTTGATCTTGCCGTATTTCCAGTTCGTCCTGTCCATGGCCAAAGTCCCAGGATTCCAGTTCGCTAAGCACCAGCGAGGCGATAAGCTCGGCAATCATGAAAAGATCCAGTTCGAAGTCGCGCAGAAATCGCTGTATTCTCTTGTATTTCGAGTCTCTGTGGGCCGCTCCGGGCATCCCGGTCGCGACCTTTTTCAGATTGACCGTACTCGTTTTCAAAAAGCCGACTATGAAACATGCCAGGAAATTAATCCTTGCGCCGTGCATTATTACGAGTTTTTTCAAAAGCGGCCTTGATCAAATTGAACTCTTTCACGATGCAACCTCCTTGGTAAAAGGTCCTTGGTTGCATCCTTATTATGCACATATCGCGATAAAAATCCAGTGATTTGTATAAAAACTATTTATGCTTGTCAATGAACGATAGACTTTTTTTGTCCCGTACACAGCATTTGTAAACATTTCATTTGTAAAAATTGCGCACTCTTCTTCATTATTTGCAAACACTCCGAGGAGGCGTTTAAGAGCAGTCAGTCTTTTCAACTGATTATATGTTCGAATTAAGATGGTGATAAATAAAGAAAATAGTGCAGATAAAATAACGCCTAAAATCGCGCCCTTCCATAAATCCAATGGGAACATACCAACTATTTTTTCAAATAAATATTTCATATCCTGCTTTTTTCTAACGCTAAAGTCAGCGGCAATTGGGGGCTGAAGCGAAGCGAAAGCCCCCAATTGTCCGCTGGACTGCCGGGTTATCTAATGAACCATGAACATAGTTTTTACGATCTTTTGATATATTTCCATTATTTAACCTTCCACTATAAATGTAACCGTGCATCAAATATATATTTAAGATCCGATAGTGTCTTTTTTGGCAAAGGCCCTAATTGTTGGGCTGAATCAAAATCATGTTTCGCCTTTTCCAACTCGCCCAAGAGCTAAATACACTCTACATCGCAAAATCAGAGCATCATAAAAGTTTTTATCATATTTAAGAGATTCATTTAAAAAACTAAGAGAATCCCTTAATTTCCCCGCATTCCAAT